>NZ_LR134365.1:1542500-2670755 GCF_900637305.1 Cardiobacterium hominis | reverse complement strand
CGCATTGAGGTCGCTGAAAAAATTTGAGAACCGTGGCAGCATCACCACGGGCGGCAAAATTGACCTTGCCAGCAAAGACTACGAAAACCACGGCAATGTTGCCATCAACCTATTCACCCTGCGCGAGGGCAAGCTGGACAACCGTGATGGCAGCAGCACCTTTGAAAGCGCCGACATCAAGGCCTCACAGCTAGACAATGCGCGCGGAGAACTCTTCCTCTACCGTGCCAAACCCATCCAGGTCAAAGGGAGGTGAACAACCATGGCGGACAAATCCATGGGGTTGACTCGCTCAGCATCAGCGCCGGAAAAATCAACAATACCGGTGGTGGCAGTATCACGAGCGACAACAGCCTCAGCCTGCAGGCGCGTGGGAGCATTACCAATGCCGGCAGTATTGGCGCCAACAACAGTGTCAGTTTGCAGCGGGCAAAGACATCGCCAATAGTGGACAAATCCGCTCCGGCAGCGACCTGAACCTCAGCGCGGGCAATGACATCACAAATGGTGGCCAGTTGTTTGCAGGCAATACGCTGAACCTGAGTGCAGGCAACGATATCAACAACAGCGCGACCATCTCCGGCGACCTGCTGAACATCAGTGCCAACCGCTTGAACAACAGCGAAACCGGCAGCATCACCCAGCGCGGCCATATACCCTGAACATCCACACCGCCGACTACGACACCGCCAATAACCCCTACGGCACCATCCGTACACAAAAACCTGCAAACTCGGCCGCGTCCAATACAACCTCGACGGCGCCCGGTAGCAGCACAGACAATGAGCAACCATCTACCGAAGGCACACTAAAAATCCGTTCACAGTTCAACAACCGTGGCGTTTTGAAATCAACAATATGCTGTCGGTGACTGCCAGCAACTCCTTCACCAACCATCAGACGGCAGAATTTGCCCGTCTGACCCTGACCAACGGCGCAACCCTGGACAACAGCCATGGCGAACTGCGCAGCCAGGAAATGCGCTTTGACAGCCGTGACATCAACAACAGCCACGGCACCCTCAAAACCAACACCCTGCAACTAAACACCGCAAAACTGGACAACAGCCACGGCCGCATTGACATCGCCAAGCAGGGCAACATCAACGTGACGGGCACGTGGAATAACAAACACGGCACGATTAACAGCAACCACAACCTGACCATCCGCAGCCAGCAAGCCGACAACAGCGGCGGCAGCATCAGCAGTAACCACGACCTTTTCCTCTACAACCCTGGCAACTGGAACAACGGTAGCGGTCAACTGCTTGCCGGACACAACATGACCTTAAACGGTGGCAGCCTCAACAACCAGGGGCGCATCCAGGCGGGAGAGCAGCTCAACTATAACGGCTTTACCCAGCTCAACCAGGGCGGACAACTCTTTGCCGGTAACATCACCCTGAACGGCAAACAACTGAACAACAGCGGCGAAACCGGCAGTGCCGACACCCTGCACATCCAGAGCGAAGAAACCCACAACAGCGGCAAATCAGCAGCCAAAACACCTTCACCTTCAACAGCGCAAAAACAGAAAACAGCGGCCAGCTTCTGACTAACAGCCTATTCACCCTCAACACAGCCGAGTTCAACAACCGCGGCAAAATCAGCAGCGCGGGCGATGCCAACATAAATGCCGCCAGCGTGGACAACAGCGGTGACATCCATGCCAAAGAAAAAACTGTTCCTGCGTGGCAACACCCTGAAAAACCGCGGTACTGCCGCAGCAGGCGAAACGGACGTGGCGGCGGAAAAGCTGGAAAACGGCGGCATCCTCTCCGGCAAAACGCGCGTGACCGTCAGCACCCCACAGATGGGCAACCGTGGCGGCAGCATCGTCAGCGACCAGGACGTCACCATCAACACCCCGGAGCTGGATAACGAACAGGGGCACATTGCCAGCAAAGGCAAACTGACGCTGAATGTCAAGCAGGCAGCGCCATCAACAACAAGCACGGCGTGCTGGCAAGCGAAGAAGACCTGGAACTGGACACCGCCCGCCTTGACAACGAAGGCGGCAACATCCACAGCGGCAAAACCTTACATATCAACACCCCAGAGCTCAACAACCAGGGCGGCAGCATCGATGCGACAGCGCATCACCTACAAAGCACCGCCATCAATAACGAAAACGGCCACTTGATTGGCCGGGAAAGCCTGACACTCACGAGCGACGGCGAAAAACTGAACAACCGCGGCGGACAAATCATCAGCAAGGGAAAACTCGATATCACCGCGAAAGACACACACCATTGACAGCAGTGGCGGTTACATCGTCGGCAAAAACATCGCAGCCGATGTCGGCAGCGTCAGCGGCGGCAAAATCGAAAGCTGGGAAGAGCTGACACTGCGCGCGAAAAAAGCGGAAAAAATGGAAAGCGTGCGTTCGGGTCGTAATATGATATTGAGACCCAAGACAAATATTCCATGACCGGCCAATACTATAGCGGCGGAGAGGCCGTCATTCGCGCTACTGGCGGTTTGGAGTTTGCGCCGGAAGGCAAGTTTTGCATTTAACGAAAACCTCAAAGTATCCAGTGACGCATATATTATTAATAGAGGTCTACTTTCTAGCTTGGGCAAAATAACCGTTCAGGCACCAGAATATATAGAAAACAGGGATGGCGGAAGAATCTATGGCGCGCATGTTGCCATTAGTACGAAATCCTTCCTTAATACAGAGAAAACTCTATCGTTAAGGGCGCCAATCGCGTAGAAATCGGCGCAGAAACCATAAAGAACGACAGTGGCGCCCATATTGAAAGTCTGGGAACGATTAACATCGGCAGGGAGCTTGATGGCAATGGCGTAGCCTTCGGTCAGGCAAAAGAGTTGGTCAACATGTATGATGCCGTTATTGATGCTGCCGGTGATCTCAATATTGACAGCAAACAGGTTGACAATTTTGCCAACGTTCAATTGGGGACGTTTAGTTCCCCAAAGAAAACGTCGAATTTTATTCAAGCCAACGAACCACCACGGAATGGGTGCCGGAGAACAGACGGTCGGAACGGGAACTGCCCATGTCCCCCTTTAAATACGTCTACAAGCTGGCCGATATAGAAGAACGCCCGGTCGCTGAAAATCCAAGCGTGATCAAAGCGGGCGGCACACTCACCTTTAACAGCGAAGACATCTATAACGAAGGACACATTGCCGCCGGCCGCATTGGCGGGGTTGGCAAAAATGCTATCAATGGCGGCACAGGGAGGGCAGGCGTTATACCGCCGCCATAGATGGAAAAGTGCACACCCGTCTGAAGGAATTTATCGGATATGACGCTGGCGAGGACTACACCCCGCCCATACTGGATGAAAGATTTGTTCGCTTTCCCATAGGCTCGATTAATGAAGGCGGCCAGATTAGTGGTAACCCGAATCAGGCGGTGGCACAGGTGGCGTACCCTTCCCCGGTGGCACGGGTGGCGGCAGGTCACGAAAGCAGCATTTTGGATGCCATTGACAAAGAAGGCAGGGCCGTTCCCTACCGTGTGATGACCCCCAACCTGCCGCAATTGCTAACCCAAACCCAGGGTATCTACCAGCTTAACCTGGCCAACGTTGACCCGGTGCCGGGCATTCCCGGCATGCCGGACGCGGCATCACTGGGACTGGTCACCCACGATCCGGCGTTTCTTCGCATCCTGCAGAACCTGCCGGAGTATCGCGACCGCCTCCCTATACAGGAACGGCAATCACAGCAAACCCCAACCGCTACGGCGACCTCAGTAACAACGCCGCTTACGGCAGTGGCGCCACTGTCGGCACGCCCTACACTGACTTCAGCCGCAGCATCGGCGACCGCTACTACAACTACCATCTCGTCGCCGACATGGTCGCCCGCAACACCGGTTACCGCTACCTCAAGGGCTATCACGACGATGCCAGCCAGTTTGCCGCACTGACCGCTGCGGGCAACAGCTTCCGCGAGCGCTACCAAATCGCCCCAGGAGTGTCACTCACCGCCGAGCAGGCCAAGCATCTCGACCAAGACATGATCCTGATGGGTCGATCGCACCTTCACCCTGCCGACGGACGCCAAGTCACCCGCCAGGTGCCGCAACTCTACGCCCGCATTCAGCCGGACGAACTGGACACCAGCCGCCCGACCATTGGTGCGAACCGCATAGACCTCAGTGGCAGCGGCACACTCAACAACAACGGCAGCATCGGCGGCCGTGACAGCCTCTCGCTGCAATACCAGAACATCACCAACCGCGGCACGCTGACCAGCGACCATGGCAACGTCCACGCCCGCGACACCTTCGACGGCAAAGGCGGCACCATCAACGCTGGCAAATACTTCAGCGCCACCGCGGGCAAAACCTTCAACTTCCAGCCACAAACCTCGGACATAGACGGCAGCGCCGACCGCGCGGCAAACCGCAGCTACCACAGCGCGCACCAAATCGAAGACAGCGGCCGACTCAAACGCTACGCTACCAGCACCGTCATCCTCGGCGGTGCCAAAGAAACCAACCTCAAGGCGACCCAACTCGACCTGGGTGACAAGAGCAGCCGCACCATCATTAGCGGCGACAAAGTCAACCTCGGTGCCGAATACACCCACGACGTCAAAATGGATGACCAGGGCGGCAGCAACTACCACTACCGCTACCATGGCGAAGACCAAGGAGTAGAGACCACCGGCGATGGCGCGCTCAGTGTCAGCGCAAGCGCAGGCAAACTCACCGTCAACGCGGCCAAACTCAACAGCGGCAAAAACCGGGTACAGCTCTACGGCGCCAAAGGCATAGACGTGACCCATGGCGAAATCATCGACAAAGAAGTCACCTCCAGCAACCACAAAGGCGGTGGACTATTTAGCCGCAGCCACACACGCGACTACGAAAGCTGGGAAGCCCACCAGGTCAAAACCAGCGACATCACCGGCGACAGCGTGGCGCTCGTTGCCGACCGTGGCGACATCAACGCCGTTGGCAGCAACATCGTTGGCGAGCACGGCGCATTACTACAAACCCGCCAGGGCGACATCACCCTCAAAGCCGGGGAGAACACCTACCACAGCGAAGAGCGGCACAGCAAACGCAAAGTGGGGCTGATGGGCTCGGGCGGCATCGGCGTCACCCTTGGCAGCCGTAGCCAGAGCAGCGACAACACCCTGGACCTGAAAGGCCACACCGCAACGGTGGTCGGGGCGATAGACGGCAACGTCACTATCGACGCAGGCGGACATTACCGCGAACAAGGGGCCATCGTCCATGCAGGACGCGCAGGCGGGCCGCTCACCAAGAACAATGGCTGGCACTCAGCCCGGCCGAACGCAACCGCGCCGGTAACGTCTACCTCAATGCACAAAGCGCCGAGCTGGACGTCATGCGTGGCGAACAAAAACAAGAAATGAACAGCCGCTACAAACAGACAGGCATCACCGTGAAACCTGAGCGGCGCCCTGGTCAACGCGGCACAAATGGCGCGGAAAAACCTGCAGCACCTGGGCAAAGCGACAACGCGCGGGTCAAGGCGATGGCGGCGGCCAATGCCGCCTGGAGCGGATACCAAAGCCGTCCAGGCGGTAAACGAAGCCGTCCAAAGCGGCTCTGGCGGCACCCTGATCAACCTCTCGATTAGCGGCGGCAGCCAGCACAGCAGCAGCCACCAGCGCAGCCGGGAAGACATCCTGCAAAGCAGCCAGCTGACAGGCGACAGCGGCGTATACCTCAACATCCGCGGTAAAGGTGCGGGCAGCACCCTGAACATTACCGGCTCCGACCTGGGCGGCAGCGCCGTTACCATGCTCAACGTCGAGGGCAAAAAAACCTTCCAAGCGGCAGAAACCCGCCGCGAAATCCACAGCGACAACACAGCGGCGGCGGTGCGGTGGTATTGCCCTGCAGGGTGGCAGTAACGGCGGTGGTCTAGGCATAACCGCCAATGCCAACATCGGCAAGGCGAAACCAACGGCAACAGCACCACCTACCGCCTGAGCCACATCGGCGGCCTCTCCGGCCACACCGACATCGGCGACGGCAAAACCCTCCTCAACGGCGCGCAAATCCTGGCAAAAGCATAGAGGGCAACACGCGCGACCTAGAAATCCACAGCCCGCAAGGGACAATGGACTACCAGAGCAGACAGAAACGCGCTCAGTGGCAACGTCCTCTATGGCTACGGCGTGTCGGTGAACCTGGACTACCAGAACACCCGCGTTGACGCGCACGAAAAAACCGTCAACATCGACAGCGGCCAGCGCGACGCGGTGCGGGGCGTACAAGAAAGCGGCAACAACCGCATCCAGGCGCTGACGGGCAGCATCAAACAAAACGACGCGTTGGCAACAGCGGCCAGGACAAAACCGGCGGGGTTAGCGGCTTCTATGCCGAGACGACGGCTACCGCATCCACAACACAGGCACGACCGTCTTGGGCGGACTGATTACCAGCACGGCAAAAGCCGAAGCCGAAGGCAAAAACCACTTCAGCACCGACCGACTGGTGCGCGAAGAAATCCACAACTACAGCAACTACAAAGGCAAGAGCATCGCGCTGGGAGTGAGCGCCGTGCTCAGCGGCGATACACTCGAGCAAGGCGAAGCACAAAGACGCGAATTTATGGACGTCGGCAAAAGCGGCGTGGGCAAAACCTTCGGCATAGGACGCGAACAGCGCTCGCAAGAAGGGGTAACCATAGGGAGCGTCAACACCGCCAACCTCACCATCGGCGATGACGCAGGGCAGCGCCTGCTGACGGGAGAAAGCGCGGCAGAGGCGGCGAAAAATGCCAACCGGGGTATCACATTGGAGCACGTCAAAGAACACAACGGCACGACAAGCGTGAGCTTTGATGCGGACAAAGTGACCCGCGACATCACCAGCACGGCGCAAGTGATGCAGGGTTTTGACGGCACGACCCAAGGAATCAAACACGACTTGCGCAAACAGGCGGATGCCTACCGCGAGCGTGGTGACGAAGAAACCGCGGCCAAACTAGACAAACTGACGATTGGGGTGGACATGCTCAAAGGCGGCCTGACCCCGACAGACAGCGCGTTGGGCACAATAGCGAACACGGCGGCGCCGCTGGTGTCCTACCAGATTGGCCAATACGCGAAAGCACACGGTAGCGAAGGCAGTGCGGGACACATCGCCGCGCATGCGGCGCTGGCAGCACTGACCAGCGCAGCCAACGGTGGCAGTGGTACTGACATGGCGACCAGCGCCGCGATAACCGGCGCAGCCGAATACAGCGCGCCGCTAGTTGCCAAAGGTTTTTATGGCACCTCGGACAGCAGCAAGCTGACGGCGGAGCAGAAAGAGACCATAAGCAACATCCTCGGCCTGGCGGCAGCGGGAGCCGGAGCGGCCGTGGGTAACAGCACGACCGCTTACGGGGCAAGTAGGGCGGCGGGGAATGCGGTGGATAACAACTATTACCTGACATATACCGCATTAGAACCCAAACAAAGTATTGCTGATAACAAAAAAACTTACGAAATACTAAAAGACACAGTTAAAGCGCGCTGTACTGAAAGTGCCGCAGAGTGTGAGCAGTATACCCAGTACATCATAGACTTTATCCAAGATGAACGATTCAAAGAAAACTACGCAGCAGAGCAAAAAGAATCCTTGCAATACCTTAAAGATAACCCAAGGATAGTAGAAAATTACGAAACACGCAAAAAGATAAAATTTGAACTTGAAGACAACAGCAAGCTGCATAGATATGTATTGCCGTCTGCAGAAATGGCTGGTGGTTTTGCACAAGCAGCAGCTTCTGCCGTCGCCATGTCGGCGTGCCTGGAATCTGGAGGTGCGACCTGTTATTTAGGCACAGCAGGATTTGTATCTGCTACAGACCATGTTATGACCGGTGCAGACAATTTTGGTGCCCGCAGAAGCCAGCAGCGCCAGACCACAATGGTTAATACCCTAAAAGGATTGGGACTATCCGAAGGGGCAGCAGCCAATTCACAATTAATGTTAGATGTTGGCTCGGGTTTTGCCACAGCAGCAAGAGGTGCTGCAATAGCTCATGCCAGAACATATTCTGTCACTCCCAAATTTCTGCCGGAAAGTGCAACCACAAAAATGCCTTCTGATTTCAAAGCGGGTGCTGGTGGATCCTGGAAAGTAATGGATGAAATATCCAATCCTGAGGTAGTAAAACAAATAAACAATGTCTCGTGTGGCGCTGCTTGCGGCGAAATGTTATTAAAAGATCGAAATATATTTGCAAAACAAACTGCATTGGGTCTAGAAGTAAAAAGTACTAACGACCTTGCTAGAGATTTAAATAAGCTAGGTTCAGGACGCTGGCAAGGAAATTTTGTTTCTGTAGACAGCTTAGAACCCCTAAATAAAACAGGATCTTGGGCGGCCATGATGTGGGAAAAAGGAGAAAAAATTGGACATTGGGTAGTTGTAAAAGGATCTGATAAAAATGGTAAAATGATCATTCATGATCCGTGGCATGGGACTAGTTATAAAATGACTAGAGATGAATTTACAAATTATTGGACTGGCGGAGCTGTTTATGAACAATAAACATCTTTTTTTGAATAAAATTCAGCATAACCATGATAGCCATGAGGCAACCTTGTTCTTTAGATATAAAGGGATTGTAAATAAAATTTCCGTCAATTTAATAGAAACAAAAACATTAGACGGAAGTGTTATTCGAGGAATAAATTCTAATGAATTTGAGAGGTTCATAATGAACTTTATGAATGTGGAAGACAGGACAAAAAAATTAGACAGAATGCATAAAATAATATGGAGTTATGTTGAAGGGGATAAGGCATTAACTTTCCCCGTTAAGATTCTTTGATAGATTGATAGACAAGAGAATGTTAGACGACTTGTTTCCTATATAGTTTGTGATGGCTGAGAAATTGGTCAATCAAGATAAATACTAAGTTTCTATAATTCACCGACGAAAAAACAGGCAACACCGCCTACAAACCCGTCACGGCACACTACCAAAACGACTACGCCGAAACGGTTTATCTCACCCTAACGGCGCCGGGCGGCGAAAGCCAAACCATCGTCTCCAACACCATCCACCCCTTCCTCGCACAGGCGGACACCCCGCTCACCGCCGCGCCGGGACATGACTACCGGGGCGAAATACAAAACGCGCAGTGGGTCGAAGCCGCCAAACTGCGGCAAGGCTACCGCCTGCTGGGAGATGACAAACGCTGGCACACCGTGCGCAGCATCCGCATCGCGGAAGAACCGCTCCAGGCCTACAACCTGACCGTCGCCGACTATCACACCTATTTCATCAAGGGAGAAAAAGGCAGCAGCGGCGTTTGGGTGCATAACGACTGCCTATGGCCACAACTGCCTGCCAATGCGACTGTGAAAAAAATAGATGGACAGGAGGTTTACAGCTTCTTTGATGGCGGCAGGCCGGTAACCGTCGCTAAAAACACTAGCGGCAACGCCTATTACCGCGAGGTCAATATTGTTGGCGGCAAAGTGGTGGTTGTAGATGCAAACAAACCCGATGTCTTCCGCTGGTCTAATGGACTCAGCACAAATCCAACTACAGGCAAATTTGTATCAGATCCAACACGACGATCGTCGCAAACGACAAATAACGATAAGTATAAATGGATGGAGCAATACCAGAACCCTGATGCCAAGCCAGGATTTATTCCCAACAGCACCAAGGAATATTCCAATAACAACTACTTTGTACGGGAACAAAGATGGCAGGCGCCACAAAACGGCACCAAATTGGAATATAGGGTTTATCAACAACAGATTGATCCGAATGCGAAACCACTTATTAAAAATGGTGATATGCGAACCAACTTACAACTAATGCAAGCTGGGAGGGCGCCATATGTACTTAAGAATGGCAAGTACGAGCAATTACAACTTCACCATGCCCAACAAGATGGGCGGGGTGCATTATTTGAATTAAGTGCGCAGACCCATTTGCATCTTACAAATCAAACTGGGCGGAAGGCTGTTCATCCATACTGGCCTGAAGCGCATCCTAAATTTCCTGTACCTGAAGATAGGAGTATATTTGGAAATGACCAAACTGCTTATTGGATAGATCGAGCCAAACAATATCCCGGAGAAAAATAATGAACATGAAAGAACAAGTTGCAATGCTTATGAACAATCAGCCTTTTCAGACATTGAAAAGTGAGCAACGAAGAAAAGAAAGTATGTTGATATTAGATGAATTAAATGTTCCTAAAAATTCTGAATTCTACGAATTTTATTCAACTTACTATGGGCAAAATTTGAATTATCGGAGTGGCGCATCTCCCATTGTAGATCCTTCGCCACCACAAAATTATTTATTGCATGCTGCTTTCGTTGGTCACGATGCTTGGGAAGTGCCCGAACAATACATACTTTTTTCCACTGGTGAAGGCGAAGGAGGTTATCTGTATAACAAAGATGATGGCACCGTATGGGATTACTATGTGGGTAAACAAGAATTACTTGGTACGGATGCACAGCCACATTGGAACAGCTTTTACGAATTTATGGTGTGGTATCTAACCGATGATGAATAACAAGCATAGAGTATAGTAATTTATTTTTGGAGGATAATAATGAACCTGAAAGAACAAGTTGCAAACCTTATGAGCAAACAGCCTTTTCAGACATTGAAAAGTGAACAACGAAGAAAAGAAAGTATGTTGATATTAGATGAACTAAATATACCCAAAAATTCTGAATTCTATGAATTTTATTCAACTTACTATGGCCGAAATTTGAACTATCGGGGTGGCGCTTCTCCCATTGTAGATCCTTCACCACCACAAAAATCATTACTTCGCACAGCCTTCTTCGCCCGCGAAGTCTGGGAAGTGCCCGAACAATACATCCTTTTTTCTACCGGTGAAGGCGAAGGAGGTTATCTGTATAACAAAGATGACGGCACCGTATGGGATTTTAATTTGGGCGAACAAAAACTGCTTGGTACGGATGCACTGCCACATTGGAACAGCTTTTACGAATTTATGGTGTGGTATCTGACGGGTACTGATGATGAAGAATAAGCGCAGGATGAGGACACTGCCCACGCGGTTTGCAATAGGAAAAAGCCACCAAGCGGGATAAACAAAGGCTTCTTGCCGTTTACCCATGCGGCGAGACAGGCACAATGCTCAAAGCTGACACTTTCGCCTTGGTGAAAACCAAAAATCTGCCGCCCTGCGACGGATTTTTTTGTACGACCCCAGCATTTATCCCACTTGGCCGCGAAGCCAGTATTTATCCCGCTTGGCGCGAAGCCAGTATTTGCCTCGCTTATTGGTGAGCCCAGCATTTATCCCGCTTGGCGGCGGAGCCAGTATTTATCCCGCTTGACGGTGAGCCCAGTAATGACGCCGCTTGGCGACGAAGCCAGCATTTATCCCGCTTGACGACAAGCCCAGCGTTTACCTCGCTTGACGACGCGCCCAGTGTTTTTCTCGCTTGACGACGAGCCCAGTGTTTGCCCCGCTTGGCCCCAAACAAGCATAATGCCCGCATCCCTTACACATCTAGTAACCCCATGACCACCACCGCAAAACCGGCACAGCCTCAACACCGCCTATGGGCGATAGTGATGCTGCTGCCGGTTTTGCTTGCCTGCCTTTCCAGTTGCCACAGCATCACCGCCGAAGGCCAAAAAACCGACCTGGGTGCAGAATTTGTCTACGAACAAACCCTCGACAAAAAGGACGCGGGCAACTAGGACTACCACTACCAGAGCGAACACAAAGGCGTACACACCACCGGCGACGGCAAACTGGCCGTCATCGCTACCGATGGCAAACTGACCATGAAAGCCGCCGAACTCGACAGCGGCAAAAGCCAGGTATACCTCTACGGTGCCAAAGGCGTTGACGCCGAGGCGGGAGAAATCGTTGAGCACATCATCAGTGCCCGCGAAAGCAAACAACGCGGCCTCTTCAAACGCACCCACACGCGCGACTACGTCGAAACCGAAATCCACCAGAACAAAGCTGGCACCATCACCGGCGATACCGTCGTCGTGGCGGCGGGACAAGGCGACATCAACGCCACTGGCATGCACATCGTCAGCGACCACGGCACCGTGCTGCACACCGACAAAGGCTACATCAACCTCAAAGCCGACAAAAACAGCTACCACAGCATCGAAAAACACAACAAAAACAAAACCGGTCTGATGAGCTCCGGCGGCTGGGGCGTATTCCTCGGCAGCCGCCACCAGAACGGCGAGACCGAACTCGACATCAAGGCGCCCGCCCCGACCCTGGTTGGCGCGATCGACGGCAACATCCACATCCAGGCCGGCGGCCACTACGATGGCACGGGTGCCCTGGTGCATGCCGGACGCGAAGGCGGGCCGCTTACCAAAGAACAATGGCTGCAGATGAGCGAAGCCGAACGCAACCGTGCCGGCAACATCTACTTCAGTGCCGAAAGCGGCAGCCTGCGCGCGGCGCGCGGCAGCCAAGACCACGAAATGCACAGCCACTACAAACAGACCGGCTTCACCGCCAACCTGGGCGGCGCCGTGGTCAACGTCGCCCAGACCGCCTTGCAAACCATGAAAACCCTGAGCGATGGCGATAACGCCCGCGTCCGGACCATGAACTCGCTCTTAGTGAAAAGAATCCGCCGCAGTACGGCGGATTCGCGAGCCCAACAAGCATGTGCTTGAGCGAACAAACAAAGGTGAAAGAAAGTCGCCGAAAGTGAGAAAACGGGGTTTGTAGAGGGGTAAAAAGAAAGATTGCCTACGTTGTAACATTATGTTTTTACTCAATATTACTATATGGTAAATCATCCTGTCTCTCCGCCACCATGCTAATCGCCGCATTTGCGGCGATTTTTTATGCCTGCGTAGCCACCGCCGTTTCAGGCGTATAGGACAAAAAAGGAGCCATCTTGGAGGACCTTGTGTCTATAGGACAAAAAAGGAGCTATCCATCGTCAGGCATGGCGAAATAATCCTTTATAAACCTGACCTTATTATCTCTTTTCATCCCGTGATGACACCCCAATTTGCGCTTTAAGTCGGCAAAGCGCCCATCCAGCAAATTGGTGGTGTTGCACATGCCCAAAACGGGATACGCTTCAAAGGTAAACAGGTAGTCCAAGTTCCGTTTCAGGCTCAAATACGCGCTTCTCAGCGTCTTGTGCGTGTAGTGCGAACTGCCGCTTTCCTCGTTGACCGTTCGTTCGTTGAGGAAGCCCTCATGCTGCTCAAACCATGCCTGCAGCGCGCCTTGAAACGCTGTCTTGCCGCTGTCCTTCAGGGTGAGCGTCAGTCGCCACAGCGCCTTGCCTGCCGCCGTTTTCGGGTTACGTGTCAGATAACGGCTGACGGTTTTGACCTGGTGAAACTGGGCATAGCTGCGCGGGAATCTCGGGGAACAGCTGCAACAATCCTTTCCGCCCGTCACAAACGATGCTCTGTATTACAACGCCTTTTTCCCGAAGCTCGCTCAGCGCCGCGGCATACAGGGCGTTGGTTTCGTATTTGACTTCATCGACGGACAGCGCCTGCTGGCTGATGCTGTCCATCAGCACCATCACGCCGAAACTGCGTCCGAAGTACGTGGTATCCATGATGATGTTGGCTTTTTCGGGCAGCGGGTAGCGCTCCCTGATTTGCACACTGCGAAGGCGGCGATAGATGGTTTTGCTGCTGCATCCATACTGCTTGGCAAGCTGCGCGGCCGTTTGTTTGCCTGCGCTATAAGCTGTCCAAAGCTCGTCGTTTTGAAGGCGCTTGCCGCCGTCAAAACGTTTGCCGCAAGCCTTGCATTTATATCGTTGCTTGCCATTTTGCCAGCCATCTTTTTTGATCTGCTTTGAGCCGCAGAAAAAGCATTTTTTGTGTTCAAAGCCTTTGACCCCGCTTAAAGCCTTGCAGCATAAGGCTTACAGCGATTCTTGGCTCCTTTTTTGTCCTATACGCCTAAAACTTCGGGCTGCGCCAAGCGAGGCAAACACTGGGTTCGCGGCCAGGCAGAACAAATACAGCCTTTGCCGCATAGCCATACATGCAAGACAAGAAGTCCGCCAACGGTGCAGTTAACGCGCAGACAGGCGGGCACGGCCTTGCCGTGTGCTGCGCTAAAATGGCGCAGTGTTTTATCTACTTAAGGAATACGGCGATGTTTTACCTATTAGTTGCAGTCAAGCTGATTCTCGGTTTCCTGGCACTGGTGCTGGTCATCAACCTGACCGGCAAAGGCAATCTCGCGCCCGCCTCGGCCAGCGATCAAGTGCAGAACTATGTGCTGGGCGGGATTGTCGGCGGGGTGATTTACAACCCCGACATCACCATACTTGAATTCCTGCTAATCCTGGTGATCTGGTTCGCGCTGGTGCTGTCGCTACGCTGGCTGAAAAAACACAACAACCTGGTCAAGCGGATGGTGGACGGACAGCCGGTGCTGCTGATTTCACGTGGCCAGCTGGATGTGGAAGCGATACGGCGGGTGGGCATATCGGCGCATGAACTCGCCTTCAAACTGCGTGCAAAAGGCGTGTATGCGGTGAAAGACGTCAAACAGGCCATCCTCGAACAGGACGGACAGCTCATCATCACGCAGATGGACGAAGAGAAGCCGAAATACCCGCTGATTACCGACGGTGTCATCCAGCACGCCACGCTGGAAATGATCGACAAGGACGAAGCCTGGCTACTGGCGGCATTGCAGGCGCAGGGCTATGCGGAGGTGGACGCGGTGTTCCTCGCGGAATACGACAGCGGAGAGATAACGGTGACGGGGTATTGAGACATCGGGAACCCAGGTTTTATCCCGCTTGGCGGCAGCAAGGGCTGTCATGCCTGTCTGCTGCATAGTGCCCTGCCCTGCGGAAGAACCCGGGTTTTATTCATCCCCCTTCGTACACGACAAAAAGATTCTTTATCCCACATCCTCCTTGACCACCAGTAAATCCATCACCTCACCGCCTAATACCTCCAACGGCCTCATATCCCCCTGAATAACACAGAAACCAGCCGGTCCAACCCCGCCCGGAATAAACTTTGCACAGGCCTGCCAACGCTTACCGTATGCTTCAATCCCCTTACCCTCTTTGTCACTGCAAACCACCAGCAGTTGCCCGTCGCTCAGACGGGTTGCCTCAAGATAGTGTTGTTGCCCATACAGCATCACCGGCCCCAATCTTTTACCCTCACCTGTTTTCAGCGCCTGTAAGTGGCCATCCAACGCCTGTCTTGTGCCACCTTTTCCCGCTATCTGCGCGTTTTCCTTGCAGCGGATGCAGTAAGAAATCCCGGCTTGACGCAGATACGCCAGCCATTCATTGTCAATGAATTCCCGGTCGGCATAGCGGGTTTCTATATGGACTTCGGAAAAGGTCTCACGGGAAAGTTCCAGCAAAACTATTCGTTCGCCTGTGTTGGCGTTCCCTTTTTATCCAGCGTTTCCCATAGTTCAGGGATAGCAACACCACGCCAGACGATGGTCAGCACCAGGATGTTGATACAGGATTTGCCGTATTCCCATGTCGTGCGGTCGAGGGTGAGGCGGACGTTTTGCCAGCTGAAAACCGGGAATGCGTTCTTTGCAAGAACACTGCCAAACGGGCGGGATAGGCATACGCGAGATTTCTATCTTATTTTCTAGATAACGATTTATATGGATAGTTTTCTTACGATTTCTGGATAAATCTCTTGCCACATGCGCTTCAATTTCTCTCTTTATTATCATTGTGTTGTGAAAGTTTTTTGCGGCCTTTTGCGATTTGGCACATCCCCGGCAGTAAGGTAGGTGCAGATAAATGCCGAAGGAACTACATCAAGGGTTCCGTGATAGCGGGTTCGAGTCCCGCCGGTGTCTCCGGATGCCGAGGCGAAAGGGTAGCCGCGCGGAAAAGGTTTCTTCTCCCCTCGTTATCTGTACGCGCCGAATGCGCGGGAAACTACAGAAAAACAAGGTCGCGGGTTCGAGTCCCGCCCCGTTGGCCCGCCAACGGGTAGTTCAGTTGGATAGAACATGGCGTGTTTCCCGCTACCTCGTCGGCGCGGCGCTATGCCCTTGCGGTGTAGCGCAGGGCAGTCAAATGCCGAAGGAATTACAGCTTCCAACGCTCGTGGTCGCGGGTTCGAATCCCGCCCCTGCCGCCAGCAATGGCAGGGTAGCTCAGAGGTAGAGCACGTAACGATTTCTTCACCCCTCGTTGACTGTCCTGCGCTGCGTCGCGCGGTGTAGCGCAGGGCAGTCAAATGCCGAAGGAATTACAGCTTCCAACGCTCGTGGTCGCGGGTTCGAATCCCGTCCCTGCCGCCATCAATGGCAGGGTAGCTCAGAGGTAGAGCACGTAAAAATTTCTTCACCCCTCGTTGACTGTCCTGCGCTGCGTCGCGCGGTGTAGCGCAGAGCGGACAAATGCCGAAGGAATTACAGCATTCCCGGGTCGTGGCGCGGGTTCGAATCCCGCCCCTGCTGCACGATGGCAGGGTAGTTTAGCGGTAGAACACGACCGTCTGTTTCTTCACTCTTGTTGTCCGCTATGCGTTGCGCCGCTGTGGCGCGGCGGGTTGCATAACCGTTTTGTTTGCAGGATGTCCGCTGTGGGCATCCAGGCAACCCGCCGCGTCACGCTGCCATGCAGCACGGCGCATCTGGCGAATGCCGGCAGGACTACATCTCGAAAACGACGTCCTGCCACGACTTGTCGCCATCTCAAATTCATATAAGAAGGACAAAAATCATGGCTAATTTCAAACTGTTCCCATCGCGCAAACAAAAACAGACTGCCACCGACACCTACAACGAAGCGGGCGGCCGCGCCTACACGCAAACCCCGGCACAACAACTGGCGCAGCTTGCCGCCACCGGCTGCCTGAACAGCACCTACTATGCAAGTGCGGAAAGCCAACTGACGCAAGTGCTCGAACTCGCTCGGCAGGTTTCCCCGGAATTTCTTGCCAAGACTGCGATTTACGCCCGCGAACGCGGCTACATGAAAGACATGCCCGCGCTGCTGTTGGCGGTGCTGGCGGTGCGCGACGTAGCGCTGTGCGCGGCGGTGTTTGACCGCGTCGTGGACAGCGGCAAGATGCTGCGCAACTTCGCGCAAATCGTGCGCAGCGGCGTGGTTGGGCGCAAGTCCTTCGGTACCCGCCCAAAAAAACTCATCCAGCACTGGCTGAACACCGCGACGGAAACGCAACTGCTTAATGCTGCCATCGGCAACAACCCGTCGCTGGCGGACGTGGTGAAAATGGTGCACCCGCAGCCGCGCGAAGCATGGCGCGCCGCCTGGTTCGCCTGGCTCATCGGCAAGCCGTATGAATACGCCGCCCTGCCGCCTTTGACTGCTGCCTTTGAAACCTACAAACGCAACAAAAGCAAACCGCGTGGCGCGCTGCCGCCTGTCCCCTTCCAGATGCTGACCGCGCTCAACCTGGACGGCGATGCCTGGGCGCAAATCGCGAAGAACGGCTCATGGCAGCAAGTGCGGCAGAATCTCAACACCTTCGCGCGCCACGGCGTTTTTGATAAAGACAAACACAACAAAGACAGACACATCCGTAGCGTCGCCGCCAAACTGCGCGACCCGGCTGCCATCGCCCGTGCTCATGCCATGCCGTACCAACTGCTTACCACCTGGCAGGCCGCCGGTGATGCCATACCGGGCACCATCCGTGACGCCTTGCAGGATGCGATGGAAATCGCGGTGCAAAACGTGCCGCAGCTACCGGGCAACATCGTCGTCTGTCCGGACGTCTCCGGCTCGATGCAAAGCCCCGTCACCGGCTATCGCGCAGGTGCAACCAGCAAAACCCGCTGTATCGACGTCGCCGCGCTCATCAGCGCCGCCGTGCTGCGCCATAACCCGCAGGCCCGCGTCATCCCGTTCGAAATGGTCACGGTGAACGTGCGCCTCAACCCGCGCGACAGCATCATGACCAACGCCGAAAAACTGGCGGACATCGGCGGGGGCGGCACCGCGTGCAGCGCGCCGCTGCGCCTGCTTAATCGCGAAAAAGCGCGCGTTGACATGGTCATCATCGTCTCGGACAACGAATCGTGGGCGGATCAGGTGCACGGCCACAAAAGCGCCCTGCTCGCCGAATGGGACACTCTGAAACGGCGCTGCCCGCAGGCCAAACTCGTCTGCATCGACATCCAGCCGTATGTGACGACGCCCGCGAAAAACCGCGCGGACATCCTCAACATCGGCGGTTTCAGCGACCACGTCTTCACCCTGCTCGGCGACTTCGCGACGCACAACAGCGGCGACGACCACTGGGTGCGTAACATCGAAGCCATCGAACTGCTGCGCGAAGCAGCGTAACGCCCAATCCCTTCCCCCGCTTGCGGGGGAAGGGGGATACGATAACGCATTGCCCAGGCAAGCGGGACAACATAAAGTAGCCGCACATCACTGGAAAAAGGAAAACACCATGCACCAAAGCCACTACACATTCAGCGTCAATGACGCCCTGCAACAAGCCTTTAACCGTGCCGCCGCCCGGCAACACCTTGACGCCGCCGAACTCCTGCGTAATTACATGCGCAGCTTTATCGCCCGACAAACCGAACCGGCAGAACCGGAAACACTCACCATCGCGGAAGCCCTTGGCGGCTACCATCCCGCCGCGGAAATAGAAATCGAATTTGAGCGTGACAAATCATTACCCCGCATCATAGCGTTTGACTAAATGTATCTGCTCGACACCAACATCATTTCCGAATTGAAAAAGCTCGATTCAGGAAAAATACACCCGCAAGTACAGCGTTGGGCATACAGCATTAACCTGATGCAGACCAAAATCAGCGTCGTCAGCATCACAGAAATACGCACGGGCATCCTGTCCCTTGCCCGCAAAGACCAAGCGCAGGCGGCATCGCTCGATAACTGGTTCACCAACCGCCTCTTGCCTGCCTACCGTACCAGGACATTGTCTGTTGATACAGAAGTCGCGCTCATATGCGTACAATTACACATCCCCGCTAAACGGCCAATAAACGACGCCTATATCGCGGCAACCGCTATCGCGCATAACCGGACCCCTGTTACCCGTAACGTGCGAGATTTCCAAGGATTACCGCTGATGCTGGAAAACCCATTTGAATAAAAAGGAACAACAACCATGAAACTTGCCCAAGCCCTTATCGAACGCGCCGACCTGCAACGCAAACTAGCGCAACTCGGCGCCCGCCTGCAACAAAACGCCCAATACCAGGAAGGTGAAGCGCCTGCCGAAGACCCGCAGGACCTGCTCACCGACTACCGCCGCAGTGCGGCGGCGCTGACCCGTCTTATCGTCGCCATCAACCGCGCCAACCACAACGTGACCCTCGCCGACGGCACCACCATGCTGGCGGCACTGGCCGAGCGCGACCGCTTGAAAGCCGAACACGCCATGCTCGGCAAAGTCGCCGACGCCGCCATGGCCGACCAGTCCCGCTACAGCCGCAGCGAAATCCGCACCCTCGCCGCCGTGGACATCCGTGCCCTGCGGGTTGAGGCGGACAACGTCGCCAAACGCTGCCGCGAACTGGATATCCAAATCCAGCAGGCGAACTGGGAAAACGACATTGCGGAAGAGGAGGCTGGCTAAGGCATAAAATTATGGCGTTAATGGAAAAAACATTCCTCATAACCCTTACGCCATGCAGCAAAAAGGACCATAAAACCCAAGCGGCATAACCGTTTCAGTAGTTACTTCAAGATGTGGATGTCAAACCCTTAAAAGCAATTGGAGCTGGTAGCGGGCTACCGTTAAACCGAACAACGACCGCCCAACATCGCTCATCCAACAGCGCAACAGCAACCCACACAACGAACCCATACAACCAGATATCGGCTTGAAATAACGAGGGAGGGTGGCGCGGGAAACCGTTATGCCGCACAAACATCATCGAGCAGGCTCGCCCGCCAGACAAAGGCAAAACCCGCTTGCCGGGGAATCCCGGACGGTCGCTAAAGACCGGAAGGGGAGAAAAAACAGGCACACTTGACGCCAACCCACGACTGGAAACCCATCATGAGCCATTACAGCGCCATCGGCTTCGACAGCCAAAACGACGACGCCTTCGAACACCTCATCCACCGCTGCATTGACCACATCAGTGCCACATACGAAGGCAAAACCATGGAATACCACCGCTACGACGACGAAAGCGGCGCGCAACTGTGGCTCAATACCGACAAACACGGCAACATCCGCGCCGTCGAACCCGCCTACCACGCCACGACCGTGCAACACGTCGCCATTCAGGGCCTCTCGCGCGTTGAAGACGACGGCACGGCGGAAATCCACCTGTGGCTGAATGGCCGCACCTTCGACGGCGACGAATGCAGCGACGGCGACTACCCGCTCATCATCTCCGTCCCGAACGGCCAGCTGCTGCCGCGCAAACTGCCCGGTAAAACCACGACCGCGCGCCTCATCGCCATCGCTGACGACGACATCAGCACCTACGCTGATACCGCCGCCTACACCGCGACGCAAACCGGCGAAGGCAGCATCGCCGCGAACGCTGTCATCCCCACCGGCATGTTCACCAACAGCGGCCTGCCGCGCCCGACCGCCATGATCAATGGCACCGTCCTCGCGACCGCCTGCAAAACCAACGCCCTCACCGGCCAAACCTACTACTGGTGCCGCCTCGCCACCTACGGCATGGAAATCGAAGCCGTCTATCCGGCAAAAGCCTTCACCACGCCGCCGCAAGCGGGCAACATCATCAGCGGACTCTACTGGATGACCGGCAGCATCGACACCCCCGCGCAAACCTAAAACCGTTCAGCCCGCCAAGCGGGATAAACACAGGCTTTGCGCGCAACGCAGCATCCCTTCCCCGCTGACCTGTAACGCAATGACAGAAAAGAAACGCTGGGCGACTCCGCCAAGCGGGAAAAAACCTGGGCGCTTGACCCCATCAAACAAAACCCCTATCACCCGACAGCCATGAAAACCCTGCCGCCAACCGGCCTAATCATCGAGAAAAACCCTGCCATTGCCGCCGCTATCCGCGACTACCATCGCTGCGGCGGCGTCCACTTCTGGACCGTGTATAGCCCGCACAATGGCCGCTACACCGGCATCATCGCCTCGGCGACGGACTGAACAACAAAAACACCAACATGACAAAAGGAAACCCCATGCAACAATTCATCCTCCTGCGCGGCCACCAAGGATCGGGCAAAACCACCTTCGCCCACGCACAAATCGCCGCCTTCCAAAAACAATACCCGGACGCGCACATCGTCCACATCGAAAACGACCTGCTCCTGACCGACGAAAACGGCGAATACCGTTTCTCCGGCCCAGCGGTGGACGCCGCACAACGAAAAGGCCTCGCCATGATGCAGGAAGCCTGCGAACGCGGCCGCGCCAACCCGCACGAACACATCCTCATCATCAACTCCAACACCAACCAAAAATCCGCCGCCTGCATCCACCTGCTGCGACTCGCGCGCAAACACAAATTCGCCGAAAAAATCTACCGCCTGCGTGACGATGAAGATGATGACGATGACTGGAAATGAAATGGTCTCGGCAAAAAACGGCGGTTATTCCGCCGTTTTTTTATGGTTGTCTTTGGATGCGGTAAGCGACGCAAACACTGAATCTACTAGGCAGGATAGTCGTGCGATTTATTGAAAAGGGCAGGGCGGCCGCCAAGCGGCGTCATTACTGGGCTCTCCAAGCGGGGTAAAACTTGGATTCGTGGCAGTTACCAAGCGGGGTTAATCGCCCTCTCATTCGGCAGGAAACGCCTTGCCGACGCTGAACAGCAATTGCAGTGCCGCCTGATGCCGTTCACGAGTGGCGTCGGCCAGGGCGATGCGCATGGTGTTCAGCGAGCGTTGTGCCTGTAACAGTTCATTCAGGCTGCCGACGCCGGCGCGGTAGCGTCCCAGCCGTGTCTGGTAATTGAGCTGGGCGGATGCAGCGCTCTTTTCCGCTATCGCCTGTTTTTCGACGGCGGTTGTCAGTTGGCGATAGGCCTGGCGCATTTCTAGTGACAGTCGGCTTTGCAAGGCGGCAAGTGCTGCTTCTTCCTGTTCTTGCTGCGCCAGTAGCGCCTTCTCTTGATAGTGGCGTTTGTAGCCCTCGAACAGCGGCCAGCGGATGCCGAGACCGATGGTGTTTTCCCGCTCGCGGTAGGAAAGGCCGCCACCTGTGCGCAGGTGGGCGTTATCCTGCGTGTTGGCGTAGAGGAAGACTTGCGGCGCACCAGCTTTTTTCACCGCTTGCACGGCGGCTTTCGTTGCCTCCAGTGCCGCTTTCGCTTCTTTGATATCGGGATGGGTATCCATCGCTGCCCCGATAAGCTGCTCGATGTTGGCGAAGGTGTCGGCAGAAAAGGGGTTGTCCGGCAATGGCGCATGATGCAGGGCGGTATTGGCAGGATAGCCCATGCTTTCGGCGAGTGCGGCGGCGGCATTGTCCCTGTCCCTTTCGGCTTGCAGGTATTGCAGGCGGGCGGCGTCGTATTCCACTTCTGCCTGGCTGACATCGGCAGCAATCACGACGCCTTCTTCGTGCAGGGTTTGCGCGCTGGCCTTGCCTTCGGCGGTCACATCCATGTTTTGTTCGGCAATTTCCATGCGGCGCTGTTCGATGTCCAGATTGAGGTAATGGTTGGCAATGGTGCGGTAGCGCTGTTGCAACTGCCGGTCGTAAGCGGCAGCAGCGGCTTTGATTTGACTGCGGTTTTGCGCGCTTCTTGCCGCACGTTCGCCAAAATCGAAGAGTACCCATTGCAATTCCAGCAAGCTGCGGTCAGGGTACTGACGGTTTCGTGCGGCGGGGGTGGCGCTTTTGACCGCCGTTTTCTGCTGACTGCGTTCTTTGCGGTAACTCAGGGATAGCGTCGGCAAATAGCTGCCTTGTGTTTCGCCCCAGGCTGCCGCCTGTTTTTCGATGGCGGCATAAGCGGCGCGGGTTTCGGGGTGATGACACAGGCCGGTGGCAATGCTTTGTGCGAAATCCAGTTGCTGCCAGTCTGGTGCGGGGCAATCCTCCGGCAGTAGGCGCGGGGTTTCATGCAGGGTTTCCTGCATCACGGTTTTGACGCGGAAGGGGTCATGCAAAAAGCTGTCGTCGCGATAATCATCCGGTGCGCAGGCGGCGAGGAAAAACGGGATGGCAAGAATGATGTGGCGGGGGCATTTCAAGACGGCATCCTCATGTGCAGAAAATCATCGCGGCTCATGTCCATTTTTATTTTCCCCTGTTCCAGCACGATAACCCGCTCGGTGCTCAAGATGGTTTCCATGCGGTGCGCAATAATCACGCGGGTCACCGGCAGGGCGCGCACCGCCTGATTGACGGCATTTTCGCGGGCAATATCGAGATGGCTGGTCGCTTCGTCGAGAAAGAGCACGTCCGGCTCGCGGTAGAGCGCGCGGGCAAGCAGGATGCGCTGCTTCTGCCCGCCGGAAAAGACCGTGCCCATGTCGCCTACCAGTGTGTGATACCCCATCGGCATCGCTTCGATTTCATCATGGATGGCAGCCAGTCTGGCACTCATCACCACTTTCTCCTGATCGGCTGGCGTGGCGAAGAATGCAATATTGTCGCTAATCGAGCCGGCAAAGAGGACATCATCCTGCATCACAATGCCCATGCGGTTGCGCGCGGCAATCATGTCTTCCATGCTGCATTTCCGCTCATCCAGATAAACCTCGCCTGATTCGGCGGCGAGATTGCCGAGCAATACATTAAGCAGCGTCGTTTTGCCGCAGCCGGACGCCCCAACGATTGCCACCGATTCGCCCGTGTTAATCGTAAAAGACACATCATCCAGCACATACGGCTCATATTCGCTGTAACGGAAACGCAAATGCTCAATGCGGATACGCATCGGCTGGCGGGTGGTGGGGACGATTTCAGTAACGACGGGTTCCGCCTTGCTCATCACAATATCGCCCAGGCGGGAAGTCTGGATGCGCAGCATCTTCAGGGTGAAGTAGTTGTTGATTAACTGGGTAATGCGAGAATCCAGCATCCCCTGATACGACATGAAGGCCATCAATGCACCCACGGTGAACTGTCCGGCGAGAATCATGCGCGCGCCGAGGAAGACCATCAGGATAGAACCCAGCGCAGATAACAGTCCGCTCCCCAGGCCGTAAAAAAGCTGCAACTTGCTGACGCGCAGCCCGGCGTTCACTTTATCGGCGAGCAGGCTTTGCCACAGCGACATCCGCTGCTGCTGGCTGTTGAACAGCTTGATAGTCTTGATACCGCGAATGGTCTCCAGAAAATTGCTGTCATGCGCCGCCGCATGAATAATCCCTTCCTCCGTGGTGGCGCGCAGCGGGCTGTACCACAGCACCCGCAGCAACAGGTACAGGAACACCAGCAAAAAAGAGAGCAGCGATAACTGCCAGCTGTACAGCATCATCATCACCAGCACGGCGATGCCCATGATGCCGTCCAGCACCGTGCTGAAAAACGACGACGACAGCGTTTGCTGAATGCTGTCCACCGCATGAAAACGCGACACCACGTCGCCGATATGCCGCTTCTCGAAATACGCCGTCGGCAGGCGCAGCAGATGGGCAAACACATTGCTCTGCCACTGCACACTGGCGAGCGACGACACATACATCAACAAATAACCGCGCAACGCCGTGGTGAGGACGCGCAGAATGGCGACTAGCGCAAAACCGATGGCGAGCGTGGTCAGCAAATCGCGGTCAGCAGACACCACCACCTGATCCAGCACCCACTGCAAATACAGCGGCGAGAGCAGGGTAAACACCTCGATGCACAGCGCCAGCAGCAAGATTTTGACGACAGCAGGCCACAGCCCCTGCAAATGTCCGACCAGCTTCTTCAGCGGCACGGGGCGCGCCTCGTCCTTCTCCTCAAAATCCGCCAGCGGCCACAATTCCAGGGCAATACCGCTGAAGGCGCGTGACACCTCGGCCAGCGGCACCTTGCGCCGCCCGCTGGCGGGGTCAACAATCACAATATGCTGCCGCCCGACCGCTTGCAGCACGACAAAATGGTTCAAATTCCAGTGCAGCACACAGGGCAGGCGCAACTCGCGCAGCTCGTGCAAATCCAGACGCAGCGGGCGGCTTGCCAGTTGCAGACGGCCTGCCATATCCATCAACTGCTCCAGCGTCGCGCCTTTCAGCGTCGTGGCGAAGCGGCGGCGCAGCGTGAGCATATCGAAGCGGTGTCCGTAAAAACCGCTCACCATGCCGAGGCAGGCGAGGCCGCATTCCGCCGCTTCATTCTGCAACAGCAGCGGCAGCTTGCGCCCGAAGCCCAGTTTCAGCTTATTCAGCATGAGCGCCCCACTTCTCGCGAATAGAAAACAGCGGCTCCACCATCCATTCAAAAATTCGCCGCTTCTCCTGCACGATGTCCGCCTCAAACTGCATTCCGGCCATCAACGGCTGCTTCTCGCCATACGCGAGAACAAAATCCTGCGCCAAATCGGCGCGGATGCGGTACACCGACTGCCCCTGCAAGGCAGGGAAAACCGTATCCGTCAACTCATTGAGCGGGGATGCCGTCTTCGCCACATCCCGCACCGTCGCGGCATATTGCCCGAACTTCTGATACGGATACGCGCCATAGCGCACATACACCGTCTGCCCGGGGTGGACGAAGCCCATATTGTGGCTGAGGGCATACAAATCCGCTTCATAGCGGGCATCCTCCGGCACCAGAGCCAGCAGCGGCTGATTCACCGCCGCCTGCTGCCCCGCCTCAACAAACAGGGCAGACACCACCCCGTCCTGCGGCGCGCGCAGCAATACCGCCTGCCGCGATTCTGTCTCGGCTATCTGTGCTTCCACCTGCGCCAACTGCCGCGACAACTCATGCGCTTCGCGGCTGAAACTATCCAACTGCTGCGAGCGCTCGTTATCCAGCGACAACAACTGCTGCGCCACCGACTGCCGCTCCCGCTTTGCCTGCTGCAACTGCACATCCAGCGACAAACGCTCCTGCACCCGTTCCTCATACGACTCGCGCGCCACATAATCCTGCTGCATCAGCCGTTTGTAGCGCACCTCATTCTTCGCCGCCAATCCTTGCCGGCTGGCGAGCAGCTTCTCCTGCCCTGCCAGCATCTGCGCCTGCGTGGCCAGCGCCTCGCGCCGCCCCGTCATCTGCGCCGCATACTCCTTTTGCGCGCGGGCATTGCGGCCGAGATTCTCCTGCAAGGCATCATGCTGCGCCTGCAAGGCGGCCAGCACCCGCGCCTGCGTATCGCCGCCCGCCGTATCCACTGCGCTGTTGATGCGCGCCAATACCGCGCCCTTCGCCACCCGCGCACCGCTTTGCACCTCGACTGCCTCGATGCGCCCGCCTTGCGGCGGATACACCTTGATCACACCGGACACTGGCACCAGTTCGCCATAGACCGTCGCCTTGCGCGTATAGCTGCCGAAAATCACGAACAGCACTAATAAAAACGTAAACAACAACACCAGCGCAATTAAGACGTCAGCAATGCGCGGCGTAAACAGCAAAATCCGCCCTAATGCGGAAACCTGCTGCGCTTCAAGCGCTTCCTTGCGGAATAGGGACATATCTTAATTATAAATTTGATAAAGAAATTTTGCGGACACAATTGCATTAAAAAGCAGCATAATATAAATTATTAGGAAAAAATCTCTAGTAAGAAAGAAAATAAGAGCTAATATAGGAAGAAATATGGCATTATAAATGCAGTATTTTCTAATGTTAAGTCTTCTATACTTATCAGTAAGAGTTGCTAAATTAGTTGAAATAGTAAGTGCTATGCTAATTATTATAGTTAATAATATAAAAGCGTAATTTATGAAAGAATTGTTACCTATATAGTTGTTATATAGGTGATCCTTGGACACAAAGGCTAATGCAATAAAAAGTATATTTATTGCATTGATTATAAATATTCTTTTATTTGAGCTCATGATTTCTTAATTAAATGTTGCCTCTATATTCAGATATATAGAGGCAAGTTTGTTTACCAAGTGCTGCGCCTGCAAGGCGGCCAGCACCCGCGCCTGCGTATCGCCGCCCGCCGTATCCACCGCACTGTTGATGCGCACCAACACCGCACCCTTCGCCACCCGCGCACCGCTTTGCACCTCGACTGCCTCGATGCGCCCGCCTTGCGGCGGATACACCTTGATCACACCGGACACCGGCACCAGCTCGCCATAGACCGTCGCCTTGCGCGTATAACTGCCGAAAATCACGAATAGCAGCAATAAAAACGTAAATAACAACACCAGCGCGATTAAGACGTCAGCAATGCGCGGCGTAAACAGCAAAATCCGCCCTAACGCGGAAACTTGCTGCGCTTCAAGCGCTTCCTTGCGGAATAGGAGCATATAACTGCGTCTATATTATTTGGGGAAGAATTTGCCAAAGACAACATTAAGTAAACCAATCAAGACAAACCCCATAATCATAATAATAGTATGATATGGTTCCTGAATTTGGAAAATTCTTATAATATAATTTAGTCCAAATAGTATTATGGCATAAAGAACAACCAAAGATATAAAGCTATATTTTCTCATCATTAATTCTATACTTACTATTAAGTATTAGAGCCATCTAGTAAAAGATGGCTCCATAACAAATATCAGTCAGGAACGTATTCACCACGATTAACACGGTCAATATAGTTTTGTCCTAAGTTCTGTACATCTTGTTTTGTCATATTTATTTGTGGCTCAGCAACAAAACGTACAAAAGCCCAAGCTGCTAAACCTGGCCAAAAAGGACCTGCAAATCTCCAAGCAGGAAAAACTTTATTACCAAAAGCGGCGCCTGCCATTCCAGTAATAGTAGAAAAATCTCCTGAATCAAAGCCTCTTGCACCAGATACTTTTTTCACTTCATTAATAGTTAACTCTTTCATGGTTTTACTCCATTAAGTTTGTTGAACAAGTTAATGCAAGTTTACTTGCGGGTATGGATATTAGCCCCCCCCCTAAGAAAATATTCAAGTTAAATGCCATTACCATGAATTAACAAATGGGGTTTAAAAATATAAATCCACCGGAAAAACCATCCGCGAAGCGGATAGCTGCGGCAATACCGAAAACGCAACACCCTATCATTTCGCCGCCGCCCTGCGCCGCCTGAACGAGTGAAAAACGCCGCGAGCCCAGCGTTTATCCCGCTTGGAGGCTCGCCACGAACCCAGCATTTACCCCGCTTGGCGCGCTGCCCACGAACCCAGTGTTTATCCGCTTGGCGCGCGCCCAAGCCCGAATCTTGCACGGAAAAAATCCTTTCCCCCGCTTACGGGGGACGGGGCTCCATGAAAAAAATGCTCGCATTTTTTTCATGGGTACCCGGGAAGGTGGCCGAAGGCCGGAAGGGGGAATATAAAACAGTGTTTGTCCCGCTTGGCGCTGTTTACAGGATGCTCACCGCCGCCAGCACTTCTTCCTGCGTCAGGGCGTGGCCGTCGTGCGCGTTCACCGTGATGCTGTTGTGGTAGCTGCGATTTTCGCTGTCGTGCAGGGTGTAGCTGAGGAGGCGGCTGTCGGCGTCGTATTGCAGGTCGCTGATGCTTTCGCCTTTGCCTGCGACGAGGCGGATTCGGTCTTCCCCGCTGTTGAGGTCGAGGATTTGGCTCAGCGCCGGGCTGGCCCCGTCTTTTGGCTGGGTGATGAAGATGAACTGGTCCGCACCTTCGCCGCCTTTGAGGGTGTTCGCGCCGCCGACCGCGACGAGGTTGTCGTTGCCGTCCGTGCCGGTGAGGGTGTGCGGGGTTTCGCTGGCGTCAAAGGTGAAGGCGTCGCCGCCATGCTCGCCGAGGTGGTCGAGGATTTCTGCGCTGCTCTTGTCTGCCAGTTCGGCGTGATCCGCGGCGTTGAGGGGCGCGCTGAGGTGGATGGGGGCATCGCTATCGCCCAGGGTCTGCGCGGCGTTGTTTGCGGCGCCGTCGTGCTGCGCGTGGTCAGTGGTGGTATGGGTATCGCCGCTTTCCGCGTGGTTTGCCGCTGCGCCGTGGCCGTCGCTGTTTTGGCCGCTGTGGTTAGGGCTGTCTGCGCTGTCGGCGTCGTGTTTGTGCAGGGCATCAGCCGCCTCGGTGGCGTTGTGGATGTCCACAGGTTCAGGCAGTACGTTGTTGCCGCTGGGCGGGTAGTTCGGGTCGTCTTCGACGTGCAGGGTGAAGGTTTTGCGCATGGTCATGCCGCCGCTGTTGCTGACGGTCACGCTGACGGCGACGGTTTGTTCCTGGTCGTAGTTGATTTTCTGCCCGGCTTTGAGTTTGAGGGTGCCGTCCACGATTTCGAAACGCGGGTCGCTGACGTGGTAGGTGTAGTCTTTGCCGACGCTGCGGTCACGCAGGGTGAGTTTGCCGACGCTGGCGCCATCCTGTCCTTCCATCAGTTTGTTGGCAGACAGGGTGAGGTCGTAGTAGTCGAAGCCGGGCATTCCTTTCGGCGCGCGGATGTAGGTGGTGAAGGTTTTGCTGTAGCTTGCTCCCATCTGGTCGGTCGCGGTGACGGTGAGGGTGACGCTGTTCACTTTGTCGTAGTCGAGGCTTTGTCCTTTTTTCAGACGCAGCATGTCGCCGTTGACTTCGAAACGGTCGTCATTGACGGTGTAGGTGAAGCGGTCGCCCTTGTCCGCGTCAATGGCTTTGAGGGTGCCGACTTCAGCCTGGTCTTCGTTGCCGTAGATGACGAGTGGATCGAGGGTGATGTCGGTCGGCGCGTGGTTCTCGTAGCCAACCGGCATGGTATCGGTGCTGGTGGCGCTTTCTTCCTGCCCGGCGGTGTCGGTGTAGGCGATTTTGACGGTGATTTTCTTGCCTTTTTCCGCCTCGGTCAGGGTGTAGGTGGATTCGTGCGCCCCTTCAATTTCTACGCCGTCGGCATACCAGCGGTAGCTGGTCACGGATTTGGCCGGCACTTTAATGCTGATGTGGCGGTACAGTTCGCCGTAATCACCGTCATAGACTTCGGCAGTGAGGGTTTGTCCCGGCTGGGCAATCCCCTTGATGTACACGGCGCTCTTGAAGTGGTTGGTGCCGATGGTGTTGCCACTGGTCTGGCGGTCGATGACGTTGCCGCCGTAGAGGTCGTTATCGCTGACGGTAACGCCGGTGGTCGGATGCACGGCCCCGTTGCGCAGTTCTATGCCGTACTGGTGGTGATAGGGGTATTTCTCGGGCATATCGTGTTTTTGACGCACGGTGTTGTGGCGGATGGTGCCGCCTTCGACGCCGACGTAGAGGATGCCAACGTGGTTATCCTCGACGATGTTGTTTTCGAAGGTAACGTTTTTCACCGCCGTGCTGCCGCCGTGCATGTGGTTCGAGGCAACGATACCGTAGCGGTTGCCGGAGAAGGTGTTGCCGCGCAATTCCACGTCGCTGACTTGTTCGTTTTTGTTCGGCTCGATGTCGATGCCGGCGCGCGGGTCGGTGCCGTCGGTATCCTTGAAGACGGAGTTGAGGACTTTGATGCCCTTGCCGTGGGTAATGGAGATGCCCTGGCGGCGGTTGTGATCGGCGTTCACCTGATAGAAGGTGATGTTTTGGGTCTCGATGTCGCTGCCGCCGCGCTTGCCGACGTAGAAGCCGTCACCCCAGTTTTCTTTTGAGGTGACTTTCTCGATGACGACGTTGGTGGAATTTGTGATGCGCACACCGTGACCCCATTCGCCGTATTCGCCAGTGTGGATGCTGCGGTCGCCTACTACCGTACCGCCGTACATATGGGCGTTGTTGGCGTCTTTGATGGTGATGACGGAGGCGAACTGCGAGTCGTTCGGCAGCGATTTGAGCACAGTGCCGTCAGCCATGCGCAGGATGACGTTGCTTTTCAGGACGAGGCCGCTGGTTTCGTAGGACGAGGTTTCCTGACGCATGGCGTCAATCAGATAGGTGCCGTTTGGAATATCGACGATACCGCCGCCTTTTTCCGCGACCGCATCAATGGCTTTCTGGATAGCAGCCGTGTCATCCGTTTGCCCGTCGCCCTTGGCGCCATATTCCGCATCTTTGACGTTGGCAATAAAGTCGGTGGTCGGCTTCGGTACATATTCACCGACTTTGCCAGACGGCGGCGGCATGGGGATGTCAGTCCCATCACTGGTCGGGTTTTCATCATGCCCGGCATTGTCCTGATAGGTGGCGCGCACGGTGATTTTATGTCCGGCGTCGTCTTTGGTCAGGGTGTAGGTGCTGCTGTTGGCACTATCAATAGGCTGATCGTCGCGCAGCCATTGGTATTGCACTTTGTCAGCAGCGAAGTCATCGCCGTCGCTTACAGTCGCAGTAAGAGTATTGCCCACTTTCGCTTCGCCACTAATGGCAACGCTGCCCTGATGGTTGGCAGACAGGGCGGGGATATCCGCTGCTTCACTGACAGGGCTTTCATCATGTCCGGTGTTGTCTTTATAGGTCGCCTGCACGGTAATTTTGTGCCCGGCATCCTCTTGGATGAGCTGATAGGTATTGCCTGTCTGCCCGTTAATGGGATGACCATCGCGCAGCCATTGGTATTGTGCCTGGGCGGTGTCAACACCGTCCTTGTCATCAAGGGCAGCGGTGAGAGTGCTGCCAATCTTGGCTTCACCACTGATAGCAACTGTGCCTTCGTGGTTCGCGGGGGGCGGGGTATCTTCAGCGACGGCATCGGTCGCACGGCTTTCCACCGCTTCTGCTGTGCCTTTGCCGTCGGTATAGGTCGCTTTAACCGTGATAGTTTTGCCTTTTTCGGCTTCGGTCAGGGTGTAGCTCGCCCCCGTGCCGATTTCTTTGCCATCCGCCAGCCAGTGATAGGTAATGTTACCCAAGCCGTCATCATCGGCCAGGTCATTAGAGGCGTTGAGGGTTTTGCCGACTACGGCTTCGCCTGTAATGGTGACGCTGCCGGTCGGTGCGTGGTTTTCCGCCGGCGGCGGTGCGGTGTCGGTGACGGCGTTTGTAGCGTCACTGAGCAGGTTTTCCTCATGCCCTGCCTTATCGTAGTAATACACCTGCACACTGATGACTTTGCCGACATCGGCGGCGGTGATGGTATAGCTGCTGCCGTTCGCGCCGTTGATCGCCGCTCCGTTTGCCAGCCAGGTGTACTGGATGCGGTCAGGCAGGCCGTCGCCATCGCTAACGTTTGCAGTCAGGGTCTCGCCGACGGCGGCTGTGCCGCTCAGGGTGACTTGCCCCCGTTGGTTCGCACCGCCGTCATTGCCGCTGTCTACTACGGCTGTGGGCGGGCTGATGACGCTTTCCACTTTGCCAGTGCTATCGGTATAGGTGATGCGCACGCTGATGATTTTGCCGCTGTTATCCGCTGTGACGGTGTAGGTTTCGCCGGTTGCTCCGCTGATCTCCTTGCCGGCGGCCATCCACTGATAGCTAACGTTGCTGACAGCACCGTCGCCATCGCTGATGGCGGCGTGCAAGACTTCACCGGTCGCGGCCTTGCCGCTGATGGAGGCCACGCCACCGTGGTTGGTCGTGCCGGTGATGTTGGCCGTTGCCGTCAGGTTGATGTCATCGGCGACGATGCGCGCATCTTCGGTATAGAGGCCGATGGTGCCGCCGGTATAGGGATTTTCGTCATCGGTAAAGGTGGTAATCACCTTGCCGTTGATGCTGATTTCCACGGTGTTGCCGCTTTTCGTGACGACAAAATTTTTGGGCTCCGCCAACGGCCAGCTTTCGCTGCCGGTCGCCATGAAGCGCTGGCCACCGCTGTAAGCAGGGTCGCGTTTGCCGAGTTCCCAACCATCAGCGCGGGCAACAAAATAATAGTAGTGGTCGTTATCGGTGTGATTCCACACGAGCCATGCCGTTTCCCAAGCATTGGGTATTGCACCCTGACGCAGCTGTTCAGGAGTGGCGATGGTGCCGCTATAAGTGAACTCATCCCCCGTCTGCATGGTGCTAACAACCATTGTGGATGAAGTCTCTGTCTGTCCGCTACGCGCCATCGGCTTTAATTGCAAGGCCTGATTGCCACCACCGTTATCAATGATTTCAGCGTTGCCATAGCCGGCAAAGGCCACTTTCCACGCACCAAAAGTATCGTTATCGACGTAAGTCTTGTGCAGTGGATAGGACGAGAAATCGTCGTGCATCAACGGCGCGTTAGCGTTATCTGCCACGCTCGCCGTCGCCTCGCTCGTCGGGCTTTCATCGTGTCCGGCGTTGTCTTTGTAGGTCGCGCGCACGATGATTTTGTGTCCCGCGTCGTCGCGGGTGAGGGTATAGGTGTTGCCTGTTTGATTGGCAATCGGCTGGCCGTCACGCAACCACTGGTATTGCACGTTAGCGGGTACGCCGTCGTCATCGCTAACGGCAGCGGTCAATGTTTGTCCAACTTTGGCCTCACCACTGATGCTGATTTTCCCTGCGTGATTCGGTTGCGGCGGCGGATTTGGTGCCGGGGTATCGGCGACGGTAGCCGTGGCCTCGCTCAACGGGGTTTCGTCGTGTCCGGCGTTGTCTTTGTAGATCGCGCGCACGGTGATTTTGTGCCCGGCGTCGTCGCGGGTGAGCGTGTAGCTGCTGCCTGTTTGGTTGGCAATCGGCTGGCCGTCTCGTAGCCATTGGTATTGCACGTCGCTTGGTACGCCGTCGTCATCGCTAACGGCTGCGGTCAGCGTTTGCCCGACTTTCGCTTCGCCGCTGATACTGATTTTGCCTGCGTGATTGGGTTGCGGTTGCGGATTCGGGTTTGGATTCGGTTGTGGGTTTGGCTGCGGATTTGGCTGCGGATTTGGCGCGGGGACGTCAGCAACCGCCGCTGTTGCCTCGCTTAGCGGGCTTTCGTCGTGTCCGGCGTTGTCTTTGTAGGTCGCGCGTACGGTGATTTTGTGTCCCGCGTCGTCGCGGGTGAGGGTATAGGTGTTGCCTGTTTGGTTGGCAATCGGCTGACCGTCACGCAACCACTGGTATTGCACGTTAGCGGGTACGCCGTCGTCATCGCTAACGGCAGCGGTCAGCGTTTGTCCGACTTTGGTCTCACCGCTGATAGTGATTTTGCCTTCATGATTGGGTTGCGGCTGCGGATTTGGATTCGGCTGCGGATTTGGTGCAGGGGTGTCGGCAACCGCCGCTGTTGCCTCGCTTAGCGGGCTTTCATCGTGTCCGGCGTTGTCTTTGTAGGTGGCGCGCACGGTGATTTTGTGTCCCGCGTCGTCACGGGTGAGGGTGTAGCTGCTGCCCGTTTGTCCGCTAATCGGCTGGCCGTCGCGCAGCCATTGGTATTGCACGTTAGCGGGGACGCCGTCGTCGTCGCTAACGGCAGCGGTCAATGTTTGTCCAACTTTGGCCTCACCACTGATGCTAATTTTGCCCGCGTGATTGGGTTGCGGCGGCGGATTTGGTGCCGGGGTATCGGTAACGGTAGCGGTGGCCTCGCTTAGCGGGTTTTCGTCGTGTCCAGCGTTGTCTTTGTAGGTCGCGCGTACGGTGATTTTGTGTCCCGCGTCGTCTTTGGTGAGCGTGTAGCTGCTGCCCGTTTGTCCGTTAATCGGCTGGCCGTCGCGTAACCACTGGTATTGCACGTTGCTTGGTACGCCGTCGTCATCGCTAACGGCAGCGGTCAGGGTTTGTCCGACTTTCGCTTCGCCGCTAAGGGTGATTTTCCCTTCGTGATTGGGTTGCGGCTGCGGGTTCGGATTAGGCTGCGGATTCGGTGCAGGGACGTCGGCAACTGCTGCTGTTGCCTCGCTCAGCGGGCTTTCATCATGTCCAGCGTTGTCTTTGTAGGTCGCGCGTACGGTGATTTTGTGTCCCGCGTCGTCTTTGGTGAGCGTGTAGCTGCTGCCCGTTTGTCCGCTGATGGGCCGACCGTCGCGCAGCCATTGGTATTGCACGTTAGCGGGTACGCCGTCGTCATCGGCAACGGCGGCGGTCAGCGTTTGTCCGACTTTCGCCTCGCCGCTGATGCTAATTTTGCCCGCGTGATTGGGTTGCGGCGGCTGTGGGTTCGGGTTAGGTTGCGGATTTGGATTGGGTTGCGGATTTGGATTGGGTTGCGGATTTGGATTGGGTTGCGGATTTGGATTGGGTCGCGGATTTGGATTGGGTTGCGGATTCGGGTTAGGTTGCGGGTTCGGGTTAGGTTGCGGGTTCGGGTTAGGTTGCGGGTTCGGGTTAGGTTGCGGGTTCGGGTTAGGTTGCGGGTTCGGGTTAGGTTGCGGGTTCGGGTTAGGTTGCGGGTTCGGGTTAGGTTGCGGGTTCGGGTTCGGGTTCGGGTTCGGGTTGGGTTGCGGGTTCGGGTTGGGTTGTGGTTCGGGTTGCGGCTGCGGTGTCACGTTGTTGTCGTGATGATGTTTGTCGTGGTTATGCGCGGCAAGTGCGATACCACCGCCCACCAGGGCGAGCCCACCGAGAGCGGCCAGCCCGGCGTTGTCCACAGTATCAGGCGCAAACGTTTGTGCAGCGGCAACTTCCGCTGCCAATTCGTGTTCGCTAAGGGCGGCCACGGGGTAGCTATGCAGTCCGCCGTTGGCTTGTGTGCCAACCAGCGCGCCTTCTCCCTGGCTAAAGTAGTGGTCGATGATCAGGTCGGTGCCATCATCAAAGGCGATGTAGAGGTCATCACCCTTCCGCTCGGTGATCAGCTGTTCCGGCCCGATCCCGCTCGCCTCATCCGTAAACTGATAGTACACGTCATCCATTGCCTCGATGTGCTGTACCACGCCAGTGGTATCAAGCGCGTAGGTGGCAAGGATGTCACCGACGGGGTTTTTCAGACTAAGGGTGATGCGGGCCATGACGGGTCTCCTGGTTAAGCGGTTGTTTTCCCGGGTCTTTCATAACTTGTAAATAGGCCGGTAATGTGACGGTAATATTTTGCCACGAAACGGTAGGTTGCGGGGCTCTGGTAGGTGTCATTCTTCTTTAATTTGATAGCAGCAACCATGCCATCACCGCTGTTTAGAACGTGTTCACAGTCTTCGTAGCAGGACTCCCAAGAAAGCCAAAACGACCATTTGCAGACTGGTACTCAACTTACGCTCACAGTTTTTCCAAAGCCGTCTGTTCTTTTCCAACCAGGAAAAGCTGCGCTCTACTACCCATCGCTTCGGCAATACCGCAAAGCGGTGCAATTCGTTTCGTTTGGCAATCTCTACCTCCGCACCAATCAACTCCTGTACCGACGAAGCAAATGCTTTACCCGTGTAACCACCGTCAGCAAGGATTTTTTGTACCGCACCAAGATTATCCCGCCCACGTTCCAAGGCTAGCAGGCAGCCTTTTCTATCCGTAACATCCACCGTCGTTACCGCAAGCGCATGCGGCAAACCTTGCGTGTCAACCGCTATATGCCGCTTGATACCGCTAACCTTCTTGCCCGCATCGTAGCCTTTTTCCATGGCGGTATCCGTGTTCTTCACACTCTGCGCATCAATAATCAGGAAAGTGGTTGCTTCATGGCGCCCCTGCTTGCGGCGCTCCGCAACTACCTGATTTTTTTAATGCTTCCTCAAGGATGCTGATGCCACTCTCGCGTAGCTCAGTCCATCTCTGGAAGTAGGAATGCACGGTGCGCCATTTGGGGAAATCGCCCGGCAAAGCGCGCCAGGAGCAGCCGGTGCGTTGCAGATAGAGAATGGCACGAGATATCGTACAAGTCCACCTGGCGTGGCGCTGTGCGTTTACGGGCACTTTCCAGCAGGGGAAGGAGAGGCGCAAATTGCTCGCGACTGATATCGCTTGGGTAGGTTTTTCTGTTCATGCCGATAGTTTACAGCAGAGGCTGAGACAATGAACACGTTCTAAGCCGTCCCCGGTCATCTCTCCGGCTTTCTGCCTGACTGCAAAATCCCGCCAAGCGGCGTTAGTCCTGCCTGTTGCCACATATGCAGATGTTATCCCCTGATAATCATCACTCCTGTCTTTGTGAAAATAACCGTGGAATTTCTAGATTTTTTTTACTATTTCAGTTAATCTTATTCAAGATTTATCAATCGTAGGGGGTGGAGAATCTTGTTTTTACCGGAACTTTAATTCAAAAATTATTAAAGCGTTTTCCCACGGAATGATTAATCACCGGAATGCCGCAATCAGGAGCATTCCGCCCATCAGAGGAGTTTTCTTATGTCGGAACTCACCCCGCAAACGGCGCAGCAAGGCCTGCCCACGCTGCCCCAAAGTACTATCTGGATGATCAGCTTCGGTTTTCTCGGCGTGCAGACGGCCTTCACCCTGCAAAGCTCGCAGATGAGCCGCATTTTCCAAACACTCGGCGCTGACCCGCACAGTCTCGGCTGGTTCTTTATCCTGCCGCCGCTGGCGGGTCTTTTGGTACAGCCCATCGTCGGCCATTATTCGGACCGCACTTGGGCACCGCGTCTCGGTGGCCGCCGCCTGCCGTATCTGCTGTATGGCGCGCTGATTGCCGTGCTGGTCATGATTTTGATGCCGAACTCCGGCAGTTTCGGCTTTGGCCCACTTGCCGCGCTGGTATTTGGCGCGCTGATGATTGCCCTGCTGGATGTGTCGTCCAACATGGCAATGCAGCCGTTCAAGATGATGGTCGGCGATATGGTTAACGACGAGCAGAAGAGTTATGCCTACGGTATTCAGAGTTTTCTCGCCAATGCCGGTTCGGTGATTGCCGCCGTGTTGCCGTTCGTGTTCGCCTATATCGGTCTCGCCAACACGGCACCGGCGGGCGTGGTGCCGCAGACGGTGGTGGTCGCGTTTTATGTCGGCGCGGCGCTGCTCGTCATTACCAGCGCCTTCACGATTTTCAAGGTGAAGGAGTACGACCCTGCCACTTATGCGCGTTATCACGGTATTTCAGTGCAGGACAATCAGGACAAGGTGAGCTGGCTGACGCTGCTGAAAACCGCGCCCAAGGCCTTCTGGACGGTGTCATTGACGCAGTTTTTCTGCTGGTTTGCCTTCCAGTATTTGTGGACGTATTCCGCAGGCGCGATTGCCGCCAATGTCTGGCAGACCACAGACGCCGCTTCTGCCGGCTATCAGGAAGCGGGCAACTGGTACGGGATGCTGGCGGCGGTGCAGTCCATCGCGGCAGTCGCGTGCTCGTATGTGCTGGCGAAGGTGCCGAACCAGTTCCATAAGCACGGTTATTTCGCCTGTCTGGCACTGGGTGCGCTGGGTTTCCTCTCCATCGCCTATGTCGGCAATAAATATGTGCTGATTCTGTCCTTTATCCTGGTCGGCATTGCCTGGGCGGGGATTATCACTTACCCGCTGACAATCGTGACCAATGCCCTTTCCGGCAAACATATGGGCACCTATCTCGGCCTCTTTAACGGCTCGATTTGCCTGCCGCAGATTGTCGCTTCGCTTATGAGTTTCGGCCTCTACCCGTTATTGGGCGGCACACAGGCCAATATGTTTATTGCCGCCGGGATCATCCTGCTTGCCGGCGCGTTTTCGGTGTTCCTGATTAAGGAAACGCACGCCAAGACGGATCACGCCTGATGGATGCGCTGTCCAAACCGTTCGGCACCCTGCACGGGGTGCCGGTCGTCGGCTATTACCTGGAAAATGCGCGCGGCACACGGGTGTGTGTGCTCAATCTTGGCGGTATCGTCCAAGATTACTCGCTGCGCACAGATAATGGCCGCCTGCCGCTGGTCATCGGCTACGACAACGCCGCCGATTATGTGCAGAACCCGTTTCAGATTAACAAGCAGATTGGCCGCGTCGCCGGACGCATCGCTGGGGCCGCATTCGACCTCTTCGGCAAATCCTGCCGCGTGGAGGCGAACGAAGGGCGTAACGCCCTGCACGGCGGTTCGCACGGGCTGGCGGGGAGGCTCTTCACCGTGCAGCGGCTGGATGCGCAGTTACTGCGCCTCAGCACGACCGTGACTGCGGCGCAGGACGGCTACCCCGGCGACCTTGAACTCAGCATTGATTACCAGCTGGCCGCGGACGACCGCCTCACCCTCCGCTACGAAGCGACGGCGCATGGCGACACCGTGTTTGACCCGACCCTGCATATCTACTGGCGCCTGCCGCGCGGCCTGCACGGCTGCACCCTGCACATCCCGCAGGGCGAACATATCGCCGTCAATGCGGAAAAACTGCCGCTCAATGCAGACGACAATCCCGCTTACGACTTCCGCCTTGCGCGTCCGCTGGATGATGCCGTGCGCGCAAGCGGGGGTTTTGACGACATCTACCGCGTCCCCGCTGACATCCGCCAGGCAGCAGCCATCCTGAGTACCCCCGACTACCGCGTCCGCCTCTATGGCGACCGCAACGGCCTGATTATCTTCACCGCTGCACCGCAGGACAGCACCGCGCATGACGCGGGCACTTACGACGCACTCGCCACCGAACTGCAAACCCTGCCCAACAGCCTGCACCGTCCCGAATACGGCGACATCCGCCTCAAAGACGGCGCGCGCCACCAATCCACCATCATCTTCCAACCCGAAAGAGGACACTGATATGTACCTGAGAATCATGGAAATCCACCCCTGGAGCATCCGCAGCACCAAACTGGAAAAAGAACACAAGCGCCTGCAAGAAAGCCTGACCAGCCTCGGCAACGGCTACATGGGCATGCGCGGCAACTTCGAAGAAACCTACAGCGGCGACAGCCACCTCGGCACCTACATCGGCGGCGTGTGGTTCCCGGACAAAACCCGCGTCGGCTGGTGGAAAAACGGCTACCCCAAATACTTCGGCAAAGCCATCAACGCCTTGAATTACAGCAAAGTTGCCATCTACGTTGACGGCCAGGAAGTTGACCTCGGCAAACACGCCCCCACCGACTTCGTCCTCGAACTCGACATGCACACTGGCGTCCTGCACCGCCAGTTCACCCTCTTCGGCGTCCAGTTCCGCATCAGCAAATTCCTCTCCGTCGCGCAAAAAGAACTGGCGCTCATCCGCTGGGACATCACCGCCACCGACGGCAAAACCCACAAAGTACGCATTGACGCCGTCATTGACGCCGACGTGAAAAACGAAGACGCCAACTACGAAGAAAAATTCTGGCAAGTACTGGCGCGCGACGTTGCCGCCGACCGTGGCAGCATTGCCACCCAAACCGTCGCCAATCCCTTCGGCGTTGACCAATTCATCGTCAACGCCGAACAAACCTTCGCTGGCGACTTCACCGCCACCGGCCACGACAGCAGCGACTGGCGCGTGACTAACCGCTTCGAAGCCGAAGTGGGCGCGGCGCCGAAAACCTTTGAAAAACGCGTCATCATCACCACCAGCCGCGACTACGACGGTCTCGCCGCCGTACAAAAAGCCGGACGCGACCTCTCCGCAAACATCAGCGGACAAAACCACGCCGACCTCCTCGCCGCCCACGAAGCGGGCTGGAAACAGCGCTGGGATATCGCCGACGTCGTCATCAGCGGCAACAACGAAGCACAACAAGGCATCCGCTTCAACCTCTTCCAGCTATTCGCCACCTACTACGGCGAAGACGCCCGCCTCAACATCGGCCCGAAAGGCTTCACCGGCGAAAAATACGGCGGCGCCACCTACTGGGACACCGAAGCCTACGCCGTACCACTCTACCTCGCCCTGGCCGAGCCGAACGTCACCCGCAACCTGCTCAAATACCGCCACAACCAGTTGCCGCAGGCCCAGCACAACGCCCGACAGCAAGGCCTCGCCGGCGCGCTCTACCCGATGGTTACCTTCACCGGCGTCGAATGCCACAACGAATGGGAAATCACCTTCGAAGAAATCCACCGCAACGGTGCCATCCCTTACGCCATCTACAACTACACCAACTACACCGGCGATGACAGCTACCTCGCCAAAGAAGGTCTGGAAGTGCTGGTCGAAGTCTCGCGCTTCTGGGCGGACCGCGTCCACTACTCCAAACGCCACGGCAAATACATGATCCACGGCGTGACCGGGCCGAACGAATACGAAAACAACATCAACAACAACTGGTACACCAACACCCTCGCCGCCTGGGTACTGCAATACACCCTGGAGGCCCTGCAAAAACACCCGCGCCCCGACCTCAACATCAGCGACGCCGAGCGCGGCAAATGGCAGGACATCATCGCGAACATGTACTATCCCGAAGACAAAGAACAGGGCATCTTCGTCCAGCACGACGGCTTCCTCGACAAAGACATCCGCCCCGTCTCCGCCCTCTCGCCGGACGACCTGCCGCTGAACCAGAAATGGTCGTGGGACAAAATCCTGCGCTCGCCCTTCATCAAACAGGCCGACGTCCTGCAAGGCATCTACTTCTTCGGCGACCGCTACACCCTCGACGAAAAACGGCGCAACTTCGACTACTACGAACCGATGACCGTGCACGAAAGCTCGCTGTCGCCCTCCATCCACGCCATCCTCGCCGCCGAACTCGGCAAAGAAGCCAAAGCCGTGGAAATGTACCAGCGCACTGCCCGCCTCGACCTCGACAACTACAACAACGACACCGAAGACGGCCTGCACATCACCTCCATGACCGGTTCATGGCTGGCCATCGTCCAGGGCTTCGCACAAATGAAAACCTGGGGTGGTACCCTCAGCTTCGCGCCCTTCCTGCCATCAGACTGGACGGGCTACACCTTCCATATCAACTACCGTGGCCGCCTGATAAAAATAGAAGTGGACGGCAAAAACGTCACCCTGCGCCTGCTCAAAGGTGACGCCCTGCCGCTCAAACTCTATGGCGAAACCCTGACCCTGAAAGACAGCCACAGCGCGCCACTGCAAAAAAACGGGTAAAAAACCACAGAGAAAAATCCCTTCCCCCGCTTGCGGGGAAAGGTGTCACGCAGCGACGCAAGGGGGAAGACTATGCGCAAACCCCGCGTACGCCGCTTGACGAATCTCTCAACACAGGAGAACAACCATGACCTACCAAGCCGTCCTCTTCGACCTCGACGGCGTCATCACCGACACTGCCGAATACCACTACCTGGCCTGGAAAAAACTCGCCGAAGAACAGGGCATTCATATCGACCGCGCCTTCAACGAACAACTCAAAGGCGTCTCGCGTGACGATTCCTTGCGCCGCATTCTCGCCTACGGCGGCAAAAGTGTGGACGATGCCGAATTTGCCCGCCTGACCACACGCAAAAACGACAACTACGTCGAAATGATTCAGGCCGTCCGTCCTGAAGACGTGTACCCGGGCATCCTCGCCCTGCTGCAAGCCCTGCGCGCGGCGGGCAAAAAAATCGCGCTGGCCTCGGCGAGCAAAAACGGCCCCTTCCTGCTCGAAAAAATGCAGCTCACCGCCTACTTCGACGCCATTGCCGACCCTGCCGCCGTCGCCCACTCCAAACCGGCACCGGACATTTTCCTCGCCGCCGCGCAAGGCGTGGGGGTGGACATCCGCGACTGCATCGGCATTGAAGACGCCGCCGCCGGCATCACCGCCATCAAAGCCGCCGGTGCGCTGCCTGTCGGCGTGGGCAAAGCAGAAGACCTGGGCAGTGACATCGCCCTCGTCCCCGATACTGCCCACCTGACTCTCGCCTATCTAGATGAAGTTTGGGCGGCGCTGCATTGAAGCATCAATGCGACAAACAAAAATAACAAGCCCCATGATGGAGCCTTTTTTCTTCTACCGAACTTGCGATAAAAAAACCGGCTTGACGCCGGTTTTTTTATCGCAGAAAGCGGTTTATTTCTTGCCGTATTTGCGTTTGAAGCGATCCACACGACCGGCAGTATCAACAATGTTCTGTTTGCCGGTATAGAACGGGTGGGATTGGCTGCTGATATCAACGCGCACCAGCGGATATTCTTTGCCATCGGTCCAAGTGATTGTTTCTTTGGTTTCGACGGTAGAACGGGTCAGGATGGCGAAGTCGGCGCTGTTGTCTTTGAAGACGACCGGACGGTAGTTCGGATGAATATCGGGTTTCATGAAATCTCCATTCGGGTTGCTATGAAAAAAACCGCGTGATTTCATCGGTTTACGGTCACTGTTGCAAGGAGGACCTACCGACTCCCACCATCGCGTGGTTTTTCAAGTCTAGATTCGGTATCTGCTGCGTTAAAAACATTCGTAAGCGTGTACACCTTAGAACGTGTTCATGGTCTTCGCAGCAGGACTCCCAAGAAAGCCAAAGCTACCATTTGCAGACTGGTACTCAACTTACGCTCGCAGTTTTTCCAAAGCCGCCTATTCTTTTCCAACCAGGAAAAACTGCGCTCTACTACCCATCGCTTCGGCAATACTGCAAAACGGTGCAATTCGTTTCGTTTGGCAATCTCTACCTCCGCACCAATCAACTCCTGTACCGACGAAGCAAATGCTTTACCCGTGTAACCACCGTCAGCAAGGATTTTTTGTACCGCACCAAGATTATCCCGCCCATGTTCCAAGGCTAGCAGACAGCCTTTTCTATCCGTAATATCCGCCGTCGTTACCGCAAGCGCATGCGGCAAACCCTGCGTGTCAACCGCGATATGCCGCTTGATACCGCTAACCTTCTTGCCCGCATCGTAGCCTTTTTCCATGGCGGTATCCGTGTTCTTCACACTCTGCGCATCAATAATCAGGAAAGTGGTTGCTTCATGGCGACCCTGCTTGCGGCGCTCCGCAACTACCTGATTTTTTTAATGCTTCCTCAAGGATGCTGATGCCACTCTCGCGTAGCTCAGTCCATCTCTGGAAGTAGGAATGCACGGTGCGCCATTTGGGGAAATCGCCCGGCAAAGCGCGCCAGGAGCAGCCGGTGCGTTGCAGATAGAGAATGGCACGAGATATCGTACAAGTCCACCTGGCGTGGCGCTGTGCGTTTACGGGCACTTTCCAGCAGGGGAAGGAGAGGCGCAAATTGCTCGCGACTGATATCGCTTGGGTAGGTTTTTCTGTTCATACCGATAGTTTACAGCAGAGGCTGAGACAATGAACACGTTCTTAGAGCGTTACGTCTCGAAAAAAACACCTATTTTGTCCATTACGCCAGTATTTACGCCGCTTGGTGAGCTCAGTGTTTACGCCGCTTGACGAGGCCTGTATTTACGCCGCTTGACGGGCCCAGTATTTACGCCGCTTGGCGGACCAACGCCGTATCAATCCTCTGCAACGACTGTAAAAGATGTGTGTGAGGGGATGGGTAAAACCCATATCGATAAAATAAATCCCCAAATAACATTTGCCATGGTGACTATCCATGCGGAATACAGAGACACTATGAATAATCACCGTTGAATTGCAGTCTTTGCAATTTATCCTTGATTTCCCGTTCCAATTCGGCAGATTCAGTGAAGAGTTTGTCCAAATCCGCCGAAAATTCCGCCATTTTCTGCGCAAATTCGTCGGCGGAAATATCTACATAATCAATCTTTACCTCGAAATACTGCCCCGCGGACAGGCTGTAGTTTTTGGCTTTAATTTCATCGTAGCTGACCACCACGCTGAAATCTTCCACTACCTGTTTGTGCGTGAAGGTATTGCAGATTTTTTGTTCTTCTGCGCGGGAAAGTACGGTTTTTTGGTTTTTGCCGTCTTTGATTTTTTCGCCCAATCCCGATGCATCGATTAATACTACTTTGTTTTTATTAGCTTTATCGATAAACAGGATGGAAACATTAGTTCCCGTGGTAGCAAAAATATTTGAAGGCATAGAAACCACGCCGGCGAGCATTTTATTTTCTACCAAATGTTCGCGGATTTTTTTGTCGATGCCCGATTGAGCGGTGATAAAGCCCGTCGGCAACACAATTGCCGCTTTGCCGTTTTCTTTCAGGCTAAACAAGATATGCTGGATAAAAAGCTGATAGATTTCCATCTTATCCGTATCTTTTGCTTTGATTTTCGGGATACCGGCAAAAAAGCGTTCGCGGTTTTCCTCGCCTTCCAATTGGTCGCGAAAATCGCTGAAATCCAATTTAAACGGCGGATTGGAAACGATGAAATCAAATTTTTTCAGACGGCCTGAAGCGTCTTTATGAGCGGGCGACAAAATCGTATTGCCCTGAACCACATTATTCAGTGAATGCACCAAATTGTTCAAAATCAGATTCAGCCGCAACAGATTGGACGATTTTTGCGAAATATCCTGCGTATAAATCATACATTTGTCTTCGCCGATGGCGTGCGCGACATTCATCAACAGCGTTCCCGAGCCAGCCGACGGGTCGTAAACGTCCACGCTGCGGATTTGCCCGCGCACCGCCTCTGGCACCAAAATATCCGCCATAATCCGCGCCACCGCATGCGGCGTGTAGTATTCGGCGTATTTGCCGCCGGAATTGCTGTTGTAGTCTTTAATCAGGTATTCAAAAATCGTGGCGAAAAAATCAAATTTTTGCGCAAAAATCACCTCAAAGCTGAAACCTGCCAGCTTGGAAATCAACGCGCGGCAAAAATCATCGCGTCGGCCTTCGTCGGTAATATATTGACTGATACGCTCGAACAACACAATTTTCGCCCCGCCTTCGGTTTTCACTGAAAACAAATCCGCATTACAAGCGGCAATATCGGTCAGCGTATCGTCAAAGAGTTTGGCAAAGTCCGCGCCGTTTTGTCGCTCGGACAGATATTTTATGGAATGTTCGGGCTTCAAAACGGCTGTTTTTCCCTCAATATCCATATTGACGAACTCGATTAGCTCGTCGGGCTTTTTTTTGCGAATTTGTTTAACTTCGAAATCGTATTTGTCGTTTAGGAATTTATACAGAAACGCCTGACTGATAATTTTGAACTCGTTGCCGTCATTGCCTAAACCGTAGTTGACGCAGATGGTTTTCAAACTGTCAATCAGGGCTTTGGTTTGTTCGGTAAAATGTTGTTCGGTCATTTTTTATCTCGTTTGTTTTATCGCGTAGTCGGATTCTTAAAGCTGGCTTATTTCGCCACGAATACCTGTCCGTTCATCAGCATGGGCAGTAAGAAATCGCGTAGTTGGGTCAGGTGGTGGCTTTGTTTTAGATTTGTTTCGATTTTTTTATAAAAATCCTCTGTAACTTTTGAGAAGATTTCCAAAATTCCACTCTCTGGAATTACAAGGTGTAGTCGTTTAATTTTGTCTTGCGATAAGTTATCACGAGCAGAACCCGAACTTAGCTGAACCAAGTATAGGTACATATTATCTAAATAACTTTTTATATAAACTCTATGATTCATATCTTTGGGAAGGATTGAGCAAATAGCTTGATTTGTTGTAGTTTTAAAAGATATCAGACTTGTTTTTCCTGCTGTTGCTCCATACATAGCAAGTAATATAGATTTTTCAGATACAAGTTTTGCACTTGAATTATCCATTCCTGTTTGAGTAATAAAATTATCTGTGTGGACAATAAAATTATTATTTAATTCCCCACTGTTTATCCAAGGAATATTCCCACCTTTATAATATTCTTGAATAGTTGATGTTGGAGTCCCCCCAGAACTTGTTGAGGCAATTTCTCCCAAACTCTTCACCTCCCACCCCTTCGGAATTTCCCGTTTCAAGGTTTCGTCAAACACCATTTCGCCGCCTGAGGATTTGTAGGGCTTGCCGTTGGCATCAGGGAAATCGAACTGCACAAACCAGTAGTCGTACAGGGTTTTCGCCATCTCTTCCAAGCGCGCGTTGATTTGTTTGTTCAGGGCGATTTTTTTGTCCAAAGCGGATAGGACGGCGGCGATGGATTGTTGGGTTTGTGAAGATTCATATATCTTTACAGAAATATTATTCAAAACCCCTTGTGTCAAAAGTGGTTGGCTTGAACCGACCTGTCTATCATTTAAATTCAGTGATTTCATCAAATAGTACAAATAGTCAATCGAATAATCGCTTTTGACTTCGCCTGCTATGGCATTATCAGAAACCCAGCATTTTTCTTTGTGATAATGAATACTTCCGCAGTAAGCACCAACGCGCCCAATAATCAATATGTTGTTATAGTTATATTTTTCGCTATACCCTAGAATACCATTTCCACCATAAATAGGGATATCCCCACTAGAAGGTTTAATTGATTTTCCATTTTTGAAATCAATTAAATCCGATAAAAATTTTATTTTTAATTCTTCTTTCATCTTAAATTCATCTCTAAAAACTCTTCAAAGGTCGTCTGAAAAAACATTTCAAAATCCGACCGCACTTTTTAAGCAGCCTGCATCGATGCCTGCTATTTTTTCAGGCTCAGCAGTTCGGCAATATGGCGTTCGCCCTCGCGTTCTTTTTCCAGTCTGCGTGCGGCGGCAAATTTTTCATATTCGATACAGGCTTTTTCGTCTGCCTGCGTTTTACTGATTGTCCCTGCTGTTTGTAAAACTTGGCGGTCATTGAAGGCGAGAAAGGCATCCAGTTTTTCTGTCCAGTCTTGCAGGAATATCTGTTTTTTCATGCTCGCCTGGTCTTCGGCAAAATCCAGCCACATGGAAACAATGCGGTTGAGGGCATCGATTTCTTTTTCATTCAGGTAGTTTTTGGCAACGGTTACATCGGCTTTGGCGATTTCTTTGCCCCGCCAATGGGTCAGACCCATATTAGGTTTCCCCGCATCCGCCCTTTGGTAAATAATTTCAGGGGCGGTATGACGGGTGCAGGCGTAATGAAGTTTGTTTTGTATGATTTTGAAAAACCGGGTGGTTTCTTTGAAGCTGGGCTGGTAATCCGCCGCCATGGCGAATATTTCGCGCACACGCAGATACATCCGCCGTTCGCTGCTGCGGATGTCCCTGATGCGGTTGAGCAACTGTTCAAACTGATCTTCGGCACGGTTTGTCCCGACAGGCGGGTTTTTCAGCCGGTCGTCGTTTAATACGAAGCCCTTGCTGATGTATTCGCCCAATGTCCGTGTTGCCCATTGGCGGAATTGTGTACCGCGTGTGGAGCGGACGCGGTAGCCGACGGCGATGATTAGGGAGAGGGGATAAAGCCCCATGCGGTAGTTCTTGCCGTCTGCGGCAGTTGTAAACTGAAAGTTTACAACTGAATCGTCCAGTTCTTGTTCTGCAAATATCGCCTTGATGTGTTTACCGATGTTTTGTTTGCTGGTTTGGTAGAGTTCGGCAATTTCTTTTTGGGTAAGCCATAGTTCGCCGTCAAGCTCGCGCAGGGTAAATTCGGATAGTCCGTCTTCCGTGGTGTAGATGATGATGTTGTTGTTGTGCATTGCTTTCCTGTATTTATAAATGGTTAAGGCTGCCTAAAAATCTACTCCTCAAATCCGCCCGCTTTCTTTTAAATATTCCCGCACCAACAGGCGGTTGATGGCTTGGATGTCTTGGGGCCGAACAGGAAATTGTTGCTCCGTTCTAAAGCGTTTTAATACGATGCCCTGCATTTGTTTTTCAAAGTAATTTTGGTTGTCCAAAATCTGCTCCATATCCAGCACTTTTTGGTCGGCATCGGTTTTTACACCGTTTAGCGCGTTAAAGACTTTGAGTTTATCGCCGTAGAGGGCGGCGTTTTCCATGAGCCGCTTGTGGGTACGCGCGTATTTGGCGTCGCCGCCGTATTTGTGCCGCAAGAGGTCGTTTTGGCGGTTCAACTCTTTGATTTTGGTATAGACGGTTTCGAGTGTGGCGATGTTTGCCTGCATTTCTTCCTGCCCGACTTCGGCGAGGTTCTTTTTCTTGAAGATGCGTTCCAGCTCTTCGCGCAGGCTGATGTATTCGGGGTCTTCTTGGTCGAAGTTGCCCGCCAGCCCTTCGCGGACTTTGCGCATGATGTCTTTTAAATCGTCGGCAAGTTTGAGTTCAGCTTCGCCGATTTTGACGAATTGGAAGTAAACGTCTTCCAGCGCTTCATTGAGCAAATGGGCGGTGTCGCCTTGCTGTAATTTTTCGGCAAGGTTTAAGGTATCCAAGCGGGCGGCGGTTTCGCGGTACAAAAGATTGAGCTTGTCAAAATCCAGATGCGCAAGAAATTCATGGCTGCCTTGCAAACGCAGGATGTTGTACAACTCTTTGGCGGTTTGCAGGGCTTTTTTTAAGGCTAGAAGCTGTTTTTTGTCTTCTATTTGGCTAATTTGGCTGCAAAATTCTTCGGCGTTTTCGGTATCGAAATCAAACAGGGCGTTTTTGATGCCGGTGATTTCCTGTTCGATTTCTTCGGCAGTTTTGAAAAGCTGGCTGTAACTGCCGATTTCATCGCCCAATTCGTTAGAAAGTTCGTCCCAATAGGCGCGGTTGGTTTTGTCGAATTCGCGCTCGATGTCGGCAAAATCAACAACATAGCCGTAGCGGTAAGATTTGTAGGTTCGGTTGACACGGGTCAGGGTTTGTAAAAGGTTATGGGCTTTTATCAGTCTGCCCAAATAGAGTTTTTTCAGGCGCGGCGCGTCAAAACCGGTCAAAAGCATGTTGTACACAAACAGGATGTCGGTTTTGCCCGCTTTAAAATCTTTGACCCATTGGTCGCGCTCGTCTTTAGTGCCGACGTCGTGCAATATCAGCGTAGCGGTGAGATTGTGGTCTGAGGCCGTCTGAAAATGGTCAAAGAGTTGCCGCGCCTGTTCTGCACTGTCGCAAACGACCATGGCGCCGAGGCTGTCGTCTTGGTTGGTTTTTCTGAATTTGGCAAAGTCGCCCAAGATATAGTCGAGCATCGGGCGGACGAAATGCGGATGGGCGTAGATTTCTTTGCGGTCAAAGCTGCCTTTTTCGACTTCAAGCTGCGCCAGTGCTTCTTGTAATTGGGCTTTGTATTGGCTGCTAATTTCTTCACGAATCAGGCGCAGGGTGTAGCCGTCGGCAATGGAGGCGTTGTAATAGTATTTGTGGATGTAGTCGCCGAAGAGCTCGCGGGTGTTGACGTTGCCTGCGGTTACGCCGATAAGCGGCGTGCCGGTCAGCCCGATTTTGACGGCGTTTACGTCGGACTGGTTGAGGTTGGCAAGAAACGAGCCTTTGGGGTTGTAGCTGCGGTGTACTTCATCAAGAAAATAGACGCGCTGGATGGCGAGGTCGTAGTCGTTACGGGCGACAACATCGGGGTCGTCTTTGAATTTTTGGATGTTAACGACAGTGATTTCCGCTTTGCCTGCGTGGTTGTGCAGGGTTTGGGCGGATTTGATGTCGGCAGCAAAGGCTTCGCGGCTGTCGATGGTATGGACGATTAAGTCGCGGGCGGTAAATTCCCGCTGCGCCTGTTTCAATAAATCGAGCCTATCCACGATGAAATAGAATTTCGGCACGATGCCCTGTTTGGCGTAATAGTGGGTCAAGTAACGGGTGTTGTAATAGGCAAGCGCGGTTTTGCCGGAGCCTTGGGTGTGCCAAATCACGCCTTTTTTGCCGCCGTTTGCCAAATGTTTTTCAATGGCGAGAGTGGCAAATAGCTGCGGATAGCGCATGATGTGTTTTTGCAGCGCGCCTTGGTCGGTTTTGACATACGTCAACCCGTGTTGCAGGAGAAAGGCGAGGCGCTCTCGGCAAAGCAGCGAAGTCAGGATGCGGTTGGTCGGTGTTTCGGGCGATTTATTGCTGATAAATTCGGGGCTGTGTTTGATAACGGGCAGGTTGTTGTCTTGCAGGACTTTGTTTTCGAGGTCGTCTGAAAGCGTGTTCAATAATTCGGCAAGATTTAATTTGTGCTCTTCGCGGAAGTAGTTGAACACTGGCTTGCCGTAAGCAGACGAGGCGTAAAACGCGCCTTGCGCCGGCTCGGTTGCGCCGTCATCGTATTCCATGTTGTTGGAAAAAATCATGAATTGGGTGATGTTGATAAAACGGCGGAATTTGGGGTTGTTCGCACGTTTGCCCATGCGCTCCCGCTCTTCGCCGATGCCGCCTTTGTTGTTGGGTTTTTTGACTTCGATAAAGACTAAAGGCATGCCGTTTACCAGCAGCGTAATGTCGGGGCGGAATTCTTCATCGCCGTTGATACAGGGCAATTCGGTTACAACGTGGAAGCTGTTGTTATTGAAATTTTGGAAGTCGATCAGTTTCTTGCCACCAGATTGATTGGTGAGGCGCTCGTAAAACTTTTGCCCCAAGTCTTCGTTATCCAGCTCTAAGCGTATGTCGGCGAGCAGGCGGCGTGCATCGTCCGGCGATAAATCGGGATTAATGCGGCAGAGGCTTTCTATAAAGATTTCAGGAAAGATGTTAGTTAGTTTGTCCCAATTTTCGTTTTTGAGTGAGAGGTAATCGTAGCCCAACCGCATCAGGTGTAAGACTGCAGGGATTTTGACGCGGGAGTTTTCGTTGTGGGTTTGGGGCATATTTTTTCTGGATAGGTTTTCTTTTGTTGCGTTCATTATAGTAGTAATGGACAAGACGGGTGTTGTCGTGCGAGAGGATATTTTGCGCGGCAAGGCAGGTTGGGGTAGGGAAGGAAGTTGAAGCAATAAAAAACCGCCTGCCAGTGATGGCAGGCGGTCAGTCGGCGTGCGCTATCGCTTAGATGACGATGCCGCTGTGGTGCTCCTCTTCCGGCAGGTGCTGGTTCACGTTACCGTGGTAGGCAGTGTCGTGATAGCCCTGCGGGCCGCGGATTTCGACATGGCTCAGGAGGTCTTTATCACTGAGGGTTTCGCCGCTGCTGCGGGCAATTTCCACGCTGTGGCTATTGCCCGCGCTGTCGGTGACGTTTACCTGGGTGCCGCCGTGTTCGTGCGAAACGGAAATTTGCGCGCCTTTCATGTGTTCACCGGCGAAGACAATGCGGTCGCCTTCGGCGATGTTGAAGTCGGCAATACGGTCACCGCTGCTGTGGCCGTCGAGCAGGAAGGCAAAGGTGTCTGCGCCTTGGCCGCCGCTCAACTGGTGGTTACCGTGCGCAGTGATGAAGGTGTCCGCTGCGTCGCTACCTTCGATGCTGTGCAGGCCGTTGTGCGCTTGTGCTTGCGCGAGCAGGCCGACACCGTGTTCGCCGAGGTAGTTGAGCACGGCTTCGCTGTCGAGGTTAAGCAGGCCGCTGAGGTCGGCGTGTTGCAGTTCTTCGCCCAGCAGCGGGTTATGCCCGCTATCGTCGCTGTGCTGCTGCGCAACGTCGTCCTGTTCGTGGTGTGCGCTTTGTGCAGCGGTCGCGTCGTCATGCTGGATGACGGCTTCTTCCGGTGCGCGCATGTGACCGCTGGCCGAATCGGTATCAATGATTTCCGTGGTCACGCTGCTGTTACCGATGTTGGCACTGACGATGCTGCCGCTGTCGTGATTCAGTGGGGATTCCGGCATGGGCAGGTTGCTGATGCGCCCGCTCAGCGACTCCATGTTGTCCGGCAGGTGGTTATACGGGTTGCCATCCTGCTCCGGATGTTCTTTCCACTGGTTTGACGGCAGCGGATCTTCCTGTTTGTCGCTGGTGATGAAGACCCAGCCGGCGTTGCGTTCGCGAGAGAGTTGCAGCACCCGGTCGTATTGTTCCGGCGGTACGTCATGGATCATATGGTAGATACGTGACGCGTTCTTCGGATCGTTCTCAAAGGCAGATTTCGGCTGTTCGTATCCGTTGATGTACTGGTTAGCGCCGACTTCTGTAGTTACGAAGATATCGGCGTAAGGCGCGATGTCGTCGGTGATGTGTGTCCCCGGGTTGGCAATCACGGTTTTTTCTAGTCCCTTGCTCTTCACGTATTTGTACAGCTCGGCCATATAGGCGGTCGCCGCGTTGCTTTGTGAGCTGACTTCGTCGAAGAAGAAGCCGTGCACTTTGTCTTTGCCGTAGAACTCTATGTAGCGGTCAACTTCGGCTTTGACGTCTTCTATCGGGCGGGTTTGGTAGATGGTGCGGATGTAGCCGATGTTCTTGATACCCGCCGCAATGTTGTCATCAACGAGTTTGCTGTAATTGGGATCAACTTTTTCGCCTGCCCCGCTTGCCGGATTGATGATGGTGTAGGGGATTTTGCCGCCGCCCAGTTTATGCACGGTATCCCAATAGGTGTCTGTTTCCCAAGCGCCGGTCGGGTATTTGTAGGCCGGGATGATTTGCGACTGTGCGGTGACGCTGCCGGTAAAGGGCGGCACGCTTTGCGGCTGCACGTTGCCGACGACGGCATTGTGGATTTCCACGGTGTAGTTTTCCTTGCCTTCTGCCTGGCCATCGGCTGTGGCATCAACGTGGAAGGTCGCACTGGTTTGTCCTTTGGGGATGACCACCCGCTGGATCTTCCAGGTGATATTGGCATCATTCGTGTCGGTTGTGCCATGTTTGATGCGCACATCCACACTGACGTCTTGTTCCAGCGCCTTGCCGCCGTCAAGGCTGACGGTGTAGTCGGCACGGCTACCTTCGTTGACGCTCGCCGCGCCACTCAGGTTGACGCGCGGGGCATCGGCGGCCGGCGGCGGGAAGAGACCGCTGTGATCACCGCCGTCTTTCGGCACGACGGCCGGAGTGAGGTCGCTGATCGGGTTTTCGTCGTGTCCGAGCTTGTCTTTATAGATAGCTTTGGCGCGTAGCTGCATACCGTTGACGGCTTCGGTAACTTCAAAAGTTGCTTTGTTGGCACCGGGGATCAGGGTGTCGTTGCCATACCATTCCCAAGTGATGCCGCTCTCCGGTACACCATCCTGGTCGTTGATTTCCGCCGTCATGGTGCTGCCCACTTTGGCTTCACCCTTGACGGTGACGCTGCCGAGGTGGTTTTCACTGCTTGGCGGCTGTTGCTGGGCGATGTCTTGGGTCGCAGACGGTTTTTCGTCGTGATTGGCATTGTCTTTATAGGTCGCCTGCACAGTGATTTTATGCCCGGCATCATCCGCAGTCAGGGTGTAGGTCTTGCCTTCGGCACTCGCAATCGGCTGACCGTCGCGCAGCCATTTGTAGGTGATGGCGCTTTCCTGTATGCCGTCGCCGTCGGTAACGGTCGCCGTCAGCACGCCGCCCACTTTCGCGTCTCCGCTGATGGTGACGGTGCCTTCTTTGTTCGCGGGTGGCGGATTGTTGCCACCGGCAAGCGGGGTGTAGTTGAAGGAGCCGAGGGTGACTTTCTGCGGCGCCGCTGTCCACCATTCGTTCGGCGGATCGGTCGGTTTGTAAGTCCACAGGTTGAAGTGCACCTGCTGGTTCGCTGCATCCGGGATGTCGCGCGTGCTTTCGACCTGGTGCAGCACTTCGCCGTTTTCCGCGTTGCGCAGGGTCCAGGTAATTTTGTTGGGCTGCCATTCGAGTTTCATGCTGACGTGTTTGACGTCTTCCGCCCAGGTGTATCCCGGCCGCATTTTGATGCCATTGTCGGCTGCGGACGGCGGATAGTAGGTGAAGACGCCTTTCAAGGTCGGATCACCCCAGCGCGAAACTTCGATGCCGTCGATTTCGCGGTTGCCAGCCACAGTCGTCTGCGACCATTCATAGGTGAAGAAGCCGAAGACGGTGTAGGGATCAAACTTGCTGAAATCGGCGCGGAAGGTGGTCTCATAAGTGCCGTAACCCATCGCGTTGCTGGAGATGATTTCCGAAGCGATCGGGGTTTTACCGTCCGGATTGGTCAGCGACATATGCATGTCGGTGCCGTCAATCTGCGTATTGCCGCGCGACCAGTTGCCACTGCCGGGTGAGCCTGAATTCCAGTCGCTGTCGCGCACATGCCATTTCACGCCGGCCCATTCGATTTCCGCTTGACCTGAGGTGTCGTGGTAAGTCGGCGCACTGCCTGCGGCGGCGGTATTGCCGGTGGTGAAGCTGACTTTCTGTTCAGCGTGGCTGGCGCCGTCGGTATAGCTGGCGCGGACGCTGATCTGATGCCCGGCATCGGCATCGGTCAGGGTGTATTTGTCGCTCGTTGCACCGCTGATGTCCTGGCCGTCACGCAGCCATTGGTAGCTGACTTGCCCCATGCCGTCTTCATCGGCTAGGTTATTGCCGGCAACGAGGGTCTCGCCAACCTGCACGACGCCGCTCACGGTCACGGCTCCAGTCGGCGCGTGGTTTTCCGCCGGCGGCGGGGTATCTTCGGCGACGGCATCGGTCGCACGACTTTCCACCGCTTCTGCTGTGCCTTTACCGTCGGTATAGGTCGCTTTAACCGTGATGGTTTTGCCTTTTTCGGCTTCGGTCAGGGTGTAACTCGCTCCTGTGCCGATTTCTTTGCCATCCGCCAGCCAGTGATAGGTGATGTTGCCCAAGCCGTCTTCGTCGGCCAGGTCATTAGAGGCGCTAAGCGTTTTACCAACCACGGCTTCGCCTGTGATGGTGACGCTGCCTGTCGGCGCATGATTGGTCTGCGGCGGAGTCGGCGGCGTGCCGTCCAACTGGTAAACGCGGACGTAATCGACTTCCATCGTCGCCGGGAATTTGTCGATGCTGTTGTGCGCATCTTGGTATTTCCCGGTCATGTAGTCGCCACCGACCGCAACGTTGAGACGCAGGTAGAACGGGATATTGAACGGGCCGGGGTGATCAGTGGCGTTCGGCGCAGCGAAGTTGTCAATGGTGTGGTAGTGACGGCCATCAACGTAGTATTCGAGTTTGCCTTCCTGCCATTTGACGGCATAGGTGTGCCATTCGTCGCTGCCATCCACGTAGGTGATGCCCTGTTTATGGCGGTGGTTGCCTTTGCCGTAGCCGGTGCCCCAGTGGGCATCGGCGGCAACTTTGATTTGCCCGTCGTGATCGCGGTCTTCGTTGTTGATGTAGCTGCGGGTTTCAAGGACGTCTATTTCGCCACTGCGCGGCCAGCCACCATATTTGGCTTTGTCCGGACTCATCCAGAATGCCGGCCACAGGCTGCCGTTTTCGGCATTCGGCATTTTCAGCCGTGCCTCAAAGTAGCCGTAAGTCCACGCCTGCTTGCCCTGGGTTTGCACGAAGCCTGAGGAGAAGTCGTAGCTTTTCTCGTTCTCGCCCGAGCCAGTCTTGATGGGGGTGCTTTCGTGGTGCGTGGTGATTTTGAGACTGCCATCGCTGACGGAGACGTTTTTGTCACTGTCGCTGTAGTAGTTCTGCACTTTCGAGCTGTTCCAGCCGCCGGTCTGATAGCCCCAGTTATCGCGGTTAAGCGTGGTGCCGTCAAATTCATCCTTCCAGACAAGTTTGTAGCCGCTGTGGTGATCCACAGTGGCATCGGCCGCACTGCTATCGAGCTTTTCATCGTGCGCGGCGTTGTCGGTGTATTCGACGTGCACGCTGATGGCTTTGCCAGCATCTTCGGGGCGGACTTTGTAGGTGGCATTCGTCGCGCCATCCACGGCTTTACCGTCTACCAGCCATTGGTAATGCGCCTGGGCGGGGTCAACGCCATCTTTGTCGTCAATGGTCGCGGTCAGGGTTTTGTCGACCAGTGCTTCGCCTGTGATGGTGACGGTGCCCGGTTGATTCGGCGGCGGGGCGGGGATGTCAGTCACCTCGCTCGTCGGACTTTCATCATGCCCAGCGTTGTCTTTATAGGTCGCCTGCACGCTGATTTTATGTCCGGCGTCGTTTTTACTGAGCGTATAGGTGCTGCCGTTGGCCTTGTCGATGGGTTGTCCGTCGCGCAGCCATTGGTATTGTGCCTGGGCGGTGTCAACACCGTCCTTGTCATCAAGGGCAGCGGTGAGAGTGCTGCCAATCTTGGCTTCACCACTGATAGCAACTGTGCCTTCGTGGTTCGCGGGGGGCGGGGTATCTTCAGCGACGGCATCGGTCGCACGGCTTTCCACCGCTTCTGCTGTGCCTTTGCCGTCGGTATAGGTCGCTTTAACCGTGATAGTTTTGCCTTTTTCGGCTTCGGTCAGGGTGTAGCTCGCCCCCGTGCCGATTTCTTTGCCATCCGCCAGCCAGTGATAGGTAATGTTACCCAAGCCGTCATCATCGGCCAGGTCATTAGAGGCGTTGAGGGTTTTGCCGACTACGGCTTCGCCTGTAATGGTGACGCTGCCGGTCGGTGCGTGGTTTTCCGCCGGCGGCGGTGCGGTGTCGGTGACGGCGTTTGTAGCGTCACTGAGCAGGTTTTCCTCATGCCCTGCCTTATCGTAGTAATACACCTGCACACTGATGACTTTGCCGACATCGGCGGCGGTGATGGTATAGCTGCTGCCGTTCGCGCCGTTGATCGCCGCTCCGTTTGCCAGCCAGGTGTACTGGATGCGGTCAGGCAGGCCGTCGCCATCGCTAACGTTTGCAGTCAGGGTCTCGCCGACGGCGGCTGTGCCGCTCAGGGTGACTTGCCCCCGTTGGTTCGCACCGCCGTCATTGCCGCTGTCTACTACGGCTGTGGGCGGGCTGATGACGCTTTCCACTTTGCCAGTGCTATCGGTATAGGTGATGCGCACGCTGATGATTTTGCCGCTGTTATCCGCTGTGACGGTGTAGGTTTCGCCGGTTGCTCCGCTGATCTCCTTGCCGGCGGCCATCCACTGATAGCTAACGTTGCTGACAGCACCGTCGCCATCGCTGATGGCGGCGTGCAAGACTTCACCGGTCGCGGCCTTGCCGCTGATGGAGGCCACGCCACCGTGGTTGGTCGTGCCGGTGATGTTGGCCGTTGCCGTCAGGTTGATGTCATCGGCGACGATGCGCGCATCTTCGGTATAGAGGCCGATGGTGCCGCCGGTATAGGGATTTTCGTCATCGGTAAAGGTGGTAATCACCTTGCCGTTGATGCTGATTTCCACGGTGTTGCCGCTTTTCGTGACGACAAAATTTTTGGGCTCCGCCAACGGCCAGCTTTCGCTGCCGGTCGCCATGAAGCGCTGGCCACCGCTGTAAGCAGGGTCGCGTTTGCCGAGTTCCCAACCATCAGCGCGGGCAACAAAATAATAGTAGTGGTCGTTATCGGTGTGATTCCACACGAGCCATGCCGTTTCCCAAGCATTGGGTATTGCACCCTGACGCAGCTGTTCAGGAGTGGCGATGGTGCCGCTATAAGTGAACTCATCCCCCGTCTGCATGGTGCTAACAACCATTGTGGATGAAGTCTCTGTCTGTCCGCTACGCGCCATCGGCTTTAATTGCAAGGCCTGATTGCCACCACCGTTATCAATGATTTCAGCGTTGCCATAGCCGGCAAAGGCCACTTTCCACGCACCAAAAGTATCGTTATCGACGTAAGTCTTGTGCAGTGGATAGGACGAGAAATCGTCGTGCATCAACGGCGCGTTAGCGTTATCTGCCACGCTCGCCGTCGCCTCGCTCGTCGGGCTTTCATCGTGTCCGGCGTTGTCTTTGTAGGTCGCGCGCACGATGATTTTGTGTCCCGCGTCGTCGCGGGTGAGGGTATAGGTGTTGCCTGTTTGATTGGCAATCGGCTGGCCGTCACGCAACCACTGGTATTGCACGTTAGCGGGTACGCCGTCGTCATCGCTAACGGCAGCGGTCAATGTTTGTCCAACTTTGGCCTCACCACTGATGCTGATTTTCCCTGCGTGATTCGGTTGCGGCGGCGGATTTGGTGCCGGGGTATCGGCGACGGTAGCCGTGGCCTCGCTCAACGGGGTTTCGTCGTGTCCGGCGTTGTCTTTGTAGATCGCGCGCACGGTGATTTTGTGCCCGGCGTCGTCGCGGGTGAGCGTGTAGCTGCTGCCTGTTTGGTTGGCAATCGGCTGGCCGTCTCGTAGCCATTGGTATTGCACGTCGCTTGGTACGCCGTCGTCATCGCTAACGGCTGCGGTCAGCGTTTGCCCGACTTTCGCTTCGCCGCTGATACTGATTTTGCCTGCGTGATTGGGTTGCGGTTGCGGATTCGGGTTTGGATTCGGTTGTGGGTTTGGCTGCGGATTTGGCTGCGGATTTGGCGCGGGGACGTCAGCAACCGCCGCTGTTGCCTCGCTTAGCGGGCTTTCGTCGTGTCCGGCGTTGTCTTTGTAGGTCGCGCGTACGGTGATTTTGTGTCCCGCGTCGTCGCGGGTGAGGGTATAGGTGTTGCCTGTTTGGTTGGCAATCGGCTGACCGTCACGCAACCACTGGTATTGCACGTTAGCGGGTACGCCGTCGTCATCGCTAACGGCAGCGGTCAGCGTTTGTCCGACTTTGGCCTCACCGCTGATGCTGATTTTGCCTTCGTGATTGGGTTGCGGCGGCGGATTTGGTGCAGGGGTATCAGCGACGGTAGCGGTAGCCTCGCTCAGCGGGCTTTCATCATGTCCAGCGTTGTCTTTGTAGGTCGCGCGTACGGTGATTTTGTGTCCCGCGTCGTCTTTGGTGAGCGTGTAGCTGCTGCCCGTTTGTCCGTTAATCGGCTGGCCGTCGCGTAACCACTGGTATTGCACGTTGCTTGGTACGCCGTCGTCATCGCTAACGGCAGCGGTCAGGGTTTGTCCGACTTTCGCTTCGCCGCTAAGGGTGATTTTCCCTTCGTGATTGGGTTGCGGCTGCGGGTTCGGATTAGGCTGCGGATTCGGTGCAGGGACGTCGGCAACTGCTGCTGTTGCCTCGCTCAGCGGGCTTTCATCATGTCCAGCGTTGTCTTTGTAGGTCGCGCGTACGGTGATTTTGTGTCCCGCGTCGTCTTTGGTGAGCGTGTAGCTGCTGCCCGTTTGTCCGCTGATGGGCCGACCGTCGCGCAGCCATTGGTATTGCACGTTAGCGGGTACGCCGTCGTCATCGGCAACGGCGGCGGTCAGCGTTTGTCCGACTTTCGCCTCGCCGCTGATGCTAATTTTGCCCGCGTGATTGGGTTGCGGCGGCTGTGGGTTCGGGTTAGGTTGCGGATTTGGATTGGGTTGCGGATTTGGATTGGGTTGCGGATTTGGATTGGGTTGCGGATTTGGATTGGGTTGCGGATTCGGGTTAGGTTGCGGGTTCGGGTTAGGTTGCGGGTTCGGGTTAGGTTGCGGGTTCGGGTTAGGTTGCGGGTTCGGGTTAGGTTGCGGGTTCGGGTTAGGTTGCGGGTTCGGGTTAGGTTGCGGGTTCGGGTTGGGTTGCGGGTTCGGGTTCGGGTTCGGGTTCGGGTTCGGGTTCGGGTTCGGGTTCGGGTTGGGTTGCGGGTTCGGGTTGGGTTGTGGTTCGGGTTGCGGCTGCGGTGTCACGTTGTTGTCGTGATGATGTTTGTCGTGGTTATGCGCGGCAAGTGCGATACCACCGCCCACCAGGGCGAGCCCACCGAGAGCGGCCAGCCCGGCGTTGTCCACAGTATCAGGCGCAAACGTTTGTGCAGCGGCAACTTCCGCTGCCAATTCGTGTTCGCTAAGGGCGGCCACGGGGTAGCTATGCAGTCCGCCGTTGGCTTGTGTGCCAACCAGCGCGCCTTCTCCCTGGCTAAAGTAGTGGTCGATGATCAGGTCGGTGCCATCATCAAAGGCGATGTAGAGGTCATCACCCTTCCGCTCGGTGATCAGCTGTTCCGGCCCGATCCCGCTCGCCTCATCCGTAAACTGATAGTACACGTCATCCATTGCCTCGATGTGCTGTACCACGCCAGTGGTATCAAGCGCGTAGGTGGCAAGGATGTCACCGACGGGGTTTTTCAGACTAAGGGTGATGCGGGCCATGACGGGTCTCCTGGTTAAGCGGTTGTTTTCCCGGGTCTTTCATAACTTGTAAATAGGCCGGTAATGTGACGGTAATATTTTGCCACGAAACGGTAGGTTGCGGGGCTCTGGTAGGTGTCATTCTTCTTTAATTTGATAGCAGCAACCATGCCATCACCGCTGTTTAGAACGTGTTCACAGTCTTCGTAGCAGGACTCCCAAGAAAGCCAAAGCTACCATTTGCAGACTGGTACTCAACTTACGCTCGCAGTTTTTCCAAAGCCGCCTGTTCTTTTCCAACCAGGAAAAGCTGCGCTCTACTACCCATCGCTTCGGCAATACTGCAAAACGGTGCAATTCGTTTCGTTTGGCAATCTCTACCTCCGCACCAATCAACTCCTGTACCGACGAAGCAAATGCCTTACCCGTGTAACCACCGTCAGCAAGGATTATTTGTATCGCACCAAGATTATCCAGCTCGCGTTTTAGTGCCAAAAGACAACCTTTTCTATCCGTAACATCCGCCGTCGTTACCGCAAGCGCATGCGGCAAACCCTGCGTGTCAACCGCTATATGTCGCTTGATACCGCTAACCTTCTTGCCCGCATCGTAGCCTTTTTCCATGGCGGTATCCGTGTTCTTCACACTCTGCGCATCAATAATCAGGAAAGTGGTTGCTTCATGGCGCCCCTGCTTGCGGCGCTCCGCAACTACCTGATTTTTTTAATGCTTCCTCAAGGATGCTGATGCCACTCTCGCGTAGCTCAGTCCATCTCTGGAAGTAGGAATGCACGGTACGCCATTTGGGGAAATCGCCCGGCAAAGCGCGCCAGGAGCAGCCAGTGCGTTGCAGGTAGAGAATGGCACAAAAGACATCGTACAAGTCCACCTGGCGTGGCGCTGTGCGTTTACGGGCACTTTCCAGCAGGGGAAGGAGAGGCGCAAATTGCTCGCGACTGATATCGCTTGGGTAGGTTTTTCTGTTCATGCCGATAGTTTACAGCAGAGGCTGAGACAATGAACACGTTCTAAGCGCGGATTCCCTTTGCCGCGTGGGCGCGGGCAGTCACGAGGATGCTGCCGTCGGGCGCGGCAGGCAGACGTTTTTGTAATGCCGCGCGCACTGCCGCCTACATGTCTGCCGATAAGGCGGCAAAAGCGTCGGCATAGGGGAAGCCATGCGGCAAATCCCAAATGTAAGTGGCGACCATCCCGCCGCTACGCACCACACGCTGCATTTCACGCACGGCTTGCAGCGCGTCAGCGAGAAAGACGATGACCAGCTCCATTGCGGCAGCATCGAAACTGCCAGCGGCAAAGGGCAAGGCATTGGCATCGCCGTGGTGCAGGGTGATTCTCTGCGGCAGACGCTGCCGCGCGTGAGCGAGCAGTTCCGGTGAGATGTCAATGCCGTCCAGTCTTGCCGGTTGTGCCTGTTGCCAGAGCAGTTCGCTGAATATGCCGTTGCCGCAGCCGTTATCCAACCAGCGCAGGCCGTGCGGTTGTCCCAGCCAGTCTAAAAATTGTTCACCTGCCGCGCGGCTCCAGCCGCCCATGTAGCGTTCGTAAGCGGCGGGATCGTTGAATTGGGCCATGCTATTTCTCGTGATGGAATGATTATTCTGTCTTCTTTATATTTCGTTCCTTTCTGTACTGGTAATAAGCATATATCATTACAGTCAGTGCAAAAAATCCAAAAGAGGAAAAAATCTATTCCATTCAAGTTCATATTTCACTTGTAATTTTGGATAAAGGTAATTCCAGAAAAAATTAAAGGCTATAGAAAGTAAAAGCCCAAAAATAAAGCCATGCAACCACCCGCCAGATGATTTTTTCTTTGCCTCCATGATTCACCTTTTTGCCTGTTTGCGAGATACAGGAATGGATAATAGAAGTAAATTTTTTGCCCTGCAACCCTCCGCCTAGTCGCAGTGCTACAATAGCCGCCTCACCTCCACCAGGAACTACCATAACCCTCTATTACCAAGGCGCGCGTATCTTTCACGATGGCGTCATGTTGCACGAGCACAGCCTGCTCGTTGACGGTGGCAAAACCGTCGCCATCATCGCCGACAGCGACCTGCCCGTTGATGCACCCGTATGCCGCCTGGACGGCGGCATCATCAGCCCCGGCTTCATCGAAACGCAGGCAAATGGTGGCGGCGGATATCTGGTGAATGCGCACTGTGATGCAGAAGGCCTCGCGCACATCCTCGCTGCGCACCGCACCTATGGCACCGTCGCCATGCTGCCGACCTTCATCTGCGACACGCAGGATAACTACCTGCGCGGCATCGCCAGCATCGCCGAAGCGAGCCGCCATGTGCATGGCATCCTCGGCGGGCATTTCGAGGGGCCGTTCATCCATCCGGAAAAACACGGCACGCATGATCCGCTCCTCATCCGCGCCCCCGATGACAAAGACTTCGCCTGCTACGAAAAACACGCCGCCGACCTGCAACACAGCATCATCTCGCTGGCACCGGAACGCGTCCCGGCGGGCACCGTCCGCAGCATCCGCGAGCTTGGCATCCGCGTCAACGCCGCGCACACCATGGCGACAAAAGCCGATATGCAGCGTGCCTTTGCCGAAGGCCTCGGCGGCGTAACCCACCTCTACAACGCCATGCCGCCGCTGGTGGGCCGCGAGCCGAGCGTTATCGGTAGTGCCGCCGAACTGCGCCTCTACTGCGGCATCATCGCCGACGGTGTGCACGTTGACCCCTTCTCGCTTGCCGCCGCCTGCAAACTCATCGGCAAAGACCGCCTCATCCTCGTCACCGATTCCATGCACACCATCGGCACGGATATCCGCGAATTTACCCTGCCGGGCGGGGTGCGCGTCTTCGTCGAAAAAGACCGTCTGGTCAACGAACACGGCTCGCTTGCCGGCGCGCACGTCACCCTGCTGCAATGCGTGCAAAACGCCATCCGCTACATGCACCTCGCGGTGGAAGACGCGCTCGGCATGGTTATCACCAACCCCGCGCGCTACCTTGACTGCCCTGATCTGGCGCGCATCACCCGTCGCGATGTGAACGACGTGCTGTGGCTGAGCGATGCAATGCAGTTGCAAGCATTACCGACCACATAACATCACCCCGCTTCACCACAACCAAGAGAGGTCCTTATGAAAACCACGACACCACTGACGATTGCCTTGCTCTCCCTCAGTGTTCTTGCCGCCTGTGGCGGTGGTGGTGGAGGCCGCGAAAACTTTATCGCACCGCCACCGCCGGAAACTCCCACTATGCCGGAGGCCTCGGATAGCTCGACCGCCACCCCGGCGCCGACGACGGAAGATCCGCGCAGCTATTGGACCAAAGAGCGGATGCAAAATGCTCAACCCGCGCCAATGCCGGGAATGCCATAGATACTGGTGCCGTCAGGCGGAATAAAGACCGCGTGGCGGCGCAATATACGCCGCATAAAAACAACAAGCTGCATCGCAAATAGGTAGTAAATAGAGGCCTCATTCCTAGCACCTTGTTCTTAATAAAACATTTGGAATTTTGTCTTATGGGTGTTAAAATGCTTTTGCCTAATAGCAAAATTATTAGGTAGTCTCTTCAATAACCGAAAGGAAATCTCCTATGGAACTCGGAACAACCTTTAAACCACTAGCCATTAGTCTCTTTACCGCCATTGCGTTGACCGCCTGCGGTGGTAGTGGTGGAGATGGTGGCGTTGCTGATAGAACGACGGGCCCTAACAATATTCCATCTGAACCAAAGATGGATATGCCTAATAACAATACCAATAATCAAATTGGAAGTCATAATACAGAAGAATGGAGACGGATAGATGGATTTAAAAATCATAAATTATTTCATGGACAGACAGATGCGATACGACAATATTCGGAAAATACAAATACTATTTTAAATGGTGTTCATCGCCCTCAGGACTATAGCTTGAAAGCTTATTATTTTAATGGGGGAAAGGGGTTGCATCATACTAGTACTCCTGGCGGAGGTATTGTGGATTACTATAATATGTCTTATGCTACCTTTGGAAATTATAAGAACTTAGTTAACAACTTTGATGATATTTTCTTTGTTGCTCAGGGAACTCCTTCTGATAAAGTACCCATAACAGGAAATGCTACTTATTCAGGACCAATCCTATATCGTGGAACGCAAGATGGTAATATATCACTAAATGTTAATTTTTCTACGCGAGATATTACAGGTAGGGTTGAAAATTTATCTCTCTTTAATAGAGAAACAATGAAAGTTAAGGCAGATGCTGGCGTTAACTACTTTATTCCTAATAGGATTACTATTGGCGGACAGTTGGAATCTGAAGTTAGAGAGAGTGATACGCGTGGTGTGATAGAAGGTGTCTTTGCAGGTCCTAATGCTGAAGAAATAGTAGGTGATATCACAAGAACTGATCATTTATCATCAGGTAAAAGTGATGATAATGAAGCTGTCTTTGGTGCTACTCGACAATAAAGTTCTATCTTAAAATATCCAATAAATAATCCCGCTCCATGGCGGGATTATTTTTTAACCTGTTGATAACTGGTAGTGAGAAGGAGAGCACAAGATCGAGGTAAATCTCCTTCGACCCAATTTTTGGGTTGAGAAAACCGCTTCTTCATTGCCTCTGCTATACTTTGCGCCGCTTGTTTAACCGATATAAAGGCAAAAAAATCATGAAGCAGAAACTGTATGCGGCATACGGCAGCAATTTGCACCTGGCGGATATGCGGCAGCGTTGTCCGCAGGCGGTGCGTGTCGGTCACGCGTTGCTTGGCGGCTATGCCCTGCATTATCGCGGCAGGCCGGGCAATGTGATGCTGACCATCGAGCCGCAGGCGGATGGTGTGGTGCCATTGGGTATCTGGGCGGTCAGCGCTGCCGATGAGCAGGCGCTGGATGTCTATGAGGATTTTCCCGATTTGTACGGGAAGGTAATGATGACGGTCATGCTGCAAGGCAGAGACGGCAGCGAGTCGCCCGCCGAGGTGTTTCTCTATGTGATGGTGGATGGGATGCCGCATGGGCAGCCTGCCGCGCATTATGTTGAAATCTGTGAAATTGGCTATCGTGATTTTGGCTTTGATACCAATATTTTGCACAACGCCGTGCGCAGTTGATATTGTCGCCGTAAAACTCCACCCCTGCTCGCCAGAGCAGGGGATTTTTTCAGCATGAATGATATGAAAGACGCGTTTTTTCGCTCAAAGAACGGGAATATTCCCAAGAAAACGCAATAATCCGCCCGTATTTCACGCGCAATTCCACAATTTCTTGACAATTTTGTAATGAAAGCGCATATTTCCACACCAATTTCACACATTTCGCCGTATCGGCGCATCCTTGCAGGAGGTAATCACCCATCACGCAACCGTTTCTATGCCCCTTATGGCACAACCTCTTTCTTTTTCTTTATCTGATTTAGGAGTTCTCCCATGGAAAATGCCCAACATTTTCTGGATGCGCAGCAATTATGGGTGCTTTCGGGCATTCTGGTGATGGTGGTCGGTTTGGCCCTGCGTTTTAATGCGCTGTTAGTTGTTATCGTCGCCGGTTTTGTTACCGGTCTTGCCGCCAAGATGGGTGTGCGTGAAATCGTGACCATCATTGGTGACGCCTTTATTAAGAACCGCTATATGTCGCTATTTGTGCTGGTATTGCCGGTGATTGGTCTCGCCGAGCATTACGGCTTGCGTGAACGCGCGGAAATTTTGATTGGTAAATTGAAAGCCGTGACTGCCGGGCGGATATTCAGTCTTTATATGTTTATCCGTCAATGTATCGTCGCTCTCGGTGTATCGCTGGGCGGTCACCCGACCTTTATCCGCCCGCTGATTGCACCGATGGGCGAAGCGGCAGCGCTGAAAGGACGGCAGGCTTCCAAGGAAACACTGGACCGCATCCGCGCCCAGGCAGCCGCCAGCGAAAACTACGGCAATTTCTTCGGGCAATTGCTGTTTGTCGCTTCCGGCGGATTATTGTTGATTAAAGGCGTATTGGAGCAAAACAATCTGCCCAGCGAATTAGAGACGATGGCGTTCTATTGCCTACCAACAGCGATCATCGTTTTACTGCTGGCCATTATCCGTTTCTATCTTTTCGACAAATCCATTGAGAAAGAGATTGCCGCTTATAACGCGCAAGGCTCTCATGCTGATACTGCTACCAATAAATCCTAGGATACTGCCATGAAAGAAGAAAGTATTTCCCTGCTTCAGCTGAAAAGCGTGATTACTCTAGATTATGTCTATATCTTTTGCGCCATTTATCTGCTGATATTCGGCATTTTGACCATTGTTGACCGCAAGAACCCGAAACGGATTGGCACAGCGGTATTCTGGATTGTTTATGCCATTACCTTTTACGGCTGCGATCATCTCGCCAAACTGACTGGACTGGCCGCCGGGGAAATTGCTGGCTGGCTGGTCATCCTGATGGCGGTCATCGTCGCCACCAAGCAACTGGGCAAAGGCGAATACAAGGAAGCTGCACCGGCTGCGAAACTGGCTGCCGCCACGCGCCTCGGCAACTTGCTTTTCATCCCGGTGCTCGGCGTTGGTGTACTCACCTTTTTCATCGCCTGGCCGCGTATCACCGACCTCGGTGCGCTCATCGGCTTCGGTGTCGCCGCGTTGCTGTCGCTGCTGCTTGTGTTCCTCATCACCCGTGGCTCGCCGCTGCAATCCTTCCATGAAGGCCGCCGCCTGCTTGATGCCATCGGCTGGGCCGCCATCCTCTCGCAACTGCTCGCCGCTCTCGGTACGCTCTTCGACAAGGCCGGCATTGGTGGTACCGTCTCCTACATCGTCGCGCAAATCGTGCCGACCCATATCGGCTTCGCCGTCGCCGCCGCTTACTGCATCGGCATGGCCTTCTTCACCGTCATCATGGGCAACGCTTTCGCCGCCTTTGCGGTGATGACGACCGGTATCGGCATCCCGCTTGCCATCCAATTGCATCACGCCAACCCGTTGATCGTCGCGCCGATTGCCATGCTGGCCGGTTATTGCGGCACGTTGATGACGCCGATGGCCGCCAACTTCAATATCGTTCCGGCGGCGCTCCTGGAAATGGACAACAAATATGGTGTCATCAAGGCGCAAATCCCGATGGCGCTCATCATGCTCTGCGTCAATATCCTTCTGATGTACTTCCTTGGCTTCTGAATAACGAGGTAAACCATGAAAAAACTGCTGATTACCGGCTTCCAACCCTTCGACGGCGAATCCGTCAACCCCGCGCTGGAAGTGGCGAAAGGCCTGCAAGGCAAAACCATCAACGGCTACGAAGTCATCGCGCGGGAAATCCCGGTGGTGCGTTTTGAGGCGCTGAAAGCCGTGCAGGCGGCGATTGAAGAATTGCAGCCCAATGCCGTCATCACCATCGGCCAGGCGGGCGGCCGTCCGGACATCACGGTGGAACGCGTCGGCATCAATATCGACGACTTCCGTATCCCCGACAACAAAGGCAACCAGCCGATTGACGAACCCGTCGTCACTGGCGGCCCGGTCGCCTACTGGGCGACGCTGCCGATCAAAAAAATGGTCGCGAACGTCAAGGCGCAGGGCATCCCGGCCAGCGTCTCCAACTCGGCTGGCACCTACGTCTGCAACCACCTGCTCTACGGCCTGCTGCACTACCTCACCACGCAAGGCAAAACGGCCATCCCCGCCGGCTTCATCCACATCCCCTACCTGCCGGAACAAATGGCGGTGCGCAGCGGCAAAGACGCGCAAGTCGCCACCATGTCGCTCGATACCCTGCTCAAAGGGTTTGAAACGATGATTGCAGCTTTGGATTAAGCGGCAGCCACGATTAAAAAACTCCGCCTCGAGCGGAGTTTTTTATCAGCGTTCACGCGGCATTCGTTCAGAATTTGCATCTGTTTGCAGCGCTTTTTGTGCACAGGATTGCAAATAGCCAAACCGTAACGACCCCGCAAAGCATAGTGGCTACCATGCGCCGCTTCATTCACAACCGGAGAACCTCCATGACAACTATCCGCAGCGCACTTTTAACTGCCGCCCTGTTTGCTGGCAGCGCCGCCATCGCCGCCCCAGTCAAATACGACATTGACCCAACCCACTTCTACGTGCAAATCGGCGTTTCCCACCTTGGCTATAGCACCATTCCCGGTCTCTTCAAAGACGTAAGCGGTAGCTACACCTACGACAGCGACAGCGGCGAAATCAAAGACGTAACCGTAACCGTCAAAATCCCTTCGCTGGATACCGGCTTCGGCGAGCGCGACGAACACCTGCAAAAATACCTGGAAAGCAGCCAGTACCCGGAAGCCACCTTCAAATCCACCGCCTGGAAAGACGGTCAACTCACTGGCGACCTCACCTTCCACGGTAAAACGCAAAGCATCACCGTGCCGGTTAGCAAAGTGGGCGAAGGCAGCGACCCGTGGGGCGGCTACCGCAGTGGCTTCAGCACTGCCTTTGATCTGAAACCCGCCGATTACGGCGCCAATATCGAGGTCGCGCCGCTGGTGAAGGTCAGCGTTTCCGGCGAAGGCATCCGTGCCGGTGACAAGAAAGAAGCGGCGAAGTAAAAGGCTTCGCCTGAATAAGAAAACCCCGCTTGAGCGGGGTTTTCTTTTGCGCGAAATTCGAGTTTGGATGTGCGTCAAGCGGCGTATGTCGGGTGGTGAAAGTGAAGAAATGCATGGCAGACTGAATTTCGCTCTGCACTATCCTGCAACTATCCCGCTCTTGGCATTTACCGCTGTGCCGGTTTTACACTGTGTGGCATCCTGCGCTCTAAGAGCGTGTTCACAGTCTTCGTAGCAGGACTCCCAAGAAAGCCAAAGCTACCATTTGCAGACTGGTACTCAACTTACGCTCGCAGTTTTTCCAAAGCCGCCTGTTCTTTTCCAACCAGGAAAAGCTGCGCTCTACTACCCATCGCTTCGGCAATACTGCAAAACGGTGTAATTCGTTTCGTTTGGCAATCTCTACCTCCGCACCAATCAACTCCTGTACCGACAAAGCAAATGCCTGACCCGTGTAACCACCGTCAGCAAGGATTTTTTGTATCGCACCAAGACTATCCAGCTCGCGTTTTAGTGCCAAAAGACAACCTTTTCTATCCGTAACATCCGCCGTCGTTACCGCAAGCGCATGCGGCAAACCCTGCGTGTCAACCGCTATATGCCGCTTGATACCGCTCACTTTCTTGCCCGCATCGTAGCCTTTTTCCATGGCGGTATCCGTGTTCTTCACACTCTGCGCATCAATAATCAGGAAAGTGGTTGCTTCATGGCGCCCCTGCTTGCGGCGCTTCGCAACTACCTGATTTTTTTAATGCTTCCTCAAGGATGCTGATGCCACTCTCGCGTGGCGCAGTCCATCTCTGGAAGTAGGAATGCACGGTGCGCCATTTGGGGAAATCGCCCGGCAAAGCGCGCCAGGAGCAGCCGGTGCGTTGCAGATAGAGAATGGCACGAGACATCGTACAAGTCCACCTGGCGTGGCGCTGTGCGTTTACGGGCACTTTCCAACAGGGGGAGGAGAGGCGCAAATTGCTCGCGACTGATATCGCTTGGGTAGGTTTTTCTGTTCATGCCGATAGTTTACAGCAGAGAATGAACACGTTCTTAGGGCTAATCTAGTACAGCCCCTAAATTAAAGACCGCCTGAAAGTAGCAAAACCTGCTTTCAGACGACCTGTTTTAGGTAGCTCAAAAATATTAAGGCTTATACCGGGTTTGATAGCCCGGATTTTCTTGGGGACGCAATTGGTTGGGAAATTGACGGTCTGTGGTGATATCCATCGCGGTTTGCTGAATCTGCTTATAAACCTCGTAAGGCTTTTCCACGAAACGTAGGGCATTTGTATTACCAAAACGAATGGTCCCCCGCTTGAACAGGGTTTCCATCACGCCCACATACACGCGCAAATTCTGCACTTCGGGCAGTTCGGCACTGGTGATATCCAGCCCGATAAGCCCAGCGGTGAAATACAGGCGTTTATCGGTAAGTGCATAATCAATGCGGTACCAATTAAAAAAACGATAAACAGGCGAAAACAGCGCGTACCACACCGGGGCCAGGTGAAGAAACATAAAGAAATTCATAAACGGGAAGATTCCGTGCGATGCGGCATTGAACTTTGTCATAAAAAACAAGTCAAAAATCCCCCAACACAGAGCAAAAGGATAAATGAGCGGATTACCTAGTGTATATAAAAAATGGTGCGGTTTACCCTGCCACAAGATAGTTTCGTTTGGATCGATGAGATTTTTGAGCATTTCCCCTCCTAACAGACGATGGAACATAATGATTGCATCATTAAACCAAAATCTTTCAATTTCATGCAAATATTCCTGGCGGCACAGCTTCTTCTTGCATAATCTCTCGTCATTTTTATATCCAGACAGCCCGAACACCGGCGTCAAACGCAACTGACTGCTATCGCGGGTTAAGTGCCGTGTCTCTGCCGAAATCTGGCGCCCTCCTCGTCTTCTCCCCCTCAACCGCCCTCCGTAACGAGTCAAGCCTGCCCTGTAAAAAAGCCGTGCGCGCCGTGAAAGCAGCCTTTCCGGAACTCGGCATCATGACGGACGTCGCGCTTGACCCCTACACCATTCACGGACAGGACGGCATCACCGACGCCGACGGCTACATCCTGAACGACATCACCGTCGCCGCCGTCCGGTTTGGCGGTCAGCGTCAAGGCGGTGGCGGCGCGGGTGTCTTTGCCGATGTAGGCGAGCGGGACGCCTTCGGCCTTGGCGGGAATGCTGTCGCTGAAGGCATCGGCGGCGGCATGGGCGCTGCCTGCGATGGCGGTGAGGAGGAGGGCGAGGATGTTGTGGTTCATGGTGTTTCCTGATGTATGCAAAAAACCGGACGGCAGGGGTGTCGTCCGGGCGGTGTGGTGGCGGTTTAGCCGGCGAAGCCGTGCAGTTCTTCGATGTTCGGGAAGGGGTTGTCCGGGTTCATCGTCTCGATTTTTACCCAACCGCTTTTGCCATCCGCGGTTTTGACGAGCAGCCAGGCGGGGATGCGCTGTTCGTAATCGAGTTCTTCGCCTTCGCGCTCGACAAAGCGCTGCTGAATCAGGACGAGGGTAATTTTGCTGCCGGGCGCGACTTCGGCGACGGTTTTGTTGCCGTCGATGCGGTCGGTGAGTTTCAGCGGCTCAGCGCGGTTTTCCGGCGCGTTGTCGCCGCTTTCGTCCTGGTGCCAGCGGCCGTGGTAGGTGGTTTCCACGCCGAGGTAGTAGTAGGGCTGTTCGATGTTTTGCGCGTCTTTGTCTTTGACGCGCCATTTTTCGCGGGCGCGGAAGTAGCGGGCGCCGTCGTCGGTGTGGCTGTAGAGGTAGCCGTTGCCGGGCAGGGTCAGGTTTTCGGGGACGCCGATACCGTCGTCGCTTGCCGGCAGGGTTTTGCTGACGGGGACGAGGACGCAGTACGGCCCGCCTTCAACGCCGGGGCTGCAATCGACGTGGTAGCGCGCGCCGCCCGGCGCAAGCGCGGTTTCGAGCAGGCGGTGACGGGTCTCGCTGTAGTCGTCTTCGCCGTCTTTTTTCGGCTGGGGTACGCCCGCGATGGCGGGGTTATCCTCGCCTTCGTTGGCGAAGTAGTAGCGTTCGTCGCGTTTTTCCGCGAGTTGCGGGTTGTAGTGGATGGTGGCGTAGGCTTCTTTGTCTTCGACGGTTTCCAGTGCGGGGAAGGCCTCACTGCCTGCGTCTTTGTTTTCGCGCGCCTGCGCCCAGCCGACGATGCCGTAGTCGCTGGCGACGAGGTGGTTGCCTTTGTCATCGACGAGCAATACTTGCAGTTTGCCGCCTTGTGGCAGCGCGCCGATGTCGTGGCCGCCGTCGGGCTTGAAGGTGAGTGTCAGGGCGGTGGCGGCGGTGGTGGTTTTGCCGATGTAGGCGAGCGGTACGCCTTCGGCTTTTTCGGGGACGCTGTCGGCGAAGGATGTCGCGGCGGCGTGGGCGCTGCCCGCGAAAAGCGCGACGAGCAGGGCGAGGGGTTTGTGGTGCATCGGGATACTCCTTGTTGGGGGGAAAACTGGCGCAAATTATAGTCTTTTGTCGGGCGTTCGCGGGGGCGGCGCGTATGCTTGCGGATTTTTCATCGACCCGCGCTGAAATTAAAAATTTTAATAAGATTGGCTATTATTAAGGCGATATTTATGCTGCCCGCGTTTTCTTTCTCCCTGCTTTTTTTATGCTTTCTCTCGATAGCGTTTCTTTTCGCTCTGGCGACCGCGTCCTGCTCGATGCGGTTTCTTTTTCTTTGGCGCCCGGTCAGTTTTATGGGGTGATCGGGCATAACGGCGCGGGCAAGTCCACGCTGATTCGTCTGCTGGGCGGCGAGTTGTTGCCGTCTTCCGGCGCGGTGTTGCTCGATGACGCGGCGGTGCATGCGTTTTCGGCGAAGGCGCAGGCGCGGCGGATTGCGTCGTTGCCGCAGAAGTTGCCGGATGCGGCGGATTTTTTGGTGCGCGAGCTGGTGATGTTGGGGCGTTTTCCTTGGCAGGGCTGGTTGCAGCGGCCTTCGGCGGAGGATGTCGCCTGTGTGGAGGCGGCGATGGCGCAGACGGATGTGGCGCGTTTTGCCGCGCAGCCGGTCAATACGCTTTCTGGCGGCGAGCGGCAGCGGGCGTGGCTGGCGCTGTGTTTGGCGCAGCAGAGTGAGGTGTTGTTGCTCGATGAGCCGCTGGCGGCGCTGGATATTGTTTATCAGGTCGAGGTGTTGCAGTTGGTGCGGCGGCTCGTGGCCGAGCGCGGGCTGACGGTGGTGATGATTATTCATGACATCAATTTGGCGGCGCGTTTTTGTGATGTGTTGATTGCGCTGAAGGCGGGGCGGTTGTGCCGTTTTGCGCCGGTTGGCGAGGTGATGTCGGCTGCTGCCCTGCGCGAGGTGTTTGGTGTGGATTTGCATTTGCTCGATCATCCTGACGGCAAGCACCGGGTGGCGGTGGTATGAGGGTTTGGCTCTTTTTGTTGTGCGCGCTGGCGCTGCCGCTTTTTGCCGCGGAACGGGTGGTGACGCCGAATTGGGCGATGGCCTCCACGCTGACGGCGATGGGTTTTCCGCCGCTGGCGATGGGCGACAAGCGCATTTATCCGCTGTGGATGAGTGATCCGGTGCAGCCGCCGTCGGTGATGGATTTGGGCGAGCGTTATCGTCCCAACCGTGAGTTGTTGGCGCAGTTGCCGCTGTCGTTGGTGTTCGACAATTTTTTTATACGCATCTGCGCGCGGTGTATCCGCCGGATGTGCCGGTGGTGGATGTGTTGTTTGATGGCGGCAATGAGGCGCCGCAGCAAAGTTGGGCGACGTATGTAACGGCGACTCAACAAATGGGCGATGCCATCGGCGAGCGCGCCGCGGCAGACGCTTATTTGCAGCAGGTGGAAAGCGCGCTTGCCGCTTATGGCCGCGAGGTTCGCGCGGCGGCGCCGCAGGTGCGGCGTTATGCGGTGGTGCAGTTTGCCGATGCGCGCCAGTTGCGGATTTTTGCGCCGAACAGTTTGTTCCGGGTTTCCCTGGATTTGATGGGGCTGGAGCAGGCGGATTTGGGTGCGGGCAACCGCTGGGGTAGCCGCCTGATTGCGCTGCCGGAGTTGGCGCAGTTGCCGGAAGACACCTGCCTCATCATCGTCGGGCCGTTTCCGCGGATGACGGAGGTGGAGCTCTCGCGCAGTTATTTGTGGCAGCGCATTGGTTTTGGCGCGCGCCGCTGTTTGCGCAAGGTGCCGGCGGTGTGGCTTTTTGGCGGGCCGGAGTCGGTGGCGCTGTTTGGGCGCTATGTGCATGAGGCGATGGTGGGGGATGGGAAGTAGAGGACACCTTGACCGCTCTGGGAGAACAGGCGCGACAACAACAGCGGAAAGTCCCTTCCCCGTGGGGGGGAGGCGCCCATGAACAAGGCATTGGCGTTTTTCATGGGAACCGATTGCGGCGGCGGGAGGTGCGAGAAGTGTGAAGGCGTGTTTGTTCAACCGCGAGGTATGCCACTTAACCCCCACCCCAACCCTCCCTCACTGGGGGAGGGGGTTTTCCGTGGTTTTTCGGGCTTCTGTTTGCTACGCCCACTACCCGATCTTCTATTTACATACACCTGAGCGCTCAACCTGTATGTAAACGGCTTTCCCCACTTTATCGCTTTGATTTATGACCCCCTCTAAAACCCTTTCTTTTTTCGCACTCCTCGCCTTCATCACGAGCGCCGTCTGGCTGGCGCTGGTTTGGCATTGGCCGTGGGCGGATTTGTGGCGCGACCCAGACGCGCTACCGTTGGCGCAGGCGGCGGTGCAGATGGCGGTGTTGCCGGAAATCGCCGCGGTATTTCTCGCCGGTGGTCTGCTGGCGCTCGCCAGTACGGCGCTGCAACAGGTCGTGCATAATCCGCTCGCCTCGGACAGTACGCTTGCCGTCGCCGGGGGCGCGCAGTTGGCGCTGATGCTGGTGACGCTGTTTTTTCCGGCGGCGGGGCTGTTCGGCAGTTTTTGGGTCGCTTTTGCCGGTGCGGTCGCGGCGATGTTGTTGGTGCTGCTGGTCGCAGGGGCGGGCGGGGCGAACGCGCTGGCGCTGATTCTCGCCGGTTTGCTTGCCAATATGGTATTCGCCGCCATCGCCGCGGTGATTAGTCAGTTTTATAGCGATTTGTTGCTCGGCATCATGGTCTGGGGCGCGGGCTCGCTTTTGCAGGATGGCTGGGCGACGGTAACGGCGCTGCTGTGGACGTCGCTGGCCGCCGCGCTCGCGCTTGCGCTGTTGTACCGCCCGCTGACGCTGCTCGCGCTCGATGATGAGCAGGCACGCCGCCTTGGCGCACCGGTCGGGCTGCTGCGCCTGCTGGTGTTGTTGCTGGCGGCGGGTGTGACCGCGCAGGTGGTGAGCCGCCTCGGCGTCATCAGTTTTGCCGGACTTGCGGGGGCGAGTGTCGCCCATTTGTTGCGGGTGCGGGCGATGGGCGCGCGTTTCGCCTTGTCGTTCCTTGCGGGCGGCCTGCTGCTGCTGGTCGTCGATAGCCTGCTCAATATCGCCGGACATTTTCTCGGCACGCTTCTGCCCGCAGGTGCACTCTGCGGGGTTCTCGGCGCGCCGTTCCTGATTTTTCTCGTGCTGCGCCAACGCAAGTCGGCGCAGGGCTTTGCGCGCGAGGCGCCGCCGTCTGCGCCGTCACCGCGCCTCGCTTCCTGGCGCACACCGCTGCTCGGCCTCGCCGTGCTGCTGGCGCTGCTCGTGCTGCTGCAAGGTTTTTCTGCCGGGGCAGACGGCTGGGGCTGGCATTGGCAGGGCGAGCTGATTCTTGACCACCGCCTGCCGCGCAGTCTGAGTGCGATGGCGGTCGGCATCATGCTCGCCTGCGCCGGTGTGCTGCTGCAAACGCTGACACGCAATCCGATGGCCAGCCCGGAAGTGCTCGGCATCAGCTCCGGCGTAGCGCTCGCCGTCATCGCCGCCTTCCTCGCCTTCCCCGCGCTGGGCAGCGGCGGCCTGCTGCTCGCGGGCGCGGGCGGGGCGCTGATGGTCGCCGTATTGGTGCTGTGGCTCGCGCGTCGCCTGCAACCGGCGTGGTTGCTGGTGACCGGCGTTGCCATAGCCGCGCTGATGCAGGGCGTGATGACCGTCGTCCAACTCAGCGGCAACCCGCAACTGCAAGGCGTCCTGAGCTGGCTTGCCGGCAGCACCTGGTACGCCCGCCCGCACACCGCACCGCTGCTCGTTCTCCTCGCCCTCGTGCTGCTCGCCGCCGCCCTGCTCTGCGGCAAAGCGCTGCAACTGCTGGCGCTTGGCGAAACCGTCGCGGGCAGCCTCGGCCTTGCCGTGCGCCGTAGCCGCAGCCTGCTGCTCGTCCTCGTCGCGCTGATGAGCGCCGTCGCCACCCTGGCCGTCGGGCCGCTCAGCTTTATCGGCCTGATGACCCCGCACCTGGCGCGGCGCAGCGGCGCGGTCAGCCCGGAAAAACAACTGCCCATCGCCGCCCTCTACGGCGCGGCGCTGATGCTCATCGCCGACTGGCTCGGCCGCTACCTCATCTTCCCTTACGAACTCGGCGCGGGCGTCATCGCCTCGCTGCTCGGCGGAGGATTCTTCCTGCTCCTGCTGCGGCAGGCGCGCCCTATCAACTAAAACAAGGGACCCGATGAACCTGCAAACCGCCATCCGCCTCGCCCTCTGCGGCGCGGCCACCGCTGCCAGCGCCCTTGCCGCCGACAGCACCACCCTCGCACCAGTCACCATCAGCGCCGACAAAAGCCGCATCAGCAGCGAAGAAACGCGCGACTACACCGTGCCGACGATGGCGAGCGCCACCGGCATGGCACTCTCCGCCCAAGAAACCCCGCAAACCGTCAGCGTCATCACCCAACAACAACTGCGCGACCAAAACATCCGCGACCTCGCCGGCGCACTCAACAGCACCCCCGGCATCGCCATCAGCAAAGTTGACCGCGGCCGCAACGCCTTCAGCGCGCGCGGCTTTGCCATCGACAAATACCAAATCGACGGCATGAACGTGAACTGGGCTGGCGCCTGGGTCGCAGGCGAAAGCGTCATCGACACCAGCCTCTACGACCGCGTGGAAATCGTACGCGGCGCGACCGGCCTCATGACCGGCGCGGGCAACCCGTCAGCCAGCGTCAACCTCGTGCGCAAACACGCCGACAGCCACGAGCGCAAAACCGCGCTGGAAGCAGGCGTTGGCCGCTACGGCGACCTCAAACTCAGCGCCGACCACAGCCAGCCGCTCACCGCCAGCGGCAACCTGCGCGGCCGCCTCATCGCTAACTACCAGGGCGGCAAAACCTTCATCGACCGCGAAAAAGACAAAAGCACCACCCTCTACGGCGTGCTGGACGCCGACATCACCCCGACCACCAGCGCCAGCCTCGGCATCAGCCACCAGCGCAACGACAAAGACGGCGCCATGTGGGGCGGCCTGCCCGTCACCTACACCGACGGCAGCTTCACCAACTGGAAACGCGGCAAAAGCGACAGCACCAACTGGTCATACTGGGACAGCCGCACCACCAACCTCTTTATCGAAGGCAAACAAGCGCTGAATGACAACTGGAACGTGAGCCTCAAAGCCGACCACCGCGACGCCAAAGGCGACTCCGAACTCTTCTACTTCAGCGGCGGCAGCGTCAACCGCAACGGCCTTGACTGGATCCCGTGGCCGGGAAAATTCCACACCGACGCCAAACAAAACACCATCCAGCTGCAAACCGACGGCAAAATCCAGGCCTGGGGACAAGAACACGACCTCATCGCCGGCATCCAGTACAACCGCCACCACCGTAGCTCCTACAGCTGGGACAAAGGCGACATCGCTCCGGCCAGCGACTTCAACACCTGGAACGGCAACTACCCGCGGCCAAACTGGGGCGCGCGCAGCCTGAGCCACGACCAGACCGACACCGAAACCGCACTCTACGCCGCCACCCGCCTGCGCATCACCGACCAACTCAGCACCATCATCGGCACCCGCGTCTCCAACTGGAAAAGCACGGGCGAAAGCTACACCAAGCCGTTCACCCAAAAAAACAGCGCTATCTGGACACCGTATGCGGGCATCACCTACGACATCACGCCGAACCAAACCGTGTACGCCAGCTACGCCGACATCTACAAGCCACAAACCGAGCGCGACCGCAACAACAACCTGCTTGACCCCATCCGCGGCAGCACCTACGAACTGGGGTGGAAAGCCAACTGGCTCGATGGCCGCCTGAACACCCAGGCCAGCGCCTACCGTACCCGCCAGGACAACCTCGCGCAAAGCAGCAACGAAACCATCGCCGGCACCAACCCGCCCGCGACCGCCTACTACGCCGCCAAAGGCGCGAAAATCAGCGGCTTCGAGCTGGAAACAAGCGGCAACATCGGCGAAAACCTGCGCCTCGGCGCGGGCTACACCCAATGGCGCGGCAAAGACGCCAAAGGCAAAAAACTGAACACCACCCACCCGCGCCGACAACTCAAACTCTTTGCCGCCTACGACGTCCCCAGCGTCAGCGCCTCACCGTCGGCGGCGGCGTTGCCTGGCAAAGCCGCACCTGGACCGAGACCAAAAACCCGGCGACGGGCGCCAACATGGACTACGGCCAGAACAGCTACGCCGTGGTCAACCTGATGAGCCGCTACCAAATCAACGAACACCTCTCGGCGCAAATCAACATCGACAACCTCTTCGACAAAAAATACCGCAACCAGCTGAGCTTCAACCAATACGGCTACGGCGACCCGCGTTACATCAGCGCCAGCTTCAAATACGAATTCTGAAGCCGCTGCCCGCCCAAAGAAAACCCCGCACCCGCGGGGTTTTTACTGCCTGTATCGCGTGCCTGGTTTGTATCGCCATACACCCAGAGCTTCGGACAGGGCGCACCGTTGCAGACAGTGCGCGGTTATACGGCGCGAGTTTCCCATAAAATGGAATGGGCGCCGTATGAGAACCCAATTCACACCAAACACACGGAAGACAAAATCACCGTTGATGAGCAGAAAACATTTCCGTTGTAGAAAAACTGACGCGCAGGAACATCTCCTCTCACACATCATTACAAATACAGCATTCCACTCAAAACGAAAGGCACACGAAATCGTGTGCCTTTCTGAACATATCGCAGCTTCACTTATGCTTCATACAGAAATCTGCAAAAGAAATCCCCTTAGTACAAAATACAAATACGGCCGCTATTGCTCCGTATTCAAACCATCGGCGGTAAATCCTCGATACGAAAAACCAGCGAATCATCGGCCAATTGCAAAACCGGAATGCCAATGGCGCCCTGCGCCTTGCGCGCGTCAAACGCCGTATGACTGTCGCGCAGCGCAAGAAAGCGCTTCAGATTCTTTATGCTGGCGGTAATGTTCACCGCCTCATACCCAATGCCGCGCGCATTCAGCGCGGCGACAAACGGTGCGGTATCCGGGCAAAGTTCGCTGAAGAAAAGAACGGGTTGGTTCATGGGCTATTCTCCTTGTATGGATTATTAAAAACGTGCGGCGTCTGCGCGCTTTCGCAGTTCGGCAACAAAATCACGGTATTGCCGCATACTGGCGAAACCGTTGGCGCTGATAGCATAAAATTTTTCCGGCAAATAGCGCTTTCTCGCTTTTGCTGGACGATAGCGGAAGCGGATGGTTGGCAATGGCATCGCTGCGGGTATTTAGCGCGTTTCCTGATGCGGTAGCGGCGCGGCAAAATCCGCCTCATCATCCATCCGCTCCAGCGCCTGCATGATATCGCGACACAGCGTTTCCGTATTCAGCCCGGTTTCCGCCGAAATGCGGTACACCGGCCCCTGCCAGGCAAGCGCCGCGACAATTTCCTGCGCGCGAGCCTCGCCTTCCTCCGGCGTGAGCGTGTCCATCTTGTTCAGCACCAGCCAGCGCGGCTTGTCGGCAAATACCGCGTCGTATTTTTCCAGCTCGACGCTCACCTGCTCAAAATCGCGCACCGGATTTTGCGAATCGCTCAGCGGCGAACAGTCCAACACATGCAGCAGCAGGCGGGTGCGCGCCAGATGGCGCAGGAATTGGTGTCCCAGCCCCGCACCTTCCGCCGCACCTTCAATCAGGCCGGGAATGTCGGCCATAACGAAACTTTGCAACATGCCGACGCGCACTACGCCGAGATTGGGGTGCAGCGTGGTAAAGGGATAATCGGCGATCTTCGGGCGCGCGGCGGAAACGCGGCTAATCAACGTCGATTTGCCCGCGTTTGGCATGCCGAGCAGACCGACATCGGCGAGCAGTTTCAGTTCGAGACGCAAATAGCGCTCCTCGCCTTCCGTGCCGGGTTTGCATTGACGCGGTGCGCGGTTGGTTGAGCTTTTATAGCGGGTATTGCCGAGACCATGAAAACCGCCCTGCGCGACCAGCAGACGTTGGCCATCCACGGTGAGATCGCCAATCAGCTCGTCGGTATCATCAACGAACACCTGCGTACCGACGGGCACCGGCACGAGCAAATCTTCGCCGCTGCTGCCGCGCTTGTTCCGTCCTTCTCCGGGGCGACCGTTTGCCGCCTGAAAACTGCGGTTGAAACGGAAATCGGCGAGCGTGTTGATGCCATCCTGCGCGACCAGATAGACACTGCCGCCATCGCCGCCGTCACCGCCGTCCGGCCCGCCGAACGGGACATATTTCTCACGGCGGAAGCTGACGATGCCGTTGCCGCCCTTGCCCGCGCGGACATAAATTTGAGCCTCATCTACGAATTTCATGTTGGTGTTCCTGTAAAGCCTGTGGCAAATAAAAATGAAGTGTTCATTGTACCGACGCATGTGCTGACAACAAAAAAGCCCTGCGCAATGCAGGGCTTTGAGCGTTGCAAAAGCAATCAGGCTTCAGCAACGACACTAACGAAACGGCGTTTTTCTGCACCGCGAATGCTGAAAACGACTTTGCCGGTTGCGGTAGCGAACAGCGTGTGATCACGACCAATGCCAACGTTTTCACCTGCATTAAACGGGGTACCACGCTGACGCACGAGGATGGAACCTGCGCTGACAAATTCACCGCCGTAGCGTTTGATACCGAGACGTTTGGACTTGGAATCGCGTCCGTTGCGGCTGGAACCGCCTGCTTTTTTGTGTGCCATGGTTTTCTGACTCCTTATTTCTTGCCATCAATCGCGTCAATGACTACTTCAGTATAGTTTTGACGGTGACCCATACGTTTCATATGGTGCTTACGACGACGGAACTTGATAATCTTGATTTTCTTGTGGCGACCGTGTTCAGCGATAGTTGCGCTGACAGTTTTTCCTTCCAGATAAGGCGCGCCAACAGCAACGTCAGTTTCGTTTTCTGCGATCAGCAGGACTTTGTCAAAAGCGATGCTGTCGCCCGCTTCACCCGGTAAAGTCTCCACTTTGAGGCGCTGGCCAGGCTTGACTTTATACTGTTTACCGCCAGTTTCAATAACTGCAAACATGTTGTTCTCCAAAAAATTCATGCACGAACAGGATACCTGCTCGTTTTCAAAGGCGGCGAATTATACTGGTAGCACCGCAATAATTCAATAGCCGGACACGCGTTTTGTCGCGCCTCGCCAGCATTTTGATGCCCGCAACAAATCGCTTGCAATCGGCAAAAAATTACCTATAATGCGCCCCCACTTCAGGCGCGTAGCTCAGTTGGTTAGAGCACCACCTTGACATGGTGGGGGTCGTTGGTTCGAGTCCAATCGTGCCTACCAGATTTTATATATTTAAGCCCTGTTCCTACAGGGCTTTTTATTTTTCTGCGCACAAGCGCAACCCTCCTGCCCAGCTCGAAAAGCGGCAGTTTTCCCGTTTTTGCGGAAAAATACGCCGTAAATTTACGCCAGAGAGTTGCCATTAAACTGCCCAAACCACGGAAGCGCGGAGATGCCTGGCGCATCGAAATCATGTTTGAAGGGCAGCGATATTCTGCCACCCGCGACACCGCGCGTGAATGCGAGCGGTGGGCGGCAGAGCGGCTGTTGTCGCTCAAGGCCGGGCAAAAGGTCGAGCATAAATCATCCATCACGTTCCGTGAGTTGTTTCGCAAATCGAGTAGTTATCCCTTGCAGTTAATGGTCTGGTGCAGTTTGAAACCCAAAAAACATCTCATGCTGGTTTTTCCGCGCTTAGCGAATTCTGCGAAGTGTTTTGGACGATAGATGCGACGGTTTGGCAACTCCATATCGTTGACCTCATCCAATATAGAGGCCATATTCTCCAAAATAGTCCCTAAATTTTTCTCATACGCAGAGAATAGCTATTCTCCCCCAACGATTCGCCCACAAAAAAACGCCGCTGGATGCGGCGTTTTCGTTTTCATCACGGCAAAGGTTACAGCACCAGCGCCGCAATCCAGCCAGCGATGAGCAGCGGCACGTTGTAGTGGAGGAAGGTCGGGATGACTGTGTCCTTGATGTGGTTGTGCTGGCCGTCAGCGTTAAAGCCCATCGTCGGGCCGAGGGTAGAGTCTGAGGCGGGTGAGCCGGCGTCGCCGAGCGCGCCTGCGGTGCCGATGATGGCGACGGTGGCGAGCGGCGAGAAGCCCATTTGCGCGCACAGCGGCACGTAGATGGCGGCGATAATCGGCAGGGTTGAGAAGGAGCTGCCGATGCCCATCGTCACCAAAAGTCCGACTACCAGCATGGCGAGCGCTACCAGGGCGCGGCTGTTGCCGAAGAAGGCGACGCTGTCGGCTACCAGCGGCTCGATGCCGCCACTGGCGTTCATTACCGCGGCGAAGCCGTTGGCGGCAATCATGATGAAGGCGATCATGCTCATCATGCGGATGCCGCTGTTAAAGACGGTGTCGGCTTGGTGCCAGCGGATGACGCGCGCCACCATGAAGATGGCAAAGCCGATGAGTCCGGCGAGGATGAGCGAGCCGGTATATTTTTGTGCCAGGAAGGCGGCGGTGACGGCGATGAGCGCGATGATGATGTTCAGTGGTTTGACCGGTACTTGTTCGGCGGCGCCTTCGACCGGGCGGTCTTCGTAGTGGCGCGGCTGGCGGTAGCTGTAGAAGATGGCGATGGCAAGGCCTGCGACCATGCCGAGCGCCGGAATGGCCATTGCCTGGTAGATGTTCACGCCGGAGACGTCCATGCCGAATTTGTTGATGTTGCCGAGTAGGATTTTGTTAAGAAAGATGTCGCCGAAGCCGTAGGGGATGAACATGTAGGTGCAGACGAGGCCGAAGGTAATGACGCAGGCGAGCAGGCGGCGGTCCAGGTTGAGGCGGTTCATCACGAGCAGAAGCGGTGGCACGACCAGCGGGATGAAGGCGATGTGTATCGGCACGAGGTTCTGGCTCATGATGCTCATGGCGAGCAGCGCGATGATGAGCAGCCATTTGAGGCTGGCGCCTTTGCCGTGGCGGGCGCGGCCGATGATGAGGTTCGCCATTGCCTGCGACAGGCCGGAGTAGGAGATGGCGACGGCAAACGCGCCCAGCACCGCATAAGAAAGCGCGGTGGTGGTGCCGGCAGCGATGCCTTCTTCAAAGATTTTGACCAGGTATTTGAGTTTGAGCAGGCTGTCAGGTGCGGTGACGCCCGCATCCGGGAAGGCGGCGAGGATGGTGTCTGCCGGGATGTCGGCAACCATGCCGCCGATGAAGGCGCTGATAATCAGGCTGAAGACGACGTGGACGCGCGCCAGCGAGAGGATGAGCATCAGGCTGACGGCAAGGACGACGGGGTTCATGGTGGGTTCTCCTTTGGGGTTATGACGGGTTGGTTTTTACATACGCTTGAGCGCTCGTGGTGTATGTAAACGGGGCAGGCGGCGATTGTTTTTTCCAGGGCGCGCCGCCGGGGTTCTCTATGGCAAAGCCCCTCGCGGGCGAGGGGCTTTGGCGGTTAGCGTTGTAGGGCTTCTTCGTTCACGCTGATTTTGGCTTGGCGGTAGAGCCAGTCGCCCATGCTTTTGTAGACGCCGCTGATGGCCTGCATTTGCCAGGCTTGGGTCAGGGTTTGGCGCACGGGTTCGGGCAGTTGTGCCGGGTCGCCGTCGCGCACGCTGTCCAGTCGTGCGACGAGCAGGTCGCCATCCGGGGTGTCCAGGCTGCTGATGCGCGCGCTTTGGTTAAAGAGCTCAAGCACCAGCGGATTTTGGGTGGTGTAGCGGTTGGCTGGGGCGACGGTTTCGCTTTTCGCCTGGTATTCGCTGGCGAGCGCCGCGGCTTTTTCCGGGCTTTCTGCCAGCGCCTGTTTGAGCGCGTCGCCGCGTTCGTGCAGGGTGGTGTTGGCTTGTTCGTTGCGATAGTCGGTCTCGACTTGGGCGCGTACGTCGGCAAACGGGCGCGGCTGCGGTTTTTCGCGTTTGCTGACGGTGAAGAACAGGGTGCGCTGCGGCCCGATTTCTACGGGTTCGCCGACTTTGTTGTCGGGCAGGGCCTGGGCGCCAAAGAGTTGTGCCTGTATTTTCGGCTCGTGCAGCCAGGGGGCGGCGTCGCTGTCGGCGGTGATGGCGCTCAGGCTTTGGGTTTGGCCGCCGGTGATGCCGGTGATGGCCGCCAGGCCTTTGCCGTTTTGTGCGGCGTCAAAGGCCTGGTTGGCGTGTTCGGTGTAGGCGGTTTCGTTTTCGCTGGCGGCAAGGCGGCGCAGTTCTTCGTCGCTGCGGTTGCCGGTTTCGATGTTGCCCAGTTCGACGAGGATTTTGCCGTATTCGCTGTCGATGAGGGGCGAGACGTCGCCTGGTTTGGCAAGCGCAAACAGGGCTTCGTCCAGTTCGGGGCTGGTGCCTTTGCCTTTGGCGGCCAGGGCGAGTTCGCCGCTTTCGCCCGCGAGGGTTTTGTTTTGGATGTCTTGCCAGTAGTCGGCGAAGGTTTTGCGGCCGTCTTTGATGGCGGCAGCAGCGTCGCTGGCGGCTTTGGCGTCGTCTATGATGAGGTAGCGGCCGCCGCGGCGTTCGCTGGCCGCGCGCGCTTTGGCGATTTGTTCGTCGCTCACCGGCAGGTCGGCGATGTCATAGATGGTGTAGTTGATGTCTACGGTTTCCGGGGTGGCGTAGCGCTCACCGTGCGCTTCGTAGTGTTTTTGTAGGGCGCTGTCATTGACGTTGATGGCGGCAGCGATTGGCGCACGCGGGATGGTGTAGAGGGTGTAGCCGCGTTCTTGGGCGGCGCTTTGCAGGTAGTGTTGGTAAAGCGGGTTGTTTTCGCCGCCAGCGGCTTGCAACGCGCTGTAGTAGCTGGCGATGCTTTGGTCGCTGCGTACGCTTTGTTGGTAGGTTTCGGCGCTGATGCCGCGCGATTTCAGCCATTGTTGGTAGTTTTCGTCGTTGCCGAATTGTTCTTTGATGATGCGGTAGAGGGCGCTGTCCGGCAGGCGGTAGCGGCTGTTGAGCGCCTGTTGTTGGAACAGGGTGCGTTCGACAAGGCTGCGCACCGCGCGCTGTTTGAGGTCGGTTTCGCTGAGGTCGGGTTGTTGTTGCTGGATGTCGCGGTATTGTTCCTGGTAGGCGCGCAGCGGGACTTCTTGTCCGTTGACGGTGGCGATGTTCGTTTCGCCGCCGTGGTTAAAGTAGGGGACGCCGATAAACAGCATGCCGATACCGGCGATGATGACGAGCAGGTATGTGATTCGGTTGGTCTTTTTTTCGCGGATGTCTTCTAGCATGGGAGCGGGTTCCGTGGGAAGGTGAAGGCGCGGATTGTATCGCCGCATTTTCTTTCCGGCAATCGCGGGCATGAAAAAAGCGCCCCGTGTGGAGCGCTTTTCGGCAGGTGTCGTTTATTCGACGACGACTTTGCCGCGCATGACGGCGTAGTGGCCGGGGAATGAGCAGAAGAAGTCGTAGTCGCCACCGGCTTCGAGGACGTCTGTCTTGAAGGTGACGCTGTCTTTTTCGCCGCCGCCAACAACTTTGGTGTGGGCGATAACGCGGGTGTCGCCATCTTTGACGTAGTTGGTGGCAGCCGCACCGGCGCCTTCTTTGGCAACGGCATCAACGTCAGCGGTTTTGGTGATGACGACGTTGTGGCCCATCGCAGCGGCCGGCAGTTTGCCGACGTGGTCAATTTCTACGGTGAATTCCGGGCAGCTGGCCTTGTTGATTTTGATTTCTTTGATGTCGAATTTCATCGCATCGTCGCCTTTGGCAACGGCGTGGCAGGCGCCATCAGCCGGAGCAGCGGCAGTATCAGCCGGTTTGGCAGCGTCTTCGGCAAATACGGCAACGCTCATCAGGGCAGCAATGGCAGGAATCATCAGTTTTTTCATGGTAGTACCTTTTGGTTGTGGAAGGGATTTTCCGGGGCGCATGGTATCAAGCAAGCGGAAAAATGCAATGTAGAAAAGGTCATATTGTGATTTATTGTTATTTGCGCTTGTCGTGGATTTATGGCGGGTCCCATTGGTATTCCATGCAACGACCCACAGAAGAAAACCTTTACGAAGACGGGTATGACGCCATTGGGGCGCAAGCGGATTACGAGCAAAAGCGCAAGGCTTGCCGGCGCCGGCGCAAGCGCGATGACCCTGAACTCTATGCGCTGGTTAAGGAGAAATTCCTTGACCAGCAATGGTCGCCGGAGCAGATCCAGTACCGACTGCGCCATGAAAACAGCCAATATTCCATCAGCAGCGCAACCATCTATCGCGCCATCTACATGGGGCTCTTTAACGACCCGGATTGGGTGAGAAGCGGCAAACGCAACCTGCGTCATCGTGGCAAAAAGCGCCTGTACAAAGGGACAAAAACCACACGTGGCGGCTTTGCCATCAGCCACGAAATATCCGAACGCCCGGCAGAAGCGCAGGCACGAGAGCGACTTGGCGATTGGGAAGCCGATACCGTGGCGGGCATTACCGGAGGCGCGGTGCTGACCACCCTGACCGACCGGAAAAGCCGCTTTCTGCGTTGCATCCGGCTGGAGAAGAAGACGGCAGACGGGGTGAGTGCGGCGATTATCGAGGCACTAAGCGGAGAGATATTGCACAGCATCACGCCGGACAGGGGCAAAGAGTTCGCGCGGCACGCGGAAGTAACAAAAGCGCTGGGTGCAGAATTCTACTTTCCGCCGCCGTACCAACCCTGGCAGCGCGGGACAAACGAAAACACCAACGGTTTGCTACGGGAGTTTTTCCCGAAGCATCAAGACATTGACCAATATTCTGATGAATACATTGAGAAATGCGTGTGGAAATTGAACAACCGCCCGCGCAAGTGTTTGCAGTGGAGAACGCCTTATGAAGTACATTTTGACAAGGCGTTGCACTTGGTTTGACAATTCGCCGTATATCTATACAGGCAAAGGGCTGTACGGTGTTGTGTCTTGCAAAAAGCCGTTCATCTTTTTTTAAGGGAGCCTCACCCCTGCTTCGCAGGTAAGGGGGGCGCGGCAGAATCCGCCTGCCATAAATGAAACGGGCGGTTCAGCGCGACGCGCCAACCACCCTTTTTCGTTTTTGGTTTTTTACATGGTCGCGGATGGCAGGCCGCTGGCGAGCATTTTGCCGAGTCCGGCTTCGATGACTTCGCGGATTTTCGGTGCTTCTTTGCCGCGCAGTTGGACGCCAACGCCGGGAACGCGTTTGGAGATTTTTTTCGGCGGGTTCAGCCAGACGATGCGGCCGGAGGCCGCGAATTTGCCTAGATCGCCCGGCAGTTTGAGGAAGATGAAGACTTCTTGTTCGAGCGCGTATTTTTCTTCGGTGGCAACGAAGATGCCGCAACCGTCTACAAAGGGCATATAGGCTTGGTAGAGGTCTTTCAGGTCTTCGATGTTGAGGCGGATAACGCCTTGTTTGAGTTTGGATTGGTTTTGCGGAGTAGGGGGTGTCATAGTTCCAGGTTCCGTTTGTCGCAGGTTTCCAGCAGCAGGGCTTTGATGTTCAGGGTTTGCCCGATTTGTTGCCGGTCCGGGCGGCGCAGTTCGCTGAGGCGCGCATAGAGGGTATGCAGGCGGTTCAGGTCGAGTCCTTGCAGGTCTGCGTCGTGTTGGCGCAGGCGATTGTGCCAATTTTGGCCGCTGCTGTCTAGCTGGCGGTAGGCGATAAGGGTTTCCAGCTGGCTTTGCAGGTAGTCGTTCAGGTCGTTGTCTTTGAGGCGGTCGAGATGGTGCAGGTAGGCGGTCGCCCGCTGCGGCTGGCTGAGGTAGGCGATGAGCAGGCCGAGGTGTTCGTGCGGGTCGGGTGCATCCGGGTGGGCGAGCGCCTGGTGCGGGTTGCCGTGGTGCAGGGCAAGGCTGGCAGCAGCTTGTTCGGGACTGAAGGCGTGTGTGTTGACCAGCCATTGTTGGGCTTGTTCTGCGGTTGGCTGCGGCAGGGTGACGACGTGGCTGCGGCTGAGGATGGTCGCTTTGACGGCGCGGCGGTTGGTGGCACTCAGGATAAAGCGGCTGTGCTGCGGCGGTTCTTCGAGGGTTTTCAGCAGGGCGTTCAGCGCGTAGGGGTTGTAGTTGTCAATGGCGCCGAGGTAGGTCAGGCGCAGCGCGCCGATGGCTGGGGTGTTTTGCAGGGTGTCGCCGAGGTCGCGGATGTCTTCGATTTTGCAGGGTTCAAGGTAGCTCGCGGTATCGGGATGGGTGCCTTGCGCGAGCAGGTGGCAGCTTTTGCATTGACCGCAGGGGCGGTGGTCGTCGTGCAGGCAGAGGGCACGGGCGATGATAGCTTGCGCCATGTCGTCGGCATTGCCGCGCTGCGGGTCGATGAGGAGCAGGGTGGCGGGCAGTCGGTCGGCAAGGCGGTCAAGGCCGCGGTAGTGCAGGTCGGTCCAGGGGAGCATGGCGGCGGTTCAGGGTTGGCGCAGCGCTTCTAAATGCGGGCGGATGCGGGCGAAGACGGTTTGTTCGTCGCCTTCGGCGTCTATCCAGACGGCGTGCGGCGCTTGGGCGCGTTCGCGATAGCCGGCGGCAACGCGGACGAAGAAGTCGGCGTCTTCTGCTTCGAAGCGGTCTTGCGCGGCGCCGCGTTGGGCAAGGCGGTCGCGGGCGGTGTCCGCGCTGCTGCCGAGGATAAGGGCGAGGTCGGGGTCGCGGTCGGTTTCGCTCGCGGTTTCGAGCGCGCTGAGGGTGGTGAGCGGGATGCTACGGCCGTAGTGCTGGTAGGCGTAGGTGGCGTCACGGTAGCGGTCAGAGATGTACCATTCGCCGCGCGCGAGGGCGGGCAGGATGGTTTGTTGTAGGTGGGCGCGACGGGCGGCGAGGAGCAGCAGCAGTTCGGTCAGCGGGTCGGCGTCGGTCGTGCGGTCGAGGAGGATGGCGCGCAGGCGTTCGCCCAACGGGGTGCCGCCCGGTTCGCGCCCGTAGCGGGCGGTGATGCCATGGGCGGTGCACCACGCCTGGATGTTGGCGAGTTGGGTGCTTTTGCCCACGCCTTCGCTGCCATCCAGGGTGATGAAGCGCCCGCTCATGGTTTGGGCTGCTGTTGTTGTTTGAGGTAGCGGGCGACCGCTTGTTGGTGTTCTTCGTAGGTGGCGCTGAAGGTGTGGCCGCCTTTGCCGTCGGCGACGAAGTAGAGGCTGTCGCCGTCAGCGGGGTGCAGCGCTGCCTGGATGCTGGCTTTGCCGGGCAGGGCGATGGGGGTCGGCGGCAGGCCTTTGTTGATGTAGGTGTTATACGGCGTGTCGGTTTGCAGGTGTTTGCGGGTCAGGTCGCCGTGGTAGTCGGCGGCGCCGTAGATGACGCTGGGGTCGGTTTGTAGCAGCATGTCTTTTTGTAGGCGACGCACGAAGACGCCGGCGATTTGCGGGCGCTCGCTTGCCACGCCGGTTTCTTTTTCGATGATGGAGGCGAGGATGAGCGCCTGGTAGGGGTTGGCGAGTGGCAGGCCATCAGCGCGGTTCGGCCATTCTTGTTCGAGGGTGCGCTGCATTTCGCCGTACATGCGTTTCAGTAGTTCGAGGTCGCTGCTGCCACGGTGGAACTGGTAGGTTTCGGGCATGAACCAGCCTTCGGGGCTGCCGTCAATGCCGAGCAGGGTGGCAATTTGTGCGTCGGTTTTGTCGTTTAGGGTGTGTTCGATGCCGGCGGTCTGCACGAGGCTGGCGCGCAGGTCTTTGAAGGTTTTGCCTTCGACGACGGTGATGTTGTACACCACGACTTTGCCGTTGGTGATGTCGTTCATCAGTGAGGGCAGGCTGGCGCTGGCGTCAATGCGGTAGTCGCCCGCCTTGATGTTCGCCGCTTGCGGGTTGAGGCGGGCATATACGGGCAGCACCCAGTCGCTATGGATGACACCGCGCTGTACGAGTTCGCGGTTGAGGCTGGCGAGGGTATCGCCGCGTTTGACGGTGATGATGCCGTCGCCTTCGGCGACGAGTGGGGCATTCAGTGCTTTTTGGTATTGCAGGTAGAAGACGCCTGCCGCCCAGGCGGCGAGCAGGATGAGGGTGAGGAAGCAGTTGAGAAGGAAGCGTTTCATGGCTGGTACCGTCGCAGGAGGATGCAGGCGTTGGTGCCACCAAAGCCGAAGGAGTTGGAAAGGGCGGTGTCGATTTTCATCGCGCGCGCTTTATGCGGGATGTAGTCCAGGTCGCAGCCTTCGCCGGGCTGGTCAAGGTTGATGGTCGGCGGCGCGATTTGGTCGCGCAGGGCGAGCAGGGTGAAGATGGCTTCAAGGCCGCCTGCGGCGCCGAGCGCGTGTCCGGTCATGGATTTGGTGCTGCTGACGGCGAGGCGGTAGGCGTGTTCGCCGAAGCTGTTTTTGATGGCGCGGGTTTCGGCGATGTCGCCTGCGGGGGTCGAGGTACCGTGCGCGTTGATGTAGTCCACCGCGTCCGGCGTGATGCCCGCGTCTTTGAGGGCAAGCGTCATGCAGCGCGCCGCACCGGAGCCATCTTCCAGTGGGGCGGTCATATGGTAGGCATCGGAACTCATGCCCATGCCGATGATTTCGCCGTGGATGGTCGCACCACGCGCCAAGGCGTGTTCGAGGCTTTCGAGGACGATGACGCCCGCGCCGTCGCCCAAGACGAAACCGTCGCGGTCTTTGTCCCAGGGGCGAGAAGCGCGCGTCGGGTCGTCGTTGCGGGTGGAGAGCGCCTTGGCAGCGGCAAAGCCGGCGATACCCATATCGTTCCCCGCACTTTCTGCGCCACCGGCAATCATCACGTCCACATCGCCCGCCTGAATCATGCGGTAAGCCTGGGCAATGCAGTGGGTGGCGCTCGCGCAAGCGGTGACGGTGGCAAGCGTCGGCCCTTTGATGCCGTAGCGGATGGAGAGGTTGCCAGCAATCATGTTGACGATGTTCTTCGGCACGTAGAACGGCGAGACGCGGCGCGCGCCACGCTCAAGAAATTCGCGGTAGCCGTCAAGCATGCCGGGCAGGCCGCCGATACCGGAGCCGATGATGATGCCGCTGCGTTCAGCGAGGGTGGGGTTGGTGAATTCTAAGCCGCTGTCGGCGATGGCGTCTGCGGCGGCGGCGAAGCCGTAGTGTATGAAGCCGTCCATTTTGCGCGCTTCTTTGGCGTCAAAATAGCGGTCGATGTCAAATCCCTGTACGGCGCCGCGAAAACGCACGGGCAAGTCCGAAGGGTCATAGTCGGTGATAGGGGTAATGCCGCTCTTGCCAGCGAGGATGTTCTCCCAGGCGCTGGTGATGCTGCTGCCGACCGGGCTGATGATGCCCATGCCGGTTACGACGACACGTGGTATGGCTCTGCTACGGGTGGTTTGCGTCATGTGTTTCCTGCCGTTTCGATGACCCGGCGCCTGTCTGCGCACGGTTGAAGATACAAAAAAGCCACAGCAGTTGGCACTACCGTGGCTCGCCTGGCGACCCGTTTAGCCGTTGCTGTTGGCTTTGACGTAGTCGATAGCGGTTTGCACGGTGGTGATTTTTTCTGCGTCTTCGTCAGGGATTTCGCAGTCAAATTCTTTTTCCAATGACATGACGAGTTCAACGAGATCGAGAGAGTCAGCGCCGAGGTCGTCAATGAAGGCGGCTTCAGGTTTGACCTGCGCCTCATCAACGCTCAACTGCTCTGCGATCACTTTGATGACGCGTTCTTCGATTGAATTACTCATGGTGTGTTTTTCCTGGGTTGTGATTGAGGGGGCGTATTGTAAAAGGTTTGTTTGGCAAATGCCACACGGCGGCGGGCAGCCGGGTTTACAGCATATACATGCCGCCGTTGATGTTCAGCGTTTCGCCGGTGATGTATTCGGCGCGCGCCAGATAGACGACCGCGTCGGCGATATCTTCTACCCGTCCCAGTTTGGCGAGCGGGATTTGGTCGGAGATGGCTTTTTTCTGCTCATCGTTCAGTTTGTCGGTCATGTCGGTCTGAATGAAGCCCGGCGCAACGCAGTTGACGGTGATGCCACGTGAGCCTACTTCGCGCGCCAGCGATTTGGAAAATCCGATGAGGCCGGCTTTGGTGGCGGCGTAGTTGGTTTGTCCGGCGTTGCCCATGATGCCCACTACCGAGGTGATGTTGATGATACGGCCGCAGCGGGCTTTCATCATGTCGCGCAGTACCGCTTTGCTCAGGCGGTAGATGCTGTTCAGGTTGGTGTCAATGACGTTGTCCCATTGTTCCGGTTTCATCCGCATCAGCAGGTTGTCGTCGGTAATGCCAGCGTTATTGACGAGGATGGCAACCGGGGCGTACTGGTCGGCGATGTCTTTGATGAGCGCTTCTACGGCGTCGTTATCATTGACCGAGAGTTTTTTGCCGCAGCCGCTGAAACCGCTTTCCGCGATATGACGGCTGATGGCTTCTGCGCCGCTGTCACTGGTAGCGGTGCCGATGACGGTCGCCCCTTCGCGACCGAGGGCATCAAGGATGGCACGACCGATACCACGGCTGGCTCCAGTGACGAGGGCGACTTGTGATTGCAGGTTCATGGGGTCTCCGAAAGGGCTTGGCGAACAGCGGCGACGCTGTCGGGATGATCAAAAGCAATGGTACGCAGCGTTTTATCGATGCGCTTGTTCAGACCGGTGAGCACTTTGCCCGGCCCGGCTTCGATAAAGAGATTGACGCCGCGCGCGGCCAGCGCCTCGATGCAGTCCACCCAGCGTACCGGCTGGTAAAGTTGTGCACCGAGCGCCGCTTCCACACCGCTCGTGCTGTCGTGCGTTTTGGCATCCACGTTATGGATGATGACGGCGTTCGGGGTCTGCCAGTGAATTTTGCCGAGGTGCAGACTCAGTTGCCCGGCAGCGGCGCGCATCAGCTCGCAATGTGAAGGGACGCTGACGGCCAGCGTGACGGCGCGCTTCGCTCCTGCTGCTTTTGCCGCTTCTACCGCGGCTTCCACCGCGGCAGTTTCGCCTGCGATGACGACTTGCCCGGGCGAGTTGAAGTTGGCGGCACTGACTTTGCCGGGTGTGCGGTTGCAAACGCTGATGACGTCTTCATCGGCCAAGCCGAGAATGGCAGCCATCGCACCCGCACCGGGAGCAACGGCTTCCTGCATGATTTTGCCGCGCATGTGGACGAGCTGGATGGCTTCGGCAAAGCTCATCGCCCCTGCCGCACAGAGGGCGGTGTATTCGCCAAGCGAGTGGCCGGCCATAAAGGGGGCGTTGATGCCGCATTCGTCACGCAGGATATCCGCGCAGGCGATACCGGCGGCAAGCAGCGCGGGTTGGGTGATGGCGGTTTGGTCGATCTGACTGCCCGTTTCGTCCTGGCTAATCTGCCACAGGTCGAGTTTGAGGACGTCGGAGGCTTCCTGAAAGCGACGCTGCACGACGGGGTAAGCCGCCGCCAGTTCCTTGAGCATGCCGGGGCTTTGCGAGCCCTGGCCGGGGAAAATCAATGCAATGGTCGCCATGTTGCGCTCCTCCGTTAGTAAGTGATGATGCTACCGCCCCAAACGAATCCGCCGCCAAAAGCTTCCAGCAGCAGTTTGTGGCCGCGCCGTATCGTACCGTTTTTGATGCCGTAATCCAACGCCAGCGGGATGGAAGCGGCGGAGGTATTGGCGTGTTCGGCAACGGTGAGGATGACTTTTTCCAGCGGCAGGTTAAGGTGTTCGGCAGTCGCTTTGATGATGCGCAGATTGGCCTGATGCGGGATGAGGAAGTCGATGTCTTCCGCCTGCATCTGCTGTTGTTCGAGCAATTCGGTGACAAGACCAGAAAGGGTGCGTACCGCGACTTTGAACACTTCTCGCCCTTCCATGTGAACGAACGGCAGGCGGTCGCCCATGGTGTCCGCAGCGGAACCACTCCCGCGCGGTACCAACAGCAGCTCTTTGTAACGACCATCGCTATGTAATACCGAGCCGTGAATACCGGGTTCGTCTGCCGCTTCAAGAATGACTGCACCTGCGCCATCGCCAAAGAGGATGGAGGTACTGCGGTCGCTCCAGTCCAGGATGTTGCTGAACAGTTCCGCACCGATAACCAGCGCCCGTTTACAGCTGCCTGCGCGAATGAAGTTATCGGCGGTCGCCAGCGCGAAGATGAATCCGGAACAGGCGGCCTGCATGTCAAAGGCGGCAATGGTCTGGCAGCCGAGGCGGGTTTGCAACTGACTGGCGTTGCTGGGAAAGATGTGTTCTGGCGTAGAGGTGGCGACGATGATGAGATCCAGCGTTGCAGGATCAATGTCGGCGCGTTGCAGGGCGTCGCGTGCGGCCTGATAGGCAAGATCCGTGCTGCTTTCATCCGGCGCGGCGATGTGACGCTGTGCGATGCCGGTACGAGTACGAATCCACTCGTCGGAGGTGTCCATCCGCTCGGCGAATTCTTGGTTGGTCATGATCCGCTGCGGCAGATAGCTGCCGGTGCTGAGGATTTTGCTGTAAATCATGCAGTGTGTTCTTCGGCGGCAGGGCGATTCTGCTGACGGTCAAGCTGGCAGCGGATGTGATCGATGATGCCGTTGGTGATTTCGAGACGGGCGACGTTGATGGCGTTGGCGAACGCGAAAACGTCGGCGTTACCGTGGCTTTTGATGACAATGCCCTGCAAACCGAGCAGGGTCGCGCCGTTGTAGCGGCGGGGGTCAATGCGCGCCTTGGTGCGACGCAGGACGGGCAGGGAAAAGAGTGCGGCAATTTTGCTGAAGATGTTGCGGCGAAATTCCTGCTCCAACGTGGTCTGGATGTATTTGGCGATGCCTTCTACCGATTTTAGTGCGACGTTACCGACGAAACCGTCACAGACGACGATGTCCAGTTTTTCCTTGAGAAAGATGTCGTTACCTTCGACGAAGCCGCTGTAGTTGAGGTCGGTTTTCTCCAGCAGTTTGCTGGTTTCCTTGACCATGTCGTTGCCCTTGATCGCTTCTTCGCCGATGTTGAGCAGGCCGACAATCGGATTGGGCTTTTCATCAACCGCCTTGACCAGTTCCGAGCCCATGACCGCGAACTGCACCAGTTGTTCCGGTTTGGCCTCCACGTTGGCGCCAAGATCGAGCCAATGCACATGTCCGCCTCGTGAAGGCACCACCGCACAAATCGCCGGACGGGAGATGCCAGGCAGCATTTTCAGGATATAGCGGCTGCTTGCCATCAACGCGCCGGTGTTGCCGGCGCTGACACAGGCTTGCGCTTTGCCGTCGCGCACCAGCTCAATCGCCTTCCACATGGAGGAATCGGTTTTGTGGCGCAGGACGTTGGCAGGTGCTTCGTCCATCGCCACCACCTGCGTGGTGTGGTGAATGTCAATGCGCGCGGCATCAATCGCGCTGAAGGATTTATGACTGCGAATAGCCGGTTCGTCACCGACTACTATCATGCGCACGTCGTGGTAGCGCTTTTGGATATGGGCGACGGCGGCCAGCGTGACATCCAGACCGATATCGCCGCCCATTGCGTCAATGGCAATGATTGGCGGCTTGCTCGTGCTCATGGCGCGATCAGGTCTTATTCTTCGATATCAATCTGTTGGGCAACGCGAGGACGGACAACGGCGAGGCGTCCGCGATAGAAGCCGTCTTTGGTGACGTGGTGGCGCAGGTGGCGCTCGCCGCTGTGGCTGTCGGTAGAGACGGTTTTGCCGGTTAAGGCATCGTGGGCACGGCGCATGCCGCGTTTGGAGGGGGTTTTACGATTCTGTTGAACGGCCATGGGAATGCTCCTTGGTTTCCAGTAAGTCTTTTAAAGCCGCAAACGGGTTGTGCGTTTCTGCCTGCGGCAGGGGGTCACGCGCGCCGGTCTGCGGCAGGCTGCAATCATCGTGCTTGGCAATCATGGGCATCGCCAGCAGGATTTCTTCTTCAATGAACCACGCCAGGTCGAGTTCGTCTTCGGCGCAGATCAGGGTTTCGCTGCCATCGGTGACATTGTCTTCAAGGGATTGATCACGAATCAGCACGTAATCAAAGGAATGGGCAACCTCCAGCGTCATCGGTTCAAGACAGCGCTGGCACTGGGTATGCAGAACGGTGCGCACACGACCGCTCAAGCGGTGTTGCCCGTCCTTATCCATATTTCCTTCAAGGGAGTAATGCACGACGTCATCGCGCGTCCCCGTCCATTGTTTTAGCGTTTCGGTCTCTGCCAAAGGCAGCGAACCGCTCTCGTGGCAACGGTTTCTGGCATAGGCCCAAGGGTCAATCAGCCGGGGGGGTGGGGTCGCGGGAGGGCGCATCATACTCTCAACATTTTCGGGTGTCAAAATGGAAAAACGGCAGAAAATCAGCCAATACCGTGCGTGCGGGCGAAGTGCAGATAGACGATATCCGAGATTTCGCGGATGACGTTGCTGCGGCTGGTAATCCAGCTGGAATAGTTCCCCGCCGGGTTGTCTTTCTCGATGATGGCGGAGATGGTATAGGGATAGCTGCGCCCGCCGGACTTGCATTCGATGATGCCGAAATTGCCGCAGAGCATCGCAGTCGAGCCGGTTTTGTCGTACACCGTCGCGCTTTGCGGCACGAACTGCGTTTTTGAGCGGATGCGGTCAGGATTGGGGATGGACATAATCTGCTTCAGATACTGCGCGCCGGGCAGCTGGTTCGCCCACAGCGCACGCAGGAAGCGGTCGTAATCGGCAGCGGAAGCGCGGTTTTTATAAGTACGTCCCTGTGCCGGAATGTTCTCGACGATTTGAATATTGCGGAAAATCTGCGGCGCCTGTTTTTTCAGCATCCATTGCACGCCCTGCGGCCCGCCGAGACGCTTGAACAGGTGGTTGGTGAATTCGTTATTACTGGCGACGACCATGCCGCGCATTTCGTCCTGCACGCGCTCGCTCATCGGATAGAGGCTGGAATCCTTTAAATAATGGGTGAGGAGGTAGGCCTGGATGACGAACGGCTTGACCAGACTGGCGCATTGCAGCGGCACTTGTGCGTTGATTTGCGCCAGCGGACGGTTGGCGACCAGATCATGCACCAACCAGGCACTGCGCTCGTCGCCCGCAAGACGCCCTTCGGCGCGCAATTGGCGCACGCGCTCGTTGATAGAGCGCTCCAGCGGCGTTTCTGCCTGGGCAGAAAGCGGCAGGATAGCACCGAGACCGAGCGCACAGCTGCGCCCGATAAATTGACGTTTATTCAACAACATGCTTATGAAGGGATGGTAATTCGAGGCGGTTATTTTAGCAAAGCGACACCGCAATAGCGGGATTTTTCGTGACTTTCGTCTATATTCTCATCCATCCGCAGATTGGGTTAGAACCCGTCTAATATCTACTAGAAATGCTTTTTCTACAGGGCGAACCCGCAGCAGGTGGGTACTCATGCAAAATGCGGACGTATTCGGTGGTTTTTGTCGTGCTTCAAGCCAACAGCAAACGCTGCAAGGCGGCGACGTCTTCCACGACAAAATCCGGCGCGCTGGCGGCAAGCGCGGCTTTGTCATGCGCGCCCCAGGTGACGGCGCAGGTTTTGACGCCGGCGGCATGTCCCATTTCGATATCGGTGGTGGCGTCGCCGATGTAAAGGGCGGTAGCGGGGTCGCCGTCAAGCGCGGCGAGGGCGAGCCGGATGCCTTCGGGATGCGGTTTGTAGTGCTGCACCGTGTCCGAGCCGATGAATACGTCGATGTGTGCGCTGATGCCGAGTTGTTCGCAGTTGGCGCGCAGGATGGCGGTTTTTTTGCTGCTAACGATGCCGGTTTGCCGCTGCTGCGCCTTGAGGGCGGCGAGCAGGGCGGCAATGCCGGGGTAGAGGCGGATATGGCTTTCCGCCGCCACGGCGTAATGTTGGCGGAAGGTGGCGAGTAGCGCGGCAAAGGCGTCGTCGTCAAGGGCGGTCGCGCCGAGGGTGCGGAAGCAGCGCTCTATCGGGATGCCCATTTGTTGGACGATAGCGGCGTCTGCTGGCGCGGGCAGGTGATGGTCGCGGAAGGCTTGCCGGGTGGCGAGGATGGCGCATTGGGCGCTGTCGGCGAGGGTGCCGTCGAAGTCAAAGAGGATGATGTTTGCGGGCATGGGGTTTCCGGGGTTGGGGCAATGGGTCAAAAAAACCGCGCGAGGCGCGGTTTTTTGTGGGCATCAGAACGGGATGTCGTCGTCGAAGTTGTCCTGATCGAGGGTTGGGCCGCCGAGGCCGCCGGTGTTGTTTTGTGGCGGCACGGGTTTGTTCGGCGTGGACGGTTGTGGGCGGTTGCCGCCGCTTGGCGCGCCGTAGTCTTGGTCGTAGCTGCCGCCGTAGTCTTGGTCGTAACCGCCTCCTTGCTGGCCATAGCCGCCGCTGTTGCTGCGGTTGCCGGGGTAGTTGCCGCTGCCATTGCCGCCGAAGCTGCCTTCGCCGCCGCCGCGGCTGTCCAGCATTTGGATGTTGTCGGCGACGATTTCGGTGGTGTAGCGCTGTTGGCCGCTTTGGTCGGTCCATTTGCGGGTTTGCAGGCGGCCTTCGACGTAGAGTTTGCTGCCTTTGCGCGTGTATTGGCCAATGATTTCGGCGGTGCGGCGGTAGGCGACAACGCGGTGCCATTCGGTTTTTTCGCGTTTTTCGCCGGTGTTTTTGTCGTTCCAGGTCTCACTGGTGGCGATGGAGATGTTGGCCACCGGTTCGCCGTTGGGCATGTAGCGCATGTCCGGGTCGTTGCCCAAGTTGCCGATGAGTATGACTTTGTTGACGCCTGCCATTTTGGGTGTTTCCTCGTGTGTTCAGGTAAATGTGCGGGTTCAGGGCTGTTGTGCGCCGCGTAGTGTAGCGGTTTTGCCGGTTTTCAGCAAAAGGAGCGCGGCGATGGCGCTTGCGATGGCGAGGGTGATGAGTACGGTCGCCGGGCTTTGGTTTTGCCAGATGCGCCCGCCGATGGCGCCGCCGGTGAAGCTGCCGATGAATTGGGCACTGCTGTAGATGCCCATCGCCTTGCCGCGGCTGTCCGGCGCGGCGTTTTGTGCGACCCAGTGCGGCAGGCCGCTTTCCAGGCGGTAGAAGGCGATGAAGTACACGCTGAGCGCAAAGAGCAGCCAGGCGGTGCTTGTAATAGGGACGGCAAGCAGCGCGGCGCCGGCGGCGAGGATGAGGTAGTTCACGCCGAAGGTGAGCGGGTGCGGGCGGTTTTTCGGGCGCATGGCGAGCAGCGCGATGAGGTTGGCGGGGAGGTAGAGCCACCAGTGGTGGGTTTTGTCGATGCCGTTGGCGACGATGAGCGGCGGCAGGACGAGGAAGGTGGCGGTGAAGATGGCGTGCAGGGTGAAGATGGTGGCGGCGGCTTGGTAGATGGGTTTGCGCTGGTATTCGTCGCGGCGGGTAACGGGGTAGGTGGCGTCGGGCAGGCGCAGTCCGGCGACGAGGGCGGCGGCGGCCATCAGTGCGATGATGAGGAACAGTCCGGCGACACCCACCCAGCCCGCCAGCAGCGGGCCGAGGATGAGTGAGAGGACGAAGGCGATGCCGATGCTGGCGCCGAGGATGGTCATGGTTTTGCCGAGTTTGTCCGGCGGGGTGATGTCAGTGGCGTAGGCGAGCGCGACGGCGGCAATCGCTCCCATGCCCTGCACGGCGCGGGCGGCAATCATCATTTCGATGCTACTTGCGCAGGCGGCGAGCAGGCTGCCCGCGGTAAAGAGGGCAAGGCCGCCGGCGATGACGGGTTTGCGCCCGTAGCGGTCGGAAAGCCAGCCGCAGGGGATTTGCAGCAGTCCCTGGCTTAAGCCGTAGATGCCGAGCGCGATGCCGACGAGGGTTTTGTTCGCGCCCGCCAGTTCGTTGGCGTAGAGGCTGAAGACGGGGAAGATCATGAACAGACCGAGCATCCGCGTGATGTAGATGGCGGTCAGGATGGCAACGCCGCGCTGCCAGGGCTGGCGTGCGTCAGTCATTGAGCAGGCTCCGTACGTTGCGGGCGAAGGCGAGGCGGCCGGCATCCCCCTGCAACCACGGCAGGACGGCATCGGCGCTGTCGTAGCAGGCGAATTGCAGCACGTCGCCGTCGCCCTGCAAAATCAGGCGGGTATGGCCGCCCGCGTCGGCAAATGTCGCCTCCACATAGTCAAAGCCCGCTTCCAGCGCATCGGCAAGACGCGCCAAATCGGCGAGGCTGTCGTGGCGGGCGGGGTCGGCGTGGAAGCGGTATTCGCCGAAACCGTAGATGAGTTCAAAGGTGAGGTAGTCCGCGGCGCGCGCGACCACGACGAGCGACAGCGGGCGGGAGAAGTTCATGAAATGTTGCCCGGCGGGGCTGGTGTCTTGGTATGGCATGGGAAATCCTTACGGTACAATGCGCGCTCATTTTACCGAGGATTACAAGATGGACTGGAATAAATTGGGACTGGTCGCCATCGGCGCCTACTTTATCTACAACTTCTACCGCATGGTTAAAAGCGGCGGCTACAAGGCGCTGCTGGAGCGCTCGCGCAATGCGCCGCAGCATTGGGGCACCTTCGCCTTCCTGATGGTGATGGTGGTGCTGTTCGTCATCCTGCTCATCCGCCTCTGATGCTAATAGACATTGGCTGCAACCTCGCCAGCAGCCGCCTGTTGCCGCACGTCAAACGCATCCTCGCCGACGCGCGTCGCGCTGGCGTCGTGCAACAAATCATCACCGGCAGCGACGCGGCGAGCAACGAAACCGCATTGGCGCTCGCCAACAGCCACGCCGAGCTTTACGCCACCGCCGGTTTCCACCCGCACCACGCCAACGACTGGCAGGCGCCATCGCACCGCCTGTTGCTGCAAACCTTGGCGCGTGAGCCGCGCTGCGTTGCCGTGGGCGAAATGGGGCTGGACTACCACCGCAACCTCGCCCTGCCTGCGAACCAGCGCCGCTGCTTTGCCGACCAACTGGCAGTCGCCAAAACCGTACAAAAACCCGTCTTCCTGCACGAGCGCGAAGCCTTTGCCGACTTCAGCGCCATCTTGGGCGAAGCCCTGCCGGAACTCGCCGGAGCCGTCTGGCACTGCTTCACCGGCACGCGCGCGCAAATGGAAACACTCGCCGAACGCGGCGTCTATTTCGGTATCACCGGCTGGATTTGCGACCCCGTGCGTGGCGCGGAGCTGCGCGACACCGTGCGCCACATCCCGGACGATCGCCTGATGCTCGAAAGCGATGCGCCTTACCTCACGCCGAAAACGCTGAACCCACTGCCGCGCGTGAACGAACCGCAGTACCTGCCGGAAGTGTTGCGCGTCGTCGCCGAGTGCCGCGGGCAAAGCGAGGCGGACGTCGCCCGCATCACCACGGAAAACACCCGCCGCTTCTTTGGAGTCTCCTGATGCCCTTCACCCCAGAACAAGAAAAAAGCCTGCTCGCCGAAAAAGGCATTGGCAAAACCATCATCCAGCGCCTCGCGCAAATGGGGCTGGATGACATTCCCGCCCTCGCGGAAGCCGATGTGGACGACATCCTCGCCCACGGCGCCTACCTCACCGGCAGCACCTGCTGGCGAAACAGCCCGCAAGCCCGCGCTGCCATCACGACTGCCATCATCTGGGCGCAGCGGCAAAAAGCGTGCAGTTGACCCGCCTGGCACCATACAACCCACGACCACACCATGACCCCCGCCGCCATCGCTGAATGCTTCCGCCGCTTTCGTGACGCCAACCCGCAGCCGACCACCGAGCTCGAATACACGAGCACCTTCGAGCTGCTCATTGCCGTCATCCTCTCGGCGCAGGCGACCGACAAAGGCGTGAACAAAGCGACGCGCCGCCTCTTTCCCGTCGCCAACACCCCCGCCGCCATCCTTGCCCTCGGCGAAGACGGCCTGAAGGACTACATTAAAACCATCGGCCTCTACAACACCAAAGCCGTAAACATCCTGAAAACCTGCCAAATCCTTCTCGACGAACACGGCGGCGCAGTGCCTGCCGACCGCGCCGCGCTGGAACGCCTCCCCGGCGTTGGTCGCAAAACCGCGAACGTCATCCTGAACACCGCCTTTCGCCAACCGGTGATGGCGGTCGATACCCACATCTTCCGCGTCGCCAACCGCACCGGCATCGCGCCGGGCAAAACCGTACTTGCCGTCGAAAAAGGGCTGATGGCGCGCGTGCCGCCCGCATACCTGCTGGACGCGCACCACTGGCTCATCCTGCACGGGCGCTATGTTTGCATCGCGCGCAAACCGCGCTGCGGCGCCTGCCTCATCTCCGATCTCTGCGACAACCCGCAATTTGAAGCATAAGCGGGGCGCGAGCGCCCGCCCGTGATACAGAAGCGCCGCAAACTGGCACAACTATTGCTTTCATCTACTGGTAACGAAATAGTCATTTTTTTGTATAATGACGGTCATAGTCAGTTAATCCTGACAGGACTTTCAGCAAAATCTTAATCTATTACAAGGAACCAGTATGTCTCAGCAAATCCTCCTCACCCTGAACGACACCGCCGGCAACGCCCTCGGTCAGTACAACATCAACACCGCAGGCAGCGCGCTGCACATACAGGCGGTTGATGGCGCGTACTACCAGTTCACCGACCCGATGACCGGCATCGGTCCGGAAGGCATCATCACCGAGCGCGAGGGCGATAACCTGCTGGTTTCTTTCGATGAAGGCACGGATCTCGTCATCGAAAATTATTTTGCGCAGAACGAGCCAGGCGCGCTGGTCGGCATGCAGGCAGACGGCGGCCTCATGAGCTACCCGGTCGCGACCGCGCCGGAGCACGTGCTGGCGGAGGAAATCGCTGCCAGCCAAACACTGGGTTCAGAACAACCCGTTTGGGCGCCGTTGGGCGTGCTGGGGGCGGTCGGTCTGGTCGCCGCCGGGATTGGGCTGGCAAATGACGACAGCGGCAAAGGCTGGGACAGCGGCAATAACGGCGGTAGCGGCAGTGGCAATAATCCGTCACCGAATACGCCCGCACCGAATCCGTCGCCCAATAATCCGAACAATCCGAGTAATCCGGGCGGTCCCAACATTCCTTCGCCCAATCCGGGCAATCCCGGTAACCCCGGCACTCCGACACCGACGCCCAATCCGAGCCCGTATCCGCCGGCACCCTCACCGAACCCCGTCCCGCAACCGCCGACGCCAAACCAGCCCAGCAGCGACCCGAAACCGATTGCAAATCACGACAAGGTCAAAGGCACACCGAAGGAAAAAGTCACCATTGACGTGCTGGATAACGACAGCGGCATGGACGCCAACGGTCAGCGCGACCTCAATCCGAGCAGCATCCGCCTGCTGGATGCGGCGGGCAAACCCGTCACCGAACTGACCGTCGCCGGACAGGGCAAATGGAACGTCAGCTTCGGCAAAGTCACCTTCACTCCGGAAACCAATTTCATCGGCAACCCGACCCCGGTGCAGTACACCGTCAGCGACAACGCGGGGCAAGTCAGTAACAAGGCGACCATCACCGTCACCTATGACAACGGCACGCCGGGCGGCAATACCAAAGGGCGCGCGGTCATTACAGGCGATGCGAAAGTCGGCCAGACCCTGAGCGCCGACATCAACGACCCGGACGGCGTCCCCGCAACCGGCGTCAAATACCAATGGATGGCAGATGGCGTAGCCATTCAGGGCGCGACCGGCCCGACCTACACCGTGAGCGCTGCGGACAAAGACAAAGCCATCAGCCTCAACATCAGCTACACCGACAACCGCGGCAACCCGGAAAACATCAGCACGCCCTCGACCACCAAAGTCGTGGACGGCACACCGACTCCGCAACCGCCGCAACCCGGCCAGAACCATCCGGGCAGCGTTGCCATCAGCGGCAATGCCAAAGTAGGCGAAAAACTGACCGCTGACGTGCATGACGACGACCAGTTCGATGCCAGCAAAGTCAAATACCAATGGTCGGCGAACGGTCAACCGATTGCGGGCGCGACCGACAAGAGCTACACCCTGCAAGCGGGGGATGTCGGCAAAACCATCAGCGTCAAAGTCGAATACACCGACAACGCGGGCCACAAAGAAAGCCACGACAGTGCCGCGACTACTAATGTTGCACCGTCCACCTCGACCAACCACGCACCGACCGACATCCAGCTTTCAGCAACCCAAGTCACCGAAGGCAAAGACGGCGCGACCGTGGGCAAACTGACAACGACCGACCCAGACGCGGGTGATCAACACACCTACAAAGTGAGCGACGACCGCTTTGAAGTCACCGCCGACGGCACCCTCAAACTCAAAGCCGGGCAGCACCTTGACTACGCGAGCGAAAAAACCGTCACCCTGCAAATCACCAGCGATGACGGCCACGGCGGTACCGTAAGCAAAACCCTCACCCTGAACGTACAGGACGACCCGAACTACCCGACGCCGAACCCGCAGCCGCCAACCCCGCCTGGAACCAACCACGAAGGCACCGTCACCATTTCTGGCGAGGCGAAAGTGGGCGAAACCCTGACCGCCAAAGTCGATGATGCCGACGGCGTCCCAACCAACGTGCAATACCAATGGCTCGCCAATGGTGTTGCCATCACCGGTGCGACCGGCAGCAGCTACCAGCTGACCGCAAATGAGGCGGGCAAAACCATCAGCGTGCGCGCGACCTACACCGACAACGCCAACCACAGCGAAGCACCAATCAGCAGCGCCACCGCTCCGGTTGTTGACCCGGCGAATCCGAATCCGCAACCGCCGGTTCCGCCGACTAACCACGAAGGCACAGTCACCATTTCTGGCGAGGCGAAAGTAGGCGAGACCCTGACCGCGACCGTTAACGACGATGACGGCGTACCGGCAAACGTTACCTACCAATGGCTTGCCAATGGTGTTGCCATCACCGGTGCAACCGGCAGCAGCTACCAGCTGACCACCGCAGAAGCAGGCAAAACCATCAGCGTACGCGCGACCTACACCGACAACGCGCAACACTCTGAGGCACCGACCAGTGCCGCCACCACGCCGGTGGTTGACCCCGCCAATCCGAACCCGCAGCCGCCACAGCCGCAACCGAACCACGAAGGCACGGTCAGCATCACGGGCGAGGCGAAAGTCGGCGAAACGTTGACCGCCAAAGTTGATGATGCCGACGGTGTCCCGACCAACGTGCAGTACCAATGGCTGGCCAATGGTGTCGCCATTGCCGGTGCGACCGGCAGCAGCTACCAGCTGACCGCAAATGATGCGGGCAAAACCATCAGCGTGCGCGCGACCTACACCGACAACGCGCAGCACTCTGAAGGACCGACCAGTGCGGCGACCACGCCAGTCGTTGACCCGGCGAACCCGAATCCACAGCCGCCGGTTCCGCCGACTAACCACGAAGGCACCGTCACCATCACAGGCGAGGCGAAAGTGGGCGAAACCCTGACCGCGACCGTCAACGACGACGACGGGGTGCCTGCAAACGTTACCTACCAATGGCTGGCAAACGGTGTTGCCATCGCCGGTGCAACCGGCAGCAGCTACCAGCTGACCGCAAATGATGCGGGCAAAACCATCACGGTGCGCGCGACCTACACCGACAACGCGCAACACTCTGAGGCACCGACCAGCGCTGCCACCACGCCGGTGGTTGACCCCGCCAATCCGAATCCGCAGCCGCCAGTCCCGCCGACTAACCACGAAGGCACGGTCACCATCACAGGCGAGGCGAAAGTGGGCGAGACGCTGACCGCGACCGTTAACGACGATGACGGCGTACCGGCAAACGTTACCTACCAATGGCTGGCAAACGGTGTTGCCATCGCCGGTGCAACCGGCAGCAGCTACCAGCTGACCGCCGCAGAAGCAGGCAAAACCATTAGCGTGCGCGCGACCTACACCGACAACGCGCAGCACTCTGAGGCACCGACCAGCGCTGCCACCACGCCGGTGGTTGACCCCGCCAATCCGAACCCGCAGCCGCCGGTTCCGCCGACTAACCACGAAGGCGCGGTCACCATCACGGGCGAGGCGAAAGTGGGCGAAACCCTGACCGCGACCGTTAACGACGATGACGGCGTACCGGCAAACGTTACCTACCAATGGCTGGCAAACGGTGTTGCCATCACCGGTGCAACCGGCAGCAGCTACCAGCTGACCGCAAATGATGCGGGCAAAACCATCACGGTACGCGCGACCTACACCGACAACGCCAACCACAGCGAAGCACCGACCAGTACGGCGACCGTTCCGGTGGTTGACCCCACCAATCCGAACCCGCAGCCGCCGGTTCCGCCGACTAACCACGAAGGCACCGTCAGCATCACGGGCGAGGCGAAAGTGGGCGAAACCCTGACCGCTACCGTTAACGACGATGACGGGGTGCCTGCGAACGTGCAGTACCAATGGCTAGCGAACGGTGTTGCCATCGCCGGTGCGACCGGCAGCAGCTACCAGCTGACCGCAAATGATGCGGGCAAAACCATCACGGTGCGCGCGACCTACACCGACAACGCGCAACACTCTGAGGCACCGACCAGCGCTGCCACCACGCCGGTGGTTGACCCCGCCAATCCGAATCCGCAGCCGCCAGTCCCGCCGACTAACCACGAAGGCACGGTCACCATCACAGGCGAGGCGAAAGTGGGCGAGACGCTGACCGCGACCGTTAACGACGATGACGGCGTACCGGCAAACGTTACCTACCAATGGCTGGCAAACGGTGTTGCCATCGCCGGTGCAACCGGCAGCAGCTACCAGCTGACCGCCGCAGAAGCAGGCAAAACCATTAGCGTGCGCGCGACCTACACCGACAACGCGCAGCACTCTGAGGCACCGACCAGCGCTGCCACCACGCCGGTGGTTGACCCCGCCAATCCGAACCCGCAGCCGCCACAACCGCAGCCGAACCACGAAGGCACGGTCAGCATCACGGGCGAGGCGAAAGTGGGCGAAACCCTGACCGCGACCGTTAACGACGATGACGGCGTCCCGGCAAACGTTACCTACCAATGGCTGGCCAATGGTGTCGCCATTGCCGGTGCGACCGGCAGCAGCTACCAGCTGACCGCAAATGATGCGGGCAAAACCATCAGCGTGCGCGCGACCTACACCGACAACGCGCAGCACTCTGAAGCGCCGACCAGCAGCGCCACCGCTCCGGTGGTTGACCCGGCGAATCCGAATCCGCAACCGCAGCCGAACCACGAAGGCGACGTTGCCATCAGCGGCAACGCCAAAGTGGGCGAGACGCTGACCGCCGAAGTTCATGACGCGGATAACTTTGACGAAAGCAAAGTGAGCTACCAATGGCTGCGCGACGGTAAGGAAATCGCCGGTGCCAATGGCAAAACCTACACCCTGACCGCCGAAGACGAAGGGCACAAAATCAGCGTCAAAGCCGAATACACCGACAACGCGGGCAACAAAGAAAGCCACGACGCCGAAAGCGGCATCGTCCAGCCGCAGAGCTCGACCAACCACGCGCCGACCGATATCAGCCTCGACAATGACAAAGTCGCGGAAGGCAAAGACGGCGCGACGGTGGGCAAACTGACGACGACCGACCCGGACACAGGCGACAAACACACCTACAAAGTGAGCGATGACCGCTTTGAAGTAACCGCTGACGGCACGCTGAAACTCAAAGACGGCAAACACCTCGACTTTGCAACCGAGCCGAAAATCACGCTGCAAGTGACGACTGACGACGGCCACGGCGGCAGCTACAACAAAACCTTCACCCTGAACGTAGAGGACGACCCGAACTACCCGCCGGTCAACCCGCCACAACCGCAACCGAACCACGAAGGCGACGTTGCCATCAGCGGCAACGCCAAAGTAGGCGAAACCCTAACCGCACAAGTCCACGACGCCGACCAGTTCGACGAAGCCAAAGTCAACTACCAATGGCAGCGCGACGGGCAGCCAATTGCTAATGCAACCGGCAAAACCTACACCCTGACCGCCGAAGACGAAGGACACAAAATCAGCGTCAAAGCCGAATACACCGACAACGCGGGCAACAAAGAAAGCCACGACGCCGAAAGCGGAGTCGTCCAGCCGCAGACCTCGACCAACCAGGCACCGACCGACATCCAGCTTTCAGCAACCCAAGTTACCGAAGGCAAAGACGGCGCAGCAATCGGCAAACTGACGACGACCGATCCGGACGCGGGTGATCAACACACCTACAAAGTGAGCGACGACCGCTTTGAAGTCACCGCTGACGGCACGCTGAAGCTGAAAGACGGCAAGCACCTTGATTTTGCAACCGAGCCGAAAGTCACGCTGCAAGTCACGACTGACGACGGCCACGGCGGCAGCTACAACAAAACCTTCACCCTGAACGTAGAGGACGACCCGAACTACCCGACGGTCAACCCGCCCCAACCGCAGCCGAACCACGAAGGCGACGTCGCGATCAGCGGCAACGCCAAAGTAGGCGAAACCCTGACCGCGCAAGTCCATGACGCCGACCAGTTTGACGAAGCCAAAGTCAGCTACCAATGGCAGCGCGACGGCCAAGACATCACGGGCGCGAAGGGCAAAAGCTACACGCTGACCGCCGAAGACGAAGGGCACAAAATCAGCGTCAAAGCCGAATACACCGACAACGCGCAGCATGCGGAAACGCCGCAGAGCGGCGAGACGGATGCCGTTACCGGCAATCAAACGCCGCCGCGCCCGGGGTCGAATAGCGAAGGCACGATCGCGATTGATGGTATTGAACGTGTCGGTGAAACGCTTACCGTCCATGTTTATGATGAAGATGGCATAGATAAGAATACAAAAATTACCTATCAATGGTTGCGCAATGGCGCCGTCATTGATGGCGCAACGGAGATGACCTATACCTTGACTCGCGCTGATATTGGCAGCCATATGAGTGCGCGCGCGAGTTATGTGGATAATGACCACTATCAGGAATCGCTGCAAAGTCGGGAAACTTCTGCGGTTATCGATAATATTCCGAAGCAGTACCCGAACCGCGAGGGCTCGATTGCCATTAAGGGTACGGCGAAAGAGCACGAGATGCTCATTGCTGAGATTCAGGATAATAATGGTGTTGATCGGGACACGGTCACTTACCAATGGCTACGTGACGGCAATCCGATTGCTCAGGCAAACGGCGATAGCTACACCCTGACGTCGGCTGACGTGGGGCATAAAATCTCCGTGCAGACTTCTTATAAAGATCTCAGTAATCATTCGGAAAATCCGCTCAGTGCGCAGACGGATACGGTCGTGGACGCGCAAACGGTACTGCCGTCACGAGACGAACCGCCAACCATCGTAAAAGGTCTGGATGAAAAGCAAGGAGGGGTGACAATTACGCCGCCTCAAAATGCGAACACGCTCCATGTCAGTTATATCCACGATGGCAAAGAACAAGAGTACACCTTCGTCGTTCGTCCGAGTGGCAAGTGGGAGAAGCTTGGAAATGATCCGCTGCCTACAGGCGCATGGTTTGATGAAAATGATGGCAGGCTGATGTTGGCGCCGTCGCTGGTAGATGATCACACCCCGGTAAGCGCATTTACTGGCAGCGGGGCAACGGCCAGTAAAACTATTGTCGTTGAGAGCGACAGCGATAGTGGCCAGGCGACACCGCAAACCGAGCCGACGCTGTTCATTACGGGTGATCGCGCTGTTACAGAAGGGGATAGTGCGAGCTATACGTTGCATCTGAGTAAACCCATCCTGCAGGATGTGACGGCTACGGTGCGTATTGAGCATATCAATACTGATGACGGCAACGTCAAGGCGGAAGAGCGTACTGTTACCTTCAGCAAGGGAGCATCTTCCGTTGCGTTGGAAGTTGCCACGCAGGATAACAACGAGTTCCAGGGCGGTCGCAGCTATCGTGTGAGCATCGTTGAGGCGAAGGGCGCGGCGCTTCATGACAGTAGCAAGCAGATTGAAACCACGATTAACGAGAATGACAGACCGCCTGTGCCGAAAATGGTGGCAGGTAGTGAACCAGGCAGCGTGGAAATCACACCCGTAGATGGTGCGGATTACCTCAATGTCCGTTATCGTGATGAAACCGATTTTGAACGGATTCTTACGCTGCGACGTAATAAAGAAGGCGTATGGCAGCGTTTGAATGGAACATGGCTTGCAGAGCTGCCGGAGCACGTCAGTCTGGATGCGCATAGCGGTAAATTGACGCTAGGTGCGAAGTCGGTAAAAGATGGCAGCACAATCGTTGCCTTTAATGAGGCCAACAGCATTAAAGGCGAGACAGGAACCTTCATCGCTGACAACAACGACGGCACATCGCAGCACAATCGGCCGGGTAGCATTGCTATCAAGGGTGAGGCGAAAGTGGGCGTTGAACTGTCTGCTGAAATCACCGATCCCGATGGCGTGCCGGACAATGTGCAATATCAATGGCTGCGCAATGGCGAGAAAATTGATGGCGCGACGGGCAGCACCTATCGTCTCAGCGCGGAAGACATCGGACGAAAAATCAGCGTACAGGCGACTTACGAAGACAACGCCAAACATTCCGAAACACCGAAGAGCGCCGAGACGGATGCGGTCAGCAATGATCAATTGCAGCCTCAAAACCACGCGCCGACGGAAATCACGCTCTCTAACGATCTGGTGAATGAAGCGCAAGAGGGCGCTGTGGTTGGCAAACTGACGACGACCGATCCGGATACGGGCGACAAACACACCTACACAGTAAATGATGACCGCTTTGAAGTGACTGCTGACGGCACACTAAAACTCAAAGCTGGACAGATCCTAGATTACGGCAAAGAGCCGACACTCAAGCTCAGTATCACTACAGATGACGGTCATGGTGGCGTATTCACCAAAGACTTCACCCTGCGCGTGCAAGATGACCCGCTCTATCCGCCGATCAACCCGAACGAAGATGGCACCGTCACCATCTCCGGCGCTCACAAGGTGGGAAGCACGCTCACCGCTGAGGTGAAAGATGGCGACGGCGTACCGAATGATGGCGTCAAATACCAATGGCTGCGCGACGGCAATCCGATTGCAAGCGCGACTGGCAAGAGCTATGTCCTCACCGCCGAAGACGCCGGACACAAAATCACCGTCAAGGCCGAGTACGACGACAACGCCCAGAACCACGAAACCCCCGTCAGCCAGCCGACGGAGAATATCGCCGATAACAGCGCCCCGCCGCCTGCTGCCAACCATCCGGGCAGTGTCACCCTTGAAGGCGAGGCGAAAATCGGCCATACGCTGACCGCCAAACTTACCGACGCCGACGGCGTGCCGGACAGCGGCATCACCTGGCGCTGGTATGGTAACGACAAACTGCTGCCGGGCGTGGAAGGGCAAACCATCACCCTGACGGATGCGGTCAAGGGCATGCAGTTGCGCGCCGAAGCGGTGTACACCGACAAGGCAGGCCACGCGGAAAAACCGATCAGCGACCTCTCGCCGGCGGTTGTGCCGGAAGCGGCGAACAACAGCGACCTCATCCCGCCGCCGGCGGCCAATGCCCCGCACATCACCCTCTCCGGCGTCACCAGCGTCAAAGAAGGCGAGAAAGCGACCTACACCGTCAGCCTCGACAAACCGGCGAGCGAAGACGTCAGCGTCGATGTGCATGTCAAACACAACAGCACCGACACCAGCGATGCCAACCTCACCTGGAACATCCAGCGCGTGGTTATCCCGAAAGGCGAGACCTCGAAAAACTTCACCGTCGATACCCATAACGACGGTAAGGCGGAAGGCACGGAAACCTATACCGTCGAAATCGGCAACGCCCTCGTCGGCAACGTGAACGACAACGTCCCGCCGTTTAGCGGCAGCGTCAGCGCGCAGTCGATGATCATCCCCGCCTACAAATACCCCACCGGCGGCTGGGAAAAAGACACCTACTGGGAAAGCGTGCACAAAGCAGGCGGTGGCAAAGTACCGTATGTCATCGTCAACCCGGCGAGTGGTGTTGGCGAGAAGGTCAATAGCGACTACGCCAAATTGATAGACGACAACATCACCGCTGGCATCAAGAACATCGGTTACATCCGCACCCATTACCAGACACGGCCGATAGAAGAAGTCAAAGCCGAAGTGGACAAATACCTGGAGCTGTACGGCAAGGACAAAATCCACGGCTACTTCTTTGACGAAATCACCGCGCAGAACAACCAGGGCACCGCCTACATGGCCGAGCTGTACCGCTACGTCAAGGCCAAAGCGGGCGACAAACTGGTGATGGCCAACCCCGGCACCCACATCACCGACGCGATTGCGCCCTATGCGGACATCTTCGTCACGAGCGAAGTCAGCGCCAAGACCTACCTCAATAACTACGAACAGCCGAAAAGCGCCTTTGAAAACGATCCGAAGAACGCGCACCGCATCATGCACATGATCCATGACGTGACGCCCGACCAGTACGACGCCGTGATCAAAGCCTCGCGCGAACGCAATGCCGGCTGGGTCTTCCCCACCAGCGACACCCAGGAAAACCCGCTGCCGGAAGCCGAGCGCGAAAAACATCCCGAACAGGATGGCAACCCGTACAACGCGCTGCCGCAGAACTTTGACCAGCTTGCCGCAAACGTCAACAACCTCGGCATGCCGACGAACCCGACGCAGCACGACAACAACGGCAAACTGGCCACGGCGAACATCGACAACAACCACGTCACCACCGAAATCGTCGATGCCAACAACGCCGCACCGCTCGAACACCACGAACCGCAGCTGCAAACCGCAGACGGGGCAACGGCAAGCATTACCGACGGCCAGGACGCAGCCGCCGACCACACCCGCGGCGGCGACGGCCACGACGTCCTCATCGGCGACGGCATTGACGCCGCGGCCTACAGCCAACTCGTCAGCCATCAGGGCGAAGACCTGCTGCAATACCTCGGCCAGCACAGCGCCGAACTGCTGGCGGCGAGCCAACAGAGCGCCAGCCACGAATTGCACGGCGGCGCGGGCGATGACGTGCTGATTGCCGGCCACGGCGCGCAGTTGCTCGAAGGCGGCGCAGGCGCGGACACCTTCGCCTACCTGCTGGACAGCAACGACGCGGCGAGCTGGAACGAACCGAGCCGCATCCTTGACTTCAACCCGCAAGAAGGCGACCGCATCGTGCTGGCGGGCGGCGAACACCTCAAGGCAGAAGTCAGCCATGACGCGAGCGGCCAGCACCTGCACGTCACGGACGATGCCGGACACAGTCGCACCATCGACATCGGCGCACAAAACGGCAAAACGCTCACGGCGGAAGACATCCTCTCGCACGTTGAAATCCGCACGCCGCAAGGCTACAGCGAACCGGCGTCCAGCGTCCCGCAAACCCATCACCTGCCGCAAGATGACCACAGCCATCTCATCTAACGGCATTCAGCCCTCCCGTCGCCTGGCGGGAGATTCAACAGGAAGCTAAACGAAGCGCCTGTCGCATTCCCGCGGCAGGCGCTTTGGTGCAAACAGTAAACAGGAAAGCAACATGGCCCAAATCACCCTCACCCTGAACGACAGCAGCGGCCGCGCGGTCGCCCAGTACAACCTCGACACCGCCGGCAGCGCGCTGCACATCCCGGCGGAAAACGGCGTCAGCTACCAGTTCACCGACCTTGCGACAGGCCTCGGCCCGCAGAACGTCACTACCGCGCAGCAGGGCAGCGACCTGCTCGTCTCCTTTGATAGCGGTACCGATCTCGTCATCGAAAACTACTTCGGGCAGGGGCAGGGCGCGCTTGTCGGCGTGAATGCCGACGGCGGTCTCACCAGCTATCCCGTCACCGCCGCGCCGGAGCACGCGCTGGCCAGCGAAGTCGCCGCCGGACAGACGCTCGGCTCCGACCAGCCGCCGCTCGCGCCGCTGGCCGTCGTCGGCGGCATCGGCCTGATTGCCGGCGGTATCGCCCTGGCGAGCGGCAAGAGCGGCAAATCCTACAAAGAGCCCGCGCCCGCGCCGGACAACCACGACAACACCCCCGCGCCGAACCCGTCGCCCAATCCCGCCCCCAACAACCCCTCACCGAGCCCCGCGCCGAACCCGTCACCCAACCCGTCGCCCGCGCCCAACCCGACTCCCTCACCCTTGCCGCCTGGCAACCCGTCGCCGGTTCCCCCCGGCAACCCGGTACCGCCGCCGCTGCCGCCGGGGCCGTCGCCGCAACCCAACCCCACACCGAATCCGAATCCGAATCCCAACCAGCCCAAGCCGGGCAACGCCCCCGTGGCGAACGACGACAAAGAAAGCGCTTCGCCGGGTGATACCGTCACCATCGACGTCCTGAAAAACGACACCGACCCGGACGGCGTGCCGAACATTGACGTACACAGCGTGCGCCTGCTCGATGCCGCTGGCAAAGCGACCACCATCCTGAAAGTCCCCGGCGAAGGCGAATGGAACGTCACCTTCAACGGACACGTTATCTTCAAGCCCGAACCCGGCTTCAAAGGCAACCCGACCCCGGTGCAATACACCATCAGCGACCAGGAAGGCCACACCAGCCAACCGGCGAAAATCACCCTGACCTACGACCCGAACCAGCAGCCGAACAGCGAAGGCGTCGTCACCCTCGACGGCGAAGCCAAAATCGGCGGCACCCTGAAAGCGGTGGTCGCCGATAACGACGGCGTGCAGACCAGCACCGTCAAATACCAATGGTTTGCCGACGGCGACGCCATCTCCGGCGCGACCGGCGCGACCTATACCCTCACCGCCGCCGACCGTGGCAAACACATCAGCGTCTATGCCAACTACACCGACGGCCAGGGACATAACGAAGCGCACACCAGCGCCGCTACCGGCAGCATTGGCGACACCGTCGCCCCGCCGCTGCCGCAGCCGACGCCGAACCCGACCCCCATACCGCAGCCCAACCCCAATCCGGCGCCCAACCCGCTCAACCCCAGCCCGCAAATGCCGGGGCATCCGGGCATCCCTGACCCGAACCTGAAAGCCTACCAGCCGGTGCTGTACGACGACACCGTCAAAGTCAAACAACGCGGCGGCGCGATCACCATCAACGTCGTTGAAAACGACACCGACGCCCAGCGCGACATCGACCCGAACACCGTCAAACTGCTGGACAAAGACAAAAACGCCGTCACCCGCCTTGTCGTTGAAAAACAAGGCGTGTGGACCGTGAGCCGTGGCGGTAATGTCACCTTCACCCCGGACAAAGAATTCAAAGACGGCGACCCCGATCCGATCGAATACATCCTGAACGACCGCAACGGCAACCCCAGTTACAACCGCGCCAAAATCACCATCAACTACCCCGACGCCGCCAACAACCAGGAAGGCAAAGTCGAACTCATCGGCGCGACCAAAATCGGACAAACCCTGCTCGCCAAAGTTGAAGACGCAGACGGCGTGCAACCGCAAAACATCAAATACCAATGGTTTGTCGATGGCGACGCCATCTCCGGCGCGACCGGCGCGAGCTACACCATCCAGCCGGGCGACAAAAACAAAACGCTGACTGTGCACGTCGAATACAAAGACGACCTGGGTCATGACGAAGCCTTCTCCAGCGCGCCAACCGCACAAATAGGCGACGCGCAGACGAACGTCCCGCCCGTCAGCCCGTTCAACCACAAGCCGACAGGCAAAGTCACCATCACGGGCGAGGCGAAAGTGGGCGAAACCCTGACCGCCAGCAACGACATTAAAGACGACGACGGACTCGGCACCATCACCTACCGCTGGTTCGCAGGCGGACAAGAAGTAGGGCAGGGCGAGCGCTACACCGTGCAGCCCGGCGACAAAAACAAAACCATCACCGTCAAAGCCGAATACAGCGACGGACGACAAAACGCCGAAAGCGTATCCAGCGACGCGACCGTCGCGGTAGAAGACGCGGCGCCCCCGACACCGCAACCGCAGCCACCGGGCAACAACCAACCCGGCAGCGTCACCATCGCAGGTGACGCCAAAGTGGGCGAGACCCTGACCGCGACCGCGCATGACGCCGACGGCGTGCCCGCCAACGTCAATTACGGCTGGTTTGCCGGCAGCACCCCGCTCGGCACCGGCGCGACCTACACCGTCAAGCCTGCCGACAAAGGCAAAACCATCACGGTGAAAGCCATCTACACCGACGGCGCCGGACACGCTGAAGTCGTCAGCAGCGACCCCACTGCCGAAGTGAGCGACGCCGCACCGACCCCGCAACCGCCACAACCGCCCGCTACCAACCACGAACCCGTTGGCAGCGTCACCATCACAGGCGACGCCAAAGTGGGCGAGACCCTGACCGCCAGCAACGACCTCAAAGACGACGACGGCATGGGACAAATCACCTACCGCTGGTTCGCAGGCGGCCAAGAAGTGGGCAAAGGCGCGAGCTACACCCTGCAAGACACGGACAAAGGCAAGACGATAACCGTCAAAGCCGAATACACAGACGGCAAAGGCACCGCAGAAACCGTAGAAAGCGCGAAAACGGCGGAAGTTGCCGACAACGGACAAACCCCGCCGCCGCAACCGCCCGCCACCAACCACGAACCCGTTGGCAGCGTCACCATCACGGGCGACGCCAAAGTAGGCGAGACCCTGACCGCCAGCAACGACCTCAAAGACGACGACGGCTTGGGACAAATCACCTACCGCTGGTTTGCAGGCGGACAAGAAGTGGGCAAAGGCGGGAGCTACACCCTGCAAGACACGGACAAAGGCAAGACGATAACCGTCAAAGCCGAATACACCGACGGCAAAGGCACCGCAGAAACCGTAGAAAGCGCGAAAACCGCGGAAGTCGCGGAAAACACCGCACCGAACCCGCAACCGCCGACGCCGCAGCCGACCAACCACGCAGGCACCGTTGCCATCACGGGAGATGCCAAAGTAGGCGGCACGCTCACCGCGACCGTCAACGATGACGACGGCTTTGCGCAAGACAAAGTCAGCTACCAATGGCTGCGCGACGGTAAACCGATAGACGGCGCGACCGCCAGCACCTACCAGCTCACCGCCGCCGACGCCGGACACAAAATCAGCGTGCAGGCGGCCTACGACGACAACGCCAACCACCCCGAAACGCCGGAGAGTACGGCGAGCGACATCGCCGCCGCACAGCCGCCGCAGCCGACCGAATTGCCGAACGTCAGCATCAGCGGCAGCGACAGCGTGAACGAAGGCGAGGCGGCGACCTACACCATCACCCTCGATAAAGCGAGCAACCAGCCGGTCACCCTCACCCTAAGCCTCAAACACGGCGAAACCACGGATGCCGATTTCGCGCCGCAGCCGATCGAAAAAACCCTGACCATCCCGGCGGGGCAGACCTCGGCGACCTTCAAAATCAACACCTCCGACGACCGCCTGCCGGAAAACGACGAAAAATACAGCGTCGAAATCAGCGCGCCGCAAGGGGCGAAACTGGATGCGGCGAAGACGAGCGTTACCACGCACATCGTCGATAACGACGAAACGGCGGCGAACCACAACGGCACCAACACCGACACCACCTTCGCCGGCGATCGCAATGCCGACGTGCCGTACTTCGTCCAGTCCATCGACAGCGGCTTCACCGGCAAGGGCCACCTCATCGGTCACAAACCCGGCCAAGGGCTGAACGTCACCTACGCCTTTGCCACCTCGCCCGTGGATAAAGACGAGCCTGGCAAGGCGATGAGCGGCTTTGATACTTACAGCGAGACACAAAAAACGGCCATTCGTACCGTGCTCGATCACATCGCCGAGCACGTCAACGTCAAATTCAGCGAAGGCAACAATGCCACGCTCAACTTCTACAAGCACACGATGGATACCGCGGAGACCGTTGGCTACGGCGTCTATGGCGGCGGCGTACACTTGAGCGCCGAGCGCTTCACCGCCGACGATGCCTTCCGCAACGATATCCCCTACCGCATCACAGGCGGGGACGCCATCGAATACTACGGCTGGTACGCGGCACTGCACGAAATCGGCCATACCCTCGGCCTGACCCACCCGTTCGACCATGCGAAAAAAGGCGATGGCAGACCGGATTTGAGCGTGGCGGAAAACCGCGACACCATCAGCGTCATGTCCTACGTCAATGGCGAAACCATCCCGCTTAGAGCAGGCAGCAACTATTACCCCGAGTTCCCCATCGCGCAAAACAAACTGGGCATCTTTGACCTCGCCGCGCTGCACCACAGCTTTGGCGTCAACCCGAACTACCACAGCGGGGATGACACCTACACCTTCAAAGAGTTCAACAAAGACGCCGTCGGCAACGACATCTACATCCACGACGGCGGCGGCCTGGATACCTTTGACGCGAGCGAACAAACGTTGGATCTCAACATCGACCTCACGCCGGGCAGCTGGATCTACGCAGGCGAAAAAACCGCGCATCTGGCGCTCAATGACGACCTGACGCCGACGCACGGCCAAATGTTCATCGGCTACGGCACGCAAATCGAGAACGCCAAAGGCGGCACCGGCAACGACACCATCAAGGGCAACAGCGCCGACAACCACCTCTTTGGCTTCGACGGCGACGACCACCTCGATGGCGGCGCGGGCAACGACCAGCTCGAAGGCGGACGCGGTGCCGATACCCTCACCGGCGGCAAAGGCGCGGATACCTTCATCTTTGCGAGCCCCCTGGATGGCAAAGCCGACACCATCCTCGACTTCAACTTCAACGAAGGCGACGTGCTGCAACTCGATCACAACATCTTCACCGCGCTGCAAAGCGGCACACTGGCTGCCGACCAGTTCGTGCTGGGCAAAGCGGCACAAGATGCGAACGACCACCTCATCTACGACCGCGCGACCGGCGAACTCGCCTACGACCCGGATGGCAGCGGCGCAGCAGCGGCGGTCACCATCGCCCGCCTTGGCGCCAACCACGATCTGGAAAACACCAACATCCACATCATCTGACGCCACACACGCATAAAAAAGCCGGAGCATCGCTCCGGCTTTTCTTTGGGCGGTTGGTATCAAAACAGCTTTTGCGCCTTGCTGCCGATAGTGAAGCCGTGTTTGTCGGCATTCTCGCAAGTGATGCTGTCGCCCGTGCGCTGGCATTGCCAACCGTCGCCTTTGAGGCTTTGCCCGTCTTCGAGGGCGAGGGTGTTGCTGTAGGCGAAGTCGGTGTCGCCACGGCATTTCCAGCGGATTTCCGCTTTGCCTTGGGCGGGCAGGATGAAGGTGAAGCCCCAGTTGAGTTCGCAGTCGGCGGGGCGCGGTTGGGCGAGTTCGCGGCTCACGGGGTAGCGGGTGGTGCAGCGCACGCCCTGGTAGGGCGCGAAGTCGGGGATGGTGTGGTCACGCACGTCGCCGCCGCAGTGGATGCGGTCTCCGTCGTCGGCGCTGCCGGGCAAGTTGAATTCGTGGCGGAACAGGCTGGGCATGGCTTCGGTGTCGTTGCCGTCTTCCGCGCGCTCTTCGAGGGTTATGCCTTCGGCCGGAATGATGGCGCCGTGGGTCGGGTCGGTCTCGGGCGCTTGGATGATGGGGCTGGTGTCGGCCGGTTCGAGGCGGGGCACGGTTTGTGCGCTGGCGGTCGCAGCGAGCAGGGCGGCGAGGAGGAAGGCGGTTTTCATGATGGGCTCCGGTGGGGGTTGGGTGGTGTGTTCGTCTGTTCGTCCAGCGCTTGCAGTTGTTCGAGTTTGTCCGCCAGTTTGATTTCAAAGCCGCGGCGGTTGGGGTGGTAGAAGCGGATGCCCGCCATTTCTGCGGGCAGGTAGGTTTGGCCGGCGGCGTAGGCCTGCGGTTCGTCGTGTGCGTAGCGGTAGCCTGCGCCGTAGCCTTCGTTTTTGTGGACGGCAGTCGGCGCATTGCGCAGGTGCAGCGGCACGGGGTGGGCGGGGTTCGCGCGGACGTAGGCAAAGGCGGCTTTCATCGCTTTGTAGCTGGCGTTGCTTTTCGGCGCCAGCGCCAAATAGGTGATGGTCTGGGCGAGGGCCAGGTAGCCTTCGGGTGCGCCGAGGCGCTCGTAGGTCTGGTAGGCGTTCAGGGCGAGGCTGAGCGCGTTCGGGTCGGCGTTGCCGATATCTTCGCTGGCGACACATAGCATGCGCCGCGCGATGGTCAGCGGGTCGGCGCCGCCGTCTATCATGCGCGCGAACCAGTACATGGCGCCGTCCGGGCTGGAGCCGCGCAGCGATTTGTGGAAGGCGGAGAGGAGTTCGTAGAACCAGTCGCCCTGTTTGTCCAGCGCTTTGGGCTGGTCTGCCAGCGCTTGTGCGAGCGCGGCGGCGCTGTCGATGCCCTGGCGGCGCAACAACGCCCATTCTTCCAGCCAGCCGATGGCTTTGCGCGCGTCGCCGCCTGCCTGGTAGGCGAGGGTGGCGATGGCGGGTTCGTCCGCTTCAAGGCCGAGGGCGGCGAGGCCGCGCCGCAGTTTTTCCGCGAGTTCGTCTTCGCTCAGGGGCTTGAGATGGAAGACGCGCAGGCGCGAGAGCAGAGCGTTGTTGAGGTTGAAGGCGGGGTTTTCGGTGGTGGCGCCGATGAGGATGAGGGTGCCGTCTTCGACGTAGGGGAGGAAGGCGTCCTGCTGGGCTTTGTTGAAGCGGTGGATTTCGTCGATAAAGAGGATGGTTTTGCGGCCGATGGCGCGTTCTTGTTGGGCCTGCGCCACGGCTTCGCGGACTTCTTTGACGCCGGAGAAGACGGCGGAGAGGCGGATGTAGCGCGCGTCGAAGGCGTCGGCGAGGAGCAGGGCAAGGGTGGTTTTGCCGCAGCCGGGCGGCCCCCAGAGGAGCATGGAGAAGGGTTTTTTTTGCGCGATGGCAACGGCGAGCGGCATGCCGTCGCCGAGGATGTGGCGCTGGCCGATGTAGTCGGCGAGGGTTTTCGGGCGCAGGCGGTCGGCGAGCGGGGCGTCGCCGTTGCGGGTAAAGAGCAAGGGTTGGCCGCTCATGAGGTTCTCTGGTTGGTAGTGGGTAGGCTTTACATACACTTGAGCGCTCATGGTGTATGTAAATGGGGGCGCCGGGGCGCACGCTTATAGTGGGTGTTTTGATTTGGTAGGGCGGGGCTTGCCCCGCCGCGCAAATCAAGCGGTTCGTTGTGGTGGGTCAAGACCCACCCTACGTTTTACAGGGCAGCGGGGATGTTCTATGTATTGGAGCTGTCGCTACGTGAATTCTTCACACACCCTCCCCAACCCTCCCCCGCTTCGCAGGGGAGGGCGAATTACAAACCCACTCCCGCTGTTGCTGCGAGAGTGGAGGGGTTATTTGCCGACGATGTCCACGCCGGGCGGCGGGGTGAATTCGAATTGTTTGGCGGGGATGCCGCTGTTGCGCTTCATGTCGCTGAAGGTGAGGATGGTCTGGGTGCCGCCGCCGTCTATCATCACCGCGGTGATGGCGTTGCCGTCCAGGACGACCCAGAGCGCGTCGTATTCTTCTTGGTGGGTTTTGGGTTTTAAGCGGTAGCTGACGCCGCTGCCGATGTATTTTTGCAGGCGCGCTGGCGCGAGGTTTTTCACGGTGCGCTCGACTTTGTAGTTGCGCGAGACGTTGTCTTCGCCGTTTAGGAGTTCGACCGCGACGTCGCCGACGAGTTCGCTGCGGCTACGCACGCTGATTTGTTCGAGGTCGATGTCGTAGTGGTACACCTTTTTGCCGTTGCTGATGATTTTCTGCGGGTTGGGGCGCTGGTAGTCCCAGTAGAATTTGCCCGGTTTGGCGACCCACATTTTGCCTTCGCTGGTTTCGGTGCCGCGTTTGTTGTAGATGGTTTGGGTGAAGTTCGCTTGCAGGTCTTTGGTGCCGCGCATGAAAGCGTCCAGCGCGTTGCCTTCGGGTGCAGCCGGGGCGGCGGTTTTTTGTGCTTCGGCGGCAGGGGCTTCTGCGCTCGGCTGTTTGACTGCAGCGGCGAAGGGTTTGTCGCGCTCTACGGGTTGTTTGACGACGGCGGCAAAGGGTTTTTCTTTGGCGGCAGCCGGTTTTTTGTTGTCGGTGTTTTTTTTCGCGGGGGCTTTGGCCGCCGCTGCGGGTTTTTTGTCTTTGGCCGGGGCTTCAGGCGCAGCGTGTGCGGCGGGTAGGATGAGGGCAAGGCCGAGTAGGGCTGTGGTCAGGTGTTTTTTCATCGGGGTTCCTTGTGGGTTCAAAGGGGGCGACTTTAGTGGATGGGGGCTTGCGCGGCGTTTGGCAAGGCATGAAGGGGCGGTAAGGTTTTTTACATACACTTGAGCGCTCATGGTGTATGTAAATGGGGATGGTATGGACACCGGGGTTTTCAGCGTTGTCGCGGCGCGCGTTTTGTATTTTTTCTCCGCACCTCCCCCGCTGCGCAGGGGAGGGCAGGGCGGTCAGTATTCTTCGCCGCCCCCGCCGCCGGTGAGCACTTTGCGGATGCCTTTGTTGTCCGGGCGGGAGACGAGTCCGGCGCGTTCCATCACGTCCACCATGCGGGCGGCGCGGTTGTAGCCGATGCTGAGGTGGCGTTGCAGGCCGGAGATGGAGGCTTTGCCGGATTCGATGACGAGTTGTACCGCTTGGTCGTAGAGCGGGTCGAGTTCGCCGTCTTCGTCACCGCTGCCGCCGCTGCCATTGCCACCGCCTGCGGGCGCGGGGTCGGTGATGTCTTCGTAGTGCGGCTCGCCCTGGGTTTTGAGGTAGGTGGTGAGGCGGTCGACTTCTTTGTCGTCAATGAAGGCGCCATGCACGCGCTGCGCGCTTTTGCCGGGTTCGAGGTAGAGCATGTCGCCGTTGCCCAGCAGTGATTCGGCTCCCTGGCTGTTCAGGATGGTGCGCGAGTCGATTTTGGACGAGACCTGGAAGGCGATGCGCGTCGGGATGTTGGATTTGATGAGGCCGGTGATGACGTCCACCGACGGGCGCTGTGTCGCCAGTATCATGTGGATGCCGGCGGCGCGCGCTTTTTGCGCGATGCGGGCGATGAGTTGTTCGACGTTTTTGCCCGCAACCATCATCATGTCCGCCAGTTCGTCGATGACGATGACGATGTGCGGCAGCGGTTTCAGGTCCGGCGCGGGGTTGGCGAGGCCGACGAACAGGGTGGGATCGACCAGCGGGTCGGGGATGCGTTCGCCGCGCGCTTCGGCTTCGTGGATGACTTTGTTGAATTCGTCCAGTTTGCGCACTTTGAGCGCGACCATCAGTTCGTAGCGCCGCTCCATTTCATTGACCGCCCAGCGCAGCGCGTTTTCCGCGTCGCTCATGTCGGTAACGACTGGCGCCAGCAGGTGCGGGATGTCGCGGTACATGGCGAGTTCGACAGTTTTCGGGTCAACCAGAATCAGCTTGAGTTCGTCGGGTTTCGCCTTGTAGAGCATGCTGGCGAGGATGACGTTGATGCCTACTGATTTGCCGGAGCCGGTGGTACCGGCGACGAGTAAATGCGGCATTTTGCCGAGGTTGGCGATGACCGGTTTGCCGCTGATGTCCGCGCCGAGGACGACGGTCAGCGGCGAGCGTTCTTTTTGGTATTGCGGCGATTCGAGTACGCCGCGCAGCGGTACCATTTCGCGTTTGCGGTTCGGGATTTCGAGGCCGATGAAGGGGCGGCCGGGGATGACTTCCACCACGCGCACGCTTTGTACCGAGAGCAGGCGGGCGATGTCGCGCTCCAGGTTGGTGATGGAGCTGACTTTGATGCCGGGCGCGAGCGAGAGTTCGATGCAGGTGACGACCGGGCCGACGATGATGTTCTCGACGCGCACGCTCAGTTTGTAGTTTTTCAGCGCTTGTTCGACTTGCATCGCCATTTCGTCCAGTTCTTCGTCGCTGTAATTGGCGACAGCGGTGGTGCCGGGGTTGAGCAGATCCAGCGCGGGCAGCTGGTAGGTTTTTTCGACGCGGTTCGGTGCGGTGAACGGCACGCGGCGCGCGGCAATTGCGGCTGCGCCCGCGCCGGGAGCGTTGTTCAGGCGCACGCGCAGTTGCGGTTCGTTGCGCGATTCGGCAGGCGGTTCGGGCGTGTCCGCAGTAAACGGCGGCGGATCATATTCTTCTTCCAGCGCGGCAAAATCGTCGTCAGAGACGTCCAAATCGCCGTCGTTAGCCGCATCATTGGCGGCAGCGGCTGGCCACGGCGCCTCATCGCGCAGGGGCAAGCCTTCGCTCTGGCGGCGGGCAAAGTAATCACTCTTGGGGCGGTAATCGCCGGTGTCATCATCCATTGGCGGCGTGGTTTCCGGCTCCGGCGCGATTTGTGCCTTGTAATGCGCCCAGCTGATGTTCGGCTCGCTGCGTTGCGGCGCTTCGTTCGCTTCATGCCGTGGCGGCGCGCGGAATGGCGGCAGATCGTCCTCATCTGTCGCATCAAAAGCGGCGGGCGATGCTTGAAACACTGGCGTGTGCTGCGGGCGCGGTTTTCCGGCACGGCGCGCTTTGTATTTCGTAACTGTTGCCAGCAGGCGGTCGCGCAATGCTGCACTGGCGCTCGCCAAGGTAGAGGTTTTACCCGCTGCCGTCGCGCTATCCGCATCCGCATCAACTTCCGGCTCCGGCGCGAACGGGCTGCGTTTTGGCGCATCCGGCGTTTGTGGCGGTTTGCCCGTATGGCTATCGACTTTGCGCCACAGCCAAGAATAGGCATTGACCCCGCGCTGGCCGACCCATTCCAGAATGCGCAGCCAGCTCATCTCCAACAGCAGGGTGATGCCGATGAAAAACAGCAAGGTATAAATGCACATCACCAGTTGCACCGGCCACATGCGCAGGAGTTCGATCGTCATCTTCTGCCCGACGATACCGCCGCCGGTGACGGCAAGCGAATTGATGACCGTAGTGGAATGCAGCGACAAAATCCCGCACAGCGAAACGATCGCAATCACCAGGGCAAATGCTTTCCAGCCCATCAACTCCGCATCCAATTGGGCGCGGCGCATACTCTGCCAGCTGATAGCACCGAGACCGAGCGGCAGCAAATACGCGGCGTAACCGAGCAGTGAAAAGAGCGCATCGGCTGTATAAGCGCCTAAAATTCCGAAGAAATGCCGGGTTTCCTGCGCTGCGCCGGAGGTGCTCCAGCCCGGATCGGTGTTGTGATAGCCAAAAAGGACGAGCAGCAGCAAAAAGGCGAGGACGAGCATGATGATGAACAGCACATCGGAAACGCCGCGCCGCAGGTGATAGCGCCAGCTTTCGGTCGAATTGGGAGGGGACATAATGAATGGTGAACCGCGTAAAAAGACGTTATAAAAGGGCGACATTGTAAAAAAATACAGGGCGCTTTGCACGCGCAGCGTAGGGGAGAGCGGTGCGTTTTCCGTGGGGCGCCTGATGATGTCGCGGAGCGGGAAATGAGGCAGCGCAGCCGTTTTCAGATGAGTACGGCTGACCCCCGCGCAGCTATTTGGGGGCGGCTATTTTTCTTTCGTTGCCTGCTTTTTCTGCGCGGTGCTGTCTGTATGTTCCAGCAGCCATTCGCGGTAGGGTCGGCCATCCAGCCACAGGCTTTCGGCGACAATCGCCCCGTTTTTCACGCGCACACCGAGACTTGCCGCGATTTGCGGGCGTTCGCCGTCGCCGCGCCAGCGCAGGTTTTCGTCAATGAGTACGGCATCGTCTTCCGGCAGATAGAAGCGGGTCAGCGGGATATCAATGCGCACTTTCGCGCCCGGCGGGGTGTCGGTCGGAATTTTCCAGGCAAAGGCGCTGTCTTGCGGCTCACGGCTCAGGCGGGTGATGTGTGCAAGACCATCCGGGTCAGCACCGAGTACGGCGTAGAGGGTGTCGCCGGGGCGCATGCCGTCCGGCAGGCTGTGTTCGCGCGTGCTTTCGGTGAAGGAGAGGGCAAGGTAGCGACCGCGCATGGCGTCGTAGGGATCAACGGGTTGTAGCGCGAGGCGTAGCGCCGTGCCTTCACGCAGCATGGTTTCACCGCGCAGGATTTGCGCGACGGGGACGGCCCATTGCAGACCGAACAGCGGCAGGAGCAGCAGAAGCAGGGCGAGGCGTTTCATGGTTGTTCTTCCGGGATAACAGCGGCGGGGGCGCTACGTTGCGGGCGGCGGGCAAGGCGCAAATTGAGGATAAAGAAGGCTGTACCGGCACCGATAAAGACGATGCCTTTCAGCCATAGCGGCAATTCGTCGGCAACGAAGCGGGCGAACAGCGCCATCAGCACCCAGATAAGCGCGGCATTGACGGCGAACAGGCTGTGATCTAGCGCTATGCGCGCCCGCCACAGACCGAGAATGACCACGACCAGCGTCGGCAACCACGGCCAGAGTTGGCCGAAAAGCTCACGCTGCGTGCCAAGGAAGTAAAGGAGAACGCCGCTCGCAGCGAAGGCAATATCCCAGCCGTGCAAACGTTTCCAGCGACATAGCGCGAAGACGAACAGTACGGCACTGACGGCGGTGAGCGGGCTGAGCGTAAGCACGAAATGCAGACCGTGGCCATCGGTGCGCTCGCTCAACAAATCGGGGAAAAGCAGGATGAAGGCGAGAACCAGCTGGAACACGAGCGCCATCGCATTGCGTCCACCGAGCGTGCGGCTGGCGAGATACCACGTGGCGAGGCAAACCCATACCGGCAGGAAATCGCCGTGCGTACCTTCGCTGCAAAGCGCGAGGGCGAAAACCAGTGCGTTGCCTGCGGCGAAAGTTCGCCAGGCGTAGTGCTGGTCGTGATAATCGCTGCCGCGTTGTCGTTGCCACAGAAGCAGGGCGAGCAGCGCCAACATATAGGCCGGATACTCCCAGCGCCAGAACACATCAGGCGCGTACAGGAAGCGGCCAAGCGTATGGAAACCCAAGATGTGCGTGAGCAAAGCGACGAAAAAGGCGACTGCCCAGCCGCGCGTCAAAAACGGCAGTGGTAGCGCCAGCCACAACCAGACACGCAAGAATGCGGGCAGGTCGGATTCAATATGATAAGTCTGCGCAATCAGCGCAATCGCCGCACCTACGGCGAGCGCCAGCGTCAGTGCGCTGCATTCGCGCCAAGCGGTGCTGTCTGGCCGCGCATAAATCGCATAAAGCACGGCTAACTGAGCCAAAAGCAGCGGTGTCAGCGAGAGCACGATGCGCACCTCGCGCGATAACGCCGCCCAGTTGGCGGCAAACAGCGCAATCACACCGGCGCTGACGCACAGCACCGCAAACAGCGACAGCACCAGCTGCCACCACGCGCCGCTATGCGGCTTGGCAAGCGCGTACTGTTGACGCAAACGTGCCGCTTGCTCTGGCGAAATCCAGCCCTTCTGCTCCCACAGTGGCAGCTCCGCCAACAAATCGCGGGAAAAGGCCGCGCGTTGATTCATAACAAAGACCCTCTGACAGTAACGGTTTGCCGCGCATGATACGCAAAATGTGGCGCGCAAAAAATAAAATTCCCGTAGCGATGCGCAATCGCCGCGCAAATCGCTTACAATCAGCGCCGTTCCCGTCGTGACGGGACATTTCGTTCACACAAACAGATATAAAGGTATCCCTCATGAAAAAACTGATGCAAACCTCACTCGCCGCAATGCTTCTCGCTGGTGCCATGCTGACCGCGGGCGCCCAAGATATTGGCGCAGGCAAAAAATCCCAGGAACTCGGCCAGAAAATCGGCAACGAAGTCATGACGGAAGTGATGAAAGAAGCGCAAAGCAGCGGTAAAGCGCCGACACCGGAAGCGGTAGGCAAAAAAATGATCGAAAAAATGCGCGCCAATCTCGATGACATGAAAAAAGCAGGCACCGAAGACTGCGCCGAACTCTACGGCCAGGACAGCGCCAGCAAATGCCAATGCGTCACCGACAAGACCGACTACGAGGCCGTTTTTGCCCTGATGGAAAAACAAATGGCTAACCCGCAAGCGCAGCAAACAGAAGATACCAAAGCGCTGGAAGCCAAAACCGAAGAAAATTACAAAGCCTGCGATCTTGATTTCAAAGTCATGAAAGACGCTACCGAAAAAGCAATGAAAGAAGCAATGGGTAAAAAAGGTTAATTACCCATTTAAAAAGCCCCGCATTGCGGGGCTTTTTATCCCTGCCCGGATTGAAAAGGAATATTCATGAAAAAACTGCTACAAATTCCGCTTGCCGTAATACTTCTTGCAAGTGTGAACGCATACGCCGAAGACCTCGCCGCCTCCAAAACGCTGATACTTGAAGCAGCCAAAGAGACCATGCAAGAGTTGCAGAAAGATACTGATGGCAAAAAACCAACGCCAGAAGCCGTTGGCAAAAAGCTGATGGCGAAACTACGCGCGCGCATGGATGACTTCAAGAAAGCCTACGAAAGCGACTGCGTCAGCGCTCATGGCAAAGATAAAGCCAAAGAATGCAAATGCTTCATCGAAAAGACGGACTTTGATGAGACGCTGAAACAGCTGGAACAACAAATGCTGAATAAAGACCAGCGGGACGAAATTCAAAAACAAATGGGTGAAAAAGAAAATGAAATTAAAAGAGCCTGTAACCTGTAATCCGTTAAAAAAGGAATTCTCATGAAAAAACAACTGTACCCCATGCTTGCCGCGCTGCTTTTGGCCGCTTCGGCGATTCCCGCCACTGCACAGACAGCGACTTCTGGTGAAATGACCAACACGCAAGCCTTTATGGATAAAATGGGCGAAGCGACGATTCAAGAACTTTTGACGGAATCCAAAACCAGCGGAGAAAAACCGACGAAAGTACAAATTGCGCAAAAACTGTTTGGCAAACTGCGTGAAAATATGGAAGCGTTCAAGACGGCATTTGTGCGCGATTGCACGATCCATTTTGGGGAAGACAAGGCGGAGAACTGCAAATGCGCTGCAGACAAGACCGATTTTGATACCCACATTAACCTGCTGGAAAAAGAAATGGTTAATCCTGATGCGGCAGGACTTGCCGAAGAGCAGGAACAATGGCGTGCGAAAAACATGCAGATTGAAAAAGATTGCGGGCTGGAAAAAACAGCGGCATCGCCCTAAAAAACCATGACAATCTCCCGCTTCGGCGGGTTTTTTAATAGCGACGCGGTGGCCAGATGAAAAAAAAATGCCGCCGCGCTGGAGTGCGCGTGCGACTGGCGCTAATATCAACCTTGGCTATTCATCAACTGTAAGGAGACTCCCATGACAACCGTTAAAAAAAATCCCGCCCGCAAGCCGCGTCAAGCCGCGTCTGACATGGAAAAAATCATCGACGTTGAGCCTATCAGCAAACCCGGCTCGCCGCAGGTAGAAGCGCATGAAATCAGTACCAAAGTGCAGCGCGCCGAGGACAGCCAGGCAGAAGCGCTGCGCGACATCATCACGCGCGACATCGCCGACGGGCGCATGGGCGAGGCGGGCAGCTATTTAGACACCGTGCTTGCCAGTTTTTCGCCCGATGACCTGGAAAAAGTACACCGCCTGTTTCTGCGTCATAGCGTCAGCAGTGGCGAGGACAGCACACTGCGCCCGGACGATGAATTGGTGGACGGTTGGCGCGAAGGCGTGTACCCCTACAAAAACCGCATGAGCCGCAAAAATTACGAGAAACAGAAATACCATCTGCAAGTGGAGCTGCTCAAATTGCAAAAATGGGTGAAAGAAACCGGGCAGCGCATCGTCATCCTCTTTGAAGGGCGCGACGCGGCAGGGAAGGGCGGCACCATCAAGCGCTTCATGGAGCATCTGAACCCGCGGGGCGCGCGCGTGGTCGCCCTGGAAAAACCGACGGAAACAGAAGCGGGGCAATGGTATTTCCAGCGCTATATCAAGCATCTGCCCACACGCGGTGAAATCGTGCTGTTTGACCGCAGCTGGTATAACCGCGCCGGCGTCGAGCGCGTCATGGGATTCTGTACGCCCGCCGAATACGACGAATTCATGCGCGAAGTGCCTGATTTCGAAAGAAACCTCATCCGCAGCGGCATCATCCTCGTCAAATTCTGGTTTTCGGTCAGCCAGGACGAACAGCGGCGCCGCTTCAAGGAACGCGAAGCGCACCCGCTGAAACAGTGGAAATTGAGCCCGATGGACAAGGCCTCGGTCGATAAATGGGACGACTACACCGCGGCGAAAGAAGCGATGTTCTTCCACACCGATACCGCGGAAAGCCCGTGGATCGTCGTCAAATCCAACTGCAAAAAACGCGCGCGGCTGAACGCAATGCGCTACGTGCTGCACCGCATCCCCTATCAGGAAAAAGACAACGCGCAAATTGGCGCGATTGACCCGCTCCTGGTGGTACGCGCCGGGGCGCTGTACGAAACGGATAACGCTAAACTGCGCTCGGCGATCGACCACGGTTAAGCCGTTTATGCCATTTCTGCCGTCGCAATCACTTTTGCGGCGGTTTTTTATGCCCGCCAATCATTAACGACACGGGCAACAACAGGGGCAAATCCATTTCGAAAATCACCGCTGTTATTTTTTATTCCAATGGCGGCAAACACTATTTCAAAATAAGACGGTACTGGTCTTAATTCCTGATATAACCGGAACTTACCGCAAAAAAATCCCGCCTTGATGATTGTTAAGGCCTTTGCTTAATGCTATCCTGATTTCACCTTTCCGGCATTCCCGGAATTCCCTTTTTATACAAATTGAACATGATGAGGTAATCCTGATGGCTATGGATACACCCTATAACTACCGCGTCGTCAAACAGTTCACCTGGGCGGCGATTATTTTTGGCGTCATCGGCATGCTGGTCGGCGTCATCATCGCCGCGCAACTGCGCTGGCCGACCCTCTTTGGCGGCATTGATTTCCTGTCTTACGGACGCCTGCGCCCGGTGCACACCAGCGGCGTGATTTTCGCCTTCGGCGGCAACGCGCTCTTTGCGACATCGTACTACATCGTGCAGCGCGTCTGCAGCGTTCGCCTCGTTTCCGACAAAATCGCCGCCTTCACCTTCTACGGCTATCAGGCCGTGCTGGTACTGGGCGTACTGAGCTACGTCCTCGGCTACTCGCAAAGCAAGGAATACGCGGAACTGCCCTGGCTGCTCGATATCCTGCTCGCGGTCGTCTGGGTTGCCTATGCCTACGTCTTCTTCTTCACCATCGGCAAGCGCAAGGAAAAACATATCTACGTCGGCCTCTGGTTCTACGGCGCTTACATCATCGCCGTCGCCGTGCTGCACATCTTCAACAACCTCGCCCTGCCGATTGACTGGCTGCATTCCTATCCCGTGTACTCCGGCGCGGTCGATGCGATGGCGCAATGGTGGTACGGCCACAACGCCGTCGGTTTCTTCCTTACCGCCGCCTTCCTCGGCATGATGTACTACTTCGTGCCGAAACAGGCCGGCCGCCCGATTTACTCCTACCGCCTCTCCATCGTCCACTTCTGGGCGCTGATTTCCATCTATATGTGGGCGGGACCGCACCACCTGCACTACACCGCCCTGCCGGACTGGACGCAGTCGCTCGGCATGGCCTTTTCCGTCATCCTCTGGGTACCCTCCTGGGGCGGCATGATTAACGGCATGATGACCCTCTCCGGCGCCTGGAACAAACTCGTCACCGACCCCATCATCCGCTTCCTTTTCGTCGCCCTCTCCTTCTACGGCATGAGTACCTTTGAAGGCCCGATGATGGCGATTAAAGAAGTCAACGCGCTCTCGCACTACACCGAATGGACCGTCGGCCACGTCCACTCCGGCGCGCTCGGCTGGGTGGCGATGATTACCATGGGCTCGCTCTACCACATGCTGCCGCGCCTCTACGGCAAAACCGAAATGTACTCCACCCGCCTCATCTTCGTGCACTTCTGGCTGGCGACCATCGGCATCGTGCTGTATGTCACCTCCATGTGGGTTGCCGGCATCATGGAAGGCCTCTTGTGGCGCGAAACCGTCGCCGATGGCAGCCTCACCTACAGCTTCATCGAAATCCTCGGCAAAAAATACATCTTCTACTTCGTCCGCTTCCTCGGTGGTGCCTTCTTCCTGAGCGGCATGTGCCTGATGGCATATAACTGCTGGAAAACCGTGGCCGGAGCCAAACAGCCCGCTGCCCAACTACAAACGCAGCCCGCCTGAGACCAGGAGAAACCACAATGAACATCATGAGCCACGAACGCATCGAAAAAAGCGTCGTTATCCTCGGCATCCTCACCTTCTTTGCCGTCATCTGGGGCGGTCTCGTACAAATCGTGCCGCTGTTTTTCGACAACCAGCTGCGTCCGGAAAACAGCTACGTCAAACCCTACGACCCGCTACGCCTTGCCGGATTCAACATCTACGTACGCGAAGGCTGCTACGGCTGCCACTCGCAGATGATCCGTCCCTTCCGCTGGGAGACCGAGCGCTACGGCCACTACTCCGTCGCCGAAGAATCCATGTACGACCGCCCCTTCATGTGGGGTTCCAAACGCACCGGCCCGGATCTCGCCCGCGTTGGCGGCCGTTACGGTGACGACTGGCACCACCGCCACCTCACCAACCCGCGCAGCGTCGTCCCCGAATCGAACATGCCATCCTACCCCTGGCTGAACACCACCCCTGCGGACATCACCCTCACCGAAAAAAGCATCCGCACCAAAATGAAACTGGGCGAGCCCTACACCGAGGCAGACGTGGCGAGCGTCAAAGACGCGCTCAAAGACAAAACCGAAATGGATGCGCTGGTTGCCTACCTGCAAGGACTGGGCGTGGCCTTCAAAGAACAGAAGCGGTAACACGACATGAGCGCCGCCGGCATCGCATGGGTCAAATACACCACAGTCGTGCTCTTTGCATCCTTCATCCTCATGACCCTCATCCTGTACCTGCCGCAGCGGCACAAACCCTATAAAGATGCCGAAAAACTGGCGCTGAAAGACGACAACGACGCGCCCATCAACCCGCGGCAACCCGAAGAACAAAACAAGAGGCAAGAAAAATGACAGCAGTCAGCATCTTCATCGCGGCAGTGACCATACTGCACATACTCGGCTACATCGGCCTGGTGTACTGGACGACCCACATCAAGGCGGGTGGCGACGCCAAAGAAGGCGAAGTGATTGACCACACCTGGGATGGCGACCTCAAAGAAATGAACAACCCGATGCCGGGCTGGTGGCTGTCGCTCTTCTACCTCATGATCGCCTTCGCCATCGCCTACCTTTTCCTCTACCCGGGCGTGTACAAAGGCAGCAAAGGCTGGACGCAGCTTACCCAATACCAGCAGGAAAGCCGCCGCGTTGACGCGCGTTCCGCCGAATACTTCCGCCACTACGCGGGCAAAAGCGTCGAAGACCTTGCCAAAGACACGGATGCCCTTGCTATCGGCCGCCGCATCTTCCTGCAAAACTGCGCCGTCTGCCACGCCTCTGACGCGGGTGGCACTCCGGGCAACTACCCCAACCTGAGCGACAAAGACTGGATCTGGGGCGGCACACCGGAGAACATCATCAACACCATCACCAACGGCCACACCGGCGCCATGCCCGCCGGTGGCGCACTGATCAGCGTGACCCCGGGACAAGCGCCGAGCGCCGAAGACCAGCAAAAACTCGAAGACGTCAGCAACTACATCCTCGCGCTCGGCGGCTACGAACATGACCAGGCGCTTGCCGAAAAAGGCGAAGAACTCTACAGCACGAGCTGCGTCGCCTGCCACGGCCCGGACGGCAAAGGCAACCCAGTCATCGGCGGTATCAACCTTGCCGACCAAACCTGGCTGTACGCCGAAGACAGCGAAGACCCGGCGGCGCTGAAAACCTTCATCCAGAACCAAATCCAGCACCCGCGCAACAACGTCATGCCCGCCTGGAAAGACATCCTGGGCGAAGCCAAAATCAAAGTCGTCGCCGCCTACGTTTACTCTCTGAGCCAGGACGAAAGCGAAGTAGACAACAGCGCGGAAGAAGAAAAAACCGCTACCCCGGTAGCGGCTGGCGAAGCCGAAAAACCGGCTGCTGAAACAACAGCCACCGCCGCAGAAGCTGCCGCTACAACCAGCGCAGCCGAAAAACCGGCTGCTGAAACAACAGCCACCGCCGCAGAAGCTGCCACCACCACCAGCGCAGCCGAAAAACCGGCTGCGGAAGCCGTACCGTCCGCCGCTGAAAGCGTGCAACCCGCCAGCGAAACCGCAAAACCCGCTGAAGCAGCCACCCCGGCAAGCAGTGAAGCCGCGACCGCACCATAAACGCACGTTGAGCGTACTAAAGAGCCCCGCCATGCGGGGCTTTTTCATTCTCGCTCGCTCATTTTTACTACGTCCTACGGGCAGAAGCGCCATAAATGAAGCCTTACCGCCATCGCTTCATTAGAAAATCTACGGGGAAGCGGCTATATTGCCCGCCTCTGGCACATCTGCCGAAACCCGCCACAGGAGGCAAAATGCACCGTCGTCGATTTCTCGCCACCAGCGCCCTTGGTCTCGCCGCGCTGCGTCTTTCCCGTTTCGCCTACGCCGGCGATGCCGCAAGCACGCCGCTCGCCCTGCCCGAGGCGCTGAAAAACAACCCGCTGCTTGATTTCAGCGGCTTGCCCAAATTCAGCGCTTTCACCCCGGCGGACGTCGCCCCCGCCATCGACTTCCTCATCAACCACAACCGCGAGCAGGTCGAAAAAATCGCCGCCATCGCCGCGCCCGATTGGGACAATTTCTTCGTGCCGCTGTCGGATGCCGCCGACAAGCTGAACCGCGCCTGGGGCATCGTCGTCCATTTGAACAACGTCAAAAACAGCGACGCGCTGCGCGAGGCACACGACGCCGCGCTCGCCAAAATCACCGATTACAGCTCCTGGCTCGGCCAGCATGAGGCGCTCTATCAGGGCTTCGTCAAGCTGAAAGAAGCCGCCGCCTTCGCCGCCTACAGCCCGGCGCAGCAGAAGGCCATTACCGATGCGCTGCGCGATTTCCGCCTCTCCGGCATCGGCCTGCCTGCGGACAAGCAGCAGACGTATCGCGACGTCAGCAAGCGCCTCGCCGAACTCTCCTCGCAGTTTGAGAAGAATGTGCTGGACGCCAACATGGGCTGGAGCAAGACCGTCGCCAGTGCCGATGCGCTCAAGGGCTTGACCGAACACGACCTCGCCGCCGCCAAAGAAGCGGCAGAAAGCAAGGGCGAGCAGGGCTACCGCCTCACCCTGGATTATCCGAGCTATAGCGCCGTCGTTACCCGCTGCGACGACCGCGCCCTGCGCGAGGAAATCTACCGTGCCTACGCCACCCGCGCCTCCGACCAGGGGCCGAATGCGGGAAAATGGGACAACAGCGCCGTCATCAACGAAATCCTCGAACTGCGCCACACCCTCGCGCAAACGCTGGGCTTTGCCACCTACGCCGACTACTCACTCGCTACGAAAATGGCAGACAGTCCGGAAGAAGTGATGCAATTTCTCACAGGGTTGGTGCAGCGCAGCCGCGCCCAAGCCCGCGCCGAGACCGACGAACTGCGCCAATGGGCGAAAGAAACTTACGGCGTGGACGACTTGCAACCGTGGGACATCGCCTACTACAGCGAGAAACAGAAAAACGCGCGCTATGCCGTCGATGACCAAACCCTGCGCCCCTATTTCCCGGAGGCGAAAGTGCAGGAGGGGCTGTTTGCCGTTGCCAAAAAACTGTTCGGCATCGACATCCGCGAAAAAAGCGGGGTGGACGTCTGGGACGCCAGCGTGCGTTTCTACGAAATTTACGAAAACGGCGCGCACATCGCCTCCTTCTACCTTGACCCCTACGCGCGCGAGCATAAAAACGGCGGCGCCTGGATGGACAACGCCATCACCCGCCGCCGTCTACCCGATGGCAGCCTGCAAAAACCCGTCGCCTACCTCGTCTGCAACTACGGCAAGCCGGTGGGCGAGAAGCCCGCGCTCTTGCGCCACGACGACGCCGTCACCCTCTTTCACGAATTCGGCCACGGCCTGCACCACATGCTGACGCGGGTGGACGTGGCAGAAGTTTCCGGCATCAATGGCGTCGCCTGGGACGCGGTCGAATTTCCCAGCCAGATGATGGAAAACTGGTGCTGGCAAAAAGAAAGCCTGCCGCTCATCTCCGCCCACTACCAAACAGGCGCGCCGCTGCCGGACGAACTGCTGACGAAAATGCTGGAGGCAAAAAACTACCTTGCCGCGCGCGCCCTCATCCGCCAGCTTGAATTCGGCCTGCTCGATTTCCGCCTGAACTACGAAGACGCGGGCGAGCGCAGCAGCTTCGTCGCGCGCGTCATGCAGGGCATCCGCGACGAGGTTTCCGTCACCCCCGACCCCGAATGGGCGCGGCGCGCGCATTCCTTCACCCACATCTTCTCCGGCGGCTACGCGGCGGGCTATTACAGCTACCTCTGGGCGGAAGTGCTGGCGGCGGACGCTTTCTCGCGCTTTGCCGCCGACGGCATCCTCAATGAGGCGACGGGCAAGGCCTACCGCGACACCGTTTTTGCCGACGGCGGCTCACGCCCGCCGATGCAGGTGTTTGAGGCCTTCATGGGTCGCAAACCGACGCTGGATGCACTTTTGAAACAGCGCGGCATCAAGGGCTGACGTCGCGGGCTTGTTTACAGGCATTGCAAAACAGCGCCGCGTGTATAGTGATACTCATAAAGTCTCATACAAGGCGCGCCGCCGAAAACAACACCATAGGGTTGCGCTTCGGCGCACCGTCGCGGAAATATTTCTTTTTTATCAATGGTGTGCCGAGGCGCACCCTATAACCCCCAGCAATGAAACACCGTATGTGGTTTTCGGTGTATCGCTATATTAAAAAACCGCCCCAGAGGGCGGTTTTTCAATTCAAGCGCAGGCGCTTATTTTTCAATCCACATATATTTGGACGAGCGGTGATCCATGACGTTTTCTTCCGCGTAGCCTTTCACATAAGGCTTGACCAGGCGTTTGGTGACGTAGCTGTAAACCGGGGCGACGGGGTAGTCGTCAGTCAGCATTTTTTCCGCGTCTTTCAGGATGGCGGCGCGTTTGCCCATGTCCTGTTCTTGTCCGGCCTGGGCGAGCAGCGCATCGAATTTTTCATTGACGTAGCCGCTGTCGTTCAGCCCGCTCTTGGACTGGAACAGTTCGAGGAAGCTGTAGGCGTCGTTGTAGTCACCAATCCAGCCCGCGCGGAAGGCTTCGGTTTGTTTTTTCTCGGTGCGCGTGTTGAGGAAGACTTTCCATTCCTGGTTGGTCAGGTTGGTTTGTACGCCGAGGTTTTGTTTCCACATAGCGGCAACCGCGACCGCGATTTTTTTGTGGTTCTCGCTGGTGTTGTAGAGGAGATCCACTTTCAGCGGCTTGTCTTTGCCGTAGCCCGCTTCTTCGTAGAGTTTTTTCGCTTTTTCGATGCGCGCGGCTTTGTCCAGGCTGGCGTATTCCGGGGTGTAGTGGTCGTAGCCGTTGATACCGGGCGGGACGAAGCTGTATGCCGGTTTTTCGCCCGCGCCGGTGACTTTGTCGGTGATGACGTCGCGGTCAATGGCGAGGGTCAGCGCTTCACGCAGTTTGAGGTTGTCCTTGAACGGCGGGCGGGTGACGTTGAAGCCGTAGTAGTAAGTGCCGAGGTAGGAGCTGATTTTGAGTTCGTCCTTGAAGTTTTCCCGCAACATTTTGATTTGGTCGTTGGGGATTTCGTAGGTCATGTCCACTTCGCCGGCGCGGTAGCGGTTCATGTCGCTGGTTTGGTTTTCAGTCGGGTAGTAGATGACTTTGTCCAGTTTGACCGCGTCTTTGTCCCAGTATTGGTCGGATTTGACGGCGACGAGTTGGGCGTTGGGTTGCCAGCTGTCGAGTTTGAACGGGCCGTTGCTGACGATGTTTTCCGGACGCGTCCATTTTTTGCCGTGTTTTTCGACGGCGGCTTTGGGCGCGGGGTAGGCGGTGGCGTGGGTGACGAGGCCGAGGAAGTACGGCGTCGGCCCTTCGAGTTCGGCGACGAGGGTGTGGTCGTCGGTGGCTTTTACGCCCAATTGTGTCGCGTCTTTCAGCTCGCCTTCGGCGATTTTTTTCGCGTTTTTGATGGGGTAGAGGAGGAAGCTGTAGTGGCTGCCGGTCGCGGGATCAACCGCGCGCTGCCAGCCATAGACGAAGTCGTGCGCGGTCAGCGGGCTGCCGTCGCTCCATTTGGCGTCGCGCAGGTGGAAGGTGTAGGTTTTGCCGTCTGAAGAGATTTCCCATTTTTCGGCGACGCCGGGGACGAGGTTGCCGCTCGCGTCTTCGCCGATGAGGCCTTCAAAGAGGTCGCGCAGGATGTTCGATTCCGGCACGCCTTGTGCGGTCTGCGGGTCAATGCTGTGCGGCTCGCTGCCGTTGCCGCGACGCAGGATGCTTTCGGCGTTGGCTGCCTGCGCGGCGATGCTGATCGCGGCAGTAAGCAGGATTATCAGCGGTTTTTTCTGGCTTTTCATGGTTTTTTCTCCAAGTTTGCGGGTGGGGGAGCGTTTTAGCCTACCATATTAATTATTCATGGGTTATTATCCATCTTCGCCTCGGCGTAATTCAAACTCTATCATCATGATTTTTAGTGAATTAAAGGTTTGCTTATGTTCCAGTATCTTTTCCGCCGCCTGTTGGTTGCGATTCCGACGTTGCTCGTCATCGTTACGCTGGCGTTTTTTATGGTGCGTGCCGCACCGGGTGGCCCGTTCGACCAGGACCGCAAGATTCCGCCGGAGATCGAAGCCAACCTGAACCGCGTTTATCATTTGGATGAGCCGCTGTACCAGCAGTATTTCCGCTATATGGGCAATGCGGCGCAAGGCGATTTGGGCCCTTCTTTTCAGTACGCTGACCGCACCGTCAACGAGATGATCGCTGACGGTTTTTTAGTGTCTGCAGAGCTCGGCATTACCGCGATTTTTATTGCGGTCGTCATCGGTTCGCTGCTTGGCATTAGTGCGGCGATGCGGCAGAACAGCCGCGCCGATTATTCGATTATGGCGTTTGCGATGATCGGTATCACCATCCCCAGTTTCGTCATGGCGGCGCTATTGAAATTGGGCATTGCGGTGTCGTTGCGCCTGTGGTTGCAGGAGCATGGCTGGAGCGCCGACTGGCTGCCGCGTACCGCTGGTTGGGGGGAATACGGGCTGTCGCAGGCGATTTTGCCGGTGACGTGTCTCGCCCTGCCGCAGATTGCCTATATTTCGCGGATGATGCGCGGTTCGATGATTGAGGTGCTGCACGCCAACCATGTGCGCACCGCCCGCGCCAAGGGGCTGCCGGAGCGGCAGGTGATTTTGAAGCATTGTCTGAAACCAGCGCTGATGCCGGTGGTGAGTTATCTCGGCCCGGCGTGTGCGGCGGTGATGACGGGCTCGGTCATTATCGAGAAGATTTTTGATATTCCCGGCATCGGCCGCTTCTTCGTCAATGGCGCGCTCAACCGCGACTACACGCTGGTGCTTGGCGTCGTCGTTTTCTATGGCGCGCTGATTTTGTTGTTCAACCTGCTGGTTGACCTCGCCTATGCCTTCCTCGATCCGAAAGTGAGATTACGTTCATGAGCAATTCCGTCACCACCCCCGCCACCGCCCAGAAAGGGCAAAGTCTGTGGCAACAAGCCTGGCGCCGTCTCGTCAAGAACAAGGCAGCGATGGTTTCCATCGTCATCCTGCTGCTGATGGCCGGCGCGGCGCTGATTACCCCGCACCTGCGCCCGTTCGCGCTGGATGAGGTTTTCTGGGATCTGGATTTTCCCTCGCCGCCGAGTCTGGAAAACGGCCACTGGTTCGGCACTGACGGCAACGGCCGCGATCTTTTCGTGCGCACCATGTTCGGCATCCGCATCTCGCTTTTGGTCGGCCTCTGCGCGACCACCGTCAGTCTGATTATCGGCGTCGCCTACGGCGCGATTGCCGGTTATCACGGCGGCCGCATCGACAGCATCATGATGCGCGTGGTGGATGTGCTTTATGCCATGCCGTTCATGTTCTTCGTCATCCTGCTGATGACCTTCTTCGGCAAGAACATTTATCTGATGTTCGCCGCCATCGGTGCGATTGAATGGCTGACGATGGCGCGCATCGTGCGCGGTCAGGCGATGAGCCTGCGCCACAAAGAGTTTGTCGCCGCCGCCGAAGTGTTGGGCGTCTCCACCGGCAGCATCGTCAAGCGCCACATCGTGCCGAACACTCTCGGCACCGTCATCATTTACGTCACCCTCACCATCCCCGCCGTCATTCTTACCGAGAGCTTTTTGAGCTTCCTCGGCCTGGGCGTGCAGGAGCCGATGACCAGCCTCGGCGTACTCATCTCCGAAGGCGCTGACCGCATGGAAACCGCGCCGTGGATGCTCATCTTCCCGGCCATCATCCTTGCGACCATCCTCTTTTGCTTCAACTTCGTCGGCGACGGCCTGCGCGACGCCCTTGACCCCAAAGACCGGTAAGCACGATGACCACGAACAATACCCCTCTCCTCACCATCGACAACCTCGACGTCAAATTCCGTCTCGACCGCGAAACCGTGCACGCCGTGCGCGGCGTCAGCTTCAGCCTGAACAAGGGTGAAACGCTGGCGCTCGTCGGCGAATCCGGCTCCGGCAAATCCGTAACCGCGATGAGCATCGTCCGCCTGCACCCGGACAACATGACCGAATACGGCGCAGACTCCAAAATCGCCTTTGAAGGCGTCTCCATGCTGGACGCGCCGCCGGAAACCCTGCGCCAACTGCGCGGCAACCGCATCGGCATGATCTTTCAGGAGCCGATGACCTCGCTCAACCCCTTCATGCGCATCGGCGAACAGCTGGGCGAAGCCATCGCCGCGCACCATCCGAAAACGCCTGCCGAACAAATCCGCGCGCGCTGCAAAACCCTGCTGGAGCGCGTCGGCATCAACGAAACCGAGCGCCGCCTGAAACAGTACCCGCACGAATTCTCCGGCGGCCAACTGCAGCGCATCATGATTGCCATGGCGCTTATCAACGAGCCCGACCTGCTCATTGCCGACGAACCCACCACCGCGCTGGACGTCACTATCCAGGCGGAAATCCTTGACCTGCTACACGACCTGCAACGGCAAATGGGCATGGCGATTATCTTCATCACCCATGACCTCGGCCTCGCCGAACACTACGCCGAAAACGTCTGCGTCATGCGCCACGGGCAAATCGTCGAAAAAGGCGGCATCAAACAAGTCTTTGCCAACCCGCAGCACGAATACACCGTCGAACTCATCAACGCCACGCCGAAAGGCCTGAAAGAACCGCAACCGGCAGACGCGCCCGTACTGATCGACGCCAAAAACGTCCACGTCGAATTCATCGTCGAGCGCAGCTTCTTCGGCAAACCGCGCAAAATCTTCCATGCAGTCAAAGGTATCGACCTCACCCTGCACCAGGGGCAGACCATCGGCATCGTCGGCGAATCCGGCTCCGGCAAATCCACCTTCGGCAAAGCGCTGATGCACATGCTGCCGTATCGCGGCGACATCCACTTTGAAGGCCAGGATCTCGCCAAAATCAACGAAAAAACGCGGCAAAAACTCAAAGCCGACATGCAAATCGTCTTTCAGGATCCCTACGGCTCGCTCTCGCCACGCCTGACCATCGGCGAAATCATCGGCGAAGGCCTCTTGGTGCACCAGCCGCAACTCTCGCGGCAACAGCGCACCGACAAAGTCGCGGCGATGCTCGAAGAAGTGTCGCTGTCGCCTACGATGATAAACCGCTACCCGCACGAATTCTCCGGCGGGCAACGACAACGTATCGCCATCGCCCGCGCGGTCATCCTTGAGCCGAAATTCGTGCTGCTGGACGAACCCACCTCGGCGCTTGACCGCTCCATTCAGGTGAAAGTCGTCGAACTCCTGCGCGACCTGCAAAAAAAATACCGCCTTTCCTACGTCTTCATCAGCCACGACCTCTCGGTGGTGCGCGCGATGAGCGACGAAGTGCTGGTGATGAAGCAGGGCGAAGTGGTTGAGCGCGGCGCGTCCATGCAAATCTTCAACGACCCGCAGACCGAATACACCCAGCGCCTGATAAAAGCAGCGTTTGACTTGTAACCCTGTCTGCGACTATAAAAAAATCCCGCCCATGGCGGGATTTTTTTATCCGCTCAATGTCAATGCAGCACCCGCGCGAAAGCGTTGAGCAGCATTTGCACCGAGATGCAGATCAGCACCATGCCCATCAGGCGCTCCATCGCCTTCAGGCCGCGGTTGCCAAAGATGCGGTACAAAAAGGGGGACGCGAGCAAAATCACCGCTGAAGCCGCCCAGGCGAGCAGCAGCGCGGGCAGGGTGTGTTGCAGGATATTGCCGCTGTTGGCGCGCAGCATCAGGGTCGCGAGCAGCGAAGGACCGGCGAGTAGCGGGATGGCGAGCGGCACGAGCAGCGGTTCGCCGTGGTCTTCGTCGTCATCGCCCATGACCGAGCTGCCGCGCAGCGGGAAAATCATGCGGATGGCGATGATGAGCAGCACCAGCCCGCCAGCGATGGCGACCGCTTCCGGCGAAATGCCGAGGGTGCGCAGCATCGCCGGTCCGGCAAAGAGAAAGAGCAGCATGACGATGAGCGCGATGATGAGCTCGCGCAGGATGATGTAGCGGCGGCGGTGCTCGGCGACGTGCTCCAGCACGACGAGGAATATCGGCACGTTGCCGAGCGGGTCCATGATGAGAAAGAGGGTGATGGCGGTCGCCCAGAGGGTTTCCATGGTGGCTCCTTGAGAAATGAAAAAGCCGTGGCGGGCGGCTTGGTTGGGTCTGTACGGCGGCAAGCATCATTTATAGCCATCCACATAAAGTTTCAGACAAGGCGCGTCGCTGAAAACAACACCATAGCGCACCGTCGCGTAACCATTTGTTTCTTATCAATGGTGCGCCAAGGCGCACCCTATAATCCCAGCAACGAAACACCTTATGAGGTTGTCGGAGGATTGCTATAAATGGCTGCAGGATGAAGTCGTCAAAACACCGCGTTAAACAGCACAAACGCCAGCGCGGCGCAGAGTCCTGCGGCGGGGACGGTAATCAGCCAGGCAAGCGCGATGGGCTTCATCAGGCGCCAGTTGGCGTTGCGGTTCACAAGGCCGATGCCGAGGATAGCGCCGACGAGAATGTGCGTGCTCGATACCGGCAGGCCGAGCGAGGAGGCGAGCATCACGACAATCGCGGCGGCAAGTTCGGCGGTAAAGCCCGCGGCAGGGCTCATTTCCGCGAGATGGGTGCCGACGGTGGCAATCACTTCGCGCCCGATAAACCAGAGGCCTGCAATGAGCGCGACGCCGAAGGCCGCCATGGCGATGGTCGGCACGGGAATGGCGCCCTCGCCGATGGCCTGGTTTTTCAGCACATCGAGGATGGCGGCAAACGGGCCGATGGCGTTGGCGATATCGTTCGAGCCGTGGCTGAAGGCGAAACCGGAGGCGGTCACCACCTGCATCCAGCTAAAGAGGATATAGGTGGCGCGGCTGACTTCCGAGCTGCGGAAGCGGCGGGCATAGCGGCGCACCACAAACCACACCGCCGCGCTAATCACGGCGATGATGAGGCTGTATTGCAGGTTGGAGAGGCCGAGGTTGAGGTTCTTCAGCCCTTTGAAGAGGAGCATCGAGGTAATCATCAGCGCGCCGAACATGGCGATCAGCGGTATCCACACGCGCAGGGCGCGGCGGGCAAGCACTTTTTCTTCTTCGGTGCCGGGGGCGTGGGCGCCGTCGTCCTCGCGCAGCATCATCATCGAGTGGATTTGGCTGATGCGCTTGGTCATCGGCTGGTGGATGCGCGTGCGCAAACTTTTCACGCGGCGCGCGTAGGTGGCATGGTCGGCGACGGTGCCGTGCATCAGCACGTGTTTTTTGATTTGCCCATAGACTATCCACGACATGATTCCGCCAAGCACCGGCGAGATGACCCACGACATGCCGATGTGGCCGATTTTGTGCCAGTACACCAGCGAGAAGGTGGCGTTGCTGTGCTGGCTGATGCCGAGCGCGATGGAAGCACCGACGATGCCGCCGATGATGGAGTGCGTCGTCGAAACCGGCAGCCCTTTGTAAGAGGCAAAGAGCAGCCACAATGCGGCGGCAATCAGCGCGCTCATCATGACGAAGACAAACTGCATCGGCTGGATGTCGATGACGCTCAAATCCACGATGCCCTTGCTGATGGTATCGGTCACTTCTTTGCCCGCAATTAGCGCGCCGCTCACTTCAAACACGGCGGCGACAATCAGTGCTTGGGTGATGGAAAGCGTGCCGGCGCCGACGGAGGTGCCAAAAGAATTGGCGACATCGTTGCCGCCGATATTGAAGGCCATAAAGAGGCCGAAAGCGCAGGCGAGGAGGAAGATGAAGCTGTGATTGAAGCCAGTGTAACCCAGCCCCCAATAGACGAAATAAGCTACCGTAGCGATGAACACGGCAACCAAAAACTGGCTCATACCGGATGTGCCGCATTTTGCGGGCGACTCGGTGGTTGTCGGTTTTTGCATAAAAAAATCCAAAATTGCGGGAGGTCTGCGCGCCATAACGAGAAATCATAAAAATATGACGATTTCGCAAACGGGCGCAATTTTAGAACATTTGCCGAACCCGCAAAAGAAAAAAACCGGAGCATTGCTAGCCTCATAAAAAACCACGGAAAACGCCGCCGGCGCGGATGTCGCCGCCCATAGCGGTCTTGCGAAAACGCTAGAAAACACGGCATTGCACGCCGCATGATGGATTTCGTGGTGCAAATGCGGTGGAAACCCCGGCGAATCTGTATGGAAGTCAAACGGGATGGCTATAATGACCGCCCGCTTTCGCCCCGCTTTCCGATGAACGCCACCAACCCTCCCTCGCGCTGGCTGCCGCTTTTGATGGCCATCTCCATCTTCATGCAGATGCTGGACGCCACCATCTTGAACACCGCCCTGCCGACGATTGCCGCCGACCTGCACGTCTCGCCGCTGAACATGCAATCGGCGGTCATCTCTTACGCCCTTACCGTCGCCCTGCTCATTCCGGCAAGCGGTTATCTCGCCGACCGCTTCGGCACGAAAAAAACCTTCATCATCGCGCTCGTCGTCTTCATGCTCGGCTCACTCCTCTGTGCGTTTGCCACCAACCTGCCGATGTTCGTCGGCGCGCGCATCATCCAGGGCATGGGCGGCGCCATCATCATGCCGGTGCCGCGCCTTGCGATGCTGAAAGTGTACGAAAAGGCGCAGCTCATCAATGCCATCAACTACGCCCTCATGCCCGCGCTCATCGGCCCCATCCTTGGCCCCATCGTCGGCGGCTACCTTGTGCAATATGCGAGCTGGCACTGGATTTTTCTCATCAACATCCCCTTTGGCATTATCGGCATTCTCTGCGCCATTCCCATCATGCCCGACGTTTACGGCAACGTCGCCCGTTTTGACGGCCGTGGCTTCCTGCTGATTGCCACGACCGCCACCGGGCTGACCCTCGCCCTGGAAATCGCGCCGCACGGCGGGGCGAACCTGCCCTGGGCGCTGTTGCTTGGCGTGTTGTCTTGTGCGAGCGGCCTTGCCTACCTGCGCTACGCGCGCCGCAGCGACCATCCGATTTTTCCCATAAACCTCATTCTGGTGCGCACCTTCCGCATCGGTCTTATCGGCAACCTCGTCAGCCGTCTCGGCATCGGCGCCATGCCCTTCCTCCTGCCGCTTCTTTACCAACTCGCTTTCGGCTACAGCGCCAGCCTTTCCGGCTGGCTGATGACCCCGACCGTCGTCGGCGCCATTCTCTCCAAACCCTTCGTCAAACCCGTCATTGACCGCTTCGGCTACCGCCGCACCATCCTCACCAACACCTGCCTGCTCGGCATGCTGATGATGAGTGTCGCCATCCCGCCGCAGCACACCCCGCTCTGGATCTGGGTTACGCTGCTCTTTGTCATCGGCCTGGGCAACTCGCTGCAATTTACCGCGATGAACACCCTTTCCATTGCCGACCTGCGCCCCGACCAAAACAGCAGCGGCAACAGCCTGCTTTCGGTAAACATGCAACTCTCGACCAGCTTCGGCATTGCCATCGGCGCGCTGCTCCTCAAAACCTTCAGCCTGGACGGCATCAGCCACGGCGACCTGCATACCGCCTTCCGCTACACCTTCGTCGCCGTCGGCAGCATCACCTTCGCCTCCGCGCTCATCTTCTCCCGCCTGCACGAAAACGACGGCGCGGCGCTGCTTTCGCGCTGAAGCCATTTACGGCGAATTGTCAAACCAAGTGCAACGCCTTGTCAAAATGTACTTCATAAGGTGTCCTCCACTGCAAACATTTGCGCGGGCGGTTATTCAATGCCAGCACCGCCTTTTCAAGGTAATCATCAGGATATTGCGCAATATCCTGATGCTTCGGAAAATATTCACGCAACAGGCCGTTGGTGTTCTCGTTTGTCCCGCGCTGCCACGGCTGGTACGGCGGCGGAATGTATATTTTTATCCCCAACGCCTCCGCCACCACCGCATGCCGCGCAAATTCCTTGCCCCGGTCCGGCGTGATGCTGTGTACCGTCTGCCCGCGCAAGGCTTCAATCATCGCCGCATTCACGCCGTCCGCCGTCTTCTTCTCCAGCCGGACGCACCGCAGATAGCGGCTTTTGCGGTCAACCAACGTCAGCAACACCGCACCACCCACCACGCCTGCAACGGTATCGGCTTCCCAATCGCCCATGCGCTCCCGCGCCTGTGCCTCTGGCGGACGCGCCGACAGCGCATGCTCAACCGGGAAGTTATCACGTGTCGGCTCGCCCTTGCGCCGCCGCTTCTTGCCACGGTGGCGCAGCCTTTGCTTGCCGCTTATCGCCCAGTCGAGGTCATTGAAACGCTTGGCGTAGATACCGCGGTAGATAGTGGCGTAGCTGATGGCGTGCGTGCGGCCTTCGTGGCGCAAGCGGTACTGAATCTGCTCCGGCGACCAGTGCAGTTTCAGAAACCTCTCCTTGACCAGGGCAAAAAGTTCCGGGTCATCAAGTTTACGCTTGCGGCGGCAGCGCTTACGCCTGCTGTCGTATTTCTCCTGCGCCTTGCTGGCGTCGTAGCTTTCGCCAGCGCTATTGCGCTTCAGTTCGCGCAAGATGGTGCATCTGTGGCGCTTCAACATGGTGGCAATAGCGGCGGGGCTATGACCTTGGTTGAACAAGGTCATTATGCAACCCCGCTCAATGGGCGTAATATGACGGTAGGCATCCATTTTCGGTCTCCTGCAATGTTTTGATGTTTTTTGCAGTATCGCTTATGGATGTCTTTTTTGTAGCTGTTGCACTTGAATTGTAAATTCGCCACATACACCTGAGCGCTCGATGTGTATGTAAACAGCGCATCATCGGGTTTCATTTCGCGCGGCGATGACGATTCTGTTATATTCCCCCGCTTCTTGATATCCAAAATTTTAATGGGGTTTTATGTCCGCTGTGCTTCGTGACCGTTCGGCTTTTTGGGCGACGGGGTTGATGTTGTTCGCGCTCTTTTTTGGCGCGGGAAATTTGATTTTTCCGGCGCTGCTCGGTCAGCAGGCGGGCGCGCATGTGTTCGCCGCGATGTTCGGTTTTCTCCTCACCGGCGCTGGTTTGCCGCTGGTCGGGATTATCGCCGTGGCTTATGCGAACACCGCCGACGCGCAGGCGCTCGCCGCGCGGGTCACGCCGCGCTACGGTCTGATTTATACGGTGCTTTTGTATTTGACCATCGGCCCGCTGTTCGCGTTGCCGCGCACGGCGACGGTGTCGTTCGAGATTGGCGTGGTGCCGTTCTTGTCAGAAGCGCAACGCGGCAGTTTTCTGCCGCTGGCGTTGTTCAGTCTCGCTTTTTTTGCGCTCAGTTATTGGCTGGCGCTGTCGCCGGGGAAATTGGTCAGCCGTATCGGCAAAGTGCTGACGCCGCTGTTGCTTGCCTCCATTGCCATTCTCGTCGGTTATGCGGCGTTCAAGCCGATGGGCGCGTTACAGGCTGCGCAGGGCGGCTATCTGGAGCATCCGGTCGCGACCGGGCTGATTGAAGGCTATCAAACGATGGACGGCCTCGTCTCGCCGGTGTTTGCCATCATCGTCATTGACGCGGTACGCGCGCTGGGTCTGCACGGACGGCGGCAGGTGCTGCGCATGGTGTCGTTCTCCGGCGGCCTTGCGGTGCTGTGCCTCGCCTTGGTGTACGTTTTCATCGCCTATATGGGCGCGAGCAGCGTCGCCGGTATCGGTTTGCAGGAAAACGGTGCGGCGGTGCTGGCAAAAGTCGCCTTGCATTATTTTGGCGGCGCGGGCAAGGCGCTACTGGCCATCATCGTTTTCCTCGCCTGCCTCACCACCTCGGTTGGCCTCATTACCGCTTGCGCCGAGTATTTCAACCGCATCCTGCCGCGCGTTTCCTACTTCCAGTTTGCGACGCTTTTTACCGTCATCTCCTGCCTGCTCGCCAACGTCGGCCTGAGCACCATCGTCAAACTCTCCATCCCGATGCTGATGCTGCTCTACCCGCTGACCATCGCCCTGATTCTGCTCGCCTTCCTGCACCGCATCTTTGGCGGCAGCCGCATCGTGTATGTGGCGACGATGAGCCTGACCGGCATCGCCGGACTGTTTGACGCGGCGAAAATCGCCTTCGGCTTCAGCCCCGAAACCGTCGCGCAAATCAGCCATTGGCTGCCGTACTACGACATCGGCCTCGGCTGGCTCGTCCCTGGCGCGGTGGGCCTTGCCATCGGCCTGCTCTTGCACCTCGCCGGCGTCCGTCTCGCCGAACCCCCGCAACAACCCGGAGTATAAAATGACCCGTACCGTCTATATCAACGGCGACTACCTGCCGGAAAACGAAGCGAAAATTTCCATCTTTGACCGCGGCTTCCTCATGGCCGACAGCGTTTACGAAGTCAGCGCCGTCATCGACGGCAAACTGGCGGACAACGCCGCGCACCTACGCCGCCTCGAACGCAGCCTGCACGAACTCGCCATGCCGCTGCCGCTGCCGCTCGCGGAAATCGTCGCTGTACAAAAACGCCTCATCGCGGCGAACAACCTGCAAGAAGGCACAGTTTACCTGCACGTTACCCGCGGCGAAGCCGACCGCGACTTCCTCTACGACCCGAACCTGCCCCCGAACCTGGTGATGTTCACCCAGGCGCGCGCCATCATCAACAGCCCCGCCGCCGAAAAAGGCCTGCGCGTCATGACCCAGGCGGACATCCGCTGGGCGCGGCGCGACATCAAAACCACCCAACTGCTCGCCCAATCGCTCGCCAAAATGACCGCAGTCGCCGCCGGTTACGACGACACCTGGCTGATGGACGACGCGGGCAATATCACCGAAGGCAGCTCCAACAACGCCTGGATTCGCCGCGGGCAAACCCTCATCACCCGCCCGCCGACGCACGACATCTTGAACGGCATCACCCGCCAGGCGGCCATCGCCCTCCTCGGCGCATTCGGCATGACCCTTGAAGAACGCCCCTTCAGCGTCGAAGAAGCGCACCACGCTGACGAAGCCTTCCTGAGCTCCGCGGGCGCATTCATCCTGCCCGTCGTCGAAATTGACGGCCACCGCCTCGGCGACGGCAAACCGGGCGCGTTCACCCGGCAACTGCGCGAGCGCTACATCCAGTTCCTGCGCGAGACGGCGGAATAACGCCACACGACGAAAAAGCGCGACGAAAAAAATGGTGCGACCTGTCGCACCATTTTTTTGCCTGCACCCGCCCACATAAGTGAACCGTAATATGACCGCTTCGCAAGTCTCCCTATAATCGCCAGCCTTTTCAACAACCAAGGAAATCACACATGTTATCCGGATTCAAGACCTTCATCGCCCGTGGCAACGTCGTCGATCTCGCCGTCGGTGTCGTCATGGGTGCCGCGTTCGGCCTCGTCGTCAGCGGCCTCGTCGAGAGCTTCATCAACCCGCTCATCGCCTGGCTGGTGGGCAAGCCGAACTTCGATTCGCTCATGTTCTCCCTGCCGCCGCTGATTGGCGAAGAGCCGACCGTTTTCCAATACGGCAAAATCTTGACCGCCATCGTCAACTTCTTCCTCGTCTCACTCGCCATCTATATCTTCATCATCATCCCGATGAACAAGCTCACCGCCAGCATGAAGAAAAAAGAAGAAGTAGAAGCGCCGCCTGCGCCGCCGTCTGAAGAAATCCTGCTGCTGCGCGAAATCCGCGACAGCCTCGCCGTGCGCCGCGCTGCCGCCAACCAGTCGGACAAGTAACCGCCGCGCGGATTACGTCGCCACGATAAAACAGCGCCTGCGAGGCGCTGTTTTTTTGCGCGCAAAAAACCCCTTCGCACAGGAAGGGGCTGTTGATTGCTATATAGCCATCCACCTAAAGTTTCAGACAAATTGCTGCTGAAACAGTGTTATAGGGTGCGCCTTGGCGCACCGTCGCGGAAATATTGGTTTCTTGTCAATGGTGCGTCAAGGCGCACCCTAGGGCGTGTTGATAATTCGGCGAACGAGCCCCTCTCTCGCTACGCGAGCAATGCTTGTCCCTCTGGGAGAGGGGTTGGGGTGAGGGCAGGGATAAACAAACTTCGCATGACAACATACGTTTGAGGACTGCCTCGTTTTGAATAATGCCGTCGCTACGTGACTTTTCACACCCCCTCCCCCGCTCCGCGGGGGAGGGGGACTCAAATTGCAAACACATCCTTAGGATCCCCAACAACGAAACACCGTATGAGGCTTTCGGGGGATGGCTGTATTCAGTCCAGCAACGCCGCGGCGGCAATGAGCGCGCTCGCCTTGTTGAGCGTTTCCTGCCATTCGCTGTCGGGGTTGGAGTCGTAAACGATGCCCGCGCCCGCCTGCGCGTAGAGGCGGCCGTCCTTGATGATGGCGGTGCGGATGGCAATCGCCATGTCCATGTTGCCGCTCCACGACCAGTAACCGACCGCACCGCCATAGACGCCGCGCCGCTCCGGCTCGACTTCGTCGATGATTTCCATCGCGCGGATTTTCGGCGCGCCGGAAAGTGTTCCGGCGGGGAAGGTGGCGCGCAGCACGTCCATCGCGTTGATGTCGGGGCGCAGTTTGCCTTCGACGTTGGAGACGATGTGCATCACGTGCGAGTAGCGCTCTATCACCATTTTTTCGCTGATTTTCACCGTGCCGGTCTGGCTGATGCGGCCGATGTCGTTGCGGCCGAGGTCTATCAGCATCACGTGTTCGGCGATTTCTTTTTCATCCGCCAGCAGTTCTTTTTCCAGCGCCAGGTCTTCTTCTGCCGTTTTGCCGCGTTTGCGCGTGCCGGCCAGCGGGCGCACGGTAACGGTATCGCCCTGTTTGCGCGCCAGTATTTCCGGCGAGGAGCCGATGATGTGGAAGTCGTCCAAATCGAGCAGGTACATGTACGGCGACGGGTTGGTGATGCGCAGCGCGCGGTAGTAGTCAAGCGGCGGGTGCGGGAAGGCGCAGCTCATCCGCTGCGACGGCACTACCTGCATGCAGTCGCCTGCCATGATGTATTCGCGGATTTTGCCGACGTCTGCCTTGAAGGCCGCTTCGGGGTAGTGGTAGTGCACTTCCGGACGCGCGCCGTCCGCGTTGAGCGAGCGCACTTTGGCTTTGCCGGGGCGGTTGATGGCGTCCACCATCGCATCCAGCCGCGCTTCGGCGGCGGCAATGCCGTTCGGGTCGGCAAGGTCGGCGTGGCTGATGAGGTGGACTTCGCCGCGCAGGTTGTCCAGCACGGCGAGGTCGAGGCTTTGCATGAATAATATGTCCGGCAGGCCGAGCGGGTCGTTCTGCGAGCGCTGCGCCAGGCGTTTTTCGATGTAGCCGATGGTGTCGTAGGCGAAGTAGCCGACGAGGCCGCCGGTGTAGGGCAGGTCAAGCGAAAGCGGCGCCGGTCGCAGTGCCGCATGGTATTCGGCAATCCAGGCGAGCGGGTCGGCCACTGTCTGTTCTTCGATGACGGCGCCGTCGCGGCGGATTTGCAGCTGGTGGTCGCGGATGCGCACGGTTTCGCGCGCGGGCAGGCCAATCATCGAGTAGCGCGCCCAGCGCTCGCCGCCTTCAACGGATTCGAGCAGGTAGGTGTAGGGCGCGTCTGCGAGGCGGTCGTAAAGGGCAACCGGGGTGAGCAGGTCGGCGAGGATGGTGCGGACGACGGGCTGGTGGGTGTAGTTCATGCGCCCGCCTTGGCAATTTCGCCGCGCATGGTGTTGATGACTGCCGCGTAGTCCGGCGCGTTGAAAATGGCGGAACCGGCGACGAACATGTCCGCGCCTGCCGCGGCAATGGCGGCGATGTTGTCCGTTTTCACGCCGCCATCGACTTCGAGGCGGATGTCGCGCCCGCTTGCGTCAATGATGCGGCGCGCGGCGCGCAGTTTGTCCAGCGCAGAGGGCAAAAATGCCTGCCCGCCAAAGCCGGGATTGACCGACATGATGAGGATGAGGTCAATCTTGTCCAGCACGTAATCGAGGCAAGCAAGCGGCGTCGCCGGGTTGAACACCAGCCCCGCCTTCATGCCGTGGCTTTTGATGAGTTGCAGCGAGCGATCGATGTGGATGCTCGCCTCCGGGTGGAAGGACACGTAATCCGCGCCTGCTTGCGCAAACTGCTCAATCAGCGCGTCCACCGGCGAGGCCATCAGATGCACGTCAATCGGCGCGCTAATGCCGTAGTCGCGCAGCGCCTGACAAATCGGCGCGCCAAAGCTGAGGTTGGGGACGAAGTGGTTGTCCATCACGTCAAAATGGATGACGTCCGCCCCGGCGGCAAGCACGGCGGCGACATCCTCACCCAGACGGGCAAAATCGGCGGAGAGAATCGAGGGGGCAATCAGGGCAGGCAAGGCGGGCATAAAATCCTCATGTTCATGTAAAATGCCGCGCCATTCTAGCAACTTTCAGGAAACACCCGTGCAAAACGCGCTCCCCGCCGTGCAAGCCCTCGCCGATGCCGCCGAACCGCTGGCATGGCTGCGTGTGCAGACCGCCGCCCCGGTGTGTGCGGCGAATGCGGCATCCCTCGCCCTCGCTTGGCCGCTGGAAGGCACGCCCGCGCTGCATGGCGGCCTGCTGCAAGCGCTGACCTTGGCGGTTGCCGAACACCTTGAGCTGCGCCTGCGCCACGACGGCACGCTCTACCGCGACGGCGCCCCCGCCGGGCGCGTTACCCTCGAACTCATCGCACAGGACGGCGCCAGCCTCGCCCGCATCACCGCGCCCTTCGCCGACGGCCTCGCCGCCGTGCTGTTTGCCCTGCTTGCCGAATGGAACGCGCGCCCCTACCTGCCCGTCGCCAACCGCTGGACGGCGTTCGCCCTCGATGGCGACATCGACCAAAAAGGGCGGCGTATTAGCATCCGCGACGGCAAGCCCGTCTTCATGGACTGAAAAAAGCCAGGCCAGTTGCATGATGACGTATAAATTCTGCTTGCAAGCGCAAATAGACAGTCCCTTCCCCTGCGAAGCGGGGGAAGGACAGGAAGGGGGTGTAAAAATTCGCGAAGCGACAAAATATAGCCATACACCGAAAGACTCAGACAAGGCGCGCCGCCGAAGACAGTACGCGGTTGTACGGCGAGGCGGCGCAACACCGTATGAGGCTTTCGGAGGATTGCTACACCCTCACCCCAACCCTCCCCCCGCTTCACAGGGGAGGGGAAAATAGCCGGGTTCTGACAACCATGTATCTCCTCATCGACGCGGGCAATTCCCGCATCAAATGGCTTTACGGCAACGCCGTCCCCGGCATCGTCGAAGCCGCCTCCTACAAAGAAGACTGGCGCACCAAACTGTGGCGCGCCTGGCACTTGCTGCCCGAACCGCGCCGCATCGCCATCAGCTGCGTCAATAACGCCAGCATCGAAACCGAAGTCGCTGCCATCGTTGATGACCTCTGGGGCAAACCGCTGCAAACCTTCATCGCGCAAAAAGAAACCAACCACACCCTCACCGTCGCCTACAGCGAAGCCCATACCCTCGGCGCCGACCGCTACCTCGCCATGCTCGGTGCGCGCGGCCTCACCCACGAACCGCTCTGCGTCGTCGGCTGCGGCACCGCCATCACCCTCGACGTGGTCGAGCGCGACGGCCAACACATCGGCGGCCTCATCCTGCCCGGCATCCGCCTCGCCGAAAACGCGCTCCTGCAAAACACGCAAAAACTGCGGCCGATGCGCTGGACGCCGAACCTGCTCGGCACCGACACCGCCTCCTGCATCGGCGCGGGCATCCACCACGCCATCCCGGCGGGCATCAACAGCATCATGGACGAACTCGAAACCACCACCGGCCACTACTACCACCGCTTCGCCTTTGGCGGCGACGCACAAATCCTCTTCGGCAACCGGCCCGACTACCGCATCGAACCCGACTTAATGTTCCGCGGCATGATCGACCGCCTTGCCACCGACTAACCCAACAACCGGGAGACCAATATGGACTGGAAAAACAGCCGCCGCAGCGACAACATCGAAGACCGCCGCGGCTTCAGCGGCACCACCGCCGGCGGCCTCGGCCTCGGCGGCCTTGCCATCATCCTCATCGGCTGGATGTTCGGCATCGACCCCGGCACCATGCTGCAATTCCTCGAAGGCAGCCAGAGCCAAAGCCAATACAGCAGCGCCGGTGCGCCACCTGCCAACGACGAAGCCGGGCAGTTTTTAAGCGCGGTGCTCGCCTCGACCGAAGACGTGTGGAAACCCGTCTTCAAACAGCACGGCAAAACCTACCACAACCCGACGCTGGTGCTATTCAGCGGCCAAGTCCAATCCGCCTGCGGCATCAGCAGCAGCGCCACCGGCCCCTTCTACTGCTCCGCCGACCAAAAACTCTACATTGACCCCAGCTTCTACCGCGAAATGCAAAAAATGGGCGCGAGCGGCGACTTCGCCTTTGCCTACGTGGTTGCGCACGAAGTCGGCCACCACGTACAAAACCTGCTCGGCACCCTCGGCCAGGCGCACCGCTACATGCGGCAGGTGAGCAAAACCGAGGCCAACCAAATCTCGGTGCGCATCGAACTACAAGCCGACTGCTACGCCGGTATCTGGGGCAACAAACTGGAAAAATACAGCAAAATCCGCCTCGAAGACGGCGACATCCGCGAAGGATTGAAAGCCGCCGAAGCGGTGGGCGACGACACCCTGATGCAACGCGCCGGCGGCCGGGTCAATCCGGCGAACTTCACCCACGGCACTGCCGCCGACCGCATGCGCTGGCTCAACAACGGCCTGCAATACGGCGAAATCAACCGCTGCAATACCTTCAACTGAAGCGCCCGCTAAGCGCCTGTTCAAAATCACATAGAAGCTACTTTTTAGCGCTCTGTGTAGTGACCAAAGCGGGGCAAGCCACCGATATGTCACCTCCCCCTGTGGGGGAGGGGGTATTTTGAACAGGCACTAACAGCTCAGTATGGGGTGGCTGGGCTAGCGTTATTGACGGCAAGCCCCACAATCAAAAACCAAAGCCCTTTACCGCACTCAAAACGGAAAGACCAGCGGCGTCAGCAGCAGCACCAGCGCGCTGTAAGTGAGGCTGACCGGCACGCCGGTGCGCAGGTAATCGCGCAAGGTGTAGCGGCCGGGGGTGTACACCATCAGGTGCGTCTGGTAGCCAAACGGCAGGATGAAGCAGGCGCTGGCGCCGTAGGCCACCGCCATGACAAACGGCAGCGGGTCGGCGTTGAGCGCCTGCGCGGTGGAAAGCGCGATGGGAATGGCGAGCGCGGCGGCGGCGTTGTTGGTGATGATTTCGGTGGTGATGAGTGTCATGAAGTAAATGCCGGCGAAGGCGATGAAGACGCTTTTATCGTGAAAGACGTGCTGCATGAAAGTGCCGATGAGCTGCGCCGCGCCGGTGTTGTCCATGCCTTTGGCGATGGCGATGGCCGAGCCGATGATAGCAATGAGCTCAAACGGGATGCGCCGCCGCAGTTCACCGATGCTGGTGTAGCCCGCGAGCAGATAGACACTAAGGAGCAGCAGCAGGCTATGCAGCAGCGGCAGCAGGTTGAGCGTTTCCAGGAGGACGGCGAGGATGAAACCGGCGATGGCACGGTTGCCCTGGCGGTTGGTGAGGCGCGGCGGGGTGTAGCTGGTACTCAGTATGTGGAAATGTTTTTCCAGGTCGGCCTGTACCGCAAAATGACTGCCGACGGCAAGGATGAGGCTGTCGCCGACGTGCAGGATGGTGTGGCCGAGGCGGCCGGTAAGGCGCTTGTTGCCGCGGCGGATGCCGACGACGCCGGCGTTGAAGCGGCCGCGGAAGTCGATTTCTTGCAGGGTTTTATAGACGAGGTCGGATTCGTGCGCGATGACCGCTTCGACGAGGTTGCTGGCGAGCAGGTCGCTCGCGTGTTCTCCGAGGATTTTCAGGCCGCGAAAGGCTTGCAGGCCGCCGATATGCTCAATCGAGCCGCTGAAAACCAGTTGGTCACCGGGGCGGATGCGCACCTCCGGCCGTACCGGCGAGATGAGGTAATTATCGCGCTGGATTTCCACCAGATAGAGGTCGTCAAGCCGCTTTAGACCGCTCTCAGCGACGCTTTTACCGGCAATGTCCGCCTCCGCCAGCACCTCGACGGTAAGAAAATAAGTGTTTTTGATGTCCTGGCTGCTGTTGCTGTTCGCGGGCAGCACGCGCATCCGCCAATACAGCACGACCAGACAGACAAGCGCGACCGGAATGCCGACCGCGCTGAACTGGAACATGCGCAGCGGCGGCAGACCGGCGCTTTCGACGAAAGAATTGACGACGAGGTTGGTGGACGTGCCGATCAGCGTGGTGATGCCGCCCAAGATGGAAGCGTAAGAAAGCGGAATCAGCAGGCGCGACGGCGGGATTTTCTGCTGACGGGTGAGGGTGACGAGAAAAGTGGAGACGACGGCGGTGTTGTTCATGAAAGCCGAGAGCAGCGTGCTGATGCCGGTCAGGCGGATGAAGGCGTGCTTTTCGTCGCCGACGAGGATTTTGTTGGAGAGGCGGTGCAGCAGCGGCGAGCGCTCAATCACCGCAGACACCAGCAAAAGCACCACCAGCGTCGCTAGCGCCGGATTGCTGAAGCTGGTGAGAAACGCCTCGGTGCTGACGATGCCACCAAGCATGAAGGCGGCCGCGACGGTAAAAAAAGCGACGGCAGGGGCAACGCGACCGCTGGCGAGCGTGAGCAAAAGCAGCGGCAGGGTGAGCAATACGATCCAGTCCACGGGTTCTCCTCGCTTGGGGTGGGCGGTTCATCTTAGCAGCGCGGGAGAAAACGCGACAATGCGCGCATAAAAAAATCGGGCGCAAAGCCCGATTTTCTTCTGGAATTCAATGGTCGGGGAGACAGGATTTGAACCTGCGACCTCTTCGTCCCGAACGAAGCGCGCTACCAGACTGCGCTACACCCCGATTAAGAGAGCGCGGATTATACACGGCTTCCGATTCATTGCAAGCGACAGGCGTAGCAGGAAGAAAAAGCGTCAGAAAAACGGCGTGCTGGCAGGCATTTACCGGCGAAAAGTGTCGTAAAAACGATACTTGACCCTGTGCAGCCTAATCGCTATTTTGTGCGCCTTTTCCTCTGCGGAGTGCATAGATGCAGACAGCGTTACGGCACGGATTCCTCGCTCTGGGCATGTTGCTGCTCGGCGCCTGCGGGTCGGCGCCACCACCCTATCAGTACGAAAACAACGATACCCTCGCGCTGGAATCCATTGCCACCGAGGGCGCGCCGGTTGATGACCTCTACGAATACCCGCAACTGATGAGCATGGAAGACGGCGGGATGGCAGAGTCATCCGCGCCGGATTTCTACGAGCCCCCCCCGATGCCGGAAATTGCCGCAAGCGACGACGAATTTGCGCCGCTGTTGCAGAGCGATGACGTCAGCATCGTGCGTGGCGGCAATAGCCCGCGCACCCCGAAACCGCAAGTGAGCGCCGCCGCGTACAGCGGCAGCATTGAAGGCGGCAACGAAATCACCGCCACCGCTCACGCCTATCTGAGCGCGCTCTATCATGGTGATGGCGAAACCGCCTGGCGCTACTCCTTCGTACCGTACAACCCGCAGCAAAGCTGGTGGGACGAGCGCACCGCCAAGGGGGCGCTGTTCATGAAAGCGGGCAGCAGCGAATACTTCGCCAGCGAAAAACAGGGGGTGCGCCAAATTGAAATCGCCCCGCAAAGCGTGCGCCAGCAGGGTAACGCTGCCAGCCTCAACGCCCGCATCATCTACGGCAACGGCACAAGCCGCGACCTTAATCTAAAAATGATGAACCAGGGGGGCAAATGGCTCGTTCCGCAAGAATAATGAGCGCATTGGCGCTCTTTGTCCTGCTCTCCGCCTGCGTCAGCACGCCTTCGCTGGATGATGAACAAGCCGTCGGCAAAAAAGCGGAATACTTCATGCGTGCGCTGGTGCGCAACAGTAAAGGACTGGAAAAACAGACCATTGCCGATATCGCCTTTCTCGACCAGCACACCGCCAACAGCGATGAAGGACAAAAGCGGCTGCGCAAAGCGGTGCAGATGATGGGGCAGTACCTGCGCCAGACCTTTTCCGAAGCGGGGATTAACAGCAACAAAGCGGTATTCGTCGCGCAGAAAATGCAGCTTACCGAACAGGGCGACGTTGATCAGGCGCTGGTCGTACTGCACGCTTACGAGCCAGACAGCAGCCGCGTCGTCAATGGCACGGCGCTCATTACCCGCTGGCGCAAGACGGCGGACGGCTGGAAGCTGGACATGAATCCCTATCTGGACAATTTCCGCACGAAGAAATAGCGGAACGTCATCAGCGCAGCCTGCGGGCTGCGTTTTTTCTGCGCATACGAAAAAACCGCCTTGCTGGCGGTTTCAAGAATCTGGTGGGCCGTAAAGGGCTCGAACCTTTGACCAATTGATTAAGAGTCAACTGCTCTACCAACTGAGCTAACGGCCCGTAAGTGGTGGGTCGTGAAGGATTCGAACCTTCGACCAATTGGTTAAAAGCCAACTGCTCTACCACTGAGCTAACGACCCTTGGCGGGACGGGATGAATGGTGGGTCGTGAAGGATTCGAACCTTCGACCAATTGGTTAAAAGCCAACTGCTCTACCACTGAGCTAACGACCCGTCTGCCCGTTTGAGGGCGCGCATTATGCCAAAATATTTCTGTTATGCAAGGGTTTTTGCGTGCGTTTTGCTAGCGCGCTGTTTTTGTTGGCGCGCTTAGCTGTGCATCTGCGGGTGGCGGCGGTGGATGCCGCGGCAGAGTGCGGGGTAGTCTGGGGTATCGTCTGGCTTCAGGTAGCCGTGGCGGATGAGGTAGTCGATGACGACCACGGCGGAGTTTTGTTTGAAGGCGTCGCTGTCGCGCACCAGGCGGGCGATTTCGTCAAGCGGCAGGCAGAGGAATTCGCCCACTTCGCCGTCGCGGTTGTGCGGACGGAAGTCGGGCGGCAGTTCCAAATCGTAGTTGTAGAGGGTGTCGGCGCGGATGCCGTTTTCGGTTTGCGCGGTGTAGCTGATGATGCCGACCGGGCGTGCCTGTCGCGCCAGCGCTTCCGGAATGGCCGCTTCTTCGTCGCTTTCTTTGATGAGGTTGGCAAAGACGCTGATGCCGTAGGGGATGCCGCCCGCAGCTATTTGATCCAGTTTGCCCGGCTCAACGCTTTTCGTCGTAGCGCGGCGCGCAATCCACATATGCGGTACGCCGTCGCGCGTGGTGGTGCCATTTATATGCACGCCGTAACCGCAGACGCCGATGACGGGCGCGGCGGCACGCTCAATCAGCGCGCGCACCGGCCGGTGCAGGTTGGCAAGCAGCGGCAGTTGTTCGTTGCGCCAGCCGCGCACGTAGCCTTCTGCGGCGAGTGCTTGTGCCAGTTCGGCGAGGATGGCGTTGCGTGCGGCGAAGTCGGCGGGGGCGTACCAGATGAGGCGGTCACCGTCGTCGCGCAGGTCAAGCCCGTGGTCGCGCAGGCGGGCGAGGTTGTCGCGCCAGATGAGGCCGACGGGGTCGCCGTCGAGGATGAGCGGGCGGTAGGCGGCGAGGTCGGCGCTGTTGAGTTGTTCGATTTTGGCGAGGTAGGTCATGGGGTTAGTCTTCTTGCGGACGTTTGGCGTAGCGTTGCGCCAGCACGGCGCAGAGCATCAGCTGGATTTGGTGAAAGAGCATCAGCGGCAGGACGAGGATGCCGACGCTGGCGGGAGGAAAGAGGATGTTGGCCATCGGGATGCCGTTAGCGAGGCTTTTTTTCGAGCCGCAGAAGACGATGGTGATTTCGTCGGCTTTGTTGAAGCCGAGCGCGCGGGCGCTGTAGGTGGTGAAGGCGAGTACGACGGCGAGCAGGGCGAGCGAGACCACGCCGATAATGACCAATGTGCCGAGGCTGACGCGGCTCCAGATGCCTTCCAGCACCGCTTCGCTGAAGGCGGTATAGACGACGAGCAGGATGGAGCTTTGGTCGGTGATGCGGATGAGGCGGCGGTTTTTGGCAACCCACGCCGCGGTAAGCGGACGCGAGAGGTGGCCGAGGATGAAGGGCAGCAGCAGTTGCAGCATGACGGCGCGGATGGAGCTGGCGAGGTCGGTTTGCCCCTGTGCGCTTAACAAGAGCCCGACCAGGAGCGGCGAGAGGAAGACGCCGAGCAGGCTGGAGGTGGCGGCGCTGCAAATGGCGGCGGCGACGTTGCCGCGTGCGACGGAAGTAAAGGCGATGGCGGATTGCACGGTCGCGGGCAGGGCGCAGAGGTAGAGGAATCCCTGATACGTTTCCGGGATGAGCAGCGTCGGCACCAGCGGGCGCAGGGCGAGACCGAGCAGCGGGAACAGGACGAAGGTGGTGGAAAGTACCAGCAGATGCAGTCGCCAGTGGCCGACGCCTGCCAGCACCGCTTCGCGCGAGAGTTTGGCGCCGTGCATGAAGAAGAGCAGGGCGATGGCGGCGGTGGTGAGGTGTTTGAAGAAGGTTTTGCCGATGCCTTGCGCCGGTACGATGGTGGCGGCAAGTACCATCAGCAAAATCATGACGAGGAAGGGGTCGAGATGCAGGCGGCGGAGCGGGTTCATGGGCGTGGGGGCGGTTGTGAAGGTGGCGAGTATAACAAGGCTTGCTGCGCCAGGACACGCGATAAGCCCGCGCATAAAAAACGGGCGGCTCAAGCCGCCCGCCATGCTTCGTAAATCAGCGCAAGGGGCGAATGCCGACTGCGTCGCGTACCGCGTCCAGCAGCGGGCGCGTGTGTTTGCGTGCCTTGGCGGCGCCCGCTTGCAGGATGTCTTCGATGCGCGCCGGATTGGCGGTCAGCTCGCGGTAGCGTTCGCGCGGTTCGGCGAGTTCGGCGTTGATTTGTTCAAACAACGCCTGTTTGGCGTCGCCCCAGCCGATGCCCGCGGCGTAGCGGTCGCGCATCGCCGCCTGTTCGTCACGGGTGGAGAAGGAGCGGTAGATTTCAAAGATGGTGGATTCGTCAGGATTTTTCGGCTCGCCCGGCTCTTGCGAGTTGGTGACGATTTTCATGATTTGCTTGCGCAGCGCTTTTTCATCTTCAAAGAGGGCGATGGTGTTGCCGTAGCTTTTGCTCATCTTGCGGCCGTCGAGGCCGGTGAGCAGGGCGATTTCGTCATCAACGACCGCTTCGGGCAGGACGAACAGCTCGCGGTAGCGGTGGTTGAAGCGTCCGGCAATGTCGCGCGCCATTTCGACGTGCTGGATTTGGTCGCGCCCGACCGGAATGTGGGTGGCGTTAAAGATGAGGATGTCCGCCGCCATCAGCACCGGATAGGAAAACAGCCCCATCGAGATGCCGTGGTCAGGGTCGGTGTTGCCCTCGGCGAGGTTGGCATCGACGGACGCCTTGTAGGCGTGCGCGCGGTTCATCAGCCCCTTGGCGCAGACGCAGTTGAAAATCCAGGTCAGCTCCGGCACTTCGGGAATGTCGGACTGGCGGTAGAAGGTGATGGTTTCGGGGTCAAGGCCGCAGGCGAGCCAGGTGGCGGCGACGGCGAGCGTCGAGCGGTGGATTTGTTCCGGATCGTGGCATTTGATGATGCCGTGGTAGTCGGCGAGAAAGAGGAAGGATTCTTCACCGCTGGCGCGGCTTTCGGCGATGGCCGGGCGGATGGCGCCGACGTAGTTGCCGAGGTGGGGGATGCCGGTGGTGGTGATGCCGGTCAAGACACGTTTTTGGCTCATGCGGATTCCTTGAGGTGAAAAAATGATGTTTACGGTGGGAAATGGATTATAGCCGATTGCCGCGGTACGTCGCGGCGGGAAAAAAACGCGCAATAGTCGCCTGTTGGCACGAATTTCGCTATCATTAACGAACAATCACGAAACATTTAATCTAGGTAAACACCATGTGGAATCTTCTGAAAAAAACCTTCCGCCGAACGCCACCGCCCGTCGTCGCCCAAGTACCGGTCGCGGGACTCGCCTACTACCGCGCCGAAGACCTCGCCTCGCTCATGCACCGTGGCGACCTGCTTGACCTGCGCCATGAGCCGGACAATCCGCATGACGCCAACGCGGTCATGATTTTCTGGCACCATAACAAAATCGGCTACGTTCCCAGCGAATACGCGCGCGAGTTGCAAAGCCTGCTTGACCGCCACGACAGCCTCTGCGGCAAAATCGTCGAAATCGACCCGCACAGCGAAGAACACCGCTGGGTGAAATTCAACATCTACCCGCCGCGCAAAGCCCTTTGATACAGCAACTTTTTCCGGCGCGCATCGCCGCTGACCGCACCGCCTGGCAAGCGCTGCTCGCGCGCGAGGGCATCCGTGGCGAAACGCATCTGGACGCGGTCTATGGCATCCACGACGATGACGGCAGGCTCATCGCCACCGGCGCGCGTTACCGCAATATCCTGAAATGTATTGCCATTGACCACGAACATCAGGGCGGCAGTCTGTTCAACACCCTGATGAGCGCGCTGATGAACGACGTGCACCGCGCCGGATATGCCGCCTGCTACGTGTACACCAAAGCAAGCGCGCGCGATGCCTTTGCCTGGCTGGGGTTCCGCGAAATCGCCCACGTTGAAGACAAGCTGTATTTCCTTGAAAACGCGCTGCACGGCCTGCCGCAATACCTCGCGGCGCTGCGCGGCAAATACGTGGCGGGAAGCCGCATCGCCGCCATCGTCATGAACGCCAACCCGTTCACCAACGGCCACCGCTACCTCGTGGAAAAAGCGGCGCGCGAGAATGACGTCGTCCATCTGTTCGTCTTGAGCGAAGACCTCTCGCACTACCCCGGTTCGGTGCGCCTCGCGCTGGTCAAAGCAGGCATTGCGCCGCTGAAAAACGTGTACGTCCACCCGACCGGCGACTACATCATTTCCGCCGCCACCTTTCCCTCCTACTTCCTGCGCGAAGACGACGACGTCACCACCATCCAGGCGCGGCTCGATGCGCGCATCTTCAAAGAGCACATCGCGCCCGCGCTCGGCATCACGAAGCGCTACGTCGGCCATGAGCCGTACAGCGCCGCGACCGCCATCTACAACCAAGCGCTGCAACAAGAATTTGCCGGTGCGCCGCAGCTTGAAATCGTCGAACGCCTGCGTGCCGACGGCGAATACATCAGCGCCTCGCGCGTGCGCGAACTCATCGCGAATGGCAACCTCGAAGCCGTGCGCCCGCTGGTGCCGCCGACCACCTTCGCCTACCTGCAAGGCGGCGAATTGCCGGAAAGCGGAAACCCCCGCCCATAAAAAAGATGCCCGCAGGCATCTTTTTTTCGCACAAATTGCCGCTACTTGAGACGGTTCACCATCATCGGCTGCGGTACACCGTTAATGAGGGCGAACATCCAGTAGGCACGACGCGATGGTTTCTCGCGGTCTTCCACGTGGCAAAAGGCCATGGCGATATTTTTCACACAGCTGAAGCGCAGCGGCTGCCATTGCTCCGGCAGAACCGCCTTCCACACATCAATATCCGCCGCGGTCGCCATGACCAAGCGGCAATCGCCCGTACCTTGGCACACCGGTGCCCACGCTTCCGGCGCACGACGACCGTCCATCAGCCATTGCTCGCCTTTTAAATAGAAGCGCATCTGCATGGGTGTCGGGCGTTCCTGCGTATCGAGAATGACATATTCGCCGACATCTTGAGCATCCAGCGCATAAGCCGCGGGCAGCAATGCCAGCGCGGTAAATAGTCCCCATATTTTCATACGATTACCCCATGTTTCTCAGAAAGCCAGACAGCGATTGTCTCCAGCCCCTGCGCGTCGGTTTCGTCAAACACGGCGAGCGCTTCCGCGTCCGCGTCCAGCACCGCCCACACCGCGCCGCTCGCATCACGCAGCGGCACGACGATTTCCGATTGCGAGCGCGAGGAGCAGGCGATGTGGTCGGGGTGGGCATTGACGTCCGGCACGATGAGCGTGCGGTTCTGCGCCCACGCCTGCCCGCAAACACCGCGGCCGCGCGCGATGCGGGTACAAGCAAGCGGCCCCTGAAAGGCGCTGAGCACCAGCTCGTCGCCGACGACGCGGTAAAAGCCGACCCACAACCAGCCGAACGCTTCCTTCAGTACGGCGGCGGTGTTGGCGAGATTGGCGACAGTGTCGCTTTCATCTTCAATGATGGCACGCAGTTGCGGCAGGATTTGCGCGTAGCGCGCCGCCTTGTCGGCGGCGGTCAAATGGAGTTCGTGCATGATTATTCCGATTTCGGGCTGGCGGCACTACCGGCGAGCAGGCCGCCGTCAATGTTGTACTCGCTGCCGGTGATGTAGGTCGCTTCGTCCGAGGCGAGCAGCAGCGCGAGTGCGGCGACTTCTTCCACGCGGCCGAGGCGGCGCACGGGAATGGCGCGTGCCATTTCGGCAAGACGCTCCGGCCGCTGCGCTTCCGTGCCGCCGAGCATCGGCCACCACATCGGCGTGTCAATCGCCGCCGGATGGATGGAATTGCAGCGAATCGCCAGCCCCTGCTGCGCGCAGTAAAGGGCGACGCTCTTGGTGTGGTTGCGAATCGCCGCCTTGCTCGCCGCATAAGCGGCGGCAGTCGGGATGCCGACCAGGCCGGAACGCGAGGAGATGTTGATGATAGAACCCGTACCCTGCGAGCGCATCGCGCCGATGGCGTAGCGGCAGCCGAGGAAAGTGCCGTCGAGGTTGGTGTGCAGCACCGCGCGCCAGTTGGCGAGTGAGGCGTGTTCGGGGTCGTGTTCGCGGCTGGTCTCAATGCCGGTAATGCCGGCGTTATTGACGAGAATATCCAGCGAGCGGTGGTCGGCGGCGATGGTTTGCAGCGCCGCTTCCCAGTCGCGCTCCTCGCGCACGTCCAGCGGCAGATAGCGGGCGTTTGCGCCAATTTCGGCGGCAACGCGTTCGCCGCCGGCGTGGTTGATATCGCTCAGATAAACAAACGCGCCTTCAGAGGCGAAAGCGCGGGCGATAGCCTCGCCGATACCACGGGCAGCACCGGTGACGAGGGCGGTTTTTCCGGCAAGTCTTGCCATGATGATTACTCCGGTTGGAATGAACGACGGCATTATACGCCGCCCTTCCCTTTGGCGATGATTGACGCCGCCGCCAGGCCGCGCCTAGAATCGCCGTATTCATGAGTAACGGAGCTAAAGCATGACGGAAAAAATCTACCCGACCAAAAGCTATCTCGATCCCGCGAAACGTGCAGCGCTTTTGCGCGAAAGCGGCATGGATACGGTTTGCGCGGCAGAATCGCAAACTGCCCGCGAAGCAGGCGATATTGAAACGGCCTGGGATTGGCTTGCTTGTGCCAGATTGCCGACGGGTTCGTTAAAATCGCTGAAACGCTGGTATGGCGCGGATTTCATTCGCGCACGCGGTTTTGATACGAGTAATGCTGATGCGGATTTGGGGCCGGGTTGGCTGGATGCTCCTAATGGATAAAACATCCATCACCATGCAAATACTCTTTGAAGAAGAAATCTTCATCAGGGGTATGCGTCTGACTTCGGCGGGACAATCGCTTTCAGAAACCCGAAAGAAATTATTGAACCATATCCGGGAAATCGTAAAAACCAGCGACGTGCCCTTAATGATTGCCACCGAGCTCGCCATTCTGCAAAACGATTTTGACCGCTATGCCAACAGCCGCGCGATGGAATCCAGCCTGCAAAGTGCCATTAACGAAATGGAAGTTATCCAGCGACATTTTCAAATCATTCTGACGCCGGATTATGCGCTGATTGACCGCGCATTCAGCCTGCCGAAAAACCGGCAGAAGGGACTGCCAATAGATGAAGCACGGCAATCTTTCCGCAGCCATTACGCGCGCCTTGCTAATCTCGACAAATCTCGCCTCGATGACGATGAAAAAGAAATTATTGACGCGCGACAAGAAATGTTTGCCCTCGCCAAATCGCTTTATATTGCTGAACAAGAAATCGCCCTCGGAGTCGCCGCATGAGCATCTACGCCCTCAAACCCAAATTCCAAAACCTGCTGCGTCCGCTGGTGCGAAAACTGTTCGCGCGTGGCGTTACCGCCAATCAGGTGACGCTATGCGCCTGCGCTATTTCCATAGTATTGGGCATCGCCCTCGCGCTTGCCCCTACGCACGCGCCGCTATTCATGCTGCTGCCGCTGTGGTTTTTCCTGCGCATGGCGCTGAACGCGATGGACGGCATGCTGGCGCGCGAGTTCGGGCAGAAATCGGCGCTCGGCGGTTATCTCAATGAAACCACCGACGTTATCGCCGATGCCGCGCTTTATTTGCCCTTTGCCTTTGTCGCGCCGTTTGGTGCGCTCTCCGTCGGTGTCTTTATCTATCTCGCGGCGCTGAGCGAATTTTGCGGCGTGCTGGGTGCGGTGCATGGCAACGGCCGCCGTTACGATGGCCCGCTTGGCAAAAGCGACCGCGCCTTTGTCATCGGCAGCCTGGCCTTTTACTACGCGCTGGCGGGAAGCCTGCCTGGCTGGTTGAACGTCACTCTGTGGCTGCTGAACATCCTCCTCGCGCTGACTTGCATCCAGCGCATCCGTCACGGTTTATAGCCATCCCCCTAAAGCCTCATACGGTGTTGCGTCGCCTCGCCGTACAACCGCGTACTGTCTTCGGCGACGCGCCTTGTCTGAGGCTTTAGGTGTATAGCTATACAGAAGGAATCCCGATGAATACGCAAGAAAAAACCTTCACCACTACCGACGGCAGCGAACTGTTCTACCGCTACCGCCCGGCGCAAGACGGCAGCACGGACAAGGCCATCGTCCTTTTTCACCGCGGCCACGAACACTCCGGCCGCCTGATGTATCTTGCCGACGAACTCGGCCTGGATGACTTCGCCTTTTTCGCTTGGGACGCGCGCGGTCATGGCAACAGCCCCGGCGCGCGCGGCGATTCGCCGAGCATCACCACCAGCGTCGCCGACATCCAGGATTTCATGACGCACATCGCGCACAACTACGGCATCGCACCGGAGAACACCGCAGTCATCGCGCAAAGCCTCGGCGCGGTGCTGGTCGCCACCTGGCTGCACGACTACGCGCCGCCGATTCGCTGCGCCGTACTCGCCGCGCCCGCCTTCGGCGTCAAACTCTACCTGCCGTTTGCCCGTCCCGTGCTGCGCCTGCTGCAAAAATTGCGCGGCAACTTCTTCGTGAACAGCTACCTCAAAGCACGCCACCTCACTCACGACAAAGCGCGGCAGGAAGACTTCAAACGCGATCCGCTTATCGTCCGCCCCATCGCGGTGCGCGTCCTGCTCGGCCTTGACGACACCGCCTCGCGCATCGTTGCCGACGCACAAGCCATCACCACCCCGCTCTTGCTCCTCATCTCCAGCGACGACAAAGTCGTGTAGCATCAGCCGCAACACGACTTCTACAACCGCCTCGGCAGCCAGCACAAAGCGCGCCACATCCTGCCCGGTTTCTACCACGACACCCTCGGCGAAGCCGAACGCGAGCGCGCCTTCGCACTCATCCGTCCCTTCATCCGCGAGCGCTTTGCCGCACCCTGGCAGGCGGTGGACGTCACCACCGCGCATCTGGCGAGTGCCAGCCGCGTGGAAGCGGACGAACTGGCGACGCCTTTGCCGCGCTATAGCCTGCGCGGCCTGTGGTGGGCGTTCTACCGCGCGACCCTGCGCCTTGGCGCGCGCTGGAGCTAAGGACTGCGCATCGGCCGCGATACCGGTTACGACAGCGGCAGCACCCTCGACTACGTCTATCAAAACCAGCCGCAAGGCACGAACCCCATCGGCCGTGCTTTTGACCGCCACTACTTGAACGCTATCGGTTGGCGCGGCATCCGCCAGCGCAAAAAGAACATCGGCAAAGCCATCGCCCTTGCCAACGCCCTGCTCCAACGCGCGGGCAAACCGGTGCACGTGCTGGACATCGCCTCCGGCCACGGCCGCTACATTCTGGACGCCTTGAACGAACACGTGCGCCCAAACAGCATCCGCCTGCGCGACTACAGCCCGATTAACGTCGCCGCCGGCCGCGAACTCATTGCCGCGCGCGGCTTGGAAAACATCGCCACCTTCAATGAAGTGAACGCCTTTGACCGCGCCAACTACCAAAACCTTGACCCGCGGCCAACGCTGGGCATCGTCTCCGGCCTGCACGAACTCTTTGCCGACAACGACCTCATCCAGCACTCGCTGGACGGCTTCGGCGATGCCATCGAATCCGGCGGCTATCTCATCTATACCGGCCAGCCGTGGCACCCGCAGCTGGAAATGATTGCCCGCGCGCTCACCAGTCACAAGGCAGGCAGCCCGGATTGGGTGATGCGCCGCCGTAGCCAGCAAGAAATGGACCAACTCGTCGCCCGCGCCGGTTTCCACAAAATCCATCAGTGGATAGACGAATACGGCATCTTCACCGTCAGCCTGGCGCGGAAAAAATAACCTGCGTCCTCTCGCCGGATGGCAGGGCGGGGCATATCGCGGAATTTCTCTGCCATTGCCCGCATCCATAATGGAACTGCTATCCCTTTTATGATTCAGAACCATATTCAGGCCAAATAAAACCCGCAATAAAAAATCATGCGGCGAAATGGAAATCTGAAAAGGTTTTAGCCGATTTTCGCCGACGTTCGCTGCATGGCAGCCGCATGAACGCTTTGCCATGCAGACGATGAATTTCAGCGATTCTCAATTGCGGAATCCACGGGGAATTTTGAGGTTTTTCCTGCGGTTTGATGTTCATCAAGACAAATGAATGAGGGTTTTGTTAGAATATGCACACTCCAATAAAGGCAATAATCAACGTGGGGAAATCATGAGACAGTTAGTCATCGCCGCAACGTTGTTTCGGCGTCTCGCGGTAGCGACGGTGGTCGCTGCCGCATTATTTTTTGTGCAAACTGCTGTTGCCGCGCCCATGCCGACGGCGAAGGAGCTGCGCGCAGCGCTTTTCCACAGCGACGGCTCGTTGCAGGAATTCACCAGCAAGGTGCCGGCGACGGTGTTCTTTCCGGATGCAACCGGCTACGGTGCGATTCAGGAACAGCCGCCGCTGGTGCCGGTGTTGAAAGGTGAGGAAACGATCGGCTATGTCTTCCTCAACTCGGATTATGTGCCGTCCGGTGGTTATTCCGGCAAGCCGATTCACATCATGATCGGCGTGGACAAGGATTTCACCATCACGAAGGCGAAGCTGGTCAAGCACTCGGAGCCGATTGTGCTGATCGGCATTCCGATCGAGAAGGTCAACGCCTATATCGACGCTTACACCGGGCGTAATTATCCGCGCGACGGCATGAATCAGGACGCGCCCGATGTCATCAGCGGCGCGACGGTAACGGTGATGGTCATCAACGAGACGATTGCCCGCTCGGCGATTGCCGCTGCGAAGGCGATGCAGGGCGGCGGCGCAGAGGAAGCCGTACCCGCGCAGCCGAAGGAATTGACTGTCGTCGATATGGACAAGCAGGAGAAAAGCAGCTGGCAGGAGCTGACCGGTAGTGGCGCGGTGCGTTCGTTCCAGCTGCACGTCGGCGAAGTCAACGAGGGCTTCATCAAGGCGAAGCACTCTGAGGCAGCGGAGCGCGCGGAAAGCAGCAATCCGGAAGATGAATTCATCGAGATGTTTTATGCGCCGGTATCAGTGCCGTCTATTGGCCGCAGCCTGCTCGGCGACGCCGTTTATGAACAGATGACGAAACAGTTGCAGCCCGGGCAGCAGGCGATTTTAGTCGCCGGTAAGGGTCTGTATTCGTTCAAAGGTTCAGGTTATGTGCGCGGCGGGATTTTTGACCGTCTGAAATTGAAGCAGGACGGCAACGGTTTCCACTTCCGCGACCGCAACCACCGTCGTATCGGCGACATCCTGGCCACCGGTGCGCCGCATTTCCCGGAAATCGCGCTCTTTACCGTGCCGACCGAGCAAACGCTGGACGTTGCCCGCCCGTGGCAATTGGAACTCTTGGTACAGCGCGCCACTGGAGCGCGTGACAAGGCTTTCATCACCTTTGATATGGATTACAACTTGCCTGCCGCCTACACCAAAAAAATCCCCAACCCGGATTACGTTGAGCCGCCGCCCGCAGCCGCGCAAACCGCCGCTCCGGCAGATGCGGCAGGTGGTGTGGCTGCCGTCCATGATGACGGTGAATTGAGCGTGCAGGCGAAAATCGCGCAACAGGCATGGCGTGACAAGACCGTCCAGATTGTCGTGCTGGGCATCGCCATCTTCGTGCTGGTCTGCGTTTTCATGTTCCAGGACTGGATTACCCAATACCCGCGCGCTTACAAAGCCTTCCGCAATTGCTACCTTGTCTTCACCCTGTTCTGGCTGGGCGGTTACCTCGGTGCGCAATTATCAGTGAACGGGCAGTTGTCGGTGGTGAACGTCCTGGCCTTCACCAACTCGCTCATCAAAGGCTTCGACTGGAACGTCTTCCTGATGGATCCCGTCATCTTCATCCTTTGGTGCGCGACGGCCTTCGGCTCGCTGATGTGGAATCGCGGCTTCTTCTGCGGCTGGCTCTGCCCCTTCGGTGCCTTGCAGGAACTCACGAACTACATCGCGAAAAAACTGCATGTGCCGCAGTTCAAATTCCCCTTCAAAGTGCACGAACGGATGACGGCCATCAAATACATCATCTTCCTGCTGCTCTTCGGCTTCTCGCTCTACGACATGGGGCTTGCCGAACATTTGGCGGAAGTTGAGCCGTTCAAGACAGCCATCATCCTCAAATTCGGGCGCGCCTGGCCGTATGTCGCCTTCGCCCTTACTCTGCTACTCATTGGGCTTTTCATCGAGCGTTTCTACTGCCGTTATCTCTGTCCGATGGGCGCGGCGCTGGCCATCCCCGCCAAACTGCGTCTTTTCAACTGGCTGAAGCGCTACCCGGAATGCGGCAACCCCTGCCAAAAATGCGCGCAGGATTGTCCGGTGGAAGCCATCTTCCCCGAAGGCAATATCAACGAAAACGAATGTATTCAGTGCCTGAATTGCCAGGTGCTGTATCATGACAAATCTCGCTGTATGCACCTTCTGCTGGAAATTGCCAAAGCGCAAAAAGCGGCAGAGCGGCAAAAACGGGTGGAAGCCATCCGCAGCGGCGAGATCGCCTTGAAACCGGTCGGTGGCGAGCCACCCGCCAGCGGGGCAACCTCCTGAATCTTTTTATACATACAGCGGGAGCGCTTCCCTGTATGTAAAAAGGACTAACGATTACGTTCAACTCAAACTGGAGCATCATCATGTCAGAAGACAACAAACTGAAAATGAAGCGTCGCGGATTCCTCGGCGCAGCGGTCGCCACCGGCGGTGCCGTTGCCGGAGGCGCTGGCCTCTTGGCCTCATCACAAACCGCGAGCGCCGAAGCAGCCTCCGAACCCAGCGATCACGTTGCCCCGGGCGACCTTGACCAGTACTACGTTTTCAACTCCGGCGGCCAGTCCGGCGAATTGCGCATCCTCGGCATGCCGTCCATGCGTGAACTGATGCGCATCCCGGTATTTAACCGCGACAGCGCTACCGGTTGGGGACAAACCAACGAAAGCCGCCGCATCATGCGCGAAAAAATGCTGCCGGAAACCAAAAAATTCCTCGAAGACAAGGGCGGCATCTACATGAACGGTGACCTGCACCACCCGCACATGTCCTTCACCGACGGCACCTATGATGGCCGTTATATCTTCGTCAACGACAAGGCGAACACCCGCGTTGCCCGTATCCGCTGCGACGTGATGAAATGCGACGCGATGGTCGAAATCCCGAACGTTTCCGCCATCCACGGTCTGCGCCCGCAGCGCTACCCGAAAACCGGCTACGTATTCGCCAACGGCGAGCACATCATCCCGTGGCCAAACGATGGCAAAACCATCCTCGACACCGACAACCCGAAAAAAGACTACTGGACCGCCTTCACTGCCGTGGACGGCGACACCATGGATGTCAAATGGCAAGTGCGCGTGGACGGCAACCTTGACAACCTTGATGCCGACTACCAGGGCAAATACGCCTTCTCCACCTGCTATAACTCGGAAAAAGGCCTGGATGTCGGCGAAATGTCCTCCAGCGAAACCGACTGGGTTGTCGTCTTCAACATCAAGCGCATCGAAGAAGGCATCAAAAACGGCGACTTCAAAGAAATCAACGGCGTTCCCGTCCTCGACGGCACCCACGGCTCCAAATACACCCGCTACATCCCGGTGCCTAACTCACCGCACGGCTGTAACGCCGCGCCGGATGGCATCCACATCGTGCTGAACGGCAAACTCTCGCCGACCGTTTCCGTCCTCGACGTACGCAAACTCGACGACTACTTTGACGACAAGATCGAAGCCAAAGACCTCATCGTCGCCCAGCCCGAACTCGGCTTGGGGCCGCTGCACACCGCATTTGACGGCAAAGGCAACGCCTTCACCACCCTGTTCATCGACAGCCAGATGGTCAAATGGAACATCGAAAAAGCACGTCAGGCCTACCAGGGCGAAAAAGTTGAGCCGGTCATCGAAAAAATCGACGTCCACTACCAGCCGGGGCACAACCACAGCTCAATGGGCGAAACCAAAGAAGCTGATGGCCAATGGCTTGTCTCGCTCAACAAATTCTCCAAAGACCGCTTCTTGAACGTCGGTCCGCTCAAACCGGAAAACGACCAGCTCATCAGCATCTCCGGCGACCACATGCGCCTCGTCCACGATGGTCCGAGCTTCGCCGAACCGCACGATATGATCATCGTTGCCCGCAACAAAGTGAACCCGCTCAGTGTGTGGAACCGTGACGACGATTTCTGGAAAGAAGCGCGCGAACAGGCGAAAAAAGACGGCGTCGATCTCGACACCGCCAACACCGTCATCCGCGACGGCGACAAAGTCCGCGTCTATATGACCGCGACCGCGCCTGCCTACGGTCTCTCCAAATTCGAAGTCAACGAAGGCGACGAAGTCACCGTTTACGTCACCAACAAAGAGCTCATCGAAGACCTCACCCACGGCTTCACCCTGGGTGACTACGGCATCGCGATTGAAATCAGTCCGCAGGCGACCGCATCCGTGACCTTCAAAGCAGACCGCCCCGGCGTCCACTGGTACTACTGCCAATGGTTCTGCCACGCCCTGCACATGGAAATGTCCGGCCGCATGCTGGTTAAAGCCAAAGCCTAAACAAAAATCGGGAAAACCTCGCCCCTTACTTCATGCAGAAAACTGAAGCTGGAAAAGCCGCCAGACTGCCCCCTCTCCCTGTGGGAGAGGGCTGGGGTGAGGGCAGGGACACATCTCCTGTCAGGGCAGATAAAAATCCCAAACAACCCGACACTAGCGAACAACATGATCCAGACAAACCAAATAAAACTCACGACGGCACTTGCCGTCGTGAACCTTTTTACCATAGCCCATGCACTAAACCTCCCCCAACCCGGCGACGAAATCCCCGCCGCGCGCGCGACAAACCTCACCCTCCAGCCCGGCGACGACCTGCAAGCCGCGCTTGACGCCGCCCAACCCGGCGACCACATCACCCTTGCGCCCGGCACCTGGCAGGGCAACTACACCATCAACACCCCCATCACCCTAAGCGGCAGCCCGGACGGCAAAACCATCTTGGACGGCGGCGGCAAAGGCAAAGTGCTGCACCTCAAAGCACCGGACAGCACCATCGAACACCTCACCGTGCGCCACTCCGGCAACAGCCAGTTCGACATGGACGCGGGCATCTTCGCCGACCGCAAAGCCGACCGCGCCCACATCTGGCACAATCACGTCGAAGACAACCTGTTCGGCATCTACATCTGGGGCCCGGAAAGCACCATAGTCGAACACAACACAGTCATCGGCCAAACCACCGGCCGGGTGAACGACCGCGGCAACGGCATCCAAATCTGGAAAAGCCCGCACACCATCATCCGCGACAACACCCTGAGCGGCGGCCGCGACGGCATCTACGTCACCAACAGCAAATACAACCACTTCGAGCGCAATACCATGCGCGACATGCGCTTCGGCGTGCATTACATGTACACCGAAGACAGCGAAGTCGCGCACAACCACACCGAAAGCCTCGAATCCGCCTACGTCATCATGTTCTCCAACCGCATCACCGTGCGCGACAACAGCGGGCGCGACAGCCGCGAACACGGCCTGATGCTCAACGCCGTCAATGACGCACAAATCCACGGCAACCGCATCAACCGCGCCAACAAATGCGTCTTCCTCTACAACGCCAACCGCAACGGCTTCCACGACAACCACTTTGAAGGCTGCACCCTGGGCGTACACAGCACCGCAGGCTCCACCGACAACCAAAACTACCGCAACGCCTTCATCAACAACCAGACCCAAGTCATGTACGTCGGCACGCGCTACCACGAATGGTCGCACGACGGCCAGGGCAACTACTGGAGCGACAACACCGCCTTCGACCTTGACGGCGACGGCATCGCCGACCTGCCCTACCGCCCGAACAACATCCTTGACCAAGTGCTGTGGCGCGCGCCGAACGCCAAAATCCTCATCAACAGCCCGGCGGCGCAGCTGCTCAAATACGCGCAACAACAATTCCCCGCCATCCACCCCGGCGGCGTGGTGGACAGCTACCCGCTGATGAACCCACCGACGGTCGCGCCATAAATCACCATCAGAAGCGACCAACGAACACCACAGGAGCCACCCATGCCTCACTTCACCCCCGACCTCGCCAATCCGCACAGCCGTGGCTGGGGCGGCGATACGCATTCCTCCTGGCGGAATAGCCGGGGCTGGCTGGCCATCGGCGTCATCCTCCTCGGTATCCTCTATGACCCCAAGGCATCCGCCCTCTTGGGTCTGACGCACTACGGCTGGCTGTGCCTGCTGCTATGGCTGGCCGTCGCCGTCAGCGTTTTGCGCAGTGACTACGCCGCCAGCCGCACCGCCTATTTCGCCCCCTGCCTTGTCTGCGACCCGCTGGGGCTGACCATCTACACCCGCAGCGGCAGTATCCAGCAACAATGGCGCTGGCAGGACATCGAAAGCGTCGCCACTCACGGCGTCCTGCAAACCCTGCGCATCACCCCGCGCGACGGCGCGCCGTTTGACTACCGCGACCGCCGCCTCGAACGCGAAGGCAATACCTACCGCGACATCGCCGCCACCGCGCAAGACTGCCTGCGCGGCGTCCTGCCACCCATCCTGCCCGCCCCGCCTGCCGGCTTCACCCATATCTGGTACGAGCAGCCGCACAAGCATTTCGACCAAAGCCATACCCGCGATAACTACATGCTGACCCTGCTGCTGTGGGTACTGCTTTTCCTGCCCGCCTTCCTCGATGCCCGCCTGCGCACCTGGCCGGACGGCGCGCCGCTTCTCCTGCGCATCCTCCATCCGCTCACCCTCGCCGCCTTCGCCCTCGGCATCCTTTGCATCCTGCGCGTGCTTATCCACAACTACCGTCGCTACCGCCGCACCGTCCCCGTCCGGCGACAGGCGACCATCGATGGCGACAGTCTGCATATCTACCGCACGGGTGGCGTTCCGGCACTCAGCCTGCGTTGGGCGGACATCCTGGGTGTCGAATGGCGGGAAGTCCGCATCGAGCGCCAGAAACACTACCTGCTCTATTTCACCGACCGCCTCGACCACACCTACCGCCTGGACGTCACCGGCCTGCAAGAGGCCAAAGAGACCTGTCGGGAAATCGCCGCCGTCGTTACCACTATTACCAGCGGGCAGCCGTTGCCGTCGCTTGCGCCGCAATCTCCTGCAACGACGAGCCCAAGCGGCGTCGCCCTGCTGTTCTGGCTCAACCTGCTGCTGACCGCCTGGCTCGTTTGGCTGACCCTGCCCTGCGCCTACTCCCCGGCACATTGCACCGCCTTCGAGCCGCGCAGCTTCCTTCCGTTCCTTGTTGCTTTCTTCACTGTGAGCCTGCTCAACCTGTGCACCGGCGACCTTTACCGCCTGTTCGGCAAAAACCACCGCTGACCTGCGTGGCGGAACATCAGCGCGAATGCGCTCTTGCCCTTGAAAACGCCCAACCATCCCCCATATAGCAATACTCATAAAGTCTCATACAAGGCGCGCCGCCGAAGACAGCACGCGGTTGTACGGCGAGGCAGCGCAACGCCGTATGGGGCTTTAGGAGGATTGCTATATAACCCCGTGCCTTGTCCGCGCCGATATACGACACTCTGCCCGTGAGAAAACCATGCAGCAAAAAATCCGCTACCACATTGACGGCATGACCTGCCAGGCCTGCGCCAGCCGTCTCGAAAAAGTCCTGAACAAAAAGCCGTTTATCGCTGCCGCCAGTGTCAATTTCGCCAGCGAGGAAGCGCAGATTACTTACGATGCCAGCCAGACCGATCCCACCGCGCTCGCCGCCCTCATTGCCAAAACCGGTTTTAGCGCCAGCACTCCTGTCGCGACGCCCGCGCCGGAAGATGCGACGCATCCCGGTTGGCGACTGTGGCTGCTGCTTGCCATCAACCTGCCGTTCCTCGTCGGCATGGCGGGGATGATGCTGGGGCGCCACAACTGGATGCTGCCGCCGTGGGCGCAGCTAGCGCTTGCCAGCGTCGTCCAGCTCTGGCTCGCCGTGCCGTTCTACAAAAGCGCCTGGGCAAGCATCAAAGGCGGCCTTGCCAACATGGACGTGCTGGTCACCCTCGGCACCGGCGCGATTTACCTCTACTCGCTCTACATGATGAGCGCGCCGCACAGCCACGGCCACGTCTATTTTGAAGCGGGGGTGATGGTCATCGGCTTCGTCTCGCTCGGCAAATACCTGGAGCAGCGCAGCAAAAAAACCAGCCTGAACAGCCTCGGCCTCTTGCTGCAACTCACCCCACGCCAGGTAAGCCGCCAACGCGACGGCGTCTGGCAAACCGTGCCGCTGGACCAAGTACAAATCGGCGACCTGCTGCGCGCTAACCACGGCGAACGCATCGCCGCCGACGGCATCGTGGAAAGCGGCAGCGGCTGGACAGACGAAAGCCATTTGACCGGCGAATCGCGGCCGGAAGCGAAAGCGCCCGGCAGCCGCGTACTGGCTGGCGCCTTGGTGAGCGACGGCAGCCTGATTTATCGCGCCGAACAGCTCGGTAGCCAGACCCTGCTTGGCGACATGATGGCGGCACTCGCCGAAGCGCAGGGCAGCAAAGCGCCCATCGCCCGCATCGCCGACCGCGCCGCCGCCATCTTCGTGCCGACGGTGGTTGCCATTGCCGTTGCCACCTTCGCCCTCACCTGGGCGCTGCAGGGCAACGCGACAACCGCGCTGATGCACGCGGTCGCGGTACTGGTCATCGCCTGCCCCTGCGCCCTCGGCCTTGCCACGCCCGCCGCGATTATGGTCGGCATGGGCAAGGCGGTGCGGCACGGCATCTGGTACAAGGACGCGGCGGCGATGGAAGAAGCGGCGCGCGTTGATACCGTCGTCCTCGACAAAACTGGCACACTGACCGAAGGTCGCCCGCAAATCGCCGCGGTGTGGCTGGCGGAGGGAAAAAGCCCCCTTCCCTGCGAAGCGGGGGAGGGAGAGAGCGCCCATGAAAAAGACGAAGCCTATTTCATGGGAACCGAGGGAGGGGGTGTGAAAAATCGCGGAGCGACCGCAGACAATACAGACGAAAGATCCCACGAACTCTACCGCCTCGCCGCCGCCGTCGAACAAAACGCCACCCACCCGCTCGCCCGCGCCATCGTCGCTGCCACCACCGCGCGCGGCATTGCCATCCCGGAGACCGCCAACGCCAAAACCGACAGCGGCGCGGGCATCCGCGCGGACGTCGCCGGCGTTGGCACCGTCAGCGTCGGCAAACCCGACTACTGCGGCCTGACGCTCCCGGAAAACCTGGGCGACGTCTGGGCGGTCGCCAGCATCGTCGCCGTCGCCGTAAACAACCGCCCGCTTGGCGCCTTTGCCCTCGCCGATGCGCTCAAAGCCGACAGCCAAGCCGCCGTTGCACGTTTACAAGCACACGGCATCGCCGTCTGCATCATGAGCGGCGACAATACCGGCACCGTCGCCTGGATAGCGCGCCAACTCGGCATCGACGACGCGCGCGGCGACATGAGCCCGCGCGACAAAGCCGCCGCCATTGACGCGCTGAAAGCAGCGGGCAAAACAGTGGCGATGGTCGGCGACGGCATCAACGATGCGCCCGCGCTCGCCGCTGCCAACGTCAGCTTTGCCATGAAAGACGGCGCGGACATCGCCGCCCACACCGCCTCCGCCACCCTGATGCAGCACAGCGTCAACCAACTCGTCGATGCGCTGCTCATCAGCCGCGCCACCCTGCAAAACATCCGGCAGAACCTCTTTTTCGCCTTCATTTACAACATCCTCGGCATCCCGCTCGCCGCCCTCGGCTACCTTAACCCGATAATCGCCGGTGCGGCAATGGCGTTAAGCTCCATCTCCGTCCTCGGCAACGCGCTGCGCCTCAAACGGGCGCGGATAGATTGAGCATCAGGCGGCACTCCGTCGCCTAAATAGTTTGCATGCTATCTAAAAAGGTGTATCATAAATTAATAGCCAGCTATGGAAATCCCGATTCCATCCGGCTTAACCCCCGCGCGGCGGGAAAATATGACCATCTGCACCACAGGATAGCAACCATGAAAAAACACATGCAAAAGACAGGCTACGTCGTCATTCTCATTGCTTGCAGCATGATTATCGGCAGTTTCATCGCCTTTGCGGCCCTCAATAGTGGCGGGAGAATACAAGATGCCGCATTTTTCTATTGGCAGCGCTATTTCGTGGATAACGTCGTCGCCATGGCAACCTTGCCGGGTGTCTGGCTCTTTTTTATTGGCAGCTTAATGCGTTACCTCAGCGACAGCGGCACAAAAACATTGCTGTTGCTGATAGTTTCCCTGCTCGTCGTCATTAACAGCCAATGCTTCATCATTCCCGTCTCGCATGAAGCATCCGCTATCGCATTTCAGACCGGAAATTTGCCAAACGTTTCTGAAACTTTTCTCGCGCTCAAAGGGCTGGAAGATAAAAGGGGCGCGATAAACGGGCTTTTATTACTCGGCTATCTTCTTATCTATATTTTCTGTCCGACGAAACGCGGCGCGGAATAAATAAAAAATAAAACCGTGCGTGCCCACATGGCGAGGACAGCGGCTCCGTCACGCGTCGCGTTGCAAGGCATTCGCATTTGCGACTTTCAGGATACCCTGTTACAATCTGCGCCGCTTTTACAAGCAACACCAACCCTTTAACCGGAGTTTTCCTGATGAAAAAAACGCTACTCGCCGCACTGGTTGCCGTCGCTTCCCTCGCCCAGGCGCACGAACTTTGGGTCAATGCCCCCGCAAAAATCGCCGCCGACGAAGTGCTGAAGGCCGACCTCGCCTACGGTCACGACTACCCCGCCGCCGAGCCGATTGAAGCCGACCGCCTGCACATCTTCAAACCGCTGCAACTCATCGGCATGGACGGCAAAGCGCAGGACATGAACCAGCAGGGCGAAAACTACCAGTACGTTTCCAAAGAAAAACTGGGCAAAGGCGCATACTGGGTCAGCGCCATTTACCAGCCGACCTTCTGGTCCAAAAACGACAGCGGCTGGAAACAGCAAAACCTGAAAGACATGCCCGACGCCAGCACCTGCCAGCAGGCGCAAATGTTCGGCAAGGCGCTGGTTGTTGCCGGAGATGACGCGGTGGACGTGGCCGCCGTCAGCAAGCCGGTAGGACAGGCGCTGGAAATCGTGCCGCTGGCCGACCCGACGCAAATCAAACTGGACGCCGTCTTCCCGCTGCAAGTCTATTACGATGGCAAACCGCTCGCGGGTGCGACCGTAACCGCCACCGCCGACACCTTCATGGAAAAAGACCTGGAAGCGACGCATGATCACCGCGAACCGCAGGCCTTTTCCGGCAAAACCGACAAAGAAGGCAAAGTGGGCATGATTCCGCTCATCGAAGGACTGTGGAAAGTAAAAGTCAACCACAAAACCCCGTTTGAAGACAAGGCAACCTGCATGGAGCACAGCCTCTCCAGCACGCTCATCATCCCCATCGGCGAAAAACGCGCTGCCCCGCACGAGCACGAACATCACCACCATCACTAGGGACTGTTGACAATTCGACGAACGAGCCCCTCTCCCTCTGGGAGAGGGGTTGGGGTGAGGGCAGCAATCCATTGAAAAACCGGAATTTCGATTCATCAACAACATCACCCACCCCCTCCCCGGGTTCCCATGAAAAAGGCGTCCGCCTTTTTCATGGGGAGCCCCGACCCTCCTCCGCTGCGGGTTTCGCCCTGCAAGGGGAGGGGGATGTCTCAATTGTCAACAGCCCCTAAGTGCGACTGCACAAAAACACCCGCTTGCTGCGGGTGTTTTTATTGCTTGTAATTTCTGTATTGACAGAAATAACGCACAAACCTAAACTGCCCGCCATGAAACTGAACCCGACCACCGAAAAATTCGTCCTGCATTGGGGCGAAATGGGCGCCAAATGGGGCGTGAACCGCACCGTGGCGCAAATCCATGCGCTGCTCTACATTCTGGGGCGACCGATGAACGCCGACGAAATCGTCGAGACGCTGGGCGTCGCCCGTTCCAATGTCAGTAACAGCATCAAGGAGTTGCAAAGCTGGCAACTGGTGCAAACCGTCCACATCATGGGCGATCGCCGCGACCATTTCGCCACCTCCGAAGACGTGTGGACGCTCTTTCGCATCATCGTTGCCGAGCGGCAGCGCCGCGAAATCGAGCCGACGGTGCAATTCTTGCAAAGCCTGATGGAAAGCCCGGAATTTGCGCAGGAAAATGAAACCGCACGCGCGCGGATTCAAGAAACGCACGAATTTATCAGCACGCTCACCAGCTGGACGAACGAAATGCTGCGCCTCTCGGTCGGCACGATGAAAAAAGTGCTGAAGCTGGGGGCGGGGATTCAGAAATTACTGCATTAGTCTGCTGTTGAGGCTGTGCGGAATGATGGGAAGCCATTGGGGCATTTATTGAGTGAACTGAAGGTGGGGTAAAGCGCGATATGCCCCCTCTCCCACTGTGACAAGCATTGCTCGCGTAGCAAGAGAGAGGGCTTATCCGCTGAAATGCAAACATGCCCTAGGGGCTGTTTACAATTCAGCGAACTAGCCCCTCTCCCTGTGGGAGAGGGGTTGGGGTGAGGGCAGCAAACGATTGAAAAATCGAAATTTCATCTCGTAAGCGGCATTGTCCACCCCCTCCCCATCCCTCCCCCGCTGCGGGCTTCGCCCTGCAGGGGAGGGAGATTTGAATTGTAAACAGCCCCTAAGGGGCTGTTGATAATTCGACGAACGAGCCCCTCTCCCTCTGGGAGAGGGGTTGGGGTGAGGGCAGCAATCAATTGAAAAACAGGAATTTTGGTTCATCAATGATTGTTCACCCCCTCCCCGGGTTCCCTTGAAAAAGCGCTCACCTTTTTCAAGAAACGCTACAACCCTGCGCCCCGCGCATTTTTTAACCCATTTAATTTCTGTTTTTGCAGAAATTCCTAAACCAACAAAAGGAGGTGAACATGCCCGCCCGTGAAAATCTGCCCCGTTATTTACCGCGCTCGCTCGGCGTGCTGTGGCTGTGGAGCGGGCTGCAACCCGCGCTGGTCGCACCGGGTGAATCGCTGCAACTGCTCGCGCAAATCGGCGTACCGCCGGCGCTGCAACAGCCGCTTTTTTACGCCGCATCCGCCTGGGATGTCGTCCTCGGGATGTGCTGCTTTACCCCGTTTGCCCGCAGCCACGCCTTATGGGGATTGCAAGCGGTGACCGTCGCCGCCTACACCCTCATCGTCGCCTGGTGCCTGCCGCAGGCGTGGCTGCACCCGTTCGCGCCGCTCATCAAAAATCTGCCGATTCTGGCGCTCATCTGCTATCTTGCGAGGAGAAACCCATGAATACCTATTTGCTCGTCAAGACTTTACACATCATTTCCGCCACGCTGCTGGTTGGCACCGGCTTCGGCACGGCGTTTTATATGTTTTGGGTGAACCGCAGCGGTTCGGTTGCGGCGCAGTCGGTTGTCGCCCGCTGGGTGGTGCGCGCCGACTGGTGGTTCACCACGCCGACGGTGATTTTTCAGGTCGCCTCCGGCACGTGGATGATTTGGCAGGCGGGCTGGCCGTGGTCGGCGAAGTGGATTTGGATGACGCTCGCCCTCTACGCCTTCGCCGGTGTCTGCTGGCTGCCGGTGGTGTGGCTGCAACTGCAAATGGCGAAAATCGCCGCTGACGCCCACGCCGCCGGGGCGGAAACCATGCCAGCGCGTTACGGGAAACTGGCGCGGCGCTGGGAGCTGCTCGGCTATCCCGCCTTCTGCGCCACGGTGGTTATTTATTTCTTGATGGTTTTCAAACCGATGTGAGGACAATATGCAACACACCCTCTTCTACGACGCGGACTGCCCGCTCTGCCAACGCGCAATGGCACGGGCGCGCGCGGCTAACCGCAGCGGCAGTCTCGCCCTGCTACCGGTACAAGGAAACGAAGCCCGATTGGCAGCGCATGGCATCAGCCATGACGCTGCGCTCACGCTCATCCATGCCATTTGCGCCGACGGCACTATCCTGCGCGGCATGCCCGCCCTGCGCCTCATGTACCGCGAATGCGAAGGCCACCGCCTGCACCGCATCTGGAACTGGCCGCTGCTGCGCCCGCTCGCCGATTGGGGTTATCCCCTGCTCGCGCGTCATCGCTACCGATTCTCGCGCTGGTTTCTGCCGCACGCTACTTGTGACAGCGGCACGTGTTATCGCCCAACACGGCGTAAACCATGAACATCCTGCTCCTCGGCGGCAGCGGCTTTATCGGCCGCCATCTTGCTGCCCGCTTGCGCGCCTGCGGGCATCAAGTGCAAACGCCCACGCATAAGGAACTCGACCTGCGCGCCCTGGATGAGCGCGCGGCGCGTGCCTGTCTGCGCGGGCAGGACGCGGTGGTGAACGCCGTTGGCATCATGAGCCGCGACGCGGATAGACTCGAAACCGTGCACCATCACGCCCCGGCAACGCTCGCCGCTTGGGCGCGTGAGGCGGGCGTCGCCCGCTGGCTGCAAGTTTCCGCGCTCGGCGCCGATGCCTGGCATCCGGTCGCCTTTCTCGGCAGCAAGGGACGCGGCGACGAGGCGGTGCGCGCGCAACTCACCACCGACATCGTCCGCCCCTCGGTGGTGTACGGGCGCGGTGGCAAAAGCTGCGAGCTGTTTATCCATCTCGCCCGTCTGCCGCTCTTCGCCTTGCCGGAGGGCGGGCGGCAGATGTTGCAACCGGTGCATGTTTACGATGTCGCTGACGGCGTTGCCGCGCTGCTCGCGGCATCATCGCGCAATGCCACCCTCAACATGAGCGGCGGCCGCGCGCTGTCGCTCGCCGCTTATCTGAACACCCTGCGCGCGACGCTGCACGGTAAAACAGCGGCGCGCGTGTTGCCGTTGCCGTTGCCGCTGCTTGCACCGTTTTTGCCGCTCACCAATTATTTGAGCGACGGCATGGTGAGCGCTGCCACCTTGCGCCTGCTGGCGGATGGCTCTTGCGCCGATAACCGCGATTTCACCGCCTTGCTCGGCCGTGCGCCGCTGGCACCGGAGCAGTTTGCCGCGGCAGATGTGGCGGGGTTTTAGCGCACGACACCAATACGCTGAAACATGAAATAAAAAAACCACCCTAAGGCGGTTGGGCGAGCGAGGGCAGGGAGGTCAGTGGCCGCGTCCGCTTAGGGTTTTTTGCATGTGGTGGTAGCGGTGCCCGCTCAGTTCGCGCGTGCCGACGGTTTTGTAGCCGAGGCGGGTGTAGAGGCGGTGTGCGTTGGGGTTTGCCTCATCGACGTTCAGGCCAATGCGGGTTTTGTCGCGGGCAAGCGCCACTTCGGGCAGGGTGCGCAACAGCGCTTTGCCGACGCCGCGACCGCGCTGCTCTGGGGCAACAGCAATGGTGTCCAGATACCATTCGTCCGGGAAGGCTTCGGGGTCGGTAAAGAGGCGCTGCGCCGGGTCAAGGCGGTGCTGTTGCAGGACGGCGGCGAAGGGGGCATCGACTTGCGCTTCGTCTTCCGCAGGGTAGCCGAAGGCGGCGCCGACGATGCGGCCGTCGAGGATTTTTACGATGCCGCGCGCGTAGCCGTAGCGGTAGTCCGGGTGGGCGATAGCGCTGGCGAGCAGGGTGCGTGTGGTTTCCAGGCCGTGGCGGGCGAGGAAGGGCAGTTCCATCGCCTTCAGCACGGGTAGCAGGATGGGGGCGATGGCGGCGGCGTCTTCGGCGCGGGCGGGGCGGATGTGCATGGTTATTGGGGTTTGCGCTGGGCTTCTTGTGCGTCGCGCAGTTTTTGCGGGGTGACGTCCACGCCTTCGCTATCGACGATGCGGGTGGCAAGCAGGTGGTTATCGACCTGGCCGCGGATGGCGGCAAGGTATTCGCGTCGCAGTTGGTCGCGTTCGGCGGTTTCTTCTGCGGTGAGGGCGCGGGTTTTGGCGATGTGCGCCAGTTCGTTGATGCGGTTCAGGACGGGAATGGTCATGTGGGTCTCCTTGGTTTGGGTGAGACGGATATGGTGTCCGCGCGCGGGGTTTCAAGGCTGGCGCAGATGGCGGCACCAGTAGAGCGTGGCGGCGATGACGCCAACCGGCATGGCGACGAGGTTGAGGACGGGGACGGTGGTCAGCAGGCTGATGGCGCCGCCACAGGCGAGGGTGTCGGCGCGGTTTTGCCGCAGGCGGGCGCGCTGGGCGCGGAAAGGGACGGCGTTATTGGCCATCGGGTAGTCCAGGTATTGCAGCGCGGCGCACCAGGCGGTGTAGAGAAACCACAGCACGGGCGCGAGCGGCGGCAGGATGAGCGCGAGGATGAGGGTGGGCAGGGCGAGCGCGAGGAAGTAGAGCAGTTTGTGCAGTTCTTGTATGAGGCTCATGAGGATGTCGCGCCACAACGGGGTGGCAGGCGGCGACGGGTCGCCGCGTTCGGCTTTTTCGACGGCGGCAGCGAGCAGGCTGTTAAACGGTGCGGCGATGAGGTTCGCCATCAGGCTGAAGCTGTAGTAGGTGAGGATGAGCAGGGCGACGGCAAGGAGCGGGTAGAGCAGCCAGTGCAGCCAGGCAAGCCAGCCGGGCAGGAGGCTTTCAACCAGCGCGTCGCTGTAGTGAAAGGCGGCGTAACTGCCCGCGGCGAACAGGGTGATGTTCACCGCAAGCGGTAGCAGGATGAAGCGGCGGATGCCGGGGCGGATGAGCCAGGCAAAGGCTTCGGCGAGGCAGGCGAGGGTGTTCATGGGGAACGGTTTGTTTTTATCCCCAACACCGTGGCGGTGCTGGGGATAGGCGATGGCGCGTTATTTGCATTTGTTGAGATTAAATTGTACGGCGCGTTTTTGTTTTTCGAAGGATTCGCGCAATATGGGGGAAACGCCTTCGTCATTGTCCACGATTTTAACGGCAGGTTGTAATGTGGCGCGGCATTGGGCGTTGTCCCCCGCATGGTAATAGCTGATGGCCAAATCGTTGCGCTGCCCCAATTCATCCAGCCAATGCACAAAGGTTTTGCATTGTTGCAGGTAAGTTTCTTTGATTTTTATGGCTTCGCTATAGCGTTTGGCGCGATAGGCTGCCTGGAATTTTGCTTCCATTTGTTCGGTTCCCTTGTCGCTGCATTGTGCGGGTTCGGGGCGGTAGGTTCCTTCAAATCCGGCATTTAATCCGCAATATTCACGGCATTTCATAGATGCGCTATCCGGCACGCTCACTTTGATATTGCCGTTTTCTAAAAACGAGAAGTCTATGGTGCAGCCTTCGCCATCTTCCCAGCGGTTGTTTTTCAGGTCGCCTTCTATATCGCAGATGTTGCCCTGATCGTTGGTACTGTTCAGGTGAAATTTCTTGTCTTTCAATCCCAGCCATTGGTTTGGTTCGGCGCGGTAATTGTCAAAATCCTGCGCGTGAGCGGCGGGTAAGGTTATTGCCAACAAGGCGGCCAGTTTCAATGATGTTTTCATGGTGTGTTTCCTATTGTGATATCAGGTTATTCGATACTGCGGTCAAACACGCTGTCGCGCACCGTCACCGTTACCGGTGTGTTTACTGGAATGTGCGAACGCTCGCTGGTGCGGCTGGTGCAGAGCTTGTAGCTGTTGCCGTCGGGCAGGCGCAGCGTCCATTTGTGGGTAAATGAGACGGGCAGTTAGGAACCGCCCCTGTCTGGTAATTTACGCCGCAGCCCTGGTTTTTTCCAGCGCGGTTTTGAACAGCGCCATCAGCGTTTCCAGCTCGGCGGTGCGCGGGTAGTTCGGGCGGGTGATGACGGCCAGGCGGCGGTGCGGCGCGGCGACGTCCAGCGCGACGGTGCGGATGTGCGGCTGATTTTGCAGCGAGGGCAGCGCCATCTCCGGCACCAGCGTCACCCCCATGTCGTTCACCGCCATTTGCACCAGGGTGTTCAGGCTCGCCTCGCGGAAGCTGTCCGGGCTGATGTCGTCGCGGAATTTGCAGACTTCCATGATGTGGTCTTTCAGGCAGTGGCCTTCGCTTAAAAGCAGCAGCGTGCCTTGCCGCAGTTGTTTGGCGGTGATTTTATCCTGCTTGCTCAAGGGGTTGTTTTCGTGGGCGACGACGTAGAAGCGTTCCTGCCCGAATTCAAAGGCGTTCAACCCCGGCGTGTCGTAGGGCAGGGCGATGACGGCGGCATCGAGCATGCCGTTATGCACCGCAGAGACCAGGCGCTCGCTCACGTCTTCGCGGATGTTCAGCTCGAAATCGGGGTATTCGTGGCGGATGACCGGCAGCGCCTGTGGCAAGAGATAGGGCGCGATGGTCGGGATGAAGCCGACCGCCATCGGGAAGTGCAGGGTTTCCTGTCCGGCGTGGGCGTGTTCGACCAGTTGCTGCGCGTCAAGGTAGATTTGTTGCGCGCGGCGCAGCAGCTCCTCACCGATGGGGGTGATGACGACTTGTTTGTTGTTGCGCTCGAAGACAATGACGCCGAGGTTTTTTTCCATTTCGGCGATGCCAAGCGAGAGGGCGGATTGCGAGATGTTGCACTCCTCGGCGGCGCGCTTGAAATGTTTGTGGCGGGCGACGGCGAGGGCAAACTGGATTTGGCGCAGGGTAATCATCTGTTATTCACCTAAATTGAATGAAAATCCATTATACATTAAAAAAACCAAAGCTGAACATTACAGGCTGCAAGGCTTTTCAAGGCGTTGGCGCTGACTATAATACGCGCCGCAGTCGCTCCGGCGGCTTCCTTTATTCGTAATCATCAGGAGCAAACATGCCCATCATCAACCGCAGTATCCCCGAATTTTCCGTACAGGCTTTCCACAACGGCGAATTCAAAACCATCACGCATGAAGACGTCAAAGGCAAGTGGTCCATCTTCCTTTTCTACCCGGCGGACTTCACCTTCGTCTGCCCGACCGAGCTGGAAGACATGGCCAAACACTACGACGAACTGCAAACGCTGGGCGTGGAAGTCTATGCCGTCTCCTGCGACACCCACTTCACCCACAAGGCCTGGCACGACCACAGCCCGGCGATCAGCAGCATCAAATACCCGATGCTCGGCGACCCGACCGGCGTGCTGGCGCGTGGCTTTGACGTCATGATTGAAGAAGAAGGCCTTGCCTACCGTGGCACCTTCCTCGCCAACCCGGAAGGCAAAATCAAAGTCGCGGAAATCCACGACAACGGCATCGGCCGCAGCGCCAAAGACATGCTGCGCAAGGTCAAAGCCGCACAATACGTCGCCCAGCACGACGGCGAAGTTTGCCCCGCCGCTTGGGAAGCCGGACAGGAAACGCTGAAACCGAGCCTCGACCTCGTCGGCAAAATCTAAATCCGGTACAGGCGCACCGCCACCGCATAAAGCAAAACAGCAGCGCCTGCGGGCGCTGTTTTTGTAGCCGCAACCCTACACAAGGAACCCTCATGCAACTCGACCAAGCCATGCTGGACACCGTCCGCCAATACTTCGCCGCCCTTAGCCGCGACATCACCCTCGTCCTCGCCGCAGGCAACCACGCTAAGCGCGACGAACTGAAAACCTTCCTCGCGCAAATCGTCGCCACCTCGCCGCGTCTCTCGCTCATCGAGCAAGCAGACGCCGCGCTCACCTCGCCGGTCAGCTTCAAACTGCTCGCCGACGGCACGGATACCGGCATTATCTTCAGCGGTATCCCCGGCGGCCACGAATTCAGCTCGCTCATTCTCGCCATCCTGCAAGCGGGCGGCAGCGCGCTCAAGCTCGATGAGAGCATCCAGACCCTCATCCGCGCCGTGCGTCAGCCGCTCGCCTTCAGCACTTACATCTCGCTCTCCTGCCACAACTGCCCGGACGTGGTGCAAACGCTGAACCAGTTTGCCCTGCTGAACCCCGCTATAAGCAGCGAAATGATTGACGGCGGTCTCTTTCAGGAACAAATAGAAGCGAAAAACATCCAGGGCGTACCGGCGGTCTATCTCAACGGCGAAGCCTTCGCCAACGGCAAAATCGACACCGCCCGCCTCGTCGAAAAACTCTTGGAACGCTACCCTGACCTTGCCAGCGCCGCCGCACCCGCCAAAAGCCTGCCGCTGCAAGACGTGGTCGTCATCGGCGGCGGCCCCGCCGGCTCATCAGCGGCCATCTACGCGGCGCGCAAAGGGCTGAAAGTCACCCTCGTTGCCGACCGCATCGGCGGTCAGGTGAAAGACACGATGGACATCGAAAACCTCATCTCCGTGCCGAAAACCACCGGCCCGGAACTGGCGGGCAAACTGCACACCCACCTTGCCGCCTACCCGATTACCCTCCGCGAAAACCTGCGCGTGCAAAGCGTGGAAAAAGGCGGAGCGACGCACAAAGTGCTGCTCAACACCGGCGAGACGATTGAGACCCGCACGCTCATCGTCGCCAGCGGTGCCAAATGGCGCGAGCTTGGCATCCCCGGCGAAAAAGAAAACATCGGCAACGGCGTCGCCTTCTGCCCGCACTGCGACGGCCCGTTCTTCAAGGACAAAGACATCGCGGTCATCGGCGGCGGTAACAGCGGCGTTGAAGCGGCGCTGGATCTCGCCGGCATCGTCAAAAGCGTTACCGTGCTGGAATTCATGCCGGAGCTGAAAGCGGACAAAGTGCTGGTTGAGCAACTGGGCAAACGTGACAACATCCACGTCATCACCAACGCCGCCGCGCAGGCGATTGACACAGAAAACGGCAAAGTGAGCCGCCTGCGCTATACCGACCGCACGACCGACACCGCGCAAACACTGGCGCTGCAAGGCATTTTCGTACAAATCGGCCTGGTGCCGAACAGCGACTTTTTGGGCGACGTGGTGGAGCGCACCCGCTTCGGCGAAATCGTCATCAACGCCAAGGGCGAGACCAGCACGCCGGGCATCTTCGCCGCCGGTGATGTGACGACCGTGCCGTACAAACAAATCATCGTGGCGATGGGCGAGGGGGCCAAAGCGGCGCTCTCCGCCTTCGACTATTTGATTCGCCAGCAATAATCACGCAGAAAAAGCCGGAGCAATCCGGCTTTTTTGTGTATGCGCGTTGGGGAGGGTGTGTAAAAACCGCGTAGCGGCAGCCTTATTCAAAATAAGGTGTTTTTGAAATGCATGTTGTCATGCGGATTTTGTTTGTCCCTGCCCTCACCCCAACCCCTCTCCCACCGGGAGAGGGGCTTGTTTATTGAATGGCAAACACGCCTAGGGTGTGTTTGCAATTTGAATTTCCCTCCCCTGCGAAGCGGGGGAGGGGTAGGGAGGGGGTGTAAAAACCGCGTAGCGACCGCATTCAAAACGAAATGCAAACAGCCCCTAGACGTCGCGGTTACTGCGCGCCTCGATGACGCCGCCGCCGAGGCAGCGCTCGCCGTCGTAGAGGACGAGGTACTGGCCAGGGGTGATGGCGCGCTGCGGTTCGTCGAATTGCACGGTGATTTCGTCTTCGCCCTGCCAGGTGATGCGGCAGGGCTGGTCGGGCTGGCGGTAGCGGGTTTTCGCCTGATAGACGCGCCCGGCTTCCGGCGCTTCGTTCAGCCAGGCGAGTTGGCGCGCGGTGAGGGTGTCGTGGTAGAGCAGCGGATGCTCGCCCTGGCCGACGATGAGGGTGTTGTCCGCCGGGTTTTTGTCGAGGACGTACCACGGTTCTTCACTCGCCCCGGCGATGCCGCCGATGCCCAGCCCCTGCCGCTGGCCGATGGTGTAGTACATCAGGCCGATGTGTTCGCCAACCCATACGCCCTGCGGGGTTATCATTTTGCCGGGCTTGTTTTCGAAGTAGTTGGCGAGGAAGTCGCGGAAGGGGCGCTCGCCGATGAAGCAGATGCCGGTGGAGTCTTTTTTGTCGTAGGTAACCAGTCCGGCCTGTTCGGCGATGCGGCGCACGTCGCTTTTTGCCATGCCGCCCAGCGGGAACAGCGCTTTGTCGAGCTGCGCCGGGGTGATTTGGCTCAAAAAGTAGCTTTGGTCTTTGCTGCCGTCCACGCCTTTGTAGAGGGCGGGCGCGCCGTGGTGCGTGCCGCGCCGCGCGTAGTGGCCGGTGGCAAGGTAGTCCGCGCCGAGTTCTGCGGCGTAGTGCGCCATTTCGGCGAATTTGATTTCGCGGTTGCAGAGGATGTCCGGGTTGGGGGTGCGTCCGGCGCCGTATTCGGCGAGGAAGTGGCGGAAGACGCGCTCGTGGTATTCGGCGACAAAGTTCACGGTGTGCAGCGGGATGCCGAGGGTTTCGCAAACATCGCGCGCGTCTTCGACGTCTTCTTCGGCGCTGCAATAGCCGCTGCTGTAGGTTTCTTCCCAGTTTTTCATGAAGATGCCGAAGACGTCGTAACCGGCATCGCGCAGGAGGAGGGCGGCGACGGAGGAATCAACGCCGCCGGAGATGCCGACGGCGATTTTGGCGCCTTGCGGCGGGGTGTATGGGGTCATGGGGTTCTGTAGTTCTGTGGTTTCAAAGCTGTCCGCGTTTCAGGGCGCGCAGCAGGTAGCGGGCGGGGGCGAGGCGCTCCAGTTGTGGCTGCGGCAGCGGGATGGGGGTGTCGTTGATGATGGCGGCAAGGATGTCGGCGTTCAGCCATGCCTGGGTGCAGCCTTTGCTGCCGAGGCCTTGGTGCATGTAGTGGCGCGGGTGGTGGGCGATGTCGCGCGCGATGTGAATGCCCGCGTCGCGGCGCAGGTCGGCGTATTTTTCGGCGACGTCGCGGGCGTCCGGGATGGCGCCGAGCAGCGGCATGTAGTCGCGGCTGGCGCCGCGGATGCCGATGTAGTGGCTGTGCAGGCGGGGGTTGGCGTCGGGATGGCGGGCGTAGATGGCTTGTCGGTTGGCGTCGTCGTCTGCTGCGCGCGGCACGAGGTCGCTGTCGTTCGGGTTGAAGCTGGCGCCGCTGTAGAGGCGGTTGCCGTCCGGGATGAGGGTGCGCGCGCCGCAGTGGACGGCGTCGGGGACGGTGTCGCTGTCAAACAGGCTGCCCTGACCGCGCAGCGGACGGATGGCGTCATGCAGTGCCGGTTCGGGCAGGAGCGCGGTTTGCCAGCCGCAGCAGTGGATGATGGCGGCGTGGCTGTCCAGTTCGCGCAGGTTGGTGAGGGTCGCCTGGCGCTGTTCGATGTCGGGGTGGTCGGCAAGGGCGGCGAGCAGCGCGGGCAGGTGGATGACACCGCCGCGCGGGTAGTGGAGGGTGTTGGCATCGCCGCGCAGTTCGGCGTCGCTTAGGAGGGCGGCGTCGAGGATGGCTTGTTGGCGGCGGCGTTCGCCGTCGTCGGTGGCATGGCTGTAGACGCCGCAGGGGTCGTAGAGGGCGCGCGGGTATTGGTGCAGGGCGCGCATGGCGTGGTGCCAGGCGGCGATTTGGTAGGGTCGGTTCGGGGTGGCGTCGCTGTCCGGGTTGAGGTAGGGCACGGCGACGGGGACGGCGCTGGCGGCGGGGTGGGCGTCGCTGTGATAGAGCACGACGTGGCGGCCGCTTTCTGCCAGCGCGCGGGCGGTGGTGCTGCCGGCGATGCCGGCGCCGATGATGGCGATGCTGCCGGTTGTCGCGGCGGGGGCGTTTGTCCAGTGTGGCTGCGGCGCGGGCGGGGCGACGAGGGTGGCGGTGAGCATGTCGCGTTTTGTGCCGTAGCCGGGGATTTTTTCGAGGTGAAATCCGGCCTGGCTGAGGGCATCGCGCACGCTGCGCGCGGCGCTGAAGGTGGCGGCGGTCGCGCCGGGGGCGCTGTGGCGGGCGAGCTCGGCAAGGAGTTCGGGCGTCCAGCATTCGGGGTTTTTTGCCGGGGCAAAGCCGTCGAGGTACCAGGCGTCCACGCGCGCGCGCAGTAGCGGCAGGGTGGCGCGGATGTCGCCCTGGATGAGGTGCAGGTGGATGCGCGGGTGCGCTTTGATAAGGTGGTGGCCGGGGTGGTTATGCGGGTTTTGTGCGAGAACGGCGGCGCGGATGTCCGGCTGCGGCCAGTCGCGCTGGAGGGTGGCGAGGGTGTCGGCGGCGATGGGGTGCAGCTCAAAGCTGATGTAGTGCAGGCGCGCCTCCGGCGGGGCTTCGCGCAGGAAGGTGTCGGCGGTGCGGATGAAGTTGAGGCCGGTGCCGTAGCCGATTTCGCCGATGGTGAGGTGGCGGGCGCGCGCGATGCGCTCGTGCAGGCGGTTGCCGTTAATGAAAACGTGCTCGCTTTCGGCAAAGCCCGCGCCGGGGTTGTAATAGATGTCTTGGTAGTGGTCGCTGCGCGGTTGGCCGTTGGCGTCAAGGGTGAGGCGGGCGGGTTGGAGGAGCATGGGGCGGGTTTTATGTATGAGAACGCGGGGCGGTTATGCTGCAACGTTCATGTGGTTTTGTTGTGGTGCGCCAAGGCGCACCTATGGTGAGCGTGTTGTTGGGCGATGCGCTGCGGATATTCAGGCAATCATCTGCCGGATGTGTTGTGCCTGGTGATTGAGGTAATGGGTCAGCGTCTGCGGGTCGTCAATGGCGCTGATGGAAACGGGTAGCGGGCGCGCTTCCGGCTGTTGTGCAAAGGCGGCGGCAAAGAGGTTTTCCTGGCCACATAGCAGTGCTTCGTCGGCGTCGCTGAAGGCATGCTGCAGGCAGCGCAGCGGGCGGGCGGTGTATTGGTCGCTGATTTGGCTTTGGTATTCGCTGCCGTGGATGACGCGCGCGCGGGTTTCGTCGTCCAGGCCGTTTTCGGCGCAGGCGAGGAAGGGGCGGTCCAGCATGACGGCCTGCGCGCCGCTGATGATGGCGGCGACGATGTCGGCGGCGCCGGTGAGGTCGCCCCAGACGATGAGCGGCTTGTTGCTGTAGGCGCGCACTTGTTGCAGGAGCGAGAGTGCGGTTTGTTCGACGTGCGGCAGGTCATTGCTAAAGGCCGAGCGTTCGCCGCCCGCTTCCATGCCTTGCAGCACGAGGGCATCCACGCCGAAGTCGTCCGCGCTCAGCGCTTCAAGCAGGTTGCCGACGATGGCGAAGGTGAAGATGCCCTGTTCGCGGATGAGGGAGAGGGTTTCGCGGTCGGGCAGGCCTTGCGCGAAGCCGATGGCGCGCGGGCGGGCAGCGATGGCGGTATCGAGCAGGTCAAGGAAGTGGTCGCCGCGTTGTAGGGTGAGCGGCTCGGTATTGAGGCGGGTTTGCAGCAGTTCGGCGGCGAAGGTATCGGGTTTATCGCCCTGCGGTTGTTGCGGTAGGCAGTGCGCGAAGCAAAAGGACGGCGCGGCATGGTGTTTGCGGTAGGCGTCGATTTTGGCGGTGAGGCTGTCGCGCGTGTCGTGCGCGGCGATGCGGATGATGCCATGCGCGCCTTGGGCGCTGATGCGGCCGGACATGTCGGCGCTGATGAGGTCAAAGGGCAGTGGTGCCTGCCAGAAGGGGTATTGGCAGCCGAGTTGTTCGCTCAGGGCATTGGTGACGAGGTACATGCGTGATTCCCTTTTGTGTGTATCTTGCCGGAATTATAGCGGATTCGTCGTGATGTGGCCGGTCGCGGGCAAAAAAAATGCCGGGTCTTGCGACCCGGCAAACAACCACCAAAGGAGGATATAGAGGAGATAACATCAATGATGTCGGGGCGGATTATAGGGAGCAGGGCAGGGCGTGTCAAGCGGATGTGTGTTTGTTTTATTTTGTCGTTGTTATTGGTTGTTTTTGCATCGTTTTTTTATAAAGTTTTTTGGAATTTCGGCACTTTTACCGACGTTTTTTTGTGGCTTTTTTCGTTTTTTTGAAGTTTTCGTTGGGTTATCGGGTATGAATTTTGTGTGTTGTTGTGGTTTTTTGTGTTTTTGGCGGAATGGATGAGGGGTTTGTGGTTTTTTGCGACGGTTTGTTTTTAGAGGGTTGTCTTTTAATTGTTTGATTTTGCGTTGTTATTATGGGGTGCGTCAAAAATTGGGGATGGGCGAAGGAAGACGGGTGTGTGGTTTTTTGAGGTAATGGGCTGCGCGACGGTGTGCGGTGTTGTGGTTTTGTGTGGTTTGTGCGGCGTGCGGTGGCTGTAGCGGTAGTCTTAAGCCTGTTCTTGTTCTGCCTGTTGCAGCGCCTCTGCCGCTTCCGTCCACGCCGCTTCTGCCGCGTCCAGTGCTTTTTGTGCTTCGCTTTGTGCGGCGAGGATTTCTTTTAACCGTGCCTTGTTGTCCGCTTCGTACAGCGCCGGGTCGGCAAGCGCGGTTTTGTGTTTTTCCAGCGCGGCTTCCAGTTTGGCGATGGTTTTTTCCTGGGCTTCCACCGCCTGTTTGAGCGGGCGCAGGCGCTGCCGCTGTTCGGCTTCGCGCCGTTTTTGTTCCTGGCGGTTGTCGGCGCTGTTGGCGGGCGGATGGGTCGTTGTTGTGGCTTGACGGCTGGCGCTCAGGTAGCGGTGGTAGTCTTCGAGGTCGCCGTCAAAGGGCTGGAGTTTGCCGTCGGCAACCAGGCGGAATTCGTCGCAGGCGGCGCGCAGCAGGCTGCGGTCGTGCGAGATGATGAGCATGGCGCCGTCGTAGTTTTGCAGCGCCAGCGTCAAGGCGTCGCGCATGGCGAGGTCGAGGTGGTTGGTGGGTTCGTCCAAGAGCAGCAGGTTCGGGCGCTGGGCGATGATGAGGGCGAGTGCCAGGCGGGCTTTTTCGCCGCCGGAGTATTGGCCGACGGGGGCGGTGACTTTGTCGCCGTGGAAGCCGTAACCGCCGAGGCGGTTGCGCTGTTGTTGTTCGCTTTCTTGCGGCAGGACGTGCTGCATGTGCCAGAGGGCGTCGTGTTCGGCGCGCAGGGCGTCCAGCTGGTGCTGGGTGAAGTAGCCGATGCGCGTGTTTTTGTGCGCTTCGATGCTGCCCGCGAGCGGCGCGAGTTCGCCGGCGAGCGCTTTCATCAGGGTACTTTTGCCCGCGCCGTTGCGGCCGAGGATGCCGATGCGTGCGTCGGCGGCGATGCGCAGGGTGAGTTCTTGCACGATGGTTTTGTCGCCGTAGCCGAGGCGGGCTTTTTGGGCGATGAGCGTCGGGTTGGGGTGGTTTTCCGCGGGCAGGAAGGCGAGGCGGTAGTCGGCTTCGGGCGGTGGCGGTGGCGCGGCGTCGAGTTTTTCCAGCGCTTTCAGGCGGCTTTGTGCCTGGCGTGCCTTGGTCGCCTTGGCGCGAAAGCGGTCGATGTAGTTTTGTAGGTGGGCACGCTGGCGCTCTTGTTTTTGGTATTGCGCGCCCGCTTGCAGGCGCTGTTCGTAGCTCTGCCGTTCGTAGTCGCTGTAGTTGCCGCTGTAGCTTTGCAGTTGGCGGTTTTCGATGTGCAGGATGCGGGTGCAGAGGGCGTCCAGGAATTCGCGGTCGTGCGCGATGATGATTTGTGTCGCCGGGTGGGTTTTGAGGTAGTCCTGCAGCCAGATGATGGCGTCGAGGTCGAGGTGGTTGGTGGGTTCGTCCAGGAGCAGCAGTTCGGCCGGGGCGATGAGGGCGCGCGCGAGGTTGAGCCGCATCCGCCAGCCGCCGGAGTAGCTGGCAACGGCGCGGTGCTGTTCGCTGGGCGGGAAGCCGAGGCCGTCCAGCAGTTCGGCGGCACGTGCGGGCTGGGCGTAGCCGTCGCAGGCGGAGAATTGTTCGTGCGCTTTGGCGATGGCGTGGCCGTCGCCGCTTTGTTCGGCTGCGACGATGGCAGCCAGTGCGGCCTGGTAGGGCGCGTGTCCGGCGAGGACGTAGTCAAGCGCGCTGTCCGGCAAAGACGGGGTTTCCTGGGCGACGCTGGCGATGCGCCAGTCGGGCGGCAGGCGGTAGTCGCCGCTGTCGGCGTCGATTTCGTGGCGCAGCAGGGCGAGCAGGGTTGATTTGCCGCTGCCGTTGCGTCCGGTGAGGCCGACGCGCTGCCCGGGGTGGATGCGGGCGTCGGCGTTTTCGATGAGGTTGATGCCGTTGCGGGAGAGGGTGATGTGCTGGAGTTCGAGCATGGGGTGTTTGTATGGGGCGAGCGGGTTATGTCTGTGCTTGTGCCAGGGCAATCCAAAGGCTGGCGCCGGTGGCAAGGATGTCGTCGTTGAAGTCGTAGTTTGGGCTGTGCAGTACGGCGGCAGGGTGCGGTTTGCCGTTGCCCAGCCAGATGTAGGCGCCGGGGCGTTCTTGCAGCATGATGGCGAAGTCTTCGGCGGCCATGCTCGGTGGCGGGTTGAGCTGGACGCGCTCGGCGCCGATGAGTGTTTGGGCGATGCGGTAGATGTGGCGTGCGGCTTCGGGGTGGTTGCGGGTCGGCGGGTAGCGGCGCTGGTAGTGGATTTCGGCGCGGCCGCCGAGGGCGGCAGCAATGCCGCTGGCGGTGCTGCGGATGTTGGTTTCGAGCAGGTCGCGGATTTCCGGGCGGAAGGCGCGGGTGCCGCCGGAGAGGCGTACTGTGCCGGGGAGGATGTTGTACGTGTCGCCGCCGTGGATTTGGGTGACGCTGACGACGGCGCGTTCGGCGCTGTCGAGGTTGCGGCTGACGATGTGTTGTAGGGCGCTGATGGTTTGTGCGGCGATGGCGATGCTGTCGATACCCAGGTGTGGCATGGCGCCGTGGCAGCCTTGGCCGTGGATGTCGATGTCAAAGAGGTCGAAGGAGGCCATGACTTCGTGTTCGTGGACGGCGATGTGTCCGGCGGGCAGTTCCGGCCAGTTGTGCAGGGCATAGACGCTATCCACCGGGAAGCGGGTGAACAGGCCTTCGTCGCACATGCGTTTGCCGCCGGCGACGTTTTCTTCGGCGGGCTGGAAGATGAATACGACGCTTCCGGCGAAGTCGCGCGTGGCGCTTAGGTATTCGGCGGCGCCGAGCAGCATGGCGGTGTGGCCGTCGTGGCCGCAGGCGTGCATTTTGCCTGCGGTTTGTGAGCGGTGCGCGAAGGTGTTGGTTTCGTGGATGTCGAGGGCGTCCATGTCGGCGCGCAGGCCGAGGGTTTTGCCGGGGCGGTTGCCGTGCAGTACGCCGACGACGCCGGTTTGCGCGAGGCCGGTGTGGATTTCGTCCAGCCCGAAGTCGTGCAGCAGGGCGGCGATTTTGGCAGCGGTGCGGGTTTCTTCGTAGGCGGTTTCGGGGTGGCGGTGCAGGTCATGCCGCCAGTCGCGCATGTGTTGGTCGATGGGGGTGTGAGGGGTGATGGCGGGCATGGGCGCTCCGGGTTATGCGGCGATGCGCCACGGCCAGGTTTCGCCCGCGAGGAAGGGGACGAGTTCGCTGTCGCCGTAGGGCAGGCTGGTCGGGAAGGTTTGCGCGCGGCGTTCGAGGGTGATTTCGCCGCTGTTGTAGGGCAGGCCGTAGTAGTTGGCGCCGTGTCTTGCGGCGAAGGCGGCGAGTTTGTCCAGCGCGCCCGCCTGCTCGAAGGCGGCGGCGTAGAACGGCAGGGTGGCGTGGCCGGTGTAGCAGCCCGCGCAGCCGCAGGCGTTTTCTTTGGCGTGGCGCGGATGCGGTGCGCTGTCTGTGCCCATGAAGTAACGCGGGTCGCCGCTGGCGACGGCGGCAAGCAGCGCGCGGCGGTCGGCTTCGGTTTTGAGGATGGGCAGGCAGTAGTAGTGCGGTTTGAGACCGCCGACAAGCAGCGCATTGCGGTTATAGAGCAGGTGGTGCGCGGTGATGGTGGCGGCGAGGTTGTCGCCTTGGCTTTGGATGTAGGCGACGGCGTGCGCGGTGGTGATGTGTTCGAGGACGATGCGCAGGCGCGGGAAGCGGCGGCGTAACGGTTCCAGAGTGGTGTCGATGAAGGTGGCTTCGCGGTCGAAGATGTCCACGCCGTCGGTCGTGACTTCGCCGTGGATGAGGAGCAGCAGTCCCGCCTGTTGCATCGCTTCCAGTATCGGGTCGAGTTTTTGCGGGTCGGCGACGCCCTGGGCGGAGTTGGTGGTCGCGCCTTTGGGATACCATTTGATGGCGACGACGCCCGCCGTTTTCGCCGCCAGCACGGTTTCCGGGGTGAGGCTGTCGCTGAGATAGAGGCTCATCAGCGGGGTGAAGGTTTTGTCCGCCGGGATGTGGGCGAGAATGCGCTCGCGGTAGGCGGTGACGGCGTCCAGGGTATCCACGGCGGGGGTGAGGTTGGGCATGATGAGCGCGCGTGCGCATTGGGCGGCGGCGTCGGGGACGGTGCGGGTCAGGGCGGCGCCGTCGCGCAGGTGGATGTGCAGGTCGTCCGGGGTGGGGAGGGTGAGGGTTTGCATGGGGCGTTCCTGATTTGTGCTTGGGGTTCGTGGCGCGAAGGGGTTTTATTCGTTGTCGTGCTGGCGGTTGAGCCAGTGGCGGCGGCGGGTGCGCGCGGCGCTTGGCGCGTCCGGGTCGCGGCTGATGTTGCAGCTGTCTGCCGGGGCGGGGCGGAGGGTGAAGGCGATGGCTTCCAGGATGTTGTCGCGGAAGATGTGCAGCAGCGCGGCGTTGCCGGGCGCGGCGTGGTGCAGGTGGCGTTCGAGTTGGTCGTCTGTCGCGCGGTAGCCGTTGACGGCGATGATGTCGTCGTCCATGGCGATGCCTGCCAGCGCTGCTGGGCTGTTTTCGTCAATGCGGCTGACGAGGTAGCGCCCGCCCTGCTGTTTCCAGCGGATGCCGGGGCTGCTTTGGTGGCGGCGGTGTTCGGGGGCGTCGCTGCGCAGTTCGCCGGGGCTTGCCGCCGTTTGCATGTGGATGGTGAGGCCGAGGTAGGCCGCGACTTCTTCCAGCGGCAGTGCTTCGGTGCTGTGGTTCAGGCGGTGCAGGAAGCCGCGCAGCGCCGGTTCGAGGTCTTCGGGCAGGAGGTCGGCTGTGAGGCGGAGGAAGCGTTCTTCGTCCAGGCCGGCGCCGTGTTGGTGGTAGTCGTGCCAGAGGCGGTGCATGAGCATTTGCAGGCTGACGCCGTCGTCGCTGTGCGCGCGCAGCCAGGCGTCCAGGCTCCAGGCGGCGAGTGAGCCCTGGATGTAGTAGCTGGTGCTGCTGTTCGCGGTGTCTTCGCCGCCGTTGTAGAGTTTGGTCCAGGCTTCATAGCTGGACTGGGCGAGGGTTTGGTGTTCGCGGCCGGGGGTTTGGCGGTAGCGGGCGATGTCTTCGGCGAGGAGGTTGAGGTAGGTCTGCACGTCGATGACGCCGCTTCTGACGAGGAGGAGGTTGTCGAAGTAGGCGGTGTAGCCTTCAAACAGCCACAGCATTTCGGTGGGCTGTTCTTGTTGGAGTTCGTAGTGCTGGTATTCGCGCGGCCGCATGGCTTTCACGTTCCAGGTGTGGAAGTATTCGTGCGAGAAGAGGCCGAGGAGCTGGATGTAGCGCTGGTTGTTGCTGTTGTCCGGTTTGGGCAGGCTGTTGCGCGAGGCCATGAGCAGGGTGGAGCGGCAGTGTTCGAGGCCGCCGTAGATGTTGTCGCCCAGATGGAGGAGGAAGGTGTAGCGCGGCATGGCGGGCAGGCCGCCAAAGAGGAGGACGGCTTCGCGGCAGACGGTCTGGACATCGCGGCGCAGGCGTTCGTGGTCGTAGTCCCAGGTCTTGCCGCTGAGGACGATGTCGTGCGGCACGCCGCCGGCGGTAAACGGCAGGACGGTGAGTTCGGCGGCGAACATCAGCGGGGTGTCGATGAGGTGGTCGTAGTTGTCGAACCAGTAGGCGCCGTCGGCGCCGGTCTGCGCGCCCATGATTTGCCAGCCGGCGCGGTGGCCTTCGAGCGCCAATACTAAACGGTGCGGCAGGTGTTCGCTGCCTTCGATGGCAAGGCAGCTGGCGCAGGGGTTCAGGAAACCGCGTTCGTGGTCGAGGTAATTGCCGCGCACGGAGATGTCGCGCGCGTAGATGTGGTAAGTCAGGCGCAGTTCGTGGCAGCCGTTGGGTACGCGCAGCCGCCAGCGCGAGGGGTTGTCAAAGCTGAACGGTATGGCGTTGCCGTCGGCGTCCGTGATGGCAAGGCGCGAGAGGAAGCGGGCGAAGTCGCGGCGCATATAACTGCCGGGTATCCATATCGGCATATAGAAGACCACTTCGCTGCCGGGAGCAACCGGAACGCGCTGTTGCACGCTGAAACGGTGCCCGCCGGGCGCGGGGCTGACGTGGTAAGAAATGGCAGAAGCTGACATAATGACCTCGATGCGGATGATTACCGCTATTTTATCATCCGCGCCCCCGTCGCTCTTGAAAAAAGGCGCGCCGCCGCCATCTCTGCGCCTGTAACCAAAGACCCTGCCATGAGCCCGCAACACGATTTCGACCCCGATACCGAGACACTTACCGCCGACCCCGAACTGGGCGAGCCGCGCCAGTACGAAGTCGTCCTCTTGAACGACGACTACACCACGATGGACTTCGTCGTGGATGTGCTGATGCGCTACTTCAACAAAAACTTCGCCGAAGCCGAAGACATCATGTACCAAGTACACGAACAGGGCAGCGGCGTCTGCGGCATCTACCCCTTTGACATCGCCGAAAGCAAAGTCAACCAAGTCATCGAACACGCACGCGCCAACAACTACCCGTTGCTCTGCGTGCTACGACCGCACTAAACCGAGGAAACCCCATGCTCTCCACCGCCCTGGAAAAAGCCATTGACCGCGCCTACCACAGCGCCCAAAGCGCCAACCACGAATTCCTGACCCTCGAACACCTGCTGCTCTCGCTCCTGGACGAGCGCAGCGTTACCGACGCCCTGCACAGCTTCGGCGCCAACCTCGCCCAGCTACGCGAACAACTCAACCGCTACCTGAGCGAACACTGCCCGCAATTCCCCGCCGAACACAGCGGCCGTGTCACCCAGCCGACCACCGCCTTCCAGCGCATGATCCAGCGCGCCGTGCTGCACGCGCGCAACGCCGGCAAAAAAGAAGTGAGCTGCCTGAACGCGCTCGTTGCCATCGTCAGCGAACGCGACAGCTACGCCGCCTACTTCCTGCGCCAACAAGAAATCCAGCGGCTTGACCTCGTCAACTACATCTCGCACGGTACCGCACAGACCGCCAAAGAAAGCGAAGGCACGCGCGAAGACGACGAAGAAAACCGCGAAGCCCCGCGCCGCTCCGCCCTCAAAGAATACGCGGTGAACCTCAACCAGCGCGCCAGCGAAGGCCGCATTGACCCGCTCATCGGCAGGAGCGCCGAAATCGAGCGCACCATCCAGACCCTCTGCCGCCGCCGCAAAAACAACCCCATCCTCGTCGGCGAAGCAGGCGTTGGCAAAACCGCCATCGCCGAAGGCCTTGCCAAAGCCATCGTCGAAGGCAAAGTCCCCGCCATCCTCGAAAAAGCCACCATCTACAGCCTCGACATCGGCTCACTGCTCGCCGGTACCAAATACCGCGGCGACTTCGAAAACCGCATCAAGGCGCTGCTCAAAGAACTGCGCGCCATCCCCGATGCCATCCTCTTCATTGACGAAATCCACACCATCATCGGCGCGGGTGCGGCGAGCAGCAGCAGCATGGACGCCTCCAACCTCATCAAACCGGCGCTGGCCAACGGCGAACTGCGCTGCATCGGCGCCACCACCGACAAAGAATACCGGCAAATCTTCGAAAAAGACCATGCGCTGGCCCGCCGCTTCCAAAAAGTGGACATTGCCGAGCCCGCCATTGACGACGCCATTGCCATCCTGCAAGGCCTCATCCCGCGCTACGAAGCCTACCACCACATCCGCTACAGCGCCGAAGCCGTCGAAGCCGCCGTGCGCCTCTCCGACCGCTACATCAACGACCGCCGCTTGCCGGACAAAGCCATCGATCTCATCGACGAAGCCGGGGCGCGCCTGCACCTCCTCCCCGAAACCGAACGCAGCGACACCATCGACGCCCTCATGATCGAAAAACTCGTCGCCAGCGTCGCCCGCATCCCCGAAAAAAGCGTCAACCAGGACGACCGCAACCAACTCAAAACCCTGGAGCGCGACCTCAAAACCGTCGTCTTCGGCCAGAATGAAGCCATCGAACACCTCGCCAGCGCCATCAAACTCAGCCGCGCCGGCCTCAGAGACGCCGAAAAACCCATCGGCAGCTTCCTCTTCACCGGCCCGACCGGCGTCGGCAAAACCGAAGTCTGCCGCCAACTCGCGCACGTACTCGGCATCAAACTGCTGCGCTACGACATGAGCGAATACATGGAATCACACACCATCAGCCGCCTCATCGGCGCGCCGCCCGGCTACGTCGGCCACGAACAAGGCGGACTGCTCACCGAACAAATCCAGAAAAACCCGCACGCCGTACTGCTCCTCGACGAAATCGAAAAAGCGCACCCGGACATCATGAACCTGCTGCTGCAAATCATGGACCACGGCCAGGTCACCGACAGCAACGGCCGCGAAATCAACTGCCGCAACCTCATCATCATCCTCACCAGCAACGTCGGCGCCTTTGAAATGGAAAAAAACCGCATCGGCTTCGCCGCGGTCAACACCAAAGAAACCAGCGACGCGCAGGCGGACGCGGCCATCAAACGCCACTTCACCCCCGAATTCAGAAACCGCCTGGATGCCATCATCCGCTTCGCCCCGCTCGGCGCGGACGCCATCCGCCACGTCATCGACAAATACATCATCGAACTCGAACAACAACTCGAAGACAAACACATCAGCATCAGCCTCGATGACGCCGCCAAAGCCTGGCTCGGCCAACACGGCTACGACCCGAAAATGGGTGCGCGGCCGATGGCGCGGCTCATCCAGAAACACATCAAACAGCCGCTCGCCGAACAAATGCTCTTCGGCGAACTGGCAGAACACGGCGGCCACGTACAAATCACCATCCGCGACGACGCACCGGCGCTCGACATCAGCGCCAACAGCGACGCCCCGCAAGCACTGCCGGAAATCTGACGCCGTCCGTTGCCCAGAAAAGAAACCCCGCTACGGCGGGGTTTTAATTGATGCAATGGCATTACTCGCAATATGTGTCGCCAAACAAACAGGCGGCAGGAGAAAAGCCATCTTTAGGTGTTTTACCTTTGACTTTCGTAACAATCCACACACCATTTTTGTCCGGTTCAATAACCGCTTTGACTGTTTTATCATCCAGTTTAAGCGTAAGATCGCGGGCACTGCCAAACCAGCCATCTCCGCTAATTTCAATATCTATGTGACCACGGCTGTCGCAAATCAGTTTGCGGATGTTCATTTCTCTTTCACGACCACCCAAATAACCATCCAGGAACAGGCGGATATTGGCATTGGCAATTTCTCGCGCTTTGCCTGCGGCATTCACCGCCGCATCGCATTGTGCTTCTTCTACCGCCACATTATGTTCACCGATACGGCTAGCGCAAAGTTTCATCGCGTTTTTGATGATATCGGGCGCATCATAAGCTACGGGGCAAATAGATTTGTCGATGGTTTCATTGCGGTTGGCGACGATGGCTTTTTCTGCCGTGACCAATATCAAATCGGCAATGCGTTGTCGCGGGGCATTCAATTTTGCTTCAGCGGCCGCAACTGCATCTTCCGGGGCATCGTAAACCCGCCGCAATACCAGCCAGTCTGCTGCTTCAGCGGCATTAAGTGTATCCGCGCTTTCTGCACGGGCGACCGCTTTATCCAATGTGGTTTGCGCAATGCGGGCAGGTGCTATTTCGGTGCAATTTTGATAGAGCTGGTTTAATGCACGGAAGTCGTTATGATTAGGCAAGACGTCATTACACAGAGTATAGGAGCGGTCATAGTCTTTTTCTTGTAGTTTCTTGTCAATAAGTCCGGGCAATGCTTCACTGAGGGCTTCGATTATGCGCCCGCGTTTTTGTTCAAGCAATCCGGCGCTGAAGATATCAATGTCTTCATTTTTGAGCTTTTGTAATTCCAATATTTCTGGTTTGAGACTCAAGCCATTCGTTTCGACAAAAGTTTCGTAAGTATCCGGTTTGGCAAGCAATGCCTGAATTTCATTGCTTACTGCGCGATAGCGTTCGCTGGCTGCGTTGATTTTCGGGAAATTTTCGACCAGCCAGTTTGCTGAATTGGTGTGTTCGCATTTACGCAGAGTATCAATGACTGGCTGGGTGAAATCCCGATCCCAGAACGGGAAGGGGACGCCTACGATAAATGTTGCAGCCTGTTCACCATAAAGCCCGTCATTGTATTTGGTGCGGGCACAGATTTCGTCATCGCTGTAGCGCGCCAATTGTGGATTTGCTCCACTCATGGCAAGTCGGTATGCCATAGTGGTTTGGTCACGATAGACTTGTTCGCGCCAGCTGTAATCGAATTTGGCAATGCTGCCATTCGGCCCCATATCTGTACCGAAAAGGGGTTTGACTTTATTGATGTAGGCTGTGCCGTCGCCATCTATGGGTAGGGTGAATGCTGCTTTGGCGCGATCTTCCAATGCACGTTTCCAGTAGTCTTGTTCTGCCGTTTTGATTTGTTCGCTGTAGGCAGTGCGATCCAGATCGGGGAGCATGTCGCGCGGTGGTAATGCAAATTCGGCCGTATTAACGGCGTTCATGCCTTTGTCATCTGTACTCACTTCTTTGAGCAGTTTGAGGTAATGGTCATATTCTGTTAACGGTTTCTCTTTGGGTGTTAACGTAAAAGTGGTGCAGTCTTCGTCTGCTTTATCTTTATCGCGCATCCAGGTCGCCTGTTTACCTTTAATGGCAAGGTCATCGCTATAAGGAATTTCCAGATAACCACCTTTTTCTGTCCATTTTTCTGCTTTGCCCTGGAGGAAAGACGGGCTGCTCATGGTGCGGTTGTAATACCATATATTGGCTTGGGTGGGTGAGCCGTATTCGATGGCCATATTGAGATAGGATGGATTTCGGCATTGATAATGGCCACCGAAATAGTGCATTTCAGCATGGGCAGCAGTGGCGCTTAGTGCGGCGACGATGATAGCAGTGCGTAATGTCATGAGATGTCCTTATGTTGTGGTGTAATCGGGAAAACTATAGCAAATTTTGTTTATAGCAATCCACGCAAAGCCTCGTATGGTGTTGCTCTACCTCGCCATACAACCGCGTACTGTCTTCGATGGCGCGCCTTGTACAGAGTACGGAACTTTGCGTGTATCGCTTAGGGTGTGGGCAAGGAAGGCATCGCGATATTATGAAAAAACCGCCTTATGGCGGTTTTTTCTTGGCAGATACTTAGTGATTGCCGTTGGGTTCGTGGTTGCCGCTTTTGTGGCGCGGGTTGCGGCGACGGTGACTTTCCGGTTTGTTGCCGCGCGGTTGGCGGTTGCCGTTGCGGGCGAGGCGTTCGGCTTTTTGTTCGTTGAGCGCGCGCAGTGCTTCTTCGCTCGGCGGGATGACGTCGGCCAGCAGCTCTTCGTCCAGCGGGAAGACGGGCAGTTTGTTGTGGATGTAGTGTTCGATTTCCGGCAGCGAGTACACGTATTCTTCGCAGGCGAAGCTGATGGCAGTGCCGGAAGCGCCCGCCCGCGCGGTGCGGCCGATGCGGTGTACGTAGTCTTCCGCGACTTGCGGCAGATCGTAGTTGAAGACGTGGGTAACGTCCGGGATATGCAGGCCGCGCGCGGCGACGTCGGTCGCGACGACGATGTTCACCGCGCCGCTCTGGAAGTCTTTGATGATTTTTTCCCGTTTTTTCTGCGGGATGTCGCCGGAAAGCGCGGCGTTCGGGTAGCCGTTTGCCTCCAGGACGACGGAGAGGCGTTCAAGGTCGCGCTTGGTGTTGAGGAAGATCATGCTGCGCGCCGGTTTGTCGCGGTTTAAGAGGCCGATGAGCAGCGGGGTTTTTTCGTGTTTGGCGGTGTGGTAGAGGATTTGGGTGATGTTGTCGGCGGTGGCCTGCCCGCTTTCGATGCTTACAGTTTCCGGCGCGTTGAAGTATTCGTAGGCGAGTTCCTGCACTTTTTGCGCCATGGTCGCGGAGAACAGGAGGTTCAGGCGCTCGTGCGCGGGCGGCATTTGCCGCAGGAGGTAGCGCACGTCGTCAATGAAGCCGAGGTCAAACATGCGGTCGGCTTCGTCGAGCACGCAGACTTCGATGTTTTTCAGGCGGATGATTTTTTGTTTGTAGAGGTCGATGATGCGCCCCGGCGTGCCGATGATGATGTCTATTGGCGCGTTTTCCAGCAGGTTGCGTTGGTGTTCCATGCTGACGCCGCCGTAGATGGCAAGGCTGTTCAGCCCGGTGTAAGCGCCGATTTGGTCGGCGTCTTTTTTGATTTGTACGGCCAGTTCGCGCGTGGGCGCCAGCACTATCGCCCACGGCCCTTTGGCTTTGGGGTGGACGGGGTTGGTGAGGAGGTAGTGGTAGAGCGAGATGAGAAAGGCAGCGGTTTTGCCGGTTCCGGTTTGCGCCAGTCCCATGACGTCGTGGCCGCCCAAGGTCAGCGGCAGGGTTTTTTCTTGTATCGGCGTGGTGTGGGTGAGTCGGTTGTCTTCCAGCGCTTCTTGTATGGCCGGGTGAATGGGAAGGCTGCTGAAAGCGGTCGCGGTCGTGTGGTTTTCTGCCATGTAGTCTCTCGGGATTTTTCTGTGGTAACTGCGCGGATTATACCATTTTTTCATCTTCCGGGCAGTCGCGCCCGCGCTACACGCGGCGGGAGCGCTCTGTTATACTGCGCCGCTGTATTTTAGGCTTTTTCAATCAGGTTCTGTTTCATGAATAGATGGTTGTTTTTTGTTTTGTTGCCGCTGGTTTTGCAGGCATGTGCCTTGCGCAGCGAGCAGAGTCTTTATGAGGTGAAGATGATGGCAGGCGATGTGCTTTATGCCACGGGTTCGCCGAAGAAGGACGCCAAGGGTTTTTATCGTTTTAGTGATGTCAACGGGCGCGATTATAAGGTCAAGGATAATCTGGTGCTTTATATCAAGCCGGCGCGTTTCAAGCGTTAAGGGAGTTTTTTGTGGCTGTGTGCAAGGTTCCGCTCAGTTGTGAGTTTTTTCCGACGGCAACGCCGGAGGGTGCGGAGAAGTTGGCTGCGGTGCGCCGCGAGCTTGCGTATTTGCAGTGCGAGTATTATTCGGTGACTTATGGCGCGGGCGGCAGTACGCGCGACCGCACGATGAATCTGGTGGCGCGTCTGGTCGCGGAGAACGGCCCGCCGGTGATGCCGCATTTGACGTGTGTCGCCTCCAGCGAGGCCGATATTCGCTCGCTGCTCGATGATTATCGTGCGCTCGGCATTTATCGCCTGATGGCGCTGCGCGGCGATATGCCGTCCGGCGCGCTCGAGAATGCCGGGTTTACCACGGCGCAGCAGTTGGTTGCTTATGTGCGTGAGCTCTGGGGTAACAACGCGCGCATTTTCGTCGCCGCGTATCCGGAGGTGCATCCGCGTGCGCATACGCCTGCCGCTGATTTGCAGGCGTTTCGCGACAAGGTCGCGGCGGGCGCGACGGATGCGGTGACGCAGTATTTTTATAATGTCGAGGCGTTCTTGCGTTTCCGCGATGAGGCGCTGGCGCTCGGCATTGACGTGCCCATCGTGCCGGGCATCATGCCTATCAGCAATTTCAACCAGTTAAGCCGTTTTTCTGACGCCTGCGGCGCGGAAATCCCGCGCTGGTTGCGCAAGCGGCTGGAGGCGCTCCAGGACGATCTGCCCGCGCTGTGTGATTATGGTGCCGATGTGGTCGCCGGGATTTGTGAGCGGCTGATTGCCGAAGGCGTGCCGGCGCTGCATTTTTACAGCATGAACCGCGCCGATCTTATCGGCGAATTGTGTAAGCGTCTGGGCTGGTGCTGATGGCTTCACTCGGTCGCTCCTCTGCCGTTTTTGCCGTGATGACGCTGCTCTCGCGCGTCCTCGGCCTGCTGCGCGACATGTTGGTCGCGCGCTATTTTGACGTCATGGTGACTGATGCCTTCTACGCCGCGCTGCGCATTCCCAATACGCTGCGCCGTTTCTTCGCCGAGGGCAGTTTTGCCAACGCCTTCGTGCCGGTTTTTTCCGCTACCCGCACCGAACACCCGGAGCAGCTGAAAGATTTGCTGCGCCACACCAGCGGCACCCTGCTCGGCATCCTGCTGGTGATTACCGCCATCGGCGTGCTTTTTTCCGGCGCGATTATCACGCTGGTGGCAAGCGGCCTCAGCGAGCGCCCGGAGCAGTTCGTGCTGGCGAGCGACATGCTGCGCATCATGTTCCCCTATATCCTGCTGATTTCTTTAACAGCGATGGCGGGCGGCGTGCTCAATACCTTCGGCCAGTTCGGCATCCCGGCGCTGACGCCGGTGCTGCTTAACATCACCCTGATTGCCGCCGCGCTTTGGCGGCATTATCACGGCGCCCCGCATGACGGCAGCGTGTACGGCATGGAGCTTGCTTGGGCGGTGTTTCTCGGCGGCGTGGCGCAACTGGCGCTGCAACTGCCGTTCCTTTATAAATGCGGCATGCTGCTGCGTCCGCGCTGGGGCTGGAAACACAGCGGCGTGCGCCGCATCCTGAAACTGATGGTGCCGACGCTGTTTGGCTCATCTGTCGGCCAGCTGACCGTGCTGATTAACACCTACCTCGCCTCGTGGCTGGTAACAGGCAGTATCTCCTGGCTTTACTACTCTGACCGCCTGGTCGAACTGCCGGTCGGGCTGATTGGCGTCGCCCTCGGCACGGTAATATTGCCTCGCCTGAGCGCGCTGCGCGCCGCCGACAACGACGCGCAATTCGTACGCACGCTGGACTGGGCGCTGCGTTGGGGCTTTCTCGTTGGCAGCGCTGCTGCGGTTGGCCTGATAGTCCTTGCCCCGTCCATCATCGCCGGTCTCCTCTACGGCGGCCGCTTTGACGCGCACTACGTCGAAATGACCACCCTCAGCCTGCGCGCCTACGGCATCGGCGCGCTCTTTCACATCATGGTGAAAGTCCTCGCCCCCGCCTTCTACGCCCGCCACGACACCAAAACCCCGGTCAAGGCAGGCATCAGCGCGATGCTGCTCAACATCGTCTTCGCCCTCATTTTGAGCCGCTACTACGCGCACGTTGGACTTGCCGCCGCCAGCAGCTTCGCCGCGCTGGCCAACATGAGCCTGCTCCTTTACTTCCTGCGCCGCGAAGGCGTCTCGCTGAAAACCGGCTCGCTCTGGTTCTTCCTGCGGGTGCTGTTCGCCAACGCCGCCCTCGCTTCCATACTGCTCTACCTGCAAGGCGACGCCGCCGACTGGCTCGCCAAAACCGCCTTCATGCGCCTGCGCGACCTGCTCCTTTTGGTCGGCATTGGCGGCATGAGCTACATCGCCGTCCTATTCGCGCTCGGCCTGCGCTGGCGACAACTGCAACCGGGATGACACCATGCACACCAAACCGCTGCTTACCGCACTCTGCCTCGCCCTGATGACCCTCCCCGCCCAGGGCAAAAAAGCCGACACCATCACGCTGGAATCCGTGCCTGCAGCCAAACCCGCTGCGCGCGCGACGAAAAACGCCGCCAGCCTTGACGGCAAAACCATCCGCAAAATCGACATCCGCGGCATCAAGGACAAAACCCGGCACGACAACGCCAAAGTCTATCTCTCGCTGGAAAAAGTCGTTGGCGAAAAAATCGACCAGCCCGATTACGTGCAATACCTCATCGAAAGCGGACGCGAAGAAATCCGCCGCTCGCAGCAGCCCTTTGGTTACTACCACACCCAGGTGGACGTACAGCTGGACGACAGCGCCGACGGTATCACCGTCATCTACACCGTCACACAAAACGAAGTGACCAAACTCGGCCAGGTGAACCTGCAAGTGCTGGGCGAAGCGGAGCGCGACGAAAAATTCCGCGAACTGCTCGCCGAAAACCCGCTCAAATCCGGGACGACACTCGACCACAACACCTACGAAACCTACAAGGCGCGCTTTGTCGCGCTTGCCAGTGCGCGCGGCTATTTCGATGCTGCCTTCCGCGAACACAGCATCCAGGTGAACCCTGACACCAACACTGCCGACGTTTCACTCATCTTCGATAGCGGCATGCGCTACACCTTTGAAACTGTCGAATTCAACGAAGTACCGCTCTCGCCCGACCTCCTGCAACGCTTCGTCCAGTTCCAGCCCGGCCAGCCCTACCTCTCCTCCGACGTTGCCACCCTGCAACAAGACCTGCAAGGTAGCGGCTACTTCGCCGAAGCGCTGATTGGCGACGAACCCGACCGCGAACGCAAAACCGTGCCGATCAAAGGCCAGCTGACCATGGACGAAAACAAACACTACATCCTCGGCATCGGCTACTCCACCGACAGCGGCGTGCGCGGCAAATTCGACTTCGACCGCCGCTGGGTAAACAGCCGCGGCCACCAATTCAGCAGCAAACTCTACGCCTCGACCAAAACCAGCAGCGTGGACGCCCTCTACCGCATCCCGGCGGCAAACCCGGCGACCGACTACTACTACTTCCGCCTCGGCGGCCACATCAAGCGCGACACCTACGACAGCCGTCGTGCCTTCGGCGAAGGCGGCTACAACTTCCGCCTCGGCGACTGGGAGCACCGCTACGGCCTCGTCGCCTCTTGGGAAAAATTCACCATCGGCCTCACCCACGGCAAAACCCTGCTCGTCTACCCGCAGGGACAATGGACCTACACCTCCACCAAAAACCGCCTCAACCCCAAAGATGGCTACCAGTTCCGCTTCGGCCTGCTCGGCGCGGGCAAAGGACTGCTCTCGGACGCGAGCGTCGTCCAGGCGAACCTCGACGGCCGCTACCTACAATCGCTCGGCGACAAAAACCGCCTTGTCGGCCGCATGGCGCTCGGTGCCACCTGGACGGACGACTTCGACCGCATCCCGCCGAGCATGCGCTACTTCGCCGGTGGCGACCGCAGCATCCGCGGCTACGCCTTTGAAAACATCGGCAGCCGCGACGCCGGCGACAACAACATCGGCGGACGCTACCTCGCCGTCGGCAGCCTCGAATACGAATACTACTTCAAGCCCGACTGGGCGGCGGCGGCATTCGTTGATGCGGGCGACGCCTACATCAACGACCCGAAAATCAAAATCGGCGCAGGCGCGGGCGTGCACTGGCAATCACCGGTCGGCCCAATCAAACTCGACGTCGCACACGGCTTTGACAAAAAATACGGCGACAAAGTACGGCTGCACATCAGCATCGGCGCGGAGCTTGACCTGTGACCCCGGCACGACTGGCGCGCGGCCTGTACAAAACCCTCAAATGGCTGTTTCTCGCCACCCTCATCCTCATCCTCATCGCGGCTGGCGCACTCTACTACCTGCTCGGCAGCGACAGCGGCTACCGCCAACTGCCTGACCTCATCGCCCGCTTCACCCCCTACACCCTCGAATACGACACACTCGACGGCCACCTCCTCGGCGACCAGCGCTGGCAAAACCTGCACCTCCATGGCGCCGGGCTTGATATCCGCGCCGCCGAACTGCGCCTGAACCTGCGCGCACGCGACCTCCTCTCCGGCGACGTGAACATCGACGCGCTGCACCTTCGCGACGCACAAATCCTCCTGCCACCTGCGAGCGACGAACCCGACACACCACACGACAGCGCCCCGCCCGAAAAACTGCCCGACCTCGACCTGCCGGTAAACCTCGCGCTGCACAACCTCACGCTGGAAAACATCGAACTGCGCCAGGGCGACAAACCCCTCATCAACATCCACAGCGCCCAACTGGATGCCGACTACCGCGACAGCCAGCTCAAACTACAAGGCAAACTCGACAGCGACAAAGGCAAAGCGACCCTCGACGGCAAAGCCGAAACCCGCGGCGACTACCCACTGACCCTCGCCCTTGACGCCGACACCCCGCTGCTCCCGCCCGGACAAAGCGCACAACTGCGCTGGCAACAAAGCCTGCTCAAACCACAACTACAACTCACCCTCACCGGAGCGGTCAGCGGCGACATCCGCCTTGATGGCGCGCTCGCCCCCGCACAAAAACACCTCGACGCCACCCTCGCCTGGAAAAACCTCGACTACCACAACCACGAATACCAAAGCGAGCGCGGCAGCCTCAAACTGAGCGGCGACTACAGCGCCCTGCGCGGCGAACTCCAGGCCGCATTCGCGGGCAAAGACCTGCCGCCTGCCGAACTCAACCTGGCCGGCGACTACGGCGACGCCAAACTACAAAACATCGACCTCACACTCGCCACCCTCGGCGGCAGCGCGCGCTACCAGGGCGAAGCCGATTTGAGCGGCGCGCCCGCCTGGCGCGGCACCCTGGACATCAGCGGCATCAACGGCAAAAACTGGCGCCCCGACCTCGACCTGCAACTGGACGGCCACATCCAGACCCACGGCGGCGACGGCAACGCCTACCTCGGCATCGAGCGCCTGAGCGGTCACTGGCAAAAACAACCACTGAACGGCCAGGGCAGCCTCAACTACGGCGCGGGCAAACTGGACGTACGCGACCTTAAACTCCAGCTCGCGGGCAACAGCCTGCGCGCCAACGGCAGCGCCGATGCCGCCAGCGCCGACCTGCAACTGCACGTCGCCGCCCCCAGCCTGGACCGTCTTCTGCCCATCATCGGCGGCGACATCAACGGCGACGTGCGCGTCAGCGGCAACCTGCTCCAGCCCCAACTGGACGGCAAACTGATGTGGAAAAACCTGCGCGTCGGCGATACGAAAAACCCCATCGTCGCCTCCAGACAAGGGAGCGCGACCGGCAAAGGCGCGTACAACCGCCTCGCCGTTACCATCGAAGGCGACGCGCGCGGCGAACACTTCCCGGCGCTCACCCTCAAAGGCAGCGGCACCCTCGACCCGCTGCACAACATCCGCGACATCAAGCTCGACGCCCAAAGCCTGCAAGGCAGCCTGCATCTCACTGGCGAAAGCGGCTGGTCGCCGCACGTCAGCTGGAACGCCAAAATAGATGCCAAAAACCTGCACCCGCACCAATGGGAGCGGCTGAAAACCCTCGAAGGCGAAATCAGCGCCCGGCTTGCCAGCGCGGGTAGCGTCAAAAACGGCAAAGTCCAACTCACCGCCGACATCAACGACCTCAAAGGCCGCTGGCAAAAACAAGCGCTGGCCGGACATGGCCAAATGAAGATGGACGGCGGCCAATACCACATCAAAGCGCTGGAAATCAAAATCGGCGACAACCGCGTCGCCCTTGACGGCAAACTGGACGACAAAACCCTCGCGCTTGACTTCGACCTTGACGGCAAACGCCTCGCTGCCTTCCACCCCGCCCTCGGCGGCAGCCTCACAGGCAAAGGCAAACTGACGGGCAGCCGCCAGGCGCCCGAACTCCAGGCACAACTGAGCGGCAAAGCGCTCACCTACGCCGGTCACAAAATCGCCAGCCTGCAAGCCGACCTCGCCACCAGCCTGAAAAAAGGCGGGCGCTTCAACAACCGCATCCAGCTACAAGGCGTACAGACAGCCGGACAAAACTGGAAAGACATCCAGCTCGCAAGCGATGGCAACTACGACCGCCACAGCCTCACCCTGCGCACCAGCGGCGGCGACGCCAACCTGCAACTCGCCGCCAGCGGCGGCTTCAGCGCGCCGGATGCCTGGAAAGGCGACATCAACAGCCTGGAAGCCAGCGGCTACGACATGCAATGGCGCCTGAAACAACGCAGCGCCCTGCAAATCGCCCCCAAACAAATCACCCTGCGCGACTTCTGCCTCGCCGACGCCCACAGCGGCCTCTGCCTCGACCTCAAACGCGACAAACAAACCGAACTCGCCTACCGCATCAGCACCCTGGATCCCAAAAGCTTCGGCAAACTCATCCCGAAAAACATCCGCTTGAACACCGCGCTGCAAGGCGAAGGCAAAATCGCCATCGCCGACAGCGGCCAACTGCGCGGCAACGCCGACCTGCACCTCACCCCCGGCAACATCAATATCCAAATCAAAGGCCAGCCGCCGCTCAACCTCGCCATCAAAACCGCGCAACTGCGCACCCGCTTCACCGACCGCCAGGCAGAAAACACCCTCGCCATCGACCTTGGCGACAGCGGCAGCATCAACGGCCGCGCCCTCATCAGCGACCTGAACAAACAAACGCTTTCCGGCGAAATCAAAGTGAACATCCCGGACATCGGCAAGTACCGCAACTTCGTGCCGAAAGCGAGCGAAATGCGCGGCCGCGTCGGCGGCGTCCTCCAATTCAGCGGTAGCGCCAAAGCGCCGGTAGTCAGCGGCGAGCTGCAACTCGAAAACGGCCTCATCAAAATCCCGCAATACGCGACCGAACTCAAAAACATCCGCCTCCGCCTCTCGGCGCACCGCAGCGGACAAATCGACATCAACGGCAACATCGGCACCCCGGACGGCAACCTCGACGCCAAAGGCGTGCTGTACCTTGCGCCGACCCGCCTTGACCTCGCGCTTGTCGGCAAAAACATGCTCATTGCCGACTCCAAAACCATGATGGTCAGCATCTCGCCCGACTTCCGCATCACCATTGACCCGACGAGCGGCATCGAAGTCAAAGGCAAAATCCACGTCCCCAAAGCCAACATCTCCATCCCCGACACCAGCGGCGGCGTCGAAATCTCCAAAGACGTCGTTATCCTCAACGAAGAAAACCCAAAAAAGCCGCTGGCGGCGGTCGAGCCGCCCGTACCGCTCAAAGCTGACATCGAAATCCTCCTGGGCGACAAAGTCTACTTCAAAAACAAAGATGTAAATATCCGCCTCAAAGGCGGCATGACCATCATCGAGCGCCCGAACCGTCCGCTGGCCGCCAAAGGCACCATCGAAGTGGCGAGCGGCGTGTACGAACTCTACGGCCAGGAGCTGGACATCAAACGCGGCAAAGTCACCTTTACCGGCGGCAACATCGCCAACCCCACCATCGACTTCCTCGCCCTGCGCACCATTGACCGCAAAGACATCAAAGTCGGCGCCGCCATCACCGGCAGCGTTGAACGCCTGCAACTCAAACTCACCTCCACGCCCAAACTGCCCGACTCCGCCATCCTCTCCTACCTCCTCTTTGGTCGCCCGCCGGATGGCACCATGGACAACGAAGCGCTGCTGCAAAGCGCGGCCAGCCTCTCACTCGGCGGCATCCTGCCGGGCGGCGGCAAACTGGACGCACTCGGCAAAGACAGCGGGCTGGACGTCTTCGACCTCGGCGTCACCGGCCTCAAAGCAGGCAAATACCTCGGCAAGGACATGTACGTTGGCCTGAAAAGCAACTTCTTCACCGGCGTCACCGAATTCATCGCCCGCTACCAATTCACCGAACACCTCAACATCGAAGCGAGCGCCCACGCACAAGAGCGCGCGGTGGACCTCATCTACGAATTTGAGCGGGACTAACGGCGGCGCGACTAACGATAAGGTGGTGACCGATGGTCGTTTCTTTGGAAACCGGGGTGAAGAAATTTCCGGTACTTATGGCAAGGATTCTTCCATGCCTAACGAAAAAGAATTTATTGGTGCTTTTGGTGCCAAAGAGCGATAAATATTTTCGTCATTGTTGAATCAAGACGGTGCGTTTGGTCTAACGCTGAATAAAACCGTTTGCTCTGAAGCAGGATTGGATGCGTCGCGCATCCAATCCTTTTTTTTTGCTGCGCTTTATGGTTTAACCTGATGTTATAGCTATCCATTTTTATCCCGTACACGCTGGTTCTGTTTCTCGCAGAAGCAAGGGCTTTCTGCTGCGTACTGTTGTTATGGAACACAAATGGGGCCCGCTATAATCGTCATGCGCTGGCATACCGCCACCGTTGTCGGTATGATGCGCGCTTTCTTTTTGACCGTCTTTTTGCATGAATTATTGGTTGTTAAAGTCCGAGCCGGGCAATTTTTCCCTCGATGATTTGCGTGCGCGTCCGGGGCAGCGCGAGCCGTGGGACGGCGTGCGCAATTTTCAGGCGCGCAATTTTATGCGGCAGATGCGCGCAGGCGACCGGGCGTTTTTTTATCATTCCAACGCCAAGCCGTCTGGCATTGTCGGCGTGGTGGAGATTGTCGGCGAGGCGCGCCCTGACCCGACGCAGTTTGACCCAGAGAGCCGCTATTTTGACGCGAAGGCGTCGCTCGATGCGCCGCGCTGGGATTTGGTCGTCGTGCAGTTTGTCCGCGCGTTTTCTGCGATGGTGTCGCTGGCGCAGTTGAAGGATGTGCCCGCGCTTGCCGGCATGGAGGTGGTGCGCAAGGGCAGCCGGTTGTCGGTTTCGCCGGTTACCCCTGCCGAGTGGCAGGCGGTGCTGGCGCTGGCCGGGGAGGCTGTTGATGGCTACTGATTGGGTGGTGCGCGTCGCGCATTTGTCGTTTGCACGCGGCAGTCGCAAGATTTTTGATGATGTGAGTTTTGAGATTGCGCGCGGCGAAGTGGTCGCCGTCATGGGGCCGTCCGGTACGGGCAAGACGACGTTGATGCGTCTTTTGACCGGGCAGTTGCGCCCAGACGCGGGGACGGTCGAGGTGCTGGGCGAGTCGGTGCCGGATTTGTCGCGCGCGGCGCTGATGCGGCTGCGGCGGCGGATGAGCATGTTGTTCCAGTCCGGCGCGCTGTTTTCGGATATGTCGGTGGCGGAGAATGTCGCTTTTCCGCTGCGCGAGAAGACGCGCCTTGACCGCCGTTTGATTGAGGCGGTGACGCTGATGAAGTTGCAGCGCGTCGGTCTGCGTGGTGCGGCGGCGCTGATGCCGGCGGAGCTGTCCGGCGGCATGGCGCGGCGGGTGGCACTCGCCCGGGCGATTGCTTTTGATCCGGAGTTGATGATTTATGACGAGCCGTTTACCGGGCAGGATCCGATTTCGCTGGGCGTGCTGACCCGCCTGGTGCGTGATTTGAACGACGGCCTGCGCATGACGAGTTTTGTGGTGTCGCATGATGTGGCCGAGGTGAGCAAGATTGCCGACCGCATCCTGCTCTTTTCCGGCGGCAAGTTGCTCGCCAATGGCGCGCCCGCCGAGCTGTATGCGAGCACGGACCCCTTGGTGCATCAGTTCATGCATGCCGAGGCGGACGGCCCGGTGGCGTTTCATTTTCCTGCCGCCGATTATGCGCAGGGTTTGCTGGAGCGGGTGCGATGAAGTTTGTGTCGGATTTTCTTGCGGCGGTAGGGGCGACGACGCTCGCCTGTCTCGCCGCGCTGGGTGATTTTTGTTTGTTCGCGCTGGCGCTGCTGCGCCATGTGGCGATTTTGTTGCGCAAGCCGTTGCTCACGCTGCGCGCGACGTATGCGGCGGGCGTGTTGTCGCTGCCGATTATTTTGGTCGCCGGGTTGTTCGTCGGCATGGTGCTGTCATTCCAGGCTTATACGACGATGGTGCGCTTCGGCGCGGAGCAGGCGCTCGGCACGATGGTGGCGTTGTCGCTGTTGCGTGAGCTGGGGCCGGTGGTGAGTGCGCTGCTTTTTGCCGGGCGCGCCGGTTCGGCGATTACCGCCGAGATTGGCCTGATGAAGACCACCGAGCAGCTGGTGGCGATGGAGATGATGGCGATTGAGCCGGTGGCGCAGGTCGGCGTGCCGCGCTTTTTGGGCGCCTGGTTCGCGCTGCCGCTGTTGACGATTCTTTTTGTTGCCGTCGCCATCATTGGCGCGCATCTGGTCGGGGTGGTCTATCTTGGTCTGGATGACGGGATTTTTTGGTCGGGGATGCAGAACAGTGTTGATTTCGGCAGTGATGTCGTGCGCGGCATGCTGTTGAAAAGTCTGGTCTTCGGCTGGGTATGCGCGGCGATTGCCGTGTTTCAGGGTTTCAGCAGCCTGCCGACCGCAAGCGGTATGTCGCGCGCGACGACGACGACGGTGGTGATGTCTTCACTCGCCGTGTTGGGGCTGAATTTTGTTTTGACCGCGATGTTGTTTGGAGGTTGATGTGCAATCGAATCGCAGTGTTTCCGTCGCCGTGGGGCTGTTTGTCCTGCTGGCGCTTGCCGCTATGGTCTTTCTTGCCTTGCAGGCAAGCAACGCGCGCGGCTTCCGCATGAGCCATCCGTATGAAGTGAATGCGGATTTTGCTGATATCAGCGGCCTTTCCAAAAACGCCAAGGTGACGATGTCCGGCGTGCAAATCGGCAAGGTGAAAAGCATCGGCTACGATCAGGATGCCTACAAGGCGAAAGTGGTGCTGGAGATTTCCGGCGAGTACGACCGCCTGCCGCTCGACAGCAGCGCCGACATCCTCACCGCCGGGCTGCTCGGTGAGAAATACATCGGCATCGTCCCTGGTGGCGACCCGGCGATGTTACAAAATGGTGATACGATCCAGTACACCGGTTCGTCTATGGTATTGGAGAAGCTAATCCAGCAATTCGTCACGCAAATGTCCGCCAAGGACGATGCGTCAAAATCCACACCCCAGGAGCCTAACCCATGAAAAAAATCCTCATGAGCCTCGCCCTCGCCGCCGTTTCCGCCATGGCCTTTGCCGCGCAGCCAAGCGCAGATGACGCCAAGGCGCTAGTCGAACAACAGGCGAAAACCGTCTTCACCAAACTGAACGCCAACCAGAGCCGCTACCGCAACGATCCCGGCGCCTTCAGCGACCTTATCAAAAGCGAAGTGCTACCGTACATGGACTTCGAGCTGATGTCGCAAGTCGTCCTCGGTCGCCACTGGCGCGACGCCAGCGCGCAACAAAAAGCCGACTTCACCGCTGCCTTCCGCGACCTCCTGGTGCGCGTCTATTCGCGCGGCTGGACGAACTACGCCGGCACGCCCGTCGAAGAAGCGGTAAAAATCCTGAGCGCCTCGCCGCTCGACAAATACCAGCGCAGCGACATCCGCATCCAGGTGCGCGACAAAAACGGCAAACAGGCGACTGTCGTCTTCAGCGTGCGCTACAAAGGCGGCCAATGGAAAATCTACGACGTCTCCTTTGAAAACGTCTCCATCCTCTCCAGCTACCGCAACAGCTTCGATACCGAGATTAACCAGGGCGGCATCGACAAACTCATCGCCAAAATCAAGACGATGAAAGGCAACGAATGAGCCTCGCTGCCCTCGGAACACTCACCGGCGGGGTGCTGCAACTGCACCCCGCTTTAACGATCCCGACACTTGACGGCCGCCGCCTGCGCGACGAACCCTTGCCCGATACCCTCACCATTGACGCGAGCCAACTGCAACAGGCGGACAGCATCGGCGTTGCCGCGCTCGTCTGGCTGGCAGCCCTTGCCGGTGCGCAACACAAAACGCTCGCCTGGCAAAACCTGCCGCCTATTCTCAACGAACTCCTCGCCCTCTACGAAATCGACCTGCCCACCATGAGCCAACCATGCAAGAAGAACTGATCACCTCACGCATCAAAGCCGTCCTGCCCGACGCCGAAATCACCCTCACCACCTTCGACGGCGTTCACTACAGCGCCCACATCCGCTCCGCCGGCTTTGCCGGCAAAAGCCGCCTCGAACAACACCGCACCGTGATGAACGCCCTCGGCGACATCCTCGGCAGCAACGAAATCCACGCGCTGGCGCTGAAAACCGAAGTGGCGGGCTAACCATGGAACAACTCAAAATCATCGGCGGCACCCCGCTTACCGGCGAAGTCCGCATCAGCGGTGCGAAAAACGCCGTCCTGCCCATCCTCGCCGCCACCCTGCTCGTCCCCGGCGAAACCATCATCGACAACGTCCCCCGCCTGCGCGACGTCCACACCTTCATCAAAGTGCTAAACGCCATGGGCGCCAAAGCGGCATTTACCGGCGAGCACCAGGTCACCGTGGACGCGACGGACATCACAAACCCCGAAGCGCCCTACGAACTCGTCAAAACCATGCGCGCCAGCATCCTCGTTCTGGGGCCGCTGCTCGCCCGCTTCGGCCAGGGACGCGTCTCCCTGCCCGGCGGCTGCGCCATCGGCGCGCGCCCGGTGGACCAACACATCAAAGGCATGCAGGCACTCGGCGCACACATTAACATCCACGAAGGCTACATCGAAGCGCGCGGCAAACTGCGCGGCGCCCGCTTCATCATGGACGTTACCACCGTCACCGGCACCGAAAACCTGCTGATGGCCGCCGTACTCGCCGAAGGGACCACCATCCTTGACGCCGCCGCCTGCGAGCCGGAAGTCAGCGACCTCGCCCACTGCCTGAACGCCATGGGCGCGAAAATCAGCGGCATCGGCACGACGACACTCACCATCGAAGGCGTGCGCGCGCTCAAACCGGCGCGTTACGCGACCCTGCCCGACCGCATCGAAACCGGCACCCACCTCATCGCCGCGGCCATCACCGGCGGCGAAATCACCACCCGCCACACCCGCGCCGACCTGCTCGAAGCCGTGCTGGAAAAACTCGAAGCGGCAGGCGCACTCGTAGAACGCGGCCCGGACTACATCCGCCTGGACCAGCGCGGGCGACCGCTGCACGCCGTCAGCATCCGCACCGCACCATTCCCCGCCTTCCCGACCGACATGCAGGCACAAATCATGGCGCTCAACACCGTCGCGCAAGGCACGGCGACCGTCATCGAAACCATCTTTGAAAACCGCTTCATGCACGTCCCCGAACTGGCGCGGATGGGGGCAGACATCGCCATCGAAGGCCACACCGCCACCGTGCGCGGCGTCGCCAAACTGAGCGGCGCACCGGTGATGGCGACCGACCTGCGCGCCTCCGCCTGCCTCGTTCTCGCCGCACTGGCCGCCGAAGGCGAAACCACCATTGACCGCATCTACCACCTCGACCGCGGCTACGACGCCATCGAAAAAAAACTGGGCGCGGTCGGCGCCAACATCCGCCGCGTGCGCGCAGAAGAATCGCTATGACATCGCAAGTTGGGTTGGCGCAGCGCTGACCCAACCAACAAAAGTCAGCTACGAGAACGCCTGGTATCCGGCGATGATGTTCAATGACCGGCCCGGCAAAACCATTGACACACATCACACCATTCAGAGCCATCATGATTACCCGCGACCAACTGCAAACCCATCTGCGCGACCTGCTACAAACCGACCGCTTTCGCGACTACGCGCCAAACGGCCTGCAAGTCGAAGGCAAGGCGGAAATCCGCCGCATCCTTACCGCCGTCACCGCCTCGCAAGCGGCAATAACCGCGGCGATTGACTGGCAGGCAGACGCGCTCCTGGTGCATCACGGCTACTTCTGGAAAGGCGAAGCGCCGCAAGTAGTCGGCCTGAAGAAGCGTCGCCTTGCCGCGCTGCTCGCGCATGAAATGAATCTCTTTGCCTACCACCTGCCGCTTGACCAACACCCCGAACTGGGCAACAACGCCCACTTTGCCAAACACTTTGCCTGCGAAGCCGTGTGGCAGTCGGCAGAAGAACCGCTCATCTGGCACGCACGCATCGCACCGACGACATTGCCCGACCTCCTGGCACAACTGGAAGGCGGGCTGGAGCGTGAGCCATTCGCCGTCGGCACGGCCGCTGACCCGCTAACCCATATCGCCTGGTGCAGCGGCGCGGCGCAAGATTTCCTGCAACAGGCGGCAGACGAGGGCGCGCAGGCCTTCATCAGCGGCGAATATGCCGAGCGCAGCTACCACGAAGCGCGGGAGACGGGCACGGTGTATATCTCCTGCGGCCATCATGCCAGCGAACGCGCCGGCATCCGCGCCTTGGGCGAGCATCTCGCCGCGACGTTTGGCCTGCAACAGCGCTTTTTTGATGAAGAAAATCCCTTTTGAACCCCGCTTTGCGGTCATGCGCAAATCGCAAGATTTTGTTAAGATAGTCACCCCGAAATATAATTTACCCAAGGCAATAACGCCGTATTGATAGGAAAGAATCGATGCGCGGAGAACAATCATGAGCAATGCAGCGAATCTCAAGCCGGTATTCATCCCGGCGCAACCGGTGGAGAATCCCGCCCGCCGCAAGATGCTGGTCGCGGCGACGACCGGCGCGACGGCAGTCGGCGCGGGCTTTCTCGCCGTTCCCTTCCTCAAAAGCTGGCTTCCCAGCGAACGCGCCAAAGCCGTTGGCGCGCCGGTAGAAGTCGATATCACCAAACTTGAAGCGGGCGCCATGCTGACCGTCCTCTGGCAAGGCAAGGTCGTTTACCTCCTGCGCCGTACCGACGAAATGCTCGCCACCCTGCCGCAAGTTGGCGGAGACCTGCGTGACCCGGAATCCAAAGAATCCCTGCAACCGGAATATGCGCAGAACGAATGGCGTTCAGAGCGCAAAGACGTCCTCGTCATGCTCGGCATCTGCACCCACCTTGGCTGCGCGCCGAAACTGCAATCCCGCGCCGAAGGGCGCGAAGTGCGCGGCGATGCCACTTGGGAAGGCGGCTTCTTCTGCCCCTGCCACGGTTCAAAATTCGATTACGCCGGCCGCGTCTACAAAGGCGTACCCGCACCGACCAACCTGAGCATCCCGCCGTATAACTTCAAAAACGACAACCTCGTCGTCGTCGGTGCCAGCAGCGAAGGAGGACAAAATGGCTAGTAACCCGTACAAAACCACCGGTCTGCTCGGCTGGATTGACAACCGCTTCCCGCTGACCCTGCTGTGGCACGACCACATGGACCGCTACTACGCGGCGAAAAACTTCAACTTCTGGTACCTGTTCGGTTCGCTGGCGCTGGTCGTCCTGGTGAACCAAATCCTCACCGGCGTCTGGCTGGCGATGTTCTACAAACCGAGCGCCGCCGAAGCCTTCAGCAGCGTCGAATACATCATGCGCGACGTTGATTTTGGTTGGCTCATCCGCTACATGCATTCCACCGGCGCCTCCTTCTTCTTCATCTGCGTTTACATGCACATGTTCCGCGGCCTGATGTACGGCTCCTTCCGCAAACCGCGTGAGCTCGTCTGGCTTTTCGGCGCGCTCATCTTCCTTGCGCTGATGGCGGAAGCCTTCATGGGCTACCTGCTGCCGTGGGGACAAACCTCCTACTGGGGCGCCAACGTCATCATCTCACTCTTTAGCGCCATCCCGGTCGTCGGCGATGCCATCGTCACCTTCATCCAGGGCGACTTCTACATCTCCGACGCGACGCTCAACCGCTTCTTCTCGCTGCACATCATCCTCATCCCGCTGGTGCTGGTGATGCTGGTCGCGGCGCACATCATCGCGCTGCACGAAGTCGGCTCGCTCAACCCGGACGGCATCGAAATCAAAGAGCATCTGGACGAACGCGGTGTTCCGCTGGACGGCATCCCCTTCCACCCCTACCTCACCATCAAAGACCTGGTCGGGTTCGGCTTCTTCTTCATGATATTCGCCGGCATCATCTTCTACATGCCCGAATTTGGCGGCTACTTCCTGGAGCTTGCCAACTTTGAACCGGCGAACGCGCAAGTGACGCCAGAACACATCGCACCGGTGTGGTATTTCGGCGCCTTCTACTCCATCCTGCGCGCCATGACTTGGGACTGGTTCGGCGTACCGGCAAAACTGTGGGGCGTTATCGCCATGTTTGCCGCCGTCGGCATGATCTTCATCCTGCCGTGGCTGGATCGCTCGCCGGTCAAATCCATCCGCTACAAAGGCTGGATCTCGCGTGTGGCGCTGGCGCTGTTCATCATCGCCTTCCTCACCCTGACCAAACTCGGCACCATGCCGCCGACCAATATCGTTACCCGCTTGGCACAATGCTGCACCGGCATCTACTTTGCCTTCTTCCTGCTGATGCCCATCTACAGCAAGCTCGACAAAACCAAGCCAGTACCAACACGGGTGACCAAATGAAAACCATGAAAATCCTCCTGTTGACCGCATCGCTGGCGATGACCCAAGCCTTTGCCTCCGGTGGCGCGGCAACCTATCCGAATGACGCCTTTCAGATTGACCTGAACGACAAAATCTCATTGCAAAACGGCGCCAAATACTTCATCAACTACTGCTCCGGTTGCCACTCGCTGAAATACCAGCGCTACAACCGTGCCTTCCGCGACCTGCAAATCGACCCGGAAATCGGTGCAAAAAACCTCATCTTCACCGGTGCCAAAGACGTTGAACAAATGCACACCGCGATGAGCGGCGCCGAGGGACTGAAATGGTTCGGACAAACCCCGCCCGACCTGTCGCTGACCGCACGGGCAAAAAGCGGCGCCTACATCTACAACTACCTGCGCGGCTTCTACCGCGATGACAGCCGTCCGCTGGGATTCAACAACTCCGTCTTCGCGGGCGCCAGCATGCCGAACCCGCTGTGGGAACTGCAAGGCGTCCAGAAACCCGTTTACCACGAAGAAAAAGTGTGCGAAATGGTTGAAGGCCAAGAAAAATGCGAAACCCACAGCAGCCTGGTCGGCTTCGAAGCCATCACCCCGGGAACGCTGAACAAAGAAGAATACGACAAAGTCGCCTACGACATTACCAACTTCCTCAGCTACGTCTCTGACCCCTCCGCGCTGGACCGCATGCGCATGGGACCGTGGGTACTGGCATTTCTCGCCTTCCTCACCGTCATCTTCTACCTGCTGAAGAAAGAATACTGGCGCGACATCCATTAAAAACAAGGAGCCTATGAGTATCGTAAGTCAAAAACGGGGCGGGCTGGCGCTGTTCGGCAGCCCCATCCACGCGAGCAGCCATCGCATCCGCCTGGTCTGCCAGGCCAAAGACCTGGAAATCGACTACGTCGAAATCGATCCTGACAACATCCCGTCCGACCTCATCGAAATCAACCCGACCGGGCGGCTGCCGACCCTGATTGACCGCGACCTCGTCCTCTTTGACGAGCGCGTCGTCAGCGAATACCTTGACGAACGCTTCCCGCACCCGGCGCTAATGCCGATTTAGGCGAACCTCAAGGCGAAAATCCGCCTTTTCTGCTACGAACTGGAAACCAACTGGTACCAGCCGGTTGATCAACTGCAACACGGCAAACTGTCACCGGCAAAGAAAAAAGCGCCGCAGAAACAGCTGCGCGAAGCCGTGCTGCTCATGTCGCCGATGTTCAAAGGCCGGGATTACCTCATCGGCAGTGAAATCAGCCTGCTGGACTGCTGCGTCCTGCCCATCCTCTGGCGTCTGGAAAGCCTCGAAATCGAACTGCCGAAAGCGGCGGCGACCATCCAGCGCTATATGGACTTCCACTTCTCCAAAGACTACTTCCGCAAATCGCTCTCCAAACAGGAAGCGGCGTTGCGACCGGGTGCCTGATGCGCGACGAAGTCACCATGACCGACCGCAAGCCCTATCTGCTGCGCGCCATCTACCAGTGGATTGTGGATAACGACTGCACGCCGCATCTTGTCATCGCTGCGCCCGGTGCGGGCTGGGTACACGGTGTGCCGCTGCATCTCTTGCAAGAAGAAATGCTGGTACTGAACATCTCGCCAACGGCGACTGCCAACCTTTCCATTGACAACGACAGCGTCACCTTCAACACCCGCTTCGGCGGTCAGCCGCATCAAGTCTGGGTCAGCATGCAGGCCATCGTCTCGCTCATCGCGCGGGAAACCGGCGAAGGTATCAGTTTGCCGCCTGCAGAAGGGCTGGAAAAGGGTCCGCAAGACAGCAACGTGACACCGTCCACACCAGATGGCGAAGACAAACCGTCCGGCAGTCATCTGAAAATTTTGAAATAACCCAACTTCATCACAGGAAGCGGCTCATTAGAGCCGCTTTTTTATGCGTGAGCGGTGCGGGCGCAAGGGGGGATAGAGCGATACACAGAAAACCTCGAACAAGGCACGCCGCCGAAGACAGTATGTGGTGCCCGGTCAGGCGGCGCACGCCGTACGAGGCTTTAGGGGCTGTTTGCAATTTGAACCCCCTCCCCCCGCGGAGCGGGGGAGCCCGGGGAGGGGCCTATCCGCTGAAATGCAAACACGCCCTAGGAGGGGTTGCTATAAACCTTGCACGAATCGTAAAAGCCCGCATCATGCGGGCTTTTTGCTGCGCGGCTGGTTCAATCGTCGCTGTCTGCAAAGACGGCTTTGGCGACGAATACCGCATTCAGCACTTTCGGGAAACCGAGGTACGGCACGCAGTGAATGAAAGCTTCGATGATTTCTTCGCGCGAAAGGCCGACGTTTCGCGCGGCATGGATATGGACGCGCAGCTGGTTCTCGCAGCCGCCCTGCGCGGCGAGTGCGGCCAGTGTGATCAGTTCGCGCTGGCGCAGGTCAAGCGCCGGGCGGTTGTAGATCTCGCCGAAGGCGAAGCCGATGATGTATTGGCCGAGGTCAGGGGCGATATCGGCGAGGGCGGTCATCACCGCTTCGCCTTGTGCGCCATCGATGGCATTCAGTGTGGCGAGGCCGCGTTGCAGCAGTTCCGGGTTTAGCATGGTTTGCTCCTTTTGTTGGGGGAGCGTTGAGGATATGTTTTGGAGCGGGCTCCAACGCAAGGATTTTTTTCATGTATCACATCCAGGAATTTGCCGCGCTGACTGGTCTCAGTGCCGACACGCTGCGTTATTACGAAAAGGAAGGGCTGCTTGCGCCCGCGCGCGATGCTAACGGCTACCGCATTTATAGTGAGCGCGACGCTGCCTGGCTGACTTTCATCTTGCGGCTGAAGGAAACGAATATGCCGCTGGCGCAAATCAAGGCGTTTGCTCGCCTGCGTGCTGAAAGTGAGGCGACGCTGGCGGCGCGTTATGCGTTGTTGTTGGCGCACCAGCAGGCGCTTGCGACGCAGTTGGCGCGTCTTGTCGATCATCAGGCGCATTTGGCGGAGAAGTTGCGGCATTACGAGGCGTTGTTGCGGTCGTCGTAGGGGCGATTCGTGGCATGACACGCCGGTCGTGATGTTCAACGGGCAGCTACACAGCGCTCATTTTTTCTCCTTCTATCCCGCATGCTGCGGGCTTTTTTTGCACTTTCTCCCCCGCTGGGCAATTTCCCCCACTTTCTTGCACCATTGTGGATAAAATGGCGAATAACCCGCCTACGTGGTGGATAACTCGCCGTTTTCCTCCGCCGCGACGGCTTCCGGTTGCAAAAGTTATCTTGATGATTTTGAAGGACTAAAATCTTAATTATTGCCGGAATATGAACGCAAGGTATAATGTGGGAAATTGTGCAATAGACCTTAACTCACTACGCCATGTTTCGCGGTATCTACCATATTTCGCTCGACACTAAGGGACGGCTTTCCGTCCCGGCCAAGGTGCGGGCGCAATTTGAGGAGGAGAGCGACGGCGTTTTGATTTTGACCGCCGAGCTGGAAAACCAGCTGCTGCTTTACACGCTGCCGGAATGGCAGAAGGTGGAGGAGAAGTTGGTGAAGCTGCCCAGTTTTGATCCGCAAATCCGCCGCCTGAAGCGTCTTTATATGGGGAACGCCGCCGAGTGTGAGCTCGACAGCACCGGGCGCATTCTCATCCCGCCGCCGCTGCGTCAGCGCGCCGGGCTGGACAAAAAGGTGGTGATGAGCGGCATGGGCAATAAGTTCGAGCTGTGGAGTCAGGAGGCTTGGGATGCCATCAATGCCGAGGATGCCGAGGCGTTGCGTGCGGACGGGCTGGATCTCAACGGCGCGCTGGAGAGTTTGGCGATATGAGCGCTCACGTCACGGTTCTCTTGCACGAGGCGGTGCAAGCGCTCGCCATTCGCGCGGATGGTGTTTATCTCGACGGCACCTTTGGCCGTGGCGGGCACAGCCGTGCCATGCTTGCTGCCTTGGGCAGGGCAGGGCGCTTGTACGCGCTGGACCGCGACCCACAGGCGGCGGAAGCGGCGGCCGGGATTGACGATCCGCGCTTTCATTTCGCCCGCTGCCCGTTTTCCCGCATGGAAACGGCGTTTGCAGATGTTGGCGCGGCCAGTCTTGATGGCATTTTGCTTGATTTGGGTGTGTCTTCGCCGCAGCTTGATCAGGCGGCGCGCGGTTTTTCTTTTGGCAAGGAAGGGCCGCTCGATATGCGCATGGACAATGAGAGCGGCATTACGGCGGCTGACTGGCTCGCGGCGACCGATGAGGCGACGCTGGCGCGGGTCATCCGTGATTGGGGCGGCGAACCGCATACGGTGGCGCGTCGCATTGCGCGGGCGGTCATCGCGGCGCGCGGCAAGTTGCGCACCACGCTGGATTTGGCAGCGGTGGTCGCCGATGCCGTGCCGCGCAAGTTGTACAAGGCCGGCTTTCATCCGGCAACGCAGACGTTTCAGGCGATCCGCATTGCGGTCAATGATGAGGTCGGCGAGATTGAACGCGGTCTTGCCGCCGCAACCCGTTTGCTGAAATCAGGCGGGGTGCTGGCAGTGATTACCTTTCATGGACTGGAAGATGCGCTGGTGAAGCGCTTTATCCGCGCCCACGAGGGCGCGCCCTTGCCGGCGGAGATTCCGTCGGCACACGACCGGGTGAACCCGTTGCTGCGACTGGTTCCACCTGCGGTCAAACCGTCCGCCAGGGAAGTGGCGGACAATCCGAGAAGTCGCAGCGCAAGATTGAGAAAGGCAGTAAAGATATGAAATTTATGATGGTTATTCTGGCGGTACTGCTTTGCGGTGCCTGTTTTAGCGGCGTGAAAGCGGCCAAGTTCGCGCATGAACAAAGCAACCTCGTCAATCAGGTGCAATCGCTGAAGAAAACGCGCGACCAGATTAACGCCGAATGGACGCAGCTGCTCCTGGAGCAAAAAATGCTCGCCGATGACAGCGTCATCGACCACGCGGTGCGCAACGGGCTGGATATGCATATGCCGCAGGCAACGCAAGTGGTTTATCTGGACTGAGCCGTGGCGCGTTCCATCTTCCGTTATGGTGCCACTGCCCGCCGCAATGTTGTGGTGGGCTTTTTGGCATTGATGACGCTGGGATTGGTGGCGCAGCTTATCCGCCTGCAAGTAACGACCGCCGACAGCCTGACCAAGCGCGGTTACGACCGCAGCCTGCGCATCCAGACGGAAGACGCGCTGCGCGGCATGATTTTGGATCGGGAGGGCGAGCCGCTCGCCATTTCCACCCCGGTGAGCACGCTCATCATTGACCCGCTGCGCATGTGGGCGACGTTGAACGGCGATTTTGACCGCCTGCGCGAAGCCTGCCAGACGGACAAGGCGTACAGCGTCGATTGCGCCTGGGCGAACAGCGGTAACGAAGAAGAAGCGCGCCTGCGCTACCAATACGAAACCCTGCGCCCGCTGGCGACGCTTCTGGATGAAGACCTCGCCAAGTTTTACGACGAACTGGCGGCGCGCGCCGACCAGCAATTCATGTACCTGCGCCGCCAGATTCCGCCGAGCATCGCCAACGAAGCGCTCGACCTGAAAATCCCCGGCCTGCGCCGCGAAAACGGCTACAAGCGCTTCTACCCCTCCGGCGAAATCATGGGGCAAATCATCGGCTACACCGACGTTGAAGACAAAGGTCAGGAAGGGCTGGAAAAACTCTACGAAAACTGGCTGGCCGGACAGGCGGGCAAAGTGAAAGTGCTGCAAGACCGCGCCGGGCGCGCCTTGCGCGTCGTCGAAGAAGTGCGGCCTGCCTCTGCCGGAACACAGTTGCAGCTTTCCATCGACAAGCGCATCCAGTACATCACTCACCAAGTCTTGCAGGAAACCAAGGACGAATTCCGCGCCGAATCCGTGTCGGCAGTGATGGTGGACGTGAAAACCGGCGAGATTCTCGCCATGGTGTCGCTGCCCGCGGGCAACCCCAACGTCAGCGCCGAACGCCGCGCCGAACTGCTGAAAAACCGCGCCGTGACCGACACCTTCGAGCCCGGCTCGACCATGAAACCGCTTGCGGTCGCCGCCGCGCTGGAAGCGGGCGTGATCACCCCGAAAACCAGCTTCCGCACCAGCGGCACCTACCAGATGGGGCGCTACACCGTGCGCGACACGCACAACTACGGCACGCAGGATACCGTCGGCGTCATCCGCAAATCCTCGAACGTCGGCATGGCGATGATTAGCGAGCGCATGCCGCGCAAAAAATACCGCGACTTTATGACCGCCCTCGGCTTCGGCCAACCGAGCGGCATCGGCTTCCCCGGCGAACAACGCGGTCACTTCCCGCGCACCGAAAAAATCAGCCCGTTTGACTACGCCACCACCTTCTACGGCTACGGCGTCAGCGTCAGCGCGCTGCAACTGGCGCACGCCTACGCCACCATTGCCAACGACGGTGTGGAAATGCCGCTGTCACTCCTGAAAGTCGAAGAACTGCCGGAAGGCAAGCGGGTGATGAGCGACAAAACCGCGCGCGCCGTGCAGAAAATGCTGGAAGCGGTGGTTGGCGACGGCGGTACCGGCAAGCGCGCCAACACCGAAAGCTATACCGTCGCCGGCAAAACCGGCACCTCGCACAAAGTGCGCAAAGGCGGCGGTTACGCCGAGAAAAACTACCGTGGCATCTTTGCGGGCTACGCCCCGGCGCACAACCCGCGCATCGCCATGGTCGTCGTCGTGGATGACCCCAAAGGCGACAACTACTACGGCGGCCTGGTTGCCGCACCGCCCTTTGCCAAAATCGCCGACTGGTCGCTGAGAATGCTCGGCGTCCTGCCCGATAAAATCGCCAAATCCGGCGAAATCGGCCTCGTCGCCGACTCCGCCCTCTTTGAAGACAACGACTCCGCCGGAGCGCCCCCGCATGAACCCCCCGAAGAAACTGAATGACCTGCTAAAAGGACTGACTGCGGCCACGGCAGACCGCGACATCGCGGCGATTGCCACCGACTCGCGCGCCCTCACGCCACAGACCCTCTGGCTGGCGGCGCGCGGCATCAGCCACCATGCGCTGGACTTCTACAACCCCGAACTGCATCCGGCCGCCATCGCCTACGAACCGCCTTACGCCAACCCGCCCGCAGACGCCATTGCCTGCGAACAGCTCGGCGCGCATCTGGGCGAAATCGCCGCGCGCTTCTACGACCACCCCGCGCGCGCGCTCAAACTCATCGGCGTGACCGGCACCGACGGCAAATCCTCGCTCGTCCACTTCCTCGCGCAAGCGACCGGCGGCGCGATGCTCGGCACCATCGGCTACGGCAAGCTGGATGCGCTGGAGCCCGCGAGCCACACCACCCCCGACCCGCTGCGCGTCCAACAATACCTCGCCCGCTTCCGTGACGCGGGCATCGAAACCGTGGCGATGGAAGTCTCCTCGCACGCCCTCGCACAAGGACGGGTGGCGGCGGTCGAATACCACATCGGCGTCTTTACCAACCTGAGCCGCGACCACCTCGACTACCACCGCGACATGGAAGACTACTTCCTTGCCAAAGCCAGCCTTTTCGCGCGACCGCTGCCCGTCGCCGTCATCAACATCGACGATGCGCACGGCCGCCGCCTGCTCGACGAAAACCGCGTTCACCCGAAAACGCGCGTCATCGCCGTCAGCAGCCAGAATCACGCCCACCCGCGCGCCGCACTCACCCTGCGCGCGCGCGACATCGTGTTAAGTCCCGACGGTATCGCCTATACCCTCGAAACCGAAGCGGAGCAGGTCGCCATTCAGAGCGGCCTGCTCGCCCGCTTCAACGTGGACAACCTCTTGAACACCGCCGCCTGCCTGCTCGCACTAGGCACACCGTTTGCCGCGATACCGGCCAAACTCGCCGCGCTGCACGGCGTTCCCGGCCGTGCCGAGCGCATCGGTCTCGGCAACGGCGCCGCCGCCATCATCGACTACGCCCACACACCGGCGGCACTTGCCAACATCCTGCAAGGCGTGCGCGCGCACGTGCCGGGCAAACTGTGGTGCGTCTTCGGCTGCGGCGGCGACCGCGACCGCGGCAAACGCCCGCTGATGGCACAAGCCGCCGAACAATACGCCGACGCCGTCGTCATCACCGACGACAACCCGCGCACCGAAAACCCGGCGGACATCATCGCCGACAGCCTGCGCGGCATGGGGCACCGCGAAAAAGCCTGGATCAAACGACCGCGCGAAGAAGCCATCCGCTTCGTCCTGCCGCAGCTCGAGGCGGGCGACGCCGTGGTCATCGCCGGCAAAGGCCATGAGGACTACCAAATCCTCGGCACCACCAAACACCACTACTCCGACCAGGAAACCGTGCGCACATGGCTGCAAAACCGCTGAACACCCCGCTTACCGCCGCCGAAATCGCCGCCCTCTGCGATGGCGTCCATCATGGCGCCGATTTCACCGCCCTGGACGTCAGCACCGACAGCCGCCGCCTGCAAGCGGGCGAACTGTTCATCGCCCTGCGCGGGCCGAATTTTCGCGGCGAAGACTTCCTCGCCGCGGCCAAAGGGCAGGGCGCCGTCGCCGCCATCGTCGCCGAATACCAGCCAGACGCGGACTTGCCGCAAATCGTCGTCGCCGATACCCTCGCCGCCTTGCAGGCGCTGGCTCGCGACCGCCGTGAGCGTAGCCAAGCGCAGTTTTTCGCCATCACCGGCAGCAACGGCAAAACCAGCACCAAAGAAATCCTGCAACGCCTGCTGCAAACCCGTGGGCAGACGCTGGCCACCCTCGGCAATTTGAACAACGACATCGGCGTGCCGCTCACCCTGCTGCGTCTGCGCGACGAAGACCGCTATGCGGTGATTGAAATGGGCGCGAACCACCCCGGCGAAATCGCCGCCCTGGTAGCACTCGCCCGCCCGGACGTGGCGCTGATTACCAACGTCGCCCCGGCGCACCTCGCCGGATTTGGTACGCTCGAAGGCGTCATCGCCGCCAAAAGCGAAATCTACGCGCACAGCGACGGCGCCATCGTCTTGAACCTCGACCTGCCCGCCGCCGCCCGCTGGCAAGACCAATTCCACGACCGCCCACAATACACCTTCTCGCTCAATATCGACGCCGACGTCACCGCACACGATCTCGCCGCCGACGGCAGCCGCTTCGTGCTGCGCGTGGACGGCAGCGACTATCCGGTCGCCTGGCAACTGGTGGGGCGGCACAACATCATGAACGCGCTCGCCGCCTGCACCGCCGCGCGCCTTGCCGGCGTCAGCGGCGCACAAATGCAGGCGACGCTCACCGGCCTCGCCCTGCACCAATCGCGCCTCGCCGCCATCCGCGTCGGCGCGCACACCATCTACGACGACACCTACAACGCCAACCCCGCCTCATTCAAGGCGGCCATCGACGTCCTCGCCGCCGCGCCGCAATCACTAATCATCGCCGGTGCGATGGGCGAGTTGGGCGCGGAAGAAGTGGCGCTGCATCACGACGTCGCGACCTACGCCGCCACGCGCGGCATCAGCGCCTTCTGGTCAGTCGGCGACGGCCTCGCCCAAGAATACGGCGCGGACCGCCATTTCGCCGACACCGCCAGCGCGGGCGCGGCACTTGCCGCCTATCTCGCCGATGCCCCGGCGACCGTCATCCTCGTCAAAGGCTCACGCAGCGCCCGCATGGAAGGCGTACTCGCCGCCGCCGGACTGACCGCCGCCGCCGGACATTGAGGAGGGAAGATGTATTGGCGCCAGACACCCATCCCGCTTCATTTACATACACCACGAGCGCTCAGGTGTATGTATAAATCGCCGCGAAACCTGAACACACTCAACACAACAACAATCAAGGAACCGAAAACATGCTCTACGCCCTCGCCGACTGGTTAAGCAACTGGTTCAGCCCGTTCAACGCCTTCACCTACCTCACCTCGCGCGTCATCTTCGGCGCGCTGACCGCGCTCCTGCTCTCCATCGGCTTTGGCGGGCGGATGATCGCCCTTCTGCGCCGCCTGCAAATGGGGCAGTACGTGCGCGACGACGGCCCGCAAACCCACCTGAAAAAAGCAGGCACGCCGACCATGGGCGGCGCGCTCATCATCCTAAGCGTCTGCATCGCTATGCTCCTCTGGGCGGATTTACGGGTGAAATACACCTGGATTGCGCTCTTTGTCATGCTCGGTTTCGGCGTGGTCGGCTGGATTGACGACTACCGCAAGCTGATTCTCAAAGACCCGCAGGGACTACGCGCCAAGCACAAATACGCGCTGCTCTCGCTCGTCTCGCTCTTTACCTGCATCTGGCTTTACGCGAGCGCCGCCTCGCCGGTGGAGACCACGCTCTATGTGCCGTTTTTCAAAAATCTGTCGTGGCAGATGGGCTGGCTTTTCCTGCCCTTTGTTTACTTTGTGCTGACCGGGGCGAGCAACGCGGTGAACCTCACCGACGGTCTGGACGGCCTTGCCATCATGCCGGTAGTGCTGGTCGCGGGCGGCCTGGCGGTGTTCGCCTACATTTCCGGCAGCCCGAATTACGCGAGCTACCTGCACCAGCCGGTGTTGCCCGGAGTCGGCGAAATGGCGGTGTTCTGCGCGGCCATTGCGGGCGCGGGTCTCGGTTTTCTCTGGTACAACGCGCATCCGGCGCTGGTATTCATGGGCGATGTTGGCGCACTCTCGCTCGGCGCGGCGCTTGCCACCGTGGCCGTCGCCATCCGCCAGGAACTCGTCTTCGCGCTGATGAGCGGCATCTTCGTCGCGGAAGCGCTTTCCGTGATGATTCAGGTGGTGTCGTTCAAGACGCGCGGCAAGCGGGTTTTCCGCATGGCGCCCTTGCACCACCATTTTGAACTCTCCGGCTGGCCGGAATCGCGCGTTACCATCCGCTTCTGGATTATCACCGTGATTTTGGTGCTAATCGGCCTCTCCACCCTGAAACTCCGCTGAGGGAACCACCATGGATACCATGACCAGCAAACTGCGGGCGCTCGCGCTCGCCGAACCGATTTTTGTAGTAGGCATGGGCGCCTCCGGCCATGTCGCGCTCGACCTCTTGCGCGAGGCGGGCTACGACGCCATCGGCCTCGATGAACGCCTGGACGAGCGCCGCATCGAAAAACGCAATTTCGACGACCCGCAGGCGTTCGCGGGCGCGGGCACGTTGGTGGTCAGCCCCGGCGTTGACCGCCGCCGCGCTGCCTTTACCCACTCTTACGCGCAGCAAATCAACGACATCGAGCTGTTCGCCCGCTTGAACGACAAACCCGTGCTGGCGGTTACCGGCAGCAACGGCAAATCCACCGTGGTAACACTCTTGGCGCAAGCGCTGAACCACGCCGGACACAAGGCCAAACTCTGCGGCAACATCGGCCGCCCGGTGCTCGATGCGCTTTTTGACGGCGAAGCCGCCGACTGCTACGTCATCGAACTGTCCAGCTACCAGCTCGAACTCTGCCCCAGCCTCTACCCGCGTGTCGCCGCCGTGTTGAACGTCACCCCCGACCACCTCGACCGCTACGACGACTTCGCCGCCTATGCCGCCGCCAAAGCCAACCTCGTGCGCCAGTCCAGCATCTGCATCTTGAACGGCGACGACGAAGCCTGCGTGGCTATGGCCGAAGACGGACAGAACATCATCTACTACGGCACCTCCGCCACCCTGCCGAACCGCGTCGAAGGCGGCAAAATCTGGCTGCACGGCCACGCGCTGCTGGAAACCGCCCGCCTGCGTCTCGGCGGCGCGCACAACCACGCCAACATCCTCTGCACCCTGCTGATGCTCGAAGCCTATGGCGTCGCGCCGCAACAAGTTTTGTCCGCGCTGGAAACCTTCGCCGGACTGCCGCACCGCATGCAGTTGGTCAGTGAGGAAAACGGCGTGCGCTGGTACGACGACTCGAAAGCGACCAACATCGGCGCGGCTGCTGCCGCCCTGGCGGGCATTGACGGCGCGGTGGTGCTGATTGCCGGCGGTGTTGGCAAAAACCAGGACTTCTCGCTGCTCGCACGCGAACTGCAACAGGCAAACCTGCGCGGCGTCTTGCTGATAGGCGTGGATAACCGCGACATGGCAGCCGCCTTTACCGCCGCAGGCATCGCTTTTGAGGACTGCGGCACGATGGACAAAGCCGTCGCCCGCGCACGTGCACTCGCGCAAGCGGGCGACAGCGTCTTGCTCGCCCCCGCCACCGCCAGCTTCGACCAGTACAGCGGCTACGACGCCCGCGGTGACGCCTTTGCCTACGAGGTGACGAGCACATGTCGCTGAAAGACCGGGCGCAACCGCCGCTCGCGCGACAAAAAATCATCGCCGACCGGCACATCAACGACTTCCACAACAGCCAAAAACGGGCGAGCCGCTGGCAGGGGATGGAATTTCCCGACATCTGGCTGCTCTTTGCCTGGTGCGCGCTGATTGCCATCGGCATGGTGATGGTCACCTCTGCCTCCATGAGTGAAGCGGTGGGGCATAACAGCGACCCGTATTACTACAGCATCCGGCAGGCCCTGTTTTACGTCGCCGGCCTCGTCTGTGCCTGGGTCGCCTACATCATGCCCACGCATTTCTACTACCAGAACAGTGGGCGCTTTCTCATCTACGCGCTCATCCTGCTCCTCATCCTGTACATTCCCAGCGTTGGCGTCTCGGTCAATGGGGCGCGCCGTTGGCTCAACTTGAAATTTTTCAAACTGCAAGTGGGCGAGGTGGTCAAACTGGCGATGATTATCTACGCCGCTGCCTTCCTCCAGCGCAACAGCCAATTCCTTGACCGCAGCTGGCGGCCGATGATCGAACTACTCTGCATTACCGGCATCTTTGCCGCCATCCTCCTGCGCCAGCCGGACTTTGGCACGACCATGGTGATGGTTGCCGCCGTCTTGGGGATGATGTTCATGGCGGGGATGAACCTCAAGCGCTTCATCATCTTCTTCGGCGTGGTCTCCGTCATGATGGGGGCGGTGCTCGTCGCCGCACCGTACCGCGTCAAACGCCTGCTGACCTTCCTCGACCCCTGGACGCACCAGTACGACGAAGGCTATCAGCTGGTGAACTCGCTGATTGCCGTCGGCAGCGGCGGCCTCTTTGGCAGCGGCCTCGGCCAGAGCGTGCAGAAACACGACTACCTGCCGGAAGCACATACCGACTTCATCTTCGCCATCATCGCCGAAGAATTTGGCCTCTTTGGCGCGCTGGTTGTTATGGCGCTGTTTGTACTCCTCGTTTGGCGTGCCTTTCATATCGGCTACCTCGCCGACCGTGTGCGCCGCCGCTTTCTCAGCCTCGTCGCCTACGGCATCGGCCTCATCATCGCCATTCAGGCGCTGGTCAATATCGGCGTCACCACCGGCGCACTGCCGACCAAAGGGCTGACCCTGCCGCTTGTCAGCTACGGCGGCAGCTCGGTGGTCATCGTCTGCGTCTCGCTCGGCATCCTCGCCCGCATTGACGCGGAAAGCCGCTACCAGGCGAAGCGGGAAGGGATTATTTGAAACATGAAAAACGCCTGCTCGCCCATGCCAAAAAACAGCGCCAGCAAATGCCCGACGCCGAACGCGAACTGTGGTACCACCTGCGCGACCGTCGCCTGGGCGGGCGCAAATTCCGCCGTCAAGAACCGATTGGTCCGTATGTGGGCGATTTCGTCTGTCACCAGCCAAAACTGGTGGTGGAAGCCGACGGCGGACAACATCTCGAACAGGCCGCTTATGATGCCGAACGCAGCCGCTATCTCGAGTCGCGCGGCTAAAGCGTCTTGCGCTTCTGGAACCACGACATCTTGCAACGCACCGAGGCGATACTGGAAACCATCCTGCGCAAGCGGGAAGAATTGGACGGGGATTGAGCGCGGAATGCTTTGGGAAGCGGCGGCTTTGGCTGCGGCCCTATCTGGTTCTACTTTAGATGAGGCTTCAGTAACGCCCTCACCCCAACCCCTCTCTCGCACTTCGCGCGAGAGAGGGGTTGGGGTGAGGGCGAGCAAGCAGGATAAAACCCCGCGACCGCATCATTTCGCACACAAAGTCTCGCATCCCTGTAAAATCCGCCGCGTTTTTCTCACACATTTTTAAATACAAGCAATGGAATGAAGCATGAGCACACTACAAGGCAAAACGGTTTTGATGATGGCGGGCGGTACCGGCGGGCACGTCTATCCGGCGCTCGCCGTCGCCCGTGCCGCGCGGGACGCCGGTGCCACGGTGCATTGGCTCGGTAACGCTGCCGGTTTTGAAGGCAAAAAAGTGCCGGAAGCGGGCTTTCCCTTGCACGACATCGCCGTCAAGGGACTGCGCGGCAAGGGGCTGGTCGGCTGGCTCAAGGCGCCGTTCATGCTGGCGCGCGCCTTGTGGAAAGCGAGAGCGGTGCTGCGCGCGGTCAAGCCGGATGCGGTTATCGGCATGGGCGGCTTTGCCTCCGGGCCGGGTGGGCTGATGGCGGCACGCGCTGGCATTCCGCTCATCGTGCATGAGCAGAACGCGGTCGCGGGCCTGACCAACCGCAAGCTGGCGAAACGCGCGCGCAAGGTTCTGCTCGCGGACAGCCACGCCGCCGTCAAGATGGGCTTAAAAGAAGGCGAGTACGTCGTTACCGGCAATCCGGTACGTGCGGAAATTGCCGCCACGCCCGCCCCGGCGCAGCGTTTTCTCGGCCGCCTCGGTGCGGTACGCCTGCTGGTGCTCGGCGGTTCGCAGGGCGCCAAAGCCTTGAATGAATTGCTGCCGCAGGCGCTCGCGCTTTTACCAGAAAATGAGCGCCCGCAAGTGGTGCATCAGGTCGGCGAGCGCTGGCTCGATGAAGCGCGCGCCGCTTATGCACGCGCTGGTGTTGCCGCCGAAGTTGTGCCGTTTATTGAAGACATGGCGGCGGCCTATGCTGCTGCCGACTGGATTATTGCCCGCTCCGGCGCGCTGACGGTGGCCGAAGTGGCGACCGTGGGCGTCGCCGTGCTGTTTGTGCCGTTCCCCTACGCCGTTGATGACCATCAGACGGCGAACGCGCAAGCCTTGGTGGATGCGGGCGCGGCAACGGTAGTGCAACAGGCGGATTTGTCGCCCGAGCGCCTCGCCGAAATCATCACCGCGCACCGCGAGCGCGGGCTTTTGTTAAAACAGGCAGATCGCGCCCGCAGCCTCTCACACGCGCAGGCGCTCGCCAAAATCATGCAAGAAATCGAGACCGTTTTATGAGTGCAGACCTTCATTTTGGCCGCATCGAACGTCGCCAGATGCGGCGGGTGCGCAATGTTTTCTTCGTCGGTATCGGCGGCGTCGGCATGAGTGCCATCGCCGAGGTGCTGATTACGCTTGGTTATGCGGTAAGCGGTTCGGACTTGAAACCGTCCGCCAATACCGAGCGCCTCGCCGCCAAGGGCGCGACGCTGTTTTTCGGCCACGCGGCGGAAAACGTCAAGGACGCCTCGGTCGTCGTCACCTCGTCGGCAATTGACCCGAAAAACCCGGAAGTGTTGCGCGCGCGCGAGTTGGGCATTCCGGTCATCCGCCGCGCCGAGATGCTGGCGGAGCTGATGCGCTTCCGCTTCGGCATCGCCGTCGCCGGAACCCACGGCAAGACGACCACCACCAGCCTGATTGCTTCCATCCTCGCCGACGCCGGACTGGACCCGACCTTCGTTATCGGCGGCGTGCTGACCGCCGCAGGCAGCAACGCCCGCCTCGGCGACGGGCAATATCTGGTGGCGGAAGCGGATGAATCCGACGCCTCTTTCCTCCATTTGCAGCCGATGATGTCGGTGGTCACCAATATCGACGCCGACCACCTGGAAAACTACGGCGGCAGCTTTGACAACCTGAAGCAGGGCTTCGTCCGCTTCCTGCACAACCTGCCGTTCTACGGGCTGGCGGTGCTGTGCATTGACGACGAAGGCGTGCAGTCCATTTTGGGCGACGTCGGCCGTCCGGTGCGTACCTACGGTTTTTCCGAGGCGGCGGAAGTACGCGCGGTGAACGTGCGCCAGGTCGGGCTGAAAATGCACTTTGACGTGGTGGACAAGGTGAGCGGCGAAACCTTCCCGCTGGCCTTGAGCATGCCGGGCAAACACAACGTGCTAAACGCGCTTGCCGCCTTCATCATCACCAGCGAGCTGGGGCTGACGCGCGCGGAAATTACCGCCGGACTGGCGCAGTTCAAGGGCGTCGGCCGCCGCTTCACCCATCACGGCATCATCGAACACGAACACGGTCGCGCCGAAGTATTTGAGGACTACGGCCACCACCCCAACGAAATCCGCGCGGTATTGCAGGCCGCGGCAGAAGGCTTTGCCGGGCGGCGCATCTTTGCCGTCTTTCAGCCGCACCGCTTCACCCGCACCCGCGACTGCCTCGACGACTTCGCCGAAGTGCTGTCCAACTGCGAGGCACTGGTACTGACCGACGTCTATAGCGCGGGCGAAGCGCCGATTGCAGGCGCCGACTCGCGCGCGCTGGCACGCGCCATCCGCGCGCACGGCAAAGTGGAGCCGGTGCTGATTGCCGACAAGGCGGCGATTAACCAGCAGCTCTACGACAACCTCCTCGCCGACGGCGATGTGGTGATTTACTTCGGCGCGGGTGACATCGGCCGCGTCGCCAAAGACATGGCAACGGAGCATGGCATCCATGAATAACGAATTTGGCAAAGTCGCCGTGCTGTACGGCGGCACGTCTTCCGAGCGCGAAGTGTCGCTCTCGAGCGGCGCGGCGGTACACGAAGCGCTGGTCACATCTGGCGTGGACGCGCACCTGCTCGACACCCGCGACCATCAGGCACTCTTTAACCTGAAAGGGCAGGGCTTTGCGCGCGCCTTCATCGTCCTGCACGGCCGTGGTGGCGAAGACGGGCAAGTGCAGGCGATTCTCGACTGGCAGGGCATCCCCTACACCGGTTCCGGCGTGCTTGCCTGCGCGCTGGCAATGGACAAAGTGCTGACCAAGCGCGTCTGGCAAACCTTCGGCCTGCCGGTCAAACCCGATCTGGTGATTGACGCCGCCACCACCTACGCCGAACTGGTCGCCGCGCTTGGCGGCAGCCATTTCGCCATCAAACCGGCGCTGGAAGGCTCCAGCGTTGGCGTCAGCCGCGTGGGCAACCAGGCGGAGCTGGAAGCGGCCTACCAAAAAGCGGGCGGCATCCGCGAAAAAATCATGGCAGAGCCGTGGGTCACGGGACGCGAACTCACCTATCCGGTCATCGGCGGGCGTGTGCTGCCGGGCATCGAAGTGACCGCCAGCGCCGAGCACCTTTTCTACGATTACGACGCCAAATACCTCGCCGAAGACACGCGCTACCGCTGCCCGCCGCCCATTGACGCTGCGCTGGACGGACAACTGCGCGAACTCACCCGCCGCGCCTTCGATGCCATCGGCGCCAAAGGCTGGGCGCGCGTGGATTTCATCCTCGACGGCGATAACCGCCCGTGGATACTGGAAATCAACATGGTGCCGGGCATGACCTCGCACTCGCTGGTACCGCTCGCCGCGCGCGAAGACGGCATGGATTTCGTCGCGCTGGTGCGGCAAATCCTCGCACAAACCCGTTGAAGACAGATGATGAAGCCACCGGATAACCGCTACCTGCGCCGCTCCTCGGTCAGCGTGCCGCGCGAGCAGCGCACCGCCTGGCAAGTCTTCCGGCTGGTACTGGAATGCGTCTTTGTGGTCGTCCTGCTGATGGGCATCGCCGCCTCCATCTATGCCATCTACCAGCGCCTCTCGCAGCAAAACTTCTTCCCGCTGAAGCGGGTCATCATCCAGGAGCCGCTGCGCTACGGCGACATGCGCGAAGTGAGCGAAATCATCCGCAACCACCATCAGCGCGACCTCTTGCACATGGACGTCACCCTGCTTGCCGACGAAATGCAGCGGTTGGACTGGATTGCCAAGGCCAGCGTCTACAAGCGCTGGCCGGATGCCGTTGAAGTCAAGCTGGAAGAACGCGTGCCGGTGGTGCGCTGGGGCGGTCGCGCCTTTCTCGATGCGAGCGGCGAGCCGTTCTCCATTCCCGACAACGACAAACTGCGTGAACTCGCCACCATCCACGGGCCGGACGGCTACGAAAAACAAGTGCTGCAATACTGGCACGACATCGCGCCGTGGCTTGGCGCGCGCCAATTACAACTACAACAACTGTCGCTGGATCAGCGCCTCGTCTGGCACGCCGAACTGGAAAACGGGCTGGACGTCATCCTCGGCCGCGACCAACTAAACGATCGCCTGAAAAAACTGGCGGTGGTCAATGACAAAGTCATCAAACCCTACCACCGCTACATTGAAGCCATCGACCTGCGCTACCACGACGGCTTCTCGGTGCGCTGGAAAGCCGGCGTCAAGCCCGTCACCGCCGAAAAAAATCCGGCGCGCGACGGCAACGGCATCGTCAAGGCAGTAACCGTCGTCAAAGAACCCCCTGCGGCGAAAGAAGCCCCGGCCAAACCCGTCGCCAAAGAAACGGCAAAAGCCCCCGCCAAACCTGCCGCGCCTGCCAAAGAAAAAGCAGCAGCGAAAGCGGCGCCCAAAGAAGCGGCGAAAGAAAAACCCGTCGCCAAAACAGCGCCTGCCGAAAAAACGGCAACCAAAGAATCCGTCAAAGAGGCGAAAGAAAAAGCAGCCGCCAAACCCGCCCCGGCGGCGAAAGACAGCGGTAAAGAAACGAAAGAAAAACCGGCAGTAAAAGCGGCCGTCGCTGAAAAAGCGCCTGCCAAAGAAGCGGTAAAAGAAAACAAAGAAAAAACACCCGCCAAACCTGCACCCACGGAAAAAACGCCGGTAAAAGAAGCGAAAGAAAAACCCGTCGCCAAAACGGCTCCCGCCGAAAAAACACTGCCAAAAGAAAACAAAGAAAAAACGGCAAACAAAACCGCCCCCGCCGCAAAACCCGCAGCACCCAAAGAAAAAGACAGCGCAAAAGGTAAAAAATGAAAGACTCGGCCATTAAAGTCGTCATCGACGTCGGCAGTTCCCGCACCCGCGTCACCATCGGCGAAGTGGGCAACCGCGAAGACAGCGTGCTCGAAGTGCTCGGCAGCGGCGTCTCCAGCGGCGGCGCGCTGAAAGCGGGCATCGTTACCAACATCCCCACCGTCAGCCACGCCATCCGCCATGCCGTCGCCATCGCCGAAGAAGAAGCCGGGCTGAAAATCAACAGCGCGCTCATCAGCATCAGCGGCGAGCATATCCTCGGCATGAACAGCGACGGCCGTGCGCAAATCCGCAACCGCCGCATCAGCAAAAACGACCTCGTCCATGCCGTGATGCGCGCCCGACAACTGGCGCGCAAAGAAGAGCAGGACACCCTGCACGTGCTGGAACAACAATTCATCGTCGATAACCACCAGGGCATCACCGACCCGGTCGGCATGATTGCGGACAACCTCGAAGCGCGGGTACACGTCATCAGCGCGCGCCGCGCGGCAGTCGTGAACCTCTGCCAATGCGTGCGCAACGCCGGCATCGAAATCGAAGGCGTCATCTATGCCGGACTAGCGTCCGCCTACGCCGCCAGTACCGCCGACGAACGCGACCTCGGCATCTGCACCGTTGACCTTGGCGCGGGCACGGCAGACCTCATGCTGTGGTGGCGCAACCAGCCAATGCACGCCGCCACCCTGCCCATCGGCGGCGAACAAGTATCGAGCGCGCTCGCCACCATCCTGCGCACACCGCGCCAATCGGCAGAAATGCTCAAACGCAGCCACGGCGCCCTGCTCGACAAATACAGCCGCCACACCCGCATCCCGCTGCCCAGCACCGGCAACCTGCCCGACCGCTACCTGTCAAGCAGCGACATGGTCGAACAAATCGCCGCCTGCTACCAAAAATTCTTCGCCAGCATCAACAAAGAATTCCACCGCATCGGCCTGCGACAAATGCTAGACGGCGGCATCGTCTTTACCGGCGGCGCGGCACAAATACCAGGACTGGCAGAAATGGCAGGTGCAATCTTCAATTGCCCGGTGCGCGTATACATCCCGCCACCCGTTTCCGGACTGGATGAACATCTACAAAACGATGCGGGCATGGTGACAACCCTCGGACTCTTCCAATTACAACAAAATCCCGTCAATGACTACGTTTGGGCAAAGGAAGAAAAAGACGGTATAATCTCGAGCATTACAAATTTTCTAAAGCGTTACTTATAAAACGGCAAGAGGTAAACACATGGCCTTTACAATTCAGATGGACGAGACCGACAACACATCCCCCGTCATGATCAAAGTCATCGGTATCGGTGGCGGCGGATGCAACGCGCTGAAGCAAATGATGGATTTCGACCTGCACGGCGTAGAACTCATAGTAGCCAATACCGACAAACAGGTATTACAAGAAAACCCCATTCAAAACAAACTGCAACTCGGCGTCAAAACCACGCGCGGCATGGGCGCGGGTTCCAAGCCGGAAGTCGGCCGTGCTGCCGCTGAAGAAGACCGCGACAAAATCCGCGACGCCTTAAACGGCGCCGACATGGTCTTCATCGCCGCTGGCATGGGCGGCGGTACCGGTACCGGCGCCGCACCCGTCATCGCCAACGTCGCGCGCGACATGGGCATCCTCACCGTCGCCATCGTCACCAAACCGTTTACCTTTGAAGGCATGCCGCGCATGCGCAAAGCCGAAGCGGGGCTGGAAGTGCTGAAAAGCGAAGTCGATTGCCTCGTCATCATCCCGAACGACCGCATCTCCGCCGTCATGGGCGAAGACGCAACCCTCATCGGCTCCTTCAAAACCGTGGATAACGTCCTGCGCGACGCCGTGTACAGCATCGCCACCATCATCCAGAAACTGGGCGTTATCAACACCGACCTCGAAGACGTCAAAACCATCATGAGCGAGCGCGGCATCGCGATGATGGGTTCCGGCGAAGCCAAAGGCGAAGACCGCGCCCGCGCTGCCACCGAAAAAGCCATCTCCTCGCCGCTCCTCGAAAACATCGAACTCGCTTCGGCGCGCGGCCTCCTGGTGAACGTCAGCGCCAGCCAGGACATCAAAACCTCCGAATACCAGACCGCCTGCAACGTCATCTACGACATCATCGACCCCGAACAAGTCAACCTCAAAATCGGCCTCATCATAGACGACAACATGGGTGACACCCTGCGCGTCACCGTCGTCGCCACCGGCATCGAAGGCAGCGACGACGGCGGCATCTTCGGCGGCAGCGGCGGCTACACCAACCCCAACGAACTCTTTGGCTTGGGCGTCCGTGCCAGCGCGAGCGATAACACCCCGCCGTTGCGCAATAGCGTTGACGACCGCGAACCCTACCGCGACGACTACGCCGAACCCGAACAAAGTGGCGGTTTCAGCCTCTCCAGCCTGCTGCGCAAACGCACCCGCTAAGGGGCGCGCATGGCCAGACAGCGCAGCATCCGCGACGCCGTTGCCGGATCCGGCATCGGCGTTCACAGCGGCAAACGGGTTGATATCCGCCTCCTGCCCGCTCCCGCCGACAGCGGCATTACCTTCCGCCGCACCGACCTTGACCCGCCCGCCGAAATCTCGGCGCGCGCCCACCTCGTGCGCGACACCCAACTCTGCACCGCGCTCGTCGATGACAGCGGCGTGCGCGTCGCCACCATTGAGCATCTCATGTCGGCGCTCGCCGGTGTCGGCATTGACAACATCATCATCGAACTGAACGCGCCGGAAGTCCCCATCATGGACGGCAGCGCCGCACCCTTCGTCTATCTCCTGCAACAGGCGGGCATTCGCGAGCAGGATGCCGCCAAGCGCTTCATCCAAATCCTCGAACCCGTAGAAGTACGCGAAGGCGACAAATGGGCGCGACTCTCGCCCTTCGCCGGCTGCCGCTTCGATTTTGCCATCGACTTTGACCACCCCGTCTTCCGCCACCGCAATAACCAAACCCGCCTCGATTTCTCCAGCCGCCGCTATGTCCGCGAAATCAGCCGCGCCCGCACCTTCGGCTTTTTGCGCGACATCGAATACCTGCAAAGCCACGGCCTGACCTTGGGCGGCGGACTGGACAACGCCATCGTCGTCGATGACTACCGCGTTTTGAACGAACAAGGCCTACGCTTTGACGACGAATTCGTGCGCCACAAACTGCTGGATGCCGTCGGCGACCTCTACCTCCTCGGCGCACCGCTCATCGGCCACTACCAAGGCTACAAATCCGGGCACGACCTCAACAACAAACTCTGCCTCGCGCTCGAAAAGTCCCCGCAAAGCTGGTGCTGGACCGAACTGGACCGTGATAGCGGCATCGAAATCGACTACGGCGAAAACTACCCGCTGCCGCAGGCAGGCTGAAGCACAGCGCACCGCCAGCCATAGCGTGCATCGCACCGCCCAATCCCTATTTCCCGGCAGCGCCATAACCGCTGCCACTTTTTTCTCCAACCCACGCCCACAAAACCCATGCCCACAAAAACCATGCCCATCACCATCCTCCGCCTCGGCGCACCCAGCGCTGAAACCTGCGCCCGCCTTGGCGGTTACGAAGACTGGATCGCGCAGAACCTCACTACTGCGACCCGCAGTATCAACATCATCGGGGGCGAAGCGCCGCCCGCGCACGCGGACTGCCGCGGCGTCATCCTCACCGGTTCGGTGCACATGGTGGGCGAACGCCTGCCCTGGAGCGAAGCGCTGCGTCCGTGGCTACAAGAAGCGGTCGCGCGCGAACTGCCCGTTTTCGCCATCTGCTACGGCCACCAACTGCTTGCTGACGCCCTCGGCGGCACAGTAGGCGCGAACCCCAACGGTGCGGAAATCGGCAACATCACCCTGAACCGCCTGCCCGCCTGCGACGATGACCCGCTCTTTGCACCGCTACCCGCAACCTTCAGCGCCAATGCCTGGCACAGCGAAAGCGTCTTGCAGCTGCCGCCCGGCGCGGTGCCGCTGGTTGCCAACGCGCACGACCCGCACCACGCCTACCGCCTCGGCAAAAACGCCTGGGGCGTCCAATTCCACCCCGAATTTGCCCAAGAAGGCATGCGCGCGGGCATCGCGCAAAACCGCGCGCACATCGCCGATGCCGATGCACTAATCGCCGCAGTGCCTGCCGCCCAACCGCACGCCACCGCGCTGTTGCAACGTTTTGCGCAGCTAGCGTTGGGCGCATAACCCCACAAATCAAGGAACCCCATGCACGCCCAAGGCTTCGTCCTCCTCAAAGAAAACCGCTTCGACAGCGCCGCCTTCCTCCGCACCCTGCAACAAGAATGGGGCATCACTCCCGACGACGACGGCATGCCGCTCAGCGGCGAGATGCTCACCTTCAACATCGCGGGCAACCTCTGCGCCGTCAGCCTCATGCCCGCCCCCATCCCCGACGGTGAGGCGGAAGCAAGCGCCGCCTACAACTACTACTGGCCGGAAGCCGTTGAAGCGGCGCGCCAGCATCAGGCGCACCTGCTTATCGCCGTCATGCCGACCGGCGACGGCACGGCACTTGAGCGCATGCGCCTGTACAGCAAAATCGTCAGCAGCTGCCTGGCGGATGCGAACGCGCTCGGCGTTTACACCTCCGGCACCGTCTTCGCGCCCGACTTCTACCGCAGCCTCTGCGACGAAATGCGTAACGGACAACTGCCTGTGCCCGTCTGGGTCTTTCTCGGCCTCTATGCGGACGAAAGCGGCAACCACGCCTACACCATCGGCATGGCGCAATTCGACAAAATGGAGATGGAAATCCGCGCCAGCCAGCACGACATGAGCGAGCTGCATAACACCCTGCTCGGCATCTGCACCTACCTCATCAGCGAAGACGTCACCCTGCACGACGGCGAAACCATCGGCTTCTCCGCCGAACAACAACTGCGCATCACGCAGTCGCCCGCCATTGCCGGCGGCGCCGAAGAAACCCTGAAAATCGCCTACTAAGCGCCGCGCGAATACCCCGCATGACACGAGCCCGCCTCAAAAACATCATCCGGGGGCTGACCCAAGCGGGCTCGCTGTTCCCGCACCAGATGGCGTTCACCCTACTTATCCCGCTACGGGCGCTGCTCCTGTCGCCTGCGGAACTACTGCGGCGGCTGCAGCCCACCGCCGACAGCCGTATCCTGGAAGTGGGCTGCGGCCCCGGCTACTTTAGCCCCGCACTGGCGCGTGCCGTGCCGCAGGGTGAACTGGTCTTGGCGGACATTCAGCCCGAAATGCTTGCCATCGCCCGTCGCCGTCTGGAAAAGCGCCACATCACAAACACCTCTTGCCAGCTGTGCAACGGCAGCAGCTTCCCCTTTGCGGACAACAGTTTCGACCGCATCGTGCTGGTCTGCGTCCTCGGCGAAATTGCCGAGCGCAGCGCGTATCTGCGCGAATTTGCCCGCCTGCTTAAAGACGACGGGCTGCTCTCCATCTCCGAAACTGCGGGCGACCCTGACAAGCTGGATCAGCAAGAGTTGATTGCCCTGCTGGCCACGCACGGCTTCACGCCCGTCCGCCAATACGGCAATCGCCGCAACTACACCGTCAATTTCGCAGTCGCAGATACCAAACGCTGAAGCATTACCCGCCCGCTGCGTAACGCCTCAAAGTAGCCGCTCCTCCTCGCCAAACCACAATACCGACTGCGCCAGATCGACAAATGTCGCCTCATCGGCGCGTAGCGCCACCAGCGCCGCCTGTCCGGCGCTGCTTTGCCGTGCCGTCTCGAATATTTCGCGGCTGTCGTACCACAGCTCGCCCATCGCGTCGTAAGGAAAAGGCTGTGTATCGCGCTGCGTCGCCGGAGTGTCGTGGCATAGCGGCAGCGTCTTCGCATAGCCACGGATGCGCAGCGCCGCCTGAAAGCCCAGTACTTTTTCGGAATGTGCCTGCCAGCGGGAGCGAAATTCTGCATCGCTTAGCCCGTCCCGCTTCTTGACCAGCATGATGAGCTTGAACATCACACGCCTCCTTCCTGCATTGCCTGCCACAGCGGCGGCAAGGTGCGGAAACCGTCGGATGCGAGGAAATGGCCGCCGTTTGCCACGCGGTGCACCGTGCCGCCGAGGCGCTCGGCCAACTGCAAGCTGCGTTCGGGGGCGACGACGCGGTCGTTATCGCTGATGACATGGTGAATCTGCGGCGTCATCGCGCGCAGCGCCGCATGGTCGATGCGGGCGCGGTCGGCGTAGGCGTCCACGTTGAAATCGCCGATGACGGGTAGGGCGGGCAGGCGTCCATCAAATCCGGAGACGAGGAATATTCCGCCGATTTGTGCCGGTCGTGCCGCGCTCAAGAAATGCAGCAGCGAAATCGTGCCGAGGCTGTGGGCGACGTAAAACGTCTGCGCGTCTGGCGTGCCGAGGTGCGTGGCTAGTGCCGCCTGCCAGCGGTCAAAATCGGGCTGCTCCGGGTCGGGCAGGGCAGGGATGGCGGTGGCAACGCCTGCCGCCTGCAACTGCTGCGCCAGCCAAGAGAACCAGTGATCTTCTGGTGTGGCGCCGTAGCCATGAATGATGAATGCGCGTTTCATAAGATTGCTCCGGGTGTGTATGTCGCGCGGAGTGTAGGGGATGACATTGTGGCAGGGTCAAGCGGCGCCGACGTTCATGCGTTTGCTGCTATAGCGCGGCGTCTTGCGCGATGAAATGCCGCATGGCTTCGCCGAGGGCGTTATCGCCGCTGCCTACCGCGAAAATCTCCGATATGTGGCTGTGCCCCGCCAGTTGGTAGTGCGGGATACCCAACAGCGCCGCCTGTTGTGGGAAATCGGGCGGATCGAGCTCGGCGCTGGCGATAAAGAGCGGTACGCCCGCCTGCAATAACCCCGGCAGCGCAGAGCGGGCGGCGAGTTGCGCCGGGTCGTCGCCGAAATAGGCGTGCAGGTATGGGTTCGGCGTGATGCGCACGGTGTCGTAAATGCCGGAGATGAGGATGGCGCCGCGCACGCCGTCGTTGCCCAGACGTAGCGCCGGGTGGGCGAGGTATTGCGCGAGGTGTGCCGCGCCCGCCGAATGTCCGGCGAGGATGATGCGTTGTCCATCGCCACCGTGTACGGCGATGTTGGCCTGCACCCAGCGCAGGGCGGCCGCGATGTCTTGTTGGGCAGCGGGCCAGGGATGGGCGGGGGCGAGGCGGTAGGTGATATTGACGCCGACCAGACCGTTGGCGACCGCCCACAGCATGAGGTTGTCGTAGAAAGGGCTGTCGTCGCTGCGCTTGTTACCGGCGACAAAGCCGCCGCCGTGCACGAAGATAAATACCGGACGCGGCGTGTCGTCTGCACGCTGCGGGATGAAAACGTCCAGCAGATGCCGCGGGTCGTCGCCGTAGGCCTGGTCGCGGATGACATGGACGTTGGCATAAGGTTCGCGCGGATGCAGCGGCGCATACAGCGCGCCCGTCTCGGCGGTTTCAACGACTGTGCCGATTTGCCGCAGGCGGGCAGCGATAGCGGCGGGAATCTGTGCGGGCAAGCGCGTTGGGTTCATGACAATCTCCGGTGGAAGAAAAGCGGCAGGATACTGCGCGTGCTGGCGTTTGCCCAGCCTGCGCGCAGAAAACCCGTAAATGCCTGACTGCCTTGCCGCCCCCGCCCGCAACCGTTATCCTTGCCAGCCTCTTTCACCAACCCGTTACCATCATGAAACGAACCCTGCCTGTCCTCGCGCTTGCCGCATTGCTTTCTGCCTGTACCACCACCGCGCCTGTCGTCGAACCGCCGCCGCAACCGCAACCCAAACCGCAACCTGAACCGCCGCAGCCTACCGAACCGGCCAACTTCGCCGATTGGCAACAGGCGTTTGCGCAACGCGCCGCTGCCGCCGGTATCCGCCACGAAGACATCCAGCAACTCCTCGCCCGTACCCATTACGAAGAAAAAGTCGTCTCCGCCGACCGCAAACAGCCCGAACAAAACAAAATGATCTGGGCGTATCTGGACGGCGCCGTCTCCGCCGACCGCATCCAGAAAGGGCGCGCCAAACTCGCGCAATACCGCGGCCTGCTGCAACAACTGGAAAACCAAAGCGGCGTCAGCGCGCCCTACATCGTCGCCATCTGGGGCATGGAAAGCGCCTACGGCACCAACACCGGCAACATCGACCTCATCCAGGCGCTCTCGACGCTTGCCTATGAAGGCCGCCGCCGCGACTTCGCCGAACAACAACTCATCGCCCTCTTGCAACTCATCGAACGCGGCGACGTGCGCTGGGACGAACTGCGCGGCTCCTGGGCGGGCGGCATGGGGCACACCCAATTCATCCCGACCACCTTCCTCCAGTACGGCGTGGACGGCAACGGCGACGGCCGCCGCGACCCGTGGCAAATCGAAGACGCGCTGGCATCAACCGCCAACTACCTCGGCAAAAGCGGCTGGCAACGCGGCCAGCGCTGGGGACGCGAAGTGCGCCTCGCGCCCGACTTCGACTACCGCTACGTCGAAAACAGCCTGGCTCCGGCGCAATGGGGACAACTGGGCGCGCGCCAAAACAGCGGCGCGGCGTTGCCGGGCGATGCCGATACCGCCAAACTGTGGCTGCCGGCGGGCGCAAGCGGCCCGGCACTCCTCACCTACCCCAACTTCAAAACCATCAAGGTTTACAACAACGCCGACAGCTATGCGCTTGCCATCGGCCTCATCGCCGACGGCATCAGCGGCAACGGCGGCATCGAAGCCGCCTGGCCGCGCGACGAACAACCGCTGACCCGCGACCAGGCGCAGCGTCTGCAACAAACCCTCAGCGCGCAAGGCTACGACACCAAAGGTACGGACGGCGTCCTCGGCGCGAACACCCGCCGCGCCTTTGCCGCCTGGCAGGCGGCAAACGGCCAGACGCCGGACGGCTTCATCAGCCAGCGCAGTGCGGCAGCGCTCATCCAATAAAAAACGGGGCGCAAGCCCCGTTTACAAAGAAGCTGAATGACCATGAAACAACACAATACCCTCAACGTCAGCCTCGCCGCCGGTCCGGCGCGCCACTACCCCATCCACATCGGTCACGGCCTGCTCGCCGACGCCGCGCTTATCATGCAATGCGCGCCGCAGCGACAAATCTGCATCGTTACGAACGACACCGTCGCCGCACACTACCTCGCGCCGCTCGAAACGGCGCTGGCCGACAAAACCCGCATCACCGTGCGCCTGCCCGATGGCGAGACGCACAAAACGCTGGCCACCTGGGCGAGCATCCTCGATGCACTCGTCGCCGCGCGTTACGACCGCGACAGCCTCGTCATCGCTCTCGGCGGCGGCATCGTCGGCGACATCGCAGGCTTCGCCGCCGCCAGCTACCAGCGCGGCATCGCCTGCCTGCAAATCCCGACCACCCTGCTGGCGCAAGTCGATTCCTCCGTCGGCGGCAAAACCGGGGTGAACCACCCGCAGGGCAAAAACCTCATCGGCGCGTTTCACCAGCCGCAGGCCGTCCTCATCGACACCGCCACCCTCGCTACCCTGCCGCCGCGCGAATTCGCCGCGGGCATGGCGGAAGTCATCAAATACGGCCTCATCAACAGCTCCGACTTCTTCGCCTGGCTCGAAGAAAACCGCGCCGCCATCGCCGCGCACGACCCGGCGACATTGCAAACCATGATTGCCCGCTGCTGTGCGGCCAAAGCCGCCATCGTCGCCGCAGACGAACGCGAAAGCGGCCAGCGCGCGCTGCTCAACTTCGGCCACACCTTCGGCCACGCGCTCGAAGCGCTCACCGCCTACCAGCGCTGGAAACACGGCGAATGCGTGGCGATGGGCAGCGTCATCGCCTGCCGCCTTGCCGCCCGCCTGGGGCGCATCAGCGAGGCAGACGCCGACCGCGCCGCCGCCCTCTTTGCCGCCTTTGGCCTGCCGACCACCGTGCCGGCAGACATCAGTACCGACGCCATCCGCGACAAAATGCAGCTCGACAAAAAAACACGCGGCGGACAACTGCGCCTCGTCCTGCCGCAGCGCTTCTGCGACAGCGGTATCGACCGCGACATTAGCGAGGTGGATATTGCCGCCGCCATTGCGGCCTGTCGGGAATAAAAATGACGAAAAACAAAAACCGGATGCTCACGCATCCGGTTTTTTTTATGTTCTGAAAGGATTAGGCTTTGCCGACCGATTTGGCGAGCGCTTCGTCGTACACGCCGTAGAGGACAAGGCTGTGGTCTTCCAATTCGTAGCCGTATTCGCGTGCGACTTCTTTCAGGCGTTTGGCGATCGCCGGGTCGTAGAATTCCACCACTTTGCCGGTTTTGACGCAGATGAGGTGGTTGTGGTGGTCGCCGTTGTCAATTTCAAAGACGCTGTGGTTGCCTTCAAAGTTGTGGCGTTTGAGGATACCGGCCTGTTCAAACTGGGTCAGCACGCGGTACACGGTGGCAAGGCCGATGTCTTCGTCGGCTTTGAGCAGGATTTTGTAAACGTCTTCCGCGCTCAGGTGGCGGTCGTTGTCGGTGGTTTCGCGTTCCATGATTTCGAGGATTTTCATGCGCGGGCCGGTGACTTTCAAACCGGCTTTTTTGATTTGGGCACTCATTACGGGGTCTCCTGAATTTGTTGTTTGCATGGCGGTATTATAAGGGGGTTGCGGGAGGGCGCAAGCCGCGCCCGGGATTTTTTCTTTGTTTTTCAGTTAAAAAACCGGATGAGGCATCCGGTTTTTTGGGGTTTGTGGCAGCGCTCAGGCTTCGATGTGCGCACGCAGCTGGTGCATCGCCTGTTGTTCGATTTGGCGGATGCGCTCGGCCGAGACGTTGTATTCGCTGGCCAGTGTTTGCAGGGTCGCTTTGCTGTCTTCGTTCAGCCAGCGTGCCTGGACGATGGCGCGGCTGCGCGGGTCAAGCGCCTGCAGGCCTTTCGCCAGTTTGCGCTGCATCAGGTTTTCGTGTTCGGCGTGCTCGGTGTGCTCTGCCGGGTCGATGCTGTCATCTGCCAGCCATTGTGAGGGGCTGAAGTGGTCGTTGTCTTCGTCGTCGTCATTCAGCTCGAAGGCGATGTCCTGCCCGTGGATGCGGCTTTCCATTTCAAAGACGTCTTTGGTGCTGACGTTGAGTTCGTCGGCAATGGCTTTGGCCTCGGCTTCGTTCAGCCAGTTGAGGCTTTTTTTCATGCTGCGCAGGTTGAAGAAGAGTTTGCGCTGCGCCTTGGTGGTGGCGATTTTGACCATGCGCCAGTTGCGGATGATGTATTCGTGGATTTCGCTTTTGATCCAGTGGACGGCGAAGGAGACGAGGCGCACACCGCGCTGCGGCTCGAAGCGTTTGACGGCTTTCATCAGGCCGACGTTGCCTTCCTGGATGAGGTCGCCGAGCGGCAGGCCGTAGCCGGTGAAGCCGCGCGCGATGTGCACGACGAATTTGAGGTGGTGCACGATGAGGGTTTGCGCGGCGTTGATGTCGTTGGTTTCTTGCAGGGCGATGGCGAGTTTGCGCTCTTCTTCCGCGTCCAGCGCCGGGATTTGTCGTATTTTGGCGATGTATTGGTCAATGTCGGTACTGGGGGTAAGCCAGTTTTTATGCGTCGCAATCAGTGCGTTAGTTGTCATTCGATCTCCGTTTGTGTTTTGAATTTCTGTTTATTGGCGGCTTTATATTTTATTCCGCATATAGTAGCGCCTGGACAAATTCTTGTGCATTAAAGGGCCGTAAGTCTTCCGGCTGCTCGCCCACGCCGATGTAGCGGATGGGGATGCCCAGTTTTTCACTGATGGCAAAGAGGATGCCGCCTTTGGCGGTGCCGTCCAGTTTGGTGACGGTGATGCTGTCAAGCTGCATCGCCTTGTGGAATTGTTCGGCCTGGCGCAGGGCGTTCTGGCCGTTGCCGGCGTCGATGATGAGCATGGTTTCGTGCGGCGCGGCGGGGTCGAGTTTGGCGATGACGCGCTTGATTTTTTTCAGTTCTTCCATCAGGTGATCCTGGGTGTGCAGGCGGCCGGCGGTGTCGATGATGAGGACGTCTATGCCGCGTGCGGTGGCGGATTGCAGCGCGTCGTAGGCGACGGAGGCGGCGTCGGCGCCGGTGCCTTGGGCGATGACCGGGACGTTGTGGCGCGCGCCCCAGGTTTGCAGTTGTTCGACGGCGGCGGCGCGGAAGGTGTCGCCCGCGGCGAGCATGACTTTTTTGCCTTCTTGCTGGAAGTAGCGTGCCAGTTTGCCGATGGTGGTGGTTTTGCCTGCGCCGTTGATGCCGGTCATGAGGATGACGAACGGTTTGGTGCGGCTGGTGTCAAGCGGCTGGGCATAGGGGGCGAGCAGTTGTTGCATGTGGTCGCGCACCGCGGCTTTCACCGCTTCAACGTCTTTGAGTTCTTTGCGGTCGATTTGTGCGGTCACGCTGTCGATGATGTTGCGCGTGACTTCGATGCCGACGTCGGCGGTGAGTAGCTGGGTTTCGAGGTCATCGATGAGATCCTGGTCGAGTGTTTTTTTGCCGAGAAAGAGGTCGGCGAAGCCGCGCCGGGTTTTTGCCAGGCCTTGACGGATGCGGGCAAAGTAGCCGCCGCTTTCGTTTTTCGGTTTGGTTTGCGGTTGGGCGAGGGCGGGTTCTGTTTCCGTGGTTTCTGCGGCAACGGGCGCGATGGCTTCTTCGCTCAGGGTTTCTGCTATGACGGGCTCGGACGCCGCGGGTTCTGCCGCTGCCGCGGATGTTTCGGGAGCGGACTGTTCTGCGGCAACGGGCGCGATGGCTGCTTCGCTCAGGGTTTCTGCAATGACGGGTTCGGACGCCGCGGGTTCTACCGCTGCTGCGGGGGGGGCGGGAACGGGCTGTTCTGCGACAACTGCCGCTTCTTCGGGCGGTGTAATGTTTTCTTCAGGGGCAGCGGTTTCAGGAGCGGTGGCGCCGGGTTTGCCAAAGTGTTTTTTGAGCCAGTTGAATGCCATGATGCGGGGTGTTCCGGGATTGAGGGGCGGGAATGTTGTGGGGGCGCGCCGCGTTTGGCGCTGGTGGTGGTAACATGCGCGGGCGGCGGTTTTGAGCCGCGGGATTATAGCAGCGATTGGTCATTTTTTGGTGCGCGCGTCGCGCCGCGCAAAAGGAGAAAGCATGTCGAATCAGGAACCGGCGCCGCAGGTGGCGCAAACGCAGCCGCCAGTAAAACCGCAGGGGAAAAAGCCCGCCCCGCCGCCCCGCGCACGGCGCAATTGGGATGTGGAGAAGCGGGTGTTTTTGTTGTTTGCCGCCTTGAGCGGTTTTTGGTGGGTCGCGCTGGGGGCGATGGCCGGACACGGCCTGTTTAGCGAGGGACTGCACGCCGAGTATTTTGACAAGGCGCACCGTTATCAGATTGTGCATACGCTGGCGCTGCTTGTGCTGATTGCCTTGCCGCAACGTCTCTCGCCGCTGCTTTGCCGCAGTGCCGGTTTTTTGTGGTTGCTGGGGTTGTTTGCTTTCTGCGGCAGTCTGTATGCGATGGCGTTTGTGCCGACGCTGGATGTGCGCCCCATCGTGCCGGTAGGCGGTATCGCCTTCCTGCTTGGTTGGGCGATGTTGTTCTTTGCCGCCTGTTTTGGAGATAGTCATGCCCGCTAAACGCATTGTGATTTTGACCGGCGCCGGTATTTCCGCCGAGTCCGGCATTGCCACTTTCCGCGCCAGCGACGGCCTGTGGGAGAATCACCGCGTGGAAGATGTCGCCACACCGGAAGGCTTCGCGCGCAATCCCAAGCTGGTTCATGACTTCTATAACGCCCGCCGCGCCCGCCTGCACGATGCCGACGTACAGCCCAACGCCGCGCATATGGCCATCGCCAAACTGCAACGGGCGCTGCCGGGACAGGTAACACTGGTCACGCAAAACGTGGACGACCTGCACGAGCGCGCCGGCTCGCCAGAAGTGCTGCATATGCACGGCAGCTTGCTCGCCTTGCGCTGCCTGTATTGCGACAGCGTCGCCGATAACTGGCACGACGATTGTTCGCGGGAAACGGCCTGCCCGACCTGCAAGCGCGCGGGCGGGATGCGACCGGATATCGTCTGGTTTGGCGAAATGCCGTATTACATGGAAACCATTGAGGCGCGTCTCGCTGAATGCACCCATTTCGCCGCCATCGGCACCTCGGGTCACGTCTATCCGGCGGCGGGCTTTGCCGCACTTGCCCGGCACTATGGCGCGGAAATCAGCGAAATCAACCTAGAGCCCAGTCAGGGCGCGGCACAATTCCACCACGTTTACAGCGGCAAGGCGACGGTCGAGGTGCCGCGCTGGGTGGATTCCATGCTAAACTGACGCGGTTTTTCAGCCACCTCCAACTTCGAAACCTCTTATGATGAAAAGACTCCCCGTTTTTTTCTTTGCCATCCTCCTTGCTGCCTGCGTGCAGGGCAATGCCGGACAAACCGCGGAAAAAGTGCCCGATTACGCGCCGGAACCGCTCATCATCAACAACGAACACAAAAAGGCGCTGCGACTGGGCGCCAATCTTTTGGTCAACCACCACTACCGCAAACAGAAACTCTCCGCCGTCGCTGCCGACGTGCATCAGGACTACCTGCAAGCGCTGGACCCGTCGCACATCTACTTCCTGCAAAGCGACATTGACGAATTCAAGCGCTACAGCGACACCCTGATGCAAGCCAACAAAGGCGACCTGAGCGGCATTCTCGCCATCTACCAGCGTTACAGCGAGCGGGCGAACGCGCTCAACCGCTGGTCGCTGGAACGCCTTTCCCGCCCGTTTGACCTAAACGGCAAAGAAACCGTCACCTACCCCGACTTCAAGGCGGAAAAAAACCAGCCTTGGCCTGCGACTATCGAAGCGGCAGAAGCCGAGCAGGACAAGCGCATCGAAGACCAGCTCATCCGCCTGCGCGTCTCCGGCAAGAGCGAAGAAAAAGCGCTGAAACTGCTGCGCAGCCGCTACACCGGGGCGCTGCGCCGTCTGAACCAAATCAGCATGAACGACGTCTTCGACATCTATATGAACGTCCTCAGCAGCCGCTTTGACCCGCACAGCAACTACCTCTCGCCGCGCAGCAACGAAGATTTCAACATCAACATGCGTCTTTCGCTGGAAGGCATCGGCGCCATCCTCTCGCTCGAAGACGAACAAGTCAGCATCCGCGAACTCGTCCCCGGTGGCCCCGCCTACAAAAGCGGCAAGCTGAACGTCAAAGACAAAATCATCGCCATTGCCCAGGGCAACGACGGCGAGTTTGTGGACGTTACCGGCTGGCGGCTGGACAAAGTGGTTGACCTCATCCGCGGCAAAAAAGGCACGCTGGTGCGCCTGATGATTGACCCCGCCAACAGCGCCAAAGGCGTGTATGAAATCAAACTGGAGCGCGACGAAGTCAAACTCGAAGAGCAGGCCGCCCAATCGACCATCGAAGAAGTCACCGAAGACGGCGTCACCCGTCGCATCGGCGTCATCAAACTGCCCTCGTTCTACATGGACTTTGAAGGCGCGCAACAAGAAAAAAACGACTACCGCAGCACCTCGCGCGACGTCGAAAAACTCCTGCAAGAATTCAAAACCGCGAAAGTCGATGGCGTCGTCATAGACCTGCGCAGCAATGGCGGCGGCTCACTCTACGAAGCCGTGAAAACCGTCGGACTCTTTATCAACAAAGGTCCAGTCGTCCTCGTCTCCGACGCCCAGGGCGGCGTGCGCAACGAAACCGATGACGACGCAGGTGCCGCTTACGATGGCCCGCTTGCCGTCCTCATCGACCGCTACGCAGCTTCGGCCTCCGAAATCTTCGCCGCCGCCATCCAAGACTACGGTCGCGGCCTCATCATCGGCAGCAACAGCTTCGGCAAAGGCACCGTGCAGACCATGGTCAACCTCAACGAATTCGTCACCAGCAACACCCCCAGCCTTGGTTCGATGAAATTCACCATGGCGATGTTCCACCGCGTCAACGGCAGCAGCACCCAATTCCGCGGCGTTACCCCGGACGTCAGCCTGCCGAGCATCTTCCCGCCGGAAGAAGTCGGCGAACAGGCCGAAGACTACGCCCTGCCGTGGAAAGAAATCAAAGCGGCGAAAATCACCCCGGCGGGCAAAATTGCCGACAGCACCATCAACACCCTGCGCCAACTGCACGAAACCCGCATGCTGGGCAAAGCGCCGCTGCGCCGCTACCAAGAATACATCGACAAAATCCTCGAAAAAAACCGGCAAAAAACCTGGCCGCTTAACCTCGCCGAGCGCAAACGCGAACACGAAAACTGGAAAAAATACCAGGACGAGTACGAAGCCGCGCAGCGCCGCGAACTGCCGCTCCTGAACGCCGACAAGAAAAAACAGGAAGAAATCGCCGAACGCAACGCCGCCGTTGAAGACGAAGACGACAAAGAAAACTTCGTCCCCGACGTCGCCCTGTTTGAGACCCTCAACATCTTCTACGACTACCTCGAACTGCTGGCGCCGCCTGCGGTGAGTGCCTAAGCCGCCTGAATCCACATCCAGAACCGGAGCGAACATGAACCCCTTACAGACCTTTGCCGCATCCATCCGCATCCTCAGCATGGATGCCGTCCAGAAAGCTAACTCCGGCCATCCCGGCGCGCCGATGGGCATGGCCGACATGGCCGCCGTCCTCTGGCTCAAACACCTGCGCGTCAACCCGGCCGACACCCAATGGCACAACCGTGACCGCTTCGTTCTCTCCAACGGCCACGCCTCCATGCTGCAATACGCCGCCCTGCACCTCACCGGCTACGACCTCTCGCTGGATGACCTGAAAAACTTCCGCCAGCTGCACAGCAAAACCCCCGGCCACCCCGAATACCACGACACCCCCGGCGTCGAACTCACCACCGGGCCGCTCGGCCAGGGCATCGCCACCGCCGTCGGCTTCGCCATCGCCGAACGCCACATGGCGGCGCGCTACAACCGCGAACGCTTGCCGCTCGTTGACCACTACACCTACGTCTTCGCCGGTGACGGCTGCCTGATGGAAGGCGTCTCCTCAGAAGCCTGCTCGCTCGCAGGCACCCTCGGCCTTGGCAAACTCATCTGCCTCTACGACAGCAACGGCATCTCCATTGACGGCGAAATCGCGCCGTGGTTTGGCGAAGACACCGCGCTGCGTTACGAAGCCTACGGCTGGCAAGTCATCCGCGACGTGGACGGCCATGACCACGCCGCGCTTGACGCCGCCATTACCGCCGCCAAAGCCGAAACCGGCAAACCCACGCTCATCATCTGCCGCACCAAAATCGGCTACGGCTCACCCAACCTGCAAGGCACCGAAAAAACCCACGGCGCGCCGCTCGGCAAAGAAGAAATCGCACTGACCAAACAGGCGCTCGGCCTGCCCGCAGGCGACTTCGAACTGCCTCCTGATGCCTACCAAATCGCCAGCCTGCGCGAAAAAGGCGCCAAACTGCAAGACGAATGGGAGCGCATCTGGCAGGAATACCAAGACAAATACCCGATGGAAGCGCAAGAATACGCGCGCGTGATGAGCGGCAAACTGCCCGACGGCCTTGACCGCATCATCGAAAGCACCCTTGCCCAATACAACGAAGCCGGTGGCGCCATCGCCACCCGCAAAGCCTCCGAAAACGCCATCAACCTGCTCGCGCCGCTTATGCCCGAACTCATCGGCGGCTCGGCCGACCTCACCGGCTCCAACCTCACCTGGAGCAAAGCCGCCTCCAAATCCATCCTGCCCGGCGACTTCTCCGGCAACTACCTCCACTACGGCGTGCGCGAATTCGCGATGGCGACCATCATGAACGGCCTCGCCCTCTACGGCGGGCTGCGCGCCTACGGCGGCACCTTCCTCGTCTTCTCCGACTACATGCGAAACGGCATCCGCCTCTCGGCGCTGATGAAACTGCCGGTCACCTACGTCCTCACCCACGACTCCATCGGCCTCGGCGAAGACGGCTCCACCCACCAGCCGATCGAACAAATCGCCTCGCTGCGCCTCATCCCCAACCTGCACGTCTGGCGCCCCTGCGACCAACAAGAAACCCTTGTCGCCTGGCGCAGCGCGCTCAACCAAACCACGCCGACCGTCCTTGCGCTCAGCCGACAAAACCTGCCCGAACAAAAACGCAGTGAGGCGACGCGCAAAACCATCGCCAAAGGCGGCTACATCCTCGAAGCGGCCGAAAAACCCGACCTCGTCCTCGTCGCCACCGGCTCCGAAGTCGCACTCGCCACCGCTGCTGCCGCCGAGCTGCGCCAGGAAGGCCTGCGCATCCAGGTCGTCTCCATGCCCTGCCTGGACATCTACCAACAACAAGACGCGTACTACCGCAACCAAGTCCTGCCCAAAGGCGTGCCGACCGTCGTCATTGAAGCGGGCGTTACCCTGCCGTGGCGCGGCATCTGCGGTGACCGCGGCACCGTCATCGGCATAGACACCTTCGGCGAATCCGCCCCGGCTGCCGAACTCTTCCCGCTGTTCGGTCTCACCGTCGAAAACGTCGTCGCCAAAAGCAAGGCGCTGCTCTAAAAAGAAAGCCCCTCTCCCTCTGGGAGAGGAGTTGGGGTGAGGGCTAAAACAAACCAAACCCCAAAACCACCACTCCTTCACCCACTAATCCCTTGAGGAGAACAACCATGAAAAAACTTAGCGAAATCGACGTAAACGGCAAACGTGTCCTGATGCGGCTGGATCTCAACGTGCCGCTCAAAGACGGCAAAATCACCAGCGATGCCCGCATCCAGGCAGCGCTGCCGACCATCCGCTACGTCCTCGACCACGGCGGCGCCGTGATGATCATGGCGCACCTGGGTCGCCCGACCGAAGGCGAATACGACGAAGCCTTCAGCCTCGCCCCCGTCGCCGCCTACCTCGGCAACCTGCTCGGCAAAAACGTGCCGCTCATCAAAGACTACCTTGACAAAGCCCCGGCCGTTGCCGCTGGCGACATCGTCATGCTGGAAAACTGCCGCTTTAACAAAGGCGAAAAGAAAAACGACCCGGCGCTTGCCGAAAAATACGCTGCGCTGTGCGACGTTTTCGTCAGTGACGGCTTCGGCGTCGTCCACCGCGCCCAGGCCTCCACCTACGGCGTTGCCGAAAAAGCCAAAACCGCCGTTGCCGGCCTGCTCGTCCAACAAGAAGTTGAAGCGCTGGAAAAAATCGTCAAAAACCCGGCGCGCCCGCTGCTCGCTATCGTTGGCGGCTCCAAAGTCTCGACCAAACTGCTCGTCCTCCAGTCCCTGCTCGAAAAAGTCGATACCCTCATCCCCGGCGGCGGCATCGCCAACACCTTCCTCGCGGCCGAAGGCATCAACGTCGGCGCCTCGCTCTACGAACCCGACCTCCTGAACGATGCCAAAGTCATGCTGGATAGCGCCCGCGCACGTGGCGTGAACATCCCGCTGCCGGTGGACGTCGTCGTCGCGACCGAATTCTCCGCTGACGCCAAAGCCACCGTCAAAGCGGTAGCAGACGTCGCCGACAACGAAATGATCCTGGACATCGGCCCGAAAACCGCCGAAAACTACGCGCGCGTCATCGCCGAGATGAAAACTGTCGTCTGGAACGGCCCGGTTGGCGTCTTTGAAATGGCGCCGTTTGCCGCAGGCACCAAAGCGCTCTCCGCCGCGATTGCCGCCTGCCCCGGCTTCACCTTCGCCGGCGGCGGCGATACCATCGCGGCCATCGGCCAATTCGGCATTGAAGACAAAGTGGACTACATCTCCACCGGCGGCGGCTCCATGCTCGAATACCTCGAAGGCAAAAAACTGCCCGGCCTTGACATCCTCGGCGCCTACTAAACCGCCGCGCCAAGCCCAAAACCGCAGCCCCGCTGCGGTTTTTTTATGCAAGCGGATACGAACAAAACGGCAACATGCGGATGTGGTACACCCACCGGTTTAACGCTACACTGCGCGGCGTTTTTTACCGCAAGGAACAGCCATGAATATCCATCTTTACACCTTGATTCCGCGGCGTTTATCCAGCGCCGTGATGTACCGCCTGGCGCGGGTAAAAACACGCTTTTTGAAAAACGCCATCATCCGTGCCTACACGAAAATCACCGGCGCCAATACCGACTTTGCCGCGGAAAAAGATCCCTACGCCTACGCGACGCTGAACGACTTTTTCACCCGCGCGCTGGCAGCAGGCGCGCGCCCGATAGATGCGGACAACGCCGCCATCGTCAGTCCGGTCGATGGCCGCTGCGCGCATTATGGCGCGGTGCAGGACGGCATGACCTTGCAGGCGAAAGGCCTGCCGTACAGCGTCGAGGCGCTGCTCGGCAGCCGCGAATGGGCGGACGCTTTCGCCGGTGGCAGCACGGCGACGCTCTACCTCGCCCCGGATGACTACCACCGCATCCATATGCCCTGCGACGGCCGCCTGCTCGCCATGCGTTTTTGTCCCGGCGACAAACACAGCGTGTCGCTGTCGCTGCTCGATCGCATCCCCGGCATTTTCAGCGGCAACGAGCGCGCCGTCTGCCTCTTTGAAACGCCGTTTGGCAAGATGGCGCTGGTGATGGTCGGTGCGCTCAACGTCAGCAGCATCGAAACGGTGTGGCAGGGCGAGCTGCATGACCGCGGCAGCCGCAACCTTTACGACTACGGCACGGAAGACCGCCGCTTCGCCAAAGGCGCGGAAATCGGCCGCTTCAACCTCGGCTCAACCGTGATTTTGTTCTTTGAAAAAGACGTGCTCGGCTGGAAACGCGACGTGCTGGAACGCGCCGCGAAAATCCGCATGGGCGAAGCCATCGCGGAGACGCTGTGAGCACGCCGCTCCTCATTTATACCGACGGCGCCTGCAAGGGCAACCCTGGCATCGGCGGCTGGGGCGTGCTGATGTGTTACGGCGAACACCGCAAGACGCTAAACGGCGCGGAAGCGATGACCACTAACAACCGTATGGAGCTGACCGCCGCCATCGAAGCGCTGCGCGCGGTGAAGCGCGCCTGCCCGATTGTGCTGACGACCGACAGCAGCTACGTGAAAAACGGCATTACCCAATGGCTTGCGGGCTGGAAGCGCAACGGCTGGAAAACCGCCGACAAAAAGGCGGTGAAAAACGTTGATCTCTGGCAGGCGCTGGACGCGCTGGTGGCGCAGCACCAAATCGAGTGGCAATGGATCAAAGGCCACAGCGGCCATCCCGGCAATGAAATGGCCGACCAGCTCGCCAACGAGGCGATTGCGGAATTAAGGGCGAAGGGGTAGGGCGCCTTGGCGCACCCTATAACCCCCAGCAACGAAACACCGTATGAGGTTTTCGGAGGATTGCTATAGATAGCTATATTGCATGCATAAAAACGGGCATCTCACGATGCCCGTTTCTGTCTGTAGCGCATCAGCGCCCGTCATTTTTTCGGATAGACCATGTTTTCCGGCGCGATGATTTTTTCCAGCTCGTCTTTGCTGAGATAGCCTTTTTCCAGCACGATGTCGTACACCGAGCCGCCGGTGCGTTTTGCGGTTTTGGCGACGTCGGAGGATTTTTCGTAGCCGATGTAGGGGTTGAGCGCGGTAACGAGGCCGATGTTGGACAGCACTTGTTCGCGGCAGTGGGCTTCGTTGAGCTGTATGCCGTCAATGCATTTTTCGGCGAAGGTTTCGCAGGCGCGGGAAAGCATGACCATCGCGGTAAAGAGGTTGAAGGTGATGACCGGCTCAAACACGTTCAGTTGCAGTTGTCCCGCTTCGGAGGCAAGCGCGATGCTGTGGTCTATGCCCATGACGTGGAAGCAGGTCTGGTTCACAACTTCGGGGATGACCGGGTTGATTTTGCCCGGCATGATGGAGCTGCCCGGTTGTCTGTCCGGCAGGATGTAGTTCGCCAGCCCTGCGCGCGGACCGGAGCTGAGGAAGCGCAGGTCGTTGGCGATTTTTGAGAGGCGGGTGGCAATCAGGCGCAGGTTGCCGGAGAGGTGGACGTAGCCGCTGGTATCCTGCGTTGCCTGGATGAGGTCTTGCGCGGTTTTGTAGGGTTTGCCGGTGACGGCGGCGAGATGGCGTGCGCAGGCGGGGATGTAGCCGGCTGGTGCGTTCAGGCCGGTGCCGATGGCGGTCGCGCCCATGTTCATTTCGTAGAGGCGGCGGCGCGGTTCGTCCAGACGCTCGATTTCGGTCGCAATCATGGTCGCGAAGGCGTTGAATTCTTGCCCGGCGGTCATCGGTACGGCGTCTTGCAGGTGGGTGCGGCCCATTTTCAGTTTGTCGCCGAATTCGCGGCTCTTGCGCGCGAAGCTGTCGTGCAGTTTTTGCAGCGAGCCGATGAGGCGTTCGATGTAGCCGTCAAGGGCGACGTGCAGCGCAGTCGGGTAGGCGTCGTTGGTGGACTGCGATTTGTTGACGTGGTTATTCGGGTGGCAGTAGTCGTATTCGCCTTTTTTGTGGCCGAGGATTTCCAGGGCACGGTTGGCGATGACTTCGTTGGCGTTCATGTTGGTGGAGGTGCCCGCCCCGCCCTGGATCATGTCCACCAGGAACTGATCGTGCAGTTTGCCGCTGATGATTTCGTCGCAGGCAGCGACGATGGCGTCTTTGATTTTGCCGTCCAGCGCGCCGACTTCGTGGTTGGCGAGGGCGGCGGCTTTTTTCACTTGTGCGAAGGCGTTGATGAAGGTGCTGAACTGGTCAAGGTGCACGCCGGTGATGTTGAAGTTTTCCAGGGCGCGCAGGGTCTGGATGCCGTAGTAGGCGTCGGCGGGGACGTCGCGTTCGCCGAGTAAGTCGTGTTCACGTCGTGTTGCTGTCATGAGGTGTCTCCTGTTAGGTTTTGTGTATTTTAACACTTTCATCTGTGGATAGTTTGTGATTTTCCGCAGTTTTCTGTGGTTTTTCTCTAATCCGGCGGCAAAGCGGACAGAAAAAAGCCAACGGCGGCGCGTTGGCTGGTCGGTGGTGTGGTTCAGGCGAGGTTTTTGCGGAATTTGCTAATGAGGCGGCGGATGCGGTAGTTCATGGGACGCCGTGGGGTTACCGGTTAATGCCGCGCACCGCATGGGCGCGGGCGTTGATGGTGATGCTGCCGTCGGCGGCGGTGGGCAGGCGGCTGCGCAGCGCGTCGCGCACGTCGTGTCTAGCGGCATCGGAAAGTGCGGCGAGGCGCGCGCCGATGCTGGCGCTGTCCTGCAAGGCCTGCCAGTAAGCGGCAAAATCGGGATAACGCTGGTGGACGGCAAAGGCGGCGGTGGTGACCGCTTGCAGTCCCGCTGCTTGCCACAGCGCCTGCAACTGCGGTAGCGCGGTGCTTTCGTCTGGCGCGGCGCGGTCGGGCAGGACGCCGATCTCGCGCAAAATGGCAAAGGCGGTGTAGTAGGGGAAACCCTGCGGCAAATCCCAAATGTAAGTGGCGACCATGCCGCCGGGGCGGACGACGCGCCGCATTTCCGCAACCGCCCGCGCGGCGTCGTCCAGAAAGACGATGACCAGCGGCATGACAGCGGCGTCGAAACAGGCGGCAGGGAAGGGCAGGGCGGTGGCGTCGCCTGTATGCAGTTGCACGTGGGCGGGCAGACGGCTTTGGGCGTAGGCGAGCATATCGGGCGAGCAGTCAAGGCCGTGCAGTTCGGTGGGGGCGGCGCGTTCGGCAAGTAGTGCGGTAAAGGCGCCGCTACCGCAACCGACGTCCAGCCAGCGCAGTCCGGGCGGCAGCGCCAGCCAGTCGAGAAATTGCGTACCGGCGGCGCGGCTCCAGCCGCTCATGTAGCGCTCGTAGGCGTTGGCGTTTTGGAATTGGCTCATGGTTTTTGCGTCTCTGGTGTGTGGATGCCCGCGATTTTCGCATAGAACCCGGATGCACGTCGCGCATGGCATCCCGCCGCGTTTACCGCTAAGCTACGCCCTCTTTTTTGACCGCGATATTTGAATCATGAATGCCCTGACCCATCTGCACATCCACAGCGAATTTTCCTTGAGCGACAGTATCTTGCGCGTTGGCGAAATCGTCGATTTTGCCAAAAGCCAGGGCGCGGAAGCGATTGCGCTGACCGACCGCAACAATCTCTACGGTGCGCTCAAGTTCTATAAGAAGGCGCGGGCGGCGGGCATCAAGCCGATTCTCGGCTGCGACCTCACCGTGCGCGACAGCGACGGCACCGATAACCAACTGATTCTGCTCGCGCAAAATCTCAAGGGCTTCATTCATTTGTGCGAGCTGGTCAGCTTCGCCTATCAGTACGACCAGGACCATCAGGGCGTGGCGGTGCATATCGAGCGCTTCACGCCCACACAATGCGAGGGACTGATTGCGCTTTCCGGCGGTATTGACGGCGATTTGGCGCGTTTTCTTCGCCGCCGCGATGCGCAGGGCGCGGAAAAACGCGCCGCCTTCTGGCAGGGCATTTTCCCCGACCGCTACTATCTGCAACTGGCGCGGCACGGCCAGCCGGGCGAGGCGGAGTATTTCGACTGGTGCCGCGACGCCGGACGCAAACTGGGTATCGCCGCCGTTGCCACCAACCTCGCCTGTTTCCCGACGGCGGACGATTACGACGTGCACGAGGTGCGCGTCTGCATCAGCAACGGCTGGCTGCGCGCCGACGACAAGCGCCCGCGCTATTTCACGCAGAAATACCACTTCACCAGCGATGCGGTGATGGCGGAGCGCTTTGCCGACGCGCCGCAGATTCTCGCCAACACGCATGCGGTCGCCGCCCGCTGCAATCTGGAGCTGACGCTGGGCAAAAACTACCTGCCCGATTTCCCGCTACCGGACGGCGTCAATATTGAAACGTTCCTTATTGACAGCGCGAAAAGCGGACTGGAATTGCGCCTCGCGCAGCTTTTCCCCGACGAGGCGGAACGCGCCGCCAAGCGCGCGCCGTATGACGAACGCCTCGCCATCGAGCTGGGCGTCATCAACCAGATGGGTTTCCCCGGTTACTTCCTCATCGTCGCCGACTTCATCCAGTGGGCGAAAGACCACGATATCCCGGTCGGCCCCGGACGCGGTTCGGGCGCGGGCTCGCTCGTTGCCTACGCGCTGAAAATCACCGACCTTGACCCGCTCGCCTACGACCTCTTCTTCGAACGCTTTTTGAACCCGGAGCGCGTTTCCATGCCCGACTTCGACGTCGATTTCTGCATGGAGCGGCGCGACGAAGTCATCGAATACGTCTCGCACAAATACGGCGCGCAGCGCGTCTCGCAAATCGCCACGCACGGCACGATGGCGGCGAAGGCGGTGTTGCGCGACGTGGGCCGCGTCCTCGGCGTGCCCTATCCGGTGGTCGATAAACTGGTCGCCACCGTGCCGCCCGTCCTCGGCATCACCCTGCCGGACGCGCTCGGCCGCAGCACGAAAAGCCAGGACAAGCCGGAGCTGCGCTCGGAAGCGATGCAGGAGCTCTACGAAAAAGACGAAGAAATGCGCGACATCATCGACATCGGCCTGCAACTGGAAGGGCTGGCGCGCAACGTCGGCAAACACGCGGGCGGCGTGGTCATCGCGCCGACCAAACTCACCGACTTCTCCGCGCTCTACAGCGAAAGCGCGGGCGCGGGCATCGCCACCCAATTCGACAAAGACGACATCGAAGCGATGGGGCTGGTCAAATTCGACTTCCTCGGCCTGCGCACCCTGACCGTCATCGACTGGGCGCTCGGCCACATCAACGCCCGCCGCACGCGTGAAGGTCAGCCGCCGCTGGACATCGCCACCCTGCCGCTCGACGACCCGCAAACCTACGCCCTGCTGCAATCGACGCGCACCACCGCCGTCTTCCAGCTCGAATCCAGCGGCATGAAAGAACTCATCCGCAAACTGCGCCCGGATACCTTCGAAGACATCATCGCCCTCGTCGCCCTCTTCCGCCCCGGCCCGCTCGGCTCCGGCATGGTGGATGATTTCATCAACCGCAAACACGGCCTCGCCGAAGTCGAGTACCCGCACCCCGACCTCGAAGGCATCCTGCAAACCACCTACGGCGTCATGGTTTACCAAGAACAAGTCATGCAAGTCGCGCAAAAACTCGCCAACTACAGCTTGGGCGAAGCGGACAACCTGCGCCGCGCGATGGGCAAAAAGAAAGCCGAAGAAATGGCGCGCAACAAAGACATCTTCGTCAGCCGCGCGGTGGAGCGCGGCGTGCCGGAAAAACAGGCGACCGACATCTTTGATCTCATGGCGAAATTCGCCGAATACGGCTTCAACAAATCGCACTCCGCCGCCTACGCGCTGCTCTCCTACCAAACCGCCTGGCTGAAAGCGCACTACCCGGCGGAGCTGATGGCGGCGGTACTCACCTCGGAAATCGAGAAAATCGACAAAATCGTCCGCTTCATCAACGAAGCGCGCGACATGGGGCTGACCGTCATCCCGCCCTGCATCAACCGCTCGCAATACACCTTCACCGTCAGCGAGCGCGGCGAAATCATCTACGGCTTGGGCGCGGTCAAAGGCGTGGGCGAAGCGGCCATCAACATCCTCCTCGAAGAGCGCGCAAAAAACGGCGACTACACCTCGCTCGAAGACCTCTGCCGCCGCCTCGACCTCAAAAAACTCAACCGCAAAACCCTCGAAACCCTCATCCGCGCCGGCTCCTTTGACAACATCGAGCCGAACCGCGGCGCGCTCTTTGCCGCCGTCGAACAAGCCATCAAACTGGCCGAACAGCACCACCGCAACCGCCACCAGGGACAGGGCGACATGTTCGGCCTCTTTGGCGACAGCAGCCGTGACCAGCCGCCGAGCCTCATCATGAACCCAGAAGAAGCCTGGGATTTGCGGCAAACGCTGGCCGAAGAAAAACAAACGCTGGGCCTCTTCCTCAGCGCCCACCCGATAGACGAGGCGCGCGACACCCTGCTGCAAATCAGCCGCGGCCGCAACCTCGCGCAACTGCAAGAAAACATGGAAAACTGGCAGCGGCCAACGCGACGCGGCGACAGCATCGAAGTCATCCTCGCCGGCGTGGTGATAGAGGCGCGTAGCATGGTCAGCAAAAAAAACGGCAACCCGATGATATTCCTCACCATCGACGACCGCAGCGGACGGCAGGAAATCGGCGTCTTCGGCAAAGCGGCGGAGGCCTACAAAGACCTCTGCAAGGCGGACAACATCCTCATCATCCACGGCAAAGCCGACTACAACTACTACAAAGAAGAATGGCGCATCAACGCCGAAACCATCCACGACTACTACGACGCGCGCTACGAACTGCTGCAAAAACTGGACTTCACCGTCAATGCCGAAGCGCTTGCCGATAACATCTGGCAGACACTACAAGAAACCCTCGCGCCGCTGGAAGACACACACGGCGCGCGCATCAGCATCACCCTGCAAAACACAAGCATCAATGCCCAAGGCCGCCTGCACCTGCCCGCCGCCTACCGCATTGACCACGACAACCTGCTGCGCCTGCAAACGCTCCTGGCAGCGCCGCAAGTACGGAGACATTACTGATGAACCACGCACCACACTGGCGCATCCACGCACAACTGCTCGGCATGGCGCTTATCTGGGGCGCGGCATGGACGTGGGGACGCATCGTCGCCCAGGCGATGCCGCCGCTCACCGCCGCCAGCCTGCGCTTCCTGATATCCACCGTTTTCCTGCTGCTGTGGCTGTACCATCGCGACCGGCTGCGCGCGCTCACCGCCCTCAACCGCCGCCAATGGGCGGGACTTGCGCTCGCCGCCGCCTGCGGCGTCAGCGGTTACGCCATCTTCTTCATGCTCGGCCTGCGCCATATCGGCGCCGGACGCGCCGCCGTCATCTTCTCCATCAACCCGGCGCTCATCATGCTCGGTGCGGCGTGGCTGTTTGGCGAACGGCTCAACCGCCGCATCCTCGGCGGCATGATACTGGCGGTGGGCGGCTCGCTCATCGTCGCCGCGCGCGGCAACCCCTTGCTGCTCCTCGGCGCGCTTGGCACGGGCGAATACCTGATTTTCGGCTGCGTCTTCTGCTGGGTCAGCTACTCACTCATCGGGCGGCGCGTGCTGACCGGCATAGATGCGCTTACCGCCACCACCGCCACCGCCCTCATCGGCGGCGTGATGCTGCTCGCAGTCAGCCTTGCCGCAGAAGGCACGGCCGCCTGGGCGAGCCTCGCACACATTGCGCCATCCATCTGGCTCATCCTGCTGGCGCTGTCCTTCGGCGCGACCCTGCTCGCCTACCTCTGGTATTTCGAAGGCATCGCCGCCCTCGGCGCAGGCAGCACCGCCGCGTACATGACGCTCATCCCTGTCTTTGCCGTACTCATCGCCGCACTGTGGCTGCATGAACCGCTCACCCTGTCGCTGGTCGCCGGAGGCACACTCACCGTCTGCGGCATGCTGCTGATGCAAAGCGGACGGCGCGCATAACGCCGCCTGCAACGAACAAACGCCGCATGATGCGGCGTTTTTCTTAGGGCGTGTTTGCATTTCCGTGGATAAGCCCCTCTCCCTCTGGGAGAGGGGTTGGGGTGAGGGCAGGGATAAACAAACTTCGCATGACAATATACGTTTAGAGGACTACTTCATTTTGAATAATGCCGTCGCTACGCGATTTTTCACACCCTCTCCCCGGGTTCCCTTGAAAAAGGCATTCGCCTTTTTCAAGGGGAGCCCTGACCCTCCCCCGCTCCGCGGGGGAGGGGGATCCAAATTGCCAACAGCCCCCTAGCGCATCCGCGCTTAAAACAACGTTCCCTGCGCGACGACCGCCCGCACCGGCGCATAACTGCGGCGGTGTTCCGGCGTCGCGCCGAGGCGGGCGAGGGCGGCAAGGTGCGCCTGGGTGCCGTAGCCCTTGTGCGTGGCGAAACCGTAGCCGGGATAGCGCGCCTCCAGCGCCAGCATTTCGCGGTCGCGCGTGACCTTGGCGATGATGGAAGCGGCGGCAATGCAGGCCTCGCTGGCATCTCCACCGACAATGGCGCGGGCGGGAATGGCAAGCGTCGGGGTGAATTTGCCGTCAATTAGCGCCTGCGACGGTGGCGGATTGAGCGCAGCGAGGGCGCGTTGCATGGCAAGCAGCGTCGCGTGGTGAATATTGAGCGTGTCGATTTCGGCAGGCGTTGCCGCAGCGGCGCTCCAGGCGACGGCCTGCGCGGTGATGGCGGCGTAGAGCGCTTCGCGTTGGCGGGCGCTTAACTTCTTGCTATCGGTGAGGTCGGGCAGCTCGTAACTTGCAGGCAGGATGACGGCGGCGGCGATGACGTTGCCAACCAGCGCGCCGCGTCCGGCTTCGTCCACCCCGGCAATCATGCCGATGCTCCGGGGTGGCTGGTCATGTCGCGCCAGTTGGTGGCGAGGATGAGCAGCGCGGCGGCGATGATGATGCCGTAGGAGATGGCACCGTCGCCCAGTTCGTAGGCGGCGCGGCCACCGGGGTAGGCGGTGCGCGCGGTGTTGGCGATGGTGTGGCAGAGGATGAGAATGGCAACGGCACGCCCAGCGCGGTTGTACAGCCAGACGTAAATGACGCGCACGGCGACGGTGCCCGCCAGCCCCCAGAGGATAAGCGCGGGCGACTGGCCGATTTGGATCATCGAGCGCAGATGCCACAGCGCCCACGGGATGCCGATGATGAGCGCGGTGGCGAGCGGGTTGTAGCGCTGTTGCAGAGCATCGGTGGCGTAGGCGGTGTAACCGAGTTCTTCGACGATGGCGGCGAAGTAGAAGACGGCGACGGCCAGCAGCAGCGCGGGCGCAGGAGCGGCGGGCAGCGGTACCGGCAACCCGACGGCGCGCATCGCCAGCCAGGTGAGCAGGTAGAGTGCCGGAAAGAGGAGGATGGCGAAGGCGAGCCAGCGCCGCGTGGTGATGCGATGGTAGTCATGGGCGCGCGCCAGCAGCTGTCGCACGGCCACGCCGCCGCCTTCGCGGTAACGCAGGATGAGGGCGGCGATAGTCGGGGTGAGCGCCGCGCCGATGTCGGTCAGCGGCAGATTGTCGGGCAGGCCGCCGCGCGGGATGCTGCCGGCGATGAGCCAGAACGGCGTGCTCATCAGGTACACCAGCAGGAAGTATTGCCAGGGGTGGGCGGGTTTGGTGGTCATGGGCGATCTCCGTGGTTGGGGTGGATGGGTAGTGTGCGGGCGGTTACGGCGTAGTCCGCACCTCATTCAGGCAGAACTGCGCGATGATGGCTTCTGCCGCGCGCGCCGAGACGTTGGCGGGCAACTGCGCGGCGACTGCGGCAAGTGCTGCGCGTTGTGCGGCAGCGGCGGGGGCGTTCGCGAGCAGCGGCGTGAGTTCGGCGGCAAGGCGCGGCGGGTTGCATTCTTCCTGCATGCACTCCGGCACGATGTCCGCGCCGGCGAGCAGGTTCGGCAGGGAGAAGCGGTTGATTTTCAAAAGACGCAGCGCGCGCGCGATGGCGGCGCTCACTGGATGAACGCGGTAGGCGACCACCATCGGCCGTGCCAGTAGCGCCGCTTCCAGGGTGATGGTGCCGCTGGCGAGCAGCAGCGCGTCGCTGGCAGACATCAGCGCGGCGCTGTCGGCATCCAGCTGGTGCAGGTCGGGCAGGCGGGCGAGCAGCGAGGCGCTTGCCGCGTCCGGCGGGTGGCGTAGCGAGAGGACGGCATGCAGTGCGGGGTTGTCCGCTTTCAGTCGCTCGTAAGTTTGCAGGAAAACGGGCAACAGCCGCCGGATTTCACCACGACGCGAACCGGGGAAAATGCCGAGAATGGGCGCGTCCTGCGGCAGAGCGAGCGCGGCGCGGGCATCGCTTGCGGCGACCGGTTGCAGGCGGTCGCGCAGCGGGTGGCCGACGCAGACCGCGGGCACGCCGTGTTTGTCATACACCGCCGTTTCAAACGGAAAGAGGCAGAGCATGAGGTCAATGCAGCGGCGAATTTTGTGGATGCGCTTTTCTTTCCATGCCCACAGCGACGGGCTGACGTAATGCACCGTATTCACGCCGCGCGCGTGCAGGGCGCGGGCGATGCGCAGGTTGAAATCGGGGGCGTCGATGCCGATGAACACGTCCGGCAGGTCGTCCGCCCAATGGGCAAGCAGCGATTTCTGCGCGGCGAGGATGTCCGGCAGGTGGCGCAACACCTCGACCAGCCCCATCACCGCGAGGCGGTTCATGTCGATGAGCGAAGTAAGCCCCGCCGCCTGCATCGCCGCGCCACCGACGCCGCTGAAGCGCGCATCGGGCAGGCGTTCGCGCAGGGCAGCGAGGAGCGGTGCGCCGAGGAGGTCGCCGGAGGTTTCGCCCGCGAGCAGGGCGATGTGCAGGGGTTTTGCGGTCATGGTTTTTTGGCGTCTATTGAATATTTAGCTAGGGGCGAAAAATGCAATTACACCGAAGGCTAAACAGGCTCTTATTCCGGCTTCTTCGCCAGCATGGTGACGAATTTGAGGCGGATGGGATTGCCTTGCGCGTCTGTGGCGTGCATGTTGCCTGGCGCTTCTTCGTAGGTGATGAATTCCCAGCCGGCGTAGCAGTCGCGCAGTTCGCCTTCGCGGAAGGTATGCGAGAACGGCATCTGGCAGGGGTAGTCGGCAGTATTCATCGCCGCGACGATGAGGTTGTAGCCGCCGGGGTTGGTGTGTGCCTGCATGTCGGCGAGGATGGCGGGGACGCGCTCGGGGTCCAGGAACATGAAGACGACGGTGGCGACGATGTAGTCGTAATCTTCGTCAAGAGCGGCAGTGTTGATGTCGTAGGTCTCGGCGCGCACGGTGAGGTTTTCCTGCGCGGCGAGGCGGGCGACGCCTTCCGCGGCGCCGGGGTTGTAGTCGCTGGCGGTGACTTCATGTCCGGCAAGCGCCAGGTAGAGCGCGTTGCGCCCCTGCCCGCAACCGAGATCCAGCGCTTTACCGGGCGGCACGGTTTCGTTTGCGGCGACGACTGCCGAATGGGTGCGGGTCATGCCGTATTTTTTGTGGAAGTAGTCGGCGGGTTCGCAGTGAAATTCGAGCTGCATTTGCGTGTCGTCGTCGAGCATTTCCACGCGGTGCCATTGCTGCGGGTAGATCGTCCAGACGCCGCTTTCCGGGGTGAGGATGTGTTCAGCGGTGGTTGCGCCGTCTTCGGTGAGTTCGCGGAATTTGAGCCTGCCCGCCAGCACGCGTAGCTTGCCCCAGGTGCCTGCCTGGGTGTTGTGCTGGTTGGTGACGGCGGCGGGGATGGTGTTTTTGTCCCAGACAGGCATGGTTTTGTAGGGAATGAGTGTGGTCATCGGAGTCTCCGGCGGGTTGAAAAGGGATAGTGGGTCAAGGGAGAACAGTCTATATCACTAAACTACCAGAATATCGGCCATTACGGCACGTCCTCAAACAAGGCTTTATCAACGGCTTCCAGCAATGCCGTGGTTTGCTGATAAATTCCCGGCCGTTTGCTTTCGCGCGGCCCGGCGACGTTCAGCGTTTTAATGTGGTGCGCGCGTAGCCAGGCGAGGACGCTGGCTGCCATTTCGTCCGTCGCCTCATCATCGACCTGCGCGACGTAATGCGGCTTGCCCGCCTTTTCCGCGAAGATTTTGGTGGCGAGCGTGCCGCCGTCTAGCTCGCCCATATTCACAATCAAGGTGCCGTCGCTGTCTTCGACGTTGCGACGGGTGCGCTGGCGGTAGCCTCCTGCGGGTAACTCCGTCAGCTGGTATTTCAGCGGAATGCAGCCGTCCTCCGCTTCGCGCCCCTGCGGCGCCCAGCCACCATGCAAATAGTGGCTATATGGTCGAGCAGCAAAATCCAGCGCCGCCCGGTCCGCCCCGGTCTGCCCGCCGGAAATGATGCGTTCGCAGAAGAGTAGCGGTTGGCGGCTGGCAGGGTACGGCAGCGCTTGTAAAGAACCATCAGCGAGCACCTCGCGCCGTTCGTCAAGGCTGCTATTCGGGTCTTCTGCCGGTTTTTCGTAAACCACGCGGTAGGCGTCGCCGACTTCTGCTTTCAGCTCGCGCGCCAGTTGCAGCCCACGCGCGTGGAAGGCGATCCAGTCCCAGTGGTCATTGTCGCTATGGATCATGTAAAGCGGCATCCGCGCAAAGGAAATAGCCCAAATGGCGAACTTGCACCACAGCGCTTCGCTCATCGGGTAGTAATCTTCCCAACCGCCACTCTCGCAGAGCATCCCGCCGACGCCACCCTGATCAGGGCGCTCAACCAGCCACAAAAACGGCGCATTGCCGTAATCCACCATCACGGTAAGCACGGGCACAAACGCGGAGGTTCCCGTTTCGCTCATCTTTCTTCTCCTTGTCATCTATCGAAATTGTACGCATAATATCATCAAAATGATTAACTAACGTAGCGAATGACAAACGAACCACAGCCCCTATCCTTAGAAACGCTGAACCAGGCGCAGCGCGAACGCCTCGCCTATATTGATTTCCGTCTCTACTTCTTCGGCGAGATTGGCCGCCCTGATTTGATGACGCGCTTTGGCGTCGCCCCGGCGGGCGCAACCCGCGATTTGGCGCTTTATCGCGAATTCGCACCGCAAAACCTCAGCTTCGACAGTAGCGGCAAAATCTATCGCATCGGCGACGCCTTCCAGCCGCTGTTCACGCACGCGCCGCAGCGCGTCTTGAGCGCATTGGCACAAGGCTTTGGCGACGGCCTGGGCGCGCCCAGCGCACCGCTTTTGCCCTGCGAATCACCTGCGGTTTTAAGCCAACCGCCGCTGCACGTACTGGCGCCGGTCTGCCGCGCCATTTATGGCAAACGCCTGCTTGTCATCCGCTACTATTCAATGACGAGCGGCAAAACGCAGCGCGTCATCGTCCCCTTCGCGCTGGTCGATACCGGCTTGCGCTGGCATGTGCGCGCCTACGACCGCAAACGCAACGGCTTCCGCGACTTCGTCATCAGCCGCATCGAAGCGCCGAAGCTGCTTGATGAAGCGCCGCAAGCGCATGAATTGGCAGAAAACGATATCCAATGGACGCGCATCGTTGAGCTGACCCTCGTGCCACATCCACGCCTGACGCGTCCGGAAATCGTCCGCATGGACTACGGCATGACGGGCGACGCCCTGCAACTGCGCAGCCGCGCCGCCGTTGCCGGTTACATGCTGCAACGTTGGGGCGTAGACTGCTCGCCTGACCACCGCCTCACCGACGAGCCCTACCGCCTCTGGCTTGCCGACCCGCTAACGCTTTACGGCGTGGAAAGCGCCGCCCTCGCGCCGGGATACCAGCCGCAGCAGGCATAAACCCATTTATACTGCGTACTATCTTCGGCAGCGCGCCTTGTCTGAAACTTTCGGTGTATCGCTATAAAGCGCAAAGCCGTAACTTAAGGAATACCCCCCCCTATGCACCAACCCACCCCACAACAAAGCCAATACCTTGCCTGGCTGCTGACCCGTCAGGCACGACGCGGCAGTATCGAATCCCTGGCAGGGCCTTTGCTGGACGCGCAAGTTGACCTCAACCCGCATCAAGTCGAAGCCGCCCTCTTTGCCTGCAAAAACCCGCTTGAGCGCGGCGTCATCCTTGCCGACGAAGTGGGGCTGGGCAAAACCATCGAAGCCGGCCTCGTCATCCTGCAACACCGGGCAGAGCGCAAACGCCGCATTCTTATCATCACCCCTGCCAACCTGCGCAAACAGTGGCATTAGGAAATACAAGAAAAATTCGGCCTGGATAGCATCATCCTCGAAAAGAAAAACTACATCGTCCTGCGCAAAGCCGGCGAAGACCCGTTTGACCAGGAGCGCCCCATCATCTGTTCCTACCAGTTCGCCAAAACCAAAGCGGCCGATATCAAACGCATCCCCTGGGAACTTGTCGTGTTCGACGAAGTGCACCGCCTGCGCAACGTCTATAAAAAAGGCAACATCATCGCCCGCACCCTCAAAAACGCCATGGCGCACGTGCAAAGCAAAGTGCTGCTCACCGCGACACCGCTACAAAACAGCCTGCTCAAACTCTACGGCCTAGTCAGCATCATTGATGGGCGCGTCTTCGGCGACCTCGACAGCTTCCGCGCCCAATTCACCGGCCGCGCCAACTTCGATGCCCTGCGCAAACGCCTCGCGCCCGTCTGCAAACGCACCCTGCGCCAGCAAGTGCAGCCCTACGTCTCCTACACCGCGCGCCGCGCCATCGTGCAAGAATTCACTCCGAGCGACGAAGAACGCGAACTCTCGCGCCTCGTTGCCGACTACCTGCGCCGCCCCGACCTGAAAGCATTGCCGGAAGGACAGCGGCAACTCATCTCGCTCGTTCTGTGGAAACTGCTCGCCTCATCCAGCCGTGCCATTACCGGGGCATTGGCAACCATGGCAGAGCGTCTGCAAAACCTGCTGAATAGCGGCAACAGCGAAGCACTCGCGCAAAGCCTCGACGAAGACTACGAAGGCCTTGCCGACACCGCCGACGAATGGGAGGGCGACGAAGACGAAAGCGCGCTTGCCAGCAGCGAACGCGCCACCATTGCCGCCAAAATCGCCGAACTTCGGCCGGTGAAAAAACCATCACCCATCGAAAGATAAACGCACTGAGCACGAACAAAGGATATATTGTTGGTCGATACTACAAACGGTTTTTGCGTTCAAATTCATCAAGTCGTCGATAACGAGGATCGTTAACAAGATTGGCATCGGTGCTTCTTATTTCATCCAAACATGCTCTTAGATAATCTGCCAAACCATAAAATCCAGTTATTTCTTCAGGTATTATCAAATTTAGAAGCTCAAGTACCAAGTTAGGATATTGCTTACACAAGCCTGATCTAGATAACTCTAACAAACCGCTACGGCACTTATGCGGTTGCAACCAGTCTTTAATAAGATCAAAAGTGTCAGGAAATATCTCTGGTTCAATCAGAATCATCCTAAACAATATGGCTGAAATTTCTGGTGTTGCAAGTTCACGTTTTTTAGGCCAAACCTTCTGCCAAAAGGGAATTATATGTTCCTCCCAGTATGCCTTACGTTGCACCTCTGCGATACTATCAAATGCCTGAAGCAATGTTCTTGCACATTCTTCCAATCTTTCTTTAGGTAAATGTGCCATAGCTTGGCTGAAGTCATCTAATTTATATCCATCCATATGGTCAAGCGCCATATGTGTAAGAAAAATAGCATATTGTTTTGGATGTTCTATTAATTCCGCACAATGCTTTGCCGTTTCCAAAAATTGTGGCTTTATTTCCTGCCACAGAGGAATATAAGGGCGGGGAGAAAAAAGAAATCCTGTCCATGCAGCCCGTGCTTCTTCAGAATTAGACCAATCAAGCAAAAGTAGTAAATGCGCTTTTGTCCAAGATGGATCTAACCTAAAAAGAAAAACCAATTGAGTACTAAGAATTACGCGACCCGCTTGTAAGTTTACTTTATTGGTATTGCAAATATCTGTAAACATAGGCTTAATCTCAGGCAAAATACCTTCATTATCTTCAGGATGATGACTGGATTGAATATTTATTAAAGCTTCTGTAATAAGTCCAACAGGATGATTGATGGCCTTATCGAAAGAATATTGTGTTATAAAATCTTCAGTTTCTATTGTGGAGGATAATCCCAATATTCTACAGCAAAGGATCAATAAGATATCCTTATTTTCTTTGTATATTTTTGATGATTTTTCAAGCCACCAAGCGACACTATGCAACAGCTCTTTTAAAACATCATCAGGAATAGAGATAATTACGGGTGCAACATTTTCCCATGAATTTATGATCAAGTTATCTTCGCTCCAAACATATAATGCATCCCGCCATCGCGCTATGGGCCATTCATTATTTTCAGCTAGAGTACAAAGCGCACTAAAAGCATGAGAAAAATTGAGACGACAAACCTCTTTCCAATTATCTTTATAAAACAATTGGCTATCTGCATGAGACTGTCTTAGCCAACAAACAAGTTCATCTTGTGTTTGTGGCGCTTCTTCAATATATAGATTCTCTTCAAAATCAGGGTCGCCAGTACCAGTAGTCCAAATAGAAAATTCATCACGCTCGTTGTTGGCTAGTTTCCATTCTGGATGATTATCAGATAAGGCATTAAGCTGCTGTATAGCATCTGCCCCAAGCGCCAGTCCTGAAGATTGTAATTTAGCCAAATGCAACCATACATTACGTTCTTTAATTTCTTTCCATTCAGATTCATCCAAATCTTCAGGATACATTTTCCTAGGCGGTCCTGCCAAAATTGTATTCTCTAATTTTTTTTGCATATCATCTGTTAATGACATTCCTCTTTCTACCAAAAGGCGAAATTTTTCTCGCTGCACGCCTATATGCCACAACCACCAGGCATTATCCTGTAAGAGCCAGTCTACCCATTGCTGAGATGATATTTCCTCATTTTTACTTGCTGCAAAAAAAGCTAGTCGTTTAAAAGTGGGGTAAGGAATGTTAAACCAAGATTGCGCTATCCATGCTGCCTGTTCAATATTACCAATATTAATTTCCTGCCAAGTATCACGTAATAATTCAATTAGAAGTGTCCAGCCATGTGAGTCACTATTTTGTCGATGTGGAGAGATAGATTGCATATGTATAAAGGATTTATATTTAAAATCATCTGCATCATCTAACTCTCTCATCAAATCGAGAGCTTCAAGTAAAAGTTGTTGCAATTCACTAATTAATTTAGGCAAGCAATTTTTCCAAACATCATCAGAAAAATATGAGCAATATAGTGCCTGGTGTTCTATCGCAAGCCCCCAATCCCAATTAAGGTATTGCCATATATCTTCAATATTATTTTGAGGTTCCATATCCCGTTCATAAAGAAAAAAAGAATCTCTTATTAATAATCTTGGTGTAAGCAGCTCCCGCAACTCCATGCGCAACATAGCAGTTAGCCCATCTTGCTTTACACGTTCTTTCCAGCGAAATAAATCATAATCATCAAATGATAAGCCAACTCTTTTACTTAAGTAAAAAGACCATAACGTACGCATTATAGGTCTTGGGATGGCTTTAGGTGACCGTTGGCGAATATCATCTAGCTCATCATTTTTATTTTCTTTATTCAATTCGGCTAGTTTGTTTAACCTATTTTCTATTAACTCTCTCCAAGATTCATGCAATTCTCCACCTTGTTTTGCAATCCAAAGAATCAATCTGGGATCATCTAAATAATGATCCGTTAGCCAACGAGCTATATGGTCAATCACCTTGTCCCATTTACTATTATTAGCTTTCCAAGATACTAGAAATATTGGTTGTGAATTAAGCTGCGATGTTGGACGATGAACAAGGTTGAACTTTAAGGGTAATTCTTTATCTTTAGTGCAGGAAGGAAATCCGAAATAAATTAGAATCCTGGAGCATAAATCTTTGTTTGAAAATACCTCAAATAACCAATCTAATGGTGGAGCGGGGTTAAGTTCAGCAAAACGTTTGGCGGATAATCCGGAAGGATCTGATAATGCCCATAAAACTCTACCAACGAAATCATCTTGTTGTGTGCTTCTTGAAGGATGTGTTAACGCATGTGTAGCAACAATATACTCCTTCCCTAAAATACCATTATAATAAATTTCTGCCCATTTATGTAATGTATCATGTAATAATAAATGGTCATTTCCTTCTGTTCGATAAAGAATGGGGGTTACACCCTTTGCTTTCCATTCACCTGTTATTTGTGTTTCTTGTCCTGGATTATGGCTTACAAACGCCCAAGTTTGAGGAGTATTTTCTCCTAGTGTACGCTCAGCAGCCATGGCATCTACCATATAACGCAACACTGGATCATTAATACTATACCCAACAAAACATACATCGTAATTATGCAGCAAATCACTAACAAATCGAGCTGCCCAGCGCTCAATAAGATAAGCAAGCCCAAAATCACCGCTTGAGATAATCAGTTGATTTAATAAATTATCTTTTAAACCTCCCGATCCGTCAGGTAGTAATCCATGCAAATAAACCACACCATCCCAGCGGCTTTTTTTCGGCACTGGCAAATTTGGCGCAGCATAGGTCTGAAATTGCTGATTGGTGAAGCTTGCAGCAATATGAAACAAGCGATCAAAGTTTGTAGTCACTAATCGTAATTTCCTTTCTTTATCTCGTGCCAATTTTAATAATGATATATGTGTATTAATCGCACCTTCTCTATCCAAATTGGGTTTAAGGGTCTCTACAAGCGCTTGGCGAACTTTTATACGGCCTCCTGGCAGGCGTCGCTCCAGCAATTCCAATACAATATCGTATTGACCTCGTTTAAAAGCGTCCTCTTCAATATCTAACCGGCCAGTACCGCAAAAATTATAAATATTTTCTACTAATCCTTTAAATCCTGGCAAACCTGCAGGGTATGAAATACCTGCACCACAGAAAAAGACTAATCTTCCTTCTTCATGTGCTTGTAAGAGTTCATCTGGAATATTCGGTCCGTTAGTAATAAATTGCATATATACTCCTAAATTTAATGGATTTACAATAAGTGTAGCCAACTAAAGAAATAACAAGAATTAAGAAGAGCCACTTAATATATTTTTTCAGCCATCCCTCCAAATAGCATCCATTGATGAATATTAGTAATAGTTACTAACTATCTTGTCCATCTCTAAATTGGATTACAAGTCTAATTTACGCAATGCACTGAAAGGCCACGACGAAGGTCTAGCTGCTCACTTATACGCGTACGCTGGTGGAACAGGGTATCAGCCACGGTCTGCGCCGCCTTATGGCAGACGAAGCGGAGTTAAAAGCGGTGGATTGGCTACATATCGTCGCGCATGAGAGGATTACATCGTGCGGGAGCTGGTGGATTACGACGACATCGACTATTTCACTCAGTCCGCACTGCTCTACGCGCTGGCGGGGCAGATGGTGCAACACCTGCGCAGTTATTTGACGGAAGACGAGGCGCTCAACGTGCTGCAAGGGCAGGCAAAACGCATCGCCAAGGATATTCACGCACAGATGATGGCGCATTTCTTTGCCAAGGTGGCGGGCTTTGAGGTGCGGGTCAGCCGTGGCTTTACCGCGCTCAAGCCCTGCAGTTTCACCGCAGAGGCGGGCAAGACGCACCACTACCACGAGACGGTCGCAGAGGCCAGCCGCATCAAGTCGATGCTGTTTACGGGTTTTCAAAAATGCCTCTATCCGCTACAGAAATTCGACAGCGATACCGAGCGGCGTTTCGCCGTCATTCTGGAGCGCGACGCGCAAAAATGGTTTCGCCCGGTCAAGGGGCAGTTTCAAATCTATTACCAGCTTGGTGCGGTGCAGGCGGAATACATCCTCGATTTTGTCGCGGAAACGGACGACGTCATTTTGATGGTTGAGACGAAAAAGCGGGACGAGCTGAAAAGCGACGAGGTGCAGGCGAAAGCGACCGCTGCCGCGCGCTGGTGCCAACAGGCGAGCGACTACGCCGCCAGTGTTGGCGGCAAGCCGTGGCACTATTTGCTGCTACGGAAGCGCTGCGTTTGCGTGATTTTTTGCGCTTTGTACAGCGGGGTTGAGGGGCGACGATATTTGGTCAATTCGGCAGGAAATCGGGATTTTCTGCCATACGTACAGCTGGCTAGGTGGTTCTTTCAGGCCGATGAAGTGTGCTGCGAGGATTGGGATGTGCCGGAGGTAGATGGGGGAGGGGAGACCACAGGCCGGATGAAAGTTCCGGCCTGTGATTTGCGATATTTACACTTAAGCGCTCAGGTGTATGTGTATGGTAATCGGGAAGTGTGCTTAATAGCCCAATGTCGCCGCGTCTTCGATGCGCGGGTCGGAGGCGCCGTAGAGGCCGTTCGGCGTGACCATGATGGATTGGGTCGAGCCCATCGCCGCCTTGCGCGCGACTTTATGCCCCATGTTTTCGAGGAGGCGGACGGTGTCGGCGTTCAGTGCGTGTTCAACGCGGATTTCGTCCGGCGTCCATTGGTCGTGGATGCGCGGTGCGTGTGTGGCTTCGGCGATGTTCATCTCGTGGTCGATGACGTTGCTGATGATTTGCAGCACGGTGGTGATGATGCGGCTGCCGCCGGGGCTGCCGGTGACGAGGAAGGGTTTGTCGTCTTTGAAGACGATGGTCGGGCTCATCGAGGAGAGCGGCCGTTTGCCCGCTTCAACCGCGTTGGCGTCGCCGCCGATGAGGCCGTAGCCGTTCGGCACGCCCGGTTTGGCGGAGAAGTCGTCCATTTCGTTGTTGAGCAGGATGCCGGTGCCGTCGGCGACAAGGCCGGTGCCGTAGCTGAAGTTCAGGGTGTAGGTGTTGGCCACCGCGTTGCCGTTTTTATCCACCACGGAGTAGTGCGTGGTTTGGTCGCTTTCGTAGGGTAGCGGGTCGCTGTGGCGTATTTCCGCGCCGGGGCGCGCTTTTTCCGGGTCGATTTTGTCGCGTAAGGTGTCGGCGTATTTTTGGCTGGTGAGGCCTTTGACCGGGATTTTGACGAAGTCCGGGTCGCCGAGGTATTCGGCGCGGTCAGCGTAGGCAAGCTGCATCGCTTCTGCCATGAGGTGGATGGTTTTCGCGGTGTTGGCGCCGCTCGCGCGCAGGTCGTAGCCTTCGAGGATGTTGAGGATTTGGATGATGTGGATGCCACCGGAGGAGGGCGGCGGCATGGAGACGATTTGGTAGCCGCGGTAGTCGCCGCGTACTGGCTCGCGTTTGACGGCGCGGTAGTCGCGCAGGTCTTCAGCGGTCATCGTGCCGCCTGCGTCTTTGATGGCGGCGATGATTTTTTCGGCGGTTTCGCCCTGGTAGAAGCCGTCGCGGCCTTGTTCGGCGATGCGGCGCAGGGAGGCAGCGAGTTCGGGCTGTTTGAAGGTTTCGCCGGGTTGCAGCGGGCTGCCGTCTGCGTGGTAGAAGATTTTGGCGGTACTCGGCCATTTGCGCAGGCGCTCGGCGAGGCCTTGCAGCGAGTCGGAGAAGCCGGGAGTGACGGTAATGCCTTCTTCGGCGAGGCGGATGGCAGGCGCCAGCACTTGTTCGCGCGTCATCGTGCCGTGTTCTTTGAGCGCGAGCAGCAGGCCGTCCACGGTGCCGGGTACGCCGACGGCAAGGCCGTGGTAGCGCGAGCGCTCTTCGTCGGCGTTGCCTTCGGCGTCAAGGTACATGTCGCGGAAGGCGGCTTTGGGCGCTTTTTCGCGGTAGTCAATGGCGACGGTTTCGTGTTTTTGCGCGTCGTGGATGAGCATGAAGCCACCGCCGCCGATGTTGCCGGCGCGCGGCAGGGTAACGGCGAGGGCAAAACCAACCGCCACGGCGGCATCGACGGCGTTACCACCCTGTTGCAGGATGTCGCGGCCGACGGCAGAGGCGAGCGCTTCTTGCGAGGCGACCATGCCGTTTTTCGCCCAGACGGGATGCTCGATGGCGTTTTCGGCGTAGATGGCTTCGCTGACGACAGGTGCGGCGGCCGGTGTCGCGGCCGGTTGCAGGGCAATCGCTTGCAGCGACAGGGCGACGGCAGCGGCAAGGGCGGCGTGTTTTACGAGGCGTATTTGCAAGGTTTTTCTCCAGGGGTTGTGAAAAAGCCGCTGTGTTCCAGCGGCCGGTTAGGGTCAGAAATTGTGGCGCATGCCGAGGACGACATCATAGCCGTGCAGCTTGTCCTGCTTCCAGCTTTGCCCTTCAAGCCAGCTGTAGGTGTGCGGGCTGAAGTAATAGGTGTAGCCGAGCGCGCCCTGATACCACTTCTTCTGGTGGTCATAATCGACCATCTCGATGCCGCCGTAGAGGTGGTGTTTGCGCCGCTCCTTGTACCAGATGGCGCCGAGCGCGTAGTGCTCGCCCTTGCTCGCGTGGTGTTCGTAGTCAAAGCCGACGTAAACCGGGCCCTCGCGGTAAGTAACGGAGGCGCCCATGACCTCCCGGATTTTGTCGTTATCGCGCGTATAAATCATGTCGCTGTTGGTGTGCTGATAACCGGCGAACAGCGACCACGGCCCCTTCTCATACGTCGCGCCCACTTCATAAGCATTGAAAGCTCTGCTCTTGCCGCCGGGGATGGCCTCGTGCTTGCCGTCCAACACCGCGCTGGCGCCCAGGGTCAGGCCGCTGCCGCCGATGTCCGCCTTCTCGTAGCGAATCATCTTCGAAGCGGTGGAAAGCCCCGCCCAGCCATAGTCGAAAATATCCTGAAAGACGCTGGCCGCTGAGCCGTAGTCATACCAAAACGTATCCTGGCGGCCGAGCGTCAGCTTGCCGAAATCCCCCTTGAGGCCGATATAGGCATAGCGGGTGGAATTCAGCCCGGAAATATAATCCGGCTTGGTTGGCGTCTGGCTGTCAAAGCGGAAATTAAAAATAGCGGCGGCCGTTTCGCCCAACCGCTCCTGCCCTTCAAAGCCGATGCGCGCCGCATGCGTATAGAGGTTATGACTGCTACCTTCGCCCTTGCTGTAACCATTCCAGACGGAATAGGCGAGCGCGCCATAAAGCGTCGTTTCACTTTGATTTTTGACGGCTTCGGCGGCGTGCAGCTGTGAAGCAAAAGCATAAATACCAATAACGGCCCACGAAAGTCTCATGATGCAATCTCCTGTCAAATCGCCGCGCTTTTTCATTGCCCAAAGACAGCAAAATTCTGCTAAAAAACGGCAGAAAATCCTGCAAAAAATGGCCCGAAAAAAGACGCGGGGCGCATTAAGTCCAATGTCATAACGACGCTTGCGAAAACTGCATGACCGGCTGTAAATACAGCATAAAATCATCGAGACCTGTAGCAGAATCGCCCAGAAACCCGAAAATATATGGCATAAACAAACCGCCCTGCCATTTCCGTCTGCCGGAATATATCCTGTTTAATGGCAATAGTGCAATAGGGGGCGCGGCAATTTTGCAGTAATTATTTTTTCTGGCGCAGAATGGCAATAATTTTTTAGGAAATAGAGTCTGTTTTTTATTAAGACAGCGCTGTATTTTTAATTCATCGGACTTCATTTTTTCATTACAGGCAGGCTTACAAAAAAGCGGCGGCGGGGTAAAACTTTTCTGTTGCCAAGAGGGAGAACGCGGTGTTGTAGGGAAAAACGCTACCGCGGCACCGCGTACAAATATGGCCATACACCGAAAGACTCAGAGCTCGTGCAAAATCGCAGAGAAGCTGATTTTTAGCGTTCTGTGTAGTGACCGAAGCGAGAGACAAGTCGCCGATATGCGCCCTCTTTCCCCGCCCGTTGCGGGCTTCGTCCTGCGGGGGAGGGGGGCTTAATTGTCCACACGGGCAAGTAAGGCGCAGAAAAAAGCCCCTGCCGTAATGGCAGGGGCGTGCTGAAAGCGATAATCCTGTTCCCCCGAGCGGTGTTTTATGCTTCCCATTTTTTGCTAAGCAAGAGAGCACCGGGGAGGGGGATTTTGAACCGGTTAGAACAGCGGCTCGTTAAAGTCGAAGGCGAATTTGTCCATCGGTGGGACGATACCGTCGCCCTGGATGTACTGGATGTCGTGCGGCCAGACGCGCGAGAGTTGCGCCGGAGATTCCATGTGGTCGGCAATCAGCATGGTGTGGTGTTCTTCGGCGTATTTTTTAACTTCCCGCATGAATTCTTCTTCTTCGCGGTCTTCAAAGGTGTCGATTTCGCGCATGTCCAGCTTGATGATTTCCGGTTTGACCCGCTCCAGCATTTCACGCACGGTGGTGTCCATGCGGCCGACGTCGGCCAGCGCGAAACGGCAGCCCTGCGGGCGCATTTTGTTGATGAGGTGCACCGCGCCGGTAAAGCCGTTGGCGAGGTTTTCCAGTTTGAGTTCAAAGACGATTTGGTTGGGCGCGATACCGGTGGCACGCAGTTGGCCGTCAATCCATTCAGGGAAGGTTTCATCGAGCAGGGTATCGGTGCTGAGTGCAATGTAGCATTGCAGCGCGCGCTGCTCGCCTTCGTAGGAGAGGATGTCCTGGATGAGGGTGTTGATTTTGTAGCGGTCGAATTGGCGGGCGAGGCCAAAGCGTTCGGCCACTTGCAGCAGTTTGTCCATTTCCATTACCGGCGCGGCACCTTCTCCTTCGGCGTCGCTCGCCGATGGCAGGACGAGCAGGCGGTCGGCGTAACGCGGCACGCCATCAACTTCAAGTGCGCTGATCGGCTGGTATTGGACGCGCAGGCGTTGTTCGTCGAGGATGGCTTGGATTTCGTTGACGCGGCGTTCGTCTTTGCGCGAGATATCGCCGCTCATCGGCTCGGCGACGCGGTCGCTGCTTTGGCTCATGGAGAGGCCGCGCACGGCACGGAAGCCTTTGGAGACGAGGTCGTCGTAGCTGCTTTCGGTGGTAATTTCGTAGATGCCGGCGAAGACTTTGGGGTGGACGAGGCGGCCGATGTTTTCCGGCACGACTTCGTCAAGGTGGGCGATGAGGCCGTTCACCCGTTTGATACTTTCTTCTTTTTTGCCGGTCAGCCACAGCGCCAAGCCATCATCGGTGAAGCGGACGATTTCGGTGCTGGGCGGCAGGAAGCGTCTGGTGGTGTCGGCGACGGTTTTTATCATGATTTCTGCCGCCTTGTAGCCGTCTTTTTGCCAGACTTCGCGGTAGTTTTCGATCCAGGCGTACACCCAGTAGCCGAGTACGGCTTTTGGCTCGCTGCGTTCTTGGGTTTGTTTGATGGAGGCGGCGATAACGCGCGGCCCGGCAAGGCTGGTAGTCGGGTCCAGTCCGGTACCGCCACCGCTGCCTCCCGCTTCGGTTCTGCGGAAGTACATTTGCAGTCCCGGCTCGTCGTGGATGGTGATGCGGGAAACGCTGATATTTACATCGACTTTGCCGCCGTTGATGGCTTGCAGTTCAAAGCGTTCGCTCGGCACGACTTCTTTTTCGGTCGCTTTTTTCAGGAGCGCCTTGATGCCGCGCTCGCTTTTGTGCGGCACGAAGCTCATCAGGGTCAGTTCGTCCAGCGCGGCATGGTCTTTGACGCCGAAGGTGTGTAAAAACGCGGGGTTGGCGTCGATAAACAGGCCGTCTTGTACGTAGGCGACCGGGTCGGGCAGGTCGTGGTAGATGCGCTCGTAGCGGTCGGCGACGGCTTTGGCGTTTTTTTCAACGCTGCGCAGGGTGTCGTCAAAGTGGGCGACGCGCATCAGCTGCTGCACGTGTTTGACGGCGCTCAGCAGGTCGCGGCGGGCGCAGGCGTATTCGGCGCCTTGTTTGATCCATTGGTCAAGGCCTTCCGGCTTGCTGTCAATGACGATGACCGGCACCGGCGGGTGCATTTTTTCGCGCACGAAGGGGCGCAGTTTGTCCATGGATGGCAGGCCTTCCTGCACCGCGAGGACGACGATGTCCGGGCGGCTTTCCAGCATGCGTGATTCTGCCTGTTCGAGGGTTTCCGCGCGACGTTCGTTCAAGAGGAAAAAGCGCTGCACGCCCTTGCTAAAGGCCAGCATCCATTCCATGTCGTTGCTGATCATCAGAATCGAGCAGGATTCTTTGACGGTTTCTTCTGCCATGTTGTATTCCTTTCAATGTGTTCCAAAAAGTGCCGCATTATGCAATGAACGGCGCATCTTGCCAAATGCTAATAAATGATGCGGCTGCGGATGGTACCGGCGACGCTTTTGAGTTGTTCCAGCGCGACTTGCGAGTCGCTGTGCGCCACGTCCATCACCAGATAGCCGATTTCGCCTTTGGTAATCAGCGTTTGTGCGGCGATGTTGATGCCGTGTTCGGCGAAAAGGTGGTTGACCGCAGAGAGCACGCCGGGCTGGTTGCGGTGGATGTGCAGCAGGCGGTGCGTGTCTTCGCGCAGCGGCAGCGATACTTCGGGGAAGTTGACCGCGCCGACGGTCGCGCCGCTTTTCAGGTACTGCACGAAGCGTCCCGCCACTTCCAGGCCGATGTTTGCCTGCGCTTCTATCGTCGAACCGCCGATGTGCGGCGTGAGGATGACGTTTTCCATGCCACGCAGGGGGCAGTCCAGCGGCTCGTTGCCGCCTTTCGGCTCAACCGGGAAGACGTCCAGCGCCGCACCGGCGATATGGCCGCTCGTCAGCGCTTCCGCCAAATCGTCAATGACCACACACTGCCCGCGCGCCGCATTTACCAGCATCGCGCCCGGCTTCATCAAATACAGTTCGCGTGCGCCAATGAGGTCGCGCGTGTCGGGCGTTTCCGGCACATGCAGGCTGACCACGTCTGCCTGCGCCAAGAGCGCGTCAAGCGAGGGGGCGGCTTCCGCGTTGCCGAGTGGCAGACGCGACTGGATGTCGTAGAAAATCACGCGCATGCCGAGGTTTTCCGCGAGTACCGACAACTGCGCGCCGATATTGCCGTAGCCGATAATGCCGAGCGTTTTGCCGCGCGCCTCGCAGGCGCCTTTGGCATCCTTTGGCCACTGCCCGCCATGCACCGCCTGATTGCGTGCCATCAGGCCGCGCAGCAGGCAGATGATTTCTGCCAATACCAGTTCGGCGACCGAGCGCGTGTTGGAATAAGGGGCGTTAAACACCGGAATGCCAAGCAATTGCGCCGCCTCCAGCGCCACCTGATTGGTGCCGATACAAAAGCAGCCAACCGCTTTCAGATGCGGCGCCGCCTGCAACACCTCGGCGGTGAGCTGGGTGCGCGAGCGGATGCCGACCACGTCTGCATTTTGCAAGGCTTCCGCCAACGCCGCGCCTTCCAGCGCTGCCGGACGCAGCTCAACGCGGGCAAACCCCGCCTGTTTCAGCGCGGTAACCGCGTTCGGGTGGATGCCTTCCAGCAGCAAAATGCGCGTATCGTGATTCAACATGTCCAACTATCCATCATTCATTAAGGATTCAGATTATAGCACCCGGCTACAGGCGCGGCGCGATGAACGTCGCCATCCTTCCTGCCTGCGCGCCGTTGCGGCGGTGCGAGAAAAAGCGGCTGTCGGCGAACGAACACAGTCCGCAGTCGCTGATTTGCGCCGCGGGCAAGCCCGCCTCCTGCAACTGCATCCGAGCAATCGCGGGCAAATCGGCAAGCCAATGACCGGGGCGGTTGGCGACAAACGCCGTGGCATAGCGCCCGTCCGCCTCAACAAAGCGCTGGAAAAATGGCGCATCCACTTCATAGTTCTCCTGGCGGATACACGGGCCAATCCAGGCAAAGAGCGAAGCGGGGGCAACCGCCATCGCGGCCACCGTCGCCGCGATAATGTCGCGGTGCAGCCCCGGCCAACCGGCGTGCACCGCTGCCCATACCGTCGCGTTGCGGTCAGCCAGCAACACGGGGACACAATCGGCGGTCATCACCACCGGCACGCGCGCTGCCTCGCGGCTCACCAGCGCATCGCCCTCGACACCCGCCTGATAATCCACCGCCTGCCACACCGTGGCGCTATGCACCTGGCTTAACCACAACCAGCGCGCCTCCGGCAGCAGCGCCGCCAGCCGCGCCCGTGCGGCCTCCACCCGTGAAGGCTCATCCGCCACATGGCGCGCCAGATTAAAACCTTGGGTAACTAGCGGGTTATCCGTCATCGAAGTGCCGGCGACAAAGCGGTCGGCGAGTGGCCAATCGGCCGGTAGCCACGGGATTTCCGCGGGAAAAAGCGCTTGCATCGAACCTCCAAATCTCTATAATGCGCGGCTTCAAGTCGGAGTGTAGCGCAGCCTGGTAGCGCACTTGCATGGGGTGCAAGGGGTCGCAGGTTCAAATCCTGTCTCTCCGACCATCAAATCCCAAACGCCCAACCTTCACCGGTTGGGCGTTTTTATTTACCTATGCGACCAGCGCGGCGTGAGTGGCGCATCGCTTTCCGCGAGCAGACAATGCAGGCGGGCATAAACCGCTTCCGGCGTCATCCGACCGCCACTGAGCGCACCAAGACGCGCCGCGCCGACCGCATAACTGTGCCCGGCAACCTCGCCGCGCCAGCACTGGCTGACATTCACCACGCATACCCCGCGCGCCATCGCCGCTTGTAACGCCTGATGCAAATCGGCGCGAACCGGCAAATTGCCGACGCCGTAGCTCAAAAGCACCAGGGCGCGCAGCCGCGTATCCGCCAAAAGCGGCGCGAACGCAGATTCCGGCATTCCCGGCGTCACCAAAAGACTGGCGACCGCTCCTTCCTGAAAGCCGCGCCAATCGCCGCACAAAAAAGCGCTCTCCTCGCCTTCCTCAAACAGCGGGGCGGACAGCGTCGCCATCTCACCATCAAACATCCCCAGCCAGTCGGCGTTCGGACTGTCAAAAGCGGCAAAAGACTGCGCGTCCAGCTTGCGCACCGCATCGCCGCGCAGCAGGCGGTCATAAAAAAACACCGCCGTCTGCTGCACCGCATCCATCGCCGCAAATGCGAGCGCGCCGCGCACATTGCGCAGCGCGTCACTCTCCGGCTGACCGAGCGGAATCTGCGAACCGGTGAGCACCACCGCCCGCCCCAGCCCGCGCAACATCTCGCTCAAAGCGGCGGCGCTATAGGCGAGCGTATCGGTACCGTGCAAAATCACAAACCCGCGGTAATCCTCGCGCCGCGTTGCGACCGCATCGGCAAGGCGCTGCCAGGCGGCGGGCGTGGCGGAAGAACTGTCAATCGCCGGCTCGCAGGTGAACACCGCAAACGCCACATCCGGCAGCGCCGCCTGCAAACGCGCGACGAACTGCGGATCAGACACCAGCCCGGCCGGGCCCGGCTTCATGCCGATGGTGCCGCCCGCATAAATCACCAATATCCCGCTCACAAGCGGCTCCCGGCGCGCCATTCCACCAACCAGGCGATGACCAGCAGACCGACACCGACACAAATACCCACATCGGCGACGTTAAACGTTGGCCAGTAAGCGCTGCCAATGTGCCAGCTGATGAAATCGACCACCTTGCCGTGCAGGATGCGGTCATACAAATTGCCGATGGCACCGCCGAGAATACTGGCATAGGCGAGGCGCGTCAGCGCGTTGGTGCGCTCAAAAACAATCGCATAACACAGCCACAGACCGATGACGGTGGCGATGCCCATGAAAAACCAGCGCTGCCAGCCGCTGCCATCGGCAAACAGGCTGAAAGCCGCGCCCTTGTTGAACGCGAGCTTGAAATCCATCCACGGCGTCAGCCGCATCACCACACCGTTACCGAGCGTCTCCAGCGCCCACAACTTGCTGAAATAATCCGCGACAAACCAGGCAATGGCGACGAGAAAAGCCAGAATCTTCTGCATAAAAAACCTCTAAAAATGAAAGCGCGGCATTTTATACCAAGCCGCGCAGAACACGCTGCCGTGCGTATCCGGTTACTGGGACGACGCCTTGGCCTGCGGCGTCTCAGGCGTGCGGTATTCGGCGATGACGTCGGCGAGCGGCGGGTTGGCGCGCGCCTTGTTGCGCACGAAAACAATCGGGCCGGGGCGGTGCGCCAGCGCGTCGAAACGGGCGCTCATGACCGGATCGGCGCTGTGGTAGCGCGTATCGCGCGTGGCGGGAATGCCCGCCTCCTGCAAGGCTTTTTGCAGGGCGTCGGCCGTTTGCCGCAGATCGTCCGGGCTGTGCGGCGGGGTGAGGATGAGGACGGTGTTGGCATCAGTGCCGTGCGGCAGGGGAACGTCAATGAAGCCGTGCGCGCTGGTGGGGACGTCAGCGAGCGGGTCGCGGCTCCAGAAATAGAGGCCGCCGCAGAAGGCGGCAGCGAGGATGAGGACAACGAGAATGCGCATGGGGGTTCCTGGTAACGGTCAATAGATTCAGCGGTTGTCTTGAATCAGATAGTAATGGTCGTCGTGGAAGCGGTCGCGGCGCAGGTCGGCGAGCGGTAGCCAGAAGGCGGCCGCGGCGTCGTCCATGCCCTTGACCGCAGGCGGTTCGCCGTCAAGGTGAATGATGTGCAGGTGGGTGATGACGCGGCCGATGGCGCTGCGGTCGGGCTTGTCGGCGGTGAAAACGCGGCGGATGGCATCGCGCGGCAGTTGCAGCCCGGTTTCCTCGCGCAGTTCGCGCAGGCAGGCGTCGCGCAGGTTTTCGTCCGGATTGAGAAAGCCGCCAGGCAGGGCGAGTAGGCCGTATCCCGGTTGGCCGCCGCGTTTGACGACGAGGACGTGTTCGCGGCAAAGGACGAGCGCATCAACGGTGACGAAGATGGGCGGGTAGGGCGCGGCCGCCCAGGATTGCTTGTAGTCTGCGACGTAGCGCGCCTCGGCGGCGACGGCGCGGTAGGCGTCTGTCGTGCGGAAATCGCGCAGGGCGGCGGCGACGGCGGGCGGCAGTTGCGGTTCATCCCAGGCTTCGCCGTCCGGTAAAAGAAAATAGCGGCGGCGGATGGGGGTGGCGCTGATACCGTCGGTGTCGGCCTCGCTGACGTAATCCCATTGCGGAAAGAGGCGCAGGTAGAAAGAACTCGCGTCTTTTTCGTGGCCAAAGAGGCCGACGCGCGCGGCGGGCGTGCCGTGTGCGGCGAGTACGGCGGCGACGGTCGCCTCCACTTGCGCCGTCCAGCGTTCGTCGTGGTAGGGGTCGTCGTGCAGCGGGCGGATGTCGGTGCGGGCGTTTTCGTCCGCATCAAGCGCGGCGCGAATCATCGCTTCGCGTTCGGCAAACGTCCACGGGTTGCGCGAACTGCGCGGCGCGTCTGCCGTGCCGACGAGCAGGATGAGTCGTCCGGCGCGGGCGAGGGCGCTGCGCACCATGCGCAGATGGGCGTTGTGGAAGGGCTGGAAGCGGCCGATGAATACTAGATAGTCGTGCATGGGATTCTCGCGGTGCAAACGGGGGATCACGCGCTACAGCGGCGCGCAGGGCGGACAGTTTATCCCAGTCGCGCAAATCGTTGCAGCATCCCTGCCGCGATGTGCAAGCGGCTCGCGCCGGAGAACGCCCCATGCTTTCGCCGCGTGGTCCGGTGCGCCAAATGGCAAAGAATCCGCATGGAAACAGGCAGAAAGCGTATAATCCGCCGCCTTCATTCACACACAGGAGCAAAGCATGTCTCACGTCCTCATCATCGGCGCCGGTGGCGTCTCCAACGTCGTCGTCCACAAATGCGCGCAGGCGAAAGACACCTTCAGCAAAATCACCCTCGCCAGCCGCACTCTCGCCAAATGCGAGGCAATCGCCGCGGCGGTCAAGGCCAAATACGGCGTGGAAGTTGCCACCAGCGCCGTCGATGCCGACAACGTCGCCGAGCTCACCGCGCTGATTGAGCGCATCAAGCCCGATTTGGTGCTGAACGTCGCCCTGCCGTACCAGGACCTGCACATCATGGACGCCTGCCTCGCCACCGGCGTGGATTACCTCGACACCGCCAACTACGAGCCGCCGGAAGAAGCCAAATTTGAATACAAATGGCAGTGGGCGTACCACGACCGCTTCAAGGCGCGCGGCATCATGGCGCTGCTCGGCAGCGGATTCGACCCGGGCGTGACCAACGTCTTCACCGCCTACATCAAAAAACACCTACTCGACGAAATCCACGAGCTGGACATCATCGACGCCAACGCCGGCGACCACGGCCTGCCCTTTGCCACCAACTTCAATCCGGAAATCAACATCCGCGAAGTCACCGCCGAAGCCAAGCATTGGGAAAATGGCGCCTGGCAAATCACCCCGCCGCTCGCGCATAAGCGCGTTTTCGATTTCCCGCAAATCGGCGAAAAAAACATCTACATGATGTATCACGAAGAATTGGAATCCTTGGTCAAACACTATCCGGAAATCAAAACCGCGCGCTTCTGGATGACCTTCTCCGACAACTACCTCAACCACCTCAAAGTGCTGGAAAACGTCGGCATGACATCCATTGAGCCGGTGCTGTTTGAGGGCAAAGAAATCATCCCCATCCAATTCCTGAAAGCCGTATTGCCCGACCCCGCCTCACTCGGCCCGCGCACCAAAGGCAAAACCTGCATCGGCTGCGTCGCCAAAGGCCTCAAAGACGGCAAAGAAAAAACCGTTTACGTCTATAACATCTGCGACCACGAAGCCTGCTACGCCGAAGTCGGCTCACAGGCCATTTCCTACACCACCGGCGTACCGGCGATGATTGGCGCGATGATGATGCTGCAAGGCAAATGGCATCAGGCAGGCGTTTACAACATGGAGCAATTCGATCCCGATCCCTTCCTTGAAGCCTTGGCACAGTACGGCCTGCCGTGGGAAGTCAAAGAACTATAAAACGATTCATCCGGTGGGGCTTGCCCCACCATTTTTGTTATATAGAGGCGGTTACGACATGAAACTCTACGGCATCCCTACCTGTGACAGCGTGCGCAAAGCGCGCCGAATCCTCGACCAGCGCGGTGCGCACTACCAATACATCGACCTGCGGCAAAACCCGCCGGACGACGCACTACTGCGCGACTGGTTCGCCCGCTTTGGTTCCGCGCTGGTGAACAAGCGCTCTACGACCTACCGCGAACACAAAGCCGCGGTGCTTGCCGCCGAAGCGGCGGGAGATGACGCCCTCATCGCCTTGTTGCATAAATATCCAACCCTGATCAAGCGCCCGGTGATTTCCCGCGACGATGACGTTTGGCTCGGCCTCAACGTCCCGCCGTTACAATCGCCCTGAATGAACGTCCAGGAAAAAAGCGCCGCATCGGGCGCTTTTTTATCGTGTGAACGCACTCAAACCGCCGCTACATCGACCGCCAGCCGCTTGCCCGCATCGCTGCTTTGCTGCGCCAGCTCCGTCAAATAAATCACCCACAGCGCATCTTCCGCCGTAACTGCTAGCGGCGCTTCACCGCGCAGGGCGGCGGCGACATTGCGGTAATAAGCGGCGAAATCCCCGCGCACGGGCGGCACGGTGCGGGCGTCGCCATCCGGCGTGTAGTGCGTGCCGAACTGCGCCGCATCTTCCCGCCCGTAAGCGGCATCGCGCGGCGACATTCCCGCCTTTAACTGCGCTTCCTGCACGTCCAGCCCGAATTTGACGAAATTGCCGCGGTCGCCTTCCACGCGAAAACGTGCGACCGGTGTGCAGGAATAGGGCGAAGTGTGCAATACCGCTTCAAAATCAGGGTAGTGCAGCTGCACGTGCGCATAATCGACCGTCGGGCTGCCTGGCCGTAGCGCGCGACAGTTACCCGTCACCGCCTGCGGCATGCCGAACAGCGTCAGCGCCTGATCGAGCAAATGCGCGCCGAGGTCGTACCAAATGCCCGCGCCCACGCCGGGATTCTCGCGCCAACGGTCGCGCACTTCCGGGCGGAAGCGGTCCCAGCGCGACTCAAAAAAGCGCAACGCGCCTAGCTCGCCGCGCGCGAGCAGCGCTTGCAGCGTCAAAAAATCGCTGTCCCAACGGCGGTTATGAAAGACGGATAACAACCGCCCGGCGCCTGCGGCGAGCGCCATCAACTCGCGTCCCTCGGCGACCGTGTTCACCATCGGTTTTTCCAGCACCACGTGCCGCCCGGCAGCGAGACACTGCGCGGCGAGGGAAAAATGCACCGCATTCGGCGCGGTAATCACCACCAGCTCAGCATCCGACTGCGCCAGCATCGCCGCCGTATCCGCGTACTGCGCTACCGCCACATCCGGCTGCGGGCGGCTGCTCACCAGCGCGGTCAGGCGGAAATCGTCGCTCGCGGCGAGTAGCGGCAAATGAAAAGTGCGAGCGGACATGCCGCAGCCCACAAGGGCGACCGGAATCGGCTTCATGTTTTTCTCCGTGGATAAGGTGCGGTGCATCGTAGCGCGTTATCCTTCGCAAGGTTACATCGTCAGGAATTTTTCTTTATTTCCTGTTTGAAAACAGTACTTAAAATTTTTATTTACAAACGTGCTTAACGTTATTTACAAATGATTTCATCCGGCGTATGGTTGGCGTCGTGCCACAGACGAACGTCATCCGGCACCACACTCATTCCTCAACCGTGGAGGTTTTCATGCAACAGTCCCAATATATCGACCACACTTTGCTCGCGCCGGAGGCAACAGCCGCGCAGATTGCGCAGTTGTGCGATGAGGCGCGCACGCACGGCTTCTTTTCGGTTTGCGTCAATCCCTGCCGGGTAGCGCAGGCGAAAGCGGCGCTCGCCGCTTCGCCGGTGAAGGTTTGTACGGTTATCGGCTTCCCGCTTGGCGCAACGACGACGGCGAGCAAGGCGGCGGAGGCGCGCGAAGCGCTGCAAAACGGCGCCGACGAGCTGGATATGGTGATGAACATCGGCTACGCGAAGGAGGGCGATTGGGCGGCGGTGCAAGCCGATATTGCCGCCGTCGTGCAGGCGGCAGGCGACAAGGCGCGGGTCAAGGTGATTTTGGAAACCTGCCTGCTGGATGACGCGGAAATCCGCCAGGCGTGCGCGGCTGCGGTCAAAGCCGGGGCGCATTTCGTCAAGACTTCGACCGGCTTTGCCAAAGGTGGCGCGACCGTGGAAGCGGTGCAACTGATGCGCGCGTGCGTCGGGCCGGATTTTGGCGTCAAGGCTTCCGGCGGCATCCGTACCCCGGAAGCATTCGCCGCGATGATTGCCGCCGGTGCGAACCGCATCGGCGCCTCTGCGGGAATCAAATTGTTAAGTTAATTTTGCAGGAGACGAGTCATGTTGATTAAAACTGATGCGCAGCAATTACCGGATGGCTATCTCGACCGCACACCGATGTTTCAATACATTCTGCTTTCCATCTGCTTCCCGATGTGGGGGATTGCCGCAAGCCTGAACGATATTCTCATCACCCAATTCAAATCCATTTTTACGCTTTCTGATTTTGCCTCGGCATTTGTGCAAAGCGCCTTTTATGGCGGCTATTTCTTGCTCGCCATTCCGGCCAGTCGCGTAATTCGCCGCTGGAGTTACAAATTAAGCATCCTGATAGGGCTGTCGTGCTATATCGGCGGCTGTATGTTGTTCTTCCCAGCCTCACACATGGCGACCTATTCCGTCTTTCTCGTCGCGCTGTTTGCCATTGCCGTGGGACTTTCTTTCCTGGAAACGTCCTGCAATACTTATTCGTCGATGATTGGCCCGAAAGACAAGGCGACGCTGCGTCTGAATATTTCGCAAACCTTCTATCCGATTGGCTCTATTTTCGGCATCCTTCTCGGCAAATATCTGATTTTTACTGAAGGCGAGGCGCTGCACAAACAAATGGGCGCGCTTGCAGGCGATGAACAGCGCCAATTCGCGGAAGCGATGCTGCAACGCACCCTGCAACCGTATCAGTTCATTATTCTTGTCTTGGTGGTATTGCTGATTGTCGTGGCCATCACGGAGTTCCCGCGCTGCAAACCGCTCGCTGCTGACTCCAATGAATCCAAGGCAACGATTGGCGAAACACTGCGTTATCTCGCCGGTAATGGCCGTTTCAAAGCCGGTATCGTCGCGCAGTTTCTTTATGTGGGTATGCAAACCGCGGTGTGGTCTTTCACCATTCGCCTTGCCTTGCAACTCGATCCGGCGCTGAATGAACGGGTTGCTTCCAATTATATGATTTGGGCATTCATTGGCTTTTTCGTCGGCAAGTTTATCGCCAATATCCTGATGACGAAATTCAATGAAAATAAAGTGCTCATTGTTTATTCTATCCTCGGCGTGCTAGCATTGCTGTATGTAATTAACGTACACAATATGAGCGCGGTTTGGGCGGCGATCTTTACTTCCGCATTATTCGGCCCCTGCTGGGCGACCATTTACGCCCGCACGCTCGATACCATCGAAGACAAACGCCATACCGAAACCGGCGGCGCGGTCATCGTCATGTCCATTATTGGCGGCGCGGTCATTCCGGTTATCCAGGGATTTGTTTCCGACCACACCGGCTCGATGCAAACCGCTTTCATCGTATCGCTGCTTTGCTTTGCCGCCGTCCTCGTCTATTTCATCAGCGCCCGCCGCTGGGAATTGAATAAATAAAGGAGCGCACCATGTACAAACTGCCCTTGAACAACAAAGCGCTTTTCACCGCAGAAGCGCAAACCCTGCTGCAATCGGATGCCTTCACCGTCACCACGCGCCGTTACCCGCGCGGCATCGAAAGTCTGACCATCGCCAACGCGCGCGGTCATCTGGAAATCCTGCCCTTCATGGGGCAAATCCTCTGGGATGCGGCTTTCGACGGCCACTCGCTGCGCATGAAAAACATGTTTGCGCGGCCACAACCGGCAGCAGAAATCGTCGGTACCTACGGCTGTTTCGCCTTCCATTCCGGCCTGCTTGCGGGCGGTTGCCCCGCGCCGGAAGACACGCACCCGCTGCATGGCGAGTTTCCCTGCGCGCAGATGGACCGCGCCTGGCTGGAAATCGCGCCTGACGCCATCCGGCTGGTTAGCGAATACGAGTACGTGCAGGGCTTTGGCCACCACTACCTCGCCCGCCCCTCCGTGCGGCTTGCCGCCGCTGCGGCACGTTTCGACATCGACATGGAGGTGGAAAACCGCTCCGCCTACCAGCCGATGCCGCTCATCTATATGTGCCACATGAACTACGCCTACGTTGCAGGCGGCGTCATGCAGCAAAACCTGCCCGACGGCGCCTTCCAGCTGCGGCGCACCATCCCGGCGCACGTTCACCCCACGCCCGCCTGGCAGGCGTTCAACGAGGCCATTCTGAACGGCGAAGTCAGCGCCGATACCCTCGACCGCCCGGACTGCTACGACCCGGAAATCGTCTATTTCGCCGACAACCTCGCCCAATACGGCGAGGCGCTCGAATTCAGCCTGCGCGATCCGGCAAGCGGCGTTGCCTTCAGCACCCGTTTTAACAGCCGCGATTTTCCCTGTGCGACCCGCTGGATACTGAACAACCCCGACCAGCAAGTTGCCGCCTTCGTCCTGCCCGCGACCGCACGCCCCGAAGGCTACCGCGCTGCCGCAGCCGCTGGCACCCTGCAATGGCTCAAAGCGGACGAACACAAACACTTCCACGTCAATACCGGAATCCAGGAGTAACCCATGGACATCGCAGTCATCGGCTCCAACATGGTCGATCTCATCGCTTACATCACCCGCATGCCCGCCGAAGGCGAAACCATCGAAGCGCCCGACTTCAAAATGGGCTGCGGCGGCAAAGGCGCGAACCAGGCCATCGCCGCTGCCCGCCTCGGAGCGGACGTCTTGATGCTCACCCGCGTCGGCAACGACATCTTCGCCGACAACACCATCGAAAACTTCCGCAAAAACGGCATCGACACCCGCTACATCCTGAAAAGCCCGGCATCAAGCGGCGTCGCGCCCATCTTCGTCGATCCCGAGTCGCACAACTCCATCATCATCGTCAAAGGCGCGAACAACCTGCTTTCCGTCGAAGACATCCGCGCTGCCGCAGACGACATCCGCCGCTGCAAACTCATCGTGCTGCAACTCGAAATCCCGACCGAAACCGTCTATGCCGCGGTACGCTTCGGCGCGGACAACGGCATTCCGGTACTGCTCAACCCCGCGCCCGCCCAGCCCGACCTCGTGCTGGAAAAAGTCAAAGCCTGCGAATTCATCGTGCCGAACGAAACCGAACTTTCCCTGCTCACCGGCATGCCGGTGGACAGCGAAGATGACATCAAAAACGCCGCCGCCGCCCTGCGTGATGCGGGCGTCAAAAACGTCATCGTCACCCTCGGCAAACGCGGCGCGCTCTGGCTGGCGCAAGACGGCACGGAACAACACTTCCCGCCGGTTAACGTCGCAGCGCGCGATACCACCGGCGCGGGCGACGCCTTCATCGGCTGCTTCGCCACCGTGTACGTCAAAACCGGCGACGTGGCGCGCGCCATTACCGCCGCCAACCACTACGCCGCCGACTCCGTCACCCGCCTCGGCACACAAACCTCCTACATTGACCGCGAAGCCTTTACCCGCATCTATCCCGAATTTGCGCAAATCGGCGAATAACGCGGCATATCCCGCAAAAAGCCCCGCAACACGGGGCTTTTTCAGTCTCTCCCAAAAATAACGCAATACCCGGGACAAATCGCTTACAATCCGCGCCGTTTCAGCCTTACTGAAGCGCCCTTTTAGCAACCTCAGGAATCCCATGAAAAACCTACTGAAAAACACCCTCGTCGGCATCACGCTCGCCGCCATGACGACTGGCGCCATCGCCGCCACCAAAAGCGACGAACTCGCCGAAAAAATCGGCACGGAATTGATCCAGGAATACATGAGCCAAGCCAGCTCTGGCAAAGAGCCTACCGAAGCAGAATTTGCGCAAAACTTCATGAAAAAAATGCGCAGCCATCTGGGCGAATTCAAAGAAGCCGTTACCGGTGATTGCGTCGAAATCTATGGCAAAGAGAAAAACAGCGCCTGCCAATGCGTGACCGACAAACTGGATTTTGAAGCCAATTTCGCCGTTATCGAAAAACAAATCAGCGGTGCGTCTGCAGAGTCCATGGAAAAAGAAATCAACGCCCTCACCAAAAACGAAGAAGACGCTTACCAAGCCTGCGGTCTGGATATCAAGGTTTCCAGAGCGGCCGACGAAAAAGCGGCAAAAGCGGCAGCCGCAGACGACAAAGGCGCCAAGAAAAAATAAGGCCTGCCTTTTCCCAAAAACCGCGCTCCGGCGCGGTTTTTTATGCGGCGACTGGTGTGCGTGGCGAGGTTATTCACCGGCTACCACAGATTTTCACAGCATCTAACAAGAAATTATCGCATTTACACGCGCGTTACCTTATAATCCGCGAGCCCTTTTCGGGCACTATTTCCCCTTACATTCAAGAGGTTTACATGAAAAAGCTGCTGCTTGCTGCCGCGTTGGCGTTCTCCGCTGCCGTCCCGGCATTTGCCGAAATAACCGCGACGGACGTCGTTGGTCGTACTGTGACCGTACCCAAAGTGCCGGAGCGCATTGTGCTCGGTTTTTATTACGAGGATTACCTCGCCATTGGCGGCAAGGACGCGGTGGACAAGTTGGTCGCGCTCGCGCTTTTCACCTGGAAAGACTGGCGGCCGCAGCAATATGCGCGCTATGAAAAAGCCTTGCCGAAGCTGAAAGATATTCCCGATATTGGCAACACCGAAGACGGCACCTTTTCCGTCGAGAAAATTATCGCCACCAATCCTGATTTGGTGATTTTGGGCGTCTGGAACTATGAAGGCCTGGGCGAATCGGTCAAGCAATTCGATGAGGCGGGCATTCCTTATGTCGTCCTCGATTACAACGCGCAAACCGTCGAAAAACACACGGTTTCCACGCTCGCCTTGGGCAAATTGCTCGGTCAGGAACAACGCGCGCAGGAACTCGCCGATAATTACAAAAATGCCTTTGCCGATATTGAAAAGCGCATCGAGAAATTAAAGCCGTCGCCGAAAAAAGTTTATGTAGAGCTTGCGCAAAATGGCGCGGAAACGTTCGGCAATTCTTATGGCAACACGATGTGGGGCGCGCTGCTGGAAAAACTGGGCGGCAAGAATATCGCCGCCGGTCAGGTGAAAGGCGCGGCACCGCTGAGTCCGGAATATATCCTCGCCGAAGCGCCGGATTTGATTTTCCTTGCCGGTTCGGAATGGAAGAACAAGCCGCAGGCGGTCGCCGTCGGTTTTTCGGCTGATCCGAAAGTGGTCAATGAACGCATTGCCGCTTATCTGAAACGTCCGGGTTGGGCAGATTTGCCGGCGGTGAAAACGGATAATGTTTTTGCCCTTTATCACGGCGGTGCGCGTACCCTTTCGGATTATGTCTATGCGCAATTCATTGCCAAGCAGCTTTATCCTGAAGTCTTCAAGGATGTCGATCCGGTGAAGAATTTGCAGGAATATTACAAGAAATGGCTGCCGATTGAGGCCGACGGCGTTTTCATGACGCAGTATCAACCGGCGAAATAAAGGTATTACAGCGGGCGGATTTTATTCCGCCCGTTTTTTCTCTTCCACGGATTCTTTATTTATGACACACGCCTCCCTTCACGGCAGTTACCGCCGTGGTACTGACCGGCGCCTGTTTTTGCTGGCGGCGACGGCGCTGGTGCTGCTCGCGCTGGCGCTTGCCGATCTCGCCACCGGCCCTTCCGGGATGCCGCTGGATGATATTTTCAAGGCGCTGCGCGCCGGGCCGTTTTACGACAAGTCCCGCAGTGAAGTCGCCAGCCGTGCGCTGGCATTGTTGCCTGCCGCGCCCGTCGGGCTGGAGTCGCTCTGGCAGGGCATGGGCGAGTTTTTTGGTGATGAGGCGCGCTTGCGCAAATTGGTGACGATTCTTTGGGGGCTGCGCATGCCGCAGACGCTGACTGGCATTCTCGTCGGCTTCTGCCTCGGCCTCGCCGGGTTGCAGATGCAGACCATCCTCGCCAACCCGCTCGCCAGTCCGTTCACCCTCGGCTTTTCCGCTGCCGCCGGTTTTGGCGCGGCGCTCGCCATTATGTTTGGCGGGATGATGCCGGGCGTCGCCGGGCATGCCTGGTACGGTTTTATCATCGTCCCCGCGGCCGCGTTTGCGATGACCATCGGCGCCTGCGGCCTTATTTATCTTATCGCCGTGTTGCGCAGCGCCACGCCCGCCATTCTTGTCCTCGGCGGTATTGCCGTGCTGTTTTTCTTTCAGTCGCTGCAATCGCTGCTGCAATTTCTCGCCACGCCGGAGGCCTCGCAGCAAATCGTCTTTTGGTTGTTCGGCAATTTGCTGAAGGCCAGCTGGACGTCGGTCGCAGTCGGCCTCGCTACGCTTGTCCTCTGTCTGCCGTTCATCATCCGCGATACCTGGGCGCTGACCACGCTCCGCCTCGGCGACGCCAACGCGATGAGTCTTGGCATTCATGTGGATCGTCTGCGCCGCCGCAGTTTTATTATCGTCTCGCTGCTGACCGCGGCGGCGGTGTCGTTCATCGGCACGATTGGCTTTGTCGGCCTGATTGCGCCGCATATGGCGCGCTCGCTGGTCGGCGAAGACCACCGCTTCGCGCTGCCGCTGGCCGCCGTTACCGGCGCGGTCATTCTCATCGGCGCCTCGGTCATCGGCAAGATCCTCTCGCCCGGCGGCGCCATTCCCGTCGGCATTATTACCGCCGTCGCGGGCGTGCCGATGCTCTTTGGCATCATCCTGCGCAGCGGGCAAAGGAGCGCCGCATGAGTCTTGAACTGGAACACGTTGCCGTCAGCTACGGCGCAAACCCCATCCTGCGCGACGTCACCGCCCGCTTGGAGCCGGGGCAAATCGTCGGCCTCATCGGCCCGAACGGCACCGGCAAATCGACGCTCATCAAGAGTATCGCCACCGTGCAGCGCTTCAGCGGCGCGATTCGCTGGCAGGGCGCGCCGGTCAGTCTGCGTGATATCGGCTTCATGCCGCAGAACTGTCAGGTCAGCGCCGAATTGAGCGTGCTGGAAACGGTGCTGCTCGGTCATCATGAGAAACTCGGCCTGCGTGTCGGCCACAAGCTGCTCGATGCCGCCAGCGCCATTCTCGATGATTTCCGCATTGGCCACCTGCACGACCGCTGCATGACGCGCCTCTCCGGCGGGCAACAACAATTGGTGCTTCTCGCGCAGCGTCTCTTGCGCGAGCCGAAACTGCTGCTGCTCGATGAGGCGACGAGCGCGCTCGACATCCGCCATCAGATGCAGGTGTTTGACCGCCTAAATGCTTATGTTGCCCGCACCGGCGCGCTGGTGGTGATTGCCATCCACGACCTGAACCTCGCCGCGCGCCACACGCAGACGATTTTGCTGCTGAACAAGGGGCATGTGGCAGGGCAGGGCGCGTTCGCGGAGATTGTCTCGCCGGAAAGTCTGCGCGCGGTTTATGAAATCGAGGCGGAGATTGTTACCACGCCAAGCCGGTACACCGCGGTGATTCCGGTCTGTCCCTGTCATCGGGATTGAAAAAGCAACCGCCCCGCAGGGCGAAGCACGTAGCGGGCGGATACCCATGCAAAATGCGTCCGCATTTTGCATGGGGCCGGGGGGAGGGGGCGATGAATCGAAGTTTCGTTTTTCACATTTGCTGCCCCCACCCCGGCCCTCCCCCACGGGGGAGGGGGCATATCGACGGTTTGCCTCGCTTCTGTTCACTATCATGGGTCGCAGAAAAAGTGATTCCTCTATGACTCTAGGGGCTGTTTGCAATTCGAATCATCCTCCTCCGCGGAGCGGGGGCGGGGAGGGGCTTGTTCATCGAATCGTCAACACGGCCTAAAAAAAGAAACCGCCCCGAAAGGCGGTTTTTTTATGTCAGCGCCTGCTGGATGGCGTAGCGCAGGTAGGCTTGCGGCAGGGTGAGTTTTTCCAGGCGCTGGTAGTAGGTGTTGATGGCGTCCAGCAGCGCTTTGCGGTAGGTGTGGTCAAGCTGGCGCAGGGTTTCGAGGTGGCGGCAGAGTTGCAGGCCGGTTTTGTGGTCAGCAGTGTCAAGCAGGGTATGCGGCGGCGCGTCTATCGGCAGGCTGTTTTGTAGCAGGCGCTGGTAGTTTTCTTGTGCTTCGTCGTCGTCCGGGGTGTCGCTGATGAGGTAGTCGTAGAGGTAGGTGATGGCGTCGCGCTGTTCGCGGTAGTTGCTGGCATGGCCTGCAGGGCAGCGGCTCGCGCGCCAGCAGATGTAGGCAGCGAGTTCGTAGCGGCTGAGGTGTTTGTCGAGTTTGATGAGGCGCTGGATGTGTTGTTCGAGGGTGTTTTTTTGCGCTTCGCTGAGGGGGGCGGTGGCGCGGGTGAGGTGGCCGAGCAGCGGGATTTGCGCGAGCGGCGCGGTGTGTTCGATGGTGGCAAGGGCGTTGCGCGCGGCGTCCAGGGTTTTTGGCGGGATGACGCGGTTTTGTTCGATGTCAAAGGGGCTGGCGCCGCTGTGGTAGATGTAGAGGGCGATGAGCGCGGCGGCGGGGTCGGCGGGCGCGGGGAAGTGTTGCGCGGCGAGGGTGCGGTCAAGGCTGAGGAGTGGGTAGGCGACGGGGCTGGCAAGCGCGCTTTTGCCGCGTTGTACGGGGTCGGTTTCGTAGTGGTCGCGCGCCTGTTGTTGGATGTCAAAGAGGAGCGCTTCGAGTTCGCGCGCGCTCACGTCGCCGCCACCCCAGGTTTTGATGCGCTCGCGTAGCGGCGGGTGGGTGCGTAGCAGGCGGTTCAGTCCGCTTTGGTAGTGGATGAAGTAGATGTGGGCGCGGTCGCGCGGCGGGCGGCGCGGGTTGATGCCGTTTTCTTGCAGGGCCCAGGCTTTTTTCAGGGCACTGACGAGGGCGTCAGGATTGCGGGTGTATTGCACGGCGCGGGCGTCCGCCATTTCTTCGCGGCGGCGCGAGAAGGCGGCTTGCAGCAGGCGGCCATAGAGGTAGAGGATGGAGCCGAGGATGGTGAAGGCGGCGGCGGGGATACTGATATCCGGGCTGTCGTCGTTTCGCATGATGCCGCGCAGATCGAAGAGGTTGGCTTCGGGGGCGGTGTGGATGCGCTCCTGGCGGTTTGGCCAGTCGCTGATGATGTAATAGCCATGCACCATCGCGGTGAGGCGGGCGTAAATGGCGAGGTCGCCGTTTTCGATGTGGCCGTATTCGTGGGCGATGACGGCTTGGAGTTCGTCGCGGGTGAGGCTGTCTATCGCGCCCTGGCTGACGGTGAGAGCGAGGCTGCCGTCTGCACCGCCGACGACAAAGGCGTTGATGCTGTCGTCGTTGCGCTGGATGTAGGTGGCAGGTACGGCGTTGCCGGATGCGGCGCTCATTTCGGCGACAAGGTTGGTGTAGAGGCGGTCGGCGCGGTGTTTTTCCGGGCAGGCGAGCTCGGCACCGAGGGCGCGCGCCTGCTCGTCGGCGCTCGTTGCGCGCATTTTGCGCTGCATGTCGGTGTAAGCGATGAGCAGCGCAGCGGTGGGGATGAGGCCGGCGATGAGGCTGATGTGGAGATAGAGGCTGCTGAAGGTGTGCGGGCCGTCCTGCGTAACGGCGGCGATGATGGGGCTTACGCCGAAGAGGGTCAGTGCGCAGGCGAGGCTGTAAGTGAGGTAGCTGGCAAGCGCACCCAGCCAGAAGGCAATTTGCAGGCGACGGCTGGCGACGTCCGCCTCGCGGTGTTTGGCGCGGAAGGTGGTCATTCTGGTTCTCTGAAAAGCCTCATGGTGAGGCAACGCAACGGTTTTTTGCCCTCACCCCAGCCCCTCTCTCTTGCTGCGGACGAGAGAGGGGCTGTCGTATTAGTCGAATTTGACTTGTACCGGCTGGCGTTTTTCGGCGATGTCTTCGATTTCCAGCAGTTCGGCGACGCGGAAGCCGAACATGCCCGCGATGATGTTGGCCGGGAATTGTTCGATGGCGCTGTTGTATTCGGTGACGCTGTCGTTGTAGTGCTGGCGCGAGAAGGCGATGCGGTTTTCGGTAGAGGCGATTTCTTCGCGCAGCGCAGCGAGCTGGTTGTCCGCTTTCAGATCAGGGTAGTTCTCGAAGGTGGCGTAGAGACCACCGAGGCGTGCGCCCAAGGCTTGCTCGGCCGCGGCGAGTGCGCCCACGCCGGTGCTGCCGCCGCTGCCTTCGGTGTTTTTCAGGGCGTTGGCGGCGTGGTTGCGCGCGGCGATGACCGCGGTCAGGGTTTCTTGTTCGTGTTGCAGGTATTTGCGCGCGACTTCAACGAGGTTCGGGATGAGGTCGTAGCGGCGGGTGAGTTGGACGTCAATCTGCGCGAAGGCGTTTTTCGCGTCGTTGCGGTAATTGACGAGGCGGTTGTAAATGGCGACGCTCGCAACGATGGCGAGGATGACAAGGGCGAGGACGATCCAGCCAATCATGGGTTTTCTCCTGTTTGCTCAATGGGTTTCCCGCATTGTAATGAGCGCTCTTCAGGCTTGCAAGTTGGGGGGCTTCTCTTTAGAATCCGCGCCCTGAGTTCGCCAGGCAATCGCTGATCTTCGGATTGGAGGAAAGTCCGGGCTCCACAGGGCGAAGTGCCGGGTAACGCCCGGGCGGCGCGAGCCGACGGAAAGTGCCACAGAAAATATACCGCCTGCATGCAGGTAAGGGTGAAATGGTGCGGTAAGAGCGCACCGCAAGGCTGGTAACAGGCTTGGCAGGGTAAACCCCACTCGGAGCAAGACCAAATAGGGAATCGTTACGGCGGCCCGCCGTGATTCCGGGTAGGTTGCTAGAGGTAGCCGGTAACGGTTATCGCAGATGAATGATTGCCCTCGACAGAACCCGGCTTATCGGCGAACTCTTTCTTTTTTCTCAATGTCCCCGTAGCTCAATTGGATAGAGCGTTCCCCTCCTAAGGGAAAGGCTGGAGGTTCAATTCCTCTCGGGGGCACCAGGATTATCGCTTTTAGCGTGCCCCTGCCATTGCGGCAGGGGCTTTTTTCTGCGCTTTATTTGTGAACGCTAGCGCTAACGCCCATGCTGCCGTAGATTTCGGTGCTGCCGCTTTCGTTGCTTATGCCCATGCCACTGCCGGATTTGTGCGTGGCGGGGTGGGTGTTGGGCGTGGTGCTGGTGCAGCTGATGAGGGTGGTGAGGCAGGTCAATGTGAGCAGGATGGTTTTCATGGGTGCTGTTCCTGTATGTGGAAGGTTTGTCACAGAGGGGAAGGTGTCGGCTTATGCCATGTCGTGGCAGGGTTTTTGACGCAAGGCGGCTGCGTCAATTCGCACCGGTTGGCCGTCGCGGGTTTGGATGATGGCGGTGTCAGTTTGTAGGGCAATGCGGCGTGCGGCGAGGGCGGCGCGCTGCATGGCGGTGGGTGAGGCGCGCAGGTCGGCGTTTTGTGCTTGGGCGATGTCCTCGTGCCTGGCGCGGTTTTCGCCCCAAGCGAGCAGGGCAGGGCGGTCAGCGGTGTTTTCATAGACCGCCCAATGGTTGACGGCGGCGCAGTAGGCGTCAAGGTTGGCAAGTCCTGCGGCAAAGCGGCGGCGGATGGTCGCTTCAGGGATGTTATGTCCGCCTTGTTTGACGCGCTCGGCGACGCGCAGGACGGAATAGTCGGGGTGCGGCAGGCGGATGAAATAGAGGCTGATGTGGTAACCCAAGGCTTGCCACATCGGGATTTGCCGCAGGTAGCTTCGGCTGGAAAGTGTGGTTTCTAGCGCGAAGGAGGTAGCGTGTCGCACGGCAGCGGTGATTTCTTCAAGCATCAGGCGTCCTGCTTTGACGGCGGCCGCGTCGGGATTGAAGGGCGAGAGTCCGGTGGCAATCAGGTCGGCATTGATAAAGTGCGGGCATTGGGCTTCGGCGGGAAGGAAGGCGCGGGCGAAGGTGGTTTTGCCGGCACCGTTCGGTCCGGCGAGGATGAGGATTTTTTGCGGCATGCAGGTTTGGGGAAGTTAAAAAACGCCGGTTGCCCGGCGCTACGGGTTAGAGTCTGTTTGCAATTCAGCGAATAAGCCCCTCTCTCTTGCTGCGCAAGCAATATCTTGTCACTACGCGAGCAATGCTTGTCCCAGAGGTAGAGGGGCTCGTTCGTCGAATTGTCAACAGCCCCTAAACGTCGTAGGTGGTGGAGGCGGTGTCGCCGCCTTTGCCCGTCCAGTTGGTATGGAAGTATTCGCCGCGCGGGCGGTCGGTGCGTTCGTAGGTGTGCGCGCCGAAGTAGTCGCGTTGGGCTTGCAGCAGGTTCGCGGGCAGGCGGGCGCTGGTGTAGCCGTCAAGGAAGGTCAGGGCGGATGCCATGCACGGCACCGGGATGCCCGCCTCTATCGCTTTGGCGACGGTTTTGCGCCAGTGCGGCAGCGCGGTTTGCAGTAGTTGCTGGAAGTAGGGGGCGTTGCCAAGGAAGGCGAGGCCGGGGTTTTGCGCGTAGGCGTCGCGGATGTCGCCGAGGAAGCGGCTGCGGATGATGCAACCTTCGCGCCACAGGAGCGCAGTCGCGCCGTAGTCAATGTTCCAGCCGTTTTGTTCGGAGGCTTCGCGGATGAGCATGAAGCCTTGTGCGTAGGAGATGATTTTCGCGGCAAGCAGCGCCTGGCGCAGGGTTTCTGTCCACGCCGCCCGGTCGCCGTCGATGCGGGCGATGGTTTTGCCGAAGGTTTGTGCGGCGGCTTCGCGTTGGTCTTTCAGGGCGGAGACGCAGCGGGCGAAGACGGCTTCGGTGATGAGGGTGAGCGGGATGCCGTGGTCGAGTGCGTTGATGCCCGTCCATTTGCCGGTGCCTTTTTGTCCGGCGGTATCGAGGATTTTTTCGACGAGCGGCGCGCCGTCTTCGTCTTTATAGGCGAGGATGTCGGCGGTGATGTCGATGAGGTAGCTGTCCAGCTCGGTTTTTTTCCAGTCGGCAAAGACGGCGTGCATTTCGGGGTAGGTGAGGCCGAGGCCGTCTTTAAGGATGTGGTAGGCCTCGCAGATGAGTTGCATGTCGCCGTATTCGATGCCGTTGTGCACCATTTTGACGAAGTGCCCCGCGCCGTCCGCACCGACCCAGTCGCAGCAGGGTTCGCCGTCTTTGGTTTTGGCGGCTATCGCTTGCAGGATGGGTTTGACGTGCGGCCAGGCGTCGGCGTTGCCGCCGGGCATGATGGAGGGGCCGTGGCGCGCGCCTTCTTCGCCGCCGGAGACGCCGACGCCGAGGTAGCGGATGCCTTGTTCGCGCAGGGCGGCAACGCGGCGGTTGGTGTCGGGGTAGTGGCTGTTGCCGCCGTCGATGATGATGTCGCCGGGCTCCAGATAGGGCAGCAGTTGGGCGACGGTTTGGTCTACGGCATCTCCGGCGCGCACCATCAGCATGATGATGCGCGGTTTTTCCAGGCTATCGGTGAGTTCTTGCAGGCTATGGGCGCCGATGATTTGGGTGCCTTTGGCGGCGCCTTGCAGGAATTCGTCCACTTTGGCGGTGCTGCGGTTGTAGGCAGCGACTTTGTAGCCGTGGTCGTTCATGTTGAGGATGAGGTTCTGCCCCATGACGGCGAGGCCGATGACGCCGATGTCTGCTTTTTTCATGTTTGCTCCGTGGGTTATGGTAGTCGGGCGGCCGCTGCGCGGTCTGTGTGGTATTCGGTGTTGCCGTGTTCGGCGTGGATGCGCGCGGCGGGGTAGTCGCCGCCGTCGGCGATGGCGCGCAGGATGTCGGCTTTGCCCGCGCCGACGGCGAGGTAGCTGATGTGTTTGCTGCGCGCGATGAGCGGCGCGGTGAGGGTCAGGCGGGTTTGGCCGCTCGTCGGGTGTTCGGCGACGGCAACGCTGGCAATGGTGGCGTAGTCGGTCGCGCCGGGGAAGAGTGAGGCAGTGTGGCCGTCTTCGCCGATGCCCAATATGGTCCAGTCGAGGCGGCCGTCCGGCAGGTGCGCGGCAAGGTCGGCGGCGTAACGCGCGCGTTCGGCGGCGGGGTCGTCTTCGCCGCGCATGCGGTGGATGTTTTCCGGCGGCACGGGGACGTGGTCGAGCAGGTAGCGTGCCGCTTCGCCGTAGTTGCTTTCCGGATCGGCGGGCGGGACGCAGCGTTCGTCGCCCCACCAGAGGTGCAGGTTGTGCCAGGCGATTTTGTCGCGCCACGGGGCGGTGGCGAGTGCCTGGTAGAGCGCTTTCGGCGTGCTGCCGCCAGAGAGGGCGATGTGTACCGGACGGCCTTCGCGGCTGTAGGCGGCGAAGGTGGCGGCGATGTGGGCGACGAGCGCGGCGCTGTCGTGATGGATGCGGGTTTGCATGGTGGTTATCTCAAGGGGTTCATAATCACGCCCTCCCCTGCAAAGCGGGGGAGGAGGTTCAAATGGTAAGCAGCGCCCAAGGGCTGTTTACCATTTGTTTTGGATGCGGTCGCTGTGCGGTTTGTCTGCTGCCCCCACCCCGGCTTTCCTTTTCAAGGAAACCCGACCCTCCCCCACGGGGGAGGGGGTATGTCGGTGGTTTTTTTCACTTCCGTTCACAAAATAGGGGGTTATTGCGAGGGGTTATTTCGGTTGTCGCCAGACGCGGCCGCTGCGCGCAATCATTTTGTCCGCCTCGGTCGGGCCCCAGCTGCCGGGGTCGTAGTTGTAGAGCTGGCCGCGGTTCGCCTTGTAGGCGAGGATGGGTTCGACGAATTTCCAGCAGGCATGTACCGCGTCGGTACGCGCAAATAATGTGGCGTCGCCTTTCATCGCGTCCAGTAGCAGGCGCTCGTAGGCGGTGAGGACGTTGTTCGCGGCAAGGTCGGCGTAGCGGAAGTCCATGCTGACTTCTTCGGCGTCAAAGCCCGCGCCGGGGCGCTTCAGGCCGAAGCGCATGGCGATGCCCTCGTCCGGCTGGATGCGGATAATGAGTTTGTTCTCCGGCGCGTGCTGGTTAAAGACCGGGTGCGGCGTGGTTTTGAAGTGGATGACGACTTCGGTGAAGCGCATCGGCAGGTATTTGCCGGTACGGATGTAAAACGGCACGCCGCTCCAGCGCCAGTTGTCGATTTGCAGGCGCAGCGCCATGTAGGTTTCGGTGGTGCTGTCCGCGGCGACGCCTTTTTCCTGGCGGTAGGGCAGGACTTCTTTGTCGCCGACGCGCCCTTTGCCGTATTGGGCGAGGACGAGGTGGGTTTTCAGGTGCTCGTTGTCCAGCGGGTGCAGGCTGTGCAGCACTTTGGCGACTTCGTCGCGCATGGAGTCGGCATCGATCAGCGCCGGCGGTTCCATCGCCACCATGGCCAGTATTTGCAGCAGGTGGTTCTGGAACATGTCGCGCACCGCGCCGGAGCCGTCGTAGTAGCCGCCGCGGTCTTCCACGCCGATGGTTTCGGCGGCGGTGATTTCAATGTAGTCAATGTAGTTGCGGTTCCAGAGCGGCTCGAAGAGGCCGTTGGAGAAGCGCAGCACGAGGAGGTTTTGTACGGTTTCTTTGCCGAGGTAGTGGTCGATGCGGTATATCTGGTGTTCGTGGAAGTAGTGGTGAATAGTGCGGTCGAGGTCTTTCGCGGTCTGGCTGTCGTAGCCGAAGGGTTTTTCTACAATCAGCCGCTTCCAGCCGCGTTCTTCGTCGTTCAGGCCATGCGCAGCGAGGCATTCGGGGATGATGCCGTAGAGGCTCGGCGGGGTGGAGAGGTAGTAGACGGTGTTGCCGCGCGTGTCGTATTCGTGATGCAGCGCGTCCAGTCGCGGCAGCAGTTTGGCGTAGTCGTCGCGGTCGGCGGTGTCGATGGATTGGTAATAGAGGTGGGTGCAGAAGGCTTCCAGCGTCTGTCCGTGCGCCCCTTCTTTTTCGATGAGGTTGCGGCGCATCGCTTCGCGGAAGGTGTCGTCATCCAGCTCGGTGCGGCTGACGCCCAAGACGGCGAATTTTTCCGGCAACTGGTTGTTCTTGAACAGGTGAAACAGTGCGGGGATGAGTTTGCGCCGGGTGAGGTCGCCAGAGGCGCCAAAGATGACGATGCAGTTGTTTTCGGGTCTCATGGGAGTCCTGTGGGGTGAAGACGGGCAGGCATTATCGGCGCTTTGCCGGGACGGGGCAATGAAGACGGGATTTGGTTTTTCTGCGTGCGGGCGGTTGTATAGCGCTAATTGCTGGTATTGAGGTTGGTGTATGGCGACTATTTGGGGTAAGGCATTTCAGCCTTTGATTTTCACCCACGCCGGGGCGTGGTCGGAGGGGCGTTCCCAGTGGCGCGGGGCGGTGTCGATGCCGGCGTCTGCGAGGGTGAGCGCGTCGCTGGTGAGCGTCAGGTCGATGCGCAGACCAATGTTTCTGCGCAGGCCGCCCATGCGGTAGTCCCACCAGCTGAATTGTTGTGTGTCCGGGTGCAGCGTGCGGTAGGCGTCCTTGAAGCCCAGCGCGAGGAGGTTGGCGAGCGCCTGCCGTTCGGGGGCGGAGCAGAGGATTTGGTCGCGCCATTTGTCCGGGTCGTGTACGTCAAGGTCGGCGGGGGCGATGTTGTAGTCGCCGATGATGACGAGTTTGGGGTGTTCGCGCTTCAGGTCGTCAATGTAGCGGGTGACGGCGTCCAACCAGTGCAGTTTGTAGGTGTATTTTTCGTCGCCGACCGCTTTGCCGTTGGGGACGTAGAGGTTCAGCACGCGCACGTCGCCGACGTTTGCCGCGATGGCGCGCGCCTGTTCGTCGGCATAACCCGGTATACCGCGCACCACGTCGGTGAGCGCTTCGCGCGCGAGCAGGGCGACGCCGTTGTAGGTTTTTTGTCCGTGGCTTTCCAGGTGGTAGCCCGCGGCGGCAAGCGCGGTGCGGTCAATGGCGGCGTCGGTTTGTTTGAGTTCTTGCAGGCCGAGAATGTCGGGCGCGGTTTCTTTGAGGTATTGCAGGACGTGCGGCAGGCGGACGTTGAGCGAGTTTACGTTCCAACTGGTGATGTTCATGGAGCGGTTTTCCGGGTGTCAATTTTTGTCAGTTCGGGTAGAATGTTAGCATTAAATCATGGTTTTCGGGCTTTCTCAATTCGGTCATTTTATGCGTGAGTTTCGTTTGTTTTCGTCGCAACCGCTGAGGGTGGGCGAGGTGGTGGCGCTGGATGCGTCGGCGCATCGTCATGTCAGCGCGGTGCTGCGGCTGCGTGTCGGCGCGTCGCTGGTGCTGTTTAACGGCGACGGTTTTGATTATGCGGCGGAACTCGTCGCCTGCGACCGCCGCGCCTCGCAGGTGCGCATTTTGGCGCGCGAGGCGGTCGGCAATGAGTCGCCGCTCAATCTGGTGCTGTTCGCCGCGCTGCTCAAGGGCGAGGCGATGGATCGGGTGGTGCAGAAGGCGGTGGAGCTGGGCGCGAAGCGGATTGTGCCGCTGCGCACGGCGCGCAGCGAGGCGCTGCCCGCCGATGAGCGCCTCTCGCGCAAACTCGCGCATTGGCAGGGGATTGTGGTGGCGAGCGCGATGCAGTGCGGCCGCGCCACTTTGCCGCAGGTGGAAGCGGTGCGCGATTTTGCCGATATTCTTGAAGACGCGCCCGGTCTGCGCTGGATTTTTTCGCCGCATGATGCGCCTGCTGCCAGTGGGCAGGCGGCGGAGGCGGTGAGTGTGCTGATTGGTCCGGAGGGCGGTTTTGCACCCGATGAGGTCGCGGCCGCGGTGAACGCGGGCTGGTTGCCGCAGTCGCTTGGCCCGCGGGTGCTGCGCGCCGATACGGCGGCAACCGTCGCCCTCGCCCGGGCGCAGGCGGTTTTTGGGGATTTGTCGCGGGAGGCTGTGTGTTAAGGGACGATATTCAGATTCCGCTGCATGATCCGGGGCGGATTATCAAGATTACCGGCGAGGAGAGTGTGCTCTACCGCGCCTCGATGTTGCGCGTTTTCAATGTGGTGCGCGTCGTGGTGGTCATGTTGTTTTTGCTTGGTTTTATTCTCACCGGCGGTGGCACGGGCAAGGTGCTGCCGTTTGGTCTTGGCGGCACCAACTGGCTGTCGGCGCTGATTACGCTGTATGTGGCGGTGATGTCGCTGCATTGGCTCGGCTCGCTGCGCACGCCGGTGTCGGAAAAGATTTTTTTTGAGCAATGCCGTCTGCGATGCCTTTGTCCTCGGTCTGCTCATTCTCAATCTGGGGCTGTTGAACAACAGCAGCCTGCTGATGCTCTCCATCCTGAACGCGGTGCTGCTCTCGGCGATGACGCTGACGGTGCGGCAGAGTGTGGTTTACGGCGTCGCGCTAGTGGTCATCTGGATGATGGTGGCGGCGTTTTTGCAGGCGGTGCCGCTGGTGCCGTGGCAGAAAATGGGCGGGATGCCCTGGAGCGCCTGCTTTTCGCAACTGCTCGCCGCGCTCGGTCACGATAGCCTGTCATGGCTGGAACCGGCGGTGATTGCCACCGGCATGGCGCTTCTGGCGGTGCTGGTCAGCTACCTCTCGACACAAGGCCGTGACAACCGCATCAACGCCGAGCTCAGCCGCAATTACACCCGCCAGCTGCGCAAGATGAACGACTCCATCATCGAAGACATGCAAAACGGCCTGTTGGTGGTCAGCAGCGACAGCAGCATCCTGACGCTCAACCGCCAGGCGCGCACCATCTTCGGCCTGATGGAAAAAGCGAAAGTGCCGCGCAACCTCGGCGAACTCCTGCCGGAACTGGCGAAGCGCTTTGGCCGCTGGCAGCACATGCGTTTCAACGACAGCCGCACCCTGGACATCGGCAAAGGCAGCTACAGCCTCTCCTTCAACGCGCTTAAGACCGACGAAGATATGGCGCTCACCCTCATCATGCTGGAAAGCATCGACGAAAGCTACCAGCGGGTGCGCGAAACGCGGCTCGCCTCGCTTGGCCGCCTCACCGCCGGCATCGCCCACGAAATCCGTAACCCGTTGAGCTCGGTACAAAGCGCCGCCGACCTCATGGAAGAAATGAGCGAAGACCCGAAAGTCCACTTCCTTACCGACAAAATCCGCAACAACACCCAGCGCATCAACAACATCATCTCCGACATCCTGAACCTCTTTTCCGACAAACCGCGCAACACCAAACTCATCCCGCTCAACCCCTTCCTGCAAGCGGTCATCAGCGAAGCGCGCACCAACGACGAAACCAGCCGCGCCAAAATCCGCAGCGACATGGACGCGACCAAAGAATACGCCGTCTTCTTCGACGCCGGTCACCTCGAACAAATCCTGCACAACCTGATGCTAAACGCCGTCAAACACGCCGGACGCGACGACGTCGAAATCACCGTGCGCACCCGCATCGGCGACGTCGGCCGCTTCCTCTACATCGACATCCAGGACAACGGCCGGGGCGTGGCGGCAGACGACGAAGAACGCATCTTCGAACCCTTCTTCAGCAAGCGGCACGGCACCGGCCTCGGCCTCTACCTCGTGCGCGAAATGTGCGTTGCCAACCAGGCACAAATCGTCTATGTGCGCAAAGAAATCGGCGCCTGCTTCCGCCTGACGATGGAGCGGTATCTCGCCAACGAAGACGACCCGAACGAAGACATCCACCTCTTATAACCACACCAAAATAAAGAAGGAAAACCCCATGACCAAAGCGTTAATCCTTGACGACGAACGCGACATCTGCGAACTCATCGAAATGAGCCTGATGGGGCAGGACATCACCTGCACCAGCGTTTACACCATCCGTGCCGCCATCAAAGCGCTCAAAGAAGAGCGCTACAACTTCATCATCTCCGACATCCGCCTGCCCGATGGCGACGGCCTCGACTTCCTCTCCCACGTACAAAAACACTACCCTGGCACCCCGGTGTGCATGATTACCGCGCACGGCAACATGGACACCGCCATCACCGCGCTCAAACGCGGCGCCTTCGACTTCATCAACAAACCCTTCGACCTCAAACAACTGCGCAGTGTCTGCAAAGCCGCGCTCAAAGAAGGCCACAGCCAAAGCGGCGGCGCGAGTGCCTCACCCGCCGCGGGCGGCGGCAAAAAAACCGCGCCACAGGGCGGCGGCCGCTCCAGCAACAAATACGAACTCATCGGCGACGCCGAAGTCATGCAAAAAGTGCGGGCGATGATCAGCAAAGTCGCGCGCTCCCAGGCGCCCGTCTTCATCCACGGCGAATCCGGCACCGGGAAAGAAGTCGCTGCGCGCTCCATCCACCACCAAAGCAACCGCGCCGAAGGCGCATTCGTCGCCGTAAACTGCGGCGCGATTCCCGAAAACCTCGTCGAAAGCGAATTCTTCGGCTACAAAAAAGGCGCGTTCACCGGCGCCAACCAGGACCAGGACGGCCTCTTCGTCGCCGCCAACGGCGGCACATTATTCCTTGACGAAGTCGCCGACCTGCCGCTGTCCATGCAAGTCAAACTGCTGCGCGCCATCCAGGAGCGCGCGGTGCGCCCCATCGGCGGCGACCGCGAAGAAGCGGTGGACGTGCGCATCATCTCCGCCACCCACCACGACCTCGCCCGCCGCGTCGCCGAAAACAAATTCCGCGAAGACCTCTACTACCGCCTGAACGTCATCGGCCTCACCATGCCGCCCCTGCGCGAACGCGACGGCGACATCGCCATCCTCGCCGCCCACCTGCTCGCCAAACTGGCACGCGACGCGGGCTACCCGCTGGCGCACCTCTCACCGGCGGCGCTGGCCAAACTCGAAGCCTACCCCTTCCCCGGCAACGTGCGCGAACTCGAAAACATCCTCGAACGCGCGCTGACCTTCGTCGAAGGCGACACCATCGAAGCCGACGGCATCCACCTCAGCGAAAGCCGCATCCCGGCAGAACCTGCCGCCCGCCCCGCCGCGCCGCCGCCCGTCGCCCAACCCGACCCGCGCCCGCTGCGCCAACGCGCGCCCACCGCCGACCTTGACGAAGAAGAAATCACCGCCCTCGAACAATACCAGCCGCGCCAAAAAGACGGCCCCGCCATCCCGCTGCCGAACGACCTCGAAAACTACATGCAGGGACTGGAGCGCAACCTCCTCATCAAGGCGCTGGAAGACTGCAACTACAACAAGACCAAAGCCGCCGAAAAACTCGGCATCAGCTTCCGCGCCATGCGCTACAAACTCAAAAAACTCGGCATCGACTGACCACGATGGTGGGCTTTGCCCACCATCGCTTGTATCCCCACCGCTCATGCACCCCGCCAAAGTCCGCCGCGACCACCTGCACCAACTCACCGACCTGCCCAACATCGGCCCGGCCAGTGCCGCAGACCTGCGCCGCCTGGGCATCCACCACCCCAAAGACCTTATCGGCAAAAACGCCGATACCCTCTACCACACCCTCTGCGCCCTCGACGGCATCCGCCATGACCCCTGCGTCCATGACATCCTGCAATCCGTCGTCGATTACATGCACGGCGGCGAAGCTTTATCGTGGTGGACATACAGCGCCAAGCGCAAACAAAAAGAACCCGGAAACACCTCATGACCCTCGCCCACGAACCCCGTCTGCAACCCGAACTCTACTTCCTCGAAGGCTACTACACCGCGCCACCGCCTATTGACCCCGCCGCCTGGCAAACCCGCCTTGCCGCCTACCTCGGCCACGTCGAAGCCATCGGCGATGGCGACACTCCAATGTTCGCCCTGCACGACTACCGCTGCGACGTCGACCGACCGGGAGCGCCTACCATGATCACCCTGCTTGCCGCTCCGGCTGAAGCACCTGATGCCGATGCCCTGCAACAAAGCTGGGGTTGGATGGAGGCTGCCGACATCGTCCCGCGATGCCCATACATCCTCATCATCAACGAATTCCTCGGCCGCCTGCTTGACCCCAACCAGCGCCTGCACATCATCCGCAGCATCAGCCGTGTCCTCATCGAACTCACCGCGCCGCAAGCCGTGCGCCCGCTCGCCACCAACCGCTACTACCACCCGCAAAGCTGGCTGGATGCCGGCGACGACCAGCCCTACTACGGCCTCATCAACGTCCGCTACTACACTATCAGCAACCACCCCGGCGACAGCATCATGGATACATGCGGCCTCAGCGTCTTCGGTGTGCCCGATCTGCAATGCCACTACCGCGACCTCGAACCCGATGCCGTCGCCCAACAGCTCTACAACACCGCCATCTACCTCCTCGAACACGGTGACATCATTGCCGACGGCCATACCCTCACCGGCAGCAACGGTGAACCCTGGCACTGCCGCCACGAAGACAGCCTGCTCGAACCCAGCCGCCTCGTCCTCGACATCTGCCCCAATGCCCCATACGCCGCTGGAAACCGCGACGACTAACCCGTTTCAGACCATGCAAACCGAATACCACGCCGACCTTGCCCCGCGCCACACCCTTGCCTGCCCGTCCCTCGCGCGCGAACTCGTCCTGATAGAGAGCGCGGAAGAATGGCGCACCGCCGCGCCCGGCGACCGCATCCTCGGCGGCGGCAGCAACACCATCTGCCGTGAAGAAATCCAGACGCGCATCCTCTGTCCGCAATACCGCGGCCAGCGCGTCATCGGCGAAGACGCGGACAGCGTCCTCCTGCAAATACAGGCGGGCGAACCCTGGTACGCGGTGGCCGCCTGGAGCGCAAGCGAAGGCTGGTACGGCGCGGAAAACCTCGCCCTCATTCCCGGCAGCGCCGGTGCCGCCCCCGTACAAAACATCGGCGCCTATGGCGTTGAACTCCAGCACCTGCTGGAGCGCGTGCAAGTTTACGACCGCGACGAACGCCGCCTGCGCGACATTCCCGCCGCCGACTGCCGCTTTGCCTACCGCGATAGCCGCTTCAAACACGACTGGCGCGAGCGCTACATCATCAGCGCCATCACCTTACGCCTGTCCAAGCGCGGCACGCTGCACACCGCCTACCCCGGTCTGCGCGAACAGGCGGACGACTTGCACCACCCGGCGGACGTACACGCTGCGGTCAGCGCCCTGCGCCGCGGCAAACTGCCTGACCCGGCAGCGCTGCCCAACGCGGGCAGCTTCTTCCACAACCCCGTCGTCAGTAGCGCGCACTACGCCGCGCTGCGCGAAAAACACCCCGCCATGCCGTCTTTCGCCGCCGGGGCGGATGCGGTGAAAATCCCCGCCGCCTGGCTGATTGAACAAAGCGGATTCAAAGGCGCGCGCGACGGCAAGGTCGGCATCTACGCCGAACACGCGCTGGTGCTGGTGAACTACGGCGGCACGGCGACGGAAATCCTCGCCTTCGCCGCTGAAATCCAGCGGGCGGTACAAAGCCGCTACGGCCTCGCGCTCAACATCGAGCCGACGGTGCTGGCATAAGCGGGACAACGCAGGGGCAGCCATCCCAATCCGCCCCGGCATCTACGCATCCACCCAACCGGAGGAACCCTAAATCATGACCCCACCCATTGCCGCCGTCGCCTTTGACAAAGACGGCGTAACCTTCGATTCCGAGCGCATCTATGCCGAGTCCCTGCTGCAAACCCTCGTCGCCTTGCCGCAACCGCCTGCCGATGCGCAGGCGCTGGTCGATGCGTGCAGCGGCTTGAGCAGCGCCGCAACCGCCGCGCTGTTACAGCAAACACTTGGCGCGGACGTCGATATGGACGCCTTTTTCCGCCGCTGGTTTGCCCAGCGCGACGCCATCATCGCCACGCGCGGCGTGCCGTTCATGCCGGGCGCGGATACGCTGATTGAGGCGCTGTATGCGGCGGGTTATCCGCTGGCGCTGGTCACGGCGGACGACCTCGACAATGTCCTCGCCGATTTTCAGCGCTGCCCGCAGCCGGAGCTGTTGCAGCGCTTTTCGGTGGTGATTACCGCCGATGATGTCGCCCGCACCAAGCCCGACCCGGAGCCGTATCAGCGCGCCGCCGCCTATTTGGGCGTCGCGCCGGAGGCGATGCTGGTGCTGGAGGATTCGGATGTGGGCGCGCAGGCGGCGCTTGCCGCCGGTTGTCCGGTTTTCCTGCTGGCGGCCGACTGTCAGCCCGCGCCGCAGATTGCGCAGGCGGTGCGCCGCATCATTCATCATCATGACGCGGTGCGGGAGGTGCTGTTATGAAGCCTGTAATCAAGGCGGTCGCGCTTGACAAGGACGGCGTGACTTTTGATACGGAGAGTCTGATTTACCGCGCGTTTCGCGAGCTGATTGTGCGCGAGAAACTGCCGCTCGAACCGGCACTGTTTGAGACGCTGGTCGGCAAACCGCCGGAGGTTTATCTCAAGGTACTCGGCGAGGCGTTGGGGCAGGAAATGGCGCTGGATGATTTCATCGCGCACTGGTTCGCGCTGCGCGACACCATTTTTGCGGAGGAAGGCGCGCCGTTCATGCCCGGCGCCGACCGCCTCATCGAATATTTGCACGGCGCGGGCGTGCCGCTGGCGCTAGTGACCGGCGATTTTCGCCGCAATGTCGAGCAGGATTTTGCCCGCTGCCCCCGGCCGGAGCTGTTCCAATGCTTTGCCGTGGTGATTAGCCACGATGATGTCGCCCGCCCCAAGCCCGACCCGCAGCCGTATCAAATGGCGGCAGCGGCGCTGGGCGTCGCCCCGGAAAACCTGCTGGTGGTGGAGGATTCGCCGCCCGGCGTGCTGGCGGCGGTGGAGGCGGGCTGCCGTACCCTGATTTTGCCGGGTTACGGTATGATAACCGCCGATTTGGCGGCGCGCGCCTGGCGCACCGTTTCCCATCATGATGAAGTCCGCGAGATTTTCGATGCCCACCGTGCCTGAAGAATTGCGCCTCGCCAAAGGCGGCGCCACGCTTACCGTCACCTTTGCCGGAGTGGCTTATCCGCTTGCCGCTGAATATTTGCGCGTCTGCTCGCCCTCGGCGGAGGTGCGCAACCACGGCGGCGCGTGGACGCTGGTCGCGGGCAGGCGCAAGGTGCTGATTCGCCGCGTTGAGCCGGTCGGCAGTTACGCGGTGCGCCTGTATTTCAGCGACGGCCACCACACCGGCATCTACACTTGGGAAACGCTGCACGATTTGGCGCTTAACGCCGACGACTACTGGCAACGCTATCTGCAAGCCCTCGCCGCAGAGGGCAAAACACGGGACGAGAAATGACAGAAAAAGAGAAAGAACAAACCCACTTCGGCTACGAGACCATTGATTCCGAAGAAAAAGAAGGGCGCGTCGGCGCCGTCTTCGATTCGGTGGCGGGCAAATACGACCTAATGAACGACGTCATGAGCGCGGGCATCCACCGCGCCTGGAAAAACTGGTACGTCTGGCAGACCGGCGTCAAGCCGGGCGAAGCGGTGCTGGACTTGGCGGCAGGCACGGGCGACATCACCCTGCGGCTGGCCAAGCGGATGCGCGGCAAGGGCGCGGGCGCGGACATCGAAGGGCGGCTGGTCTCGTCCGACATCAACGCGGCGATGCTGAAAATCGGCGAAGAGCGCCTGACCAACAAAGGCTGGCTGAAAAACCTCGAATTCGTCATCGCCAACGCCGAAGCACTGCCGTTTGAAGACAACAGCTTTGACCTCATCACCATGGCGTTCGGCCTGCGCAACGTCACCCACCAGGACAAAGCGCTCGCCGAAATGGCGCGCGTGCTGAAGCCCGGCGGGCGCGTGCTGGTACTCGAATTCTCGCGCCCGAAAAACGCCGTCATCAACCGCTTTTACGACTGGTACAGCTTCACCTTCCTGCCGAAAATGGGCGCGTTCATCGCCAAAGACGCCGACAGCTACCAATACCTCGCCGAATCCATCCGCATGCACCCGCCGCAAGAAAAACTGAAAGCCATGTTCGCCGCCGCCGGGCTGGTGGACTGCGAATACCAGAACCTCAGCAACGGCATCGTCGCCATCCACAAAGGAGTCAAACCCCATGCTTGAAACCTTTCTGAGCGGCAGCGTGCTGGCGCGCCTCATCAACAGCGCCCTGCGCCTTGACCCGGCGGCGCGCGACAAACTTGCCGCCTTGAACGGCCGCCGCATCAGCCTTGACCTCGGCTGGGGCGAGCGCCCGTGGCTTATCGAAATCCACGGCGGCGAACTGCACTTCTCCGACGACCACGCCACCCTCTGCGACGTGCGTCTTTCCGGCAACCTGAGCGGCTTCCTCCAGCTCTTCAAAAAACCGACAAACAGCAGCACGCCACCGCGCGGCAAACTCTACATCGAAGGCGACCTGCACGCCGCGCAACAATTCCAGCGCGTCATGGGCGAACTCGCGCCCGACTTCGATGCCGTCTTCCGCGAGCGCTTCGGCGACCGCTTGGGCGCATACCTCGCCGACGCCGCGCGTCGCCTGCAAGCCCACGGCGAAGCGGGCAAAGCGGCCATCGAAGCCAAACTGCGCGCGTATATCAGCGAAAACGGTTGCGCCACCCGCAGTGAAGCCGCCGACTTCGCCCGCCGCCTGCAAGCGCTCACCGCCCGCCTTGCCCGCCTCGAAACCCGCCTAGCCACGGAGAACTGATTGCCGATGCTCGCCTCCACCCGGCGCATGTACCACATCGCGCGCGTCCTCATCCGCTACCGCCTGCACGAATACCTGCCGGACGAAGGCGCCTTCCGCTGGCTGCGTCTTGCCGCCCGCCTGCACCCCGCCTACTACCAGGACGACGGCGAAGCCGCCAGCCTCGGCAAACGCCTGCGCCTGGCACTACAAGACCTCGGCCCCATCTTCGTCAAACTGGGGCAGACCCTCTCCACCCGCCCCGACCTGCTCTCGCCCGACCTGCTCGCAGAGCTCAGCCAGTTGCAGGACAAAGTGCCGCCGTTCCCCGGTAGCGAGGCGCGCGCGCTGATAGAAGCAGCCTTGGGCGAGCCGATAGACGCCGTCTTTGCCGCATTTGATGAAACCGCCTTGGCATCCGCCTCCGTCGCCCAAGTCCACGCGGCGACACTACAAAGCGGCGAAGACGTCGTCGTCAAAGTCTTGCGCCCCGGTGTTGAAAAGGCCGTTGCCGCCGACATCGCGCTGATGTACCAACTGGCGCGGCTGGCGAATTGCACCAGCGACGGCCGCCGCCTGCGCCCGGTCGAAGTCGTGCGCGAATTCGAAAACACCCTCGCCAACGAACTTGATTTAATGTTTGAAGCGGCGAACGCCAGCCAACTGCGCGCCAACTTCAAAAACTCGCCGCTCCTCTACGTTCCCGAAGTGCACTGGCGCTACTGCCGCAAAAACATCATGGTGATGGAGCGCATCCGCGCCACCAACATCGCCGACGAAACCGCCATCCATGCCGCCGGCACCAACCTCAAAGTGCTGGCCGAGCGCGGCGTCGAAATCTTCTTCACCCAAGTCTTCCGCGACAGCTTCTTCCACGCTGACATGCACCCCGGCAACATCTTCGTTTACACCGACCAGCCGGAAACCCCGCGCTACTGCGCCATCGACTTCGGCATCATGGGCTCGCTCACCCCGGAAGACCAGCACTACCTCGCCGAAAACTTCCTCGCCTTCTTCAACCGCGACTACCGCCGCGTCGCCGAACTGCACGTCGAATCCGGCTGGGTCCCGCGCGACACCCGCGTCACCGACTTCGAAGCCGCCATCCGCAAAGTCTCCGAACCCATCTTCGGCAAACCCATCAAAGAAATCTCCTTCGGCGCCTTCCTCGTCAGCCTCTTCCAGACCGCGCGCCGCTTCAACATGCACATCCAGCCGCAGCTCGTGCTGCTACAAAAAACCTTCTTCAACGTCGAAGGCCTGGGGCGCCGCCTCTACCCCGAACTCGACCTGTGGACGACCGCCAAACCCGTGCTCGAAGCGTGGATGAAAACCCAAATCGGGCCGCGCGCGGTGCTCAAACAAATGCGCTACCACGCGCACGAATACGCGAAAACCCTGCCGCAACTGCCGCTGCTCGCTACACGCATCCTGCAACAAATCGACCAGCCGCCACCGCGCCCGGCGCGAGCCAAACAAAACCCGCGCCTGCTCGCCGGCACCCTGCTGCTCATCGCCGCCGTCGCCCTCTGGCTTACCGCCCACCCGCAAGGATTCTGGCAACACAGCGCGCTCGCCGCCATGGCCGCCGTTGGCATCTGGCAGTGGTGCAAACCCGGCAAAACATAAAACAGTAGGGTGGGGCTTGCCCCACCGCGAATTACAGTAGGTTGGGTTAGCGAGGAATGCGCTAACCCAACCTACGAAACGACGAAAAAAACCGAATCGGAGAGAAAACCATGCTACGCAGCAGCGACACCCGCGCCCAAAGCGATTCCGACAAATGGCACAAATACAGCGGCCGCAACATCCTGCCGATGTGGATAGCCGACACCGAATTCCTCGCCGCCCCCGCCATCCTGGACGCACTGCAAGAGCGGCTTGAGCACGGCGTCTTCGGCTACGGCCACCGCCGCCAGCGCTTCCTCGATGCCATCAAAAAACACTGCCACGACCAATACGGCTGGCACATCGAAGACGACTGGATACAGCCGCTCACCGGCGTCGTGCCCGGACTGAACTTCAGCCGCGCCGTCGCCCAACTGCGCGGCAAAAACCAGGCAGTCATGGTCGAACCCGTGTACCCGCACCTGCGCAAACACCCGGCGCTGTTGCCCGGCTTTACCGACCGCGGCTCACCTTGCAAACTGGAAAACGGCCGCTGGGTACCGGACTTCGCCGCCCTGGAAGCCAACATCAGCGCCGACACCGGCCTCCTGCTCCTCTGCCACCCGCACAACCCCATCGGCCGCGTCTACAGCGACGACGAACTGGCGCGCTACGCGGAAATCGCCCAAAAACACGACCTCATCGTCTGCTCGGACGAAATCCACTGCGACCTCATCCTAAACGGCAGCCGCCACCGCCCCTTTGCCGACTTGAGCGACGATGCGCGCGCCCGCACCATCACCCTGATGGCGGCGAGCAAAACCTGGAACATCGCCGGACTCTCCTGCGCCTTTGCCATCATCGCCGATGCCGAACTGCGCCGCGACTTCCAGCGCGTCAGCGCGGGCATGACCGGCGATGTGAACGTGCTTGGCATGACCGCGACCATCGCCGCCCTCGAACACGGCGAGCCGTGGCGACAAGAAATGCTCAAATACCTGCGCGAAAACGCCGAACTAACCGAGGCACGCATCAACGCCACCGGCAAACTGCACATGACCCCCGTCGAGGCGACCTACCTCGCCTGGATAGACGCGCGCGACCTTGGCGTCGAAAACCCGCAAAAATACTTCGAACAACACGGCGTCGGCATGAACGACGGCGCGGACTTCGGCGCGCCGGGCTACGTCCGCCTCAACTTCGGCTGCCCGCGCGACATGCTGGAAGAAGCGCTGGAGCGCATCAGCCGTGCGGTGGAAGCGGCAGCAGGACAAAAGCCATAAATCTGCTTGACATTCTTGTAATAAAAGCCGAATGTAAGCGCCTTTCCGGCGGCGGTCGCCGCCAAACCTTTTGCCATCGGGCAAAACACTGTCGTAATCATGCGTTGGGTTTCGGGAGTTTGAGTGTAATAACGCATGTAATGAAAAGGAAAAAACATGATCAACATCTACGTCGGCAACCTGTCCTATCAGGCTACGGAACAGGAACTGCGCGAAATGTTCGCTTCGCACGGAGAAGTCGGCAACGTCACCATCATCAAAGACCGCGACAGCGGCCGCAGCAAAGGCTTCGGCTTTGTCGAGATGAATGACAACAGCGCCGGACTGCGCGCCATTGACGCGCTAAACGGCAAAGACCTCGGCGGACGCCCGCTGAAAATCAACGAAGCACGCCCGCGCGAAGAGCGCCCGCGCCGTGACCGCTTTGGCGGTGGCCGCAGCTTCGGTGGCGGCGGAAACTGGTAAACCGCAAAAAGCCCGCGCAAGCGGGTTTTTTTAGGCGTGTTGCAAGCGCAAAAAACGTGTTCCATCCGCGTCCTGCCTGATTCTTCACAAAATCCAATCGAGCGTGCCGGTCAGAACCAATCATCATGCTATAATCGCGCCCTCATCGCCTTCCCATCCCGGAGAAAACCATGCAAGAACAAACCGATATCATCGTCGTTGGCGCCGGCCCCGCCGGCCTCGCCTTCTGCCGTGCGCTCGCGGGCAGCCCGCTCAACATCAGCGTCGTTGAAGTGCACCCGCCGGAAGTGCTTGCCGACCCGCCCTACGACGGCCGCGAAATCGCGCTCACCCACCCCTCCAAAGCCATCCTCGAAAACCTCGGCATCTGGCAACGATTCCCTGCCGACGAAGTCCATTACCTGCGCGCCGCCTCGGTACTCAATGGCGACTCGCCCTTCCGCCTGCATTTCCCGGTGCCGACACAAAACAGCCACCGACAGGCGATTGACACCCTCGGCTACCTCGTGCCGAACCACATCATCCGCCGCGCCGCCTATGAAGCAGTGCAGGGGCAGGAAAACCTGCGCTGGCACACCGGCCGCCGCGTTGTCGCCTGCCAGAGCGACGCCGCCAGCGCGCAAGTCACGCTCGATAACGGCGACACCATCAGCGGCAAACTGCTGGTCGCCGCCGACAGCCGCTTCTCCTTCATCCGCCGCACGATGGGCATCGCCGCCGACACCCACGAATTCGGGCGCAACGTCCTCGTCTTCCGCCTCGAACACGAACTTTCCAACGACCACACCGCGAGCGAATGCTTCTTCTACGGCAGCACGCTGGCGCTCCTGCCGCTGACCGACCACCTCACCAACTGCGTCGTCACCCTCGACAGCCGCAAGGCGCCGGAACTCTTGGCGATGGACGGCGAAACACTCGCCAACCACATCGCCGCGCAAGTCGGCCACCGCTACGGCGCGATGAAACTGGTGAGCAGCGTGCACGACTACCCGCTGGTCGGCGTCCATGCCCGCCGCTTCTATACCAACCGCTGCGCGCTCATCGGCGACGCCGCCTGCGGCATGCACCCGGTTACCGCACACGGCTACAACCTCGGCCTGCAAAGCCAGGAAATCCTCTCGCGCCTCATCCTGCGTCAGGCAGGGCAGGGCAGGGACATCGGCGACCCGGCGCTGCTTGCCGCCTACGACCGCCGTCACCAGCTGAACACCCGTCCGCTCTACCACGGTACCAACGCCATCGTCAAACTGTTCACCCGCGAAACCCCATCGGCGAAAATCCTGCGCCACGGCGTGCTCCGCCTCTCGCAAGCACTGCCGCCGCTGAAACACCTGATAACGCGCCAGCTTACGGGTTAAAGAACCGTTAGGCGTCATAGACCCGCTGCGGCCGCCGTGATACACTCGCCGCGTTTTTTTCCCAACACAGGAGATTCCATGAAAACCACGCTGAAAATCGCTGCCGTCGCGGCGCTCGCTACCATCAGCCTTACCGCTGCCGCCAAACTTTCCGAAGGCAAAGCCTACGGCGACTGGAAAGGCACCTGCCAAGGCAGCGAATGCGGCGCCATCCAAATCGTCAATAACGACAAAGGCGAACCGGTCGGCCGCATCCTGCTGCGCCGCATCCCGGAAGCACAAAACAACGTCATCGCCTTCATCACCGTGCCGCTCGGCGTGAACCTGCGTGCGGGCATGGCATTGGCGGCAGACGGCAAAGAGCTGGTCGTCACCCCGTTTGACTTCTGCGACCAGGGCGGCTGCAACGCGGCGATTCCGGTCGAAGGCAAAATCCTCGACAGCTTCAAAAAAGGCAACACCCTGCAAGTGGCGGCCTTCGTCGGCGACAAACAACAAACCATGGGCTTCTCCCTGAAAGGCGTTTCTGACGTTCTCAAAAACCTGTAAACCCAGGCCCATGTAAAAGCCGGACTCGCGTCCGGTTTTTTTATAACCGCATTTCCCTCGCGCCTGCAGGCGGGGCTAGCCTGCAAACCCCATAAAAACCCAAAAGGAACCGCCCATGCCCAAGCCCTACGACGGCGTCGTCTTTGACTGCGATGCCACCCTCTCCGCCCTCGAAGGCATCGACCAACTGGCCGCACTCGCCGGCGTTGCCGCACAAGTCAGCGCGCTTACCCACCGTGCGATGAACGGCGAAGTGCCGCTCGAAGCCGTCTATGGCGAACGCCTTGCCCTCATCCGTCCGCGTCAGCGCGACCTTGCCAACATCGCCCAACAATACCTCGACCGCACCGTATCCGGCGCCAAAGAAACCATCGCTGCCCTGCAAGGGCGCGGCGTAAAAGTCGCCATCGTCAGCGGCGGCATCCTGGATGCCATCCTGCCGCTTGCCGCCACACTCGGCATCGCCCCCGCCGACACCTTCGCCGTCCGCCTGCAATTCGACGAAAACGGCGACTACCGCGGCTTTGAACCCAGCCCGCTCACCACCGCCGCGGGCAAAGCCGCCATCGTCGCCGCCTGGAAAACCGCTAACCACTTGCAGCGCGTCGCCATGGTGGGCGACGGCATGAGCGACGTCGCCGCGCGTGCGCCTGGCGCGGCCGACGTAATCATCGGCTACGGTGGCGTGGTGGCGCGCGAAGCCGTGCGCCAGGCTGCCGACCACTACAGCACCGCCGCCGACCTGCGCGACCTCCTGCCCCTGCTCACCCCGGAGATCCCATGACCGCCATCCCTGAAAACATCGGCCAGTTCTACCTCGGCACCGAAACCCTGCCCGACGCCGGCACGCCCGTCCTCTACGACGCTGCCGACCTCACCACCCACGCCGTCATCATCGGCATGACCGGCTCCGGCAAAACCGGCCTCGGCATCACCCTGCTCGAAGAAGCCGCGCTGGACGGCATCCCCGTCATCGCCATCGACCCCAAAGGCGACCTCGGCAACCTCGCCCTCAACTTCCCCGCGCGCCGCGCCGCCGACTTTGCCCCCTACGCCGACGCCGCGAGCCTCGCCCAAAGCGGCCAGACCGCCGACGCATGGGCGGCCGCCACCGCACAAAAATGGGGCGAGGGCATCGACGCCAGCCAGCAAAGTGCCGCGCGACAAGAAGCGCTCGCTGCCGCCAATCCCGTCCACATCTACACCCCCGGCGGCGAACACGGCCTGCCGCTCTCGCTCCTTGCCCACCTCGGCGCGCCCGACCCCGCCATCCAAGGCGAACGCGAAGCCTACGCCGACTACCTCGACAGCACCGCCGCCGCCCTGCTCGCCCTCGTTGGCGAAGCGGGCGACAGCACCAGCCCGGCGCAACTCTACCTCGCCCACATCCTGAAACACCATTGGGACGCCGGACGTGACCTCGACCTCGCCCAACTCATCAGCGAAATCCAGAACCCGCCGATGGCACAAATCGGCGTCCTGCCCGTCGCCCAAGTCTATCCCGCCAAAGCGCGCGACAAACTGGCGCTCGCCTTCAACAACCTGCTCGCCGCGCCCGGCTTCAGCGCCTGGCTGCAAGGCGCGCCGCTGGACAGCCAACAACTCCTCTACGACGCACAAAACCGCGCGCAAACCAGCATCATCAACATCGCCCACCTAAACGACGCCGAACGCATGACCCTCGTCACCCTGCTGCTCGGCAACCTCATCGCCTGGATGCGCCGCCAAAGCGGCAGCAGCACCCTGCGTGCCATCCTCTACATGGACGAACTCTACGGCTACCTGCCGCCCAGCGCCAACCCGCCCAGCAAAAAACCGCTGCTCACCCTCCTCAAACAAGCGCGCGCCTACGGCCTCGGCCTCGTCCTCTCCACCCAAAACCCGGTCGATCTCGACTACAAAGCGCTCGCCAACGCCGGCACCTGGTTCATCGGCCGCATGCAAACCGCACAAGACCGCGCCCGCGTCGCCGACGGCCTCACCAGTGCCAGCGCCCAAGGCTTAGACCGCGCCACCCTCGAAACCTGGTTCGACCACATCGACAAACGCCGCTTCCTCCTGCACAACATCCACGAAGCCCAGCCCTGCATCCTGCAAAGCCGCCACGCCATGAGCTACCTCGCAGGCCCCCTCTCGCGCGAACACATCCGCGCCATCACCGCCGCCGACCCGCGCCGCGCCACCGCGAGCATTGCCGCCGAAAATAACGGCCACGACAGCCCGCCGCCCGCCTTGCCTGCCGGCATCAACCGCTACTACCTGCCAAACGAAAACAGCGGCGGCATGACCCACTACTACCCCATCGCGCTGGCGAGCGTCCGCCTCTACTACCGCGACGCCAAAAGCAACACCCGCCACGAACAAACCCTGCTCCTACAAGCGCCCTTTGGCGACAGCGCCCCCGACTGGACGCAAAACCAACCCGCGCCGGTCAGCACCGAACAACTACAAAGCGCACCGCACCAACCCTGCCAGCACCACCCCGTGCCTGCCGCCGCGCTTGACCCCGCCGCGTGGAAAAACTGGGAAAAAACCCTCGCCACCCACCTGCGCCAACACCAAAGCGTCGTCCTCTACCACTCCAAAACCCTGGATGCCTACAGCAACCCCGGCGAAGACGAAGCCAGCTTCCGCAACCGCCTCGCCACCGCCGCGCACGAAAAACGCGACGCCGCCATCACCGCGCTGCGGATGAAATACGCCAAACAACACACCGCGCTCGCCAAACAACAACAAACCGCCCAAGCGGCGGTCGAACGCGAAAAAAGCCAAAGCAACCAAAGCCTGCTGCAAACCGGCCTTGCCATCGGCGGCGCGCTGCTCTCCGCCTTCACCGGCCGCAAGGCGCTCAGTGCGACGACCATTGCCAAAACCCAGACCGCCATCAAAAGCGCGAGCAAAATCCAAAAAGAACGGCAGGACATCGCCGCCGCCAACGCGCGCGAAACCCTGGTCGGCGAACAAATCGCGCAAATGGAAGCGGCGCTTGCCCAAGAACTGCAAACCCTGCGCGAACAATACGATCCCGCGACCCTGCCGCTGGAAGAAAAACACATCGACGTCAAAGCGAGCGACATCACCATCGAACGCCTCGCGCTGGGGTATGTGCCGCTGGGCTAAAGGCTGTTTGCAATCTTAAGTCCCCCTCCCCCGCGCAGCGGGCGGGTACCCATGCAAAATGCGTCCGCATTTTGCATGGGGCCCGGGGGAGGGTCGGGGAGGGTGTGGGCGATGTTGTTGATGAATCGAAATTCCGGTTTTTCAATGGATTGCTGCCCTCACCCCAACCCCTCTCTCGTCCTGCGGACGAGCAATGCTTGTCCCAGAGGGACGGCAACAGCTCGCGTAGCAAAAGAGGGGCTTATTCGCTGACATGCAAACACGCCCTAAAGCGGTTGGCGCAACAAAAAACCGCCCGCCCAAAACCGCGGGCGGAACCCCGTACTATCCCTACGACAACAAACAACAAAAGAACCCATGAGCCATACCATCCCCGTCATCGACCGCTTCCGTGGCTGCCTGCTCGGCGGCGCCACAGGCGATGCCCTCGGCGCACCGGTCGAATTCATGCGCCGCGCCGACATCCTGCGCCGGTTTGGCCAGGCGGGCATCACCACCTTTGCCCCCGGCTACGACTACCCCGGCGCCATTACCGACGACACACAAATGACGCTGTTTACCGCCGAAGGACTGCTCACCGCCTGGCTCGGCGACGGCGACACAGGCGCTGCCACCGCGCGCAGTTACCTGGGCTGGCTGCGCACCCAACACGAATGGCCTTACGAACCGCTGCTTGCCGCCATCGAACCGGCGGGCTGGCTGTGGCAACAGCCGGAACTGCATCACCGCCGCGCGCCGGGCATGACCTGCCTGACCGCGCTGATGGCGATGCCTGAGCTCGGCGTGCCTGCGGACAACCACAGCAAAGGCTGCGGCGGCGTAATGCGTGCCGCACCAGTCGGGCTGTACGCCTGGGCGCAGCGCTGGTCGCCCGCACAAACCCTCGCCACCGGCACGGCGCTGGCGGCGCTGACGCACGGCCACCGCAGCGGCACCCTCACCGCAGGCGTACTTGCCGTACTCATTCAGGCACTCTGCGACGGCATGACGCTGCCCGCCGCGCTCGCCCGCGCCAAACCGCTGCTGCAAGCCGAAGCCGGACACGAAGAAACGCTGTACGCGCTCGCTGCCGCAGCGCGGTACGCCGCCAGCGACCTCGAACCCGCGCAGGCGGTGGCGCGACTGGGCGAAGGCTGGGTTGCCGAAGAAGCGCTGGCGATAGCGGTGTACTGCGCGCTGATCGCCGCCGACCTGCGCGCTGGCGTCATCCTCGCGGTCAATCACGACGGCGACTCGGATTCCACCGGCGCCATTGCCGGCAACCTGCTCGGCGCGCTGCACGGCGTGCAAGCCATCCCCGCGGAATGGCTGACCCCGCTGGAGCTGCGTCGGGTGATAGATACCGTCGCGAATGATCTATACGCGACGCGCGACGGCGACAAGAACGACGCAGGGTTGCGGGAACGCTATCCCGTGCAGGCATGAAAAAACGCCGGGAAGTCCGGCGTTTTTTATGGCGACGGGGTGGGTTATGGCACGGCCAGCACGGCGCAGTTGCAGAGGTCGTCGCTGGTAAAGCGGGTGATGTCGCCCGCGTTCAGGCCGGGGACGGGAAAGAGGCGCACGGTGAGCGGTTTGTTCAGGCGGTAGGCCATCGCGGCGGTGTCGGCCATGATGGCGTTGATTTTTTCGGCGGGGGTGTCGCCGGGAATGGGCACGGTATCGAGGCCGATACCGCAGACGCTGCTATAGGTGAGGAGGGCGCGCAGGTCGAAGGTGTTGTCGCGGCTGGCATCAGCCAGTCCCTGGTCTTCGGTGACGGCGAGCATCAGCCCGGAGAAGCCGATGGCGCGCACGTTGTTGAGGGTTTTGAAGACGCGGGTGAGCAGGGCGGAGGCGGCAATGCTGCCGGAGGCGCCAAAGTGCGGCACGCGCAGCAGGCGGTAGATTTCGGCCATTGAGGTGCAGTTTTTTGAGGGGGCGGCGGAGGTGTCCATGCCCGCGTAGTGCCAGCCGTCGTCTAGTGTCGTGGCGGCGATGATGGCCTGCACGGCGTCGCTGTGGTGTTGCAGGGCGCGGTGCATGGCGTGGTAGGCGGCGCGCAGGTAGTCGCCGGGGTCAGCAGGTTGGTCGTTGAGCGCGCGCAGGGCGGCGGCGAGCAGGTCGGGGGTTTCGAGGCCGACGACGAGGCTGCCATGCGCGTCGTGGTGGTAGCCCGCGGGAAAGTAGGGGATGAGCGGCGGGCAGTTGTAGTTGACGGTGAAGTTGAAGTTGCCTTCGCCGCGCGGGGTGATGCGCGCGATTTTTTGCACGGCGGCGGTGCAGCGGGCGATTTGTGCGTGGTCGGGGATGCCGTCGGCGTCGGCCGCGATGTTGACACAGGCGTTGGCCAGATCGCCGTAGTCGCGGATGAGTTCGGGCAGGAGGGCGATTTCCGTGGCGCTGCGGGCTTCGCCAATGGCAAAGCGGATGCGCAGGCCGTTTTGGTTGAGCGCCGAGAGGATGCGCTGGATGTGGGCGAGGCCTTGTTTGGCGGCGGTGAGGCTTGTGGTGTCGAGGTATTCGCCGAAGGGGTTGGCGACGATGCGTACGGATTGGACGGTGTAGTCCGCGCGGGCAAATGCGGCGGCGAGGCGGTCGCATTGGCGCTTGGCGTCCGTGAGCGCGTGTTGCCAGGCGGTTTGGTCGGGGGTGAGCGAGACAAAGGCGGTGATGGCGCGGACGCGACAGAGGGCAGGGGCGTGGAGGTTCATGGTTAGGGATCTTGTTTCAATGGATGGCAGTCAGGGGGAATCCTTTGGCATCGTGGTAGGTTCACGGGCGCTACCCCCACCTAGGGGCTGTTTACAATTCGACGAGCGAGCCCCTCTCCTTTGGGGACTGGCACAGCTCGCGTAGCGACAAGTATTGCTTGCGAAGCAAGAGAGTGGGGGGAGGGCGGCAAACAATTGAAAAACCGGAACTCTGGTTCATCAATGATTGCTCACCCCCTCCCCCGCTGCGAGCGCTGCGCGTTCTGCGGGGGAGGGGGCTGTTCGGTTGTGGATTCGGCATTGGTTGTCGGGCGTAGGGGTTATGGACGGCAACCGGTGAGGAGGACGGTGGCGGAGGCGGGGCGGGCGAGGACGGCGCTTTGGCCGTCGCTGTAGAAGGCAATTTGCCCGTTTTCGTAGGTGGCGGGGTTGTCGCCGGGGCGCTGTTCGAGGGTATGCTCGCCGCTCATGTAGCGTAGTTGCAGGCTCTGTTTGCTGCTGTCCGGGTAGCGGGTATCGAAGCTGCCTTCGCGGCATTGCCAGGTGTTCCAGTGGTTGCCGATGGGCAGTTTGAGCTGGCTGTGGTGAGCGGGGGAGGGCAGGGCGGTGTCTTCGGGCTGGTCGCTTTCGAGGGTGATGGCGACAGGGTGCGGTTTGCCGCCACCGCAGGCGGTGAGCAGCAGGGCGAGGGCGATGACGGGCAGGTTTTTTGTGGTGTTCATGGGAATGCTGTGGGGTTATGGGTTTGGGGTGGCACGAGGCGTGTCGGCTGTTATGCGGTGATACGGGGGAAGTTATTTGGGGTTGTCTTCTCCAAACATGCGGTGCAGGGAGTCTTTCTTTTTTTCGGCTTCTTGTTGGTATTTTTGTAGTTTTTCGTTTTCGCTCGTCAGTTGTTTGAGTTGTTGGGTCAGTTCGGCGATGTATTGGTCTTTTTGGGCGATTTCTTTGCGCAGGTTTTTGATTTGTTGTTGTGCCCTGCCTTTGAATTTGTCTTCGGCAAATTCGTAGGCGGCATTTTGTGCCATGTCTTTGCCGCCATGTTCCCAGCCGATTTTGGCGCCAAAGGCGAGGCCGATCAGGGCGATGAGTTTGGTCAGGGTTTTCATGGCGCTTCCTGTTTTTGGGGTGTGCGGTAAGGCGGCAGGATTTTTTGAAATCCCAGGTAGAGCAGGATGTAGCTCCAGGAGAAGAACATGAGTTTCATGAAGTTGGAGATGGCGATGATGATGAAAAATAGCCAGTAGTTGTGGATGTGAAAGAGGTCTTGGGCGATGAATTTGCCCAGGGCGATGCGCAGGTTATCGAGCAGGAGGAAGGCGTTGATGATTTTTCTGCCGTAGGCGTTGTAGCCGTTTGCCATGATGCTGTCCGCTTCTGCGTAGTCGATGAAGTTTTCAAAGTTGATGTTGGTATTGAGGAATTCTGCGGTGTCGTAGCCGCTAAAGAGCAGGGTCAGGATGAGGTTGAGCATCAGGGCGGGGGCAAGGATTTTGATGATGAGGATGCCGTGTTTTGCCAGGTATTCGTTGAGGTTGTTTTCGACGATGCTGATGTTCCCGCTTTCGTTTGTGTTGCGGATGATTTGGTAGGTGATGTTGAAGGTGAGCAGGGCGATGAGGAAGATGGTGTAGCCGTGGCTCAGGATGATGCCCTTGGTGGTGATGGTAAAGAGGATGCTTAGCAGGATGGCGAGGAGGGTGCAGACGAGTATTTGCCAGGGGGTGTTTCTTTTTTTGATGAGTTTTTGCAGGAGGGATTGTTCTTTGAGGTAGATGTTGAGCATTTGTTTTTTGCTGTACCAGAGGGAAGCGGTCATATACCAGATGAACAGGGCGGTTATGAGGATGAGCAGCAGGGTGAGCCAGTCGTTTTGGCCGACGATGTAGCCTTGCAGGGCGAGCAGGAGCAGGATGGGCAGGCTGGTCAGGAGTTTTGTGATGGTAGTGGTGCGCCGTGTTTTTTCCCGGGCGGTAGTGTGGTTTTCGGGTTTCATGTTTTGTTACATGATGAGCGGGTTTTGGGTGGGGCAAGCCCCACCCTACGGTTTTTTACCACAGGCGGACGCCACCGCTGGCGTAGCTGCCGGGCGACATGCCGAGACGGTATTCGTACACTTTTTCGTATTCGAGAACGCGCTTGACGTAGTCGCGGGTTTCGGTAAACGGGATTTGCGCGATCCATTCGTCCAGCGGCAGGCCGGGGTTGGCGGCAAGCCATTGGTTGACGCGCGAGGGCCCGGCGTTGTAAGCGGCGGCGGCGTAGGCAAGGTGGCCGAATTCGTTGATGCGGTCGGTGAGGTATTGGCTGCCGATTTCGAGGTTGGTGTCCGGTTCGGTCAGTTGCCATTTGCCGCTGTAGGGGATGCCGTTTTTGCTGGCGGTGTGGCTGGCGGTGGCGGGCATGATTTGCATCAGGCCGATGGCGCCTGCTTTGGAGGCGATTGCGGGCTGGAAGATGCTTTCTTTGCGGATGATGGCAAAGATTTTTGCCGGGCTGATGCCGTGTTGGCTTGCCAGTTGGCGCACGCGGGTTTCGTAGGCGGTGGGGAAGCGCAGGGCAAGGGCGTCGTAGTTTTTGCTTTTGCCGAGGGTGGTGACGGCTTGTACGCTCCAGCCGATTTCGCTCGCGTATAGCGCGGCTTGGGCGCTTTCGGCGGGTGTCAGGGTTTTGAGCAGCGCTTGCCATTCTTGGCTGGCGCGGGCGTCGTCGCCGAGGTTGCGGAAGATGCGCGCGCGGTAGGCGGCGGGACGGCCGACGACGGTGGTGTAGTGGTGGTCGCGGCGCACCGGGCGGTCGTGGTATTGGGGGGCGATGCCGAGTTTTTCGGCGGCGAGGAAGCCGTAGAAGTCGCGCTGGCTGGCGGCGCGGCGGTAGTGGCTGTCCGCGCCCGCGCGGTCGCCGCTTTTTTCGAGGGCTTTGCCGATCCAGTATTGGATTTCGGCTTTGTTTTGGGTGTCTTTGTCGAGCTTGCCGAGGTGGGCGGGCAGGCCGCGCCAGTCGCCGCGGCGCAGGTCGTAGGCGATGAGGTCGTAGGTGGTGTTGTCTTCGTGTTCGCCAGCGGGGATGGCGTCCCACAGGGTGAGGGTGTGCGGGTCGTCCGCTTGGGCGAGTTTGCGTACCAGCGGGTTGTAGAGTTTACCCGCGTCTTTGGGGCGGCTGATGTAGCCCATGGTCGCGGCGTTGGTGGCTTGCGCCAAGGCGAGCGGGTCTTTTTTCAGGCGTTTGCCCAGTTGTTGGGCGAGTAGGGCGCTGCGCCAGTCAGGGTCGGTGAGGCTGTAGGCGCTTTCGATGGGCAGGCGGTTCTGGTCGATGTCCAGCCAGGTTTGTGCGGCTTGGGCGGCCGCGCCTTGCAGGTTGCCCGCGAGGTAGGAGGCGATGAGGGTGTTGTTGTTCGCCATCGCCAGGCGGAAGCGTTCGGCGTGTTGGGCGGGGTTGATGTGGCCGCTGTGCGCGAGGCGGTCGTAGAGGGTGTTGCATTCGGCGCTGAGGCTTTTGTCGCTGGCGAGCAGTTTGTCGCTGTCTTTTATGGCTTCGCGGGTTTTGCCGCGGCTCATGAGCGCCAGGCGGTATTGGCATTCGAGGGTTTCGTCCGCGTAGCCGGGGCTGTAGCTTGCGATGATGGCGTCGTTTTCGCCGCCTGCCGCCCAGTAGGGGTAGGCCTGTTTGGCGAGCGTGGTGCTGAAGGGGTCGTTCGGGTATTTTTGGAGGAAGGCAACGAGGGTTGCGGTCGGCGTGGTGGCAAGGTTGTCTCGGTAGTAGCGCGCTTCGAGGTAGGGGTAGAGCGGGTGCGGCGCGAGGTGTTGGTAGGCGGCAAGTGGCGCGCCGTTTTTGATGGCGGCTTCGGCGTCTAGGATGTTTTCTTCGGCGTGCGCGGGGTAGCCGAGGGCGAGGAGGAGGCTGATGAGGGTTTTGTTCATGGGGTTCCTATTTGATGTGCTGCTGCCAGTCGTTCTGGTAGCGGTTTTTGTAGTGCATGACGCGCTGGATGTATTGGCGTGTTTCGTTGTACGGCGGGATTTGGCCGCGGTAGCGCAGGAGGCTTTGTGGCCCCGCGTTGTAGGCGGCCAGCGCTTGTTCGGTGTTCTGGAAGCGCGAGAGTTGTTGGCTCAGGTATTTGATGCCGCCTTCGAGGTTGTTCGCCGGGTTGTAGGGGTCGGTGACGTTCATGTCGCCCGCGGTGCCGGGCATGAGTTGCATCAGACCGACCGCACCTTTGCCGGAGACGGCGTTGCTGCGGTAGCCGGATTCGACGCTGACGACGGCATGGACGAGCGCGGGGTCGATTTGGTATTTGGCGGCGAGTTGGTTGATGAGTGCTTTGTGTTGTTCTTGTCGGGTTTTGAAGTCGCCGCTGGGTTCGGCGATGGCGACGGGTGCAAGCGGGCTGAGCGCGAGCAGCGGGCAGTGTTGTTGGATGCGGCGTTTTTGGCCGTTGATGGTCAGCGTCGCGTAACAGCGTCCTGTTGCCACCGGAGCGGCGGGTGCAGGCGCGACGGCGGGTTGTGGCGCGGGCGGCGGGTCGCCGGGCAGTTGGATGGGCGGCACGATGTTACTTGTCGGTTTGGGCGGCGGCGGGCGTTTGCCGTTGGGGATGGCGACGCTGCACGGGATGTTGGTTTTTTTGCCTTTGTAGACGACGGTGCCGCAGGTTTTGCCGGCCGCGGGCAGGGTGAGGGCGAGCAGGGCGAGGAGGGTGAGGGTTTTTGCGGGTGTGTTTGGCGCAGGGCGGGTTTTGTCGTAAGCGGGATGGTCCGCTGCCCTCACCCCAACCCCTCTCCCACAGGGAGAGGGGCTTTTTTTGTGGGGAGGGGCGCCGTTTTTTTGCCGTGTCATAGGCCGATCTCGGACGGGTTCGCTTTGTAGCGGCGGTAGTATTCCATGACTTTCGGCACGTAGGCGCGGGTTTCGATGAACGGCGGGATTTTGCGGCCGTATTTTTTCACGTTGCCTTCGCCGGCGTTGTAGCCCGCGGCCGCCAGTTGCATGTCGCCGCCAAATTCGTTGAGCAGCCATTTGAGGTAGGTCGCGCCGCCGGTGATGTTTTGTCCGGTGTTGTAGGCGTCGGTGACGCCGAAGCGGCGGGCGGTGCCCGGCATGAGCTGCATCAGGCCCATCGCACCGGCGTGGGAGCGTGCGCCCGGTTTGTAGGCGGATTCGGCGGAGATGATGGCGTGGACGAAGTGCGGTTCGACGCCGACTTCGCGCGCGATTTGGTTGATTTGTGCGCTCAGGTTGCGCTGGCGTTCGCGGAAGGCGCCGCTGACGTTGATGTTGAGTTCGTTGCGGATTTTCGCGGCGATGCGCTCGGCTTCGATGATGTAGCTTTGCGGGCAGTCTTTGGTCGGCTCCAGGTGGAAGACGCGGCCGTTTTCGCTGGTGACGGTACCGCCGCAGCTGCCCTGGGTGTTTAGGTAGTCAAGGTTGTGCGCGGCGATGTTGGTTTGCTGGTTGCCGAGGCGCGCTTCGCCGCCGCTGGTGCCGGGGGTGTAGTCGAAGGAGCGGGTGGCGCAGTTGAATTCGCGGGTTTCGCCGTTGAAGGCGATGCTGCCTGCGCCGGTGCATTGTAGGCCGGGGCCGCCGTTGGTCGCCGGATTGGTGTTTTTTTGTACGCCGGCGGCGGCAAGTGCTTCCAGGCTTTGGCTTTGGGTTGCCTGTTGGCGGAATTCTTGTTTGGCGCCGCTGTAGGAGCGGGAGAAGAAGGTGCAGTGGCGGTAGTGCTCGCGTTTGTTGGCGGGGACGAAGTTTGGCGTGCCTTCGTTGTCGAAGCATTTGTAGATGTCTTGCGCGATTTCTTCGCCGTCGCCAGGGGTGAAGCCTACCAGCGGTTTGCCGCGGTTCGGTGCGGGCAGCGCCGGGGCGGAGGTTTCGCCGCCTTTGCGGCCAAGTGGCTGGCAGTTGCCCTGCGGTGGGGTTTCGGTTTCGATGATGGTGGGTGTGCCGTCCAGTTGGGGGCAGACCCAGATTTGTTTGCCGCTCGGGGTGATGGTGGCGACGGTTTTTTCTTCGGCCGGGGCAGGGGGCGGTGCGCCCACTGCCGGGGTGGCGGCGGCTGCGCTGCCCGGTTTGCCGGGGCGGATGGCGAGGTCGCGGTAGTAGTTGCCGCTGCCGCGCGGGTCGCTGCTGTAGTTCGGGGCGGGCGGGAAGAGGAGGTTGTTCGCCGGGGCTTCGGGGGCTTTGGTGGGTTCGTTGTTTTTGGCGGTTGGTTTGGCAGGGGTGTCGTCTTCGTCCCAGGTGTAGCCGCCTTTGGCAGTTTCGTTTTTGGCGGGTTTCGGGGTGGTGACGGGCAGGGGCGTGGGTTGTGCAACGGGTTGCGGCGCAGGCGCGGCTGCCGGAGCCGGGTTATTGCCGCCAAGCGCACCTTTTTGGTAGGGGCGGCAGTTGTCGCCGGTCGGCTTGCTGACGATGTTGTTCATGCCGCCGGGGGCGGGGCAGATGTAGAGGCCGGCGGTGGCGTCCTGCGCGTGCGCCGGGTAGCAGACGGCGCCGGCAAGGAGGAGGCAGGCGAGCAGGGGGCGGGTGAATGCGGTCGCTGCGCGGGTTTTGGTCACCCCCTCCCCGTCCCTCCCCCGCTGCGCAGGGGAGAGGGGAAGATCGGTGGGCGATTGGGCAGCGAGGTATGCGGACGAACCCCACCCCAGCCCTCCCCCACAGGGGGAGGGGGCCTTTTGGGCGGGTGATTGGAAAGCCGTTGGTTTTATATACGGGTGAGCGCTCAATGTGTATGTATATTGGGGTGCTTGGTTGCGTCCGGGCATGGTGTTTCCTTGTGGTTCAGTCCCAGTTGAAGAGGTTGAAGGCGTCGGCGGGCAGCCAGGCGGTCATGCCTTTTTGCCAGAGCAGGTCTTTGGCGAGTATTTGGCCTTCGTCCACGAGTTTCTGGATGTCGTTGGCGCTCAGCGGGCCGATTTGTTGGCCGTGCTGGACGCGGTAGAAGATTTTGTCCTGGCCGAGCGGCGGGCGCGGCGCCTCGGGTTTGGGGGGCGGTGCGGCGGTTTTGGCGGCGGTAGGGGCGGCGCTTTCGCGGGCGTAGGCGGGGGTGGCTATGGGTTGGGGCGCTGGCTGTGGGCGCGGCGGGTTGGCGCGGCGGGCGATGCGCAGGTCGTGCAGGGTGAGGCCGAGCGGTTTGAGTTGGGGGCGTAGCCAGGCTTTGAGGAAGTTTTGCAGGGCTTCGGTTTGGTAGTCGATGTCGTCCGCGCTGACTTGTTCGTGGATGAGGCTTTGGTCGATGGTGTAGCTGATGATTTGGTCGAGGTAGTCGTCGTCGAGTTCGAGGGTCTGGTTTTCGATGATGGTGCGGCAGACGGTTTCGGGGTCGTGGATGCTGAGGGTGTATTGGCCGGTCAGCGGCTGGTCAAGGCGGCGCTGTGAGGGTTGGTAGGCGCTTTGCCACGGGCGGCGCGCGGTGGCGGCGGTGTTGAGGTAGAGGATGTCGGCGGTTTCGGTTTGCGGGATGTTGTCCGGATCCAGCGGGTAGTCGCCCGCTTCGTACACCGGGGTGTATTGGCCGTTGATGATGAGGTAGGCGGCTTCGCCCGGCGCGAGGTGCAGGATGCTGCGCTCGAGCAGGTTGTGCTGGCTGCGGTGGGCGATGAGGCTGTCTGGCGCGAAGTTGGCGGAGAGGGTGTGCGGGCGCAGGCCGAGGTTGCCCGGTTTGAGGTTGGCAAGGAGGCGCGCGAGCAGGTTTTTGATCATGCGGGGCCTCCGGGTTTTTGGGCGGCGGCTTTGAGGCTGTGTTTGAGGGCTTCTTCGGCGGCTTGTAGTTTGGCGGCGGCTTCTTGTCGTTGTTTGCGCCCGGCTTCGTGGATTTGGATGCTTTCTTCGATGGTTTCGATGAGCATTTGGTTGGCTTTTTCGACCGCGCCGATGTCAAAGACGCCGCGCTCCAATTGGGTGCGGCTTTCGCGGTTCGCCTGTTTGAGGTTTTCGGCGTTGGCGGTGAGTAGTTCGTTGGTGAGGTCGCTGCTTTGTTTGAGCGCGATGGCCGCTTCGCCGGAGCGGTAGATGGCGATGGATTGGGCGAGTTGTTGGCGCCACAGCGGTACGGTGTTGACGAGGGTTGTGTTGATTTTGCTGACGAGGCCTTTGTTGTTTTCTTGCACCATGCGGATGCTCGGCAGTGCCTGCATGGAGACTTGTTTGGTCAGGCGCAGGTCGTGCAGGCGGCGGTCGAGTTCGTCGCGCTGCATTTGGGCGTCGCGCAGGCGTTGTGCGCTTTCCATTTCGCCGTCTTCGGCGGTTTTGGCGAGTGCCGGTAGGGTGCTGTGGTCGGCGTCGGCAAGGACGGTTTCGGCAGCGGCGATGTGGTATTCGAGTTCGCGGTAGTAGTCGAGGTTGGCGTCGTAGAGTTTGTCCAGCGATTTGATGTCCACCAGCAGTTTTTGTTTGTGGCTTTCAAGTGCGTTGCTGATTTGGTCGAGTTGTTCGCTGATGGTGTCGAATTTTTGCAGGAAGGTGGTGAGCGGTTTGGCTTTGCCGAGCAGGCGCGCGAACAGCGAGGGTTTTTCCTGGACTTTGAGTTCGGCGCCCTGGAAGCCGCGCAGGAGGTTGACCATGTTGGAGAGGAGTTCGCCCGCTTTGCCCGCATCTTCGCTTTTGATGTCGGTGAGCATGGTGTCGGCGACGGTGGTCAGTTGTTTTTGGGCGGCCGCGCCGAAGTTGAGGATGCTGTTGGTGTCGGCGATGTTCAGGGTTTGTGCGAGTTGTTGGACGCGCGCCGGTTCGAGGTGGGCGGGCAGGGTGGTGGCTGCGGTTTCGGTGATGGTTGCGGGGGCGAGTTCGGTGCGGCTGGTGTCGTTCATGGCTGGTTTCCGGTTTTGAGTTGGTCGCGCAGGACCTGGATTTGGGTGTCGAGTTGTTCCTGTTGCTGGTTGGTCAGTTGCAGGTGTTGGGCGGTGAAGCTGTGTTCGCTGTCGGCCAGCAGGTTGTGGAAGCGGATTTGTTGGCGGCCGTGGTCGGGGTTGCCGATGTCGGCGAGGTAGGCGGCGGCGATGCGGCGCAGTTCGTGCAGGTGGACGACGAGGAAGCTGCGCGCGGCGCGGATGCGCTCCGGTTCTTTGCCGATGTGGGCGATGATGCTGCGCGCCTGGGCGGTGACGCGCGCCATTTGTGCGGCGATGTTGGCTTCGCTGGCGAGGCTCTGCAGGCGGACGGTGTATTTTTCGAGGGTTTCGACGGCTTCAAAGCCGCCGCTCAGCATGTCGCGCAGGGTGGCATTCAGGTGGTCGGGGATGTGGCGCGGCGGTGCCTGGTAGGCGTCTTCCGGGCGGCTGTCGTGGATGTAGCCCAGGTAGTATCCGGCGGCGGCGAGCAGCGCGCTGATGAGGGCGAAGGCGATGCCGGGGCGGACGCTGAAGGCGGTGGTCGCGGCGGCAAGCGCGGTGAAGGCGAGGGCGTAGGGGCGGTTATCGACGTCGGCGTGGTCGCTGCCGGTTTTGATGTAGTTGTTGCGGCGCGACTGGAAGTGTTGGCGGGTGAGGGCGGCGGCGTAGCAGAGCAGGCCGATGGCAACGGCCGCGGTTGCGACGCCAAGCAGTTTGCCGCGGATGAGGTTCACCGGGATGGCCAGCCACAGCGGCAGTTGCAGCGCGTACAGGGCAGCGCCACGGATGCCGAGGTATTGTTGTTTCAGGATTTTTTGCGCGTCTTTGCGGTTCATCAGCGGAACAGGCTCATGCAGGCGGGAACGAAGATGGCGCTGGCAAGCAGTAGTAGGCCGAGTGCGCGGGCGAAGGTGGTCATGGCGGTTTCGTTAATGTGGTGGAAAGTCGCGCAATTATAGCGGGTTTGTCAGTTTTTGGCTTCGTTTTGCCGGGGTTCTGTCGCGGGGGGATGCAGGCGCTCGCGCAAGACTTCCATGCGTGTTTCGAGGTCGCGCAGGGTGCGGGCGCGCTGGTGTTGGTGGCCGTTTTGTACGAGGTCGTGCGTGTCGCCGACCAGTTGCAGCAGTTGGCGGCGGTTGTGTTCGCCCAGCTCGGCTGCGGGCAGTTGCAGATAGAGCAGGCTGATGTACACCAGTTCAGGCAGGTAAACGGTGAGCAGTGGGCGGTTGGCGCGGATGCGCTCGTCATCGCCGCGCAGGCCTTCAAGATAGGTCTCGCTGTGGTTGCAGAGCTGTTCGAGAAGCAGGCCGATGCGCTCGCCGTCGGCGCGGCTGCGGTATTGCACCGCGTTTTCGCGCAGCGCGACGAGGTCGGCGTGCGCGCGGGCGAGGGTTTGTTCGTGGATGGTCGGCGGTCTGGTGCGGGCGCGGAAAAGCTGCGCGTGGTAGCGCAGCCACAGCCAGGGTAGGGCGGCGAGTGCGAGGCTGGTGAGGAGCGCCAGCAGCCACGGCAGAAGCGCGACGTGCCCGCGCCAGAGAACGCCGTGGACGAAAGCCGCGCCGAAGTAGAGGCTGATGAGTGCGGCGGCGGCGCGGCACCAGTAGCGGGCGGGGAGGGTTTTCAGGGTGGCGAGGATGGGAGGCATGGTCAGCCGCGCAGTTTTTCCATGATGGCGCGATGCGCGGCGGCTTCTTCATCGGGTACGGCAATCGCCAGCCACGCGCCTGGCTGGCTTGGCGCAGCGGGTACAGGTGCAGCGACGCTGACGGTTTCCACGGGTTGCGGCGCGGGCGTAGCGTCGGGTGCGGCGAAATCAAAGCCGGATTGTTCGGTGGTCAGTTTCAAATACACTTCGGCGAGTAACTGCGAATCGAGCAGCGCGCCGTGCAGGGTGCGGTTGCTGTTGTCGATGCCGTAGTATTTACAAAGACTGTCGAGACTGAAACGGCTGATGCCGCTGATTTTCTTGCGCGCGAGATCCAGCGTGTCGAGCAGGCGGAAGCGGTCTTCCAATTTATATTTCAGCCCGGCGAGTTTGAATTCGCGGTTAAAGAAAGATTGGTCGAACGGCATATTATGCGCGATGAGCTCGTCCGCCCCTTCAAGATATTCCAACAATTCCGGCAGGACAGCGGCGAAAGTTGGCTCGTTCGCGACGCGCTCATTGGTAATGCCATGTACGCGGATGGCATCTGCCTCAATGGTTTGCTCCGGGTTGAGATAGCGGTGGAAATAACGCTCGGTCGGGCGGCGGTCTATGAGTTCAACGCAGCCGATTTCAATAATGCGATGGCCTTCCGATTTATCGCGGCCGTTGAAATTCATGCCCGTCGTTTCCGTATCGAAAATGATTTGACGCATGGGATTTCCTTATTGCAGCGGGCGGGGACTTTCGATGCCTTCGGCAACGGTGCCGAGAAATTCCAGATATTTTGGCGCTTCCTCGGCAAAGATTTCTGCACCGGCGCCCATATAAGCGCGCATCAATTCATCAGCGGCGCGGTCTTTATTGCCCAGTTCAAATTGGGTTTGGCCGAGGCGCAAATGAATGAAGGGATTGCCGATGGTTTCCGGGCAGCGCATCGCATGTTCCAAGGCGGTGAGGGCGGCGGGGTAGTTACTGTTCAAAAAATGGGCGTCGCCGATGGCAACGAGAATCCATGTCGCCGCTGCCCAGTTTTCTTTGGGATCGGGGAGGAGGTTCCAGGCGTATTGGTAGGAAGCGACAGCATCGCTGTATTTGCCTTCTTCGGCGAGGGTATCGCCGATTTCGCAGAAGCGGCTGATGCGGATGTGTAAGTGACTATCGAGTTCGGTCATGGGGTTCCTTAATAGGTTGATTTAACGTGAGGTATAAGCAGTACGGTTGACAGTTGGCGCGTGCAGGCTATAATGCGCGCCATCAATCCCCCCGGTTTTGCCTGATATGCGTATCAGGGTCACAAGGCCGGGGGCTTTTTTATTTCATTAAGCGTAAAAACTGCGGATTCTTTAACTTTATCTGTAAACGCTCGTTATATTCTTCGATTTTTCCTCTGGCGCAGAATCGTGCGCCAACATGATGCTCCAATTTGCCTAACCGTGCTTCAAAAGGCGCGTAATCGGCAGCAAAAATCACAATGGCTAAGGTTTGTTCCGGGAAGGGTTTGTCGAAATTGAGGAAATGGATGGATTCTTGATGACTAACCTCTGCCAAAATGCCACACGCCATAACCGTTTTACCAACATGGAAAGGCGCTTTTATGGCTTCGATGTGTGCTTCGCCATCAGCAAAGGCAGAAATGCTAAAGACTGCAGCCAGCAAACTGGCAATAAAAATTTTTCTTTTCATGGCGTACTCCAAAAATTATGAGTAAATTTGAGATGCGGATTTGATGATGATCTGTGGTTTCTGGTGGTATGCTTCAATTTTGCCAGAAACACAAATATACTCATTGCCAAATTGCGCAGATTGATGGAACAATGCTTTGTTATTTTTCCAAATCACGGCGGTAAAATGCTGGTTTGGATATTTTTCTTCAAAATTTAGATAAACGCCTTTACTAAAGGTTTTAACTTCTACGACGTTGCCACAAATTTTATGAATTTCGCCAATATGATTTTTGGCAGCATCAGGCGCAATATAGTCCATGACGGGTTGCGCAATCTGTACAGTCTGCACGGGGATAGACGACTGTATTACGACTGGCTGCGGTGTAGGTACCGGTATAGCGGCAGAAGTTTTTTCCGTTACGGGTAAAGGTGATTGCTGTGGAATTGGGTTTGTCTTTTCACTATTGGTAATTTGCTCAATACGGGGAGATGCAGAAGTAGGCTTTCGCTCAAAGAAATATACAGTTGCTGCTGTAAGTGATATTCCCGCAAAGAGAAAACATCCAGCGTATAGCCATTTATTGTTATTAGAAGGCCTGTCGCAAAGTTCATCTTCAAGTTCTTCTTCTATTCGCTCTCTTTTTCTTTTTTCTTCTTGATATTTTTTCTCTGCCTCCATTGCGATAAGTGAGGCTTCTCGCCACTCGGTTTCTGCCACAAGCTGCTTTTCTAATGCTTCTTGCCTTGCTTCTTCTGCTCTTTTTTGTCTTACAATTGAGTCTTGCCGCTCACGCTCGGCCGCTTCCTGTTTGCGTTCTGCTGCTACACGTTTTTCTTGCTCTTTTTGCAATTTTTCTTGATGCTTGCGTTCTTTTTCTTCAAATATTTTTATTTGTTTTTCATGGTCTTCAATTATATTTATGATTTTTTTGTCGTTTTCTTGCTTTGCTTTTGCTAAAAAAGCCTTAAGTTTCTCTATTTCTTCCTTAAGTCGTTCAATGGCTGGTTTAGAGATTATTTTTCCTTGTTGCTGTAACCTCAAGGTTTCCCTAATCTCGCTAATGACTAAATCAGGATGGTCGCGAAACTTTTTATTGCTATATCTTAAAACTATACTAAACTGCTTAATTAATGCATTTTGGCGCGCAAGGAAATCATCAAATTTTTCATAACCCATTTGCATTTTTGTATAGCCATCTAACTCAATAGGCAAAAGCCAGTTTTTGGCCTTATTCTCTATGACAAAATCTATATATCTGTTCTTACCATTGTTATCTAAAAAATGGTATTGGGAAACAACCTCGGATGGCTGAATTTCGGCAATTTTCATCAGTACTATATTGACGAACATTTCTTCATAATCATAGGGATGCTCATTTAATTTCGCTCTGTTGCGTAGTTTCCATTCATCCCATGCACTCATCTTTCTTGTCTCCGGTATTTTATTGGTATGTACAGAGGGTTTACTAATAGTTTCTGTTTGCGCTATACTCGCTCGTTCCGCTCGCTTTTTTTCTGCCCATTCAGAAACGTTTTTCTCCATTTCTGATGTGGCATGATTTATTCCTGAGGCAACGTGGTAAAGGGCATCCAAAACATTGTTGGTTATCTTAGCTACTTTAGATTTTTTAATTTTTTCTACCGCCCATGAGATAAGAGATAAAAACAGAGTTAAAAGGATAATAAGGATAACTACTTCGGACATATTTTGGCTCGTATGTTTTGGGGCGGTTTGCACCGCCCCATATTGGTAGTTTTATTCGCTCTTTTCGACCTGCCGTTTGCGAATGTGCAATTCGCGCAATTGTGCTTCCGAGGCTTCGGATGGTGCGTCGGTGAGCGGGCACCATGCGGTTTGGGTTTTCGGGAAGGCCATGACGTCGCGGATGGATTTGGCGCCTGCCATCAGCATGATGAGGCGGTCAAGGCCAAAGGCGATGCCGCCATGCGGCGGGCAGCCGTATTTTAGTGCGTTCAGCAGGAAGCCGAATTTTTCTTGCGCTTCTTCTGCGCCGATGCCGAGGCTTTTGAAGACGCGCTGTTGCATGTCGTCGCGGTGGATGCGGATGGAGCCGCCGCCGATTTCGGTACCGTTCAGCACCATGTCGTAGGCACGCGAGAGGACGTCGCCGGGGTTGGTGTCCAGTTCGTCGAGGTTCGCGGTTTTCGGCTGGGTGAAGGGGTGGTGCATGGAGTACCAGCGGCCGTCTTTTTCGTCGTATTCGAACATCGGGAAGTCCACCACCCACAGCGGCGCCCAGTCGCAGGTGAGCATGTTGAGGTCGTGGCCAACTTTGATGCGCAGCGCACCGATAGCGTCGTTGACGATGCTGGCTTTGTCTGCGCCGAAGAAGATGAGGTCGCCGTTTTGCGCGTCCACCCGTTTGATGATGTCGAGTGCAATCGCGCCTTCCGCGCCGCCTTCGGTGGTGAGGAATTTGACGATGGGTGATTGCAGGCCTTCGACGTTGGTTGCGTCGTTGACTTTGATGTAGGCGAGGCCTTTGGCGCCGTAGCGGGCGACGTAGGCAGTGTAGTCGTCGATTTCTTTGCGGGTGAGTTTGGCACCGCCGGGGATTTTCAGGGCGACGACGCGGCCGTTATCCTGCGCGGCGACGCTGGCAAATACTTTGAAGCCGCTGTTTTTGACGAGGTCGTCTATGTCCACCAGTTCGAGCGGGATGCGCAGGTCGGGTTTGTCGGAGGCGTAGCGGCGCATGGCTTCGCGGTAGGTCATGCGCGGGAAGGGGTTGGCGAGTTCGACGCCGAGGTGCTCTTTGAAGATGCCGCGGATCATCGGCTCCATGATTTGCAAGATGTCTTCTTCTTCGAGGAAGGAGGTTTCGATGTCAAGCTGGGTGAATTCGGGCTGGCGGTCGGCGCGCAGGTCTTCGTCGCGGAAGCAACGGACGATTTGGTAGTAGCGGTCAAAGCCGCTCATCATCAGCATTTGTTTGAAGAGTTGTGGTGATTGCGGCAGGGCGAAGAATTTGCCGGGGTGGGTGCGCGAGGGCACGAGGTAGTCGCGCGCGCCTTCGGGGGTCGCTTTGGTGAGCATCGGGGTTTCGATGTCCATGAAGCCGTGTTCGTCCAGGTAGCGGCGCAGGCTGGCCGCGACTTTGCTGCGCAGGATGAGGTTTTTTTGCATGACGTCGCGGCGCAGGTCGATGGTGCGGTGTTTGAGGCGGATTTCTTCGGAGACGTTGTCTTCGTCCAGCTGGAAGGGCAGCGGCTCGGATTTGGAGAGGACGGTGAGTTGTTTGCCGAGGATTTCGATTTTGCCGCTGGCGAGGTCGGGGTTTTCGGTACCGGCGGGGCGCAGGCGGACGCGGCCTTCGATGGCAAGGCAGTATTCGTTGCGTACTTGTTCGGCGAGCGCGAAGGCGTCTGCGGTATCAGGGTCGATGACGATTTGGACGAGGCCGCTGCGGTCGCGCAGGTCGATGAAGATAACGCCGCCGTGGTCGCGGCGACGGTGTACCCAGCCGGCAACCTGGACGGTTTGGCCGTCTAGTGTTTCGGTGACGTCTGCCGCGTAGTGTTTTCTGTACATGGTTTTTTCCTTTTTTGGTATGTGTGGTAGAGGGTGTACGCGGTCAGCGCGCCGAGGGCTGCGCCCGCGAGTTTGGCGTGCAGGATGGTGTTCCTGATGCCCGGCGGGAAGTCGGTTTGCAGGAGGCGCGGGATTTTTTGCGCGTAGTCCAGCCAGTTGAGTTCCAGCCGCATGATTTCCGGTACGAGCCAGTAGCTGATCATGCCGCCGCTGCGGTCGCCAAGGAGCAGGCCGAGGGCTATGGCAAGCAGGGCGTGCCAGGGGCTGGTGCGTCGTGGTTTTTCAAGCGGCTGCATTATAGTGCTTCATTTCCGCGCGCGGTATATGCGCAGGCCGACTTCGCGGGTGGCTTCCAGCGCGCCCGGTTTCTGGATGTCGAGGCGGATGTTTTCTGCCGGGTATTGTTCGAGCAGTGTGGCGGCAAGCGCTTCGGCAAAGGCTTCGAGCAGCTGGTAGTTGGCGCTTGCGGCGAAGGCGGTGATGCTGTCGCAGATGGCGGCGTAGTTCAGCGCGTCGGCGATGTCGTCGCTTGCCCCGGCGGCACGGGTGTCGGTGCCGAGTTCGCAATCAATAATCAGGGTTTGCTTCATGGCGCGCTCATGGGGCAAAATGCCGATAACGGTTCGCACCTTGATGGCATGGATGTAGATGATGTCTTGTGTGTTCATAAGGTTACGGGCTGAAAAACTGGAATTATCGCACAGGGGGTTTTATGCAACATCTTCTTTTCTGGATTTTTGGCGCATTCGCCGGATATCTCTGCGGTTCGTTGTCATCGGCGGTTATCGTTTGCCGCGCGATGGGCTACGGCGACCCGCGCACGCTCGGCTCCGGCAACCCCGGTGCGACCAATGTCCTGCGTATTGCCGGTGAAAAAGCAGCAGCACTGACGCTTGCGGGCGACAGTCTCAAGGGTTTTTTGCCGCTGGTTTTTTTCGCCATCCTGCGGCGCTTCTTCCCGGCGGGCGTGGATGATTTGACGATAATCCTTGTTGGTCTGGGTGCGTTTTTCGGCCATCTCTACCCCATCTTTTTCGAGCTGAAAGGCGGTAAAGGCGTAGCAACGGCATTTGGCGTGCTGCTCGGTTGGAACCCGGTGGTGGCGCTGCTTTCCGTCGGTATCTGGGGGGCGGTCTTCTGGAATACGAAGATTTCCTCGCTCTCCGCGCTGACTGCTGCCGGCTTCGCCGTGATTGCGACCATTTTCTATGCGCCACTGGATTATCTGCGGCTGGCGGTGTTCGTCATGGTCGGCATGCTGATTTATCGCCACCGCTCCAACATTGAGCGCCTGATTAAGGGCGAGGAAATTCCTTTCGGACAGAGTAAACCGCTTAGTGATGATGACGACGACGATAATGACGAGGATTGATTTATGAGAAAAGCCCCGGCAAGCGGGGCTTTTTTGTGAGCGGTTTCAGGCGACTTGCCAGAGCGTCGGCTTGGCGCGGGACTGTACCAGCGACTCCACCGTGTCCTGACAGCGTCCGCAGCATGTTCCCGCGCCGAGTGCGTCGGCAAGAGCGGCGCTGCTGCCGTGGCCGCGCTCAATGGCGTCTAGAATCTGGCGATCGGTAATACCTTGGCAAATACAAACGTACATGGTGTTGAGAAAGGTTGTTAATGGGTTTTAATTTATCGTGAAACGACGAACCCGTCAAAACCTTTTTCCCGGGCGGCGCGTTGTGCGCAAGCAGCGTTTATGAAACAATATATTGCATGGATAGAGATCAATCAGATAACAATATTTTCGATGCGCAGGGCTACCGCTTTAATGTCGGTATCGTGCTGCTCAACGAGCGCAACCAGGCTTTCTGGGGGCGGCGGAGCGGGCAGGATTCCTGGCAGTTCCCGCAGGGCGGCATCAATGCGGGCGAATCGAGCGAACAGGCGATGTGGCGCGAGTTGTTCGAGGAGACGGGGTTGCGACCGGCGGACGTGACCCTGCTGGGCGAAACGGCGGACTGGCTTTATTATCGCCTACCGGTGCGTTACCGTCGCAAACGCCGCCCCGGCATGGTGCAATGTATCGGGCAAAAACAAAAATGGTTCCTGCTGCGCCTGGAAAGCGGCGATCCGGCGGTGAATCTCAATGCATCGAGCCAGCCACCGGAATTTGACGACTGGTGCTGGATTGATTACTACGCCCCGCCGGGCGAAGTGGTACATTTCAAGCGCAAGGTGTACAAACAGGCGCTGGACGAGCTGGCGCGCCTCCTGCCGCCGGACGTGCCGCTCAGCAAGCCGCTGCCGCCCACGGCGCCACAGGCGATACGCAAGGCGGGCAAGCGTCACAAGGCGCCATCGTTTGCCGCGAAGTTTTAGGATTGGAAGCCCCGGAGACGGGGTTTTTTCTTTATGCAACGTTTGTTACGTGCTACAGGCCTTTTGATGATGTAAGCGGATGAAGCAGGCGGGCGCTGCAATATCCACTGCCACCCGGTAATTCATGCTATCCTAACCATCCTGCAATTTTTTTGTAATAAATGCCGCCATGTTGTCTGAAGGTTTGATATTCGGTCGTGAGAACATCGCTTATGCGGTGCTGGCACTCTATTCCGATGCGGTGAATGAAAAGCCGGTGGTGGTCAGCCTGCATCTCGGTGCCAAAATGGCGTATGCGCATATGGAGCAAATGCAGGCACGCGGCGGGCATGTGCAGTTTGTGGTGCGCCGCGTGCGTATCAACGGCAATATTGAAGTCATCGACGACCCGCAGATTTCGCACAATCAGCCGCAGCGCCCGGCGCGGCGTATCGTCCGCATTGTGCGCAAACACGATTAAACGCCACACGGCGCCGCGAAAAATCCTCAAAAATCCCCGTGGCGGGCGTATCATAGGCGCTCCTTTCCACAACATTTCAAAGAGGCAACTATGTCGTTATCACTTGAACTCACGCTTATCGCCGAGTTCCTTCTCCTGTTGGGCTTCCTCTATGCCGGCAGCCGCTTTGGCGGTATCGGTCTGGGGGTGGTGTCCGGTATCGGTTTGATGTTCGAGGTACTGGTACTGCGCATGCCGCCGGGCAAGGCACCGGTGGACGTCATGCTCGTCATCCTCGCCGTCGTTACCTGCGCCTCCGTACTGGAAGCGGCGGGCGGTCTGAAATACATGCTGCAGGTCGCCGAACGCATCCTGCGCAAGAATCCGAAGCGCGTCACCATCCTGGGGCCGATTGTCACCTACACCATGACCATCATGCTCGGCACCGGGCACGCGGTTTACTCCATCATGCCGATTATCGGCGATATCGCGCTGAAAAACGGCATCCGTCCGGAACGCCCGATGGCCGCGGCATCAGTTGCCTCGCAGCTCGCCATTACCGGCAGCCCGATTTCCGCCGTCGTCGCCCTTTATCTGAAAGACATCGCGCACATTGAAGCGTTTGCTAACGTCTCGCTGCTGGATATCGTCGCCGTCACCATTCCTGCTACCTTCGCCGGAACCCTCGCACTCTCGCTCTACAGCCTGCGCCGCGGCAAGGAATTGAAAGACGACCCGGAATACCAGCGCCGCATGCAAGACCCGGTCTGGCGCGACCGCATCCTGAGCACCACCAGCACCACTCTGAACGAAGAACTGCCGCCCGCGGCGCGCAACTCCGTGCTGCTCTTCATCCTCGCGCTGGTCAGCATCGTTGTCGTTGCCATGCTGCCTGCCATCCGCACCATCCCCGGCATGGAAAAACCGATCGACATGAGCGTCATCATCCAGATGTTCATGCTCGGCTTCGGCGGCATCATCCTGCTTGCCACCCGCACCCACGTGCAAACCGTGCCGAACGGCGTCGTCTTCAAATCCGGCATGGTCGCGGCCATTGCCATCTTCGGTATCGCCTGGATGAGCGACACCTACTTCTCCTTCGCCATGCCGCACGTCAAGGGCAGCATTCAGGAAATGGTCAAACACGCGCCGTGGACCTTCGCCTTCGCCCTCTTTGGCGTCTCCGTGCTGATTAACAGCCAGGCGGCGACCGCGAAAATGCTGCTGCCGGTCGGCATCAGCCTTGGCATCCCGGCGCCGGTTCTCATCGGCCTGATGCCCGCGACCTATGCCTACTTCTTCATTCCCAACTACCCGTCGGACATCGCCACGGTGAACTTCGACGTCACCGGCACGACGAAAATCGGCAAATACTACTTCAACCACAGCTTCATGGTACCCGGCCTCATCGGTGTCGGCGTCGCCTGCCTGGTTGGCCTTGCCATTGCCAAAGTCATCATCACCCCCATCGCGCCGGCGATGTAAAGGCGCAATGCGCCAACGGCAAAAAAAGAGGGCAACACGCCCTCTTTTTTTTTGTGCGCGTACCCCGCCACATGCCTCTGGAAACCCGCCCTGAAACCGCCGCTTATGCTATAATTTCGCCTTTCTATACAAGGACCCAGAGAGACCCATGAGCGACAATAACTCCTACGACTCCTCCCGCATTCGCGTACTCAAAGGACTGGAAGCGGTACGCATCCGCCCCGGCATGTACATCGGCAACACCGACGACGGCAGCGGCCTGCATCACATGGTCTTTGAAGTCGTCGATAACGCCATCGACGAAGCCCTCGCTGGATACTGCACCGAAATCAACGTCATCATCCACCAAGACGAATCCATCACCGTGCGCGACAACGGCCGCGGCATCCCGGTCGATATCCACCCCGAAGAAGGGCGCAGCGCTGCCGAAGTCATCATGACTGTCCTGCACGCAGGCGGCAAATTCGATGACAACGCCTACAAAGTCTCCGGCGGCCTGCACGGCGTCGGCGTCTCCGTGGTGAACGCCCTCTCCGAGCGCCTGACCATGACCATCAAGCGCGACGGCCACATCCACCAACAAACCTACCGCCACGGCGAACCGCAAGCGCCGCTTGCCATCATCGGCGACAGCGATAGCACTGGCACCGAAATCAACTTCCTCGCCAGCAGCGACACCTTCGGCACCGTCATCTACGACTACGACACCCTCGCCCAGCGCCTGCGCGAACTCTCCTTCCTCAACGCGGGCGTGCGCATCGAACTGCGCGACGAACGCAGCGACAAAAACCAAATCTTCCAATACGAAGGCGGCGTCAAAGCCTTCGTCGAATACCAGAACCGCAACAAAACCCCGATTCACCCCAGCATCTTCTACTGCGCCGCTGACAAAGACGGCGTTGCCGTCGAAATCGCCCTGCAATGGAACGACAGCTACGCCGAAAACGTCTACTGCTTTACCAACAACATCCCGCAGCGCGACGGCGGCACCCACCTCGCGGGCTTCCGCGCGGCGATGACCCGCACCCTGAACGCCTACATGGAAGAAGAAGGCCTGCTGAAAAAAGCCAAAATCGCCACCAGCGGCGACGACTCGCGCGAAGGACTCACCGCCATCGTCTCCGTCAAAGTGCACGACCCCAAATTCAGCTCGCAGACCAAAGACAAACTCGTCTCCAGCGAAGTCAAAAGCGCGGTAGAAAACGTCCTTGCCGACAAACTCAAAGAATACCTGCTCGAACACCCCGGTGAAGCCAAAACCATCGCCGGCAAAATCGTCGATGCCGCGCGCGCCAGAGAGGCCGCGCGCAAAGCCCGCGAAATGACGCGGCGCAAAGACGCGCTCGACATCGCAGGCTTGCCCGGCAAACTCGCCGACTGCCAGGAAAAAGACCCGGCGCACTCCGAAATCTTCATCGTGGAAGGCGACTCAGCGGGCGGCTCTGCCAAACAGGGACGCAACCGCAAATTCCAGGCCATCCTGCCGCTCAAAGGCAAAATCCTGAACGTCGAAAAAGCGCGCTTTGACAAAATGCTCGGCTCCGCCGAAATCGGCACCCTCATCACCGCACTCGGCACCGGCATCGGCAAGGACGACTTTGACGCCGAAAAACTACGCTACCACCGCATCATCATCATGACCGATGCCGACGTGGACGGCGCGCACATCCGCACACTGCTGCTCACCTTCTTCTACCGGCAAATGCCCGAACTCGTCGAACGCGGCCATATCTACATCGCCCAGCCGCCGCTGTACAAAGTCACCAAAGGCCGCAACAAACAATACCTGAAAGACGACCACGAACTAAACGAACTGCTGCTGACCCAGGCGCTGGACGACGCCAACCTGCATCTCGCCGCCGACGCGCCCGCCATCACCAAAGAAGCCTTTGAAGCGCTGGCGCGCGAACACGGACAAATCGAAAACCTCATCAAACGCCTGCACCGCTACGACAGCCGCGTCCTGCACGCCCTCATCGAAGCGCCGGAACTCACCCACGCCACCTTCGCCGACGCGCACGCGCTACAAGAATGGCTCGCCGCCTACCAGCGCCAACTGGACCGCTTTGCAGAAGCGGGCATAGCCCTGCGCGCCGAAATCCTGCCGGGAGAAGTCGCACGCATCAATGTGCGCATCGAACAACACGCCAACCTCAGCCAAAACACCTTCGACCCCAACTTTGCCGACAGCAACGAATACCGCCACATCAACACCTTCGGCAAAAAAGTGCGCGGCCTCCTGGGCGACGGCGCCTACTTCCAGAACAGCAAAGAGCGCCTCGAAGTCGAACACTTCCACCAAGTCATCAACGCCCTGCTCGCCGAAGGCAAAAAAGCCTACGACATCCAGCGCTACAAAGGCCTCGGCGAAATGAACCCCGAACAACTGTGGGAAACCACGCTCGACCCGGCGGTGCGCCGCATGCTGCAAGTACAACTCAAAGACGCGCGGCTGGCGGACGAAATCTTCACCACGCTGATGGGAGAGGAAGTCGAACCGCGCCGCGCCTTCATCGAAGACAACGCCAACAGCGCCAACATCGACATCTGACATATACCTAAAACCTCGGAACAAGGCGCATCAACGAAGACAGAACGCCTTTACACGACGCGGGCTTCCCCCAACTGCCCAGCGAGGAAATGTAACGACAGATGAGGCGTTAGGGGCTGTTTGCAATTTGAGTCCCCCTCCCCCGCAGGGCGAAGCCCGCAGCGGGGGAGGGTTGGGGAGGGGGTGGGCGATGTTGTTGATGAATCGAAATTCCGGTTTTTCAATTGATTGCTGCCCTCACCCCCTCTCTCTTGCTGCGCAAGCAATACTTGTCGCTACGCGAGCAATACTTGCCCCAGAGGGAGAGGCGCTTATCCACGGAAATGCAAACACGCCCTAGAGGAATGGCGATAACAACCTTTGGCAACCATGTCACCACGTAAAATCATCCACATCGACATGGACGCCTTCTACGCCTCGGTGGAGCAGCGCGACCACCCCGAATGGCGCGGTAAGCCGCTTATCGTCGCGCGCGCCGCGGAAGAACGCGGCGTGGTTGCCGCTGCCAGCTACGAAGCGCGCCGCTATGGCATCCATTCCGCCATGTCCACCCACCGCGCGCAGCAGCGCTGCCCGCAGCTCATCCTCGCGCCGCCGCGCTTTGCCGTGTACCGCGCTGTCAGCCTGCAAATCCGCGCGCTGATGCTCGCCATCACCGATGCCGTCGAACCCCTTTCGCTCGATGAAGCCTATCTGGACGTCAGCGACAGCCCGCATGAAAACGGCTCCGCCACCCGCATCGCCGAACGCCTGAGCGCGGAAATCCTCGCCGCGACCGGGCTTACCGCCTCGGCGGGCGTCTCCTACAACAAAATGCTGGCAAAAATCGCCTCCGACCTGAACAAACCGAACGGCATCGCCGTCATCACCCCGGCGCAAGGCGCGGATTTCGTCGCCAGCCTTGCCATTGAGCGCTTTCACGGCATCGGCAAGGCGACCGCCGCGCATATGCACGCGCTGGGCATCCAGACCGGCGCCGACCTGCGCCGCCTCTCGCGCGAAACCCTGCGCCACGAATTTGGCAAACACGGCGACTTCTATTACGACATGGCGCGCGGCATTGACCTGCGCCCGGTAGAAGCCGCGCGCGAACGCAAATCCATCGGCAGCGAAACCACCTTCGCGCGCGACATCGAAGACCACGCCGCACTCTACCAGGCGCTGCTCGCGCAAAACCGCGAAGCCTTTGCCGACGTACAACGCCGCCACCTGCAACCGCACACCTTGACGCTCAAACTCAAATACAGCGACTTCAGCCAGACCACCCGCCGCCAGACACTCTCCACCCCGTTTGCCCGCGAAGAAGACGCGCACTACTGGATCGCCCGCCTGCTGCAAGAAATCGCCCCGGCGCGCCCGGTGCGCCTCGTCGGCATCACCTATTCCGGCCTGCGAGAAGACGTCCAATCGCGGCAAATACCATTACTGTGAAGACGGTAAGCCATTACAAGAACATTACCCTTTCATGATGGCAAGAAAATTGCTACTCTTTGCAGCATAAATGTAATGGAATTCAGGGAAGCAGCGATGTCCAGACAAATCACCCTTGAGATACACAATGCAGCCAATGACGTGATTGGCCAATATCAACTTGATACAGCAGGGAAAACGCAACATATCCAGGCGGTTAACGGTGCCAGCTACCAGTTCACCGACCTTGCCACCGGCCTCGGCCCGCAGCACATCACGACCGCCAAACAGGGCAGCGACCTGCTCGTTACCTTCGACAGCGGCAGCAATCTCATCATCGAAAACTACTTCACCCAGGGACAGGGCGCACTTGTCGGCATCAATGCTGACGGCGGGCTAATCAGCTACCCCGTCGCCAGCGTGCCGGAACACATACTCGCCGAAGAAATCGCAGGCGCGGGCACGATTGAAGCCGATACCGCGTCCACCATCACCCCGCTCGCCTTACTGGGCGGCGTCGCGCTTGTAGCGGGTGGCGTTGCGCTGGCGAGCCACGATAGCGGCAAAGGCGGCAGCACGCCCGCCCCGGCACCGCCCGTACCGGAACCGCCGCCCTTCAAACCGATGCCAGAGCCCGAACCCAAGCCAAATACCCCGATTAACCCCTCGCCGGAACCACTACCGAGCCCCAATCCGGGCGCACCCGGCCCGAATCCGGGAACCTCGCCGACACCCATCCCCAATCCCAACCCCGGAAATCCCGGTAACCCTGGAAATCCGGGCATTCCCAACCCGAGCCCGGATGCTTACAAACCCTTCCTCAAGGACGATCCCGTTCTGGCAAAACGCGGCACGCCGCCGGAAAGCCTCACCATCAAAGTCACCGAAAACGATACCGACCCGCAAGGCGATATCGATCCGGACAGCGTCAAACTCATCGACAAATATGGCAACGCGGTCAGCACCCTCGTGGTCGAAAAACAAGGCACCTGGAGCGTCAGCCGCGGCGGCAACATCACCTTCACCCCGCTGGCGAGCTTCACCACGGGCAATCCTGACCCAGTCGAATACATCCTGAAAGACCGCAACGGCAACCCAAGCTACAACCGCGCCAAAGTCAGCATCACCTACGACGATGCGGGCAATAACCACCCCGGCAGCGTAGAAATTGGCGGTGAAGCCAAAGTCGGCCAAAAACTAAGCGCGAACGTCAAAGACGAAGACGGCGTGCCGAAAGACGGCGTCAAATACCAATGGCTGGCCGATGGCAAAGAAATCCCAGGCGCGACCGACAAAGAATACGAAATCCAGGCGGGCGACAAAGGCAAAACCCTCAGCGTGCACGCGGAATACCAGGATGAAAAAGGGCACCCAGAGGCTGCTTCCAGCAAAATGAAAGACAGCGTACAGGAGGCGAATACACAACCGCTCATTCACCCGCTGAAGCACACGCCGGCGGACAAAATGAGTATCACGGATGATGCCAGAGGGGACGAGATTCCGACCTCAATGGACAGCGATGACGACCAACTTGCCAGCCATTACGAGACCCCGCTGAGTCTGGAAAACTCGCCGCCTGCGGGAAGCAGCGTTACCGCCAGCCTCAACAGCCACGAACACAGCATCCACCACGGCGAAAGTACCCCGCCCGAAAGCACAAACGAAATCCAGCACACAGAGCCGGCGCTGACACACGACAACCTCACCCAAACCGGCGATAGCACGGGACATATAAACGACGCGCCGAGCGAAATCCACGATGGCGGAGTACTGGTCAGCCCGAACATCAATCTGGACGACTACGCCCAATTGGTACAACACGACGGCCAGGCACCGCTTGACTACATCAAGGTGCAGGATCACGACATCCCGCAAAAACTGGAAACCGAAAGCCCCGGCGTCACCCTGCGCGGCAGCGACGGCGATGACGCCCTCATCAGCAGTAACGGCGTGGAATTCCTGGAAAGCGGCAAAGATGCGGACACCTTCAGCCCTGACCAGAACAACACCCCTATCATCAACAACGAAGGCTACAACAACACCGCACAAAGCCATTCACACGGTGGTCATGCCTCCGGCGTAGATGAAATCATGAATGCCATCACCATCCTCTAAACAAGCCCCACTCCCACTAGAGAGGCGCAGAGCGACAAAAACGCCCGCCAACCCCCTAACCCCTAAACCTCAAGAAAGGAAGCCAAAATGAGCAACATCGCCCTCACCCTAAAAACCGCCGAAGGCCACACCATCGCCCACTACGACCTGAACACCGCGCGCGTCGAACAAATCGACGCCGTGAACGGCGCGTACTACCAATTCACCGACGCGGCGACCGGCACTGGTCCGGTCCGCATCGACACCGCGCGCAGCGGTGATGACCTGCTTATATCCTTTGACAACAGCAGCGGCACCGACCTCATCATCAAAGACTACTTCGCGCGCGGCGAAGGGGCGCTGGTCGGCATGCAGAATAACGGCGAACTCTACCGCTATCCGGTCATCGTCACCCCCGAACACGTGCTGGCTGAGCACATCGAAACCGCGCCCGCCTACACCAGCGGCGCGGAAGGCGCAGTTGCCGCGGGCAGCAGCGGCGGGCCTTCCACCCTGGGCGTCCTCGGCACCATCGGCGCGGTCGGCCTCGTTGCCGGTGGTATCGCCATTGCCGCACACAACCACGACAAACACCACAAAAACGACCATCACGACAACCCGCCCAACCCGCAACCCAACCCCAACCCCAACCCCAACCCCAACCCCAACCCCAACCCGCAACCCAACCCCAACCCCAATCCCAACCCGCAACCCAACCCCAACCCGCAACCCAACCCCAACCCGCAACCCAACCCCAACCCGAACCCGCAACCCAACCCGAACCCGCAACCCAACCCCAACCCCAACCCCAACCCCAACCCCAACCCCAACCCGAACCCGAACCCGAACCCGAACCCACAACCCGCGCCAAACAAAGCGGGTACCGTCACCATCAACGGCAACGCCAAAGTAGGCGAGACGCTGACCGCGACCGTCAAGGACGACGACCGCTTTGACAGCGCCAAAGTGAAATACCAATGGCTGGCTGACGGCAAACCGATAGCGGGCGCGACCGATGCCACCTTCACCCTGACTGCGGCACAAAAAGGCGCGAAAATCACGGTGCAGGCGACCTACGACGACCAGGCCAACCACCACGAAGCCCCCATCAGCACCGCAACACAGCCAGTCAGTGACAGCGGCAGCACCCCGCCGCCGCAGCCACAAAACCACGCGCCGACCGACATCCAGCTTTCAGCAAGCGAAGTCGCGGAAGGCAAAGACGGCGCGGCAATCGGCAAACTGACCACGACCGACCCGGATGCAGGCGACAAACACACCTACAAAGTGAGCGACAGCCGCTTTGAAGTCACCGCCGACGGCACCCTCAAACTCAAAGCCGGGCAGCACCTTGACTACACGAGCGAAAAAACCGTCACCCTGCAAATCACCAGCGACGACGGCCACGGCGGCACCGTAAGCAAAACCCTCACCCTGAACGTACAGGACGACCCGAACTACCCGACGCCGAACCCGCAGCCGCCGACTCCTCCTGGAACCAACCATGAAGGCACCGTCACCATTTCTGGCGAGGCGAAAGTGGGCGAGACCCTGACCGCCAAAGTCGATGATGCCGACGGTGTCCCGACCAACGTGCAGTACCAATGGCTCGCCAATGGTGTTGCCATCACCGGTGCAACCGGCAGCAGCTACCAGCTGACCGCCGCAGAAGCAGGCAAAACCATCAGCGTACGCGCGACCTACACCGACAACGCCAACCACAGCGAAGCACCGACCAGCGCGGCGACCACGCCGGTGGTTGACCCCGCCAATCCGAACCCGCAGCCGCCACAACCGCAGCCGAACCACGAAGGCACGGTCACCATCACGGGCGAGGCGAAAGTGGGTGAGACACTGACCGCGACCGTTAACGACGATGACGGCGTACCGGCAAACGTTACCTACCAATGGCTGGCGAATGGCGTTGCCATCGCCGGTGCGACCGGCAGCAGCTACCAGCTGACCGCCGCCGAAGCTGGCAAAACCATCAGCGTACGGGCGACCTACACCGACAACGCGCAGCACAGCGAAGCACCGACCAGTGCCGCCACCACGCCGGTGGTTGACCCCGCCAATCCGAACCCGCAGCCGCCGGTTCCGCCGACTAACCACGAAGGCACGGTCAGCATCACGGGCGAGGCGAAAGTGGGCGAGACCCTGACCGCCAAAGTCGATGATGCCGACGGCGTACCGGCAAACGTTAGCTACCAATGGCTAGCCAATGGCGTTGCCATCGCCGGTGCAACCGGCAGCAGCTACCAGCTGAGCGCAAATGATGCGGGCAAAACCATCAGCGTACGCGCGACCTACACCGACAACGCCAACCACAGCGAAGCACCGACCAGCGCGGCCACCACGCCAGTCGTTGACCCCGCCAATCCGAACCCGCAGCCGCCGGTTCCGCCGACTAACCACGAAGGCACCGTCACCATCACAGGCGAGGCGAAAGTGGGCGAAACCCTGACCGCGACCGTCAACGACGACGACGGGGTGCCTGCAAACGTTACCTACCAATGGCTGGCAAACGGTGTTGCCATCGCCGGTGCAACCGGCAGCAGCTACCAGCTGACCGCAAATGATGCGGGCAAAACCATCACGGTGCGCGCGACCTACACCGACAACGCGCAGCACTCTGAAGCGCCGACCAGCGCCGCGACCACGCCAGTCGTTGACCCAGCGAACCCGCAGCCGCCAACCCCGCCTGGAACCAACCACGAAGGCACCGTCACCATTTCTGGCGAGGCGAAAGTGGGCGAGACCCTGACCGCCAAAGTCGATGATGCCGACGGTGTCCCGACCAACGTGCAGTACCAATGGCTCGCCAATGGTGTCGCCATCGCAGGCGCAACCGGCAGCAGCTACCAGCTGACCGCAAATGATGCGGGCAAAACCATCAGCGTACGCGCGACCTACACCGACAACGCCAACCACAGCGAAGCACCGACCAGCGTGGCGACCACGCCGGTGGTTGACCCCGCCAATCCGAATCCACAGCCGCCGGTTCCGCCGACTAACCACGAAGGCACCGTCAGCATCACGGGCGAGGCGAAAGTGGGCGAAACGCTGACCGCGACCGTTAACGACGATGACGGGGTGCCTGCAAACGTTACCTACCAATGGCTGGCGAATGGTGTCGCCATTGCCGGTGCGACCGGCAGCAGCTACCAGCTGACCGCCGCCGAAGCTGGCAAAACCATCAGCGTACGCGCGACCTACACCGACAACGCGCAGCACTCTGAAGCGCCGACCAGCAGCGCGACCACTCCGGTGATTGACCCGGCGAACCCAAATCCACAGCCGCCGGTTCCGCCGACTAACCACGAAGGCACCGTCACCATCACAGGCGAGGCGAAAGTGGGTGAGACACTGACCGCGACCGTTAACGACGATGACGGCGTACCGGCAAACGTTACCTACCAATGGCTCGCCAATGGTGTCGCCATCGCCGGTGCGACCGGCAGCAGCTACCAGCTGACCGCCGCAGAAGCAGGCAAAACCATCAGCGTACGCGCGACCTACACCGACAACGCGCAACACTCTGAGGCACCGACCAGCGCGGCGACCACACCGGTGGTTGACCCCGCTAATCCGAACCCGCAGCCGCCGGTTCCGCCGACTAACCACGAAGGCACCGTCAGCATCACGGGCGAGGCGAAAGTGGGCGAAACCCTGACCGCCAAAGTCGATGATGCCGACGGTGTCCCGACCAACGTGCAGTACCAATGGCTGGCGAATGGTGTTGCCATCACCGGTGCGACCGGCAGCAGCTACCAGCTGACCGCAAATGATGCGGGCAAAACCATCAGCGTGCGCGCGACCTACACCGACAACGCGCAACACAGCGAAGCACCGACCAGCGCGGCGACCACGCCGGTGGTTGACCCCGCCAATCCGAATCCGCAGCCGCCGGTTCCGCCGACTAACCACGAAGGCACGGTCAGCATCACGGGCGAGGCGAAAGTGGGCGAAACCCTGACCGCGACCGTTAACGACGATGACGGCGTGCCTGCGAACGTGCAGTACCAATGGCTGGCGAACGGTGTTGCCATCGCCGGTGCAACCGGCAGCAGCTACCAGCTGACCGCAAATGATGCGGGCAAAACCATCAGCGTGCGCGCGACCTACACCGACAACGCGCAGCACTCTGAAGCACCGACCAGCGCGGCGAGCGCCCCGGTAGTTGACCCGGCGAATCCCAACCCACAACCGCAGCCGAACCACGAAGGCGACGTTGCCATCAGCGGCAACGCCAAAGTGGGCGAGACGCTGACCGCCGAAGTTCATGACGCGGATAACTTTGACGAAAGCAAAGTGAGCTACCAATGGCTGCGCGACGGTAAGGAAATCGCCGGTGCCAATGGCAAAACCTACACCCTGACCGCCGAAGACGAAGGGCACAAAATCAGCGTCAAAGCCGAATACACCGACAACGCGGGCAACAAAGAAAGCCACGACGCCGAAAGCGGCATCGTCCAGCCGCAGAGCTCGACCAACCACGCGCCGACCGATATCAGCCTCGACAATGACAAAGTCGCGGAAGGCAAAGACGGCGCGACGGTGGGCAAACTGACGACGACCGACCCGGACACAGGCGACAAACACACCTACAAAGTGAGCGATGACCGCTTTGAAGTAACCGCTGACGGCACGCTGAAACTCAAAGACGGCAAACACCTCGACTTTGCAACCGAGCCGAAAATCACGCTGCAAGTGACGACTGACGACGGCCACGGCGGCAGCTACAACAAAACCTTCACCCTGAACGTAGAGGACGACCCGAACTACCCGCCGGTCAACCCGCCACAACCGCAACCGAACCACGAAGGCGACGTTGCCATCAGCGGCAACGCCAAAGTAGGCGAAACCCTAACCGCACAAGTCCACGACGCCGACCAGTTCGACGAAGCCAAAGTCAACTACCAATGGCAGCGCGACGGGCAGCCAATTGCTAATGCAACCGGCAAAACCTACACCCTGACCGCCGAAGACGAAGGACACAAAATCAGCGTCAAAGCCGAATACACCGACAACGCGGGCAACAAAGAAAGCCACGACGCCGAAAGCGGAGTCGTCCAGCCGCAGAGCTCGACCAACCAGGCGCCGACTGACATCACCCTCGACAATGACAAAGTCGCAGAAGGCAAAGACGGCGCGGCAATCGGCAAACTGACGACGACCGACCCGGACGCGGGTGATCAACACACCTACAAAGTAAGCGACGACCGCTTTGAAGTGACTGCCGACGGCACCCTCAAACTCAAAGACGGCAAACATCTCGACTTTGCAACCGAGCCGAAAGTCACGCTGCAAGTCACGACTGACGACGGCCACGGCGGCAGCTACAACAAAACCTTCACCCTGAACGTGCAGGATGATCCGAACTACCCGCCGGTCAACCCGCCACAGCCGGGCAACCACGAAGGCACCGTCACTATTTCTGGCGAGGCCAAGCTAGGCATGCTTTTGACCGCGACTTTGAATGATACCGATGGACTGCCCGCGCCGGACAAGGTGCAGTACCAATGGTTCCGCGATGGCGTGGCAATCGACAAGGAAACAACCAAGGTTTATCTGCTTAAGGCGGAAGACGTGGGGCACAAGATTTCCGTGCAAGCTACTTACGACGACCAAGCCAACCATCACGAGACACCCAAGAGTGCCGAGACTGTACCGGTCGTCGATAACCCGCCGCAACAGCTCTTCCCGCAGCCGACGCTGGAGAAAGGCACGGATGCAGAACAGGGCGGCGTCACCATCACCCCGCCGGACGAGGCGAACTACCTCAGCATTGACTACAAATCACAGGGCAGCGCGCAGAGCATCACGCTGGTGCGCGATGCGGTAGGCAGTCCGTGGCACGAGCAGAACAACGCGGCGTTGCCCGCGGGCGTGACGCTGGATGCTACGAGCGGCAAGGTGAAACTGGCGCCGTCGCTGGTGGATGACCACACGGAAGTTTCCGCCTTTGCGGGCTCAACCGCAGAGAACCGCTTCAGCGAGCGCAAGACCATCGAAAGTGACAGCGACAATGGCACTCCGAACCCGCAACCGCAGCCCAACCACGAGGGCAGCGTAACCATCACGGGCGAAGCGAAGGTTGGCGAAACCCTCTCCGCTACGGTGAAAGACGACGACGGTTTCGACAGCGCCAATGTGAAATATCAATGGCTGCGCGATGGCACGCCCATCAACCACGCGACGCAAGACCGCTACACGCTGACCAACGACGACCTCGGTCACAAGATTAGCGTCAAGGCGACCTATGAGGACAACGGCAAACACGCGGAATCGCCGACGAGTGCCGAGACGAATGCGGTTACCGACGCGCAGACTCCGCCGAACCCGCAACCGCAGCCCAATCATGATGGCGCGGTCAGCATCACGGGCGAGGCGAAGGTTGGCGAGACCCTCTCCGCCACGGTGAAAGACGATGACGGTTTTGACAGCGCCAATGTGAAATATCAATGGCTGCGCGATGGCACGCCCATCAACCACGCGACGCAAGACCGCTACACGCTGACCAACGACGATCTGGGTCACAAGATTAGCGTCAAGGCGACCTACGAAGACAACGGCAAGCATGCGGAATCGCCGACAAGCAGCGAGACGAATGCGGTCGTTGACAACACGCCGCCGCAGCCGCCGCAACCCACTTTCCCGGCGCCGACGCTGGAGAAAGGCACGGGCGCCGAGCAGGGCGGTGTCAGCGCTACTCCGCCGGATGAGGCGACCTATATGCGCGTCAGTTTCAAATACCACGGCCATGCAGTCCATATGGATTTGGAGCGCGACGGCGTTGGCAGCCCGTGGCACACCCGCGGTAACGAGCCGTTACCCGGCGGCGCGACGTTGGATGCGCAGAGCGGCAAGGTGAAACTGGCACCGAGTGCCGTTGATGACCAGACGGAAGTGACCGCTATTGCCAGCGCGGGCAGTCGCAGCAGCGATACCGCCACCATCGTGAGCGATAACGACAACGGCGCGCAACCGCAGACCCCGCCGGAAGTCTCGCTGATTGGCGACAGCACGGTCGATGAAGGGCAAAGCGCGGGTTACACCCTGCGCCTGAGCAAACCGGCGGAAGCAGACATCACCGTCAAAGTCAGTATCCAGCATGGCACGACCGACGACGGCAACGTCAAGACCGAAACCCGCACCCTCACCATCAGCAAAGGGCAGCAGGGCGCGACTTTCGATGTAGCAACGCTCGATAACGCCACCTTCCAGCCCGGCCGCAACTACCGTGTGGAAATCACTGAAGCACAGGGGGCGACGCCGAAAGCAGACGAAAAAACCGTCGAAACCACCATCAACGACAACGACCCGCCGAGCGTGCCGCAAATGGCGGCAGGCGGCGAGCCGGGCAGTATCGACATTACTCCGGTTGCTGGTACCAAGGCGCTGGTTGTGGAGTACACCGATGAGAATGGCGGACAACAGCACACGCTGAAAATAAACCGTAACGACAGCGGCAAATGGGAAAGCGCGGATGACTTGCCGGAAAGTGTCAACCTCGATGCCGCCAGCGGCAAACTGACCCTGGGCGCGAAAGCGGTCGCTGACGGCAGCGAAGTCAAAGCGCACAACGATTCCGAGTTCAACGAAGGCGAAACCGGCACGATCATCGCGGGCAACAACGACGGCACCAACCCGCCGCCGCCCGTGCAGCCGAACCACGCGGGAACCGTTGCCATCACCGGGGACGCCAAAGTGGGCGGCGAGCTGAAAGCAACCGTCAGCGACGAAGACGGCGTGCCGCAAGACGGCATCAAATACCAGTGGCAGCGCGACGGTGTGGACATCAAAGACGCGACCGGTGCGAGCTACAAACTCACCGCCGACGATGCCGGACACAAAATCACCGTCAAGGCCGAGTACCAAGACAACGGCAAACACGCGGAAAGCCCGGTGAGCAGCGCCACCGAAGTGCCTGCCGACAACAACCCGCCGGGTGGAAACCATGCGCCGACCGGTACCGTGACCGTCAGCGGCCTGGTACAGGCCGGACAAACCCTGCACGCGGGCAACACCCTTGCCGATGAAGACGGCATGGGCGAAGTCAAATACCAATGGCTGCGCGATGGCAAGGACATTGACGGCGCGACCGGCGGCCAGTACACCCTGACCAGCGGCGACGTTGGCCACGACATCAGCGTCCGCGCCAGCTACACCGACGGCAAGGCGCACGCCGAAAGCAAGGACAGCCTCTCCAGCCTGAACGTCGCCGCCGAAGGCACCGCACCGACTTACGAGAACAATTACGGCCAGTCCACTATTGACTGGGCGGGATTCAAATGGGTCGTGCGCGATGCCTGGTTCAAACACGGCAGCCCGCACGCCAATGGACAATGGTCCAAGGACAACGTGCAGCAGCACGACACCAGCCTTGACCTTTCCATTACCAACGCCGACGGTCACACCCCGGTAGCCTCCGAAATCATCTCGACCCGCTCGATGGGCTACGGTACCTACGAAATGACCTTCAAGGGTGACTTCAGCACCTTTGACAAATACACCGTATTTGGCGGTTTCTTCACCTTTGACTGGAACTATCCGGATGGTGCGAAAGACGATGGCTACCGCGAAATTGACGCGATGGAAATCTCGCGCTGGGGGACCGACACCCTCAAGGGGCTGACGACCTATTACCCGTTCACCAACACCCACGGCGTCGGCATCAAGCCGGAAAACGTCTGGCCGGACAGCTGGACGCACGCCACCGCCAAACTGGAGTGGACGCCGACCAAAATCCGCTGGAGCCTGCGCAACGCCGACACCGGTGAAGAATTCCCGATCAAGGAAATCAGCACCGACATCATCAAGCCGAACCTGCAACAAATCCACAGCAATATGTGGACGCTGAACACAGATGGTGGCTGGACGGCGAACAAACCGCAAAAAGTCACGCTCGAATCCTTCAGCTACATCCCGATGAAAGACGACGGCAGCAACCATTCCAACACGCCGGAGCCGCACAAAGCCAACCTGGAGCACGATACCCCGGTGCTGCATCACAGCGGCGACGACGCGGCGCATAACGACAGCGCGCATGCAGCGGCGTTGCACCACAGCGCACCGCAGACACTGCACGAAGCGAGTACCGTTGCGCAGTACCACGGCAGCGACGGCCACGACGTACTGGCCAGCGACGGCATTGACGTCGCGACCTACAGCGGCCTGATGAACCTCGACGGCGCGGCGCTCCTCAGCCACCTAGGCGAACACAGCGCCGAACTGCTCGCGGCGAGCAAAAACAGTACTAGCCACGAACTGCACGGCGGCGCGGGCGATGACGTGCTGATTGCCGGCCACGGCGCGCAACTGCTCGAAGGCGGTACGGGCGCGGATACCTTCGCCTACCTGCTGGACAGCAACGACGCGGCGAGCTGGAACGAACACAGCCGCATTCTCGACTTCAACCCGCAAGAAGGCGACCGCATCGTCCTGGCGGGCGGCGACCACGTCAAGGCAGAAGTTAGCAGCGACGCGGGCGGGCAACACCTGCACGTCACGGATGCCGCCGGACACGAGCGCACCATCGACATCGCGTCGGGTAACGGCAAAACGCTCACGGCGGAAGACATCCTCTCGCACGTTGACATCCAGACGCCGCAGCCGAGCTACGAACCGTCCGCGTACAGCGTCCCGCAAACCCCGCACCTGCCGCAAGATGACCACAGCCATCTCATCTAACAACAACACAGGAAGCTAAACGAAGCGCCTGTCGCGACCTTGCGGCAGGCGCTTTAGCGTAAACAACAAACAGGAAACACAGGAAAATCCCATGGCACAGTACAACCTCACCCTCAAAGACGCCGCCGGCAACGCAATCGGTCAGTACAACATCGAAACCGCAGGTGCCGCACAGCACATCCAGGCGGTCAATGGCGCGTATTACCAGATCACCGACCTTGCCACCGGCATTGGACCGGACAGCATCATCACCGACCGCGTGGGGGATGACCTGCTGATTTCCTTCGACCGCGACCAAAGCGCAGACCTCGTCATCGAAAACTACTACAGCCAGGGCGGGCAGGGCGCGCTCGTCGGCCTGCAAGAAAACGGCGGCCTGTTTAACTACCCCGTCGCCAGCGTGCCGGAACACGTACTCGCCGAAGAAATCGCGGCCGCCGCAACACTCGAAGCCGATACCGCCTCCACCATCACCCCGCTCGCCGTCCTTGGCGGTGTTGCGCTCGTCGCCGGTGGCATCGCCCTTGCCAACCATGACAGCGGCAAAGGCAGCCATACCCCCGAACCGGCACCGCCCGTACCAGAACCGCCGCCGTTCAAACCGGTGCCGGAACCCGAACCCAAGCCGAACACCCCGATTAACCCTTCGCCGGAACCACTACCGAGCCCCAATCCGGGCGCGCCGGGGCCGAATCCCAGCCCCAGCAACCCAAATCCCGCGCCCAGCCCTAACCCGGCGAACCCCAGCCATCCGGGCATCCCCAACCCGAATCCGAACGCCTACAAACCGACGCTGGTGGATGACGAAGTGAGCGCAAAACGCGGCAACCCGCCGGAAAGCATCACCATCAAAGTCACCGAAAACGACACCGACCCACAGAATGACATTGACCCGGACAGCGTCAAACTGATTAACAAAGACGGCGATGCCGTCAGCACCCTCGTGGTTGACAAACAAGGCACCTGGAGCGTCAGCCGCGGCGGCAACATCACCTTCACCCCGCTACCGTCTTTCACCAAAGGCAATCCCGATCCGGTCGAATACACCCTGAAAGACCGCAACGGCAACTCGAGCATAAACAAGGCGAAAGTCAGCATCACCTACGACGATGCGGGCGATAACCACGCCGGCAGCGTAGAAATTGGCGGCGAAGCCAAAATCGGGCAAAAACTGAGCGCGAACGTCAAAGACGAAGACGGCGTGCCGAAAGACGGCGTCAAATACCAATGGCTGGCGAATGGCGAAAAAATCGCAGGCGCGACCGACAAAGAATACGAAATCCAGGCGGGCGACAAAGGCAAGACCATCGGCGTACACGTCACCTACACCGATGAAAAAGGGCACAACGAGGCCGCGTCGAGCAAAATGAAAGACAGCGTGACCGAAGCGGCCAACCCGAACAACCCGCAGCCGCCGGTGAACCCGCTCAACCACCTGCCGGTGGGCAAAGTCACCATCACGGGAGAGGCGAAAGTGGGCGAGACCCTGACCGCCTCCAACACCCTGCAAGACGAAGACGGACTGGGACAAATTACCTACCGCTGGTACTCCGGCGACAAACTCGTCGAGACCGGCGACACCTATGTCGTCAAAGCCAGCGACAGAGGCAAAACCATCAGCGTCAAGGCGGAATACATTGACGGCGGACACACCCTCGAATCCGTGGCGAGTGCAGCGACCGCATCCGTCGTGGATGGCAGTACCCCGAACCCCAACCCCAACCCCAACCCCAACCCCAACCCGAACCCGAACCCGAACCCGAACCCCAACCCCAACCCCAACCCCAACCCCAACCCCAACCCGAACCCCAACCCCAACCCCAACCCGAACCCCAACCCGAACCCGAACCCCAACCCGAACCCCAACCCGAACCCCAACCCGAACCCCAACCCCAACCCGAACCCCAACCCCAACCCCAACCCGAACCCGAACCCGAACCCGAACCCGAACCCCAACCCGAACCCGAACCCCAACCCGAACCCGAACCCGAACCCGCAGCCGGGCAACCACGAACCGCAAGGCACCGTCAAAATCAGCGGCGAGGCAAAAGTGGGCGAGACACTGAAAGCCAGCAACGACCTCAAAGACGAAGACGGGATGGGAACAGTCACCTACCGCTGGTTTGCTGACGGCAAAGAAGTGGGGCAGGGCGCGAGCTACACCCTGCAAGACGCGGACAAAGGCAAGACGATAACCGTCAAAGCCGAATACACCGACGGCAAAGGCACAGCAGAAACCGTAGAAAGCGCGAAAACGGCGGAAGTCGCCGACGGCGCTGCGCCCAATCCCAACCCTAACCCCAACCCGCAACCACAGCCGGGCAACCACGAACCGCAAGGCACCGTCAAAATCAGCGGCGAGGCAAAAGTGGGCGAGATACTGAAAGCCAGCAACGACCTCAAAGATGAAGACGGCATGGGAACAGTCACCTACCGCTGGTTTGCTGATGGCAAAGAAGTGGGGCAGGGCGCGAGCTACACCCTGCAAGACGCGGACAAAGGCAAGACGATAACCGTCAAAGCCGAATACACTGACGGCAAAGGCACCGCAGAAACCGTAGAAAGCGCGAAAACGGCGGAAGTCGCCGACGGCACGACGCCCAATCCGCAGCCGAATCCGAACCCGCAGCCGCAGCCGGGCAACCACGAACCGCAAGGCATCGTCAAAATCAGCGGCGAGGCAAAAGTGGGCGAGACGCTGAAAGCCAGCAACGACCTCAAAGACGAAGACGGGATGGGAACAGTCACCTACCGCTGGTTTGCTGATGGCAAAGAAGTGGGGCAGGGCGCAAGCTACACCCTGCAAGATGCGGACAAAGGCAAGACGATAACCGTCAAAGCCGAATACACCGACGGCAAAGGCACCGCAGAAACTGTAGAAAGCGCGAAGACGGCGGAAGTCGCCGACGGCGCTGCGCCCAACCCCAACCCCAACCCGCAGCCACAGCCGGGCAACCACGAACCGCAAGGCACCGTCAAAATCAGCGGCGAGGCGAAAGTGGGCGAGACGCTGAAAGCCAGCAACGACCTCAAAGACGAAGACGGACTGGGACAAATTACCTACCGCTGGTACTCCGGCGACAAACTCGTCGAGACCGGCGACACCTATGTCGTCAAAGCTAGCGACAGAGGCAAAACCATCAGCGTCAAGGCGGAATACATTGACGGCGGACACACCCTCGAATCCGTGGAGAGTGCAGCGACCGTATCCGTCGTGGATGGCAGTACCCCGAATCCGCAGCCGAACCCCAACCCGAACCCCAACCCCAACCCCAACCCGAACCCCAACCCCAACCCCAACCCGAACCCCAACCCCAACCCCAACCCCAACCCCAACCCCAACCCGAACCCGAACCCGAACCCGAACCCGAACCCGAACCCGAACCCGAACCCGAACCCCAACCCCAACCCCAACCCCAACCCCAACCCGAACCCGAACCCGAACCCGAACCCGAACCCGAACCCGAACCCGAACCCGAACCCCAACCCCAACCCCAACCCCAACCCCAACCCCAACCCCAACCCGAACCCCAACCCGCAGCCACAGCCGGGCAACCACGAACCGCAAGGTACCGTCAAAATCAGCGGCGAGGCAAAAGTGGGCGAGACGCTGAAAGCCAGCAACGACCTCAAAGATGAAGACGGGATGGGAACAGTCACCTACCGCTGGCTTGCTGACGGTAAAGAAGTAGGGCAGGGCGCGAGCTACACCCTGCAAGACGCGGACAAAGGCAAGACGATAACCGTCAAAGCCGAATACACCGACGGCAAAGGCACCGCAGAAACCGTAGAAAGCGCGAAAACGGCGGAAGTCGCCGACGGCGCTGCGCCCAACCCTAACCCCAACCCGCAGCCACAGCCGGGCAACCACGAACCGCAAGGCATCGTCAAAATCAGCGGCGAGGCAAAAGTGGGCGAGACGCTGAAAGCCAGCAACGACCTCAAAGACGAAGACGGCATGGGAACAGTCACCTACCGCTGGTTTGCTGACGGCAAAGAAGTGGGGCAGGGCGCAAGCTACACTCTGCAAGACGCGGACAAAGGCAAGACGATAACCGTCAAAGCCGAATACACCGACGGCAAAGGCACCGCAGAAACCGTAGAAAGTGCGAAGACGGCGGAAGTCGCCGACGGCGCTGCGCCCAATCCGAACCCGAACCCGCAACCGCAGCCCAACAACGAAGGCACGGTGAGCATCACGGGCGAGGGCAAAGTCGGTAGCGAACTTACCGCCAACATCAGCGATGCAGACGGTGTGCCGGATACAGGCGTGACCTACCAATGGCAGCGTGATGGGCAACCGATCGCCCAGGCCAATGGCAAGACCTATACCCTGACCCCGGACGATGCCGGACACAAAATCAGCGTGCATGTCGAATACACCGACAACAAGGGCACGACAGAAAAACCGACCAGTGCAGAACTGGATATCGGCAAAGACACCCCGCTCCCACCGGTGAACCAGCAAGGTGTGATCGCCATCGACGGCAACGCCAAAGCAGGCGAAACCCTGACGGCGAAAATCAGTGACGCCGACGGCGTGCCGGATACAGGCATTACCTACCAATGGCAGCGCGATGGGCAGGCAATAGACGGCCAAAGCGGCAAAACCTACGCCCTGACCCAAGAAGACATAGGTCACAAAATCAGCGTGCAGGCGACCTACAAAGACAACGCCGGACACGACGAAAACATCAGCAGCATGCCGACGGCGGAAATAGCGGGAGCGGACAGCACTAACCACGCGCCGACCGACATCACCCTGAGCCAGAACCAGGTGATAGAAGGCAAAGACGGTGCAGAAATCGGCAAGCTGACGACGACAGACGAAGACGTCAACGATGTCCCCACCTATACCGTGAACGACGAGCGCTTTGAAGTGACCGCTGACGGCACTCTGAAACTGAAAGCGGGGCAGCATCTCGACTTTGCCCAGGAAGCAAGCGTCAATCTGAGCGTGACCACGGATGACGGGCACGGCGGCACGTTCAGTAAAACCTTCACCGTCTCCGTGCAAGATGACCCCAATTATCCCGCCCAGCCGCAAGGGACACCCGTTCTTGGCTTGCAGGGGGTGAGTGTTGTCAAAGAAGGCGAGGCGGCACAATACAAGTTGCTGCTCAATCACCCTGCCGAGCAGGATGTGACAGTTGAGGTAGAAGTAACAAGCAGCGGTACAACACACGGCGTACAAAATGAAGTCCGTACCCTGACCATTCCCAAAGGCGAAAGCAGCCTGACTTTTGCCGTTGATACCGCGCATAACGGCGTGGAAGACAATGGCAGCCATTTCAAACTCCGTATCAAACATGCCGAAGGTGCCACTCTGAATACAGCCGCACCGTCAGACATGACACATGGCAGCGGTGGGGAAAACACGTTTTGGGCAACCAACACCTTCAGCGCCGCCGGACTGAGGGGCGAATACAGGCTTTTCAGTGCCGGTCCAAAGCTGGTGCTATATCTGCACGGTGAAGCCATCAATGACTATGGCCAGAATGCTTCTATCTTTTCCGAATACGTTGCAGATCGCGGCGATGCCACGGTGCTGATGGTAAAAACGCCGGACAGCGCAAGCGGCTCGTGGAGCGTGAATGGTGCACAAAATGCCCGTTACCTGCGGGCCTTGCTTGAAGAGATATACAGCAAATACGACCTTGATAAAGGTGACGTCTTGCTGATGGGCAACGGCGGCGGTGCCGATTTCATTACCCGCTACCTGTTACCCGAACACAATGACCTGTTCAGCGGCGGCACCGCACTGATGATAGGCGGCGGTGCGGCAGACTCCACGCTACATTTCGGCAAGCCCCCGACAGATGGCCTGAAACAGCACTTGCAGCTCAAATGGATAGCGGGCAGTGCCGATGGCGATACCGTCACCGCTGCCCAGCATGCGCAGGAACAATACGCGCAAGCGGGCTTCCATACCCAGCAGGAAACCATACCGAATGGGGACAAGATGAGCGCCGTCGGCCATATCTATGATGCCTTCTACGATGAAATCAATAACAAAAACACGGGTTCAATGGAAATGACGACCAGGGTCAGCGACATTGATGCCACCAACCATGCCCCGACCAACATCACGCTACACCAAACGACCATTGCCGAAGGCAAGGATGGTGTGGAAATTGGTTGGCTGGACACCGTTGATCCTGATTGGCAGGACAAACACAGTTATACCGTCAGTGATGAACGCTTTGAAGTAACCCGAGAGGGGCGCCTGAAGCTGAAAGCCGGGCAGCATATTGATTACGCCGACGAACAGACCGTTACCCTGACTATCACGACTACCGATACAGGCGGTTTGAGCTTCACCAAGGCCTTCACCCTGCAAGTCAAAGATAATCCGCTTTACCCCTCAACGGAAAATCATGCCCCGACAGACATTCAGCTGGATCAGGGACTGCCTCTGATCAATGGTGAGCAGCAGTACTACATTAAAGAGGGTAAAGACGGTATGTCCATCGGTATGGTGAAGACTGTTGATCCTGATCCTCAAGACAGCCACCGTTATGCATTGAGTGATGAGCGCTTCGAAATCACGGCTGACGGCATCCTCAAACTCAAAGACGGTGTGCATATTGACTATGCGACGGAAACAAAAGTCACGCTGACCATCACTGCGACTGATCAAGGTGGCCTTAGCGTTGAAAAAACCTTTACCCTGCGCGTGGATGATGATCCGCATTATCCCAATCGTGAAGGCAGCGTCACCATTAGCGGCGATGCCAAAGTGGGCAGTACCCTTACCGCGAACGTGAGCGATCCCGATACCGTGTCCGACAGTAGTATCCGCTACCAGTGGCTGATTGACGGCGTGGCTGTGCAGGGGGCGACACAAAAAACCTACACCCTGCGCCCTGAAGACGCAGGCAAAAAAGTCAGCGTCCATGTCGAATACCGCGATAACGGTCTGCATGATGAAGCCCACGACAGCGACAGCCTTGATGTCGCAGCACAGTCCGCCAATCAGCCGGGTTCCGTTACCATCAGCGGTGAAGCGAAAGTGGGCAGTGAACTGACCGCGACCGTGACTGATGCCGATAAATTCGACGCCGCTAACGTGCAATACCAATGGCTGCGCGACGGGCAACCCATCGACAAAGCCAACGGCAGCACCTATACGCTCAGTAAAGACGACGCCGGGCACAAGATCAGCGTGCAAGCGACCTACAAAGATAACGCCGGACACGATGAAAACCCGACGAGCGAGGTGACTGACATCCCCGCGCCGCCGCCGAATCAACCGGGCAGCATCAGCATCACGGGCGAAGCCAAAGTCGGCAGCGAACTGGTTGCAGATGTGAAAGACGACGACGGCGTACCGCAAGATGGCGTCAAATACCAATGGCTGCGCGACGGGAAGGCGATAGATGGCGCAACCGGCAAGAACTACACCCTCACCGCCGAAGACGCCGGGCACAAAATCACGGTAAAAGCGAGCTACGAAGACAACGCGCACCACGCCGAAAACCCGGAAAGCGCCGCGACCGACGTTGCCGCCAATCCCGCGCCACAAAGCGAACCGGTACTCAGCTTGCAAGGTGTAGCGAGTGTCAAAGAAGGTGAAGCGGCAAACTACACCGTCAGCCTGAACCGGGCGACAGATCATGACGTCACGGTAGAAGTAGAAGTCGGAAGTGACAAGGCAAATAATGTTCGTGCGGAAACCCTGACAGTTACTATCCCCAAAGGTGAAACCAGTACGACTTTTGCCATCGAAACGCGGCATGATGGAAAAGACACTCCCCAGAATGCTTTCACTATTCACCTGAAAAATGCTCAAGGAGCAACGCTTGCCAGCACGTCAGAAGATAATCCGACACATGGTGGCGGTGGAGAAGAAAGTCAAATAATCGAGGAACGCACCTTCAGTGCTGCGGGACAAACGGGAACGTATCGTCTTTCAGCGGTAGGCAATAGCGATGCGCATCCAGACGGACTGATTTGCTATCTGCATGGCGACAGTGCAGAGGAATATCACGGAACTCCAAGCCTCGCTCATTATGGAGAACTATCTGCAAACCGTGGTGGTCTGCTGTTATCTGTTAAAACGCCAGACAGTACGACAGGGAACTGGAGCAAAAATGGCGAAGATAATGCGCAATATCTTCGTGCGCTAATTGAGGATATCTATAGCAAGTACAACATCGACAAAGGCAAAATATGGTTCGTCGGTTACGAAGGCGGTGCTGATCTCATCACCAATCACCTGCTTCCACAACATAACGACCTCTTTAGCGGTGGTGGTGCGCTGATGATTGGCGGTGGCAATGTTAAATCTCCGCTTACCTTCAGCAAAACGCCGAGCCAAGAACTGAAAGAGCATTTCCAGATGAAATGGCTGACCGGAAGTGAAGATACTGACGGACTTGTTGCGGCACAGCAGGGACAAGCGCGTTACAGCGAAGCCGGATTCCATACCCAACGGGAAAATATCCCTGGAGTTGATCGTAGCGAATCAGGCAGAGGGGAATATGGTGCTGGTGTTCTTGATGGACTTTATACCGGAGAAAATTTGAACGGTATGACGACCAGTATTGACGACATTGATCACGTGAACCGCCCGCCGACGGACATTGAACTGGATACATCACAAAATCATGAATTGATCGAAGGTAAAGATGGCCTGAAAATCGGGTCACTCCTCGTCAGCGATCCCGATACGTCCTACCATAGCTACACTGTGAGCGATGCTCGTTTTGAAATAACGGCAAATGGTGTACTCAAGCTAAAAAACGATCAGCATTTTGACTTCGCTAAAGAACCAACCATTAAGCTCACTATTACGGCTGATGACGGTCAAGGTGGCACCTTCAGCAAAGAATTTACATTGCAGGTGAAAGACGATCCGAACTGGCCAACGCCGCAACCGCAAACCAATCACGAAGGTAAAGTGACCATCAGCGGCGACGCCAAAGTCGGCAGCGAACTGGTTGCAGATGTGAAAGACGACGACGGCGTGCCGCAAAATGGCGTCAGATACCAATGGCTGCGCGACGGCCAGGCGATAGATGGCGCAACCGGCAAGAACTACACCCTCACCGCTGACGACGCCGGACACAAAATCAGCGTGCAGGCGACCTACGACGACAACGCCAGCCATCACGAAACGCCGACCAGTACCGCGAGCGACATCGCCAAACCGCAGCCACCGGCGACGAACGGCCTGGACGTCAGCGATGCCAGCGCGGTGATTGAAGGCAACGAACTGGTTTACACCGTCAAACTCGCCAGTCCGGCGCAGGCGGGGCAGGTGCTGAAACTCAGCACCGACTACCACAACAGCGCCGTGGAAGCAGACAAACTGGCGCAGACGGCCGACCCCTTCCAGCCGGGCGAATACCTCGGCAACGGCACCGTCTTCACCCGCAGCGTCGCCAACATGCCGCTGGCGGATAACAGCGCGGCAATCACCCAATACGCGCCGAGCATGGCCAAAAACAACTACGGCGTCGTCACCAGCCTGAACCACAAAAGCTACAACATCCCCATCTACATCGTGGATTCATCCGACCCGAAACAACACTACGCCACCATCACCTCCGATGACGCGCGGGTGAACGCCTCGGCGGACATCAAAGCCCACACCACCGGCAGAATCCCACTGCCGGCATACGCCACCCCTGCTGGCGGCGGCGACAAATCCTTCGCCGTGTACGACAAAGCGACCGGGCTGATGCGCGAATACTTCTACGCCGTAAAACAGCCGGACGGCAGCTGGAAAGTCAGCGCTGCCGGATACTTCCAGGGGCAGGCGGGGCTGGATGACCTCGGCGTGAAAAACTACTGGATGCAGCACGAACACGGAGGCTCCGCCGTCGTCCGCATGCTCAACCCCCTCAGCCAGATTGGTATCTCGGAAATCCTCGCCGGGCGCATCAACCACGCCGTCTCCGTCACCCTGCCGAATGCCAAAAAAGGCGTCATCTCCTTCCCCGCCCAGGACAGCGACGGCACCGATGAAAACCCGAACGCCCCGGCCGAAGGCCAATGGTTCCGCATCAAACCGGGCGTTGACCTCGACACCTACACCCGGGGCGGCCAACCCCTGGGCGAACTGACCAAAATGATCGCCAAAGCCGTCCAGACCTACGGCGGTTACGGCGCGGACAAAAACCTCAACAACTTCGCCTTCAACGCCGAAAGCGCGCACAACTATCTCGCGCGCGGCAAAGAAGACCCGTGGCGCGAAGGCGGGGAAATCGCGCAAAAAGTCGGCAACAACATGAACATCAACGACTTCCCGTGGGAACTCGTCGAATGGGCACCCGTTGGCTGGAACGACAAAGGACAAGACGCGGGCGTGTACAGCAACACCCAGCCCACCGCCAGCATCAACGGCCAGGAAGTCCCCATCACGGGCGACGAAATCACCCTGCCGGCAGGCGCAACCGAAGTACACATCAACGTACCGACCCTGACCCACAACAACTTCGAGCAGACCGACAGCGTCACCCTGAACGCCGAACTGCATGACGCGAACGGCAACCTGCTGGACAGCGGCGCAGGCACAGGACAAGTCAACGACGCGCCGAACCCGATAGCCGACAGCACCCACGGCAACGGCGTCCTGATCAGCCCGAACGTCAACCCCGACGAACTGGCGAAACTGGTGAGCCTCGACGGGCAGGAACTGATCGACTACATCGACCAGCACGGTCACAACATCCTGCAAAACGTGCAGAACCCGACCCCGTCGCCGGTGCTGCGCGGCGGCGATGGCGACGACATCCTGGTCAGCGGCTACGGCGTGGACCACCTCGCCGGCGGCAAAGGAGCGGACACCTTCGTGTACATCATGGACGGAAAAAACAGCTTCCCGTACCAGAACAACGACCAAATCCTGGACTTCAACCCGGCAGAAGGCGACCGCATCGTGCTGACGCGTGGCGACGGCTGGACACTACAATTCGACAAAGTCGAATTCGTGGCAGACGCACACGTCCAGCGCCTGCAATATAAAGTTTACAAAGGCTCAGAGGCCTACATAAACGCCATCCACATCCAGTCGCACGACGGCCACCTCTTCGGCGTGGAAGAAATCATGAAAGCCGTCACCATCCTCGGCTGAGCCCATGCTGCCGAAATGTCCCCGCCCCCGTGGGGGAGGGCAGGGGAGGGGTTACGGGCGACACGCGCGGAATCCCTCACCGCCGCCGCACTGTCCGCCCTCGCAGTTTGTAGGGTACGCCCCGGCGCACCAGACTGGCCTGGACAAGAACAGATGTGCAAAACACCCGCCGCACCCCCTCCCCCGTGGGGGAGGGCAGGGGAGGGGTTACGGGCGACACGCGCGGTATCCATCACCGCCGCCGCACTGTCCGCCCTCGCAGTTTTGTAGGGTGGGTCTTGACCCACCATAAAAATTGACCGCCGTAGGTCGGCCATACATGGCCGACAACAAAAACGTCGGGCATCAATGCCCGACCTAAACCCTGACCACCTCCAACCACACACATAACCCGCCCCATCCGGCAAAGGACTACCGTCCATGAACACCATCACCCTCAAAGACACCAACGGCAACCCCATCGCCCAATACCCGCTCAACGGCGCGGGCGAACAGCACATCGAAGCCATCAACGGCGCCTACTACCAGATTGACGGCCTGCCCGACATCCGCACCGCGCGCGACGGCGACAACCTCCTCATCTCCCTCGACGGCGACAGCCGCCCAGAGATCATCATCGACCACTACTACACCCGTGGCGAAGGCGCGCTGGTCGGCACCCAGGCGGACGGCAGCCTCTACCACTACCCGGTCGCCGTCGCTCCCGAACACGTCCTTGCCGAGACCCTCGCCGACGACAGCGCCAGCACCGCCGCAGGCAGCGGCAGCATTAGCCCGGCGACCCTTGCCACGATTGGCGCGGTCGGCCTCGTCGCCGGAGGCATCGCCATCGCCGCGCACAACCACGACAAACACCACAAAAACCAGCCCGCGCAACCGCAGCAGCCGGGCGACAACACCCCGCCCGTTCCTGCCCCCGGCGACACCCCGGACAACCACGCCCCACTCCCGCCCGACCAAAAAACGCCGGGCAACAACACCTACCCGCTGTTCCCGCCGCCCGCCGACGCGCCGGACAACCAAAACCCGAACAACCCGAACCCGAATCCGTCGCCCAATCCGCAACCATCGCCGAACCCGCAACCATCGCCGAACCCGCAACCATCGCCGAACCCGCAACCATCGCCGAATCCACAACCATCGCCGAACCCGCAACCATCGCCGAATCCGCAGCCGTCGCCGAATCCCAATCCGAACCCACAACCCAACCCGAACCCGTCGCCCAATCCGCAGCCGCAGCCCAACCACGCGGGCAAAGTCAGCATTACGGGCGAGGCGAAAGTCGGCAGTGAGCTGAAAGCGACCGTAACCGACGAAGACGGCGTACCCGCTACAGGCGTCAAATACCAATGGTTTGCCGACGGCAAAGCCATTGACGGCGCGACCAACAGCACCTTTACCCTCACCGCCGCGCAGAAGGGCGCGAAAATCACGGTGCAGGCGACCTACGACGACAACGCGAAAAATCATGAATCGCCGACCAGCGACGCCACCGCAGCGGTCGCGGATAACAGCGCGCCGAATCCGAACCCATCGCCCAATCCGAACCCATCGCCCAATCCGAACCCGTCGCCGAGCCCGCAACCCAACCCCAATCCATCACCCAATCCAAACCCGAACCCGTCACCCAACCCGAACCCGTCGCCGAACCCCTCACCCAATCCGCAACCGCAACCCAATCATGCGGGCAAAGTCACTATTTCTGGCGAGGCAAAAGTGGGTAGTGAGCTGAAAGCGACCGTTAGCGATGAAGACGGCGTACCCGCCACGGGCGTCAAATACCAGTGGTTTACCGATGGCAAAGCCATTGATGGCGCGACCAACAGCACCTTCACCCTCACCACCGCACAGAAGGGCGCGAAAATCACGGTGCAGGCGACCTACGACGACAACGCGAAGAACCACGAAACACCGACCAGCGATGCTACCGCTGTCGTCGCCGACAACAGCGCGCCGAATCCGAACCCATCACCCAATCCAAACCCGAACCCGTCACCCAACCCGAACCCGTCGCCGAACCCCTCACCCAATCCGCAACCGCAACCCAATCACGCAGGCAAAGTGAGCATCAGCGGTGAAGCGAAAGTCGGCAGTGAGCTGAAAGCGACCGTAACCGACGATGACGGCGTACCAACAACAGGCGTCAAATACCAATGGTTTGCCGACGGCAAGGCGATTGACGGCGCCACCAACAGCACCTTCACCCTCACCGCCGCACAAAAGGGCGCAAAAATCACGGTGCAGGCGACCTACGACGACAACGCCAAGAACCACGAAACCCCGATCAGCGCCGCCACCGACGCCGTTGCCGACAGCAGCGCGCCGAACCCGTCGCCGAACCCCTCACCCAATCCAAACCCGAATCCGTCGCCGAACCCCAATCCATCACCCAATCCAAACCCGAATCCATCGCCCAATCCGAACCCGTCGCCGAACCCGAACCCATCGCCCAATCCGAACCCGTCGCCCAATCCACAGCCGCAGCCCAATCACGCGGGCAAAGTCACTATTTCTGGCGAGGCAAAAGTGGGTAGTGAGCTGAAAGCGACCGTTAGCGATGAAGACGGCGTACCCGCCACGGGCGTCAAATACCAGTGGTATGCCGACGGTAAGGCGATTGACGGCGCCACCAACAGCACCTTCACCCTCACCGCCGCACAAAAGGGCGCGAAAATTACGGTGCAGGCGACCTACGACGACAACGCGAAAAACCACGAATCCCCGACCAGCGCCGAAACGCCAGCGGTCAGCGAAGACACCCCGCCGCAGCCGAATGAACCGGGCATTACCCTCACCGGTTCCAAGGAGGTAACGGAAGGCGGCAAGGCGACCTATACCGTCAGCCTCGATCACCGCGCACTGCCGCAGGCAAATTCTGCCGCCGAGCTCTTGCACAATCTGCAAAGCCACAAGGGCATTCTCTTTGGCCAGCAGCGCGGGCTGGATGTGGCGTTTTCGCCGGAGAACAGCGAGGGGCATCATTCGGATGTGCATGCGCTCTCCGGGCATTATCCGTCCATCATTGGTCTGGGCATGATGGAGCCGCCGATGGTGCGCGGTCTTTCCAATGAGGAGAACGGCAAGCGCATGGGCGAGGCCATCAAGAAGATTGATGGCGTCGGCGGCATCGCGCAGCTGTCCGCTTTCTGGGATATGCCCGGCGGCGAGACTGACCGCACCAAGGTGGATTTGAAGCGCCTCCTGCCCGGCGGCGACCAGAATGCGGAGTTAAACGGCTGGCTGGATGCGATTGTCGAGACCGGCAAGCACGCGGTGCGCGATGACGGTACGAAAATCCCCTTCATTTTCCGCCCGCTGCATGAGGCGAACGGCGAATGGGCGTGGTGGTATTACGAGCGCGGCGGCGCCGAGACTTACAAAGAGTTGTTCCGCTACGTCGTCAATTACCTGAAAGAACACGGGCTGGACGGTCAATTCCTCACCGCCTTTGCGCCCAATGGCAACTTCAACGGCGACGAAAGCCGCTACAAGCTGCTCTATCCGGGCGACGACGTGGTCGATGTGCTCAGCATGGATTCTTATGACACCAACAACGCCCTGCTTGCCAAGGACAAATGGGCGGGCGAGCTGGTGGAAGACATGGCGATGCTGGCGCGCATGGCAGAAGCGCGCGGCAAGCTGGCGGCGGTCGCCGAATTTGGCCGTGAGGGCGACAAGGTCATCCACCCCGACGGCAACAAGGATCTCACCTGGTACACCGATGTGCTGGAAGCGATCAAGGCCAATCCGGATGCGGCGAAAGTCGCCTATATGATGACCTGGGCGAACTTCGGCGGCAGTCCGGTGTTCTCCGCTTTCACCCCGTGGCCGGGGCATGAAATGGCGGACAATTTCCGCGAATTCGTCAAACAGATGACGATGACGCGCAACGCCGAGCGCGATATCAGCGTGGACGTCACCATCGAACACGGCAGCACCGACGACGGCGACGTGAAAACCACCACGCAGCGCGTCACCATCCCGAAAGGGCAGAACAGCGCAACCTTCACCGTCGATGCCATCGCCGATGGCAAACAAGAGGGCGACGAGCACTACACCGTGCGCATCAGCAAGGCGCAGGGCGGGCAGATAGAGGCGGGCAAAGACAGCGTCACCACCACCATTCACGACGAAGGCAGCGCGCCGCCCGCCAACCACGCCGGCACAGTCACCATCAGCGGCGAGGCAAAAGAAGACACCTCGCTTACCGCAACCGTTGCCGACGAAGACGGCGTCCCGAACGGCGTGCATTACCAATGGCTGCGCGACGGCAAGCCGATTGACGGCGCGCACCAAAAAACCTACGTACTGCGCGGCGATGACGTCGGCCACAAAATCAGCGTACGCGCGACCTACCAAGACAACGCTGCGCATGACGAAGCACCGACCAGCAGCGAGACCGACGCGGTCGTCGCCAAACAGGCGCAACCGCAGCAGAACCACGCGGGTACGGTCAGCATCAACGGCACGCTGAAAGTGGGCGAAACCCTCACCGCCGCGGTTGCCGACGAAGATGGCGTACCGAAAGACGTGCAGTACCAGTGGCTGCGCGACGGCCAGCCGATCAGCGGCGGCACGGGCGAGCGTTACCAGCTCACCGCCGACGACGCCGGGCACAAAATCAGCGTGCAGGCGTTCTATCAAGACAAGGCGCAGCACAACGAAAGCCCGGTGAGCGCACAGAGCGAAGTGCCAAAAGACGCGACCCCGCCGACCGGCAACTTCCACGACGACTTCTCCGCCTACCCGGCCGGCAGCGAATACCCGCAAGGTACGACCTTCGGACAGTGGAACGTGGTGCAGAGCGGCTACGGCCACGTGAAAATCGTCGATAACGGCGGCGGCAACAACGCGCTGGAGCTGAAGCCAAAAGCACAAAGCGGACAAACGGCAACCTCATCCACCGAAGTCATCGGCCCGCAGCATGGCGACGAATTCACCTTCAGCGGCACCATTTCCACCCCGGAACAACTGCGCCAAGGCGCGACCCCGAACGCCTGGGAAACCGGCTGGCTCGTCTGGAACTACACCGACAACGACCACTTCTACTACTTCGTGCCGCGCGCCAACGGCTGGGAGCTGGGCAAACGCGACCCCGCCTACGCCGGCGGACAGCGCTTCCTTGCCACCGGTAGCGAAGGCTGGCCGCTTGCCGACAGCAAACAGTTCACCATCAGCAAACAGGGCGGCACCATCGAAGTCAAAATCAACGGCAAAGTGATTGCCACCGTTACCGACGACGACCAGCCCTACAACGGCAACGGCCGCATCGGCATCTACAGCGAAGACGCGCGCGTGCTCGCCGACGACATTGACCTCAGCGGCAAGGCGACCATCGAAGGCACGGCGAACCACCTCGGCCACATCACGCTCAAACCAAATGGCAACACCTTCACCGCCGAAGTTCATGATGAAGACGGCATTGCCGCCGGAACCATTACCTACCAATGGTACAGCGCCGGACAACCCATCGCGGGCGCGACCGGACAAAGCTACACCCTGAAGGATGGCGACAAAGAAGTCACCGTGCGCGCGAACTACACCGACAACAGCGGCCGCGGCGAAAGCGTCCTCAGCCCCGTCGCGGCAGGCGACAACCACCCCGGCAGCGTCGCCCTCGACGGCGAGGCAAAAGTGGGGGCGACCCTCACCGCGAACGTCAACGATGCCGACGGCGTCCCTGACCGCGTGCAATACACCTGGCTGCGCGACGGCACGCTGATTAGCGGCGCAGAAGGCAAAACCTACACCCTGCAAGCAGCCGACATCGGCCACAAAATCACTGTGCAGGCGTACTACAAAGACCACGCCGGGCACGAAGAAAACCACGTCATCAGCGCGCCGACCGCGCCGGTCACCGACGGTACGACCCCGCCGGTTGCCAACCTCACCGCCAACCTCACCGGCGCGAGCGCAGTCAGTGAAGGAAGCACAGCGCATTACCGCGTCGAGCTTGACCTCTCGCCCGTCGGCAAAACAACGGGCGCGGCGGCATTGCTACAACAACTGAAAGACCTCGCCGCGCACAAACAAATCCTCTTTGGCCAACAACACGCCATTGACGAAAGCGCGCGCGGCGACAGCGCCAACGACGGCTACGGCCGCAAATCCGACGTCGCCGCCATGAGCGGCAAATACCCTGCCGTCTTCGGCTTTGATTCCGACGAAGAACCGGCCGAACACGGTAAAACGCCGGAAGAAAACGGCAAAGCGCTGGCCAAAGCCTTCATAGAAGCCGACTCCCTCGGCGCGACCGTCACCCTCTCCTCGCACCTGAAAAACCCGGTGACGGGCGGCAGCGCCTTTGACACCAGCAAAGTCGAAGCACAGCGCCTCATCAGCGGCGACCTGCAAAGCAAACTGCACGACTGGCTTGATACCGTCGCCACCGCCGCCAACAACGCGGTGCGCGCCGACGGCAGCAAAGTGCCGGTCATCTTCCGTCCGCTGCACGAAAACACCGGCGACTGGTTCTGGTGGGGCAAAGGCCACATGAGCGCCGACGACTACAAGGCACTTTGGCAACACATCCACAAATACCTCGAAGACAAAGGCGTCGATAACCTCCTCTACGCCTACTCGCCCAACGGCAGCCTGGGCGGCGACAAAGCCAAATACCTCGAAGCCTACCCCGGCGACAACTACGTGGACATCTTCGGCTACGACGCCTACCAAAGCGAACCGCAGGCGCGGCAGAGCGACGCCGCATGGCGCAGCCAGACCGTGCGCGACCTCGAAATGGTCACGAAACTGGCGGGCGAACACGGCAAAGTGGCGGCATTCACCGAATTTGGCCTCAACAACGACCGCGTCATCCAGCCAGCAGGCAACGAAAACACCCAATTCTTCAGCGAACTGCTGGGCGCCATCAAAGGCAGCGACGCCGCCTCACAACTCGCCTACATGATGACCTGGGCGAATTGGGGCGTGGACGAAAACGGCAAATTCCAGAGCTACACCCCGTGGCCGGGGCACGAAATGGAAGGCGACTTCAAAAAATTCCTGGACGGCCTGACGCTGGCGAAAATGCCGGAAAAAGACGTGACCGTGGACATCGCCCTCCAGCACGGCACGACCGACGACAGCGACGCCAAACTCAGCACCGAGCGCGTCACCATCGCCAAAGGCCAGAGCGGCGCTGACTTCACCGTCGAAGCGCTCGCCGACGGCAAAAAAGAAGGCGACGAAACCTACACCGTCAAAATCACCCACGCGGACGGCGCGAACATCGGCAAAGAAAACCTCGCCACCACTATCCACGACGGTAGCGCCAACAGCGCCCCGCTCGAACACCACGAGCCCCAACTCCAGCACGACGACGGCGCGGCTGCGGGCGCGGATAACGCGGCGCATGACGCAAACCACGCGATAGCGCACGCACAGGACGATAACAGCACGGCGTCCCTCCACATCGGCGATGGCATAGATCCTGCGACCTACGCCAAACTCGTCAGCCTCGATAACGCCGAACTCTTGCAATACCTCGGCGAACACAGCCGTGAACTGCTCGCCGCGACCCAACACCAGGGCGCACATGAACAACACGGCGGCAGCGGCGATGACACCCTCGTTGCCACCCACGGCACGACGCTGCAAGAAGGCGGCGCTGCCGCGGACACCTTCGCCTACCTGCTGGACGGCGGCGACACCCTGCACTGGCAAGGCGCGAGCACCATCACCGACTACAACCCCGGCGAAGGCGACCGCATCGTGCTCAAACACGGTGCGGGCTGGCAAGTTGAAAGCGTTGACTTTGATCCGGCGACCCAAAACCTGACCATCAAAGCCACGCACGGCGCACAAACCTACAGCAACACCGTGCACCTCCACGCCCACGACGGCCACTACTTCAACACCGAAGAAATCCTCAATGCCGTCACCATCCTCTAGGGTCTGTTTGCATTTCAACGGATAAGCCCCTCTCCCGGTGGGACAAGCATTGCTCGTCCGTAGGACGAGAGAGGGGTTGGGGTGAGGGCAGCAAGCGTGAAAAACCGGAATTTCGATTCATCAACAACATCGCTCACCCCCTCCCCGGGTTCCCATGAAAAAGGCGTCCGCCTTTTTCATGGGGAGCCCTGACCCTCCCCCGGGCCCCATGCAAAATGCGGACGCATTTTGCATGGGTACCCGCCCGCTGCGGGCTTCGCCCTGCAGGGGAGGGAGATGTCTCAATTGTCAACAGCCCCTAACCCTAACCTAGCGCCGCACCAGCGGCGCGAACTTTTTGCGTTGCATGACCGCGCCCAATGATGCGACCTAGTGCAGGGGCGTGGGTGTTGTTCAACCCGTTTTGGCTGGGGCGCGCGCCTTCCGCTCAGGCAGGCAACATCACCTCATCAATATGCGCGGCGCCGCAGGCGAGCATCAGCAGGCGGTCCACACCGAGGGCGACACCGGCAGAGTCCGGCAGGCCACGCTCAAGCGCGGCGAGAAAGGCTTCATCGAGCGGCATTTCCGGCAGGCCGAGCTGCGCGCGTTCGCTGTTGTCGGCGAGGAAACGGGCGCGCTGTTCGCGGGCGTCGCTGAGCTCCCAGAAGCCGTTGCACAGTTCCAATCCATTGATATAAAGCTCAAAGCGGGCGGCTTTGCCGTCAATGATGCGGGCAAGTGCCGCCTGTGAGGGCGGATAATCGCAGAGAAATTCCAGCGTGCCGCGCCCCAGTCCGGGCTCAACGTAATGGGTGAAGAGCAGGTCAAGCATGGCGTCGCGCGAGAGTTGCCAGTCTGCGCTTTCCGGCAGGCGCGCGGTGCAGAGGGCGCGCAGGCCGTGGTCGTCCAGGCGCTCAATGTCGGCATCAAGATGCTGGCGGAAGGCCTCGGCATAGGGCGTGCGCCGTATCTGCCAGGCGCGGCAGGCGGGCAGCAGTTCGCGCACGAGGTCGGCGACTTCGTCCATCAGGCGCAGGTGGTCGTAGCCTGTGCGGTACCATTCGAGCAGCATGAATTCGCGCCGGTGCTTGCGCCCCTGTTCTTCGCCGCGAAAGACGTGCGCCAGCTGGTAAATATCGCCCGCGCCTTGCGCGAGCAGGATTTTCATCGCGTATTCGGGCGAGGTTTGCAGATAGCCGCCGCTGGCGGCGAGTGAGACCAGCTGCGGGTCGGTAACGCCGCAGGGGCGCAGTTGCGCAGTATCGACTTCCAGCACGCCGCGCGCGGCGAAAAAGGCGCGAATGGCGGCGAGGAATCGGGCGCGGCGGGTGATGAGATGACGCATAGGGCTTTCCATGAAAAAGCCGCCGTGCGGGACGGCGGCGGTTTTGGCGCAGGATTTTAGTTTTTCTCCTGATCAACGAGGCGGTTCGCCTTAATCCACGGCATCATCTCGCGCAGTTTGGCGCCGACGATCTCGATTTGGTGTTCGGCATTTTGGCGGCGGCGGGCGGTCATGGACGGCGCGCCCACTTTGTATTCGCTGATGAAGCGTTTGGCGTATTCGCCGTTTTGGATGTTGCGCAGGCATTCTTCCATCGCGTAGCGGCTTTCGTCGTTGATGACTTGCGGGCCGGTAACGTATTCGCCGTATTCGGCGTTGTTGGAGATGGAGTAGTTCATGTTGGCAATGCCGCCTTCGTAGATGAGATCGACGATGAGTTTGAGCTCGTGCAGGCATTCAAAGTAGGCCATTTCCGGCGCGTAACCGGCATTGACCAGCGTTTCAAAACCGGCTTTGATGAGCTCGACGGTACCGCCGCAGAGTACGGCCTGTTCGCCAAAAAGGTCGGTTTCGGTTTCTTCTTTGAAGCTGGTTTCGATGATGCCCGCTTTGCCGCCGCCGTTGGCAACCGCGTAGGCAAGCGCAATGTCGCGCGCCTTGCCGCTTTCGTTCTGGTGAACGGCGATGAGATGCGGCACGCCGCCACCGCCCTGATAGGTGGAGCGCACGGTGTGGCCGGGGGCTTTCGGCGCAATCATGATGACGTCCAAATCGGCGCGCGGCGCGACTTGGCCGTAGTGAATGTTGAAACCGTGGGCGAAGGCGAGCGCGGCGCCTTTTTTGATGTCCGCTTCGATGTCGCGGTAAACCTCGGCGATGTTTTCATCCGGCAGCAGAATCATGACGACGTCCGCGCCTTTGACCGCTTCTTTCACCGGTTTGACGGCAAGGCCGGCATTGACCGCTTTTTTCCAGCTGGCGCCGCCTTCGCGCAGACCGACGACGACGTTCACGCCGCTTTCGTTCAGGTTGTTGGCGTGGGCGTGGCCCTGCGAGCCGTAGCCGATGATGGCGACGGTTTTGCCTTGCAGTACGCTCATGTCGGCGTCTTTGTCGTAATAGACTTTCATTGTTGCTCCTGTGTTTGTGAAGGGTTAGGAATTAGGAAAGGGTTTCGCGCTGCTCGAATTCGGCGATTTCTTTGTGCATTTCTGCCAGCAGGATTTCTTCCGAGGGCAGATAGAGACGGTATTGGCTGGCAATGATTTGTTGCTGGTTTTCCGGCAGGCTGAATTTGACGACGGCATCGTTTTTATCGGCGCACAGCAGGATGCCGATAGTCGGATTTTCATGCGGCTGCTTTTCCATGCGGTCATAATAATTCACATACATTTGCAGCTGGCCGATATCCTGATGCGTCAGTTTGTGCGTCTTGATTTCGATAATAACGAAGCATTGCAGCAGGCGGTTATAGAAAACAAGATCGGCAAAGAAGTCATCACCATCGAGATGCAAGCGCTTTTGCCGCGAGACAAAGGTAAAACCGTTGCCGAGTTCCAGCAGAAAATCCTGCAAATGGCTGATAATCGCGCCTTCCAAATCTTTTTCGTAATAGGCCGCCTCGCGCTGTAAACCGAGGAATTCGAGCACCATCGGATCTTTGATGATTTCTTTGGGATTGACCGGCTGGCGTTCGTTGCGGGCGACAGCAAGCACGCTTTGCTTGTCATTGCTAAGTAGCAGACGTTCGTATAGCTGGCTGTTGATTTGCCGCTCCAGCTGGCGCGAAGTCCAGTTATTCTTCACGCTTTCGGCAATGTAGAATTCTCTTTTGTCTTCGTTATCAATGGATAACAGCATCTTGTACTGCGTCCAGCTCAATTGCGTCCGCAGTGCGGACGCAATTGGAAATGCGCGATAAAATTGACGACAGCGCTCAATCTGCCGCTTGGAAAAGCCGCTGCCGAATTCCGGCTGCAAGCGCTCGGCAATCATCTGCACCAGATACGCGCCATAATCCGCCCGTTCTTTACCGCGCTGTTCTTCTTCAAAAATCCGCTGACCAATATGCCAGTACATCACGGTGCGCTCGTGATTGACCGCGCGCACCGCTTGCTCACGCGATTGGGCGATGATGGTTTTGATGTCGTGGATTAAGCTGTTATCCGCGAGCATTACAATTCCAGGCATTTCCCCGAACCGGTCGCGGCGAGGCCGGTCATGCCGGTGCGTGCCATTTCGACGATAATGTCCGATTCCAATACGTCAATGAAGGCATCGAGTTTGCGCTGCGAGCCGGTGACTTCAAAGATAACGGTCGTCGGGGTAATGGCAATGACGCGCGCGCGGAAGGCTTCTGCCAATTGTAAGTAATGGCCGCGCTGTTTGGCATCGACATTGATTTTGATGAGCAGCATTTCCCGATCGACAAATTCGGCATCGGTGAGGTTTACCAGCTTGATAACTTCGATCAGTTTATTGAGCTGCTTGTTGATTTGCTCAATCAGTTTTTCATCGCAATAGGTGACGAGCGTCAGGCGGGAAACGGTTTCATCTTGCGTCGGGGCGACGTTCAGGTTTTCAATGTTAAAACCGCGCGCGGAAAAGAGTCCGACCACGCGCGAAAGCGCGCCGGCCTTGTTTTCCATCAAGAGGGAGATTACGTGTCTTTTGTTATTCATACCAGCACCATTTCCTGACTGTCGCCATCTTGGTTGAGGCTGCAACTCGGCCCCAAAATCATTTCTGCCTGACCGCCACCTGCGGGAATCATCGGATAAACGTTTTCGGTCGGGTCGGTAATAATATCGACAAAGACGGTTTTGTCTTTCATGGCGATGACTTCGCGCAGTTTGCTTTCCAGTTCTTGCGGTTTTTCGATACGCACGCCGCTATGGCCATAGGCTTCGGCAAGTTTGACGAAATCGGGCAGTGATTCCATATAGCTCATGGAATAGCGTTTGTCGTAGAAGAATTCTTGCCATTGCCGCACCATGCCGAGATAGCCGTTGTTAAGGCACAGGATTTTGACCGGAATATGGTATTGCAGCGCGGTGGTCATTTCCTGAATCATCATTTGAATGGAGCCGTCGCCGGTAATACAGAAGACGTCTTCATTGGGGCGGGCGACTTTCGCGCCAATTGCCGCCGGATAACCAAATCCCATGGTGCCGAGGCCGCCGGAATTGATCCAACGGCGCGGCTCGTGAAAGGGGAAATATTGTGCGACCCACATTTGGTGTTGGCCGACGTCAGAGGCAATCACGGCATTGCCGCCGGTGAGTTTATAAAGTGTTTCGATGACTTGCTGCGGTTTGATGCGATCTTCGCTTTTCGCATAATGCAATGAATTAACCGCGCGCCATTGTTCGATTTGTTGCCACCAGGCAGCCGTTTGTGCCTTGTCCGCTTTTTCATCGCCCATTTGCCGCAGCATTTCTCTTAATACCGCGCGCACCGAGCCGACGATGGGGATATGCACGACCACGTTTTTCGCAATGGAAGAGGGATCAATATCGACGTGGATGATTTCCGCCTGTGGGCAGAATTTTTTCAAGTCGCCAGTCACGCGGTCATCAAAACGCGCGCCCACCGCGAATAATACGTCGCAATGGTGCGTCGCCAGGTTCGCCTCGTAAGTGCCGTGCATGCCGAGCATGCCGAGGAATTGCGGGTCATTGCCGGGATAGCCGCCAAGCCCCATCAGCGTTGCGGTAACGGGCAGATTGAGGCGGCGCGCGACTTCGGTCAGTTGTTCCGCCGCGTTATCAAGAATGACGCCGCCACCGAAATAGAGCATCGGTCTTTCGGCTTTTTTCAGCGATTTCAGGGCGCGTTTGATTTGTCCGACGTGGCCTTCGACGGTCGGCTGATAGGAGCGCATTTCGATACCTTCCGGGTAGGAAAAGGTCGTGAATGTGCCGGTAATGTCTTTCGGTACGTCAATCAGCACCGGGCCGGGGCGACCGCTGCGTGCGATGTGGAAGGCTTTTTTGATGGTCGGCGCGAAGTCGTTCACGTCTTTGACGAGGAAGCTGTGTTTGACGCAGGGGCGGGTGATGCCAACCGCATCCACTTCCTGAAAGGCGTCGTTACCGATTAACGCCGACGGCACCTGGCCGGAGAAGACGACGAGCGGGATGGAATCGGCGTGGGCGGTGGCGATGCCGGTGACGGCGTTGGTCAGCCCCGGGCCGGAGGTGACGATGGCCACGCCGACTTTGCCGGAAGCGCGCGCATAGCCGTCCGCTTCGTGTATCGCGCCCTGTTCGTGTCGCGAAAGCACGTGCACGATGTCTTTTTGTTTGTAAATCGCGTCGTAGATATGCAACACGGCGCCGCCGGGATAGCCGAAAACGTATTCAACCTGCTCCTCTCGCAGCGCCTCGATGATGATTTCTGCACCATTCAGATGATGTTTTTTCTTCGCCATAGCCTTGCCTCGCTCTTGATTCGGGCGGGTAACAGTACGCAAGCGGCTGGGCGGCGTCAAGCGCATTTTGAGACGCTGCGGTAAAAGTGATGCCGTCGCTATGCGTGATGTTGAAGCGGCAGATGCGCTGCAAGGATGCGGGCTGCCGTTATGTCTGGGAATACAGCCCGTTAGCGTCTGTCATGGATTAAAAAACGGCGCCGTAGCGCCGCTTTTCGTGGTGAGGGATTATTTGGCGGCAGCCGGTGCGCTGAAGCCGTAACCTTGCAGGATTTTCTGTCCGTCTGCGCCGGTGACGAATGCAACAAAGCGCTTGGATTCGTCCGCCGCTTTGCTGTTTTTCAGCACGGCGATGGGGTACACCAGCGGTTTGTCCAGTGGCACTTCCAGCACGATTTTTACTTTGTCCGGCATGATGGCGGCGTCGGTCGCATAGACAAATCCGGCATCCGCTTCGCCACGGGCAACGTAGTCCAGCGACTGGCGCACGTTTTGTGTCGGCAGGTTGCGCTCGCCGAGTTTGTCCCACAGGCCGGCTTTTTCCAGCGCGCCTTTGGTGTAGCGGCCAACGGGGACGTTTTCAACGTGGGCGATGGCGATGCGTTTCAGCGCTTTGTCGTCCAGCAGCGCGGCGAGGTCTTTGCCGTCCCATTTCGCGTCTTTCGGCATGATGACGACGAGGCGGTTTTCGACGAAGTTTTGTCGTGTGGCCGGGTCGATGTAGTCGGCGGCTTTGTCCATGGTGACGGTGTAGGCGGAGGCGAACACGTCCACCGGCGCGCCTTTGCTGATTTGTTGCAAGAGGGCGCCGGAGCCGGCGAAATTGAGGTCGATTTTGGCGTCGGGGTATTTGGCCTGATAGGCCTTGGCGATGTCGCCGAAGGCGTCGGTGAGGCTGGCGGCGGCCGAGACGGTGATGTCGGTGGCGAAAGCGCCTTGGGCGATGGTGGCCGCAAGGGCGGTCAGGATGCGTTTTTTCATGGGTTTCGCCAGATGGGTTTGAGGTGGGGGAGGGAGGTTTAGCAGCCAATCATCACGTTGGACGCTTTGATGATGGCGCAGGCGTTTTGCCCGACGCGAAAGCCGAGGCGTTCGGCGCTCGTGCGGGTAATGATGGCGACCAGGCTGTTGCCGTCGCCGATATCCAGCGTTACTTCGTCATTGACCGCGCCGGTTTCGATGCGGCTGATGGTGCCGGGGATGGCGTTGCGCGCCGAGATTTGCGCGGCGATGTCGGCGCTGCCAATCATGACGTCGCTGGCTTTGATGAGCGCATAGGCTTCTACGCCCGCTTTCAGGCCGAGGCGTTCGGCGCTCGCGCGGGTGATGATGGCGGTTAATGGGTGCGCGCCGATGCTGATGGCGATTTCGCTATTGACCGCGCCTTCCTGCACGGCGCTGATGGTGCCTTTGAGCTGGTTGCGGGTTGAGATATTAAAGTGCATGGCGAGTAACTCCGTTGGGTTTATGTTATGGGTTGCAAGGAATTGGCGGAAGGTTTCCGCCTGTGTCCGCACGCGGGCGAGCCAGGCGTGGCCGTCTGCGGTGAGGTGCGTTTTGTCGCCGTCGCAGCGGGTGAGGGCGGCGCCGGCGAGGTTGTTGAGCCCGTCCAGGGTGTCCTGCGCGCGCTTCACAGGGATATGGAGGCGCTGGCAGACGGTTGTAAGGGCAGGGGTTTCTGCCAGTGCGGCGAGCAGTTGCAGGCTGTGCGGCTCGGCAAGCGGGATGCCGTTCACGCGGATTTCTGCCGCAGGCGCGCTAACGGGCGGCGCGCTTACCGCTTGCAGGCCCGCTTCCTCGCCGTGGCGGTTCATTTGGTACACCACATCGCCAAGCGCTTCGGCGTCGGCGGGGTCGTGGGTGATGAGCAGCAGCGGCACGTTGTATTCGCGCTGCAATTCGCCGACGAGCGCCCGCATTTGCGCGCGCAGTCCGGTATCGAGCGCCGAGAAGGGTTCGTCAAGCAGGAGCAGCGTTGGGCGGCGGATGAGCGCGCGGGCGAGGGCAGTGCGCTGTTTTTGTCCGCCGGAGAGTTGCGCCGGGTAGGCGTTGGCAATGTGGGCGATGTGCAGCCGTTCCAGCCATGCCGCGACTTCGCCGCGCGGTTGGCGGCGGCCGGGGTTGCGCCAGCCGCTGTGCAGGCCGAAGGCGATGTTCTGCGCGACGGTGAGATGCGGAAAGAGGGCGTAATCCTGAAAGAGATAGGCGACGTTGCGCCGCGCGGTAGGCAGGTTGGTCGTGCCGTCGTAGAAAACGCGCTCGCCGATGCGGATATGCCCGCCATCGGGGCGGTACAAGCCGGCGACGGCCTGCATAAACAGCGTTTTGCCGCTGCCGCTGCCGCCGATGATGACGACGCGCGCGGCATCCGTTTGCAGATGGGCGTCAAGGCGGACGCCAGGCAGGGATTTTTGCACGCGGATGTCGAAGCGGCTCATTTCACCCCTCCGCGCGGAATTTTGCCGCTGGCAAGGGTGCCGACGGCGAGCAATACCGCCACGCAAACGGCGGAAATGAGCAGCACCATGCCGTTGGCATCGCTATCGCGTCCGGCTTGAACCGCCTCGTAAATGGCGATGGAGAGGGTTTGCGTCTTGCCGGGGATGCTGCCGGCGAGCATCAGCGTCGCGCCGAATTCGCCGAGAGCGCGAGCGAAGGCAAGTAGCGTTCCCGCAAGAATGCCGCGCCAGGCAAGCGGCAGGGTAACGCGCCAGAAAACGGCGGCAGACGACAGACCGAGGCAACGTGCCGCCGCTTCCAGTTGCGGCTCAACTTGTTCAAACGCTGCCCGCGCCGGTTTGAAAATCAGCGGGAAGGCGACTACCGCCGCGGCAACGACTGCGCCCTGCCAGGTGAAGACAAGCTCAATGCCGATGCTGTTCAACCAGCCGCCGATGGCGCTGCGGCGGCCAAAGAGGACAAGCAAATAAAAACCGAGCACGGTCGGCGGCATCACCATCGGCAGGGTGAGGAGGGTATCGAGCAGTTCGCGGCCGGGGAAGCGGCAGCGCGCGAGGAGGAAGCCGCACAGCACGCCGAGGACGAGGCTGATGGCGACGGCGCAGACGGCAACTTTGAGCGAGAGCAGAAGCGGGGTGAGGACGGGGTGCATGGTTTGGTGTTTCTACTGGATTGCGGGTTTTGGTGGCTCAAGACCCGCCCTGCGTTGTTGCCTCCGCCCACGCCTTGCCGTAGGCGTAAACCTGCGCGTAGCCTTGCGCGCGCAGGGTGCGGGCGGTGTTTTGCGCGCGTTGGCCGCTGGCGCAGATGAGCAGCACGGGCGCGCCTGCGTCGAGGTAGGCGGCGGGAGCGGCGAGCAGTTGCGGCATGGGGATATGCTCGCTGGCAAAGGGCGGGGCGAGGGCGGCGCGTTCGGCGGCGCTGCGGATGTCGATGATGCGCCAGTGTTGCGCCAAGGCGGTGGTGAGTTCGGCGTGGATGGGGGCGGCGAATGTTTGCGGCTGGTGGTTGCAAGCAGCGCGGCGCGGTACGCGGATGCGGGTTTGCCGCATGCTGGCGAAGTCGTATTGCAGCACTTCGCCCGCGAGTGGCGCGGCAAAGCCGGTGAGGATTTTCAGCGCTTCCAGCGCCTGCCATAGGCCGAGGGTGGCAGGCACGGGGCCGAGCACGCCGAGTGCGTCGCAGTTGCCGCCGGGGGCGATGTCTTCCGGCCAGAGGCAACGCCAGCAGGGCGCATCACGTGATGGGTGCAGGGTGAACAGTTGCCCGCCGAGCGCGGCGGCGTTGGCATAGACGACGGGCGTGGCGGTGATGAGCGCAGCGTCGTTTAGTTGGTAGGCGAAGTGGCGGCTGTCGGTGCAATCCAGCGCGAGGTCGTGCGCGCGCAAGGCGGCAAGCAGCACCTCGCCGTCAAGCGTCTGCGCGATGGCCTCGCATTGTGCGCCGTCTGCCATCCGTGCCTGGCAGTAAGCGGCGAGTGTTGTCGCTTTTTTTGCGCCGAGGTCGGCGTAGGTGTAGGGCGTTTGCCGGTGCAGGTTGCTGGCGGCGATGGTGTCGGCATCGACGATGGTGAGATGTCCGACGCCGGCGGCAGCAAGCCAGGGCGCGGCAGTTGCCGCCAGTCCGCCCGCGCCGAAGATGATGACGCGCGCGCGGGCAAGCGCTTCCTGCGCGGCGGAGGTCATGCCGGCGACTTTGAGCTGGCGGGAGAAATCGGGGGGGTGCATGGTTAGCCGCAGTGGTGGTTCAGCACCCAGGCGCGACTGCCGTCGCTGTAATACTCGTCTTTCCAGATGGGGACGGTTTCTTTGATGCGGTCGATGATGTAGCGGCAGGCAGCAAAGGCATCGCCGCGGTGTCCGGCGGCAACGCCGACCCACACCGCCAGTTCGCCAATTTGCAAGGCGCCGATGCGGTGCATGCAGGCAGCGGCGTCAATGTCGAATTGTGCTTTGGCTTCGCTGATGATGCGCGTGCCTTCGCGCTCTGCCATGCCGAGATAGGCGCTGTAAATGAGGTGGGAGACGGCTTTGCCCGCGTGATGGTCGCGCACCCAGCCTTCAAAGCTGACGTAGCCGCCAGATTGTGGCTGGCAGAGGGCAAGGCGGGCGGCGGCGGTGTCGATGGGGGTTTCGGTGATGTGGAAGATCATGGTTTAGCCCCCCGATACCGGCGGGATGAAGGCGATTTCGTCGCCGTCTTGCGGCGCGTCTGTCCACTCGGCAAACATCTGGTTGCGGGCGACGCGCAGTTGGTTTTGCGCCAGGCTGAAGTGATATTGTGCGTGCAGGGCGTTATAGAGGGCAGCAAGGTCGGCATAGTCGCCTGTGAGGCGTTCTTGCGCCGCGCCGCGTTCTTCGGCGAGTTGGGCGAAATAAAGGATGGTGAGGGTCATGGCTGTGCTCCGGTTTCGCGGTTGAAGTCGCGTTTGCCGCCGCTTTTGCCTTGCAGGCGGACGCTTTCGATGATGATGTCGTGGCTCAGCGCCTTGCACATGTCGTAGATGGTGAGCGCGGCGACGCTGGCAGCGGTGAGCGCTTCCATTTCTACGCCGGTTTTGTGGGTCACGCGGCAGGTGGCGCGAATGTCGAGCGCGCAGGCGGTGTCATCGTAGGCGAATTCAAGCGCGACTTTGTCGAGCGGCAGCGGGTGGCAGAGCGGGATGAGGTTGGCGGTCTGTTTCGCAGCCATGATGCCCGCGATTTGCGCGGTGGCGGTTATAGAGCCTTTGCGCGTCTCGCCGCCGCTCTCGCGCAGCGCGGCATAGACGTCCGCCGGGAAGGAAACGCGCGCGCTGGCGGTGGCTTCGCGGCGGCTGGCGCTTTTGTCGCCAACGTCCACCATGTGTGCGTTGCCGTCGCGGTCAAGATGGGTGAAGGGCATCGCTGTTCTCCAAGGTTTGCCAGTCTTCGAGGGTGTTGAAGTTGATGGGCTGCGGCCAGTCGGCAGGCATGACGACGTAGCGCACGCCGGATAGCGCGGCAAGCGGCATCATGCGGCGCAGACCGCTTTCGAGCCATTCGTGCAGGCGCGGCAACAGCGTGGTAGATACACGGGCGAAAAGCGGCTGCGGTTGGCCATCCTGCACGATGCAGACGAACGGCGCGGGCGGCGCGCCGGCGAGCGCATCGCGCAGCATCGTGGGTGTGACCAAGGTATCGACCGGCAACAGCAGCGTTTCCGTGCCGCCTGCCGCTGCAATCGCGGTAAGCGCGCCCGCGAGCGCCGATAGCGGCCCGGCACGTTCAGGTAGCGCATCGGCGACCGTCTGCACCGCGGGCGGATGCGGGTAAGCGGTGCCGCCGCTGGCAAGGTAAACGCACATGCCTGCCGCGTCGGCAAGGCGCAGATGGCGGGCAAGCAGGGTTTCGCCGTGGTATTCGAGCAGGGCTTTGTCGCGCCCCATGCGCTGCGACTGCCCGCCGCAGAGGAGGGTGAGGGTGTCAGTCATCGTATGGTGTCCACCAATTAGGGTTTACTTCCCAACAAGCATTATTTTCATTAGTGAGTTTATTGTTTACAGTATATCTTTGTAAGGTATTGCTATATCTTTCGATAGAACCCACATTTCTTGCAATATATATTTTGTGTTTTTTAGGAATCCATTGCCTTTTTGCATTAAGGAAAATAATGCCGCTACCTTTCATATCTTCCATATCTAAAGAAAACTTATCTTCGTTATAATTTTCATGAAGCATAAATGCTCCATAGCATATTACTTGCCACCTATCATTAGGGGGATCAAGTGTACATGGTTTACCTAAAATCACTTGATCAAATGTTGTGTCAATCAAATTTGATCCAGATATATCTGCTCCAATTAGGTTATCTAAGAATATTGAACAATCTTGAAAAATAGCTTCCCTTAATGAAGCGCCTAATAAATAAACTCGTCTTAACTCTGAGCCACGGAAATTAAATTTATCTAAGTTGCATCCCTGTAACTCTAGGTTATCTAAATTTCCTTCTATATTTACAAATAGATTCTTTAGTTTATTATGTTCTAAGCCATACAGATTAAAATCCATTCCAATAAGACATAAACTATTAAATATCTTAGGGTCTCTTTTTAAATTATCACCACCATCTGATAGCAAAACCTTCGTTATTGCTTTGGCTAGAAAGGTATCTCTAGTGCTTTTAATATTATTTAGTAAATCATATAGTTCTTCAAGTGAGTTTCCATGGTCTGTTTTTAAAGGAAAATAATGACTATCAAATTTTAGATTTCGCACTGCCCGAATATTTTTTTCTTGTAATTTGTACCAAGCAGAAATCAACAAGTTTAAGGCAGGACTAATAAAATCTTCTCCTCTATCGCCTCGGAGAAATGGAAGTAAGTTATAAACAGAAGAAACAATCAAAGGAGAAGATGTGTCAGTATTAGAGTCTATATTTCCAACCCATTCTACAATTTTCTGAAATTCTTTTAAATTTACATCTTTTCTATCATTTTCTATCTGCTGAATATTATTAGAATCTCTAAAATGCCATATAGCAAATGCAGTAGGGGCGGAAACTATTAATGCCATAAAAGTCCATATCCCGTTTGCTCCTATAATTTTTTCTACATTGGTCTCTATAAATTGTGGGAATCCATATTTTACTATTAAATATAGAGTTAATATTGTTAGGCCTGATGTTAATAATATAATAACGGGTCTAATTTTGTTGTGAGAATTAAAAATTATTAGAGTAACAAGCAAAATAATAGGCAATAAAATCCAATTCCATATGCGATTGCATTCATCAAATATTAGATTGTATTTAAATATTAAGCAAAATAATAAAATAATAAATATGCTCAATAAAGAGACTATTCGTTTTTTTTCTTTCATTAGCGCTCCAAATGTAAGTTCATAATTGATTGTCATCGCTGCGCGTCAGATGCGGATAGAAGTTGCACGGGCGGGTGCGGGAGTCGAGCTGGTCTTTCAGGACGTATTCCCAGGCGGTTTTACAGGCGCCGGTTGAGCCGGGCATGCAGAAGACGGCGGTGCGGTTTGCCATGCCGGCGAGGGCGCGGGATTGCAGGGTGCTCATGCCGATGTCGGCGATGGAAGCGGCGCGGAAGGCTTCGCCGAAGCCGTCGATGGTTTTGTCAAAGAGGACGGCGACGGCTTCCGGGGTGTTGTCGCGGCCATAGAAGCCGGTGCCGCCGGTAATCAGCACGACTTGGATGTTGGTATCTGCTATCCAGGCGGCGACTTGCGCGCGGATGTGGTATTTGTCGTCGGTGAGCAGGGTGCGCGCGGCGAGGTGGTGTCCGGCGGCGCGCACGGCGTCTTCGAGGTATTGGCCGGAGGTGTCTTCAGCGAGCGTGCGGGTGTCGGAGACGGTGAGGATGGCGATGTTCAGCGGGTAGAAAGGTTTGGGGGCTTTGTGGCTCATGAGGGTTTCCGGTTGGGTGGTAAAAGCTATGGTTTGTTGGGTTACGCGCTGTGCGCTAACTCAATCTGCGCGGTCATCCTCCTATCTGCGCGAGGTGGCGCATGATGCCGGGGTTTTGTTCGTGCAGGTGGTGGCGTTCGGGTTTGTGGGCGATGAGTTGGTGTAGTTGGGCGATGAGTCCTTCGGTGTCGCCCGCGCGCAGCCACGAGCGCAGGTCGTAGTTGAGGCTGTCGAACAGGCAGAGGTGCATTTGTCCGCGTGCGGTGACGCGCAGGCGGTTGCATTTTGTGCAGAAGGTTTTTTCGTAGGGGGCGATGATGCCGATGCGTCCGGCGTAGTCGGGGTGGTGGTATTCGCGCGCGGGGCCGGCAAGCGGGCTACGCTCGCGCTCTTGCCAGCCATCGGCAAGCAGCCGCGCGGTGATGTGCGCAGCGCTGATGTGCGCGCGTTGGTAGAGCGCGGCGTTGTCGCCGGTTTGCATGAGTTCGATGTAGCGCATGGTTAGCGGGCGGGTTTTGAGGTAGGCGAGGGTGTCTTCGTAGAGTTCGGTGGCGCTGTCGCGCATCAGCAGGGCGTTGAGTTTGAGGTGGTGGTAGCCGCGCGCGAGCAGGGCGTCGATGGTAGCAAGCAGCGCGGGCAGGTGGTTTTTGCCGGTGAGGCGCTGGAAGGTGGCAGCGCGGAAACTGTCCACGGAGAGGTTGATTTGGTCGAGGCCGGCATCCAGCAGCGCCGGGTAGTGCTCGGCGAGGCGGTGGCCGTTGGTGGTGAGCGCGACTTTTTGGATGCCGGGGGTGCTGGCGCAGATGCGGATGATGTCGGCGATGTCGGCGCGCAGGGTGGGTTCGCCGCCGGTGAGACGGATTTTTTCGGTGCCGCAGGCGGCAAAGGCGGCGACAAGGGTGCGGATTTCGGCAAGACTGAGTTCGTCCGCGCTGCCGCAGCCTTGGTAGCCGTCCGGCAGGCAGTAGACGCAGCGGTAGTTGCAGAAGTCAGTAACGGAGAGGCGGAGGTAGGCGATGCGGCGCGCGTAGGGGTCTATCAGCATCAGTCGCCCCCGCGATGGCTGGCAAGGAACGGCCAGACGGTAACGGTTGCGCCCGCGGGCTGGTCGCCGCTGTCGGCAGGCAGGTCGATGAGGCAGTTGGCGCGGGCAAGGCCGTAAACGCGGTGCGAGTCTTGCCCGCCTTGTGGGCGGACGCTGCCGTTTTCCAGAATGCCGCGCTGGAAGTCGCGGCGGCCGACAGCTTTGCGCACGGGGGCTGCGAGCGGTACGGTCAGGGTGAGCGGTGCGGGCAAGGGGTTTGCGCCCGCCAACTGCCACAGCGCCGGGCGGACGATTTGGCTGAAGCCGACGAAGCTGGAGACGGGGTTGCCGGGCAGGCCGAAGTAGGCGGCTGTGCCGATGTTGCCGAAGACGAAGGGTTTGCCCGGTTTCATTTTGATTTTGTAGGCCTGGACGCTGCCGAGTTTGGCGACGGCGGTTTTGAGGTAGTCGTAGTCGCCGACGGAGACGCCGCCGCTGGTGATGATGGCGTCGCTGTTTGCCGCTTGTTGTAGGGCGGCTTCGATGGCGGCGGGGTCGTCGCGGATGATGCCGAGGTCGTGCACGCGCACCGGCAGGCTTTTGAGCAGTGCTTTCAGCAGGGCGCGGTTGCTGTCGTAGATTTGCCCGCTTTCGGTGAGCGCTTCGCCGGGGGCGACGAGTTCGTCACCGCTGGAAAGCAGGGCGACGGTGAGCGGTGCGGTAACGCGGATACGCGCGCAGCCGAGCGCGGCGAGGAGCAAGACGTCCGCGGCGCTGAGGATTTTGCCGGGTTGCAGCACGGTTTCGCCCAGCTGTAGTTCTTCGCCGCGGTAGCGGATGTTGGCGCGCGGCGGGGTAGGGCGGGTGAGGGTGATGCGGCCGCCGTCGCGTGTGGTGTTTTCTTGCATTTCGACGGTGTTCGCGCCTGTGGGCACGACGGCGCCGGTCATGATGCGCACGCATTCGCCCGCGCCGACGGTGCCGGCAAAGGGACGGCCAGCGATGGATTCGCCGATGAGGGTGAGGGTGTCGCCGCTGTTTGCGGTGAAGGCGTAGCCGTCCATCGCGGAGACGTCGGCGACGGGCAGTTCGATGTTTGAGGTGATGGCTTCGGCGAGGACGCGGCCGCAGGCGTCATCCAGCGCGACGGTTTCGGTGCGGGCGATGGGTGCGAGTGTGGCGGCGATTTGCGCGTTTAGTTCGTCGAGGGTTTGCATGGGGTTCCTTGAATGCGTGGTGGTTTTGAGTCGACTGTCGTTACGCGATATTTCGCAGGGAAGCGGTTTGCTGGGAGTATCGCATGGCGCGGCATTGTAACCGCCCGCATGTGGTTTTTGTGTGCGTTTTTGTTTTACCAGCTATTTTGTGAAATCAGATGGTTGCAGTCCTTTTTTATCGTTTTTTTAGGATTTGTCTTGAGGAATGTCACGTTTTATACTGGGGAAAATTGATAATAATTGATATGAGGCAAGAAAATGGCACAGAAATCTGTATCCGGTAAACGGCGGGGGTTAAAAATCCTCGTGGTTGGCATTCTGCTCGGTGCGGGCGCGTTGTATGGCGGGCATTGGTCGTTGCGTGCGACCAGTACCACCGGCTTTTGTGTGAGCTGTCATTCGATGGAGCAGCCGAAGCTGGAGTGGCAGGGCAGCAAGCATTTTTCCAATAAGTACGGTATTCAGGCGGGCTGCGCCGATTGTCATATCCCGCACGATAGCGATTGGAACTACGCCTGGACGAAAGCAACTACCGGCCTGCAGGATGTGGTTGCCGAGATGCGCGGCGGGATGCCGGACAAGGCCGCTTTCGAGGCGAAACGCGGCGAGTTGGCAAAACAGGTGTGGGCGCGGATGAAGGCCGATGATTCGGCGACTTGCCGTCAATGCCACACGCCGGGCGCGATGGATTTGTTTGCGCAAAGCGAGAAGGCGGCGGAACGCCACCGCGCGGCGCGCGAAAGCGGCGAGACGTGTATCGACTGCCACCGTGGTATCGCCCACTTCCCGCCGGAATTTACTGAAGGCGCGAATGAAGCGGCCAAGCACCTCAGCGAGCTCGCGGCACACACCCCGACGGATGCGAAGGCGCTTTATCCGGTCGCGCGCCTGCCGCTTTATGCCGACAAGGACAAGGCGGTGGAAATTGCCAATATTCTGCCGACCGCCGCGATGCAGGTGACCGGCGCGGACGGCAATATGCGCGCCGTCACCATCAGCGGTTATCAGCAGGAAGGCGCGGCGCAGGTCATCTACGCGCAAAGCGGCAAGCGCATCATCAGCGCGATTGTCGCCGAAGACGCCATCGACCGCCTGAAGAACGGCGAATACAGCACTGATGCCGAGACGGGCAGCCAGTGGCGACCCGTCACCCTCACCGCCTGGGTGGAAAACGCCAACCTGCTTGCCGACGCGCAGCCGCTCTGGGATTACGGCAACGCGCTTAATAACGCCTACTGCGGCGGCTGCCACGCCGTCGTCCCCGCCGGACATTTCACCGCGAACCAATGGCCGTCCATCGTCAACGGCATGGTCAGCCGCACCTCCATGGACGACGCGGGCAAACTGATGCTCACCTACTATCTGCAAAACCACGCCAAAGACGTCAAGGGAGGCCAACCATGACCACAACATACCGCACCAGCCGCCGCAACTTCCTCAAAACCGGCGCAACCATTGGCGGCGTACTCGTCGCCCCCGCCTTCAGCGCGCGCGTCTTCGCCGAAACCGTCAAAGACGGGCAGACCATCATCACCGCCGCGCACTGGGGGCCGCTCGCTGTCGTCGTCAAAGACGGCAAAATCCAATCATCCGCGCCCGCCATCGAAGACCTCGGCGACAACCCGCTGCAAACCGTCGTCGCCGACCAGGTCTATAACAAAGTCCGCATCACACAACCGATGATCCGTAAAGGATTCCTCGATAACCTCGACAACATCACCCAACCCGACGGCAAACGCGGCGACGACGCCTTTGTCCCCGTCAGCTGGGAGCGCGCCTACGACATCATCGAACAACAACTGCGCCGCATCTACGCCAGCTACGGCTCGCAAAGCATCTTCGCCGGCTCCTACGGCTGGCGCTCGGCGGGCGTGCTGCACAAAGCCTACACCCTGATGCAGCGCTTCCTGAACCTCGCGGGCGGCTACGTCGGCCACCTTGGCGACTACTCGACCGGCGCGGCGCAAGTCATCCTGCCGCACGTCCTGGGAACACTCGAAGTTTACGAACAACAAACCAGCTGGGAAGTCGTGCTCGACGAAAGCAAAGTCGTCGTCCTCTGGGGCATGAACCTCTACAACAGCTCACAAATCGCCTGGTCAGCCTCGGACGGCCAAGCCCGCCTCTACCTCAAAAAACTCAAAGAACGCCCGGACATCAAAGTCCTCAATATCGACCCCACCTGGACCGAAACCGCCGACTTCCTCGGCAAAGACCGCTGCGAATGGATACCGACCAACCCCAGCAGCGACGTGCCGCTCATGCTCGCCATCTGCCACGAACTCATCCGCCAGAACCGGCACGACACCGAATTCCTCAAAAAATACACCGTCGGCTATGACGCCGTGCGCGCATACGTATTCGGCGACAAAGACGGCATGCCTAAAACCCCCGAATGGGCGGCGCCCATCACCGGCGTACCCGCCGAAAAAATCCGCGAGCTGGCGCGACTCTTCCACGAAAACCGCACCATGATCATGGCGGGCTGGGGTATCCAGCGCCAGCATCACGGTGAACAAGTACACTGGATGATCGTCACCCTCTGCGCCATCCTCGGGCAAATCGGCCTGCCCGGTGGCGGTTTCGGCTTCTCCTACCACTACTCCAACGGCGGCGCGCCCACTCGCCGTTCAGGCATCCTGCCCAACATCGGCAACACACCCGCCCAGGCAGGCAGCGGCACCGACTGGCTCGAAAGCGGCGCGAGCAAACTCGCCATCCCGGTTGCACGCATCGCCGACGCCCTGCACAACCCCGGCGGCGAATACGCCTACAACGGCCAAACCCGCAACTACCCGCACATCCGCATGATCTGGTGGTGCGGTGGCAACCCCTACCACCACCACCAAGACCTGAACCGCCTGCGCGCCGGTTGGCAAAAACCCGAAATCATCATCGTCAACGAACCCTACTGGACCGCGACCGCCAAACACGCCGACATCGTCCTGCCCGCGACCACCAGCTACGAACGCAACGACCTCACCATGACCGGCGACTACTCCAACATGCACATCGTGCCGATGAAAAAACTCGTCGAACCGCAGGGCGAAGCCAAAAACGACTACGACATCTTCCACGACCTCGCCAAACGCTTCGGCGTGGACGCCGCCTACAGCGAAGGCAAAACCGAAATGCAATGGCTCAAAAGCTTCTACGACGAAGCCCAACAAAGCGCGCGCCAACAGCGCATCGCCATGCCGCTCTTCCAACAATTCTGGGAAGAAAACAAAGTGTACGAAAACCCGCGTGACCCCAAAGCCGACCGCTACGTGCGCTACGCCGACTACCGCGAAGACCCCATTCTGAACCCGCTCGGCACCCCGTCTGGCAAAATCGAACTCTACTCAAAAACCATCGAAGCCATGCACTACGACGACTGCCTGCCGCACGCGAGCTGGCTGCCACCCGTTGAATACCTCGGCAACGCGCCTGCCGAATACCCGCTACAACTCGTCACCCCGCACAGCCACTACCGCCTGCACTCCCAACTCAACCAAACCAGCCTACGCGAACAATACGCCGTCGCCGACCGTGAACCACTATGGATACACCCGGAAGACGCCGCCGCGCGCGGCATCCAGACCGGTGACCTCGTGCGCGTCTATAACGGCCGCGGCCAAGTACTGGCAGGCGCCGTCATCAGCGAGCGCATCAAAAAAAACATCGTCGCCCTGCACGAAGGCGCGTGGTACGACCCCGCCGACGGCAGCCCGAATGCGCTCTGCAAAAACGGCTGCGGCAACGTCCTTGCCATCGACCGCGGCACCTCGCGCCTCGCCCAAGGCAACACCGGCTACACCGCAGTCGTGAACGTCGAAAAATACATGGGCGACGCGCCAACGCTCACCGCCTTCACCCCGCCGAAAATGGCGGAAATATAAACCGCTGCATGAATGGAGGAGCTAGAGCGTTGACAATCCGGTGAACGAGTCCCTCTCTCGCTACGCGAGCAAAGCTTGTCCCTCTAGGAGAGGGATTGGGGAGAGGGTAGCAATCGATTGAAAAACAGGAATCTTGGTTTATCAATGATTGCTCACCCCCTCCCCGACCCTCTCCCGCTGCGAGCTTCGCTCTGCAGGGGAGGGGGACGTCTCAATTGTCAACATCCCCTAGCCCAACAGCGAAACCCGTAAAAACACCCAGGTGCGCTGCGGCGCACCACATCCCAAAACCCCGCCGCAACATGAACCGCCTCCTCTGGGCAAGCGCACTCATCACCACCAGCGCGACCGCCGCCACCCTGCTCACCCCGGAAGAATTGGGACAACTCTTCTTCTTTGACCCCAGCCTCTCACAAGCGCAGGACATCGGTTGTTTCACCTGCCACCAGCCCGCTTATGCCTTCGCCGACCCACGGCAGAACGCGGGCAAGGGCATGGTGTCGCTCGGTAGCGGCGGCATGCACTACGGCATCCGCAACGCTCCGCCCGTTACCTACGCCGCTAACAGCCCGCGCTTCCACTACGACGCCGACAGCGGCCTCTATCGCGGTGGTCAATTCTGGGACGGCCGCGCGAGCGACCTTGAAGAACAAATCACCGGCCCGCTCTTTACCAGCTTCGAAATGAACATGCCGGATGCATTAGCCGTTACCGCCCGCCTCGAAAAAAACGCACAGTACGCCTACAACCTCAAAGCCCTGTACGGCAGCGCCGTCTTCAACACCGTCGGCAAACCCGGCCTCGGCTACCAGACGGCGCGCGCCTTTAGCGAACTCCAAAACACCATCGCCGCTTACGAACGCAGCCCGGCGCTGCGCAGCTACGACAGCAAATACGACCGCTACCTGCAAGGCCAAGCGACGCTCACCCCGCAGGAAGAACGCGGGCGACAAATCTTCTTCGACCCCGCGTGCAGCAACTGCGCCAGTTGCCACCTCGGCAAAGCGCCGGGCAGCACCGAAGAACCCTTCAGCAACTACTACTATTACAACATCGGCGTGCCGCGCAATCCCGAACTCATCCGCCTTGCAGGCCGCGCCGCCGACTACATCGACCACGGCCTGATGGCGAACCCGCGCACCGATGGCAACGCCAGCCTGGATGGCAAATTCCGCACCCCGACCCTGCGCAACATCGCTGTCACCGCGCCCTACATGCACAACGGCGTCATCCCCGACCTGCGCGGCGTACTGCACTTCTTTGACCACTACAACCAAGCGCGCACCAACCCCGCCACCGGCAAAAACTGGGACGCGCCGGAAGTCGCGGAAACCGTTGATAGCGTCCGCCTGCAAGCGCCGCCACTTACAGATACCGACCTTGACGCGCTGGAAGCCTTCCTGCGCACACTCACTGACGCCCGCTACGAATCACTATTGCCGCCAGCGGGCATGAATCAACAATAGTATCGCTATCGCCACGACATTTAATAAATCATACGAGAACCAGGACATATCCCGTTTTTTATATTCTGACCTCACGGCATTTGTTGGGAAAAGCAGTTTGTTGCTATTTTCTTGAATTATCGTACATAGTTTGACTGAACTGCCGTACTCATGCTGTTTGAAAAACAGTCATTACCCACAACAATCCACACAAACTCCACACGGAAATAGTAAAGAACTTCACATATTCTGTGAGAATAGGCTAAAATTCGCATGTGGATTCACAACATGGCTGCTTATTTCCGTGCATTCCATACAGACTTTATGGAATGTGCGGAGGATGGCTGTGGTGAGCCGCACGAAAAATCGTAACTCAATAAAATGGAGCACCCATGATTGGAATATTCAAACCGTCGCCGGAGATTCCTCGCCTTCCGGCCGACAAAATTGATCCTACCTATCGCCGCCTGCGCTGGCAGGTATTCATTGGCATCTTCCTCGGCTATGCTGCCTATTACTTTACTCGTGGCAACTTTGACCTCGCGCAAAAAGGCCTGATTGATGCCGGTCTTTTCAACAAAGAGGATTTGGGTAAAGTCGGCGCCGCTGCCGGCCTCGCCTATGGTATTTCCAAATTTTTGATGGCGTCCATCTCCGACCGCGCCAACCCCAAATACTTCCTGCCTTGCGGCCTGTTCCTCTCCGGTCTGTGCATGACCATCATGGGGCTTGCGCCGTGGGCAACCTCCGGCGTGACCATCGCCTTCATCATGATTTTCCTCAACGGCTGGTTCCAAGGTATGGGCTGGCCGCCCTGTGGTAAAACCATGGTGCATTGGTGGTCAAAAAGCGAACGCGGCACCATCGTTTCCATCTGGAACTGCGCGCACAACGTCGGCGGCATGGCGCCCGGCGCGCTGGTGCTGCTGGCAGGCATGATTTGGGCGCGCACTCACGGCGTTGAGGCGACCAACAAAGACATCTGGCAACAAGCGCTGTATTACCCTGGCATTGCCGCGATGGTCGCTGCCGTGTTCATCGTGTTCGCGATGAAAGACACCCCGCAATCCTGCGGCCTGCCGCCGATTGAGCAATGGAAAAACGACTACCCCGATGACTACGACGAAAAAACCGCCGAGAAAAACCTCAGTACCAAGGAAATCTTCGTTACCTACGTCCTGAAAAACCGCCTGCTGTGGTACATCGCCGTTGCCAACGTTTTCGTGTACCTCATCCGCTACGGCGTGCTGAAGTGGTCTCCAGTTTATCTGAGTGAAGTCAAGCACTTCGACTTCAAAGGTACCGCGATTGCCTACACCATCTACGAACTCGCTGCCATTCCCGGCACCTTGCTGTGCGGCTGGGTATCGGACAAAATCTTCAAGGGCAAGCGCGGTATCACCGGTGTGATTTTCATGATACTGACCACGCTTGCGGTCGTTGCCCTGTGGATGAACCCGGCGACCCCGGTCGATGCGCAAGGCAATATCGTTGCCGAATACGCAGGTGTTGTCTGGTACAAAAACCCCTACCAACTCATGGACTTCGTCCTGATGACCACCGTCGGTTTCCTTATCTACGGCCCGGTGATGCTCATCGGCCTGCACGCGCTGGAACTCGCGCCGAAAAAAGCCGCGGGTACTGCGGCGGGCTTCACTGGCCTCTTCGGCTACCTTGGCGGTACCGTTGCTGCTTCCTACGTCATCGGCCGCACCGCTGAGCGCTATGGTTGGGACTATGGTTTCTACGTGATGATTGCTGGCAGCATCATCGCTGTCATCCTGCTGCTGATTACCACGCTGGAAGAAGCCAAGCACAAAGCGAAAATCCCTGAACAGGAGCGCCTGGTGAAATAAACACCACGCGCCAACGCTTAAAGGGAAGCCATGCGGCTTCCCTTTTTTACATACACGATAGTCGCTACCCTGTATGTAAATCGGCAATCACGGTGAAAAACGGTGAATAAAACACATTTTTCACCGCATGAACCGTAAAAATTCCCGTAAAATACCCGTGAAATTCACACACGGGAGAACCCATGAAACGCACCCTGACCCTCACCATCCTTGCCGCCCTCGCTGCCAGCGCGCACGCCGAGCAACAGCCGCTGACCTACGGTGTCCGCCCCTTTTACCTCATCGACAACCTCGAAGACAGCGCCCTCAAACAAGAGCTGCTCGCCTGTGCGCAACAAACGCCGAAAAAAACCGAATTTGCCATTGGCCACCGGGGCGCGGCGCTGATGTTCCCGGAACACACCCGCGATTCCTACCTCGCCGGCGCGCGTGAAGGTGCGGGCATCCTCGAATGCGACGTTGCCTTCACCAAAGACAAAGAACTCGTCTGCCGCCACGCACAAAACGACCTGCACAACACCACCAACATCCTCGCCACGCCGCTTGCCGCCAAATGCAGCGTGCCGTTCAAACCGGCAGAATTCGATGCCGACGGCAAACTGGTAAAAGAAGCCGAAGTCGAATGCCGCACCACCGACATCACCCTTGCCGAATTCAAAAGCCTGAAAGGCAAAATGGACGGCGGCAACAAAGAAGCGCGCACGGTGGAGGAATACATGAACGGCACGCCCGACTGGCGCACCAACCTCTACGCACAAAACGGCGAACTGATGACGCACAAAGAAAGCATCGAGCTGTTCAAACAGCTCGGCGTGAAAATGACGCCGGAACTGAAAGAGCCGGTCGTGCCGATGCCGTTTGACGGCTTCACCCTCGAAGACTACGCGCAAAAAATGCTGGACGACTACACTGCCGCCGGCGTCCCCGCCAGCGACGTTTACCCGCAATCCTTCCAGCCGGAAGTCATCCGCTACTGGCTGAAAAACGGCGGCGAATTCGCCAAACAGGCCGTCTTCCTCGATGAAACCCTGGATACCGCCCCGCGCATCAAAGAAATGCCGGAATGGCGAAAAGCCGGGCTGAACTACCTCTCGCCGGCGATGCCGATGCTGGTGAAAGACGAGGGCGGCAAACTGGTGCCATCTGACTACGCCAAAGCGGCGAAAGACAACGGCTTCAAACTCATCACCTGGACGCTGGAACGCTCCGGCCCGCTTGCCCGCGGTGGCGGCTGGTACTTCACTGGTATCGAAAACCACGCGAAAAAAGACGGCGACACCTACAAATACTTGGACGTGCTCGCCAAAGACGTCGGCATCAGCGGCATCTTCAGCGACTGGCCGGCAACCGTCACCTACTACGCCAACTGCAAAGGGCTGTAAGCGATAACCTCCCCCAAAAATCCCCGCATCACGCGGGGATTTTTTATTGCATTATTTCCCATTCGTTTATGATGAGGAAGATTCCTCATAAAGAACGTGCATGACAATTGCACTTTTTTAAATTCTATTGATTTACAATGGATTGTTTAAATAATGTGGTCATTTATGGTTGAGTGTTTACGGCCATATTTGTGTGAAATCCTCATGTCGCCTTGTGGAATTTCATATATAAAATATCTCGCTAAAAATATTTTTGTAAGATTTGAATTGCAGAAAAATTGGTGTATATTGTTCTTCTCATTACCAATGAAGAGTTTTAAATTATATGACTCACAAAAAACACGCTGACTTGGTGCAATATATTATCAATCAGTGGCATCAATTTGATCCACAATTGGATACCTCAGGAACAGAAATTATTGGGCGTATTGTTAGAATAAGTTCAATAGTCGGGCGTAGCGTTGATAAAAATCTGGACCGTTTTCAAATGACGGTTGGAGAATTTGATGTGCTGGCGGCATTGGCGCGCGAGAAAAAACAGGAATTAACGCCGAAACAACTGCAAGACCTTATCCTGATTTCATCGGGAGGATTGACTAACCGTATCGATCAACTGGAAAAGAAAGGGCTTATTGAGCGCTCACCCAATCCCAATGACCGACGGAGCCTGTTGGTAAAATTAACATCTACCGGCTTGGAGTTGCTTAAGGAAGTAGCGCCCACGCATCTGGAAATTGAACGCCAATTTATTCATGCTTTGAATGAAGAAGAATATGCCGAGTTGCGCAAGCTACTCGGGAAAATACTCAATCATATTAATGTATCGTGATTGTCGCTATTTTCTGCGATGACGGAAATAGTATGGCGTGATAATTATTATAGTGATGCTGTGAATTTTATTGTTTATAAACAGGTCGCTTATAATAATTATGCTAATGCGTGAACTTAAGATTGATAGGCGTTGTTTCTTTTCTCTGTATTGTATAGCGATACACCGAGAGCATCAGACAAGGTACGCCGCCGAAAACAACACCATAGGGTGCGCCTCGGTGCACTGTCGTGGAAATATTGTTTCGTATCAATGGTGCGCGAGGCGAACTCTATGACCCCTAGCAATGAAACACCATATGAGGTTTTCGGAGGATTGCTATACAAATGTGTACCGTTTTTATGAGACGGGTTGTTGGATATTTTAGAAATATTGTCATAAGAGACGACACCAATTTCTTGATTACTACAGATGCAAAAAACCGCGCCGAAGCGCGGTTTTTTTAGGGCATGTTGGTTTAGAAGTGATACTGCGCGCAGAGTTTGCGGAAGTCTTCCGTTTGTTCGCGTACCCAGTTTTCGTCTTTGCCCAGCTCGGCGGCGATGTAGCGCGCGACGTCTTCCGCTACTTCGGCTGCGGCGCGGGCATCGAGGAAGAGCAGGCGGATGCGGCGGGCGAGTACGTCTTCCAGCGTCTGTGCCATTTCTTCGCGCACCGCCCATAGCGCTTCGGCGTAGAGGAAGGGGTGGTCAGGGTGGATTTTGCTGCCCGCTTTGGCGTCTGCCTGGGCAAGTGCTTCTATCGCCGGGCGGTCGCTGCCGTAGTAGCCGAGGTGGTGGCTCATGTCCGCGGGTGCGTGGCCGTGGATTTTGAGTTCGGTGGTCTGGCAGGGTTTTTCCGGCAGGGTTTTGTCTTTGATAGCGGCATCAACCGCGTCTTCAGCCATTTGCCGGTAGGTCGTCCATTTGCCGCCGATGATGTCCACCATGCCGGACGGGGTGACGTGCACTTTGTGGCTGCGTGAGACTTCTTTGGTGCTTTTGCCGCTGTCTTTGGGCGCGGCGAGCGGACGCAGGCCGACGAAGACGCTGCGGATATCTGCGCGGGTCGGCGCTTTGACGAGGTAGTCTTTGGCGGTGTTCAGGATGAATTCGACTTCCTGCTCCAGCGGGCGCGGTTCGTATTCGGCGTCTTTGACGAGGGTGTCGGTGGTGCCGACGACGAGTTTGTCGTGCCACGGTACGGCGAACAGCACGCGGCCGTCAGAGGTTTTCGGCACCATCAGCGCGGAGTCGCCCGGCAGGAATTTGCGGTCGATGACGATGTGTACGCCCTGGCTCGGCACGATGCCGTCCAGCGCGTTCGGGTCGTCCATTTTGTTGATTTCGTTGGCAAACACCCCGGTCGCATTGACGACGCAGCGCGCTTTCGCCGTAAATTCGTCACCGCCGAGGTTGTCGCGGATTTTGACGCCGCAAATTTTGCCCGCTTCGTTTTTTTCCAGACCGATGACTTCGCAGTAGTTCACCACGGCGGCGCCGTGTTCGATGGCGGTTTGTGCGAGGTTTACCGCGAGGCGGGAGTCGTCGAACTGGCCGTCGTAGTAGCAGACGCCGTTGCGCAGTTTTTCCGGCTTGACGCCTTGAAGCAGTTTGTTGGCTTCGCCCTTGCCGAGGTAGCGGGTGTGGCCGATGCCGAGTTTGCCGGCGAGGCGGTCATAGAGCCAGAGGCCGAAGGTGTAGTAAGGCGCCGTCCACCATTTTTCGCCAGGGATGATAAAGGCTTCGCTTTTGAAGAGGTGCGGCGCGTTTTTCGCGAGCCGTCCGCGTTCGCGCAGGGCTTCGCGCACGAGGTCCACGTAGCCTTGGGCGAGGTAGCGCACGCCACCGTGGACGAGTTTGGTGCTGCGGCTGGAGGTGCCTTTGGCGAAATCGCGGCGTTCCAGCAGCAGGGTCGAGAATCCGCGCGTGGCGGCATCTACCGCGATGCCAAGGCCGGTCGCGCCGCCGCCGATGACGACGACGTCCCATGTTTCTGAACTTTTGGCGCGTTCGAGATTCTCTTGTCTTTTCATAAAAGCAGTCTCCATTTAACAGTTAAATCACCAGAAAATCACTGGGGCTGTGTGCATTTTAACACTCACATTCACATTCATCACGGAGAAAGTAAAAATTGGCGGCTAAAACGCCACAATGAAGACGCTTTCGCTACAATAGCGCCCTTCAACGCATCCACAAGGAATTCACATGAAAACGCTCGCGCTCATTCTCGCCGCCGGTCAAGGCAAACGCATGCATTCCGCCCAGCCGAAGGTTTTGCAGCCAGTCGGTGGCAAGGCGATGATTGTGCATCTGTTGGAGACGCTGCAAACGCTCGCGCCGACGCGCAGCGCGGTGATTTACGGCCATCAGGGCGAGCAGTTGCGCGCCTGCATTGCCCCCGCCTGGCCGCAGTTGCGCTGGATTGCCCAGACCGAGCAACGCGGCACCGGGCACGCGGTGCGCATGGCGCTGGATGAGATTGCCCAGGCCGAGCTGGTGCTGATTCTTTATGGCGATACGCCGCTGGTGCGCGCGGAAACGCTGCAACGTCTGCTCGATGCGGCGCGGCACAATGGCTTCGCGCTTTTGACTGCTGTCGCTGATAACCCCTTCGGCTATGGGCGCATCGTGCGCGATGCGGCGGGCGAGATGACCGCTATCGTCGAGGAAAAGGACGCGAGCGATGCTGAGCGCGCCATCCGCGAAATCAATACCGGCATGATGGCGGTGAAAAACGAGTACCTCGCCCGCTATTTGCCGCAGTTGCAGGACGACAATGCCGCCGGCGAGTTTTATCTGACGGATGTCATCGCCCTGCACGTCGCCGCTGGTTGGCGCGTGGTGACCGTCCCCGCCACTGACACCGCAGAAACGCTGGGCATCAACACCCGCGCGCAACAGGCGCAGGCGGAAGCGGTGTGGCGGCAGCGGCAGGCGCAGGCGCTGCTGGCAGCGGGCGTTACCCTGATTGATCCGGCGCGCATTGATGTGCATGGCACGGTCAGCGCCGGGCACGATGTGGTGATTGAGGCGAATGTTGTGTTGAAAGGCACGGTGCGCCTCGGCGACAACGTCTATATTGAAAGCGGCTGCGTGCTCGATAATTGCACCATCGCCAGCGGCGCGCGCATCTACAGCCATTCGCGTCTGGAGCATTGCGAGGTGGGCGCGAACGCGCAGGTCGGGCCATTCGCGCGACTGCGGCCGAAAACGGTACTCGCCGAAGGCGTACGCATCGGCAATTTCGTCGAAACCAAAGCGGCGCACGTCGGCCGTGGCAGCAAAATCAATCATCTAAGCTACATCGGCGACGCCACCCTCGGCAGCGCGGTCAATATCGGCGCGGGGACGATTACCTGCAACTACGACGGCGCCAACAAACACCAGACCATCCTCGGCGACCGCGTCTTTATCGGCTCCAACAGCGCGCTGGTTGCCCCGGTGAGAATCGGCGATGGCGCGACCATCGGCGCCGGTTCGGTCATCACCCGCGACGTGCCGGACGAGCAACTGGCGCTCTCCCGTAGCGAGCAGAAAACCATCAGCGGCTGGCAACGGCCGGTGAAGAAAGGGCATTGAGCCCCCCTCCCCCACAGGAGGAGGGCGCCGTTCAGCGGGACTTCGGGCATCCGCGCCCGCATGAATCCGAATGACATTCCACGACCCCGTTTACATACACCTGAGCGCTCGTGGTGTATGTAAATTTCATCCACTTCAAAGAAGGACACCATGACAACACCCTCCCCCAGTACTCAGGTGAAACGCCACCTGAAAACCCGCCACCTGTCGATGATTGCCATCGGCGGCTGCATCGGCACCGGCCTTTTCATGGCCAGCGGCACCGCCATCCACAGCGCGGGTCCCGGCGGCGCGCTCGTCGCCTATGCCGCCATCGGCCTGATGGTGTACTTCCTCATGACCTCGCTCGGCGAAATGGCGACCTGGCTGCCCACCTCCGGCTCATTTGCCACCTACGCCTCGCGCTACGTTGACCCCTCGCTCGGCTTTGCCCTCGGCTGGAACTACTGGTTTAACTGGGTTATCACCGTCGCGGTCGATATCTCCATCGCTGCTGTCGTCATCACCTACTGGGAGCCATTGCGCGCGCTCATGCCCGCCTGGGGCTGGAGCCTCACCTTCTTTGGCATCATCTGCGCGCTCAATGCCTTTTCCGTGCGCGCCTACGGCGAATCCGAATACTGGTTTGCGCTGATTAAAGTCATCACCGTCATCATCTTCCTCTGCATCGGCACGCTCACCATCTTCGGCATCATGGGCGGCGCGTACGTCGGTTTCAGCAACTTCACCGCGGGCGACGGCCCCTTCCTCGGCAACGGCGCGGGCGGGCATTTCCTCACCATCCTCGGCGTCTTCCTCATCGCCGGTTTCTCCTTCCAGGGGACAGAACTCATCGGCGTGACCGCCGGCGAAACGGAAAACCCGGAAAAAAGCATCCCGAAAGCGGTCAAGCAAATCTTCTGGCGCATCCTCATCTTCTACATCCTCGCCATCCTCGTCATCGGCCTGCTCATACCGCACACCAGTGAAGAACTGCTGGGCGCGGACATCGGTGCCGGTGCGGAAAACATCGCCAAATCGCCCTTTACCCTCGTTTTTGAGCGCGCCGGCTTTGCCTTTGCCGCTGCCGTGATGAACGCCGTCATCTTGAGCTCGGTACTTTCCGCCGGTAACTCCGGCATGTACGCCTCGGTGCGCATGCTCTACGCCATGGGCAAAGACGGCCTCGCCTGGCCGGTATTTGCGCGCACCAGCCGCAGTAGCGGCGTGCCTCTGCTTGCCCTTGCCGCCACTGCCGCCGTCATCTTCGCCCTCTTTTTGCTGCAACTGAACGAAGGAATCGGCAAAGACCTTTTTGACCAATACATCATCGCCGCCTCTGGCTTGACTGGTTTTATCGCCTGGCTCGGCATCGCCGTCAGCCATTACCGCTTCCGCCGCGCCTTTATCGCACAAGGCCGCTCGTTAAGTGAACTGAGCTACCGCGCCAAATGGTTCCCCTTCGGCCCACTCTTGGCGCTCACCCTGTGCGTGCTGGTCATCATCGGCCAGGACACCGACCTGGTGCTGAAAGGCGATCTCGACTGGAAACGTCTCGCCGTAACCTATATGGGCATTCCGGTCTTCCTCGCCTTCTACCTCTACCACAAGCTGCGCTACCGCACGCACAAAATCCCGTTGCAGGACATCGACCTGCGTCGTGATGCGGAGTAAAAACCGCCCACAAAAAACCCGCCGGATGGCGGGTTTTTTCTTGCAAGCGGTGAGAAATCAGAACACCGGGGTGTAAGCGGCTTGTGGGTTGGCTTGGTCGATCGCCTTGATGTAGATGGCGACGCGGCGGTCTTGCGGGTTGTTCTCGGCGCTGGCGTATTGTTCGCCGTAGCCTTGCACGACGAAGCGCTGCGAGTTGATGCCCTGTTGCGCGAGGTATTGCGCGACGGACTGCGCACGGCGTTGTGACAGCTGCAGGTTGTGCTGCGGGCTGCCGCTGCCGTCGGTGAAGCCGTATACGTGGACGACGGTTTCCGGGTATTGTTGCAGTGTTTGCGCGATGCTGCCGAGCGGTTGGTAGAAGTTCGGCTTGATGACCGCTTTATCAACGTCAAACAGCACTTCGCTCTGGATGTTGAGCTGGATGGTGCTTTCGTTGACGCGCTGAACCTGCACGCCGCTGTTGGCGACTTGTTGTTGCAGTTGTTCCTGCTGGCGGTCCATGTAGTTACCGATGGCAGCCCCTGCCAAGGCACCTGCGACCGCGCCGATGTAGCGGCCTTTGTCGTCGTCAATTTGATGACCGACGACGCCGCCGGCGAGTGCGCCGATAGCAGTACCCATCGCGGTGGACTGGTTCGCCATGCCGCCGAAACCGCCGCCAGCGGTCTCACAGCCGGCGATCATCATCGCGGACAGGCCTGCAACAAGGCCAAGATTGCTTTTTTTCATGGTTTTTTCTCCGTTGGATTGCGACCGCGGCATGATAGCGATTCCCGCCGACCCCTTCATTAAAGCTCATTCACGCGCAGCGCTATAATGCCGGGCTTTTCCAACGTTTCCGTCAAACCTATGCTCACTCCTGCCGCCCGCGGCGTCCTCTGGGCGCTGTTCGCCACTTTTAATTTCGCGCTGATGGGCGTGCTTACCAAAGAAAGCGCGCGTCTGTTCGCCTACCAGTCGAACGAACTCGCCACCTGGCGCAACCTGCCCGCCGTCTTTGCCCTCGGCGCTTACGCCCTGCTGCGCCGCCAGCGTTTTTCCACCCAATTGCTGCGCGCGCATGTGGTGCGCAGTGTCTCCGGCGCAAGCGCGAGCCTCATCCAGTTCTATACGCTGACTATTCTGCCGCTGGCCACCGCCGTTACCCTCGGCTACAGCTCCGCCATTTTCATCGCGCTCTTTTCCTTCCTGCTGCTGCGCGAGCGCATCACCCGCCGCACAATCGCCGTGCTGGTAATTGGTCTTTCTGGCGTTGCCATCCTGCTGCGCCCCGGTTTTAACAGCGGCCAGGCGTGGGGACTGTCCTGCGGTCTCGTCGGCGCCGCCGCGACCGGGCTTGCCCACCTGCAACTGCGCGAAATGAGCGCCACCGGCGAACCCGCCTGGCGCATCGTGTTTTATTTTTCGCTGGTCAGCACCCTGATGAGCGCGCTGATTGCCACTTATCAAGGCTGGCACGGCATCGAGCTGCGCGCCCTGCCGTATCTGCTCGGCATCGGCGCGAGCGGCCTCACCGCGCAGATTGCCATCACCCGCGCTTACGCCGTCGGGCAGAAATTCACCATTGCCGCGATGTCTTATCTCACCGTGGTTTATTCCGTCCTCTTTGGCCATTTCCGCTTCGGCGAGACGCTAAGTTGGCAGGAGATTGCAGGCATCGCCGTCATCATCGGCGCGGGGATTCTCAGCATCAACGCGCAAGCGGCGGGCGGTAGGCGGTAGAACCTGTTTGGAGTCTGAGGGTAAAAGCGGGAAGGGCAGGGGATGGGTGATGTTGTTGATGAGTCGAAATTCCGGTTTTTCACATTTGCTGCCCCCACCCCAACCCTCCCCCACAGGGAGAGGGAGCATATCGGCGGTTTGCCTCGCTTCTGTTCACTATCATGGGTCGCAGAAAAAGTGATTTCTCTATGATTCTAAACGGGTTCTTAAAGAGAAAGGCCGGCATTGCCGGCCTTTGGTTTAGGGTTGTCCCGCCTGTTTTTGCAGCAGTTCGTAGCTGCGGCGCACTTGCGCGATTTTCGGGTGGTCGGGGTAGTGGTCGATGAGTTGTTGCAGGAGGTGCAGCGATTTGTCGCGTTGGCCTTTTTTGTCCAGCGCGCGGGCGGCGCAGTAGTAGTTTTCGAGGATGTGTTTGTGGCCGGGGTGGCGCTGGGCGAAGTTGCGGGTGAGCGCGAGAACGATGTCGTAGTCGTTATGCTCAATCGCCATGCGCGCCAGCGGCTGTATCCAGTCGGCGGGCAGGCGCGCCGGGTCGTCCAGCGCCATGTTTTCTACCGCTTTGCGCACGAGGAGGTAGCAACGTTCGTTGCCTTGTGCGGCCGCTTCAAGCAGACGCTGTTCGAGGGTTTGCAGCGCGTCATGGCGGCGGTGCACGCTGTAGTGTTCGTAGAGGCGGCGGTAGGCGGGGAAGTATTGGGCGATGTTGTGCTGCGCCGTGGCGTAGGGCAGGAGCAGGGCTTCCATTTGGTCGAAGCCGCCTTCGTTGCGCAGGGTGTCGGCGGCGAGCAGGTCTTGCGCGAATTGTTTTTTGGTGTCGTCGTCCATGCGGTAGGTGTCGGCTTCGTAGAGGGCGCGCTGTTCGGCTTCGCTCAGTCCTTGCGGGACGTCGGCGCGCATGAAGTAGCCGATGTACATATAGACGAGGGCAGCGGCAAGGACGGCGACGATTTCCATGCCGATGATAATCAGGCCATCGTTGCGCGCCAAGGCGGCCAGGATGCCGAGGAGGAAGGCTAGCGAGAAGGCAACGAGGAACGGGAAGAAGAGCAGGGCGAGGTAGTTTTTCAGTCCCATGTTGTTGATGGTGATGATCCAGGCGCGCGGGCTAATCATACTGAGGATGCTGTCGTTGCCGACGAGGTTCATCACCATCGCCGGCATGAAGAGGCTGTTGATGAGGATGAGGCAGAGTTGCCAGCTTTTCAGGCCAAACAGGAAGGCGATCGGCAGGGTGGCAAGCGCGAGCAGGATGCTGCCGGCGATGTATTTGAGCGGGGTGAGGAAGGGAACGAGGCTGACCGGTGCGAAAGGCACGGGTTCGTCTTCCAGGCCTTCGGAGAGGCGGAGGATGCCGTCGAACATTTTGCAGAGGAAGAGGAAGCCGGCGATGATTTTCAGCGCGATCATGCCGTAGTTGGCGGGAATGGCTTTGGAGGTTTCCATCATCGCGGTGAAGCAGCGTACTTCGTTCAGGTCGCAGTCGAGGGCAACGCCGTGCGCCTGGAAGATTTCTTTCATGGTGTGGAGGTGTTTCAGGGTTTCCAGGCCTTCCAGGCAGAGGACGACGGCGAGGATGCCCCAGTAGAGCGCGTTGCCGGGGCGGAAAAGAAAGCGGATGGCGCGTTTGAGTTTGTTGAGGTTTTCGTTCATGGCGGTTGGGGTAGTGGTGGTAAAAAAATCGGGCGGTTACGCCGCAAGCGTTTAACCGCCCTGATGCGCTCCCCGCCGGGGAGGGGCGGGAGAATCAGTCTTCCGGCACCGATGGCGGTTCTGTCGGGCGGGGACGCAGGTGCAGGCTGATGAGCTGGCGCTGGTTGGCCTTGCTGACGGTTGCCTGCCAGTCGCCAAGCGCGGCGGTTTCGCCGATTTCCGGCATTTTGCCGAGGATGTGCTGGATGTAGCCGCCGATGGTGTCGGCTTCTTCATCGGAGAGCGCCATGTCGAAGGCTTCATTGAAGGCGGGGATGGGGGTGAGGGCGCTTACCTGGTAGCTGCCGTCGCTGTTGGCGCTGATGGGGGCGTCGGCGATTTCGTCGTGTTCGTCATCGATTTCGCCGACGATCTCTTCGATGACGTCTTCGATGGTGACAAGGCCGGAGAGGTTGCCGTATTCGTCGATGACGAGCGCCATGTGGTTGCGGTTGGTCTTGAAGTCGCGCAGCATCGCGTCCAGCGGTTTGCTTTCGGGGACGATGGTCGCCGGACGCAGGAGGGTACTGATGTCTCTCGGCAGTTGTTGGCGGAAGGCGTAGGGAAGCAGGTCTTTGGAGAGGAGGATGCCACGGATTTGTTCGTGGGTTTCATCGACGACGGGGTAGCGCGAGTGGCCGGATTCGATGATGACGTTGAAGATTTGTTCAAGGCTCCAGTCTTCTTCGATGAGCAGGATTTGGCCGCGCGGGATCATGATGTCGCGCACGCGGGTGTCGTCCAGGGTGGTGAGGCGTTCGAGCATTTGCGCGGTTTCTTCGCCGATGTCGCCGTTGGTACACGCCTGTGCGATGAGTTCGTGGAAGGCGTCGTGAAAGTCAGGTTCTTCGTTGTTGCTCCATAGCGCGGTCAGGCGGCCAAGGAGCGAGGGCTTGGGTTCTGGGTGTTCTTCGCTCATGGTGGTTGGGGATGTGGAGGGAGCCGGTATTGTAATGGCTTTGCGGGGGCGGGTTATTTTTTCTTGGCGAACAGTTTGCCGAGCAGGCCGACGCCCGCCGCGGCTTTTTCTTCTTCGGGTTCAAAGCCAAAGAGTTCTTCGTGTTTGCGCATTTCGCGGTATTGCGCTTCGTATTGGGCGATGGTTTGGTCATCGACTTTGCGCCGCACCGAGGTGCTGCCGACGAACATGCCGTTGCTGATAATCGGCGCGGCGGTGGCGTACACCCAGTAGTAGCGTCCGTCTTTGCGCAGGTTTTTCACGTAGCCGTGCCATTCTTCGCCTTTGAGGATGGTGTCCCACAGGTCTTTGAAGGCGGCTTTGGGCATGTCGGGGTGGCGGATGATGTAGTGCGGCGCGCCGATGAGTTCGCGTTGGCTGTAGCCGCTGACTTCTACGAATACGCGGTTGGCGTGGGTGATGATGCCGTTGGCATCAGTGCGCGAGATGAGGATGGTGCCGTCGTTTTGGCTGTAGCCTTCGTCCACGGTATAGACGATGCGGCGGTGTCCGTCGTAATACTCCATTTCGTGGCGGGTGGATTTGCCGCTGGGTTTGGCCATGTTGGGGAGTGGGCTGTGCATCGTTCTGTCCTTTTAACTGTCTGCCGGAGGGGCGGGTTGCCGGGTGGTTGCGGGTTGTTCATATTATAGGCTGCGCCCTGCGGTTGTGCCAGTTTGGGCGGTTTATTGCAGTGCTTCCAGCAGCGCCTGTTTCAGGGCGGCAAGGGTTGCCGCGTCGGTGAGCGGACGGTGGCGGGCGTCGGTGAGGTGGAAGCTGTCTTCGACTTTTTCGCCGTAGGTGCCGATTTTGGCGTGGCTGATGTGGACGCCATGCGCGAGCAGGATGCGGCTTATCAGCGAGAGCAGGCCGTGCCGGTCTTTGCAGGTGAGTTCGAGGGTGGTGTGGTCGCCTTCCGGCTGGATGTGGACGCGGGTGTGGGTGGTGAAGTGTTTGAGGCGTTCGCGTGGCAGGCGGCGGGCGAGCGGCGGTGGTGGCTGTTTGTCGGCGATGTGTTGTTCGAGTTCGTGGGCGAGTTCGGGCGCGGGCGGCGGGTTTTCGCTCAGGGTGTATTCTTGCAGGGTGAGGCGGTGGTCGGCGGTGGTGTAGAGGCGCGCTTCGTGGATGTTGTGGTTGTGTTGTTCGAGGTAGTGGGTGATGCGCACGAGGAGGATGTCCGGCGGGTTGGGGCTGGTGATGAACAGGCGCGGCGGGTGTTCCTGAATGAGGCTGACGGCGTGTTGTTTGCCGGGTTGCGGAGGGAGCGGTTCGTTTGCTTCGGATGAGGTCGCTGGCGCGGATGGTTTGCTGCCCCCACCCCAGCCCTCCCCCACGGGGGAGGGTGCTGTTTGCTGGCAGGTTTCGGATGTGGTTGTTTCGCGATTTTCACACACTCTCCCCAACCCTTCCCCGCTTCGCAGAGGAGGGGGGGCTGTGTTGTCGGCACGTGCTTCGGATGTGGTCGCTGGCGCGGATGGTTTGCTGCCCCCACCCCAGCCCTCCCCCACGGGGGAGGGTGCTGTTTGCTGGCAGGTTTCGGATGTGGTTGCTTCGCGATTTTCACATCCCCTCCCCAACCCTTCCCCGCTTTGCAGGGGAGGGGATTCTGTGTTGTCGGCACGTGCGAGCAGGTGGCGGGTTTTGGCGGCGATGGCGGCGGCGGTTTCGCCGCGAAAGTAGGCTTCGGGGAGTTGCGCCCAAAGGTGTTCGAGGGTTTGCGCGTCGCTGGCGAGTTGGGCTTTGGCTTGTTCGCGCGCGCGGTGTTCGCGGGCGTGCAGGCTGTCCTGGTGGTGTTCGAGTTGGTGCCGGGTTTGTTGGTAGAGGTCGTAGAGGAGGCTGGCGCGCCAGGTGTTCCAGAGGCTGGGGTTGGTGGCGCTGATGTCGGCGAGGGTCAGCAGGTAGAGGTGGTCGAGGTGTTCGGCGCTGGGGATGGTCGCGGCGTAGGCGGCGATGGTGTCGGGGTCGGTGAGGTCTTTTTTTTGCGCGGTCAGGCTGTGGTCGAGGTGGTGGGCGACGAGCCAGGTGAGCAGGGCGCGGTCTTCGGGGGGGATGGCGTCGTTTTCGCGCGCATAGAGGTCGGCGATTTGTGCGCCGGTCTGGCTGTGGTCGCCGTCGTAGCCTTTGCCGATGTCGTGAAAGAGGGCGGCAAGGTAGAGGATGGCCGGGTTTTTCAGGCGGGTCAGGGTTTCGGCGGCTTCGGGGTAGGCGGGGTCGGGACGGACGAGGCGGTCGAGGGTTTCGATGAGTTTGAGGGTGTGCTGGTCCACGGTGTATTGGTGGAAGAGGTCGTATTGCATCCGTCCGGTGATGTGGGCGAAGGCGGGGATGTAGCGGTAGAGCAGGCCGTATTGGTGGATGCGCGCCAGTTGGGGGTGGACGTTGCCGGGTTGGGCGAGCAGGGCGAGGAAGGCGCGGCGGTTGTCGGCGTCGCGGCGGCGCGCGATGTTGGTGAGGCTGTCGCGGTGGCGGCGGATGTGGCGCACGAGGTCGGGGTGCGGTTCGCGGATGGTCGGGTTTTGTTGGAGGTATTGGAAGAGTTCCCACGGCTGGTTGGGGTTTTGGGTGAAGCTGGCCGGGTCGCGCAGGGTGAGTTTGCCGTGCTGGCTGGCGTAGTCGCGGGTTAGCGGTACGGCGGGCTGCGGCGGCTGGTGGTCGGCTTCGATGTGGCTCACGACGCGCTGGTTGATGCGGCGGATGCGCATGCTGTGCTGGTAGTAGTGCTGCATCAGTTGTTCGATGGCGAGGTTGTGCCGCTGGTCGCGGTAGCCGAAGGTGGCGGCGAGCCGTTTTTGTTGTTCGAAATCCAGGGTGTTTTTTTGTCGCGCGCCGCCCAGGTGCAGGGCGAAGCGGATGCGCCAGAGGGCGTCGCGGCTTTCGTGCAGTCCCGCGGATTCGCCGGGGGTCATGAGGTTTTTGGCGATGAGGCTGGCGTGGCTGCGGTCGTGGTAGCAGTAGGCGGAAAGCCAGGTAATCATGTGTTCGTCGCGCAGGCCGCCGCTGCTGTTTTTCAGGTTGGGTTCGAGTTGGCCGAGGCGTTCTTGTTTGGCGTCGCGCGCGCGTTGTTCTTGTTGTTTGTGGCGGATGTAGGCAGTTTTGGCAATGAGCGGCGGACGGGCGGGGTCGATGGGGTGCGGCTCGCCCGCCAGTTGGCGGTTTTCCAGCAGGCTGGTGAGGAGGTCTATGTCGGCGGTGGCGGCAGGGGCGAGGTCGCGGTCAGCGTGGACGTGCTGCGCGATGTCCAGACCGAGTTGCCAGAGTGTCTGGATGAAGGTTTCGATGGTGTCGCGGTTGGTGAGGTTGTCCGGGGTGAGGAGCAGGAGGTCGATGTCGGAGGCGGGGAAGAGTTCGCCGCGGCCGTAGCCGCCGATGGCATAGAGGCGGATGCGCGGGTTGGCGATGGTGCGCTGGTAGAGGTAGCCGAGGATGCGGTCAATCTGCGCGGTGTAATGCACGATGAGGCGGTGTACGTCGTAGTCGCGCCCGCGGATGTGCGCGGCAAGGCCGTGGCGCAGTTCGCGCAGGTAGTCGCGGGCGCGCGCGGCTTCTGCGAGCGGCGAAAGGGCAGGGGCGGCGGGTTGCCAGTCGGGTGGGAGGGCGAGCATTAGGGTGAGGGGGGACGGAAGGTGTCGTCGATCAGGCCGTGTTTGTGCGCGTGTTGGTAGGCGGTGTCGAGTTGGTCCTGGAGGCGGGGTGGTAGTTGTGCGCGTTGTGTCCGGTAGTGCTCCCAGTAGTAGCTAAGGGTGAAGGGGCAGGTTTGTGCGAGGGCGCTTTGGATGATGATGAGGTGGCAGAGAGTAAAGGCTGCGGCGTTGTCATTGGCGCGTTCGGCGCAAAGTTCGATGGCGTCGCCGGGGTAGTAGTCTTGGTGGTGGGCGCTGGAGAGGTAGCCGTTTTGTGTTTGCATGATTTGGCGCAAGGCGGCCAGGTAGCGTGTGGCTTCGTCGCCGCTGTCGGCAGTAGTGCTGATGCGACGCAGTAGGGAGTCGTCGGCTTTGGTTATTTCAGGGTATCGGGGCGGCGGGAAGGTGATGTGTTTGCGCGGCATGGGGGTGTCTTTACATACAGGGTAGTCGCTACCCTGTATGTAAATGCGGTTTTTATGGTTTTCCGATGGGGGAGATGTGTTCGCGTTCGGCGGCGCCGAGGGTGAAGATTTCGTAGCCGTCGTCGGTGACGGCGAGGGTGTGTTCCCATTGCGCGGACAGCGAGCGGTCGCGGGTGACGACGGTCCAGCCGTCGCCGAGGACTTTGAGCTCGCGCTTGCCCGCGTTTATCATCGGCTCGATGGTGAAGGTCATGCCTTTTTCGAGGACGAGGCCTTTGCCCGGTTGGCCAAAATGCACGACTTGCGGGTCTTCGTGGAAGCCACGGCCGATGCCGTGCCCGCAGAATTCGCGCACGACGGAAAAACGTTCGGCTTCGGCGTAGCTCTGGATGGCGTGGCCGATGTCGCCGAGGGTCGCACCGGGGCGCACCATGCGGATGCCGCGCCACATCGCTTCGTAGGTAACGTCCACCAGGCGGCGGCCGAGAACGCCGACGTCGCCAACGAGGTAGGTGCGGTTGGTGTCGCCGTGCCAGCCGTCTTTGATAACGGTGACGTCTATATTGACGATGTCGCCGTTTTTCAGGGTTTTGTCCGAGGGGATGCCGTGGCAGATGACGTGATTGACCGAGATACAGGTCGAGGCAGGGAAGGGCGGGCTGCCGTAGTTGAGGCAGGCGGGGATGGCCTGTTGGACGTTGGTGATGTAGTCGTGACAGCGGCGGTCCAGTTCGGCGGTGCTGACGCCGGGAACGATGTAAGGAGCAATCATGTCAAGCACGTCCGCCGCCAGGCGCCCGGCGACGCGCATTTTGGCGAGGTCGGCCTCGCTTTTCAGGGTGATGGTCATGGATTTCTGTTTGGTAAAAATGACGGGCTATGGTATAAAGCGCGCGCCTTTCTGGCAACTAAATCACACAAACGCTGTTTTCGACGCTCCGGGTGCCTGCGGGTTGGAGCGTTTGCGCGTTTGGAGGCCTAACCCTTTATGGAGTAAAAACAATGAGTAAAGTAAGCATGCGCGAGCTGTTTGAAGCCGGCGCGCACTTCGGGCACCGTACCCGTTTCTGGAACCCCAAGATGGCTCCTTATATTTACGGCAAGCGCGGCGATATTCACATCATCAACCTGGAAAAAACGGTACCGATGTTGAATGACGCCCTGAATTTTGTCGGCACCGTCGTCGCCAATGGCGGCAGTGTGATGTTCGTCGGCACCAAGCGCAGCGCTTCTGAAGCGGTCGGCGAAGCCGCTGCACGCTGTGGCATGCCGTATGTGAATTTCCGTTGGCTCGGCGGGATGATGACCAACTTCAAGACCATCCGCCAGTCCATTAACCGCCTGGAAGCGATTGAACGCATGGCCGAAGATGGCACGTTCCAGAAGCTGGTGAAGAAAGAGGTTATCGTCCTCGGTCGTGAACGCGACAAGCTCGCCCGCTCGCTCACCGGTATCCGCAATATGCGCCGTCTGCCGGACGTACTGTTCGTTATTGACGTAGGGCATGAGCACATCGCCATTCAGGAAGCGAAGAAACTCGGCATTCCGGTCGTTGGCGTGGTAGATACCAACAGTCAGCTGGAAGGCGTTGATTACATCATTCCGGGTAACGACGACTCCGTGCGCGCCATCCGCCTCTACGTTGATGCTGTCGCCAGCGCCATTGAGGAAGCCAAGGCTTCTGTTACCGCCCGTGGTGGCGAGAACGCGGAAAAAGCGCTGGAAGAAGCGGTCGCGGTTGATGAGCCGGCTACTCCGGCTGAAAGCGGCGACGCCGAGTAATTTGTCCGGTTTTTGAATGAATTGAGGCTGCGGCGTGACCGCAGCCGTCCTTGTTTCAGGAGTTGAATATGTCCATTTCCGCCCAATTAGTGAAAGAGCTGCGCGAACGTACCGGCGCAGGCATGATGGAGTGCAAGAAAGCACTGCTCGAAACCAATGGCGATATTGAAGCCGCTGTTGAATATATGCGCAAAACCGGTCTGGCCAAGGCCGACAAGAAAGCCGGCCGCGTGGCTGCTGAAGGTGCGCTGGTCGTCTCTATCAGCGACGACGCCAAAGAAGCAACCATCCTCGAAGCCAACTGCGAAACCGACTTCGTTGCCATGGGTGACGAGTTCCGTGGTTTTGCCAACCGCCTTGCCGAAGTGGCGCGCACGCAAAAACTCGCCGACATTGACGCGCTGAACGCCGCTGAAGTCGCACCGGGTGTTACCGCTGACGAGCGCCGCCGCGAACTGGTAGCAAAAATCGGCGAAAACATGACCATCCGCCGTTTTGTAACCCTGACCGCCGGTAGCGGTGTCATCGGCCATTATCTGCACGGACAGAAAATCGGCGTGCTGGTGGAAATCACCACTGGCGACGTTGAACTCGCCAAAGATATCGCCATGCACATCGCCGCCAGCAATCCGATTTCCCTGGATGCTGCCTCCCTGCCGCAGGATTTCCTCGACAAGGAAAACGAAATTCACCGTGCCAAAGCCGAGCAAAGTGGCAAACCGGCGAACATCATCGAGAAGATGGTCGAAGGTGCGATGAAAATGGTCGAAGGTGCGATGAAAAAACTGTTTGGTGAAGTAACGCTGAAAGGCCAGTCTTTCGTCAAGAACCCGGATATCACCGTTGAGCAGCTGCTGAAAGAAAAAGGCGCTGACGTCGTGCAATTCACCCGCTTCGAGCTGGGCGAAGGCATTGAAAAAGAAGAATCCGATTTCGTTGCCGAAGTCATGGCGCAGGCCAAAGGCGTTTAAGCGCTGACCGCCCCACAAAACCGCCGCTTGTCGGCGGTTTTTTATGCCCGCAAGCGGGGCGGCGCGACTATAATGCGCGCCCAATAACAATTACCGGAGAACACACACATGAGCACAAGCAAAACCCCTAAATACAAAAGAATTCTGCTGAAGATGAGCGGCGAGGCGCTGATGGGCGACCAGGCCTTCGGTCTGGATGCCAAAGTGGTGCGCCGCATCGCCAGCGAAATCCGCCAGCTTGTCGATGCGGGTGTGGAAGTCGCCATCGTCGTCGGCGGCGGCAACCTTTTCCGCGGTGCGCAACTGGCAGCGCTCGGCATGGAGCGCGTTACCGGCGACCACATGGGCATGCTGGCGACGCTAATGAATGCACTCGCCATTCAAGACGCGCTGGAGCAGATTGACGTGCCGGTGCGGGTGATGTCGGCGCTGATTATCGACCAGGTCTGCGAGCCGTTCATCCGCCGCCGCGCCATCCGCCACCTGGAAAAGGGCAGGGTGGTCATCTGCGCCGCCGGTACCGGCAATCCGTTTTTCACGACAGACAGCGCCGCCAGTCTGCGTGCGATTGAGCTGGAAGTGGACGCGATGTTCAAGGCGACGAAGGTCGATGGCGTCTATTCCAAAGACCCCAAACGCTTTGATGATGCGGTAAAATACGACGCCCTCAGCTACCGTCAGGTACTCACCGAAAACCTCAATGTCATGGACGCGACCTCCGTCGTGATGTGCCGCGACAACGACATGCCGATGGTGGTATTTGACATGACCAAACCCGATGAAATCGTGCGTGCCGTCTTCGACGATGGCGTTGGCACAGTGATACACGCATAAGGAGCCTTTTTAATGATGCAGTCAATCCAGAAAGACGCCGCTGCGCGCATGGAAAAATCCGTCAAGTCGCTTGAACACGAGTTGAGCAAAATCCGCACCGGGCGGGCGAACGTCAGCCTGCTTGACCACGTGCAGGTCGAATACTACGGCTCGATGGTGCCGCTGTCGCAGGCGGCGAACGTCACCGTCACCGACTACCGCAGTCTCACCATCCAGGTGTGGGAGCGCAACATGGTCGCCGTCATCGAAAAAGCGCTGATTAACTCCGACCTTGGCCTGACGCCGAACACCGCCGGACAAAACATCCACATCAACCTGCCGCCGCTCACCGAAGAACGCCGCAAAGACTTGGTGAAAATCGTGCGTAACGAAGGCGAACAGGCGAAAGTCGCCATTCGCAATGTGCGCCGCGACGCCAACCAAAGCGTCAAACAGCTCGTCACCGACAAACAGGCCTCCGAAGACGACGAACGTCGCGCCGAGGCAGAAATCCAGAAACTGACCGACAAATACGTTGAGCAGGTGGACAAAGTCCTTGCCGAAAAAGAAAAGGAATTGATGGAAGTTTGATGAGCGCCGCGCGTACCCCGCCTGCTCACGTCGCCATCATCATGGATGGCAATGGTCGCTGGGCGCAGCAACACCTGCGCCCGCGTGCTTTTGGGCACAAGGCCGGGCGGGTGGCAGTCGATCGTGTCGTCACCGCCTGCGCCAAAGCGGGGGTGAAAATGCTCAGCCTCTACGCCTTTAGCACCGAGAATTGGCGCCGTCCGCCGCATGAAGTCAAAATCCTGATGGAGCTGATTGAAACGGCACTGCGCGAAGAAGCGGAAAAAATGCGGAAAAACGACATCCGTCTGCGTGTTCTCGGCGACCGCACCGCACTCTCTGCCTCGCTACGCAGCGCCATCGACGATGCCGAAGCGCTGACTGCCAGCGGCTCACGCATGGACGTCGTCCTTGCCATCAACTACAGCGGTCAATGGGCGTTATGCGAGACCGCACGCCGCCTGGCGCAAGCAGTCGCAGACGGCACATTACAGGCAGATGCCATTGACGAAGCCGCCTTCAGCGCACACCGCCCGATGCCCGATTTACCGCCAGTCGACCTGCTCATCCGCAGCAGCGGCGAAATGCGCCTGAGCAACTTCCACCTGTGGGAACTCGCCTACGCCGAACTGTGGTTCACCGACGTGCTCTGGCCGGACTTCGGCGAGGCACAACTGGACGCGGCCTTTGCCGCCTATCATCACCGCGACCGCCGCTTCGGCGCGCTGTCGCAACCTTAACGGCAAGGAGACGCCATGCTGCTCTACCGCATCCTGACCGTGCTGGTCATCGCCCCGCTCTTTTTCTGGGTAAACCTCTATGCCAGCGACGCCTGGTTTAACCTTTTTTGGCTGGCGCTGGTGGCGCTCGCCGCACGTGAATGGGGCGGTCTGCTGCGCTGGCCGCCGCGCCGTCAATGGAAATATGCCCTCATCAATGCGGGTATTGCCGCCCTCGGCCTGCTCCTGCTCGAATACGGCCTGGGTGGCGTCGCCAAAAGCCGTTTGCTCTTTTACATCCTCGCCGCAGCGGCGCTGCTCTGGCTGTTCGCCGTTCCCTATGCGCTTTACCGCTATGGCCGCGACCAGCGTTTGAACCTGCCTGACAGCCTGCTTGCCGTCGCCGGCTCAATAATGCTGCTGGCCTTCGTCTGGGCGACTGTCGCCATCCAGCGCATGATTGGCGGGAGCGGTCTGCTCGGTCTCTTTATCATCGTCTGGTGCAGCGACATCGGCGCCTATTTCGCCGGTCGCCGCTTTGGCAAACGCAAACTGGCGGAAAAAATCAGCCCGAAAAAAACCGTGGAAGGCTTCCTTGGCGGCTTCCTGGCGGCAATGCTGGCAGCGGTGGTACTGTCATTTTGCGTCAAACTGCCGCTCAGCCTTTGCGCCTTCCTGCCGCTGACCGCTGTGGTGGTCATCTACGCCGCCATCGGCGACCTCTGGGAAAGCGTGCTCAAGCGCCGCGCCGGTATCAAGGACAGCAGCAACATCCTGCCCGGTCACGGTGGCATCCTTGACCGCATCGACAGCTGGCTCTCGGCGATGGTGCTGTGGGCAGCGGGCTTTCTCTACGCCAATATCTTCTAAAACATCAACTGCAACAAGGAGGCGCAGGCATGCTACCCATGCTCTGGGGAATACTCGGCTTCATCATAACCATCGGCATCCTCGTCACCATCCACGAATGGGGACATTTCTGGGTGGCGCGCCGCTTTGACGTCAAAATCCTCCGCTTCTCGCTCGGCTTCGGTAAACCGTTCCTCACCTGGCGCGGCAAAAAAGACGGTACGCTCTACACCCTTGCGCCCATTCCACTCGGCGGCTTCGTGCAAATGCTAGGCGAGAGCAGCGACGAAGCGGTCGATGCTGCCGAAAAACACCGCACCTTTCAGGCAAAAAAAGCCTGGCAACGTTTCCTCATCGCCTTTGCCGGGCCAGCGGTAAACCTGCTTTTCGCCGTACTCGCCTTCGCCGCCCTCTACCTCTACGGCGTACAAGGCCTGCGCCCGGAAGTGGCGCGCGTCGCCCCGGACAGTCTCGCTGCCCGCGCGGGCTTACAAGTTGGCGACCAAATTCGCGCCATCGAAGGCAAAGACACCCCACTGAGCAGCGATGCGCACATCTCCCTCGTGGGCGCGCCGCGCCGCAGTGACGTCAATATCGTCATCCAGCGCGACGGAGAAGAACGCATCCTCGTGCTTGATCTCAGCAGTTTGCGTGCAGGCGACGAACTGAAAATGGACGAAGCAACCGGCCTCTACCTTGTGGATGAATGGCTGCCTGCCGAAGTCGCCGAAACCGTGCCGGACAGTCCGGCAGCAGCGATGGGCATCCAAAAGGGCGACCGCATCACCGCCGTTAATGGCGAAGCACAAGACCTCATTCGCATTGGCAAAGTTATCGCGGCAGGAAAGCCCGGCGATACCATCAGCATTACCGTTATGCGCGCGGACAGCGAACAAACCCTGCATGGGCAGCTCGGCTCGCGCACAGACAAAAAAGGCAAAACACACGGCTTCCTCGGCGTCAAATGGCAGCGGGTGGACGTCTCCGCTTACCAGAGCGTTGAGCGCTACGGCTTCTGGGCGTCGCTTGGCCACGGTTGGGATAAAGTCGTCTATTACGTCCGCCTGACCTACAACATGTTTGGCCGCATGTTCGCAGGCAAAATCTCGCTCGACAACATCGGCGGGCCGCTCACTATCGGCGATGCGGCAGGAAAAACACTCAGCTATGGTTGGGACATCTTCCTTAACTTCCTTGGCGTCGTAAGCCTCTCGCTTGCCGCCATCAACCTGTTGCCGGTGCCGATGCTGGACGGCGGCCACATGCTCTTCTATGCGCTGGAAACCGTGCGCGGCAAACCACTCTCCGTAACGACGATGAAATGGGCGTTACGCGTCGGTGCGACGTTGGTCTATGCGCTGATGCTGTTCGTCGTTCTCAAAGACTTCTGGAAATATCTTCTGTAAAAACAGACGATAATACTCAATCTTTCCCTAATGTTAATCTTTTGCCCGCCTTCGTGCGGGCAAAAACGTTGCAACGGCAGAAAAAGCCAGGCTTGCAAAGCAGACAAACATGAAATTTGTGTTACAATAGCGCAATCGCAAAATTTGTTGTTTTCTGGACACGCGATGTTTTTCCAGTATTTTCAAAGGCTATTATGGCTACATTGCAAAATACTTAAGAAAAGGCTAACCGAATATTGATTTTTGTTCAGAAAGCGGCTAAATTGAGCATGGGATTTCGATAAGAACGTTTGAAGACTGTCGCGAAGCACGGCCCGCCTCCCGCGGTAAACGCCTCTGGCAGACTTAAAAGGAGTTAAATATATGTTGGGAAAACCTGAGATTATCGGGGTAGATATTGGGCAATACAGCATCAAGGTCGCCCAGATCAAGCAATCAGGCAAAGCCTTTACAGCGAACCACCTCGCTTACGAAGTGATTCCGCCGGAAGTCCGCCTGCAGCGCGATCGCGTAACCTTGAGCAAAATCGTTGCCGCCACCCTGAAAAAACAGAAAGTGAACAAAGGGCAGGTCGTCTTGCACGTCAATACCGGCGACGTCATCATGCGTGAAGTCAACGTAGATGCTTCTTTGCGCGGTAACGAACTGGAAGGCGCAATAGAACTCGAACTGAATGACGCCATACCGTTCGGCATGGATCAAGTCTATTTCGATTTCGACGAAGTACCCAGCAAAAAAGGAACGCGCTTGGCAGTTGTCGTGCGCCGCGATGTTGCGGATGAAAAAACCGCATTGCTGAACAATCTGCCCAAGACTTTCAGCAAACCACAAGTAGATGTGGATGCCTTTGCGTTCACACGCGTACTGAAATACGTCAGCAAGAGCGACGTCGGCAAGAATGATCGCATCATGCTGATTGATATCGGCTTCAGCCGTAGCCGCTTCTACGTTTGCAAAGGCAGCGAACTACTGTTTAGCCGTGAGCAACAAATTGGCGGCAATACCGTAAATGAAATTATTATGGACGTCTTTGACATTGACGCCGAATCCGCCGAAAACCGCAAGATTGGTCACAGCTTTGGCGACGAATATAAAGACTTGGTACTGACGCCTTACGTACAAACATTCACCGAACAGCTGCATCTGGCGCTGGATTTCTATGAAGCCAACAACGTCACCGAAAATCCTGAACCGATCAAAGTCATTTACCTGACTGGCGGTGGCGCACGACTCAGTGGCTTTGTAGATGCATTGGGTGCTGCAAACGTATCTCACAATATCAGATTGCTGAATCTCGCTCCTTACATCAAATTGTCAGGATCTCAGCGCTCTGATGACGCGTTGCAGTCTGGAATCAATCATGCCTTGGCAATAGGCTTGGCGATGGAAGGCACAAACTAATGGCTAGAAAATTTAACCTACAACCGTGGCGCGAACAACGCCGCGAAGAGCAGAAAAAGGGTTTTGCTTACGCAACAGTAGGCATTGTGCTCCTGTGTGCGGCAGCCTTGGGCGCTGATTATTGGCTGCAAAACCGTTATATTGAGCAACAAGAAGCGGCAATCAGTAACTTGGAAGCTGGTAAAGCCAAGCTATCTGTTGCCAAACAGGAAGTTGACCGATTAAAAGAGCTCAATAAACAGGTCAATCTACAAATTGAAGTTATCCAAAAACTTCAAGCCGAGCGCGGTTTGGCCACAGAAATGCTTGACTACATTGCGCAGAATACGCCGGAAACCGTATTTTTAAGTTCTATCGATTATAAATCGGGGAAAGTCATCATTACGGGCGTTGCTAGTAATGATAGCGGTGTAGCACAGTTTATGCGAAATATGGAAAGATTCCAGTATTTTTCAACGGCATCCGTGGATAGTATCACGGCAGCGAAAGGGAATAATAGTTTTAAAGTTCCAGAAGGTAGTGAAGTTAAGGAATTTACTATCAATATGGAGGTAAAGCGTGACCCCAATTCTGAAGGAGGACAAAAATGAAATTTGTATCGCCTGGACAGTTAGATACTAGTAATCCTGGTACTTGGCCGATTTACTACAAAATTTTATGTTGGGTTGTTATCGTAGGGGTGGCGGCTTTTCTTTACAATAAATTTGTAAGAGAGCCATTGGTTGAGCAGCAAGATGCACATAATATGAAGATTACTCAACTAAAGAGTGAATATAGTGAATTGTATCAATACCAACAAGATTTGCCAAAATATAAAGAGCGTTCTGAAGAATTGGTAGGAGTATTAAGATCTTTGCTAGACTATCTTCCTTCTAATGATGAAATGCCTGATCTGATTGATAGTGTATATATTTCTGGTGTTGATAATGGTATTATTTTTGATACTTTTCAGCCAGAGAAAGATATTAAGCAAAATTATTATGATGTTAAGCCAATAAAATTAAAGACAGATACAAAATACACAAATTTTGCGTTGTTCACAGGAAGAATCTCTGCTTTACAGCGTATTTTGAATGTTTCGGATATGTCCATCAAAATTGCAGAGAAAGATCCTAATAAGCTGAGTGTAGATAGCCAATTACAGACTTATGTCTATAATGAAGATATTGATAAGTTCTTAAAAATGGATTTAAAGTCTCTGCAGGAACATGCGAAAAAGGAGAATGTCGATGTTGAAAAATAATTCCATTCCTCGGAAGGCAGCTATATTACCATTTGTTGCATGTCTTTCTATGGGATTTATAGGCAGTAATCCTGAGACGGAGGCTACTGAGTTTATGGAGAATACGGCCAGGACGACCCAACCAACTCCGAACCTGGATCTTGGGCCGTTACCTGCAAATAAGGAATACAAACCTTATGTATATACAGCAGATAAAGCAGATCCATTTGAACTAAAGTCTTTTGTCGTGGATGCGAAACTTCCTGAAGATTCCAGTCAGAATGCCTGTGCTGATGATAGCTGTGGGGATGGTGCGCCAGTACCTCATACCAAATATTTTTTGGAAAATTATGATTTGAGCCAGTTATGGATGGTGGGAACAATTCTGAATAAAAACCAGAGACGTGCTGCACTTATTCAAACACCGGATGCTGGAGTCGTGAATACGGTTCAAGGTGAATATATAGGTAAAAATAATGGTCTGATTATTTCTATCAAACCTGATCACGTTATGGTTCGTGAAAAATATAGGGTTCCGCGTGGATGGCAGAACCGAATGGCTATTTTAGAGCTCTTTACGTATTAATTTTTAATTAGAGGTTATGGAATTATGAAACACATTATTACAGGCAGCCTGTTGCTGTTATCCTCAGGCTTGTATGCGGCCAGTATCAGTGGTGTAGAACATGGTAGTGCAGCTGGTGGTTATCAATTAGTATTCAAGAATGCTGGTGTCAAACCTGCTGCTTTTAATACGGACTCTTCTATTGTTCTGGATTTCCCCAATACGACATCATCCATGAAATCTCGTGGTGTAGATGTAGCGTCTAATGGCATTTACAATGTTGATGTCATTCCGGGACAGGGACGCACACGTGCCGTTATTAATCTGTCATCACCGATGAATTACAATGTTAGTTTGCAGGGGCAAGATGTCATTGTAAGTGTGACGCCGGGCGCAAAAGGTGCTATGAAGGCGCCTGTTGGAAAAGCGGCTGCGCCTGCAGCAGGATTCCGTGGTGCTGTTAATCCACAGATGGTAAATGTTGGTAAGGGTACGGCAACGATTGGCAAGGGAGTCAATACCGTAGGCGCGCTTTCTCCAGAATTTAAGAGGACTTCCAATGGTCGTGCTGCTTTTACCTTTAATCTCCCTTCTCCGGATACGGTAGTTAATATCCGTAAGGATGGTAATAAAGTAGTTGCAGATGTTCGTGGTATTACGATTGCTAATAGTGAACAAAAACGTCTTGATGTTACCGATTACAATACGCCAGTAAGTTATGCTGAAATTAAGAAAGGAAATGGTGGAGCTACGGTTTCTCTAAACATGGCAGGAAATCCTTTTGAATTTGTCAGCTATCAGAGTGGCAATACTTATACGATTGAAATTATGAAGCCTGCACAAAGTGCTCAGGACCGTAAAGTACAAGAAATGTTAGGTTTTGGCAGCGGTAAGCACTATAAAGGTGAACCCCTTTCTTTAAATTTCCAGGATATTGAGGTTCGTGCGGTATTGCAAATTATTGCAGAATTTACACGTAATAATATTGTCGTTAGTGATGGTGTTACGGGTAATATTACGCTTCGTCTGGATAATGTACCTTGGGATCAGGCCTTGGATATTATTATGAAAACGAAGGGTCTGGATAAGCGGCAGAGCGGTGATGTTATTTATGTCGCCACACTAGAAGAGTTAAGAACTTCTGAACTGACTATTCTTCGTACATTAGAAGAGAAAAAGCAATTGACTCCGACGCGTATTGACCGCATTCAAGTACAATTTGCACGTGCTACCGATCTGAAAAAATTGATTGATGAAGCAAAGAATAATGTTCGTTCTACGACAGCAAATGGATTATCTACTAATGTGGACTCTATTCTTTCTGAAAAGGGCTCTGTCTCAGTTGATGAAAGAACAAATACTCTGATTGTCAATGATATCCCAGAAAAAATTCAGGCAGTACGTGATCTGGTTGCCGAGCTAGATAAGCCAGTTAAACAGGTGCTTATTGATTCTCGTATTGTGTTGACAGAAGACAATTACGCTCGCGATTTGGGTTCTCGCTTCGGTGTTTCATTCATTAATCGTTCTAGCAGTAAGCTGGTTACAGGTAGTGGTAATAGTGTTGCTTCATCAGTGCTTGCTCAAAGTGTTGTAAATGGTGAGCGTCCGTTAACTGTTCCGGATTTAACTAACCGCTTGGGTGTTAATATGCCTGTTATCGGTGGTACTTCTGGAAATCCGGCAAGCTACGGTCTTTCCATCTTGAGTGGTGATTTCTTGGTGGATCTTGAATTGTCTGCCCTGCAAACAGAAGGACGCGTAGAAATTGTTTCCAGCCCACGTGTTGTAACGCAAGATGGCGCGCCAGCAGAAATTTGGTCTGGTGTAGAAGTGCCTATCGTTACGCGAAATGAGAACTCTACTAATGGCACTTCCAGCAGCAGCTCTACGACCTTGGAAACAGTTACTGCTGCGCTGCGCTTAAGTGTGACACCGCGTATTGCACCGAACAACATGGTTGATATGGAACTGAATATTAACAATGATGAATTGGGTAATAACGTTTCTGTTGCTGGTCAAACGTCATTCACCAAAAATACCAGTGGGGTGAAAACCAATGTTCTGGTGGATAATGGAGAGACCATTGTTTTGGGTGGTGTGTATAAACAAAGACAAACTGCCAAGACAGAAAAAGTTCCGCTCTTGGGTGATATTCCAGTTATTGGCAATGCCTTCAAAAAGAATACACGCGCCTTTGAGAAGAACGAAATGCTAATCTTCGTCACGCCGCGTATTGTGGACAAACAGCTGGTAGATAACGACAAGTTCTCCAGCTTGCGAGACAGGTAGTCAGTGCTTATAATTTCCATGTCATTTTTGCCCCACCTTGGTGGGGCTTTCTTTATGAGGATACCCGTATGCGTTATGAAGCCGTGATTGGTCTGGAGCTGCACATTCAGCTGGCGACCGCGAGCAAGCTGTTTTCGTCATCTTCGGCGGCTTTCGGTGCCGAGCCTAATGCCCACGTGAATGAAATTGATCTGGGCTATCCGGGGGTGCTGCCGGTGCTCAATGCGCAGGCGGTACGGTTCGCAACGCTGTTTGGCCTGGCGATTGGCGCGGAGATTAATCCGCACGCCTTCTTCATGCGCAAGAACTACTTTTATCCTGATCTGCCCAAGGGTTATCAGATTAGCCAGCTGGATGATGCTATTATTCGTGGCGGCAAAATTGTCGTGGAAACAGCGGCGGGTGTGCGTGAGGTGCGCATTAACCGTGGTCAGCTGGAAGAGGACGCAGGCAAGTCGGTGCATGATGCGTTTTCCGACCGTACCGGCATTGACTTGAACCGCGCTGGCGTGCCGTTGATTGAGCTGGTTTCCGAGCCGGATTTGCGTTCTGCCGCCGAGGCGGTTGCTTATATGCGGCAACTACACCATTTGGTGCGTTATCTCGGCATCAGCGACGGTAATATGCAGGAAGGCTCCTTCCGTTGCGATGCCAACGTTTCTATCCGCGAGCAGGGCAGCGATGGGCTGAATCCGCGGGTTGAGCTGAAAAACATCAACTCCTTCCGCTTTGTTGAGCAGGCCATCAACCTCGAAATCGAGCGGCAGAGCGACATCATGGAAAGCGGCGGCACGGTTGAGCAGGAAACCCGCCTTTTTGACCCCGACCGCATGGAAACACGCACCATGCGCAGCAAGGAAGAGGCCAACGATTATCGCTATTTTCCCGACCCTGACCTGCTGCCGCTTGATCTCGCGCCGGAGTGGATTGCGGAAATCCGTCAAACCCTGCCGGAGCTGCCGCAGGCGCGCGCCACCCGCTATCAGGAAAGCTATGGGCTGGATGCGGAGGCGACGCAATTCATCCTGCAAACGCGCGAAATGGCAGACTATTACGACGCGCTGACCGCTGCCTGTGGCGACGGAAAACTGGCAGCGAACTGGCTGCAAGGCGAATTCGCCCGCCTTTACAACGAGTTCGGCGGCAACGTGCAGGACATCCCGCTGTCCGCCGAGCGTTTTGCCGGGCTGCTATTGCGCATCAAGGACAACACCATCTCCGCCGCCGCTGGCAAAAAACTGCTGCCGCAACTGTGGGAAAGCACGGAAACGGCCGACGCGCTCATCGCTGCGCAAGGCTTGCAACAAGTGAACGATGACAGCCAAATTGCCGCCTGGGTGGATGAAGTTATTGCCGCCCATCCGCAGCAAGTCGCCGCCTACCGCGACGGGCAGACGAAAATGCTCGGCTTCCTCACCGGCCAGGTGCTGAAGCGTTCGCAAGGCCAGGCCAACCCGAAAACGGTGAACGCGCTTTTGCAAGAAAAACTCGCCCAATAAGCTGCGCGCGCGTATAATTCGCGCCATACCACGCCGCGCCATGCGGCGTTCTTTATGCCCAAAAAACAGAACACAACAAGGTGAACCGTGACAGATATCCACGACGTCAAAAAAATCCGCAACATCGCCATCGTCGCCCACGTAGACCATGGCAAAACCACCCTGGTTGACCAACTCTTCCGCCAATCCGACACCCTCGCCGAGCGCGCCGAAGTGTACGAACGCATGATGGACTCCATGGACCTCGAACGCGAACGCGGCATCACTATCATGGCGAAAAACACCGCCATCCGCTGGAAAGACTACCAAATCAACATCGTTGATACCCCCGGACACGCCGACTTCGGCGGCGAAGTCGAGCGCGTTCTCTCCATGGTTGACAGCGTTCTCCTGCTGGTGGACGCCATGGACGGCCCGATGCCACAAACCCGCTTCGTCACCCAAAAAGCCTTCGACATGGGACTGCATCCCATCGTCGTCATCAACAAAATCGACCGCCCCGGCGCGCGTGCCGACTGGGTACTGAACGAAACCTTTGACCTCTTTGACCGCCTCGGCGCCACCGACGAACAGCTCGATTTCCCCATCGTTTACGCCTCCGGCCTGAACGGCTACGCCGGCGACAACCCCGACATCCGCACGGGCGACATGACCCCGCTCTTTGAAGCCATCGTGGCGCACGTACCGCCGCCGAGTGTGAACCGCGACGCGCCCTTCCGCATGCAAATCTCCTCGCTGGACTACTCCAGCTACACCGGTGTCATCGGCATCGGCCGTATCGAACGCGGCAGCATCAGCAGCAACACCCCGGTAAAAATCATCGGCCGTGACGGCGCGGTGCGCAGCGGTCGCGTCCTGCAAATCTTCAAATTCCTTGGTCTGGAAAAAGTCGAAGTCGATAACGCTGCCGCCGGCGACATCATCTCCTTCACCGGCATTGACCCGCTCTACATCTCCGACACCCTCTGCGACCCGAACCACGTCGAAGCGCTGCCAAGCCTCTCCGTTGATGAGCCGACGATGAGCATGACCTTCCAGGTAAACAACTCGCCCTTTGCCGGACGCGAAGGCAAATACGTCACCAGCCGCCAAATCAAGGAGCGCCTTGACCGCGAACTCATCCACAACGTCGCGTTGCGCGTCGAAGAAATGGACGACCCGGACAAATTCAAAGTCAGCGGCCGCGGCGAACTGCACCTCTCTGTCCTCATCGAAACCATGCGGCGCGAAGGCTACGAACTGGGCGTCTCGCGCCCCGAAGTCATCTACAAAGAAGTCGATGGCGAAACGCATGAACCCTACGAACTCGTCGTCCTGGATCTGGACGAACAACACCAAGGGGCGGTGATGGAGCGCATGGGCGAGCGCAAAGGCGAACTGCGCAACATGGTGCCGGACGGCAAAGGCCGCATCCGCCTCGAATACCTCATCCCGACGCGCGGCCTCATCGGCTTCCAAACTGAATTCATGACGCTCACCTCCGGCAGTGGCCTCAAATTCCAGACCTTCGACCACTACGGCCCGAAAAAAGACGGCCTCGGCAAAACGCGGCACAACGGCGTTCTCGTCTCGATGGCAACCGGCAAGGCGCTCGCCTACGCGCTCTTTAACCTGCAAGACCGCGGCCGCCTCTTTATCGGCCACGGCGACGAAGTATACGAAGGCATGGTCATTGGCATCCACAGCCGCGACAACGACCTCACCGTCAACCCGCTCAAAGCCAAACAGCTGACCAACATCCGCGCCGCAGGCAGTGACGAAAACCTCATCCTCACCCCGCCGATTCGCAACACCCTGGAGCAGGCGCTGGAATTCATTGACGACGACGAACTGGTCGAAGTCACGCCCAAATCCATCCGTATCCGCAAAAAATACCTGACGGAAAACGAGCGCAAGCGAGCGAAAAAATAACGAAAACAGAAAACGACAATGGCGGGCAATCCCGCCATTTTAGGTATAGGGGAGGGCATTACGGTGTCATCCCAGCCCATATAGCCAATTTCGTTGCCTGGATGATCTGTTTGCGGTACCGATGCGCGTAAGTGCGCCCCATTAAGACGCCGGAGCGTTCCGGTTTGAGCATGGCTACACCACCATGGCCGATGAGGCAGATTGTCCATTCGTCTTCCGCTTCTTGCACGACGGCGGCCGCCTACCCGTCGGCAAATGGGGGTGTACTGCCTCAAATTGTTTGCGAAAAAATGATGCCGGATGCGCTTAATGCTTTGGTGGGCGGCGCGGTAATGCCAGTAACGGTCACCCTGGTAACAGTTCAGGGCGATGACAAAAGCGGCGGGAGCGGCGCTTACCTCCCCCTTGGACAAGCTGCTATGATGCGTTTTCTTCATCTACCGGAGAATCACCATGGCTGTCAAACCCGTCCCGTCCCTGACCGCGATCGCCCTCACCCTCATTATCTGGTTCGCTGTGCCAGTACCGGAAGGCATTGATCCCGGTGGCTGGCATCTGCTGGCGTTGTTCGTCGGCACCATCGCCGCTATTATCGGCAAGGCGCTGCCGCTTGGCGCGGTTTCCATCATCGCCGTGGCGCTAGTCGCCATTACCGGCGTGACTGTCGCTCCAGACGCCGCCAAACCCGCCAACCAAGCGATCAAGGATGCGCTATCGTCCTTCTCCAACCCGCTCATCTGGCTGATCGTCATCTCCATCCTGATTGCGCGTGGCGTTATTAAGACCGGTCTTGGCGAGCGCATCGGCTATTACTTCATCGCCCTCTTTGGCAAACGCACCCTTGGTATCGCCTACGCCCTCGCACTTTCCGAAACGGTGCTAGCACCAATAACCCCCTCCAACACCGCGCGCGGCGGCGGCATCATCCACCCCATCATGAAGTCCATCGCCACCGCCTTCGATTCCACGCCAGAAAAAGGCACGCAGGGCAAAATCGGCCGCTATCTCGCGCTGGTGAACTTCAACTCCAACCCCATTACCTCCGGGATGTTTATCACCGCCACTGCGCCGAACCCGCTGGTGGTCAGCGCCATCAATGACGTCATGGGTACCCATTTCCACATGGACTGGACCACCTGGGCGGTTGCCATGTTCATCCCCGGCATGGCCTGCATCCTGCTGATGCCGCTGCTGCTCTACCTTTTCTTTCCGCCGGAAATCAAGGAAACGCCGGACGCGGCCCGCTTCGCCCGCGAAAAACTTGCTGCACTCGGCAAGGTGCGGCGCGATGAATGGTGGATGATCGGCGTCTTCATCCTCCTGCTCGCACTCTGGGCGGATATTCCCTTCCGCCTCAGCGGTGTGGCAGCGTTGAAACTGAACCCGACCAGCACTGCCTTCCTCGGCGTCGCCATCCTCCTCATCAGCGGCGTGCTCGACTGGGGCGACGTCACCAGTGAAAAAAGCTCGTGGGATACGCTCATCTGGTTCGGCGCGCTGGTGATGATGGCCGAATTTCTCAACAAGCTCGGCGTCATCGGCTACTTCGCCAATCAGATCCAGGGAGGCATCGCCACCCTTGGCCTTGGCGGCTACACCGCGATGATTCTGCTCGCGCTCATCTACCTCTACGCGCATTACTTCTTCGCCAGCACCACCGCGCACATCTCCGCCATGCTCGTCGCTTTCTATGGTGCGGGCATCGCCCTCGGCGCGCCGCCGCTGCTCTTTGGCCTCATTCTCGCCGCCGCTGGCAACCTGATGATGAGCCTGACCCACTATGCCACCGGTACCGCGCCAGTCATCTTCAGCTCCAACTACGCCACCCTCGGCGAATGGTGGAAGGCGGGCTTTGTCACCAGCATCGTCAATTTCACCGTGTGGATCGCCGTCGGCCTCGTCTGGTGGAAGGTTATGGGCTATTACTGATGGTAGGATGCGAAAAAGCCGGGATTGTCCCGGCTTTTTTGTGCGTGTGGTCACGCAAACCCGCGCTGCAAACGGGCGGCGGGTTATATAGCGATACACCGAAAGCCTCAGACAAGGCGCGCGGTCGAAGACAGTAAGCGGTTGTACGGCGAGACGGCGCAACACCGTATGAGGCTTTCGGGGCTAGCCGTGAGGCTTTGTGGGTTGGGTCACGCGCGTACCCCGCTAACCCAACCTACGGATGAAATTATCGTGTTACGACCAGTTGTAAACACGCCCCAAGCGGATGGTTAATATGTTCAGGCATTGTCGATATAGGCGCTCTGCTCAATATGCTTGATGCGGTCGCGCAGGGCGGCGGCGGCCTCGAATTCGAGGTTTTTCGCGTGCTCCAACATTTGTTTTTCCAGCTGTTTGATGAGTTTCGCCGCCGCTTTCGGGTCTGCCGGCATTTCTTCGCGCTCGCGTTCGCGGTGCGCTTTTTTCGCCTTGATGGCGACGTGCGCGCCTTCCATGACATCGGTGATTTTTTTGCGGATGGTCTGCGGGGTGATGCCGTGCGCTTCGTTGTATTGTTGTTGTTTTTCGCGGCGGCGCGCGGTCTCGTCCATCGCTGCTTGCATCGAGCGGGTGATGTGCGCCGCGTAGAGGATGGCTTTGCCACGGGCGTTGCGCGCGGCGCGGCCGATGGTCTGGATGAGGGCGCGTTCGCCTCTGAGGAAGCCTTCTTTGTCGGCGTCGAAGATGGCAACCAGCGAGACTTCCGGCATGTCCAATCCTTCGCGCAGCAGGTTGATGCCGACCAGGACGTCAAAGGTGCCAAGGCGCAGGTCGCGGATGATTTCCATGCGCTCGACGGTGCCGACGTCCGAGTGGATGTAGCGCACGCGCACGTCGTGTTCCATCAGGTAGTCGGTGAGGTCTTCCGCCATTTTTTTGGTGAGCGTGGTGATGAGGACGCGCTCGTCGGCGGCGACGCGCTCGCGGATTTCGCCGAGGATGTCTTCCACCTGGCTGTCCACCGGGCGGATTTCGACTTCGGGGTCGAGCAGGCCGGTCGGGCGCACGACTTGTTCGACGGTCTGGCCGCTGTGCTCGCGTTCGTAGTCGCCGGGAGTGGCGGAGATGTAGATGGTTTGCGGGGCGAGTGCTTCGAATTCTTCGAATCTGAGCGGGCGGTTATCCAGCGCCGACGGCAGGCGGAAGCCGTAATCAACGAGCGTTTCTTTGCGCGAGCGGTCGCCTCTATACATGCCGTTTAGCTGCGGGATGGTGACGTGGCTTTCGTCTATCATCAGTAGCGCGTCCGGCGGCAGGTAGTCGTGCAGGGTCGGCGGCGGTTCGCCCGCCTCGCGCCCGGAGAGGTAGCGCGAGTAGTTTTCGATGCCAGAGCAGTAGCCGAGCTCTACCATCATTTCGAGGTCGAAGCGGGTGCGTTGTTCGAGGCGCTGCGCTTCCACCAGTTTGTTTTGTGCGGTCAGGGCGGCGACGCGCTCGCGCAGTTCGGCCTTGATTTGTTCTATGGTGTTTAAGACGGTCGCGCGCGGCGTGGCGTAGTGGGTTTTCGGGTAGATGGTGATGCGTGGCACGGCTTCGTGCATTTCGCCGGTGAGCGGGTCGAAGTAGCGGATGTTTTCGATGGTGTCGTCAAAGAGTTCAAGGCGCACCGCATACCAGTCCGATTCGGCGGGCATGATGTCGATGACGTCGCCCTTGACGCGGAAGGTACCGCGCAGGAGCTGGATGTCGTTGCGGGTGTATTGCAGTTCGGCGAGATGCGAGAAGACGTCATGCGGGTCGATGGTTTCGCCGCGCGAGAGGTGCAGGCGCATTTGCCGGTACTGGCTGGGGTCGCCCAAGCCGTAGATGCTGGAGACGGAGGCGACGACGATGGTGTCGCGCCGCTCCAGGATGGCCTTGGTGGCGGAGAGGCGCATTTGTTCGATGTGTTCGTTGATGGAGGCGTCTTTTTCGATGAAGGTGTCGGAGGCGGGGACGTAGGCTTCCGGCTGGTAGTAGTCGTAGTAGGAGACGAAGTATTCGACGGCGTTGTGCGGGAAGAATTCGCGCATTTCGCCGTAGAGCTGCGCGGCCAGGGTTTTGTTCGGCGCGAGGATGAGCGCCGGGCGCTGCGCGCGGGCGATGATGTTCGCCATGGTGAAGGTTTTGCCGGAGCCGGTGACGCCAAGCAGGGTTTGTTTGGCCAGGCCGTCCTCGAGGCCTTCGAGCAGTTGCGCGATGGCGGTCGGCTGGTCGCCGGAGGGCTGGTAGTTGCTGACAAGCTGGAAGCGGTCGCTCATGGGGTGTCCTGACTGGTTGCGGTGCGGGGCATTATAAGGCGAGGATGTGGAAAACTGGACGCTATACTATTTTTAGTTTTCTTCTTTTCAACGGGATAGCGCGGCTCGCGGTGTTTACTCTTGCGCGGGTTAGATAAAAATTTTATGTTTCCGATTGTTGAAAAACTTTCAATCTTTTGCAGTTTTTCGACGTTTTCTGTTTTTCAGACGAGGATTGCTTATGCAAAATCAGTTCATCATGTCGCTTGACCAGGGCACGACGTCCTCGCGCGCGATTATTTTCAATCGCCACGGCGAGACGATCAGTGTTGCCCAAAAGCCGTTTACCCAGCATTTTCCGACGCCGGGTTGGGTCGAGCACGATGCGAAGGAGATTTGGGGCTCGCAGATTGCGGTACTCACCGAAGCGCTTGCCAAGTCCGGGCTGGAAGCGAAGGATATCGCCGCTATCGGCGTGACCAACCAGCGCGAGACCACCGTCGTCTGGGACCGCGCCACCGGCGAGCCGGTGTGCAATGCCATCGTCTGGCAAGACCGCCGCACCGCCAAGTATTGCGACAGTCTGCACGACAAGCGCGACTGGATTCGCGGCAAGACCGGGCTCATTATTGACGCTTATTTTTCCGCGACCAAGGTCAAGTGGATTCTCGATAATGTCGAGAATGCGCGCAAGCGGGCGGAGCGCGGCGAGCTCTGCTTCGGCACGATTGATACCTGGCTCATCTGGAATTTGACCAAGGGCGAGGTGTTTGTCACCGACCCCAGCAATGCCAGCCGCACCATGCTCTACAACATCCACACGCTGGACTGGGATGATGAACTCCTGGCGCTGTTTGATATTCCGCGCAGCATGTTGCCGGAGGTGCGCGCCAGTAGCGAGGTTTATGGCACGGTTTCCACGCGCTATCTGGAGCATCCGGTGCCGATTGCCGGCATCGCGGGCGACCAGCAGGCGGCGCTGTTCGGCCAGCTTTGCACCGAGAAGGGCATGCTGAAAAATACTTACGGCACCGGCTGTTTCTTGTTGATGAATACCGGCGATGAAGCGGTGACGAGCAAGAACAATCTGCTCACCACCATCGCCTGGAAGGTCGGTGGCAAGACGACTTACGCGCTGGAAGGCGGGGTTTTCGTTGGCGGCGCAGCGGTGCAATGGCTGCGTGACGGTGCGCGCATTATCCGCACCTCGGCCGACATCAACACCCTCGCTGCGACGGTTGAGGATAACGGTGGTGTTTATTTCGTCCCGGCGCTGACCGGCCTCGGCGCGCCTTACTGGGATTCTTACGCGCGCGGCGCCTTCTTTGGCATCACCCGCGGCACCACCGACGGCCACCTTGCCCGCGCCACGCTGGAAGGTATCGCCTTCCAGGTCTATGACATCGTGAAAGCGATGGAAGCCGACGCCGGTGCGCAAACGCGCGAACTGCGCGTGGATGGCGGCGCGAGCATGAGCGATTACCTCATGCAAACGCAGGCAGACATCTTCGGCTTTGATATCGTCCGCCCGAAAACCGTCGAAACCACCGCACTCGGCGCGGCCTATCTCGCCGGCCTCGCTACCGGCTACTGGGAAGACATCGACAGCATCCGCAAGCAGTGGAAAATCGACAAAACCTTCACGCCGCAGCTGCCGCCGGAGCGTGTCAAAGAAATGCTGCACTACTGGCACAAGGCGGTAAACGCCGCGCGCCACTGGATTGAGGCATAATCCCGCCCGCGCATGATGGAGCGATTTCTGCCTGTGGCGCGGAAAAGCAGCCCCTCTCCCGCAAGGCGGGGGAGAGGGTGAAAAGCCGTCTGGCGGCGAAATCGGCAAATCGGCGCATCCTTCCTGCAATCAAAACCAAGGAAAAAACATGAATGTATTAACCGCAGAACTCATCGGCACCGCCCTGCTTGTCTTGCTCGGTAACGGCGTGGTCGCCAGCTGCTGCCTGAAAGACACCAAATCCGGCCCCGCCGGCTGGATGGTGATAGCCACCGCCTGGGCGTTCGCCGTGTACGTCGGCGTCGTCGTCGCAGGTCCTATCAGCGGCGCGCACCTGAACCCGGCCGTCACCCTGGGGCTCGCCATCAAGGGCGCTACCCCGTGGAGCATGGTGCCGACCTACATCGGCGCGCAATTCATCGGCGCGATTATCGGCGCCTTCCTCGTCTGGCTGTTCTTCATTGACCACTTCGCGGTCACGCTCGACGAAGACGCCAAACGCGCCTGCTTCTGCACCTACCCCGCCATCCGCAACTACCCGATCAACTTCCTGAACGAGCTGATCGGCACCTTCGTCCTCGTCTTCGTTATCTTCTACATCAGCGGCGGCAGCCTGACCCTGCCGGGCGAAGCGAGCGCCACTCCGGTCGGCCTCGGCTCCGTCGGCGCACTGCCGGTTGCCATCCTCGTCTGGGCGATTGGCTTGAGCCTTGGCGCGACTACCGGTTACGCCATCAACCCGGCACGGGACCTCGGCCCGCGCTTCGTCCTCTCATTACTGCCGCTGCGCACCGACCCGGATTGGGCATACAGCTGGGTACCGGTTCTCGGCCCGCTCGCCGGTGGCGCGCTTGCCGCCTGGCTGTACAACGCGCTGGCTTAATCGCGTTTATCCTGAAATAAAAAGCCGCCCCTCGGGGCGGTTTTTTATAGCAATCCCCCGAAAGCCTCATACGGTGTTGCGTTGCTTCGCCGTACAACCGCGTACTGTCTTCAGCGACGCGCCTTGTCTGAGGCTTTCGGTGTATCGCTATATGCGATGGCTTACCGCTCACTTCGCCGGTTTGATGCCGGGCGGGACGTTCGCATTGGCTTTGTCTTCTTTTGCCGCCGGAGCGGGTGGCGTGGCGGGTTTGATGGTGGCGTTGGGGTTGGGCTTGCTTTCGGCGGCGGGGCTGGTCGCCGCTTTGGCGTTGGCAGGCGTCGCGGTTTTGTCGCCCGTGGTCTGGTTCGCCGCTTCTTTTTCGGTGGTGATGGTGGTCGGCGGCGGCACGTCGGCGGCGGACGATTCCGGCAACTGGGTTTCCGGAGCGATGCTTGCCTGCAGGATAGCCATGGTTTTCAGGATGTTGAGCGCTTCATAGAGGGCGAAGTCCTGTTTGGCAAGGTCCGGGCTTTGTGGCGGCTGCGCCGGATTTTGCGCGGTCTGGTTGGTGGGGTTGGCGAGGTGGTAGGGCAGGGCGCTTTCGCGTTCGTTGATGGCGGCGGTTTCATCCTGCTGCACGCGCAGCGGGGTGAGCAGCACTTGCGGCACGATGCCTTTGGCCTGGATGGAGTTGCCCGACGGCGTGTAGTACTGCGCGGTGGTGAGTTTGACCGCGCCGCCGTGATAGAGCGGGATGACGGTCTGCACGCTGCCTTTGCCGAAGGTCGGCTGGCCAACGATGACCGCGCGCCGCTGGTCTTGCAGCGCGCCGGCGACGATTTCCGCGCCCGATGCCGAGCCTTCATCTACGAGGACGACGATGGGCAGGCCGCTCAGGATGTCGCCGTCGCTGGCGATGTATTGTTCTTCCTGGTCGGGGTCGCGGCCGCGCACGTAGAGGATGGGGCCGCTGCTTAAAAAGAGGTCGGCGGTGGCGACCGCGCTGTCAAGGTAGCCGCCGGGGTTGTTGCGCAGGTCGATGACCGCGCCGCGCAGGGTGTGTTTGACGCGCAGCGCGGCGACTTCTTTTTCGAGGGCGTCGGTGGTGTCGTCCTGGAACTGGCTGATGCGCAGGTAGGCGTATTCGTCGCCGAGCATGCGCGAGCTGACGCTGCTGGTGGCGATGATTTCGCGCAGCAGGTTGTATTCGGTGATGCCGTCGCCGCGCTGCACGACGAGCTTCACTTCCGTACCCGCCTCGCCTTCGAGCAGGCGCGCGGTTTCGCCGAGGGTGAGGTCGGAGACGTTCTGTCCGTTCACCTGGGCGATGATATCGCCGCTCTGGATACCGGCGCGCGCGGCAGGCGAGCCTTCTATGGCGGAGACGACGCGCATCGATCCGGCCTTGATATCCAGCACGACGCCGATGCCCGCGTACTGGCCGTCGCTTTTTTGCTCAAATTCTTGGTATTCCTTTTCGTTCATGTAGGCGGAATGCGGGTCGAGGCGGGCGAGCATGCCGCGAATGGCGTTTTCCATCAGCACTTCGTTGCTCACCGTTTCGATGTAGTTGCTTTTCACCGTGTCGAAGACGTCCACGAAGGTCTTGAGCGCCTCAAAGGGGATGTCGTCGCTGGCGTTTTCCTTGTCGAGCGAGGTCAGGGTGAGATCGAGGTTGGCGGGGGGATTGGCGGGCGGGGTGGCGGTTTGGGCGTAAATCAGGGTGGAGAAAATGGCCGCAAGGAGCGGGAGGTGGCGGAATTTCATGAGTAATCCAATGGGGCGAATGAGCGCATAAGAATATCGCCAAACCCGCTTTCTTGCCACTTCGCTATAATGCGCGCGATTTCAGCGCCATTACGGGATACACACATGCAAAACGCCATACTCGCCCTTGCCGACGGCAGCGTCTTCCGCGGACGCGCCATTGGCGCCGACGGCAGCCGCTGCGGCGAACTCGTCTTCAACACCGCCATGACCGGCTATCAGGAAATCCTCACCGACCCTTCCTATGCCGGACAAATCGTCACCCTGACCTACCCGCACATCGGCAACACCGGCGTGAACGCGCTGGACGTCGAATCCGGCGCGCTGCAAGCGGCGGGACTGGTGGTGCGCGACGCGCCCGCGACTTACAGCTCCTGGCGCGCCAGCGGCTCGCTTTCGGATTACCTACGCGCGCACGGCATCATCGGTATCGCCGACGTCGATACCCGCGAAATCACCCGCCGTCTGCGCACGCACGGCGCACAAAACGCCTGCCTGATGGCGGGCGAGATTGACGAAGTCGCCGCCATCGCCGCCGCCCGCGCCCATCCCTCGATGAGCGGGCAAGACCTGGCGAGCGGCATCGGCATCAAGAGCGCGCAAGCGTGGACGGAAAGCGTCTGGGACGCCGCCCGCGACTGCTACCCGGAACAAGCGGACGGCGCCTGTCACGTCGTCGCCTACGACTACGGCATCAAGGCGAACATCCTGCGCCTGCTCGTCGCCAGCGGCTGCCGCGTCACCCTCGTACCGGCGGCGACCAGCGCCGAAGAAGCGCTTGCGCTTGCGCCGGACGGCATCTTCCTCTCCAACGGCCCCGGCGACCCTGAGCCGATGACCGGCGCCATTGCCACCATCCGCGAATTTCTGGCGCGCAAAATCCCGGTCTTCGGCATCTGCCTCGGCCACCAGCTGCTCGGCCTTGCCTGCGGCGCGAAGACCGTGAAAATGAAATTCGGCCACCACGGCGCCAACCATCCGGTGCAGGACCTGGCGACAGGGCGCGTCATGATTACCTCGCAGAACCACGGCTTTGCTGTCGATGAGGCGACCCTGCCGGAAAACGTGCGCGCCACCCACCGCTCGCTTTTTGACGGCTCGCTGCAAGGCCTTGCCTTCACCGACCGCCCCGTTTTCGCCTTCCAGGGGCACCCGGAAGCCAGCCCCGGCCCGCATGATGCCGAAGTGCTTTTTGGCCAATTCGTCGCAGCGATGCGGGCGCAAAAGGCATAAACCCCGCTCCGTTCAGCCATAGGTGCGTCTCGGCGCACCTTTAGCGCATAAGGCGCCTAGGACGCATGCGGTGCAGGGTAGGGCGGCTGACGGCTTTATTTTCATTGACGCAGCAGCGAAACTTAAAAAACCAACCATGACCAAACCCCTCACGGAAATGAGCCTGCAAGAACTGTGGCAGCTCTTTCCCATCCAGCTCACCCCGCACCGCGACGAATGGCGCGACTGGTATGCCGTAGAAGCCCGGCAATTACAAAATTTACTGCATGACCATATCCATGCCATCGCCCATATCGGTAGTACCGCTATTCCCGGCATTTGGGCGAAACCCATTATCGACATTCTGATAGAAGTGGCGGATAAAACGGCATTGCAAAATGCCGCGACCATTCTCACCGCACACGGTTATCTGCAAATGTCGGCGAGCGCAAACCGCATTTCACTTAACAAAGGCTACACCCCGCAAGGGTTTGCCGAACGCGTTTTCCATATCCATTTGCGCTTGCCCGATGATCATGACGAATACGAATTCCGCGACTACCTGCAAGCGCATCCCGATATAGCCAAACAATACGAAGCGCTGAAACTTTCCCTGTTGAAGCGCTACGAACACGACCGGGACGGCTATACCGCTGCCAAAGGCGACTTTATCCGCGAGATAACCGCACGCGCCAAAGCAGAAAACCAATGCCGCTTGCCTTAGGAGGGCGTTTTGACAATTTAAATCTCCCTCCCCTGCGAAGCGGGGGAGCCCGGGGAGGGGGTGTGAAAACCGCGTAGCGACGGCGGTCACAACGAATTATCAACATGCCTTAGCGCATAACCCTATCATTTATGGCGCATTGTCTTTCTATCCTTGAATCATGCAAAAAAAACACCTTATCTTCAATTTCCTCATTATCCTCGCCGCGCTGATTACCTGCGCCATTGCCGGAGAATTTTATCTCAGCACGCTGCTGCTGATGCTTCCTGTCTATTATCTCGCCTATGCCATTTATCTTGCCCTGAATTACCGCAAACCCCCGTACCGCAATACTTACAATAAAAAACTTTTCCTGCTGCCGTTTATCAGTTTCCTGATTTACCTCGTCGCATTCGCCGCATCATTCACCCTTTACCGGCAGATTGAGCGTACTGTTGCCACAGAAATCGAAAAAATCCCCGTCTGCGCCGTCGATGAAGATTGCAGCGAAGCCGTCGTCCTGACTTACCGCCAGATTCTGGAAAAACGCTTCTTCCTTACCCGCGATAACCGCTGCGTCCGCCTGCGCAGTCCCGGTTATGCGCTGGTCAAAACGGAGCTGGAATATTGTCTGCCTGATAACCGGAAAGAAAACCCATGAACGGCATTATTGACCTTTACCAATACATCGCCGGCGTTATTGCCGTCATTCTGGTACCCGGCCCCAATTCACTCTATTGCCTGAGCGTCGCCGGACAATATGGCGCGCGCAATGCCTACCGCGTTATCGCCGGTATTATTTTGGGCGACAGCATTCTGATTCTTTCGACCATTTTTGGCGCGGGCGCCTTGATGCGTGCCTATCCGCCGATTTTCCACGTGATTAAACTCGCAGGCGGGCTGTATCTTGCCTGGCTAGGCTACAATTTACTCAAAGGCGGTTGGCTTGCCTGGCAAACGCGGCGCAATACCCAACCGGTAACGCCCAAAATCCAGAAACAGCGCTTTTTCCGCCGCGCCTTGACCTTGAGCCTGATGAATCCCAAGGCCATTTTGTTTTTCCTCTCTTTCTTTACCCAATTCGTGCGCGCCGATGCGCCCAATCCGGTTTTGAGTTTTCTTGTTCTCGGCCTGATTTTGCAATGCGTCAGTTTCAGCTATTTGAATGTTCTTGCTTTCGCCGGCGCCCGCTTGAGTCAATTCTTTTCCCGCTCCCGCGCACTGGCTGCCATAGGTATGGCGGGGGTGGGGCTGTTATTCATCGGCTTTGCCGTGAAATTATGGACGGCGAGTCTTTAATTCCAATACCTAATTGCAAAAATGATGCGGTATATTCGCCCCCTCGCCCGCCCTTGGGCGGGAGAGGGTCGGGGTGAGGGTGGGGCGTTTCGCAGAAACGCTTTATTCGTGTCATTCATATAAAAATCACCCGTCGCTTATTCACCGGAGATTCCATGAGCATTACGCCAACACAAATCGACGCCTTCGCCCGCTTTCTTGATGATTTACAACGCCGCATTACGGATGCCTTGGCGGCGGAAGACGGCCAGCCTTTCCGGCGCGACGTTTGGCAACGCGATGGTGCGGACGGCGGCCTGCGCGGCCACGGCGTGACGATGGTGCTGAAAAACGGCGCGGTGATTGAGCAGGGCGGGGTGAATGTTTCCGTCGTCCACGGCGCCACACTGCCCGCCGTCGCCACGGAAAAACGGCCGCAGCTCGCCGGTTGTGCCTTCAGCGCGCTGGGTTTGTCGCTGGTCATTCATCCGCGCAATCCCTATGTGCCGACCAGCCACGCCAACATCCGCCTTTTTGTCGCCCGTGACGGCGAAACGGTGCGCGCCTGGTGGTTCGGCGGCGGCTTTGATCTCACCCCGTTTTATCCGTTTGATGATGACTGCCGCGCCTGGCACGCCGCCGCCGCGGCCGCCTGCGCCCCGTATGGCGCGGCGCTCTATCCGCGTTTCAAGGCGTGGTGCGACCGCTATTTCTACCTGCCGCACCGTGGCGAGACGCGCGGTATCGGCGGCATTTTCTTCGATGATTTCCATGAGTTGCCGTTTGCAGATGCCTGCGCCTTCACCCAGGGCGTCGGCGAGGCGTATCTCGCCGCGTATTTGCCCATCGTGCGGGCGCGGAAGAACACCGCTTATGGCGCGCGCGAACGCGAGTTTCAGTTGTACCGCCGCGGGCGTTACGTCGAATTCAACCTGCTTTACGACCGTGGCACGCATTTTGGCCTGCAAAGCGGCGGCCGCGCCGAATCCATCCTGATGAGCTTGCCGCCCGCCGTGCGCTTTGAATACGCCTACCAGCCACCGGCGGGCAGCAGGGAAGTGCACCTCGCCGACTACCTCAAACCGCGGGATTGGCTGACACCGCCGCCGTCGCCCACGCCTGATAACCCGCGCTGACCGCATCGACCGCAAGGCACAGCACCTGCGGGCAGTCGTAAGGATGCAAGCGCAAAATCGCCGCCTCAACCGCGTCGTAGAGCGCCCGCCGCGTCTTGATGGTAAGCCGTACCTCGTCGTCCGTGCAAAGCTCCCCCTGCCACCAATACTGACTGCGCACCGCCTCATACTGCACGCAGGCGGCGAGTCGTTCGCGCAGCAGCGCCTCGCCGATGCGCTCGGCTGTCTCGCGGTCGGGCGCGGTAGAGAGCACCACGCATAACACGTCATTCATACACACCTCCGGAAAAGCGGCATTATAAAGCGGCAAAACGCTGTATATAGCGGATCCCATTGGGGTTGAATGGATGATGCGGGATGATATAAACCAGAAGAAGAGAGCGACATAAACGGGAAAAATCGGGAACAAACGGGAAACGGCGGGAAGGAAAATTGAAACCGCGTCGCAAATACCGAAGCGCCAAAAACCGGCGACGTCGCCGGAAATACCAAACCAGTCTAATCGCGGCCCATATATAAAGTCCGCAAGATGGTCGCACCAATCAAGGTGCGACTATGCCATCCAATACACGCCTCCACACCGAACTCCTCATTACCGCGGGTGTCCGTGGGCTTGACCGTATCGACGCGGTCATCGAAGCCCTGCGCGCCGCCGGGCACAACACCGACCAGCTCACCGATGAATCCGCGCGGCTGCGCGCCGAGTGGGACAGCCTTGACCCGGAAGAACGCGCGCGCCGTCTGCGCAACCTCGCGGAAGCTACCAACCAGGCACGCGAAGATGCCGACCGCCTTGCTGACAGCGCCGAGCGCAATGTCGGCGCATTTGACCGCCTGAAAGGCGCGGTCATCGCCTTCGGCGCGGCGCTCGGCGTCGCCTTTGTCGCGGGGAAAATCAAGGATTTTTTTGGCGAGGCGGTCAGCGGTGCGGCAGATTTTGAGGCGCAACTCTCGACCGTAAAAGCTGTCTCTGGCGCGTCTGCCGAGGAAATGGAAGCGCTGCGCGCCGCTGCCGAGAAGATGGGCGCAGAGACCAAATATAACGCTACGGAAGCAGCGCAGGCGCTGGAAAATCTCGCTCGCGCCGGCCTGAAAAGCAGCGAAGCCATCGAAGCGCTGCCGTCGGTGCTGGCGCTGGCACAGGGTAACGGCCTCGAACTCGCTGACGCCGCCAGCTACATCACACAAACCGCCTCCGGTATGGGCTTGGCGATGAGCGATGCCGCGCGGGTTGCTGACGTCCTTGCCAAGGCGGCGTCCTCCGCCAATACCGATATTAAGGGCATGGGCTTGGCGATGAGCTACGCCGCGCCAAACGCGCACGCCCTCGGCCTCACCCTCGAAGAAACCGCCGCCTACATCGGCAAGCTGGCCGATGCGGGCTTTGACGGCAGCCGCGCCGGTACGGCGATGGCGGCGATGATGAGCCAATTCCAAAATCCGGCCAGCACTTTCAGACGCGAGCTTGCCTCTATTGGTATCCGCACCAACAATTTCAGTCAGGCGATTCGCGAGTTGGCGGCGACCGGGCCGAAGGGGCAGGCGGCCATCAGCGCGCTCGGCGAAGCGGCCGGCCCCGCTTTCCGCGCGCTGGTCGGGCAAGGGATTGAGGCGGTCGATGAACTGAACAACAAGCTCAAAGATGCCACCGGCTTTGCGGTCAATCAGGCCAAGGAAATGGGCGACAACGTCGGCGGGGCATTTGCCGAGCTGGAAAGCGCATGGGATGCGGTCAAACTCAAGCTCGCCACGCCCATCCTCGAACCGCTGAAAAAGAAAATGCTGGAGCTGGCGGATGTTATCTCCGAACTGGTCGCCAGCGGCAAAATTGAAGCGCTTGGCCAGAAAATCGCTGACACCTTTGAGCATGGCGCCGACGTGGTCATCCGCTTTGTCAAGGAGCTGGACTTTGGCGCGGCGGTGGACAAGGTCAGCAGCGGCTTTGCCGTGCTACAAACAACCGGCGTGGCGCTCAATGGCGCATTCCAGGCGCTCTCCATTGGGCTGAACGGGCTGAAGGCGGGATTTGCCACCCTCGGCATCGTCCTCACTACCATCATGCAGGTTGCCGCCAACGTTGCGCTCGGCATCTTGGGCGCGGGCGAAGCCGTCACAGATTTTTTCGGCATCACCGACCGCGCCTCGAACTCCATGCTGGAACGCCTCGCCAGCCTGAACGAAGTCGCCAACAACGCGCGCGACGCGCTGCTCGATGTCATCAACAACGCAGGCGAATCCATCCGTGCCAGCGGCGAATCCATCGCAGGGACGGCACAAGATGCCGCCGAAAAAGCCAGTGCCTCCCTCGCCCAAATCCCACAAGCCACTGCCGACGCCGTAGAAGCAGCCAAGCAGCCGATATTGGGCTTTGCCCAAGTTGCCATTGATGCCGCGCGTGAAGTCACGGACGCAGCCATCACCGAAGCGGACAAACAAACCAAAGCCGCTGTCGACGCCGCGCAGCAAACCAAAGCGGCGCAAGAGCAGGCGGCGGAAGCGGCGAAGAATGCTTTTGCGGACATCGGCGTTGACCTCGACGAAGTCTTTACCGGCGTCTCCGCGAAATCCAAAAAAGCGATGAGCGACTACACCTATGCGGTGCAGCAGGCGATGGATGCCGGTTTGGATGCGACCGCCGCGGCCCGTGCAGGCTTTGAAGCACTGGCGGCGAAAATCTCGTCGCCGGAAGAATGGGCGGCGCTGAAACAGCAACTGACGGACAGCGGCGTAGCGATGGACAAGCTGACGCAAGGCCAGCTCAAGCGCATGGCTGACGGCATCCAAGGCTTGCCAGATGCGGCGGCAACCGCAATGGATGCGCTCAAAGAACGCCTCAACAGCGCCGACCTCGGCGGATTGGAACGCATCGGCACTGAAGCCAAAGCGGCCTTCGCCGCGGGGGAACTCTCCGCCAAACAGTACGCCGACATCCTCGACCAAATCAAAAGCAAAACCGAGGAGCTGCGCGCCAAAACCGCCAAAATCGGCGAAACCGCCACGCAGGCGCATGGACAAGCAGCGCAAGCGGCACAAGAACACGCCGCCGCACAGAAAAAAGAAGCCGAAGCCAGCGAACAGGCCGCTGAAGCCACCGAGAAAAAGAAAAAGGCGATGATGACCATCTACGACGCCAGCAAGCTCAATGCCGAGGCCATCGGGCTGGTTGATGACGCCATCAACAGCATGGTGACCAGCCTGGGACACATGGATGCCGACGACTACCTGCGCAAGGTGGCGGCGATGTCGCAGGTGGGACAGCAGTACGTCGCCGATGTGCAACGCGCCGAGAAGGCAACTGAGCTCCTCAACCAGCGTACCAGCGACGGCACCGTCTCCATGCAGGACATCGCCCGTGCCGCACAGGCCGCGCACTCCAATATCACGGCGCTGGACAGCACCACCCTCAAAAACCTCAACGCCAGCATCGACGCCGCCAAGAAAAAACTGGAAGACCTGCAACAGCAGGCACGCGACACCGCCGCCAGCCTTGAAGCCGAACTGGCGCAGCTCAAGGGCGACGACAGCAAAACCGCGAAGCTGGAGCAGCAGCGCAAGCTGCGCGAGCTGGAGGGCAAGCTGCAAGAGGCGCGAATCCGTGGCAACGCCGAAGAAATCGCCCAGTACGAGCGCGCCCTCGAACTCCAGCGGCAAATCGGCGTCGAGAAGGCGCGGCAGGCGGCGGACAAGAAAGCCGAGGCGGCAGCGCGCGCGCAGGAATCGCGCAGCCGCGGTAACGCCACACCGCGCAGCACGACGGCCAGCAGCGCCACCAGTCACGGCGCAGGCGACATCAGCCCGCAGCAGGTGGTGGACGTTTGGGACGACCGCATTGCCGCCGCCGAGAGACGCGGCGCACAGAATTTTGCCAACGAACTCTACAACGCCGCCAAACGGAGCCCGCGATGACACCTTGGACACTCACCCGCAAAGACAACAACGATAGCCTCGAACTACCGGCCGACATGCGCTGGCGTGACGAGTTTGACTGGCAAGCGCTGGCGCAGTCGCAGGTGCAATACAGCCTCGGCGGCAGCGCCATCATCCAGCAGGGGACGATGCTCGCCGGACGTCCGGTCACTCTCGGCGGCGAGTGGATCTGGCTGCCACGTGCCACGCTGCTGGCCCTCGCCGCCTGGGCGGACGTGCCGGAGCTGGAAATGACCCTCGCCCACCCCGACGGGCGGCAGCTCAACGTCTGTTTTGCCCGCCCCGCGCTCTCTGATTTGACCCCGGTCGCCTACCGCGCCCCCGAAGACGGCACGGCGCAGTACGAGGCGCCGACCCTCCACCTGATGACCATCTAATGCAACCCGGTAACAGATAATGACCAAACGCCATACCCAACTCACCACGCAAGACCTGCGCTTTTATCCGACCGAGAACTTAACCGACAGCGACGACGGCGGCGGCCTGATGGTGCGCGACCCGCTCACCGGTGCCGACAACGAGCTATTTAATCCGGTCTCCGACCAAGACCGCACCATCGGCCGCTTCTCGGCGCGCTCAGTGCATGCGGCGGTGCGCCGACCCGATGCCGCCAAGCTGGGCGGCGCGCACGTCATCATCAGCAAGCCCGCCAAGGCGGCCAACGTCTCGCACCTGCTCTACCGCGGCGTGCGTTATGGCGAGCGGCGCAAGGACATCATCAAGCGCATCGCCGCCTACGCGGTCTATACCATCGAGAGCAAGATGACCCTGCTCTCGACGCAATCGCTCGGCTCACGCATCGTCCAGGCGTATCAGCGCACCGATGAGGCCTTGCCGCTGGTCGGTGATGTCTATTGCCTGCGCCAAGTCAAAAAGGGCTACCCCACCGAGGAGCAGTACATCCAGGTTATCCGCGTCTCCTCCGAAAACCGCACCTTTACCACGCCGGACGGCAAGGATTTTATCCGCGCCGTGGTCAAGATGGAGACCTCGACCGCGCTCACCGCGGATTTTATCGGCGCCGATTATCCCTCCATCACCCATGCCGACCCGCCGTGCCTCTTAATGGAGACGCACATCTCTGACAGCGCCTCTTACTATGGCGTCAAACCGCTGGTTGAGGCCATCCGCGCCAACACGCAGACCATCCGCCTGCCGAGCATCATGGAAAAACTGGTGCCGACCTCGCAGCTGGAGACGCCGCTGATTGATTACACCGCCGCCGGGCAGCGTCAGCTCATCTTTGATGCGGCCAAGGGCGAATCGGTGCTTACCGCCTACAACGCCATCAATGACAGTACCGTTCTGCACGCAGGCAACGCCATCACCCCCGGCAGTCTGCGTCTCACGACGAACGGCATCACCATCAGCGACCGCGGCGGCACCCTCTACCGCGGCGATACTGCGGTCGGCACGGTGGACTACGCCCGCGGCGAGCTGCGCTTTAGCGAGACCCTCTCCTCCGGCGGCGTCTGGACGCTCTACTTCCGCCCGGCAGCCGAGCTGCTGCAGGTAGCGGACACCGCCAGCATCCCGGTGTTGATTAACAACCGCAGCTACAACTATGTCCTCACCATCCTGCCGGTGCCTGCGCCCGGCTCGCTGCAAGTGTCGTACCGTGCGCAAGGTCGCTGGTACGACCTGCGTGACGACGGCTCTGGCGCCTTGCGCGGCGGCTCGGCCGGGCATGGCAGCGGCACCCTCAACTACCGCACCGGCTCGGTGTCGCTCACCTGCGGCGAGATGCCCGACGTCGGTAGCGAGGTGCTGTTTTCTTGGGGCTCGCAGGCAACCATCCACAACCGCGCCGATAGCCAGCCGACGGCGACGATGCTGATTGCCACCGAGGCCGGCCTCGCCCCCAACACCGTCAAATTAAGCTGGACAGACAACGGCGCGGCCAAGACGGCGCAGGACGACGGCGCGGGCAACATCAGCGGCGCCTGGACGGGGACGGTCGATTACCGCAGCGGCGACATCACCCTCAGCAGCTACCCCGGCGGCGAGCAACGCCTCGACGTCAAGGTCGATTACAGCGTCGGCCAGCCGCAGACCGCCGAGTGGAAAGCCCCGACACGCGACGGCAGCGGCAACGTCAACCTCACCCTCGGCCAGACACAAATCAAGCCGCGCTCGGTCGAGCTGGTGTACAACGTCCTCATAGAGGACTACGACACCAAAGTGCAGGCGGGTGAGGCCTACACCCGCCAGGTCGACCCCTATGTGACGGTGCGCGATGACGGTGCGGGCGCGCTGCGCGATGCCGGTGGCGTCAGCCGTGGCACGATTAACTACACGACCGGCGTCATCAAACTTAAGCCGGACGCGGTGGTCAAAATCCCCAAAGCCATCTACCGCAAACAGCCGATGGGCGAGGAGATAGTCTCCACCCAAGGCACGACGCAGACGGTCAAACCGCTCTACCGCATGGTGTTTGCCGGTTACGAGTACGTCGAGGCGCTCGCCTCCGCGCCGATTGACGACAGCTTTGTGGTGAGCGCCAAGTTTCGCGGGCAGCAGTCCGAGGACGCACGCAGCAAAAAGGCGGCCTCCGGCACGCTGCGCATCGACCTCCTGCCGACCTACGCCGAGCGCATCGTCCCCGGCTCGGTGCGCTTTGCGATTGGCAGCGAGGTGTATTTTGACCGTCGCGGCGAGCTCTACTACCGCCTGGAGCCTGCGACCGGGGCGGCGGCGCGCATCGGCAGCATCAACTACGAGACCGGCATGGCCACCATCGAGCAGGCACCCGCCGGGGCGGTCAACTTGCAGGCGCTCGCTGGCACGGTATCGGCCAACCCGGTCGATACCGCGGTGTGGCGCATCCCGGCCTCGCCCATCCGCCCCGCCTCCCTGCAAATCACCGCGACCCCGCTCAGCGGCGGGCAGCTCAACGTGCGCGCCGACAACGGCGGCAAGATTACAGGCGGCAACGTTGAGGGCAGTATCGACTACGAGACCGGGGTTGCCCGTGTCCGCTTTGGCAAGTGGGTGGTGGCCGCGGGCAACGAGGGCAAGTATTGGTACAACCCAGACGCGGTGCGCCCGGACGGCAAAATCTGGCAACCGGCACAGGTCTATGCCGACACCATCCTCTATAACGCCGTCTCCTACACCTACCTGCCACTCGACACCTCGGCCATCGGTATCGACGCGGTGCGCCTGCCCGCCGACGGCCGTGTGCCCATCTACCGGCGCGGCGACATGATCGTCATCGGCCACCGCCTCAGCGATGACCTCGGCAGCGCGCATACCGCCGGGCAGACGGTGCGGCTCTCGCGCGACCACATTGACAGCCTCTGCCTGCGTGACGCCAAAAATCGAGCCATCGAGGCCAAGTGGTACGACTACGACCTCGACGCGGGGACGCTGACCTGGGCGACACCGCTCGACCTCTCTGCCTATCAGATGCCGATAACAGCCCACCACGCAAGAGAAGAAGAAAACCGGGTCATCGTCGCCGACATTGACGGCACCTTGCAACTGCAATTTCCGGTCGGCCGTGACTATCCCAAAGAAGACACCTACGTCTCCAGCGCGCTCATCGGCGGCGATTTGGAGGTGCGGCACAGCCCGCCGTGGTCGCAGAAACTCTTTGACAACGTCTGGTCGGATGACCCTAGAGGCGACGCCATCACCGCCAAACTCAACCTCAAAGACTACCCGCTCGTCCTGACCGATGACGGTGCGACCACCGACCGCTGGGCCATCGTCTGGCGCGACGGCACGCAGTTTGACCTCTACAGCGAGGCGCTCGGCTTTGTCGGCCGCTTTGACGCGCTGCAAGACCTCGCGCCGATTAACGCCGCCACCGGCAAGCCGTACTTTGTCCTGAAAAAGGGCGCGTTTGGCATCAACAACGGCGCCTCGCCGTGGGCGGTTGGTAACGCGGTGCGCCTCAACACCTACGGCACCCACCTCGGCGTCTGGGTGCTGCGCGCGGTACAGCCCTCGGCGACCAAACAGACCGAGACCGACGGCTTCACCATGTGCCTACGCGGCAATACGGTGGAGGTATAACCGACACCTTCCCCCCTCTCCCTTTGGGCGAGGGGACGGGGGTGAGGGCTGCCCGCACACCTCGCTGCTGAATAAACCACCCGAACAACAACAGGAAATCCCATGTACGCCAACGACCTCGAAATGCCCGTCACGCTGTATCGCTCAACCGACGATGACGCCCCGGCGCTGACCAAAAGCAACCTCTCCCTCATCCTCAAAGCCTGCCTGGTCACCGGCTACGGCAGCAAACCCGGCGCGGGCTGGACAATGCCGCATGAAGAGGCCGCGGCAGGCAAGCGCTTCTTTGCCCCGGCAAAAACAGGCGAGCTGGACAGCTACCTGCTCGTCCACGACAACAACGGCACAAGCCGCGTCGCCGCCTGGCGTGATTACGCTGCCATCGACAACGCACCGCCCGCGCTTGAACTCGCCACCCCCTACAAACACGGACAGGGCGGGCAGTGGAGCGGGCGCTGGGCGGTGGTCGCCACGGCGCGCGGCGTGGTCGTATGGGTGGAGGGCGGTTACGACAGCGTGGGGCGCAACGGCATGATGCTCTACTACGGCGACAGCAGCAGCGCCGACAACGGCGGCCGCGCCCTCATCCTCGCGCACAGCGGCGGCACCTACAACGACGGCTCACATGGCAGCCTGTTTCATTGGCCGGAGGATCCTAATTCCGCCCGTGCTTATGCGAGGGCGCGTAGCTACCGCGACGATACCGGCGCGCAGGCGCAGGACTTTTTTGGCCTCTTTGCCGCGCCGCGCGAAACCGCCGGGCAGTACGTCGCGCCGGTGTTGCTGCAACGAGGCGAGCGCCTCTACGCCGTGCCGGGCGTGCATACCAACACCCGCGCCGCCGATAATCTCGCCCTGATTGATGATGAGGGGGCGCAATACATCATCCTGCACAGCTACGGCTGGAATGGCCTAAATACTACTTTTGCCCGCCTGGCGGTGCGCACCGACAAATGGCGGTACTGACATGCTGTTAGAGCCGCATTACATCCCCGACCACCGCGCCTACATGGCGGGCAGCGAGGACGGCATCGTTACCGTCGGCGGCGCGGCGGGCATCGGCAACATCTACGTCTTTGACGCCGAGACCTTGCTGTTGCAGCAGCAGACACGCTCCCTGCCCAACGGCCACTACCTCGTCCCCTACCTCAACCCAGCGCGGCGTTACCTCATCATGGGACGCCATCCACAGAGGCAGTACGAGCCCATCTGCTACGACGACCTCAAACCCGCCACCGCGCTGACGCTGGCGGAGCAGGCGCAACTGTGGGCGGCATGGCAGTTGTAGGGTGGGGCTTGACCCACCGCGCAGCGGCAAGGATAACCACACATGGCGACGCTCAAACCTGACCGCCTCCCCCTCACCCTCGGCGAACATACGAGCGGCCGCGACACCGCCCGCCTGCCGCTTGCGCTCGACCGGCAAGGCGGCAGCACCCCGCCGCCACCCAAACCGCCACCGCAGGCCAAAGTGGTGCGCATCAGCAGTTGCAGCGGGGCGCGGGTGGCGCCGACGGTCGACATTACCGCCTGCCTGCCCGCGCTGGGACAACCGGCGCCCACGTCCAACTGCCTGCCCGCCAATATCCGCCCGGTGGTGGACGTTGGCCTGTGCCAACGCCATGCCATCACCCCGGTGCCGAGCCTCGGCAACTGCCAGGCGACGCGCATTAGCGTCAGCTACCGCATCACCAACTGCCAGCGCATCAGCATCGGCGGCAACCCCGCCATCGCCAACTGCGCCGCCCCACGCAGCACCGCCGCGGTCGCCATCAAAACCTGCACCGTGGCAATCACCGCCGCCGCGCCCGCCTTGCGAGGCTGCGCCGCGCCACGTGTCAGCATCGCACCGCTGCTGGTGAACTGCACGCGGCAACACGGCTGGGGCTTGCCGCTGCGTGCCTGCCAACCGGTGCGCTACCAACGCGCGGTGCGCCCGCCCTGCGAGTATTACCCCATCCCGCTGCCGCCGCCACCGCCCGACCAATCACCCTGCCGCCTGCGCCCGCCACCGCACCGCCTGCCGTTGCCATTCACGCGGCGCCGTGTGGCGCGGGATTCTGCCCGCCTTGCCCTGCCGCTGCGCTGCTGGCACGACGGCAACACCAACGACCTGCCCATCCTCCCCGGATACATCATGCACAACAAGATTACCGCCGACATCAATGGCGAGCCGCTCGACCTGCTCGCCCTGACACTTACCACCGACACAGCCTCCTACTGCTGGCAGGGCGACATCACCCTCTCGCCCGCCAGCTTTGTCAAACTCAAGATTGACCAACGCGCCGCGGGCGATGAGGCCGTCATCACCCTGCGCATCAACGGCCAGCGCTGGGACATCCTCGCCGAGGACTACCGCGACACCCGCAAATTTATCGGCCACAGCTACACCGTCACCGGGCGCAGCATCACCGCCAAGCTGGGCGCCGACTACGCCAAGGGCAGACACAGCAAGTACGACGCCGCCCGCTACGCGCGACAAATCGCCGACGAGCAGCTCAACCTGCTGCCCTACCGCATCGCCGCGTGGGAAGCGGTCGATTGGCTCATCCCCGGCGACACCTACACCGTCTCCGGACAGACACCGATAGAGGTCATTGCCGACCTCGCCAGAGCGGCCGGGGGCTTTGTTGAGAGCCATCCCTACGAGGCGCAGCTCTTTGTCCGCCCGGTGTGGCGGCAGCCCGCGTGGGCGAAACCGACGCCAGCGCTGACCATCCCTGCCAACCTCATCCTCTCCGTGTCTGGCCAGCGCCGCATCAGCGAGCGCTGCAACGCGGTACGCCTGACGCCTGCGGCCGAGCAAATCGGTGGAGCCAAGGCCAAGGGTGGGCTGGTCTATCGTGAGGGCACCGACCAACAGCCGGAGGCCTCCACCCTGACCCACGCCGCCTACACCGACACCGACGTCATGCGCGCCGCGGGCATCCATGCCTTGAGCGAGACCGGCACGCACAAAATCGAAACCGTGCAACTGCCGTGGGCGGAAAAATACCAGCTGCCGCTGGCAAGCCTCGGCGCGGTATGGGCATTTGCGGAGCAGGGGCAAACATGGCAGGGCATCATCAAGGGCGTGAGCGTCGCGGTGGATCTGGACGGCGGCGCGCCGGTGGTTACGCAGACCGTCACCATTGATCGCTATCTGGGAGATTAAGCCATGAGCAACATCCGCCAACAACTGATTGACCTCATCAACCCGCACCACCGCGCCGTCGCCAAGATTGTTGGAGGCAAGGGCGCGGACACGTGGGTAGGGGAGACCCCATCCGGCGGCGTGGTGGTTATCACCGGGCAGACGCAAATCGGCGAGAGCGTCTATTTTGATGCCATCACCCTGCGCATCGAGGGCAAGGCGCCGGATTTGGAGTGGCAGGAAATCAGGGTGTGATTGCCCGCCCGTATGGATGACTACCGAACAGCGAGGTATGCAGGCGAACCCCACCCCGCCCCTCCGGGGGATAAATCCCAAACCAGTCTAATCGCCGCTTTATGCGGCGATTTTTATCATGGTCTTCAGTCAATCAACTGGAGACTCCCATGCCCAAAAAGCACAACAAAATGGCCATCTGGTACGTCATCAGCGCCGTGCTGCTCGTCGTCCTAGCCATCATCGCCCGCCAGCAAATTGGCCTCTTGCTGCTCAAAACCATCTACATCAGCATCGCTCTTGCCCTTGGCTACTACGCCGACCGCACCATCTTTGCCGCTTATCGCCCGTTTGAAATGCGCCAAGAGCCCATCGTCTTTGCGGCGGTCATGATTCGCCGCGCGTTGCTCGTCTCTGCCGTCGTCCTCGCCTTTGCCATCGGACTGTAATCATGCGGCGCACCCTACAACTCCTCGCGTTTGTCGTCGCGGCGGTCGGTTGCCAATGGGCAACCGCCGCCGATGACTGGCAGACCCGCTCCCGCGTCTGGCAGCGCGACCTCGTCCGCGAAGCGCGCGCCGTCTGGGGCATTGACGCGCCTGTGCCGGTGATGGCCGGGCAAATCCATCAGGAGAGCCTGTGGCGCGCGCACGCCCGCTCTAAGTACGCATCCGGCCTCGCCCAATTTACGCCGGACACCGAGGCGTGGATTAAGACGGCCTATCCGCAGGCGCTTGCCGTCGGCAATGCCTTTGATCCGCGCTGGGCGATCCGTGCGCTCGTTACCTACGACCACCACCTCTATCAGCGCATCCGTGCAGCCAATGACTGCGAGCGCTGGGCGATGACGCTCTCGGCGTATAACGGCGGCCTCGGCTGGTTGCAACGTGACCAGCGCCTTGCCGCCCAGCGCGGCGCCGACCCGCTGCGCTGGTGGGGCAATGTCGAGCGCTACAGCCGCCGTGCCAAATGGGCGATTGCCGAGAACCGCGGCTACCCGCGCGCCATCATCTACCAGCATCAGGCGCTCTATCGCGATTGGGGCGGGGGGATGGTATGCGCACGCTGACCGCCGTCCTGATTGCCACGGGCATCATCGCCACCCTCGGCGGTTATATCCACCGCCTACGCGGACAGCTTGCGAGCGAGCAGGCGACGGTGGCAGCACTCACAGCCGCCAACAAGGCGCTTGCCGATGAGTACGCCGCCGCCGATGCGGCTTATCAGGCGTTAATCGCAACCACGTCGCAAATAGCGACGCAATACCGCCCCGCCATCCACCGCGTGCAACAAGCCCCGGCGCATGACGATGCCCCGGTGGCGCCGGTATTGCGGCAAGCGCTGGAGGATTTGCCATGAGAGCCATTGCCCTGCTGCTTGCCATCAGTCTCACCGCCTGCGCGCGCGACATCCCGCGCTACCACCCCATCGCCGTGCCGACCGGCCTCACCGCGCCGGTTGCCACCCCGGAAAAACCCGACCCGCAGCGCGCGACGCAGCGCGATGTCGCCCGCTACCTCATCGAGCAGCATCAGGCGCTCACCACCTGCAACGCGCGCCTTACGGTCATCCGCCAATGGAGCGAGCAATGGACGAGGCCGACCGCGCCGAAGCGCTAATCGAGGCGACCACTGCCAACGCGCTTGCCCGCATTCAGGCGGCGCAACAGCAGGCCGGACAGGCGGAGTGCGCGGATTGCGGCGAGCCCATACCCGCCGCACGTCGCGCCGCCAACCCCGCCGCCATCCGCTGCCGCGAATGCCAGGAAATCTACGAAAGGAGACACCGTGGGAAGCCCTAACATCCCGTTATGGAAGTTTATTTTTGACATTATCCAGACCACATTTACCGTCGGCATCACCATCTACGTCTGGATACTCTCGAAACACAAGGCGAATGCCAGCCGCATTGCCGCGCTGGAAGACAAGGCGACCGAAGAACTCGGCCAGGTCAAAAACCGCCTGACCGAACTGGAAACGCGCCTCGAGCACCTGCCGAACCGGGAAGCCATCGGCAACATCCACAAGCGCCTCGACCGGCAGGCGGAGACCCTGCACAAGATGGAGGGGGCGCTCGATGGTGTCAATGACACCAGCAAACTCATCCTCGAAGTGCTCTTGAAAGGAGACAAATCATGATGCAAGACGCCGTGCGCGCTTACCGCCGCCGCGCCATATTGAGCCTGCTTGAATACGACAGCGACTATCGCCTGTCGCTCGATATGCTCGACCTCTGCCTGGAACAAACCGGGCAGAACATCACCTACGACCAGCTGCAAACCGAAATCGCCTGGCTGGAGGAGCAGGGCTATATCAGCCGCAGCCATCCGTCGCCGAACCTGACGATGGTGACATTGACCGACCGCGGCCTTGAAATCGCGCGTGGCAAAGCGCGGGCGCATGGTATCCGTGACCTGCGCCCGTCCGAACTGCGCGACATTGAGGCGCGTCGCTGATGGCGGCAAACAGCATCAAGACGTTGCCGCCTGCGCTCTTGGAACAGTTGCAGGGCTGGCTGCGCGACCCGGCCATCACCCAGCTGGAGGCGACCGAGCGCTTAAACGCTGTTCTCGCCGAGCTGGGCGAAAAGCCGCGCAGCAAGAGCGCGGTCAACCGCTATGCGCTGAAAATGAGCGAGGTTGGCGCGAAAATCCAGCAATCGCGCGAGATTGCCGACATGTGGATTGCCCGCTTTGGTAACCAGCCACAAGGCAAGGTCGGGGCGCTTTTGAACGAGCTGGTGCGTAACCTCGCCTTTGAAACCGCGTTGCAATTATCGGAAGACGAAGAACCGGCACACCCCGGCCTCTTGAAAGACTTGGCGCAGGCGATAGAAAAGCTGGAGCGCGCATCCACCATCAACGACAAACGCCAGCGCGAAATCGAGCAGGCCGCCTTGGCGCGTGCCGCCGCCGACGTCGAAGCCACCGCCAAATCGCAAGGGCTATCCGATGAGGCGGTCGAACTCATCAAACAGCGTATTTTGGGGGGCTGAGATGGCTGGCGTCCTCCTGCCCTACCAAATGCAATGGATTAACGACCCAACCCCGGTGCGTGTCTACGAAAAATCGCGGCGTATCGGTATCAGCTGGTCCACCGCCGCCGAGGCGGCATTGGTAGCGGCGGCTGCCTCCGGCATGGACGTCTGGTACATCGGCTACAACAAGGACATGGCCGAAGAATTTATCCGCGACAGCGCCGACTGGATTGGCCATTACCAGCTGGTCGCCGAGGCGGTCAGCGAAGAAATCCTCAACGACGGCGACAAAGACATCCTCACCTTTGTCATCCGCTGCGCGTCGGGCTACCGCATCACCGCCTTATCGTCGCGCCCCTCCAACCTGCGCGGCAAACAGGGCTACGTCATCATCGACGAGGCTGCTTTCCACGAGCAGCTCAACGAGCTTTTGAAAGCGGCGATGGCGCTGCTCATGTGGGGCGGCAAGGTTGCCATCATCAGCACGCACGACGGCGTCGATAACCCCTTCAATCAGCTTTGTCAGGACATCCGCGCTGGGCGCAAACCCTATGCCCTGCACCGTACCACCTTCGACGAGGCGGTCGCACAAGGCCTCTACCAGCGCATTTGCCAAGTGCGCGGCATGGAGTGGACAGCGGCGGGGGAGGCGGCGTGGGTGGCGGGCATCTACGACCAATACGGCGCAGATGCCGATGAGGAGCTGCGCGTTATCCCCTCCAACAGCGGCGGCGCGGTGCTGTCACGCGGCTTGCTGGAGCTGCGTGCCGACCCCGTCCCCATCCTGCGCCTTGCCCAGCCCGACGGCTGGGCAGAATACCCGGCAGAGCTGCGCTCGGCCGATATCGCCGACTGGTGCGAGCGCGAATTGCGCCCGTTGCTGGCCACGCTAGACGGCACGCGCGAACACGTCTTTGGCATGGACTTCGCGCGGCACGGCGACCTCTCGGTACTGGTGCCGCTGCAAATCGCCGCCGATACCCGCCGCCATGTGCCGTTTGCGGTCGAGTTGCGCAACATCCCGCACGCGCAACAGCGGCAAATCGTCTATTACCTGCTCGACCGCCTGCCCCGCCTGACTGCGGCGTGGTTTGACGCAAGCGGCAACGGCGAGTACCTCGCCGAGGCCGCACACGACCGCTACGGCAACCGCGTCGCACAAATCAAACTCTCCAACGCCTGGTACAGCGAGCATATGCCGCCGCTGGTGGCAGCACTGGAAGATGACGCGCTACGCATCCCCAAAGACGCCGACATCATCGACGACCTGCGCGCGCTGGAGCGCATCGACGGCGTCATCAAACTGGGACGGCGCAGCGGCAAAGCGGGCGAGCGCCACGGCGACGCCGCCATCGCCCTCTGCCTCGCCTACGCCGCCAGCCGCAGCAATACCGCCCTGCCCGTAACCGTCGCCATTGAGGACGGCTACACCAAGCCTGCCTATCTGGATTACTAACTATGACCACACCCAACTCCAAAACCCTCGCCCGCCCAACTGCCGCGTCGCAAGAAGTCGCGGTAGAACGCAACCTCACCGAAATCGAACAGCTCGACACCCTGCTCACCCAACGCCTCGGCGGCGACCTCAACGGCTACCGCGACCTCTTGACCGACACCACCGTCAGCGGCGTCTGGGCGCAGCGGCAAACGGCGCTGACCAAACTGGAGCGGCAAGTCTTGCCGCACGACCCGGACAACGCCGCCGACGTCGAGGCAGCGGAATTTGTCGCCGCACAACTGCAACGCCTCAACTTTGACGCGGTGCTGAAAGCGATGCACTGGGGCGTGTTTTACGGCATGGCCGTCGGCGAAGTGATGTGGGGCATTGAGGACGGCAAAGTAGTGCTGGACAACGTCCTCGTCCGCGACCGGGGCAAATTCAAATACGACCTTGCGCGGCAGCTCATCTACACCGGCAACGGCGCCGATGAAGTGATGCCGCCGCGCAAATTCTGGACATTTTCCGCAGGCGGCGACACCACCGACAACCCCTACGGCCTGGGGCTGGCGCACTTCCTCTACTGGCCGGTGCTGTTCAAAAAATCCAACGTCAAATTCTGGCTGGTCGGCAACGAAAAGGCGGCGACATCCGTGCCGCATGGCCAGTACGACCCGCGCAGCCCCACCGCCGACGCCGACAAACAGCAACTGCTCGCTGCGCTCACCGCCATCAAGAACGCCGCCGCCACCGTCACCCCGCTCGGCGCCACCATTGAGCTGCTCAAGGGCGAGGCAGGCACCACCGACTACGCCAAACTGTGCGAATACATGGACGAGGCGATTGCGCTGGTAGTACTGGGACAGGTGATGACCTCGCAGGCGGTCGGCGGGCAATACAAGGCGGAAATACAGGACGAAGTCAAAGACGACATCGTCAAGGCCGATGCCGACCTGCTCTGCGCCTCCTTTAACGAGACGATAGCGGTATGGCTGACCGAATGGAACTTCCCCAACGCGCGACCGCCCAAACTGTGGCTGCGCACCGAAGAAACCAAAGACCTGCAAAAACTGGCCGACACCTACGCCAAAATTGCCGCGCTCGGCTACCGCCCGACCCAGGCACAACTGGAGCAGGACTTTGGCGGCGCGTGGGAGGCAATGCCCGCCGCCAGCGCCCTGCCGGAGGCGGCAGACGGCGAAGCCCACGATTTTGCCGAAAGTGCGCCGGCAGACACGCCGGACGACATGGGCAGCCGCCTCGCGCGCGACATTGCCCCACACGGCGAAGCATGGCTCGCGCAAATCAGCGCCGAACTGGCGTCATCTGAGACCCTGTTGCAATTCCGCGAACGCCTTGACGAACTGGCGGGCGCATTGCCGCTGGACGCATACGCCGACATCTTCGCCCGTGCCACCACCGCCGCCCATCTTGCTGGACGCCATGAAGCCAAGGGGGAAGGCGCATGAGCCTCGCGCACACGCAACTCCCCTTTGCCGAGCAGATTAACTATTTCCGGCGCAAGCTCGACCTGCCGACCGAGAGCTATGCCGACATCTACGGCGCCGAGCATGACCACGCCTTTGTTGTCGCCGGAGCCAACCGCCTCGACATGGTGGCCGATTTCCGCAAGGCGGTCGATAAAGCCATCGCCGACGGCACCACCCTGGAAGAATTTCGCCGCGACTTTGACGACATCGTCGCCAAATACGGCTGGCAGTACCACGGCGGGCGCGACTGGCGCAGCCGCATCATCTACGACACCAACCTGCACGCCAGCTACCAGGCGGGGCGTTACGAGCAGCAGCAGGAAATGAAACACCTGCGGCCATTTTGGGAATACCGCCACCGCGACGGGCAAAAACACCCGCGCCCCGAACACGAGGCGTGGAATGGCTTGGTGCTGCATTGCGATGATCCGTGGTGGCAGACGCATTACCCGGTGAACGCCTACGGCTGCAAATGCACCGTCTTTGCCCACAGCAAGCGCTCGCTGGAGCGGCGCGGGCTGAAAGTGGGCGAAGCGCCGGCCGTCGAGTGGCAACAGCAGCTCATCGGCAAAAACAGCAACAATCCGCGCGTGGTCAGCGTGCCGAAGGGCATTGACCCCGGCTTTGACCGTATCCCCGGCAAAAACGCCGGGCGCGAAGGCTTGCAGCGCCTCTTTGACAAGGCAAGCGCGGTGCCACCGAAACTGGCGACCCATGCCATGCAGCAGGTGCTTGATAACCCGCGAGCGCGGGCGCTGCTCACGCAAGAAATTACGAAGATGGTCGATACCGTTGCCAGCGAGATGGTGGCGCGTGGCGTAAGCAAATCCATCGGCGTCATTGCACCGGATATCCTTGCTGACCTCGCCGCCCGCAAACTTATGCCTGCAACCGCCGTCATCACCCTGCGCGACAAGGACATTCTCCATATCCTGCGCACCAGCAAAGCGGGGATGCATCTGCCCATCAATTTTTTGCACCACATCGCTGACCATCTGCAAGCCCCGCAGGCGGTGCTGCTGGATACCACGCAAAGCGAGCCCGCGCTGCTCTATGTATTTGACCTCGGCGGCAACAAGGGCAAGGTGGTGCTGAAATTAGGCTATGAGTCGCGCGTGAAAGATGCGGAGACGGGGGCAAAACAAAACGTATTGCTGAACATCCTGCGCAGCGGCGGTACGTTTGTTTGGGACGCCAAAGCCCAGCAGGGACTGGCGCATTACACCCTGATAAAAGGGAAATTGTGAACAAAAAAAGCACCCTCCCACGTCGGGAGAGTGCCGGGGCTGCGGTTTGCCTGATTCGAACAGGATCATGGTGGCGATCACCAACCTTTCCAGTAGGAAACCCCCGCAGCTGTCAGCCAAGTATAGCGCAAAACAACCATGCCAGCCCTAACCTTTGATGACCCGCGCGTTATCGCCTACCTCGAACGCCTCGCCGCTGCCGGTTTTTTGAACAAGGCGGTATTTACCGCTATCGGCGAGGAGCTGCTGCTCTCCACCGACGCACGTTTCGACAGCCAGACCGCCCCGGACGGCCGTCCGTGGGCGCCGCTCAATGCCGAGTATGCCGCCTGGAAGCGTGCCTTTCACGGGCACGACCGCATCCTCAAGCTGCGCGGCTATCTGCGCGACACCCTGCGCTATCAGGCGACCGACGTCTCCGTCGCCATCGGCAGCAACCGCGTCTATTCCGCCATCCATCAATTCGGCGGGCAGGCAGGGCGGGAGCACAAGGCCACTATCCCCGCGCGCCCCTACCTCGGCGTCTCTGACGACGACGTCGCCGCCATCCTTGAGATTATCGAGGACGCTTTCGCCGCGCGACAACCGTAACCCGTCTAAAACGCGATTTCCGCCCCTGCAAGCGATAAGCCAACCGCTTGCCCGCCTTAACCACCGAAACGCCCGCGAGGGCATTTAGCAAACGCCGTAAAAACCTCCGCGCCCGAATATTCCCCCTCCCCCCGTGGGGGAGGGCAGGGGTGGGGTTTGCCCGCATACCTCCGGGGTGGATAAACCACTCCCAAAAATCCCAAACCAGTCTAATCGTCGCCACCGCCGCGCGCGCGGACAATGGCGACATGAACAACATTGCTATCTTCCGCACCGGCCAGCACGCCGACAGCCACGGCAACGTCCTGGACGCCACCCCGGACTATCTGCGCGCCATCGCCGAGAGCTACCAGCCCGCCCTGCACGAAGCCCCCGCCGTTATCGGCCACCCTGCCGACAACGCGCCCGCCTACGGCTGGGTGCAATCGCTCAACTACAACGACGCCGACGGCGTCCTCTACGCCAACTTCAGCCAGGTGGATGAGGGTTTTGCCGGCCTGCTCAAGGCCGGCCGTTTTAAGAAGCGCTCCGCCTCCTTTTATCCGCCCGGTCATCCCAGCAACCCCATTCCCGACCGTCCCTATCTGCGCCACGTCGGCTTTCTCGGCGCGCAGCCGCCCGCCGTCAAGGGGTTGGCGGATTTTGCCGATGGTGATAACCCGCCGCCCACCTACGATTTTGACGAGCCAGAACCCACCCCAGCCCCCCCTCAACCGGAGAACACCCCGATGGACAAAACCGAACTCGAAACCAAAGAAGCCGAGCTGGCCGAGCGCGAAAAGGCGCTGGCCGCACGCGAGGCCGAACTGAAAAAACGCGAAGACGCGCTCGCCGCTGAAGAAGCGGCGCGCGAAGAAGCCGAAGCCGCCGACTTTGCCGAGGGCTTGGTCAAGGCTGGCAAGGTGCTGCCGGGCGAAAAGCCTGCCGTCATCGCCATCCTGCGCGGCATGGACAAGACCGCGACCTATGACTTTGCCGAAGGCGGCAAATTGACGCAAAAACCCGCCGCTGACAGCCTGCGCGCGCTCTTGCAACGCTTGCCGGTCACGGTCGATTTTGCCGAGCACACCGCCGCCGACCCCAATACCGCTGCCAAGCCGCAACTGCCGGGCGGAACCGATGACGACGCCGCCCGCGCCGCACTCGACGCCAAAATCCAGAGCTTTGCCGAGCAGCACGGCATCAGCTACGCCGAAGCCGCAGCACAAATTACGGAGTAACCCATGCCACAGCACACCATCCTTGCCAAAAAACTGACCCTCACCGCCGACGTCAAGGCCGGGCAAATCGTCAGCTGGAGCGGCGAGCCCGCCACCACCGGCAGCAAAGAGCCCGCAGGCGTCGCCCAGTACGACGGCAAGACGGGCGACACCATTGCCCTCACCGTCATCGGCCTTGAAGACGTCCCCGGCACCGGCCTCGCCGTTGGCGATGGCGTCAAGGCCAACGCAGGCGCCATCGAAAAAGCGGGCAGCGCCGCCGAAGCCTTTGCGACGGTGGTCGAAATCACCAGCCCGAAAACCGTCGAAATCCTCTTGAAATAAGGAGCCACCATGCCTCAATCCATCCGCAACGCGCTGCGCGTCGTCGATACCGTCCTCACCAAAGTCGTCCTCGGCTACAACCTTGAGCAGCAATTTACCGGCCAGCACCTCTTCCCGGACGTAAACGTGCCACTCATGGGCGGCAAAATTCTCAAATTCGGCAAGGAGGCGTATGTCGTGACCAACACGGTGCGCGCCCCCGGCGAAACCGTGCGCAACGTCAGCGTCGCCTACAGCAGCGAAAGCTACGCGCTGGAAAACCGCCTGCTCGAAGGCAAAGTCGCCGAAGAATTTTTGGAGGAGAGCGCCAAAGTGCCGGGCGTCAATCTACAAACCCGCGCGGTCAATACCGTCATGAAAAAAATGCGCCTCGAAGGCGAGGCGAACAAGGCAAAACTCGCCACCAGCGCGAGCGCCTATGCCACCGGCCACACCGAAGCGCTCTCCGGTAATGATCAATGGGACAACGCCGCCTCCAACCCGCTCGAAGCCATCAGCGACGCCAAAGCGAAAATCCGCAAAAGTACCGGCCAATATCCCAACGTCCTGCATCTGGACGTCTATGCCTACGAGGCACTCAAGCGTCACCCGAAAATCATCGAGCAATTCAAATACAGCGGCAAAGACAGCATCACCACCGCGATGCTCGCCAACTATTTTGACATCGAGAATCTGGTCGTCGCCAAGGCGGTCACCGTCGCTGACCCCAATGCCGATTTCACCGAGCTGTGGGGCAACAACACCATTTTGGCCTACGTCGCCCCGGCCGGCGCACGCAACATGGAGGAGCCGAGCTTTGGTTACAACTACGTGCTGCAAGGCCTACCGCGCGTCGAAAAAGGCTACTTCGAGAACAGCGACCGCTCCTGGCATTACCCGGTGCATTTCGCCGACCAAGCGGTAGTCACCAGCCCCGGCGCGGGATTCCTCTTCACCAACACCGCGGCCATCAAGTAAGGAGGCCGCGTGATGAAATACCGCCTCCGCTCTCCCATCCGCCACGGCGGCAAGCGCATCGAGCCGCCTGCCGTGGTAGAGCTGACATTGGTCGAGGCTGCGCCGCTACTCGCCGCAGGCGTTATCGAGCGCGCCGCCGACACTCCCGCACAAGGCTGGCTTGCCCTTGATGCGCAAACCATCGCCGACCTGCTCGCGCCGCTCGACCTCAAGCGAAAACCGGCGCTGAAAAAGGCGCTGGAGCTCTTGCGCGAGCAGGTGGAAGGCTCAACCACCGAGGACGGCATCGCCCTCGCCATCCGCGACGAAGACCTGACGCAGGCCGACCTTGACGCCGCCTGGGCGCTACTAACCGCTCCTGTCGCCGCCGCAGAAGCCTCCGCTGACCCGGTCGCAGAGGCAGGCGAAACCGCGCCCGCAGACGAAGTAGACACGCCGCCGGAAGGCGAAGCCGGGGCGCAGCCGTGAACTACTGCACTGCGCGTGACCTCATCGCCCACGCCAACCGCGCCAGCCTTATCACCCAGCTGGCGGGCAATGATTACGGCGCTTTGCCCGCGCCTGCGGCGACGCTCGATTATTTTGAGACGGGCAACGCCGCGCCCGGTTACGAGGACACCCTCGCCGCGCTCAAAGCGCGCACCGAGCAGGCAATCACGCTGGCATCGGGCGACATTGACGGCTATCTCGCACTCCTGCCCGGTCTGCAATTGCCGCCGCAAACCCTGCACGCCGCCTGCATGGATATGGCGCTCTTCCGCCTTTGCGAGCGGTTGGAGGAGGAGAGCGTCATCAAACAGCTCAACGACAGCCGCCACGCCTATTTCAACCGCTTGATTACCGGGCGCGCGGCAGTCAAAAACAACCCCGGCTATGGCAGCGCGCAGACCACCGCGCCCGCTGCCGTCTTTACCGACGAGCAACTGCGAGGTTACTGATGGCTGATTTATTTGCGCCGCGCAAAGCACTTACAGCGCACCTGCAAAAGCTGGTTGAGCGCGGCGTCCTGCGCTACGTCGGTCAGCACCACGAACTGGAGCAGGTACTGGACAACCAGCCTGCGCAGCACCTGGGCGCTTACGTCGCCTTCGACAAATACAGCGACGTGTCGGTGCAGGGGCGCAACCACAAAATGACGCAGCACTACACCGTCATCCTCGCCGTGCAGAACAACCGCCCGGCACGCAGCGGCGCAGGCGCGGGCATGGACGAGGCAGGTGAAGTACTCGCCGCCATCATGAGCCACGTCGAGGGGCTGCGCGTTGACGAGGGCGCGCTCAACACCACCCCCGGCTACGGCAAACGCTTCACCCTCACGGCTGCTGACAGCGCCTTTTACCGCTCCGGCTGGGCGTTTTACCCCCTTTCCTTCGCCATTGACGTTATCCATCTCAACCAGGACACCCCATGAGCAACCTCAACAGCATCACCAACGACCGCGGCTTTATCGGCACCGGCAACCCCTATTTCATCCCGGAGGGCGACGATTCCGCGGCCTTCTACCTCGGCAACCCGCTCTCCGTAAAAATAGCGCTCTCCTCCGAAACCAAAACCCGCATCAGTCATCGCAAACACGACAGCGGCGCGGTGCTGGACAGCATCACCATACCCAAACCGGCAGAGGTCACCTTTGAAACGGATACCTTCCAACCGCTGACATGGGGCATGGCGATGATGGGCAAGGCGGCAACGCAGACCAGCACCGTACAAACCATCGCCGACGAGCCCGCCAAGGCGCGCCTTGACGGCTACCACGCCCTGAAAAACCACGACATCGACCCGGCAACCATTGAGGTCAAAAAAGGCGGCGCCGCCATCCCGGCGGGCAAATACGAGCTCAACGCCGAAATCGGCATGCTCAAAATCACCGACGAAACCGCAGCAGCGGAAGGCGACGACCTCACCGTCAGCTACAAAACGCTGGCCACCACCCGCACCGTCATCGATGGCGCGCGCGTCACCAGCTTCAAGGGCAAAATCATCCTTGACGGCCGCGACGAGGTCACGAAAAAACGCGCCAAACTCATCATCCCCTCGGTCACCTTGGCGGTCGATGGCGACTTTGACTGGTTCTCCGACGACTTCAACAAGGTGACGATGAAAGGTACGGCGGCGGTCGGCAAAAACGGCGAAGCGCCCTACACCGTCGAGCTCTACAACTAAGCCATGAGCAAAAGGAGCCGCACCCGTGACTGGCAAAAACACCACAACACCCGCGACGCCTGCGGTGACGCCCTCCGGCGTTCCCGTGCGCCTGCGCAGCCCCGCCGTCATCGGCAATATCGACTTTGCCGCGGGGGCAACCGTTACCGTCCCGCCTGACACCGCCGACTGGCTGGCCAAAAACGGTACGGCGGTCATTATTGACACACCCGACACAGAGGAGGACGCCACCTCGAAGCGTAAATAACCCCAACCGTTGAAAAAAAATTCTCCGTGGATTGCCGCCTTCGGGCGGCTTTTTTATAACGTGGCACAGCGTGTTATCCTGAACGGAGTATCAACAATAAGGGGACAGTCTATGCTCGGCTTTTTCTTTTCGCTGGCGATTATTGGCGTCGTGGCATTGTTTTTTGCGCTCAAATCACCACACAAGGCGCCATTTCTCGGTGCGCGCAAGACCCGCACCAATGTGTTACTCCGCTACGGCGGTTTCTGCGTGGTCTGTTTGGTGTTGGCGCTCGCTCTGCCTGTAATTGGTGTTGGCGATAGTGCGCTGGATAACGCTCCACACCGCACTGCTCCATCTGCCCAACCCGCTGCCGCGCCAGCGGCGGCCACGACGGACGAACACGAAAAAGACGCTGCCTTCCGCACCTGCCGCAAACTGATTAACGAACAAGTCAAAGACCCGCATTCTGTGGATGTCAGTATCACCGGCGTCGTCACCAGCCTGCGCGAAAACGGGCAAGTCTTCGTAACCATCCCCTTCGCCGCCAAAAATAGTTTTGGCCAGCCGCGCAACATGGAGGCAACCTGCCATATTTGGGACGGCCACGACCCGCAAATCACCCTGCGCGAACGCTAAGCACACACCGATTCCCGCCCGGCATTGCCGGGTTTTTTTATGCCTGGCAGTTGTCAAAGAATCCTTGACAACTGAACTTGTGAGTAAAAGTTGATAGTTGCCCTACTCGCCCCAGCGGGCGTGCCAAACGCGCTTGCCGATGATTTGAATATCCTCACCTGGTTGAATTAACCACGACGGATAGATCTCGTTGTCGGAGATGACGCGCACCCCCGCGCCCTCGCGCATCAGCCGCTTGAGGTATAGCACCTCGCCGTGGCGGAAGACAAAAATGCCGCTGTCTGCCGTGGTCTGGCGCATATCAATCATGACTGCGTCGTTGGACTGGATGGTCGGCTCCATTGAGTCGCCGCTTACGCGCACACAGGCGAGCATATCCGGCTGCAGCCCCTGCTTGCGCAGGCTGTATTTGGTAAAGGCGAGGTAGGTCAGGACGTTTTCGCCGTCGAAAAAGCGCCCGCCGCCCGCGCTCACCTCAACGTCATAGAGCGGAATCCAGGCGTAATCATTGACATCAGGCGTACGGTCGCGACCGGCCTCATAGGGCGCTGCGCGCTCTCGCAGGTGGCGGATGACCTCGTCTGTCGTGCCACGCAGTATCTCACCGCTACTGCTGCGCACACGCCATGTGCCGTCCGCCATTTGGTCGGCAACAATCTCATCTCCCAAAACCGGCGACGTCGCCGGTTTTGTGTTTTGCGATTCCGCTATCTCATTGTTTTTTCTGGAGCGCGGTTTTTGAAAACCGGCGACGTCGCCGGTTTTGCCGGTCAGGATATACACCGCGTCCAAGCCAAGGGCATTCATCCCGACCAGCTTGTCGGAGGGAATGGGGGACTGGTCTTTTTCCCAGCGGGCAATGGTCGTAAAGCTCACGCCGAGGGCGTCGCCAAGTTGCTCTTGGCTGCTGTAGCCCGCTAATTTTCGCTGCTCAAGCAGCCGTTTACCGATAGACATGTGTTAAATTTAGTAGATTTTGAGAGCTGTATTCTCCCAAAAAATCAAAAACATATACAAATATAGTAGAAAGATATTTGACAGGGTTATATGTACTAAATACAATACATTCAAACAACCAAAAACAGTCGAATATCACCATGAACGGACAGCAGATTTCACAGGCACTTAACCAAAAAGAGTTGAATTTCTCTCTCGTGGCGCAGGCTTGCGGCACCAGTGCCAGCCATATTCGCAATGTTGCGTATCGGCTCGTCACGAGCGCTCCCGTTGCCAACAAAATCGCGCGGGCATTGGGAAGACCTTTTGACGAGGTTTTTCCCGACTACGCAACCAAGCGCAACGCCAAGGCGGCGCGCGCCAAGCGTGTCAAGCAACTAGCAAAAATAGTTAATGACTGACGCAATTATTACACATATTTGCAACCCGGTAACAAATAATGAAAACACAAGGCCTATCCAGAACCCAACTGCGCGGCTATGAAACGATGAAGGCGCTGTTTGGGCATGAATTAAACGGCATCAGTTGCCAAGCGCTTGCCGACCGTTTTGGCGCGCAAAAGGCGGCGACGTTGCGTGATTTGCAAGCGCTCGAAGCTGCCGGGTTGGCAGAGCAGCTCCCGAACAAATGCTGGCGCGTCAGCCCAGCGCTCGGACGTGAGGCGCTCAAAATTTTTAACGCCGTTAATCAGGCGCGCGACCGCCTTAACGAAACTGCCAGCCGCTACGGCATCGGCTTGTAAGGAGTAGCCCATGAGCAACAAGCAAATAGACGCTGATGCGGTCTGGCAAGAGACCGCTGCCTCGGAAAAGGCGCTGGTCGCCGCCGCCGCGACCGCCGGGCAAATCGAAATGAACCAGCTGCTCGGTCGCCTGCAAGCCACGCAAGCGATTGCCGCCATGCTGGACGGCCTCTCGCTGGCGCAAATTGCCCAAATCAAAGAGGGCAAGCGCTACAAACAACTGGCCGGGCAAAAAATGGTTATCGGTGGCGTCGAAATCCGCCTGGATACGTGGGAGGGATTTTGCGCCGCCCTCGGTAGCAGCCGCCGCGGCATCGAAGAAAAACTCGACAACCTCCGCTTGCTCGGCGAAGAAGCGCTCGACAAGGCAACCGCGCTCGGAATGACCACACAGGAGCTGCGCAAGTTGCGCCGTCTGGACGCGAGCGACCAGCAAATCGTCATCGGCGAAATCGAAGTCGCCGCAGGCGACAAGGAGGCCATCATTGACCTCATCACTGACATGGCGGCCAAGCACAGCAAGGAGCGCGAAGAGCTGCAAGCCAAGCTGGAAGACCAGCGCGGTGAAGCCGCTGCCTCCGAGCGCATTATTGAGGAGCGAAACAAGCGCATCGACAAACTGGAAAAACAACTGCACAAGCAACAGCACCGCACGATGGAAGAAAAGCGCCAGCAGCAGATGACCGACGCGGGCGCGGCGCAAATCCTCTGCCTTGCCCCGCTTGCCGGACTGGATGACGCCATTGACACCCTGCTCGGCGAAGACGATGCCGCCTGCACCCGCCACGCCGCCAACCTCCTGCACGAATTGCGCGCCGCCGTTGAAGACCTGCAACTGAAATACGGCCTCGGCGATGTCGCCAACCCTGACGACAGCTGGATGCAGGGCGGGTTTGACACCGAACAAGCTGCACAGGCCAACGAACTGAAATAACCCCCCCTCACCCCTATGAACGAGGCATATCTGATGGAACTGATCGCAAAACTGGAAGCCGCGCCGCATGGTGGTCGTGACGCCATCGTCGATGCCGCCGCTGCTTTTGTTGGCAAGAGCAAGACCACGGTCTATCGCGCCCTGCGAAAATTGGGCTACAACAGCAACCGCAAAACCCGCACTGACAAAGGCAGCAGCGTTATCAGCGATGACGAGCTTGCCAGCATCGCTGCCATCCAGCACGCCGCCACACGCAAAACCGGCAAACGCCTTGCCAGCGCCCAAACCGCAGTCGAGATTGCCGCCGCCAACGGCCTCGCTGCGCGCCAGTACAGCCCATCCACCGTCAATCGTCAACTACGCGAACGCGGGTTTTCCGGCGCGCAGATGCGCCGCGCCGCCCCACACGTACAACTGGCGAGCCGCCATCCAAACCACATGTGGCAGATTGACCCGTCCTATTGCGTCCTCTACTACCTGAAGGCAGGCAAGGGCTTGGCGGTGATGGATGAGGCGCAGTTTTACAAAAACAAGCCGCACAACTTCGCCAAAATCGCCCGTGACCGCGTACTGCGCTACGTCTGCGTTGACCATTGCACCGGCGCTTTCTATTGCCGCTACTACAACGTCAGCGGCGAGAACGCCGAGACCATGTTTGATTTCCTGATGCGCGCGATGGGCAGTAAGGACAAGCAGCACAACCCTTTCGAGGGCGTGCCGAAAATCCTTTACTGGGACAAGGGCAGCGCCAACCAGTCATCGCTCATCCTTGCCCTGCTGGAAGGGCTGGGCATCGAGCATCACGCCCACGTCAAAGGTAACAGTCGTGCCAAAGGTAGTGTCGAAAAGCACAACGACCTCATCGAAACCAACTTCGAGAGCCGCCTCACTTTTGCCCACATCGAGAGTATTGAGCAGCTCAACGCCGCCTGCGAGCGCTGGCAGCGCCATTTTCAGGCGACCCACGTCCACAGCCGTCACGGCATGACCCGCTTTGCCGCGTGGCGCAAGATTACCCCGGAGCAGCTCATTGCCCGCCCGCCGCTGGAGCTTTGCCGCGTGTTACTCACCGGCAAGGCGGAGCAGCGCACAGTTGGCGGTAACTACCACATCAGCTACGCCATCCCCGGTTACGGCAGCCGCCGCTACCGCGTCGCCGACGTGGACAACATCCGCATCGGCGAGACGGTCACGGTACAGGTCAACCCCTACGCCGCGCCGAGCATCTGGGTCAGCCATCCCGACCGCTACGGCGAGATGCAACGCTACGAGATAGCGCCGCTGGAGGTGGACGACTGGGGCTTTGCCGCCGATGCCGTACCAGTGGACGGCCATTTTCAACAGGCGCCTGACGACGTGCTCACCACCAACCGCAAGACGCTCGACGAAATTGCCTGGGGGACGCGCGACGCGCAGGAGGTGGACAAACTGCACAACAGCAAATCCGCCCCGGCCTTTGCCGGCACGCTCAACCCGTTTCCGGGCGCGCCCGCACCAAGCAAGATTCAGCACTTTCCTCGCCACGGCCAACCGCGCAAAGTCGCCGCCACCGCGCCGCAACAACTGCCGGTCAATCCGCTGTTTGTGCCTGCTACGGCCGCACCGCGCGAGGAGAGCATCCTGCCGGTGATGGATTTCATCCGCTACTGCGCGAGTGAGATGACCATCACCCCCGAACTCAACGCCGAAATCCGCGCCACCTACCCGGATGGCTTGCCGGAGAGCGCCTTTGAAGACGCGCTGAAATGCCTGCTGCAACCGGCGCTGTTTACGCGCACCAAGGAGATTGCATGACCCTCGCCGACATCCTCACCGCGCACAGCATCAGTCAGGCACAACTGGCGGCAGGCGTACTACGTCCCGACGGCAAGCCTTACAGCGTCGCCGTCATCAACCGCATCATCCGCCACGGCGAATATCCCAAATCCGCCGACTCCGCCGCCCTGCGCGCGCAAATTGAAACCCGCCTGGCCGACCTCGGCATCACCGTCGCCGTTGCCTGGCCAACCACCCCGAAAACATGGGAGTACCCCGACATGCAAGTCTTAACCCAACAGGCGCGTCAGCTCTTCCGCCTGCCCAAATCCCCCTTCGTCGATGACGTCCAGACCCGCGACGACGTCTATCTCTCCGACGAGCAGCGCTACATCCGGCAAAACATGCTCTTTGCCGCCAAACAGGCGGGGTTCGTCGCCATCATCGGCGAGAGCGGCGCGGGCAAAACCACGCTCAAGCGCGACCTAATCGAGGGCATCAAACACGCGGGCGAGCCGATTATCGTCATCCAGCCGCAAAGCATCGACAAGGCGCGCCTGACCACCGCCCACCTCTGCGATGCCATTATCGAGGACGTCAGCCAGGGCACCGCCACCCCACGCCGCTCAATGGAGGCCAAGGCGCGGCAAATCCAGCGCCTGCTGACCGAGAGCAGCCGCGCCGGTAACAAGCACTGCCTCATCATTGACGAGGCGCACGACCTCACCGTGCCGATGCTCAAATACCTCAAGCGCTTCTGGGAGTTGGAGGACGGGATGCGCCGTCTGCTCGGCATCGTCCTCATCGGCCAGCCGGAGCTGAAACTGAAGCTATCTGAGCGCAATGCCGACCTGCGCGAAGTAGTGCGCAGATGCGAACAAATCGAGCTGCAACCACTCAACGCCTTCGTCGCCGATTACCTCACCCACAAACTGCGCCGCCTTGATGTTGCTTTCGAGGACGTCTTCGCCGCCGACGCCGTGAGCGGCCTCGTCGCCCGCCTGACCCGCCCCTCTGCCGACGGCAAACAGGTGATGAGCCTGCTCTACCCGCTCATCGTCAACAATACAGTCACCGCCGCCCTCAACGAAGCGGCCAAACTAGGCTACCGCCAAGTCACCGCCGATATTTTCAACGCCATTTGAGGAGGCCATATGAATCAAAAAGACCTGGAAACCGTGCTGCAAGCATGGATAAACGCCTCGCTGGAACTGGCCGCAGTGATGGAGGTACAAGGCATGACACGCATTGCCCCCGTCCTGCAACTCGCCAGCGGCAAAGACGGCGAGCTCTCGCTGCGCATCGTTACCCCCGAAGAGGAGGATGAAGATTGGGAAGACGACGAGGAGGGCGACGCATGAACCGCGCAGATGCCGAGAAGCAATTGTGGGCGGATTACCGCCGCGCGTTACGGGAGCGCGATTACGACCCGCTCACCCCCTACCACGCAGATCTGTACCCCCTCGCAAACAAGCTCAACGCCATGCTGACCGATATCCAAAACCGCATGACGTGTGCGCTGCAAATTGCGCAGGGCATACAGGGCGAAGAACCGCGCGTTGAAGCCGTCCGCAATGAAGGGAAGTGGCAGGACAGCGTTGTAGAGCTTGCCCTGACCTTTGGTAACAACATCAGGGCGGTGATGAACATCGGCGTAAGCGGTATCCACAGTCTCTTTTATTACGACAGCACTCTTGTAACCGCCAAAACCAGCCGCTATGCCGACATTACCGCCGGCGACAGCATCAGCATCATCGCCCACGGTCACCTTGACTGGCTGCGCGGCGAAAACCATGCCCTGCAACAGTATCTGGCCGAGCGTCGTGCCGCTCAGGCTGATTTGCCTTAACCGCCCATTAAAACCATCTTAACCGGAGACCAAACATGGCCAAAACCCGCCTTAAAGCCCAAACCCTCGCCACGCCGCAGAGCCGCGAAGAAACGCAAAACTGGATCAAAGACCTCGGTGACGTGCAACGCGAGCATACCCGCGCCGTCGCCGCCATGAACGACGAAATCGCCGTTATCACCGAGCGCCACAAAGACGGCATCAATGCGCTTGCCGAGCGTGTCAAGGAGCTGCAAACCGGCATCCAGACTTGGTGCGAGGCCAACCGCGCCGAACTGACCGCCAAAGGCAAAACCGCCAACCTCATCACCGGCGAAGTGAGCTGGCGCCTGCGCCCGCCGTCCATTCGCATCCGCTCACAAGATGCGGTGCTGGAAGCGCTGCGCACCCTCGGTCTCATCCGCTTTGTCCGCGTCAAGGAGGAGGTCAACAAGGACGCGATGCTCGCCGAGATGGACATTGCCGCCACCGTGGCAGGCGTCACCGTGGTCAAGGGCGTCGAGGACTTTGTGATCACGCCGTACGAAGTTGAGGGGGTGCAACCATGAGGACGCTGATTGACTGGCTTGTCGCGCGGCTGCGCCGCCGCATCCGTTTGAGCTATCACTTGCACGACGCCGACGGCACCATCGAAATCCGCCAAGGCTGGCACACCGTGCGCCTGAGCCATAGCGATTACCTGCTGCTACAACAACTGAAAGGGTGGCAACAATGAAGGCGCTGAAATTTGTTGAGCGGCATGCCGCGCTGATTTGTTGCCTCTGCGTCGCCATGGGGGCGCTGGTCGTCATCAAAGGCGCCATCAGTGCCGAACCAGGCAACGTCGCGTGCGGCGCGCTCATCACCCTGTTTGGCCTTGGCGGACTCACCCTGCTGTTCGTGATGGACATCTACGACCACCTGCGCGGCGTCCCCCTGCCGCACGAGCGAGAGCTGGTGCAGGCCGTCGCCAGCCTGCATGCCAGCGAAACGCCGGAGCTGAATCCGCGCGACCGCCACTACCGCCGCGCCGCCGCTGAGCAGGAAGTGGTCGCCGCCGCCGAGGCGCTGGTTAAAGCACGGGGCTGGTCATGAGCTTTACCACTCGCTGCACGCCACATAAGCACGCCGCGCTGTTCTTTCGACTGCAAGGGCTGGCCGAGCACGTCATGCGCAGACTCGGCGACGCAGAGGCGCAAATCCGCCGGTTCATCGGTAGGATAGCCGCTGTTCAAATCATCTGGGCAAACAAGGAGCGGGCAAAAGAGATCGTTTTTGAGCTCAATGGAGACGACGGGGCGCACGCCATGATTTGTACACTCAACGAAGCAAATGACGAAATCACTCATGTACGTACCGAAAGGAGCCGGACATGAAAACCCGCTGCCCCAACTGTGGCGCCACCCTGAGCCTCGACGCACTCATTGCCCACGACGATGCCCGCACCGCGCTGCGCCTCTTGGTGCAACTGGGCGGCGACCTTGCCACCCTGACCGTGCGCTACCTCGGCCTCTTTCGCCCAACGCAGACCGAGCTGACCTTCGCCCGCGTCGCCAAACTGCTCGGCGAAATCCTGCCGGACATACAGGCGCAGCGCATCGAGCGCAAGGGCGCGGTATATGACGCACCACCCGCCGCGTGGCTGTGGGCAATGCAGGAAGTGCTGGTCACCCGCGACAGCGGCAAACTCACCCTGCCGCTGAAAAACCACGGATACCTCTACGAAGTGCTGACCCACTACCGCCCCGCCGCCGTCAGTGTGGTGACACCCGCCACCCCGGCGGACGCCGCCCCCGTTACCAACAGCAAAACCGGCGCGGCGGTAAGTGCGCTTGCCGGGATGCTCAAATGACATGCCGAAAGAAATCCACAACGCCATCATCGTTGGCCTCATCAAGCTGGTCACCCTGCGACTGCGAGGCGCGCCGCCCGCCGAAAGCGTTACCACCGTCGCCGAAGTATGGCTGGAAACACTGGCACGGCGGGATTGGCAACCCGCAGACGTTGCCCGCATCGAGTGTGCCTTCCGTAGCCTCTGCGCCGAGATGACCGACTGGCCGGCACCGCGCCACTTCCTCGACCGCCTGCCCCCACCCCCCGCCCTGCCATCACCGCCACAAACCGCCCGCGACCCGAAAGAGGCTGCCGAAACCGAAGCTCTGCTTGAAAACCTTGCCCGACAATTAAAAATGGAGAACGCCCATGAACACCGAACAGAAACAGAACAAAAAAACCGCCGAAGTAGTCGGCAGCCTGATCGTGACGCTGGTAGATACCTCAATGGCGCTAAATAACAACGATCGCGAACACGCCATCGCCAACCTGCAACACGCGCAGACGCTGCTTGCTGCCACCCTCGAAACCCTCGGAGGCTGACCATGTATATCGGCAACCAAACCGCTCGCATCCACATCGGTAAAGCGCGCCTCGGCATGGATGACGACACCTACCGTGCCTTCCTGCAGCGACTCACCGGCAAAAGCAGCAGCAAGGACATGAGTACCGGACAGCGCGCCCGCGTACTGATGGAAATGACCCGCCTCGGCGCTTTCAAGGACGCGCGCCGCCCGCTCACCCGCCAGCAACGCGCCTGCCTCGGCAAATGGTACGACCTGCGTAAGCGCGGCATCGTGCAGAGCAAGGACAAGAGCAGCTTCAACCGCTATATCAAGCGCCATTTTGGCAAAAATAACCTCGCCGACCTTGCCGACGACGAGACCAACAAGCTCTACAACATGCTCGAAGGCTGGTTGCAGGGCGCCACGGAGAGCGCATGAGCGAATTTCAGTGGGGCGTGCAAATCCCCGAACCGGACATCAACGAAAGCGGCGAATTTTTCGCCGCTCTGGCCGACCACACCTGCAGCGCGCTTGTCGCCGCAGGCATCCCCGACGAGACCGCCGCCGAGGCGGTCAATCGCGTGCTGGTTCACCTCGCCGAAACCTTCAGCGGCGAAAAATTCTACGTCACCAAACAGCCCGCCACCTTCGCCCGCTGGATGATGGCCTACCAAGACCTGCGGCGCATGCCGTCGCGCGACGTTGACCGCAAATATGGCTGGAGCGACGGCTATTCGCTCCGCGTCAAAGAAAAAGTGGATGCGCTCATCCAGCGCCGCACCCAGCTGCGGCTACCGCTCAACAGCAAAAAATAAGGCAGGCGCAACGCCTGCCTTAATCTTTGGCAAATCCCAAACCAGTCTAACCGCGCCAGCGGCGCTCATCCCTGAAAATCTCCACAGCAAACGGACGACCGGCGCGCCGCGCGAACAGCGCGCCAGCCCCCGCGGTGTGTGACCACCACGAGCAAGATCCGCTCCTCTCGCGAGAGGGCGGCAAGCCTACCGATTAACATCAGGCGACGCAAGAGGACACATGCCGACCATGCAACACCGCTGCACCTGCAACAAATTACTCGCCGAAAGTCGTGACCTGCGCGGCACCATCGCGATTAAATGCCCGCGCTGCAAGCGGCTCTACACCATCACCTACAAGAATGCCGCCGAGCGTCAGACAACAGGAGCTCCTGACGCCCATGAAATATGGCAAAAACGGCTTTAAGTACCGGCCACAATATGCAGTCATCATCCGCTGCACAGACGAAACCGAGCAGCGCAACACCTACGAACGGCTGCGTGCAGAAGGTTACAGTCTCAAGGTGGTCAACGTATGACCACCATCACCATCCACCACCATTGCACCGATTTTGACAGCTACCGCGCGGCACGGGTCAAATCCCTGTTTAACGTTGAAAACGGCGCCGACGTACATATCGAGGCGGCGTTGCCATTGGACGCACGGCCTTGGCAAATTGGCGTTATCGTCGGACCATCTGGCAGCGGTAAAACCAGCATCGGCAAGCGATTAGGCAAACTCTATGCCCCGACATGGCCGCGCGATTGTCCGATTGTCGATGCCATTGCCCCCGATGGTAGTTTTGATGACGTAACCGCCGCGCTGGCCTCAGTAGGGCTTGGTACCGTCCCCAGCTGGCTGCGCCCCTACCACGTCCTTTCCAACGGTGAGCGCTTCCGTGCCAATCTTGCCCGCCTGATTTGCGAGGCGCCTGCGTTTGCCGTACTGGATGAGTTTTCCTCTGTGGTTGACCGGCAGATTGCACAAGTAGGTGCGGGCGCATTTGCCAAGAGCTGGCGGCGTATCGCCGGGCGACCACAAACCGTACTGCTATCCTGCCATTACGACATCCTTGACTGGATACAGCCAGACTGGGTTTTTGACACCGAGAGCGGCGCATTCCAATGGGGGTGGGCTAGGCAACGCCCACGCATCGACCTGGAAATATACCCTTGCCGTCAGACCGACTGGCGCCTGTTTGCGTCGCATCACTATCTAGACCTGCCGCCAATGGTAGCCTCCGCCCACTACATGGGACTGGTCAGAGGACAGCCGGTAGCCCATATCGCTTTCTCCACACGCCCCGGCATGGCCGAGGCGCGTGCCTGCCGCTTGGTAGTCATGCCAGAATGGCAAGGCGCGGGCGTAGGAATGCGCTTCCTCAACGGCTGCTGCCAGCTTTGGTTAGACGGCGACAACCGCTACGCGCGCCCGCTGCGCACGCTTTTCCACACCAGTCATCCCGGTCTTGCCGCCGCCCTGCGCCGTGACCCGAAATGGACACAAGTATCGGCGCAGCTCCACGGCGGCAGCAAAGCGCGTTCATCCGCCAGCCTGCGCAAAACAATGGGAGCGGATGCCGGTTCAGGCTTTGGCGGCCATTTGCGCGCCGTGCAGGGATTCCGCTACTTGGGGGAGGACGTATGAGAGTAGTGATTGCCGGGCAAAAATGGCTGGCCACTGAAATACTCGCCGCCTGCATAGCCCGCAGCTATGACATATTATTGGCCGTCACCAACCCGGCTGGCAGCTTTGCTAAGGCGGCAGCAGGGCAGGGTGTTGCCGTAAGCGCGCAGATTGCGGACATACCGCCCTGCGACGTCATTGTCGCAGCGCACCTGCACCAGTACCTGCCCGCGTCAATCCGCGCACGGGCAAAAAGCGGCGTCATCGCCTACCATCCATCGCTACTACCACGACACAGAGGACGGGACGCGGTGCGCTGGGCGATACATATGCGGGAGCCAATAACGGGCGGGACGGTTTACCGGATGGACGACGGCGCAGACACGGGCGCGCTGCTGGCACAGGACTGGTGCCACATACGGCCGGAGGATACCGCAGCGACCTTATGGCAACGGGAGCTTGCGCCGATGGGGGTGCGGTTGATGATGGACGTATTGGGAGAGATTGAGCGGGGTGGCGACGCCGCCGGTTTCCCGCAAGATGAGAGACTGGCGACATTCGAGCCGGGATTTCCGGCAGCCGCCCTTGCTGATATTTGAGACAAAGTTGCTATATTTACAACTTTTGCAACTCGCATTTATGTCGCATTTTACCCGCAAATATCGCGCGCGGGATTAAATGGAATACAAACGGGCGCGCTATAATGCCATTCTCATTTGCACTCGGAGTACTATCATGCTGAAACGACGCCAATTTATCACCGCCACTTCCGCCGCATTGACCGCGCTGTCGCTGCCCGTGCGCGCGCAGTCTGCAAACAAACTGACGCTGTGGGGGCCGCCGGTCACGCCGAGCGTGCTGCTCGCCATCGCCGCGCAAGAAGGCAAGGCGAAAGACATCAGCCCGTTTGACGTGCAAATCTGGCGCAGTCCCGACCAGTTGCGCGCTGGATTATTGAACGGCGACATCGCCGCCTCCATCGTGCCGAGCTACGTTGCCGCCAACCTCTACAACCAGGGAAAAAAAGTCAAACTGTTCAACATCATGAGCGAGGGGCTGAACTACATCGCCGCTCCCGTCGCGAACGGCAAACCGCTGGTTGCCAGCCTTGCCGATCTGGCGCAGCACAGCCTCGTCATCCCCTTCAAAAACGATATGCCCGACCTGCTCCTGCAAATCCTCTATAAAAAGGCGGGGCTGGATTTTTCCGCGGCGCAAGTGAGCTACACCGCAACGCCGCCGGAGGCGTTGGTGCTGTTCCTGAGCGGCAAAGTCGATTGCGCCAACCTGCCCGAACCGCTGATGAGCCTGGCGCTGCTCAAAGCGAAAGAGAAGGGCAAGGAAATCACGCGCGCGCTGGACGTGCAGCAACTCTGGGGCGAAGCGTTTAACAGCGCGGCGCGCGTACCGCTCGCGGGACTGCTTTTCACCGAGGAATTCATCGCGCAGAACAGCGCCTTTATCGCCGCATTGGATGAAGACTTGAAAGCGGCAGTCGCATGGAGCAAAGCCAACCCTGAAAAAACGGCGGAACTGGCGGCGAAATATCTGCCCTTCCCGCAAGAAGCGCTTGCCGCCGGTATTCCGCATTCGCGCTTCTCCGCCATTCCTGCGGCCAGTATTGAAGCGGAGATTTTGCACTTCTACACGGAAATGCACGCGCTCAATGCGAAAATCACCGGCGGCAAAGTGCCGGATGCAGGGCTGTTTTATCGCGCTTGATTAAAGCGAAAAGAAACCCCGCATGAGCGGGGTTTTTATAGCGGACCCCATTTGTATTCCATACAACGATCCGCAGAAGAAAGCCCTTTCTTCTGCGGAAAAGAGACAAGGTTGTATGGAATACAAATGGGATAGCTATACTATTCAGGAATAACGCGCTTATTCACAGTAATCAGTAAAACCGAGAATATTGACGAAAGAAAGGCGGCATTATTTTGTCTAGTTGGCACAGGTGTTATAGCCATCCACATAAAGGTTCAGACAAGGCGCGCCGCTGGAGACAACACCATAGGGTGTGTCTCGGCGCAACGTCGCGGAAATATTTGTTTTGTATCATGGTGCGCCAAGGCACACTCTATAACCCCAGCAACAAAACACCGTATGGGATTTTCGGATGATTGCTATATAAATTATTTAGAGTGCTCGTAGGCGTTCCATCCATTGATGAAAATGCGGGCATTCACGCTCAATGACGGCGAGCGTGATTTTTTGTGCCGCGATCGGACCGTGGCGGGTTTTGCGGTATTTGGGCGACAGACATTCCAATCTCTTGGAGGGTTTGGTCTCGTAGCTGTTATTGATATGTTCTGGCGTTTTGAAAGCGTTGCGAATAGCTTGCAGTTCGGTCGCTTGTTTTTCCCATGCGGGTTCAATTTGGATCAAAGCGTTGGTGTCTGAAAAAAGCAGACCTTCAAATTCGTAGGGCTGGATATAGGGAATAAAGCGATCCGGGCGGCATTGATATTTATTAGTAATGCAGTAGTGTAGTTGTTGCTCTAGCGTGGCGACTTTCTGATAAACATCAGAGGAGCCATTTATATTGAGGTATCCCGGAAAGTGTGTATTCAGCCCGTATAAATCTAGCATGGTAGAAATAATAGTGTCGTCTCGTTCTCGAAGGATATTACGCATATGCAGGCAGAAGCGTTCAAAATTAACATTGCCAGCAAAATTTCGCGTCTCCAAAAAGATATTTAATGGCCAAAAAGCAGGCGCGACGGTATCACGGATAAAGGTTTCTTCACTTTGTCCCTCTACCAGGATAATGACAGTTTTATACATTAGGGGCGTCCCCCGAAGACATTTTGTTTCCACAGTTCGCCCAAGGTGTATTCTTCCAGCCAGGCATCAAGCGCTTCTCGTGACAGTCTTTTGAATACAGAGGCATCATTTTCTTGGTCGACGACGATAACGTCTTCCGGATCAAATTCGTTAATGAGTTCGACTGACTGGGTGGAAATGATGAGCTGCTTTTCTTCGGCGACTTGTTTGATGATGTCCGCCAAGACGCCGATGGCATAGGGATGCAAACCTAATTCCGGTTCGTCTATGAGGATGGTATCTGGCAGAAGATCAACGGGTTGTAAAAGCAGGGTAGCAAGGCAAATAAAGCGCAGGCTGCCGTCGGAAAGCATATGCGCTTTCAGCGGGGTATCAGGATGACCGGTTTGTGTCCATTCCAGCTCGATATATTCCGCTTCACCAGGGCGATGGACAAAATCGGCGAAGAACGGCAGCGCGAGGCGGATGGTTGCAACGATGCGCTGATATTCGTCCGGGTATTCTTTGTATAATCGGCGCAGATAGGCAGCCAAGTTGGCGGCATCTGTTTTGAATTGCAGGTTGTCATTGCTGGCGTGCTTTTGTTTAACCCTAGCGCTTTCGCTGGTGTCGTGGAAGTGGTAAACGCGCCAGCTTTCCAATGCATCCCGTACATAGGGAGAATACTGATCTTTGGCTTCTTTTAGTTTGGATTCATCATGTCCTGTTCCCAGAAGCGCACTAGGCTGAGAATTGAAATATACGCCGCGAAACCAACTATATTCATTTTCGAAGATTAGACGGTTGTCATTGCTTGGTACAAGGTTGAACTTGTACCCATTTCGTGCAAAGTAAATTTCTGATTGAATAGAGTCGGTTTCTTTACGGCCAAAATGCAATAGTGCGTCCGGACCACCCTGTTTTTGTACATAGAGTTGTAATTGCTGCTGGTACATAGCATTGACCAGACGGAAAAAACCAATAAAGTTGCTTTTTCCGGCACCGTTCGCGCCAATCAGGATATTGAGATTGTGCAGGTCAAAGTCTTCCAGTTCACGTATGGATTTGTAACCTCGTAGGGTTAATTGGTAGATTTTTGACATGGCAATTCTTTTATCCCGCCTGCACTTCCTGCAACGCCCGTACTTTTTCGTCGTCGCTGAAAGAGAGCGCCAGGGCGACCGCATGGCCGCCGGCGATGGTCGTCTGGTAGAAGACTTTGTGCATCAGCGCTTCGCGGCGGATGGTGTAGCTGTCGGAGATGGCTTTTTTGCCTGCGGTGGTGTTGATGATCATCGCGATGTCGCCGTTGATGATGTGGTCCACGATGTGCGGGCGGCCTTGCGCGACTTTGTTCACCTGTTCGCAGGCGATGCCTTGTGCTTGCAGGTGTGCGGCGGTGCCGCCGGTGGCGACGATTTTGTAACCGGCGGCGATGAGCAGGCGCGCCACTTCGGCCGCCTTGTTTTTGTCGTCGTCTTTGACCGAGATGAAGACGGTGCCGCCGGGGGCGGGCAGGCGTTCGCCCGCGCCGCGGATGCCTTTGTGGAAGGCTTCGGCGAAGGTGGCGCCGAGTCCCATGACTTCGCCGGTGGATTTCATTTCTGGGCCGAGGATGGGATCGACGTTGCTGAATTTGGCAAAGGGGAAGACGGCTTCTTTGACGGCGTAGAGGGTCGGCCGTTTTTCGTCGCGGATGCCTTGGGCGGCGAGGGTTTGTCCGGCCATGCAGCGCGCGGCGATTTTGGCGAGCGGCCGTCCGGTCGCTTTGGAGACGAATGGCACGGTGCGCGAGGCGCGCGGGTTCACTTCGAGGATGTAGATGGCGTCGCCTTTGACGGCAAATTGGGCGTTCATGAGTCCCACCACGCCGAGGGCGCGGGCGAGCGCTTTTGCCTGCGCTTCGATTTGTTCGCAGATGGCGGGAGCGAGGCGGTAGGGCGGCAGCGAGCAGGCGGAGTCGCCGGAGTGTACGCCCGCCTGTTCGATGTGTTCCATCAGGCCGCCAAGAATGACGGTTTCGCCGTCGCAGATGACGTCGATATCGACTTCGATGGCATCATCAAGGAAGCGGTCGAGCAGGATAGGCGCGTCGGGCGAGACGTGCAGCGCTTCTTTCATGTAGTTTTCGAGGTCGGCGTCGTTGTGGACGATGTCCATCGCCCGCCCGCCGAGGACGTAGGACGGGCGCACGACCAGCGGGTAGCCGATTTCCTGCGCCTTGGCGAGGGCTTCCGCGGTGTCGGAGGCGGTACGGTTCGGCGGTTGTAGCAGTTTGAGTTCGTCGATGAGGTGCTGGAAGCGTTCGCGGTCTTCGGCGCGGTCGATGGCATCGGGCGGGGTGCCGATGATGGGCACGCCCGCCGCTTCCAGCGCACGCGCCAGTTTGAGCGGGGTCTGGCCGCCGTACTGGACGATGACGCCGTCGGGCTGCTCGATGCGGGCGATTTCCAGCACGTCTTCCAGCGTCAGCGGCTCGAAGTAGAGGCGGTCGGCGGTATCGAAGTCGGTGGAGACGGTTTCCGGGTTGCAGTTCACCATGATGGTTTCGATGCCGTCTTCGCGCAGGGCAAGCGCGGCGTGCACGCAGCAGTAGTCGAACTCGATGCCCTGGCCGATGCGGTTCGGCCCGCCGCCCAATATCATGATTTTGCGCTTGTCGCTCGGTGCCGCCTCGCAGAAGCGCTCGTAGGTGGAGTAGAGGTAGGCGGTGGCGCTGGCGAATTCGGCGGCGCAGGAATCGACGCGCTTGTACACCGGATGGATGGCGTGGCGCGTGCGCAGGGCGCGGATTTCCGGCTCGCGCACGCCGCAGCATTCGGCGAGGAAGGCGTCGGAGAAGCCGGCGCGTTTGTAGGCAAAGAGGCGGTCGGCGTCGTCCAGGTAGGGCAGTCCGCTGTCGCGCAGCGGTTGTTCGAGGGCGACCAGTTCGGCGATTTGCGCGACAAACCACGGGTCAATGCTGCTCAAGCGGTACACGTCGTCCACGCTCATGCCCTGGCGCAAGGCTTCGGCGACGTAAAAGATGCGCTCCGGCGTCGGGGTGGCGACCGCGTCTGCTAGCGCATCAACGGGCGCCGGGCGGTTCAGGCCGCTGTAGCCGTTTTCCAGGCCGCGCAGCGCTTTGTTCAGCGATTCTTTGAAGGTGCGGCCAATCGCCATCACTTCGCCGACCGAGCGCATTTGCGTGTTCAGGCGGTTGTTGGTCTGTTTGAATTTGGCGAAATCGAAGCGCGGGATTTTGGTGACGACGTAGTCAATCGCCGGTTCGAAGGAAGCGGGCGTCACGCCGCCGGTGATTTCGTTTTTCAGCTCGTCCAGGGTGTAGCCGACGGCCAGACGCGCGGCGACCGAGGCAATCGGGAAGCCGGTTGCTTTCGAGGCCAGCGCCGAGGAGCGCGAGACGCGCGGGTTCATTTCGATGACGATGATGCGGCCGTCGCGCGGGTTGATGGCGAACTGCACGTTGGAACCGCCGGTTTCCACGCCGATTTTGCGCAGGATGGCGATGGAGGCATCGCGCAGCGCCTGATATTCCTTGTCGGTCAGCGTCTGCGCCGGAGCGACGGTGATGGAGTCGCCGGTATGCACGCCCATCGGGTCAAAGTTTTCGATGGCGCAGACGATGATGGCGTTGTCCGCCTGGTCGCGCACCACTTCCATCTCAAACTCTTTCCAGCCGAGCAGCGATTCCTCCAGCAGCACCTCGTGCGTCGGCGACAGCTCCAGCCCGTGCGCGGTAATCTGCTCGAATTCGTCGCGGTTATAGGCGATGCCGCCGCCCGAACCGCCGAGAGTGAAGGAAGGGCGGATGATGACCGGAAAACCCAGCTCCGCCTGCGCCGCGCGTGCTTCCTCCAGCGAATGCACCGCGAACGACTTGGCGCTCGCGAGACCAATCTCGCTCATCGCCTTTTTAAACAAATCGCGGTCTTCCGCCGTCTCAATCGCCTGCACCGAGGCGCCAATCAGCGCCACGCCGTAGCGCTCCAGCACGCCGTGTTTGGCAAGATCCAGCGCGCAGTTGAGTGCCGTCTGCCCGCCCATCGTCGGCAAAATCGCGTCCGGCCGCTCCTTGGCGATAATCTTCTCCACCGTCTGCCACTGAATCGGCTCGATATACGTCGCATCCGCCATCTCCGGGTCGGTCATAATCGTCGCCGGATTGGAATTGACGAGAATGACGCGGAAGCCCTCGCTGCGCAGCGCCTTGCACGCCTGCGCGCCGGAATAATCAAACTCGCAGGCCTGACCGATAATAATCGGGCCAGCGCCAATAATCAGGATGGATTTCAAGTCGGAACGTTTGGGCATGGGGAACTCCAGAGACAACAAAAAACGCGCGGATTTTCGCACAAAAGCCGCACTGCTGCGGAGAAAAAGCGGTCGCGGCGGGGACTGGCGAAGCCGTAACCCAAGCGCACCGCGCGCATTGGTAGAATCGCCGCCTGCCAACATTCCCCAAACCAACCGGAGAAACACCATGCAAAAACTGACCCTGTCGCTCGTTCTCGCTCTCGGCGCCAGCCTCACCGCCTGCGACAAGCCAAAAACCGAAGCCGCCAAACCCGCTGCCAGCGCCAGCCAAGCAAGCGCCACGTCCGCCTTCGTCGGCACCTACAAAGGCGTACTGCCCTGCGCCAGCTGCGCCGGCATAGAAACCACGCTCGAACTTGCTGCCGACGGCCATTACACCCTGACCACACTGTTCCTTGAAGAACCCGATGCCAAACCCGAAACCGTCACCGGCCGCTACCGCCAAAGCGACGACAAAACCCTGATTCACCTTGACGACAACGGCGGCGGCTACACCTACTTCATCGGCGACAAACAACTGGAAATGCGCGACCCCGACGGCAGCACCGGCGGCCGCAGCGCGGAAGAAAACGCCAACTACCGCTTGCAGAAACAATAACGCGCGCTGATTTATCCCCCACCCCATGCCAAGCATCTTCTTGAATAAGCTAGGGGCTGTTTACAATTCAAATCTCCCTCCCCTGCAGGGCGAAGCCCGCAGCGGGGGAGGGATGGGGAGGGGGTGGACAATGCCGCTTACGAGATGAAATTTCGATTTTTCAATCGTTTGCTGCCCTCACCCCAACCCCTCTCCCACAGGGAGAGGGGCTAGTTCGCTGAATTGCAAACAGCCCCTAAACCGCATCATCCCTTGAAACTCCTGCACACCGCCGACATCCACCTCGGCCGCCACCTCTACGGCCGCCGTCGCCATCACGAATTTGCCGCCTTCCTCGACTGGCTTGCCGCTATCCTGGACGCCGAACACATCGACGCGCTCGTCATCGCCGGCGACATCTTCGACACCGCCACGCCGTCGCCACGCAGCCAGGCGCAGTATTACCAATTCCTCTGTCGCATCGCCGCCGGAAACTGCCGCCACGTCATCATCACCGCGGGCAACCACGACTCGCCTGCCTTCCTCGACGCCCCGCGCGACATCCTGCGCGCGCTGAACGTCCACGTCATCGGCGCCGCGCGCGAACCCGCCGACGAAGTACTACTCCTGCGCGACCGCGACGGCGCGCCGGAAGCCATCATCTGCGCCGTACCCTACCTGCGCGAACGCGACCTGCGCACGGCAGACGCGGGCGAAAGCCTTGCCGAAAAAGCGGGCAAACTGCTGGACGGCATCCGCGCCCACTACACCGCCGCCGTCGCCCACGCCGAAACCCTGCGCGCCGCGCATGGCGCCGACCTACCGCTCATCGCCACCGGCCACCTCTACACCGCGGGCGGACAAACCAGCGAAGCACACGACCACGAAATCGGCACCCTGGCGCACGTCCCGGCGAGCGCCTTTCCCGCCGCCATCGACTACCTTGCCCTGGGGCACATCCACCTCGCACAACGGCTCGACAGCAACGAAACACGGCGCTACAGCGGCTCACCGCTACCGCACACCTTCGCCGAAGCCGCACAAAACAAAACCGTCTGCCTCGTTACCTTCCAGGGAAGAAGCGCCGCCGTCCGCCCGCTCGCCGTGCCCGACTTCCAAAAACGCGCACGCCTGCGCGGCGACCTGCCCGCCCTTGAGGCGCAAATAAACGAACTCGCGGCAACGGGCGACAACATCTGGCTGGAAATCCACTACGAAGGCGAGGCCGTAGAAGGCGGCCTGCGCGACCGCCTGCACGCACTGACCGCCGACACACCACTTGAAATCCTGCGCCTGAAAAACGAGCGCATCCGCGAGCGCGTCCTCACACAAAACACAGACAGCGAAACCCTGGACGACCTCAACCCGCTGGACGTCTTCGAACGCTGCCTCGCCGCACACCACATCTCCGCCGACCAGCGCGACGCCCTGCGCCAGAATTACCGCGAAATACTCGCCGGGCTGGACGACGACCGCCCCCAGTAGAAGAAGACCAAGACAAGCGCGACGACACCCGAAACCCTGCGAGCCCCATACCTGACGACCCACACCATGCGCATCCACACCATCCGCCTCGCCAACCTGAACGCCCTGACCGGCACCTGGGAAATCGACCTCGACCACCCCGCCTACAGCGACAACATCTACGCCCTGACCGGCCCGACCGGCGCGGGCAAAACCACCATCCTGGACGCCATCAGCCTCGCTCTCTACGGCCGCACCCCGCGCCTCGCGCGCATCGGCAAAGCAGGCAACGAAATCATGAGCCGCCACAGCGGCACCTGCCACGCCGAAATCACCTTCAGCACCCGCACCGGGCGCTACCGCAGCCATTGGAGCCAACACCGCGCGCGGCGCAAAGCAGGCGGCGAACTCCAAAACCCCAAACACGAACTGGCCGACGCCGAAAGCGGCGAACTCCTTGCCACCGGCCTCAAAGACGTCGCCGCCGCCATCGAACGCCTCACCGGCATGGACTACCAACGCTTCACCCGCGCCATGCTCCTCGCCCAAGGCGACTTCGCCGCCTTCCTCCGCGCTGCACCGGACGAACGCGCGCCGCTGCTCGAACAAATCACCGGCACCGAAATCTACAGCCGCATCTCCATCGCCGTGCACGAGCGCCTGCGCGACGCCCTCGAACAACAGCGCCAGCTCGCCACCGAAACCGCAGGCATCACCCCGCTGGACGCCGCCACCCACACCGCACTCACCCAAGAAAGCGCCGCCCTACAAAAACAACTCGCCGCCCTGGCCACCCGCCAACAACAAACCGCCGCCGCCCTTGCCCGCGCACAAAACATCGCCGAACTCACCGCCGAACTCGCCCGCCTCGACGAACAACACACCGCGCACCAAGCCGCCCTTGCCCGCTTCGCCCCGGAGCGCGAACGCCTCGCCCTCGCCCAACGCGCTGCGCTGCTTGATGCCGACTACGCCCGCCTCGACACCCTGCGCCACACCCAACAACAAGACCGCACCGCCCTCGCCACGCTGGACGCCCAGGCGCCCGTCCACACCGCCGCTGTAGCGGCCGCCCAACAGAACCTCGCCGCTGCCACCACCCGCGTTCACGCCGAAAAACAGCGCCTCGCCGCCGCCCAACCCCGCTGGCAACAAACCCGCGCCTACGACCACACCCTGCGCCACCAGCGCGAACAACTCGCCACCCTCGAACAAAGCGCCGCCACGCACACCGCCGCACAAACCGCCCTGGCGGCCGCCGAAAAACACGCCGCCGCCGCGCGCGAAAACAGCGCCCGTGCTGACGTCGCCCGCAAAAAAACAGAAACCGCACTCGCCGCCCACCTCCAAGGCCGCCTGCTGCGCGAATACCGCGCCGAAAAAGACAACATCCTGCGCGAACTCGCCTACCACCAGCGCATCGCCGACCTCGAACAACAACGCGCCCACCTGCACGACGGCGAACCCTGCCCGCTCTGCGGCGCCACCGAACACCCCTACGCCAGCGAACTACCGGCACAGCCCGACGACCTCACCGCCCGCCTGGAAACGCTCGACACCTACATCAAACGAGCCGAAACCCTCGGCGAACAACACGAAAACGCACAACACGCCCTCGCCAGCGCGCGCGAAAAACAACAACAGACAGAAAACACCCTCGCCCTTGCCGCCGAAAAAGCCCGCAACAGCGCCGTGCATGCCGAACAACACGCCGCCCTACAACAAACTTACGCCCAAACCTTGGCGGCGCGACAAGCGCTACTCGTAAACCGCGACCCCGACGCCGAAGAAACCGCACAACAACGCGCCATCGCAGAAGCAGAAGCCGCCATGGAAAAAGCGCGCGACACCTGCCAAACCGCCCAAACCGCCGCCGCCGCCAACCAACAACAACGCGCACAACTGCACGCCCGTCTGACCGCCCAACAACAAGAACTACAAACCGCAGAACAACAATTCGCCGCCGCCCTCAAAAGCATCCCTGTAAACAACCCTCTCCGCGCCCACGAGACTGAAACTAACCCCCTCCCCTGCGAAGCGGGGGAGGGCACGGGGATACCCATGAAAAAGGCGAAAGCCTTTTACATGGGAACCCGGGGAGGGGGTGTAAAAAACCGCGCAGCGACAACAGACTTCACCGAAACATTCGCCGACGAAACCGCCTGGCAGGCCGCACGCCTGCCCGCCGCCACACGCGAAGCGCTCGCCCGCCAAGCCGCCGCCCTGGACCAACAAACCCTCACCCTGCACACCCGCCAACAAGACCGCGCCGCCCGCCTTGCCAGCCTCACCGCACAAAGCACCGACGACCCCGACACCGCCACCCTGCAAGCGCGCCAAGAAGCTGACGAACACACCCGCCAACAACACCAACAAACCCTCGCCGCAAACCAACACCGCCTCGCCGAACACAAACGCGCCAGCGAGCGCCTTGCCGCCCAACAACAAGCCATCGCAAAACAAGCCGCCGAAACCCGGCGCTGGCAAAACCTGCACGAACTCATCGGCGCGGCGGACGGCAAAAAATACCGCAACTACGCACAAAGCCTGACATTTGCCAGCGTCATCGCCCAGGCAAACCGCCAACTGGTACAACTGAGCGACCGCTACCTGCTCACCGCCGACCCGGCACGCCCGCTCGAACTCAACATCATTGACAACTACCAGGGCGGCGAAACCCGCAGCGCCAAAAACCTCTCCGGCGGCGAAAGCTTCATCGTCAGCCTCGCCCTCGCGCTGGGACTTGCCCAAATGAGCGGCGAAAACATGCAAATAGACACACTCTTTCTCGACGAAGGCTTCGGCACGCTGGACGAAGAAACCCTGGACAGCGCGCTGGAAACCCTCGCCCAACTGCGCACACACGGCAAACACATCGGCATCATCTCGCACGTCGCGGCGCTGACCGAACGCATCGCCACCCGCATCCAGATTACCCCGCAAAACGGCGGCAACAGCATCATCAGCGGCCCCGGCTGCCGCCGGGTGGAATAAAAATGGAGAGTAGGGGCGGTTACGGCTACGCTTAACTGCCCCTGCGTTTATTTAGGCTTGTGCGTCGGGTTTATAGCGAGACTGCGCCGCGGCGTGGCTTGGGTTAGGGCGTGTTGACAATTGAGACATCCCCCTCCCCCTGCGGAGCGGGGGAGGGGCGGGGAAGGGTGTAAAAAATCGCGTAGCGACGGCATTATTCAAAACGAGGTAGTCCTCAAACGTATGCTGTCATGCGAAGTTTGTTTATCCTGCCCTCTCCCTTAAATGGCCAAAAATTGTCTTATTCGGAGTGGTCTCTTTTCGTTCCAAGCTAGCCAATTTTCTCAAAAATTCTTATTAGAAACAAATTGTAATAAAATTTCTTTTGTTCAAAGCAATTCCAGTTAATTTCATCTAATTTCACTTAAGCAAGCGCAAAACGGGGGTATAAGCGGGGGCATTTTTCCAGGGTAGAATCAGGGCATCTTACCTGACTTTTTTGCCTATGCCTCTTACAGAAAAAACCATCAAGCACGCCTTGCCTGCCGAACGTCCGCGCAAACTTTTCGATGGTGGCGGCCTGCACCTACTCATCACGCCGCAAGGCGGCAAATACTAGCGTTACCGCTATCGTTTTGCCGGCAAGGATTGCACCCTCACTCTGGGCGTTTACAACAAAATCAGCCTGCGTGAAGCCAGACAGCGGCATCGCGATGCACAAAGCCTGCTAAACCGCGGCATTGATCCGCTGGTGCACAAGAGAGAACAACGGTAAGTCAAAGCCAGGCAGGCCAGTTTTGAACGTATTGCCCGTGAGTGGTACGCCCATCAAAAACCGGCCTGGAAGAATGCCCAGCACGTGCAGCAAGTCATTGGCTCGCTGGAGCACTACGCTTTTCCGGGCATCGGCAAGAAAGGCATGGATAGCATCCTGCCAACCGACATTTTGGCCATTCTCAACGCCATGAACGATAAGCCGGAGACGGCGAGCCGTGTCAAACAACGTATCAGCGCTGTTTTTGACTTTGCCATCCAGACAGGCCGGGCAACACATAACCCGGCAGCAGCCGCGCCAAAAATCGTGCGCAGTGCAGACAAGCGTGTCAAACATCATCCTAGCCTGCCTGTCGCAGAAATCGGCACGTTCCTGCGCAGCCGGGAAGAATACCCCAACCGTAAAACCGCATTGCTGTTGCGCCTCTTGGTTCTGACGCTAACCCGCAGTGGTGAAGTGCGATATGGCGCATGGTCAGAAATCCACGGCAACGAATGGCATATTCCGGCAGCGCGCATGAAGATGGGTATGGCACACGTCGTGCCGCTATCCGATTGGGCATTGGAAACGCTGGCAGAACTACGTCAGTTGAGCGACCATGACAGCCCGTACTTCGCCACCAACCGCCTTAACCGCCCTTTAAACAGCGTTGTTTTGTCCAAGGCGATGCAACACATGGGCTATGGTGAGCGGGCAGTGCCGCATGGTTTTCGCGCAATGGGTTCAAGCATTCTGAATGAGAGCGGTCAATGGAATCCTGATGCGATTGAGCGCCAACTGGCGCATCGTGAACGCAACAAAATTAGGGCGGCCTATAACCGCGCCGAATATCTGGAAGAACGCCAGCGCATGATGCAATGATACAGTGATTATTTGCGCCAATGTTGGCGGCAAGTGGACAAAACGTGATTGGGACCGTTGTGCAAAAAAATAACCAGACTTATCAGACTATTCTTTTATGCTAGCTTCTGAATAGCTCAAACAAAGGGAGTCAAAGAACAATCAAGAAAAGTTAACGCACGATTTAGCAGAACACTTGACGTCTTGTGGTGCAGTTCAAAGATACGATCTACTTCTGGCGGGGTAATGTTGAGAAATTGAGCAAGCTGTGTTTTGCTGACGCCTTTCTCTAGCAAAGTGTTGTGCAACAGGATTCTGGCATAGACGGATTCTGGGAGATACACCGCCCTCTCGCCGACTTTTTCTTGCCGAGTCAAGGGAAAAGGCCAGCCTTCCTCAAAATAAATTTCCACACAAGATAATAGTACATCTTCCGCCATTATCATGGCCGCATTCTCTGTTTTTTCACAGGTAATGGCTTCCGGGATATCCGGGAAGGTGACAGTAATACCATCATTGGCATAATTAAAGCAGGCGAAATAATGCATTTTTAACTCCTAGTTCAGCATAAACAACTTTAGCTTCTGCGGTATCTGTCAAAATTATAGAAGAAAAACAAGAATATTATAGAGATATACTCGAAATTTTATACAAAGAGTAATGCTAAAGTGATATGTGGTTATATAGTGAGACAATACAGTGTGATACTTTCGGTGGATGGCTATGTTTAGCAATTTATTTATTACCGCCTCTAATAGACATGGCGCGTCATTTTGATTTATAATTGTTATGGGATTATTGGCATTACTTGTACCAGATACGGCAAAGACTTACGATAATACCGTAGGTTTCACCGTGGTTCATCCCGGCTTTATGCCGCATATGTCCCGGACGTTAACGCACTTATCTACCCGACAAGCCAACCTGAAGGTTCTATGAAATTCGAGAAGGTTTGTCGGGCTTTCCTTTGTCTGTTTATCGTGTGTAGCTGTTTACCCGTTTGTTGTGTCGTAACAGCATAACTGGCTCCAGTATCGTTTCGTTTCGTGCCGAATCGTACAAATCCGCCAAAATGAAGAGATGGTAACAATATAGTGTTTTCAAGATTTACCGCGTTCGATGTTGATGCATAACCTATTGCCATACCGTTAGAAAATCTTGCCATCCGTTTTGTTGTAACCCTGCGAGAGTTACACCCACTTTTTGTTCCAAACAGTACAAAACCGTCCAAAAAACTTTACCGTTATCTGAATGTATTTTTATAATCCAGTCATCTTTTCAAGGCATCCAGCATAAACAACATGAAGGCAATCCTTCAGGGAGGAAACCAGCTCTATGCCGCCCCGCCATTCCCTTTGGCTGCTGCTTTTTGCCAGCAGCGCCCTCTTTGCGCAACAGCAACCCGTTCCCCTCTCGCAATTACAACAACAAGCCGAAGCCCGTCAGGCCGAGCTTGAGCGCAAGCAGGCGCCACTGGGATTCCGGCCGAGTGATCTTGCCCCGCAAACCCCGCCAGCTGCTACCGTCGCCGATCCTGGTCGTTGCCTGAACATTCATACCCTGCACATTGACAGCCAAGAGGCTGCTTTTTTCCGTCGCTATGTTGCCAAATCCCTACCGCAGCTCAAACTGCGCGGTAAACGTGTCGGCGACAGCACCTTAAGCATCCAACAAAAGAACGGTAAAAGCGCCTGCCTGAGCGGCGCCAATATCGAACAGCTGGCGAAGCTGACACAAAACGCCATCATTGACGCGGGCTGGATTACTGCCCGCGTTTTTGTGCCAGAACAGGATCTCAACCGTGGCGAGTTGACCTTCACCATTCTGCCGGGCTATGCCGGAACGGTTAGCCTTGCACCAGAAAGTGCCGGGCAACGCGCCCCGTTTTTCGCCAGTACCGTACCGGTCAGCACGGGTGAGAAACTCTCGCTGCGCGACATAGAACAGGGGCTGGAAAACCTACGCCGCCTGCCGAGTGTGCAGGCCGAGATTGACATTGCCCCCGGCGCGGACGAAGGGCGCAGCGACCTGCGTATCCGCTGGCAACAATCCCGCTGGTACCGCTTCAATTTCTCGCTTGATGACAGCGGCAGCAAGGCGACCGGCAAGTACCTCGGCACCATTGGTCTTGCCGTGGACAATCCGCTGCGCTTAAGCGACAGCCTCAACCTCAACTACAGTCGCAACCTCACCCCTGGCCAGCGCCGTACCAGCCTGAGCGGGCACAGCGGCCGCGGGCGCACCGACAACTACAGCGCCAACTACAGCGTACCGCTTGGCTACTGGTCTTTTGATCTCAGCGCCAGTCGTTACTACTACGACCAGGCTGTCGCCGGACAAACCCGTACTTATCACTACCGCGGCACCAGTACCCAGGAACAGGCGGGCGTCTCGCGAACCCTCTACCGCAGTGCCCGCAGCAAACTCGATGCCAGCGTTGGCCTTTGGCAAAAGACCAATAAAAGCTACGTTGATGACGCCGAGATAACCGTACAACGCCGTCGTCAGGGCGGCTGGCAGGCGGGACTGGAACACACTGTTTACTTTGATGACGCCAGCCTCTATAGCCAGCTGCAATACAAAAAAGGCACCGGCATCTTCTCCTCGTTGCCCGCCCCGGAAACCGCGCTGGGTGAAGGCACGGCACGCTTTGGCATCTGGAGTGCCGACATCAACTGGCAGAAAAACTTCACCCTCGGCAAACAGGCCTTTGCCTGGAACAGCCGCCTGCACGGTCAATGGACAGCAAACCGCCTAACCCCGGTAGACCGTATCAGTATCGGTGGGCGCTACAACGTGCGTGGTTTTAACGGCGAGATCACCCTCTCTGGCGACCGCGGCTGGTACCTGCGCAACGACCTGCAATGGCACTTCCAGCCACAACACAGTCTCTATCTGGCGCTGGATGGCGGCAGCGTTGCCGGGCCTTCCGCTCGCAACCTTCCTGGCAAACACATCATCGGCAGCGCACTCGGCATCAAGGGACAACACAACTGGCATGGTCGCTGGAACTACGACCTCTTCGTCGGCACCCCTGTGCGCCAACCACAAGGCATGAATGCCGACCGCTTCGTGACCGGCTTCCAGTTCGGTTACAGCTTCTGAACAACCACCGCAGATACATATAGATAGAGAACTACCATGAACCGTTACTGCTACAAAACCATTTACAGCAAAACCCTGCAACGCATCATCGTCGTCGCCGAACATGCCCGCGGCGAAGGCAAAGCCGGGCGCGGCAACATCACCACCCATCCCGTTGCAGACCGCTGCTGCGCCCTGCGCCAACCCGTCTGGCGCATTGCCCTTGCCACGGGCAGCTTGCTCATCCTACCGCTGGCGCAAGCGCAAATCGTCGCCGATCCACAGGCGCCGCGCGAACACCAGCCGCAAGTGCTGCTCAGCACCGAACAACTACCGCAGGTGGATATCCAGACACCAAGCGCGGCCGGTGTCTCCGTCAACGAATACCGTCAGTTTGACGTCGGCCAAGAAGGCGCGCTGCTCAACAACAGCCGCAAAGGCGCGCCCACCCACACAGGCGGCTGGGTCAGCGGCAACCCGAACCTGATCAAGGGCGAGGCGCAAGTCATCGTCAACCAGGTCAACAGCAGCAATCCCTCACAACTGCGCGGACAAATCGAAGTCGCCGGACAAAAAGCCGACGTCATCCTCGCTAACCCGGCAGGTATCAGCGTCAACGGCAGCGGCTTCATCAACGCGGGCAAAACCTGGCTGACCACCGGCAGCCCGCAGCTGGAAAACGGTACCTTCAACGGCGTTAACGTCGAACGCGGCACCGTCCACATCGGCGAACGCGGTTTGGACGTGCGCAACAGCGACTACGCTGCCATCATCGCCAAGGCGAGCAAAATTGACGGTCCGGTGCAGGCAGGTGACCGTCCGCTGGACGTCATTACCGGCAGCAACCACGTCGCCAGTGACGGCAAAATCAGCGGCAAAGGCGGCAGCAGCACAGGTAGCGCCAATACCGCTATTGATACCGGCCAACTCGGCGGCATGTATGGCAGCAGCATCCGCCTGATTAGCACTGACCAGGGTGTCGGTGTCAACCATGCCGGCGCGGTGCAGGCACAACAACTGCAAATCAGTGCCGACGGCAAACTTATCAACCGTGGCAGCATTGACAGCGACCAACTCGAACTGGATGCGCACAGCCTTGATAACCACGGTCGCATCAGCCAGGGCAGCGGTACCCTGCAAGTGAGCGCCAAAACCCTCGACAACGCGGGCAGCATCCGCCGCAACCACGTTCCGGAAAACCCCAAAGCACAAACCGGCAACGACACGGCAGGCACAAAAACCACCGCCAAAAGCCGCGGCAAAGACGGCCACATCCACCTCAAAGAAGGGCTGGACAACCGCGGACAAATCAGTAGTGGCAGCGAGCTGCACCTGCAAGTTGCAGAAAACCTCAACAACCGCGGCCAATTGGACGTCGGTGCTCTGCAAGTCAAAGACGGCGAGACACACAACAGCGGCCGCATCCAGGCAGAGACGGCGAGCATCCGTGGCAACAAACTCGACAATAGCGGCCACTTCAGCGCCAGCAAACACATAGACGCCGCGACCCATGAAATGGACAACAGCGGCGTGCTGATGGCGCCCTCACTCTACCTGCGTGGCGACAGCCTGAACAACAGCGGACAAATCATCGGCACTGGCAGCGGCAGCATGCAAATCTGGACCGCCGACTGGAACAACTACGGCCACGTTGGCAACAGCGCTGGCGGCAGCGCACCGGACAACAGCGATACAGACGGCGCACAAAACAAAACCGCTACCCGCAAACAAACCGGTGGCAGTAGCGCAGCAACCACCTCAAGCAGCGACAACAGCGCAGGTAGCAGCAGCCTCAACTTCAGCCACATCACAAACAGTGGCAGCATCAGCCAGAGTGGCGGGGTGGACCTCAACGTCGCGGGCACCTTCACCAACCGCGGCGACATGACCCTAAAAAGCCTCAACTACCAGGGCGAAACCCTGGACAACCGCGAAGGCAAAATCCGCAGCCAAACCGCTTCAGTGCAAGCGACCACCCTTGACAACGAAAGCGGCCTCTTTGCCGCCGAACACATCACCCGCCTCGACATCCAGAAACTGAACAACAAAAACGGCGTCTTCTACTCTGGCGACGACCTGCGCTTCAGTGTTGCCCACTTTGAAAACCCGGCAGGCTCGACCATCGGCAGCGGCAAAACCCTGAGCGTCAAAAGCCCAATCATTGACAACGATGGCCGCCTCTTCGCCAACAACGTACTGGAACTTGAAGCACAACGCCTCAACAACCGCGGCAACCTGCAAGGCGGCGCGCTCGCCATTGATACCGTTGACCTGAACAACCCCGGCACCATCGAACAAACCGGGCGCGGCATCCTCACCGTCAAAGCAAAAAACCTGCACAACCAAAAAGACGGCATTATCGGCACCGCCCCAGCGGAGAAAGACAAAACCGCCACGACCGATAGCCACGATGCCGGTGCCGCGCTTGCCGCCAAGGCCGGCAGCGCGCCAGCAGGCGGCAGCGGGACCAGTGCCCCCGGACACATCGCCGTCAACGGCAAACTGGATAACAGCGGCCGCATCGGTGCCGCCGGCGGCATCCGCCTGGAAACCGGCGAACAGTTCCGCAACGATGGTCATATCCAGGTCGCCGAACTGCACAGCGAACTGGGCACCCTCGACAACCACGGCCACCTGCAGGCACAAAGCGCCTGGCTGCAAGGCAGCCAGCTCAACAACTACGGTGCACTGATTGCCGACCGCTTTGACAAATTCCAGTACAGCGGCAGCGTTAACAACCAAGGACAAATCTTTGGCCGCGCCGACTACCGCATAGATACCCCGCGGCTGATTAACGGCCAGGATGCCAAAATCCTAGGTGCAGGCCGCCTGGAGATTGCCGACAGCCAGATTGATAACCGCGGTGAACTGCGCGCCAGCACGCTGGTCATCAGCGGCGACGGCAAACTGACCAACAGCGGCAACGTCACCGGCGAGAACACCCTGCAACTCAGCCAAAAAAGCACCGACAACCAGGCGGACGGCCTGCTCTTTGGCGGGCAAGTGATTGCCGACGGCGACACCTTGCACAACCACGGCCGCATTCTCGCCAAACAAAACCTGCGTTTTGAGCTGAATACCGCGGTGAATCACGGGAGCATCGAAGCCGCCAGCGCCTTCCTGCGAGGCAACCGCCTCAACAACTACGGCACCCTCACCGCTGACCGTATAGAAACATTCCACTACCGCGATTACATCAGCAACGACGGACAAATCCTGGGCCGCAGCGACTACCGTATCGAAAGCCCGCGCATCAACAACGGGCGGAACGGCAAAATTACCAGCGAGGGACGCCTTGAACTTAACAGCAGCCAGACTGGCAACCAGGGCGAACTGCGTGCGCCACAACTCGCCATCAACGGCGGCACACTCGCCAACAGCGGCAAAATCATCGGCGACAACGCACTACACATCACCACAGCACGCACCGACAACCAAAGTGGCGGCCTGCTCTACGGCGGCAACATCCACCTGGACAGCCCTCAACTCGACAACCACGGCCAAATCCTCACCGGCGGGCGCCTACGCCTTAACGCCCCTGAACTCAATAACCACGGTATCCTGCTTGGCGGCGTGCTTGCCATTGACAGCAAAACCCTGAACAACCACGGCAGCATCTTGCAACTCGGCCTGGGCAAACTCAACATCAAGACGGCCAGACTGCGCAACGACCACGGCGCGAAAATCCTCGACAATCTCGGCAAACCGGACGGCGCAACCACCAGTACTCTGCAAATGCCGGTTAGCAGCGCAAGCCACGAAGACGGCTACATCAACGTCAGCGACAAACTGAACAACTACGGCAAACTGCTGGCGATGGGGGCTATTAACCTCGAAGTCAGCGATGAATACGAAAAAGCGACGACCGGAACCGTCAACGTCAGCAAAATTACCGCACCACCGCCGAAAATCATCCCGCTGCCGACGCCGACCTATTCATCGTCTTCATATGGCTATTCGTATGGCGGCACACCATGGCGTTCAAAATACAAAAACTACGACGATGACCACGGCGGTAAATACTCATCAATGGAACCGCAGGAATCGAACTATCGCCCTCCGGCACCGAAACCGCCGAAAGCGGCAGATCTGGAAGCAGAAGCCATCAACCGTAAGTACACCTCGATGGAGGCACAGAAGCCAAACGAGCCACAAAACACAGTTGCTTCTTTGGTGGCACGGATCGATGATCTTTACGGCCCAAATAGCGGCGCAGCATTTACGCAGCAGTTCCATAGCGACCAAGAAAAAGCTCATCTTGCGCCAGAGGAAGCAGAACGGGCTAAAAATATTGCTTTAATCGCCGGTGAACTTGCTGTTGATAGCACTCCTATTGTTGGAGATGTCAAAGCTTTTTACGAAGCAGAAACCTTTTTTGATTATACGTTTGCGGCCATAGGCCTGATTCCTGGCATAGGAGATGGAATAAATATAGCTTACAAAATACACAAAGGAGCGAAAAAAATAAGCTTTGCTAAAGATATCAAAAAAGTCGAATCAGTTGCTGATATTACCGATGACGCCGCAAAAAAAGCGTTGAGTAAACATGATTTACCTACGGATAACAAAACTGTTGATGTTTATCGAGTTGAAGGTAAACCGAATGAGAAAGTTTATATTGCAGAAGATGGTGATGTTAGTTTCAAAAATGATGGAAAAGTTACATGGCTTAATTTTGGAGATAAGGAAAGAGCTTACCAATTTTTTAATAAGAGAGTTAAAGGTGGAATGGAAAGCCCTAGTATAAAAACATTCAAATCTTCAGAGGATTTCTTAGAGAAAATAAGACAGGATGCAGTTCCTGAATCAATGCATCGCGCTAATAAAAATAAGCCTATCATTAGCCTAGATCCTTATCCTGATCAGTATGGGATACCTAGCAACTATCTCGATGATTTACAGAAATCTGTTGTACCCGGCAGTGGTAAAGTAATAAAAAATCATAAAAACATCTCTAATCAGAACACTAATAAAGGCAATAACGGTGGCAAAGGCAATAACGGTGGCAAAGGCAATAACGGTGGCAAAGGCAATAACGGTGGCAAAGGCAATAACGGTGGAAAAGGCAATAACGGTGGAAAAGGCAATAACGGCGGCAGAGGGAAAAGGTAAAACAAATGATTAGACTCAATGAGTTAGACAGAGTCATCTCTAGAAGCCATGATGAAAAGATGGCTAAATATGGTTGGATTATTGAGGCAGATTTGGGAGAAGATGCCACCAATAAAATAGAAAAAATATTAGAAGTTGTTAAAACTATTATAAGATATAATCCCGATTCATGGCCAGATGACGCAGCGTGGGACAACATTATGCCTGTATGGATACAAGAAAAAATTCCAAAACTGACTCCAGAAGAATGCCAAAAGATATTAAACGATACTCCAAGGGAATTATGGAATAAGCTTCCTTGGGAATTTTATTCTTGGATTGATGCTATTCGTGACAGAGCATGGGAATGGTGGTCATATAAATTAGATGGAAATATAGCCAAATTTTACCTAATATCTTTAGAAATCCCAGAAAGGATAAATGCATTTGAGCAAATAATTATTGCATCAGGTGGAAGAATAATTTCTAGAATAGAATCTACCCCTTAAAGATGCGCGAACTATATTTTGTTACCTGCATGTTTTTATTCATTCCAGTAAGACTAATCATTGCTCCTGCCTTTTCTGCATCAGAAAGCGGCAACCTGCTCTCGGCAGCAAAACTCACCGTCAACAGCCCGGAGCTGCACAGCACGGGCGGCCGCATCAGCGCTGTGGATCTCGAACTGAACCTGCTGAAGCGCCTTGCCAACGGCGGCAGCATCATCGCGCGCAACCTTGCGCTGAACACCCCGGACATCACGAACAGCGGCCTCATCTACGGCGAAGCAGGCTACCAGGTGCGGGTGGACAACCTCAGCAACAGCGGCACCCTCTCCAGCCCGGCAAAAATCGACATCGCAGCACTGCATGACCGCCTTGATATCCACAACAGCGGCAACATCCTCGCTCGTCAGACCGAAGTTACCGCCGACAGCCTCTACGGCGCAGGCACCGTCTCCGGTGCCGAGTGGGCAAAAGTCAACGTCGGCAGTCTGGGCGGCGGGCAAAGCGTCACCGCAGGCGAACATCTGGAGCTGAACGTCGCCAGCGACGTTGATAACCACGGCACCCTCGGCGCCGCCGGACAGGCCGACATCAATATCCCCAACCTCAATAACCACGGCCGCGTCCTCGCTGGTGAAGTGCTAAACCTGAGTACAGGTCAGCTCAACAACGCCGCAGACGGCCTGATTAACAGCAGCGGTGCGACCAACATTCAGGCGCACGTCATCGACAACTTGGGCCGCCTCTATGGCGACTGGGTCAACCTCAACGCCAGCTACCTGAAAAACCACGGCGGCGGTGCCATTGCAGCACGCGAGCATTTGGACGCCCGCATCAACACCATCGACAACCTGCGCGAGAGCGCCGATGGCGACAGCCCAATCATCAAAAGCGACGGCACCATGACCCTCACTGGCTCACGCCTGACCAACGCCGGCGCTACGCTGCAAAGTGCCGGACGGATGGTACTGAACGGGATGGAGGTGAAAAACGAAAACCCCTTCTTCAGCACCCATCAAGTCACCTACCAGCGGGGACAGGGCAAAAAATACCTGCGCAGCCTGGATCCCGGTAGCGACGGCAAAATGTATGAACTTGACCTGTTCTACCCCAAAAGAGACATTTTCTATTCCAAAGACCCCAGCAAAACAGGTGGTATCACGCAAATTAATCACGCTTCGGAAATCACCGTTGACGTCAAAGAAGAACGTACCGAAGTCGCCAGCAGTACCCCGGGACAAATCCTCGCCGGAGGCGGGATTGACCTGAACCACAGCAACATCTACAACGATAAGAGTACCGTTACCATAAACGGCGTAATTAACCGTAACGGTGGCGATATCCATAACTCCGACAAAGATGTCAATGCCACTTCACAAATTTTCTACGACGGCAATTTCCGCAACAGTCAACAAGTAAGAAACAGTTGGAAAGGCATTGGGCGCCGCTTGAGGCATGGAAGAACAGATCGCGTTGATTTGGGCACCAACCCGCGTGGCGAACTACACGAATCTGATGCCAAAACCGACATCAGCCTGCCCATAGCCACCCTCAACGAAAACCAACAACCCGAACTGCGCGAGCACAACAGCGCCGCCAGTAGCGACGTTGGCGCCAGTGACGGCGGCCTGCAACGCATCGAAAGCGGCGGCTACGTCACCATTGAAGGTGTCGCCCAACAACTGCCAAGCAGCAAACTCTTCAACAGCGATGCCAATAACCGCGACTACCTGGTACAGACCGACCCGGACTACATCGGCGGCGTCGTTGCCGACGTCCCTACCTGGCGCGAACCTGCCACCGCGCAAACCGCAAACGGCGGCAGCAGCACAAACAGCAATAAAACCCCGGCAACTGGCAACCGCTTTGACCGCGTCAGCGCCAACCTGGCAGAACATCTGCAAAACCGCCTTAACCACATCGAAGGCGGCCTTGCCAGCATCAACCCGGCGGACGCCCCGCAAAACGGCGTGAACTTCGGCGTGGACGAACGCAAAATCGCCGCGCTCGCGCCCTACACGCCAAGCGGCATCGACCCGCACGACCTGCACAAACGCATGGGCGACATCTATGCCGAAATGGAAAACCTGCGCCGCCAGTATGCGCTGCAAACTGGCCGCGGCGAACTGCCGGGCGAAGGCGACCCGATTGAGCGCTACAAAGCACTGCTCAACAGCGGCGCTGAAATCATCCAGCGTCTGGGACTCACCCCCGGCGTGGCGCTCACCGCGGAACAAATGCAACAACTGACCGGCGACACCGTCATCCCGGTCAACCGGACCATCCGCCTGGCAGACGGCAGCACCCAACAAGTCACCACCCTACAGCTCTACAGCAAAAAACGCGCAGGCGACATTGACGGCCGCATGACCCACATCAGCGCCGAGCACATCACTGGCAAGGGCGGCAAACTGGAAAACCACGCCATCTTCAACGCACGTGGCACCAATGACGCCACCTTCAGCCAAGTGAACAACCAGGGCGGTACCGTCCAGGCGCGTGACCTGCACATGCAGAGCGAAGGCGACATCAACAACACCGCCGGCACCCTGCGCGGCCGCCGCAGCATTGACATCAAAAGCGGCGGTAAAATCACCAACGCGGCGACAGAAACCGCCGCCCACAGCACCGGCAACGACGCCATGCGCCGCAGCGAACAGCGCCTGCGCGAAGGCCAAGTCATCCTCGACGGCGAAGGGCAAGAAAGCGAAGGCTACCTCCGACTCCATGCCAAAGGCGACATCGAAGCCAAAGCAGGCAGCATCGAAAACCGCAACGACGGCAGTAAGACCATCCTCAGCGGTGCCAACATCCGCTTCGGCACCCAACGCACGGACGAAAGCTTCACCTACAACGGCGGTGGCGAAAGCCGCGTCGGCGCGCCAGCGCGCGACAGCCTGCACACCCGCACCACGCGCGACCACGGCGGTACCATCAAAGGCAAAGGCGACATCATCCTTGACGCACGCGAAGGCAAAATCACCGGCCGCGGGGCGGACATTGACAGCAGCGACGGCCACGTCGCCCTCTTCGCCCGCGACGGCATCAACCTTAAAAACAGCTGGCGTGATAGCGAAAGCAGCTACAGCGAGTATAAAAAAGGTAGCCGCTTCCTGGGGAGCAAGGTCAGCGAACACTACATTAATGAAAAAATACATGGTGCCGAAGCAGGCAGCATCACCGGTAAAACCGTCGCACTCATCGCCGGACGAGACATGAGCGGCGAGAACACCAACGGCAATGCCAAAATCACCCTCGGCGGTATGCACGTCGTCTCTGACAAAGGCACCCTGCTCAAGGCCACGGGCGACATCACCCTCAACCCGGCAGCAGAAAGCTACCACCAGACCAGCAACAACTATCAGCGCAAAACGGGAGTCTTCTATAGCCTGAAAACGCCTCTCACGCTTGGTATTGAACACCGTCAGTGGGACAATACACAAACCACCCACGGTACCGGCTACGCTCCCAGTGTGGTCGGTGCGTTGGATGGCAACGTCATCATTGACTCTGGCGGACACTATCAGAAAAACGGCAGTATCGTTCACGCCAGTCGCCTGGAAAATCTCGGTCCGGTTGCCAGCAAGGCTGAATTAGCGGCAATGACCCCGGAAGCACGCCAGGCCTACTGGGAAAAGCGTATGCAGGCCGGTAACGTCATTATTCGTGCCAAGAGCGGTGCAGAAAGCGCGATGATTGGTCAGCACTACCAGGATGGCGAACAGAAATTCAAAAGCCGCGGCCTGAAAATCGGCTTGCAGGGCGGTATGGCAGGTTACATCAATAACGGCACAGGCTATCTTGACCAGTTGATTGGCAGCAAAAACGGACGAACCAAGGCAATGGCAGGCATATTGTTGGGGCGTGAAATCTGGGATGGCGCTAAGCACCTCCAGGGAGCAATCAAGCCCTCTGGTGAAGGCGATGCATCCCAGGGAGGTCTTGCGCAGGGCGTTAAAGTGGCTATTAACTACAGCGTCAGCCAATCAAAAAGCGAGACACATCGCGACTGGCAAACCGTCCATCCCTCACAAACCACGGCCGACGGCAGCGTCATCATGCAGATACGCGGCAAAGGCGCAGCAAGTACCTTTACCAGCACAGGCTCGGACATCGGCGGCAATGAAAGTACGGTCTTTGATGTTGAAGGTAAAAAGACCTTCCGCTCCGCCCAAACCAGCCAGCACATGCGTAATGACAACCGTAGCTGGGAAGCTCATGGCGGCATTGCCTTTGATCTTAGCAAGTCCTCATCATCCGCTGCATTCGGCGTAAATGGTGGTGGCAGCATTGGTCACGGCTACTACCAAAACGAAAATACCGCGCACCGCCTCTCCCACATCGGAACCTTGAGCGGTCATACCGACCTTGGTGAGGGCGGCACCCTCATTAACGGTGCCCAGGTATTCGGCAAAAGCGTTACCGGGCTGACCAACGGGCTGACCATCATCAGCCCGCAAGGCAGCGGCAAAGAACGGGGACAACAATATCAGGCGGGGGGTGATGGCACCTACGGCTATGGCGTGAGCGTTAACCCAAGCTTCAGTTACACCAGAATGAAAGGCGAACACCGCACCGTCAATGCCATCAGCGGTACACGCACGGCAGAGGCGGAAGGACGGGAAGCGCGTGGTACGGCGCTGGCAGACAACATTAGTGTCACCAATGCCGCCTGGAACGCTGCCCATGCCTGGCGCAGCGGCCAAAGCGGCATCTATGCTGGGAAAGACGGCTACCATATAGAAAATACCGGTACCGTCGATTTGCAGGGCGGGGTCATCCTCTCCGCGGCAGAACGCGAGAAAAACTACCTCAAAACAGATCATTTCACTTACAGTGACGTGGAAGACTTCGCCACGGGCAAGGTCAAAAGTGCAAATCCCGGATTCGCCGCGTCCTTTGGCCGCGATCAAACCTCGGAAGCAGATAAAAAACTCAACGAAAAATATCGCACCGGTGCGGATGGCAAAGTCCACAACGAAGAATACAAACAGGCCAATCCAAACAAAGACAATAGCTTCGTCAAATTTGGCATCAATAATAGCGACACCCATAGCAGTGACCGCTATGCAGCCAGCAAAATACTAGGCAGCAACCTGCTGGGACTTGGCAGGGAAAAACGCAACGAACGCGGCTACAGCCGTGCGGTCATCAGCGATGGCATCTTTGAAGTAGGCAGCGCCGAAGGCAGACAAAACCTCGCAACCATCAGCAAGTTTAACCTGGATGATTACCAGGCAGCGCACAAGCCGGTGATGCCGGTGGACATACAGGCATTGAAAAACAAACTGAACGAAGACATTCATCGCCGCAAAAACATGCTCTTTGACGATTTCGCCGTTTCCGGGATGGATGCCGTCTATCGCAGCCAGGCCATAGCCGAACATCGCATGATGACCTTTGAAACCGATGCCAATGGCAACCCCATAGAAGATCCAGAACGTCGCAGCGAAATTATGGCTGAAGGTAGAAGCTTGGGCAAAGATCCCGAAGCCTATTTTGAAGAAGCAAAAGCAAACGGCTTTAATGTTTATAAACTGCGCGAAGTCAAGGACAGCGAGCGGGCACACCTTGGCAAGGCAACCTTTATTGACCCGCAATCGGGACAACCCGTGCAGAAGCACTTTGTTGCATTCAACGGTATCTTCAACGACCTGCAGGCGGCGGCCAAATACGCAACCCAGAACTATGTGGCTACCAAGGACAAAGATGGAAACCTCAACCAGAAAGTGTACCAAAACATCTATTTTGTCCATAACCCGACTGCTGACAGCACCTTGGGTGAACTGTTTGTCGCGGGTTACCAAAAAATGTTTGAAAGCGGTGCTGGCGGCTTTTTTGGCTTGGGTAATTCCACCATTCAGGCACGTGATTTGATGAAGCAATATGGCAAAGATGACCTTTATCTGGGATTGCATAGCCGCGGCACCTTTACCGGCCACAATGCCATGAATGATCTGTTGCGCGACCCGGACAACATTGGCGTGCTCTCCGGCACGGAAATCAAAATGGTCGGGCCTGCGACCCACGTCGCTAATGCCGACCGCCAATACGCTAAGCTCCAGGGCAATGTCAATAATCCGCGCCATATCAAGATAGAAAACAATAGCCATGATTTCGTCGGCTCCAATATTGGTGGCAATCCTCAGACGATGTCCAACAAACCGGAAGACAAAGGATTTTGGGGTGTGGTTGGGGATATCTTTGGCAGTGATGCCTCGGCGCATAACTGCTATGGCTTGGGGAATCAGATATGCATAGATACGGGATATCGAAAAGATGACGTCATGCATCCTGCAACACCTATCAATAAATTAAAACCTCATAAATATTGGGACATGATTTATTGGCAAAATCACCTTTTGCCCTCTGTCTACCAACCTAAAAAAAACAATAATGGAGTCAACCCATGAAAAAACTCACGATATTGATTTTGGCAAGCATGACAATAATGTCTTGCAGTTTCAGGGGGTTTAAACCTGCGCCGGATGCCAGCGCTCACTGGCGATTGCATAAATGGGCAAATCCTTATGACACAAACACCAATGAAGGATTTAATGCTTATGCAGACAAACAATTACAAGATTTTCGGGATTGTAATATAGATCCTTATGGAGGAGGATTTGTAAAAATGAATTATAATACCAATTCAGAGGCAGAAGGATATTTATGTATAGAGAGCAAAGGCTGGTATTACACAAAAGGGCCTGTTTGTCTCGTTAAATGGCGTTTTTTTGATGATCCAAAGTGCGTGGAATGGCGAAAACAAAGGGGGTTGATTAATGCGCCAAGACCCAAGAAATATACCACATAACCAATTATTAGATTGCATTGTTTCTGCACTAAAATAGTGGACGTGACACCTATTTGCACATAATTTTTTGACAAAATTATTTTCTTCCTCCTGTCTATCAATCTAAAAATGGAGTCAAATCATGAAAAAACTCACAGCATTGATTTTGGCAAGCATAACAATAATATCTTGCAGTTTCAGGGGATTTAAACCCGCTCCGGATGCCAGCGCTGGATGGATGTTGAATAAAGCGTATGACAATACCAGGGATTTGAATGAATATGCAGATAAACAATTAAAAGATTTTCGGGATTGTAATATAGATCCTTATGGAGGAGGATTTGTAAAAATGAATTATAATACCAATTCAGAGGCAGAAGGATATTTATGTATAGAGAGCAAAGGATGGTATAACACCAGAGGTGCTACCTGTTTGGTGGAATGGATGTATTTTGACAAACCTGAATGTATAGAATGGCGAAAACAAAGGGGATTGATGAACGCACCAAGACCCAAGAAATATACATAACTAATTATTAGATTGCATTGTTCCTGCACTAAAATAGTGGACATGGCATCTATTTGAACATAATTTTTTGACAAAATTATTTTCTTCCTCCTGTCTATCAACCTAATAATGGAGTCAAATTATGAAGAAACTCACGATATTAATTTTGGCATGCATAATAATGATATCCTGTAGTTTCAGGGGGTTTAAACCTCCACCCGATGTTAGTGCTTATTGGAAGTTGAATAAAGCTTATGATAATACTAAAAACCTTAGTGAATATATAGAGAAAATGGAAAGAGATTTTAGGCAGGGATGCAATTTAGATCCTACCGGTGGTTCTTGGAATGGTGAAAATCAAAATGTACACTCAGAGCTAGATGGCTACTTATGTCTTGAAGAAAAAGGTTGGTATTACACAAAAGGGCCTGTTTGTCTCGTTAAATGGCGTTTTTTTGATGATCCAAAGTGCGTGGAATGGCGAAAACAAAGGGGGTTGATTAATGCGCCAAGACCCAAGAAATATACGTACTAATTACCGGATTGCGTCATTCCCGCTATAGCGCTCAAAATGTCTGTTCCGTGCCCCACGTCGCCAATGCCGACCGCCAATACGTTAAGCTCCAGGGGAATGTCAGCAATCTGCGCCATATTGGAATTAAGAACAATGAGTACGATCCTGTGGGTTTCGATATTGGCAGCAATCCTCGCCGCGGGCGGACACACCGAACAGGAAAACACCAACAAACAGCACGTCAGCAGCTTCAACATCGGCGGCCTCACCAGCTTCATCGGCAGTACCCGCGAAAACGGCATCAACATCGCGGCCACCTACGCCGTGCAGCGCAGCAAAACCGAAAACGACTACCACGGCAATATCCTCACCCCGAGCACCATCCACGCGGGCGGCAAAGTTTACCTGCAGGCACAAGGCGCAGGCGCGGAGTCGGACATCAATATCACCGGCTCGGACGTAGCGGGCAAAATGGGTACCCACCTCAAAGCCGAACACCAGATTAACCTCTACGCCGCCAGCGAAGAACATCACGAAAACAACTACAACCAAAACTACAATGCCGCCGCAGGCGTTGCCGCCCGTGCAGGCAAGAACGGCGTAGCCCTGGGCGTTACCGCAGAAGGCGGCGAAGGCAAAGGATACAGCCAGGCCAACAGCAACCGCTGGCGCGGCAGCCACATAGGCGATGCGGATAGCCAGACCACCCTGCAAAGCGGCGAAGCCACCACCCTCAGCGGTTCGCAAGCCATCGGCAAAGGCGTGCAAATCCAGGCGAGCGCGCTGAACATCGAAAGCCTGCAAGACACCTCGGACTACAAAGGCCGCCAAGAATACAAAGGCGCAGGCGGCACCGCCGGCTGGGGTTACCACTCAGGCTCAATGGACTACAGCCGCAGCAAACTGCAAGGCGATGCCACCCTGGTCAACCGCCAGGCAGGCGTTTACGCCGGAGACGACGGCTTCCAGATAGACGTGGCAGGCGCGACCAAAAACCGTGGTGACATCATCACCAGCAGCAAGGCGGCAGAAGAAGCGGGGCTTAACCGCTTCAACACCGCCACCCTGGAACTGGAAGACATCGAAAACCACCGCAACCTCAAAGGCTCGTCCATCAGTACCAGCCTGGGCTACACAGATGGCATGGAACAAGAAGGACAGCTCAACAGGGGGCTGGGCGGTGGACATATCCGGGAAAACGCCTACGACACCAGCCGTGCCTCAATCAATACCCAAAACATCACCATCCGGGACGAAGTAGCACAACAGGCGTTAACCGGAGAAAGCGTGGGGGATACCATCGCCCGCGCCAACCAGGGCATCCACACTGAAGACAGCGCACAGCATGGCAGCGCCCTTACCGCTATCGACAATGGCGAAAAACTCCAGCGCCAACTTGAAGCCGATGCCGAAATCACCCGGGAATTTGGGAAAATTGCGCCGCGCGCCATCAACGACATCGCCGAAAGACGGGGCAACCTGCGCGAATACGAACAACAACAACTGGCCAAAGCAACAGCCGAAGAAGCGCTGACCCGCACCAGCGATCCGGCAAAACGGGCGGCGTTGCAAAACTACATCAACGAACGCGACAGCTACCTTGCCGCCAACAAAGCCAACTACGACTACTGGAAAGAAGGCGGCAGCGGCAGAAACCTCCTGCACGCGGCAAGCACCGCGCTGATGAGCGGAACGCCGGAAGGAGCGCTTGCAGGCTATACCACCTCGGCACTCTCGCCGACACTGAACAAACTGGACAACCCGCTACTCAACACCGTCGGCGGGGCAGCGATAGGTGCGGCGATGAGCGGCAACAACCCGGCAGTGATTGCCGGGGCGGCCAATACCGACTGGCATAACCGGCAGTTGCATCCCACAGAAATGATGCTTATCGAAAAGAACGCTCGAACATTCGCGAAACAACAAGGTATCAGCGAAGAAGAAGCAATAAGCCTCCTCGTAGGAGAAACCCTGCGCGGCGTATCTGATGACTACGCAGACATAAAAGAAAACCAAGCAGCAAGAACATTTATTAACCAACTGCCGGAAGCTGGCAAAATTACCAACAATGGCCAACATCTCTTTGGCGTTTTGGATCGCGAAAGCGACGAATACCGCAACAGTCTGTATAACATCCAACACGTAGAGCCCAAAGCAAAACTTTACAAACAGGCACCAATAGTAAACAACGGGTTTAAAGACAGTACGGATTACACCCTATGGCTGGCGACATACGACGATAAGAACGCATATAAAAAAGCGGGTAAAGAAGAGGTGCTTGGCCTGTATGCGGGACTGGAAAAACGCATTAATGACTATCGACAAAAGGCGGACGAACTAGCGTACAACAATGAAAATGGTGACGAAGAGCAGTTTAAAAAAGCACATGAATACATACGTAATGCCTCGACACTGCATGAAGCGACGTCTGCCAATTACCCAAATGCGAGCAGTCTTTTTACACTTGCTGAATTTTACAACCGGGATACAGCGTATAGTCGTATAGCCACGGGGAATATAGCAGAGAGTGCAGGTACTAGTGCTATATCAGGCGGAGTACGAGCATTAAATTCTGCAGTAAATGCTGCCAGAAAAATACATCCTTACAGGACAACTCAAGAAACAGCAGGTGAAATAATTAAAAATAAAGTTTTAGAAAATATTGAGATAAGTAAACAAGCAAGAGAATCGTCAAATTTTACAAAATATGCAGAAAATGAAGTTGAATTTATTGAAGCAACAAATGCGAAAGTCATTTATCCTGATAGAATTACTTTCCCCTCTAATTTAAAGAACCATTTAGCTAATGTAGATGGTTTTAAACAAAATATTGGAATAAAAGGAGGTCATAACATGAATAATTTCTTATCAGAATTATCAGCTCGTAACGGAGCAGTGGTTTCAAAAACTCCTATAGCAGATGGTATTTTTGAAATAAAATACAAGATACCTCGACTAGATCGAGCAGGGAAGCCAGATGGTAGCTATAAAATCATTAAAGACCCTAAAACGGTTTATGACCCAGCCAAATTTTCTGACGAACAAATGCTAAAAATGGCCCAAGAAGCTGCGGCCAAGCGATATAATGAAGCTATTGTAAACGGCTGGGATCAATATTCAGCAACCGTCAATGGAGTTACTTTTAGAATTTATTTAGACAAAAGTGGAGCTATTAGAAATGTACACCCAGGACAATGATTTTTTCTATATTCCGAAAGATAGACATGAGAAGTCGTCATTTATGAATTATTTTTACAATGATGTAAATAAATATACCCCAAATCCTCAAAAAACCATAAAGAGGCTTTTTAGTATTGTTTACCATGATGGTTATTTCCTTGAAGCTGTATATTCAATATTGGTTGAATATGAAACTTTTTCAGGTGATGGTATATGTTGGTCTTATCCTGATTTGAATAGTCCTTTCCCTGAAGATCATTTTGATGGTATTGTTTTTTCTATAGGATTTGATGATCCAGACTATACAGTATACGTTTCAGAGCAGACTTGCTTTGAATATACGAAACTTGCTTGTGAACGTTTTATGAAAATTCATCCTGAAAAAAAATACCAAACTTTCTTGATGAATATTATCAATAATTGGAGGCCGTTAAATGAAGTTAGTTAGCAATTGTTAAATTTAATTTAAAAAATATAGCACACCTTACATTGCAAAAAGGTTTTGCTAGTTTTTACCAAACCGTATTTTTAATATAATGCAATATGAGCGAATAAATATAAAATGGGGTGATGGGATACAAAAACAGGGTGAACCATGGGAAATATATATACAGTCTCAACTCCCTGAAGGCACGTTAGATCTAAATAGAGAGGTTAAGAAAAATTTCAAATAGTAGAATTGAATCCAAATTTGAATATCCAACTTGGAATAAGGTATCTGGACTAATTTATGAACAATAAAGAAATAAATTTTATAGAAGCGAAAATGCTAGCAGAAAGTTCTGCCAAGAAATTAATAACTGTATGGGGTGATTTAGAAAACCCTTCTCCGCCATATCTTTCTAATTATTATATGGAAGATAAAGGGTGTTGGATTTTTTTTAGACATGAAAGAATTATTATTCCCCCAGAAAAAGGACCGGCAACTAGCGCTTTTGCTGTAAGCAAAAAAGGAGAGATTAGGTTAATCGCAGATTATCGTGATTCGCCGGAAAGAGCCAAAGAATATTTGAAAACAATGTCAGAACATTTTATAAAACATGGGTGGTAATTAAAAAATCAAAATTAACAAAAAATTTATCGCTATCGAAGACAAAGTCTGGGCGCGCAACGAACAAAGCGGGCTGATGAAATACCAGTCCGTGCTGCGTACCATCAACAGTACCGACCCGGATACCGCATACCTTGTCGTTGCCGACCAAAACGGCAAACAGCAAACCATTGTCTCGGACAGCAAACACCCGTACTTTGCCCAATACGGTACCGACCCCACACCGCCGCAACCCTCACCGGGCAAACCGTATCACGGCGACATCGCCAACGCCTACTGGGTCAATGCTGCCAACCTCGAAGCCGGGCACAAACTGATTGACGACAGCGGCAACTGGCAAACCGTGGTCAGCGTCCGCGTAGAACCCAAACCGCTCAACAGCTACAACCTCGAAGTTGAAAACGACCACACCTTCTTCATCCGCGGCCTGGGCGGTGATGCGGGTATATGGGTGCATAATCAGAATTGCTGGTTCGATATTACGCCCGACCACGAAATACGAAGAATCGCAAATCAGGAAGTTCGCAGATTCAACCATTATGGCCGCGAAATAAATGTCGTACAAAACCCGAACTGGACACCAGGATAAGGCCCCCGTTATATTGAGGTGGAAGAAATTGGCGGTAAACTGGTCTATGTCAATGAAGGTTCGCCTGATATAAGACGCAGCTATCGCGATGGCCGGGCCAGGGATGACAAGGGTAATTATACCTACGACCCGGACAGACCCCTCACAGACTACTATCGTCCGAATCTGACCAAAGAAACCAAAGAAAAAATATTGGCAAAATATGAATTACAGCCCGATGGCAGTTATAAAGGTCAAAAGGGTGAAATCATAAATGGCCCGTTTGATATTGGGCATAAAGATGGCTATGAACACCGCCGGTTGGCGTTGGCAGCGCACGAAATCAAGCTGAGCCAAAAAGAGTTTAACGAGTTCGTCAATGCACATCCCGACTATTTCCGCGTGGAAAACCGTTCACGCAATCGAAGCCACGTGGACGAAAAGCCCGGTTCTGATGACATTCAAAACATCAGAGATGAAATGAATCAATTCAAAAGAGAGAGAGGTATAAAATGAATGCTATAAACGGTAATAATACACGCCAATATTCTTCCGATCCTGATATTGATAGGCTGTATCAGGAAGATTTAGATATGCAAATTGTTGTTGCTAACCGAGAAGGAGATATTCCTTTTTTGGAAAAAATCTTTCTGGTTGACAAGAAAGCAGACATTTTAAAAGTAACCAGTTCACATTGGAATTGGCTACATCGGCTCTTGATAACACCAAGACCGGATTATGCACCGGTCGCAAGCGTCAATTTCTACATCCAGCACGGCGTTCCTGTCAATGCCCAGGACTGCTACAAAAACACCCCGTTGCTTTATGCGATGCGTGCCCAAAATGTGGCCGCGGCCAGGGCATTGCTGGAAGCAGGTGCCGACCCGAATATTCCCGATAGAGACGGCGCAACTCCCTTGGCATATATCAACGGTATGCCGCAGGAGCTGGAGTTGTTGCAGCTGATGCTGGACAAGGGCGCCGATGTAAACTTTTTTACGGGTCAACATGGCATCCTGGAAGGAATAAAAAAATACAGCAGTGACGCCCCCCGCTTCAAGGCAGTGATAGAAATGATGGAAAAATACGACAAACGGTCTTCATGATTTCGAAGGCGTGTTAGCCGTGTTCGTCCGATGAGCTGCTACTGCCATAAACCCTTTATGAAGACCCTGCAACGTATCGCCCCCGCCGAATATAGCGATACACCGAAAGTTTCAGATAAGGCGCGCTGCCGAAGACAGTGCACATTTGTGCGGCAAGGCAGCGCAACACAGTATGAAGCTTTCGGTGGATGCTATACACCCACCGCGAAGACAAAGCCGGACGCGGCGGCATCTTCTCCATCCCAAACCACAAAAATATTCCTCCACAAGCAGTAAATTTTATCACTCCGCAGACTGCTATCGTGCAATTTCCATATACGCTGTTTTGTTGTTTTCCCCTTTCCAGGTTGTGCCGGTTTTTACCAGTACACAACGCACCGGCGTTTTCCAGTCATGCTTGTTACAGCTGGTGATTTGGGCACCGTGTGCCTTTGCATCTTCTGCCTGCGCGTAATAGAACGCTGCACGTTGCGCCTGCCCATACGCAAATGTCGTCATCACCCCACAAATCGCGAAGGCAACAAAAGCCAGTCCCCAGCTCCAGCGCACCGCCCGTTTCGGGATGGAGACATAATGACTGCGCAGCATTGCTTTTGCCTCCTCTGCAAGGATAGCCATTTCATCCATGACTTCATTGTAATTAAGCTGCCCTCACCCCAACCCCTCTCCCAAAGGGAGAGGGGCCTATCCGCTGAAATGCAAACACGCCCTAGAGGCTGTTTACAATTCAAATCTCCCTCCCCTGCAGGGCGAAGCCCGCAGCGGGGGAGGGATGGGGAGGGGGGTGGACAATGCCGCTTACGAGATGAAATTTCGATTTTTCAATCGTTTGCTGCCCTCACCCCAACCCCTCTCCCACAGGGAGAGGGGCTAGTTCGCTGAATTGTAAACAGCCCCTAGGGGATGCCACCGCACAGAGCTTTGCGTGGATGGTTATGTCCGCTTATTTGAAGCCGTCGCGCAGTTCGACGGTGCGGTTGAAGACGGGTTTGTCTGCCGTGCTGTCGGGGTCAACCGCGTAGTAGCCGAGGCGCTCGAATTGGTACACGGTGCCTGCTTCTGCCGGGGCGGCGGGTTCGGTTTTCGCGCCCTGGATGATGGTGAGCGAGTGCGGGTTGATGGTGTCAAGGAAGTTTTCGGCTTCCATCGGGTTCGCCTGGCTGAAGAGGCGGTCGTAGTTGCGGATTTCGCAGTCGAGCGCGTGTTTGGCGCTGACCCAGTGGATGACGCCGTTGGCTTTGTAGCCTTCGGGGTTTTTACCGAGGGTGTCCGGGTCGTGGTGACAACGCAGTTCGGTGATGTTGCCGTCCGCGTCTTTGATGATTTCGTCGCAGGTGATGACGTAGCTGCCGCGCAGGCGCACCGCCTGGCCGGGGGCGAGGCGTTTCCATTTTTTCGGCGGGTCTTCGCTGATGTCGTCGCGCTCGATGTAGAGGGTGTTGCTGAAGGGGACGCTGCGGCTGCCCTGGCTTTCGTCTTGCGGGTGGTTGGCGAGTTGGTAGTGTTCTTCGTGGTCATCCGGCAGGCTGGTGATGGTGACTTTGAGCGGGCGGACGACGGTCATGCGGCGCGCGGCGTGTTCGTTCAGGTAGTCGCGGATGGTGCTTTCGAAGTATTCGATGGCGATGGTGCCGTCGGCTTTGCTGATGCCGATTTTGCGGCAGAATTCGCGCAGCGCGCCCGCCGGGATGCCGCGGCGGCGCATGCCCGCGATGGTCGGCATGCGCGGGTCGTCCCAGCCGTTGACGTGTTTTTCGGTCACGAGCTGGATGAGGCGGCGTTTGGAGAGGACGGTGTATTCAAGCGAGAGGCGGGCGAATTCGATTTGTTGCGGGTGGCAGGGGGTTTCGAGGACGTTCAGTACCCAGTCGTAGAGCGGGCGGTGGTCTTCGAATTCGAGGGTGCAGAGCGAGTGGGTGATGTTTTCCAGCATGTCCGACAGGCAGTGGGTGTAGTCGTACATGGGATAGACTTTCCATGAGTCGCCCGAGTAGAAGTGCGCGGCGTGGCGGATGCGGTAGATGACCGGGTCGCGCAGGTTGATGTTGGGCGAGGCCATGTCGATTTTGGCGCGCAGGACGTGGCTGCCGTCGGGGTGTTTGCCGTCCACCATTTCCTGGAAGAGCGTGCGGTTTTCGGCGATGCTGCGTTCGCGGTAGGGGCTGTTTTTGCCGGGTTCGGTGAGTGTGCCGCGATTCACGCGGATGTCTTCGGCGCTTTGGCTGTCCACGTAGGCGAGGCCTTTGTCGATGAGTTGCCAGGCGTAGTCCAGCAGCTGCGGGAAGTAGTCGCTGGCGTGGCGCAGGTGTTTCCAGTCGAATCCGAGCCAGTGCACGTCGCGCTTGATGCTCGCCATGTATTCTTCGTTTTCTTTTTCGGGGTTGGTGTCGTCAAAGCGCAGGTTGCAGTAGCCGTTGAAGCGCTCGGCCATGTCGAAGTTGAGGCAGATGGATTTGACGTGGCCGAGGTGCAGGTAGCCGTTGGGTTCGGGCGGGAAGCGGGTGATGACGTTGCCGCCGTTTTTGCCGTTTTTCAGGTCTTCTTCGATGATGTTTTTGATGAAGTTGGCTGCTTCCGGGGTCTGGCTCATGTAGGATCCTCGTGTGTTGTTGTTTTGGCTTTGTCGTGCGCCGGTGTAGAATGCGGCATTTTAGCAGATAGCGGAGCAGCTATGCGTTTGCATGGGAGTTTTTGCGTTTTGGCATGCCTGGTCTTGGTGGCGTGTTCGTCTTCACATTCGGGTTATAAGAAGCACCGTCATCATCCGGCCAGCGCCGATATGAGCCAGGATCCTTGGGATAATTTGGCGCCGCGCGACCCGCGTTATCAGAATGAGCCGCAGCCGGCAGTGTCGTCGATGGAAAATGCCTGCGTGTTGTTGTCGCAGCGGCCGCATTGGGCGGAGGCACTGGATGCGACGCGCATCCGCTGGCATATCGAGCCGTGGCAGGTGCTGGCGTTCATGCATCAGGAGTCGCGCTTTAATCCGACGGCGATGAGTACTTCGCAGGCTTATGGTTATGCGCAGGTGAAGCAGCCGACCTGGGAGTGGTATCAGATGAAACGCGGACGGCAGAATGTCTCGCGCGAGCGCTTTGATGATGCGGTGGATTTTATCGGCTGGTATGCCAACCAGAATGTCATCCGCAATGGCGTCGATTTGAATGACGTGAGAAACCAGTATCTTGCCTATCATGAAGGGCTGGGCGGGTTTGAGAACCGCAGCTTTTTGGCCAAGCCGTGGCTGATGACGATTAGCGACAAGGTCGCCGACCGCGCCGCGCTTTATCAGGCGCAGTTGCGCGACTGCCCGGTCGGCTGGTCGTACTAGATGCTTGTTCCCCCAGAAAAAAATGCCTTCCTGAACCTGCTGCACTCGCGGCAGGTTTTTGCGTATCCGACGGAAGCGGTTTATGGCTTAGGCGGCGATCCGCGGGCACCGGAGGTGTTCGCGGAAATTCTGCGGCTGAAGGGCGCACGCACGCCGGGGCAAGGCATGCTGCTGGTTGCCGCCAACTGGGCGCAATGCGCCGACTGGGTGGACGGTCTGGACGCCGCCCTCATCGCCAAGTTGCAAGCGCTCGCCGCCGACCGCGCCACCACCTTCATCCTGCCCGCAGCCGCCAGTGTTCCTGTTTATCTGCGTGACGCGGCCAGCGGCCGCATCGCCATCCGCGTCAGCCAGCACCCGCTGGTGCGCCAGCTTTGTACCTGGGCAGACAGCCCGCTCATTTCCACCTCTGCCAACCCCAGCGCGGCGTCACCGGCGCGCAGCGCGGCAGAAGTGCAACACTACTTCCCCGCGCTGCCGGTCATTGCGGGAGAAACAGGCGGCGAAGCGCGACCGAGCCGCCTGTGGGACGTGGCAAACGCCACAGCATTACGAGACTAAGGAGTGCACATGAAACTGGCAATACTCGGCGGCGGCCAACTGGGCAAAATGTTCCTGCAAGAAGCAGCGGACTACCCCATGCCTGTCGCCGTCCTCGACCCCGACCCGCGCGCGCCCTGCGCCGCGCTCACCGGCCTGTTCAAACAGGGCGATTACCGCGACAAACAAACTGTGCTGGATTTCGCCAAGGACGCCGACGCGGTTGGCATCGAAATCGAGCACGTCTCGGTAGAAGCGCTGGAAGCGCTGGAAGAAGCGGGCAAGCGCGTCATCCCCGCGCCGCGCGTGCTGCGCCTCATCCAGGACAAAGGCCTGCAAAAACAGTTTTACGCCGACCACGGCCTGCCGACCGCGTCGTTCTACCTCGCCAGCGGCCTCGCCGACATCGACCCCGAACGCATCCCGCTGCCCTTCGTGCAGAAAACACGCACCGGCGGCTACGACGGCAAAGGCGTACAAGTCATCGTCAGCGAAGAAGACCTGCACAAACTGTGGGACGTCCCCTCCGTCATCGAAACCCTCTGCCCCATTGCCCACGAAATCGCGGTCATCGTCGCCGCCGACGGCAACGGCGGCACCGTTGCCTATCCCGTCGTCGAAATGGTCTTTGACAACGTGCTGAACCTCGTCGATTACGTGCAAATGCCCTCCTTCCTCAGCGCCAAAGTACGCGATAAAGCACAACAACTGGCGCAGCAACTCGTGCAGGCCTTCGCCGCGCCCGGCCTTTACGCGGTAGAAATGTTCGTCACCAAAGACGGCGACATCTGGATTAACGAAACCGCGCCGCGCGTGCACAACAGCGGCCACCTCACCATCGAAGCCTGTGCCAACTCCCAATTCGAACAAATGTGGCGCCTGCTCGCCGGCATGCCGCTCGGCTCCGTCCAACAATACCGCCCGGCGGCGATGATCAACCTCATCGGCGCCTACGGCCACAGCGGCCCGGCGCTGCTCGAAGGACTGGACGCGGTACTCGCCCTGGACGAAACCTACATCCACTGGTACGGCAAAGCCGAAACCCGCCCCGGACGCAAAATGGGACATATCACCGTGCTTGCCGACCACGAACCGGCGCTCAAAGCCAAAATCGAACAAATCCGCCAGGCGGTGCGGGTAATAAGCCGCTAAAGCCAATCCCTCCTTCGCCCTGCGGGGGAGGGGGACTTTTCAATTATCAACACGCCCTAAGCCAAACCAACCCGACACAACACACCATGCACAAAATCGGCATCATCATGGGCAGCGACAGCGACCTGCGCATCATGCGCGAGGCTGCACAAACCTGCGCCCAATTCCACATCGCGCACGAAGTCACCATCGTCTCGGCGCACCGCACCCCGGAGCGCCTCCTGGACTACGGCAAAACCGCCACCGCGCGCGGCCTGCGCGTCATCATCGCCGGTGCGGGCGGCGCCGCCCACCTGCCGGGGATGATTGCCGCCGTCACCCCGCTGCCGGTCATCGGCGTCCCCATCCACTCCAGCAACTCCATTGACGGCTGGGACAGCGTCCTCTCCATCCTGCAAATGCCGGCGGGCGTGCCGGTCGCCACTGTCGCCCTCGATGGCGCGAAAAACGCCGCTCTGCTCGCGCTGCGCATCCTCGGCGCCAGCGACGAAACCCTGCGCAACCGCCTCGCCGCCTACCAGGACGAAATGCGGCAAAGCGTACTCGACAAAGCAGACGCGCTGAAAAACGAATACCCCTGCGACTACCGCTAACACCGCGCCTTACCCCTCCCGCAGCACCTCGCACAACGCCCGCAGCGCGGCCGACACCTGCCGGTTCGGATAATACAAAAAGAAACCGTCATAGCGCGGCAGCCAGCCCTCCAGCACCGGCAGCAACCGCCCGTCTGTGAGCGCAGCGCGGCAGAACACATCCAGCGCATAGGCCAGCCCCAAGCCGCGCATCGCCGCATCCAGCATCAGCTCCGGATCGTCCAACACCAGCGCGCTGGACACCGCCTGCTCAAACGCCTGCCCGTCGCGCACAAACTCCCAGCGGTACAGCCTGCCGCCGCCCAACTGACGAAAACCAATACAGCGATGCCCGGCCAAATCCTGCGGTGACTGCGGCGCCGGACAGCGCGCCAAATAATCCGGCGCGGCGACAATCACCGCCTGAACCGGCGGGGTGATGCGCAGCGCGACCATATCGCGCGCCACACTCTCGCCCAGACGCACCCCCACATCAAAACCGGCGCTGACGATATCGACAAAGCCATTCTCGGCGGCAATATCCAGCCGCACATCGGGGAAGCGTTCGGCAAAAGCGCGCAGCTTCGGCAACAACACACACGACGCAATGCCGCGCGGCACAGAAAGCCGCACCTGCCCCGTCGGATGTGCGCGGAAATCATTGACCGCCTCATCCGCCGCCTCCAGCGTCGAAAGCGCCGGCGCAATCCGCGCGAGCAGCGCTTGCCCCGCCTCAGTCAGCGCCACACTGCGCGTCGTGCGGTGGAAAAGGCGCACACCGAGCCGCGCTTCCAGCGCGCGCAGCCCGTGCGATACCGTGGACGGCCGCAAATCGAGGCGCGCCGCCGCCGCACGCAAACTGCCTTCCTCGGCAATCGCCACAAAAATCGCAAAATCCGCAAAATCACCTGCTCGCATTGATGGCTCTCCGGCAACAAGGCATACAACAAAACGGGGCTTATGCTAGCGCATCGCGCCGCCTAAGATGTGCTTAACCCCCTCACGGAGCCAAACATGAAAACCCTCGTCAATCTCTTTCATCCGCACCTCGACAAATCCACCGTGCACCGCAGTTGGGCGCAGCGCCTCGCGCAAGAAGCGGACATCACCCTGCGCGACCTCTACGCGCGCTATCCGGACGGCAAAATAGACGTTGCCGCCGAACAGGCCGCGCTGCTCGCGCACGACCGCCTCGTCTTCGAGCATCCCTTTTACTGGTACAGCACGCCGCCCTTGATGAAACAATGGCTGGACGATGTCCTCACCTACGGCTGGGCGTACGGCGCGGGCGGCAACGCGCTTGCCGGCAAAGAATGGCTGTCGCTCATCTCCACCGGCGGCCCGGCGGACTCCTACCAGGCGGGCGGCTACAACCGCTTCTCGATGAGCGAGTTCCTGAAACCGCTGCAACAAACCGCGCATCTGCTGCAAACCACCTTCCTGCCGCCGTTTATCTTCCACGGTGCGGTACAGGCAACGCCGGAAGCCGTCGCGCAATCGGCGGAGGCGATGCTGGCGCACCTCCGCGACCCGCTGCTTGATCCGCAAAAACGCCTCGCCGCCCTGCTCGGCAAGATGCAGGAAGACGGGGTGGCGCTGTAAGCACCCCAGTATTTCGCCGCACGCAAGGCATTCTTCGCACCCATCAAAAACCCCGCCACAGCGGGGTTTCTTTTGGCACGGAAGCGCCGCGCCGCGCTATTTCTCGCGCCGCAGGCGGTTTTCCACGTCGTGCAGCAGTTTTTTGAAGGAGTTGGTGAAGTGGTTGTTGTCGGTATCGACGCGGATGTCCGCCAGGCCTTCGTAGAGACCGAGGCGTTCGTCGCGCAGTTGCTCCAGTTTGGCTTGCAGGTTTTCGGCTTCTTGGACGAGCGGGCGGTTGCGGTCGCGACCGATGCGCAGGATTTGCCGGCGCACGGAGACGTCGAGGAAGACGACGAGGAATTGTCCGGCGATGAGGCGGCGGTTTTCGGCTTTGAGAACGATGCCGCCACCGCAGGCGACGACCATGTCGCGCGGTTCGGCGAGGATGTCCGCCAGCACGTCGTGCTCGCGTTTGCGAAAGCCCGCTTCGCCTTCGGCGGCGAAGATGGTCGGGATGTCCACTCCGGTGCGCGCGCACAGGGCGTGGTCGGTGTCGGTGAATTCCCAGCGCAGGCGGGTGGCAAGGCGGCGGCCGAGCGAGGTTTTGCCCGCGCCCATCGGGCCAATCAGTACGATTTTGCGTCCGGCGGTCATGCGCGCACCCTCATTTGCCGAGCAGCATGTGCTGCGGCAGGTGTTCTTCAAAGTAGCGGGCGATGCCGTTTGCGATGCCGCGCGCCAGTTGTTCCTGGTAGTCGGGCGAGGCGAGTTTGCGCGCTTCATTGGGGTTGGAGATGAAGGCAGTTTCAACCAGCATGGAGGGTACGGCGAGCGAGCGCAGCACGACGAAGTTGGCGCTGTTGACGCGCTTGCCGTGGATGTTGCCCAAGCGGGCAAGTTCGTTCAGGGTGCGGCTGGCAAGCGCATGACTGGCTTCGATGGTTGCTTCTTGCTGGATGCTGAGTAGCGCCTGCTGCACGTCGTTGTCGTATTTGCTGACGTCCACGCCCCAGCGCTGGTCCACGGTGTTTTCGGTGCGTTCGAGGTATTTGCCGAGCTGGGTATTCGCGCCTTTGGTGGAGAGGATGAAGACGGAGGCGCCACTGGGTTGGTCGCTTTCGGCGGAGTCGGCGTGGATGGAGACGAAGATGTCCGCGCCGCGCCGCCGTGCGCTCGCCGGGCGCTCTTGCAGCGGGATGTAGGTGTCGCCGTCGCGGGTGAGGAAGGCGCTGAAGCCTTTTCTGCTGTTGAGCTGTTTTTTCAGGCGGTGCGCGATTTGCAGGACGACGTCTTTTTCGCGCAGGCCGGTATTCGGGTTGACCGCGCCGGTGTCTTTGCCGCCGTGGCCAGGGTCGATGGCAACCACAATGGTGCGCTTGGAGATGGCGGTCGGCGTGAGGATTTTGTTCTGTTTTTCGATTCTGCCGGTGGATGAGATGTCGCGCTCAACGGTAACGGTCGTCGGCGCCGGGATGGGTCTGACGTTCGGAGCCGGTCGCGGCGGCGGGGTGACAGCGACGATGTTCGGCTGTGGACGCGGCGCCGTTTGCGGCAACGGCGCGGTTTGCATAAAGGGCGGCGGCGCGGTGCTGGTGCGTGGCAGGTTGCCGTTGGGATAGCCTGTGCTGGCGACAGGCGGCGGATTTTGCGGCAGCGGCATTGAACCCGGTGGGCTGGCGATGCTGATGCCGCCGTTGTCGCGCCCGTTTTCCAGCGCTTCGCCTGCGAAGACGACGTAGGGCGGCTGCGCTTCTTCCAGCGATTCGAGGGTCAGCGCCTGTTCGGCAAGGTTGTCGTAGATATCAATGACGATGCGGTTGCCGCGCCCGTTTTCCGGCGGCATGGTGTAAATGTTGGCCTTGGCGGGATAAAGCAGGTCGATGACAACGCGCAGGGTGGTTTCGTTGCTAAAGCCGGTACGGATACTGCTCACCGCACCGGTATTCAGGGTCAGACCGGCGCGGCCGCTGCGTGCGGCATCGGGCAGATCCAGCACGATGCGCGGCGGTCCGGCGAGGCTGAACTGGCGGAAGACGGTGGGGCGGTCAAGGTCGAGGACGAGCTGGGTTTTGTCCGGCAGGCGGTTATAACGCACGTCTTGCAAGGTTACCGCCAGCGCCTGCGCGCCAAAGCACAGGCAGAGAAGCATCAGCAGCAATTTGCGCCAGCCGTAGAGCATCTGTATTGCGGTTCGCAGCACGGGTTTCCCTTTGAATTTGTAGAAAGATTGCATTATGCCTGTCTTGCTGGGGGAAGCGCAATTTACGCGGCGGCAACCGACAAATAGCGCCTGCCGTCGCGCAAGGCAAACTGACAGAAAACGTCAGCCGCGGGCAGGTAATCACCGCCGTTTTGTGCCCATTCGATGAAAATATGCGTGGCACGCTCGCTCCAGTCGCGCACATCGAGATACAAAAGCTCGTCCGGCGCCGCCAAACGGTACAAATCTGCATGGATAACAGTCTGTTGCCCTATATAATATTCATTCATAAGGGCATAGGTAGGGCTTTGCACCACACCGCTATAACCCGCCTGCCGCAGCCAGTGCTGCACGAAAGTCGTTTTGCCCGCCCCCAGCGTCCCTTCCAGATAATAGACTTTTTTATCAGCACATTGCCGCAATGCTGCGACTGCCGCATCCAGCGCTTCCCAGGTGGTGATGTCAAAAATTCGCTCCATCCGGCACTCCCGAATCATTAAGAAAGAGGGCGTCATTACAGCAGCAATCCGCGCCGCTGGCAAAATTGCGCGCGACAATGGCGGAAATTCTGTGGTAATATTTTGTTGTTCATCGTTTTTCAGCGATGGGTACGGGCGAGGCATAATGCCTCATGCCTTGGGCGTTATGCAAAATAGTTATATCACTTGGAGTAAATCTACATGGCTAAAATTGATCTTAGCAGTCTGCAAGACATTGATGGTTTCAAAGCTGCCGCACTGGTTGATGCTGATAGCGGTCTGGCACTCGCTACCGAAGGTTCAGGTCTTGACCTCGAACTCGCTGCCGCCGGTAATACCGAAGTCCTCAATGCCAAGCGTCGCGTTTCCAAATCCCTGTCACTGAACGACAGCATTGAAGATATCCTCATCACTTTGGGCAAAGGCTATCACCTCATTCGTCCGCTGGAGCGCAACGAAAAATTGTTCCTCTATCTCGTTCTGGATCGTTCACGTTCCAACCTCGCCATGGCTCGCCACGAATTGCGCGCTTTCGAGAAAGAGCTTGATTTCTCCTGATCCAAGGACTGATCTCGTGCGCTCCCTATCCCCAAATAGGGGGCGCAATTTTTATTTATTGTAAACGGAAAACCTCGTTATGCCGGATAATCACAGTATTTGTCTGCTCGGATTCTCTCCGGAATCAGAAAACCGCATCAAGAAAATCATCAACAGTACCCCCGACCATCCGGATATTACGTGGGTTGCTGCCAATCATAAAGGCTTGAATGGCGTTGTCATCAATGCCAGCTTTTTATCCACGCCGCAAATCCAGAAATACATCTCGCTGGTTAATTGCCCGATTGTTTGCGCTTTTAATAGCGATGATGGCGCAAATCAGGCAAAAAACCACAGTTATCCGGCGCTTGACTTGCGTGAAGCAGAGCAGGCCGATAACAGTTACTGGCTCGGCAAACTGTTCGGCAGTGCCAATACCACCCCGATATTAGATGCACACACCAATAGTCAAACCGCGCCAGAAGCAGCAAGCCCAGTTTATTCCAGCGTCAGCAGCACCGATACCCGCGAATTGCTCGACCACATTCGCCGCCGCGATAACATGGTGATTCGTGCCACTTCCGATAAAAGCACCACCTGGATTAAACCGCGCGAAGGATTGGTTTATATCAATTACCCGCGTGAATCCGTCCCCGGCTTTGATTCCTGGACATGGATTGCAACCGACCATAACGATATTCCCGATAACGCACGCAAACTGCAATTTGATTTATGGCTGTTTGAAAGCCTGTGGCAATCGAATATGGACGGGCGGCACGATATTGACGACCACGCTTATTACCGCCTCATCCGTTTCCCGCAGCCCCTGGGACGACATGGCCGTACCGAAGCGCTGCGCCTGGCGACTTGCGCGCAATCGCATCCGGTCAATATCGCCACCCTTTTTGAAAAAACCTCCTATTCCTACGACCGCATCCGCCGCTTCCTTTTTGCGACGTTAATGGCCGGACAAGTACAAAAAGTCGAGCAAGAAAGTTTCGTCGCTGATGAACCCGTCAAGCGCGTTTTTACGCCACAAGAGAAAGAAAAAGTGGAGCAAAAACGCAGCCTGCTGCAACGTCTGCGCGCGAAACTCGGACTATAACTAAACCTAACCAGACACCATTCACATGCAAGAATTCAAAATTATCTTCGCAGGCAGCATGGGCGCCGGAAAAACCACGGCAATCAAGGCGCTGTCCGACAAGGAAGTCATCTCGACCGATGTCGCCAACAGCGACAAAAAAGCCCACAACAAACTGCTGACTACCGTCGGCATTGACTACGGGCAAATCCTCTTGCCGCCGGATACCAAAGTCGGCCTCTATGGTACGCCCGGACAAGAGCGCTTCGAGCTCGTCTGGCGCGTCGTTACCGAAGGCGCGCTAGGCGCCATTGTCCTCGTGGACGGCTCCTCACCGAAAGCAGCGAAAGAACTGCCGTACTACGTAGATTATTTCCATAACCACAACATGAACAGCATCGTCGTCGGCATCACCCACTGTGACGTGGATGGCGCACATCTGACGCTCGCTGACGGCTTCAAACTGCTGGAAGCGCGTGACTTCAAATTCCCCATCTTCGAAGTGGATGCCCGCAAGCGCGATGATGTATTATTGCTGGTCGAAACCCTGATAGCTTCCATCGAAGCAGAACTGAATTAAGGAGCGCCCATGGCAACACTGGAAGACTACCGCGAAAGCAGCTTCGTTACCTACTGCACCCGTGCACTGGAAACCTTCGCCGCAGAAACCCCCGGCGTGAAAAACGTAATCCTCGCCACGCCGGACGGCTTTGAAATCGCAGCACATGCGGACAGTTCCAAGCACAGCGCGGACAGCCTTGCAGCCGTCGGTAGCTCCCTTTTTGCCTTGGGTTCCTCGCTCATCGGAGAATTCGAGCTGGGTGCGACCCGCTCCATCACCATCGACAGCGAAAAAGGCAAGGTTTACATCAGCTCCGTCCATGCCGACGACAAAGCGCTGATCCTCCTTATCCAGTCCACACAAAACGCCATGCTTGCCCACATCCTGCACGGCGCCAACAAACTCTCCGACCAAATCGGCAAACGGCTGCTGCTCCTTGCATGACCGCCTTGCCTGGTCGCCCGACAGCCCCGCACCCCGCGCGGGGCTTTCTCATTCCCGCAAGATCTGCCCCATGACCACGCGCGCTCCCCTAATCCTTGCCATCGAATCCTCCTGCGATGAAACCGCCGTCGCACTCTACAGCAAAGCCGACGGCATCCTCGCCAACGAAGTCTATTCCCAAATCGAACTGCACCGCCAGCACGGCGGCGTTGTCCCCGAACTCGCCGCACGCGACCACCTGCGCCGCCTGCCGCTCGTCCTGCAACAGGCCCTGGAGCGCGCCGACAAGACCCTGCAAGACATCGAACTCATCGCCTACACCGCCGGCCCCGGCCTGCTCGGCGCACTGATGACCGGCGCCGGTTACGCGCGCGCGCTCGCTTACGCGCTCGGCATCCCCGCGATTGCTATTCATCACATGGAAGGCCACCTGCTCTCGCCGCTACTGGCCGAAGCGCAACCCGAAGTGCCGTTTGTCGCCCTGCTCGTCTCCGGCGGCCATACCCAACTGATGGCGGTGGACGCCCCCGGCAAATACCGCCTGCTGGGGCAAACGCTGGACGACGCTGTCGGAGAAGCCTTCGACAAAACCGCCAAACTGATGGGACTGCCTTACCCCGGCGGCCCCGAACTGGCTGCGCTTGCCGAACAAGGCGACGCCAACCGCTTCCCGCTGCCACGGCCGATGACCAACCGCCCCGGCATGGACTTCAGCTTCAGCGGCCTCAAAACCCAAGTGCGCCTGCTCATTGAAGAACACCTCGAAAAACAGGGCAACGACACGCAAACCCGCGCCGACATTGCCGCCGCCTTCCAGCAAGCCGTCATCGAAACACTGGCCATCAAATGCCGCCGCGCCTGGCAAGAAACCGGCTACCGCGACCTGGTCGTCGCCGGTGGCGTCAGCGCCAACCGCCTGCTGCGCCAGACCCTGCAACAAGAAGCCGAAAAACAGCGGCGGCGCGTGTACTTCCCGCCGCTCGCCCTCTGCGGCGACAACGCCCTGATGATTGCCTTCGCCGCCGCGCAGCGTTACGACGGCCACGACAGTCCGCTCGACATCGCCGTCCAGGCACGTTGGGACCTTGCCACCCTGCCACCGCATCCCGTTGCCCCATGAGAAAAAGACAAATTTCCCTCACCTTTGAAACCGGCCTGCTCGCCACCATTGCCATTACCCTGAGCCTCTGGACATTGCTGCGCCTGATAGGCGTTGCCACCTTTGCCGGTGCGGGCTGCCAACAGCACGGCATGCACATTGACCTGGCGCACATCAAGGAATACTGCAAAGTCATCAAACTCACCGGCTACAGCGGCTTTGCCAACCTGCTCGCGCTCGCCACCGCCGCGGCGGGCATTTATGGTGCGGTGCAATGCTTCCGTTGCCGCGCCAACGGCATCATCACCCTGATCCTCCTCTTTGGCCTGCAAAGCGTCGCCCTGCAACTGGGCGGCCTTTCGCTTTATCTGCCCAGCGCGCTCAACTTCTACTACCAGTACGAGAGCGCGGACTTTGCCATCAACATCAACCTGCTGATGCTCATCCTGTTCCTCAATGCCATCGGCCGCTACCGCAACGATTTCTGAACCGCATCCATAAAAAACGCCGGATATCCGGCGTTTTTTATGCGAACAGACGCGCTTACTGGACGATATCGCCGCGCGCCCCGTGGAAGCCGACGACATCGCGGTTGTCGGTATTAACCACCTGTCCGGCCATTTCTTCCGCGCGGTTGCCGTAAAACATCGCCTGATAAACCAACGGCTGTTTATAGCGGTCGCTGGCGTTGCCGGTCACGCCGAAGCCGCCGTTCATCTCGGTCAGCGCTGCGTTTTTCAGCGTGATCATGCCAAAGCGGCTGATGTTTTCGATGCGGCCATCGCCTTGTCGGGTGGCGAAATCCACGTTGTAGATGAAGGTGCCGCGGTCGAGGCGGTCAAAGGCGGCGCCGGTATAGGTTGCCTTGCCGCTCACGGGGATTTGCGCAACGGGCGTGGTGATGCCGTAAGTGTCGCTGCTGGCAACGCCGCCCGCATCGTAGTAACCAACAACGACCCCGCTGCGGAAGCCCTGGTAGCTGCGCAGGGTGACGGCCTGGTTGTCCTTGTCGTCTTTCTTCGGTGGGGTAGGCGTCGGGTTGGTGCCGCCGTTATTATCGTTCTTGACCAGAGTCAGCGTGCCTTTCACGGAGGTAAAGCCAGAAGGCAGTTTGCTGAAATCGCGTTGTGCGTTTTCGCCGTCAAAGCCGCGGGTCGGCGTGCCATCTTCCGCCGTAATCAGGAACGGCGCAGGTTTGGCGCCATTGAGGGCGTTGTAGGGTTCAATGGAGATTTTGCTCGCGTTGAATGCGGCTTTTTCTTCGTCATTGGGCGGCGCGACGCCGGTATCGGGGATGGGCGGGTGTTTGGATTTTTGCGTTGCACCGGCTTGCGGGTCGGCCGGATTATTGCTGTTTGCGCCGCTGTCCTTGTCATCACTGCCACCGCAGGCAGCGAGTAAAAGCGGCAACAGCGCGAGCACCAGCATGGGGGACTTAAGGGGTAATTTCTTCATATTTCAATCCTTTTCTGAAAAATTACGACAAGGCAAGCTGTCTTGTCATGGCGATTATCGGCCATTTCTGTCCGTGCTGCATGGTTTTTCCGCGCACACAAAAAAACCGGACACTTTGCAGTGTCCGGTTTCGCGTTGGTGCGGGAATGCGCTAGAGGCTGTTGACAATTTGACAAACGAACCCCTCTCCCTCTGGGAGAGGGGTTGGGGTGAGGGCAGGATAATCAAACCTCGCATGACAACATACGTTTGAGGACTACCTCGTTTTGAATAATGCCGTCGCTACGCGACTTTTTATACCCCCTCCCCGACCCTCCCCCGCTCCGCGGGGGAGGGGGATGTCTCAATTGTCAACACGCCCTAGGCGCAGGGCTTACATCATGCCCATGCCGCCCATGCCTCCCATGCCGCCCATGTCCGGCGCGGCTTCTTCTTTCTTCGGAATTTCTGCCACCATCGCTTCGGTGGTGATCATCAGTCCGGCGATAGAGGCCGCGTTTTGCAGGGCAAAGCGGGTGACTTTGGTCGGGTCGATGATACCGGCAGCGAGCATATCGACGTATTCGCCGCTGGTAGCGTTGTAGCCTTCGTTGTCTTTGCCGGCCTTGACGCGATCCACGACGACAGCGGCCTCAACGCCTGCGTTGGCAACGATGGTGCGCAGCGGGTATTCCATCGCGCGGCGGGCGATGTCGATGCCGACTTGTTGGTCGTAGTTTTCGCCTTTGAGGTTTTCAATGGCTTTGACGGCGCGGATGAGAGCAACACCACCGCCGGGGACGATGCCTTCTTCAACGGCAGCGCGGGTGGCGTGCAGCGCGTCTTCAACGCGGTCTTTTTTCTCTTTCATCTCAACTTCGGTCGCAGCGCCCACTTTGATGACGGCAACGCCACCCGCCAGTTTGGCGACGCGCTCTTGCAGTTTTTCGCGGTCGTAATCGGAGGTGGATTCTTCGATTTGCGCACGGATGCTGGCCACGCGGGCTTCGATTTTCGCGGAGTCGCCGCTGCCGCCGATGATGGTGGTGTTTTCTTTGCCGACGACGACACGCTTGGCGGTGCCGAGGACGGTCATGTCGGAGCTTTCCAGGGTCATGCCCAGTTCTTCAGAGATGACTTGGCCGTTGGTGAGGATGGCGATGTCTTCGAGCATGGCTTTGCGACGGTCGCCGAAGCCCGGCGCCTTGACGGCGGCGACTTTGACGATGCCGCGCATGCTGTTGATAACCAGGGTAGCGAGTGCTTCGCCTTCGACGTCTTCAGCAACAATCAGCAGCGGTTTGCCGGATTTGGCGACGCCTTCGAGAATCGGCAGCAGGTCGCGGATGTTGGAGATTTTCTTGTCGTGCAGCAGGATGTAGGGCGCGTCCAGCTCAACGTTTTGGTTTTGCGCGTTGTTGATGAAGTAGGGCGAGAGGTAGCCGCGGTCAAACTGCATGCCTTCGACGACTTCGAGCGAGTCTTCCAAGCCTTGGCCTTCTTCGACGGTAATCACGCCTTCTTTGCCGACTTTTTCCATCGCTTCGGCGATTTTGTCGCCGACGGTGCTGTCAGAGTTAGCGGAGATGGTGCCGACTTGCGCGATTTCCTTGTGGGTTTCGCACGGCTTGGACATGGCGTGCAGCGCTTTCACGGCTTCCAAGACGGCCTTGTCGATACCGCGTTTGACGTCCATCGGGTTCATGCCGGCAGCAACGGCTTTCAGGCCTTCGCTGACGATGGCTTGCGCGAGGACGGTGGCGGTGGTGGTACCGTCGCCGGCGACGTCGTTAGTCTTGGAGGCGACTTCTTTCACCATTTGCGCGCCCATGTTCTGGAACTTGTCTTCCAGCTCGATTTCCTTGGCAACAGAAACGCCGTCTTTGGTGATGGTCGGCGCGCCGAAGGATTTTTCGAGGATGACGTTACGGCCTTTCGGGCCGAGGGTGACTTTGACGGCATTGGCGAGGATGTTCACGCCTTTGAGCATTTCTTTGCGGGCGGCTTCGCCGAAGCGGACTTCTTTAGCTGACATGTATTAACTCCTGAATGGTTTATGAATTATTGAATAACGGCAAAAATTTCTTCTTCACGCATGATGACGTAATCCTCGCCATCAACTTTCACTTCCGAGCCGGAAAACTTGCCGAACAGCACGCGGTCGCCAACTTTGACATCCAGCGGGCGGACTTCGCCGTGCTTGCTCTTGCCCGGGCCAACGGCGACAACGACGCCTTCAGACGGCTTTTCGGCAGCGCTGCTGGCGAGGACGATGCCGCCGGCGGTGGTGGTTTCTTTTTCCTGACGTTTGACGATCACGCGATCGTGCAGAGGGCGAAGGTTCATGAATGAGCTCCTGAAAAGATAGATAGATGAAAAATCCCGCTGTCGCGGGGGTGTTTAATGACACAACGCCCTAGATAGGGTTAGGGCGCGGCGCTTTCAAGGCGGACAATAAAAACTTTTTTAGACGGATGATTATTAAGCGTTTTTATCTGCGAGCGGCAGGCTGCGAAACCAACGGTCGGCGAGTAACGCCGCCTTGCGGTCAAATTGCAACGCGCTGTGCGAGGTCGGCAAGCGGTAAAAGGCGGCGGCTTGTGGCAGTTCCGTTTCGCTGACCGCAACCGTGCCGTCGTTCGGCTCGTCGGCAGCGAAAATATGCAGCGCATTGCCCACGCCGATGGCCTTTGTGCCAGCGATGCTGAGTAGCGGGATGGTGCTGTCCCACGGCGGCGCCTCGCCATCCAGCCCCTGCTCCCAGCAGTGGCCGAGAATGCGGCGGCGCCAGGGGTGTTCGTGAAAATAGCGCCCCACCTTGCTGCCCAGATGCGGCGTGCCGAGGGTGACGACGCGGCCGCGCGCCAGTCCCTGCGGCCATTGCTGGCGCAGATGGCGGAGGTAAAGGCCGCCGAGGCTGTGGCCGATGGCATGGAGCGGGGCGTCGCCGGCAAAATCCTGAATCTGCGGTAGGTGGCGGGCGACGCTGTCGTGCAGCGTTTGCGTGCGTGTTGGGTAGGTGAGCGCGAGGCACTGGTAACCGCGACGGCGCAGTTGTGCCATCATCGGGCGCAGCATGGTGGCGCGCATGAAAAGGCCATGCACGAGAAGGACTTTGGCGGGGGCGTCGTTAGGCATAAGTGTTTCCGGCGAGGTTGGCGTGGCGTCATGGTACAAATTTCGCCGTCAGGTTGCGTGAGGCTTTGGTTATCTAGCGGTACACGCAACGCCGCACAGGGCGTTGTGTGGATTGCTAGATAAGGAAGCAGAGGCTTGCTGGCATAGTGCCGCCCGAACCTTTACCGGAGAATCCCATGCCGAAAAGCCCTGAAACCCGCAAAGCCGCTTCCATCGCCAAACTGCAAGCGCGCGGCATTCCCTGTCTCGACAGTCTGCCCGTTATTGAAGCGGCAGACGCAGCGCGCATCCGCAGCGCGGAAGAAATCGCGCGCCGCGCCATCGCCTGCCTGATTGCCATCCAGGCGGCCTTTGCCCAACACGACGGCAGCTACAGCGAGGCCGGCGCCGCCTGGTGTCACGACCGCCTCGAACAATAGGGTGTTACCGACGGCATCACGCCCAACGAAAGCATGGTTTTTGCCGCCCGCGCCAGCGAACAGGACAACATCAACATGGTGTGGAAATACGAAGCCTACTGGATACTGCTCTGGGCGCTCGGCATCGTCGCAACCCTGGACTACCCCGATCACACCATTGACTGCGACTTTGCCATGCACGCCGTCGCCCGCTGCACGCCGTAAATGGATGCCAGTACCAGCGCAAAACCGGTAATCGCACGCCAGCCAAAGTGTTGGTCGAGGAAAATCCAGCCAAGAGCGAAGGCGCAGAGCGGGCTGAGCAGCCCCAACGAGGTAACGGTCGCAGGCGAGAGATGGCGGACACCGCGAAAAAAGAGGACGTAGGCAAGCAATGCTCCGCATAAGCTCAGGTACAGGTAACCGCCGATATGGCGCGCGCCAAGCGCAGGCAAAGGCGGCTCATACCAAAGGGCAAACGGCAGCAGGCATAGTCCGCCGATACAAAGTTGCCAACCCGTCAGCGCCAGTACGGAGAGGTGCAGATGCCAGCGTTTGGTGAAGATGATGCCCGCTGCCATGGACAACGCCGCACAGAGTGCCGCTGCGATGCCGAGGGAATCCAGCTGTGTTTGCGGCGAGGCGACGAGTAGCACAATACCGATAACACCAAGTGCGGCCGAAAGCCACGCCAGCCGCGGCGGTCGTGTGCCCGCAAGCGCCATAAAGGCAAGTACCCACAAGGTTTGGGTGGAATTGAGAATAGCGGCCAATCCGCCCGGCAGACGGTAGGCGGAGATGAACAGCATCGCCTGAAACAGACCGATGTTGAGGATGCCAAGAACGATAAGTCGGGCGACTTCTTGGCGACGCGGCCATTCGCGTGTCCATAGCAGCAGGAGCAGTCCGGCAGGCAAGGCGCGCAGGACAGCAGCGGTGAGCGGACGCTCAGGCGGGAGGTATGTGGTCGTGACGAGGTAAGTTGAACCCCAGATGAGCGGCGCAAGGGCGGTCATGAGGAACGGCAGGAGGCGGTGGGTCATATCGGTGGCAGGTTTTGCAGCGCTGAAAAGCCCGCAGTTGCGGGCTTTTCGAGAATGGGGAGCGGTTCAGGCGGAGGCCATGTTTTCCCGCATGCGCACGAGGTAGTCGCGCAGGATTTCGCGTTCACCTTCGTTGAAGTTTTTCAGCGCCGCTTCTTTGGCCTCTACCGCGATTTCGTGCATGTGGTTCATCAGCGGCTGGCTTTTTTCGGTGAGGAAGATGAGGTTGGTGCGGCGGTCTTGCGGATCCTGACGGCGGTCCAGCAGTCCTTCGCGTTCGAGTTTGTCGATTTGCCGGGTGAGCGTCATCGGCGCCAGATCCATGTATTCGGCGAGCCGCGTCTGGCTGACCCCTTCGTAGCGCGAGAGGTAGGTCAAAAGCGTCCATTGGGTACGGCTGATGCCGTAGATGCGCACGCGCCGGTCGTAGTAGCGGTTCATCAGGCGCGTGGTGTCGTGCATGAGGAAGCCGAAGCCGTGGCGCAGGTCGTCCAGGCTGTGTTCTTGCGGGTCTATCATTTTTTGCTCTCTTTTGTTTTTGTCGCCTTGCTGCGGCTCGTCTTCCCTGTCGCAGTGCTGGCTTTTTTCGCGGTTTTTGTGGTGCTTTTGCCCGTCGTTCCCCGCTTGGCTTTGCGTTCTTTGGCTTTTTCGAGGAGTTCCAGGGCGGCTTCGAGTTCGAGTGAGGCCGGTTCTATCGTTTTTGGGATAGATGCGTTAATACTACCATTGCTTACATATGGGCCAAAGCGACCATTCAATACTTGTAATATTTCGTCGCCATGTTTTATCTCTTTTATGTATTTTTGGCTGTCGGCTTCTTTTTTGGCGGCGATGAGTTCGAGTGCGCGCTCAAGCGTGATGGTGAGCGGGTCTTCTTCTTTGGGCAGGGAGACGTAGCGCTTGCCGTAACGCACGTAGGGGCCGAAGCGGCCAATGCTGGTTACGATTTCGCCATCTTCTTCGGAGTGGCCGACAACACGCGGCAGTTTGAACAATTCCAGCGCTTCTTCCAGGGTGATTTCGTCCATGTTGCGGTCAGACGGGATGCTGGCAAATTGGGGTTTTTCTTCGTCGTCTTTGCTGCCGATTTGCACAAACGGCCCGAAGCGGCCAAAGCGGACGCTGACGGGTTTGCCGCTTTTCGGGTCGGTGCCGAGTTCGCGCGCCTGCATGACTTCTTCGCGCGGGATGTCTTTTTTTTCGTCAAGCTGGTGCGAGAACGCGCTCCAGAAGTCGCCGAGCAGCGGTTTCCACGCGCGCTCGCCGCGCGAGACGGCGTCCAGGTCGTCTTCAAGGCGGGCGGTGAAGTCGTAATCAACGTAGCGCTCGAAGTGTTTGGTGAGGAAGTCGTTGACGACTTTGCCGATGGTGGTCGGGATGAAGCGGCGGTTTTCTTGTTCGACGTATTCGCGGTCTTGCAGGGTGCTGATGATGCTGGCGTAGGTGGAGGGGCGGCCGATGCCGTTGTTTTCGAGTTCTTTGATGAGGGCTGCTTCGGAGTAGCGTGGCGGCGGCTGGGTGAAGTGCTGGTTGCCGAGGATGTCCAGCAGTTGCAGGCGGTCGCCCGCTTGCATCGGCGGCAGCAGGCGGTTGTCGTCGTCTTCGTCTTTGTCGTCGCGCTCTTCCTGGTACACGCTCATGTAGCCGGGGAATTTGACGGTGGAGCCGCTGGCGCGGAACTGGTTTTTGTCATCGCCCGCATGGAGGTCGGCGCTGACGTTTTCGAGGATGGCGGAGGCCATTTGGGAGGCGATAGCGCGCTTGCGGATGAGTTCGTAGAGTTTGTGTTCGTCGCCGGAGAGGCCGAGGCTTGCCGCGTCGCGGCCGCAGTCGGTGGGGCGGATGGCTTCGTGCGCTTCTTGCGCGTTTTTGGCTTTGGTTTTGTAGTAGCGCGGTTTGTCCGGCAGGTAGTTGGCGCCGTATTGTTGGCTAACCCAGGTGCGGATGGCGCTGATGGCTTCTTGTGCGAGGTTGACCGAGTCGGTTCTCATGTAGGTGATGTGGCCTGCTTCGTAGAGGCGCTGCGCGACGCGCATGGTTTTTTGTGCGCCGAAATGCAGTTTGTTCGCCGCCGCCTGTTGCATGGTGGAGGTGGTGAAGGGCGGTGCCGGGTTGCGTTTGCTGTCTTTTTTGGCGACTTCGGCGACGGTGAGCACGCCTTGTGCGGCAGCTTTGAGCGCGTCTATCGCGGCGTGGGTGTCTGCGGCGTTGGTGAAGCTGAATTTTTTGGTTTTTTCGCCAGCGTAAATGGTGAGTTTGCCGGGGAATTCTTGGCCGCCGTAGCTGATGGCGGCGGCGATATCCCAGTATTCTTCGCTGTTAAAGGCTTCGATTTCGCGCTCGCGTTCGACGATCATGCGCAACGCGGGCGATTGTACGCGGCCGGCGGAGAGGCCGGGGCGGACTTTGCGCCACAGGAGCGGCGAGAGGTTGAAGCCGACGAGGTAGTCCAGCGCGCGCCGTGCCTGTTGTGCGTTCACCAGGTCCATTTCGAGCTGGCGCGGGTGGGCGACGGCTTGCTGGATGGCGTTTTGGGTGATTTCGTGGAAGGCAACGCGGTAGACGTTTTTGTTATCGAGCGCGCCGCGTTCGCGCAGGATTTCGCGCAGGTGCCAGGAGATGGCTTCGCCTTCGCGATCGGGGTCCGTTGCGAGGTAGACGTTTTCGGCGGTTTTCGCCGCTTTGGTGATTTCGTTGACGTGGCGGGCGTTGCGCTCGATGATTTCGTAGTGCATGGCGAAGTCGTCGGCGGTATCGACCGCGCCGTTTTTCGGGACGAGGTCACGCACATGGCCGTAGGAGGCCATGACTTCGTAGTCTTTGCCGAGGTATTTGTGCAGGGTTTTGGCTTTTGCCGGGGATTCGACGATGAGGAGGTGTTTGCTCATGGCTGGCTTTTTGTTCCGGTAAGTCAGGAGAGGCGCTGGAACATGCCACCCGGCAATGCGGCGACGCGACCGTCCAGCTCGAATATTATCAGCATGGCGGAAATTTCTGCGGGCGTCAAATCGAGGCGGGCGACGAGGTCGTCCACGCGGCAGGGGTCAAAGCCCATTGCTTCCAGCAGCGGATGGCTGTCATTGTCGGTTGTTTCAGCGGCTGGCGGCGCGCTTTGTATCTGCATTTCGAGGTTGGCGCGCGCCAGCGGGTAGAGTTCTTCGAGGACGTCCTGTGCGGTTTCGATCAGTTTTGCGCCGTCTTTGATGAGGCGGTGGCAGCCTTTGGCAAGCGGGTTGTGAATGGAGCCGGGGATGGCGAAGACTTCGCGCCCTTGGTCGGCGGCAAGGCGGGCGGTGATGAGCGAGCCGCTTTGTGCCGAGGCTTCAACGACCAGTACGCCGAGGGCGAGACCGCTGATGATGCGGTTGCGACGCGGAAAGTTGCCGGCGCGCACGCCGGTGCCAATCGGGTATTCGGAGACTATCGCCCCCTGCGCGCTGATGCGGTGCGCGAGGTCGTGGTGGCGGGCGGGATAGACACGGTCAAGCCCGGTACCGACGACGGCGATGGTTTTGCCGCCGCCCCGCAAGGCGCCTTCATGCGCGGCGCCGTCGATGCCGAGCGCGAGGCCGCTGGTGACGGTAATACCCGCTTGGGCAAAATCCTGCGCGAAGCTGTGGCAGGTACGCCGCGCCGGTTCGGTGGCGTTGCGGCTACCGACGATGGCGATTTGCGTGGAAGCGAGCAGTGCCGCGTCGCCATGCACGAACAGTAGCGGCGGTGCGTCGTCGGTTTCGCGCAAGAGTGGCGGGTAGGCGGGGTGATGCAGCGGGATGATGTGCCGCCCATCGCCCTGTTGCAGCCAGTCAAGGTCGGCATTTACCGCGGGGTCGTTAAGCATCGCCTGCCAGGCGGCGATTTTGTCGGCGCTGAGGTTAGGCAGGCGTTTGCGGATGTCGGCGGTCGGGGCATGAAAAAACGCTTCCGGCGAGCCGAAGGCTTCCAGAAGCGTGTGGTAGGTTTTGCTCCCGACGCCCGGCGCACGCAGGAGCGCGCACCAGGCTCGCAGGTCAAAGCGCATCAGGGTCGGACGAGGGAATCGGTTTCGTAGATGCTTTCGTTGGAATCCAGCACGAAGCCGATACTGACGTCGTCATAGACGCGGATAATCATCAGGTAGCCGACCTGGCGACCGGGGACTTGTACCGGTTGGCCTTTCATCTGGCGTGTCGGGCCTTCGCGGACGATCTTCCAGATATCGCCGACTTCGGCGCCGTTATCACGGCCAAAGCTGGTGATGACGGTATCGAATTCCTTGATGGTCGGGTAGATGTTCGAGCTGCGGATGATGTAGCCGCGTGAACATTGGCCGGACGGCATTTTCGGGAAGTAGTTGAGCGGGTCTTCGTGCGCGTCAATCGGCAGGACGACGTCTTCTTCGTGCATCGGCTCGACCGCTTCCTGAATGTGCAGTTTGGTGAGGTCGGTGGCAACGTCATAGCCCACCACGCCGACTTCGCCGATGTAGCGCATTTCGTAGCCTATCGCCGGAGCCTGTTTCTGACCTTTGTACTTGGCCTGATCGACGATCGGCTCGCCAATCGGGCGGAAGATGCCGTAGGTCTGGCCTTGCTGGGCGTTGTTCATGCCCTTGGCGTAGATTTCCTGCTGCTCGGTCAGGGTGAGGTAATCGCCCGCGTCGCCGAGGACAAACGGCAGGTTCTGGATTTCGTTCGGACGCAGGATGCGGGTCTTGAGCGCGTGTGCCTGAATGGCATCGCCTGCGATGGAAACCGGACGCGAGCCGAAGTTGTCAACGCGCATATGCGGCGAGTAACGGATAATCGGCAGGCCGTCGCGGGTCGTGCGGCCGGTATCAACGCCGTGATATTCGCCTGCTTCCACAATCGTTACCCGTTTTTGCCCGTTGATGGCGACCACGCTCAAGACGTCGCCCGGATAAATAAGGTGCGGGTTTTTGACTTGCGGGTTGTCATACCAGATGTTCGTCCAGTACCAGGGCTGGATGAGGAAGCGCTTGGAGATGCCCCAGAGCGTATCGCCCTTCTTCACCACATAGCGCATCGGGTATTGCTGCTGGAAGGCGTCATCGGTATTGGCAAGCTGGCGCGGGAAGCTGCCGTCATTGAGACAGAGCTCGGTCGGGCGCTCCTGCCGGTTCAGGAAAGGGTCGCGCGGCGAAGTACACCCCGCCAGGACCACTGCCAGGGCGATGCCCAGTCCTTTTAATTGGCTTTTATACACAATAATTACTCCTATCTGATCTCATCGGTTCCATTTCACCCCGTAAGGGCTGTTCGCGTATAATAGCGGTTTCCTAACCATTTTCATACCAAAAATTCATTTTTCGGTAAAAATTTTTCCCGGACCCACACATGCCGCTGCTTGACATCCTCATCCATCCCGACCGCCGCCTGCGCAAAACCGCCGAACCCGTCAGCCAATTCACCAATGCACTCAAGACGATAACCGACAACATGTTCGCCACCATGTACGAGGCGCATGGCATTGGCCTCGCGGCAACGCAAGTGAACATTCACCAGCGCATCGTGGTCATGGACGTGCCGGAGCGCCGCGAAGATGACGAAACCGAAACCCCGGACGCGCCGATTCCCCATACCAAGCTCGTCCTGATAAACCCGGAAATCATCGCCACCTCCGAAGAAACGGCGAGCTGGCAAGAAGGCTGCCTGTCCCTGCCGGGACAATTTGCCGACGTCGAGCGCCCGGCAAAAATCCGCTACGCCTACTACGACCTCGGCGGCAGCCGCTGCGAAGGCGAGGCGGAAGGCCTGTTGGGCGTGTGCATCCAGCACGAAATCGACCACTTAAACGGCGTTCTCTTTATCGACCACCTCTCGCGCTTGAAACGCGAACGCCTTGAGAAAAAACTCGCCAAATCCCTCTTGCAAAAGGAACGCGAGACATGAGCGCCCGCCTCTGGTTCGCCGGCACCCCCGCCTTCGCCGCGCACAGCCTGCAAACGCTGATTAACAGCGGCGACTACACCATTGACGGCGTCCTTACCCAGCCTGACCGCCCAGCCGGACGCGGGCGCAAACTCACTGCCAGCGCCGTCAAAGAAACCGCACTCGCGCATAACCTCCCCGTCGCCCAGCCAGAAAAACTGCACGCCGACGCGCCGCCTTTTGCCGAACTGCCGCGCCCCGACCTCATCATCGTTGCCGCTTACGGCCTGCTCTTGCCGCCGTGGTTTCTCGCCTACCCCCGCCTTGGCTGCCTCAACATCCACGCCTCGCTGCTGCCGCGCTGGCGCGGTGCCGCCCCCATCCAGCGCGCCATCGAAGCAGGCGACGCGGAGACCGGCATCTGCATCATGCAAATGGATAAAGGCCTGGACACCGGCGCCGTCTGGACAGAAGCGCGCCTGCCCATCACCGCCGACGACACCGCCGCCAGCCTGCACGACCGCCTGATGACGCTCGGCAGCGCCACCCTGCTGCGCACCCTGCCGGACGTCCTCGCGCAAACCCGCCAGCCGACGCCCCAAGCGGCAGACGGCATCACCTATGCGCACAAACTCAACAAAGCCGAGGCGCGCCTTGACTGGCACGCACCCGTCGCCACCCTTGACCGCAAAATCCGCGCCTACAACCCGACGCCCATCGCCCACACCACCCTCGACGGCGAAGTGCTGCGCATCCACGCCGCGCACGTATTGAACCACACCCCCGCCGCCGCGCCCGGCACCATCACCGCGCACCATGCCGACGGCCTTGACGTCGCCTGTGCCGACGGCACCCTGCGCATCACCCGCCTGCAACTGCCCGGCAAAACCGCGACCGATGCCGCCGCCCTGCGCCACAGTCGCGACCTCACCGGACAGCAACTCCAATGAAAGCCAGACAAGCCGCGCTGCACACCATCGACGGCGTCATCAACCAGCACCGCACACTGAACACCCTCCTCGCGCAAGACAAAAGCCGCGTCAGCGCCGCCGACCAGGCGCTCTACCAAGCGCTCGTCTATGGCACCCTGCGCCAATACCGCGCGCTGTCCGCCCTCTGCGCCCAAATGATGGAAAAACCGCCGGCAACACCCGGCCACCCGCTTGCCATCATCCTGAACCTCGGCCTCTACCAACTGCTACAAATGAACCTCGGCGACCACGGCGTCATCAACGAAACCGTGAACCTCGCGCCGCACCACCGCCTTGCCCGCGCCAAAGGCCTCATCAACGCCATCCTGCGCCGCGTCCAGCGCGAGCGCGCCCACTGGCAACAAGCACTCGAAAACGCCGCCACCGCCAACCTGCCCGACTGGCTGCGCGGCCAATACCCCGCCGAAGAAGCGGCGATTGCCGCCAGCAACAGCCGCCAACCGCCGCTCACCCTGCGCCTCAACCACACACACGACCGCGCTGCCTGGCTCGCCGCGCACGGCGACGCCCGCGCCAACCCGCTGCACCCGCAGGCCATTACCCTGACGCACGGCCACAACGTCCAACACATCCCCGGCTTTAACGACGGCGCCGTCAGCGTACAAGACGCCGCCGCGCAACACGCCGCCACCCTGCTCGCCCCACAAAACGGCGAACACATCCTGGACGCCTGCGCTGCCCCCGGCGGCAAAACCGGCCACCTGCTCGAACTCGCACCCACCGCCGAATTACTCGCGCTTGACCACGACCGCGACCGCCTCGTGCGCGTCCAAGAAAACCTTGATCGCCTCGGCCTGCGCGCCACCCTCAAAGCCGCAGACGCCGCCGATACCGCCGCCTGGTGGGACGGCAAACCCTTCGACGCCATCCTCCTGGACGCCCCTTGTAGCGGCAGCGGCGTGCTGCGCCGCCACCCGGACATCGCCTGGCTGCGCACCCCGGCCGATTTAAAACGCCTCGCCGCCAGCCAACGCCAACTGCTGGAGCGCCTCTGGCCGACCCTCAAACCCGGCGGCCGCCTGCTCTACACCACCTGCACCATCCTGCCTGCTGAAAACCAGGACAACATCCGCGCCTTCCTCGCCGCGCACCCGGACGCCCGTCTACAAACCCTCGCCCTCCCCGCCGACACCGGCTACGGCAGCCTGCACCTGCCGGACGACGACGGCGACGGCTTCTACTACGCCATGCTGCACAAAAACCCCGCATGACCAGCACCCGCCACACGCACGGCAGAAAAACATTCGTTGCCATTACGGCAACCATCGCCAAAACACCCGCCGATCAGTTCCCTCCCCCGTGGGGGAGGGACGGGACTCCCATGAAAAAGGCGGATGCCTTTTTCATGGGTACCCGGGGTGGGGGCAGCAAACATCCCGCATCAGCGACAAACCCCATTTACGGCGAATTGTCAAACCAAGTGCAACGCCTCATCAAAATACACTTCATAAGGTGTCCTCCACTGCAAACATTTGCGCGGGCGGTTATTCAATGCCAGCACCGCCTTTTCAATGTATTCATCAGGATATTGGGCAATATCCTGATGCTTCGGAAAATATTCACGCAACAAGCCGTTGGTGTTCTCGTTCGTGCCGCGTTGCCACGGCTGGTACGGCGGCGGGATGTATATTTTTATCCCCAACGCCTCCGCCACCACCGCATGCCGTGCAAACTCCTTGCCCCGGTCCGGCGTGATGCTGTGTACCGTCTGCTCGCGCAAGGCTTCAATCATCGCCGCATTCACGCCGTCCGCCGTCTTCTTCTCCAGCCGAACGCACCGCAGATAGCGGCTTTTACGGTCGACCAACGTCAGCAACACCGCACCACCCACCACGCCTGCAACGGTATCAGCTTCCCAGTCGCCCATGCGCTCCCGCGCCTGTGCCTCTGGCGGACGCGCCGACAGCGCATGCTCAACAGGGAAGTTATCACGTGTCGGCTCGCCCTTGCGCCGCCGCTTCTTGCCACGGTGGCGCAGCCTTTGCTTGCCGCTTATCACCCAGTCGGGGTCATTGAAACGCCCGGCGTAGATACCGCGGTAGATAGTCGCGTAGCTGATGGCGTGCGGGCGGCCTTCGTGGCGCAAGCGGTACTGAATCTGCTCCGGCGACCAGTGCAGTTTCAGAAACCTCTCCTTGACCAGGGCAAAAAGTTCCGGGTCATCAAGTTTACGCTTGCGGCGGCAGCGCTTACGCCTGCTGTCGTATTTCTCCTGCGCCTTGCTGGCGTCGTAGCTTTCGCCATCGCTATTGCGCTTCAGTTCGCGCAAGATGGTGCATCTGTGGCGCTTCAACATGGTAGCAATAGCGGCGGGGCAATGACCCTGGTTGAACAAAGTCATTATGCAACCCCGCTCAATGGGCGTAATATGACTGTAGGCATCCATTTTTGGTCTCCTGCAATGTTTTGATGTTTTTTTGCAGTATCGCTTATGGATGTCTTTTTTGTGGCTGTTGCACTTGAATTGTAAATTCGCCACATACACCTAAGCGCTCAACGTGTATGTAAACCAAGCCGCACACACTCACCAACATGACCACCAGCACCCGCCACCTGAACACCCGCCAAACTGCCCCCTCCCCCGCAGGGCGAAGCCCGCAGCGGGGGAGGGCTGGGGTGGGGGTAGCGTCCACAAAACGACCACCAGTACAAAACAGACCTACAGACCGCACGGAACCAAGCCGCACACAATCACAAACATGACCACCAGCACCCGCCACCTGAACGCCCGCCGCACCGGCATCATCCTCATCTGCAGCATCTTCGCGCTGCTCACCCTCATCAGCATCCACCGCTTCGGCCAGGCGGCGATGAGCGGCCAACCCCTGCAAAAAAGCCACCTCGCGCTCATCAACATCACCATCGCCGGCCTCGGCATCTTAAGCCTCATCACCTTCTGGCAAATCATCCGCAGCGCCCGCAACCACCGCCGCAAAAAAAAAAGCAGCCTCGGCTTCTACTACGGCTGGCGCATCTTCACCACCGCCATCATCCCCGCCGCCATCATCGCCGCCTTCAGCTGGCAATACCTCACCTACGACCTCGGCAAAGTCTTCAACACCCGCATCAACAACGCCCTCGACAACGCCCTGCAGCTGACGCGAACCGCAATAGCCATCCGCACCGGCCAAACGCTCGAACAAACCCGCATCCTGCGCCAGGCGATGGGCGACATGAACCAGGCGACCCTCATCGAAAACATCGAACCGCTGCGCCGCCAAACCGGCGCGCTCGAACTCGCCGTCTTTGACCTGCAAGGCACCATCGTCGCCTACAGTAGCGTCGATACCGGCAAACTCATCGTAGAAGCGCCAAGCACCGCCGCCATGCTCAACGCCACCGACGAACAAGAACACTTCGAATACGGCGAAAACAACAGCGAATACACCATCACCGTCCTCACCATCATCCACAAACCCGAAAACACCTTCTACCTGCAAGCCATCTACACCATGCCGGAAGCCTTCAACACCCAGGCCGAAAGCGTGCGCGAACAATACCGCCAACACCAGAACTACAACGCCCTGCAGCCGCGCATCCGCGCCAACATCATCCTCGTCTTCTCCACCACCATCCTCCTCACCGCGCTCATCATCATCTGGCTGGCCGCCCACTTCAGCGAACGCCTGAGCCACCCGCTACGCACCCTGAGCCGCGCCGCCTCCAACATCGCCGAAGGCAACTACCACGCGCGCATCACCGAACTGCCGCACAACGAACTCGGCATCCTCGGCCGCCAATTCAACCACATGAGCCAAAACCTCGAAGAAGCGCGCGAAACCAACGACCGCGTGCAGCGCCTGCTCGTCGAACAAAAAGCGCGACTCGAAACCATCATGGACAACATCACCGGCGGCGTCCTCACCCTGGACGGCGGCGGGCGCCTACAAAGCTGGAACCAAAACGCCGGCAAAATCCTCGACCTGCCGCTCGCCAGCCTGCACAAAACCAGCCTGCCCGAAGCCAACAAAACCAGCGAAAACAGCTACGAAGAACTCATGCAGGCACTCTTGCCCTACATCACCGCCAACCAAGAGAACTGGCAACAAGAAATCACCCTGAACCGCCACGGCGCGCGCAAAATCCTCATGTGCCACGGCAGCCGCCTGCCCGACAGCGGCAAACGCGGACGCAACGGTCACGTCATCGTCATCGACGACATCACCGAATTCCTGCACGCCCAGCGCAACGCCGCCTGGGAAGAAGTCGCCAAACGCCTCGCCCACGAAATCAAAAACCCGCTCACCCCCATCCGCCTACAAAGCGAGCGCCTACAAAAACGCCTTGCCGACAAACTCGCCGACGAAAACGACCAACAAATCCTTGCCAAAGCGACCGGCACCATCATCGACCAAGTCGAAGCCATGCAACAAATCGTCGCCGACTTTAGCCAAATCGCGAAACCCCTGGAAACCCGACGACAAAATCTCCAACTCAACCCGCTCCTGCGACAAATCGCCGAACTCTACCGCGAACAACACCTGACCCTCGACCTGCACGACCCCCTCGGCGACATCAGCGCCGACCCGGTGCACCTGCGACAAATCCTCATCAACCTCATGAAAAACGCCATAGAAGCCACCCAAAACCAGGACGCCCCGCAAATCCGCTGGCATACCAGCCAACACAACGGCCAAATCACCCTGGACATCGAAGACAACGGCCCCGGCTTTGCCGACCTCAACAAAGACCCCTTCGAGCCCTACGTCACCAACAAACCCAAAGGCACCGGCCTCGGCCTCGCCATCGTCAAAAAAATCGTGCACGAACACGACGGCACCATCAGCGCCGGCCACAGCCGCGACCTTGGCGGCGCCAAAATCACCATCACCCTGCCCCTCACCACGACGAGCACCACACCATGAACGACAACAACACCCGCACCGAAATCCTCATCATCGACGACGAAACCGGCATCCTCGACACCCTCTCCGACATCCTTGGCGACGAAGGCTATCTCACCCACACCGCCGCCAACGCCGAAGAAGCGCGCCAAAAAAACCTCCAGCACAAACCCCAACTCATCCTGCTCGACATCTGGATGCCCGACACCGACGGCATCAGCCTCCTGCGCGAATGGCAAAAAAGCGGCACCCTCCAATGCCCCGTCGTCATCATGAGCGGCCACGGCACCATCGAAACCGCAGTCGAAGCCACCAAACTCGGCGCCTACGACTTCCTCGAAAAACCCCTATCGAGCGCCAAACTCCTCCTCACCGTGCAGCGCGCCCTACAAACCCACAACCTGCAAACCCAAAACGCCGCGCTCAAAGCCAAAATCAACCCGCCCGCCGAACTCATCGGCAAAAGCAGCCAAAGCCAAGAACTGCGCCGCCAGGCCGAACACCTCGCCGACCAGAACATCCCGCTGCTCATCCACGGCAACGCCGGCACCGGCAAACAACACCTGGCGCGCCACATCCACCAAAAAAGCAACCGTCGCGACGCACCCTTCATCAACACCAACCTCGCCGCCATCGACAGCAACGACATCCCCGCCATCCTGCTAGGCACCCACAAACGCCCCGGCCTCATCGCCCAGGCAGGCAACGGCACCCTCTACCTTGACGAAATCGGCAACCTGCGCGAAGACATCCAGACCACCCTGCAACACCTGCTCGAACACCACGAATACTACCCCGGCGACAACCACGGCGCGCAAACCAGCGAAGCACGCATCATCGCCGCGACCCGCCTGCCACTGAACATCCTCAAAGAACGCCTGACCCCCGGCCTCTACGACCACATCACCATCGCCACCATCGGCATCGCCCCGCTCGAACAACACAGCGAAGACGTCCCCGAACTGCTCGACTACTACAGCCAACAATACGCCGACAACGAACAACTGCCCTACCGCCACTTCAGCCTCGCCGCCCAAAACCTCTTGCGCCAGCACAACTGGAACGCGGGCAACATCCGCGAACTCAAAAACCTCGTACAGCGCCTGCTCATCAACAGCGACGAACCCGAAATCAGCGCGGACGAAGCCAAAGCGGCGCTCATCCCGAACGAACACAGCGCCCCGGACAACCTCTGGTCGCAAATCATCCCGAAAGACATGACACTCAGAGACGCGCGCGAAGTCTTCGAACGCCAATACCTGCTCGAATCCTTCCGCCAATGCGACGGCAACATCGCCAAACTCGCGAACAAAGTAGGGATGGACCGCACCAACCTCTACCGCAAACTGCGCAGCCTCGGCATCGACCCGACGCATAAACCCAAATAACCGCCGGAAACTGTAGGGTGGGGAACGCCCCACCGCATTACCGCGCCCCAGCGCGGTTTTTCACGATACGTAGCATGCGCCTGGGCGCACCATTATTTCGTGGTCGCAGAACAGGGCGGGGCAAGCCCCACCCCACGTGCAAATTATGGCGCTAGATCCAGGCGGTAGGTGGTGAGGTGGACATCGGCGCGCGGTTGCCAGTCGCGTTCCGGGGTGTGATGGAAGCCGAGGCGTTCGTAGAGGCGGTGTCCGGCGTGCATCCAGGCGGCGCTGGAGAGGACGAGCGCGGTGCAACCCGCGCGGCGCGCGTGTTCCATGCTGGCGCGCACGAGCGCGCTGCCGATGCCTCGCCGCTGCGCTTCTGGCGCAACGGCAAGGATGCGCAGTTCGGCTTCGTGGGCACGGGCGATTTCTTGCCAGCTGCTGCCGGGCAGGGCGCAGGTGAGGGTGCCGACGGGTACGCCGTTTTGTCGCGCGACGAGCACTAGCGCCTGTTGCGCGCGTTGGGCGGCGTTCAGGATTTCGATGAAGTACGGGTCGTCTGGTGCGAGGCCGCTGGGTGCGTAGGCAAGGGCGGTCAGGCGGTCGATGGTGTCGCAGTCAGCGGGTTCGCAGGGGGTGATGTGCAGGTTCATGTTTGTCTGTTTCGCGGGTGGGCAGTGCGCTTTTGTACGGCGGGGCAACGCAACGGGGCAATTTGGTAGCGCGGATGTTGGGTTATGCGCTGCGCCGAGGGCTGTTTGTATTTCATTTTGGATGCGGTCGCTACGCGGTTTTTACACACTCTCCCCGCTTCGCAGGGGAGGCAAATTCAAATGGCAAACACTTAATTCAATCTGCGTTTTGTGTTAGGGATTTTCAGCGGCGAAGGCGTCCATGTAGTCAATTAGGGCGTGTACTGAGCGAATGTCGAGGGCGTTGTAGAGGCTGGCGCGCAGGCCGCCGACGATTTTGTGGCCTTTGAGACCGGAGAGGCCGTTTTTTTCCGCCTCTTGCCAGAAGCGGGTATCGAGTTCGGCGCTGCGGGTGCGGAAGACGATGTTGGTGCGTGAGCGGTAGGCTGGCGCGATGGTGTTCGTGTAGTAGTCGCTGCGGTCGAGGTAGTCGTAAAGCAGTGCCGATTTTTCCTGGCTGGCGCGGTCAAAGTGAATGATGCCGCCTTTGCTTTCAATCCACTGCATTACTTTGTGCAGCAGGTAGATTTGCCAGGTAGGCGGGGTGTTGTAGAGGCTGTTGGCGGCGGCGTGCGCGGCGTAGGTGAGGAAGCGCGGCACGCGCGGGTGGTCGGTGAGGAGGTCGCGGCGCACGTAAACGAGGGCAAGCCCTGCCGGGGCGAGGTTTTTCTGCACGCCGCCATAGACGATGGCACAGCGCGCCCAGGGGAGGTCGGCGCGGGTGTAGTAGTCGGAGGAGGCGTCAATCACCAGCGGCGCGGCGGCTTCGGGATAGCTGCGGTACTGGATGCCGTTTACGGTTTCGTTGCTGGTGAGGTAGAGGTAGCGGCAGTCGGCGGGCAGGGCGGGCAGGCTGTCCGGCAGGGTGGTGTAGCCGCCGTCGCGCCCGCTCCAGATGGCTTGCGCTTGGCCGACGCGCTCGGCTTCTTTCAGCGCTTTGTCCGCCCAGACGCCGCTGTCGATGTAGGCGGCGCTGCCGTCGTCGGCGAGCAGGTTGAGCGGAATCATGTCGAATTGTTGGTGTGCGCCGCCGGGCAGGAGCAGTGCCTGGAAGTCGTCCGGCGCGCCGATGAGGCGGCTGGCAAGGGCGAGGGTTTCGTGATGCAGTGCTTCGAAGCGGGCGCTGCGGTGGCTGATTTCCAGCACGGACATGCCGCAGCCCTGGAAGTCGGTCAGCTCGGCGCGCGCTTCTTCGAGCACGGATAGCGGCAGGGTGCAGGGGCCGGCGCAGAAGTTGTGGATGCGGTGGGTCATGGTTGGGTCTCCTTTGTCGTTATTGGGATGAATGCGTTGCCCTCCACAGGGGAGGGCAGGGTGCATGTTTGGAATTTGGTTTCGACATTGTATCCGCTTGATGTTTTGGTATTGGTTCTGGAAATGGAATCATGTGGTTGTGTTGTTTTTGTCCTCACTCCAACGCCTCTCTTGCCCTAAAGGGAGAAGGGGGCATCCGCTAGGGCGATGTTGTTGATGAATCGAAATTCTGGTTTTTCAATTGATTACTGCCCTCACCCCAACCCCTCTCTCGTCCTACGGACGAGCAATGCTTGTCCCAGAGGGAGAGGGGCTTATCCGCTGAAATGCATACACGCCCTAACCCTTCCAAAGGGAGAGGGGCTTATTCGCTAGTCGTTGTTGTTCGGGTAGAGGGTGAGGGAGTCGCCGTCCCATTCGTGTTCGGGGTCGGGGAGGAAGACGAGGCCGCCGGTTAAGCTCTGGCTGATGAGCCAGCCGCCGGGGACGGCGGTGCGGTAGAGTTCCGGCGTGTATTTGTTGTTGCGACTTTTGAGTTTTTGCCATTCGAGGACGGGCGTGCGGCGGTTGCCGCCACCAAAGAGGAGTTTTCCGAGTGCCATACGGGGGTCCTTGGGTTTGGTTTGGGATGGGGTTCGTGGCAGGCGGGGCGCGGGTTCTGCGTTATCCGTCTGTGTTTTTTGTACTACCGGTTCCGGCGGTGGTGTGGGGTCTGGCGCCGTGGTGATGCGAATTTTGTGGGTAAGCGGCGGTGCGTCAGGCGCGATGCCGGGGAATCGCGGACTGCCCGTCGGGCTGTAGCCGCCGGGGTAGGGTGCGTGGATGGGGAAGACGGGCTCGCCCCAGTTGGGTTTGTCGGCGGCGGGTGGTTGTTTGGGGGTCATGGTGTTCCGGTGGTGATGGGGGAGGGGGGCGTTTTTTGTTTTTTCAGGTGGATGAGCAGGATGGAGAGGGCGGCAGGGGTAACGCCGGGGATGCGTGCTGCCTGGTCAAGGTTTTCCGGCTGGATTTTGTCGAGTTTTTCGGCGACTTCTGCCGAGAGGCCGTGGATGGCGCGGTAGTCGCAGGGTACCGGCAGGCGGTGTGCGCGGTTTTCTTTGAGTTTGGCGACCTCACTCTGTTGGCGCTCGATGTAGCCCGCGTATTTGGCGGCGATGTCGATTTGTTCGATGACGGCTTCGTCGAGCGATGGCGCGTCGAAACCGGGCAGGGCGGCAAGGGTCGCGTAGTCGATTTCCGGGCGTTTGAGCAGTTCGCTGGCGGCAAGGTTTTGGGAGAGACCGGGCAGGTGTTCTTGGCGGATGAGGGTGTGGCGCAGCCGCTCTTGTTCGCGCGCGATGGCTTCCATTTTTTCGCTGAACGCGCGGTAGCGGGGTTCGCCCACGACGCCAAGCTCGTGGCCAATGGCGGTCAAACGTGCGTCGGCGTTGTCTTCGCGCAAGAGCAGGCGGTGCTCGGCGCGGCTGGTGAACATCCGGTACGGTTCGCGTGTGCCTTGGGTGATGAGGTCGTCGATGAGGACGCCGAGGTAGGCTTGTTCGCGTTCGGGGTACCAGGGTTCGAGGTCGCGCGCACGGCGGGCGGCGTTGATGCCCGCCAGCAGGCCTTGCGCGCCCGCTTCTTCGTAGCCGGTGGTGCCGTTGATTTGTCCGGCAAGGTAGAGGTTGTCGATGTGGCGGCTTTCCAGGCTGTGTTTGAGGTGCTGCGGGTCGAAGTAGTCGTATTCGATGGCGTAGCCGGGACGGGTGATGCGCGCCTGTTCGAGGCCGGGGATGGTTTGGATGTAGGCGATTTGTGCTGCAAACGGCAGGCTGGTGGAGACGCCGTTCGGGTAGAGTTCGTTGGTGGTCAGGCTTTCGGGTTCGATGAAGATTTGGTGGCTGTCCTTGTCGGCAAAGCGCATGACTTTGTCTTCGATGGAGGGGCAGTAGCGCGGGCCGAAGGCGTCTTTGATGACGCCCGCGTACATCGGCGCCTGGTCGATGTAGGCGCGGATGATGTCGTGCGTGCGTTCGTTGGTGCGGGTGATGTGGCAGGCGACTTGGCGCGGGTGTTCGGCGGCATTGCCGAGGTAGGAGAAGACGGGCAGCGGGGTGTCGCCCGGTTGGGCTTCCATGCGGCTGTAATCAACGGTGCGCGCGTCCAGGCGCGGCGGCGTGCCAGTTTTCATGCGGGCGAGGGCGAAGGGCAGGTCGTGCAGGCGGGCGGCGAGTTCGTTCGCAGGCGGGTCGCCGGCGCGGCCTCCGGCAAAGCTGTTGAGGCCGACGTGGATTTTGCCGCCGAGGAAGGTGCCGGCGGTGAGGACGGTGGCGGTGGCGTAGTAGTCGATTTGGTGTTGGCTTTTGACGCCGGCGATGCGCGTGCCTTCGAGGATGAGGTCGGTGACGGGGGTTTGGAAGATGTCGAGGTTGGGCTGGTTTTCGACGATTTCGCGCACCGCCGCTTTGTAGAGGATGCGGTCGGCCTGGGCACGGGTGGCACGCACGGCGGGGCCTTTGCGGCGGTTGAGGATGCGCCACTGGATGCCGGCGCGGTCGGCAGCGCGCGCCATGATGCCGCCGAGGGCGTCGATTTCTTTGACGAGGTGGCCTTTGCCGATGCCGCCAATGGCGGGGTTGCAGCTCATTTGGCCGATGGTTTCGATGTTGTGGGTGAGCAGCAGGGTGCGCGCGCCCATGCGGGCTGCGGCGCAGGCGGCTTCGACGCCGGCGTGACCGCCGCCGACGACGAGGACGTCGTAATGGATGGGGTATTTCATGGTTTTTCGGGCAGTTGCCATTCGGGCGGCAGGTGTTTGGGGGCGGTGATGCGCAGGGTTTTCAGCGGGCTGAAGGCACCGCTTTGGAGCGCCACGTTTTTTTTGGCGACGGCGAAGGTTTTGGCAAGCCAGGCGGTGAGGTGTTTGTTGGCTTTGCCGTCTTCGGGCGGCGCGGTGATGGCGATTTTGTAGCGCTCGTCATGGATGCCCTGGCATTGATCGCGGCTGGCGCGCGCGGTGATTTTGACGGCGAGGATGAGGTCGCCTTGTTCCCATTGGGCGGCGGGCATGCTTTATCCGCCAAAGCCGCCGAGGATGAGGGTGGCGATGCCACGCTGGGCAAAGTAGATGAGAAACAGCGCTGCCATCGGGGTGAAGTCCAGCATGCCGACCGGCGGGATGATGCGGCGCAGGGGGGCCATCAGCCAGTCGCTGCAGGAAAGCGCGATTTGCATTACCGGCTGACGCGGGTCGGTTTGTAGCCAGGAGCCGATGACGGTGATGAGGATGGCGTAGAAGACGGTGTTCAGCCAGACGCTCACCAGCATAAGCAGGGCAATCGGCAGGGCGAGAGGGGCAGGGATGAGGATGAAGGCGACGAACAGCGCGATGATGGCGGCGACGATGACCGCACCGAAGTCAAAGCGCGAGGCCGGTAGCAGTTTGCGGAAGGGCAGGACGAGCGGATCGGTTGCGCGGTTCAGTTTGGCGGCTACGGGGTTGAAGCCGAGGCGGTAGAGGTTGGTATGGAAGCGGACGATAAAGAGGGCGATGGCCAGTTTGCCGAGGAAGATGATGAGGTCTTGCATGTGTGAGGTCGTGTTTGTCGTGTTTTTTGGGGGGGGGGTTACCAGTCGCGGGTGAGTTCGTCGGCAATGGCGCGGCTGCGTGCGGCGACGGCAGCCATGGCATCATCAACGATGCGGTCAAGGTTGGCATGGTTAAAGATGTCAAGTGCCGCTTCGGTGGTGCCGCCGGGGACGGCGATTTGTTTGCAGTAGTCGGCGAATTCTGGCGGGGTGGCATTGTTATCGAGCGCGAGGGTGCCCGCGCCGACGGCCGTCCAGGTGATGATGTCGTAGAGTTCGTCGCGTTCGAAGCCGTAGCGCTCGCCAGCGTCCAGCATCGCCTGCATCAGGCGGAAGAAGTAGGCGATGCCGCTGCCGGAAAGGGCGGTGATGCCGTCGATTTGGGTTTCATCGTCCAGCCAGGCGGTTTCGCCGATGGCGCTGAAGATGGTGTTAATCAGCGCTTCTTCTTCGGGGTCAAGCTCGCTGTCGCTATAGACGCCGGTAAGTGAGGCTTGGTGCGAGGCAGCGATGTTCGGCATGGCGCGGATGATGACGGCATCGTCGCCCAGGATGCGGCGGTAGTGCTCGATGCGGATGCCGGCGGCCAGCGTGATGAGGATTTTGTCGTCCAGGTCGTAAGTGGCAAGTTCGTCCAGCACGGCTTTCATTTGTGTGGGTTTGACGCCGAGGATGAGGTAGTCGCAGTCTTTGACGAGCTGGCGGTTATCGGTATGGGCATTTATGCCGTGGATTTGTTTGAGGGCGGCGGCGCTCGCCGGGGTGCGACAAGTGGCGTGGATTTGTTTGCCGGTGAAGCCGTTTTCTTGGTCTGCGAGCAGGCCGCTGATAATCGCGGCGCCCATGTGGCCGGCGCCGAGAAAACCGATGGTTGTTGTCATGGGCGGGTGTCCCTGGGTCTTTCTGGGTGAAAATCGGGCGAATCTTATCATGTTTGCCGCGGGCGGGCGTGAAGTTTGGCTTTGTTTTCCGCCGTTTTTCGGTAAAATACATTTCTTGATTTTTTTTAACGAAAGAAAAAGGATGTTGTTATGAGCGATAAGCACGAAACCAAACTGGACGACCTGCTGCGGTTTACTGACAAGCAGAAGGCGTCGGACTTGCACTTGAGTTCTGAGTTGCCGCCGATGATTCGCGTGGACGGCGATATCAAGCGTCTCAACCTGCCGCCGCTGGACCGCCAGCAACTGCGCGACATGATTTATTCCATCATGACCGATACGCAGGTCAAGAACTTCGAGGAGCACTGGGAGGCGGACTTCTCCACCGAAGTCAAGGGTATCGCCCGTTTCCGGGTAAACGTTTTTAACCAGAACCGCGGTCTGGCGGTGGTGTTCCGGACGATTCCGAGCCGCGTGCTGTCGCTTGAGGATCTGAAAGCGCCGGAAAAATTCGTCGATATTATTGACGTGCCGCGTGGCCTCGTATTGGTTACCGGCCCGACCGGTTCCGGCAAGTCCACCACGCTGGCGGCGATGCTAAACCACATCAACGAAAACCGCCACGAACACATCCTTACCATCGAAGATCCGATTGAATTCGTGCACGAATCGAAAAAATGCCTGGTGAACCAGCGCGAGGTACACCGCGACACGCAAAGTTTCTCCAACGCCCTGCGCGCCGCGCTGCGTGAAGACCCGGACATCATTCTCGTTGGTGAGTTGCGCGACCTGGAAACCATCCGCCTTGCGCTGACCGCCGCCGAAACCGGTCACTTGGTGTTTGGCACCCTGCACACCTCGTCTGCGGCAAAAACCATTGACCGTATCATCGATGTCTTCCCCGGCGAAGAAAAACAACTGGTACGCTCCATGCTCTCCGAATCACTGCGGGCAGTTATCGCGCAAACGCTTTTGAAGAAAATCGCCGGCGGCCGTATCGCTGCGCACGAAATCCTCGTCGCCACTTCAGCGGTGAAAAACCTCATCCGCGAAGACAAAATCGCGCAAATCTATTCCTCCATCCAAACCGGTGCGCAATACGGCATGCAAACCCTTGACCAATGCCTGCAAAAACTGGTGTCACAAGGCCTCATCGACCGGCAAACCGCCGCCTCGAAAGCGCACGACAAAACCCTCTTCCTGCACGGCTAACCACGGAGTTGAAACATGGAACACGCAACCCTTGATACCGCCCTTGATCTCACCCCGATCAGCCGCGACGAAATCGCCCAGAAAAAAACCAGCATGGCGCGCGAAGAACTGCGGCCGATGTTCGACAAACTGGTGGCGCACGCCGCCGAGAAAAAAGCGTCGGATATCTTCATCAACTCCGAGAACTACATCAGCATCAAAACCGACGGCCAGCTCAACTACACCAAAAAATACATGGAAGAGGGCGACGTCTATAACCTGATTGAGGTCATCTCGCGTCCGGAAGCCTTCCGCGAATTCCTGCGCAACCACGAACTGAACATGATGGTGGAAGTGCCGAACGTTACCTACCTGCGGGTCAACGTTTACCTGCAGAAAAACGTTCCCGGCCTCGTGCTACGTCTGATTCCGGCGATGATTCCGAAACTGGACGACCTCGAATTGCCGGTACCGGACATTCTGAAAAAAATCTCCATGGTCAAACGCGGTCTGGTTATCGTCATCGGGGCGACCGGTAACGGTAAATCCACCACGCTGGCTTCGATGATCGATCACCGCAACGAAAACTCCAGCAACCACATCATCACCGTCGAAGACCCGATCGAATTCGTGCACAAGCCGAAAAAATCCGTGGTCATCCAGCGTGAAGTCGGCATTGACACCGCCTCCTACGGCACCGCGTTGAAAAACTCACTGCGTCAGGCGCCGGACGTCATCCTCATCGGGGAAATCCGGGATGTGGATACCATGCAATACGCGATGCACTTCGCCGAAACCGGTCACCTGTGTCTCGCGACCCTGCACGCCACCAACTCCGTACAAGCGCTGGAGCGGATTTACAACTTCTTCCCGCGTGAGCAGCGCCACCAAATCCAGCCGGAACTTGCAGAAAACCTGCACTGCCTCATCACCCAGCGCCTCCTTCCGCGCTCTGACCGCCCCGGCCGGATAGTCGCCATGGAAATGATGATGAACACCCCGTACATCAGCCACCTCATCTCCGAAGGCGACCTCGGCTCCATTCCCGAGGCGATGGAACGCGGCAACCCGGCGGAAGGCGTCTTTACCTTCGACCACAGCATCTTCGAGCTGTACGAATCGGGCGTTATCTCCTTCCAGGACGCCATCAACTACGTCGAATCCGAAAACAACTTCCGCATCCGCATCCGTGCCCAGTCCAACCGCCGTCTGCCGCCGGAAATGCAATCACGCGGCGAAATCTTCAGCGTCAAAAGCGACGACGCGCTCTCGCGCGAACTCATGCGCAAAGACCGCGAAGAACGCGAACGCCTACGCAAAGAAGGCAAGCTGTAATGCCTCAATTAAGCCCCTCTCCCTTTGGGAGAGGGGTTGGGGTGAGGGCGATATTGCTGCTAAAATCACGCACCTACAGAAATTTGTCCAAGAATAATGCCCCTTATGGGGCATTTCTTGTTCATTCACAATCTTACGCAGCTATGAACCTCACACCGGAGCCTCGCATGAATAACTACCGCGCCGCCGACATCGACGTATTAAAAGGCCTTGACCCCGTCCGTCGCCGACCGGGCATGTACACCGACACCACCCGCCCCAACCACCTCGCGCAGGAAGTCATCGACAACAGCGTCGATGAAGCACTTGCCGGATACGCCACCACCATCCGCGTTACCCTGCACGCCGACGGCTCGCTTTCCGTCAGCGACGACGGCCGCGGCATGCCGGTTGATATCCATCCGGAAGAAGGCGTCAGCGGCGTTGAACTCATCCTCACCCGCCTGCACGCGGGCGGCAAATTCAGCCGCAAAAATTACAACTTCTCCGGCGGCCTGCACGGCGTCGGCGTCTCCGTCGTCAATGCCCTCTCCACCCGCCTCGAAGTCGAAATCGCGCGCGACGGCAACCTTTACCGCCTTGCCTGCGCGCATGGCGACGTCGTCGAACCGCTCACCGTGGTGGAAACCATTGGCAAACGCCGCCACGGCACCACCGTGCGCTTCTGGGTCGATGAAAGCTACTTCGATACCCCGCACTACGCCGTCGCCCGCCTCAAACAAACGCTGAAAGCCAAAGCCGTGCTCTGCGCCGGACTGCACATCAGCTTTGACAACCAAATCAGCGGCGAACACGACGAATGGTGCTACCAGGACGGCCTCACCGCCTACCTGCGCGAACAAACCGGCGACGACACCCTGCCCGCTGAACCCTACACCTTGAGCCATCACGACGACGAAGGCCAAATCGACCTCGCCCTCACCTGGAGCGAAAGCGCGGGCGCGAACGGCACCTACGAAAGCTACGCCAACCTCATCCCCACCACCGGCGGCGGCACACACGTGAACGGCCTGCGCACCGGCCTCGTCGAAGCGCTGCGCGAATTCTGCGAATTTCGTGATCTCCTGCCGCGCGGCGTCAAACTCGCGCCGGAAGACATCTGGGAAGGCTGCCAGTACGTCCTCTCCGTCAAAATCCCCGAACCGCAATTCTCCAGCCAAACCAAAGAACGCCTCACCTCGCGCCAGTGCGCCGCCTGGGTAGCGGGCATCAGCAAAGACCAATTCGGCCTCTACCTCAACAAACACGCCGACATCGGCGAAGCGCTCGCCGCGCTAGCCATCAGCCACGCACAAAAACGCCTCAACCACAACAAACAAGTTACGCGCAAACGCGCCACCAGCGGTCCGGCGCTACCCGGCAAACTCGCCGACTGCATCAGCCAGGACACCCGCCTCACCGAACTGTTTCTAGTCGAAGGCGACAGTGCCGGCGGCTCGGCCAAACAAGCACGCGACCGACAAAACCAGGCCATCATGCCGCTGCGCGGCAAAATCAAAAACACCTGGGAAGACGACTCCGCCGTGGTCATGAGCTCACAAGAAATCCACGACATCGCCGTCGCCATCGGCATCGACCCGGCGAGCGACGACCTGAGCGGCCTGCGCTACGGCAAAATCTGCATCCTGGCGGACGCCGACTCGGACGGCCTGCACATCGCCACCCTCATCTGCGCGCTGATGGTCAAACACTTCCCGGCACTGGTCAAAGCCGGGCACCTATACGTCGCCATGCCGCCGCTCTACCGCATCGACGCCGGCAAACGCATCGAATACGCGCTGGACGAAGGCGAACGTGACACCGCGATCGCCACCATCCGCCGCGACGGCTATCACGGCAAAATCAACGTCACCCGCTTCAAAGGCTTGGGCGAAATGAACCCGCCGCAGCTGCGCGAAACCACGATGAACCCGGACACGCGCCGCCTCGTACAACTCACCTACCACGACGCCATGCAGGCCGATGCCCTGCTTGACATGCTGCTTGCCGACAAACGCGCCGCCGACCGCCGCGCCTGGATCGAAACCAACGGCGACCACGCCGACAACCTCGACGCCTTCAGCGGAGAGGCTGTGTTGCAGGCATAGCGCTGCGCTGGTTGGACGCATCACGAAAGCACACAACGATACCGCCTAAACACAAGTCGGATGAGCGCTATATAAGCGCAGACTAACCGCACGCCGCTCGCCCAAATTGGATATAATAGTGTCCAAAACACGACATTTTTGCCGATTTTAGACACTATGGTATCCATTTCTCTCCTGGACGAAGGCGATGTACAAAGCGCACTCGCCGCCCATTTGCGTCGGCGGCGCAAGGTACGCGGTTATTCGCGCGAGCAGCTTGCCGAGCGCAGTGGCGTTCCGGCGGCGACCATCAAAAAATTTGAGCTGACCGGGCAGATTTCGCTGCGCCAGTTTCTCCTGCTCTGGCAAAGCCTGGACGACTTGCAGGCGCTGTATGTACTCACCACCGGTGCGGCGCGCCTTGCCCCGCAAAGTATCGAGGACGTGCTCAATGACCCCTTATGAAGCCACGCGCCGCCTTGCCGTTAGCCGCATCCTCGCCGACGGGCGCAAGGTTGCGGTCGGCACGTTGGCGCAAAACCGCGACGGCGTGTACTTCGCCTATGACGCGGCCTATCTGCAACAGTACGGCAACCTCTCGCCCTACCATCTGCGCGCTGACGGCAGCGTGCAACTGGCGGCGCGCGGTTTGCCGCACGGTCTGCATGGGGTATTTGCCGACTGTCTGCCGGACGGCTGGGGCATGCTCCTGCAAGACCGCCATTTCCGCCAACAGGGCATCCTGCCCGCGCAAGTGACCGCGCTTGACCGCCTCGCCTTTATTGGCGACCGCGGCATGGGGGCGCTTGGCTTCGAGCCGCTGTGGCAACCGCAGGCGCCGCCGGAAAACCGCGATTACGCCGCGCTGGGTCTTGCCGCGCAGGCGGTGTTTGACGGGCAGACGGAAGACGTGCTGCAAGAACTCATCCGCGTCGGCAGCTCCGGCGGCGCGCGTCCGAAAGCGCAAATCTGGATGGCGCCGGACGAGCCGCGTCATTGCCGCACCGTCGCGCAGCCGGGCGATGAAGCCTGGCTCGTCAAATACACTTCGCGCCACCTGCCGCCGCTTGGCCATGAAGAAGGGCTGTGCGAAGCCGCCTACCTGCAACTGGCCGAACGCGCCGGGCTGCAACCCTGCGCCTGGCGCCTGCTGGACGCACCGGCGAAAAGCGGCGCCAAGCGCTGGCTCGCCCTCAAGCGCTTCGATTGCACAGCGCAAGGCCGCTATCACCTACACAGCGCCAGCGGCTTGCTTCATGCCGATTACCGCCTGCCCAGCCTCGATTACAGCGACCTGCTAAAAATGAGCAAGCAACTCTGCCGCGCACCTGCCATCGGGCGGCTCCAGTTCGCGCGCGCCATCTTCAATCTGCTCCTTGCCAATCACGACGACCACGGCAAAAACTGGGCGTTCCTGCAAGACGACCGCGGCGACTGGCAACCGGCGCCGTTCTACGACGCCACTTTCAGCCCGCACCCGCGCGGCGAACACATGACCGCGTTCGGTGGCTACGGCAAAGCACCGCCGCTGAAAACCATGCAACAGCTCGCCGCCCACGCCGGATTTCCGCGCTGGCCGGAAGCACAAAAAATCATCCAGCAGATTGCCGACACCGCCGCGACTTTCGGTGCTACCGCGCTCGCCCTCGGCGTGAAAAAAAGCACGGTACGCGAGGTGCAGCAGCATTTGAACCATATCTGGCAGGAAAACCGGCAGTTGTTGGCATAAGTCGCTGCGAGAAGATGCGGCGTGAAGCAGCCGCCAAAGATACGACGAGAGAAATGTATGGCAGTTTTAGTCCTGCAGCGGACGCGGGTATAGCAATCTTCCGCGAACCTCATGCGGTGTTTCGCTTCCGGGGATTATAGAGTGCGACTTGGCACTCCATTGATTCGAAACAAATATTTTCGCAACAGTGTACCGAAGCGCACCCAAAACGCCCCTGACGGATTTGTTACCCGCCAGGGGCGGCCGGAGCAGAGTCGTGCGCACCCTATGGTGTTTTCAGCGGCGCGCCTGGACTGAAACTTTATGTGGATTGCTATACGTCCGTCACGGGCGTTTTTTACATCGCGGCGACTTTTTCCCGCTGGGTTTTGAGCGCGGCGACGGTTTCTTCGTCGGCGGAGAGCAGCGCGCGGGTTTGCGCGACCAGCTCCGGCGGCGCTTTGGCGGTGAAGCGTTCGTTGCCGAGTTGGCCTTGCAGGCGGGCGATGTTTTTCGCCAGTTTGTCGATTTCTTTGTCAAGCCGCGCCAGTTCGGCGTCTTTGTCGATGAGGCCGGCGAGCGGAATCATGTTTTTCGCGCCATCAACCATGAAGGCGGCGGCTTCGGGTTCGGCCTCATCTTTGGCAAGGACGCGCACGTTTTCGAGGCGCCCCAGCGCCAGCAGGCAGCGCTCTTGTTGGGCGAGATGGCGTGCGGCGCTTTCGTCCTGGCCGCTGATGAGCAACGGCAGGGCTTTGCCGGGGGCGATGTTCATGTCGGCGCGGATTTTGCGCACGCCGAGCAGGGTTTGTTGCAGCCAGTAGATTTCGGCGTCGGCTGCTGGGTCGCTGCCGTTTGTCGCCTGCGGGTAGGGCTGGCTCATGATGGTGTCGCCGCTGTTGCCGAGTGCAGGCGCGGTTTGTTGCCAGATTTCTTCGCTGATGAACGGCATCAGCGGGTGGATGAGGCGCAGGGTTTGTTCGAGGACGTCGAGCAGGGTGTGGCGGGTGCGCGCTTTTTCGGCTTCATCGGGATTGTTCTTGGCAAGCACGGGTTTGACCAGCTCCAGATACCAGTCGCAGTACTGGTTCCAGAGGAATTCGTACACCGCCTGCGCGGCGAAGTCGAAGCGGTAGGTGGCAAAGGCTTCGCGCACGGCGGCGGTGGTGCGGTCAAGCGCGCCGTAGATCCAGCGGTCGGCGGCGCTTTTTTCGGCAAAGGGCGCGGCGGTGATGGTCTGCCCGTCAGTTTGCATGAGGACGAAGCGGGCAGCATTCCACAGTTTGTTGCAGAAGTTGCGGTAGCCTTCGACGCGCTTGAGGTCAAAGACGACGTCGCGCCCCATCGTTGCCTGCGCGGCGAAGGTGAAGCGCAGCGCGTCGGTGCCGTGCGCGGCGATGCCGTCGGGAAATTCTTTGCGCGTTTGTGCTTCGATTTTTGCTGCTTTTTGTGGCTGCATCATGCCACTGGTGCGTTTGGCGACGAGGTTTTCGAGGTCGATGCCGTCGATGATGTCGAGTGGGTCGAGCACGTTTCCTTTGGATTTGGACATTTTCTGTCCTTCGCTGTCGCGCACGAGGCCGTGGATATAGACTTCTTTGAACGGCACCGCGCCGTCCATGCAGTACAGTCCCATCAAGACCATGCGCGCCACCCAGAAGAAGATGATGTCAAAACCGGTAACGAGGACGTTGCCGGGGTAGAAGTCGCGCAGGTCGGCGGTGTCGTCCGGCCAGCCTTGTGTCGCAAATGGCCACAGCGCCGAGGAAAACCAGGTATCCAGCACGTCTTCGTCCTGGGTGAGCGGCAGGTCGGCGGGCAACTGGTATTTGGCGCGCGCCGCTGCTTCGTTTTCGGCGACGTAGGTGTTGCCGTCCGCGTCGTACCAGGCAGGTATCCGGTGCCCCCACCAGAGTTGGCGCGAGATACACCAGTCTTGCAGGTTTTCCATCCAGTTGTAGTAGGTGTTTTCCCAGTTTTTCGGCACGAACTGGATGCGGCCGCCGCGCACCGCCTCAATCGCCGGGCGGGTCAGTTTTTCCATGCCTTTGGCGCTGGACAGGTCCACGAACCACTGGTCGGTGAGGTAGGGTTCGATGACGACACCGCTGCGGTCGCCGTAGGGGCGTTTCAAGGTGTGCGGTTCTACTTTTTCCAGTAATCCGGCAGCATCAAGGTCGGCAACGATTTTGTCGCGCGCCACCCAGCGGTCAAGGCCGCGATAGGCGGCGGGGACGTTGTCGTTCAGGGTGGCGTCCGGGTTCATCAGGTTGATGACTTCCATGGTGTGCCGCTGGCCGACCGCATAGTCGTTGAAGTCGTGCGCGGGGGTGATTTTCACGCAGCCGGTGCCGAAGTCCATTTCGACGTATTCATCAGCGATGATGGGGATAACGCGCTCAGTCAGCGGCACGTGCACCATTTTGCCGAGCAGGTGGCGGTAGCGTTCGTCATCGGGATGCACGGCGAGCGCGCCGTCGGCGAGGATGGTTTCCGGGCGGGTGGTGGCGATGTGCATATATTCGCCGTCCAGCCCTTGTCCGGCGACGAAGGGGTAACGCACGTGGTACATGAAGCCGCTTTCTTCGCGGTTCTCGACTTCAAGGTCGGAAATGGCGGTTTTCAGCACCGGGTCCCAGTTCACCAGGCGCTTGCCGCGATAGATGAGGCCGTCTTCGTGCAGGCGGACGAAGAGGGTGCGCACCGCGCGCGAGAGGTCGTCGTCCATGGTGAAGCGCTCGCGCGTCCAGTCAAGCGAGGCGCCGAGGCGGCGCAGCTGCTGCATGATTTGTCCGCCGGATTGCGCCTTCCATTCCCAGACTTTGGCGGTGAAGGCTTCGCGGCCGAGGTCATGCCGCGTCTTGCCCTGCGCGTTCAGCTGGCGCTCGACCACCATCTGCGTGGCAATGCCGGCGTGGTCGCTGCCCGGCTGCCACAGGGTGCGGCGACCGTTCATGCGCTGGTAGCGGATGAGCGCATCCATGATGGTGTCCTGGAAGGCGTGCCCCATGTGCAGCGTGCCGGTAACGTTCGGCGGCGGAATCATGATGGCGTAGGGTTCGCCGCTGCCCGCGGGCGCGAAATGTCCGCCCACTTCCCAGACTTTGTACCATTTGTTTTCGATTTCTGCGGGCTGGTAGCGGGTCGCCATGCCGTCGTTGTTCATGTGTTACCTCGAAGTATTGGAGAAAGCGCGGGATTCTAGCGTTATTTCAGGGGCGATGCACGATGGATGTTGCGGGGTGCGCCTTAGAGACTGTTCAAAATCTCAGCAAGATATTGAGAAAATAACCGGATGAGAAAAACATATCCCAGAAACATCAACCGCGAACAGTTCGAACACATTCGCACATTATCTAGAGCGAACCCCGTGAGAGTGGCAGTCTGCTTGAGCAGGTATAAAAAATCTGGTCAGTGCAACACGAGAAAAAGCGGAGCGTCAAGCCGCGACGAGCTTCCTGATAATAGACGTACAAAGCGTTAAAGGAGCACAGTGCGCAGGAGAAAGGCTATGATATGGACGAAGGTACTGCATCAAACAGCATATGCGGTATATACGTAGGGTTTGTCGTACGCAATAGATGTAGGTGACCACGTAGGTGCTTTGGTAATGTCGCAAGAGAACAAGGAAAATCTGACGGAAATTAAAGATGTTGTTATGCGATAGGATATACGGACAAACCGTTTGCCGAAGGGGGTGCAGCGCTGAGCAGGGGGAGTTCGAAGTGCAGATAGGCAAATGCAGCTAGCTGCATAAGTTCAAGGGGATGCCAAAATGCTGTGTAGTGGAACGCAGTTTTGCCTAGCTGGAGAAGAACCGGCGACTATGGAAGAACTACGAGCGAAAGCTCAATACCAGCTTGCAATTTATATGCTTGGCATTCTTAAGCTTGTGACTCAAAAAATTTCGAACCGGCTCTTAGATGAGCCTTGGTTTTGGGAGGACGGTATATATGATGAGAGTCTTGCAGAAAATTATGTGCGCCGTTGCGCTGGTGGAGCGTTTATAAGATCATGATTATGATTTTTCTTCAAACTCTTTCATGATTTTCTCACGGATATCATCATCGGTATTTTCATAAATCCATGTCCAATATTTCTTACCCAGTTCACTTATATCAGCATGTTTGGGTAATTCCATAAACAGAATAGAGAGCAAAAACAACTGCTCTGATGTGTATTTCTCTATCAATGAAGGGAAGAAATCTTTAATTGGATCAATATATCCATCATATGTTTCATAAGGTTTTTTGGGATCCAAGTGATTCAAAATAGAATAAGAGGCTCGCGGTGGGGAAGATTTATCATTAAAGCCTGCTACCGTACACATGTAAAGCAGTCCGGTTAAAAGAAAGCGGACATTATTCTCATTTTCTTCGCTGCAGATTTTTGGATAATTATTTATTTCTCTGTAATATTCAGCTGGTATCGTTAAGGAGTAAAAAAACATACGTATCATATGGTCTATCCAAAAAGCATCAGAATCATTCCAGACGTCAAGCCAGGTTCTGTCATTAAACATATACATGATATCTACATCATGGGCGGCGCCGCACATGGCAACTTCATCTTCTGTCAGGCTATGTAATTTTTCATTACTTGGAAAATATTTCTTTATGACTTTTTCTATAGATGATATTTGATTGAATGGGGCTATATTTTTCATCGATAATTCCGTCTATTTTGTAATATTTTGAAGCAGTCGGTATAGGATTCCCAATAGTTACTTGCTTCTTTTCTATGATTTTCGTCCCCACCGGCAAAGCATTTATTGTTAATTGTGGTGCGCGCAAGGGCGCATTGTTGTAAAAACTTAGTACGACGACCTATTTCTTCATCTGACAAAAACCTTGAGCAACTAATTGGTCCTGACTCGGAACAATTTTTTTTCTTTATTGCTTCCAGCTCGTTGAATTCTTTCGGCGTACAGTTCCCTCCATATTTTCTCCCAGAATGATGCGCTTGGCTTAAGGCGATCGCTGTTGGGCTGACTCTGTTCTGAGCGTTGGTTTTTTCTAGTGGTCTTTTGTTGCGTTCCCAGTTGGTCGCCAGCCATTGTAAGGTTGCTTGTGCATCTGCAATTTCCCCGATTGCCGCAATCGCTTCTGGCTGCCCGGCTTGCGCGTTTTTAAAGACTTGATCTGCCAATTGGTCGAACGTGAGCGTTTCCTCTTCTTGGTGCATTCGGATAAATCCGTAGCCGTTATTGCATTTTACATACGCATATCCTAAATGGGTATAGTCCCTAACTATAGGACCGCCACCACCGCCCCATCCATGCGGTTTTGCACATTCATAGCGTCCAACAGTCGCAACATTGCCTACTATTTCTCTATCATGATCCGTCCATAATCCCGTGTTTTTTGTAATCTTGACACGATTATTTTCCGGATCCATCACATAATCCACCAGACCCACTAATCCTTTTATGGCTAACCCTACTATAGCAAGCAAACCGGTTCGCCCTACAAATTTGGTGATGTTAGCGATATTAGGTGTGATTTTGACAGTACTTCTATAAGATCCGTTGGCAGTATGTTTGATGCCTGTATAAATGCTTGTTGCACCTACTCTTGATATTCCCTCAAGTGCCCAATCATTGGCTACGTCTGTATTTGCAGATAGGTGAAGCGGGTTGATTAAAAATGCCAGTGATAGCAGTATTAAAATGGCTTTACGATAAGTGTTCATCCTGATTCCCTGTAAATGAAGGTGTTCTTGTCCATTGTACTACAGAATATTTTAAAAGACGCTATTTTTGGCATTGTAACCGCTAAATATAAACCCGCCTTGCGGCGGGTTTTCTTGTGGGCGGATAAATCAGGCGCGGAAGGTAAAGCCTTCGCCGTCTTTATAGTCCACATGCACGGTGCTGCCGGGGAGGAAGTCGCCGGCGAGGATGCGCTGTGCCAGCGGGTTTTCCAGATGGGTCTGGATGGCGCGTTTCAGCGGGCGCGCGCCGAATACCGGGTCGTAGCCGACTTCCACCAGTTGCGCCAGCGCTGCCGGGCTGATCTCCAGTCCCAGTTCGCGTTCGGCGAGGCGTTTGCGCAGGCGTGCCAGCTGGATGGTGGCGATGCCCTGCATGTGCTCTTTGCCGAGTGCGTGGAAGACTACGGTTTCGTCGATGCGGTTGATGAATTCCGGGCGGAAGTGCGCGCTGACGATTTCCATCACCGCCAGTTTCATCGCCTCGTAGTCGTCGTAGTTCATTTCCTGGATGAGGTGCGAGCCGAGGTTGGAGGTCATGATGATGACGGTGTTGCGGAAATCCACGGTGCGCCCCTGGCCATCGGTAAGGCGGCCGTCGTCCAGCACTTGCAGCAGGACGTTGAAGACGTCGGCGTGCGCTTTTTCGATTTCGTCGAACAGGACTACCGAGTACGGGCGGCGGCGCACGGCTTCGGTGAGGTAACCGCCCTGGTCGTAGCCGACGTAGCCGGGGGGCGCGCCAATCAGGCGGGCAACGCTGTGTTTTTCCATGAATTCGCTCATGTCGATGCGCACCATGGCTTCGTCGCTGTCAAAGAGGAAGGCGGCGAGGGTGCGGCACAGTTCGGTTTTGCCGACGCCGGTGGGCCCGAGGAAGAGGAACGAGCCGATGGGGCGGTTCGGGTCGGAGAGGCCTGCGCGGTTACGGCGGATGGCGTTTGCCACCGCTTCTACCGCCGTTTCTTGTCCGACAACGCGCGCGCCGAGTGCGCTTTCCAGCGCCAGCAGTTTTTCTTTTTCGCTTTCGAGCATTTTGGCGACGGGGATGCCCGTCCAGCGCGAGACGATTTGCGCGATTTCTTCTTCGGTGACTTCGCTGCGCACCAAGGTGTGCTGCGGCTTGGCGGCGGCGGTTTCGCTGTGCGCCAGTTGTTTTTCCAGCGCCGGTATTTTGCCGTACTGGATTTCGCTCATCGCCGCGTAGTCGCCACGCCGTTTCGCCGCTTCCAGCTCCACCCGCAGGCGGTCGATTTCTTCTTTGATGCCGGCGCTGCCCTGAATGGTCGCTTTTTCTGCCTGCCAGACTTCTTCGAGGTCGGCGTATTCTTTTTCCAGTTTGTCGATTTCGTCTTGCAGGTCGGCGAGGCGTTTTTTCGAGGCGTCGTCGTGTTCTTTTTCCAGCGCCAACCGCTCCATTTTGAGCTGGATGAGGCGGCGGTCGATGCGGTCCATCGTCTCCGGTTTGCTATCGAGCTCCATGCGGATTTGCGCAGCAGCTTCGTCGATGAGGTCGATGGCTTTGTCCGGCAGCTGGCGGTTGGTGATGTAGCGGTTGGAAAGGACGGCAGCGGCGACCAGCGCGGGGTCGGTAATGTCGATGCCGTGGTGCACTTCGTAGCGCTCTTGCAGGCCGCGCAGGATGGCGATGGTGTCTTCCACCGTCGGCTCTTCCACCATCACTTTTTGGAAACGGCGCTCCAGCGCGGCGTCTTTTTCCATGTATTGGCGGTATTCGTCCAGCGTCGTTGCGCCGATGCAGTGCAGTTCGCCGCGCGCCAGGGCGGGTTTGAGCATATTGCCGGCGTCCATTGAGCCTTCGGTTTTGCCCGCGCCGACCATGGTGTGAATTTCGTCGATGAAAAGGATGATTTGTCCGTTGGCTTTTTCGATGTCGGTCAGCACCGCTTTCAGCCGCTCTTCAAATTCGCCGCGGTATTTGGTGCCCGCGAGCAGCGCGGCAAGATCCAGCGAGAGCAGGCGCTTGCCTTTCAGGCTTTCCGGCACTTCGCCATTGACGATGCGCTGCGCCAAGCCTTCCACGATGGCGGTTTTGCCCACCCCCGGCTCGCCGATGAGGACGGGGTTGTTTTTGTTGCGCCGTTGCAGGATTTGCATGGCACGGCGGATTTCTTCGTCGCGGCCAATCACCGGGTCAATCTTGCCCTGCTCGGCGCGCGCGGTGACGTCAATGGTGTATTTTTTCAGCGCCTCGCGTTTGTCTTCGGCGGCTTCGTCGGTGACGGGTTCGCCGCCGCGCAGTTGGTCGATGATTTGTTGCAGCTTGGCTTTCTGCACGCCCGCCGCTTTCAGCGCCTTGCCGAGCGCGCCGGAATCTTCGCAGGCGGCGAGCAGGAACAGTTCGGAGGAGATGAATTTGTCGCCGTTTTGCTGCGCGTATTTGTCGCAGAGATTCAAGAGGCGCGAGGTGTCGGGCGAGATGTTCACCTGGCCGGTGGCGTTCGCCACGCGCGGCAAGTCATTGACGATTTGCTCGACTTGCGCGCGCAAGGTGCCGACGTCCGCACCCGCTTGGCGCAGGATGGATGCCGCCGCGCCGCCTTCCTGCCGCAAGAGGGCGAGAAAGACGTGCGCCGGTTCGATGTAATTGCTGTCCTTGCCGACGGCAATGGACTGCGCGGTTTGCAGCGCTTCCTGGAAGCGCGAGGTAAAGGCTTGCATGGTTTTTCCTCTGGTTGAAAATGGATAACGCCGATGTGCGGGTCAGAAAACCAAAATCAAGCGGTTTTTGTGAAGAAATGGTTAACGCGGGCGGTTTGCCTGATTATCCAGCAAATATTGGTAGACCGCCTTCTTGTTCGCGCCGGTGTGTTTGGCAACCAGCGCGGCGGTATCTTTCGCCGACAGCCCCGCTGCGCGCAAATCCTCGGCCAGCGGTTGCCAGTCGGCGGCTTCCTGTGCTGCCGCCGCTTCCAGCAGCAGCACGAACTCGCCGCGCTGGCGGTTGTCATCTTCTGCAAGCCACGCGGGGGCGCTGGCGACGGTTAGCAGGGCAATCTGCTCGAACTGCTTGGTCAGCTCGCGCGCGACCAACAGGCGGCGTGCGCCGTCAAAAATTTCCGCCATCGCCGCCAGCGATTCGGCAATGCGGTGCGGCGTTTCAAAAAAAATCGTCGTCTGCGCCGCCGCGGCAAATTCCGCGAAAAAGCGCTGCCGTTCGCCCGCTTTCGCCGGAATGAAGCCCGCGAACTGGAAACGGTCGGCAGGCAGGCCGCTTGCCGACAGCGCCGCCATCACGCTGCTCGCCCCCGGCACCGGGCAGATGCGGATGCCCGCCTCATGCGCGAGGCGCGTCAGCAGTGCGCCGGGGTCGGAGACGAGCGGCGTGCCGGCATCGCTCACCAGCGCCACATTCGCGCCTTCCTGCAAACGCTGCAACAGCGCCTGCGCCGCGCCGCGTTCATTGTGCTGATGCAGCGGCAAAAGCGGGCGGTCGATGCCGTAAGCGTCCAGCAGGCGGCGGCTGTGGCGCGTATCCTCGCAGGCTATAATGTCCGCCGCCGCAAGCACCGCGAGCGCGCGCCGGCTCACATCTTCCAGATTACCAATCGGCGTCGCCACCACAAACAACACACCACTCATCAAACACCTCATGTTCTTCAAAAAACTCGCGCCGCATCTCTTGCGCGGCCAGGCGGGCGAACGCCGCGCTGCCGCTTACCTCAAGGCGCAGGGGCTTTCCATTGTAGCGAACAACATCCGCTCCCGTTACGGCGAAATCGACCTCATCGCCCGCGATGGCGCGGTATTGGTATTCGTCGAAGTGCGCTCGCGCCGCGCAGGCAGCCAGGTCAGCGCCGCCGCCAGCATCACGCCCGGCAAACAGGCGAAAATCCGCAAAACCGCGCTTGCTTATTTACAGCAACACCACCCGCAGCCGCCGGATTGCCGCTTTGATGCCATTTGCATTGACGGTACGCAAATCACGTGGCTCAAAGGAATTTTCTGAAATACTTGCAGGGGCGGGGGCGATTTGCTACGGTACGAATCGCCCATTAACCCAAGCAAAAAGGAGTGGATGATGAACTACAACATCACCGGCAAACATCTCGATATCAGCGATGCAGTTCGGAGTTATGTAGAAGAAAAACTCGGCAAACTGGAAATACAGCAAATTACCAGTGCGCAAATCACCCTGCGCGCCGAAAACCATCTGAAATTTGCCGAAGCGACGCTGCACCTCGCCTCCGGCAAAACCATTCACGGCGACGCCTCGCACGAAGACATGTACGCCGCTATTGATTTATTGGCAGACGTGCTGGACAAGCAGATTCGCAAGCACAAGGAAAAAATCAGCGAGCATCGCTAATGCTTGAAACTGGTGAAAAAAGACCCCGCTCTGGCGGGGTCTTAACGTATCAGGAAATAAATATGCAAACTTACGCCCATAAAGCTGCGCTTATCACCGAAATCGAATTACACGCCAAGCGCTTTTGCGATGAATTTCAAACGGTCGCTGAAGCTGACAAGGATTTGTTATTAGAAGGTGTAGAGAGAACACCCGCACAAATGCTTGCCTATCAAATCGGCTGGATGCAGCTGATTCAGCAATGGGAAGCGGCGAACCGGCAAGGAAAAAGCGTGATTACCCCACATCCTGATTACAAATGGAATCAGCTTGGCGGACTCTATCAATATTTTTACCGGACTTATGCCTAGCAATCATTAAGCGCATTACAAAAACAATTTACAGAAAACGTCACGGCTATCGTTGCCCTCATTGACGCACTGGACGAAGAAACTTTGTTTACACCGGGCAAACGGCAATGGGCATCTTCTACACCCGCGAATTGGCCAGTATGGAAATGGCTGCATATCAATACCGCCGCGCCATTTAAAACCTTCCGCAGTAAAATCCGTAAATGGAAAAGGTTGCGTGCGCCATAAGAAAACCGCCCCTCGGGGCGGTTTTCTTTTTCGGACGATTTAACCGCCAACAATCAGGCGCATCATCTCGCCGGTGAGATAGCCGCCAGCGGTGCCGATGGCATAGCCCAAAATGGCGAGCAGCACGCCGACCGGAGCAAGCGACGGGTGGAAAGCAGCCGCAACCACCGGTGCAGAGGCCGCGCCGCCGATATTTGCCTTGGAGCCGACGGCGAGGAAGAAGCTCGGTGCGCGGATGATTTTCGCGACGATGAAGATAAAGGCGATGTGGAAGAGCATCCAGACCACGCCGACCATGATGACGCCGAAGTTGTCGAAGATTTTGTCCAGCTCCATCTGCATGCCGATCGAGCCGACGAGGATGTAGATGAAGACGGAGCCGAGGCGCGAGCCGCCCGCGTGTTCCAGTTCACGCGCGCGGGTGAAGGAAAAGAGGATGCCGAAAACGGTGGCGAGCATCACCAGCCAGAGGAAGGCGCTGTTCAGGCTGTAGCTTTTCGCCCACGGGAACTGCTTGAACCAGGCGGCGATGTGGTCGCCAAAGAAATGGCTGGCGCCGACCACGGCGAAGGCGATGCCGAGGATAATCATCAAATCGGCGAGCGACGGAATGCGCTCGTTCTCGCGCGCGTATTTCTCGACGGTGTGTTTCAGCGTGTCAATGGCGCTGGTGTCCGCTTTCAGCCAGCGGTCCACGCTTTCCGCCTTTTTCGCCATGAACAGCAGGCCGATCATCCAGAACTCGGCGACGATAACGTCCACCACGACCATCGTGCCAAAGAGGGTGTCATTGACGTGATACAACTCTTTCATCGCCGTCTGGTTGGCGCCGCCGCCAATCCAGCTGCCGGCGACGGTGGAAAAACCTTTCCACAAATCGCCCGCGACCCATTCGGGGTTGATGATGCTGAAGAGCCAAACGGCAAACGGCCCGCCGAGCATAACGCCGACGGTGGCGGCGAAGAACATCGCCAGCGCTTTCCAGCCGAGGCCGATGATTTTTTGGATATCAATGGAGAGGGTGAGGAGGAACAGCGCCGCCGGCAGCAGATAGCGCGAGGCGATGTGGTAAATGTGGCTCGCGCTTTCTTCGCCGATGATGTGGAAGGTGCTGAGCAGCCCCGGCACGAAATAGCAGAGCAGCAGCGCCGGAATATGCGAATAAAATTTCGCCCAGAAACCGCTTTTGCGTGAACTGGTGTAAAAAATCAGGCCGAGCACGCCCATCAGCACGCCAAAAGAAACGGCGTCGCCGGTAATCAGCGGGGTGGGCGGCGGCGCGGGCATCTTCGCGAGGACTTGCTGCGCGCTGTCTAAAACGATGAAGGTCTCGTACATGGGATCTCCTGGGTTTCGGGGTTAAAAAAAGCCTGCGCAACCGAGGCGGAGCGAAGGAGCGCGTGTGCGCCGTCCTTGCGTCTCACGTCGTCTGTTGAACAGGCTGTGGGAGCGGCTATATTAAGCGAAGTTTGCCGTAGCGTTAATGTTTTTTCTGCGGGGCGGTTCAGGGGGTATCGGTGCGCGGTGCGGGCAGTTCCAGCATCGGCACGGTGCTGTTTGGCAGCATGGTTTGCGGCAGGATGCCGTTCCATTTTTCTGTCTGGATGAGGCGGATAATTTCCGGATTTTTGCGCAGCGCTTCGCCTTTGGTGTTGATGGAATCGGCTTCGGCTTTGGAGCGTAATTCGATGGCTTTCGCCTCCGCTTCTGCCGCCTTGATTTGCGCGTCCGCCTGGCCTTGGGCGCGGGTAGCGGCGATTTGCGCCTCGATGCGTTCGCGTTCGAGGTTTTGTTTGTAGCGCTCGACTTCTACTTCCGCCTTCATGCGGTCTTCGATGGTTTGTTCGTAGGCGTCGGAGAAATCGACGTTTTCAATCTGCACGCTTTCGATGCGCAGGTAGGGGTATTTGGCCAGTGCGCCGACGATGGCGTCGCGCGTTTTGTTGTTCAGCTCTTCGCGGTGCTGTACAGAGCGGATGGCGGTGAATTGGCCGAAGACGGTTTTGATTTCTTGTTTGACGATGGGGACGATGGCGAGTTCGTAGAGGTTGTCGATTTTGCCGAACTGGGTGTAGAGGTCTTCGACGCCGTCATCTGTGACGGCAAAGGTGACGGAGAGGGCGATTTGCGCCGGTTGCTGGTCGCTGGAGTAGGCGAAGATGTCTTTCATCGTACCGGTGGTGGTGCGGGTCGGTACGCGCACGACGCGGTCCACATACGGCCATTTGAAATGCAGGCCCGGATCGGCGACTTTGCTCACTTCGCCGTAATGGAGGACGACGCCGCGCTCGCCCTGGTCCACGGTGTACATGCTGCCGCCGGTCGTCATCAGCAGGATGAGGACGGCTACGGCGCTGATGATGAGGGTGACAAGCGGCGCTTTGCTTTTGCGCGGTGCGACAGGCGGGAGGTTGTCGTCGGTGACGGGCGGGGTGATGGTGTTCTTGATGTTCATGGGGCGTCCAGTGGCAGGGTTAAAAAAAGCGCTCTCGTTGTGGCGGAGCGCTTTTTCGATGGCAAGGGTTTAGTGCATGTTCTTGCCGTAGAGTTTGATTTCCACGCGACGGTTTGGTTGGTCGCAGGCGGCGCGGGCGCTGGCGTTACGCGGGTTGCGTTTGCGGCAGCCGGTGACGACCGGATCGTTTTCGCCGTGGCCACGGGCTTTCAGTGACGCAGCGGGGAAGCCGTTTTCGATCATGACGCGTTTGACGGTTTGCGCGCGGCGTTGTGACAGGCGCTGGTTGTATGCCGGTTTGCCTTCGGGGTCGGTGTAGCCGTCAATGTAAATCACGCTGGTCGCGTCGCGGTATTGCGCGGCGGCGGCCGCGATTTCTTGCAGTTGGCGTTTGCCTTCCGGCAGGATGCTGGCGTAGTCGGAGCGGTCAAATTTGAACAGCGCGGAGACGTCAATATTGTATTGCTGCACGAGTTCAGGTGAGCAGTTGCGGTTTTGTTCGAGGCGCGGCAGGGTGTGGGTTTGTTCGCGCAGTTGGCTGATTTCAGCGCTGGCGGTGCCGCGGTCAACCGCTTGCAGGGTCGGGCCGCCGCCGGTATCGACGACACGGAAGTAGCTGACGTGGCCTTGCGGCAGGTCGTAAAACTCGCCCGCGTTCGCCTTGATGCCGTAGGCGCGGTCACGACCAGTGTAGGCGGCGGCGAGGCGCTGGTTGTAGGGGCAGAGTTCGGCGTAGCGGTAGCCGCCGGGCAGGAGCGAGGCGAGGTATTCGCCGTTGACGTAGATGTTGGCTGCGCCGCCGCCACCGCCCGTGCGGTAGAACATCGCGCCAGCCCAGCCGGGATTCACGGCTTCGCTGCCGGGCGCGGGTGCGCCGAAGGTTTGCCAGCGCTCGGAGAGTCCTTGTTGGGCGCTGCTGGCGGCGCTGGCGCCGAGCAGGGCGGCAATCAGGACGACTTTCAGGGTTCGTAGGGTTTTTTGCATGTCCTTTTCCTCTTGTTTTTCCGGGGTCGCCCGCGTAAATCGGTGCAGACGGGTTCGCATCAAATCGCGTTTGGTAATTTTTTGTTCATTACTTCGCGGCAAGGGCAACTATAGCGACCTCACCTGTTTTTGTCAAAAATGCGTTTGCTGGCAAGTGTATGGAATGATTCTTTTATTCTGCATATAGCGCTTGACCGCTTCTGCGATGTTCATGTTTTGCGGCACAATTCGTGAATGTAGCGTGCGACCGGCAGATAGTCTTCGCTTGCCGACACCGCCAGTTCGCGCGCGACGATTTCGGCGTCATCGTGGCGGGCGCGGTCGTGCGGCTTCATGTAGTCATGAAAACAGCGGATGGCGGAGCGGCGCACGCGCGTGAATCCCAAATCGTCGAGCCAGGCGGCGACGCTTTCCGGTTCGCGCGGGTAATCGGGGGTGAGCTTCGCCGTTTTGCGGTAGGGACGCAGGCCGCGGTCAAGATAGTCGAAATTGCCGAAAACGTGCTGCGCGAAGACGAGCGCGCGGCGGTTGTAGTACATCAGCGAGAAATGTCCGCCCGCGCGCACCCGCGCCGCGCACGCCGCGAGCAGCGCCACGCCATCCTCGACCCATTCCAGCACGGCATGGCAGCAGACGAGGTCAAAGGTCGCGTCATTCAGGGCATCTGCCAGCTGAAAGGCGTCGGCATGGACGAAATCCACCGCCAAACCGAGCGTTTGTGCCGCCGCGCGCCCTTCGTCGAGCAGCACTTGCGAGCGGTCGGCAACCACCACTTCATGCCCTAAACTCGCATACCACAGCGCCATCTGTCCGGCGCCGCCGCCGACGTCCAGAATGCGCAACGGCGCGCCGGCGAGCAGCGGCGCCAGGTCGCGTTGCAACACAGCGAGGCGGATGCGGCCTTTCGTCGTCGCGTAAATATTTTTCAGGAAAACCGCGCCGATGCGGTCAAAATCAGACATCGAGGCGCGTCGGCAAAAACATCGCGTCGCCGTAGCTGAAAAAGCGGTAGCGCGCGGCGATGGCGTGCTGATAGGCGGCGCGGATGTTGGCGTAACCGGCAAAGGCGCTGACCAGCATCAGCAGCGTGGATTCCGGCAGATGGAAATTGGTAAGCAGCGCATCGACGACGCGGAAACGGTAACCCGGCGTGATGAACAGATTGGTATCGCCGCTAAACGGCGCCAGTTCGCCGCCCTCCGCCGCCGACTCCAGCGCACGCAGACTGGTAGTGCCGATGGCGACCACCCGCCCGCCGCGCGCACGGCAAGCCGCGACCGCATCAACCACGTCTTGCCCCACCTGTAACCATTCCTCGTGCATGATGTGCTCGGCGAGGTTTTCGTGGCGCACTGGTTGGAACGTCCCCGCGCCAACGTGCAGCGTCACCTCTGCCATCTTCACGCCGCGCAGGCGGATGGCGGCGAGCAAGGCCTCGTCAAAATGCAGTCCGGCGGTGGGGGCGGCGACCGCGCCGCTGTGCTTGGCAAACACCGTCTGATAGCGCTGCTTGTCGCTCTCCAGCGCCGCCCGCTCCAGATACGGCGGAATCGGCATCTCGCCCTGCGCCGCCAGCAGCTCCGCCCACGGCGTCTCGCTATACAGGGCAAACAGCGCCTCATGCCGCCCGGTCACGCGCAATTCCGCCGAGCCAATGCGAATCACCCCGCCAACCTTCGGCGATTTCGAGGCGCGCACATAAGCATTCGCCTCATGCGCGCTCTTCAGGCGCTCCAGCAAAATCTCGACGCGGCCGCCGCTTTCCTTCTGCCCGAACAGCCGCGCAGGTAACACCCGCGTGTTGTTGAACACCAGCAAATCATCGGGCTCGAGCAAATCCGGCAAATCGCGCACCATGCGGTCGGCAAGCGCGACCTCATCCACTGATACCGCCCGCGCCAGCAAGAGCCGCGCCGCGCTGCGCTCGGCGAGCGGGAAGCGGGCGATTAACTCGTCCGGCAACTCATACATAAAATCCGATTTGCGCCACATCACGCCGCTCCCTTCAACCAAAACGCCAAAAACCCTTGCAGCCATGCGCCGATTTCCTCGCAATGCCGCTCTTGATAGAGCCATTGCGAGGTGACTGTCTGCGCGCCGGGGCTTGCCAGCTCCTCGCTGTCGCGCGTGTGCCAATAACGAATCTGCTCAATCGTCGCCTCCGGGTGAAACTGAAAACCGAACGCCTGCCCGCCCAAGGAAAACGCCTGATTGGGAAAAGCATCGCTCGCCGCCAGTTTCACCGCGCCATCCGGCAGGGTAAAACCCTCGTTATGCCACTGAAAAAAGCGCTCCGGCATCTCGGCAAAAATCGAATTAAAGCCGTCCACCGTCGGATAGAGCGGATAAAAACCAATCTCGACAATATGCTCGGCGTGGCGGGTAATCTTGCCGCCATAAGCCATCGCGAGCAGCTGCGCGCCCAGACAAATGCCCAGAAACGGCTTGCCCGCGTCCACAATGCCGCGAATCCATAGCAGCTCCGAAAGCAGCGGCGGCAGGGCCGGACAATCATTGGCGCTCATCTTGCCGCCGAAAACAATCGCCGCGTCAAAAGTATCCGCCTCCGGCAAAGGGTCGCCAGCGAGCGGACACAACACGCGGAAATCGACCTCCGGCTGTTCGTCCAAAAACTTCCCGATCAAACCGGTCGAACCGGCGGGATTATGCAGAATCGCCACAATACGCAGCATGAAAGCCTCTGATGATGAATGAATTTAAGAGAAGAAAGCGCGCTAATGTAGCGCAAAACGCGGGCGGGTCAAGCGGCGGCCGTCTGCGCCCTGGGCGCTTAAGATTTGTGCTATGTTTCTCTGAGTTATGAATCCGTTTTGACGTAATCATTCCAGGAGGAGGGTACTCATGATGCTTGACGAGACGAACAGCGCAATCACGCAGCTGACGGCACGCAGTCCATCCCTGTTCAAGCGCCTGCCGGAGCGGATTTTTGCCCCGCTGGCGTCTGCTAATCGTGGGCAATATTGGCATCTGCTTTGTGCCCTCTACGACAAACGTTTCGGCCCGGACGCGCCGTTGCCGCCAGGCAGCGGCTTTTTAATGCGCGAGATTACCCATGACATTGCCGAAGAAATGCAGCATCAGGAATGGGTATTGGAGGAATTCGAGGCGACGCCGTCAACCCCACTCGCCAACCGCGCCAATGCAGTATTTAACCGCCTGCGTGACAGCGGCTGGCTGCGGGTTGAGCGCTTGGGCGTGCGGGACATGGTGACCATGCCGCCCGCGGTCGCTCATTTCATGAACCGCCTCATCGAATTTGCCCATACCGGACCGGAGTTTGTCTCCGGCAAAATCCGCAGTATTGAGGCGAACCTGAAATTGCTATTGCACGAAAACGCCGACGGTGCCTCCTTGCAGGAAGCTGCCAGACAGTCGCGCGCGCTGTTGGAGCATATCCGCATCGCCAGCACCAATGTGCGCGACCTGATGCGTGAAATCGGCGATATTGAAGCGACGAGTGAGTTTGTGCGCCGTTTCTTTGATGATTACGTCGAACGCATTTTTATCGCCGATTACAAAGAATTGCGCACACGCGAACACCCGCTGGCGCGGCGGCAGGAAATCCTCCGCCTGCTGGGTTATATCCGGCAGACAGCGCTGCGCGAACGTCTGCTGCGCTGGTATCAGGAAAAACAGGCGGCGGGTAATGCGGCACGCGCTGAAGCGCTATTTGAACGCGATTTGCAAAAGATTGAAGAATTGCAGCGCATTGACGAATACCTTAACCGCCTCGATGACGAAATCCGCCGCGCCAACCGGCAAGCACTCGCCTATCTCGATTACCGCCTGCGCGCTACGCAACCGCTGGGGCAAATGATTCATGATGCCGTCGCAGCGGTCATTAAACACGGTGAAAAAGCGGCTGCCTGCACGCCGTTTGCCTGTGGCAATGCCATCAGCGGCGAGCGCCTCGCCCGCCCCCGTCAGCAAAACTACCAGGCGCCGCCGGGCAAACTGCGCACACAGACGATATCTCCGGAACGGGCGGCCTATGCCCGGCTGGTCTTACAGGCACGCAACCGGCGCGTGATGACATTCCCCAAACTCGCCGCCTTCGTCCGCATGCAGCTTGCCGGACGCGATGCCATGACCAGCGCTGAATTGCCTACTGACAGCATTGAAGCGGTGCGCGCCTTGCAGATGCTCTGCACCCTTGCCACCGAGCACGCAGGCAGACCCCGCCCGCTACCCGGCGGTTTTATCATCCGGCGCGATGGCAAAGACGAACAGCCGTCGCCCACCATCTCGCACATCCCTTTTAGCCTGATCCGTTTGCGCGCCAGCAAGGAGGACAAAACATGAGTTTCTGGGAAAACGCCGTCGCGAGCGCGGACGGCATGACGGAAGACGATTTCGAACAGGCAGCGAGCCGCCTCATCACCGAACAGGTGCTGTATGCGGCAGATTACCGCAGCAAAGTGGCTTATGCCCTCATCCGCGATTTTGAGCGCGAATTCCGCCGCGCCCTCGAACCGCTGGGTTACCGCCTGCACATCAACGGCCAACTGCGCTACGCCTGCGCCATTCCGCGCCACAGCCGCAATGCGGTGGCAAGCGTTAAGCAAACCCTGCTCGCGCTGGTGCTACGGCAAAGCCACACCGCAAAACGCGCCGCCATGCGGACAGTTGGCAGCCCCCGGTACCAACCATAAAATGCGCGCCGCCTGCAAACACCCGGAAAAACCGTGACCGCCTACACCTACGAACACAAATACCGCCTTGCCCAACAATTTGCCGCCCGCTGGCGGCACGAAACCCGCGAAGAAGCCGAAGCCAAAACCTTCTGGGACGAATTTTTCCGTATCTTCAACCTTGACCGCTACAAAACTGCCAGCCTCGAATACGCCATCCGCCATCGCCAGCAAAAAACCACCAAATTTGCCGACGTCTTCTGGGCAGGACGCCTCCTTTGCGAACACAAATCCGCCCACAAAGACCTCGACAAAGCCTACGCGCAGGCGGCGGGATATGTAGACGAAATCCGCCGCGAAAACCCGGACGACGTACCGCGTTACCTCATCATTTGCGACTTTGCCCGTATGCGCCTCTACGATCTGCAAGCGGGCAGCCGCCTCGATTTCCCGCTGGAAGACCTGCCGGAGCAAATCAAAAACCGCAACTTTGACTTCATGGACGGCATCAGCCGCGACCTCAAAGCCGCCGAAGAACAGGCCAACATCGATGCCGCCAATGCCGTGGGCAAACTCTACCGCGCCTTCCGTGCCGACAATGCCTACGACGAACACCGCCTCAAACAATTCCTCATCCGCCTGTTGTTCTGTTTCTTTGCCGACGACACCCTGATATTCACTAAAAACCAGTTTGAAGACTATCTGGAAAAACACACCCGCGCCGACGGCTCCGACACTGGCAGCGTACTCAACCAAATATACCGCGTGCTCAATACCCCGGAAACGCGGCGACCGCAGGGCATGAACGCCGAACTCAAAGCCTTTCCCTACGTCAATGGCCGCCTCTTTGCCGATGCCCCGGAAGAACTCTACTTTGACGCCGCCTTGCGCGACAACCTGCTCGCCTGCTCGCGGCGCGACTGGGCAAAAATCAGCCCGGAAATCTTCGGCAGCCTCTTCCAGAGCGTGATGGACAACAGTGAGCGCCGTGCTTCCGGTGCGCACTACACCGAAGAAGCCAACATCCTCAAAGTCATCAACAGCCTCTTCATGGACGGCCTGCGCGCCGAATTTGCAGTCGCCTGCAAAACGCGCGGCAAAGGCAACCGCAAAAAAGCCATTGATGACTTCCACCAAAAAATTGCCAGTCTGCGCTTCCTCGACCCCGCCTGCGGCTGCGGCAATTTTCTCGTCGTCGCCTACCGCGAACTTCGCCGCCTCGAAGACGAAATCATCGGCGAGCTTTACGGCGAAAACCAGCTTTTAGACATCGCCACCATGCAGCGCGTCCACATCGGCCAATTCCACGGCATCGAGCTCGACGAATACCCCGCGCAAATCGCCAAAGTCGCCATGTGGCTCACCGACCACCAATGCAACCTCGCCACCGCCGCACGCTTCGGCGAAACCCGTCCCACCATCCCGCTTGCCGACAGCGCCGAAATCATCAACGCCAACGCCCTCACCACCGAATGGCCGCAAGCCGACTATATCTTCGGCAATCCGCCGTTTATCGGCCACCAATGGCGCAGCACCGCGCAGCAAGCCGATGTAGAAGCCGTGTTCCCCAAAAACGGCAAATTCGGCAAGATGGATTACGTTGCCGCGTGGTATGTAAAAGCCGCCGAACGCATGGCCGCGCAGCCGCATATCCAAACCGCCTTTGTCTCCACCAACTCCATCTGCCAGGGCGAGCAGGCGGGCATCCTGTGGGCATGGCTGTTTGCGCAAGGCTTCAAAATCCGCTTCGCGCACCGCACCTTCCAATGGACATCCGCCGCCAAAGGCAAAGCCGCCGTGCATTGCATCATCGTCGGCTTCGGCAGGCCGTCTGAAACCAACAGCGCCCCGCGCCTTTTGTTTGACTATCCCGACATCAAAGGGCAGCCTGAAAAGCATGAAGTCGCCAACATCAACCAATACCTCACCGCAGGCGCAAGCGTGATTATTCCTTCGCGCGCCAACCCGCCCGCAGGTATGGCGAAAATGACCCAAGGCAGCAAACCTGTGGACGGCGGCCACCTGCTCTTGAACGCCGCCGAACACCAAACCCTGCTTGCCGCCCATCCCGACCTTGCCCCCTTCGTCAAACCCTTTATCGGCGCGGAAGAACTGATTAACGGCAAACAGCGCTGGTGCCTGTGGTTTGCCAACAGCAGCGCCGCCGAACGCGCCCGCTTTCTCAAATATCCCGAAATCAAGGCGCGCATCGAAGGCGTCAAAGCCACACGCCAAAAAAGCCCCACCGCCAGCGTGCGCGAACTGGCAAACGAACCGTTCCTGTTTACCCAAAACAGGCAGCCTGAAAAAACCTATATCGCCGTGCCCGAAGTATCGTCCGAAACACGCCGCTATATCCCGATAGATTTTTTGACCACCGATACCGTCGCCAGCAACAAGATTTACATGATTCCCGATGCCGACTTGTACCTCTTCGGCGTATTGAACAGCGAAATGCACATGGACTGGATGCGCACTATGGCAGGCCGTCTGAAAAGCGATTACAGCTACTCGCCCAACGTGTACCACAGCTTCCCCTTCCCCCAAACCGATGAAAAACAGCGCGAAACCGTCGCCCGCCTCGCGCAAAAAGTGCTGGACGCACGCGCCGCCGAACGCCAAACCGACCCCGCCGCCACCCTCGCCGCCCTCTACCACCCCGACACCATGCCCGCCGCGCTCAAAAAAGCGCACCGCGCCCTGGATAAAGCCGTGGAAAAACTCTACCGCGCCGTGCCGTTTTCCGGCGAAGCCGAACGCATCGGCTACCTCTTTGACCAATACCAGGCACGGCAGACAGAAGCAGAACACAGGAAAAAACTGCCTCGCAGAAAGCGACGCGCCGACACCACCTGATAGAACGCGCCTGCCGACGAAGCGCTGCGCCTCGCCCCGCTGTTTACCAACAACGAACGCTACCAGTTCCGCGCACAAGAACGGCCGGAAACCGCGGCACTGCTAAAATTCATCAAGGACATCGCCCGCTACGGCCCCGACGAAGACCTCTTTGGCGATGCGGGCGCCACCCCGCCCGTCTTTGACGAACTGATGAACGAAAAAACCGCCACCGGCATGGGTGCCGCACAAAACGCCCTCGACGACTACCGCGAGTTCTACCACTACGACATCGAAATCCTGCGCGAAGACCGCGCGAGTGGCGAAACCCGGCGCGTAGAGTGGCTGAGCAAACGTATTGACTCCGGCTCCGGCGGTGAACGCCGCGCGCCGCTCTACGTCATCGCCGGCGCAGCATTGGCATCGGCCTGCCGCCTGACGCGCGGCGACAACAGCGGCCAGCGCCTGCTCGTCATCGACGAAGCCTTCATCAAAATGGACCCGGGCAACATCGTCGCCACCATGCGCTACTTTGAAGCACTGGGACTGCAAGTACTCATGGCGAGCACCGGCGACGCGCTGGGCATCCTGACGGCCTTCCTTGACCGCTATTACGACATCCTGCGGGATGCCGAAAAAAACGGCATCGTTCTCGACGGCCACGACGTCACCGCCGAAACCCGCGAACAATTACGCGCCGACCTGCCCGAATTTCATCCGGAACTGCTTGCAGCCGAAATCAGCCGACAAGCGGGTGAGGGCAGTGCGCCATGACTTCCCCGGCAGAAGAACTGGCACATCAGGCGCTGAGGCGGTTGCTGCGCGCCGCCGACAAATATGCGGCAGGCACGACGACGCGCCGTGCCGCCCTTTCCGGCAAAGCGCTGGCAGACTACCACCAGCTGCCCCGGCTACAAGACAAAGAAACCTATGACGCCGTCATGGCACACGCGCAAGCAGAAGGCGCGATTACCCTGACACGCCCGCGCCACGAACCGCAGAGTTTCATCAGCCGCATCGAACTCGCCGACGCAGCCAAACTGGCGGCCATCCTCGGCCAAGAAACCCGCGCCGCACAAATCCGGCACGCAACAGAGACCCTTGCCGCCTGCCTCGCCGACTACCCGGTCCTGCACGACGTCCTCGCTGCCTGGGCAAAACTGAAAAACGTGCGGCAAACCGCGCCGGAAGACGCCGGGCGTTGGCACGACGCCTGCCAAACCATCAACTGGTGCCGCGAACAGGAGCAGCGCGGCATCACCGAAAGCGCCGTGCGTGATGCCAGCGCGCTGCTGTTCAAAGACAGCAAACGCATCGAGAATCTGCATCCCTGCCTTGACGTGCTGCTCACCGGAAACCTCGCCGGTGAAGCGCGGCCGGAAACAGAAATCCTGCAAGAACTCGGCCTCTACCGCGAGCCGCAGCCGGTACGCCTCGCGGGCAACGTCCTATTGCGCCGCACGCGGGGCGATTTCCCGCCAGATTTCCCCTACAGCGCCTTGCCGCCGTCTGCGATTCATGGACTGGCCGCACAGCCCGCGCAAATCCTCACCATTGAAAACCTGACCACCTTTCACGTCTGGGCGCGACAACACGGCGACAGCAACACCCTCTGCCTTTATACCGCCGGTATGCCCTCACCGGCATGGCGCGCCCTGTATGGCCGCTTGCTTGCGGGACTGCCGCCGGACGTCCCCGTGTACCACTGGGGCGACATTGACGAAGGCGGCTTCCGCATCGCCGCCCTGATAAGCCGTTGCGCCGCAGCAAGCGGGCACACCCTGCGTCCCTGGAAAATGCGTCCGGCAGAAATTCCTGCCACGCAGCACCGCCCGGCCAGCGCACACACCCTCGCGCAAATGGTCAAATACGCCCGTGATGCGGGCTGGGAGGATATCGTGCGCGAATTGGAAGATGCGGGCATCGTCGCCGAGCAGGAAGGTTAAGTACTGGTGTTGGATATGAAAGACCGGGCGATGCCCGGTCTTTTGTCAGGTCTGAAAACAGCACCATAGGGTGCGCCTCGGCGCACCGTCGCGGAAGCATTTGTTTCTTAATTAATGGTGCGCCAAGGCGCACCCTATAACCCCCTACAACGAAACACCGTATGAGGTTTAGGAGGATTGTTATAGTCCCTTCGTCAGTTCGTTCCAGAGGAAGGTATAGGCGAGCGCGCTCATGTAGGCGCGCTGTTTGTTGTCGGCCGCGCCGCCGTGCCCGCCTTCGATGTTTTCGTAGTAGAGCGCAGTTTTGCCCGCGTCCAACATTTTCGCCATCATTTTGCGCGCGTGGCCGGGGTGGACGCGGTCGTCGCGGGTCGAGGTGGTGAACAGCACCGGCGGGTAGTTTTTCGCCGGGTCAAAGCGGTGGTAGGGCGAGTAGTTTTGCAGGTATGCCCATTCTTCGGGTTTGTCCGGGTCGCCGTATTCCGCCATCCACGAAGCACCGGCAAGCAGTTTGTGGTAGCGCTGCATGTCGAGCAACGGGACTTGTACGACGATGGCGCCGAAGAGTTCCGGGTATTGGGTGAGCATGTTGCCCATCAGTAGGCCGCCGTTGCTGCCGCCCTGGATGCCAAGGTGCTGCGCGTCGGCGATGCCGCGTGCGGCCAAATCGCGGGCGACGGCGGCGAAGTCTTCGTAGGCTTTGTGGCGGTTTTGTTTGAGTGCCGCCTGGTGCCAACGCGGCCCGTATTCGCCGCCGCCACGGATGTTGGCGACGACGTACACGCCGCTGCGGCCGCTCGCGGTTTTGCGGGTCAGCCAGGTTTTGCCGATGCCGCCGTTGTAGCCGGGGATGAGCGCGACTTCAAAGCCGCCGTAGCCGTAGAGCAGGGTCGGGTTTTTGCCGTCGGTTTTGAGGTTTTTCGGCCGGACGACGAAGTAGGGGATGCGCGTGCCGTCGGCGCTGGTGGCGAAGTGTTGTTCGACGGTAAGGTCGCTTGCGTCGAAGTAGGCGGGCAGGCTTTTCAGGGTTTCCGGTTCTTTGCCGATTTCTGCGAGGGCGAGGGTGGTCGGCTGGGTGTAGCCGGATATGGTCAGCCAGATTTGGTCGTTTTCGTCGGCGTCCACCGCGCTGGTGCTGGCGGTGCCGATGTCCGGCACGCCCGCAAGCGGGGTTTTTGCCCAGTTTTTCGCCGGGTCGTAAACGGTGAGGCGGGTTTTGACGTCTTCGAGGGTTTCGAGGATGAGGTAGTTTTTGGTCCAGGTGCTGCCGGAGAGCGAGGTGTGTTCGTCCGGGGTAAAGAGCGCGGTCAGTTCGCGTTTGCCCGCCATCCAGTCGTTGTAGTTGGCGATGAGGTAGCTGCCGGAGGGGTAGGTTTTGTCGCCAACGGTCCAGTCTTCGCGCGGGGTGATGACCAGCCAGTCGCGCACCACGCCTTTTTCGGCGGTATCGGGCACGTCGATTTTCACCAGTTTGCCGTCTTTCAGGCGTTGGTAGAGTTCTTTTTGGTAGAAGCCGATGACGCGGCTGACGAAGTCGCGTTCGTAGCCGGGGGTGCTGTCGTGCCAGGCGGCAACCATCATGTCATCGGCCTTGCCCTGGTAGATGATTTCGGCCTGGTCGAGCGGGGTACCGCGCGTCCACAGGCGGGCTTCGCGCGGGTAGCCGGAGCTGGTCATGCTGCCCTCGCCGAAGTCGGTCTGGATGTAGACGTGGTCTTTGTCTATCCAGCTCATTGAGCCTTTGGCTTCGGGGCGGTAGAAGCCGTCTTTGACGAATTCGCGTTTTTCCAGGTCGTATTCGCGGGTTTCGTCGGCGTCCGAGCCGCCGGCGGAGAGGCTGATGAGGCAATGGCGGTAGTCAGGGCGCAGGCACTCGGCGCCGTGCCAGACCCAGGTGGCGTTTTCCGCTTTGTTGAGCGCGTCGAGGTCGAGGATGACGTCCCACTGCGGGTTGGGCTTCTTGTATTCGTCCAGCGTGGTGCGCCGCCAGATGCCGCGCGGGTTTTTGTCGTCCTGCCAGTAGTTGTAGTAGTAGTCGCCGCGCTTGCCGACGTAGGGGATTTTTTCTTGGGAATCGAGGACGGCGAGGATGTCGGCTTCGGCTTGTTTGAAGTCGGGGCTGGTGGTCAATGCTTTTTCGGCGACGGCGTTTTGTTCGCGCACCCATTGCAGGGCGCGTTCGCCGTCGATGTCTTCGAGCCAGAGGTTGGGGTCTTGGGTGTCTGCCATGGCGGTGCTCGCTTGGATGAGGAGGAGGGTGAGGAGTTTTTTCATCGGGATGCCTTCCTGGGTGAAAAAAGCCCCGCGCGGGCGCGGGGCGGGAGGTTATTGCTGCTTCCAGCGGGTTTGTGAGTCGCGGATGACTTGTTTGGCTTCGCTGATGTCGCCCCAGTGGTCAACTTTGGTCGAGCCGGGTTTTTTCAGCGCTTTGTAGTTGTTGAAGTGGAATTCGATTTGTTTGATGAGTTGCGCCGGCAGGTCGGCCAGCGTTTTGATGGCGTCACCCGTTTGGCGGTCGTCCGCCGGGACGCAGACGATTTTGTCATCGACTTCGCCGTCATCGACGAATTTCATCACGCCGATGACGCGCGCTTGCAGGTACACGCCGGTCGGCAGCGGGGTGTCGGTGATGATGAGGGCGTCCAGCTCGTCGCCGTCTTCGTCGAGGGTTTGCGGGATGAAGCCGTAGTTGGTGGGCTTGGCGAAGATGAGCGGCTCGACGCGGTCAAGCATCAGCGCGCCCACTTTGCGTTTCCACTCGATTTTGTGGTTGGAGCCTGCCGGGATTTCGACAACGACGTTGATGATGCCGCCGTCCACGTCGCCAGCGTCGAGGATTTGGTTGAAGTCTGCCATGGGTTTTTCCTGTGTTGTGAAGGGGAGGGGATTATAACGGGATTCCCGCGTGTTCGTGACGCGGGGCGTTTTTAAGTGCGCGGCAGGGTAACGCCGGTTTGTCCCTGGTATTTGCCCGCGCGGTCTTTGTAGGAGATGGCGCAGGGCTGGTCGGACTGGAGGAAGAGCATTTGCGCCACGCCTTCGTGCGCGTAGATTTTCGCCGGCAGCGGTGTGGTGTTGGAGAATTCGAGGGTGACGTGGCCTTCCCATTCGGGTTCGAGCGGGGTGACGTTCACGATGATGCCGCATCTGGCGTAGGTGCTTTTGCCGAGGCAGATGGTGAGGATGTCGCGCGGGATGCGGAAGTATTCGACGGTGCGCGCGAGGGCAAAGCTGTTCGGCGGGATGATGCAGACGTCGCTTTCGATATCGACGAAGCTCTGCGGGTCGAAGGCTTTGGGATCGACGATGGCGCTGTTGATGTTGGTAAATACTTTGAATTCGCGCGCGCAGCGGACGTCGTAGCCGTAGCTGGAGGTGCCGTAGGAGACGATTTTGCGCCCGTTTTCGTCGTGGCTGATGAGGTTGGGCTCGAAGGGGTCAATCATGCCGTGTTGTTCGGCCATTTGTTTGATCCAGCGGTCGTTTTTGATGCTCATGAGGGTTTCCGGGTTGGGGGTTTCAGGAGGTCGCGGGTGATGGGCTAGAAACTGCGCGCGTCCACCAGCCAGCCGCGGTCGTCCGTGTGGATGATGAGGATGTCGCCGAAGGGGGCGCTGTTGCCGTCTTTGCTGTGAACGGTGACGCGCACGAGCTGGTGCTGCGTGTCTTTGACGCCGGTTTCGTCGATACTGAAGCGCTCAATGCCGCCGTGTTCGGCGAAGATGCGGGTGATGTCGCCGTTATCAATCATTTTTTGGAAGGCGTCGCGTTGGTCTGCCGGGATGGCGAGTTGGGCGACGGCGGCAGCGCCTTGTTGGTCGCGCACGGCTTCAAAGAAAAGGCGAGCGGCGTCCAGCGCGCTGTCAGCGGCGTGGGCGAGCGGGAAGGCCAAGGCGGCGATGAGGGGGAAGAGGTGTTTTTTCATTGTTTTGGGTGAATAAGGTGTCATTCAGCATTGATTTGTGTGGTGTTGGGTTACGCGAGTTCCTCGCTCATCCAACCTACGACGCGAACGCATCCTGTAAGTCCGCGGTTTCAGCGTTCGATCACGATTTTCGGGAATGCCTGCGTCTCGCTTTTTTGTCTGGCGGCGAGGTGGGCGGTGGTGCGCAGCGCGATAGTGCGGTAGCGCCGGGCGATGTCGCTGTCGGGTTCGGCGGCGGTGGTCGGGTTGCCGTTGTCGGTTTCTTCGCGGATGCGGATGTCCAGCGGGATGTCGCCGAGGTAGGGCAGATGGTGGCTGACCGCCAGCAGTTTGCCGCCGTCTTTGCCGAAGATGTGCGCTTCATGGCCGCAGTTGGGGCAGGTGTAGCTGCTCATGTTTTCGACGAGGCCAAGTACCGGCACGGCGACTTTGTCGAACATGGTTTTCGCTTTTTTCGCGTCCAGCAGGGCGATGTCCTGCGGCGTGGTGATGATGACCGCGCCTGCCACCGGGATTTGTTGCGAGAGGGTGAGCTGGGTGTCGCCGGTGCCGGGCGGCAGGTCGATGATGAGGTAGTCAAGGTCTTTCCAGCGGGTTTCGCGGAAGAGTTGCAGGAGGGTTTGGGTGACGATGGGGCCGCGCCAAATCATCGCGGTGTCTTCTTCGACGAGGTCGCCGAGCGAGAGGGTTTGCAGGCCGTGGCGGACGATGGGCTGCATGGTGTGGCCGTCGGTGCTTTCCGGGCGGGTCGCGCCGCCGAGCATGCGCGCCTGGCTGGGGCCGTAGATGTCGGCATCGAGCAGGCCGGTCGCCGCGCCCAGTTGGCTCAGGGCGATGGCGAGGTTCACCGAGAGGGTGGATTTGCCAACGCCGCCTTTGCCGGAGGCGACAGCGATGATGTTTTTTACGCCGGGGTAGGGCTTCAGGCCGCTTTGGACGTTTTGGCTTTCGATGCGATAGTCAAAGTGCAGTGCGCTGGTGTCGATGCCGAGTGCTTGCAGGCCGCTGCGCCAGCGGGTTTCTTCGCTGGCTGCCGGGAAGCCGGGGGCGAGGGTGATGCTGCCGTCGCTGTTTTCGCGGATGGCGCCGGGGTGGGCGAAGGGTTGCAGGTCGAGGATGGGGTCGCGGTAGTTTTTCAGCAGTTCGGTGTTCATAGCGGGAACCATTGTTGGAAGGAGAGGCGGGCTTGCGCGACGAGCATGCTGTAGCCGTCGTGCGCGGTGATTTGTTGTGCCGCCGCCCAGGCGAGGAATGGCGTGCTTTTGCCGTATTGCATGTCGTAGGCGCGGCTGTTGCAGTGGGCGAGGTTGGCGGGCAGGGCGAGCGGTTGGTCGGTTAGGCCGGTCGAGGTGGCGTTGATGATGAGGTCGTAGGGCGCGCGGGTGGTGAGGTCGGTGAGCGCATAGGCGGCAAGCGGCACGCGGGTCAGCAGTTGTTGGCTGGCGATGATGGCTTCGGCGTTCGCCAGTGTCCGGTTGGCGAGGTGCAACGCCGCCGGCTTCGCCTCGCACAGCGGCAGGATGACGCCGCGCGCTGCACCACCCGCGCCGAGGATGAGGATGCGGGCGCCGGCGAGGCTGATGCCGTGCTCTTGCAGGGCGAGGCGGAGGCCGCGTCCGTCGGTGTTGTCGCCGCAGAGTTGGCCGTTTTCTTGCCACAGGGTATTGACGGCTTCGGCCGCTGCGGCATACGGCGTGGTGCGGCCGCAGAGGCGGTAGGCGGCTTGTTTGTAGGGAACGGTTACGTTCAGCCCGCGCCCGCCGTCGGCAAAGAAACGGGCGACGATGACGGCAAAGTCCGCCTCATCTGCGGCGAGGATACGGTCGTAGCGCAGCGCAATGCCGCGCGCGGCGGCGAATCCGGCGTGGATTTCCGGCGAACGTGAGTGGGCGATGGGGTTGCCGATGACGGCGCAGTGGTGGGGCATGGTTTTGTTAGATGGTCGTTTACATACAGGGTAGCGACTAAGGTGTATGTATAGCGATGCACCGAAAAGATTAATCAGTGATGCTTTATCTCTTTGGTACCTAAATTTTTAGGTAGGTGTCTATACGTTATACCTTAAAAAACTCTGCCATTTGACAGAATTTTTTAAAAGAAAATAAAAACTCAAGCCGCAAAAAAATTCCATAAAAAACCATCAGGGTCTGAAATATAGCCACCATATTTACCTTTATCTTTACAGGGGGATTTGGAGATTTTTATATTTTTACTGGCAAACCAGCTAAATAAACGATCTACTTCTTCACGGGTTGCAACACTATGCGATAAGCTGAAAGGGTAAGGAATATTGCCATTGCTACTTTTACGAGGACGCAGCACCAAAACTAGGATATTATTAACTTGAAAACGTACCACGCCATCATTACTATTTTCAATTTCTCGCCAGCCAAAAATATTACGATAGAAATACCGTGAGTCTTCAATACTGGCGACACCTAACGTAATTTCATGAATGTTTTGCGATATAACAGGTTGTGTAAAGATGATTGCTGTATTGGCGATATTAGTATTGCTAGCTTCTTCCTTCTTTTTTATAGATTCCGAAGGAAAAAGAGATGGTTCTTCTGTCATTGAATTATGCGAATTGTATTTTTTCTGTTTACGATGCTCTCCATAACTTACTCCTCTATAAAGCTGATATTTGTCCGCAGTACCAAATGGATCCTCAATAAATTCTTTGAGGCAGTTAGTGGAGTGAAGAGAAATAAAAAGTGCCAAAGTTCGCGCTTGGCAGCTAAACGATTTTTTTGGATTAAACTCAATGTCACTAAAGGCATCAAACACTTCATTAATCAACTGATTTTTTAGTTCAATATTATTATTCCCATATAAAATCTTAGAATAAAGCCAGTCATAAAATAAACTTTTGGGTTCTAATGGGAATTCCTTGCCATTAAACAAGAATTTCAGCATCGCGCCACTTTCCTTCAAACGCAGATCTTTTTTTGCAGCGCGGGGAGATACATGGCGTAAATCCAAAAAAGCACCACCATTTTCAAATACTTTGCTACTTTGAAAAAGGTTCTCAACAGGAACGCCGTCTTCATCCTTTAGAAAAAAAGCGCTTAGTGGCAGACCAAGTGGCTGCTCTGATTTACTGGAAGCCTCTAAAATATTCTTGAAGCCCTTTTTCTTAGCTTGCTCATGCAGGCTGGTAATAGAACGCTTTTTCACAGCAGCACTCATGCCCATATGCCAATCAAACGTTATCAATTCTTCACTCACACCAGGCGCGTTAGGATTGGGGATAAAAATAGGTCGTTTTGCTCTCCCAATAGCGCTGAATTTATTCTTTTGAGTTTCCATGAATTCTCCTTAAAAGTCAATTTCTATAATATTATCAGGGTCGTAAGTATTATTGGGTTTTGGATAAATTAGCCTTTCTGCTGGAATATTGCGATATCTTTGTGGGTTTAGAAAGAGTTTGCCTGCAAGTATTTGGACGTCCTGATAATCTAGTGGAATATTATAAGTTATTATCCGCATAATATGTTGGGGTGATATTTGCTCTAAACATTGGACTTCTGCTTGATCAGAGGTGGTTTCTGCAGCGCTTAAATGGGAGGATCTGCGAATAATTTGTGACTCTTTTCCACTTTTCTTATATTCAACTTCTTCTGCAAAGATTTCTTTAAATGCGTCTATGCCCATAAAATCTTCTATTGGACGTCTTCTTAAACTAGCAGTTGCTGCATTATGTGGGTAAAATAGACACTTTCTCATAAAAAGTACATCGGGCGAAATTAGTAACAATGCTAAATGATGTCCTTCTCGTTGCTTCTGCTCAAGCATCCATCTATTAGGCTTACTAATGGTCATACAAATGGCACTCCTGACGTTATCCGCGCGAGTACTATCGGTAATAGTAGCACCACATGGCATTTCATTACGCAATAAAAGTCCATAATTTTTAATATGTTCTAAATTATTCTGCGGAGTAAAATGACAGAGATATTTGATTTGTCTGCGCTCTATTTCCTGATAAATAGAGTTATTATATCTATCCATAGTTCTCTCCAATTTTATTGATATAGCAATCTACTGAAAGCTTCATACGGTGTTGCGCCGCTTCGCCGTACTATCTGTACTGTCTTCGGCGTTGCTCTTTGTGTAAAACTTTGAGTATATCGCTATAAATGGGAAGGTTATGGGCGTTGTAGCAGCTGCGCCGCGTCTTTGGCGAAGTAGCTGATGATGATGTCGGCGCCGGCGCGTTTGAAGGCGAGCAGGGTTTCGAGGATAACCGCTTCGCGGTCGAGCCAGCCTTTTTCAAAGGCGGCATTGAGCATCGCGTATTCGCCGCTGACTTGGTAGACGGCGAGCGGGAAGGCGAACTGGTCTTTGGCGCGGCGCAGCACGTCGAGGTAGGGCATGCCGGGTTTGACCATAACGAAATCCGCGCCCTCGCTGATGTCCAGCGCGATTTCGTGCAGCGCTTCGTTGCTGTTGGCCGGGTCCATCTGGTAGTTGCGTTTGTCCGCCTTGCCGAGGTTCGCCGCAGAGCCGACCGCGTCGCGGAAGGGGCCGTAGTAGGCGCTGGCGTATTTGGCGGAATACGCCATGATGCGCACGTTTTCGTGGCCGTTTGTTTCCAGCGCCTGGCGGATGGCGCCGATGCGGCCGTCCATCATGTCCGACGGCGCGACGATGTCCACCCCCGCGTCGGCATGACTCAGCGCCTGTTTGATGAGGGTGGCGACGGTGGTGTCGTTCAGGATGTAGCCAGCTTCGTCAGTGATGCCGTCCTGACCGTGGATGGTGTAGGGGTCAAGCGCGACGTCGGTCATCACACCCAGCTCGGGGTAGGCGGCTTTGACCGCGCGCACCGTGCGCGGGATGAGTCCGTCCGGGTCGTAAGCGGCGGCGGCGTCCGCGCTTTTGTATTCGGGACTGATGACGGGAAACGGCGCTATCGCCGGAATGCCGAGCGCGACCAGCTCCGCGCATTCGGCGAGCAGCAGGTCGATGGAAAGGCGGTACACGCCGGGCATGGACGGCACCGCCTCGCGCTTGCCTTCGCCCTCACAGACAAAGACGGGCAGGATGAAATCGGCGGCGCTCAGGGTGGTTTCGCGCATCAGGCGGCGGGTAAAGTCGTCCTTGCGGTTGCGGCGTTTGCGCGTCAGCGGAAAAGATTGCGGGGGCAGGTGCATGGCGGTGTCCGGTAGAAAAAACGGGCGCATCTTAGCATGCGGTATTACCGTTCGGATAACCCGCTGTCGCCTAAGCGCGAGCCGTTATAATGCGCGCCTCTTTTGGTACCCACACGGAGTTTAATATGTTGAAAAAATCCCTGACCGTCCTCGCCCTTGCCGCCGCCCTTGCTACCGTCGCCCAGGCACAACCGGTGAAATACCGCGAAGGCGCTGATTACACCGTTCTGCCCGTCGCCGTTGAAGACATCAAACCGGGCGAAATCGTCGAATTCTTCTGGTACGGCTGCCCGCACTGCTACCACATGGAGCCGGCGCTGCAAAAATGGCTGGAAAACGGCATTGACCCGGCGCTGAAATTCACCCGTGTTCCGGCCGTTACTGCGAACTGGGCGGGCGGCGCGCAAATGTATTACACCGTGCGCGAGCTGGGCATGGACGAAAAAGCGATGGATGAAAAAATCTTCGAGGCCGTCCACAAAGACCGCAAGCGCGGCATCATTTTCGACAAAAAAGAAGCCATTGCCTTCCTCGTCGCCAACGGTGCCAAACAGGAAGAGGCTGAAAAAGCCTGGGACTCACTCGCCGTCAAAGAAAAAGTGAACCGCGCCAAAAACCTCTTTGAAGCGAGCAAACTCGAAGGCGTACCGGGATTTGTCGTCGATGGCAAATACGTGCCGAACTCCAGCGAAGACTACCCGCGCCTCTTTGACGAACTGAACACGCTCGCGACCAAACCGGAAGCCAAACCGGCAGAAGCAGCGAAGCCTGCCGAAGAAGCGAAACCCGCCTCCTGATGCAAACCCCAACCGAAAACCGCGAAAGTGCCCGCCGTGCTTTCGCGGTTTCTGCATTGGGCGCGGGCATCACCCTCACCGCGCTCGGCGGCGATGCCAGTTTCCGCCGCTACTTCCGCGTGCAGGATGGCGACCGCTCCTTCATCCTGATGGACGCACCGCCCGAACACGGCGGCGTTGCACTATTCCAAACGCGCAGCGACCAGTTCCGCGCCTGCGGTCTGCCGGTGCCGGAAATCCACGCCGCCGATACCGCGCAAGGTTTGCTGCTGCTGCAAGACTACGGCGACCGCTGGCTCTATCACGACCTCGCCGCCGCGCCGGAAGCGGCGATGACCCAAGCGCTCGCCCTGCTCGGCGACTGGCAACAGGCGACCGCCAACCTGCGCGATGCCATCCCGCCGTATGAAACCGCCCGCCTGCACACCGAAGCCGCGCTCATGCGCGAATGGTTTTTGCCGTGGCTTGGCATCCACGCAGACAGCGCGCCGTTACAGGCGCTGGAAACGCGGCTGGCAGAAGAAGTCAGCGACAACGCCGTCTGCGTGCACCGCGACTACCACTGCCGCAACCTGATGCGCTGCAATGATGGCAGCATCGGCATTCTCGACTATCAGGATGCGCTGTGGGGGCATCCCGCCTACGACCTCGTTTCCCTCACCCGCGACTGCTACCTGCGCTACCCGTCTGCCGACGTGCGCCGCTGGGAAGAAGCCTTCCGTGTCCGCCACCATCCGGCGGTTGCTGCGCAAGACTGGGCGCGCGCCTGCGATGCCGTGTCGCTGCAACGCCACCTGAAAGTGCTGGGGCTGTTCGTCCGCCTCGCCACGCGCGACGGCAAAAGCGGGTATCTGGCCGACCTGCCGCGTGTGCTCGCCTACGCCTGCGAAGAAGCCGCCGCCCTGCGGGAATACGCACCGCTGGCGGAAGTGCTGACGAGCGCCGCCCCGCGCTTAACAGCGCAGTTGCAGCAAATACAGACACAATAAGCGTATAAATTTCCTGAAGCGGAAACATCAACATGAAAGCCATGATCCTCGCCGCCGGGCGCGGCAAACGCATGGGGGCGCTGACCGCCGACCGCCCCAAACCGCTGTTGCGTGTCGGCAGCGACAGTCTTATCGGCTGGCAGTTGCGGCGCCTTGCGCACGCCGGGTTCCGTGAAGTGGTCATCAACCTCGGCTATCGCGGCGCGATGATTGCCGACGCGCTCGGCGACGGCAGCGCTTACGGCCTGCGCATCCATTATTCGCGCGAGCCGGAGGAAGGGCTGGAAACCGCCGGCGGCATCATCCAGGCCTTGCCGCTCTTGGGCGATGCGCCGTTTCTCGTCGTCAATGCCGACATCTGGTGCGACGCCGACCTGCACCGTTTCCGCGAAAACCGCCCGGCGGACAGCCTCGCCCACCTCCTGCTCGTGCCGACGCCCGCATGGAAAGCGCGCGGCGATTTTTCCCTTGCCGGGCAAATGCTGATTGCGGGCGAAACGCTGACGTTTACCGGCATTTCCGTGCTGCATCCGCGCCTGTTCGCCGGCGTTGCCCCCGGTTTCCGCCCGCTCGCCCCCATTCTGCGCGAGCATCTGCCGCGCGGCGAATTGAGCGGCGAGGAGTACGGCGGCGTCTGGCAGGACATCGGCACACCGGAGCGTCTCGCCGCCCTGCAAGCACAATACGACTAATTTCAAACGTCGCCCGATGTGCTACCATACCGCCCGTTTTTAACCTCACACCATCTTCACGGAGTCTCCATGCCCGCGCAAATGACGCTCTCCATCATCAAACCCGATGCCGTGCAAAACCACCATACCGGCGCCATCCTCGACCGCCTCGAAAAAAACGGCCTGGAAATCGTCGCCGCCAAAATGCTGCGCCTTAGCCGCGACGATGCCGCCCGTTTCTACGACGTTCACCGCGAACGTCCTTTTTTTGCCGAACTGGTCGAATTCATGACCTCCGGCGCGGTGATGGTGCAAGTGCTGCGCGGCGAGGATGCCGTCGCCCGTTACCGCACACTCATGGGCGCGACCGACCCGAAAGAAGCCGCCCCCGGCACGCTGCGTGCCGACTTTGCCGAAGACAAGGGACGCAACGCCGTGCACGGCTCGGACAGCCTTGAAAACGCCGCGCGCGAAATCGCCTTCTTCTTCGCCGAACGCGAGCTGTGCCGCTGATGGCAGACAAAATCAACCTGTTCGATCTGGACCGCGAGGCAATGACCGCGTGGTTCATCGACAACGGCGAAAAACCCTTCCGCGCCAAACAACTGCTGAAATGGATTTACCACGAGCGCGTCACCGACTTTGACGCGATGACCGACCTCAGCAAACCGCTGCGCGAAAAACTGAAAAACATCGCCGAACTGCGCTTCCCGACCATCATCGCCGACAAAACCGCCAGCGACGGCACACGCAAATGGATTTTCCGCTACGACTGCGGCAACAGCATCGAAGCCGTCTTCATCCCGGAAGACGACCGCGGCACCCTCTGCATCTCCTCGCAGGCAGGCTGCGCCCTGGCCTGCCCCTTCTGCTCCACCGGCCACGCGGGCTTTAACCGCAACCTCACCACCGGCGAAATCATCGTCCAGGTATGGCTTGCCAAAGACATCCTCAACTGCGACCGCCACGGCAACAACCGCGTCGTGACCAACGTCGTCCTCATGGGCATGGGCGAGCCGCTGGTGAACTTCAACAACGTCCTGCCCGCCACCCGGCTGATGATGGACGACCACGCCTTCGGCCTCTCCAAGCGCCGCGTGACCCTGAGCACCTCCGGTATCGTCCCCGCCATCCACGCCCTGCGCGAAGTGACCGACCTGAGCCTCGCCGTCTCGCTGCACGCGCCGAACGACGAACTGCGCAACCAAATCGTCCCGGTAAACGCCCGCTACGGCCTCGCCGCACTGCTTGACGCCTGCCACCAATACGTGCGCCATAACGGCCAGCACGGCGGCGTCACCTGGGAATACGTCATGCTGCGCGACGTCAATGACAGCCTGGAGCACGCACGCCAACTGGCCGAACTGCTGCGCGGCATCCCCGGCAAAATCAACCTGATCCCGTTCAACGCCTTTCCCGGCAGTCGCTACCAATGCTCACGCCGCAGCGACATCCTCGCTTTCCAGCGCTACCTGACCGAAAACGGTTACGTAGCCACCATCCGCAAAACCCGCGGAGAAGACATTGACGCTGCCTGCGGGCAGCTGGTGGGGCAGTTCAAAGACCGCCTTATCCGAGAACGCAAACAAACCAGAAAAGAGGTGGAAACCGTATGAAAATGAAAAAATTTCCCCTGCTCTGCGCCGCCGCGACGGTGCTTTTGGGCGGCTGTAGCACATTCGGCTTTGGCGGCAGCAACAACGATGACGACAACGTCCCCACCGTCGTCAAGAAAAAAGCCGACTACGGCCAAGCCTACAAAGACTACGTCGAGCTGGGCGCGCAATACCTGCAAATGGGGCGCTACGACCTCGCCGAACCCAAACTGCAACGCGCCATCGAAATCGACTCGCACCCGCCGGAAGCCTGGAACATCCTCGCCGTCCTTTACGAAGAAAAACGCGATATCGCCTCCGGCAACCAGGTGTACCAAAAACTGATTCACAGCCATCCCGAATACCTGCTCGGCTATACCAACTACGCCACCTTCCTCTGCAAATTCGACCGCGACAGCGAAATGCAAACCCTGCTCGGACAAATGCGCGGCCGCAATGCCGAATTCAAAGCTGCCGCCGGTATCGCCGAAGGCAACTGCATGCAGCGCCGCGGCCAGAGTGGCACCGCCGAAAACGCCTACAAACAGGCGCTTGCCGCCAACCCGCAGGCCGAAGGCGCGCTCTTGCCGCTGGCACAAATCTCCCTGCAAAAAGGCGACTACGCCAGCGCCTTGCGTTACCTGCGTGTCGTGCACACCTACGTCGGCTACAGCCCGGAAAGCGTCAAACTCGGCATTGAGGCGGCGCGCAAAAGCGGCGACACGCGCATGGAAGAAGAACTGGTACGCGTCATGCGCGGCAACTACAAAAGTACCCCTGAGGCAAAAGCGCTAGGAATCTGACCATGAGCGAAAAGACCAACACCACCGGCGCGCTGGATATCGGCGCAGTCCTCTCGGCCGCGCGCATGAAGCGGGACCTCTCCATCGCCACCGCGGCGATGCAGTCCAACCTCAGCCAGGAAATCATCGAAAGACTCGAACAAAACCGCTTCGCCGAAATCGGCGCACCGGTTTTTACCCGCGGCTACCTTGGCCTCTATGCCCGCTTCCTCGGCCTAAACGAAGCGGCGGTCAGCCAGGCATTCAACAAAATCAAAAGCGAACCCGCGCCAGAATTGCGCTTGACCGCTGCCAACATCGAAAGCCAGGCGCGCCCCTACCGCCGCCGCAGCTACCTCGGCTCCTGGCTGCTGCTCATCCCGGTCGTTGCCATCGGCGGCATCCTCCTCTACCAGCTGTTTGACAACAACTCCTGGCTGATGACACAAATCAACGGCGCCTTCAACGCCCCGCAGGCGAGCGGCGAAACCACCCCGGCCGAAGGCGGCAGCGCCAACAGCGGCAACGAAATTGTGCTGGAAGTGGGCGGCACCCCGCTCTCGCCGGAAGGCACGCCGCTCTCCCCCGAAAGCGCGCAGAACATCCCCGGCCTGACCCCGCCGCCTGCCAGCGACAGCAGCGCCACCAACAGCGAACAAGGCGCAGAAACCCCGGCTAGCGACACCCCGCCCGCTAGTACCGCTAACCGCGGCATCCAGCTCTCGTTCTCCGTCGAAAGCTGGATAGAAATCAAAGACAGCGGCAACAAAAAAGTACTGTCCAAACTCGTCAAAGCGGGCGAAAAAATCGAACTGCCCGCCGACGGCGCGCCGTACAACCTCAACCTCGGTCGCCCCGATGGCGTCGTCATGCTGATAAACGGCCAAGAACAGCCGCTGGAAAACTACCGCCAGAAAAACTCCGGCCGCCGCTTCAACGTAGATGTCCCCAATGGCTAAAGCACAAATCCAGTCGCTGCGCGGGATGAACGACGTCTTCCCGCCCGAAGCCAGCCACCTGCAACAACTGCACGACCTCATCCACGCCGTGCTTGCCCGCTACGCCTACCGCCCGCTACAACTGCCGCTCCTCGAACAAACCGGCCTGTTCAAGCGTGCCGTCGGCGAAGAAACCGACGTCGTCAGCAAAGAAATGTACACCTTCTGCGACCGCAACGACGAAAGCATCACCCTGCGCCCGGAAGCGACCGCAGGCGTGGTGCGGGCGATGATCCAGCACGGCAAACTGCAACAACCGCAGCGCGTCTATGCCGAAGGGCCAATGTTCCGCTACGAACGCCCGCAAAAAGGACGTAGCCGCCAATTCTCGCAAGTCAGCGTCGAAGCCTTCGGCATGGCAGGTGCGGCACTTGACGCCGAACTCATCGCCATCTGCGCCGACCTCTTCCGTCGCCTAGGCGTACTTGACCTGCTGACGCTGGAGCTGAATACCATCGGCCTTGCCGAAGAACGCCACGCCTTCCAACAAGCGCTGGTTGCCTACCTGCAAAACCACCTGGACGCGCTGGATGACGACAGCCGCCGCCGTTTGACTATCAACCCGCTGCGCATCCTCGACAGCAAAAACGCTGGCGTACAGGCGGTGCTGGACGGTGCACCCGCGCTGGACGACTACCTCGGCGCCGAAAGCCGCGCCCACTTTGCCCGCCTGACAGCACTACTGGACGCGCAGGGTATCGCCTGGCGGCGCAACCCGCGCCTCGTCCGCGGCCTCGACTACTACTGCCACACTGTCTTCGAATGGACGACCGACGCCCTCGGTGCGCAAGGCACCGTCACCGCCGGCGGCCGCTACGATGGCTTGGTCGAACAACTGGGTGGCAAACCGACCCCTGCCGCCGGATTTGCCTTCGGCATCGAGCGCATCCTGCTACTGGCGCAAACGCGCGACACCTTCCGCGACACCCCGCCCGCCGTCTATGCCATCGCCACCGATGACGCCCACTTTGCGAGCCTGCTGCCGCTGGTACAACGCCTGCGCGACGCCGACATCGCCGTCCTCGTACAAACCCAGGTTCAGGCGCTGAAAAACCAGCTGCGCAAAGCCGACCAAGAAGGCGCGCATTACGCCCTCATCATCGGCGATGACGAAGCAGCGAACCAAAGCGCCAGCCTGAAAAACCTGCGCGACGGCAACCAGGAGCGCCTGCCGTTGGCCGAAACACCCGCCTACCTCCAAGAACGCCTCAAGGAAACCGCATGATCCCCACAACCGACAGAACCGACGAAGAAACCGTAGAACTCATCCGCGAATGGCTGCAACAATACGGCCTGACCATCATCGCCGGACTGGTACTTGGCCTGGGAGCCATCGGCGGCTACCGCTACTGGCAAAACCAGCAAGAAACCCAGCGGCTGAACGAATCGGCACAACTCGACACCCTGCTGCAGGCGCTGGAAAAAAACGACCTGCAAGCCGCCGCCGCCCCATATGACGCCCTGCTGAAAGAAAGCAGCGACATCACCGCGCTGGCCGCGCTCAACATGGCGAGTGCCTACCAAAAAGCGGACAAAAAAGAAGACGCGCAGACCGCACTCAAACTCGCCGCCGCCAGCCCCGACCCACTCGTCGCCCAAAGCGCACGCTGGCAACAGGCGCTGTTCCAAGTAGAAAACGGCGACTACGACGCCGCCCTGCAAAGCGCGGACGCCCTGAAAAACAGCGCCTACGCCCCGCAGGCCGCAGCCCTGCAAGGCCTCATCCTCGAAAAACAAAACAAACTGCCGGAAGCCTTGCAAGCCTGGCAACGCAGCCAGGAACTCGCGCCCAGCCCGGCGACCGCTGCCGAAATCAACGCCCTGCAAGCGCACCTTGCGGTGAAGGAAAACTGACATGCAACGCCGCCGCCTCATCCAGCTGGGCGCCGTCGCGCTCCTGCTAGCCTCCTGCTCCGCCACCTCCGACTTCTTCCTCGGCAAAGACAACCGCCCCGCGCCCAAACCGCTGCCTGCCAGCAGCGGCCAAGTCGTGACCAACATCCTGTGGAAACACAACCTCGGCGACGGTGGTGCGGACAAAGGCCTCGCCCTCAAACCCGCCTACGACGGCGGCCGCGTCTATGCCGTCTCCGCCGACGGCCGCCTCTACGCCTTCGAAGCCGAAAGCGGCGCACAACTGTGGCGGGAAAAACTCGGCAACAACATCAGCGCCGGAGTTGCCGTCAACCACAACAGCGTCTTCGTCGGCACCGACAGCGGCGACCTGCTCGCCCTCTCCACCGAAGACGGCGAAACCCGCTGGCGCGCACCCCTCTCCGGACTGATGCTCGCCGCGCCGGTTGCCGCCGACGGCATGGTCTATGCGCGCAGCATTGACGGCACCCTCACCGCCTTTGACGCCGACAACGGCAGCGAACTGTGGCGCTACCACATCAACGAACCCGTGCTGAGCGTGCGCGGCAACGCCGAACCCGTAGTGGGCGGTGGCGTCGTCATCATCACCACCGACAACGGCTACTTCGTCGTCCTCGACCAAAAAAACGGCCTGCCGGTCATCGAACAGCGCGTTGCCAGCAGCAGCGGCAGCAACCCCGTCGCCCGCTTGGTCGATATGGACAGCACCCCGCTCGTCGCCAACGGCGTCCTCTACGGTGCCGCCTACCAATCCATGCTCTTCGCGGTGGACCTGCAAAAAGGCCAGCCGCTGTGGCAACAAGAACAAGCCTCCACCCAAAAAGACATCGCACTCAACCGCAACGGCATCTACCTCGTCAGCGACACCGACCACCTCATCGCGCTCAACCCGCAGGATGGCCGCATGCGCTGGCAAAACGACCGCCTCGAAGGCCGCCGCCTCTCGCCGCCATTCGCCCTCTCCGATGGCCGCGTTGGCGTACTGGACTACGAAGGCTGGCTGCACTGGATAGATGGCACGAGTGGCGAACTCATCGGCCAACAAAAAATCGCCGCGGGCAGCGCCGACACCCCGGCCGTCGTCCTGCGCGACAGCATCCTCTGGCAACTCGACGACGGCACCCTGCTCAAATTCCGCCCGCAATAAAAAGCGCCTCTTTGGGGATGAGGCGGGGAAAACCGTCCAGAGCCCCCTCCCCCGGTGGGGGAGGGTTGGGGTGGGGGCAGCAAACCCACCGCGAAGCGACAAAGCACGGCACAACCAGAAAATAGCGTCATAACTGCCTGCAAAACCCCAGATGCCATTTACATACACCTTGAGCGCTCAGGTGAATGTAAACAGACAACAGAAAAACAAAATGCCGCCACAGAGCCCCCTCCCCCGGTGAGGGAGGATTGGGGCGAGGCAGCAAACCCACCGCGAAGCGGTAAAGCACGGCACAACCAGAAAATAGCGTCATCACTGCCTGCAAAACTCCGGATACCATTTACATACACCCCAAGCGCTGCCCTGTATGTAAAAACACAAAACCCCAACCCGAATCCCTGCTATGACCCCCGAGACCGAAACGCCTGAACCCCCCAGCCGCCGCAAACCGCTCGTCGCCCTTGTTGGCCGCCCGAACGTTGGCAAATCCACCCTCTACAACGCCCTCACCCGCAGCCGCGACTCACTCGTCTCCGACACCCCCGGCCTCACCCGCGACCGCAACTACGGCGACGCCACCCTCGCCGGCATGCCCTGCCGCATCGTCGATACCGGTGGCCTCCTGCGCGAAGAAGAAGACCAGATTGACCGCCGCGTCGACAAACAGGCGCGCGCCGCCGTCGAAGAAGCCGACATCGTCGTCTTCGTCGTTGATGGCCGCGACGGCCTGACCGCGGTTGACGAAACCATCGCCGCCGAACTGCGCCGCAGCCAAAAGCCAGTCATCCTCGCGGTGAACAAAACCGACTTCGCCGACCCCGACCTCATCCTCGCCGACTTCTACACGCTGGGCATCGCGGACACCCTTGCCATCGCCGCCGAACACCGCCGTGGCCTGCAACAACTGACGCAGCGCATCGTCACCCGCCTGCTGGAAACCCCTGACGCCGCACTGTTCGGTGAAGAAGACGAGGCAGAAAACCAAGAAGAAGGCATCGCGCTGGCCGTCATCGGCCGTCCCAACGCGGGCAAATCCACCCTGCTCAACCGCCTCATCGGCGAAGAACGCTTGGTGGCAAGCCCCGTCGCCGGCACCACGCGCGACGCCATCGCCATCCCCTACGAAGACGCACAAGGCGACCGCTTCACCCTGATTGACACCGCCGGCATCCGCCGCAAGGCGCGGGTGAACGACAAAATCGAAAAATTCTCCATCGTCAAAACCCTGGACGCCATCGAGCGCGCCAACGTCGTCATCCTCATGCTGGACGCGCACGAAGGCGTGAGCGAACAGGACGCGCACCTCCTCGGCGAAATCACCCGCCGCGGCCGCGCCCTCATCATCGCCATCAACAAATGGGACCACCTCAACGACGAACAGCGCCAAGCCATCCGCAGCCAATTCGAGCGCAAACTGCACTTTGTCGATTACGCCGAAGTCTTCTACATCTCGGCGCTGCATGGCAGCAACATCCGCCAACTCCTGCCCGCGGTAAAAAAAGTCTATCGCGCGGCCATGGCCGAACTCTCCACCAACAAACTGACCGAAGCACTGCAAGCCGCCTACCGCCGCCACCAGCCGCCGCTGGTGCAGGGCTACTCCATCAAACTGCAATACGCGCACCAGGGCGGGCGCAACCCGCCGCACATCATCATCCACGGCACGCGCACGACCAACGTGCCGGCGAGCTACACCACCTATTTGAGCAAATTCTTCCGCGAACACTTCAAACTGCACGGCACACCAGTACGCATCAGCTACCGCGACAAAACCAACCCCTACGCGGACAAATAACCCCTGCCGCCGCCTGCCCATCAGATAACCATGAAAACCTACGACCTCATCATCATCGGCAGCGGCAGCATGGGGGCTGCCGGTGGCTACTACGCCAGCCGCAGCGGCCTGCGTACCCTGCTCATTGACGCGCATACCCCGCCGCACAACCAAGGCGCGCACCACGGACAAACCCGCCTTTACCGCTACCTCTACCACAACGACGCCTACCAGCACCTGCTCAACCGTGCCGCCATCCTCTGGCCGCAACTGGAAGGCGCGCATCACGCGCGCCTGCTGACCCGCTGCGGCGTCATCAACCTCGCGCCCAAAACGAGCGCCAGCCTCGCTGCCAAACGCCTTATTGCCGAGCGCTACCGCTTGCCCTACCAATGGTTGGAAGCCGATGCCATCGAAAAACGCTGGCCGGGATTAAGCGTCCCTGCCGACACCATCGGCCTGTACGAAACAGAGGCGGGCTACCTGCATAGCGAAAGCGCCGTTGCGCTCCTGCTCGAACAAGCGCAGCGCAACGGCGCCGATACCGCCTTTAACCAGCCGGTTACCCGTATCGCACGCGAAGCAGAAATACTGCGTGTCGAAAGTGGCGCGCAACACTACCATGCGCACCGCGTCGCCCTGTGTGCAGGCACCTGGGCGAATCACATCGCCGGACTCGGATTCCAGCTGCCGTTTACCCCGGTACGCAAAACCTTCGCCTGGTACGACGTGCCCGCGGCCTATCAAGAAAGCCACGGCTTCCCCGGCTTTACCGCGGAAACGGCCGATGGCATCTACTACGGCTTCCCGGATAGCGGTGATGGCCTCAAAGTGGGGCGCCACGACGGTGGCGAAATCATGCGGACAGCAGCCGAGCGCTATCCTTACGGCCACTATGACGACCGGCGCGACACAGACCGCTTCCTGCAACAATACTTCCCGCAAGCGGGCGCGTTGCGTGACGGCAAAGTGTGCAGCTACGACCGCACCGCGACGGAAGACTTCATTATCAGCCTGCACCCCAAAGACCCGCGCATCCTCATTCTGAGCGGCTTTAGCGGACACGGCTTCAAATTCGTCCCTGCCGTGGGCGAACAAATCGCCCGCTTTGCCGTGGGCGAAAGCCTGCCTGCCGCGCTTGCGCCGTTTTTCCTGAAATAGACGCTTACTGCGCGACGGCCTGGGGATGGCGGCGGAAATACAGCGCCAATTGCCAGGCGGTAAACAGGCCGACTGCGGCAAAAACGCTCCACGGCAACAAGGGCAAATGATAAGTCTTGCCCAAATCATAAAGCCAACCGCCAAGAAAATTGCCCAATCCGCCGCCCAAGCCAATACTGATATTGCTTATGCCGACATAAAGACCGAGGGCACGCGGATGGGCAAGATGCGCCACCAAAATATCAATCATTGGGCGGCTGATTAGATAACCGCAGGTATAGCAGGCAACCCATAGAAGAAAAAAGGCAAAATTGCTGGAAGTGCCCAGAAAAAAAGTGCCGCAAGTCATAATCAGTGTGCCAGTGATGAGTAATTGATGACTGGCAAAATGGCGCTGCAAGCGGCGGACAAGAAAATATTGCAATACAAGCGTCAATACCGAACTGAAAGTATAAAACCAGCCAGCGCTGCTCTGGCTGCCGGTAAGAGACTCCGCGAGTAGCGGGAAACTGATATTGACCTGCATCACCACAAACCAATAACCGCACATAATGGCGACAAAGCGCAAATAAATACGGTCGCGCAACAGACGGCGCAATTGCGGCGTATCATCGCCATCACTGGTCGTCGATGGCCGCGTATTGGGAAAATAGCGCAGCGCGACAAAAACATTCGTCAAAAAACACAAACCGGCGGCGACACCCACCGCGCTAAAATTAATTAAAAGCAACGCAATCGCCAGCAATGGCCCAATGGTCGCTGCGATACCGCTCAAATAATTGGCAAGCAGATAAAACTCGCGCCGCTCCTGCGGCTGCGTCATGGCGACCGTCGCCGCTTGAAAGGGCGCATCAAACAACGCGCCGCCCAAACCCGTGAGCAATAATGCGGTGAAAAACGTCGGCATCGCCGTTGCATAACCCAGCATGAAAAAGCCGACCGCACGAATAATCAAACCGGTACAAAGCACGGGTTTCAAGCCGTAGCGGTCGGCAAGCATACCGCCAATGAAGGTTAGCCCCTGCTGGCTGATTTGCCGGAGCGCCAGCGCCATGCCGACCGTTGCCGCCGCCATGCCCACATCGGCGACGAAATGCACCGAAACCAGTGGCATCAGCAAAGTAAAACCGGTAGTCGTGATGGCCTGATAAATGAGCAGGGCAAACAGCTCCGGGCGATCGCGATAGCGCAACAAATCGCGCAGCGGCGCAACTATGGCGGCAAAACGGGAGTTCATGGCGGAAAAGGATAGAAATGTGGCGCCATTATAGCGGATGCGTCGCAAAGCGCGGGCGCGGCGCATGGCATCTATTTGTCTGAAAAGAGATAGTGATACAATGCGGCTGCCTTCACCGCAGTCCCCCGGAAGGGAAACACAAGCGGCAAAGGCGTTTTATCAATCCATTGGAGATGCTATATGTTGAAATCTTTTTTGAACTTTGACAACTTTATTACCCCGCGTATTATCACCATAATTTACTGGATGCAGATTGTGGCAGTATTTTTTATCGCGTTTAATGTCATGTTTTCAGGAATCGGTGCGGAAATCGGCTACGCGGGACATGGTGGTTTCTATCGCCCCAGTTTCACTTTCCTTAGCTTCCTGTTGGGCATCTTTACTTTCGTCGCAGGAATATTAACAGTGAGAGTCATGAATGAATTGGTGATTGTGTTCTTCCGCATTCAAGAACACCTCAAAGCCATTCGCGAGCAGAAATAAACCGGCAAAACAGCAAAAGAAAAGCCTGCCAGCTGGCAGGCTTTATCATATATTGCAGCGCTTATTGGTCGTAAGAGCCGCCATAATTGCAGTTGCAGTCTTTTTCAGCACCTTTTTTGCTGTCATTCTGGTTGCCGTTATTATTGCTGTTGTTGTTATTGTCGTTGCTGCTGTTATTGTCATTCTTCGGAGGATCGTCCGAACGATCCGGAGTGGATTTGTCCTGTGATTTGACATCTGAGGAGGCGTGGTCGCCATCGAGACAGATGTTTTCAAACTTGTCAAACTTGTAGCAGAAGTCGCGCTGTTTCTTGGCGCCGTCGCTAGCCGTGCAAGCGGCGAGTGATGCCAGAATGACAGCGGAGAGAATCAACTTGGTGCTTTTCATGTTATTTACCTCAATATCAGAAGCCGGTTAATTTGCGTCAATCGCGAGGCAATGATAGCAGATAATCGCGAAATTTATACCGCTTGCGGCAGGCTGCGAGCCATGTGCGCCGCTACTGTCGCGGCTGCCAATGCAAGGCGCAGGCGGGCAATATTTGCCTCGTGACACATGCGGGGGAAGATTGCGAAACCGTCATGCCGATCGTGCTGCGCCATGCAGGCAGGGAAATGCGCTTGATGAGCGGTGAACGCGCGCAGGATGATGGCTGGGCATTGGGGCGCAGCAAAATTCGTTTACTAAGCGCCGAAAGCAGGCAAACGGAGTGCAAGACGAACTGGAAATGAAAAGAGCCTGCCGGAATCCGGCAGGCTCTTTTGCAGGCTTCAGTTTTATTGCTTGATAGCGCCGGAGCTGCCATCGGTATAACTGATGAAACTGCCAATCTGGAAAGTGCCGCCCATTTCGGCAGCCCCTTCGCCATAGAATTGGCCTTGCGCTGTTGCCGACTCCGGATAGATGCCGCTGCCAGCATGGCCTTCAGCGACAAAAGTGTTACCGCTAATCGTGCCTTTTTCGAAGGTTATTTTTTCCGGATAGCGGGTTTTCTCGTGACTGTATCCGGGTTTTTCCGTATTTTCAAAGGAAAGATCACCGCTAATCTGATTGTTGAAGAAATTGATGTTGAAATCGGAGATGCCTTTGACAATAAAGCCTTCGGTATTCCTGCCAATGAATGCTTCACCCTTATATTTCAGATTGTCTTTGCTGGCAAAGATGGCGTCAGTTTCCGGCGTTAAGGCACTGGCACTGAAAGGAATGGCTTGCTTGTCACCCTTGCCTCTTTCATTGGCTTTGTTATAGACATAGCCAAAGGCCTGGGATTTGTATTTTTCACCACTTACCGCAAAGTGTTGATAGCTGCGGGTATCGGCATAATTTTTATCCAATACCGGCGAACCATCGATGCTTCCGGCTGCGCGTAACGCACTGGCATCAATTTCTTTGCCATTGATGTTTAGTACCAGTTTGTTGCCTTCGCCTTTGATATCGGTGATTTTTTCGTACGAACCGATTGGCGACCTTTTCGACAATTCATTGCCACCCAAGGCAAGTTGTGCGGCAGGCGGCGGATTGTTGCTTGCTTCTTTGCGGGCGCCAAAGCTGCCATCCACGGTGCTGCTATATGTTCCGGTCTGGAAGGTACCGCCCAACTCGGCCGCGCCTTCGCCGTAGAATTGCCCTTGGGCGGTAGCTTTGTTAGATAGCTAGGCAGAAGACTTACCAGTCGCAGTAAAGGTGTTGCCTGTAATATTGCCGTCTGTAAAGTCAATTTTCTCCGGATAGCTGGTTTTCTCGCCGCCATAGCCTGGTTTTGCGCGGTTGGCAAATTCCAGCTTGCCGGTGATTTTTTTGTCAAAGAAGCTGACATTGAAACGGGATGTGCCTTTGACAATTGGTTGCATGCCGACGTTATCGCCGATGAATGCATCGCCGCTGTATTTCAGGCTGTCTTTGCTGGCAGGCTTCAGGACGGCATCGGTTTCAGGAGTTAATTGAACAACGCTGAAGGCTACCGCCTGTTTGTCGCCAGTGCCTTTGTCGTTCGCCTTGTTATAGACGTAGCCAAAGGTTTGCGCGGCGTATTTGTCGTCGCTGACGGCAAAGTATTGGTAGCTCTGGTTGGTTTGGTAGGCGCTGTTGTCCACCGGGTTACCGGCGGCAACGCCAAGTTTGTTACCCAGCGCGCGCAGTTCTTCGCTGTTGATTTCTGTGCCCTTGACGGTGAGTGCCAGTTTGTTGCCGCTGCCTTTGATGTCGGCGGCGGGAACGTTTTGGTATTCGCCAATCGTGCGTGAGGAAAGCTGGTTGCCACCCAGACCGTCTGCTGTTGGCGGCTGCGGCTGTGGCTGCGGTTGCGGTTGTGGCTGTGGTTGCGGCTGTGGTTGCGGGATGCTGCCGCTGTTATCGATGCCTTCTTTCAGCGCGCCGAAGCTGCCGACATACTTGTCGACATAGTCGAAGAAGATGCCGCCCATTTCCGCCGCACCTGCGCCATAGAAGTGGCCTTTAACAGTCGTAGTGGTGGTTACGCGATTATCTACCTTACCGCCGCCTTCAAAGGTATTGCCATCTATCTCGCTGAAAAATTTGATTTTGCCCGGATACTTGGCGTCTTCGTTTTCTTTGCCGGGGGTGGTGCGTTTTTGCCCTGCGGCAAAGGTAAAGTCGCCTTCCAGCTGTTTATCGGCAAAATAAACGTCAATGTCGCTGCTGCCTTTGACGATGTCGCCGCGGCTGGCCAGATAGGCATCACCCTTGTATTTAATGGCGTCGCCGGTATCGAATACGGGGTCGTTGATATCGGTTACTGCGCCACTATTAAAAGCGATGCCGTGGTTTTTCGCGTCGTCTGTGCCGTCACCTTCGTAGAGGTAACCAAAGGCTTGTGCGCGGTATTTTTGCGGGTCGCTGACGGCGAAACTGCGGAAGCTGTTTTGTCCCAGACTTTCTTTGGCAATGGCACCACCATTGCTGCCTTTGCCGCGCAGTTCTGCGGTGTTGATTGTGTAGGTTGCACCGTTTACTAGTTCGACATCCAGTACGGGCGCGTTGCTCATGCCCTTCTGGACTTTGAGGTCATTCGTTATCCCCCAATCCATCTTGCCCTGATAGAGGGATTCGGCCATCGCGCTGCCAGCGCATGTTTCGGTGGCGCAATCGGCAACTTTGCTGGATGCGTTGGTGCCAGGATTGGTGCCGGGATTGGTGCAGGGATTGGTGCAGGGATTGGTGCAGGGATTGGTGCCGGGATTGGTGCCGGGATTGGTGCCGGGATTGGTGCCGGGATTCGTTCCGGGGTTGGTGCCGGGATTGGTGCCGGGATTGGTGCCGGGACTCGTTCCGGGGTTGGTGCCGGGGTTGGTGTTGTTGCCACCATTATTTGCAGGCGGGGGAACGGCACCGCCATTACCGCCATTGGACGGCGGTGGGGTTACTCCGCCGTTGTTGCCTTGTGGGGCTGTCGGCTGGGTGGTGTTGTCCGGTTGCGGGTTTTGTGGCTGTTCGTCCTGTTGCGGTGCGGGTTCGTTGTGGTTGCCGCTGTTGTTGTTTTGCGGGGTGGAAGGGACAGATTTGGGGACGACCGGTGTTTGCGGGTCGGCAGGGCTGTTGTCGCTGCCGCCGCCACCGCAGGCGGTCAGCGCGGTAAGGATTGCGCCGGAAAGGAGCAGTTTTGTGGCTTTTTTTGCAGGATTTTTGTTGGGATGACCGGTATTAAGCTATTTCCCGCGTCTTTCGTTCCTGTTTGCTGCAGATGCGGGCATAATGCGTGCTTTTCGCTTCCAGGAGTCTTTTATGAAAAGTGTCTTTTTTGTTGTTTTGTTGTGTTGTCAGAGTGCGGCGGTTTTTGCCGCGGACAAGATTAGTCTGGTGCTGGATTGGTTCGTCAATCCGGTGCATAGTCAGGTCGTGATTGCGCAGCAGAAGGGTTTTTTTGCGGCGCAGGATTTGGAGGTTACGCTTTCCGAGCCGACGGATGCTGCGACGGGTGCCAAGTTGGTGGCGGCGGGCAAGGCGGATTTGAGCATGACGTATCAACCGCAGTTGCATCAGTATCGCGATCAGGGACTGCCGGTCGTGCGAGTTTCTACGATGATTGCAACGCCGCTCAATACGCTGACGGTGCTGAAATTAAGCGGTATTGAGAAGATTGCCGATCTTAAGGGCAAGAAAGTTGGCTATAGTGTTGCCGGTTTTGAGGATACGTTATTGCGCACGTTATTGGCAGAGGGTGGTTTGAAACCGGAAGATGTGGAAACGGTCAATGTGAATTGGTCTATTAGTCCGTCTTTGATGAGCGGGCAGGTTGATGCGGTAATCGGCGGGTATCGTAATTTTGAATTGCATGAGTTGGAATTGGCAGGTAAGCCGGGCAAGGCTTTTTTTCCTGAAGAGCATGGTGTGCCTGCTTATGATGAGATGATTGTTATTGCCCGTGAGGATCAGGCGCATGATGATCGTTTCCGCCGTTTTAATTTGGCTTTGGAGCAGGCGACGCAATTTATGCTGAATCATCCTGATGAGGCGTGGCAATCTTTTGTTTCGTACAAGAAGGAGCTGGATGATGAGATTCATCATTTGGCGTTTAAGGATACTTTGCCGCGTCTTGCGCTGCGTCCAGGGGCTTCTGATAATGCGCGTTATCAGCGCTTCGCCGAGTTTTTGCAGAGAAATGGCGTGATTGGCAAGGTGGATAAGGATGCGGTCAGTACGGTTGAGCCGTAAGTTGGTTGCAGTATTAGAGTCTGTTTGGCGTAAGTGCATTTTTAGCGCCAAAGTTTGATAGAAATTTGAAGCAGGAAAGCAGCCGATATGTTTCTTCTCCCAGTGCGGGCTTCGCGCTGCGGGGGAGTTGGATAGGCTCTTAAAAAAACCGGCATTCATGCCGGTTTTTTTTGAGGGTTTGTTTAGCGGCTCATGATGCGGTTAAAGCAGGCGCTGACGGTTTTGACGGCAACGTTTGTAACGGCTTGTGAGCGGGTGGCGGGGTTGATGACTTGTATCATTTCTTCACCGCTCATTTGTGATGGTGCTTCTTCGCTGACGCAGCCGCAGATTTTGTTTTCCCATTGTTGTTTGATTTCTGCACCCATGAGTGCGGAAGCCAGTTGCCATTCTTGGCGTGCGTTGAGTTGGCTATGGCATTGTTGTTTGACCAGCGGGCTGATGAGTTCGCGCGCCAGGGTATTTTGGTTGATGCCGCTATTGGCAGCGCAGCCGCCGAGCAGGGCGGCAAGGTAGAGGATTTTGGTTTTTTTCATGGAGGTTTCCGGTTGTTGGTGTGGTGAGGGGTTGATGCGGTCGCGATGTGTTTTGTTCGCGCGTCCCACGCTCCCCCGCTGGGCGGGGGAGGTGGGTTTTGTCCCCAGGCTCAGAATTTTACCCCGACGCTGAGGGTGCCTTGCAGGTCTTTTTTGCCTTTGCGCAGGTTGTCCGAGACGCCGGCGCGGATGATGACGCCTTTCGCGGTCTGGTATTCGCCGGTAAGTCCCGCGCGCACGGTATTCGGGTTTTTGTCCGTGCGCAGGGTGAAGCCGCTGGCGCTGCCGCCGTTGCTGCTTTTGCCGGTCGCGCCGCTGCTGCCATCCACGCCGCCTACGCCCGGTTTGCCGAAATCGGCAAGCGCCACCACGGAGATGCCGTTGGCACTGCCGAAGCTGCTGACGTTGCCGTGCACGCCGGCCAGTCCCGCCTGCAATACCGCTTCGCCGACCGCGCTGCGGCGGTTGTCGATGGTGGCGAGGTTGATGTCGATGTCGTTCGGGTTGCTGGCAGGCGTCCAGCCGAGCGCGTCAATGGCGTTCGCCTAGCCGTTCAGCTCAACGGTCGAGCCTTTTTCTGTTTTCTTGGTGGTCAGCGTGCCGGTGGCGACGACTTTGCCGTGAATGTGGCCGTTATTGAGCGCGCCGGTTTGCGCGATTTTTCTGTCGGCGTCGTTCGGGTTGCCGTACCAGATGATGCGCACCGGGTTGCCGCTGCGGTTGAAATCTTTTTCGCTGGTGCCGACCGGGCTTTTGCGGTCGGGTTTGCCGTCTTTCTTGACGATGGCGGTGATGGTATTGACTTTCTCGACGCGCTCACCGGCATCCACGGTGGCAGTCGCACTGCCGCCCTGCTGATAGGGCGCGGCGCTGGCGATGACCGGCAGCGCGGCGAGCATTTACAAAACTAGGGTCTTACGGACAAAGTATTGATTACTTATGGAATTTACAGAAATTCAGACTAAAAGAAACTCCCGAACAGCCGCTTGCCATTCAGGAGCCCGAAAAAAGTGCGCGGATTATAGCCAAATTTCCGTAATGAGAATGTCATTTTTACGCAAATTGCAACTGCGCCTGAAATGCCGGAGAAAGGATGCGGTGAAAATCGCCATCGCGCCGCGTGACCAGGCAAACGGCCAAATCCTGCTGCGTGGCGACCGCCCATGCCGCTTCCGCGCCGAGCGCATACAGCCCGGTGGCAAGCCCATCGGCACGCATTGCCGTTGGCGCCAACACCGACAGCGAGGCAATGTCATGCCGCACCGGTCGGCCGCTGCGCGGGTCAATCACATGCGACTGCATCGCGCCGTTATCATCGACAAAAAAATTGCGGTAATCGCCGGAAGTGGCGAGCGCCAGCCCGTCCAGCGCGACCACCGCCACATGCTGCGTGCGCTGCAACGGATGCTCAACGCCGACCCACCACGGTTGCCGCTGCGGATTGACCCCGCGTCCGTACAACTCGCCGCCAATCTCCACCAAAAAATCGCCAATGTCTGCCGCCGCCAAGACACCCGCGACCGCGTCCACGCCATAACCCTTGGCAATCGCGCACAAATCCAGCTGCAACAGCGGCGCGTGCTTGCGCACAAACCACATCCCCGATTCCTCCGCCAGCTCAAACTGCCCCATACCGCTTGTGCGTGCGGCGATGGCATCCGGCGGAGGAGGGCTGTCGCGGCGCGGTTCTGGACCAAAACCCCACAAATTGACGAGCGCGCCCAGACTCACATCCAGCCCGCCTTGCGTGACCTCATGCAGCGCGACCGCCTCACGCAGCACCGTGGCAAAATCGGGCGGCAACAAAAACCAGCGGTCATCGCGTAGTTGATTGAACTGACTGATGGCCGAATCCGGCAAATACGGCGACATCTCGGCATTAACCTCATGCAGGCGGCGCTCAATCTGCGCCTTGATGGCGGCGGGCGAGGGCAGGGCGCGGCCATCGGCCCAGTCAATATACTTGACGGAGTAATCCGTCCCCATCGTCTGCCCTTGCAGGGTAATCAGTGCGGCTTCTCTGGTCATAAAAACTCCGGTTAAGAGGCTGGAGATTATAAAGAAAACCGCCACAGCCAAGCGCAATAACCCGTTTTTCCGACGAAAAGAGAGGCGTATCATTGCGCCAACTTCATCCAGAGAACCCATCATGAGACAAAAAATCATCGGCATGCTGCCCGTCCTCGCCGTCGTCATCCTCGCCGCCCTTGCCAGCCGCGAATTGCATCTGGCACGGATGGGCTTAAGTATGCTGACGCTTGCCATCCTCATCGGCATGCTTGTCGGCAATACCCTCTACCCGCGCATCGCGACGCATTGCCACGAAGGCGTGGTCTTCAGCAAGGGGCAACTGCTACGCCTCGGCATCATTCTTTACGGTTTCCGCCTGACGCTGGCGCAGGTCGCCGCCGTCGGCGTGAACAGCATCCTCGCCGACGCCCTCATGCTCACCACTACCTTCTTCCTCACCTGCTGGATTGGCATCCGCTGGTTGAATATCGAGCGTCACACCGTCTGGCTGATGGGTGCGGGCAGCGGCATCTGCGGCGCTGCTGCCATCATCGCCACCGCTCCCGTGGTGCGGGCAGAATCGCACAACGTCATCGTCGCCGTCGCCACCATCGTCATCTACGGCACCGTCGGCATCTTCCTCTATCCCTATATGCACGCGGCGCAGTGGTGGCCGGTTGCCGACGCGCCCTTTGGCATCTACATCGGCTCTAGCGTGCATGAGGTGGCACAAGTGGTGGCGGCGGGCAAGGCCATTAACGACACTGTCGCCAACCTCGCTGTCACCACCAAAATGATCCGGGTGATGATGCTCGCGCCCTTCCTCCTCGTACTCTCATACTGGATGAGCCGCTATGCCCACCACGACAGCGCCAGCCGCCGCCTCGTCATCCCGTGGTTTGCGCTCGCCTTCATCGGCGTGATGCTCTTTAACTCCTTCATCCACCTGCCGCCCGCCGTGCTGGACGCCATCAACACCTTCGATAACTGGCTGCTTGCGATTGCAATGGCCGCACTCGGCATGACCACCCACCACAGCACCCTGCGCCAGGCAGGCATCAAGCCGCTTATCCTTGGCGCGATCGTTCTTGTCTGGCTGGTTGTCGCCGGTGGGGCATTACAAACCTGGCTGGCGGGTTGATGCTACTCGCTGCAAATAGCGCGATGGCGAATACGTTGGCGAAATGGAAAAAATAAGACAGCCTGAAAAGGTGTCATCCGCAAATTACCGTTTCAGTTCACATTTACATAAAGGATGTCATGATGACAGAACAAGAACTTAATGCGTTGCTCCAACAGGCAGATGATTTGTACCTGCAAGGGCAGCTTGATAAGGCAATAGAGATTTTGCGCAGAATCAAACGCGAAGATTCGCCCGAACTGTATGCAAAGGCTCAGTTTAATCTGGGTGTTGCTTTGCGAAAACAGGGCAAGACTGAAGAAGCAATCGCCGTTTACCGCAGTATCAAACGCACAGATTCGCCTGAGCTATATGCGGATGCTCGGTTTAATCTGGGTTTTATTTTACGAGCACAAAACGATAGTGCAGGCGCAATCGCTGCCTACCGCAGTATTGAACGCGCAGATTCGCCCGAGCTGTATGCCAAGGCTCAGCTTTATCTTAGTATTACTTTGGAAGAACAAGGCGATAGCGCAGATGCAATTGCCGCCTACCGCAATATCGAACGCACAGATTCGCCCGAACTGTATGCCGAAGCTCAGTTTAATCTGGGTGTTGCTTTGCGAAAACAGGGCAAGACTGAAGAAGCAATCGCCGTTTACCGCAGTATCAAACGCACAGATTCGCCCGAGCTATACGCCGAGGCTCGGTTTAATCTGGGTGTTGCTTTGCAAGAACAGGGCAAGACTGAAGAAGCAATCGCCGCCTACCGCAGCATTGAACGCACAGATTCGCCCGAATTGTATGCCAAGGCACAGTTTAATCTGGGTGTTGTTTTGCAAAAACAGGATAAGATTAAAGAAGCAATTGCTGCTTACCGCAATACTGAACGGACAGATTCGTCCGAGCAGTATGCCAAGTCCCAGTTGAATCTGGGTATTGTTTTGCAGAAACAGGGTAAGATTAAAGGAGCAATCGCTGCTTTCCGCAGTATCGAACGTACAGATTCACCAGAGCTATATGCTAGAGCTCGGATTTATCTCGGTATTACTTTGGGAGCACAAGGTGATAGCGCAGGCGCAATTGCTGCCTACCGCAGCATCGAACACACAGATTCGCCCGATCTGTATGCTGAAGCTCGGTTTAATTTGGGCGTTACTTTGCGGGAACAGGATAAGATCGAAGACGCAATTGCCGCCTACCGCAGTATCGAACGTACAGATTCGCCCGAGCAGTATGCAAAGGCGCAGGTTAATCTGGGTATTGATTTGGGAGCACAAGGCGATAATGCAGGCGCAATTGCCGCCTACCGTAGCATCGAACGCACAGATTCGCCCGAGCAGTATGCCAAGGCTCAGCTTTGTCTCGGTATTACTTTGGGAACGCAAGGCGATAGCGCGGGCGAAATTGTCGCCTATCGTAGTATTAGACGTAAAGATTCGAAGGAGGCTTATGCCAAGGCTCGGTTTAATCTGGGTATTACTTTGAGAGTACAAGGCGATAGTGCAGGCGCAATCGCTGCTTACCGCAGTATCAAACGCACAGATTCGCCCGAATGGTATGCAAAGGCGCGGTTTAATCTGGGTGTTGCTTTGCAAAAACAGGGTAAGGCCAAAGAAGCAGTCGCTGCCTATCGCAGTATCAAACACACAGATTCGTCCAGGCCGTATGCCAAGGCTCAATTGACTCTTGGCATTCTCGGGTTCGATAAAAATAAAACAAAGGCTCAGCAGGCTTTTGCAAATAGCAGGTCGGTTTTCTACTATCAGTCAGAAAGCCTATTGAAAATTTTAAACTGCCCACCCGGTAGCCGCTTAAATTTGAGGGCAGTTTATGATGCCACCGTATCCATCATCAAAACGCTGTTTATTTCAAGCGTCGGGGGGATAGCGGGAGAAAATCCGCTGAAAGTGGCTCATTATACTCGCCCCTCAATAGCCCGCCTTTTGATTGCGGGAGAGAAAGACAAGGTCTCTTCTTTGCGTCTTAACACGGTGAAAAATACCAACGACCCGACTGAAGGAAAGGTACTGTACGGCTATCTGCACAAGTCTTGCGGGCTTCCATCCGGCGTACTGGATGCGGAGCAGGAATCTGACAGCCAAGCCTTGGCGGCATTTATCAGCTGCTTTACTTTCAACCACGATAGCCTGAACCAGTTCCGTCTCTACGGTAAAGAAGACGGGCTGGAGGCATCTGGCGTAAGCCTGGTTTTCGGGAAACGCTTTTTCTCTGCCGCAGACCCGTTCGCCATCATGACTGCCGCGCCAGAGCGGGAAGCCTTCACTACGAACAATACGATGGAAGACAGCAGCCCTGCGCAGCCTGACAAAACCACACAGAAAAAATTAGACAAACTGCCGCTTTACCGCTGTATTTATCTTGAACCGCAAAGCGGTTATGTGTCTATTGCCCACCGCGACAAAGTTACTTTCTATGCCGAAGCGTGGCATAACGATAAAACAGCCGTACATAAGAAACTCTGTAAAAAAGCCGAAAAAAATTGGAAAAAGTATCAGGCCGAAATCAACAAGCTGACAGAAAAAGTCAAAGACGATTTATCTAAACTGTCTGAAAAGATTAAAGCTGTAGCGAAGGATGCCGAAAACGATGTTTTGCAAACCCTTGTCTTTATCCTGCAACCGCTGCGCTATCTGGTGAAACACGCCGCGTTTCAGGAAGAGCAGGAATGCCGCATGCTCTATATCGGCAATTTACTGGAAGAGGAGCGCATTTATACCGATTGGGACGGCAAACAGATGTATCTTGAATACGCTGAGCCGGTTAGAAATTCACTCAACAAAATCTACCTCTCCCCCGGCGCAGAGCCATATGCGGACTTTTTCAAACGCGAACTGCCGACTCTAGCAAAACAAGGCGCCATCCGCCGTTCGCAAAATCCGTTCAGAAACAAATAAACCACAGGAAAAGGCAGCGAACGCAGGTTGGGTCAGCGAGAGACGAGCGTAACCCAACGGCGATAGGGTTTGCCTTATTCCACTGTCACCGATTTGGCGAGGTTGCGCGGCTGGTCCACATCGGTGCCTTTGAGCAGGGCGACGTGGTAGGCGAACAGTTGCAGCGGCACGACGAAGGCAATGCTGGCGGTGAACGCGTCCAGCTCGCCAAGGCGGATGACGTCTGCGCCGGGGAAGCCGCTGGTATCGACGCGATCGTCGGCGAAGATGATGAGGCGGCCGCCGCGTGCCTGTACGACTTCGAGGTTGCTGCTGATTTTTTCTGTGAGGGCGTCGTGTTTGATGAGTGCCAGCACCGGCATGTTTTCATCAACCAGCGCCAGCGGCCCGTGTTTGAGTTCGCCTGCCGGGTGCGCTTCGGCGTGGATGTAGGTCAGTTCTTTCAGTTTGAGTGCGCCTTCGGCGGCGATGGCGTAGTTTTCGCCGCGGCCGAGGTAGAGGCAGCCGTGGCGGTGTTCGAGTGCTTTGGCGGCGCGGGCGATTTGCGGTTCGAGCGCGAGGATGTGTTGTAGGTGGCGCGGCAGGTGGTCGAAGGTTTGCAGGTGTTCGCGCGCGAAGGGACGGCCTTGTTCGGCGGCGATGATGGCGTTAACCAGGTGCAGCACGGCCAGTTGGGTGACGAAGGCTTTGGTGGAGGCGACGCCGATTTCGCGTCCGGCACGGGTGAGGATGGTGTGGTTTGCCGCGCGGGTGAGTGCGCTTTCGGGGACGTTGCAGATGGCGAGGTTGTCGTGGTAGCGCCCGTCTTTTTTGGCTTTTTCCAGGGCGGCGAGGGTATCGGCGGTCTCGCCGGATTGCGACAGGCTGATGAACAGGGTGTCCGGCGGTACGGCGATGTCGCGGTAGAGGTATTCGCTGGCGTATTCGACGCTGGTCGGGATGGCGTTCTGCTCGAAGTGGTATTTCATGACGAGCCCCGCGTGGTAGCTGGTGCCGCAGGCGACGATGTGCAGTTGGCGGGTGCGTTTGAGCGCGGCGAGGAGTTCGGGGCGGAAGGAGGCAAGGTGCAGTTCGCCATGCGCCAGGCGGCCTTCGAGGGTGTCGGCGATGGCGGTCGGCTGCTCGAAGATTTCTTTTTGCATGTAGTGTTTGTAGCCGCCTTTGCCGATGAGGTCGCCCGTCTGCTCGCTTTCGTTGATGGCGCGCGTGACTTCCGCGCCGCTCGCGTCATAGATTTGGCAGTGGTCGCGGGTGATGCGCGCCAGGTCGTTTTCTTGCAAGGAGATGAAGCGGCGGGTGACGGGCAGCAGCGCGAAGATGTCGGAGGCGGCGAAGTGTTCGCCGATGCCGAGGCCGATGACCATCGGCGAGCCGTGGCGCGCGGCGATGATTTCGTCGGGGCGGTCGGCGGCGATGACGGCGATGGCATACGCTCCGCGCAGGCGGGCGGTGGTGTCGCGCACGGCGCGCAGCAGGTCGTGATGCTCGCGGTAGTGGCGGTCGATGAGGTGGGCGATGGTTTCGGTGTCGGTGTCGGAGGTGAAGGTGTAGCCCGCCGCGCGCAGTTCGTCGCGGATTTCCTGGTAGTTTTCGATGATGCCGTTGTGGACGACGGCGATAGTGGCGCCGCTCATGTGCGGATGGGCGTTGGCTTCGCTCGGCACGCCGTGTGTCGCCCAACGGGTGTGGGCGATGCCGCTGTTGCCGTGGATGTTTTCGGCCCCGGCTTTGCTAACGAGGCTCGCCACTTTGCCGACGGCGCGGCAGCGGTCAATGGTGCCATCGTGGTTGACGGCAAGGCCTGCGGAGTCGTAGCCGCGGTATTCGAGGCGCTTCAGGCCTTCGAGCAGGATGGGGACGATGTTGCGTTCGGCAACGCCGGCGACGATTCCACACATGGTTTTTTTCCTCTTTTCTGAACGGGTTGCGCCCTTGGTCGCGGGGCTTGGGCGCGGCAATATAGTGAAGGCCGCGGGGGGTGTCAATTTGTATGTCGGCACAAACAGCGCCCTGCGGGGGAAGGAGAATTTTGCACAGGCGCTTGGTGATTATTTCGCCGCATCGTTTTCACTACGCGGCGCGGGATTTCTCCTGGATAGAACGCTGTCCTCATTTACATAGGTATGTAAACCGGTGGCGTTATTTGTGCCAACTGCCGCCGCCGCTACCGCTGCCAAAGCTGCTGCCGTTGCCGAAAATGGTGCCTCCGCTGTGGCTGCGTGTGCCGGTGGTGTTTTCGCTGCTGCTCATGCTGTAGTTGATGAAGGTGCAGAAGATGAGGGTGCTTGCGACGATGAGGTTGTAGGTGTTGCGGTTCATGTGCTGCCCCGGTTAGTCATCGTCGTCTTTGTCCGATTTGAAGACGTCGCGCCAGTCGCCGCGCCTGCCGAGGCGGGCGAGGCCAACGATGGCGATGCCGGATATGATCAGCGAGGAGACGACGCTGTCGGCATCCATCATCAGCCAGGCGGGGATGTTGAGGATGATGTAGATGATGATCATGACGCCAAACACGCCGCTGCTGCCCGCGCCGCCTGCCGTGGCGATTTTCCGCCCGAACCATTTTTCGATTTGTTCCGGCGTGACGCTCAGGTTGCGGCTCCAGGAGAGTTCTTGCGCGCTTTGTTCGGCGCAGAGTTTGTCGTCATCGCGGCCGTAGTCGCGGTGTTGCAGGGTGTCGCCCGGCTGGATATGCCAGTAGAACGCGCCCGCCGCGCTTTCTACCCGGCTTTGGTAGTCGTAGAGTTTGCGCTTGCCGAGCGGGTCGCCGCTGCGGTCAAGCAGCGGCCATTCGTTTAGGGTTTGTGCGAAGCTCCATTCGCCGTCGTCGGTCTCGGTCAGCCAGGCGAAGCCTTCCTGCGGCGCGTAGAGCAGGTATTCTGTCCAGCCGCTGTCTTCGCCTGTTTCTGTTTTGTGTACGACGCCAATCAGGGTGTAGCGCACGTTGTGTATGGTCGCCTCCGCGCCAAGCGGCAGAGTATGCGCTTCGCTGGCGGCGCGGCGCGCGCTTTTTTGCCGTAACGCCAAGCCTTTGTCGTTGCTGGCGAGGTCGCTACCGCAGGACGGGCAGAGGATGGTGCCGGTCAGGCCGTTTATCCATTCGACTGGGCTGCCGCAATGCGGGCAGTTGCCGCTCGCGCGGCTGCCTTTCAGTTTGCCTGCGGTCTCGATGATTTGTGTGTCGCTGCGAGTGTTTTGCAGTTTGAGGTCGGCGAGTGCCACGCCCTGCCCGGCGAAGATTTCCGGCGGCTCGTCGGCGTAATCGACGGTGAGAAATTCGCCGCCGTAGCGGAAGTCGGCGACACGGTTTTGCCGCGTGCCGCTGAAGCGGAAGGGCAGTTCGCCTTCGGCGGCGGCGCGCTCCAGGGTGATGTCGCGCACGTCGGCGGCGATGAAGGCTTTGCCGTGGAAGGTGAAGCGGCTGCTGCCAGCGCGCAGGCTGGCAAATGCGGGCGGCGTTTCTGTCGCTGCCACCGGACGGGTCAGTACGTACTGGTCGCCCGCTTCGGCAAGCCAGCCGTCGCTGCCGTCGGCAAAGAGCAGGTACCATTCGTTCCAGACGCCCGCGTCGTAGCGCGCCTGCAAGCGGCCCACCAGGGTGAACGGCTGTTTGTTAAACACGCCGCTGGTGCCGATTTGCAGCGGGCTGAAGTCTTCCAGCAGCGCGCTGTCTTCGCCGCTATCACGCAGCGTTTCGCCCTCGCGGATGAGCAGGCTGTGGCAGTAGCTGCACACCAGCGTTACCGCGCTGGCGCTCATGCTGCGCACCGGCGCGCCGCAGCTGGGGCAGTCGGTATGAAAAAGCGGCGCGGCCATGTCAGCCAATCAGCTGTTTCAGCACTTCCGCCTTGGCTTTTTCGTAATCCTCGGCGGTAATCAGCCCCTGGTCGAGCAAGGCTTTGAGTTGCGCCAGGCGCGCCTGCGGATCGTTGTTGCCCGTTGTCTGCGGTGCGGCGGCGGGGGCGGCATTCATATTCGTCGCCATTGCCTGACCGATTGCCGCGCCAACGCCGACACCGGCGCCAATGCCCGCGAGGCCGCCTTCGTTCTGCGCGGCGAGCGGTATGGCAGACGCCGCCTGGTATTGGGTGTAGCGGTTCAGATCGCCGACGACGCCCATCGAGATGCGCTCATCCAGCGCTTTCTGAATGGCTTCCGGCAGGGTAACGCTTTCCACGCTGAAGCGCTCCAGCGTGAGCCCCAGGCGGGCAAAATCGGGGGCGAGCAGCTCTGCCATCTTCTGCGACAGCAACACCTGATTGGCTGCCATGTCGAGGAAGGCGATGCCGGAGGAGCCGAAAACGCTGGCAAGGCGCGTCATCACCACATTGCGCAGCGGTTCGTCGAGTGCTTCGCGGCTGTACTGCGCGACGACGCCCGTCACCTCGCTGAAGAGCTTCGCCGGGTCGCTGATGCGGTAGTCGTACATGCCAAAGGCGCGCAGTTGCACCACGCCAAACTCGCTATCGCGCACCGTTACCGGTTGCGCCGTGCCCCAACGCCGCCCCAACTGCTGGCGCAGGTTGAAAAAATAAACATCCGATTTGAAAGGCGAGGCGAAAAACTTGTCCCAATTCTTGAGGTTGGTGAGCAACGGCAGCGTTTGCGTGGTCAGCAAATGCGTGCCTGCGCCGAACAGGTCGGCCGTCTTGCCCTCATCAACGAACAGCGCCTGCTGCGACTCGCGCACGACGAGCGTCGCGCCAGTCTGAATCTCCTGATCCTCGGCGGGAAAACGCCACATCAAGGTGTCATCGCCCGGATTCGGCCACTCGATGACATCAATAAACTGCTTACGGATAAAACCAAACATAACAAACCTCCTAACTCAAACAGGCGGCATTGAGCAGCCCAATCGATACCGATACCGCGCCCAAAAACGCGCCAACGGCGACATTATTGCGGGCGAGCGCGGCGCTCGCATCCTTCACAAAACGGGTCGCGACAAAATAAACCAGAATCTGCACCACGGCGGCGGCTAGCCCCCACAACACAAAATCCGGCACCTGCACGCTCTGCCGAATGCTGGCAGCGAGCGCCAGACAAAAACCGACCAGCGCCCCGCCAAACGACAACGCACAGGCGACGTTGCCCTCCTCGCGAATCAGCCGCAACTCGGCTGGCGGCGTGCAATGCAAATAGACTGCGGCGAAGGCAAACACCATCGCCACCGCCAGCGCCATGTACTGCAAATAGAGCCAGTACTCACCCGGAGAAATATGCATGGAAGCTCCTTTTTTCAAGCGGAAAGATAGCGGAATTATGGCAGAAAACGCGCGGCGGTGCGGGCAGATTGCGACGTGGCAATCACGCGTGGCCGACGGACAGGAAACGGCGGCAGGGGAGGGCGGTCCGTCGCGGCTGCGCGCAGAATGCGCTATCATCCGCGCCGCAATCCTGCCTTGATACTTGGAGTAACCGATGAAAAACACCCTGCACGCGCTCGCGCTCACCCTTGCTGCCTTTATTATCGCCGCTTGCGGCGACAGCCAGCCCAGCAGCGACCCGGCTGAATTTATCAAAACCTATGTGAACGAAACGCTCAATGGCGACGTCGAAAAAGTCATCGCCATGACCTACTTCTCGCCCGAGCTCCTCAAAAAACAGAACCTTTCCGAAAACGAAATCAAAGAAAAAATGCGCGCCGCGACGAAAGACATGCGCGCCGAAATGGAAAAAGCCAAAGGCTTTGAGCGCGTGATTATCCACGAAGTCTCCTACAACGACGACGGCGACAAGGCGCGTGTATCCTTCACCATCAAAATGAAAGACGGCAATAGCAAACAAGATGCTATTCCGCTGATTAAAATTGATGGCAAATGGCGTGCGGGGGAATAAAAAATCCTTGAATCAAAACCTCATTATGAAACGGTGCGCCAAGGCGCACCTATTGCATTACATTTTATCGAAGAATAATAACGATAGGCGCGCCTGGGCGCACCCTTTACATACCGCTACAGAAAACAAATACCGAAATATGCGCCCGCACCTTATGGAATAAAAACACGCTGATGACCCATAAAATAGCCAGACTAAAAATAAAACCATCGCAACCATGAAAAACCAGCGCACCCTCATCATCTCCGTCTTTATCGTCGCCAGTTGCGGCCTTGCCTACGAACTCATCATCGCCGCGCTCGCCAGCTACCTCTTGGGCGACAGCATCCTGCAATTCTCCAGCATCATCGGCCTGTATCTCTTTTCCATGGGCATCGGCGCGCACCTCACCCGCTACATCAAAGACGAAGACGCGCTCACCCGTTTCATCGAAATCGAATTGCTGGTGGGCATCATCGGCGGCCTCTCCGCGCTGGCACTATTCGTCGCCTTTGGCCTCGCCGCCGCGCCCTTCCGCAGCTTGCTCTACGCCTTCGTCCTCATCACCGGCATCATCGTCGGCATGGAAATCCCGCTGGTGATGCGCGTCCTGCACCGCGAACAGGCGGCGTTTGCCGACCTCGTCGCCCGCGTGCTGACCTTCGACTACCTTGGCGCGCTCGCCGTCTCCCTCCTCTTTCCGCTGCTGCTCGCGCCGCATCTCGGCATGGCGCGCTCGGCGCTCTTCTTTGGCATCCTGAACGCCGCCGTCGCCCTGCTCACCGCGCGCGTCTTCCGCCGCCAACTGCCGCGTTACCCCGCCCTCTGCCTGCGCGCCTGGCTCGTCCTCGCCGCGCTCGCCATCGCTTTCCTCGCCGCCAACCGCATCACCGCCTTCGCCGAACAGCACTACTACGGCGACCCCGTCGTTTACGAACGCCACACCCCCTACCAGCGCCTGGTCATCACCCGCTGGAAAGACGACACCCGCCTTTACCTGAACGGCAACCTGCAATTCTCCTCGCGCGACGAAGCGCGCTACCACGAAGCGCTGGTGCTGCCCGCGATGCAAATGGCTCGTTCGCCCGCGCGCGTCCTCATCCTCGGCGGCGGCGACGGGCTGGCTGCGCGCGAAGTGCTGAAATATCCGCAGGTTCAAGACATCACCCTCGTCGATTTGGACGCGGAAATGACCCGCACCTTCGCCAGCTCCGCCACCCTGACCGCGCTCAATAATGGCGCGCTCAACCACCCGAAACTGCGCGTCATCAACGCCGACGCCGCGCAATGGCTGGAAGAAAACCGCGGCGAGTACGACGTCATCATCATTGACCTGCCCGACCCCTCCAACTTCTCCCTCGGCAAACTCTACTCCGTGCCGATGTACCGCCTCGTCGCGCGCCACCTCGCGCCCGATGGCTACCTCGTCGTACAATCCACCTCGCCCTACTTCGCGCCAAACGCCTACTGGTCGGTGGTGGCAACGCTGGAAGCGGCAAACCTCTACACCGCGCCGTATCACGTTTACGTGCCATCCTTTGGCGAATGGGGCTACGTCCTCGCAGCACGCGCGGACAACTTCCCCGTGCCGCGCCATTTCGACGTGCCCACCCGTTACCTCAACGGCGAAACCGCGGCGGAAATGTTCCGCTTCCCGCCTGACATGGCACGCCGAGAAGTCGAGCCGAATTACCTCAACACCCAAAAACTGGTGAGTTACTTCGAGCAGGATTGGGGAGAGGTGCAAAGGTGAAGTTTTATTATTTGATTGTTTTTAGGAGTTGATATGTCTGATAGAATCGTCAAAACCAATGATGAACTTATAGATCAATATTTTAAGGAATGCGAAAATCATATTCTTCAAAAATATTCAAATGCTGTATATCCAATATATGGGGCGAATGAACATAAAGAACCGGAACATATTGGGAGTTGTTTTATTGTAGAAAAAGATAAAATTAAATATTTAATAACAGCTCATCATGTTTTAGAACATCTGGAAAGTACTAATTTATATATTGGGACTTTAAATAGATTAATACCTATTAGAGGGGAAAGTGCTTATTTTAATAAAGAACATAAAATTGATATGGCCGCAATAAGGTTAGAATCTAGTATTGATTTAAATTATTTTTTAACAGATTTTATTTATAATGATTCCATGCGCCACAATTATGATTATGGAATATTTTTGGGATACCCAAATACAAGAAATAAAAAAGTAGCAAAAAAAAGAAAAATAGAAATTCTAGCTTATTTAGATAAGTTTAACTATAATTCAGATATTTTTAAATCTTTAAAAATAAAGCAAGATGATTATTTTGCAATAAATTATTATAGCAAAAAGGTTGTTAATAGCGATGGATTAATTGGCAGCTATATTCAGCCTGAAGGAATAAGTGGATGTCCTCTTATGATGCTTAATATAACAGCTAATAGTTATAGATACAACACTTTACCTGAAGCTCAAATTTGTGGAGTTGTGGTAGAAGGACATGCAGACAAAAAATTAGTATTGGCTTTAAGGTCTAAATTTATTTTTATACTTATAAATAAACTAGAGAACTCTCTTGTCTAAAGAAATTATGTTTGTTTCTTTGTAAAAGCCAGTCTCGCAAGCTAAGTTTGAACACAATATATAGCCCAATGATAAGAAATCAGGTGCAATTTTGTCAGGTCACATTAATTCCTCGCTAACCCAACCTGCCTACAATGCTTCATATACATACAGGACAGTGCTCATCCTGTATGTATAAATCCCCAGCCGTAAGGACACCATTATGCAAACCGAAACTCTCGCCTTCGCCCAATACTGGCGCAATTCCCTTGCAGATGCCGAAACCAGCAAAGGCGCATTTCGTCTGCAAGATTGCGGCGCGTTTCTGCAACTCTCACCGGAAACCTTGGCGAGCGGTATTGCATCAGCGGAAATTATCGCGCAATACTTTGCCGATGAAAAAGCGGAAACCCATTTCGTCGAAATCGTCCTGCGTCCTGAAGTCTATTGCGCCCCTTTACAGCATAGTGTTGTGGCAGAAAACAGCAATCCTCCAATAATTACACCAATCGTTACCCCTGCCCTGTTATATCGCGATGGCAGAATCTATCCCAGTGCGCAAACCATTATGCCACGCGATATTTTGGAACCTATTGACGAAGGCAGTTTTTCCATTGGCAGCGTTGCTAGTCGTGATGAATGGCTAAGCCGCAATCCAATTCCCGGTGTGCCGGAATTCGATGAAAACGGCGAGCCGCTTGATGACGAATCTTTTTATCGGGAATGGCAAGGCTGGCTGGCGGATTGCCATCGCTTTCTTGATGGCGTCGCCCACGATTGGCTGAACGGCAATAACTACCTGCGCGCCAACTATGGCTATCTGCTCAAAAAAAGCATGATTAAAGCGAGCAGGCACATCCTCGCCCTCTACGACCATTTGCAGAAAACACAACCCGCAGCGTCGCTTTTTGCCAATTATGCCCGCGCCGCCCTCGCCCCAACCGAACCCTGCCTGCCCGCACACAGCGCTTTTACGGAAAGACTGGCGCACGCCAGCGACAAATACCCGCTGGCAGCGGCGCAACGCGATGCGCTCGCCCATTTATTGCGCAGCGCGCATGGCGACATCCTCGCCGTCAATGGCCCGCCCGGCACCGGCAAAACCACCCTGCTGCTTTCCGTGGTCGCCAGCCTCTGGGCAAAAGCCGCCTTGGCGGAAAGCGAACCGCCGGTCATCGTTGCCGCTTCCACCAACAATCAGGCAGTAACCAACATCATCGACGCCTTCGGCAAGGATTTCGCCCGTGGCAGCGGTGTTTTTGCCGGGCGCTGGTTGCCAGAGATAGCAAGTTTTGGTGCTTATTTCCCTTCACAACAAAAGGAAAAAGAAGGAACGGTAGCGAGAAAATACCAAACGCGCAGCTTTTTCGAGCAAGTCGAAAGCGACGAATATTTTTACCATGCGCAAGCAACCTATCTGCAAGCCGCCGCCAATGCTTTCCCCGCTATTATTACCGTGCAAGAAGCGGTGGATGCCTTGCATCAAGCATTACAAAAAGAAGTCTTAAAACTGCGGGATATTGAGCATGCCTGGGCGCATTTATCCCGCGCGCGCACGGTAATAAAAAAAGCATTGGGCGAGAATTACCAGGAAGCATTGAACCAAATTCGCCACGAATACAAAGCTACCGAAACAGAAAAAGAGAGAATGGATACGATGCTAGATGAATGGGAAAACTACCGCGCTAAAGAATCGCTTTTGTATGCCTTCTTTTCCTGGCTGCCGCCGGTTGCGAAAAAGCGGCTGCGCCTCGCCCGTCTATTCTTAAAAAACATATGGTCAAGCGTTTATGCCGAGCCACAAGGGCAATCGCTGGATGCCATCGAGGCAGAAATTAAAACCCTTGCCGCGCAATTGCAGCAGCATTTGGCTATACAAGCAGAGCAGGTCGCCCGTGGCAAAAAACTCTGGCAAAATTTGCAGCAAGCATTACAGGAGTGGCAAATCGTATTGCAGCCGCTAAAGCTGGGCAAGCCTGCCGCAGAATGCGATTTACAGGAATGCGATACACGTGCCGATACCCATATCCGTTTCAAAATATTCCAACTGGCGACCCATTATTGGGAAGGACGTTGGCTGCTGGAAATGGCAGCGCTGTTGCCGGAACTGGAAAAGAAAAAAAATAAAAAGGGACGTAAAACGCTGGAGCCGCGTTGGCGGCGACGGATGAAATTGACGCCGTGTATTGTCTCCACCTTTTTCATGTTGCCCAGCGAAATGGAAGTTTCCCGCCGTGATGGCGATACATTTTCAGCAGATTATCTCTATGACTTTGCTGATTTGCTGATTGTCGATGAAGCGGGGCAGGTGCGCCCGGAAATTGCCGGAGCTTCTTTCGCGCTGGCGCAAAAAGCGCTGGTCATTGGCGATACTTTACAAATCGCACCGATTTGGTCGCTGCCGCCTGCGGTAGATATTGGCAATATGCGCCAGGCGGGATTACTTGCTGGCAAAAATGACGGCGAGCAATATCAGGCGCTATGCGAATTGGGCAAATCGGTCGCCTCCGGCAGTGTCATGCAAATCGCGCAAACACGCAGCCGTCATCACTATAATCCGGAATTGGCGCGCGGGATGTTTCTTTATGAACACCGCCGCTGTTTTGATGAAATTATCGCTTATTGCAACGCGCTTTGTTACAAGGGCAATTTGCAACCGAAACGCGGCAGGAAAACAGAAAGCAATAATTTGCCGCCAATGGGCTATCTGCATATTGCCGGGCATTGCCAGCAAACCGATGGCGGCAGCCGGCGCAATCAGGAAGAAGCGGAAGCGATTGCCGCCTGGCTTGTCGCACAACGCGACACGCTGGAATCTATTTATGACTTGCCGTTGCCGCAAATCGTCGGCGTGGTAACGCCTTTCGGCGCGCAAGTACAGGCGATTGGCAAAGCCTGCCGCGAGAAAGGGATTGCCGTTGGCCAAGGCGAAAACAGCATGACCGTTGGCACCATTCACGCCTTGCAAGGCGCGGAACGCCCGCTCGTTATTTTTTCGCCCGTTTACAGCAAAGATGCCGATGGAGCTTTTATTGACAGCAGCCCCAGTATGCTGAATGTTGCGGTATCGCGCGCCAAGGATAGTTTTTTCGTGTTTGGCGATATGGAGGTATTCAAGAATACGCCGAAAAGCACGCCGCGCGGATTGCTCGCGCAATTTCTTTTTCAGCATGCTGCAAACTGTCTCTCCGCCGAATGAAAAGTGCGCAAAGGTGCTTTGTAGCAAGCAATAACATTTCCGCTGTAGCGTGTGTTCTTCTTTACGCAAAAATCAGGAAATCGTTTTGAGGCATACCCGCCGTCGTTTTCTCGCGCAATCCGCTACCATCAGCGTTGCCGCTGCCGCGTCCTGGCTGACGCATCGTGAGCTTAACCGTCCGCCGCCGCTTGCCGTGCGGCGTATTGGTTTGCCGTTTGGGCATCTGTTGCGCGATGGGGCTTTTGCCGACGCCGACGCGCAAGCGCCGCGGGCGCAGGTTTGCGATGTGCTTATTCTTGGCAGCGGTGCGGCGGCGCTTTCCGCGCTGTGGTTTTTGTCGCGGCAGGGGCAGCGCAATGTCATTCTCGCCGAAGGGCTGGAGCGCAACGGCAATAACGCCGCCTTCGTCAGCGGCGATTTGCGTGCGCCGGGCGGGGCGCATTATTTGGCGTTGCCGTCGCGGGAGAGTGTCGCGCTGCGCGAGATGCTTGCCGACCTCGGTATTCTGGAAAGTGGTGTGGATAGCGACGCGCCGCGTTTCCGTGAGACGGATTTGGTTTTTGCGCCGATGGAGCGTCTGCGTTATCAGGGGCGCTGGCAGGAGGCGCTGTTGCCGCAGGAGGATGACGACAGCCGCCGCTTTTTCGCCCTCATCCGGCGCCTGAAACATGCGCGCGGGCGCGATGGGCGCAAGGTGTTCGCCATTCCCGTGGTGCTTTCTTCAGAGGACGGCGAATGGCGCGCGCTTGACCGTCTTTCTTTTGCCGATTGGCTCGCGCGCGAGGGTTATCGCTCGCCGACGCTGCTGTGGTATCTCGATTATTGTTGCCGCGATGATTATGGCGCGGGTGCGGCTCAGGTTTCTGCTTTTGCCGGGCTACATTATTTCGCGGCGCGCGGCCACGACAGCGAGGCGGTGCTGACTTGGCCGGAGGGGCTTGCGCATCTCTCGCAGTTGTTACGTGAGCGCAGCGGTTTGCAGTCGCTTGCCGCCTTGCCGGACGACGAGACGCTGCATTTCGCCAATCCCGTCGCCATCAACGCCAGCGCCGTGCGCATTCGCGAGCGCGACGCGCACGTTGAGGTGTTGCTGCGCGATAACGGCAGCGGTGCGCTCTCGCTGTTGCGCGCGCGTCAGGTGATTTCTGCGATGCCGCTGATGGTGGCGGCGCGGGTGGTGGAGAACGCCGCCCGCTACGGTCTGCTTGCCGGGCGCGGCGATTATGCGCCGTGGCTGGTCAGCAATTTTGTGCTGCACCGCTTTCCCGCCGAGGGCGCGGGCGAGGCGCTCGCCTGGGACAATGTCATCCACGGCAGCGGCGGGCTGGGCTATGTCGCTTCCAGCAATCAGCTCATCCGCGTCGCCAAGCCGGCACGCACGGTGTTTACCGCCTACACCGCGCTCAATCAGGGCGACCCCGCTGCGGTGCGCGCCTGGCTGCTGGATGCGCCCGATGCGGAGCTGTTGGCGTTTGCCGCGCAAGATCTGGTCGCTGCTTATGGCAGGCGCTTCTGGCGCGCGGTGGATGCGGTCGATATTGGCATCCGCGCGCACGCGATGCGCATCCCGCGCCCCGGCTATCTGGATGATGCGCAACTCGCCGCCGTGCGCGCGCACCGCTCGCGTCTGCATTTTGCGCACAGTGATTTGAGCGGCTATTCGGTATTTGAGGAGGCGGCGTTTTGGGGGGTGGAGGCGGCGCGGCGGGTGCTCGCGGGGTGAATGCGGCGGCGGATGGGGAAATCGGGCAGTTTGTCAGCGCAGCCAGCCGTTTTCTTTCAGGTACGCGGTAAGGCCGCGGGCAAATTCAGCGTATCCGGCGGCGTTGGGGTGGATTTGGTCGGATTTGAGGGCGTCTTTGCCCAGGATTTGCGACCAGCCGTTGGCGTAGTAAGGGACGTTTTCTGCCTTGGCGAGGTCTGTGTAGAGCGGGTGGTCGCCGGGGTAGCCAAGCGCTGCGCCAACGCCGACGCCAGGCACGCCGACGAGGAGGGTTTCCGCGCCCGCAGCTTTGCAGGCCTGGATGATGGCGCGGATGTTGGTGCGGGTTTCGTTTTCCGGCTGGCGGCGGAGGAAGTCGTTGCCGCCGATACTGATGATGACGAGGCGCGGCGTGTGCTCGCGCAGGAGTTCCGGCAGGCGGGCGAGGGCTTGCGCGCTAGTGTCGCCGCTGACGCCGCCGTTGGTGACGGTCCAGCCGGTGAGCTCGGCAAGGCGCGCGGGGTAGGATTCGGTGGGGTTGGCACCGTAGCCATAGGTGAGTGAGTCGCCGAGGGCAAGGACGGCGCTGCCGCGCGGCAGGGCGCTGTGTTTCGGGGCTTTTTTGCCGCAGGCGGCGAGTGCGGCAGCGGTGAGGAGCAGGAAATGGCGACGGTTCATGGGGTTTCTTTGAAGTAGTCGTTCGGGTTGAAGGTGGCAAGCAGGTTGGGATGGAAGGCGACCATGGCGGTTGCGAAGACGCCGTTAATGAAGCCTTCGGGGTAGGCGATGATGGGCAGGGTTTGCAGGTATTTGTGCCAGAGGGTGTCCCAAGGGTAGACGCCGCCCGCGTGGTGGATGAGGGCGGTGGCGAGCATGGCGGCGAGGATGGCAAGGATGCCGCCGAGGAATCCGGCGCCGAGGGTGTAGATGAAGGGGTTGGGCGGCAGGTAACGGCGCAGCAATGCAGCAAGGCTGGCGCTGACGGCAATGGGGATGGCGGCGTGGGTGAGGCCGCTTAGTCCCAGGGTGGCGGGTGGCAGTTCGCCAAGGGCCAGGAGGAGCAGTTGGCTAAAGGCGGCGGCAAGGATAGCGAGACGGGCGCCCATGAGCAGGGTGGTGGCGGTGAGGCCGATGAGGTGCAGTTCCAGGCCGGGCGCAGCGGCGGTTTTGAGCAGGGTGAGCAGGGTGAGGACGGGGATTGCGCCGCAGAAGAGGTGGATGGCGACCGGTTGCAGGCGCGGCAGTTGGCGGCGGGCACGGTAGAGGGCGGTGAGGACGGTGGTCAGCCAGAGGAGGTTGGCAAGGTGGAGGAGGGCAGGGGGCATAGGCTTTTCTGCGAGAGGGTTTTCCAAGGTGGGGAGTGGAACTGCCCCGCTTGGGGTAGCTGCAACAGTCGCGGGGGCGGTTTATTCAGTTACGACAGCAGCTCCGGCTCGCGGATGATGGTGGCGATTGCCTGACGGATGGACGCGAGGCCGTAGTCTGCGGCACGCAGCCCGGCGAGCGGGCGGATGTCGAGTGCGGCGGCGTCATCGGCGGCGTGGGCGCCGTTGAAATCGGGGACGCGCGCGAGGTAGAAAAAGTCGGCGGTGAAGACGTCGATGCCGCTGTAGGGGTAGGTGTTGGGCAGCGAGAACAGGTAGCGCAGGCTTTGTGGCACGAGGCCGGTTTCTTCGTGCAGTTCGCGGCGGGCGGCAGCTTCTGCGCTCTCATGGGGATCGACGAAACCGCCGGGCAAATCCAGCGTGCCTTTTGCCGGTTCACGCGCGCGGCGCACGGAGAGGATGTGGTCGCGGTCATCGAGGACGATGCAGGCAACAGCGGCGGCGACGTTGTGGAAGTAGGTGAGCTCGCACTGCGGGCAATGCAGGGCGCGGTCGTGCGGGTGTTGCAGGTCGGGCGCACCGCAGCGCGGGCAGTAGCGGAAGGTGTGCAGCGGGTGGGTCATGGTTTAGGGCGTGGTTTATAGCGGGTAGTCGTCCGGCATTTGGTAGCTGTGTTTCGCTGCGTCGTAGCGGAACAGGTATTTGTCCTGCCAGTATTCTTTGATGGGGGCGATGCGGTAGGCGCCGTTTGTCTCGCGGCCGGTAATTTTGCGGCCTTTAAAACCGCTGACGCTGATTTCCAACGGCCAATGGTTGTCGCTTGGGGCGAGGTCGCGGCGGATGGTGGCGATACCGTGCAGGTCGGCGCTGTTGGCAAGCGTTTCTTCCAAGCGGGTTTTGTCAGCAAATAGGTTGTCGTTGTCGCAGGTTTTTTGTTCGGCAGGTGCGCAAAAGTCTGCGTCCAAGCTGTAGGTGAGCGGGATGTGGCTTTCGGCGAGGCGCTCGCCGTCGTCGTATAGCAGGGTCAGGCCGCCAGTGGTTTCGCCGTTCGCGGTGAAGCTGCTTTGTCCGCTTACGCTCCAGTATCCGGCGCCCAATTCTTGCCATTGCCACGTTTCCGGCGCGCGTCCCCACTCACCGACTTCGCTTTGCACGCGCGCGGTTTCCCGCCATGCGCCGTTTTCGGCGGTAAAGGCATGAAGGACGACCAGCCCGCTGGCGGCGTGCGCACCACTGAGATTGTCGCCGCGAAAGAGCAGGTAGCGGCGTTTGTGCCGTGCGCCATCAACGGTTTTTTCGCTGTGCAGGGTCATGCAGTATTCATCGTTGCCGCTGCGGATGTAGTGGCATTCGCGCGGCGCGCCGTCGCTGATGCGCGCAAGGCGTTCGCTGGCGTCTGCATTGACGGGATAGTGCTGGTTCAGGGTTTGTTTGACGAGCGGGTCTTGTGCCGTACTGGCATCGCCCTGCGGTTGTTTGATTTGGGTGATGTAGTCAGTGCGTTCTGCGGCGGGTGCGGTCAGCGAAGCAGTGCCGGTTAGCGCGAGGGCGAGTAGGGTGGCAAGGATGCGGGTTGGCATAGGGAAGTGTCCCGTTGTGGTGCAGCCGCGCGCTCTGTTGCTATTCGCTGCGGTACGGGCTGCGGGTGTTGAAAGCGAGCGAGAGGGTGCTTTTGTCGATGTAGGCGAGTTCGCCGCCCATCGGTACGCCATGCGCGAGGCGGGTCGCGGGGACGTTGTGTTTGGCGGCCAGTTCAGCGAGGAAGTAGGCGGTGGTTTCGCCTTCGAGGGTGCTGTTGGTGGCAAGCACCAGTTCTTTGATGTCACCTGTCGCCAGTTGCCGGTCGAGGATGTCCATGCCGAGTTCGATCGGGCCGATGCCGTCTAGCGGCGAGATGTGTCCCATCAGCACGAAGTATTGGCCGCGGTAGTCCGTGGATTGTTCGATGGCAAGGACGTCCGCCGGTGCTTCCACGACGCAGAGGGTGCTTGCGTCGCGTTTGGGGTTGGCGCAGATGAGGCAGAGGTCGGCGTCGCTGATGTTGCGGCATTTGTGGCAGCGCTGCGCGGTGTGCAGCGCGTGGTCAATGGCGTCTGCCAGTTGTTTGGCTTTTTGCGGCTGGTCTAGCAAGAGGCGCAACGCCATGCGTTGCGCGGTTTTGTTGCCGACGCCGGGCAGGCAGGTGAGTGCCTGCACCAGTTGGTCGAATGAGGGCGAGAAGCTCATCAGAAGGGCAGTTTGAAGCCGCCGGGCAGGCCCATGCCGCCGGTGAGGTTCGCCATTTCTTCTTGGGTCATGGCGTTGACTTTGGCGCTGGCGTCGCTGATGGCGGCGGCGAGCAGGGCTTCAAGCATGTCTTTGTCTTCTTTCAGCGCTTCTTCGGTGAGTTCTACGCGCTGGCAGGCGTAGTGGCCGTTTAGCGTGACTTTGACCGCGCCTGCGCCAGCGATGCCGACGATATGGCGGTTCGCCAGTTCTGCCTGCATTTTTTGCATGTTTTCTTGCATTTCCTGCGCTTTTTTCATCATGGTGCCGAGTTTGCCGGGTAGCATCATTTTTTACTCCTGTGGGTTTAGGGGCTGGATGTTGTCCACTTGCAGGGCGGGGCCGAAGGTGGCTTGTGCCGCCCGGATTTGTGGATGGTTGAGAAAGTCTTGTTCGGCGCGCTGCTGCGCGGCGGCGTTTTTTTGTCGCCGGTATTCGATGGGGGTTTTGAGGGCATCTGCCGGCTGGATTTCGATGGTGCAGGCGATGCCGAGGGCATGGGCAATGGCGGCGGCTGCCTGTTCGCGGTTTTGTGCCTGGTCGAAGATGATGCCGGTCGGCGCGGTGTAGAGGCTCAGGAGCGGCGCTTGCCAGCTGGCGGGGACGCTGTTTTCGAGAAGGAGCAGCGGGTATTCGTGCAGGTCAAGGCTGGCAAGGAAGTCGCTCCAGCGTTCGAGGTTGTCAATGAGATCGCCGGGGTCAGTGGTGTTCGCAGGCGGGGCTGCGGGTTTTTTCGCCGCAGCTGGCGCGGCTGTTTCGGGTGCAATCGCCGCAGCGGGCGCGGATTCAGGCTTTTTTGCGGGCGTGCGCTCGCTGTCGTCCGGGATGGTTTCGCTGACCCACGGCGGGACGGCGTCGTTGCTGTCGTCAGCAGCGGCTGGGGTCGTGTCTTCCCACGGTGGCGGTTCGTTGTCGGCGGGTTCTGCGTGAACGGTTGCTGTTGTAGGGGCGGCAGGTGCTTCGCCGTGGCTTGCGGTTTCAGATGGTGCGACGGCTTGCGGTTCTGTGGTCGCAGCGGGTGTTGCTGTTGCAGGCGTGGTTTGCGCTTGCAGGCTGGCGGTGAGGCTGTCGCTCGCCGGTGCGGCTTCGCGTACCGGGCGCGCTTGCGCCGGGTCGCTGGTGGGCAGCAGCGGTTGTAAGGCAATCATGCGCAGCAGGCTCATTTCCAGCGCCATGCGTGCGTCTGGCTGGTAGGGCAGGTTTTGCCAGGCTTCGTTGCCGATTTGGTACCAGAGTTGTAATAGTTCGACCGGCAGTCGCGCCGCCAGGGCGTGCAATGCTGCCGGGATTTCTTCGGCGTAGCGCTCCGCGCCGAGCTGGGCGATGGTGATTTTCTGCATTTGTTGCAGCAGGCGCAGCAGCAGTCCGGCGTAGTCGGGCGCGTATTCGTCCAGCGATTCGAGGGTGTTGCGCAATCCGGGCGCGTCGCCATTGGCGAGCAGTTGCAGCATGTGCAGCAGTTGTGGTTCGGGGACGGCGCCGAGCAATGTCGCGACGTCGCGGGTGCGGACGTGTCCTCGTCCGTAGGCAAGAGCCTGGTCGAGCAGGCTGAGGCTGTCGCGCATACTGCCGGCGGCGGCGTTGGCCAGCAGGTGCAGGGCGTCCGGTTCGTATTCGGCGTGTTCGGCTTGCAGGATGTGGGCGAGGTGCTCGCTGATTTGCCGCTCGCTCATGTTTTTCAGGTGGAATTGCAGGCAGCGCGAGAGGATGGTCGCCGGCAGTTTTTGCGGGTCGGTGGTGGCGAGGATGAATTTGACGTGCGGCGGCGGTTCTTCCAGTGTTTTCAGCAGCGCGTTGAAGCTGCTGGCGGAGAACATGTGTACTTCGTCAATGAGATAGACTTTGTATTGTCCTTTGACTGGGGCGTAGGGGACGTTGTCGAGCAGTTCGCGTGTTTCTTCGACGCGGGAGCGCGAGGCGGCATCGACTTCGATGAGGTCGGGGAAGCGGCCTTGGTCGATTTCTTTGCAGTGGTCGCATTCGCCGCAGGGGTTCGAGCTGACGTGGTTTTTCTGGCAGTTGAGCGATTTGGCGAAGATGCGGGCGATGGTGGTTTTGCCGACGCCGCGTGTGCCGGTAAAGAGGTAAGCGTGGTGGATGCGGTTATGGTCCAGCGCGTAGGTCAGCGCCTGGGTCACATGCGTCTGGCCGACCAGTTCGTGAAAGTTTTTCGGCCGCCATTTGCGTGCGAGAACCTGATACATGGGGTGCTTTTTTGAGGTAAAGAAAAAGGCCTGCACCAGCTTACTCCGGCACCCGATTTCACCGCTACCGCTGCTTCCTTCCGGACCTGACGGGGTTTGCGGCTGATCGTTGCGAAGCGCCAATGCAGACCAGCGGCGCATTTTACGGATTTTTTACCGGGATGCAACTTTCTTTTCATCCGGGAAATACGGACAAGAAAAACGGTGTGCTGCGGCAAGGACGAGGCACACCGTTGGGTTTTCGCAGTGTTATTTGCAGGTGAGGGAAACGACGCTGCCGCTGCCGCTGATGACGGCGTTGCATTGTTTGCCGTCGCCATCCGGGTAGTACTGTTGGCACCAGCCGGAGTCGATGCTTTGCCCGCCGATGGTGCAGCTGCTGACCAGGCTGCCGTTGCCGCTCATGCTCAGGCTGCCGCTGATGCGGTTGAAGCGGGTTTTGCCGCGCGCTTTGTTGCCGCCGAGTGCGGTGGCGGGAGCGGTTGCGAGGGTTGTGGTTGTTGCCGGGGCGACGCGCGGGGTGTTTTGCGCGAGGACCGGGGCGCTGGCCGCCGGGCGGACGGTAGCGCTTTGTTCGCGCGCGATTTCGGCTGCACGTTGGGCGGCTTCGGCGCGGAAGCGGGCGCGTTCGGCTTCGGCTTTTTGTGCGGCTTGTTCGGCGGCGAGGCTCTCGGCGCTTTGTCGTTCGGCGGTTTGTCGCGCCAGTTCGGCGTTGAGTTGTGCGGCTTCGGCGCGGCGTTGCGCCTCGGCTTGGCGCGTGGCTTGTTCGGCGACAAGGCGGCGGCGTTCGGCTTCTTGGCGCGCGAGGTTGGCCTGGCGCTCGGCTTCGATTTGTCGCTGGAGGTTGGCGGTGGCTTGGTTGGCGGCGTCGCGGTCGATGGTGACGGGCGGCGGCGCCAGCGGGATTTGTGGCGGGCGTTGTGCTTCTTCGGCCTGGCGGCGGGCGATGGCTTCGGCTTGTTGTTGTTCGGCGGCTTCGGTGGCGCGTTGTTCGGCGTCGCGGCTGTCGGTTTCGGGGGCGGCGATGGTCGCTGGCGGGCGTTTGGCGGCGGTTTCTTTGGTTTTGGCCGCGGGTTTGTCGCCGTTCATGAGTTGGGCGAGAAGTTGGCTGTCTTGCGGGTTGTCGTTGCTGCCCAGTTTGTGTTTTTTCCGGTATTCCTGGATGGCGTTTTGGGTTTTGGCGCCGATGATGCCTTTGCTGCCGCCGGTATCGTAGCCTTGGGCGCGCAGTTTTTGTTGGAGTTTTTTGTTGATTTGGCTGTTGAAGCCGGGGAGCCAGCTGGCATCGGTTTTTCCGTTGACGCTGAGGCCGTTGGCTTTTTGGTAGGCTTTGATGGCGTTGGTGGTGGCGGCGGTTGGTTTGCCGTTGGCGGGACCGGCGTTGTAACCGAGGAAGTTCAGTCCGGTTTGTAGGGTTTTGGTGTAGGCGCTGCTGTGCTGGTTTTTTTGGGCGTGTTTGTTTTGTACGAGCCAGTCGGCGATGTTTTTGTGGCCGTTCAGGGTGGCGAGGTCGTAGGGGGTGAGGCCGCTGGTGTCGGTGATGTTCAGCGGGCATTTTTTGTCGCTGTATTTTTTGAGGGCATCGAGTTTGCCTTCGCGTGCGGCGCTCAGTGCCGCCAGGCGTTCGTCGCCGCAGGTGTTGGTTTTTTTCGCAGGTGCCGCGGCGGGTTTGGCGGTGGCGGCTACGGTTTTTTTGTTGTCGGCGGGTTTGGTCGGGGTTTTGGCGGCGGTTTTTTTGTTGTCGGCCGGTTTGGCCGGGGTTTTGGCGGCGGCGGTTTTTTTGCTGTCAGCGGGTTTGGTCGCGGTTTTGGCGGTGGTGGTTTTTTTGTTGTCGGTGGGTTTGGCCGGGGTTTTGTTGTTAGCGGCCGGTTTCGCCGGGGTTTTGCTGGTGCTGGTTTTTTTGTTGTCAGCCGGTTTTGCTGTGGGTTTTGTAGGCGCAGCGGTTTTTTTGGCGGCGGCCGGTTTGGCGGGCGCGGTTTTGGCCGGCGGGGTTTTCGCTGGTGCGGTTTTTGCCGGGGCAGCGTAGGCGCCGGGCAGGCTGATGAGGAGGGCCGCGAGGAGGAGGCCGCGCAGGGTGGTTTTGTGGGTCATGGTGTGGTTGCCTCTGGTTGTTGTGTGGCGTGTTGGGGGTGGCGCAGCAGGAAGGCCTGCATGGCGAGGAGGGTGTTGGCGTTGTCCAGTTTGCCTTGGGCGAGCCAAGCGAGGGCGGTCTTGTAGGGCAGGCTGTGGACGGCGATGTCTTCGCCTTCGTCGAGGAGGCCGGTGTAGGGGACGATGCGGCTGCTGTCGATTTCAGCGAGGTAGAGGTGGGTGCGGCCGGCGCTACCGCCGGGGCTGCCAAAGTAGTTCATGAGGGGCTCGAGGCGGCGGGCGCGGGTGCCGATTTCTTCTTCGAGTTCGCGCTGGATGCTGGCTTCGGGCGAGGGGTCGTCCGCGTCCATGAAGCCGGCGACGATTTCGTATTGCCAGGGGTTTTCGCCTGCGACCATGGCGCCGATGCGGAATTGTTCGACGAGGATGATTTTTTCGCGCACGGGGTCGTATGGCAGGGCGGCGACGACGTGGTGTGTGCCGCCGAGGCATTCGCGTTCGATGTTTTCGAGCATGCCGCCGCGGAAGCTTTCGTAGGCGACTTGGTAGCGGCGCACGCGGAAGAAGTGTTGGTAGGTTTCTTCGCTGTGCTGGATGTGGTAGCGGTAGTCCATGCCGGGGTGTTCCTTTTTTATTAGCGCGGGGTGCTGCCGATGTAGCTGTACGGGTTGGCGGTGCGGTTGCCTTTGCGGGTTTCGAAGTACAGCGCCGGGATGCTTTGCGGGCTGATGCCCATACTGGCGATTTGTTGGCCGCGCTGGACGCGCTGGTGTTCTTTGACGTTGATGTTGTCGAGGTAGCCGTAGGCGGCGAGGACGTCGTCGTGGCGGATGATGATCATGCGGCCGACGCCGGAGAGGCCAGAACCGACGTAAGCGACTTCGCCATCATGCGCGGCGTAGATGGGCTGGCCGCGGCTGCCGCCGATTTTCATGCTTTGTCCGCCGGGGGTGTTGGGCGCGTATTCGCTGATGACGCGGCCACGGGTCGGCCACATCCAGCCGGGTTGGCCGGCGCTGCTGACTTGCGGGATGTACACGGGTTTGGGCTGGACGCCGCGCGGCGGGGTGGTGCGCAGGCGCTGGCCGACGAGGATGCGGTTGGGGTCGCTGATGCCGTTCCAGTTGGCGAGTTCTTGCATGTCAAGGCCGTAGCGCCAGGAGATGCCAAAGAGGGTGTCGCCGGGGCGGACGATGTAGTCGCCGCCGGGGCGCATGGCGCCGCGCTGGCCGTGCAGGTCGTAGGCGGTAGGGCCGTGGTAGCGTCCGCCACCACAGGCGGCGAGCAGCAGCGCGAACAGGGCAAGCGGCAGGGCGTGTTTCATCGCAGTTCCTCCAGCCAGGCGGCGACGTCGGGCAGTTCGCGGTGTGCGGTGAGGTCGAACTGGAGCGGGGTGACGGAGATGTAGCCGTTTTCGACGGCGTGGAAGTCGGTTTGTTCGTTGCCGCTGATGCGCCCGCCTGCCATGCCAATCCAGAATTGGGTTTTGCCACGCGGGTTTTTGGTTTCTTGTAAGGGGCCCGCGGGGTGGCGCATACCGAGGACTGTAGCGCGGCAGCCTTTGATGTTTTTGTAAGGCAGGTCGGGGATGTTGATGTTGAGGAAGAGGTTGCGCGGCAGCGGGTTGGCGGCAAGGTGGCGGTAGATGTCGAGCGCGCTTTTTACGACGCTGTCCAGGTGTTGCGGGTGGTGTGCGGCGCAGGAGAGGGCAATGGCGGGCAGGCCGAGGTTATGGCCTTCAAAGGCAGCGGCGACGGTGCCGGAGTAGAGGACGTCTTCGCCCATGTTTGCGCCGTGGTTGATGCCGGAGATGACCATGTCGGGGCGGGTGTCGATGTAGCCGGTGAGTGCGAGGTGGACGCAGTCGGATGGTGTGCCGTCCACGCTCCAGATGCCTGCGCCGTGTTCGGTGACGGTTAGCGGACGCTTCAGGGTGAGCGAGTGGCTCGCGCCGCTGCAGTCGCGGTCGGGCGCTATGACGGCGATGCGCGCGACTTCGCTGGCAAGGGCGTCGGCGAGGTGGCGCAGGCCGGGCGAGAGGTAGCCGTCGTCGTTGGACAGGAGGAGAAACATGGGGCTTCCGTGGGGCGGGGAAAAGGCGCAGTTTATACCGTCGTCCGTCTTTTTTTCAATGCGGGACTGTTGTTTGGTGCGAAGGGTTTGTGGCTTTTATTCGAGGATTTGCAACATCTGCGGGTCGTCGGCATGTTCCAGCAACATCGCGCGCACGCGGCTTTGCCATAAGGCGCCGAAGCGGGCAAGTTCTTCGGTATTTGCCTGTCCGCTTACTGCTTTTGGCATGAGTGCCTGCATTTCTGCGGGGAAGGGAACGATGCTAGCGTTGAGTTCCAGTTCAACGCGCGCGCCGTTATCTTCGCGGGTGAGTGCCATCAGCCCGGCGATGGGCGTGTTAAAGGTGAGCAGGTCGCGGCGGCTGAAGCGTCCCTGCGGGCCGATGCCGCCAAAGCCGGTTTCTGCGGCGGCGCCGGTGAGCAGGGTCGCGATTGATGCGATGACGCCGGTGGTGCCGCGGTCGCGCGCGTCGCGCATTTGTACGGCGATGTTGCCGCGTTCTGGCAGGTCGTCGCCGTAAAGGGCGCGCAGGCCGCGCCGCGTGAGGAGGTAGGCGCCTGCGACGGTCGGGCAGGAGTGTCCGGCAAGGCGCACGGCGTCGGCGTAGTGGTATTCGAGGACGCCGTCGGTTGCGGCGCCGAGGAATTGGGCGAGCGGGTCGCGGACGCGCAGGGTCGGCGCTTGGGCAAAGAAGGCGGGGAAGGTTTCGGTCATGGGTACTCCGGTTATGGGTGTGGGTTTGTCCGGCGGTATTGGTTGCGCCCAGCGGTCGCTACGCGCATTTTTTAGGGCTTAAAGTTGTAATTCTTGTTCGCTGATGTCGCTTGCGCGCAGGATTTTGCCCTGGTGTTCGCCCGCGAATTTTTCTGCGGCGGCTTTATCGGCGAAGGGGAAGTAGTCGTCTTTGCCGATGAGTTGCGGCGCTTCTGGGGTGTGGACGTACCAGGCGTCATTGACGGCAAGCCATTGTGCCGCGTTGTCATGCGCGCTGACCCAGGCGGTGAGCGGCTGGTTGGCGGTCTCCGGCAGGCGCAGGTAGGTCAGCGTGGTGCGCACGCTGTCAAACCACAGGGTTTCGCCGTTGTCGCTGCGTCGTACTTGGCCTTTGCTGCCGCCGGTATCGCTAACGCCCATTTGGTTGAAGTAGTCGCGTGCGTCTGTCGGGATGGTGGCGACGGGTTCGGCGGCGGCAGTGGGTTTGTCGTCGCCGCAGGCGGTGAGCAGCAGGGCAAGCGCGAGGGGGGTGATGAGGGTTTTCATGCGATGATTCCCAGGTGTTGTAAGGCGGTGTAGATGCCGTCTTCTTCGACGGTGCCGGTTTGGTATTGCGCCAGCGCTTGCAGTTCGGGGACGGCGTCGCCCATCGCCACGCCGTAGCCGACGGTTTTGAACATTTCCACGTCGTTTAAGCCATCGCCGAACGCCATCGTTTCATCGAGCGGCACGCCCAGCGCTTCGCAGACGCGCTTGATGCCGCGCGCCTTGCTGCCGTCGGCGTGCAGCAAATCGACGGAAAACGGGTGCCAGCGCATGGCGTGGTAGTCGCGCCCCAGTTCGCCGCTGTCGTTCAGCGCGGTTTCTTCGGCGGGGTCAATGTAGAGCAGGTATTGGTACACCGGCTGGTGCAGGTAGTAGTCGGGGGCGACGATGTAGGGGCCGATGCCGGCGAGCGCTTCGTCCATGCGCGCGCTTTGCCGGTTGGACGCCATTTGTTCGGCGCCGACGTAGGTGTAGTCCCAGCCGTGCCGCGCAAAGAGGGCGTTAAAGCGCTCGATTTCGCCGATACTCATCGGGTTGGTGGCAAGCGGCTCGCCACGGTATTGGTTGTACTGGCCGTTGATGGTGATGAACAGTTCGATGTTTTCGGCGGCGACGAGTTCGCGGATTTTCGCGGGCAGGGCGGCGAGCGAGCGGCCGGTGGCAATTGCCGGAATGATGCCGCGCGCTTTCAGGGCGCGGATGGCGGCGGGGACGCTTTCCGGCAGGTAGTTGCTGCTTTTGCGGTAGAGGGTTTCGTCAATGTCGAAGAAGATGATTTTGGGGGTTTTCATGCGTTATTCCATGTGGGGCCGGGGATGATGCCGAGATGGACGAGGGCGTTATAGACGCCGTGTTGTTCCAGCGGGGTGGTAACGTATTTGGCGAGCGCTTTCAGTTCGTCGCGGCCGTCGCCCATCGCCACGCCGAAGCCGACGGTTTTGAACATTTCCAGGTCGTTCAGTTCGTCGCCAAACGCCATGGTGTCGGCCAGGTCGATACCCAGCGCGGCGCAGACGGCACGGATGCCGCGCGCCTTGCTGCCGTCGGCATGCAGCAAATCCATGCCAAGCGGATGCCAGCGAATCATCTGGTAGCCGCGTTGCAGGATGCCGCTTGCCGCGAAAGCTGCTTCTTCCTCGGCGGTGATAAAGACGTTCATCTGGTACACCGGGTGGCGCTGCCAGTAATCGGGGTCGGTTTCGTAGGGCACGGTGCCGTAGAGCGAATCGTGCACGCGCTGGCGGTCTGACGACAGCGCCATTTTTTCCTCCGAAGTGCAGCCGTAATCCCAGTCGTGTGCGCGGCAGACGCGGACGACTTCGGCGATATCTGCGGGGTCGATGGGATGCGCGGCGACCGTTTCACCCCGGTAGCGGTTGTACTGGCCGTTGGTGGAGACGAGGATATCCAGCCCGACCGCATCAATCAGCGCGCGGATTTTCGCGGGCAGGGCGCAGGGGCTACGCCCGGTGGCTATCGCGGTCAGCACGCCCGCCTCATGCAGGGCGCGGAAGGCAGGCAGCACCGATTCGGGCATAAAATCCTGCCATTTGCGGAAAAGGGTGTCGTCAATGTCGAAGAAAACGATTTTGGGGGGCATGGTGGGGTCTCCAGAAAAACCGCGCCATGATACCGCATATGGATTTCCGCGGGCGTAGCCGCTAAGCTGGCGCGCTTCATAACCACCCCGTCCGCCATGCTATCGCTCCTCATCCGCCGCGAACTGCGCGCCAGCCTGCGCAGCCCGCACACCCTGTTGCAACCCGTGCTGTTTTTCACCCTCACCATCTGCCTCTTTCCGCTTGCTAGCGGCGCGGATAATGAAGCGCTGGCGCGCATCGCCCCGGCAGCGCTGTGGATTGCCCTCCTGCTCGCCGCGCTGCTTGCCAGCGAACAGCTTTTCGCCGAAGACTACGCCGACGGCACCCTGAGCCAAGACCGCATCCACCTGCATGAACTGTGGCAGCTGCTCGCCGCCAAACTCGCCGCCGCCTGGTTGCGCTTCACCCTGCCGCTGCTCGCCGTGCTGCCGCTTTTGGCGCTGATGCTGCACATTCCGGCGACGAAACTGCCCGCCATGGCGGCGTTACTCGCGCTGGGCAGTCTGCCGCTCCTGCTCGTCGGCACGCTCGGCGCGGTACTGACGCTGGCGCAGAGCCACAGCACTTTTCTTCGCTTTCTCATCGTCGTGCCGCTCTACATTCCGGTGCTGATTATCGGCGTTACCGCCAGCCACGACAGCCTGCTCGGCCTTGCCATCAACGGCCACTACGCGCTGCTCGGCGCTTTTAACCTCTTTGCCCTCATCACCATCATCCCCTTCGGCACGCTGGCAATCCGCGCGCAGGGGTTGCCGTAGGGGTAGATAAAAAAAGACCGGATGATGTCCGGTCTTTTTTATGAGGAAGCAGAAGGCGAGGGCAGGGCATTACCCCGTCTGCAACAATATCTGGCTCAAAAACTCCTGCGCGCGCGGGTGTTGCGGGTTGGTGAAGAAATCTTCCGGCGTGGCACGCTCCAGGATCTCGCCCTTGTCCATGAAGACGATGCGGTCGGCGACGGTGCGGGCAAAGCCCATTTCGTGGGTGACGACCAGCATGGTGATTTGGCTGTGTTCGGCGAGTTCGACCATCACGTCCAGCACTTCTTTAATCATCTCCGGGTCAAGCGCCGAGGTCGGTTCGTCGAAAAGCAGCACTTCGCAATCCATGCAGAGGGCGCGGGCAATGGCGACGCGCTGCTGTTGCCCGCCGGAAAGCTGGCCGGGGTATTTGTCCGCCTGGTCGCGGATGCCGACGCGCTCCAGGTATTGCCGCGCCACCGCTTCCGCCTGCGCGCGCGGCTGCTGGTTCACCCATACCGGGCCGAGGGTGAGGTTCTCCAGAATGGTCAGGTGCGGGAAGAGGTTGAACTGCTGGAAGACCATGCCGACTTTGCGCCGCAGGTCGCGCGTTTGCCGCACGCTGCCGTTCAGCACTTCGCCGTCAAGGCGGATTTCGCCTTCCTGATAGCTTTCCAGGCGGTTGATGCAGCGAATGAGCGTCGATTTGCCCGAGCCGGACGGGCCGCAGATAACGAGGCGCTCGCCCTTGGCGATGTCGAGGTTGATGTCTTTCAGGGCGTGGTATTTGCCGTACCATTTGTTGAGGTGGCGGATGTTGATAGCGTCTGTCATGCGCGCTCCGGGGTGAAGTGGCGTTCGATGCGGTAACTGGTGTGGCTCATGCCGTAGCAGAGCAGGAAGTAAACGAGGGCGCAGAAGGCGTAACCCTCCATGCCGTGGCCGAGCCAGGCGGGGTCTTGTCCGGCGGAGTGGACGATACCGAGGAAATCGTAGAGGCCGATGATGGAAACCAGCGTCGTATCCTTGAACAGCCCGACGAAGGTGTTGGTAATGCCGGGGATGACGGTGGTTAGCGCCTGCGGCAGGATGATGAGGCGCATCTTCGCCCAGTAGCCGAGGCCGAGGCTGTCGGCTGCTTCAAACTGGCCGCGCGGAATCGCTTGCAAGCCGCCGCGCACCACCTCTGCCATATAGGCCGAGGCGAAGAGGGCGACGCCAATCAGCGCGCGCATCAGGTTGTCGATATGCCAGGACGGCGGCAGGAACAGCGGCAGCATGACGTTTGCCATAAAGAGTACCGTTACCAGCGGCACGCCGCGCCACAGCTCGATAAAAGCGACGCAGACGCCGCGCAAGAACGGCATGTCGGAGGTGCGGCCGAGCGCCAGCAAAATGCCGAACGGCAGGGAAAACAGCAGCCCGGCGGAGGCGACTACCAGCGTCAGCATCATCCCGCCCCAGAGGTTTGGCCGCACTTCCGGCAAACCGAAAACGCCGCCGCGCAGCAAATACCACGACAGCACCGGTAGAACGAGCAGCGCGAACAAGAGCGCCCACAGGCGTTTTTTCCCCTCGCAGCACCACAGCGCGAGGAAAGTCGCCGGAGTAATGCCGAGGAACAACAGCCAGACGCGCCAGCGCTCGCTTTCCGGATAAAAGCCGTAGAGAAACTGGCTCAAGCGCACCTTGATGAACACCCAGCAGGCGCCGCCGGAAGTACAATCGGCGGCGGTCGAACCGCGGAAATCCGCCAGCCACAGCGCCCAGAGGAACAGCTGTGGCACAATGCGGTAAAGCAAATACAGCGCCAGCACGGTCAAGACCGCATGCACGGGCGAGGCGAACAAATTGCGACGCAGCCAACACCAAACCCCAAATTCCGAGGCGGGCGGCGGGCGGTTGGGTAAATACGAAAAATCACTCATCGTTCAACAATCCTGATGCGGCGGTTATAAACACCCATCGCCAGCGAAATCAACAAACTGATGGCAAGATAAACCGCCATCGTCAGGCCGATAATCTCCACTGCGCGCCCGGTCTGATTGAGCGCCGTGCCGGTAAAGACCGAGACCAAATCCGGATAGGCAATGGCGGTGGCGAGCGACGAATTCTTGACAATATTCAAAAACTGGCTGGTCATCGGCGGCACCATCACCCGCAGCGCCTGCGGCAAAATGACAAGACGCATCACCCGCGCCGGCGGCAGGCCGAGCGCTTCCGCCGCCTCGTACTGGCCGCGCGGCACCGAGGCAATACCGCTTCTCACATATTCAGCAATGTAAGAGGCACTATAAAGCGACAGCGCCAGCCACAGCGCCATCAACTCCGGCAACAGCGTTACCCCGCCGCGGAAATTAAAACCCTGCAACAGCGGGCGCGACAACTGCGACGGCTCAACCAGCAGCGCAAAAGCGGCCAGCGGCAGGGCGACGATGAGCAGCGCATACGCCCACCACAGGCGCAGCACCTGCCCGCTTTGCGCCTGACGGCGGCGGTTCCAGCGCGCGAGCAGCACGGCAAGAACGACGCCAACGGCACACAGCGCGAGCGCCGTTTGCAGCGCCGACTGCCACAGCGGCGCAATCAGCGACAGCCCGCGATTACTCAACACCGCCAGACAACCCGCCTCATCACAACCGAGGCGCAGCGTACTGGAGCGTGGCGCGGGCAACACCGCGAGCACGGCGAAATACCAGAAAAAAAGCTGCAACAACAACGGAATATTGCGGAACACCTCCACATACACCGCCGCCAGCTTGCGCAGCAGCCAATTACGCGACACCCGCAGCACGCCGACGACAACGCCGACCAGCGTCGCCGCGACAATAGCGAGCAGTGACACCAAAAGCGTGTTCAAAAGGCCAATGACAAACAGCCAGCCATAACTGTCGCTCTCCTGATACGGCAACAAATGCTGACTGACCGCAAAACCGGCGGGGTTATCCAAAAAGGCAAAACTGAAAACCAGCCCGCGCGCCGCCATATTCGCCGCCGTATTGCGCCACAACATCGCGGCGACGACGACAATCAGCACGAGCAGCAGGAACTGAAACAGCGCCCGCCGGAAAGAAGCTGCATACCACATCAAAAAACAGACCTAACAAAAAACCGTAGCGAAGTAGGGTGGGGCTTGCCCCACCATCCCTAAAGAAACATAGGGTGCGCCTTGGCGCACCGCATCAATACAGACATCAACCGCGTAAAACAGAAAATTCACGCGCTCTTGTCCTCCAGCTTCGCCTCCAGTGCGGCAATGCGCGCCTCGGCTTGCGCCAAGAGCTGTGCCTGCGCCTCAAACTCGCTGCGCGGCACCCAATCAAACTGCGCCAGTTTGTCGTCAAGCAGCGAGCGTGCCGCCGCCTTCACCTCCGCCTGCACTGGACGCAGCGAATCCGGCAATTTCTGCTCCAACTGGTCCAACAAAAAAGAAAAAGGGTTACTTTTCATCGCGTCCTCCGCTCATAGATAATGGCGGCGCAGTTTAACACGAGAGGCAAACATGAAAAATTCACGAATCATCAGTGCTGCACTCCTATTCACCGCCGTTAGCGCACTCGCGGAAGGCGATCCCGCGCGCGGCAAAGCACTTACCGGCGCCTGCGTCGCCTGTCACCAAGAAGACGGCAACGGCCGCGACAACGGCGCCAGCGCCGACGCCTGGCCGCGACTTGCCGGAATGAACGCCGAATACCTCGCCGCGCAACTCGCCGCCTACAAAAAAGGCGAGCGCCGCGCCCCCTCGATGAAACCCTTTTCCATGATGCTAGATGACGCCAAAGCCGCCGACATCGCCGCCTACTACGCCTCGCTGCCGCCTGCGGCGATAGAAAACCCCGCATCGCCGGACGCGGCACAGCTGGAACGCGGCAAACAGCTGGCAGAACAGGGCGACGCCAGCAAACAAATCAAACCCTGCACCGAATGCCATGGCGCGGACAACCGCGGCGACGGCAAAATCCCCGCCATCACCGCCCAACCCGCATCCTACCTGCGCGCACAAATCACCGCGTGGAAACAGGGCGACCGCCCGAACGACAGCGCCGACCCGAAAGGGATGTTCCAGACCGCGCGCCATTTGGATGACGCCGACAGCGCCGCCGTCGCCGCCTGGCTCTCGACGCAGGCGCCGTAGGGCGTGTTTGCATTTCAGTGGATAAGCCCCTCTCTCGCTACGCGAGCAATGCTTGTCCCGGTGGGACTGGAACAGCTCGCGCAGCGAGAGAGGGGAATTTGAACACGCTCTAAGGTTTTGGTTTTCAGCGCGCTTTTTTAGCGGCTAAAAGTGCCGGTCAGGCTGGCGCTGCCCAGGCTGTGTGCCCAGACGTTAAAGCCGACGCGGGCGGTAGTGGTGTCTTCGGGCAGGTCGAGGTGTTCACAGTCGAGAGCGTGGATGGTGAAGATGTAGCGGTGTGTGCCGTGGCCGGGCGGCGGGCAGGCACCGCCATAGTTGTAGTCGCCGTAGTCGTTGCGGGCGTGGCGCGCACCGGCGGGCAAGCCGCTTGCGGCGGCGTTTTCGCCGAGGCTGCGCGCATCGCCAGGCAGGTTGATGATGTACCAGTGCCAGAAGCCGGAGCCGGTCGGCGCGTCCGGATCGTAGCAGGAAAGGGCGAAGCTCTTGGTGCCCGCGGGCGGGTTCGCCCAATGCAGTTCGGGCGAGTGGTTTTGTCCGCCAGCGTCGGTGTGAACGTGCGCGAGCGGTAGGGTGGTGGGGGAGGTGAGGGTGAAGGTCATGGTTTTCTCCGGTTTGAATATGGAAAACGCCAGACAGCGCTGGCGTTGCGGGATGAGCGGGTGTTTCAGGGCGTCGTCGCGGGTGTCGCTGGCAGTGTGGTTGCTGTTTCTGCTGTTAGTGGTGCTTCGCCCAGTTCCAGTAATGCCACGTTGGCACAGCGCCGTGCGGTTTCTTCCGCGAAGCTGCGGATGCGCAGGGCATCGTTGGCAAGCCATTCTTCTTTGGTGAGCGCCTGTTCACTGGCGCGGTCGCAAGGGAGGTAGCGGCGCAATTTTTGGGCGGGCAGGTTGAGTGTGATGTCGCCCGCGTATTCGAGGAGGTAGGTGTCGCCGTCGTTGTAGTAGAGGTGCCAGGCAACGGGTTTGACGCTGATGGTCATGTTGTTGTCTGTCGGCATGGCACTTTCAGGATAGCGCTCGGCCAACAGGTCATGCAGGATACGGGTCGGCTCAGCGGTTTGGATTTTTTCGGCGTTGCTTTGGCGGATTTTGTTTTTGATCGCTTGTCCCAGGCTTTTGTTGGAGTCGTTAAAGCGTTTGCGCGGTTCGTTAGGTGGGGTGTGGGAACCGAAGCTGATTCCACCACTCAGCAGGCTCGCGGCGATGCTGACGCCAATGTCGGTGCCGGTTTTGGCGCTTTTGGTGTAAACGGGTAATGGTTCTGCGTAGTCGGCGGGCAGTTTTTCGGTCACGATGGTGTGTTGTTTGATGATGGCGCGCTGGGCGGCATCAAAGGGCTGGTTCGTGGCGCAGGCCGCGAGTAGCGCGATGCTACTCGTGGTCAGTGCGGTTTGCAGGAGGGGGCGGTGCGGCAGTCTCATTTTCGCTCTTCGCCTTCGCGGGTGATGACGACCCAGCCTTTGAGTTGCTCGATGCGCTGTTGGCTCGGCAGGAAGGTGCCGACGTGTTCGATGTTAGAAGCGCTGTAAGCGGTCGCGGTGCGTGCCATTTCGGCCATGTCGCGTTTTAGCAGCAGGCCGCGGATGGTGCCGGCGACCATGGCATCACCCGCGCCGACGGTGCTGGTGACGCGCACGCGCGGGGGTTTGGCGTGGACGGCTTCGTTTTTGGTGATAAACCACGCGCCCTGTCCGCCCATGGAGACGACGACGATTTTCATGCCGCGCGCGATGTAGTTGCGTGCTTCGGCGATGATGTCGGCGTCGGTCGGCAGTTCGCGGCCGCACATTTCTTGGAGTTCGTGGATGTTGGGTTTGATCATGTCCGGCAGGATGTCGGCATTCATGGTTTCCATCAGCGCTTTGCCGCTGCTGTCCACGACGATGTATTCGAATTTGCCGCTGTATTTGGCGACGATGCGGGCGTAGAGGTTTTTGTCAATGCCGGCGGGCAGGCTGCCGCCCATCATCAGGACGCGCGCGGTGCCGACGTGTTGGTCGATGTAGTCCCACAGTTGTTGTTGGTATTCTTCCGGAACGAAGAGGCCGGCGGGGTTGATGTCGGTGGTTTCGCCGTTGCTGCCATCGACGATTTTGACGCAGGTGCGGGTTTCGCCGGGGACGCGGATGCAGTGGTCGATGACGCCGTGTTGTTTGAAGGTGCGGACGAAGCGTTCTTCGTTATCCGCGCCCATGAAGCCGGTGGCGCTGGTGCTGATGCCGGCGTCGGCAAGGTTGATGGCGACCGTCAGTCCTTTGCCGCCGACGGTGATGTCCACGGCTTGCGCGCGGTTGACGGTGTCGCGTTGCCAGCCATCGACGTGGATGGTCATGTCTATGGCGGGGTTCGCGGTGATGGTGATGACTTCCATTGGTTCTCCTTTTTTGTTTGAGGGCTTGGGACCGGTTTTTCGGTTTTTAGTAAAAAGTTGCGCGCATTATACGGTTTGGCAAGGCAGGCGGGGATTTTTTTGCCGACGGCTCAGGGCTTATTTTTCTGCGCCGCGGCTGTAGAAGCGGCGCAGTTCTTCGGCAAATGCCGGGGCGCGCCAGGTGTTGCTGGCGGTGATATGGGCGGCGTGCGGGATGATCCACAGGCCGGCGTCGGGGATGGTGCGGTACATGTCGAGTGCGTCTTCCAGCGGGGCGACGGGGTCGCGGTCGCCGGTGATGATGAGTACCGGGCAGGTGATGCGCGCCAGGTCTGCGAGGCGGTGGCGGTGTTCGCTGTCGTCGGCGTGCAGTGCGTCGCCGACGCGGGCGATGACTTGTTTCCAGGCGTCCGCGCCGCCTTGCGGGCTGTGCAGTTTGGAGAGCCAGGCGGCGAGGCCGAAGTTTTCCCAGTAGGCGGGGTCGCCCATGGCGTAGATTTGTTTGTGGATGTCGAGGTTGCTGCGGTAGCTGATGCGGTAGAGGACGAGGCGTTTGACGCGCTCGGGGTGCTTCAGGGTGAGCCAGAGGGCGACGGCGCCGCCCATGCTGGAGCCGCAGAGGTTGGCGGTCTCAATGCCTTCGGCGTCCATCATGTCGAGTACGGCTTCTGCCATCAGGCTGACGCTGAGGCGTTCGCCCGCAAGTTCGCTTTTGCCGTGGCCGGGAAGGTCGGGGACGAGGACGCGGTAGCGTTGTGCCAGCGGGGCGATTTGTGGCTGCCATTCTTCGCCCGCCATGCCGCCGCTGTGCAGGAGGATGACTGGTTGGCTGTCGGCGTGGCCGTGGGTTTGGTAGTGGATCATAGGTCGAGTTTTTTGCGCAGGTAGTTGGTGAGGTGGGAGACGGGTTTGTCGCGGCCGTGGGTGGCGTAGTAGAGCTCGTTTTCGTCGCGGGCGGCGCGCTGGATGCGGCGGCCAATGTCCGGCTGGTGGTAGATGATGAGGACTTGGTCGCCTTCCTGGAGTGAGGTGGCGGCGTTGGGCAGGACGATTTGTTGTTGGTTGCGCAGGATGAGGAGCGGGATGGCGTCGTTGGCGGTTTCGGGGCGATCCGGCAGCATCCACAGGCTTTGCAGGCGCAGCAGGCGGCCGCTTTGTAGTTCGGCGATGATGGCGGGCGCGCGTTGTTTGTCCACTTTGAGGATGTGGTGGCGCGGGTTGTAGTCGCCGCTCAGGTTTTCGAGGCGTTGTAGGAGTTTTTGTCCCCAGGCTTCGTTTTGGTGCCAGAGGACTTTCATGAAGCGGCTTAGCAGGCTTTGGGCGATGCGCGGGTAGATTTCGCTGACGATGAGGTCGGCTTCGGCCATGACGCGGTCAAAGCCGGCAACGGCAAAGAGGCGCTGGTCGGAGCTGTGGTTTTGTTTGCCGACGACAAAGAGCGACGGCTGCATGTTTTTGGCGGTAACGGCGATGGAGAGGTTGTCCGGGTCGGATTTGTAGGCGGCGACGATAGCCTGGGCGCGGTCAATGCGCGCTTCGCGCAGGGTGACGGCTTCGGTGCCGATGCCGCGGACTTGTCCGGGGGCGGTCGGCAGGTCGGGGTCGATGATGGTGCAGTCCACGCCTTCGTAGTCAAGGTAGCGTTTCAGGGTTTTGCCGAGGGCGTCGTTGCCGCAGATGATCCAGTGCCCCATCGGCGGCTGCGGCGGTGATTCGTAGCGCTCGCCCGGCGTGCTTTGCAGGCGGGTGATGAGTTCAGCGATGGCGGGGCGGCGCAGCGCGGTGGTCAGGCGCAGGGCGAAGATTTGGTTGGTGTTGATGGTGGCGTCGGTGTTGAAGGATTTGGCGTTGGCGCTGCCGGCGCGGGTGTAGGTGCGGCAGATGACCTGGAAGCGGGTTTGGTCGGAGGTGAGCAGGCGGGCGGCGAGCGAGACTTTGATGTTTACCGCTTCGGAGTCGGTGATGGCGATGACGGCGCGGCAATGCGGCGATTGTACGCCCGCTTTCAGCAATAGTTCGACGCTGAAGGCGTCGCCGGTGATGGCGAGGACGCCGTGCAGGCTGGGATCAAGCGCCATTTTGTTGATACGGATGGGGTCGTTGTCGATGACGACGCATTGGTAGCCGGAGTTGAGCAGGAGGCGGACGAGGCGTTGTCCCGATTCGCCGAAGCCGCAGATGATGCAGAAGCGCTGCCGCTGTTTTTCGACTTGGCGGGCGAAACGGCTTTCGCTCAAGGCGTGCTGGAAGGTGGGGTCTTGTAGGAGGGCGATGACTTTACCGATGGCGTAGAACCAAGCGGGCACGGTGTAGTAGATGCTGACGACGACCCACATCCGCTGCCATTCGGAGAAGGCGAGCGGCAGTTCGCCGTAGCCGATGGTGGTGGCGGTATAGCTGACCCAGTAGAAGGCCTGGAAGAGGGTGATGAAGGTGAGTTCGCCGTCGGCATTGACCGCCGGGATGAGGGTAATGCCGAGGATGGCAAGCGAATACGTCCCCAGCAGGATGAGTGCCGGGCGGCGCATTTGCCGCAGGATGAGGTAGACGACTTCGTTCATCAGCGGCGCAGGGTCGCGGCTTCAATGACGACGAGGATGACCGAGACGAGGTTGGCAAGCAGCGCGCCTGCGGTGAAGGAGACGATGCTCGCCATGGTGCTGGATTCCAGCAGGGAAACGCTGAAGGTCCAGGCGAAGATGGCGCCGAGCAGTTGCACGTCGGCGACGAGGCTGGTCGCCAGCATCAGCGAGCCGAGGTGCGAGCGGTCGCCGAACTTGAGGATGGTGCAGACGACGCTGACGATGAAAGCGAAGAACAGCTCCAGTTTGTCGTGATGTTCGGGGTTGCTGATGTCCCCGTAAACAAAGCCGAAATTGAGGGTCAGCGCCAGGATGACGAAAAACCCGAACCAGACACGTTCGCTGCGCATGGATGCTCCGTAAGGTGAAGGAAATGGCGGCTATTCTAACGCCAGCCGCGTTTATCCGCGCAACTGCCCTTCTATAAAGGCGGTAATCACCGCTTCTGCCTCCGCCTCGCTGTAATAACGGCGCGGGTAGAGGTGTCCACCGTCGGGCAGGACGCGCTGCTGCGCCCACACATCCGGGCGGGCAACTACCGAAAGTTTTGGCGGATGCGGCAGTTTTTGCGCCAGCATCGCCTCAACCTCGCTCAAAAGAAAGCGCAGCTGATAGCCGTCGCTGCCGTTTGCCACCCACAGCTGCCATTGCAAACCCTCCTGCTTGCCCAGCAACACGCGGCTGCGCCACGAGGCGGGCAGACAGGCATAGAGCAGGTTTTGATAATCGCGCGACTGCGTGGTGTCCATATCGAGCTGGCGTAGCAGCGATTTCAACTGATTACGCACCGGAGCAAGCGTTTTCTTCATGGCCTTTACTTGATAAAAACAACCGGCGGACGCATATCCGCCCGCAATGGCGCAATGATAACAAAAGCAGCCATTTCCTTGCGCCGCGCCGCAGCAATTGCGGTATCATGCGCGCTTTCCGAGCCGCCAAAGAGGCGCAAACCAAAACAAAAGGAAGCACTTATGTGGAATAGTCTCGCCGCAAAAATTTTCGGTTCCCGCAACGACCGACTCATTAAGCAATACAAAAAAACCGTCGCTAAAATCAACGCGCTCGAACCGCAAATCCAGGCCCTCGATGACGACGCCCTTAAGGCGAAAACCACCGAATTCCGCGAACGCCTCGCCAAAGGCGAAACCCTCGACCAACTCCTGCCCGAAGCCTTCGCCGTGGTGCGCGAAGCGAGCCAGCGCGTCCTTGGCCTGCGCCACTACGACGTACAGATGATTGGCGGCATCGTGCTGCACCAAGGCAAAATCGCCGAAATGCGCACCGGTGAAGGCAAAACCCTGGTCGCCACCTTGGCGGTGTACCTGAACGCCCTGCCCGGCAAAGGCGTGCACGTCGTCACCGTCAACGACTACCTCGCCCGCCGCGACGGCGAAGAACTGGGCGAACTCTACGGCTTCCTCGGCATGACCACCGGCATCATCGTCGCCGGCATGCCACAAGAAGACAAACAGGCGGCGTACCGCAGCGACATCACCTACGGCACCAACAACGAATTCGGCTTCGACTACCTGCGCAGCAATATGGCGCTCGCCCCCGAAGACCGCCTGCAACGCGAACTTAACTACGCCATCGTCGACGAAGTGGACTCCATCCTTATAGATGAGGCGCGCACCCCGCTCATCATCTCCGGCGCCTCCGACCTCGACAACGGCCTCTACGAAAAACTGAACACCATCGTCCCCGAACTCGTCCCGCAAAAAGAAAAAGACGGCCCCGGCGACTTCAGCATCGACGAAAAAACCAAACAAGTCGGACTCACCGAAAGCGGCCACGACCACCTCGAAGACCTCCTGCACCAGCACGGCCTGCTCGGTGAAGACGAAAGCCTCTACGACCCGAAAAACCTCGGCATCTTCCACCACCTGAACGCCTGCCTGCGCGCGCACCACCTCTACCACAAAGACGTGGACTACATCGTGCGCAACAACGAAGTCGTCATCGTGGACGAATTCACCGGACGCACCATGGACGGCCGCCGCTGGTCAGACGGCCTGCACCAGGCCATCGAAATCAAAGAAGGCGTGCCCATCAAACAAGAAACCCAAACACTCGCCTCCATCACCTACCAAAACTTCTTCCGCCTCTACGACAAACTGGCGGGCATGACCGGCACCGCCGACACCGAAGCCTTCGAATTCCAGGACATCTACGGCCTCGAAACCGTCGTCATCCCCACCAACCGCCCGGTGCAGCGCAAAGACCACACCGACCTCATCTACCTCAACCAAAAAGGCAAATACGACGCCATCGCCGCCGACGTGCGCGACTGCAAAGAACGCGGCCAACCCGTGCTGCTGGGCACCGCCTCCATTGAAACCTCCGAACTCGTCTCCAGCCTCCTGACCCAACTCGGCATCGAACACAACGTACTTAATGCCAAACAACACGCGCGCGAAGCCGAAATCATCGCCCAGGCCGGCCGCCCCGGCCAAGTGACCATCGCCACCAACATGGCAGGCCGCGGAACCGACATCGTCCTCGGCGGCTCACTGCGGGCAGAACTGAACGCGCTCGGCAAAGACGCAAGCGAAGACGCCAAACAAGCCGTGCGCGAAGACTGGCAAAAACGCCACGAAGCCGTCATCACCGCCGGCGGCCTACACGTCATCGGCGCCGAACGCCACGAATCACGCCGCATCGACAACCAGCTGCGCGGCCGCTCCGGCCGCCAGGGCGACCCCGGCTCCAGCCGCTTCTACGTCGCCCTCGATGACAACCTCGTCCGCATCTTCGCGGGCGAACGCATGGCAAGCATGATGCAGCGCCTCGGCATGAGCGAAGACGAAGCCATCGAATCGCGCATGGTCTCCAAACAAATCGAAGGCGCACAGCGCAAAGTCGAAGCGCACAACTTCGACGCGCGTAAAAACCTGCTCGAATACGACAACGTCGCCAACGAACAGCGCAAAGTCATCTACACCCAGCGCGCCAACATCATGGACGCCGACAACATCGCCGAGCTCGTCGCCGGCATGCGCGTCAACGTCATTGACACCCTCGCCAGCCGCTACATAGACGACGACCAAGTGCGACAAAACTGGGACATCCCCGGCCTCGAAGCCGCGCTGCGCAACGAATTTGGCCTGGCGGTGGACATCCAGAACCACTGGCTGCAAGCCAACCCCAACATGAGCGCCAAACAAATCAAAGAAGGCCTCGTCGAACTGCTCGAACACATCCAACAAGAAAAAGAAAACCAGGTCGGCGGCGACATCATGCGCCGCGTCGAAAAATACATCGCGCTGCAAACCATCGACACCCAATGGAAACAACACCTGGCGACGATGGACATGCTGCGCCAGGCCATCTGGCTGCGCTCGCGCGCCCAAAAAGACCCGAAGCGCGAATACCAGCGCGAATCCTTCGAACTCTTCAAAGACCTGCTCGATCACATCCAGTTCGAAATCGTGCGCGTCCTTGCCCACATCCAGTTCCAGGCACAAAGCGCGGCAGACGAAGCCGAAGCCATGCAACAACAAGCCCAACGCCAACACGACGCCGAACTCGCTCGCGCCCAATACCACGGCAGCAGCGACAGCAGCGAAGCGTTACGCGAACCCACCCCGGAAGAAATCGCCCGCACCGGCCGCAACGACCCCTGCCCCTGCGGCTCCGGCAAACGCCTCAAAGACTGCCACGGTAAACTGGCATAACCCTAAAAACCCCGCTCCGGCGGGGTTTTTGCCGGAACATCCCGTTTACATACCATGAGCGCTCAGCTGTATGTAAAGCGCCATCCCGAAAACAACAAGCGCCTGAACATTCACCATACCGGACCACAACCATGACTATCCCGCTTAACGTCGTCGCTGCCATCATCGAAAACCCGCAAGGCCAGCTCCTCATCGCCGAACGTCCGCCGAACAAGGCCTGGGCGGGTTACTGGGAATTTCCCGGCGGCAAAATCGAAGCCGGTGAGAGCCACGAAGCGGCGCTTCTGCGTGAACTGCGCGAAGAACTCGGCCTTGCGCTTGAAGGCGAAACACTCACTCACTACTATCACGGTAACCGTGGCGCGGAAGTCATCCTCGACTTCTACCACATTCTTCTTACGCGAGACGTTGCCCCGCAAAGCCTCGAAGGCCAGCGCTGGCGCTGGGTCTCGCGCGCCGAAATTGCCAATTACCGCTTCCCCGAACCCAACACCGCCGTCCTGCAAAAACTGCAAAACGCCTCAATCCACTGAGGCGTTTGGCGCAAACCGCCAAGACAGCTCTATACGCCGCGAAGCCATTTTTATGGGAAGCCCGCGCCGTACAAATGCGTACCGTATTCGTCGATGCGCCTTGTCCGAGGCTTTCGGTGTATTGTTATAATGCGGGCGGTCGCAGTTTTTTGCGCGATGAAATTCCAACCAGAATGGAGACTATTTACATGAAAAAACAATCTATTGGACTGGTGATTGCAGCGCTGCTGCTTACGGCCTGTGGCGGCGGTAGTGATGACAACACCCCTGCGGATCCGAACCCGAAAAATAATAAGGGCAATAATGTTCCGAGCGCCCCCGGCAAGGATGAAAATACGCCTGCCGATCCGGGCAAGAAATCCGATAACGGCAGCAGCCAGCTCATTCCGCCGCCGGTCAATCAGGGTAATAGCGACAACGCCAGCGGCAAGTATCAGGGTAAGGGCTTTATCGTGCCGCTCGGTCAGCAACCCAACGGGCTTACTGATGCGAAAAGTGTCGTCAGCGATGATCTTGCCGTGCTGAATCTGGATGGCAAGAAATTACCGCTGCAACTGCCGAACATCAGCAGTGGCAATATCACTTCGGTACGCGGTGCGACTATCGGCGATACCAGCTACAAGCAATTCATCGTCAGCGGTACCCGTTATGCCAACAGCAAGTTCGGCTATCTTAATGACGGCAGCAAGGACTATATTTTCAGTCAGGGCGTGCCGACCGCAACTATGCCGACCACCGGCGTCGTCAAATACAGCGGCGCGGCAGCGGTTGGTCAGGCAGCGGTTGCTGATAGCGCGCTCGCCAATTTCAGCGCGGATTTTGGCGCGAAAACGCTGACGGGCAGTATCAGTCAAAATGCTTCGAGCGCGGTGGACTTCAAACCGGTCAATATCAGCGCAGGCATTGAAGGCAATACTTTCAGCAGTAAAGCCGACGCGGCGGTAAAAACCACCGGCGGTTTTTATGGTGACAATGCCCATGAGCTGGGTGGTATTTTCCAGGATAGTGCGCAGGCGATTTCCGGCAGTTTCGGCGCGGTTCGCAGTAACTGATCCCGCCATTTGCGCAATACGAAAGGGCTGCTTTGCAGCCCTTTTTGTTTGTGGTGATAGCGGTATAAGAAACGCGCGCTCCGGGGAGCGCGCTGATTTATGGATGCCAAAGGGGCAGGGCGGTCAGGCCGGTTCTTCGCTTTCTTCTTCCGGCGGCAGGTCTTTGACGAGGTCGTGTAGGAGGTGGTCCATGCGCGCGCCGTATTCGACCGAGTCGTCGTAGACGAAGTGCAGTTCCGGCATTTTGCGGATGCTGAGTTTTTGTGCGAGCGCGTGGCGCAGTTGTCCGGCGTGCGCGTTTAACGCACGGAGCAGTGTCTGCCGTTCGTCGGCGTCGTTGATGACGTGCGTCACGTACACTTTGGCAAATGACAGGTCGCGCGTCACCCGCACCGCGGTGATGGACAGCAGCGAGGCGTGCGGGTGGTCGAGGATTTGCGGCACGGCAACGGCGAGGTCGCGCCGCATTTGTTCGCCGATGCGGCGGGTGCGGTCTTGTCCTTTTGGCATCAGAGCGTCCTCTCGATGGAGACGCGTTCGTAGCATTCGATTTGGTCGCCGATGCGTACGTCGTTGTAGTTTTTCACGCCCAGACCGCATTCGGTGCCGGCGCGCACTTCGCTGACGTCGTCTTTGAAGCGGCGTAATGACTCCAGCGCGCCTTCGTAGATGACGACGTTGTTGCGCAGGACGCGGATCGGGTTGTTGCGCTTGAGTACGCCGTCTTCGACGATGCAGCCTGCCACGGTGCCGAATTTTGAGGAGCGGAAGACTTCGCGCACCTGGGCGAGGCCGATGATGTCTTCGCGCACTTCGGGCGAGAGCATGCCCTGCATCGCCGCTTTCACCTGGTCTATCGCTTCGTAAATGATGCTGTAGTAGCGCAGGTCAACGCCTTCGTTTTCGGCCAGTTTTTTCGCGTTCGCGTCGGCACGGACGTTGAAGGCGATGATGATGGCTTCGGAGGCGATGGCGAGCTGCACGTCGGATTCGGTGATGCCGCCGATGCCGGAGGCGATGATGTTCACTTTGACTTCGTCGGTGGCGAGTTTGAGCAGCGAGTCGGAGAGGGCTTCGACCGAGCCTTGTACGTCCGCCTTGATCATCAGGTTCACGGTGTGGACTTCGCCGTCGCCGGTGTTGCTGAAGAGGTTTTCCAGCTTCGCCTTCTGCTGGCGCGCGATTTTGATTTCTTTGAATTTGCCCTGGCGGAAGTTGGCGATTTCCCGCGCCTTGCGTTCGTTTTCCACGATGACGACTTCGTCGCCCGCGTTCGGCGTGCCGGAGAGGCCGAGGATTTCCACCGGAGTGGAGGCGCCGGCTTCTTTGAGTTCGTTGCCGTTTTCGTCCAGCATGGCACGGATGCGACCATATTCCATGCCGGCGAGCATGATGTCGCCTTTTTTGACGACGCCGGATTGGACCAGCACGGTGGCGACGCTGCCGCGACCACGGTCAAGGCGGGACTCAATCACGACACCACGTCCCATGCCGGTGGACGGTGCGGTCAGCTCCAGCACTTCGGCCTGGATGAGCACTTTGTCGAGCAGGTCGTCGATGCCTTCGCCGCTCTTGGCAGAGACGTAGGCGAAGAGGTTTTCACCGCCCCATTCTTCGGCGATGACGCCGTGTTGGGAGAGCTCGGATTTGACGCGTTCGGGGTCGGCATCCGGTTTGTCCATTTTGTTCACCGCGACGATGAGCGGCACTTTGGCGGCGTTGGCGTGCTGGATGGCCTCGATGGTTTGCGGCATGACGCCGTCGTCGGCGGCAACCACGAGGATGACGATGTCGGTCGCGTCCGCGCCGCGCGCACGCATGGCGGTGAAGGCGGCGTGGCCGGGGGTGTCGAGGAAGGTGATGGTGCCTTTCGGGGTTTGCACGCGGTAAGCGCCAATGTGCTGGGTAATGCCGCCCGCCTCGCCAACCGCCACTTTGGTTTTGCGGATGTAGTCGAGGAGCGAGGTTTTGCCGTGGTCGACGTGCCCCATGATGGTAACGACCGGCGCGCGCTGGATGATGTTGCCCGCGTCTTCGTCGGCTTCGGCCATGACCTGGGTTTCGAGGTCGTTTTCTTTGATGAGGATGTATTGGTGCCCCATTTCTTCGGCAACCAGCGCGGCGGTTTCTTGGTCAAGTACCTGGTTGATGGTGACCATCGAGCCGAGTTTCATCATGATTTTGATGAGTTCGCCCGCTTTGACGCTCATTTTTTGCGCCAGTTCGCCAACGGTGATGGTTTCCGGAATGCGCACTTCGCGTGAGACCGGGGCGACGGGTTTTTCGAATTTGCCGCCTTTGCGCTCGCGTTCGCGTTTGTTGCCGCCTTTGCCGCCACGGCCGCCCGCACTAGCACCGCCGCTGCGACGGTCATCGCTGTCGCGGCCACCGCTGCGTTTGCCGCTGCGTTCACGTCCGCCACCAGCGCTACGTTCGCGTGACTGGATGTGGAAGCGTGATTCGGCTTCTTCTTCGTAGTTTTCGCGTTTGGCGACGTCTTTGAGCGCTTCTTGCCGCTGCCGTTCGAGTTCTTCGTTTTCTTTGGCAGAGCGTTTTTCCCGCTCTTCCTGTTTGCGCAGTTCTTCAGCGGCGTTGCGTTTGGCGTCTTCGGCTTCGCGCAGTTTGCGCTGTTTTTCTTGTTCGGCCAGTTGGGTGGCGAGCGCTTCTTCGGCTTTTGCTCGCGCCTGTTCGGCGTCCTGGGCGGCTTTTTCTTCTTGTTCTTTACGGGTACGGCGCGCTTCTTCTTCGGCAGCGCGCTGGCGTTCGGCGTTCTGCGCTTCTTCACGCGCGCGTGCTTCGTTGTCGCGCATCGCCTCACCTTGGGCGAGGCGCTGTTGTTCAGCCATTTGTTTGGCGATTTCCAGCGGACTCAGTTTTTTCTCGCCGGTTTTTTTCGTGCTGGCACTGGCACGCGGTTTTTTCGCCGCTGCCTCGCTGCTTTTTTTCTCGGCGGTGGCGGGCTTTTTCGCCGCGCCGGCGGGCGTTTTCAGGCTAAGTTTTTTCTCGCCGCCTTTTTTCGCCGCCATGTGTTTGGTCAGCGCGACTTTTTGCGCCGGTGTCAGTGTGTCTTCTTCGTTTTCAACTGCGATGCCCGCTTCTTTCAGCAGGGAAAGCAGGCGGCTCACGGTTATTTTCAGCTGCTTGGCGAGCGCCGCTACGGTTTGTTCTGCTACTGCCATTTCAATTTCCCCTCATTCATCCACGAAACCACGGTTCGCGCGCTTTCAGTATCAGCGCCGATGCCTGTTCTTTGTCCAGTCCGGTGTAGGCCACCAGTTCGTCCACCGCCAGCTCCGCCAGGTCTTCCTGGGTGTGCAGGCCATTTTCCTGCAGGGCGGCGATGGTCGCTTCGTCAATGCCTTCGACGTTTTCCAGCGGTAACTGCATTTCTTCTTCCGGCTCAACCTCGGCGACAAAAGCCTGTTGCAACAGGTAATCTGCCGCGCGTGCCATCAGCGCATCGACGGTTTCTTCGTCAAAGGCCTCGATGCCGAGCAACTCGTCGCGCTCGGCGTAGGCGACCATTTCCGGCGCGGTGTAGCCTGCGTCAATCAGGATGTCGGCGATTTCGTCGTCCACATCCAGCGCTTCAGCCAGCGCCTGCTCCTGCGCGTCTTGCACCGCCTCTTGCCGCGCCTCGAATTCGGCTTCGCTCAAGACGTTAATCGTCCAGCCGGTGAGCTCGCTTGCCAGGCGCACGTTCTGCCCGCCGCGACCCACCGCCTGCGGCAGTTTGTTTTCCGGCACGGCGATATCCATCACCCTACGCGCTTCATCGGCGGCGGCGTTGGTAATTTGCGCCGGCGCCATCGCCTTGCGTACATAGGTTTCCGGGTCTTCGTCCCAGAGAACGATGTCAATGCGCTCGCCCGCCAGTTCGTTCATCACCCCCTGCACGCGCGAGCCGCGGATGCCGACGCAGGCGCCGACCGGATCAATGCGCGGGTCAAAGGTGCGCACCGCGATTTTGGCGCGCAGGCCGGGGTCGCGGGCAACGCCCATGATTTCGATAATGCCGGAACCAATTTCCGGTACTTCCAAAGTAAAGAGCTGTTTCAGCATTTCCGGGGCGACGCGGCTGACTTCCAGCTGCGGCCCGCGCATTTCCAGATTGACCTTGGCAAGGTAACCGCGGATGCGGTCGCCGATGCGCAGCGATTCGCGCGGAATCATGCCATCGCGCAGGATGGTCGCCTCGGCGCCGTTGATATCGACGATGACGTTGCCACGCTCATGACGACGGACAATGCCATGCACCAGCGTGCCTTCCTCGGCGATGAACTGGTCATAAACCTTGCGCCGCTCTGCCTCGCGCAGCTTCTGAATGATGATTTGCTTCGCCTGTTGCGCGCTGATGCGGCCGAAGGGCTCGTTTTCAATCGGCACCTCATGCACATCGCCGACCTGCAAATGCGCCTCGGGAAACTCAATGGCGGCGACGCTTTCGCGCATCTCCGCGTCCGGGTTTTCCAGAATCGCCTCATCATCAACGACCGTCCACAGGCGGAAACTCTTGTACTCGCCGGTGCGCGGGTTAATCACGACCTTGGCGCCAATTTCCTCGTCGGGATAACGCTTGCGCGTCGCGGCCGCCAACGCCGCTTCTAGCGCCTCGATAATCACGCTGCGATCGACTTCCTTCTCGTTCGCTACCGCTTCAATAATGTTCAACAAATCTTTCGACATAACTCCTCCTTCAAAAAACGGGTACCAGACGCGCCTTGTCCACATTGGCGTAATCCACTTCGACCGCCTCGACGGCACGCCCTTGCCTTACCGCAAAAGTAATGCGCTGCGCGGTCTCGTCGGTGGACTCAATTACCCCTTCAAAACGGCGGCGCTTGCCGACCGGCGCGTGCAAATGCACCTTCGCCGTCTCGCCGGTAAAGCGGACAAAATCGGCAAAAGAAAACAGCGGACGATCCAAGCCAGGCGAAGAAACTTCCAGCGTGTAGGGCGCGTTAATCGGGTCTTCCACATCGAGAATCGGGTTTACCGCTTCCGTGACCTCAACCACGCCTTCCATATCGATCCCGCCTTCCGGCCGATCGACATAAATCCGCAGAATCGCATTGACCGAATTGTGGTGATATTCCACCCCCACCCACTCAAAACCCATGGATTCCACCACGGGCTTCAACAACTCTGTAACCCTTTCCTCGCGCGACATAGCGACCCCTTGCAAAAACGCATACAACAAAAAAGCCCTTGAAAAAGGGCCTTCTAAAAAATCCTTGGAAGCGGGGGCTGGATTTGAACCAACGACCTTCGGGTTATGAGCCCGACGAGCTACCAGACTGCTCCACCCCGCAATTGATGAGGCGCGCATTATAGGCAAAACTTTGCCACATGCAAGCCCTGATGCCGAAAAGCGGATAAAAAAGCGACAACCGCTTGAAAACATGGACAGCATGCGCAGGGCTTACAAATAGTGAGCGCGGATTGTTACAATACCGCCACAAAAACCGAAACCAACAGGAAAACCCATGCTCAAAAGCATCACCAGCGGCTTGCGCCGCGTTTTCAAGAGCGACGCGCAAGACGACGACGAAAATCAAGGACGTTTCAGCGAGATCCTGAAATGGGCGGAAGATAACAACATCGGCGAAGACCGCATCCCGCGCGAACCCTCCGAACTGATAGGGTTGAACCGTCTGGATCTCTCCTTCCGCCGCCTGCAAAGCCTGCCGGAAACCCTGGGTGAACTGGCACTACTGACCGAGCTTGACCTGCGCGGCAACGAGCTGAAAAGCCTGCCCGCATCCATCGGCGACCTCAGCCTGCTGCGTCGCCTTGACCTTAAATGGAACCAGCTCGAAACCCTGCCGGACAGCTTTGCCAAACTGACCGGGCTGACCAAACTCGAACTGGGCTACAACAAAATGACCAGCCTGCCGGAAGTGCTGACCGCCTTCAACCACATCACCGAGCTGGATCTCAGCGACAACCGCCTGCTGCGCGTGCCGCTCTTTCTCGGCAACTTCACCCGCCTCACCAAACTCAACCTCGCGCGCAACAAACTGGAAAACCTGCCGCCTGTCTGCGCCAACCTCACCCAGCTGACGCGCCTGAACCTCTCTGGCAACGAACTCAAACAACTGCCCGACTTCATTGCCAACTTCAGCCAGCTGAGCGAACTGGAAATCAGCGGCAACCAGCTGGGCAGTCTGCCCGAATACATCGGCCGCCTCAAAGAGCTGCACCACCTCGACATCAGCGGCAACATGCTGACCACCCTGCCGGAAACCCTCGGCGATCTGCAAAACTTGAGCATTCTGGACATACACAACAACCGCCTCACCAGCTTGCCCGCCAACTTCGGCAACCTCGGCCAGTTGCACCGCCTCTCGCTGGCGCATAACCAGCTGAGCCTCTTGCCACCGCCGGCTGCACAAATGCAGCGCCTTGCGGTACTGGATCTCTCGCATAACCGCCTGATGCAACTGCCGAACTTTATCTGCCAATTCAGTCATCTGAACGACCTGCACCTCGGCTACAACGAACTGACCGAACTGCCGGACGACATCGGCCTCTTGACCGAGCTGGAAGTGCTGAATATCGCGCATAACAACATCGGCGCGCTGCCGCCGTCGGTGGCGAACCTCACCAAAATGACGCGGCTCGACCTTTCCAGCACACAAATCCCGTACCTGCCGAAATTCATCAGCAACCTGAACCGCCTCTGCATTCTGGATGTGCGCAACACGCGGATGAAAATCCCGCTGGCGCTGGCCAACCGCATCGAAAGCAACGCGGTGATGGCGGGCTACTACAAATAACGGCGGCGACCCACGAACAAGAAAAGGGCGGGATTTCCCGCCCTTTTCTTTTACCTGATTTTAGTAGCGCGCGGCGCAGGGAAGGGGCTTATGCCCGCGTGCACCACAAAATCCACACAACGCTCTGTGCAAAGCGCATTTATTTATGATGATAGCTGTGAATCTCTGTTTACTCTCCCTAAAAAAAGACTAAGATAACGCACGATTTTTAACATAACCGGAGTGTCATTATGGGATTAATTATTGGTTTTATCACAATATTATTGGTGGGCTTTCTCATCATTCGTGGCTATAACGCCAAAGGCGTGCTGTTCGTCGGCGGTGTGGGATTACTGTTAATCGCGGTCGCACTCGGCAAGGCGATTGGCGGCGAGAAATCCACCGGACTGTTTTTCGTCGATATCAGCAACCTCATCTTCAGTCTGATGGAAAAACGCGGCGGCGGCCTCGGTCTGCTCATCATGGTGCTGATTGGCTTTTCCGCCTATATGTCGCACATCGGCGCGAACGACACCGTCATCCGCGTTCTCTCGCGCCCGCTCGGCCATATTCGCTCGCCGTATTTCCTTCTGCTTGGCGCTTTCTTCATCGGCAGCCTGCTCTCGTTTGCCATATCGTCGGCGACCGCACTCGGCGCGTTTTTGATGGCAACGCTGTTCCCGATTCTCACCAACCTCGGCATTTCCCGCCCGTCGGCCGCCGCCGTTTGCGCCACCACGGCGATGCTGACTCTCGCCCCGACTGCGCCGGATGTGGTGCTAGCGGCAGAGCAGGCAGGCATTCCCGTCAAAGATTACGCCTTCAGCTACATGATTCCGATGAGCGTGCTGGCGATTCTCGCCACCGCCGTCGCGCATTTCTTCTGGCAACCGTACTGCGACCGCAAAGAAGGCCTGCTGCCGCAGGGCGGTGGCGAGCGCATCCAGATGGACTTGTCCGCGCTGAAAAAAGCGCCGACCTTTTACATGATCCTGCCTTTCCTGCCGATCGCGGGCATGCTCATCTTTGATGGCAAAGTCCCGATCGCCGGGCGTGTCATGCCGGAAATGTCGCTCGGCGCGGTGGTGGTGCTGACGCTCATCATCAGCCTCATCATCGAATACTGCCGTCATCCGCGCGCCAAAGACCTCTACGAAGGGCTGGAAGTCGCCTATAAAGAAATGGGCGCAGCCTTTGCTGGCGTAGTCATCCTCTTAATTGCCGCCGGTGTTTTCGCCGAGGGACTGAGCAATATCGGCTTCGTCGATGAAATGATTGCGCTAGTAGAAAAAAGCGGCGCCGCAGGCGTGACGATGATGTTCGCGCTGGTGGGGGTGACGCTGTTGGTGGTCGTCGCCTCCGGTTCAGGCAACGCAGCGTTTTATGCCTTCGTTGAAATCGCGCCGAAAATGGCGGCAAAACTGGGCATCAATCCCGCCTATCTCATCCTGCCGATGCAACAGGCGTCAAACGTCGGCCGCACCCTGTCGCCGGTATCGGGGGTCATCGTGGCGGTTAGCGGCGCGGGTAACCTCTCGCCGATGCTGCTCGTCAAACGCACCGCGATTCCGACCCTCGTCGCGCTGGCGGTGGTGGTGCTTTACACGCTGATTTTCGTGCCGCTGCATTTACCAGCTGCGCCGTAAAACAGACGCGAAAAAGCAAAGGGCGGGATTTCCCGCCCTTTTTTCTGGAACGCTTAAGTGTCAGCAGCGTAAATGCCGCTCAACCCGGCTTGCCGTCAATTCTTGGCGAGAACCAGATGCGGGTGTAGCCGTGCAGCAGCAGGCAAAAGGCGACAATCCACAACACTTGCGCCGCGCCAATCCACAGCAGGAACTGCGCCGGGGCGGCGAGCGGTAGCAGGATGCGGCAGATGAAGCCGAGGCAGAGCAGGTAGAGCGCGAAAATGAGCAGGCGCGGCGGTTCGTGAATATTGCGGCCGGAGTGGCCGAGGCTGACCCGTGCCATCATGGAGAGCGTCAAGAGGCCGATGCCGGAGAGGGCGAGGGTGTGCATCGCCAGCGAGTCGCTGACCTGCGACCAGAACAGTTGACTGCCGTAAAGCAGGAAACCGAAGACCATGCCGGCGAGCGAGAGGTGCATGCTCCACAGCAGCGGACGGTGCCAGATGCCACGGGTGTACCAGCCCGCGAGACGCCAGCCGTTGCAGGCGGCGGTGGCGAGGGCGAAGACGGCAGCGGCGTTCTGCCACGGCGTAAACACCTTCAATATAAAGAAAGCGGTAAAAGTAATGAGACAGGCGCGGTCAAGCAGGGCGCTGTTTTTCGGGGTGAAGGGATAGCCGACGCCGCGCTCGGTGAAAAACGGCGTTACCCGCCGCCCGATGGTGAGGACGATGGCGAGGATGGTGAAAACGCCGAGATAGAGACTCCAGAGGATACCGCTCGCAAAGCCGAGCAGGCCGCTGATAAAAAGCGTTTGGCCGATGGCGAGCAGCCCCATTTTGGAGACCAGCCCCATTTGCCGCCATTGCTTGACGGCAACGACGCGCTTTGCGACGGCATACAACCCGCCGAGGGCGAAGACGAGGTCAAAGCCCGCGGCGATGAGGTGCAACGAGGGCGCAAAGGCAAAAAGCAGGCGCGCGGCAAACCACGGCAGCCAGTAGAAAAAGAGCGGCCAACCGTGCGGCATCGGTACGCCGGTCCAGTTCTGCACGGCAGTAAAAAGAAAACCGGTAACGACGGCGGCGGCGTAGCCGTAGATCATTTCATGACCGTGCCACCACTGCGCGACAAGCCCGCCGATCACAGGCTGATGCCCTTGATAAATCACGAGCCAGGCGAGCATGGTCAGCACGGCAAAGGCGGCTGCGGAGAAGAAAAAAAGGCGAAAACCCAGATTGAGTATCGCGGGGTAGCGGGTCATTGATTTACTCCTGAAAGCATGGCGGGAATCGCCGGTTCAAATACAAATATAGCCATCCCCCGAAAGCCTCATACGGTGTTGCGTCGCTTCGCCGTACAACCGCGTACTGTCTTCAGCGACGCGCCTTGTCTGAGGCTTTCGGTGTATCGCTATATATCGTCTGGCTGCGGATTTACATACACATCGAGCGCTCAGCTGTATGTGGCGAATTGTCAAACCAAGTGCAACACTTCATCAAAATACACTTCATAAGGCGTCCTCCACTGCAAACATTTGCGCGGTCGGTTATTCAATGCCAGCACCGCCTTTTCAATGTAATCATCTGGATATTGCGCAATATCCTGATGCTTCGGAAAATATTCACGCAACAGGCCGTTGGTGTTCTCGTTTGTCCCGCGCTGCCACGGCTGGTACGGCGGCGGAATGTATATTTTTATCCCCAACGCCTCCGCCACCACCGCATGCCGCGCAAATTCCTTGCCCCGGTCCGGCGTGATGCTGTGTACCGTCTGCCCGCGCAAGGCTTCAATCATCGCCGCATTCACGCCGTCCGCCGTCTTCTTCTCCAGCCGGACGCACCGCAGATAGCGGCTTTTGCGGTCAACCAACGTCAGCAACACCGCACCACCCACCACGCCTGCAACGGTATCAGCTTCCCAGTCGCCCATGCGCTCCCGCGCCTGCGCCTCTGGCGGACGCGCCGACAGCGCATGCTCAACCGGGAAGTTATCACGTGTCGGCTCGCCCTTGCGCCGCCGCTTCTTGCCACGGTGGCGCAGCCTTTGCTTGCCACTTATCACCCAGTCGGGGTCATTGAAACGCCCGGCGTAGATACCGCGGTAGATAGTGGCGTAGCTGATGGCGTGCGGACGGCCTTCGTGGCGCAAGCGGTACTGAATCTGCTCCGGCGACCAGTGCAGTTTCAGAAACCTCTCCTTGACCAGGGCAAAAAGTTCCGGGTCATCAAGTTTACGCTTGCGGCGGCAGAGCTTACGCCTGCTGTCGTATTTCTCCTGCGCCTTGCTGGCGTCATAGTTTTCGCCATCGCTATTGCGCTTCAGTTCGCGCAAGATGGTGCATCTGTGGCGCTTCAACATGGTGGCAATAGCGGCAGGGCTATGACCTTGGTTGAACAAGGTCATTATGCAACCCCGCTCAATGGGCGTAATATGACGGTAGGCATCCATTTTCGGTCTCCTGCAATGTTTTGATGTTTTTTGCAGTATCGCTTATGGATGTCTTTTTTGTAGCTGTTGCACTTGAATTGTAAATTCGCCGTAAACGGCAAGCCGCACTCACATTGAGCCAACAGCATAGCATCGCCCGCGCCCGCCGCCGATGATAGAAATCAATCATCATGCGGGGCGGAAAACGCAGAAAATTAAATCCACATCAGGCAAAACAAATCCGCATCTTTTGTTAAAATTTCGCGTCATTTTTCAATCCACAAGAGAACCCCAAAATGTTCAGAAAATCGCTACTTGCCGCCATGATTGGCGCCATTTCCCTCGCACACGCCGCCGATTGGAACGCAGAAACCCTCGCCACCGCCCGCCAACAGGCAGAAGCGGAAATTAACCAATATTTGCGCGACGGCAGCGGCCCCATCGCCCGCTTCGCCAATGCCGACATCCGCACCTGGCGCGAGCACGCCAAATACGGCAAAGGCAAAAAAGGCGAGCCGCGCAACTTCGCCCACCTGCAAAACGGCGGCGAATTGCTGGCAAAAATCGCCGCCAGCGCGCCCTATGAAGAAAAAATCCGCTTCCTTGCCTTGCTGGCCTCTGCGCCGAGCGTGCGCAACTCGATGGGCGCCTATCTGAACGACAACCTCGCGCTGTACGAAGCCATCATGGAAGATGACCGCAACAATGCCGCCTTTGCCCTGGCAGCTCTCGCCAAAATCCAGCCCGACCTGGACGAACAACAGCAACAAACCTACCGCAACCTGCGCCAGCGCTTTGGCTTTAACCTTGACAACGTCAGCGTGGACAACAACCAGGACAAACCGCAAATCTGCGCCGAATTCAGCGATATCGTCCTCGCCGAGCCGCTGCAAGACTGGCGCAAACGCATCACCATCACCCCTGCCGCCGAAGGCGAAGCGCGCTACAGCGGCGACAAAATCTGCTACACCGGCGTCTGGCAGCGCGAATACAAAATAACCATTGACCCGAAACTGGCGGCGAAAAACCACCTCGAACTGGGGCAGACAGAAGAACGCAACATCGACACCGGCGACCGCGCACCGATGGTACGCTTCGCCACCCGCGGCAAAACCCTGGTACTTGACCCGGAAGCGGCGCTGACCATCGAAAGCAGCAACGTGGATGCCGTCGAACTCGAACTGTGGCAAATCCCGGACAACAACCTCGCCGGCGACGCGCATGACGCCATCGACAACCCCGAATACTTCAACACCTACGACCTCAACAACAACGCCAGCAAAATCTGGACAGGCAGCTTTGAACCCGAAAAAAGCGCGCGCAACAGCGTCGTACAAAGCCGCGTCGCCTTTGCCGACATGGCGGGCAAAGAAACCCGCAGCGGCGTGTACGTCCTCACCGTGCGCGCCAAAGACCAATACGAAAACGCGCTGCTGGGCTTCACCGTCACCGACCAGGGACTGACCGCCTACCAAACCCCGGACGGTCTGCTCGCCGAACTGCGCGACCTGCGCAACAACCAGCCCATCGCCGGACAAAACGTCACCCTCTACGCCAAAAACAACCGCATCCTCGGCGAAGCCAAAACCGACGCCCAAGGCATCGCCCGCTTCAGCGCCGCACAAACCGGCGGTGAAGATGCCGACGCCCCCGGCCACCTCATCAGCCAGCACGACGGCCACCTTGCCTACCTGCGCGTGGCCGGACAAGAAATCGACCTCTCCGACAAAGGCCTCTCCGGCGAAGCCGAGACCAACCGCACCCTCACCCACTGGAGCTGGCACGACCGCGGCGTTTACCGCCCGAAAGACACCATCAACGCCCTGTGGCTGTTCAAAACACCAGAAGGCAAAGCCTATAGCGACAGCCCGCTCTGGCTGGAAATCCGCCGCCCGGACGGCGCACTCGTCCACAGCGAACTGCTGAAAGCCGACGACAGCGGTGCCTACCGCTACAGCGCCGACATCCCCGCCAACGCCCGCCTTGGCAACTGGCAAATCCGTCTGAGCCTCGGCAAAGACGGCGCGCGCCTCGTAGACGAAACCTACCGCGTGGACAGCATCGTACCGCGCCAAATCGAGAGCAAACTCACCATCAAAACCGAAGGTGACAACCAGGCCAGCCTTGACCTCAAAGCCGACTGGCTCTACGGCGCGCCCGCAGCCGACCTGCAAAACGACGGCGTCTGGCGCATCACCCAAGGCGACCTCGCCAAAACCTACCCGGCGTGGACGGGCTGGCAAATCGGCCGCCACGACGAAACCGTCGCCGCCTACGACCAACAACGCATCGCCGCCGCCAACACCGACAAAGACGGCAAACGCCACATCGAACTCACCCTGGAACGCCCGTTTGACACCCGGCCGCAGGCACTGTGGGCGATGACCACCCTCACCGCGCCGGATGGCAGCCCCATCGCCGCCGAAAACGAAACCCTGCTGCCGCGCAGCGCGCCCTACATCGCCCTGAAAGCAGGCGACAACAACGCCCAAATCGCCCTCATCAACGACAAAGGCGAACAACAAAGCAACAACCTCAAATGGACCCTGTACCGCGTAGAGCGCGACTGGTACTGGTACTACAGCGACGGCGACTGGCGCTACGAAAAAAACGACAGCCGCCAACCTGAAAAAACCGGCAGCATCGCGACCGACGGCAAAACCCCGGCGACCCTCGAACTGCCGCTCACTAACGGCCTCTACGTACTCGAAGTCCAGGGCGATGACCCCGCCAGCGCCGCCAGCATCGAAATCGCGCGCGGCTGGTACGGCGAACCGGGCAACAACAGCCCGTCCACCATCACCCTCGCCACCGACCACCCGACCTACAAACACGGCGACACCCTAACCCTCAACCTCGAAGCCCCGTTTGACGGCGCCGCCAGCGTCAAAATCGCCAGCCGCGACGCCATCATCGCCAGCCACGACCTCACCCTCAAAAACGGCAAAGCCCAACTCCAAATCCCGTGGCAAGACGACTGGGAACAAGGCGTGTGGCTGCTCGCCAACGCCTGGAACGACAAAAGCGACGACCACAACCGCCGCGCCGTCGGCCTACAATGGGTTGGCGCCGACCTCGCGCACCGCCGCCTCACCCCGCAAATCACCGTCCCCGAAAATACCCAGCCCGCACAACCGCTCACCGTGGGCATCCACGTGCCAGAGGCGGGCGAAAACACCTGGGTGAACGTCGCCGTCGTAGATGACGGCCTCTACCAACTCGCCGCCGAAAGCTTCCACGACCCGCTGGAAGCCTTCTACGGCAAAAAACAACTGAACATCAGCCTCTACGACACCTTCGGCAACATCATCCGCCAAACCAACGCCCGCCTCGCCGCATTGCGCAGCGGAGCCGGTGGCGACGAAAGTGCGAGCGAGCGCGCTGCGCTGGCGGCATTGCCCGACCTTGACCTCATTCTTGTTGCCAACTGGAGCGGCCCGCTCAAACTCGACGCCGACGGCAACCTCCAATACACCGTACCGCTGCCGCACTACAACGGCCGCCTGCGCATCATGACCGCCGCCTGGAACGCCGACAAAACCGGCAGCGGCGAACAAACCGCCATCGTCAAAGCGCCCGTCGTTGCCGAACTGCAAAGCCCGCGCTACCTGAGCCAGGGCGACAGCGGCGTCTTCACCCTGCGCCTGCACAACACCACCGACAAAGCGCAGAACCTCAACATCAAACTCGAGACCGAAGGCCTCGAACTCGCTGGCGAACCCATCCCGGAAAGCACTCTGGCACCGGACCAAGTCGCCACCCTGCGCTACCCCTACCGCAGCAACAAAGCGGGCGACGCACACATCAAAATGGCCATCAGCGGCGACTACAACGAAACCCTGGAGCGCCGCATCCCGGTACGCGCGCCGACCCTGCCGCAAGTACGCAACCAGTACCAGCGCCTGGACGCCGGAGCGACACACGAATACACCGACCTCGCCGACGCCCGCCTGACCCTGAACAGCGGCATCCCCTACAACGCCGAACCCTACCAAAAACAACTCGCCGACTACCCCCTGGGCTGCAGCGAACAAACCACCGGCAAACTGTGGGGACTCATTGGCGCAGCCACGCCAGACCGTGACAGCATCCGCCAGGCCGAAAACCGCCTGGCCAACCTCGCCGCCTACGACGGCAGCTACAGCCTCTGGGGCTACGGCAACGCCGACACATGGCTGACCGCCTATGTCGGCGAAGCACTGATCGAACTGCAAAAACACGACCAGCTGCTCAACCCCTCACAACTGGGCCGCCTGCTGAAAAACCTGCGCGAAAACACCGACGGCAGCTACAACGCCGAACGCGCGCACAGCGACAGCTATACCTACTACACCCTGGCCTATGCGGGCGAACCCGTGCGTGGCAACCTCCTGCGCTACCACCGCGAAGCCGGCGACAAACTCGACCGCAACGACAGCCTCGACATCGCCGCCGCCCTCGCGCTGCTTGGCGAATACCAGGCCGCGAGCGAGCGCCTTGCCACCGTCGCTGCCGTCGAAAACAGCAACAGCTACCCGTACAGCAGCACGACCAGCCTCGCCGCGCACAACCTCGTCCGCCTCAAACAACTGGAAACCCTGTGGCAAAACGTCAAAAACGACCCGCAGAACACCGGAGACACCCTGACCAAACTCTACGACGAACAGCGCGAAGCCCTGGCACAAGCCCTCTCGCATGACCGCTACCTGAGCACCCAAGAACTCGCCTGGCTGGTGCGCCTGGCGACCGTCGCGCCCAAACTCGCTGCTGACACCGCCATCGAAATCAACGGCAAAGCCGCGACCTTGGCCGACCTCGAAAAAGCCCCGCATAACGGCAAAGTGCGCATCACCAACCCCGGCAAACAACCGCTGTGGCTGAGCGTGCGCGACCTGCACGCCCCGGCGGCGGCAGAAGCGAGCAGCGAAGGCTGGGAAATCACCCTGCGCTACGAAAACGCGGACGGCACCGTGCTTGACCCGGCCAAACTGCCGAACAACACCGACATCCGCATCACCGCGACCTTCACGCCCAAACTCGACCGCGAAACCAGCCAAAGCGACCTGGTGTACACCTACCCGCTACCGGCCGGCATCACCCTAAGCGCGCTGCGCGACGACAACAACAGTGCGATGGAGCCGGGCGACGACGACGAAGACCGCGTGAACTACCAATACCGGGAAAACCGCGATGACCGCCACATCGCTGCCTTCACCCTGAACGGCGCACCCAAGGCGTTCAGCTACACCATCCATGGACGCACCACCCGCGCAGGCACCTGGCACGCACCGGGGGCATCCATTGAAAACATGTACCACCCGGAAGAACACGCGCGCCAAGCCGCACAACAAATCGTCGTGCAATAACCATCGCGTGAGCCAAACAAAAACCGCCCTCCGGGGCGGTTTTTTTATGAAGCGGGGAAAGAGGCAGCCTTATCGCTATGCCGCATTCTCAAGGCAAATACGGATTTTGCCGCTTTCCGTGTCGAACGGCCGATATGAATATTTGTTCTTCCTGCTCATCAATGACATAGAAAATTTTGTACGGATATAGCCGGACCAGATGCGGTATCGCGAATTTTCCTTCCATACCGAGGCAATCTCCGGCATATGCTCAACCAAGTCTGTAAACAGCGCAAATGCATGAGCCAGTTTGCGGGCGACCAGCGGATTTTCTGTCCGCATATATTCCACTATTTCTCGAACATGGGACGCCGCTGCTTCGCTCCAGATAGCGCTGTACATCAGCTATCCTCTACTAGCGAAAGGAAAAAAGCCTTCGCCTCGCTGGCGGTTAGCACCCTCCCGGCTTTGCGGTCTGCTTCACTGCGAGCAAGCTGCGCTTTCACATCATTGACCCATGCGGTGTATTCCTCGATGCTGTCGAAGATCTCGCCATCTTCGCCAATGACACGTGCCTGACGTTCTGTATATTCTGTTGTTCCTGTAGTCATTTTTTCACCTCTTGGATGCAGTTTGATGTCATGTGTTTATGTTACTACAGAAGTGTGTCCGCCGCTTTCACCCCGCCGCCTTCCAGCGGATGAGGCGGTGCAAAAGGCGGTCGGTAGCGCTATAAAGCGTGAGGGTGATGAGGACCAGCACGGCGAGGGCGGCAAAAAGCAGGTCGGTCTGGGTGCGCGCGTTGGCGTAGGTCATGAGGTAGCCCAGGCCGCTGCTGCCGCCGACCCATTCGCCGATGACCGCGCCAATCGGGGCAATGGCGACCGCGACGCGCAGTCCTGAAGCGAATGCGGGCAGGGCGGCGGGCAGGCGCAGACGGAGCAGGGTGTTGCGCGGCAGGCTGTTCATGCTGCGCGCGAGATCGAGGTAGCCTTGCGGGGTGCGGCGCAGGCCGTCGTAGGCGGCGGTGGTGATGGGGAAGTAGATGATGAGCACTGTCATGAGGATTTTCGGCAGCATGCCGAAGCCGAACCACAGGGTCAGCACCGGCGCGAGCGCATAGACCGGGATGGCCTGCGAGGAGACGAGCAGCGGCGAGAGCAGGGCGCGCAGCAGGCGGCTGTATTGCAGGGCGAGCGCGCTCAGGATGCCAAGTGTGGTGCCGCTGATGAGTCCCAGCCCGACTTCGGCGAGGGTGACGAGTGCGTGTTCGGCCAGTTGGCTGCGGGCGCTCACGATTTTTTGCAGGACGGCAAGCGGCGGCGGCAGGATGTATTTGGGGGTGCCGGTGGCGAGGATGAGCGCTTGCCAGAGCGCGAGCAGGACGGCGGCGATGGCGAGGTGGCGGAGTGCGGTTTTCATGCGCCGAGTGCCTCCAGCAGTTGCGCCGGATCGCTGTTTGCGGGCAATTCGCGCAGGCCGTGGTCGAGGATGTAGAGGTGGTCAGCAAGGCGCAGCGCTTCGGCGGGGTCGTGGGTAATCATCAAGACGGTTTTGCCACGTAGCAGGCGGGCGGCGAGGTTTTGTAACTGGTAACGGGTGACGGCATCGACGGCGGAGAAGGGCTCGTCCATCAGTAGCAGGTTGCGGTTTTCGTAGAGGGTGCGGGCGAGGGCGACGCGCTGGCGCTGACCGCCGGAGAGGTGTTGCGGGTATTTGTGTGCGTGTTCGGCGAGGCCGACGTCGGCGAGTAGCTGTGCGGCGCGGCTGTTGTCGGCTTTTTCGCCGCGCAGGCTGGCACCGAGGGTGACGTTGTCGCGCGCGCTGCGCCACGGCAGGAGGTCGTCATGCTGCGCCATCAGGCCGGGCGGGTCACGGGTAATCGTGCCGTCGTAGGGAATGAGTCCGGCGATGGCACGCAACAGCGTCGATTTGCCGACGCCGCTTTTGCCGAGGATGACGTGCCAGCGCGCGGCGGCGAAGGTGTGGGTCAGCGGCGCGATGATGGTGTCGGCGCCGTAGCGCACGCAGAGCTTATGCAGGGTGATGGGGCAGGGCAGGGCGGTCATAGGGTTCTTTCATCAATAAAAAACCGAACCCGCAGGTTCGGTTTCGTCGTGAAGACGGCTTAGCCTTTGGCTTCTTCGCCTTCTTCTTTTTCGTCGCTGCCGCCGTTGTCATTGGCGCTGTTGTTTATGCTTTCGATCGCGGCTTTGCAGAATGATTCCTGCTGGTCGGCAGGAACGGCGGCGACTTGATCCTTGACGATTTTCATCGCCTGATCGCTATAAACGCCGTCTTTTTTCATGTCTTCTTCCATTTTCTTGTAATAGTCGTCACAAGAATTGGCAAGGGCGACAGCCGGGAAGGCAGAGGCGAGCAGGGAAGCAATTAGAACTTTTTTCATATAAGTTTCCTTGTGTTAAAGGGTGAATGGTGTCGTCATTTCGACGGGCAAATGCTAACACAGCTGCGCGCGTTGTCGCCATACGCTTTGGTCAGCGCGCGCCGACGCGGAATGTGCCGCTATAATTGTGCCCTTTTACAGCAGGAGAGAACATGCAAACCTTTGACCTCATTTGTATTGGCGGCGGTTCCGGCGGCATCGCCACCGCCCGCCGCGCCGCCGAATATGGCGCGAAAGTCGCCGTCATCGAAAGCGGCCGCCTCGGCGGGACGTGTGTGAACGTCGGCTGCGTGCCAAAAAAACTGTTCTGGTACGCGGCGAACACCGCCGAAGCCTTGCGTGATGCGCCGCGTTTCTTCGCGGACGTGCCGGAAAACCTGCCTTTCCGCTGGGATGCCTTCAAAGAAGCGCGCGACGCCTACATCGCCCGCTTGAACGGCATCTACGAAACCAACCTCGGCAAAAGCGGCGTCACGCTCATTCGCGGCTTCGCCCGCTTTGAGCGCGCCGATACCGTGCGCGTTGGCGACGATTTGTACCGCGCGCCGCATATCGTCATCGCTACCGGCGGCCAGCCCGTTATCCCCGCGCACATCACAGGCGCGTCGCTGGGCAAAACTTCGGACGATTTCTTCGCCCTCGAACGCCAGCCGCAGCGCGCGGTTATCGTCGGCGGCGGCTACATCGCCTGCGAAATCGCCGGCGTCCTGCAAGCGCTCGGCACCGCCTGCGACATTGTCATCCGCGGCGAACGCCTCTTGCGCGCGCATGATGCGGACATTGCCGAAACGCTGGCCGAGGCGATGGGGGCGCAGGGCATCCGCATCCACCGTGGCGCACAGGTTGCCCGCGTTGCCGAAAATGGCGCAGCGCTCGCGGTAACACTCGATAACGGCGAAACCCTCGCCGCTGACTTCCTCCTCTGGGCGCTGGGACGGCGCGCCAACACCGCCAACCTCAACCTCGCCGCCGCAGGCATCGCCGCGCGCGACACCGGCGAAATTCCGGTCGATGCCTGGCAAAACACCAACGTCCCCGGCATTTACGCCATCGGCGACATCACCGGTGCGGCAGAGCTGACGCCGGTCGCTATCGCCGCCGGACGCCGTCTTGCCGCGCGCCTCTTTAACCACCAGCCGGAGGCGCATCTGGATTACGAAAACATCCCGACGGTGATGTTCACCCACCCGCCGATTGGCGTCGTCGGCCTTGACGAAGCCGCCGCGCGCCGCACATTTGGCGATGAAGCGGTCAAAGTCTATCGCGCCGGATTCTCGCCGATGGCGCGCGCCTTTGCCGCCCATCCGGCGAAAACCCTGATGAAACTGGTCTGCGTTGGCGCGGAAGAAAAAATCGTCGGCATCCAGATGATTGGCGACGGCGTCGATGAAATGCTGCAAGGCTTTGCCGTCGCCGTAAAAATGGGCGCGCGCAAGGCGGATTTTGACGACACCGTCGCCATCCACCCGACCAGCAGCGAAGAGCTGGTGACGCTGCGCTGAACGCTTTAACACAAGGAATCACAAATGAAAAAAACGCTCTTGCTTACCTTGGCGCTTGCTGCTGCGCTTGCCCACAGCGAGACCTTCAACGCGCCGCATACCGACGGCGACAAAAAAGTCGTGCTGGGTGGGGCGGGCGTAGCGCTGACGCCAGAAGTTGCGCAGTTGCACGAACAGGCGGTCGCCGCGCTCTTTTCCGGCCAAGCACGCGCGGCAATACCGCTCCTGGACAAAGCCATCGCCCGCTACGAAAAACAATTTGCTGCCGACCCGCGCCAGCGCTATGCCGCCTCCGGCAACGTCGAGACGCTGTTTTACCTGACCAAAGCGGCGAACGAAGGCAAAGAAGCCTACATCATCGACCCGCGCTGGGCGGAGCTCTACTACCTGCGCGCCTATGCGCACAACGAACTGGGCGAACTGGCGGCGGGCAAGGCGGATCTGGACGCGCTGCTTGCCTTGCAGCCTGCAAACGCGCAGGCGCTGAACGAGCGCGGCTTCTACTACCAGCGCGAAAAAAACTGGCAGGCGGCGGCCGCCGATTTCGAGCAGGCGACAGAATTCAGCCAATGGATTGAAGACACGGCGACGCGGCAGAAAATGTACGGCGCGGCGCAGCGCGGTTTGGGCTTTACCCTGATTGAACGCGGCCGCTGGCAGGACGCGGAGGCGATTTACCAGAAATTGCTGCAAGAAAACCCGCACGACGACCGCGCGCGCAACGAACTGGAATACATCCGCCAGCAGCGGGCGAAGCATCCGGCGCTGTAATCAGACAAACCACCCCCGCTGCGGCGGGGTTTTTATTTCACAAACGGCCACAGCGTCCACAAGGCGGAGGTGATGACGATGGCGCCAAGCATGAAGCGGCTACTGTCGCGGGTGAGCGCCTGCACCAGCGTGCCGGAGAACACGCCGAGGAGCAGCATTGCGGGCAGCGTTCCCACGCCGAAGGCAAGCATCGCCAGCCCCGCTTGCAAGGGATTGCCGCTGACCACCGCGAGCGCCAGCGCGCTATAAATCAGGCCGCAGGGAAGCAGCCCCCAGAGAAAACCGAGGAGGAGCGCGTCGCTGCCCGTTTGCACCGGCAACAGCGACTGCACGAGACCGGCAAGCGGTCGCCACAGGCGCGAGCCGTAGCGCTCCAGATAGCGCAAAAAATTGACGCCAAAAACAATTTGCAGACCGATGGCGAGCATAATCAAGGCAGCGGCGATACGCAGCGACGCGCCCCAGATGGCGTTATAGGCGCGCACGCCGATGAGCGGCAGCAGACTGCCGAAGACGAGGCCGAGAGTGGTATAGCTGGCGAGACGGCCGAGATGATAGACCGGCAGCAGCCGCTTTTTCATGCTGCCGAGGCCGAGCGAGACGCTGATGCCGCCGCACATGCCGATGCAATGCGCGCTGCCCGCAAGACCAGTGGCGAAGGCGGTGAAAATAACGGCGCTGTTCATCCGTTTTTGCGGTCGCGTTGCTGGCGCTCTTCTTCGGTGTCGTCCAAAAGCGGAATCATGCCGGGCGATTCGAGATCGTCAAACTGGCGGGTGCGCACCGCCCAATGGAAGGCAAATACGGCGGCGGTAATGAGGATGACGGAGATGGGGATGAGCAGAAAAAGGATTTGCATGGGGCGGAATAATGCGAAAAGAGCGCATATTATGCGGCAATTCGGCGGGTAACGCTTGCCTTGCGCGGAAATTACCGTAAAGTATGCGAACTGTCGTCATCGTGCCGCTTGCCGCGGCGGCAGTTTTCCCTTCACTCCCATGAGGATATGTATATGAAAAAGGCGCTTCTCACTTCCCTGATTCTGTTCGCCCTCAATGCCCAGGCGGAAAGCGTATTCCGCCGCAGTAATGGCGCCGAACCGAAAAGCATTGATCCCCAACTTGCCTCTGAAAATGCGGGGTCGAATGTGATTTACGATACTTTTGAAGGCCTGGTCAGCAATACTGCCAGTGGTGAAATTACCCCCGGCGTCGCCGAAAAATGGGAAATCTCCGATGACGGAAAAACCTATACATTCCACCTGCGTGAAAACGCCAAATGGTCAAATGACACGCCCGTAACTGCGGGCGATTTCGTCTATGCCTGGCGGCGCGCCGTCAATCCGGCGACAGGCGGTGAATATGCCTTCATCCTCTATCCGGTAAAAAATGCCGAAGCCATTGCCAGCGGCACGGAAAAAAATATCGAAGCGCTTGGCATCAAAGCCATAGATGCGCACACCGTGCAAGTGGAGCTCAATAATCCAACGCCCTACTTCCTGGATCTCACCGCGCATTACACCACCTATCCCATACCGCAAAAAATCGTCGAACAATACGGCGATAAATGGACGCAGCCGGGCAATATTGTCAGCAACGGTGCGTATAAGCTCACCGAATGGAAAGCACAAGCCAATATCGTCGCCGAAAAATCGCCGACCTATTGGAACAAGGACCAGGTCAGCATTGACAAAGTCGTTTACTATCCGACCGAATCCACCGCGACCGCCTTTGCCCGCTATCGCGCTGGTGAAGTGGATTACGTAGAAAGCCTGACTTCCGAAGATCTGGAAACGGCGCGCAAACAATTCGCCGACCAATTGCATATTGATCCCTACCTTGGCATTTACTGGATTGGATTCAATACCGGCAAACCGCCGCTCAAAGATAACGTCAAATTGCGCGAAGCACTAAGTATTGCCATAGACCGACAAACCATCATCGACAAAATTACCAAAGCCGGGCAAATTCCCGCCTATGGACTCGTGCCGCCAGCGACCAAAAACAGCGCACCCTATCAGCCGGAATACGCCAAACTGGATCGCAAGGCACAAATCGAACGCGCCCAAGCGCTCTATGCTGAAGCCGGATATTCCAAAGAAAAACCGCTGAAAATCTCGCTCACCTATAACACCAGCGAAGCGCACAAAAAAATCATGGTTGCCATTGCCGCGATGTGGAAACAAGTCCTGGGTGTAGAAACCGAACTGGTCAATCAAGAATGGAAAGTCATGCTCTCCAACTTCACCCAGGGCAATATCGAAGCCTATCGCTACGGCTGGATTGGCGACTATAACGATCCCTATACCTTCCTCGAAGTCTTCCAGAAAGGCTCGGCAATGAATTACTCCAAATTCAGCAGCGACGCCTACGACGCCAAACTGAAAGAAGCCTCGGCAACCCAGGATTTGGCGGCGCGCGCCAAACTGCTGCAAGAAGCGGAAAAAATGGTGGTCGATGACTACGCCTTCGCCCCGCTCTATTACTACGTCACCGTGCGCCTGCTCAAACCGCAGTTCAAGGGCTACGCCGCCAACCCCACTGGCACCCTGCGCACCCAGTACCTGCATATCGAACCTTGAGAAATTCCATGAATTACAAACTGCTACTCACCACCCTCCTGCTCGCCGCCACCAGCGGCGCGCAGGCTGAAAACGTCCTGCGCCGCAGCAACGACGCCGAACCCGCCAGCATGGACCCACAACTGGCGCAAGGCATGCCGGAAATGCACATCCTGCGCGACATGTTCGTCGGCCTCATCGACGAAGACGCGGGCGCGCACCTCATCCCCGGCGTCGCCGAAAAATGGGACGTCTCGGAAGACGGCAAAACCTACACCTTCCACCTGCGCGACAACACCTGGTCGGACGGCACCCCCGTCACCGCAGGCGATTTCGTCTATGCCTGGCGGCGCGGCGTCGATCCGGCGGTCGGTAGCAAATACAGTTTCTTCCTCTATCCGGTCAAAAACGCGAAAGAAATCGTCGAAGGCAAACAGCCGCTGGACACGCTCGGCGTCAGCGCGCCGGACGACAAAACCCTCGTCGTCGAACTGAACAACCCCACCCCCTACTTCACCGGCCTGCTCATCAACGCCGTCACCTACCCCGTGCCGCGGCATATCGTGGAAAAACACGGCAAAGAATGGACGCGCGCCGAGCATATCGCCGGCAACGGCGCTTACAAAATGCGCGAATGGAAGCCACAATCGCGCATCGTCCTCGAAAAATCGCCCGACTACTACGGCGCACAAGACGTGCAGCTCGACAAAGTCATCTACTACGTCAGCGAAGACAAAAACGCCGAACTGCAACGCTACCGCGCCGGCGAGCTGGACTGGACGGCAGACGTCCCCAACGACCAAATCAAATGGCTGCAAGAAAACTTGAGCGACGAACTGCACATCTACAACTACCTCGGCACCTTCTACTTCGGCTACAACCTCACCAAACCGCCCTTCAAGGACAACCCCAAACTGCGCGAAGCGCTGAGCCTCGTCATTGACCGCGAGCGCATCGTCAAAAACATCACCGCCAGCGGCGAAAAACCGGCTTATGGCTTCGTCGTCCCCGGCATCAGCGGCTATGCGCCCTACCAGCCCGAATACGCCGCCTGGGACCGACAAAAGCGCGTGGAAAAAGCCAAAGCGCTCTACGCGGAAGCTGGTTACAACAAAGAAAACCCGCTGCGCGTCGAACTGCTCTACAACACCAACGACAACAACAAAAAAATCGCCATTGCCGTCGCCTCCCTGTGGAAAGACGCGCTGGGCGTGGAAACCAGCCTCATCAACAAAGAATGGAAGGCCTACCTGAACGACCGCCGCGAATACAACACCCAAGTCTTCCGCGGCTCGTGGATGGGCGACTACGACGACGCCAACACCTTCCTTGACCTCTTCGTCAGCGGCGGCGGCAGCAACACCATCGGCCTGAATGACGCCGAATACGACAAACTCATCGCCGCTGCCGCCAACGAAACCGACCGCGACAAACGCGCCGCCATCCTGCAACAGGCGGAAAAACGGCTGATTGACAGCCACGCGCTCATCCCGGTCTATTACTTCGTCTCCAAACACCTGATCAAACCCTACGTGAAAGGCTACGAAGAAAACGTAATGAACCACTGGCCGAGCAAATATATGCGGCTGGAGAAAGCGCAATAAAGCACGCAGAAAAAACCGCCCTTCGGGGCGGTTTTTTTGATGCGCGGTACGTCAGGAAACGGTGCGCGGACGGCTTTGGTAGTTGCGGTACAGCGCGCTGAAGTGTTCGTATGGGTTGCAGGTGCCGCGATAGCTGGCGGTGAGGCGCTCCAGCAGGATTAGGGCGGGATTTGGGGGTGTTGTTCAGCAAAGAAAAACCCGCAGCGGGGCGGGTTTGCAGAAGGTCAGGCTTCGTAGCGGACGGCGAGGATTTCCAGCATTTTGCGGCCGTCGGGGATGACGACTTCAACGGTTTCGCCTTCTTCTTTGCCGAGCAGGGCGCGGGCGATGGGCGAGGTGTTGGAGATAAGGCCGGCTTTGATGTCTGCCTCGTCTTCGCCGACGATTTTGTAGGTCATTTCTTCGCCGCTGTCGCTGTCTTCCAGTTCAACGGTCGTGCCGAAGACGACTTTGCCGTTTTGCGGCAGGGTGGTGACGTCGATGACGTTGGCGTGGCTCAGTTTGTGTTCCAGCTCGCGGATGCGGCCTTCGACGAAGCCTTGTTGTTCGCGGGCGGCGTGGTATTCGGCGTTTTCTTTGAGGTCGCCGTGTGCACGCGCCTCGGCAATGGCTTCGATAACGCGCGGGCGTTCTTCGCTTTTCAGTTTTTCCAGTTCGGCGCGCAAGGCCTGCTCGCCTTTTTTGGTCATGGGGATTTTTGCAACCATGGGATTTCTCTCTGCTTGTTGGCGTTTTACATAAGAAAAAGCCTTGCCGCAGCAAGGCTTTTGTGTGGCGCGTATTTTACCGGATGTCGCGCCGTTTTGCCCGGCTTTTAGAAGAGTTCTTCGCCGTCGGGGATGTTGCGGTGGGTGAAGAGTTGTGCGTGGATGCGGTCGCGTTCGCCGGGCTCGGCCATGCGGGTTCGCCAGACGTTCATGACGTGTTCGCGCAGGTGTTCTTGCGATTCTGGCAGTTCGCTGACGATGCCGATGCCGGATTCGATGCTGGTCTGGCGCAGGTCGTTGGCAAGGGTGTTCAGGATGGGGTTGTTTTCGACGATGCCGTTGATATCGCTCGCCATGATGGCGTCTTTGCCGTGGTAGAGGCGGCTCGCGTTCAGGTAGGCGAGCATTTCGTACATGACGTCGGCGCTGGCGAAGAAGCTGTCTTGCAGGGCGTCGGCGCGTTGTTTTTGTTCTTGGTATTGGCGGTAGAGTTTGTCGTATTCGCTCTGGGTGTAGAGCGGCGGTTCGTCGGGCGCTTTTTCTTCGGGCTCGGCGCTGACGGCGCTTGCCGCCGCGACCGCCGGGCTGATTTCTTCTTGTAGCAGTTGCCAGGCGGGGACGAGCGGGTTGATGTCGTCGGGGTTGAGGGGGGGCGCGGGTGCGGGTTCGGCGGGAGGGGTGTCGCTCAAGCTGGGTTCTGCCGGGGAGGCGGGGTTGTCCGGCGTTTGTTCTTCTGGGTTTTGGGTTTCCATGTGCGGGTTTTCCTTGCGGTTAGCGGTGTGGATGTGTGTGGTGCGATTGTATGTTTATGTGGTTTTCGTTGTCTATTGCTTAGCGAGCTGTCCCTAAGTCTCTCGGCGCTGCCCGTGCGGTTTACAGGCTGCGGGCGATGGCGCTGGCGAGTTGTTTAACGGCCTGGGCGGTGGCGGCAACAAGGCTGTCCGGGTCGGTTTTGGCAAGCGGCAGTTGTTGTTGGTATTCGTGGTTGGTCGGTGCGGCGTCGCTGCCCGCGTGGCTCACCTGCCATTGGGCGCTGATGAGGAAGCGCTGGTGCGGCAGGTCGGCGATGAGTTCGCGGATTTGCAGGTCAAGCAGCACTTCGGGGCGGTTGTTTTCGGCGAGCGGGTAGGTGTAGAGGCGGCTGTTGCCGGTTTCGGCGGCAATCGCCTGGCGCAGGACGTCGCGCAGGTTTTCGCTGAAGGGGTAGGTCCAGTGCTGGCTTTTGTCGCGGGTGATGCGGCCGTGTTCGTCGTACCAGACGAGGTATTCGCTGTCGTAGTACGGCGGCAGTTCGGTGTAGCGCAGCGCGGTCGCTGTGCCTTGTCGGGTCGGGGTGATGCTGATTTCTGGGCGCAGGCTGTGGTAGGTGTCGGGGACGCTGCCGCAGGCGCCAAGCAGGCTGGCGGTGAGGGCGAGGGCGATTGTGCGGAAGGCGGGCGCCGTCCGGAGGGAGACGGGTTTGTTTTTGTGCTTTTTTGTCAGGTCGGTAAGGCGCATTTTATTCTCCCATGATGAGGACGTTGGGTTTGTCGTCGATTTTGCGCATGACGTCGTTGATGCTTTTCATGCTGCGCTGGACGGTTTTCAGGGTTTCTTGCAGGGTGTAGGTGAGGTTGCTTTCCGGGCCGATGTTGTACAGGGTCTGTTCGAGTTGTTTGCCCAGGGTTTTTATTTGTTTGTCCAGCTGGGCGAGCGCTTTGTCGGTGCTGTCGCCCGCTTTTTGTACGCTCTGCAGGGTTTTGTCCAGTTGTTTGAGGGTCTTGTCGAGGCTTGCGCCGAGGGTTTTGACGGCAGGCGTTGCCAGCGCGCTTTTCAGCGCGGCGGTCGCTTCTTTGGTGTTGTTGGCGATTTCTTCCAGCGGCAGTTTTTTGACGCTGGCGACGATGGCGCTGATGTCGTCAGTCAGCTGGCTGATGCTGCCGGCGCGTGAGGGCAGCACGGGGTAGTTGCTGTATTCGTCTTTGCGCAGGCTGCGGATGTCGTCCGGGTATTGGTTCAGGGTGATGATTTTGTCGCCGGTGATGAGGCTGCCGGTTTCCAGGCTTGCTTGCAGGCCGTGTTTGACGAGGTCGGTGATGAGGTTGCGGTCGCGTTTTTCTTGGCGGTTGACGCGGTCGATGCGATCGGGTTCGAGGGCGATGAGTACCGGGGTGACGGCTGTGTTTTTGGTTTCGTCGTAGAGGAGGCGGATGTCGATGACTTCGCCGATGCTCATGCCGTTGAAGTATACCGGCGCGCCTTGGCGCAGGCCGCGTGTCGTGTCGTCGAAGTAGACGACGTAGTATTCTTTTTCGAAGCCGGTGCGCTCGGTGCTGGCGCGTTCGTTTTCAAAGAGGGTGTATACGGTGCCGGGGCTGGCCGGGGTGTCGTTGGTGTTGAGTGTGGTCGGGGTGCTGAAGGTGATGCCGCCGCGTACCAGCGCTTCGAGGGATTCGACTTCGAGGTTGGCGCCTTCTGCCCCCATGCTGAAGTTGATGCCGCTGATGTTCCAGAATTTGGTGTTGTTGGTGATGAGGTGGTCATAGGGCGCGTGGATGAAGGCGGTGAGGTAGAGGTTGTCGTAGCGCTCGCTGAAGCGGATTTGTTCGATTTGTCCGACGCTGATGCCGCGGTAGTAGATGGCGGTGCCGACGTTGACGCCGCTGGCGCTGTCGGTAATCAGGCGCACGCGCAGGCCTTCTTCGGTGCTCTGGATTTGCGGCGCTTCGTCAAGGCCGGCGAACTGGTTGGCGCTGTCTGCCTCTTTGCCGGGGCTGACGGCGATGTAGTTGCCGGAGACGATGGTGCCAAGGCCGGTGACGCCGCTCGCGCTGATTTGCGGTTTGACGATCCAGAACTGGCTGTCTTTTTTCAGCAGTGGCTCGGCAGTGCGCGACATTTGTGCGGTGACGATGATTTGTTTGAGGTCGTTGGAGAGGTCAATGCTGGTGACGGTGCCGACGGCGAGGTCTTTATAGCGGATTTTGGTTTTGCCTGCTTCCAGTCCTTCGGCGCTGGTGAAGGTGATATGGATGTTCGGGCCGATTTGGCTCAGGCGCGAGTAGGCGAGCCAGAGGCCGATGCCAAGGGCGACGATGGGCAGCAGCCAGAGGTAGCTCAGTCGGTTGCGGGCGATTTCGGGTTCTTGCATGGGTGTTGTTCTCGGTAGTTGTCCCAGATGAGGCGCATGTCGAAGGTTTCGGTGGCGAGCATGGTGAAGACGACAACGGCGGCGAAGGCGAAGATGCCGGGCGCGGGGTTGATTTGCGCCAGCCGTCCGTGGACGAGCGCGCCGAGCAGGGCGACGACGAAGACGTCTATCATCGACCAGCGGCCAACGAAGTGGATGAGTTTGTAGAGGCGGGTTTGCAGGCGCGGCGGGTGGCGCGTGTTTTTGTAGGCGAGGAGATACAGCAGTACCGCGATTTTGAAAAACGGGGTGAAGACGCTGGCAAGGAAGATGATGAGCGCGATGCCGTAGGAGCCGTGGTGCCAGAGCAGGGCAATGCTGCTCATGATGGTGTCGGCTTGCGGTGCTTGGGTGAGGTAGGTGGTGCTGGTAATGGGCAAGAGGTTTGCCGGGAAGAAGAGGACGATGGCGGTGATGAGGTATGCCCAAGTGCGGCTGTAGCTTGCCGGTTTGCGCGCGTGCAGGTGGCCGTGGCAATGCGGGCAACGTTCGGCAGGTGCCTGGACGACGGTGGCGCAGTCAAGGCAGAGGAGGTAGCCGTGGGCGCGGGCGGTGTCGCTAGAGGCGGTAGTCTTCTTCATAGGCAAGGAATATGGCGTCGCTCAGGTCAAAGCGCAGGGTGACGAAGACGGAGCAGAACATCAGCGCGCAGAACGCCCAGAAGCCGGGCTGGAAGGTGATGCTGGCGATTTGCAGGATTTTGACGAGGGTAACGATGACGCCGATGAGGTACACCTCCAGCATGTTCCAGGGCGCCATGTGCGTCATCCAGTGCAGGAATTTGTGCGAGATTTCGTTCAGGAAGCGGTAGCGGAAGCTGATGATGACCCACAGCACCGCGAGCAGGTACCACAGCGGCATGACGATGATGAGCATGCAGACGAGGACGCCGAGGATGTGCAGGTCGTTGTCAAACAGCGCCTTGATGCTGGAGAAAACGGAGATGGTGGTGGTGTCGCCGCTCAGGCTCAGGGTGATGAAGGGGAAACTGTTGGCGATGATAAAGAGGATAAGCGCGGTGAGCGCGTAGATGAAGGCTTTGCGGAAGTCGGCAAGGCCGTCGTCGATTTTGCTGCCGCAGTCGGTGCAGTAGGCGTTTTCGCCGGGGCGCAGCGGCTTGCGCTGATACAGCGCGTCACAGTAGGGGCAGGCGAGCAGTTCTCGTTGCGGCATGGGGCGTAAAGACGAAAAAGTCTGGCACCGGGGAGGTGCCAGACGGATGGGCAGGTTGCCTTAGTTGCGGTTAAAGGCAAAGAGGATGTTCAGCAGACTCAGGAAGATGTTGAAGATGTTGATGAACAGGTTCAACGTCGCCATGATGTAGTTGGTTTCTTCACCGTGGATGATATTGCTGGTGTCGTAAAGCACATAACCGGAAGAAATCAACAGGAAAGCGGCAGCGGAAGCAACGCTCAACGCGCTCATGTTGAAAATCCAGGCGCCTATGCCTGCAAGGAAGGCGACCATGAGGCCGGTATAGAGGAAAGCACCGAGGAAGGTGAAATTGGTACCGGTGAACAGCACATAGGCAGAAAGGCCAAGAAAGAGGATAGCTGTACCAACCAGTGCCTTGACGATAATTGCGCCCATGCCCTGCCCCATCAGTGCGGTCAGGATGTTGGAAATGCTAAATCCGAGGAAACCGGTGAGGGCAAAAAGCAGGACGATGCCAGCACCATTGTTGCGGTTAGCGACAACGGCGTGAGCAAGACCAAAGAAACCAATGAGATACAACCACATTGGCACATTCACCTTCATCAGCATGCCGACATAAGCGCACGCTGCGCTAAAGAGCACGTTCATGCCGAGCAGGATGTAAGTTTGGCGCAGCACCTTGTTGCGCGCGAGGATGCCGTCCTGGGAGATGGCTTCAATGGTGCGGGGGTTCATGTTGTTCATGAAAGCTCCTTAAGGGTTGAGGGTTGAAAACGCAGAGATTGTAGGGGGTCAGGCAATGCTTGTAAAGCGGGCGAAATTTAACACCCGTTAGCATTTCACCAACGAACAGACTTCGATATTGCCGAGCTTGTCGCGCCCGTGCAGCCCTTCGATTTCCATCAAAAAAGCCGCGCCGATGACCTGCGCGCCGAGGCTTTGCAGCAGCTCGATACAGGCAGCCATCGTGCCGCCTGTGGCGAGTACATCATCGACCATCATCACGCGTACCCCTGATTTGACGTCATCTTTGTGAACTTCAAGGGTGTCCTGGCCATATTCCAGATCAAACGTGATGCGGCTGACCTCTCGCGGCAGCTTGCCCGGCTTGCGCAGCGGGATAAAGCCAATACCGAGGCGTTGCGCCAAGGCAGAGGCGAAAATAAAACCGCGCGCTTCCGGGCAGGCGAGCACATCCGGCTGGTGGCCGCTTTCCTCGCAGAACTGCGCCATTTCCTCAATGGCGGCGTGGAAGCCGGGGCCGTCGGCCAGGAGCGGCGTAATATCCTTGAAAATAATGCCCGCTTTCGGGTAATCCGGGATGTCTTTAATCAGCGAATGCCAAGACATGGGTCGATTCCTTGTACAGTTGAAAAACCGCATTCTAGCAGAGCGTGCGGGCTTGTGTGCAGCGGCGTTCGTCCCCACAATAGCGCCCCTTTTCGGAGAACCACAATCATGCAAAACCCGCGCTTTATGCAGCGCACCGAGACCCCGTTGCAGTCGCTGTATGAACACAACTACTGGCTGTTCCGCCTCGTCCTGCCGCAGCCGCCCGAAGACGACGGCTGGTACATCTTGCGCGCGCCACAGCGGGCGGCGTTGTACCTGCGCTGCACCGGCCGCCATGCCTACACCAGCGAATGGCTGCTTGGTCACTTCTACCCGACGCGACAACAGCGCCGCTTCGCCCCTGACTACCGCATCCGCGTTTACCATGACGCGCGCCTCGCCGAAGCCATGCTTGATGCCGACCTACCGGTGCGGGCGCTGCGCGCGGCAAAGCGGGCGCAAAACCGCGCGCTCGCCGAATGGCTGGACTACTGCCGCCGTCACCAATACCGCCTTGATGGCGCGACACAAACCGCACCACTGCTGGACAGCGCATGAACCGCATGGAAAACCGCCGCCGGCGCTTCATCCTGCTGGCGCTTGTCCTGGCGGGCGTGGCGACCTTCATCCCCGGCATCACCCTGCCGATGATGACGGTGAAAAAACTGGTGCTGATGAAAAACACCTTCACCGTCCTCTCCGGCATTGGCGCGCTGCTTGCCGACAAAACCTTCGGCCTCGGCCTGCTGCTGCTCGGCTTCAGCGTCATCTTCCCGCTGGGCAAATTCGCGCTGATGGCGGCATATCTCTACTACTACCCGCCCATTCCCGCCGCGCTTGCCCGCTGGCAGACCTGGCTTGGCAAACTGGCGAAATTCTCGATGCTGGACGTCTTCGTCGTCGCGCAAATGCTGATGATCCTGAAACTGGGTTGGCTGGTGGAGGTGCAAATCCACAGCGGCATCTACTGGTTCTCCGCCGCGGTCATCCTCTCGCTCGTCGCCGGTATTGCCATTGAATACGACCTGAAAGGGCGGCTGAAAGCGTCGTAGCCCGGATATACATCCGCGATTAAGTCTGCAACCAAAACGTCACCGGCCCTTCGTTTACCAGCCGCACCTGCATTTCCGCGCCGAAAATCCCGCAGGCGACCGGCGCATACAACGCGCGCATCTCCGCGCAGAAACGGGCAAAAAACACCTCCGCTTGTGCAGGCGGCATTGCCGGATCAAAACCGGGGCGGTTGCCCTTCGTCGTATTCGCCGCCAGGGTGAACTGCGACACCAGCAGCAGCCCGCCGCCCGCTTCCTGCACATTGCAGTTCATCCGCCCCGCATCGTCAGGGAAAACACGGTAATTCAAGAGCTTATGCTGCAAGCGCGTGGCGTTCGCCGCTGTGTCAGTCTTTTCAATACCAATCAGCGCCAGCAGGCCGTGGCCAATCGCCGCGACCTGCTCATTCGCAACCCACACACTCGCCTCCGAAACCCGCTGAATCAAAGCAATCATCCCGTTCCTCCCCCAAAAAATATTTGCCAGAAAATCCGGCGGAAATCGCGCTACTGCGCGCCTTGCCGCGTGGCATCCCGCCGGAGCCCGCTATATAATGCGGCAAATTCCCACGGAGCAAAACCATGTCCCTTGCAGGCCGACACATCCTGTCCATCGACCAGTTCAACCGCAGCGAACTCGAAAGAATCCTCGAAGTCGCACACACCCTCGAGCCCGTCGCGCGGCGTCAGTACCGCTGCGACGCCCTTGACGGCGCGGTCATGGCCAACCTGTTCTTTGAAGCCAGCACCCGCACCCGCATCAGCTTCCACACCGCCTTCTCGCGCCTGGGCGGCCGCGTCTGCGACACCACCGGCTTCACCTTCTCCTCGCTTTCCAAAGGCGAATCGCTTGAAGACACCGCGCGCGTCATCAGCGGCTATGCCGACGCCATTGTCATGCGCCATCCCGAAACCGGCTCGGTCGCGCAATTTGCCAAGGGCATCCGCGTGCCGGTCATCAACGCGGGCGACGGCACCGGCGAACACCCCAGCCAGGCGCTCCTGGACTACTACACCATCGACAGCGAATTCCGCCGCCTCGGCAAAAGCATTGACGGCATGACGATTGCGCTGGTCGGCGACCTCAAGCATGGTCGCACCATCCATTCCCTTTGCCGCTTGCTGCGGCTGTTCCGCAACATCACCTTCCACTTCATCGCCCCGCCTGCGCTTGCCGCGCCGCAGGAACTGCTCGACAGCCTCAAGGCCGCCGGACACCACGTGCACGAATTTGCCAGCATCAGCATCGGCCTGCCCGGCGCCGACGTCATCTACGCCACCCGCATCCAGCGCGAGCGCATCGAAGGCGGCGAAGAAATGGAAGGCTACAGCGAAGACTACCGCATCAACCGCGTCGCCATCGAAAACCACGCCGAGAAAGACGTCGTCATCATGCACCCGCTGCCGCGCGACGGTCGTCCCGGCGCCTTTGACCTCGCCACCGACCTCGACGACCTGCCCAACCTTGCCATCTTCCGCCAGGCGGACAACGGCGTCACCATGCGCATGGCGATTTTCGCGATGGTGCTGGACGTGCATGAAAACATCGACCGCCACTTCCACAAACGCCACGGCTACCGTCCGCGCCGCTACAGCGACCACGACGCCGATTTCTACCAGCTCGACTAAGGCAGGGCGCAGCGCATGAAAATGATCACGGCCATTATCAAACCCTTCAAGCTCGACGACGTGCGCGAGGCGCTGTCGGATATCGGCGTGCAGGGCATCACCGTCACCGAAGTCAAAGGCTTCGGCCGACAAAAAGGGCACACCGAACTCTACCGCGGCGCGGAATACGTCATCGACTTCCTGCCGAAACTCAAGCTGGAAATCGCGGTCAGCGACGACCTGGCCGCGCAGGTCATCGAAACCATCCGCGACACTGCCAACTCCGGTAAAATCGGCGACGGCAAAATCTTCGTCACCTCGCTGGAACGGGTGGTGCGCATCCGCACCGGCGAACTGGACGACGAAGCCCTGTGAACCATCCCCCCACCAATAAGGAGTATCCCATGCAAACCAGTATCCACCTGTCCCTGAGCCTGAGCACCGCCCTGCTACTGACCGCCTGCGGTGGCGGTGGTGGTGGCGACAATAATCCGCCGCTTGATCCCGGCACGCCGCCCGCCAATATCCCCGGCAACAACGCCGGTAACAGCGTAAACGGCATCTATCGCGGCACGGCGGTCGTCGTCCCCAGTGGCAGCACCATCAACAGCAGCCACCGCACCCTCAATATCGGCAGCGACTACCTCACTACCCTGAACGTCAACGGCAAACAGTTCAGCCTGCGTCGTCCTAACGATGACGGCAGCATCACGACGACTCATATCCTCAGCAAAGACGGCAAAAGCTATGAAATCTTTGTCGTCAGCAACTTCGACTACCGGGATAGCAGCTACGGCTACATCAAATCCGGCAACGAAGACTACATCTTCAGCCAGGGCAGGCTAACCGCCCGCATGCCGGGCAACGGCACCGCCCAATACGTCGGGCAGGCGGCCTTTGTCCGCAATGGTGAGGCCGGTACCGGCGACAGCCGTTTCACCGCCGACTTCGCCGCCAAAACCCTAAACGGCACCATCACCTCGAAAAGCAGTAGCGTGACCTTCACGCCGGTGAACATCAATGCCACCATCAACGGTAACAGCTTCGCTACCGCGAGCGGCGCTGCCGTCAGCAGCGGCGGCCACTTCTACGGCGACGATGCCCGCGAACTCGGCGGCCTGTTCAGCGACACCGTGCAACGCCTCTCTGGCAGCTTCGGTGCCATTCGCCAATAACACTGCCATCCCTGCAAGCAAACCGCGCTCCAGCGCGGTTTTTTATCGCTAGAAGAAAGTCCTTGTTTCTGCGGAAAACGGGGCGGGTTATGAACCGCTGCCAGGGTAGAAATGGGCGAGCAGGCGCGCTTCGTCCGCGCCCGGTTGGCGGTGGCGCAGGTGGCTGATGTGGAGCTGGCGTTCTAGCGGCGGCGTCAGCGGGATGAATTGTGCCTGGCCGCGTTCAATCAGGCTGTGCATGGACGAGGCGGGCAGGATGGTGGCGTAGCGCCCTTGGGCAACCCAGCGGCTGTTGAGATTGAGGCTGTCGCTTTCGATATCGGGCAGCAGGGCAAGGTTTTGCGCGCGGCAGTGGCGGTCAATGAGGTAGCGGATGCCGACGTTTTTGCCCGGCAGGACCAGCGGGTAGTCGCCCAATTCGCTCCAGGCGAGCTGCGCTGGCGGTGGGGCGTCTGTAAACCAGGCCGCGGGGGCGACGAGTCCAAGCGTTTCGGGCGCGAAGACCGGGTATTGTTCCAGCCAGGGCGAAGGTGCTTCGGTGATGGCAAGCTGGATGTCGAGACGGCGCAGGTGTTCGACCAGCCGTTCATGCACGGCTTCGTAGATGCGCACGCGGATGTCCGGGTACTGTTCGCGCCAGGCGTCAAGGTGGTGCATGACGGTGGCAAGCAGGCGGCTGTTTTCGTCCACGCTGGGCAGGATGCCGATGTGCAGTTCGCGTTTTTCGCGGCGGCGGCGTTCGGTGATTTGCGCGCCGAGGTCGTCAAGGGCGACGGCAATGCCTTTGCCAAGTGTGTGCAGCAGTTCGCCTGCGGGGCTGAGTCGCAGTTGGCGTCCGCCTTTTTCGCGCAGGAGGAGTTTTTGGCCGAGGCGGTTTTCGAGTTGGCTCATCAGTTTGCTCAGCGCTGGCTGGGTGATGCAGAGGCTGTCGGCGGCGCGGCTGAAGCGTTTGTGTTCGGCAAGGGCGGCAAAATAGCGCCATTGGCGCGCGCTGATGCGCTCACCCCAGGCGCGCAAGCGGATGTTTTCGGCGTGAAAGCCGTGTATGTAGTGGTCGCGGAAGGCGGCAAGCGCCGGATGTTCGCCTTGCAGCAGGCAGTGCAGGCCGCTGCGCCGTGCCTGCGGGAAGGGTTCGCTGTGGTGCGGGGCGCGCAAGGCTTCGGTCAGTAGCAGTTCATTGACGAGCAGGCGTTCTCCGTCGGGTAGCGGTGCGGCGAGTTTTTGGGTGTAGTCGGCATCGCAGTAGGTGTAGGGGATGTCGGCCTTTTCGAGGTTTTGTGCCAGGGTTTGCATGATGCCCCAGGGCATTTTCGGCACGATCCAGTTGGCATGCCGGATTTTGTGGCCGTTGTCCAGCGCCAGCCAGCGGCCGCTGATGTCTGCTCCGGCGCTGGTGTAGCGGATGTCGATGCTGCCCAGGGAACGTGTTTCCGGCAGCCAGCTGCGCTGGCGGTATTGGAAGTCGTGGTAGTCGTCGAGGAATTCGCAGTAGTAGAAAATGGCGGGGTATTGTCGGCGCACTTCGCCGATGGCGTGCATCAGCGCCTGGCTGATGCCGCCGCCCCAGTAGCGCATCGGGATGCGGATGGTGATGTGCTGCCAGTCGTCAGGCGCGCTACAGGCGGTGGCGGCGAAGCTGTTGAGGTTGGCGAGGTGGTAGATGGATTTGCCGATGCTGAGGCCTTGTTCGTTGACGTAGTAATGGCCGCCCGCACGGCTGTAGAGGGTAAGGCCGCTTTGTTCGGCGAAGGTTTTTAGCTGGACGCTGAGGTGCGCTTTGGATTTGCCGAGGTTGGCAGCGGTCTGCGAGACGCTGCGTGTGCGGCAAAATTCCATGAAGACCATCAGGGTGGAGAAGTGCAGGCGGTCGCGAAGGTGGGGCATGGGCGGTTACGGCGAATTGTCAAACCAAGTGCAACACCTCATCAAAATACACTTCATAAGGCGTCCTCCACTGCAAACATTTGCGCGGTCGGTTATTCAATGCCAGCACCGCCTTTTCAATGTAATCATCTGGATATTGCGCAATATCCTGATGCTTCGGAAAATATTCACGCAACAGGCCGTTGGTGTTCTCGTTTGTCCCGCGCTGCCACGGCTGGTACGGCGGCGGAATGTATATTTTTATCCCCAACGCCTCCGCCACCACCGCATGCCGCGCAAATTCCTTGCCCCGGTCCGGCGTGATGCTGTGTACCGTCTGCCCGCGCAAGGCTTCAATCATCGCCGCATTCACGCCGTCCGCCGTCTTCTTCTCCAGCCGGACGCACCGCAGATAGCGGCTTTTGCGGTCAACCAACGTCAGCAACACCGCACCACCCACCACGCCTGCAACGGTATCAGCTTCCCAGTCGCCCATGCGCTCCCGCGCCTGCGCCTCTGGCGGACGCGCCGACAGCGCATGCTCAACCGGGAAGTTATCACGTGTCGGCTCGCCCTTGCGCCGCCGCTTCTTGCCACGGTGGCGCAGCCTTTGCTTGCCACTTATCACCCAGTCGGGGTCATTGAAACGCCCGGCGTAGATACCGCGGTAGATAGTGGCGTAGCTGATGGCGTGCGGACGGCCTTCGTGGCGCAAGCGGTACTGAATCTGCTCCGGCGACCAGTGCAGTTTCAGAAACCTCTCCTTGACCAGGGCAAAAAGTTCCGGGTCATCAAGTTTACGCTTGCGGCGGCAGAGCTTACGCCTGCTGTCGTATTTCTCCTGCGCCTTGCTGGCGTCATAGTTTTCGCCATCGCTATTGCGCTTCAGTTCGCGCAAGATGGTGCATCTGTGGCGCTTCAACATGGTGGCAATAGCGGCAGGGCTATGACCTTGGTTGAACAAGGTCATTATGCAACCCCGCTCAATGGGCGTAATATGACGGTAGGCATCCATTTTCGGTCTCCTGCAATGTTTTGATGTTTTTTGCAGTATCGCTTATGGATGTCTTTTTTGTAGCTGTTGCACTTGAATTGTAAATTCGCCACATACAGGGTAGCGGCTATGGTGTATGTATAGCAATCCCCTGAAAGCCTCATACGGCGTTGCGTCGCTTCGCCGTACAAATGCGTACTGTCTTCAGCGACGCGCCTTGTCTGAGGCTTTCGGTGTATCGCTATAAAGGAGAGTGCGCCAACGCGCACCCCGTTAGCGGTTGCAGGTGAGTCATTTACGGCCGGTATGCAAGGATGAAGTCATGCGCGCGCGAAGGCAATCCAGTAGCGGCGTGGGGTGTTCATGCGGCGGGCAGGTAGGCAAGTACTTCGGCGGGGATGTCGCCCAGCGCTTCCAGGACGGCGCGGCTGAAGGCAGGTGCGGCCATGGCGCCCGCAGTGATGAGGTTGGTATCGCGCACGGCTTCGCGCTGGCTGTCTTGGTATTGTGCGGCGTTGTGGTAGGCGGCTTCTGCGCGGTAGGCGTCGAGGTGGTTGCCGGTGTGGCGGCGGTCATTGAGTAAGCCGTTGGCGGCGAGAAACCATGCGCCATCGCAGATGGCGGCGAGCAGGTTGCCGTCGGTTTTTTGTCTTTCGCAATGTGCGGCGAGGGTGGCGCGGTCGGCGGGGTTTAGCTCGCGCCAGTCTTGGCCGCCGATGAGGATGAGGGCGGCGTTTTCGGCGGGGATGTCGGCAAAGTTAAGGTCGGGGATGACTCGCAGCGCACCCATCGAGGTTTTGTGGTTGAGGTCAGCGGCGGCGTAGCGCACGCGGTAATTGGTCGTGAAGCTGTGCAGGACGGGGGCGATGAGGCTGTATTCCCAGTCGGCAAAGCGGTCGGGGATGACGATGGTGATGTTTTTCATGGCGCACTCTTTAAGGGTTTGGAATGCGCGGATTATAGGCGGGTGTTGTGCCAGTTTTTGTCGGCGTATAGGACAAAAAAGGAGCCAAGAATCGCTGTAAGCCTTATGCTGCAAGGCTTTAAGCGGGGTCAAAGGCTTTGAACACAAAAAATGCTTTTTCTGCGGCTCAAAGCAGATCAAAAAAGATGGCTGGCAAAATGGCAAACAACGATATAAATGCAAGGCTTGCGGCAAACGTTTTGACGGCGGCAAGCGCCTTCAAAACGACGAGCTTTGGACAGCTTATAGTGCAGGCAAACAAACGGCCGCGCAGCTTGCCAAGCAGTATGGATGCAGCAGCAAAACCATCTATCGCCGCCTTCGCAGTGTGCAAATCAGGGAGCGCTACCCGCTGCCCGAAAAAGCCAACATCATCATGGATACCACATACTTCGGACGCAGTTTCGGCGTGATGGTGCTGATGGACAGCATCAGCCAGCAGGCTCTGTCCGTCGATGAAGTCAAATACGAAACCAACGCCCTGTATGCCGCGGCGCTGAACGAGCTTCGGGAAAAAGGCGTTGAGATACAAAATATTGTCTGCGACGGGCGAAAGGGATTACTACAGATGTTTCCCGAGATTCCCGCGCAGCTATGCCAGTTTCACCAGGTCAAAACCGTCAGCCGTTATCTGACACGTAACCCGAAAACGGGCGTAGGCAAGGCGCTGTGGCGGCTGACGCTCACCCTGAAAGGAGCGCATAAGGAGGCGTTTCAAGGCGCGCTGCAGGCATGGTTTGAGCAGCATGAGGGCTTCCTCAACGAACGAACGGTCAACGAGGAAATCGGCAGTTCGCACTACACGCACAAGACGCTGAGAAGCGCGTATTTGAGCCTGAAACGGAATTTGGACTACCTGTTTACCTTCGAGGCCATCCTGAGTTGGGCATGTGCAACACCACCAATCTGCTGGATGGGCGCTTTGCCGACTTAAAGCGCAAATTGGGGCGTCATCACGGGATGAAAAGAGAGAATAAATTCAAGTTTATAAAGGATTATTTCGCCATGCCTGACGATGGATAGCTCCTTTTTTGTCCTATACGCCCTTATTCATGCTGCAAAATATTCACCAGCCGCCCGAACGGGTCACGCACGAAAAAACGGCGGACACCCCACGGTTCGGTAACAGGGCCGTATTCGGGCGGGAAACCCGCGCTCTTCATGCGTGCCAATAGTTCGTCAAGATTGTCCACTTCAATAGACAGGTCGGGCACGGGCGTAGCAGAACCACCTTCACTGGCAAAACTGATCTGCACCGGCATAGCTGTGTCTTGCCCGTAGGTCTGTATCCAGCCGTGGTTCATCAGCAACTCCAGTCCGAGCAAGTCGTGGTAGAAAGCCTTTGCAGCAGCGGGTTGGGGCGCTTTGATATTCGCCACGATACGCTTAACGCTCATTTTTTTCCTTGTTTTGAAGCTATGGTCAGGGTCGGGTGGAATGCCGTCCGCCGTATCAATGCCGGGTCAGCATACCCGCTCCACGCGTTTATCCCGCTTGGCGGCAATCCAGGAATCCAGGTTTTATCCCGCTTGGCGGCGATCCAGGAATCCATTTTATCCCGCTTGGCGGCGATCCAGGAACCCAGGTTTTATCCCGCTTGGCGAGCCCAGTAATGACGCCGCTTGGCGAGCCCAGTAATGACGCCGCTTGGCGGGCCCAGCAATGACGCCGCTTGGCGGGCCCAGTATTTTCGCCGCTTGGCGGACCCAGTAACGACGCCGTTTGGCGGTTCAGAACAAAGGGAACGACGATAAAATGGCAAACAATCGTCGTAGTTAAGGAAAAACCATGCCCCGCACCGCCCACCGTTTCCCGCTCAATCTCGCTGACCCATGCACACGCGGCTGGGGCGGTGCTTATCTCAACCCCTCACATGCTTCCTATTGGGTAATCGTCACCGCGCTGCTACTGCCCTCCATGTACGATGCGACCATCGGGCCGTTTCTCACTCCCTGGGTTGGTCTGTGGTTGCCGCTGTGGTGTGCTTATGGCCTGTTCCTTTACCTGCGCCGTCTCGCCTATTTCAACCCGCGCTACGCGCCACGCCCGCGTGTCGTCTGCGATCCGCGCGGCATCACCCTGCACGACGCCTTTGGCCGCATCCGCCACCAATGGCGCTGGGCGGCGCTTGCCGACGTGCGCTATCAGCGCGGAATGCAGCACGGTCTGCTACTGGAGCCGCAGCAGGGCGAACCCATCTGCTACCGCAGTGGCTATCTGGATTACCCTGATTACCACGACATTGTCGCCACGGCGCAGCGTTACCTGCGCGGTGGTGCGCCGCCGCTCCAGCCCGTCATCCCGCCGCCCGATCTTGATCACTGCTGGTACGAGCGGCGCGACGGTTACGCTTTTTACAGCTTGATTTACTGGCATTTCCTGGTTGTGCTGTGGACGATACCGGATTTCCTGACCGCCTTCTTGCAGTGGCCGGAAGATTGGCACGAACCGCCGCCCACCGCCCTGCTCAATGCCTTCTATCCCTTCCTTGTCGCTGGTGGTATCGCGCTCGGCGTGTTCATCATCCTTGTCATCGTGCGGGAATATCGCGCCGCCTGTGCTGCCACACCGCGCATTCTGCGTGTCGCCGACGGCGATGGCCTGCATATCCATCACCGCAATGGCCGCATCCTCAGCCTGCGCTGGCAGGATATCCGCGACGCCACCTTGGATGAAGTCCAAATGGGCCGCAACAACCACCTCATCACTCACCGCGTCCTGGACCTGCACGACCGCCTCGGCCACAGCCGCCGCATCCGCCACACGCTGTTTGAGGAAGACGATGACGACCGCCTTGGCCTCGCGGAAACCGTCGCGCTGATTGACGCCATCCGCGAAGGCAAAAAACCGCTGCCACTGCGTCCCCCCATGCTCACCACCACACCGCTCACGGAGCGCCTCCTTTTCTGGCCGAATACCCTGTGGGCCTGCCTCGCTATCCCGGCCAGCATTCAGGTGAACCTGGGCGTAGAGACTTGGCTGACCGCGCACCATGAAGACATCCTCTGGCTTGCCGCCGCGCAGGGTCTGGTTAACCTGATCGTGCCCATCCTCTGCCTCGTCATCAGGAGAAAATAAAAAAGCGCGTGGTTGCGCCGCTTGGTGGCAATCCCGTGTTTATCCCGCTTGACGGCAATTCAGGAACCCAGGTTTTATCCCGCTTGGCGGTAATCCAGGAATCCAGCTTTTATCCCGCTTGGCGGCAATCCAGGAATCCAGCTTTTATCCCGCTTGGCGGCGATCCAGGAACCCAGGTTTTATCCCACTTGGCGGCAATCGGCTGGTTTATTGGCTGGATTCTATAGGATAGTGCCTGTATCTGCGCAAAAGATATTGTTTGTGCAGTGGAGATTCTGTTATCTACAGTTTGTGGCGCACTCTTTCTGTTCCTGAATGCAATGTTCTGTCTGCTGCGGATAGGCTTTGGTTATTGCTGTGGTTTTGATGTTTGGGGATGAGATTATCCTGATGGACACCAGAGAAGGGATGTTGTTCTGGCTGTCTGCCGCATGAAAATAATCTTGTGAGAAGGGTAGGCAGGGCGATCAGGGCTCAAATGTGTGGTGATATTTTTAGAAAAGCGGGCTATCTGCCCGCTTTTTTGTTGCCTGCTATGGTGCGCTTACAGCAGGAATAGGGTCGCCAGGCCGAGGAAGATGAGGAAGCCGCCGGAGTCGGTGACGGCGGTAATCAGCACCGAGCTGCCGAGCGCCGGGTCTTTGCCGAATTTTTCCATCGTCACCGGGATGAGTACGCCGACGGTGGCGGCAAGCAGCAGGTTGAGCGTCATCGCCGCCACCATGACGAGGCCGATGCCGACGCTGCCGTACAGCGCCCAGGAGATAAGCCCCATGACGCTGCCCCAGATGACGCCATTGACCAGCGCCACGCCGATTTCTTTTTTCAAGAGGTGTCCGGCCTGCGCGGTGGAAAGCTGCCCCATCGCCAGCGCACGCACGATCATGGTGATGGTCTGGTTGCCGGAGTTGCCGCCGATGCCGGCGACGATGGGCATCAGCGCGGCCAGCGCCACGATTTTTTCAATCGAGCCTTCAAACGCACCGATGACGCGGCTCGCGATGAAGGCGGTGCAGAGGTTGATGGCGAGCCACACCCAGCGGTTCTTCACGGAATCCCATACCGGCGCGAACAGGTCTTCTTCTTCTTGCAAACCGGCCATGTTGAGCATGTCGGCGTCGGATTCTTCGCGGATGACGTCCACGATTTCGTCGATGGTTATCCGCCCGATGAGCCGTTTTTCGCCATCCACCACCGGCGCGGTAACGAGGTCGTAGCGCTCGAACGCCTGCGCCGCCGCCTCGACGTCGTCTTCCGGCTGGAAGCGCACCACATCGGTAATCATCACCGCCTCGACGCGGTCTTCGGGGTCGGACACCAGCAGTTTGCGGATGGGCAGTACGCCGCGCAGGACGTCGTCGGTATCAACGACGAAGATTTTGTCGGTGTGATCGGGCAGGCTGTCGAAGCGGCGCAGATAGCGCAGCACCACTTCGCAGGTAACATCGGCGCGGATGCTGACCATCTCGAAGTCCATGATGGCACCGACCTGGTGGTCGTCGTAGGAACGCGCGGCATCGACTTGCGCCCGCTCTTCGGCATCGCGCGCGCTCAAGGCTTCATCGACGATTTCTTGTGGCAGGTCGTCGGCCAGTTCCGCCAGTTCATCCGCGTCCAGGTCATCGACCGCGGCGAGCAGTTCTTCGCGGTCCATCGCGTCAATCAGGCTTTCGCGCACCGCATCCGAGACTTCGAGCAAGACTTCGCCGTCTTCTTCCGGCGTCGCCAGATGCCAGACCAGCATCCGCTCTTCCTGCGGCAGCGATTCGAGGATGTCGGCGACGTCCGCCGGGTGCAGTTCTTCCAACAGCAGGCGCAGGTCGGCAAAGGCAAGGCGCTGCGCGGGGTCGTCCGGTTCGCCGCCCGCCATGATGTGTTCAGCGGCGGGCATCAGGTCATGCACCAGGCGGTGAATCAGCTCCATATCGGCGGAGGGGCGTTCGCGCAGGGCGGTGTCGTTGTCTTGGGTTTCGGTCATGGTCGTGTTCCTTGCTAGGGGCGCAGGCATGCGCGTGAAAGGCGGCGGATTTTACACGGTTTGTGCAGGGCAGGGCGGTTAAGGCGCGATGGCGCGCCAGTTGCCATTGCGCCCCGGCAGGTTGCGCCAGGTTTCGTTTTGTTCCAGGAGGATTTTCGCGCTTTGCCGCAGGTCGCGGATGTCCGCCTCCGGCAGGTAGAAGGTGGTGTCGATATTGAGCACGCGCTTTTTCAGCGCGCCGTCGGGTAGGTCGTTCAAGTCCAGGTTGATGTAGTGCAACGCTACCGGATGCTCGCCGCTGCGGCTCTGGTTCCATTGTTCGGTGAAGCGCTGGAAGTTGCGGATGCTTTGCTGGGTGTTTTCGTTGATAGGGACGTGGATGATGGCGTTAACGACGTCGCGCAGGCCGGGGATTTTCGGGCTTTGGTCGATGGTGCTGTCGAGATGGTTTTGCGCATTGACGCTGATGACGACCACGTCGCGGATGTTGCCGCCGGTGATTTGCCGTTGCAGGTTGTCGTCGCCGTGGATGTCGGCAAAATCGAGCAGGCTGCGCAGGCCGAGGTTGTCGGTCAGGCCGCCGTCAAGCAGGTGGATGTAGGGACGGGCGGCGCTGTCCTGATAGGGCGCGATGTAGCGGGTGAGGGTTTCCGAGTCGTCGCGGGCGCGCGGCGGCGGCTGGTAGTGGCAATGGCCGCCGTGGTTGTTCAGGGTAATCGGCGCGAAGATGAGCGGCACCGCGCTGGAAGCGGCGACGGCGCGGGCGACGGGCAGGCGGTTCAAATCAAGGCAGAGGGCGTCGAAGTGTTCTTGCGTAAACTCTACGCGCTGGCCGAGGCTCATGTCGGTGGCACTGATGACGGCAAACGGCCCCTGGCGGCGCTCGGCGAGGTCGGCAAAGGTCGCGCCGTGGTAAAGGAGGCGGTCGAGTTCTTCGGCAAGCAAATCGCCGCGCCCGTATTGCGAACTGGTGAGGCGCGGCAGGTTGGCGAGGGAAAGAAGCTGGCGCAGCACGGTGCTTTGCAGGTTTTGCTGCAAAAATTCGCGCTCAAAGCGGGGGACGGTGTTTTTGCCGTGCAGGCCGAGGTAGGTGGCGAGTATCGAGCCGCCGGAGACGCCATGCACAAGGTCGGTTTTTTCCAAAAGGCTGGCGGTTTTGCCGTGGCCGGTGATGGGCGTCGCCGCCAGAACTTCTAGCACGCCGTAGCCGAAGGCGGCCGCGCGCGTGCCACCGCCGGAGAAGAGGAGGACGAGAAAGAGGTCGTCGTCCTGTTGGTCGTGGAAGACGTGTTGCAGGCGGTAACCGCGGCTGTGATCGACGTGGTCGATGGTCGCCAGCGGCTGGTATTCGATATGGCCGCAGGCAGTAAGGAGCATGGCGAGGAGGAGCAGGAGGGGTTTCATCGTGGCAGTCCGACGGGGTTTGTGGGTGAGGGCAGGGCGCTGCCGTCTGCCTGCCAGAGCAGGGCGGCGAGGATGACAAGCGCCAGGCCGCCAGCGAGCGCCAGGGTTTGTGTCAGGCGGGCAAAGCGGGTTTCGTCGCGCAGGAGGCGGCGGGCGAGGTGCTGTTTGCCGTGGTAACAGAGCAGTGCGATGGCGGTGATGGTGAGCGCGGTGCCACAGGCGATGGCGAGCGTCATGGCGATACCGGCGGCGGCGATGCCCCAGCTCCAGGCGACGGCGAGGCTTAGTACCGCGCCGCTACACGGGCGGATGCCGATGGCGATAATCGCCGCCCACGGGGTGAGCGGGCGCGCGCCGTGCGCATGGCAGGCACAATGGGCGTGGTGGCGGTGCGGGCGGTGGCGGTAGATGATGTAGGCGCCGATGGCGGCGATGAGCAGGGCGTTGGCGCGGTTTAACCACAGGGTATGGCTGACGGTGTCGGCGATGAGGTGTTGCAACAGTCCCATGGCAAGCGCGACCCAGATAATGGCGCTCACCCCTTGCAGCAAGGCGCCGCCGGTCGCGATGACGAGCGTTTGCCGCCGTGCGGCGGGCTGGCTCAGGGTGAAGGTGGCGATGATGGCTTTGCCATGGCCGGGGCCGACGGCGTGCAGGATGCCGTAGAGGAAGCCGAGGCCGCAGAGGGTAAGCCAGGTGGCAGCGCTGTCGCCGTGCTGGCGCAGTTCGCGCAGAGTGGCAGCGAGGTCACGCTGCCAGCTGTTTTGCAGGCGTTGCGTGGCAAGGCGCAGCGGTTGCCAGTAGTAGATGAGCGCGATGATGAGGATGAGCAGGATGAGGGCGGGGATGGCGCGGCGCAGGGGGATTGGCCGCGCTGCGGGGTGTTTGCTGCCCCCACCCCGTCCCTCCCCCACAGGGGGAGGGGGCGGTTGGGCGATGCGGTATTTCATTCGCTGCATTGTAGTTCCGAGGTTTGCGCAAAGACGGCGCCAAGGCCGGCGGGTGCTTGTGCGTTCTGGTCGAAGCTCGCTGCCAGTTCTTCTTCTTCGGCGCTCGGGTTTGCTTCGCGGATGGTGAGGCGGCAGCCGTTGTCCCATTGTTTTGTTTGGTCTGCGGCGTAGGTGACGTCCATGTAGTAGCTGTTTTCATAGATTTTGAATTGCAGCGCGCCGCGCGCCGGTTGGGTGAGCGGCAGGGTGTAGTGGTAGCGCAGGATGCCGCCGCTGGTGTCGATTTTGGTGTCGCGCGGGGCGGCGAAGGTGAGTGTCTGGCTGTAGGTGAAGCCGCGCTGGTCGGCAAAGAATTGGTCGATGTCTTTTTTGAATTGGGCAAGGGCAACGGCGTCCTGGTTGCGCTGGAGCAGCACTTCGGAGGAGTAGGGGTCAAATTCCCAGCTTTCGTGCAGGGCGATGAGGGCGCCGCTCGCGTCGGTCTCCGGGGTGATGCGCAGGTCTATCCATTGGTGCGGGTGGGCGAGGGCGAGGGCAGGGTAGAGGAGCAGAAGAAGCGGGGTTTTCATGGGGACTCCGGCGGGTTATTCGTCTTGTTGTGCGGCGAGGATGCGCAGGATTTGTTTGTTGCCCGCCTGGATGGCGGTGGCGAATTTTTGGATTTCCCGTGTGTGCGCGCGCGGATGGGTGAGGACGAGGTTGATGTTGTTGCGGTTGAAGGCGTAGTTCACCGCGATGTTTTCCGGGCCGCCCGCGGTGAAGGCGATGTAGCTCAGGATGCCGTGGTGGCCAAGGGTGATGGCGGAGATGTGGTTGTCGGTGAGGATGAGGTAGCCGGGGTCGTTGAAGAAGGGGATTTCTTGTTTTTGTTCGCGCGCGATGCTGCGCAGGCCGAGGAGGTGGCCGTAGGTGTCCTGCCCGTTCAGGCAGGCGTGTTTGCGCGCGCGGTGTTCTTTGCTGTATTGGTCGATGAGCGGCTGGATGTCGCTGGCGTCTTCGAGTTGGTAGATGGCGTGGGCGGTGGCGATGGAGGTCGCGGTGACGCTTTGCATGTAGGATTTGCGCCCGTTTTGGTAGTGGCGCATGTCGATGTTTTCGCGGCTGCTTTTGATGGTTTTGCGGGTTTTGTATTGGGCGTATTGTAGGGCGAGCTGCATGATGGCGTCGCGGTCGTTGTGTTTCAGGAGGGCTTGTTCCTGATCGTTGAGGAAGAGGTCGTAGATGCTGGTGGTGTAGCTTTCGGCGTGGTGGCGGTATTCGGCCAGCGCGTCTTTGATGAGTTTGTGGGTGCCGCTGTCTTGGTCTTTGGTTTCGTGTTTGTCAATTTGCCAGTCCAGCGGGCGCAGGTTGAGGTTTTCCGGCAGGGTGTTTTTGCGCCGGATTTGTTTGTCGCGCTGGTAGTGTTGGGCGAGCTGGAGGATGTCAGCGAGGCTCGCCGCGTCTATCCAGGTGCTTTCGCTGTGGAGGAAGTAGCGGTCGTCGTTGATGTTGCAGCGGTAGTTGAGCGGTTTGTATGCCCAGAAGGCGCTGCCGTCGGAGAAGGCGGCGTCGTTCAGGGCGTCTTCGTCGTCAAGGATGTGCGAGTCGTCGATGCTCAGCACAAACAGGGCTTTTTCGACGGTTTGCCAGATGGCGGCGTTTTCGCCGCGGCTGATGAGTTGGGCGCGGATTTCGCGCGCCTGGGTGTTGGGGAAGACGCTCGGCGCGGCAAAGGGCAGGTCGGGCGCTTCGGGGCGGCTTTGGATGAGGGCGTAGAGGGTGTTTTCGATTTGTGCGGGCGAGGCGATGCCGCCTTTGTCGTCATGGATGTCCATGCTCCAGCCGCGCCCCTGGTAGAGGATGATGATGTGGCGCGCGGGGTCGTGCGGGCTGTTGAAGGTGTATTCGTCTTCTACGGGCAGCGGGCGGCGGGCGGCGCCGCGCAGCACTTCCCACTGGCCGTGGCAGGTGTCGGGGTCGTCGAGGATGGCGCGCAGTTCGCCGTTTTGGTAGGCGTGGTGGACGCGGGCAAGGGCGTGGGTGAAGTGGGCGACGCGCTTCAGTCCGCTTTGTGGCGCTTTCCAGTCGATTTTCATCGCCTGGTTGCCGGTGAGCGGCAGGCTGCCTCGGTTGGCAAGGCGCATGCCGCGCCAGTAGTCGATGAGCCAGGAGTCGGGCGCGGCGAGATCTGCGCGTTGTTCGAGCAGGCGCTGGAGTTTGGGGGCTTCGAGATGGCGGAAGTCTTCCAGTGCCTTGGCGCTGTGGGCGTAGGTTTTGTCGTCCACCAGCGGGCGCAGCCATTGGAGGTAGGTGGCGAAGGTGTCGTCCAGGCTCGGCAGGGGCAGGGTTTTCATGATGGGGTGGGGTTTTCGGCGGGGAGTTCGATGTGGTCGATGCGGCGGTAGTTTTTCGGCAGCCAGTTGCCTTTGTGGCCGCGCGGGGTGAGGTAGTGCTCGCGTTCGTTGGCGCGGATGGTGAGTTTTTGTTTGCCGCTGTGGAGGGTGATGTCGCGCCCGCGCGGTACGGCGAGGATGTGCGCGAGGCGGATGCCGTCGGCGTCGTAGGTTTTTTTTGCAATCGCCAGGGTTTGGCTGCCTTTGCCTTTGGCGAGTTCGGGGATTTCTTCGGCGGGGATGAGGGCGACCCGGCCTTCGTTACTGATGGCGAGGATGTCCGTCTCGCCGTCCGGCAGGGCTTGCAAGGTGATGGCGCGGCTTGCGCCGCCCGGGGTGATGAGGGTTTTGCCGCTTTTGGTTTTGCTGGTGAGTTCGGCGCCCGGGATGAGGAAGCCGTAGCCGTTGTCGGCGGCGATGAGGTAGCGGCGTTCGGGTTCGATGATGGCGGCGGCGATGATATGCGCGCTGGCGTCGATGCTCATGCTGCTGCTAAGCGGTTCGCCGTAGCTGCGTGCCGATGGCAGGCCGTGCAGGGCGAGGGTGTAGCTGCGGCCGTTGTCGGCGAGCAGGCAGGCTTGTTGGTTGCTGCGGCCGCTGATTTGGGTGAGGTAGGCGTCGCCGTTTTTGTAGGTGAGCGCCGCGCCGTCGATGGCGTGTCCTTTGCCGCCGCGGATCCAGCCCATTTTGGAGAGAATGAGGGTGACGGCTTCGCTCGGCGTCAGTTCGGTCTCATCAAGGGCGACAGCCGCTTCGCGCTCGATGATGACGGTGCGGCGCGCGTCGCCGTAGGTTGCGGCGTCGGCGGCGAGTTCGTCGGCGATGAGGGTCAGTAGACGTTCGCGGCTTTGCAGCAGTTCGTGCAGATGTTGTTGTTCGGCGGCGAGCGCTTCTTGTTCGGCGCGGATTTGGATTTCTTCGAGACGGGCGAGGTGGCGCAGACGGGTGTTCAGGATGGCTTCGGCCTGCGCCTCGCTGAGGGCGAAGGTCGCCATGAGGACGGGGCGCGGTTCGTCTTCTGTGCGGATGATGCGGATGATTTCGTCGAGGTTGAGGTAGGCGATGAGCAGGCCTTGCAGGATGTGCAGGCGCTCATTGACCGCGTGCAGGCGATGGTTGAGACGGCGGCGCACGGTTTCTTCGCGGTACACCAGCCATTCGCGCAGGATTTGTCCGAGGTTTTTCACTTGCGGACGGCCATCAAGGCCGATCATGTTCATCTGCGCGCTGTAGCGTTTTTCGAGGTCGGTGGTGGCGAAGAGGTGCTGCATCAGCCGTTCGTGATCGACGCGGTTGGAGCGCGGCACGAGGACAAGGCGGATGGGGTGTTCGTGGTCGGATTCGTCGCGCAGATCCTCGAGCCAGGCGAGTTTTTTCGCCTGCATTTGTTTGGCGATTTGTTCTTGTACTTTGCTGCCGGAGACTTGGTAGGGCAGTTGGTCGATGATGATGTTGCCGTCTTCGAGGTGCCAGGTGGCGCGCAGCCGCACCGCGCCGCGTCCCGTGCGGTAGAGCGCGGCGATTTCTTCGCGCGCGGAGACGAGTTCGCCGCCGGTGGGGAAGTCGGGCGCGGGGATGTATTGCATCAGCGCGTCGTCGGTCAAGAGCGGGTCGGCGATGAGCGCGCGGCAGGCGGCAACGACTTCGCCGAGGTTGTGCGGCAGGAGGTTGGTCGCCATGCCGACGGCAATGCCGCTGCCGCCGTTCAAGAGGATATTCGGCAGGCGGGCGGGCAGGCGCGCCGGTTCTTGCAGGGTGCCGTCGAAGTTTGCCACCCATTCGACCGTGCCTTGTTCGAGTTCGGCGAGCAGCGTTTTGGCATAACCGGTCAAGCGGCTTTCGGTGTAGCGCATCGCCGCGAAGGATTTGGGGTCGTCAGCGCTGCCCCAGTTGCCCTGGCCATCAACCAGCGGGTAGCGGTAGGCAAAATCCTGCGCCATCAGCACCATCGCCTCGTAGCAGGCGCTGTCGCCGTGCGGGTGGTATTTGCCGATGACGTCGCCGACGGTGCGCGCCGATTTCTTGTGCTTGGACTGGTGCGAGAGGCCAAGCTCGCTCATCGCGTAGATGATGCGGCGCTGTACGGGTTTTAAGCCATCGCCGATATGCGGCAGGGCACGGTCGAGGATGACGTACATGGAGTAGTCGAGATAGGCTTTTTCGACGAAGCCGGCGAGGGGTTGCTGTTCGGTGAGGGCGGTGTTCATGGTATGCGGGGTGGTTTGTGTGGGCGGCGTTTTACGACGTTTTGCCGGAAAAATCCAGCGTCATGACGGAAAAAGGCGGCAGATAGGATTCTGCCGCCTGCGCGAGGTTGTTTTTCGGCTACTGCGAGAGCCCCCTGCGGGAAAGGGCATCAACCGCTGTAAATCGGCAGTTTGCCCATCATGTTCAAAATATGCAGCACGGCGACGGCAATGCCAAAGCAGAAAACGAACCACACCATGAACATCCCGCCCGGCGCGGTGAAGCCTTCATGACCCCGGCGGCGCGATTCGCGCACCAAAAGCGCGGGCATGATGCACGTCCAGATAGTGGCGACCGCACCCGCGTAGCCGATGGCGATGATAAAGCCCATGGGGAAAAGGAGCGAAAGGACGAGCGGCGGGATGAAGGTGGCGAGCCAGGATTTTGTCCGCCCGGCAGCGTCGTTCTTGAATTTGAAAAAATCGGCAAGGAAATCGAAAACGCCGAGACCGACGCCAATGAATGAAGACAGAATCGCCGCCATCGAAAACGCGCGAATGGCATGATTGACGTTTTCGGACTGAATGACACTGCTCAGCGCGGGCAGTAGTACATCCAAATCACCACCGGCAGCAATGACCGGCGCGAATTGTTCGCGCGGCATATTGCCAAAAATACTGACAATCCAGACAATATAAAAAACCAGCGTAATCAGCGTACCGCCGAGAATGGCGCGCGAGGCTTTGCGTTCTTCGCCGTAATAGGCACGCATGGAAGCGGCGGAATGGTGATAGCCAAAAGAAGCGAGGGCTACCGGAAACATTGCCAGCGCATAAGGCGCATAGGAAGGATGATTACTGCCAGTATCGAATAGCGTGGGAATGTTGATATTCTTCGTCAGGCCAAAAATACTGAAAATAAAGCTGAGCGCCATAAAAATAATCAGCACCACGGAAATACGGTCCACCGCGCGGGTAGAATGCCAAACAAACGCGCCAAAAATGAGGACAAACAGAATGGAAGACAATTTGCTGTTCAGGCCAATCAGCGGCGGCAAAATCATCCCGGCTGTCGTAATGTAGGCATAAAGAAGGATACCGCCGACGAAATAAACGGCGAGATTATTGACAAGATTGGCGCCGCTGCCAAACATATCATGCGTCACCGTATCGAAAGAGACGCGAATATCGTAGCGTTTATAGGCTTCCAGCAGCATCCAGCCGGAAATGGTCATGACAATCATGGTGACGAGCATGACGAGGCAGGTCCAGAGGGTCCATGCACCCGCTCCGGCACTGGGCAGGCCAAGCATGCCCGCGCCGACGCAAACACTGGCGATAATACAGGCACCGCCAAAGACGGAAGGTTGTTTATTCATGTTTGTATCCTGTTTTTTGAGTAAAAAAGGGGGGCGTAGTTTGCACTACGCCCCGCCAGTTTATGCTTAATCGACTTCTTTGAGTAGCGCAGTGAAGTGGCGCAGCACTTTTGGCTCATAAGTGAAAGTCAGCCCCTTGATTTTCGGCGCATTGGCTTTGACATGCACAAAGGCTTCCACGATGAAATCCATGTGCGACTGGGTATAAGTCGCGCGCGGAATGGTCAGGCGCAAGAGTTCTGCCGGGCAAGGTAACTGCTTGCCGGTTTTTGGATCGCGCCCTTGCAGGAATGAGCCAATTTCCACCGCACGGATACCGGCGACTTTATACAGCTCGCAGGCAAGCGCTTGCGCCGGGAATTGCTCGGCCGGAATATGCGGCAACAATTTGCCGGCATCGACAAAAGCGGCATGCCCGCCCGGCTGTTGGCAAACGACGCCGACGGCTTCAAGACGGTCCACCAAATACTGCACCTGGCCGATGCGGTAAGCGAGCCAGTCCTGACGCATACCATCATGCAGACCAACCGCCAAACGCTCCATCGCGCCGCCTTCCAGACCGCCATAAGTCGGGAAACCTTCTTGCACGACGCAGAGGGTGCGGCATTCGGTATAAACATCGAGATAGCGGTCGTCTTTAATGCAGAGCAAACCACCCATTGGCACCATCGCGTCTTTCTTCGCAGACATGGCGAGTATATCGGCGTATTGATAACTTTCGCGGGTAATTTCCTCGATGGATTTATTTTGATAACCCGGCTCGCGTTGCTGAATAAAATAGGCATTCTCGGCAAAGCGGGCGGAATCCATTACCACCGGAATATCATATTTCTGCGCGATGGTATACATACCGCGCAAATTGGCAATAGATACCGGCTGGCCACCAGCGGAATTACAGGTAATGGTGCAGACAATATACGGCACATTTTCAGCGCCCGCTTCCTTAATGCCCGCTTCCAGTTTTTCCAGATCAAAATTGCCTTTGAAATCGTATTTGATGCCGGTATCAAAGGCTTCTTTGGTATAAGTGTTTTTTACCGTACAGCCATTGATTTGCGAATGGCCTTGCGTGGTATCAAAGAAATAATTGGAAAAAGCGACCATTTTGCTGCGGTCGAGACCTTTTTCCTGCTCGCGTTTTTTAATGAGTACCGGAATGTAGATTTGCTCGGCGCCGCGCCCCTGGTGGGTCGGGATGGTGTATTGGTAGCCGAAGATTTCTTTGACGGCTTTGGCAAGCGCGTGATAACTGCGGCTGCCGCTGTAGGCTTCGTCGCCGCGCAACATCGCCGCTTGCATGTCTTGCGTGACCGCGCCGGTGCCACTGTCGGTCAGAAGGTCAATAAAGACGTCTTCGCTGTCGAGCAAAAACGGGTTCATGCCTGCCTTGAGAATGGCTTTTTCGCGATGTTCGCGCGTAGTGCGTTTGACCGGTTCGATGACGCGGATGCGGAAGGGTTCGGGGATGTGGGTGAAGTTTTCCATGATCGTTTCCTCATTGTCTGTTGAAAAAGTGAAAGCAGCTGGCGCCAGCAACGGCACAGGAGAAACGGCTATGGAAAACCGGCAGAAAGAACGTGATCCAGATTGAACCACCGGATGCAGGGGAATATGGCGATGTTCATGTGATATCCCTCAAGCTGTTGATACGGAAGCGGCTGCTGTCCGCTGAGGATAATGTAGTGTAATCTGTGGAAAATGGCAATATTTTTGTATGATTTTTGTGGTTAATCCGTGGATATTTGTGTTGATGCATGGTGCAAATAATAAAGAACCCGCTGCAGCGGGTTATATGGGCGGGTCTGGCAAATCAAGCGGTCGTTTCCGCTTCGCCTTCGTCGCCGCCTTTTTTCTGGTAACGGCGCCAGGCTTCCATTACTGCCTTGACCACCGTCGCCAGCGGGATGGCGAAGAAGATGCCCCAGAAGCCCCACAGGCCGCCGAAGACCAGTACGGCGATGATGATGGCGACCGGATGGATGTTCACTGCTTCGGAGAAAATCAGCGGCACGATGACGTTGCCGTCCAGAATCTGCACCGCGAAATACAGGCCGGAAACCCAGTAGAAATCGCTGGAGAGGCCGTATTGCATGTAGGCGACAACCAGCACCGGGATGGTGACGATGGTCGCGCCGATGTAGGGGATCAGCACGGAGAGGCCGACCATGAAGCTGAGTAGCAGGCTGTATTGCAGGTTGAAGATGTGCAGCGGGATGAAGGTCAGCAGCCAGACGACGAGGATTTCGCTGATTTTGCCGCGAATGTAGTTGCCAATCTGGATATCGACTTCGTACCAGACGTCCTGGATGATTTCGCGCCGTTTCGGCAGGAAGCGGCCAAGCCAGGCCATGATGAGCTTTTTGTCCTTGAGGAAGAAAAAGAGGAGCAGCGGCACGAGGATGATGTACACCAGCGCCTTGATGAGGACGAAGACGGAGTAAAAGAGCTTGCCGGAGAGTGATTTGCTGAAGTTGGCGATCTCGCCGTTGATGCTGTCCAGAAGGCTTTGCACGCCGGACTCGCTGAAGATGGTGGGGAATTTGTGCGGCAGCAGCAGGATGTATTCCTGCACGCGCTGGAAGTAGTCGGGCAGGGCGCTGATGAGCAGTTTTGCCTGGTCGATGATGGCGGGCAGCAGCACGACGGTGAGGTAGAGAATGGCGGCAATGAAGAGGAAAAAAACGAGCGAGACGGCTATCGCGCGGCGCACGCCGATGCGCTCCAGTTTGCCGATGATGCCTTCGAGCAGGTAGGCGAGGGCGATGGAGATGATGACCGGCAGCAGCCATTCGCCGAGGAAGTAGAAAATGGCAATCAGGCTGATACCGAAGGCAACCAGCGCAACCAGCGACGGGTTGGCGAGGAAGCGGGCGAAAGGCGCCCAGAGCGAGGTAGTGGGAGTGTGCATGTGGCGTTTGTTTGCGGGGAATCGGGCGGCAATTTTAAGGGATTGCGCCGGGTTTGGTGCGGGATTTTCGCGGCCGTTCTGAACCGCCTATCTTAATTAAGAGGCTGTTCGTTTGAGGCAGGCGGCTTTGTCTAAACTATATTTTTTGCGGTGGTATGCCGCTTCAAATACTACTGGTGAGATGTAACCCACGAAGCTAGACAAGCGACGCGCGTTAAATCAGTCCACCTATCCCAGATATGGTTAACTTCGCTTTTCTAAAGAAAAACGCCACGGTTGTGGCGTTTTTGGTTTTGTGCGAACGGTTTTCGTCGCAAGGCAGCCGCTTTGAGGCTTCAGATTTTGTGTATCCAGCCGTAGCGGTCGGGGGCGTCGCCGTACTGGATGGCGGTGATGGCGGCGCGGATGGCTAGCGCCCGTTCTTGTCCGGCGACCGGGATTTCTTTGTCGTTGATGACGAAGCTGGTGACGGGCGAGATGACGGCGGCGGTGCCGGTGAGGATGGCTTCGGCGCCGTTTTCGATGGCTTTTTGTAGTTCGGCGACGGTGAGGTTGCGTTCGTCGATGGTGTAGCCGAGATCTTTGGCGACTTTGAGGACGGAGTCGCGGGTGACGCCGTGCAGGAATTCGTCGGTCAGGCCTTTGGTGCGGATGGTGTTGCCGTCGATGAGCATGAAGTTGGACGCGCCGGTTTCTTGGACGTCACCGTTCGGGCAGAACAGTACTTGGTTTGCGCCGTATTTTTCGTGCGCCTGGTTGAGCCAGGGGAGCGCCGAGGCGTAGTTGCCGCCGCATTTGATGCGCCCCATGTGCGGTGCGCAGCGCATGTGCTCGGTTTCGACCAGGAGTTTCATCGGGCTGCCGACTTTGAAGTAGTCGCCCACCGGCGAGGCGAGGATGTAGAGGAGGGCGCTGGTGGTGCTGTGTCCGGCCTTGCCGATGACGGGGTCGGTGCCGACAAGGGTCGGGCGCAGGTACATGGCGTTCGGCGCGTCCGGCACGTAGTCGGCGGCGCGGCGCACGAGTTCGAACAGCGCTTCACGGAAGGTGTCGGCTTCGGGGATGGGCATGTCGAGCAGGCGCGCGCTTTGGCGCATGCGGGCGATGTTGTCGTCCGGGCGGAAGAGGACGATGTCGCCGTTTTTTTGGCAGAAGGCTTTCAGGCCTTCGAAACATTCGCTGCCGTAGTGCAGGCCGTGTGCGCCGGCGGGCAGGGTGATGGTGGCGCTTTCTTGCCAGCGCACGGGTTGCCAGGCGCCGTTTTGGTAGGCGACGGTCGGCATTTCGGGGTAGAACTCGCTGCCGAAGACGGCTGGGACGGGTCTGCTCATGGGGTTTCCTTTTGGGTCGTTTGGGGAGCGGCTACGATACTGCGCGTGGCGTGCTATGGCAAGGCGAGCAGGCTTTGGCCGGCGATGTAGAGGCTCATGCCGCCGAGGACGCTGATGACGGGGTTGCGCCAGCGGTGCTCAAGGGCGATGACGGCGATGAGGGCAAGCGCGCTGACGGCGGCGGCGCTTGCGGGTTGCCATTTGAGGGTGCTGGCGGCGTAGAGGGCGAGGATGGTCATGACGCCGGGCGGCATGACGCGGCCGAGCCAGGCGAAGGTGGTGTCGTAGCGGCGGGCGATGCGGGCGAGGAGGAAGGGGAAGGCGCGCAGGGCGAGGGTGATGAGGGCGCTGACCAGGACGGCGGCGGCGATGGCGGTGTAGTTCATGCGATGGTTTTGCGGGGGGTGAGGCAGAGGAGGGCGAGGAGGATGGCGATGGCGGTCGCCAGTACGTTGCGGTCGCTGACGGTGGCGAGCGCGATGAGGATGGCGATGAGGCCGTAGGCTTGCGCCGGGCGGCGTTCGCGGTAGTAGCTGTGGCTTTGGGCGAGGATGATGAAGAGTGCGGTCAGCGCGAATTCGAAGCCGGTGAGGGTGGGCGGGATGATTTGTCCGAGAAGGAGGCCGAGGGCGGTGCCGCCTATCCAGTAGAGTTGGCAGAGGGCTTCGATGCGCGCGATGAGGCGCGGGTCGGTGTCGCGTCCCATCGGGGCGATGAGGCTGTAGGCTTCGTCGGTGAGCGCGAAGATGCTGTAGGCGAGGAGCAGCGGGCGGCCGCGGTAGGCGGCGGTCGGGAAGGAGAAGCCGTAGAAGATGAGGCGCAGGTTGACGGCGAGGGTGGCAAGGGCAACCGCGCCGAGGCTGGTGCCGGTTGCCAGCAGGCCGGCGAGGAGGAATTGCATCGCGCCGGCGTAGAGGAAGGTGCTGGCGACGAGCGCCCATAGTGCGGGCAGGCCGTTTTGTGTCCACATCACGGCGTAGGCGATGGCCAGCGGGATGTAGCCGAGCAGGATGGGGATGGTGAGGATGAAGGCACGGCGCCAGGTGTAGTCGGTCATGGTTTCAGGCTTTGGGGTTGCGGGGCGGGTAAGGCAGGGGCGGGATGTTGGCAAGGCGGGCGCGGATTTCTTCCCATGACCACAGGCGGAATTCGGGATGGGCGTCGATGCCGACGTCCAGCGCCGCGCCGCGCAGGTGTACGGTGCCGTGGGTGTGGCCGTAGAGGTGCCAGCTACCGCGCTGTGCGCCCCGCCATTCGAGGATGGGGTAGTGAAAGAGGACGACGGGCTGGCCATCCAGGGTGTCTTCGTGGTAGGGCTTGATCCAGTGGAAACGTTCTTGCAGGTAGGGGTCGGCGCCGAGTTCGTCGTCGTGGTTGCCGCTAACGAGGCAGATTTCGCCGTTGAGTTCGGCCAGCAGGCGGAAGGTTTCGGCCAGGCCGCCAAAGGAGACGTCGCCCAGGTGATAGACGCGGTCGCCTTTGCCGACTTGTGCGTTCCAGCGCGCGATCATCGCCGCGTTCATTTCGGCGACGTTGCGAAAGGGGCGGTTGCAGTATTTGATGATGTTGTGGTGAAAAAAGTGGGTATCCGCTGTGAAGTAAACCGCCATGTCTGGTTTCCGGTGGGTAATCGCGCGGCATGATAGCACGCGGCGGCGCGTATGCGGTGGCGGGGGAGCTCGCGACAAATTCGGGCAATTCGACTATAGTCTTGCGGCAATGGATGCTGAGTTTTTGTAACCGCTCCGCGCGTTTTTTCTGCCATGGGTTTTGCGACGGTCATGCTTATTCTTTTTAACAAGCCTTTCAACGTTCTCTGCCAGTTCACGGACAAGTCCGGGCGGGCGACGCTCGCCGATTTTGTGGATGTGCCGCGCGTTTATCCCGCCGGTTTGCTCGATTATGACAGCGAGGGGCTGGTGGTTCTTACCGATGACGGCCGTTTGCAGGCGCGTATTGCCGACCCGCGCTTCAAGTTGGTGAAGACGTATTGGGTGCAGGTGGAGGGCGTGCCGGACGAGGCGGCGCTCGTGCAGTTGCGTGCGGGGGTGTGGCTGAAGGACAAGGGCAAGCGCGAGGCGCAGCGGACGTTGCCCGCCGCGGTGCGGGTGATTGCCGAACCGCCGCTGTGGCCGCGGGTGCCGCCGGTGCGCTTTCGCCTGTCGGTGCCGACGGCGTGGCTGGAGCTTTCGATTCGCGAGGGGCGCAACCGGCAGGTGCGACGGATGACGGCGGCGGTGGGTTTGCCGACGTTGCGCCTGGTGCGGGTGCAGGTTGGTGATTGGTCGCTGCGCGGGTTACAATCCGGCGCCTGGAAAAAGGTTCACGTTTAAGGAGTTTGCATGAAGGCAGCGATTGATTTGCTGGTGCGCGGGCAGGATTTGCCCGCCGAGTTGATGCGCGAGGTGATGTTGTCGCTGATGCGCGGCGAGGCCGACCCGGCAGCGGTCGGCGCTTTTTTGACGGCGCTGGCCATCAAGGGCGAGTCGGTTGCCGAGGTGACGGCGGCTGCGCAGGTGATGCGCGCGCTCGCTAAACCGGCGGATTTGGGCGGCGGTGTGCTGGTCGATCCGGTCGGCACCGGCGGCGATGGCGCCAGTCTTTTTAATGTGTCCACGGCGGCGGCTATTGTCGCTGCGGCGGGCGGGGTGAAGATTGCCAAGCACGGCAATGTCGCCGCCAGCAGCGCTTCCGGCAGCGCCGATGTCTTGCGTCAGGCAGGCGTGGTCGTCGATTTGGAACCGGTGCAGGTCAAGGCCTGTATTGCCGAGACGAATTTTGGTTTTATGTTCGCCCAGGCGTATCACCACGCGATGCGCCATGTTGTGCCGGTGCGCCGCGCCATTGGCATCCGCACGGTGTTTAATGTGTTGGGGCCGCTGTCGAATCCGGCGGGCGTCAAGCATCAGATGCTGGGGGTGTTCAGCCGGACGTGGCTGCGGCCGATGGTCGAAGTTGCCCAGGCGCTGGGCGCGGAGCGGGTACTGGCGGTGCATTCGCGCAATGGTTTGGATGAGTTCAGCGTGACGCATCCGAATGATGTCGCGGAACTTCGCGCCGATGGCGAGATTGTCGAGTTCATGCTCAATCCGGCGGATTTTGGCATGAACCATCATGACCACAGCGCCTTGCAGGTGACGAGTGCCGCCGACAGTCTGGCGCTCATCCGTCAGGTGTTTGCAGACGGCACGCCTGCTATAGGCTTCGATATGCTCGCGCTCAATGCGGCAGCGATTTTTTATGTGGCGGGCGAGGTCGCGGATTTTGCCGACGGCGTTGCGCGCGCCCGCGCGATTATGCGCGAGGGGCAGGCGACGGCGCAGTTGGAACGTATCGCTGCCTGTTCGCAGCGGCTCAAGGAGGTGTAGGCGATGGCGACGATTCTGGATGATATTCTCGCGCACAAGCGGCAGGAGGTCGCGGCGCAAAAGCAGCGGGTCGATATGGATACGCTGGTCGCCAATATCAGCGCGAGCAATGATACGCCGCGCGGTTTCATGAAGGCGTTGCAGGCGCGGGTCGCGATTGGCGGCACGGCGGTGATTGCCGAGGTGAAGAAGGCGTCGCCAAGCATGGGCGTCATCCGCGCCAGTTTTGATCCGGTCGCCATTGCGGAAAGTTATGCGGCGGCGGGCGCGACGTGTTTGTCGGTGCTGACCGACGAGAAATATTTTCAGGGCAGCGGGCATTATTTGCGCCTGGTTCGCGCGGCGGTCGGCCTGCCGTTGTTGCGCAAGGATTTTATCGTCGATGAATACCAGATCGTCGAGGCGCGCGCGCTGGGGGCGGATGCCATTTTGCTCATTGTCGCCGCGTTAAGCGATGCGGAACTGGCGGCGTTTACCCGCCTCGCCCACGATTTGGGGCTGGATGTACTGGTCGAAGTGCATGACGAGGCGGAATGCGCACGCGCGCTACAGTTGCCGTTGCGCGTCATCGGCGTCAATAACCGCAATCTGCACGACTTTTCCGTCTCGCTCGATACCTCGCGCCGCATCAAGACGATGCTGCCTGCCGACTACCTGCTAGTCAGCGAAAGCGGTATCCATACCCGCGCCGATATCGAAGCCTTGCAGGCCGACGGCATTCACGCCTTCCTCGTCGGCGGGGCGCTGATGCAGGCGGATGACCCCGGCGTGGCGCTCTCGGCGCTGCTCGCTAAATAACGAACGTTAATCGCGAGGCGGCGGAGCGCTATGGCACAATCCGCCGCCTTCACATTTACCGGAACCCCGCCATGCGCACACTTCGCCACGCCCTCGCCCCCCTCCTTCTTGTCATCAGCCTCGGCGCGCAGGCGCTGCAAGGCTATCTCGCCGAATACGACCTCACCGTGCGCGGCGTTGGCGCCGGGCGCGTGCGCCACGAAGCCATCTTCACCGAACGCGGCTACCGCTTTGAAACCATCGGCTCTCCCTCGCTTGCCGCCAAAATGCTCGGCTTTGGCGAAATCCGCGAAAAAGCCGAAGGCAAAATCGCGGGAGACAAAGTCGTGCCGACCTACTACCGCCGCGACATGCAGGGCAACGACAACCAGCACCTCTCCTACGACTACGCCAACGCCGTTAATGGCGAAATCCAGGCCATCGTCGGCGCGCAAAACAAAACCCTGCGGGTGAACCCGAACGAACCGGCGCTCGATATCTTGGCTCTGGTCGTACAAAGCCTGCTTGACGTCGAACGCGGTCACATCGGCGAACACAACTACACCCTCATCAACGAAGACCGCGTGCGCAGCTACCAGGTCAGCCGCCTGCCGGACGAAACCTGGCAGGACGTCAAAAGCGGCAAAACCCTCAAGATCAAAGTCTTCCTGCAAACCAGCGGCAACCGCCAAACCAAAATATACTTCGCCGAAAACCCGCTCCGTTTGGTAAAATTACAACAACTCAAGGATGGAGAATCCCGCTTCAGCCTTAAACTGTTGAATTACAAGTCCCTATAACATAATGAAAGTCCTGCTGATTGCCCCCAAAGACTCACCGACCTACCTGAACAGCCTGTACGCCTCCCTGCGCGTGCAAGTTGGCACCTGCGACCTCTACGCGCTGGACGACAAACAAAGCGCCGACATCAGCGCCTTCTTCAACCACTTCGTCAAACTACAACACTACGACCGCATCGTGCTGATGTACGACGGCGACTACATCCACCGCCACAGCCTGTTCCTGCGCACCCTGCCGTCACTTGCCATGCTGCGCCTCGAATACGACCCCCCGGAGCGGCGCAAAAAAATGAAAGAAAACTTCTTCGTCATGCCGTGGCTGCGCTGGATAGGCTGTGACCTTGCCGTCGCGCAAGAATACAGCGGGCCGGGGCACGACATCTTCTGGCTGCCGCAAGTCTATGACCCCGAACACTTCTACGCCCGCCCCAAAACATTGGGACAGCCCACCTGCCACCTCTACGACGGCCCCGGCAACAACGCCGACACCGTGCGCCATGCCCTCGCCGAACAAGCGGTAAACCTCAAACCGCTCGACAAAAACACCCTCTGGCAGGACATGAGCCGCGGCCTTGTCTGCCGCGAAGACTTCTTCCTCTACATCCCCGAAAACGACCACTACGACCCGACCCCGATGATCTGGGCAATGGCCTGCGGTGCCGTCGTCATCACCCCCGACCCGGGCAACGACATCCGCCTGCGCTACCGCTTTCGCGACAAACACGACGTCCTCTTCTACAACAGCGCCGACGAAATCACCAGCCTCGTCGAACAAAACCTGGCGCACCCGCACCGCCACACCAGCATCGCCCAGCACGCCGTCGCCCGCGCCAAAAACTTCCAGCCGCAACCGCTCGGCAAACGCATCGGCGAATACCTCGAAACCCAAGTACGCGACCCGGCGAACTACCGCAAACGCCAGCGCATCTTCGGCTTCGAAATCTGACCGCCCATGCGCCGCTCCCTCGCTGCCCTGTGGCACGGCCTCTGGCTCAACCGCCAACAACAAAGCCTGCTCACCGTCACCCTCTCCCTCGCCACCTCCCTCTGGCTCTGGCTGGAAGGCGGGCGCGTGCTGGACGTCGAATCCCTGCAAAACCTCTGGCGCAGCACCCACCACCCGCAAACGCTGTTTGAACACCTGCTCGCGCCGCTCGCCGGCAACCCCGACCTCGCCGTCGCCATCATGGCCGTGCTCTCCACCCTCTCGCTCTGGCTCTACTGCCGCCTCTCGCGCCTCATCGGCATCGGCCCGCAAACCACCTTCATCCTCTTCCTCCTCCTCAACTTCAACCCCGAATACAACGACGTCCGCCTGCAAATCAGCCGCTTCCAGCCCGTACTGCTCCTCTGGCTCGCCGGCCTCTACCTCTTCCTCGCCCACTACAAAAACCACATCCACCTCGCCTTCCTCGGCTGGGCGACCACCGCCTGGCTCGGCGCCCTGTTCGTCCCCATCGCCGCCTTCTGGGCGGGCGGCTTCCCGCTCCTCTTCCTCCTCTGGCCGGGACGCGGCAACTGGCGGCGGCGCCTGTGCGAACGCGGCCGCTTCCTGCTGGCCTACTACGCCCTCATCGCGCTCATCATCGGACTCGTTCCCGCCTGGCGACACGCCATCGGCGACTGGCTGCCCGAACTCATCGCCCAAATCGACCTCAAACGCAGCGAAATCGCCTTCCTCATCAACGCCGACAACCCCGTTGACCTCACCATCACCGAAGGCTACCTCGTCGCCCTCGTCCTCGTCGCCCTGAACGCCATCAAAATCATGGGGCCGGTCATCACCATCCTCGCTCTGCTGGCCCTCTCGCGCCGCGTCCTCAACACCGTCCTCGAAAAACGCGTGCGCCACTTCCACACCTGCTCCCTCATCTGGATCTGGGGCATGGCAGCCGTCGCCTACCTCTACTACGGCTACCTGCCGAGCGACCTCTACTACACCCCGGTCACCATGCTAGTCCTCTGGCTCTCCTCCGGCGTCGTCTTCTACGCCCTGCAACGCATCAAAAGCGGCCGCATCCCGCCAGAACGCCTGCTCATCCTCCTCTGGCTGATAATCGCCTATGCACTAGCCAGCATCATCACCATCGGCCCGCGCCTCACCTACCTGCGCGAAGCAGGCGAATGGGCGCGCGCGCACCAACCGGCAAACGGCGCGACCTACAGCAACAACCTCACCGCACTCGCCTATAGCGGCCGCCCGCCCTACCTGGACGGACAGGCCTACATCGACATGGAACACCCGCGGCAAGAATACTTCGAACTCACCCCGGACGACCTCCTCGTTCACATCAAAGGCCGCAAACAGGCAGAACCGCAAGACCTCGACCTCTTTGACATCCTCGCCGAATACCACAACGACCGCGGCGACAAAGCCTACATCCTGCGCGTCAAAACCGAATAGCGCATAACCCGACAAAAAAAACATCAGTAGGCACCGCCGCAGCAAAACACTTACATACACATCGAGCGCTCAAGCGTATGTAAAAACCTGCGGAAGCGGCGCAGCCACAAAACCCACACATCGACCCCCTTCATGACCCCTGAAGAACTCGCGCGGCGCGCCAACCTCACTCCCGCCACCCTGCACCGCCTGCTTGCCGAATACCAATACGCGATGAGCGACGAAATGAGCGCCGCCATGCACGATGCGCCTGACGACCCCATCGCTGCCCAATTCATCCCCGACGCGCGCGAACTCACCATCGCCGCAAGCGAACTGGCCGACCCCATCGGCGACGCGCCCCACTCGCCGCTACCTTCGCTGGTACACCGCTACCCGAACCGCGTCCTGTGGAAAATCTCGCCCATCTGCGCCGTGTACTGCCGCTTCTGCTTCCGCAAAGAACACATCGGCCGCCGCGGCCAGGCATTGCGCCAAAGCGAAATCGCCGCCGTCTCCGCCTACCTCGCCGCAAACCCGCAAATAGAAGAAATCATCCTGAGCGGCGGCGACCCGCTCACCCTTTCCAACAAAAAACTGCGACAAAACCTCGCCATCATCCGTGACCTGCCGCACATCCGCCGCCTGCGCATCCACAGCCGCATCCCCGTCGTCCAACCCGCCCGCATTGACCACGCCCTGCTCGACCTCCTCGGCGAACAGCCACAAAGCACCCACCTCGTCGTCCACACCAACCACAGTGCCGAACTCACCCCCAACGCCCGTGCCGCGCTGCACCGCCTGCGCACAAGCGGCGTGATGCTCTACTCACAAACCGTACTGCTCAAAGGCGTAAACGCCGACGCGGCAACACTCGCCAACCTCATGAACGACCTGCTCGACTGCGGCGTCAAACCCTACTACCTGCACCACCTCGACCTCGCGCGCGGCACCGGCCACTACCGCGTCTCGCTCAACGAAGGCCGCGCCATCGTCGCCGCGCTGCGCCGTCGCCTCTCCGGCATCGCCATGCCGACCTACATCGTCGAAATCCCCGGCGGCGACGGCAAAATCCCGGTGGGCGAACTCACCGCCGCACAAGAAGCAGAACTGCGCGCCAGCGGCATATACTGACCCCCGCAGAGCCTAGCCACGCCCGCACCATCACCCATCCACCCGAGCCACTCCCCCATGCAACCCGACACCCGCACCCATTACGGCACCATCAGCCGCCTCCTCCACTGGGGCATGGCGCTCGCCATCCTGCTGATGTTCCTCATGGCCATCGCCTGGCACATAAACGCGCGCTGGCAGAGCCTCATCCCCGTCCACAAAACCCTCGGCAACGCCCTGCTGATGCTGGTGCTGTTCCGTGGCATCTGGGCGATCGCCAGCGAACAACGCCCCAAGCCGGGCAACCGCGCCGTATGGCTCGGCCACCTCGCGCTCTACCTGCTGATGATTACCGTGCCGAGCATTGCGCTCATCCGCGACGCCGCCCGCGGACGAGACGGCCTGGCGGAAAACACCCTGACCCGCTTCGGCGATGACTGGCATGGCCGCACCGCCTGGCTCCTGCTGGCACTCATCGCCGGCCACATCCTCATGACCATCATCCACCAGCGCCGCGGCGAAAAAATCCTGCAACGCATGGCCGGCCGTCGCAACCCGCAAAATTTCCACGAAAAATAGCCTGTGGCGCGTATTGACAGCCCCCACTCCGGCACTATACTTGCCGCCCTTATCCACATGAACCAACCTACAGGAAACACAGTGAAAAGCGTCGCAATCGGAATCATCGGCTACGGAACCGTCGGCCAGGGGGTCGTCGAAGTCCTGCAAAAAAACGCGCGCGAAATTGAGCGCCGCTGCGGCTACCACCTGCAAGTGAAAAGCGTCGCCCGCCGCGACTGGAGCGGCACTGACACCAGCGCGCTGCCCTTCACTTGCGTCACCGACCCCTTTGCGGTGGCGGGCGACCCGGCGGTGGATATCGTCATCGAACTGGCAGGCGGCGAACACCCGGCGCGCGAACTGATCGAAACCGCGCTGAAAAACGGCAAACACGTCATCACCGCCAACAAGGCACTGATTGCCAAACACGGCGAAGCACTCTTTGCGCTTGCCCGCGAAAAAGGACGCGAACTGACCTTTGAGGCGGCAGTTGCGGGCGGCATCCCAGTGATTAAAGTCTTACGCGAAGGCATGAGCGCGAATGAAGTCAAGCGCGTCGCGGGCATTATCAACGGCACCAGCAACTACATTCTTACCGAAATGGCGCAAAAAGGGCGCGATTTCGCCGACGTACTGAAAGAAGCGCAGGCGCTGGGTTACGCCGAAGCCGACCCGTCGTTTGACATCAACGGCACCGACGCTGCGCACAAAATCACTATCCTCGCCTCCATCGCCTTCGGCATCCCGCTACAATTTGACAGCGTTTACATCGAAGGCATTGACGCCCTCACCCCGGAAGATATCCAGGATGCCGCCGAACTCGGCTACAGCATCAAGCATTTAGGCCTCGCCGTGCGCCGCGACAACGGCGTGGAAATCCGCGTGCACCCGACGCTCGTCCCGCAAAACGCGCTCATTGCCAGCGTTAATGGCGTGATGAACGCGGTGCAGGTACAGGGCAACGCCGTCGGCAACAGCCTCTACTACGGCCCCGGCGCAGGCAAACTGCCGACTGCCTCGGCGGTGGTCGCTGACCTCATTGACGTCGTGCGCGAGCTTAACCTCAAGGGCGAAGACCGCCTCACCGAATTCGGCTACAGCGAAGTGCATGACCGCAGCAGCCTGCCGGTGTTGCCCGCCGAAGCCTTCCATAGCGCCTACTATCTGCGCCTGACCGTTGCCGATCGCGCAGGCGTCTTGGCCGACATCACCCGCATCCTCGCCGACAACAGCATCTCCATCAACTCGGTCAGCCAGAAAAACCACCGCAAGAACAACGGTCATATCCCGCTGGTATTGCTCACCGAAGTCGTCAACGAAGCGCAGATGAACCGCGCCTGCGAACAACTGGCGGCGCTGCCTGCCGTCTCTGGTGCGGTCAAACGCATCCGCGTCGAAAACATCGAATAAACACCAAACTGCCCCTCCCTGTGGGGACGGGAGGGGCCCATGAACGAACGAACCCCTCTCCCTCTGGGAGAGGGGTTGGGGTGAGGGCGGCAAATGTGCAAAACCGGAATTCTGCTGCATCAATGATCGCTCATCCCCTCCAACCCTCCCCGGCCTACGCAAAGCCCTATACGGCATTGCACCGTCTCGCCGTACAATGCGTACTGTCTTCGGCGGCACGCCTTGTACAGAACTTTGCGTGTATTGCTATACATACACCACGAGCGCTCAGGCGTATGTAAACCTTCACAACACCACACTAACCAAACCCCAAACACACACCCGTGCTCACCCCCCGCCCCGCGCGCATCAGCGCCGCAACCCTGCCGGAAGACTGGCACCCGCTGGTCAAAAACATCTACGCCAGCCGCCTTGCCCGGCATGACGAAATCGAAAAACGCCTGCAAAACCTGCTGCCGCCGGACGACCTCACCGACCTCGCCCCCGCGCTTGACCGCCTTGAACGCGCGCTGAACACGCACGAACCCATCCTCGTCTATGGCGACTACGACGTCGATGGCGCCACCGCCACCGCCCTCACCGTGCGCGTCCTGCGCCAACTGGGTGCCAACGTGGACTGGTTCATCCCGAACCGCAGCGCGCACGGCTACGGCTTTAGCCTCGCCGGACTTGCCGCCCTGCCGAGCACGCCCGGCCTCATCCTCACCGTTGATAACGGCACCAGCAGCCACGAAGCCGTTGCCGCCGCCCGCGCGCGCGGCATTGACACCCTCATCACCGACCATCACCTGCCCGGCGACACCCTGCCCGCTGCCATCGCCACCATCAACCCCAACCGCCGCGACTGCACCTTCCCCAGCAAAAACCTCGCCGGCGTTGGCGTCGCCTTCTACCTCCTCCTCGCCCTGCGCCAACGCCTGCGCGCGCAAAACCGCTGGCCGGAAAGCCTGCGCCTCACCGACCACCTCGACCTCGTCGCCCTCGGCACCATCGCCGACCTCGTGCCGCTTGACTACAACAACCGCATCCTCGTCAACCACGGCCTCGCCCGCATCAGAAGCGGCCAGGCGAACACCGGCATCCGCGCGTTGCTCGCCGTCGCCAACCTCGAACCCGCCCACCTCGGCGCACAAGACATCGCCTACTCCGTCGCGCCGCGCCTGAACGCCCTCGGCCGCCTCGGCGACATGAGCGACGGCGTCGCCCTGCTTCTTGCCGAAGACTGGCAAACCGCCCAAGACTACGCCCAACAAAGCGACGAAAAAAACCGCGACCGCAAAGCGCTGGAAAACGAAGCCGTACAAGAAGCGGCGCGACAAGTCTCGCCCGCCTTGCCACTCGCGGCCGCCTACGACCCCGCCTGGCACGAAGGCATCATCGGCATCCTCGCCGCCCGCCTGAAAAGCCGCTTCGCCCGCCCGGCGCTGGTCGCCACCGACAGCAACGAAGACGGCTGGATCAAAGCATCACTGCGCTCCGTCAGCGCCGTGCCGCTGCACGAACTCCTGAACGACGCCGCGCGCCACCTCCCCGGCGAAGCATTGCGCTACGGCGGCCACGCCGCCGCCGCAGGCCTTAGCGTCAAACGCGAACACTACCCGGCGCTGATAGAAGCCATCAACCGCGCCTTCCTCGAAACCTACGGCACGACCGTACCGCCCGAACCCGTGTACATCGACGGCGAACTACCCGCCGCACTCCTGAACCTCGACTGGGCGCGCTACCTGGAGCGCCTCGAACCCTGGGGCGCGTCGCTGCCCGTCCCCGTCTTCGCCAACCCCTTTGAAGTACTGGACTGCCGCCTGCTGGGCAGCGCGCACACCCGCCTCGTCCTGCGCGAAATGCACAGCGGCAACGCCTACAACGCCTCATGGTTCTTCCACACCGCCGACTACCGCCCCGGCACGCGCCTGCGCATCGCCTACCAACTACAAGTCAACCGCTTCTACGGCGACGAACGCCTAAGCCTCCTCGTCCAGCACGCGCAGCCGCTATGAAACCCGCGAAAGCCCAACAACCCCCAGAAACCCAACCGACGAAATAACCACTCCCCGAAACCCGCAAGGAATCCCCATGCAATACCAATCCACCCGCGGCGCATCCCTCGGCCGCTTCAGCGACATCCTCCTGCAAGGCCTCGCCCCGGACGGCGGCCTCGCCATGCCCGAACACATCCCGACCATCATCACCGCCAAAAACCTGCACGAGTGGAAAACCTACAACTACGCCGACCTCGCCTTTGCCGTGATGCGCCACTACATCGACGACATCCCGGAAAACGACCTGCGCCGCATCCTGCACCGCAGCTACCACGAGAGTGTCTTCCATAGCGAAGCCATTACCCCGCTGACCCGCCTCGGCGACAGCCACACCTACATCCTCGAACTCTCCAACGGCCCCTCGCTTGCCTTCAAGGACATCGCCATGCAATTCCTCGGCAACGCGATGGAATACGTGCTTGAAGCGCGCGACCAGCGGCTGAACATCCTCGGCGCGACCAGCGGCGACACCGGCTCCGCCGCCGAATACGCCATGCGCGGCAAAGCGCGCATCAACGTCTTCATGCTCTCGCCGCATGGCCGCATGAGCCCCTTCCAGCAGGCACAAATGTACAGCCTGCAAGACGCGAACATCCACAACATCGCCATCGAAGGCGTCTTTGACGACTGCCAAGACCTCGTCAAAGCCGTCAATGCCGATGCCGCCTACAAGAGCCGCCACCACATCGGCGCGGTGAACTCCATCAACTGGGCGCGCGTGCTGGCACAAAGCGTGTACTACATCAAAGCCTACCTCGCGCTCGACTTGCCGGAAGGCGCAGAAGTCGATTACACCGTGCCGTCCGGCAACTTCGGCAACATCTACGCCGGCTACATCGCCAAACGTATGGGATTGCCCATCGCCCACCTCATCGTCGCCACCAACGAAAACGACGTCCTCTACCACACCTTACGCAGCGGCGAATACCGCGCCCGCCCGGCGGCAGACGTCGCCAAGACCAGCAGCCCGTCGATGGACATCGGCAAAGCGAGCAACTTCGAGCGCTACATCTACAACATCAGCGGCGACGACAGCGCACAAACCGCCGCCCTCTGGCACACCCTTGAAGCGGGCGGCACCGTCAGCCTGAAAGCGCTGGGCGAGCGCATCCGCGCCTCCGGCTTTGACGCCGGTCGTAGCAGCCATGCCGACCGCTTGACAACCATCCGCGACGTGTACGAAAAATACGGACGCCTGATTGACCCGCACACCGCCGACGGCGTCCATGTCGCGCGGCAGTGGCAAGCCGCCCACCCCAGCGAACGCCCAATGATATGCCTGGAAACCGCGTTGCCCGCGAAATTCGAAGAAACCGTACAGGAAGCGACCGGCATTACCGCACCACGCCCGGAACGCTTCCGCGACATCGAACAAGCCCCGCGCCGCGTGGAAATCCTGCCGAACGACGTCACGGCACTCAAAGACTACATCGCCCGCAGCCTCGCGCAGCACCAATAAAACCAGCCCCGCAGAGCGGGGCTTTTTCAGATTCCGGACTTACAGCGCTCCTCGCAAAGCCTCATACAGTGTTGCGCCGCCTGACAGGGCAGCTTCGTCAGCGCCGTACCCATGCGTACCGCCGTCGGCGGCGCGCCTTGTTTAGAGATAGTTGATAAAGAAAAGCCCGCAGTATGCGGGCTTTTGGGGACGGAAAGCTGAACAAAAAAAGCGGGCTTTTGCCCGCTTTTCATTTGGAAAATCAGTAGTACCAAGTGCGGATTGGCCCGGAATCCACGTGAATGAAGTTGGAACCACGATAGATGCCGATACCGCCAGCGTTCAAGCGTTGTGCCATCGCGCGCAGCTGGCGGGAAGTGTAGCCCTGAATGGAGATGTCGGCGGCTTGCGCTTTCATGTGATAGCTTTGTTTGCCGACGTTCTTGGAGCGGCGCGCCAGCATGGAGTTGGTGGCGGGTGAGCGGTAACCGCTGTGCAGTTCAATCGTGGAGCTGTTGCCGACATTGCTTTGCATGTAGTGCAGGATATTGAGCAGGTCAATATCCACAGAGACGATTTGGTTTTGGCGGAAGTCGCGGAAGAAGCGGCTGATTTCATCCATGGCCGGCTGGATATATCCGTATTCCGGTGTCCAGAAAACCGCGCGGATGCTTTCGCCGGTATGGGGGTTGAACATCTTGATCATGCGCTCGCGGCCGGTGGCAGCGCGCACCCAGTCCGCAGGAGCTAAAAGGCCCGCAGTCACAATCGCAGCAGTTTTGATAAAGGTGCGACGGGAGTTGCGGGCGCAGCAGGGGCAGTCCACACCATGCTCAAAATCGGCAAAGGTAACGGCCCGTTCGGTGTCAGGTTTTTTGAAAAACATGTTGGATACCAAGGTTTCGTGTTTAGGCGGCGAAATATAAAATAATTGCAATCCTTTTGCAATAATCTACGTCGCAAAACGCAGAAATTCTTGATTACAGAAGATAGAGGAGAAGTGGTGGCTACGCCCTGACTCGAACAGGGGACCCCATCATTATGAGTGATGTGCTCTAACCAACTGAGCTACGTAGCCACGGGGGATTTGAGGCGCGCGATTATGCCGATGCGGCAGGGGAGTGTCAAGCGATTATTTGGGATTTTTATGCGGGATACGGTTTGTTGCAAGATTACTACAAACTGGTCGCTATATTACCGTGCAGGCGGCGGGCGAATTACCGCCGCGTTATAATGCGCCACTTTTCAATTTGGGAGACATAAAGCAGTGGATGTCAGCGAAATATTGCAAGGCCTGAACGAGCGCCAACGCGAAGCGGTCACCCATCCGGCGCGCGCCATGCGGGTGATTGCCGGAGCGGGTAGCGGCAAGACGCGCGTGCTGGTGCAGCGCATGCAGTGGCTGATGGCGGTTGAGGGCGTGTCGCCTTACGGCCTCTTGGCGCTGACCTTTACCAACAAGGCAGCGCGTGAAATGCGGCAGCGGCTGGAAGCGGCGTTGCAGCGCCCGCTGGGGCAGTTGTGGATGGGCACTTTTCACGGCATTTGCCACCGCATCCTGCGCCGTCACGCCCTGCTGATGCAGTGGCCGGAGCAGTTCGTCATCATGGACAGCGACGACCAGCTGCGTCTGGTAAAGCGGATGATGCGCGCGCGCCAGTGGGATGAAGCGGTGATGAAGCCGAAAAACATGGTCTGGCAAATCAATGCTTATAAAGAAGAAGGCCTGCGCGCCGAAGACGTGCCGCCGACGCCGCATCCGGGGGAGCTGGCCATCCGCGAGTTCTACCACGACTACGAAAAACTTTGCCGCCAGCAGGGCACGATGGATTTTGCCGAACTGCTGCTGCTGACCGTTGAGCTCTTCACCCACCACCCCGAGGTACTGCAAAACTATCAGCAGCGTTTTCAAAGCGTGCTGGTGGACGAATTTCAGGACACCAACGCCCTGCAATACCGCCTGGTACAACAACTGTGCGCGGGCGGGGCGCAGCTGTTCGTCGTCGGTGATGACGACCAATCCATCTACGGCTGGCGCGGCGCGCGTGTCGAAAACATCCTGCAACTGGAACGCGATTTTCCGGCACTCGCCACCGTCCGTCTCGAACAAAACTACCGCTCAACCCAAACCATCCTTGATGCCGCCAACGCCGTCATCGCACAAAACAGCAACCGCCTCGGCAAAACCCTGTGGAGCGACGGCCAGCGCGGCGCAGCGGTACGCATCTACCCCGCCATCAACGAAATGGACGAAGCGCGCTACGTCTGCGAGCACATCCAGCGCTGGCATGCAGACGGCGGCCGCTACGACGAAAGCGCCATCCTCTACCGCTCCAACGCCCAATCGCGCGTTTTCGAAGAAATGCTCTTGCAACACCGCCTGCCGTACCGCGTTTACGGCGGCCTGCGCTTCTTCGAACGCGCCGAAATCAAGGACGCGCTCGCCTACCTGCGTCTCGCCCGCTACCGTGACGACGACGGCGCCGTTGAGCGCATCATCAACACCCCGACGCGCGGCATCGGACAAAAAACCCTGGCAGACCTGCGCCAACTCGCCCAACAAGCGGGCGTACCGCTGTGGCGCATCCTCAGCGACGACGCGCAAATCGCCCGCCACTTCAGCGGTCGTGCGCGCAACGCCCTGCGCGAATTCGTCATTCTCATCGAACAAATCGCCGCCAAACTCGCCGCCGAGCCCTCGCTGAAAAAAGCGCTGGAAACCGTCGTCCATGACACAGGCCTCTACGCCGCGCTCGAAAGCGAAGGCAGCGAACAAGCAGACGCGCGCCGCGAAAACCTGGACGAACTCATCAACGCCGGCAGCTACATCGACCTCAGCACCGACCCGGACAGCGACCGCATCATGGACTTCTTGGTCGACGCGGCGCTGGATGCGGGCGACGGCCAGGCCGAAGAAGGCAGCGACAGCGTGCAGCTGATGACCCTGCACAGCGCCAAAGGCCTCGAATTCCCGAACGTCTATATCGTTGGCATGGAAGAAGGCCTATTCCCGACGCAGCGCGCCATCGAAAGCCCGGACAAACTCGAAGAAGAACGGCGGCTGGCCTACGTCGGCATGACCCGTGCCGAACGCGAACTCACTCTCTGCTTCGCCGAGCGCCGCCGCTTCCAGGGACAAGAAAACTACCCGCAGCCCTCGCGCTTCATCCACGAAATCCCGGAAGAACTGACCGAAGCGGTGCGGCCGATGGTCTATAGCGGCATCAGCAAAATGCGCCGCATGGACAGCGCCTCCCCGCGCACCGCCAGCCCCGCCGCGCCCTACAAGCTCGGCGACAGCGTGCGCCACCCCAAATTCGGCGAAGGCTGCGTAATGGCGCTGGAAGGCCACGGCGAGCATCTGCGCGCGCAAATCCATTTCGCGGAAGCGGGTGAAAAATGGCTGGTACTCGCCTATGCCAAGCTGGAGAAAATTTGAATCCTTCCATTTCTATTGCCGCCGTGATGAAGACGACGGAAAGATACAAAACGATAAAAAACGGCGGAATCTACCGCCGTTTTTTGTATGAAAGACGGACTATTTTTTGTTAACTAGGCTATGAATCACGCCGCCTGCGATAGCGCCAATAATGGTACCGATGCTGCATTTCATGAAGGTATTGGATTTTAGAACGACTTCTAATCCTTCGCCTGAAACGCCGCCTTTGCCATTGAATATTTCGTGCCAAAAGATTTCCCAGCCGATTTCTTCAAAGGGATCGAGCATGAAGTAGCGGACGATGAGTAATCCGGCGATAGCGCCGACAAGGATGGCGAGTATTTTCATAGTGTGTCTCCTGACGTGAATGAATGCGATACCGCTGAAGGTCGCCCTTCAGCGGTTTTTTTATGCGTGTTTATTTTGCCGCCGGGGTTTCGCTGTTTTCGGCGGGTTTTTCTTCCGCCGCTTTGGCATCAGCAGCGGGGGCGCTTGCCAGTTCTTCCACGTATTTGGTGAGGCGGCCTTTGTTGCTCATGGCGCGGCGTTCGAGTTTGGGCAGCGCGGTTTTGACGGCTTCCAGGTTGGTCGCTTCTCCCACCTGGATGACGCCGACCATGTTCATCATGCTGTGTGGCGGGCAGACGTAGATGTACACGCCTTCTTTGTCGAGTTTGACGCTGTATTTTGCGTCCAGCTCGCTTTTGAAGGTTTCCGCGCCTTCGGGGACGAGCTTGCTTTCGACGTTGTGCCCTTTGTTGGTCGGCACGAAGGTGACGGTGTCGCCCGGCGCGATTTTCAGCACGGCGGGTTCGAAGACCATCGGCTCTTTGTCGCTGCCGATGTCGAGCATTTTCACTTCGTGTTCGGCAGCGTGGGCGGAGGCTGCGGCGGCAAGCAGGGCGAGGGTCAGGAGGGGGTTTTTCATGGTGTTGTCTCCGTGGGTAGGTTGGGTTTGGGGGCGCGGATGGCGCGGCGCGGCATGACGACGGCCGGGGCGCCGTCGGGGTCGTTGTACACGGCGGCTTCGACGCGGTAGATGCGTTCGATGGTTTCTTTTTGCAAGACGTCGCGCGGCGTGCCTTGTGCCTGGATTTTGGCGTCCGCCAGCAGGATGATTTCGTCGGCGAATTGGGCGGCGAGGTTGAGGTCGTGCAGGATCATCAGGGTGATGAGGTCGCGTTCGCGGGTGTGGTGGCGCACGGCTTCGAGCAGGACGCACTGGTGGTGCATGTCGAGCGCGCTCACCGGTTCGTCAAGCAGGAGGATTTCCGGATCGCGCAGCAGGACTTGCGCGAACATGACCATTTGTCGCTGCCCGCCGGAGAGGGCAAGCACATCGCGTCCGGCAAGGTGGGCGATGCCGAGGGTTTCCATCATGGCAGCGGCGCGGGCGAGTTGTTCGTCCGAGACGCGCATGGTGAGATTGCTCATCTGTCCGAGCAGGACGATTTCCAGCGCGGTGAGCGAGGCATCGACGATAGTGTCCTGCGGCATGTAGCCGATGGGTTTGCGCCAAGCCATGTGGTGCCCGTGGCTGAGGGTTTTGTCACGGTAGCGGATCTGTCCGCTGTAGGGCAGTTCGGCAAAGAGGGTTTTGATGAGCGAGGATTTGCCTGCCCCATTCGGCCCGAGGATGGCGTAGGTTTTGCCGTGGTGCAATTCAAGCGAGATGTTGTCGGCGACGCAGAGTTGGCCGCGATGGATGGTGAGGTGGTCTATCTGCATCATGTGTTGGCCTTGCGCGAGAGGATGATCCAGAAGAAGAACGGCACGCCGATGAAGGAGGTGATGATGCCGATGGGGAATTCCGCGCCGGGGTTGATGAGTTTGGAGAGGACGGAGGCGGCGGAGAGGAAGGCGGAGCCGGCGAGCATGGCGGTCGGCAGGAAGTAGCGCTGGTCTTCGCCGACGAGCATCCGCGCGACGTGCGGGGCGACGAGGCCGATGAAGCCGATGGTGCCGACGAAGCTGATGACGGTCGCGGTCATGACAGCGACGATGACCAGCACGCGCATCCTGAGTGCTGCAAGGTTCACGCCCATGCTGGCGGCGCGCGCTTCGCCGAGGCGCAGGGCGGTGAGTTGCCAGACGTTGGCAAAGAGCAGCAGGATGCAGGTGAGGGTGACGACGGCGGTAATGGCGAGGGTCTGCCATTTGGCTTTGCTAAGGGCGCCGAAGAGCCAGAAGAGGATTTTTTGTGATTCTTCCGGGGTGGCGATGTATTGCATGAGCGAGGAGGCGGACTGGAAGATGAAGAGCAGGGCGATGCCAACCAGCACCAGGGTGGATGAGGAGAAGCGGCGCATGGAGGCGAAGATGAACATGATGCCGGCGGCGAGCATGGTCATGAGGAAGGCAGAGAGTGGCTGGGCGACGTACACGGAGAGGCCAAAGGTGCCGAAAACGACGACAAGCGAGGCGCCGAAGCCGGCGGCAGCGGCCATGCCGAGGGTGTAGGGGCTGGCCATGGGGTTGTTCAGCAGGGTCTGGATTTCCGCACCGCCCGCGCCAAGCGCTGCCCCGGCGACGAGCGCCATCAGGGCGATGGGCAGGCGCAGGTGGTTGACGATGATGTGGGTGATGTTGTCCACACCGCCGATGCCGAGCCATTGCTGGAAGCTGTACCAGTGCAGGGCGAGGCTGCCCGCGCCCGCTTCCGGCGCGGTGTCGCGGAATTGCAGCAGGGCGTAGAGCACGTCTTTGGCGCTGATTTTGCCGCCAGCCGCACCATTGGTGAGGTCGAGAATGAAGGTGATGAGGCAGAACACGATGAAGAGCAGCATGATGGTCCACCGCCGCTTTTCGCGGCGGCGGTGGGCGGCAATCGTGTCTTGTACGATTTGCTGCGGCACGGATTACTCCGCTTTCAGGAAGAAGGTGCCTTCCGGGGTGACAGGCAGATACTTCTTGTGGAAGTCGAGGTAGGTGGCAAGCGGGTCAACGTCCTTGAAGGCGTCGGGGTAGAGCGCCTTGGCGATGTACTGGATGGAGGCGGCATCGGCCAGTGTGCGCGAGGCGCCCTGATAGATGCCGTAGAGACGGCCATCCTTGATGGCTGGCAGTTCCGCCCAGCCTTGGCGCGTCTTGTAGCCGTTCAGGCGTTTCAGCGCTTCGTCTTTGGCGATGTTGATACCCATCACCAGCGCCTGTTCGTTTTTCTTCAGCTCGGTTTCGCGTCCGCTGATGACGACGACTTCAGGTTTATCGACGATAACCTGTTCGGGGTTCATCGGGCCGGCGTATTCGACGTGGCCAACGGCGATGTTGCTGCCCATCGCCTGCTCGGCGAGCGGCCCCCACATGGTGTTGCCGAAGCTGTTGCCGTATTCAGCCGGGCCTTTGTTGCCAAATTCAAGATAGATTTTTGGCTTGGGCTGGCCGGATTTTTCCACGCGGCTGTGCACGTCTTTCACCACGCCTTCGTACCAGGCGGCGATTTCTTTGGCGCGCGCTTCCTGTCCGGTGATTTCGCCAAGGACGCGGGTGCTTTCCAGATGCAGCGGCAGTTGTTCCTTGTTGTAGTCAAGGACGACAACGGGGATGCCCGCTTTTTCCAGCGGTTCGAGGTCGTCTTCAATCGCCTGCCATTGCCAGTCGGCAAGGATGACCAGATCCGGCTTCAGCGCCAGCACTTTTTCCACCGAGAAGGTGCCGACTTCAACTTCGCCCACATCGGCGAGTTCGTTCAGCTTCGGCAGCGCCTTGCTGTACACCTCCCAGCTGGCAGGCGTCCAGTCCGTCCACACGGCTTTCGAGAAGCCAACGACGTTATCCAGTGCTTTTTCACCGCCAACGGCGAGGTAATCGGTGTAGTAGAAACCCAGCATGATGCGCTTCGCAGGCACATCTACTTTCACTTCGCGGCCAAGCACATCTTTGATGGTCTTCACCTCGGCATGGGCGGCGGTCATGGTCGCCGCCACGACGGCAGCGGCAAGCAGTTTTTTCAGCATATAAGCTCCTGTTGTGGGGAAGGTGCGCCCGTGAATAAAACCCGCCGCGCCCGGACACAAGGCGCGGTGGCTTGGAAAATCAGTCGGGGTGGTAAGCGGCAATGTCCCAATAGCGACATCGTAAAAACGCTGCATAAACGCGACCGGATCGCCGCAGAGCAAATCAAGAAAAGCGGCGACGCTGTCGGCAATCCGCATCGAGCATTCTTCATGGTTGTAATAAAACACCTTGCCGCGATGCGCGCCGGTGGTTGCCAGATAAAAACGTTCCGGTGCCTGCCCGAAGCCGGCAAAGACGACTGCGCTATCCCACCAGGTCGGGACGCCGTACACCGCATCACCGTCTTCGCAGTTTTCGTCATTCGTCAGCAGCCATTCATAGAGCGCCGCCTTTTCTTCTGCCATGTGGGCAAGCGGCAGCAAGAAAAAGCATTCGTCGCTATCAGCACGGTTGGCGAAAAGCTGCAAACCGTCGCTTTCCCGATAGAGCGCGGGCAAGACCGTATCGCTGCCCTACAAGGCGTCTTCCAGCGCGGCAACAGCGATTGCGGACGCAGGCGGAAAAGTGATGTGGCTAAGTGGGATGATGTCGCCGCCTGCTTCTGCACGGTTGACAAAATGCGGATTGGGTGCAGCCAGCAGGGTGTTTAGGGGGTCAAGCATATTTAGAGATAGGATTAATTATTGCCAAAAATTACTCTATTGCTGCTTCTCAATAGACGTTTTTTGGCAGTATTTATATTAGATGGGATAGATGCCAGGGGAAATAAGATAAAAATCAAATAAAATAAGTAAAATATAAAAAATACAGAAAGCATAGGGAATATTGATGCTGCAGGAAGACTGCCATTACCCAATTCTAATCTGATTATCACAATATAGGCCCCATAGACTATCACAGGGATAAGTGCAATAAAAAAGAATATTATTAACTCTTCTCCAATTATCTTTTTCCTTTCCTCGTAACGTTTTCTATTTTCGTTCCAAACGATAGCAGCCAACCCCCTACTCAAACCATCTTTAGCCATAACAACATCAAGTATTCCATGCAGACTCACTTCTTTATCGAGAAGAAAATCAAGCTCCTCCACAGTCAAATCTCTAAAATAGGGTATTTTCATTTGCTCTATTTGCCTTAATATATTACTTGCACCATTCGCCATTATCTCAGGGCGAGTCCTCTCGATATATAGCTTGATAATCTCAAGTTCTTCCATATCAGGCTCTAAAATTCCATTTAGGTATTTTTTCAGTCTTTTACGGCTGAGAAATGGGCTAATTACATTTAAAATTATATTTAGAAAATCATTTAAAGCACCCATATTTCATCCTTTCAGTACTGCGGATATAGGAAAAACGTCCCCTGCGGCACGATCGGCAGATATTCGCGATAGAAATCCTGCCAGGTTTTGTCCGGATCAACATCGGCGAACACCTGCGGATACAGCGCCTTCGCCATGAACTGTGCTGCCGCCAGGTCGGTAATCGAGCGCGAGGCGGTGTGGTAAAGGCCATAGACGCGGTTATTCTGCACCGCCGGCAGGCTGTCCCAGCCGGTGCGCTTGATGAAGCCGGCGAGGCGCTGCCGCGCGTCTGCTTCACTGATGCCGATGCCCATCGACATCACATTGGGATTGGTGTCGTGTTCCAGTTCCGTGCCGGAAATCATGATGACATCGGGGCGGGCGACCAGTAATTGTTCGGCAGAAATCGTGCCCCAGGTTTTGATATGCGGTGCGCTGACATTATCGCCGCCGACGGTATCGGCAATCGCGCCCCACATGTTTTTGCCAAAGGTAAAACTGTATTCCTCCGGCCCTTTATTGCCAAATTCGATATAGATTTTCGGCTTGGGCAGATTTGCCGCTTTGACCCGCTTTTGAATATCGGCAATGCCGTCGGCATATGCTCGGGCAATCTTTTCCGCGCGCGCTTCCGTGCCCGCCAGCTGCCCGAAAATGCGGATGCTCTGCGTATGGTTCTCGACGGTCTGGTCATTGAAATCGACCACGATCACCGGTATGCCCGCTTCTTCAAAACGCGACAATTCCGCCGCCAGCGCTTCGTATTGAACCTTCGGAATCACCAGCACATCGGGTTTCAGCGCCAGCGCCTTTTCCGTGGAGAAAGTATTGCTGATGACGTAGCCGACATCGTCAATGTCTTTTAAGAATGGCATCTTTTCCGTAAATTGTGCCCAGCTGCCGGGATTGAATTTTTCCCAGAATTCACGCGAAATGCCAACAACGTTGCGGAAATTGTCCGCGCCGGTCGCGGCAATGTAGTCGGGGTAATAGAAGGTCAGAATAGCGCGCTTGACCGGCACATCGACCTGCACTTCGCGGCCAAGCACATCTTTAATCTGCTTCACCTCCGCCTGTGCCGCGAGCACGGCAAACGCCGCGCCACAAAATACCAATTTTGCTAAATTCATCAATGGTTTCAACATGGATACTCCTCGGCTAAAAATGCGACGCATTATGCCCAGTGCTAAGCCTAATGTCAATGATTCACGTTTGGCCACAGCGCCGCCCGGCGCGCAAAATTTCAATGAGCTTGCTGTGTCTATACGGATTGTTAATGTTTGCACTTTCCGCGATAATGTCGCCCCATGAGTTACCTTTCCCCCGAATTCATTGCGGTTTTTCTGCCGTTCTTCGCGCTGTACTGGTGCGTGCGGGCGCGCGTGGACGTGCAGAACCATCTGCTGCTCGCCGCCAGCTATACCCTGGTGGCGACTTACAGCCTGCTGTTTGCGCTGGAACTCCTGCTCTATTCCGCCTTCATCTATCTTGCCGCGCGCAACATCCAGTATTACCGCAGCAAAAAGCAGCTGAAAATCGCCATCGCGATTGCCATCGGTCACCTCTGCCTGATGAAATACCTAGATTTTTTCCGCCTGCACAGCCAAAACCTCCTGGACACGCTGGGCATCGACTGGCAATTGCCTGCGGTGGAAATCCTGCTGCCGATTGGCATCTCTTATTACACCTTCCACTCCATTACGTATCTCGTCGCCGCTTACCGCGTGCAAATCGTCGTCGAAAAACCGGAGCGCCTCTGCCTTTTTCTCGCTTTCTTCCCGACGCTCATTGCCGGGCCCATCTGCCGCGCGGGGGTGATGATGCCGCAATTTGCCGCGACCGCACCGCGTGCTGTGGGCGATAGCGGACGCATTTTTGTCCTGCTCATCAGCGGCCTGATAAAAGTGGTCTGGCTCGAAGCCTGGCTGAAAGAGAGCTGGGTGACGCCCATCCTTGGCAATCCCGAACAATACCTGCCGACTGAAGTCCTCGCTGCGCTCTACGCCTATACCCTGGAAATCTACCTGAACTTCTCCGGCTACACCGACCTCGTTACCGCCATCGCGCTGCTGCTCGGCATCCGCATCCCGGAAAACTTCAACATGCCCTACGCCGCCACCAACCTGCGCGACTTCTGGCACCGCTGGCACATCAGCCTCTCCACCTGGATTCGCGACTACCTCTACATCCCGCTCGGCGGCAGCCGCCACGGTTTCCTGCGCACCCAGGTGAACCTCAGCATTGCCATGCTCCTCTCCGGCCTCTGGCACGGCGCGAGCAACAACTACCTCATCTGGGGCGCGATGCACGCGGGCGGCCTCATACTGCTTAACCTCGGCGACCGCCTCATGGGCAAAAACGCCGTCGCCACCCTAAGCCCGGCGCTCGCCCGCTACGGCACCATCCACTACATCGTCCTCACCTGGGCGGTGTTTTACAGCAACGACGCCGACAACACCCGCGCCATCTTCCGCGCGCTCGGCGGCAACCTCAGCCTGCACGCGCCTGTCGCCGCACTCGCCCTCGTCGCCGCCTTCAACCTCCTCATCTACCTCTACCCGCGCACCACCGGCTGGAAAGACTACGCCGCCGCGCAATGGCGCCGCCTGCCGTGGCACAGCCAAGCCTTGCTATTTACCGCCGCGCTCATCATCATCAGCGCCTACGCGCCAAGCGGCATCCCCAGTTTCCTCTACAGCAACTACTGAAAAACCACCATGCCCATCCGCAGCCTGAAAATCCTTGCCACCCTCGCCAGCAGCCTGCTCCTCGCGCTCTGGCTGATGCAACACAACATCGAACAATACTGGCAACAAACCTACTACCACCAATCCCCGCTCGCCGCCCTGCAAAAAAACCGTTTGTGGCGCAGCGGCGATGCCCTCAAACAACACCTCATGCGCCTGCTCGGCGCGGGCGGCGAAAGCCACCACCCCGCCAGCCTGCCGCGCATCAACATTGCCACCGCCCAGGCAGCGCCAGCGGCAGCCCAAACCGTTACAGCGCCGGAAAACCCAACCGTCGCGCCGCCTGTTGCCGAGCCCGTGGCCACGACCCTGCCTGACCCCGCACAACTGGCCGAACTTGCCGCCGATGCCCCCGCACCCAGCGTCCAAACCCTGTGGGAAGAACACGGCAGCGCGCTCACCCCGCCCATCGCCAGCACCCTCTGGCTTGCCGACGAAGACCCCGCGCAGCTCGCGCGCCTGCGTCCGTCGCCCGATGCACCTGCGCCCGCCGAACCCTGGCAGAACCGGCTGGGCAGCGCCCTGCAACAAAGCCATCCCATCAACGCTGCCCACTACCTGCCCGTCGCCAGCGTCGGCTGGACACATCACCCCGCCGTCGCCGCTAGCGCCGACGACAGCGACGAACACCCGATTGACCTCAGCGAAACCGAAACCGTCGCTGCTGAAGAAACGCCGCCTGCGGACGCCGCAGCCGTCGCCCCCGAAGCTGCGGGCAAAACCCCCATCCAGCTTGGCGAAAACGACCGCGTGCTGCTCATTGGCGACTCGATGATGCAATCGCTGGCGCCGCACATCCAGCGCGAACTCCTCGCGCGCCACCACATCAAAAGCATCAACCGCGGCAAACCGAGCAGCGGCCTGCGCTACCCCGACTACTACAACTGGCCGGAGCACCTCGCCGCCCAACTCGAAGAAAACCCGGACGTGCGCCTCATCATCGTGCTGCTTGGCGCCAATGACCCGCAAGACACGCCCAACCCCGCCGCTCCAGAGCAAAAACTGAACTTTGGCACCCCCGAATGGGAAAACTACTACCGCGGCGAAATCCGCAAAATCCTGCAAACGGCGGCGGCACGGGGCGCCAAAACCCTGTGGATAGGCCCGCCGCTGATGAAAGCGCCGAAATACAGCAAAAAAATCACCTACCTTGACGGCCTCATCGCCGACGAAGTCGAAAAAGCCCAACAACACTACCAAAACACCAACCGCCTCTTTGCCAAGGCTGACGGCAGCTACACCGCCTTCCTTCCCGACGAACGCGGCAAACCGGTGGCGGTACGCAAAGGCGACGGCATCCACTTCACCGGCCCCGGCGAAAAAATCCTCACCCGCCACATCATCGAACAGATTAACCCGTAGCGAAAACCCCGCGCCTTGCGTGTAACGGGCGCTTGCAGGCGTCCCCTAAAGAGCGTTTAATACCCCTCCCCCTTTACCAACCGAGGAACATTCATGAAAAAACTAGGCATCGTAGGCTGGCGCGGCATGGTCGGCTCCGTCCTCATCGGGCGCATGCAAGAAGAAAAAGACTTCGCCCACGTTGAAACCACCCTCTTTTCCACCTCGCAGGCGGGTGAAGCGGCGCCTGCCTTCGCGGGCAGCGGCAAAACCCTGCAAGACGCCAACAACCTGGACGCGCTCGCGGCGATGGACATCATCATCACCTGCCAGGGCGGTGACTACAGCAAGGCCATCCACCCGCAACTGCGCGCGCGCGGCTGGGACGGCTACTGGATTGATGCCGCCTCCGCCCTGCGCATGGACGACCGCGCCGTCATCATCCTCGACCCGGTGAACCGCAGCGTCATCGACCAGGCCATCCGCGACGGCAAAAAAGACTTCATCGGCGGCAACTGCACCGTTTCCCTCATGCTGATGGCGCTCGGCGGCCTCTTTGCCAACGACCTCGTCGAATGGATTACCAGCATGACCTACCAGGCGGCCTCCGGCGCGGGCGCGAAAAACATGCGCGAACTGCTCGAAGGCATGGGCTACCTGCACGCGCAAGTCGCGGGTGAACTGGCCGATCCGCGCAGCGCCATTCTCGACATTGACCGCAAAGTCAGCGCCGCATTGCGCAGCGACGGCTATCCGTCTGCCAACTTCGGCGTACCGCTCGCCGGCAGCCTCATCCCGTGGATTGACGCCGATCTTGGCAACGGCCAGTCCAAAGAAGAATGGAAAGGCGGCGTCGAGACCAACAAAATCCTCGGCCGCAGCGCCAACCCGGTACCGGTGGACGGCCTGTGCGTGCGCGTCGGCGCGATGCGCTGCCACAGCCAGGCAATCACGATGAAGCTGAAAAAAGACCTGCCGCTGGCGGAAATCGAAAAACTGCTGGTTGCGCACAACGACTGGGTGAAAGTCATCCCGAACACCAAAGAAGCGAGCATCCACGAGCTCACCCCGGCGAAAGTCAGCGGAACACTCACCGTGCCGGTTGGCCGCCTGCGCAAACTGGAAATGGGCGGCGAATACCTCAGCGCGTTTACCGTTGGCGACCAGCTGCTGTGGGGCGCGGCCGAACCGCTGCGCCGCATGCTGCGCATCCTGATTGACTAAACAAACGCCTTGCCCACACAAAAGCCGGTTTCAAACCGGCTTTTTCTGGCCGTGCGGACTGCCCGGCGATTCCCTCACATAAGGACATTCCCCCATGCACTTACTCACCGGCCGCTGGCAGCTTTCCGCCACGCGCCTCGCGCTCCTCTTGGCGCTATTTTTCACCTTGCTCAACTACGGCTTCTTCCGCACCATCTGGCAGGCGTGGCGTAGCGCAGGCGGCGACGGCACATTCCTCTGGAGCGTGCCGCTGTTTATCTTTCTCTGCCTGAACATCATCTTCCACCTGCTGCTCCTGCCGTATCTGCACAAACTCATCATCCCGCTGATTCTGCTGCTGTCGGCGGCGGTCAGCTATTCCGTCATCTTCCTCGGCGTCTATTTCGACCGCGCCATGCTCACCAACGTGCTGATAACCACCCCCGCCGAAAGCGCCAAACTGCTGACCGTGCCGTATGCCCTCTGGCTGCTCGCACTCGGAGTCGTTCCGGCGCTCCTTTACTTGCGCGTGCGCGTCGTTTACCGCCGCTGGTGGCGCGAACTGGCGCTGCGCCTCGGTGCGGTGCTGCTTTCGCTGCTGCTGCTCGCGCTCATTGCCCGCCTTTACTACCAGGATTACGCCGCCTACGGCCGCAACAACCACGACATCCCGCACCTCATCGTGCCGACCAACTTCATCGTCGCCAGCATCAGCAAAATCAAGCACCAGCGCCGCGCCAACCGTCCTTATGAGACCGTCGCCGCCGATGCACATCAGCAAAAAACCGACCCGCAGCGGCGGGTGAGCGTCTTTATCATCGGCGAGGCGACACGCGCGCAAAACTGGGGGCTGAACGGCTACGCGCGCCAGACCACGCCAAAGCTCGCGGCGCGCGGCGCAGAAATCATCAACTACCCGCAAGTGAGCAGCTGCGGCACCTACACCGCTTACTCCGTGCCCTGCATGCTCTCCGAACAGCCGCGCGCGACTTTTGACGTCGATATCGCCAGCCGCCGCGACAACCTGCTTGACATCCTGCAACGCGCCGGGGTACGCGTCGTCTGGTACGACAACGACACCGGCTGCAAGGGTGCCTGCGCCAACATCGAATACCACGACATGACCGCGCTGAACCTGCCCGCCTACTGCACGGACGGCGAATGCCTCGACGACATCCTCCTGCAAGACATCGAACAACCGCTCGCAGGCGCGCAAGATACCGTCATCATCCTGCACACCATCGGCAGCCACGGCCCGACCTACTACCAGCGCTACACCCCGGAATACCGCGCTTACACCCCGACCTGCGACACCAAACAAATCCAACAATGCAGCCGCGAAGAAATCACCAACACCTACGACAACACTATCCGCTACGTGGACGGCTTCATCGAGCGGGTGATTGCGCGGCTTGCGCGCGAAAAAGACTGGAAAAGCAGCGTGTTCTACGTATCCGACCACGGCGAATCGCTCGGCGAAAACGGCATCTACCTGCACAGCACACCCTACAGCGTCGCTCCGGCCGAACAGACGCGGGTGCCGATGATGTTGTGGCTCTCCGACGCCTGGCGGCAGGACGGGGCGGTTGATGGCAACTGCCTGCACCAGCGCGCCAGCAGCGGCGAATATTCGCAGGATAACGTCTTCCATACCTATCTCGGCCTGTTTGACGTACAAACCGGCGGCAGCATTTACCAGAAAGAACTGGATCTGCTAGCCGGCTGCCGGAAGTAGGAACGATTGCCGCGCCGCCTTGCCTCCAGCGCGCCCGCCGCCTACAATGCGTACACGTTGCTACAACCAAACGGAGAACCATCATGCAAACCATCAGCAGCCGCGAATTTAACCAAAACGTCGCCAAAGCGAAAAACATGAGCGATACCGCCCCCGTGTGCATTACCGACCGCGGCGAACCCGCCTACGTGTTGATGAACTACGCCGCTTACCGGGCGTTACAGGAAGGCAAACCAAGCCTGGCAGAAAAACTGTGTGACCCCGAATCGGACTGGATCGAAGTGGAATTTCCCCGCTGCATCATTGCCGATCGCGAGGAGCTGTTCTGATGTTTCTGCTGGATACCAACATCCTGTCGGAAATCCGCAAAATCAGCCAGGGGCGGGCAGACCCGGCGCTCGCGCGCTGGGTGCAATCCATTGATTTTGACCGCTGCCACCTCTGTGTCATCACCTTGCTGGAAATCGAACAGGGCATTTTGCGCGTGCAGCATCGCGGCGACGAAGCACAATTTCTGCGCCTGGAAAATTGGCTGAACGACACCGTGCTGCCGACCTTCGGCACGCGCATCCTGCCGATAGATGCCCATACCGCCCGCATTTGCGCCCGCCTGCACGTCCCCGACCAGCGTCCTTATAACGACGCGCTCATTGCCGCCTGTGCCATTCGCCACGGCCTCACCTTGGTCACGCGCAACACCCGCGATTTCGCCGCGCTGCAAGTGCCACTGCTGAACCCGTTTTCCGTATAACGCGCGGAAATAAGCGGAAATAAAAAAGCCGCCTGCAACCGCTGTTACGGTTGCAGGCGGCTTTTAAGTTTTCAGTCCGTTTACTTGTCTTTATTTGCTGGAAACACTAGAGGCTGTTTGCATTTCCGTGGATAAGCCCCTCTCTCGCTACGCGAGCAATGCTTGTCCCTCTGGGACTGGAACAGCTCACGCAGTGAGAGAGGGGTTGGGGTGAGGGCAGGGTTAAACAAATTTCGCATGACAACATACGTTTGAGGACTATCTCGTTTTGAATGAGGGAGACTCAAATTGCAAACAGCCCCTAGTTGTTTTTATGGGCGATGAGCAGCGCATCCAGCTCTGCCAAGGTAGAGGTGCCCTCCATCGGGCCGATGCGGGTAACGGCGCGGGCGCCGGCGGCGTTGGCGTAGCGCAGGGCGCTGGCTGCATCGTGGCCGTTCAGACGTAGGGCGATGTAGGCGCCGCCGAAGCTGTCGCCCGCGCCGGTCGGGTCGTCTTCGCGCACGGCGATTGGCGCGGCATCGAGGCGGTCGTCCGCGCTGTAATGGCTTGCGCCTTGTTCGCCGCGTTTGAGCAGGATTTCTTTGATGCCGCGCGCGAGCAGTTCGGCGATGGCATCGCTTTCGTTTTGTGCAGTGGTGAAAAGATAAAGTTCGTCACCGGAGGGCAGGAAGATGTCGGTCGCGGCGAGGGTTTGTTGGAGCGCTTCGTGCAGGCCGGGTGCGCCGAGCAGTTCGCGGCGCAGGTTGGGATCGAAGGAGACGCTGCCGCCACGCGCCTTGATGTGTTGCAAGGCGTGCAGGGCGAGTGCCCGCATACCGGGGGCGGCCAAGGCGCTGCCCATGAGGTGCAGGTGGCTGCATTCGTGGATGAGATCAGCGGCGGCCTGGGTCTTTTCGAGGCGGCCACAGGCGCTGTGCGCGATGTTGAAGACGAAGCGGCGGCTGCCGTCTTCGCGGTAGCGGACGAAGGCGCTGCCGGTGCTTTCGCCGGGGGCGACGGTGATGCCGCTGGTATCCACGCCGTCTTGTTGCAGGCGGCGCAGGTTGAGGGTGCCGAAGTCGTCATCGCCGACGCGCGAGATGATGGCGCAGGGCGCGCCCAGTTTGCCGACTTGGTCGATGAAGATGGCGGGCGCGCCGGAGGGGTAGGGGCCGGTGAGCGGTTGGGCTTCGAGGAAGCCGTCGCCTTTGCTGCTGGCGACGATTTCGACGAGGATTTCGCCGATGGTGAGGATTTTTTTCATGCTTGTGCCTCGCTTGGGTTGTCGTGGTGGTTTGTCAGTCTTTCCGCCGTTTGGCGCGCACGTCCAGCCAGACGGCGATGATGATGACCACGCCTTTGACGATGAGCTGGTAGAAGTAGGGGACGGAGAGCATGTTCATGCCGTTGTTGAGCACGCCGATGATGAGTGCGCCGATGAGGGTGCCCGGCATGGTGCCGACGCCGCCGGAGAGGCTGGTACCGCCCAGGACGGCGGCGGCGATGGCGTCGAGTTCGTAGCTAAGTCCTGCGTTGGTTTGCGCCGAGTAAAGGCGCGAGGAGAGGAGGATGCCCGCGATGGCGGACATCACGCCGGAGAGGGTGAAGATGATGATTTTGATGCGGTTCACCCGGATGCCGGAGTAGAGCGCGGCTTCGCGGTTGCCGCCGGTGAGGTAGGTTTCCCGCCCGAAGACGGTCATGGAGAGGGCGATGTGGTTGGCGAGAAAGAGGACGAGCAGTATCCAGATGATGAGCGGTACGCCGAGGAAGTGGCTTGCGCCTATCGCCTGCCAGTTGGGGTCGCTGATCATCAGGGGTGCGCCGCCGGTCGGCAGGCTGACGAGGCCGCGGTAGATGCTCATGGTGGCGACGGTGACGATAAACGAGGGCAGGAGCAGGCGGGCGGTGAGCAGGCCGTTCACGGCGCCGAGGATGGCACCGGCGATGATGGTAATGAGCAATGCGGCGGGAAATCCGGTGCCGAGGGCGAGGCTTTGTGCGCCGACCATTCCCGCGACGGCAATGATGGAGCCGACGGAGAGGTCGATTTCGCCGAGCAGGATGACCCAGGTCATGCCGAAGGCGGCAATGGCGACGACCGCGACTTGCTGGAAGATGTTCATGAAGTTTGCCAGCGAGAGGAAGCGGCTGTTGGCAATGGTAAAAACGGTGCAGAGGATGATGAGGGCGATGACGATGCCGCCGTATTGGCGCAGGAGCGGATGGCGGATGAGGGGGCGGTCAGGCGTGGGCATGGTGTTGTCCTGTGGCGGCGGCCATAATGGTTTGCGGGTTGAAGTCGGCGGGGGCGAGGGTCGCATTGACGCGGCCTTCGTGCATGACGACGATGCGGTCGGAGAGGCCGAGCAATTCCGGCAGTTCGGAGGAGACGAGGAGGATGGCGGTCCCTTCGGCGGCGAGCTGGCGGATGATGCGATAGATTTCAAATTTGGCGCCGACGTCCACGCCGCGCGTCGGTTCGTCGAGGATGAGGACGTGCGGGTAGGTGCCGAGCCATTTTGCCAGCACGACTTTTTGCTGGTTGCCGCCGGAGAGGGTTTCGGCGGCGGCTTCGATGGAGGCGGTGCGTACGGCGAGGCGGGCAACGTCCGCTTCTGCGGCAGCGCGTTCGGCGGCGAAGCGGAGGAAGCCAAAGCGCGCGGCGAAGCGCTTGAGCGCGGCCATGCTGGTGTTGCGGCGCACGCTGTGGGCAAGTACCAAGCCTTGTTCTTTGCGGTTTTCGGTAACGAAGCCGATGCCGTAATGGATGGCGTCGGCGGGATGGCGGATGCGCACGCTTTCATCGTCCAGCCGGACTTCACCGTGCGCGGGCAGCATGCCGAAGACGGCATTCATCACTTCGGAGCGCCCCGCGCCCACGAGGCCGAAGAAGCCAAGGATTTCGCCGGGATGCACGGCAAAGGAGACGTCGCGAAAGGCGCGCGTATGGGTCAGCGCGCGGACTTCCAGCGCGGGCGGGGCGGCGTCCGGCGGCGGGGTTTGCGGCAGGCGCGGCGGGTACATTTGGTCCATGCGCCGCCCGACCATCAGCCGGATCAGTTCTTCGACGGTGGTTTCGTGGCGCGGCAGGGTGGTGATGTACTGGCCATCGCGCATGACGGTGATTTCGTCGGACAGCCGCATGATTTCTTCCATACGGTGCGAGATGTAGATAACCGCTTTGCCCGCCGCTTTCAGGCGGGCGATGATGGCAAAGAGCATTTCCGCTTCGGCGTCGGAGAGTGAGGAGGTGGGTTCGTCCAGGATGACGACTTTTGCCTCATGGCTCAGCCCTTTGGCGATTTCCACCAACTGCCGCTGCGCGATGGAGAGGTCGGCGACGCGCGCCTCCACGTCCACCGGCAGTTGCAATTCATCCACCAGTTGCCGCGCGCGGCGGTACAACGCTTTGCGGTTAATGAAGCCGTAGCGCGCCGGTTCGCGCGTGGCGAGGATGTTTTCGGCGACGGTGAGGTTGTTGCACAGGCTAAGCTCCTGAAAGACGACGGCGATGCCGCGCGCAGCCGCCTCGCGCGGGCTTGCAGGCGCATAGGGCGCGCCGTCGAGCGTCATGCTGCCGCCGGATGGCTGATGCACTCCGGCGAGAATTTTGATCAGCGTCGATTTACCCGCGCCGTTCTCGCCGAGCAGGGTATGTACCTGCCCGGCGCGCACGGTGAGATTGATGTCGCGCAGGGCGGCGACGCCGGTGAAAACTTTGCCGATGCCGCGTAATTGCAGCAGGGCATCATCAACCGCGGCAGTCATGGCTGCTTACTCTTTGCCGGTGTACACACCCGGTTCGATCGGCTGCTCTGCCGGGACCTTCTCGCCCTTCATGACCGCAACCGCCGTATCTATCGCCTGTTTGCCCATCTGGTCAGGGAACTGACGGATAACGCCGACCATGACCGGATCGCTATCGACGGCGTCGCGCGCTTCCTTCATGCCGTCAAAACCGATGACCTTAACCTTGTCCTGCATATTGGCGGATTTCACCGCAACGGCGGCCGCCAGCGCGGCATCGTCGCCAAAGCCGAAAATGCCGTCGATATCGGGGTTGGCTTGCAGCATATTTTGTGCGGCGGCAAGCGCTTCGGCGCGGGTAATGCCGGTTTGTTCGGCGACAATTTTCACATCAGGATGCGATTCCAGCGCTTTCTTGAAGCCGTCAATACGCGAGACGACAGATTGCACCGTCGGATAATTGATGATGGCGACCTCGCCCTTGTTGTTCAGCACCTTCGCCATCAGCTCGCCCGCTTTCTCGCCGCCCTTGTAGTTGTCAGTGCCTACATAAGACAGTACTTCAATGCCCTCGGCGGGAATGTCCACGGTGATGACCTTGATGCCCGCATCTTGCGCCTTCTTGATGGCAGGCAGCACGCCCTTGCTATCGACCGGCGAAATCACCAGCACGTTCACACCCTTGACGATCATGTCTTCAATATCGGCGAGCTGCTTGCTCAAATCCTGGTTGGCAATGGCGACTTCCAGCGGCACATTCTGCGCTTTTGCCTCGGCTTTCATCGCATCAGCCAGTTCAATATAAAACGGATGCTGCTGCGTCAGGAGCGAGGCGCCAATGCCATCCGCCCAGGCACTGCCTGCACAACAAGCGAACAAAGTGGCCGCAGCCAGAGATTTCAGTTTCAGAGATTTCATGATGTTGCCTTTTGTGTGGATTTTGAGGAATGCGCGTGAGAAATTGTGAATTCCTGCGCATGAATGTTAATGTAGCGCTAATTTTTTGAGGATGCTAGCGGAAAATGCACACCTTGCGCCTAAGCCTTGAGGGACAATGCAATTTCGCGCTTATTGACGCGCCTATTGGAAGGCATATGGCTGGTAATACGGGGCGGAGTCTGATTCGTTGTGCGGCGGGCGCTGTCAGGGGCGCAACAAAAAGGGCTGCAATTGCAGCCCTTTTTCATGTGCGCAACATCAGCGGCGGGTCGCGCCGAAGCTGCCGCGCAGTTCCTGGTTGTTGTCGTAGAAGACGCCGCCCAGTTCGCGGGCGTTGTCACCGTAGAAGTTGCCGTTAGTGCCGACGCTTAATCCGTTGTTGTAGAAGCTGTTGCCATCAATGCTGGCATTGAAGTTCACCTCGTTGAAGGCGACTTTGCTGTCACGCAGCGGGATGATGCGGCCGGAGAGGCTACGGCTGCCAAAGCCGACGATGAATTTGGCGTCAGCCGCGTCTGTCTGCCCGTTGCGGCCAACGATGGCTTCGCCGTCGTAACGGGCGATGCCGGTGCTGGGCATGTTTTGCGTCAGCGCGCCCTGGCTGAAGATATAGTCGGTGTTGTCGCGGGTGATGTAGCCAAAGCGGCTGTTTTGGTAGTGCTCGCCGCTGATGAGGAAGTTTTTGTAGCTGACGCCTTCAACGGTGATGGGCGTGTTCGCACGCAGACGCGGCACACCGCTGGTGTATATGCCCACTTGGCGCGCGGGCAGGCGATTGCCGTCAATGCGCACGGTATCGAGGCTGTTGCTGTTCAGGGTTTGCGCGGGGCGGCGGGTGTTGATGGTGCTGCTACGGCTGGACACGGCATAGCCCGTGCCGTGGTAGGCCTTGCTGTAGTCGATGTTATTGTCGGTTTGCGGGCGGGACGGGTCGTAGGGCAGGCGGTCGTTCTGGTCTTTGTCGCCACCGCAGGCGGTGAGCAGAAGGGCATTGAGGATGATGAATCCAATGGCGTGCTTTTTCATGGGAATCTCCGGTTGGGATGCGTTTGTTGTCGTGCTGCGACAACGGCGCCATTATGCGCGCGCCAACATGAAGGTTTAATGACGCCCCCTGTTACGATTCAGCATGAAAAAAGGGCTGCGGATGCAGCCCTTGGCGATTGGCGGTGCTTAGTTGCTGGCACGTTTGGCGCCGAAGCTGCCGTAGAGGTTTTGTGTGGTGTCGTGGAAGATACCGCCCACTTCGGCGGCGTTGTTGCCGTAGAAGTTGCCGTTGGCTTTGACTGCACCGTCACCGCTGAAGCTGTTGCCGCTGATGGTGGCGTTGAGATCAATTTGATTGAAGTTAATGTCGCTGTCTTTTGATCGCGTAATGCTGCCGGCAAGGGTTTTCTGACCGAAATCGGCAGTAATATTTGCTGTACCAAGCGTACCGGATGCTGAACGACCCAAAACGGCTTCACCGCTATATTTGGCGGTACCGCTGGTTGGCATATTGGTCGTGAGCGTACCGTGGCTGAAAATGTAGTCCTTGTCGCCTTCGTTAATGTAGCCGAAACGGCTGTTGGGCAGTTCATTTCTGCCACTGGCAACAAAGAAGCGGTAGCTTTTACCAAAGATGTTGCTGTTGCTGATAAAGGTCATGCCACCGCCACTGATATTGGGGATTTCGGTAGCGATTTGCTGACCACTGATAGTTGGCGTAGCAATGTTGTTGCCGCCAATGTTTTCAGCTTTGCCTGTGCCCCCATTGACCGGGATGATGTATGCCTTGCCCTGGTAAGTGCCGCTGACCTTGTTGGTCGGCGCGGCAGGGCTGCTGATCTTCGGCACGGACGGGGTGTTGTTATTGCTGCCGCCGTTATTCGGATCGGCAGGGTTGTTGTCGTCGCTGCCGCCGCCTCCGCAGGCTGCAAGCAACAGGATGGTGGCGATACTCAGGCCGAGTGTGTGTTTTTTCATTGCGTGTTCTCCATAGGTTTGTGGGTTTTGCCGCGTTCTTGCGACGGCGGCATTATGCCCCTTGCATGGGGGATTGCCAAATGATGAGGCTGATATGCCTCACCCTCGCCGCCATATCAACCGCAATGCCAGCATGAGCAGGAAGCCGGCGGCCTGGCAGAGGACGATGCTTGCGCCGATGGAGGCGTTTAAGTGGTAGCTGATGAGGACGCCGCTGATGCTGGCCGCGACCGACAGGGCGACGGCGACGGCAAGGGTGTGGTGGAAGCGGCGGGTGACGAGTTGTGCGCTGACGCCGGGGGCGATGAGCAAGGCGACGACGAGAACAACGCCAACCGCCTGCATCGCGCCGATGGCGGTCAGCGTCAGCATGACGAGCAGGCTGGTGTGCAGCAGGGGGACGTTCATGCCGACAAGGCGCGCTTGCGCTTCGTCGAAGGTGTAGAGCAGGTAGTCGCGCCATTTGACGGCAAGCACGGCGAGCACGGCGGCGCAGATGGCGACGACTTGCCATAGCTGGGTCGGCGTGATGCCGAGCAGGTTGCCGAAGAGGATGTGGGTGAGGTGCTGGTCGGTGCCGCTTTTTTGGTAGAGGAGGAAGCCGGCGGCGAAGAGGGTGGCGAAGGTGATGCCGAGCAGGGTGTCGCTTTTCAGCGTGCTGCGTTCTTCGAGCCAGCCGGTGGCGAGCGTACAGGTGAGACCGGCGGCGAAGGCGCCGAGGATGAGCGGCGCGCCGATGCTGCTGGCGATGACGATGCCGGGCAGGACGGCATGCGAGATGGCATCGCCCATCAGCGCCCAGCCTTTGTGGACGATGTAGCAGGAGAGCAGGGCGCAGGTGACGGCGAGCAGCAGCGCGACAGCCAGCGCTTGTTGCATGAAGGGGTATTGCAGGGCTTCAAGGATGGGGTTCATGGCGCAGTCGGGCGAGGTGTTGCAGGCGGCGGACGGCAAAAACGGCGAGGAACAGGCCGCCTTGCAGGACGACGATGACGGCGCCGGTGATGCTGTCCAGAAAGTAGCTGGCGTAGGTGCCGATGACGGCGGTGTTGACGCCGATGGCAAAGGCGGTGATGAGCACTTTGCCGAAGCTGCGGCAGAGGAGGAAGGCGGTAGCGCCGGGGGTGATGAGCAGGGCGATGACGAGGATGGCGCCGACGGTTTGCAGGGCGGCGACGACGGCGGCGCTGACCAGCAGGAAAAACGTCCAGCGCAGGCGGGCGACGGGAAGGCCGGCGGTGACCGCCTGGATGTCGTCGAAGAAGTAGAGCATCAGGTCGCGCCATTTGGCGGCGAGGATGATGAGCGAGACGGCGCAGATGGCGAGCATTTGCCAGAGGTCGTGGTCGTCGATGCCGAGGATGTTGCCGTAGATGACCGCTTGCAGGTTGATGGCGGTCGGGTAGAGGGAGATGATGAAAAGTCCGGCGGCGAAGAAGGTGGTGAAGACGAGGCCGATGATGGCGTCCTGGCGCAGCATCGGCAGGCGCTTCAGGATGAGCATGGCGGCGGCGGCGAGGATGCCGGTGGTGAAGGCGCCGAGGGCGTAAGGCAGTTTCCACAGGTAGGCGAGCGCGACGCCGGGGACGACCGCGTGCGAGAGCGCGTCGCCAACCAGCGACCAGCCTTTGAGCATGAGATAGACCGAGAGCAGCGCGCAGACGCCGCCGACCGCGGCCGCGCTGATGAGCGCCTTGATCATGAAGTCGTATTGCAACGGGGCGAGGAGCGCGGTCATGGGCAGCTACTCCGGTCATCGACGAAGACCGCGGGATGTTCGTCATCGCTGACGATGCGCACTTGCGGCGCGACTTCGCCGAGGCCGATGTTTTTCAGCACGCTGCCGAAAGCGCGTTCCAGATTATCGACGGTGTAGATTTCAGCGATGTCGCCGTGGGCGATGAGTTCGCGGTTAATCAGCACCACTTCGTTGCAATACTGCGGCACCGCGCCGAGGTTGTGGGTGGAAACCAGCATCAAATAGCCCTCGTCGCGCAAGTTTTTCAGCAGCTCCATCACCGCAAATTCCGTTTTCGCATCCACGCCGGTAAACGGTTCATCGAGCAGGATAATGCGGCTTTGCTGTGCCAAGGCGCGGGCGAGAAAAACGCGCTTTTTCTGCCCGCCGGACAGCGCGCCGATTTGCCGCTCGGCAAGGTCAGCGATGCCGAGACGCTCCAGCGCGGCGGCAACCGCTTCGCGGTCGGCAGTACGCGGACGGCGCAGCATGCCCATGTGGCCATAACGCCCCAACATGACGACATCTTTCACCAAAATCGGGAAATGCCAGTCAATATTCTCGCTTTGCGGCACATAAGCGATGCCGTTTTGCCGCATCGCCTGTGCGACCGGCAGGCCATTGACGCGCACGCTGCCCGCCTGCGGGCGGATGATGCCCATGATGGTGTTAAACAGCGTCGATTTACCCGAACCATTCACGCCGACAAGGGCGCAAACGGTGCGCCCTTGCAGGGTGAAACTGATGTCGCGGATGGCCTGGTGACCGTTCGGATAAGTCACGCTGACATGCTCAACCGCGAGCGAGATGGCATCAGTGCTGGAAACCATTGATCACCGTGTCGGTCGTGACTTTGAGCAGATCCAGATAGGTCGGCACCGGACCATCGGCGGCAGAAAGCGAATCCACATAAAGGACGCCGCCGTACTTCGCGCCGGACTCCTTGGCGACCTGCTTCGCCGGCTTGTCAGAAATCGTGCTTTCGCTGAAAACGACCGGAATCTTGTTGGCGCGCACCGTCTCAATCAAGGCGCTCACCTGCTGCGGCGTGCCCTGCTGCTCGGCGTTAATCGGCCAAAGATACGCTTCCTTGAAACCCAAATCGCGGGCGAGATAACTGAACGCGCCCTCGCTTGATACCAGCCAGCGCTGCGCTTCCGGAATTTTCGCGACATCTTTCTTCAACTTCGCGTCCATCGCTTCCAGCTTGGCGAGATAGGCGGCGGCGTTCTTGTGATAATTCTCCGCGTGCGCCGGGTCGTGCTTGGCGAGCGCCGCCTCAATATTCTTCACATAAATCTTGGCATTACTGACCGACATCCAGGCGTGCGGGTTCGGCTTGCCGTCGTACTCGCCGCCGTGAATCGACATCGGCTCAACGCCTTCCGTGACCACCACAGACGGTACGTCTTTGACGTTGGCAAAGAAACGCTCAAACCAGCGTTCCAAATTCAGCCCATTCCACAAGACCAAATCCGCTTCCTGCGCCTTGACCAAATCCTGCGGCGTCGGCTCGTAATCGTGGATTTCCGCGCCCGGCTTGGTGATGGAAACCACCTTGGCATCATCACCGGCGACGTTCTGCGCCATATCGGCGATGACGGTGAAGGTCGTAACCACCGTAAAGGGTTTGTCGCCTGCGGCGAAAAGCGGCGAAACGACGCAAAAAAGCAGGGAAAAGAGCAGTTTTTTCATGTTAAACCTCAAAAGTTGAAAACGAATGTGTGGGCGCCCGCTCGTATGATACGCGCAATTTTTTTGGCTTCCAAATGCGAACGGCTGTTATTTGTACAAGATGCTGTATTGCAGAAAGTTATCTTTTTGTGTTGATTTTGCAGGTGAATGATGGGTGATTATTTTGCGTTGCCAATATGGGTAAGTGTCTGTGCAAGCGCGTGGATAGTGGGTTTTTTAGGGGCTGTTTGCAATTTGAATCCCCCTCCCCTGCAGGGCGAAGCCCGCAGCGGGGGAGGAATGGGGAGGGGGTGGACGGTGTTGTTTACGAGATAAGATTTTGATTTTTCACGTTTGCCGCCCTCACCCAACTTTCTCTCGCGTCGCGAGCAAATGCTTGTCGTCCTTCGGATGAGCTGTTCCAGTCCCCCACGGGGAAAGGGACATATTAGAAGCGTATTTCAGCTAACTAGCCCCTCTCTCGCTACGCGAGCTGTTCCAGTCCCTGTGGGACAAGCATTGCTCGCGTAACGACTGGAACAGCTTACGAAGCGAGAGAAAAGGGGGAGAGGGCAGCAACTAATTGAAAAATCAGAATTTCGATTCATCAGCAATATCGCTCCCCCTCCCCAGCCCTCCCCCGCTGCGGGCTTCGCCCTGCAGGGGAGGGTGTTTTCTCTGTATGCCGCTAGATTCGGAACAGATTCTAAGCGAAAAAATCCCGCCATTGGCGGGATTTTTGCTGCGGCAAGCGCGCGGGGTTACGCCACAATCATCCCGGCGGCAACCGTCTGATTGCTGGCGTCGTCAATGAGGATGAAGGCGCCGGTGGCGGGGTTTTCCGCGTAGCTGCTGGCGGCGACGGGCTGTTGCAGCACAATGCTCACTTCGCCGAGGTCGTTCATGTTGAGGGTGTCGCGGTCGGCGTAGTTGCTCAAGGTATGCACGTCCCAAATGTGTTCTATCTGGCGGATTTTCGCGGCGACGGTGCGCGTGGTGTGTTTGAGCAGGTATTTGCGCGCCGGGTTGAGCGGGCGCTGGTCAAACCAGCACAGCGTCGCGCGCAGTTCGCGCCGGTTTTCTGCCGCGTTTGTGGCGGCAAGCAGGGTATCGCCGCGCGAGATGTCAATGTCATCAGCAAGGCGCAGGGTGATGTTTTCGCCGACGCCTGCCGTCGCTACGCTGCCGTTCAAGCCGATGATTTCGCGCACGCTGCTTTTTTGTCCCGCCGGCTCAACGCGGATGCGGTCGCCAACGCGCACGCTGCCCGCTTCTATCCGCCCTTGGTAGCCACGGAAGTCGTCCTGCTTGCTGCCGTCGGCGCGCAGCACGTTCTGCACCGGGAAATGGAAGGCGGCAGGTGCGTCGCTGACGCTTTCGCCGACCGGCAGCGCTTCGAGGGTGGCAAGCAGGCTGCCGCCGGTGTACCACGGGGTGTGTTGGCTCGCGTGCACGATGTTGTCGCCATTTAATGCCGACACCGGGATGTAGTGGACGTTGGCGAGGCCGAGTTGTTGCGCCAGCGCGTCGTAGGCGGCGGTAATGGCGCGGTATTTGTCTTCGTCGTAGTCGAGCAAATCCATTTTGTTGATGGCAACGATGATGTGCGGGCAGCGTAGGTGATGCAGGATGGCGCTGTGTCGCTTGGTTTGTGGCAACAGTTGCAGCGGCGTTTGGCTGTAATCGAGTTGCGCAGCGTCGAGCAAGAGGACGGCGGCGTGCGCGGTGGATGCGCCGGTAACCATGTTGCGCGTGTACTGTTCGTGGCCGGGGGTGTCGGCGATGATGTATTTGCGCCGCGCGGTGCTGAAGTAGCGGTAGGCAACGTCGATGGTGATGCCTTGTTCGCGTTCGGCTTCGAGGCCGTCAGTCAGGGCGGAAAAGTCGGGGTTGCCGTTGGCGCTCGTGGCTTCGATTTGTTGTAACTGGTCGCCGAGCAGCGCCTTGCTGTCGTAGAGCAGGCGGCCGATGAGGGTGGATTTGCCGTCATCGACGCTGCCGGCGGTGATAAAGCGCAGCGGCGCGTGTTGGTTGAGGTTGGGCATGGGGGTTCCTTGGGTTGCTGCGGTTGCGGTGAATAAATGTAGGGTGGGTCTTGACCCACCACGGCAAGACATTGGGAAATTCCCCTCCCCTGCAGGGCGAAGCCCGCAGCGGGGGAGGGCTAGGGAGGGGGTGGACAATCTTATTTACGAGATAAGATTTCGATTTTTCAATTGGTTGCTGCCCTCACCCTCTCCCACAGGGAGAGGGGGCTTATCAGCGATTTACATACGCGGTAGCGAGGTTCGTGTATGTAAATTGTTTTCGTCGCTGCGCGGTGTGCTTGCTGCCCCCACCCTAACCCTCCCCCACAGGGAGAGGGAACATATCGGCGGCCTGCCTCGCTTCGTTCACTAAAAGATAGCTTTTTCGTGATGTTGAATAGGCTCTTAGAAATATCCCTGTTTTTTTCGCTGTTCCATCGCGGCAGCGCTGGCGCGGTCATCGAGGCGGGTGGCGGCGCGCTCGGATATGGTCGCGCGTGCGGTTTCGGCGATGATGTCTTCCGGCACGACCGCGCTACTTGCTACCGGGCAGGTGCAGGAAATGTCGCCAACGGTGCGGAAGCGCACCGACACGGTTTTGCTTTCTTCGCCGTCAAGTTTCGGGGTCAGCGGCGTTACCGGCACCAGCAAGTCGCGCCGTTCCACCACTTCGCGCGGGTGCGCGTAGTAAATCGGCGGCAGCGCGAGGTTTTCGCGCGCGATGTATTGCCAGATGTCGAGTTCCGTCCAGTTGGATATGGGGAAGACGCGCATGTTTTCCCCGGCGTGCAGGCGGGTGTTATAGAGCGACCACAGCTCTGGCCGCTGGTCTTTCGGGTTCCATTGCCCGAACTCGTCGCGGAAGGAAAAGATGCGTTCTTTCGCCCGCGCTTTTTCTTCGTCGCGTCGCGCGCCGCCAAGCAGGGCGTCGAAGCCGTGTTCTTCGATGGCTTCCAAGAGTGTTACCGCTTGGGCGGCGTTGCGTGAATCGGTCTCGCGGCGCAGCACCACCGTGCCGCGCGCGATGGAATCTTCTACATGACCGACGACGAGCCGCGCCCGCAGTTGTCTTACCGTTTCATCACGGAAGGCGATGACTTCCGGGTAGTTATGCCCGGTGTCGATGTGTAGCAGCGGGAACGGCAGCGGGATGTCGCGCCCTGCCACCTGAAACGCCTTGCGGGCGAGCGCCAGCAGCACCACCGAATCTTTGCCGCCAGAGAATAGCAGCGCCGGGTTGCGGCATTCGGCGACGACTTCGCGGATGATGTACACCGACTCGGCTTCGAGCCAGTCCAGATGTTCGTTGTACAGTTTCGTTTGTTTGCTCATCTATAGCCTCACTTGTGCAGGCCGCATTCGCGGCTATTTTTGTTTTCCCACCACCAGCGGCCGGCGCGGATGTCTTCGCCTGCCTTGACGGCAATGGTGCATGGCTCGCAGCCGATGCTCGGATAGCCCTGGTGATAAAGTTCATTGAAAGGAATGGCGTTTTGCTGGATGTATGCCCAGACGTCGTCTTCCGACCAGTCAAAAATCGGGTTGTATTTGGCGATGCCGCGCGCCTCATCGTGCTCGTGCAGCGCGAGTTCACTGCGCGTTACCGATTGCGCGCGCCGCTGCCCGGTGAGCCAGGCGTCGGCGTCGGCAAGTGCGCGGTTGAGCGGCGCGACCTTGCGGATAAAGCAGCAACGCTTGCGCAATTCGACGCTTTGATAAAAGGCGTTTAAGCCGTGCGTGTTCACATATTCGGCGACTTCCGCCGCGTCCGGCTGATAGAGGCGGAAATCCAGCGCCGGGTAGCGCGCGCGTACCACCTCGGCGTAGGCGAGCGTTTCCGCGTTCAGCCGCCCGGTTTCCAGCATGAAAACTTCTACCGGCGCGGCAAACTGCGCCAGTTGGTCGGTAATCACCATGTCTTCAACCGCCAGGCTGCTGGCGAGTTTGACCCGCTGATGGCGGGCGCAGATGTCTTGCAGGCGCGCGCGCAACTGCGCCGTTTTTTCCGGCAAGTGCGCGAATACCTCCGCCGCCGGTTGCGGGATTTGCCACAGCGCTGGCCGCTGCAGGGCGAATGCTGCCGTCATCGTGGATTCCTTATGATGGTTGTCATGGTGATACTCCCTGAAAAGTCAGGCGCTATCGTAGGCGCGCACCGGGGCAGAAGGGAAAGAGCAATTTTTTTGGTGCTTAGAAGGTTTTTTTATAGGCGCAAAAAAACCGGGCGTTGCCCAGCAGTTTGAAGCGATATACCGAATCAGGTCGCTGACCTGCGGCGTGCCTTGCTGCTTAATGCGCGTTTGTATTTCAGCGACACTTCCCAAACGAAATACCCGCAAATATACATACAGGGTAGCGACTATCGTGTATGTGGCGAATTGTCAAACCAAGTGCAACGCCTTGTCAAAATGTACTTCATAAGGCGTTCTCCACTGCAAACACTTGCGCGGGCGGTTATTCAATGCCAGCACCGCCTTTTCAATGTAATCATCTGGATATTGCGCAATATCCTGATGCTTCGGAAAATATTCACGCAACAAGCCGTTGGTGTTCTCGTTCGTGCCGCGTTGCCACGGCTGGTACGGCGGCGGAATGTATATTTTTATCCCCAACGCCTCCGCCACCACCGCATGCCGTGCAAACTCCTTGCCCCGGTCCGGCGTGATGCTGAGCACCGTCTGCTCGCGCAAGGCTTCAATCATCGCCGCATTCACGCCGTCCGCCGTCTTCTTCTCCAGCCGAACGCACCGCAGATAGCGGCTTTTGCGGTCGACCAACGTCAGCAACACCGCACCACCCACCACGCCTGCAACGGTATCGGCTTCCCAATCGCCAAGTCGCTCCCGCGCCTGTGCCTCTGGCGGACGCGCCGACAGCGCATGCTCAACCGGGAAGTTATCACGTGTCGGCTCGCCCTTGCGCCGCCGCTTCTTGCCACGGTGGCGCAGCCTTTGCTTGCCGCTTATCACCCAGTCGGGGTCATTGAAACGCTTGGCGTAGATACCGCGGTAGATAGTCGCGTAGCTGATGGCGTGCGGACGGCCTTCGTGGCGCAAGCGGTACTGAATCTGCTCCGGCGACCAGTGCAGTTTCAGAAACCTCTCCTTGACCAGGGCAAAAAGTTCCGGGTCATCAAGTTTACGCTTGCGGCGGCAGAGCTTACGCCTGCTGTCGTATTTCTCCTGCGCCTTGTTGGCGTCGTAGCTTTCGCCATCGCTATTGCGCTTCAGTTCGCGCAAGATGGTGCATCTGTGACGCTTCAACATGGTGGCAATAGCGGCGGGGCAATGACCTTGGTTGAACAAGGTCATTATGCAACCCCGCTCAATGGGCGTAATATGACTGTAGGCATCCATTTTCGGTCTCCTGCAATGTTTTGATGTTTTTTGCAGTATCGCTTATGGATGTCTTTTTTGTAGCTGTTGCACTTGAATTGTAAATTCGCCGTAAATGGATGAGAAGGTTTTGTCGTACTGTGGGTTGTTTGTTGCCCCCACCCCGAACTCTCTTGAAAAGCAGGCAGTTTGATTTATCAACAACATCGCTCACCCCCTCCCCAACCCTCCCCCGCTGCGGGCTTCGCCCTGCAGTGGAGGGGGATTCGAATTGTCAACAGCCCCTAGCCCAGCGCCACGCGGCAATTCCCGCCACTCGTGCCGTCCGGCACGTAAACCCTCGCAGAGCAGATGGCGCACGGCGGCGGGCCGCCCGTTGCCGCAGAGAAAAATATCAATTGCGGCAAAACGATGCTCCGGCCAGGTGTGAATGCTGATGTGCGACTCGGCGAGCAGCAGCACGCCGGTCACACCCATGCCGTCGCCAAAATGATGAAAATGTGCGGCGAGCGTGGTCGCGCCTGCCGCATCGGCGGCACGCTGAAGCAACGCTTGCAGCGCGGGGGCATCTGCGAGCAGGGCAGCATCGCAGTCGTAGAGGTCAAGCAGGGCGTGAGTACCGGGGGAGTGAGTCATGTTCAATCAGGGCAGTTGTGGATTTATACATACACATTGAGCGCTCCGGTGTATGTGGCGAATTTACAATTCAAGTGCAACAGCTACAAAAAAGACATCCATAAGCGATACTGCAAAAAACATCAAAACATTGCAGGAGACCGAAAATGGATGCCTACAGTCATATTACGCCCATTGAGCGGGGTTGCATAATGACCTTGTTCAACCAAGGTCATAGCCCCGCCGCTATTGCCACCATGCTGAAGCGCCACAGATGCACCATCTTGCGCGAACTGAAGCGCAATAGCGATGGCGAAAGCTACGACGCCAACAAGGCGCAGGAGAAATACGACAGCAGGCGTAAACTCTGCCGCCGCAAGCGTAAACTTGATGACCCGGAACTTTTTGCCCTGATCAAGGAGAGGTTTCTAAAACTGCACTGGTCGCCGGAGCAGATTCAGTACCGCTTGCGCCACGAAGGCCGCCCGCACGCCATCAGCTACGCCACTATCTACCGCGGTATCTACGCCGGGCGTTTCAATGACCTCGACTGGGTGATAAGCGGCAAGCAAAGGCTGCGCCACCGTGGCAAGAAGCGGCGGCGCAAGGGCGAGCCGACACGTGATAACTTCCCGGTTGAGCATGCGCTGTCGGCGCGTCCGCCAGAGGCACAGGCGCGGGAGCGCATGGGCGACTGGGAAGCCGATACCGTTGCAGGCGTGGTGGGTGGTGCGGTGTTGCTGACGTTGGTTGACCGCAAAAGCCGCTATCTGCGGTGCGTTCGGCTGGAGAAGAAGACGGCGGACGGCGTGAATGCGGCGATGATTGAAGCCTTGCGCGAGCAGACGGTGCTCAGCATCACGCCAGACCGGGGCAAGGAATTTGCGCGGCATGCGGTGGTGGCGGAGGCGTTGGGGATAAAAATATACATTCCGCCGCCGTACCAGCCGTGGCAACGCGGCACGAACGAGAACACCAACGGCTTGTTGCGTGAATATTTTCCGAAGCATCAGGATATTGCGCAATATCCAGATGATTACATTGAAAAGGCGGTGCTGGCATTGAATAACCGCCCGCGCAAATGTTTGCAGTGGAGGACACCTTATGAACTACATTTTGACAAGACGTTGCACTTGGTTTGACAATTCGCCGTAAATAGACCGACCAGCACACTACCGTCTCTTTTCAAGCCAGCTGTCATGCAGCCATTGCTCCGTCTTGCGGTGGCCTGGGAAGGTAATCCACACAATGTCCCGTTCAAAAATCATCGGGCGTTCGTCGCTGCCGACAATAACCCAAAGCCAGCGGCCGTCAGCGAGATTGCGCATTTTTACCTTCATGCCGGTCAAGATAACGGTTTCGCTGTGGTCGTCGCGTGCGATGCGAATCGGCTCGTCATGCGGCGCAATCCAGCTGATTTCCAGGCACGCCAGCAAATCCGGTGCCGCCGTTTGCAGAAAGCTACGGGCGACCTGTTCACTGCGTTCACGGCTTGGCAAAGGCTTGCCTGCCAAATCCAGCGAAATATGGGCAAAGCCTTTCAGCGTGCCGTCAGCAGATACGAGCGCGCTGAAATGCTCACCGCCCAAACCGCCGTCTGCGCCCTATCCGCTACCGCTTCTACGCCCGCGCGGCTTACCTGAAAAACCGTCCGCGCGACGAGCAAGCCTTTCTCTGCCTGAACATCGCCGGGGCGCATGGCCTGTGGCAAACCGAACAACTCGCCGGGCGGAAAATCATCCTCGCCTGCAACGACTTCGACCTCATCAAAGCCGCCATCGCCGCCGAAACCGGCATCGGCCTCCTGCCCGATTTCTGCGACCGCCCCGAAGACGGCTTCGTGCAAGTCGGGCTGAACGATGCGGCAGAAAAAGAAGAATTTGCTGCTGACATCTATCTGGTGCTGCACGAAGACCTGCGCCGCTCACCAAAAATCTGCGCGGTGGCGGATTTCTTGGGTGAGGTGTTGGCAGGGCAGGCAGGCTGAAAATAAAAAACCTCCTTGGAGTGTGTTTGCAATTCAGCGGATAGCCCCCCTCGCTACGTGAGCAATGAAGTAAGGTTTCTTGATAAACCCTAGCTACGGCAGCGTTTTGCGTCGAAGATAAAAGCATTTTATAAGCGGCTGATGGACCGCGGTAAGCCATTTAAGGTCGCGGTCAACGTCTGTATGGGCAGATTGCTGCGCATATTAGTGGGTGCGGAATTGTTTGAAAAATATTGTAAAAACGAATAGATAAAATGTGATAAGTGTATGGCTACCGAGTTTGGTTTTCCCGTTCGACGGGACGGGGAAATACGGCTGATTAGTCATCTGTGAGCTGCTGTTTATCGGGATGGGGAAATGGCTTATGATGCGCGGCGGTTTCTTTAATTTCATTTTTTTTGCGGAGGCTGTATGTTTTCTGAATCGGCGAAGTTGAAGGTGCAGCGGTTTGGCCGCTTCCTTTCGAATATGGTGATGCCCAATATTGGTGCGTTCATCGCCTGGGGTTTGATTACCGCGCTGTTTATTCCGACGGGCTGGTTGCCGAATGAGTCGCTTGGCAAGTTAGTCGGCCCGATGATTACGTATTTGTTGCCGCTGCTCATCGGTTATACCGGCGGCAAGCTCGCTGGCGGTGATCGCGGCGCGGTGGTCGGTGCGATTACCACGATGGGCGTCATCGTCGGTACTGATATTCCGATGTTCCTCGGCGCGATGATTGTCGGCCCGCTCGGCGGCTGGTCTATCAAGAAGTTTGACCAGGCCGTTGAGGGCAAGATCAAGAGCGGTTTCGAGATGCTGGTGAACAATTTTTCCGCCGGCATTATTGGTATGTTGTTGGCGCTGTTGGCGTTTGTCGTCATCGGGCCGGCGGTGAAAGGGCTTTCCGGTGCGCTCGCGGCCGGTGTGGATTTTCTCGTCAAACATGATCTGCTGCCGCTGACCTCGATTTTCGTTGAACCGGCGAAGATTCTCTTCCTGAACAATGCCATCAACCACGGCATTTTCTCGCCGCTCGGCATTGCGCAATCGCAAGAAGTTGGCCGCTCCATTTTCTTCTTGATTGAAGCGAACCCCGGCCCCGGCCTCGGCGTACTGCTCGCGTATATGCTGCTCGGCAAGGGTTCCGCCAAGCAAACCGCAGGCGGCGCTGCCATCATCCATTTCTTCGGCGGCATTCACGAAATTTATTTCCCCTATGTGCTGATGAATCCGCGTCTGCTGCTGGCAGTGATTGCGGGCGGCATGACCGGCGTCTTCACGCTCGTCTTTATGCACGGCGGTCTGATTTCTCCCGCCTCTCCGGGCTCGATTTTCGCCGTACTGGCGATGACGCCCAAAGGCGGTTATGCCGCGGTACTCTGTGCGGTCGCCGCCAGTTGCGTGGTGTCGTTCCTTGTTGCCAGCGTTTTTGTGCGCCGCATGCCCGCCTCCGGTGATGAGGAACTCTCCGCCGCGCGCGACAAGATGCAGTCGCTCAAACTTGCCACCGGTACCGATGCGCATCAGTTTGACGACGTGAAAACCGTGTACGTCGCCTGCGATGCGGGCATGGGCTCCAGCGCCACCGGCGCCAGCATCCTGCGCAAGAAGGTACAGGAAGCAGGGCTGGATATTGCGGTGAAAAACTGCGCTATCAATGATTTGCCGGAAGACGCGCGCATGGTCATCACCCACCAGGATTTGACTGCCCGCGCCCAGGCCTATCGCCCCGACGCGCTGCATTTCTCCTTGCAGAACTTCCTTGACCGCGCCTTTTACGACCAAATCGTCGCCAAGCTGAAAGTCGGTCATCACCCGCCACAAGCAGCAGAAAGCAAAGCAAAAGGCAGCAGCGCGCCGCGTTACACCTTCGGCCTGGAGCAAATCTTCCTCGGCCGTCGTGCGCTCAGCAAAGAAGAAGCCATCCGCTTCGCCGGGCGCAAACTGGTCGAAGGCGGCTTCGTCACCCCGGATTACGTCGAAGCGATGATTACCCGCGAAAACGACAGCTCCACCTACCTCGGCGAAGGCATTGCCATCCCACACGGCACGCTGGTCGCCAAAGACGCGGTGCTGAAAACCGGCATCGTCTTCTGCCAGTACCCGGAAGGCGTCAGCTTCTCCAACGATCCGAACGAAAAAGCCTATCTCGTCATCGGCATCGCCGCGCAGAACAACGAACACATCGGCGTTATCGCTGCGCTCACCAACGCGCTCGACAGCGAAGCCGACATCGAAATGCTGAAAAACACCAGCGACCCGCAAGCGGTGCTGGACATCCTCAGCCGCTAATTAGGAGCGCCCCATGAAAGCACTACACTTCGGCGGCGGCAACATCGGCCGTGGCTTCATCGGCAAAATCCTTGCCGAAGCCGGTTACGAAGTCGTCTTTGCCGACATCAACATGACCGTCATTGACCGCCTGAACCAAGACCACGGCTATACCGTGCACGTCGTCGGCGAAGGTGTTGACCAAAAAGAAACCGTGAAAAACGTGCGCGGCATCAACTCCGGCGATGAAGCCGCCGTTACCGCCGAAATCAGCGACGCAACGCTCGTCACCACCGCCGTCGGCCCGCCCGTGCTGGAAATCCTGGCACCCCTGCTCGCCCGCAGCCTCGCCGCGCGCTACCGCGCTGGCGGCGCACCGCTCAACATCATCGCCTGCGAAAACATGGTACGCGGCAGCAGCTTCCTCAAAGAAAAAGTGTTGACCGCTGCGGGCGACGACGCTGCGCTCATTGATGCCAATACCGGCTTCGTGGATTGCGCTGTCGATCGCATCGTGCCGCCGGTGCGTGGTGGCGACGCCGACCCGCTTGCCGTGACCGTTGAAGTCTTTAGCGAATGGATTGTCGATAGCACCCAATTCAAAGGCGCCGTACCCGCCATCGCCGGCATGATTGCCACCGACAAACTGATGGCCTTCATCGAGCGCAAACTGTTCACTCTGAACACCGGCCACACCGCGCTTGCCTACTTCGGCCAGCTGGCGGGCAAAAAAACCGTCGGCGAGGCCATGCAAGACGACGCCGTGCGCCAGGCAGCAGAAGCCGTGATGAAAGAAAGCGGCGCGGTACTCATCCGCCGTTACGCCTTTGATCCCGCTGCTCACCGCGCTTACATCGACAAAATCCTCAAGCGCTTCGCCAACCCCTACCTGCATGACGACATCGACCGCGTCGCGCGTCAGCCGCTGCGCAAACTGGGCGCGCAAGAGCGCTTCATCAAACCGCTAAACGGCATGCTCGAATACGACCTGCCGCACGACGCCACCGTGCGTGCCATCGCCGCGACCCTGCATTACCACAACCCAGACGACCCGCAGGCGGTCGAAATGCAGTACTACCGGCAGGCACACGGCATCGCTGCGACGCTTGTAAAATACAGCGACTTCGACAACACCGCAGTCGTCGCCAAAATCGAAGCGGCGTATCAAGCGCTATAAAGCGGATTTCACAAACAAAAAATATCCACCCACGCGGTGGATATTTTTTCGCCGGAACGAATGCGAAAAAACACGAAAAAAGACTTGCCCGCCACGAAAAAATCACTATAATGCGCGCTTCTTCCACCGGCGGGTGCTTAGCTCAATTGGTAGAGCATCGCCCTTACAAGGCGAGGGTTATAGGTTCGAGTCCTATAGTACCCACCAATCGCGGAGTGGTAGTTCAGTTGGTTAGAATACCTGCCTGTCACGCAGGGGGTCGCGGGTTCGAGTCCCGTCCATTCCGCCATTTCCTTATTCCCAATCAAATCCGTTCGCGGATTTTTTTCATCGCTCATCACCACTGCGGAGTGGTAGTTCAGTTGGTTAGAATACCTGCCTGTCACGCAGGGGGTCGCGGGTTCGAGTCCCGTCCATTCCGCCATTTCACAAAGATTCCGAAATAGACGAAGCTGCCGCAAGGCGGTTTTTTTTCGTCTGTAAAAAAGTCTGAATTCCTGATATGGCTATTCTGCTTATGCCCCAGCCTGTGTTGTTTTAATTTTCTGCAGATTGAAGTAATGCAAATGGGGGCTTGCTCTAAAAATTTTTTTGAAAAAAACTCCCGATGCTGACTTGAATATGTTTCCTTTACCGGAGATTCCCGCGCAACTGTGTCAGGTTTACCAGATCAAAACCGTCGGCCGTTCCGGCGTCGAGATAGGTTTTGGCCGATAGTTTGAGGTTAAAGCCGTGACTCATCGACATGCCGTAAAGGCTGCCGTCCTTGCCTGTATGTTTCTTTTGGTGGTTTTTGTTGCGATTGGCAACGCCGCCGACGCGACCGCGCGCGGTCTGGTCGGCGTGAGATTGCCGGAGAGAAAGATTTATTTGACGTTGAGCGGGATGGTTCTGTGGATGGTGCGGCCGTCCGGTGGCGGGTCGTAGCGGCCGACGCTGCGCACGGATTCCAGGATGAGGTCGTCAATGCGCTGTACGCCGGAGCTTTGTTCGATGCGGATGTTGGTGAATTGGCCGTTCGGCTGGATATCGAAGCCGACGCTCGCCGTGCCGCGTTCGCGGATGCGGCCTTTGCGTTTTTGTACAGTGCTGGCGAGGCGTCCTTGTAGTCCGGCGTTGTAACTGGCTGCGCTTTGTTTGTTGCCGCTTTGTGCACCGTTCGCGGAGCCGCCATTGGCCTTGTTGCCGTTATTGGCGGCGGCATTGGGCGTTTGTCCGTAGTTATTGTTACCGGGCGGCGCGATATTGACCGGGCGCGGCGCAGGCGGGGTGATTTGCGGCCGTTCGCGGATTTGCGGCACGGGTTGTGGCGGCGCTTCTTCGCGCGGTTTGGGTCTTTCTTTGGGCTTGGGCGGCTCTTTCGGTTTTTCTTTTTTCGGTTTGGGCTTTTCTTTGGGCTTTTCTTTTTTGGGCTCTTCTTTTTTCGGCGGGGGCGGCGGTTCTTTTTTGATTTCTACCGGCGCGGCTTTTTCTTCGACGACGGGTTGGGGTTTTGGTTCGGGCTCGGGTTCAGGCTCCGGTTCCGGCGGTGGCGGGGGAGGTTCGGACGCAGGTGGCGGCGCGGGGGCGTGTTCTTCTGTGACTAGGTATTCCAGCGATTCCCAGCCCAATACGTTTTCAACCGCAACGGGTGCGGCGCGCCCGCTTTGGTAGAGATACCATCCGCCGCCAAAGAGCGCGGTGTGTACGGCGAGCGAGAGGCAAAAGGCCGCCGCGCTTCTCGCCCGGCTGTATCCGGCCATGTTATTTCTCCTCTGGTACGGCGAGTACAGCGACGCGGAATTTTTTGTTTTTCAGCATTTCTTGGATTTCGATGAAATGCTGGAAGGGCGTCTTGGCGTCTATTTTCAGGGTGACGCGCTGGTTTTCCGGCCAATTTTCGACGATTTTTTCCAGTTCGTTCACGCTGATTTTTTCATCGACAATTTCGCCGTCTTTCAAATAGTAGATGCCGTCTTTATCGATGGTGATGAGTTTCAGCGTGTCTTCGGAATGCAGCGCGGCGGGTGATTTTGAGGTCGGCAGATTGACGTCTATTTTTCCCTGGGCGATAAAGGTTGCCGTCATCAAGACGATGGCGAGCAATACCAGCATGATGTCGATGAAGGGAATAACGTTGATTTGGTCAAATTTTTTCATCGCGCATTCCCGATTTGGTAAGACAGCCATTTTTCGCGACGGATATCGACTTTGCGCGAGAGCATGTTGTAAAACATGATGGAGGGTATGGCGACGAGGATGCCGAGTGCGGTCGCTTTCAGGGCAAGCGCGAGGCCGACCATAATTTGTGCCGCGTCAATATTGCCGCCGTGTTGTCCCATATCGTAGAAGGTAATCAAAATCCCGGTGACGGTTCCCAGCAGTCCCACATACGGCGCATTGGAGCCGATGGTGTAAATGGGCGTCAGATTGCGTTCCAGCGCGATATTGAGTTCATGGATATTGGGGTAATCGCGCACGTCCATGCGGGCGAAGAATATGTATCGCTCTACCACTTTCCACAGCATGATTAGGCTCATGAGGCCGAGTATGCCAAGAATGATGTAATCGACGTGTGCTTTCAGAAATTCCATGTTGGAGTCCTCGCGAGTTAATAGAGGCGCCACTATACGCGGGCAGCATTAAGCTGTAAACAAGAGGGATTCTTATCTCGGTGCATTGCACTTTCCTCGCGCGATGGTAAGGTACGCGCTTTTACGGAGAACCCCATGCAGTACCGCAAACTTGGCCAGACCGGCATTGACGTCAGCGTCATCTGCCTTGGCACCATGACCTTCGGCGAGCAGAACAGCGAGGCCGAGGCGCATGCGCAGCTCGATTACGCCCTTGAGCGGGGCGTGAACTTCATCGACACCGCCGAAATGTACCCCGTGCCGCCGGGGCGCGAGACCTACACCCGCACCGAACAATACCTCGGCAGTTGGCTGAAGCGCCGCGGCAAACGCGATGACATCATCCTCGCCAGCAAAATCGCCGGCCCCTCGCGCGGCGACGACGGCCAGGACTACATCCGCGGCGGTTCGCGTTTCACCCGCGCACAAATTCACGCCGCCTGCGACGCCTCGCTCGCCCGCCTGCACACCGACTACCTCGACCTCTACCAGTTGCACTGGCCCGAGCGGCGCGTCAATTACTTCGGCCGCCTCGGCATGAGCGCGCTGGATGACCCTGCCGACCTCACCCCATTGGCAGAAACCGTCGCCGCGTTGGACGAACTCGTCCAGGCCGGAAAAATCCGCGCCTATGGACTTTCCAACGAAACCCCCTGGGGCGTGATGGCACACCTGCGCGAAAGCGAACACGCCCAGCGCACCCGCGCCGTCTCCATCCAAAACCCCTACAACCTGCTCAACCGCAGCTACGAAGTCGGCCTCGCCGAAATCAGCCTGCGCGAAAACATCGGCCTGCTCGCCTACTCACCGCTCGCCTTCGGCCTGCTCAGCGGCAAATACCGCACAAAACCGTGGCAACCCGAATGGCGCATCGCCCGCTTTGCGCGCTTCACCCGCTACACCAAGCCGCAAGGCTTCGCCGCCGTGGAGCGCTACGCACAAATCGCCGCACAGGCCGGACTCAGCCTCACACAAATGGCGCTTGCCTTCGTCAATAGCCGCCCGTTCGTCACTGCCAACATCATCGGCGCGACCACGCTCGATCAGCTCGCCGAAAACATCTCCAGTATCGACATCAACTTGAGCGACGACACCCTCGCCGCCATTGACACCATCCACGCCGAAATCAGCAACCCATGCCCATGACACCCCGCGAAATCAGCATCGACCTGCCCCACATCCGCCTCGCCGGACAGCGCTGGGGCGACGGCGAACACATCGTCCTCGCCCTGCACGGCTGGCTCGACAACGCCGCCAGCTTCGCCCCGCTCGCGCCGCACCTCATTGACGACAACACCTCGCTCATCGCCCTCGAATTCGCCGGCCACGGGCGCAGCGCGCACCGCCCGCTCGGCGCCGGCTACCACTTTACCGACCACATGCGCGACGCCATGTTCGCCGCCGAAACCCTGGGGCTTACAAAAATAGACTTTGTTTGCCACTCGCTGGGCGCGGCAGTCGCCAGCATGCTGGCGGGCACCTTCCACGACCGCATCGCGCGCCTCGTCTGCATCGAATGCTACGGCACGCCCTACGTCTCCAACCACAACGACCTGCCGGAGCGCATGCGCGAACGCCTGCTGACCATGGACTACATGAACCCGCGCAGCACCCGCTACTACCACGACCTCGCGCCGCTTGTCGCCGCGCGCATCAAGGCGGGCGCGATGCGGCCGGAAAGCGCCGAACGTCTGGTGCGGCGCAACCTCATCGAAGAAGCGCAGGGCTACCGCTTTATCAGCGACAAACGCCTCACCGTATGGCAACCGATGATGCTCTCCGAAGAACAAGTCCAAGAATTCATCCCGCGCATCACTGCGCCCGTCCTCATGATCGAAGGCAACGAAGGCTTCACCGCGCACTGGCACTACCTGCCCGAGCGCTACCGCCTGACACAAGACATCCGCGTCGCCAAACTCGACGGCGGCCACCACCTGCACATGGACCACCCCGCAGCCGTCGCCGCCGCCATCAAACAATTCTGGCGGGAAAAACCGCTATAACCACTTACATACACCTGAGCGCTCAAAGTGTATGTAAAACCCCAAAAGGAACCAACATGGCCGAAAAAGAAGAATTCCACTACAACGACAAATACCACTGCAACATCAACATCCACCGTGGCATCGCCGTAGGCGTCAACAAAGAACGAACCGTTTACACCGAAACCAGCGGTGGCGACGGCCATATCCATACCGGACTGGACGGCAAAGTACGCGGCAAAATCAACCCCATCACCACCACCAGCCACACCCGCATCCACGACAAATACTTCCTGCGCAACCAAACGAGCGGGCAAGAAGAAGACTTTGCCATGACTGACTGGGACATCGCCCTGCGCGACGGACACGATGCGGCAGCCGTCTGGATAGTCCCGCGCGGCAGTAATAGCGGGCCATTTATCGCCTTTCACAACTACACCCTACAAAAAACCAGCTGGCGCGCCGACCGACTGCCCGCCATCTTCCAGCTCAAAAAACCACTCTCCCTGAGAGTACTCGACATCATCGTCTGGATAAGCAGCATCCTGCTTGCCATCGCCCTCGCCAAACAAATCACTGCCGGCCTGCTGCTCCTGCTGCTATTCCTTATCGCCGCCGGCGTTGCCGCCATCACGCTGAACGCCTTCCTCTACAAACTCGTCTGCGGCGCGCGCGACGCCGAAAACGCCGCCGCGCGCAAAGCGCTCTCCGACCGCATCATCCAAATGCTGAGCGAAGCCAAACCCTAAAACCACATACACCTGAGCGCTCAAAGTGTATGTAAAACCCCAAAAGGAACCCCAATGAAAACCCCGCTCCTCCTCACCCTCCTCCTTGCCGCCCAACTCGCCCACGCCGAAGACAGCGACACCGCCCAATGCGACCGCGTCGCCGACCCGATGCACCCCGGCAACCCGGCGGGCGCACCCGGCACAGAAACCCCGCCGCGCTTTGAAGACGACAGCACCACCTGGGACGCGCTGCGCTTGGCTTGCGAAAACAGCTACGCCGCCCACCCGGACACCCCGCGCTACGCTTACCAGCTCGCCCGCCTTTACAGCGCGCGCGACTACAACGTCTCCGCCGAAAAATACCTGAAAACCGCCGCCGAACAAGGCGACCCCGTCGCGCAGAGCGAATACGGCAAAATCCTGAACGACCAAGGCTTTGACGGCACCGACTGGCAGAAAAAAGCCGCCGCACAAGGAATCGTCCCGGCAATGGAGGCCCTCGGCGACCACTACGACGCCGACGAAAACCCCGCCGCAGCGCGCCAGTGGTACGAAAAAGCCGCCACCGCGGGCAACGCGCGCGCCGCCTGGAAACTGGGCGACCTCCTCCAGCCTGACGAGCCCGAACAGGCGCACGACTGGTACCAAAAAGCCGCAGCAGGCGGCGAACTGCACGCCGCGCTGCGCCTGGGCGACTACTACCGCGATAGCGACCCGGACAAAGCCCGCACCTACTACCAGGCCGCCGCCAGCCTACGCGAACCCGAAGCGCGCTACAAACTGGCAGAAATACTGCGCACGAGCGACCCCGCCGCCGCCCGCAGCTGGTACCGCAAAGCGGCGCTTGAAGGCTACGACCAGACCGACAGCGCCGCCAAAGCAGCCGAAACCCTCGGCAACATCTACCGTCACGGCGAAAACGTGGCGAAAAACCTGACCGAGGCCTACAGCTGGTACAGCCGCGCCGCCACCATCGCGGCAGAAATGGCGCTCGCCGCCATGTATGAAAACGGCGAAGGCGTTGAGGCCGACCCCGTGCGGGCGCGCCAGCACTACCGCCGCGCCATCGAAAACTACGAATACGGCAGCGCCTGCGAACCGGCGGCGAGCGACAAAACCGCCGTGGCGCTTGCCTACCAAAAAGTTGCCGACCTCGCCGATCCCGAAGACCCGACCACCACCGCAGACAGCCGCAAGGCGGACTACCGCGAATCCCTGCGCCTTGGCAACGACGCTGCTATCGACAAACTGCGCGCCCTCGGCGAACCGGCAGACGACATCAACCGCCTGCTGGACGAACGCAAAAACACGACCGCGCCATAACCGCACAGCCAAGCGCCCCACGGGGCGCTTTTTGCGGCTTTGCGACGGCCTGCATGCCGCCGCACGATCCAAAAACCACCCCCCCCCCGCCACCGCCATGCAAACCCTCCACCGCTTCCTCCGCCTCATCGCCCCCTACTGGTTCAACCGCCACAACCGCGTTGCCTGGGCGCTGCTTGCCGCCGCCGCCTGCCGCCTCATGCAAACACTGAAAACCGCGCTACCCGACACCCTCTGCCTCGCCATCAGCCACCAGGCGGCAATCAAAGCGCTGTTTACGCGACAAATCGACCTTAACCGCTACCGCGCGCCGGCGGGGCTGGAGTAGCACTATCCCCCGCTATAAAATGCCCGCCCGTTTTCACCCGTCCCGCCCATGACCGCCATCCCCCCCGCCCTGAACCCACAACAAACCGAAGCCGTCCGTTACCTCGGCGGGCCGCTGCTCGTCGTCGCCGGGGCGGGCAGCGGCAAAACGGGCGTGATTACCCAAAAAATCGCCTGGCTGGTGCGCGCCGCGGGTTATCCGGCGAACGGTATTTTCGCGCTGACGTTTACGAACAAGGCGGCGCGCGAGATGGGCGAGCGGGTGCGGGCGCTGCTTGGCAAGGAGGCGCGCGGCCTGCACATTTCTACCTTCCACCGCCTCGGGCTGGACATCCTGCAAAAAGAACACCTCGCTGCCGGACTGCGCCGCAACTTCACCGTCTTTGACGCGCGCGACGGCGCGACGCTGGTCAAAGAACTGAGCAAACAAGAAGACGAGGCGATGGTGCGGCAATTACAGGCGCAGATTTCCGCCTACAAAAACGCCAACATCAGCGCGGCGGCGGCAAAAACGCTGGCGCAGGACGAAGCGCAAGTGCTGGCGGCGCACATCTACCACCACTACGACCAGCGGCTGCGCGCGTATAACGCCGTCGATTTTGACGACCTCATCGCCCTGCCGCTGGCGCTGTTGCGCGAACACGAAGCGGTGCGCGAGCGCTGGCAGCACCGCGTGCGTTACCTCCTGGTTGACGAATACCAAGACACCAACGACTGCCAGTACGCATTGTTGCAACTGCTCGCCGGGGCGGGCGCGGCATTTACCGCCGTCGGCGACGACGACCAGTCCATCTACGCCTGGCGCGGCGCGCGGCCGGAGAACATCGCCCACCTGCACGAAGACTACCCGGCGCTGAAAACCGTCAAACTGGAACAGAACTACCGCTGCCACCAACAAATCCTCGCCGCCGCCAACACCCTGATTGCCAACAACCCGCACGTCGTCGAAAAAAAACTCTGGTCGGAGCTGACGGCAGGCGAGGGCGTACACGTCATCTGCGCGCGCAGCGACGAAGCCGAAGCCGAACAAATCGTGCAGGACATCTACCTGCGCAAAATCCGCGACAACAAAAAAAACAGCGACTTCGCCATCCTCTACCGCAGCAACTTCCAGGCGCGCACCTTCGAACAACAACTGCGCGAACTCAGCCTGCCGTACAAAATCAGCGGCGGCACCAGCTTCTTCGAGCACAGCGAAATCCGCGACCTGCTCGGCTACCTGCGCCTCATCAACAACCCGGACGACGACGCCGCCTTCCTCCGCGTCGTCAATACCCCGAAGCGGGAAATCGGCGCGGCAACGCTCGCCAAACTGGGCGAATACGCGGCGCGGCGGCACGTGGCGCTCTCAGTCGCCGCCGCAGAAGTCGGCTTTGCCCACGAAATCGGCGGCAAACCCTACCAAAACCTGCAAACCTTCATCCAGTGGCTACAAACCATGCAGCGCGACGGCGAAAGCGAACCGCCGCTGGAAATCCTGAACCGCGTCATCAACGACATCGAATACGACGACTACCTCTTCGAACTGCACAAAGCCCCGGCAAAAATCGAAGTGCGGCAAAAACGCATCAGCCAACTGCGCGCCTGGATAGCCAAACTACAAGAAGAACGCTTTGAAACCCTGGACGGCCTGATGCAGCACCTCACCCTGCTCGACATCCTCGACCGCCAGGAACAAGAAGAAGACGCCATCCAGCTCATGACCCTGCACAGCGCCAAAGGCCTCGAATTCCCGGTGGTCTACATCGCCGGCTGCGAAGAAGAACTGCTGCCGCACCGCAACAGCATGGACAACGACGACGGCGAGCGCGAAGAACGCCGCCTGCTCTACGTTGGCATGACCCGCGCCAAAGAAACCCTGCTTTTGTCATATGCCAAAGCGCGGCGGCGCGGCGCCGAACTACAAACCACCGAACCCAGCCGCTTCCTCGACGAACTGCCCGCAGACGGCGTGCAATGGCACGACGGCCGCACCCCGCCCGACCCCGTCATCGAACAGAAAAAAAACGAAGATTTCTTTGCCGGATTACAAACAATGCTGCGACAATAAGCCGCAGAAAAACCAGGGGCTGCTTGCAATGCCACCCCTCCTCCCCGGCGAAGCGGGGGAGGGCAGGGGAGGGGGTGAAAAAAACCGCGTAGCGACAAACATCAAAACACCATTGCAAGCACGCCTTGGCACGAAAACATGGAGAACCGCGTGAAATTGCCGCTGACCAAAAAGAAAAACACCGACCCAGAAACCGCACACGACCTTGAGGCCTACACCCTCGCCCAACAAGAAGCCCAACAAGGCGACGCCGCCGCCCAATTCCGCCTCGGCTGGATGCACGCCAACGGCCGCGGTACCGCACAAAACGACCGCCGCGCCGTCGAGTGGTACAGCAAAGCCGCCGAACAGGGACACGCCGCCGCCCAATGCAACCTCGGCTGGATGTACGGCCAGGGGCGCGGTGTCGAAATCGACGACGAACAAGCCGCCTACTGGTTCGAGCGCGCCGCCACCCAAGGCGACAAACAGGCGCAGTTCAACCTCGGTAACCTCTACATCGCCGGACAAGGCGTACCGCAGGACGAACGCCGCGCCGCCTTCTGGTTCGTGCAGGCCGCACAACAAGGCGACGTCGAAGCCCAATTCAACCTCGGCAACCTCTACTTCCACGGCAACGGCGTCACCCAGGACGACCGCCGCGCCGTGCGCTGGTTCGAAAAAGCCGCCCAACAAGGCTACGCCAAAGCCCAATGCAACCTCGCCATGATGTACGAGCGTGGCCGCGGCGTCGCGCAAGACGCCGAACAGGCCGCCGAATGGTACGGCTGCGCCGCCGAACAGGGCGACAGCAAAGCGCAATACCGCTTGGGGCTTCTTTACGACAAAGGCATCGGCGTCGCCCAGGACGACAACATGGCGCGCTACTGGCTGGCGGTTGCCGCCGAACAAGGCAACGACAGCGCCGCCGAATACCTCATCCACCTCGCCGAAAAAGTCCTCACCGACTGGTACCACCAAACCGCAGGCATCTCGCCGCTTGCCGAACCCGCGACCGGCCACTACTACGACATGACCTTCGATGGCGACCTCGACTACTACCCGCTCGGCATCCAGCACCGCGAAGGCTGGGAACTGCTGGACGACTACCACCAGAGCCTCGTCTGGATCGAGCGCCACCCCGCGCCGGAACCGCCGGTGACAAACGAACCCGTTACCCGTACGACCGACCTCTGGATTGACCCCATCGCCGACGAAAACGACAACGACGCCTGGTACTACCCCGACCTTACCTGCCGCGAAAACCACGGCCTGCAACAAGACGACGCCGGCTACCGCCGCGCCGTCAATCACTTCACCTACGCCGCGCAACAAGCCGCCGCCAGCTTCGAGCAAGCGGCAAAACAGGGCAACGCCGACGCCCAATACCAGCTCGGCTTCATGTACGAAACCGGCCAGGGTGTCGAACAAGACTACCGCCGCGCCGCGCAGTGGTACGAAAAAGCCGCCGCACAAGGACACGCGCAGGCGCAATACCAACTGGGCAGCCTCTACCGCGAAGGCCTCGGCGTCGAAGAAAACGACGAAGAAGCAGAAAAATGGTGGCAACGCGCCGCCGCACAAGGCGTCGCCCAAGCCCACCGCCAGCTGGAAAAATGGCAGCGCGCCCATGACCAGGCACAAAGCGAAGTGTTCTGACGCCGCCGCTAACCAGAAGAAACGCCGCATCATGCGGCGTTTCTTCTAGGGGCTGTTGACAATTCGACGAACGAGCCCCTCTCTCGCTACGCGAGCAATGCTTGTCCCTCTGGGACTGGAACAGCTCACGCAGTGACAAGTATTGCTTGCGCAGCAAGAGAGAGGGGTTCGGGTGAGAGCAGCAATCCATTGAAAAACCGGAATTTCGATTCATCAACAACATCGCCCACCCCCTCCCCGACCCTCCGCGGGGGAGGGGGGATGTCTCAATTGTCGACACGCCCTAAAGACAAATGGCTCCATTTTTCCTCCCGTAGTTATTGCAGGAGTTCCTGCAAGGGCGCGAAATGGTTTTGCAGGTAGGTTTCAAAGTCGGGCTGCGGCTCGGCTTCTTTTTCTTTTTGCCGCTCCAGGCTGGCGGCGGCCTGTTTTTTCAGCGCTTCTTCAATGTCTGCGGCGATTGGTTCGTGCAGGGTGGCGCGGTGGCGCTCGCGCCAGCCAAGGTGGTAGTCGAGGAATCCCGTATGGTTGCCCGCTTGTGCGCGGTAAGGCAGGTGGCGGCGCGCTTCTACTTCTTTGATGAGCGCGGCAAGGGCGGCACGGGTTGCGTTTTCGCCGCGTTCTTCGTCCAGCCGCGCGGCGACGGGTTCGAGGGCGTGCAGCAGTTCGAGGGCGGCGTCCTGCACGGGGCGGTCGCGCTGGTTTTGTTTGAGGGTGAAGTGTTCGCCGAGGCCGCAGCAGGCGGTGCGCAGGCGGTTATGCGCGTTTTCGTCGCGCGCGCTGTGGTTTTGCGGCGCATCGGGATTCAGGATGACCCAGAGCATGAAGGCTTCGAGGATGCGCAGTTGGTCAAGGCTGACGCCGCAAGGGTCTTCGGGGTTGCAGTCCAGGAGGCGCAGTTCGAGGTAGGCGATGCCGCGCCGCGCGAGCGCCAGCGTCGGCAGTTCGTTGTTTTTGATGGGTTGTTTGGGGCGGGCGGCGGTGTAGTATTCGTTGGCGATTTGCAGGATGTGGGTGCTGATTTGTTTGCGGCTGCCGTCGGGGTTGTAGAGGCCGAGGTGTTCAAAGCGCGGCGCCGGGGTGGATACGGCGCTGGCGAGATCGCGGGTGTAGGTGGCGAGGTCGTTGAAGCTGATGGTGAACGGGGTTTTGTTCTGGTAGCCGAGGTCGCTCATGCGCAGGCTGGTCGCGCCCGTCCAGCCGAGGGTGTGCGACGCCAGGGTATCGAGTACGGCGCGCGCCGGGGCGAAGCTGTCGTGGACGGCGGGCGAGGCGCCGTAGAGGTAGTTGATGAGCCAGGCGTGGCGGTTGATAGCACGCAGTGCGCCCATGTAGCGGCGGTTGATGTAGTCCTGGTCGGCGGTCTCGCCGTCGCGCGCCGCCAGTTGCGTCCAGAGGGCAGCGGGTGGCGAGTAGTTGTAGTGGATGCCGGCGATCATTTGCATGGTTTTGCCGTAGCGGTGGCCGAGGCCTTCGCGATAGAGCCGCCGCATTTTGCCGCCGTTGCTCGTGCCGTAGTAGCCGATGGCGATGTCGTCGCTGTTTTCCGGGAGGATGCAGGGCATGCTGCCCGGCCAGAGGGTTTCCGCGCCGATGTTTTGCGCGCAGTAGCGGTGCAGGGCGAGGAGCTGGGCGTAGGCGGCGTCCGGCGTCGGGTGCGGGTCGGTAACGAGTTCGAGCAGGGTTTCGGCGTAGTCGGTGGTGATGTTCGCATGGGTGTAGGCGCTGCCAAGGGCGGCGGGATGCGGCGTGGTGGCGAGGGTGGCATCGGGGTTGCTGCGCAGGGTTTCGCGTTCGATGCCGAGGTTGCCGTGGGCGAGGGTGAGGTCTTGCATGGCCGGTCTCCGTGGAAATGAGCAGGCATGATATAGCGGGCTCCGTTTGGATTCCATACGGCAACCCGCCGAAAAAAGTCCTTTTTTCGGCGGAATGGCGTTTACTTTCGTATGGAATTCAAATGGGAGGCGAGATAGCTTATGATGCGGTTTTAAGTCAATGTTGGGAGGTTGTGATGGATATCGCGGTTTTGATGGATGAGTTGGAGTCAATCAAGCCTTACAAGGACACGACGTTCGCGCTAATGCTCGCCGCCCAGGCGCTCGGCCACCGGGTGATGGTCTTCGGCCAGCGCGACTGGCAGGTGCGCGACGGTGCGGTGCAGGCTTATGTGCGCACGGTGCAACTCTATGATCAGGACGAGGATTATTTCCGCGTGCTGAACGAGGAAGTGATTGATCTGGGCGAGGTCGATGTGCTGCTGCAACGCAAGGACCCGCCCTTCAATCTGCGCTATATCTATGATTCTTATATGCTCGATCTGCTGGAGGCGCAGGGGGTGCGGGTGGTCAATCCGCCGCAGGCGCTGCGCAACATGAACGAGAAGTTTGCCATCACCCGCCTGCCGCAATGCACGCCGGAGACGCTCATCACCAAGTCGCGCGGCGAGATTCTCGCCTTTCTGCGCGAGTTCGGCGAGGCGGTGGCGAAACCGCTGGACGGCATGGGCGGCAGCGGCGTTTTCAAGCTGACCCAGGGCGACAAGAACACCAACGCGATTTTGGACGCGATGAACCCGGACGGCCTGCAAACACTGATGGTGCAGCGTTATCTGGACAAGGTGAGCGAGGGCGACAAGCGCATTCTCGTCATCAACGGCGCGGCGGTTGATCATGGTCTGGCGCGCCTGCCTGCCGAGGGCGAGTTCCGTGCCAATCTCGCCGCCGGTGGGCGCGGTGTGGTGCAGCCGCTCAGCGAGCGCGAATGGTGGATTGTTGAACAGGTCAAACCGCTGATTGCCGAACAGCAGTTGTATCTGGCCGGGCTGGATGTCATCGGCGGTTATCTGACTGAGCTGAACGTCACCAGCCCTACCTGTATGCGCGAGATTGAAAAGGCGACTGGACAGCCGATAGCGCGCCGCTTCTGGGAGGGTCTGGCATGACGCCTGCCGAAAAGAAGCCCGCTGCCGAAGGCGAGAAACTGCAAGGCGAAGCGCTTTTGTGGCGCTACGCGCGCCAAGCCGAGGCAGTCGAAGACGAAAGCGACCATGTGCCGGGTTGTCCGTGTTGTAGCGGGCAGGAGCGGTAAGTAAGCGGGGCTTGCCCCGCTTTTTTTATGGTTTCCGCCGGATGGCGATATCCGGCAAGTTCCAGTTGTAAACGATGGCGAAACCGCGGATGACCAGCACCAGGAGCAGCGTCAGCAGGTCGCGCACCCACAGGCTGACGCCGGCGTGCAGCAGCACGAAGTAAAACACGCCGCCGACCATCGCCGCCGTCAGATAGATTTCCTTGCGCAACAGCAGCGGTACCTGGCGGCAGACGATGTCGCGCAGGATGCCGCCCATCACCGCGGTAATCACCCCCATCAGCACCGCCACCGGCGCGGATGCGCCGCGCATTTGCCCGACTTCGATGCCGATGACGGTAAAGGTCGCCAGCGCCAGCGCGTCAAACCAGCGGAAGGGTTTGTCCAGCCGCTCAAACTGGTGATAAAACACTTGGGTAAACAGCGATGTCAGCGTAATCGTCCAGGCGTAATTGAGGTCTTTCAGCCAAAACAGCGGGTGGCGGTTTAAGAGCAAATCGCGCGTGGTGCCGCCGCCGATGGAGGCGACGAAGGCAATCATCACCGCGCCAAAAATATCGAGCTGCTGCCGCTTGGCAAGCACGGTGGCGGCGACGGCGCTGGTGAAGACGCCGAAAAAATCGAGAACAGCGACGATGGTTTCAGGGGCAAGGGTCATGGCGGGCTGGCGTTGCGGGAGGTGGCGCGCTAGGATAGCACCCTTTCAAAAAATTCACAGAGAGGTCATCCATGCAGGGCTTACGCCAGCTTTCCACCTTCATCGGTCAGACATTTGCCCTGTGGGCAATCGTCTTTGCCATCGCCGGATTCACCGCGCCGCAAGTCTTCACGCCGTTCAAGCCAGCGATTCCCTATGCGCTCGGCATCATCATGTTCGGCATGGGGCTGACCCTGCGCGCGCGCGATTTCGCGGAAATCCTGCGCCGTCCCTTCCAGGTACTCTTGGGCGTCGTCGCGCAGTTTCTCATCATGCCGCTGCTTGCCGTCCTTTTGGTACACGTCTTCAGCCTTGAGCCGATGGTCGCCCTTGGCGTCATCCTGGTCGGCTGCTGCCCCGGCGGCACGGCGAGCAACGTCATGACCTACCTCGCGCGTGGCGACGTCGCCCTGAGCGTCACCATCACCGCTTGCTCAACCCTGCTCGCGCCGTTCCTCACGCCGCTTTTGCTCGAACTCTACGCGCACAAAACCGTAGACATTGCCGTGGGCGCGATGATGCTCTCCATCGTTGACATGGTGCTGCTGCCCATCGTCGGCGGCATCATCATCAACCGCCTGTTTGACCGCCACCTGCAAGTGCTGCGCGACGCCCTGCCGCTCATCTCCGTCGTCTGCATCGTCCTGATTCTCGCCAGCGTCGTCGCGCTGAGCAAAGGCGCGATTGCCAAAAGCGGCATGATCATCTTCGGCGTCGTCATCCTGCACAACCTGCTCGGCTACCTGCTGGGACTGCTTGCCGCGCGTGCCGCCGGATTCAACAGCGCGCAACGCCGCGCCATCATGATAGAAGTCGGCATGCAAAACAGCGCCCTTGGCGCGACGCTGGGCACCAAATACTTCAGCCCGGAAGCGGCATTGCCGAGCGCCATTTTCAGCGTCTGGCACAACATCAGCGGCGCGCTGGTCGCCAACATCTGCACCTGGTGGGACAAGCGGCACGGAAAATAATCCCCCAAACTGCGCCTTTCCCCGCGGGGCAGGGCGTTCGTTATCTGACATCCCCCTCAAACCGCATGAAGAAAATCCTCATCCTCATCCTCACCGCCTGCCTGCTCGCCCTCGCCCCTGCCCGCGCAGATGACGCGCTTGCCGCCGACGCCCAATCGCGTCGCGACTTCATCGTAAAACACGCGGGCAAACTCGCCGCAGGCGAAGCGCAGGCAGCGGTACAAATCAGCGCCGCGCTGCAAGTGAACGGCAATGCCGTCCTCGCCGCGCTTTGCCGCAGTAGCGACGGTCGCGACGCGCTTGCCCTCTGGGGCAGTACCCTGCTCGCGCAACATAACCTCACGCCGCTGGCGCAGCGCCTGGCGCAACTTGCCCTCGGCGATGATGGCAAACACGACGCGACCGCTTGGTTCAACGAAAAAAATGGCGACGACTACCGCCACGCGCAGACGCTCGGCTGCTACACCGGCGCACTCAACCGCGCCCTGCAAAACACAGACGATGCGGCGGCGCGCAGCGGCGAATTGTTGCGGCAGGCGGCAACCGCGGCGGGTGTCGCCGAATTAGAAGCGGCCGCTGCGCCTGCGGCTGACGCCCCTGCCAAAATCCGCTGGGTGTACGGGCAGCTTGCTCCGGCGCTGCAAAACCCTGGCGACAGCGCCAGCCGCCTGCGCACCGCAGCGCTTCCGCCCGATGCCGACGCAGCGGCGCTCAAAGCCTTCGAGAGCAGCTGGCAGCAAGGCAATACACCATAAAGCGGCAAGGCGCCTTGCGCGCATCCGCCCCCTTCATCTCACATAACCCTAACCCTGCGCACCATGCAAACCATCCTCCTCGCCAGTAACAACGGCAAAAAAATCGCCGAACTTTCCGCCATCCTTGCCAGCTTTGGCATCGAAATCAAGGCGCAGCGCGATTACGGCATCGAAGACGTCCCGGAAACCGGCCTGACCTTCGTCGAAAACGCGCTCATCAAGGCGCGCCATGCCGCACGGCAAAGCGGCCTGCCCGCGATTGCCGACGACTCCGGCCTCTGCGTACCCGCACTCGGCGGCGCCCCCGGCATTTATTCCGCGCGCTACAGCGGCGAAGGCGATGCGGGCAACAACCGCAAACTGCTCGCGGCGCTGGAAAACGTGCAAGACCGCCGCGCCTATTACGTCTGCCTCATCGTCTATCTGCGCCATGCCGACGACCCGCTGCCCATCATCGCGCAAGGCCTGTGGCACGGCACGATTGCCCTTGAGGCGCGCGGCGACGGCGGCTTCGGCTACGACCCGCTCTTTGTCCCTGCGGGCGACAGCCGCACCGCCGCCGAATACAGCGCCGCCGAGAAAAACAGCATCAGTCACCGCGCGCGCGCCCTCGCCGCGTTTACCGAACTTTATTTAGACCTCGACTAATACACACATGAACCCGCTCATTACCACGCTGCCTGCCGCCTTCGGCCTCATCATGGGCGTCGTCGGCGCCATCTTCTACACCGGCAACAGCGCCCATCCCTTCTGGCGTCGTTTTTATACCATCCTGCCCGGCATCGTCCTTTGCTGTTTCGTGCCAGCAGGGCTGAACAGCGCCGGTGTCTTCGCCCCCGATCTGGGCAAACAAATCTACAGCTTCGCCGCCACCTACCTCCTGCCGGCGAGCCTCTTTCTGATGACGCTGTCGATGGACGTCCCCAAACTGCTCGGCCTCGGCTGGAAAGTGCTGGCGATGTTTTTGACCGCGAGCCTCGCCATCATCCTCGGCGGTGTGTTAAGCCTCGCCATTTTTCACGCCATTGCGCCCGAATGGGTCGATGGCGACCGCATCTGGCGCGGCTTTGCCACCATTGCCGGTAGCTGGATTGGCGGCGCGGCCAACCAGGCGGCGATGAAAGAGCTTTACCACGTCGATGGCGACCTCTTTGGCACCATGCTGCTGATTGACGCGACCCTCGCCTCCGTCTGGCTGTTTGCCATTTTGGCGATGGCACGCCACGCGCCGCGCATCGACCGCTGGCTGAAGGCAGACACCCAGGGCATCGACCAGGTCATCCGCACCGTGGAAGCCTACGAACGCGAACACGCGCGCATCACCACCCTGCCGGATCTCATGCAAATGCTCGGCCTGACCTTTGCCGTGGTTGGTATCAGCCACACCTGCGGCAACCTGATTGCCGCCTGGTTCAACCAATACCCGCGCGCCGCCGAATACAGCCTGAACAGCGCCTTCTTCTGGCAAGTGCTGCTCGTCACCCTCATCGGCCTGCTGCTTTCCTTCACTCCGGCGCGCAAACTTGACCACGCGGGCGCCTCCAAACTCGGCACCGCGCTCATCTACATCCTCATCGCCGCCATCGGCATGCAAATCCGCCTGAACGGCATCCACGAACAATGGCGGCTGCTGCTCGTTGGCGCGCTGTGGATGGGCATCCATATCGCCATCGTCTTTGCCGTCGCCCGCCTTATCCGCGCGCCGCTCTTTTTCCTCTGCGTCGGCTCGAACGCGAACACCGGCGGCGCCTCATCCGCGGCCATCGTCGCCACCGCCTTCCATCCGGCGCTCGCGCCGGTCGGCGTGCTGCTCGGCATCCTCGGCTACACCCTGGGTACGATTGGCGGCTACATCACCGCCGAAATCCTGCGGCATATCGTCGCCCCCTGATTTTCCTGCCCCATGCGCCGCACCGAGCCCTACCACTACCACGGCAAATACCGCTGCACGACCACCCTCTTTCGTGGCACCGTCGTCGCCAGCCAGAAAAGCCGCATCGTCCATACCCGGATTAGCGGCGGAGACAGCTACCTCGATACCCACAACGACGGCAACATCCACGCGGGCACCAATCCCCTTGCCAGCAGCAGCGAAACCCGCACCTATCACGAGTTTTTCCTGCGCGACGACGCGAGCGGCAAGGAAGAAGCGATAGAGCTGGAAAACTGGGACGTCGCGCTGCGCGAAGGGCATGACGTCGCCGTCGCCTGGGTCGCAGACCGCACGGGGGAACACTTGGTCGCCGTGTACAACTACAGCCTCGGCCAAGAAACCTACGCGGAAAACGCCCTGCCCGATACCTTCCAGCTGCACCCGCCGACCACGCTCATCACCCTCAACGCCTTCATCTGGTTCGCCTGGCTGCTGATGAGCATCGCGGTGGCGCTCAAATTCGGCCTGTGGCGGCCGGGCGCGGCGCTGGTCATCATCCTGGGGCTCTTTATCGCCATCGCCATGCTGCATCATTTCCTGAACGGCATTTTTAACCGCGATCGCGAGCGAAAAACGCTGGACGCCCGCGCCGACCTGCGGCGCACCCTGCGGCAACGCGCGGACGCGATAGGTTCATGAAAAACGCCCCGCGCTGCGGGGCGTTTGGGTGTCATGCGCTCAAAATCCTTGGGCGTGCAGCCAGGCGGCGATGTCGGCGAGTTGTTCCGAGATGACCTGGTGCTGCATCGGGTAGGTTTTCCATTCGGGGGCGTAGCCTTTGCTTTTCAGGAGGTTGTAGCTCAGTTTGCCAACGGTGTAGGGAACAACGGGGTCTTGGGTGCCGTGCATTTGCAGGATGGGCGGGCAGTGGGCGCAGTCGGCGGGCGGGGTGTGGTCGCGGTCGGCAAGATAGGTGGAAAGCGCCAGGATTCCCGCGCAGGGGTGGTGCAGGCCGAGGTAGAGCGCCAGTACGCCGCCTTGCGAGAAGCCGGCGTAGAGGAGGTTTTCTGCCGGAATGCCGCGCTGTTCTTCTTCTTCGGCGATGGCGAGGATTTGCGCGGCGCTCGCCTCGATGCCGGCGAGGTCTTCGTCGCGTTGCTCGAAGCTCAAGTCTTTGATGTCGTACCAGCCGCGCATCGGCATGCCGTAGTTCAGGGTGATGGGGCGCACGGGGGCGTGCGGAAAGGTGATGCGCGTCGTCGGTCGCAGCTCAAGCTGCGGCAGGATGGGGACGAAGTCGTTGCCATCGGCGCCGAGGCCGTGCAGCCAGATGATGCTGTGGGTGGCGTTTTTTTCGGCGCCGTGGGTGATTCGTTCGAGGGGCTGTGCCATAATTTCGCTCCTTTTTTAGCGGGTTTTCGTTATGTTCAGGTTTTTGATGTTGTCTATTGTAACGGCTTTGTGCGCAGGCTGCGGGCAGAAGGGGCCGCTGTATTTGCCGGATGATGGCGCGCCAAAGGCGCAGGAGCAGGCCGGTGAGTGAGTTTTTGTCCGGGATGGATGCGCAGGGGTGTGTCGGCGGGGTGTCGCTGGTGGATTTGGTCGCCGAGTTTGGTTCGCCGCTTTATGTCTATGACGGCGACGCCATCCGTGGGCAGTTCCGCGCGTATTTGGCGCACGGGTTGCCGCGCGAGTTGCAGCTGCATTTTGCGATGAAGGCGAATTCGAATTTGGCGATTTTGCGCCTGCTCGCGGCGGAAGGTGCGGGTTTTGATATTGTTTCCGGCGGCGAGTTGGCGCGGGTGTTGCAGGCGGGCGGCGACGCGGCGCAGGTGGTGTTTTCCGGCGTGGCAAAGTCGGACGCAGAGATGCAGGCGGCGCTTGCGGCCGGGATTGGCTGTTTTAATGTGGAGTCGGCGGCGGAGTTGCAATGTCTTGCCGAGGTGGCTTCTGCCATGGGCAAGGTCGCGCCGGTCGCGTTGCGGGTGAATCCGGATGTGGATGCCAAGACGCATCCGTATATTTCAACCGGGATGCGCGAGAACAAGTTTGGCGTGGCGCTGGAGGATGCACCCGCGCTGTATCGTTGGGCGGCGGTGCAGCCGTCGCTGCGCGTGGTCGGCGTGGGTTGTCATATTGGTTCGCAGATTCGTTCGCTGGCGCCGTTTTTGCAGGCGGCGGATTCGGTGCTGACGCTTGCCGATGCGCTGGTCGCGGAAGGTATCGCGCTTGGGCATGTGGATTTGGGCGGCGGTCTGGGGATTGAGACGGCCGATGATTTTATGGCGCTCACGCCTGCGGATTTGTCTCGCGCGCTGCTGGAGCGGGTAGGCGAGCGACCGCTGCGTTTGCATTTGCAGCCGGGGCGCTCGCTGGTCGGCAATGCCGGGTTGTTGTTGTCGCAGGTGGTGTTCCGTAAGTCGCAATCGGGGCGGGATTTTTTGATGCTGGATGCGGCGATGAATGATTATGTGCGTCCGGCGCTGTATCAGGTGCGGCCGTCGTTGGTGAATGTGTCGCGTCCGTATGACGGCGTGTCGCGCATGGATGTGGTCGGCCCTGTGTGCGAGAGCAGCGATACGTTTGCGCGTGATTTTCCGATTTGTGGCGAGCGCGGCGATGTGGTCGTCATTCCCGGCACCGGCGCTTATGGTTTTTCGATGGCGAGCAATTACAACTCCCGCCCGCGTCCGGCCGAGGTGTTAATCGAAGGCGGGCAGGCGCGGCTGATTCGCCGCCGCGAAACGTTTGCCGATTTGTGGGCGCAGGAGGTACTGTGAGCGGGTTATCGCTGTATGACAAGGTCTGGCAGGCGCATGTGGTGCGCGAGGCGGACGGCCAGGCACTGCTTTATATTGACCGCCATTTGATTCATGAGGTGACCTCGCCGCAGCCGTTTGACGGGCTACGTCTTGCCGGGCGCAAGCCGTGGCGGGTCGATGCGGTGCAGGCGGTGCCCGACCACAATGTGCCGACGTTGCACCCGGAGCGCGAGATTGAGGACGCGGTTTCGCGCGCACAGGTGGAGGCGCTGGAGCGCAACTGCGCCGAGTTCGGCATCCGTTTGTTTGGGCGGCGCGACCCGCGGCAGGGGATTGTGCATGTGGTCGGCCCGGAGCAGGGCTTGACGTTGCCGGGGATGACGGTGGTCTGTGGCGATTCGCATACGTCCACGCATGGCGCCTTTGCCGCGCTCGCTTTCGGCATCGGCACGAGCGAGGTCGAGCATGTGCTGGCGACGCAATGTCTGCCGCAGAAGAAGACGAAGTCGATGCGCATCGTCATTGACGGCGCGTTGCAGCCGGGGGTGTTCGCCAAGGATTTGATGCTGGCGGTGATTCGCACCATCGGCACCGCAGGCGGCACCGGCTACACGCTGGAGTTCGCCGGCTCGGCCATCCGCGCGCTTTCGATGGAAGGGCGGATGACGATGTGCAATATGTCGATTGAAGCGGGCGCACGCGCCGGTCTGGTCGCAGTCGATGAGACGACGCTCGCCTATTTGCGCGGGCGGCCGAGTGCGCCGCAGGGCGCGCTGTGGGACGCGGCGGAAGCCTATTGGCGCACGTTGGTCAGCGACGAGGATGCGCGGTTTGACGCCGAAGTGGTGCTCGATGCCGCCGCGATTGCACCGCAGGTAAGCTGGGGCACGTCGCCGGAAATGGTGGTCGATGTCGGCGGCGTGGTGCCGCATCTTGCCGACGCGCGCGATGACAACCAGCGCAACGCTTATGCGCGCGCGCTTGATTATATGGGACTGCACGAGGGGCAGGCGGTGGGCGATATTCCGCTCGATGCAGTCTTCATCGGCTCCTGCACCAACGCGCGCATCGAAGATTTGCGCGTCGCCGCCCGCATCCTGCAAGGGCGCAAGGTGGCGGCGAATATTGAAACGGCGCTGGTCGTGCCCGGTTCCGGGCTGGTCAAGGCGCAGGCGGAGGCGGAAGGCCTCGACCGCATTTTCACCGCCGCCGGTTTTGAATGGCGCGGGCCGGGCTGCTCGATGTGTCTGGCGATGAACGCCGACCGCATCCCGGCGGGCAAGCGCTGCGCTTCCACCTCCAACCGCAATTTTGAAGGACGGCAAGGGCAGGGCGCACGCACCCATTTGGTCAGTCCGGCAATGGCAGCGGCGGCAGCGGTCGCCGGGCGCTTTGTCGATGTGCGGGAGTGGTTGGCATGAAAGCATTTACCGTTGAACGCGGCCTGCTCATGCCGCTCTTTCGCAGCAATATCGACACCGACGCCATCCTGCCGAAGCAATATCTGAAGCTCATCAGCAAAACCGGCTTCGGCCAGCACCTCTTTGATGACTGGCGCTATCTACCCGACCGCACGCCCGACCCGGCATTCGTGCTGAACGAAGCGCGTTACCACGGCGCCAAATTCCTCCTCGCCGGGGCGAATTTCGGCTGCGGTTCCTCGCGCGAACACGCGGTGTGGGCGCTGGACGAATACGGTTTCCGCGCCGTCATCGCGCCATCGTTCGGCGACATCTTCTATAGCAACTGCTTCAAAAACGGCATCCTGCCCGCACAAGTCAGCGCTGCCGACGCCGAAGCGCTCCTGGCCGCGACACAGGCGGCGGAGGCGGTTACGATAGAAGTCAATCTGGAAACGCAGACCATCCAATGCGGGGCGGCGCGTTACCCGTTCAGCGTGGACGGCTTCCGCAAACACGCGCTCTATCACGGCCTCGACGACATCGGGCAGACACTGCAACACGCCGCCGAGATTCGCGCCTTCGAAGCGCGGCACCGGCAACAATTCCCCTGGCTATTCAAGGAATAAACATGAAAAACCTCCTCCTCCTCCCCGGCGACGGCATCGGCCCGGAAATCATGGCAGAAGCCGAAAAAATCCTGCATTTATTACAAAGCAAAGCCGGGCTGGCGGTCGCGCTGGATTACGCCGACCTCGGCGGTTGCGCGGTGGATGCCACGGGCGAACCCTATCCCGAAGCGACCCGCGCCAAAGCCCGCGCCGCCGATGCGGTGCTGCTTGCCAGCGTCGGCGGGCCGAAATGGGACGGCCTGCCGCGCGCGCAACGCCCGGAAACCGGCCTGCTCGCCATCCGCGCCGATTTGGGACTGTTCGCCAACCTGCGTCCGGCGCAAGTCATGGACGCGCTCATTGACCGCTCCGCGCTGAAACCCGAACGGGTGCAGGGGCTGAACATCCTCATCGTGCGCGAACTCACCGGCGGCATCTACTTCGGCCAACCGCGCGGCATCGAAACCAATGCCGCAGGCGAACGCGAGGGTTACAACACCCTGCGCTACAGCGAAAGCGAAGTGCGGCGCATCGCCCGCGTTGCCTTTGAAGCAGCGCGCGGTCGGCAAAAACGCCTCTGCTCGATTGACAAAATGAACGTGCTGGAAAGCTCACAACTGTGGCGGGAAACCGTCGAAGCCGTCGCCGCCGACTACCCCGACGTTGCGCTGACCCATCTGCTGGTCGATAACGCCGCCATGCAGCTGGTGCGCGACCCGCGCCAGTTCGACGTCATTGTCACCGGCAACCTCTTCGGCGACATCCTCTCCGACGAAGCCTCGATGCTCACCGGCTCGATTGGCCTCCTGCCTTCCGCCTCGCTGCGCGGTGATGGCGTCGGCCTGTTTGAACCCGTGCATGGCTCCGCGCCGGACATCGCCGGCAAAAACATCGCCAACCCCTACGCCATGCTGCTCTCGCTCGCCATGCTGCTGCGTCATTCCCTAAAAGAAGAACGCATCGCCGCGTTGCTGGAAAACGCCGTCAACCAATGCATCAGCGCGGGCTACCGCAGCGCCGATATTGTTGCAGACGGGCAACAAGCATACAGCACCACCGCCATCGGCGATGCCGTCTGCCGCGAGATGGAAGCAGCATTGGCGCGGTCTGTATAAAACATTACTTGCTTGTATAACAACTGCTGCTATAATCTCAATGTTGTTTTTATGATACCGCCGTAGATGCAATACGGCTCAGGAGCACAAAATGAACAGGAATCAAACACCTGCACGTCTGCGCCATACCGTTGCACTGGCAGTCGGTCTGGGGTGCAGCAGTGCCGCCATCTCCATCGGCCTCGGCCCTATCCATGTCAATTCCAGCATCGGCCAGCCGATGAGCGCCACCATTCCGGTAGAAGGACTGACCACCGCGAGTGCCAAAGGCGCCACCGTACAACTCGCCAGCGCGGCGGCTTATCGTGCGCGCGGCATCGAACTGCTGCCGAGCCACCAAAAACTGCGCTTCAGCCTGGTGCCGTCGGGCAAAGGATACGTCATCCGCGTCACCAGTACCGCCAGCATCCGCGAGCCGTTCGTCAACTTCCTCATTACCATCAACAGTAACGGCAGCACCGTTACCCGCGAATACGCCGCCTTCTTCAACCCTGACCCGTTAAACCCCAACGCGGCCGAGCCAATGGCAGTCGTCGAAAAACCGACGCTTGCGGACAGCGACAGCAAAAGCAAGAAAAAAGGCAAAAAAGACAAAGCGGAAAAAGCCGAGCGCGAACTGCTGCCGGTAGGCGAGCCCGAATCACGTGCCGAACTGGCCGGAACCCGCCGTAGCGAGCCGGTGCTGGCCAACCCGAAAAAAGAAAAAGAGCAAAAAGAAAAAGCCAAAAAAGACAAGGCCAAAGAACAACAAATCGCGGCGCGCAAAGCACAAGCCCCGCTGCGCGCGGCAAGCGCCGACAGCGAAGGCTGGGGTGGACACGATCTCGCCTTGCAACAAAAACAGACGCGCCCTGCCCCTGCTGCACGCAACGACAACGGCGAAGGCGGTTACTCCTACTACTCCGCCTCGGTCAAACCGGGCAGCATTCCGGTCGGCAGCAAATACGGCCCGGTCAAATCGAACGAAACCCTGTTCTCCATTGCCAACGCCGCGCGTCCGTCCGATTCCGTTTCTATCCAGCAAATGATGCGCGCCATCTACAACGCCAACCGTGGCTCGTTTGCGCATAACGACATGGGCAACCTGATGATTGGCAGCACGCTGGTCATCCCCGATCCGTCTGCTGCTGCCTTGCCTGCGGGCAAAGCCGTGCCGGCGGAAGTCGCCGACAACAGCGCCAAGGCCAAAGCCGAGGCGAAAAAAGCCGAAAAAGCGGCAAAAGCCGCGGCCAAAGCTGCTGCTGCGGCAGCCGCTGCCGAAGTGGCACAAAACGCCGAAGCCAAAGCCGACGAAACCGCGCAGAAAGAAGCAGACAACAAAGCGGCCGCCGCACCTGTGGTGGAACTCGCACAGAACGACAGCCCCGCGCCGGAAGCGGCGAGCGGTGGCGCAGAAAACGCGCCGCTGGATGGCAACGCGCTGACGCTGGATGGCGCCGATTCCCTCGCGGCCAACCAGGCGAAACCTGCCGCCACAGAAGCGCCGGTTGAACTTGCTGCTGACAACGCGCCGCAAATCGCCGCCAACGACACCCCGGCCGAACAACCGGCGGAAGTCGTTGCCGTACAACCCGAACCCATCCCGAACGAACAGCCGGCAGAAGGAAACGCACCGGTTGCGGTGGAAGTCGCCGCCAACGACGCAGCGCCTGAAAGCGCCGCACCGGCTACCGTACCGGAAATGAAACCTGCTGCGGTCGTCGCCGTCGCGCAAGAAAAACCCGAAGACAAAGTCTCCAGCGGCTTGCCGCTGCCGCTGCTTGCTGCCGCAGGTACCGGCGTTCTCGCCCTCGGTGGTGCCGCTGCCTTCATGCTCGCCAAGCGCAAGCGCCGCGACGACGAAGACAACATGGAAGAATTCTCGCAAGACGCCATTGACCGCCTTGCCGCGGAAATGGACGCGAACGAAAGCCAGAAAGTTGGCGACAAAGTGGGCGAAGTCAAAGTGCGCAACGCCGCGCCTGCCAGCGCTGACCTGGACGGACTGGACCGTCTCAACGCGCAACTCTCCGAACTGGACGACCTCAACAACAAATTCTCCGGCCTGCCCAAATACCGTGACGAATACGACGACGGCGAACCGCACTCCGCGGACGAACTGCCGGATGACTTCTTCAAGGATCTGGAAATCCCGGATGACGAACCGGCCTCTCCGGTTGCCGCCGTCGCGGGGGTTGACCTGCACAAAGAAGAACCGGCTGCGATTGCCGTGCCCGCCGCGGACGACAGCGCCGACGAAGACTACGACTTCTTTGACGACCTGGAAAAATTCGCCGCTGAAGACGATGCTCCGGCCAAACCGGCCGCCGCAGCGCTGGCGAATGGCAATGCCAGCCATGACGCGTTTGACGACTTCTTAAGCCTCGAAAAAGACAGCGCCCCGGCAGAAAAAACCGAGCCGAAGCTCGCCGCGGTCGCGCACGCCGACGAAGCGGAAGCCGCAGACGAATTTGACGATTTCCTGTCGTTTGCCAGCGAAGAAACACCCGCCGCCGCCGTGGCTAAGCCCGAAGCACATAGCGCGCCCGAAGCCGAGGCAGACGAATTTGACGACTTCCTCTCATTTGCCAGCGAAGAAACGCCTGCCGCCAAAGTGGAAGCGCAACCTGCGGCACATGCAGACAAAACCGCTGCCGAACCGGAAGACGAGTTTGACTTCCTCTCCTTCGCCGCCGAAACACCCGCTGCGCCTGCCGAACCTGTCAAGGCAGAACCAGCACCGGCTACCGCAGACGAAGGCGACGACTTTGACTTTATCTCCTTTGCCGAAGAAGCGCCCGCCAAAGCCGAGCCTGCACCGGCGCCTGCTCCCGCAGCAGAAGACGACGGCCTCGACTTCTTCGCCAGCGACGAAGACGAAAAACCGGCGCCGCATCACACCGTCGTCAGCGATGCCGTGGTGATTGCCGCAGAACCGGTTGACGTCAAGGCTGAAGACGAAGCGCTGGATTTCTTCGCGCTGGAAGACGAGCCGGTACACGCGCCTGAAGCGGTCGCGCCGGTTGCTGCCGCCGCGGCAGACGATGAAACGCTGGATTTCTTCAACAGCGACACTGCGCAAGACGTCGTCGTTGAAGCCGCCGAAACCGTGAAAACGGCCGCCGCTCCGCAGCACATTGACCAGCTTGCCGCTGCCGAACCTGCGCCCAAAGCCACCGTTACCATCAGCAAACCTGTTATCGCGCCTGCCGCCTCGGATGCAGACGTGGACGTGGAAGCGATGGAAATCAACCTCGACATGGCGACCTCCTTCATCGTCATGGGCAAAGCAGAAAAAGCACGTTCCTGGCTGGACGAAGTGCTGGAATCTGGTAGCGAAGCGCAGAAAATCCGCGCGCGCAGCATGCTGGAGCAGCTGGAAAAAGTCTGATGACCACACGCTATGCCGTCGGCCTTGAGTACGACGGCACGCACTATGCGGGCTGGCAGCGCCAGCCCTTTTTTGCGGCCACCATTCAGGAACAGCTTGAGTGTGCTCTGAGCCAGGTTGCGGCGCATCCAGTCGAGACCACCTGCGCCGGGCGCACCGACGCAGGCGTGCACGCCACCGCGCAAGTCATCCATTTCGATACCGGTGCGGCGCGCAGCGACTTTGCTTGGCTTGCCGGTGCGAACCGCTACCTGCCCGCCGACATCCGCCTGCAATGGATACGCGCCGTGCCAGCCGAATTCCACGCCCGCTACAGTGCGCGCGAACGCCATTACCGCTACCTCATCCGCCACCGCGCCCAGCCTTCGGCACTGTGGGCGCGGCGTTGCCATTGGCACAAAAAATCGCTTGACGCTGCCGCCATGCACAGCGCCGCGCAAGCGCTCATTGGTGAACACGACTTCAGCGCCTTCCGCGCCGCCGAATGCCAGGCCAAATCGCCGTGGCGCTTCATCCGCAGCATCGACGTACGCGAACGCCACGGCTGGATTGCCGTTGATATCTGCGGCAACGCCTTCCTGCACCACATGGTGCGCAACATCGTCGGCACCCTGCTTGCCGTTGGTGATGGCCGCCGCGATACCGCCTGGCCGGGCGAAGTGCTTGCCAGCCGCGATCGCCGCTGCGCAGGCGTGACCGCTCCGGCGCAGGGACTGTACTTCCACGGCGTCGCCTACCCGCGCGAATACGCGCTGCCCGCCTTCCCGCCTGCCTGGATACCCGATGCATTTTCCTGAACAACTGCCGCTGGCGAACGCCGACGACATCCGCACGCTCGACCGCCTCACCTGCGAACGTCAAGGCATCAGCTCGCTGCAACTGATGGCGCGCGCCGCCAGCTGCTGCACCGCTAAACTGCTGCAACTGTATCCGGACAACCACGACTGGACGATAGTCGCCGGGCCGGGTAACAACGGTGGCGACGGCCTAGTCATCGCGCGCCAGCTCTTTATGCGTGGCGACAGCGTGCAAGTGTACCGCCCGCATAACCGCCCCTGCGGCGCCGATCACGACGCCAATGCCGCCCGCCTCGAACGCCTGCTGCCGACTGCTGACCTCGCCACCTTTACCCCGCCCGCGCGTGGCGTGCTGATTGACGCCCTCTTTGGCGTCGGCACCAACCGCCCGCTGGCCGAACCCTACGCCAGCCTCGTCGCCGCCATCAACCGCGCGCCCGTCCCCGTCGTCGCCATCGACCTGCCTTCCGGCCTGCAAGCCGAGCAGCCGCATGCCCCGAACAGCGCCGTTGTCCACGCCAGCCACACCCTCTGCCTCGGCTGCCCCAAAGCGGCGCTGCTCTGGGCAGAACACGAACCCTACGTCGGCACGCTGCACCTGCTGCCCATCGGCCTTGACCGCGCCGCGCTGGCCGACACCCCCAGCGCGCGCTGGCTCGACCCCGCCTGGCTACGCACGCAACAGCGCCCGCGCCGCCGCTTTGCCCATAAAGGCGACGCCGGACGCCTGCTCCTTATCGCGGGCAGCCGCGGCATGACCGGCGCGGCAGTGATGGCGGCACAAGCGGCGTTGCGCAGCGGCTGCGGCCTGCTTACCACGCACCTGCCCGCCGCCTGCACTGACGCCTACCACGCGCAAGTGATGGAAGCGATGAGCGACGCTGACCCGCACCCCAACCACAACAGCCGCCTCACGCGCGACATTGCCGCTGACGCGCTGCTGCTCGGCTGCGGCCTCGGCACGCACATCGACACCGCCGCGCTGCTGCACGACCTCGCCGAGCGCTACCACGACCGTCCGATGGTTTGGGATGCCGACGCACTCAACCTGCTCGCCGCCGACCCGGCGCTACAAGCCAAACTGCCGCCGGCAAGCGTCCTCACCCCGCATCCGGGCGAATTTGTCCGCCTCGCCGGCCGCCCGCTTGCGCACGATCGCGAACGCATCGCCGCCGCGCGCGATCTCGCCGCCCGCCTGCACGCGGTTGTCGTCCTCAAAGGCAAATACAGCATCATCAGCGCGCCGAACGGCGATACCCTCATCAACCCTACCGGCAACGCCGGGCTCGCCAAAGGCGGCAGCGGCGACGTCCTCGCCGGCATCATCGCCGCCCTGCTGGCGCAGGGCTACCCGCCCTTTACCGCCACCGCCATCGGCAGCTACCTGCACGGCCTCACAGCCGACATCGCCCTTGCTGACAGCTACCTCACCAGCCTCACCGCCCGCGACGTCCTCGCCGCCATCCCCGCCGCGTTGCAAAACCTCTTTCCTGATCCGCTGAATTCCTGAATAAACGCTCACCTCGGCGTATAATCCGCGCCCTCCACATTCAAACCAAAAGAAAAAACCATGCGCACTTACACCCTCGAACTCCCCGGAAAACGCCTGAAGATGAAACGTATCGGCGTCAACAACCCGGTACGCGCCGTCATCGCCGCGCTCTTCCTGCTGCTGGTGGCCGCTGGCATCGCCTGGTGGGTCGCCGACATGGGCAAAGCCATCTATGCCGACTACAAAATTGGGCAGGCCTACCACGCCATCGACGCCGATATCAAAGGCGAATGCAAAACACGCAAGGCCATCTTCACCGGCTGCAAGGCGACCATCCGCCACGACGGACACAGCGTTGAAAAAACCTTCGCCTTCTTTGACTTCTCCAGCGGCGACTATACCGTGACCGCCATCGCCGCCAACGACAACCCCGCCAACATCACGCTGGACATCGCCGTGGACAAAATCATGAACCGCGCCGTCCTTGCCCTCATGTTCCTCGCCGCCCTCCTGCTCTGCCTCTGGCTCGCCCTCTACGGCCTGTTCATCACCCTGCCGCGCAGCCGCGCGCTCCTTGCCGGGCTGAACCGCAAAGAAGCTCAGCCGTGGCAACTGACCGAAATCGAAGCCACGCGCAAAGGCGATCGGGCGACCAGCTACCTTGCCGAACACAACGGCAAAACCGTCAAAATCGGCCTCAACTTCGGCAAAGGCAGCCCGTGGATTACCGGTGACAACGGCGACCGCCTGACCCTGCTCGCCTTCACCCCCAAAGATGGCGACGGCGCCCCCGTCCCCTTCGACGACCAGCTAAAAAGCATCGGCGGCCTGAACAAAAGCGAACGCCGCGCGCTCATCGAACAAATCAAAAACGCCGTCCTTACCGACTAAAAACAGCAAAAGGCTGCCTGCGGGCAGCCTTTTTACATACACCTACCTGAGCGCTAGGGGCTGTTGACAATTGAACACTCCGCCTCCCCTGCAGGGTGAAGCCCGCAGTGGGGGAAAAGTTGGGGGATGAGCGATGTTGCTTACGAGACAAGATTTCGATTTTTCACGTTTGCCGCCCTCACCCTAGCCCAATCTCTTGCTTCGCAAGCAATGCTTGTTCTACAGAGAGAAGGGGGAATTTGAACAAGTTCTAAACACCGCAACCCAGAGTCCATATGACCTCCTTTACAAAAACCGCCACCGAAGACTATCGCGCTGAAGCGAAAGAAATCCTTGTCCTCACCTAAGATTTCCCCGAGGCTCACCAAGCCCCGTACAGCCGCTACTACCTCGGTGCGTGGACGGAAGACGGCGTGCTGCACCGCGAAAGCGTCGGCAGCATCAACTGGTCGGATGACAAAGACAACCCCTTTGCGCCGTTTACCCTCTATCGCCTACTCGTCCGCCCGCATCAGCACGAAACCGGCAATTTCCTGCTACTCACTATCCTGCAACGCGACATTACCGACACTGCACTACAGACGGTACGCGCCACGCTCGTAGAGCGCGAAGCCGAAGAACGCGCCGCCCAGGAAGCATTGCGCGAAAGCCGAATCATTCGACCGGATGCCTACTGGCAGGAAGAGCCATTTCCTGCCTTCGGACAATACAAAGCGTCAAACCAATTTATTGCCGACATGGACTGGCTTGGCAATACCATCAGCGTCTCGCTTGACCAACACCCGGACGACAGTAGCGACATCCCGCCGCCAGCCGCTCTTGCCACCCTGCGCAAACTGTACGCCGCACCGGAAAAATGGCAGGCGTGCCTGGAAAACTGGGCGTGCGATGCGCTGCTCGAAAGCGCGCGCGACTGGCAGGACGACACGGATGACGACGGCGAACCGGTCCCGCCGCTCACTGCCGAAACATTCCGCCAGCGCATCCGCCTGGATTTACTCTCCTGCCGTTATGACGGTAGCTTCGCTGCCTGGTTTGACGATGGCGACCTCTTTGCCGGACATATCATCTATGTTGCCGTAAACCCCGATGGCAGTTTTAGAGAAGCTACTTTTATGGGGTAATATACCTACCCGCTATCGCGTATGTAAATACGGTAAAACCACCTAAGAAGGACCCTGCAATGACCACACAAACCTTCCCCGCTGGCGGCACGCTCGTCCGCTGGCACGACGGCCAATGGCACGTGCCGGACAACCCCTGGATCGGCTGCATCGCCGGCGACGGCATCGGCCCGGAAATCATGCAGGCATCGCGCCGCGTCTGGGACGCTGCCATCAAAGCCGCATACGGCGAGCGCCGCCGCATCGTCTGGTGCGACTTGCCGCTGGGTGAAGCAGCGGCAGGGCAGGGCGGTGACGCCTTCCCGCAGACGACGCTCGCCGCATTGCGCCAATTACGTGTTGCCATCAAAGGGCCGCTGACCACGCCCGTCGGCGGCGGCTTCCGCTCACTTAACGTCGCCCTGCGGCAAACGCTGGATCTCTACGCCTGCGTGCGCCCAGTGCGCCACTACGCGGGCGTACCCTCGCCGATGCGCCGCCCCGAAGACCTTGACGTCGTCATCTTCCGCGAAAACACCGAAGACGTGTACGCGGGCATCGAATACGCCGCAGGCAGCGCGGAAAACGCCAAACTGGCCGACTTCCTGCGGCGCGAACTGGGCGCGCAATTCTTCGACGGCGCGGCGCTGGGCATCAAGCCCGTCTCCGAATATGCCAGCAAACGCCTGATCAAAATGGCGATTGAATACGCCATAGCGCACGGGCGGCGCAGCGTTACCCTCGTCCACAAAGGCAACATCATGAAATACACCGAGGGCGCCTTCCGCGAATGGGGCTACGAAGTCGCGCGCGAACACTTCCCCGGCCTGACCGTGCGCGAAGACGAACTGGACGGCGCCGAGGCGCCCGCCGGCAAAATCATCATCAAAGACCGCATCGCCGATGCAATGTTCCAGATGCTGCTGCTGCGCCCGGCAGAATACGACGTCATCGCCACCCTGAACCTCAACGGCGACTACCTCTCCGACGCGCTCGCCGCGCAAGTCGGCGGCATCGGCATCGCCCCCGGCGCGAACATCGGTGCGGGGCTGGCCGTCTTTGAAGCCACCCACGGCAGCGCGCCGAAACACGCGGGCAAAAACCGCGCCAACCCCAGCTCGCTCCTGCTCTCCGGCTTGATGCTGCTGGAGCACCTCGGCTGGCATGAAGCGGCAGAACGCATCAACCGCGCCTACGCCACGACCATTGCCGAAAAAACCGTCACCTACGACTTCGCCCGCCTGATGGAAGGGGCGAGAGAAGTCAGTACCCGCGCCTTTGCCGACGCCCTCATCGGAAACCTCACATGAACGCACTCGAACACATGCACGAACTGCTCGCCGCCCTCGAACTGGCGCTGCTGGAGGCGGGCTGGTGGGGCGACGCATCGCCGGATGACGCGGCACTCACCAGCATCGAACCCTTCTGCGTCGATACCCTGCGCTTCAGCGAATGGCTGCAATGGGTGTACATCCCGAAAATGCGGGATTACATCGCGAGTCAAGGCGCGCTGCCGGAGCGCAGCGGCCTCTTGGCAATTGCTGAAGAAGCGTGGCGCGGCAGCGCGGAAGACACCCGCGGCCTGCTACTGGTCATGCGCGCGCTGGATGGCCTCGTGAATAACGACGCCGCCACACCGCAGCATTTGCAGGAAGTCCGCCGCCGTTATCAGCGGCATTAAAGAAAAACGCCACGGTTGTGGCGTTTTTGGTTTTGGGGCTGTACTGTCGCACAGGGGTTGCTTTTAGAAGCCTGTTCAAGATTGTGTGGCGAGTTGGGTGTAATGCGGATTGGGATGGGGTGCAAGGCGCAAAACGCAGGCATGGGGCTACTTTGCCAAGTTTGGCAAGGCCGTAGATCGCCCAACCCTGCGCACATGACAACCGCCACGGGATTTTGACTAGGCTCTAAAATCGGTGCTGTTCGCGGCGTTTGTAAATCTGCGCAGGGAGTAGATAAAAACACACCCGCAGTTGCGGGTGTGTCGGGGTGAAGTTAAGTTCAGGAGGTTTTTACGTCGTCCGGTTTGGGTGCTTCTGCTTCCGGGGCGGGTAGCAAGTCGCCGTCTAGTGCCTGTTCCGGGTGTAGCGGGGCGACGCTTTGCCGGTAAGCAACCAGCGCGGCTTCCGGGCGGTTTTTCGCCTCCAGGATTTGTGCGTAGAGCGCAAAGGCTTCCCCGGTCTGGCTGCGTTTGACCGCTTCTTCGATGGCAGCGAGCGCGATGTCCAGTTCTTTTGCTTTATATGCGATGAGCGCTTTGGCGTAGAGGAAGATGGCGTCGTTGGTGTGTTTGTTTTCCCACTGTTTCATGTGCTCCAGTTGGGCGCGGAAGTTGGCGCGGCGCAGTTGGCTGTAGGCCTGGATGTATTCGAGGTCTTGTGTCTGGCGAATTTCGGCGGCAAGCAGTTTTTCGGCTTCTTCGGGGTGGTCGTTTTCGACCAGCGCGCCTGCGTATTGCAGGATCATGTCTTTGTCGCGGCGGACTTCGGCAGGCAGGCGTTTCCACGCCGCTTCCAGTGCTTCGACGCTTTCCCGCGTGGCGGTGTCGTGCAGCAGGCCTTTGGCATAGGTTTTTTGGCGTGTGCTGTATTCGGCTTCTGCCAGATGCGGGCGCAATGCGGGCAGGAGCGCCCAGGCTTTTGCCCAGTCTTGTTGTTTGGCGTAGGTTTCGTCCAGCAGCGCGGTGATTTTGCTGTTGCGCGGTTCTTCTTGGTGCAGTTTTTCCAGCAGTTTTGCCGCTTGTTCGTAAGCGCCGTTTTGGACGTGGATTTCGGCTTCGGCGAGACGGGTCAGGCTGCCGTGCTGGTGGCGCGCGTCTTGGCGGGCGAGCAGCAGGTAGTGGTCGCGGCGTTCTTTGGCATTCTGGCGGTCGGCGGCGATGGCGGCGTTTTCAAAGTAGATGACGGCGTTTTGGCCAAGGCTTTCTGCCAGTTTGCCGCCGCGGTCAAGGTCGCGTTCGGCGCGGCTGTAGTGGCCGGCGAGCAGTGCGGTCATGCCGCTTTTCAGCAGGCGATCGGCTTTGTGCTGGCGACGCACGGCGCTGCTACGGCTGAAGATTTGCGGGCTGTGCCAGAGCCAGCAGAGTGCTTTCAGGATGTGGTAGAGGGCGACGCTGGCGACAAGCGAGAGTAGCAGCCAGACGATGAGTGAGGTTTCGATGTAGTAGGTGTCTGCTTTGAAGATGACGCGCAGCGGGATGAGGTTCACCGCGTAGCCGACGAGGCCGCAGAGGCAGAGGATGAGGAGGAAGAGGATGATGCGCATGGCTTACTCCTTGGCGGCCTGTTCGAGTTTTTCGATCAGTGCGGCGATGTCTGGTGCGTTGCCGCCGCTGTTTTTCAGGGCTTCCAGGGTGGCAAGGGCGGCGGCGACGTTGTCGTTGTTCACGTCAAAGAGGCGCTCGATGTCGCTGTGCAGGCGGTCGGCGGTCGCTGCGTAGGCTGCCTGGTCGTGCAGTTGCAGGGCGTTGCGCGCGTAGGCGAGGTCTAAACGCAGGTTTTCTTTGAGGATAATTTGTAGTGCGTCGTTTGCCTGTATCCAGGTAAGACCGGCGTCGTCGATTTCACGCACGGTGATGGTTTTTTTGAGGATGTCTGCGCCGATGCCTTTCAGCCGTTCTTTCCAGTCGGCTGCTTTGACGGTTTCTTCGTGCGCGAGCGGGTCAACGTTTTTGTACGGCCAGGCGGGCAGGGTGGTGATGATGGCGTCGATTTGTGCCGCCGGGGTTGCCTGTGCGGCCAGTACGGCGTAGTCGCTGCGCAGTTTGGCCAGTTCGTCCTGGTATTGGGCGTAGTTGCTTTGGCCGAGGTTGAAGAGGGTGTAGGTTGCGCCCGCCTGTTCGAGGTAGGCTTTGGCGGCGTTGTAGTTGCCGTCGTTCGCCGCGATTTGTGCCATTTTCAGGGCGTTAATCAGCGGGAAGGGGTTGATGCTGTTGTTGCTTTGCGCCAGCGCGTGTTCGATGAGTACGCGTTTTTCGTCTATTTCGCGGGCGAAGGTTTGTGCTTTGTCGTCGATTTGTTGGACGGCTGCTTTGGCTGCAGCTTCGCTTTTTTCGACGGCAGCGATTTCTTTGCTCAGATCTATTTTGGTCTCACCCTGGGCAAAGGTGGCGAGCGCTTGTTTGATGAGGCTTTCTGCTTGCTCGCGGTTGATGCTGTTGGCAGCGACGAGTGCTGCGATTTGGTCTTCGCTCAGTTGGTTGGCGGCGATGGCGGTGTTAATGGTGCTGTCGAGGTTGTTCAGTACTTGCGCCTGTTTGTTCAGTGCTTCGACGCGCAGGGTGAGGTCATCGACTTGGCCGGTGCTGGCGAAATGTTGTAGCGCGCTTTCTTGGGCTTTGGCTTGCAGGGTGAAGGCGCGGTCGTAGCTGTCGGAGAATTGTTTGAGGGCATAGATGCCTGCACCTGCTGTCGCGATGCTGACGAGCAGCGCCAGTAATGCCAGTCCGCGTCCGGTTTTCGGTGCGGTAGGCTGGTGCTCAAGCGGCGCTTCCTGCGCCACGACGGGGCTGGTTTCGTGCTGATTTTCGGGTTGTTTTTCTTCAGTCATGGCGTTGCTCCTGGGTTTGTGTCCACCAGCGGCAAATGGCTGAGATTTGCCGGGTTTCGCTGGCATCTTCGGCGAAGATGGTCTGTTGAAAGCCTTGTTGTTGCGCGTATTGCGCCACCCTTGCGCTGATGGCCGCGATACAGGCGCGGTATTTTAGCAGCTTTAGTTTTTCTTGCGGGATTATTGCGAGCAGGTGGTTGAGGGTTTGCTGGCTGGCAATGGTGATGATGTCGGGCAGGGGGAGTGCGTCTGGCCAGACTGCGGTCGGGTTGGTACGGCGGTAAGGGTAGAGGGTGTGTACGGTGTTGTTTTTGTTGAGTGTGGCTGCGAGTTGTTCGCGTCCGCCGGGGGCGGCGATGAGGGCGATGCGCATGCCGCGCGGTTGCCAGTAGGCGAGCAGCGCTTCGCTGTTATACGGCGCAGGCGCGGTGATGGTAGGCGGGGAGGGCAGGGCGGCGGCGGTGGTTTTGCCGATGGCGACGGTTTGTTGGTCGCGCAACGGGTATTGTTCTATGAGGTGATGAACGGCGGCGGCGCTGGTGAAGACGAGAACGTCGCTGTGGTCGAGGATGGCGCGGTCGGTAGCGCTGAGCGGCAGAACGCGGGTTGTCATCAGCGGCAGGTGCAATGCGCTGCCGCCCAAGGCGGCGATGCGCGCGCGAAAGGCGGGGTAGTGGGCAGCATCGCGGGTGTAGAGGAGGGTGCAGCCGCTCAGTTCATTCATGCGAGAGTGTTTGCAGGATGTCGCGCGCACCGTCGGCAATGAGACGGGCGGCGATGTGATTGCCCAGGGCTTCGGCATCACGGCGCGGGGCGTCGTCTGCGGCGCTGAGGTAGCGACTGCCGTCCGGCATGCCGATGCGCGCGGCGAGGTGAATGCGTTCGCCGTGCAGGGCGGCGTGTGCGGCCAGTGGCACCTGGCAGGAGCCTTCGAGGTGGGTGTTGATGATGCGCTCGGTATGCACGCAGAGGGCGGTGTCGGCGTCGTCCAGCGCGGCGAGCAGCGGGTAAACGGCGCTCGTTTCATGGCATTCGATGCCAATCGCGCCCTGGCCGATAGCGGGTAAGGATTGTTCCGGCGGCAGTTCGGCGCGGATGCGCGCTTGCAGGCCGAGGCGAATCAGGCCGGCGCAGGCGAGGACGATGGCATCGAAGTCACCGCGGTCCAGTTTGTCGAGGCGGGTTTGCACGTTGCCGCGCAGGTCCAGCAGTTTGAGGTCGGGACGCAGGCGGGCGAGCTGCATGCGGCGGCGCAGGCTGCATGTGCCGACGCGCGCGCCTGGCGGCAGTTCGGCGAGGCTGGCGTAGTGGTTGCTGACGAAGGCGTCATGCGGGTTTTCGCGCGGCAGGATGGCGGCGATGCGGAAGCCTTCCGGCAGGTGCACGCCAACGTCTTTCATGGAGTGAACGGCAATGTCGGCTTCTCCGCGCGCCATCGCCTGTTCCAGCTCTTTGATGAAGAGTCCTTTGCCGCCGATGCGGGCAAGCGGTGCGTCGAGGATTTGGTCGCCCCGGGTGGTCATCGGCACGAGGCGGACGGCAAGGTGCGGATAGTGCGCGCGCAGGCGAGCGGCAACGTGTTCGGCCTGCCACAGCGCGAGTTTGCTTTCGCGGGTGGCAATACGGATTTCGCTGATGTTTGCGGTCATGCGGTTGTAGAATGCGCGGAAATTTCGCGGAGTTTACTGTATGCACAAAGCAAAAACCAACAGCGCCTGGGGCGGCCGCTTCCAGGAATCCACCGACGCTTTCGTCGCCGCTTTTACCGCCTCGGTCGGCTTTGACCAGCGTCTCGCACAGGAAGATATCGCCGGCTCACGCGCGCATGCAGCGATGCTGGTCAAACAGGGGGTGTTAAGCGAGGCCGACGGCGAGGCGATTGCGCGCGGGCTGGACGCGATAGCCGATGAAATCGCGCGCGGTGAATTCGTCTGGGATACGGCGCTGGAAGATGTGCATATGAACATCGAAAAACGCCTGACCGACCGCATCGGCGACGCGGGCAAACGCCTGCACACCGGGCGCTCGCGCAACGACCAGGTGGCGACCGACATCCGCCTTTACACCCGCGCTGCCATTGAGCGCATCCTCGGTGAAATCCGCCGCCTGCAAGCCGCCATCGTCGCCCTGGCCGAGCGTGAGGCGGAGACCATCATGCCCGGCTTCACCCATTTGCAAGTCGCGCAACCCGTCACCTTCGGGCATCACCTGATGGCGTGGTACGAGATGCTCGTGCGCGACGCCGGACGCTTCCGCGACTGCCGCGAGCGCCTCAACCAGTCACCGCTCGGCGCGGCCGCCCTGGCTGGCACCACTTATCCCATCGACCGCCACATGACCGCCGCCGCGCTCGGCTTTGCCGCGCCGTGTGCCAACTCGCTCGATGCCGTCTCCGACCGCGACTTTGCGATTGAGTGCTGCGCCGCCGCCGCGACGCTGATGATGCACCTCTCGCGCATCGCCGAAGAACTCATCATCTGGAACAGCGCCGCCTACCGCTTCATCGACCTGCCCGACCGCTTCTGCACCGGCTCGTCCATCATGCCGCAGAAAAAAAACCCGGACGTGCCCGAACTAGTGCGCGGCAAAACGGGGCGCGTTTACGGCCACCTCGTCGCCCTGCTCACCTTGATGAAAAGCCAGCCGCTGGCGTACAACAAAGACAACCAGGAAGACAAAGAACCGCTGTTTGACACCGTGAACACCGTGCTCGCCTGCCTGCGCGCCTTCGCCGACATGATTCCGGCAATAGAAGCCAACCGCGAGGCGATGTACCGCGCCGCCGGGGCGGGTTACTCCACCGCGACCGACCTCGCCGACTACCTCGTGCGCCGTGGCGTGGCGTTCCGCGATGCGCACGAAATCGTCGGCCGCGCCGTGCATCTCGCCATCGAACGCCACACTACGCTGGACACGCTGCCGCTCACCGACCTGCGAACCCTCTCGCCCGCTATCGGCGAAGATGTCTACGAAAGTCTGACGCTGGAAGGCTCGATAAACGCGCGCGACCACTTCGGCGGCACCGCGCCCGTACAGGTTAAAGCCCGGATCCAACAGGCAAAAGAAAAGTTGCAGAATTGACACAACGCCCGTTGCAAAATTGCACTACTCTTTTGCCCAACCCACAAACACACGGAGCTTAACCATGAAAAATACCCTTATCAAAACCTCGCTTGTCGCTGCCATGATTGCCGGTCTTGCCGCCTGCAGCAGCGTAACCCCGCCGAACCAGTCCGGCATGACTACCGCCCGTAACGCCGCCATTGGCGCCGCCGTTGGCGCTGCCGCTGGTAACCTCTGGGGCAAGGACACCGAAGCAACACTTACCGGCGCAGCCATCGGCGGCCTCATTGGCAGCCAGGTCCGCACCCCGGACGGCAGCGGCTACAACAACGGCGGTTACGCCCAACCGCAACAGCCGGCCTACAACGGCGGCTACGGTTACCCGCAACAACAGCCGACTTACAATAACGGTGGCTACAACAACGGCGGATACTACAACGGTGGCTACCGTCGCTAAGCACCCCGCTTAAAACCATCCCGCAGCGCTGCGTGTTTCCCTTTCGGGGCACGCAGCGTTTGCGTATGTGCACGCCTGCGTATGTGCACGCCTCGTTTCTCGCGCTATCGGGACAAAAAACATTGTAAAATGAAAAGCCCAAACTTCATCCAACCCTAAACAATCCAAGGAAAGCCCATGAAAACCCTCATTCCGTTCGCCACCGTTCTCCTGCTTGCCGCCTGTGCGGCACCGCCGCGCATGGAAGCACCATTGCAAGCACAAGCCCCTGCTCCGATGGGCATGGAAGGACCGAGCAGCATCGGCCAAAACATCATCGGTTACAAGCACAGCCGCTACGCCAACCAACCGAATGAAGTAAATAACGCCCTGTGGGGTGCCGCTCTCGGCGCCGGTGCCGGACAAGCAATCGGTCATGACACCGAAAGCACCGTCTATGGCGCAGCCGCAGGCACGCTTGGCGGTTACTTCGGCAGCAAGCTGATTCGCTAAACGCCCGCGAAACCATAAAAAATCCCCGCTCATGCCGGGGATTTTTTATTTCGTTACCCCATCAAGTGACAAAGCAAAGCCCCAGACTAAACAGCAAATTGATGGCGCAGGTGATGAGAACGATGGCTTTCAGTTCGCGGCCGGCGCAGACGGGGTCGGCGGCGCGGAAGATGCGCTGGGCATGGCGGGCGAGGGCAGGGCAGGCGAGCAGCCAGAGCAGGCTGGCAGGCGCGATGACGGCGTAGGCGAGGTAGCACAGCACGGCCGCGGCAAGCAGGGCGAGGTGAAAGGTTTTACTGCGGGCAAAGCCGAGTTTGACGGCGATAGTGCTTTTGCCGACGGCAGCATCGCTATCAATGTCGCGCATGTTGTTCACATGCAGCACGGCGGCGGAGAGCAGGCCGCAGCCGGTTGCGGGCAGAAGCACCGCCGGGCGGTAACTACCGCTTTGCAGGTAGTAGCTGCCGATGACGCCGAGCAGGCCGAAAAAGCAGAAGACACTGACTTCGCCGAGGGCGTGGTGACCGTAGGCGTAGCGGCCGACGGTGTAGGTGATGGCGGCGAGGATGGCAAGCGCGCCAAGCAGGAGAAACAGCAGAAGATCGCTCCAGCTCGGCGAGCTGACAGCGAGCAGGGCGATGCCAAAGGAGAGGCTGGCAAGCACGCCCGCCGCGAGCAGTTGGCGCATCTGTCGGATGCTGACCGCACCACTGGCGGTGAGGCGGCGCGGCGCGCTGGCAGGGCGGTGGCGGTCGGTGCCGCGCACGCCGTCACCGTAGTCGTTGGCGATGTTGGAGAGGATTTGCAGGGAGAGGGCCGTCAGAAGCGAGAGGAGGAAGACGCTGAATCGCCAGGCGCCGTGGGTGTAGGCCAGCGCGTTGCCACAACAGATGACGGCAAGCGCAAGCGGCAAGGTGCGCGGGCGCGCCAGTTCGAGCAGGGTTCTCATGAGATTGTATGGGTATTTATAAATTTATAGCGGTTTTGGCGCGCAGATTTTGCCTGATTGCTTCGTAAAGGACAACCGCGACGGCGTTGGAGAGGTTGAGACTGCGCGAGGTCGGGCGCATCGGCAGGCGGATTTTCTGTGTGTTTTCAAGCTCGGCATGAATGAACGGCGGCAGTCCGGCGGTTTCGCTGCCAAAGAGGAGGACGTCTTCGGCGCTGATAGTGGCGTCATAGAGACTGCGCGTACCTTTGGTGGTCAGCGCCCAGATGTTGCGCCCGGCAATGTCCGCGGTGAATGCTGCCCAGTCGTCGTGGTGCCGGATGTCGGCGAACTCGGCGTAATCCAGCCCGGCGCGGCGCAGGCGGCGGTCGTCCCAGGCAAAGCCGAGCGGGTGGATGAGGTGCAACACCGCGCCGGTATTGGCGCAGAGGCGGATGATGTTGCCGGTGTTGGGCGCGATTTGCGGTTGGTAAAGGGCGATGTGTTGCACGATGAAGGCTTAATGTTGGCGAGGCAAAGGGCTTGTATGGGAGGCTTCTAGGCGGGTAATCAGCCGCTGTACCACCAGCCAGCACACTGGCGCGGTCAGAATCGCTTCTGCCATATGGCCGAGGATGATGCCGCGCGGGCCGAGCAGCCAGGCGCCAAGGCTAATGAGTGGCAGCGCGCCGAACATCAGCCCGGCGAGGTTGGATGCGGTGGAATAGAAAGGGCGGCCGAGGTTGTTGTAGGCGGCGTTGATGAAGAAAATCATGCCCTTAAAGCCAAAAAGGAGCGAGGCGCCGCTGCAGTAAAAGCGTAGCAGGGCGGCGGCGTTGTCGTCGAGTTTGAACCACTGCGGCAGCGCGTCGCGCAGCAGGAACAGCGAGAGACCAATGACAGCGACGGTCAGCCAGTTGAATTGCAGCGCCGCCGTGAGCGTTTGCCGCACGCGGTCGTAGCGCGCCGCGCCCGCGTTCTGCCCGACGATGGGGGCGACTGCGGCGGAAAGTGAAAAGAGCAGGGCGAAGCCGACCGGGACGAGACGGATGATGACGGCGAAGGCCGCGACAGCATCGTCGCCAAAGGGCGCCATTTGTCGCGCCGCATAGGCGGTGGCGAGCGGGCTGGTGAGGTTGGTGAGTACCGCCGGCACGGCAATGGCGACAATCGCCGGGATGTTGAGCGCGAGCAGGCGCGGGCGCAGCGGGGGGCGCAGGCGGTAGCGGTAGATAACGACGTACCAGGCAGCAACGACGAGGACAATCTGCGCAGCGAGCGAGGCAAGGGCGGCGCCTTGCAGTCCCCAGCCGCAGGCGAAGATGAGGATGGGGTCAAGGACGGCTTGCGTCACGGTCGCGCTCAGGCTGACCAGCATCGCCAGGCGCGCACTACCAAGGGCAAAGAGGGTTGAAGTGCCGCAGTTGCCCAACGCCAAGAGCGGCAGGCCGACAAGGATGATGCCGAGGTAGTTGGCGGCATGGTGCAGGGTGGCGCCACGGGCGCCGAGGGCGGCGAGGATGGGCTCGCGCGCGAACCAGGCGAGGGCGGCAAGCAGGCTCAGCAGGAGGAAGCTGAAGATGGAAGTGTCCCAGGCGTAGCGCGCCGCGCGGTGGCGGTCGCCACTGCCGATGGCACGGGCGACCAGCACGGTGGTGGTAATGCCAAGCGCGATGGCGACGGCGCGGATGAAATAAAGCGCGGCGGCGGCAAAACCCATGCCGGCGATGAGGTGCGCATCGTCCAGGCGGCTGATAAAGAGGATATCGACGAAATCAACGATGAAGGTGGCAAGGATGCCGACGCTGCGCGCCAGCGTCATGTTGATGAGATGGCGCCAGAGGTTGCCGGCGATGAAGGGGGCGGTCGCGGGAGTGGGGGGGCGGTGCATAGGATTTTCGAGAAAACAAAGGCGCGGATTTTAGCGGTTTTTGCGCAACTTGTAACAAAACGCGACCGTTTCTCCTATTTCCTGCGGCAAGACGAACCGCCATAAAGATTCAGTGTATTTTCCATAAAATCGCAGCACTTTAACCGAGGCTTCCGCTTTCGTAACATTCTCAGGAGAATTACCGAGCCATGTAAAAACGCCATCCGCCGTCATAGTGGCGACTGTTTCTGTCGCTCGGGAGGACTCCGGAATATCCCGCCAGCGAGCACAACGGCGATGCCCGAAGCAAAGAATATTGCCATTTCTGCTGCTGTTGTACGCCTTACCGGCCAGCGACGATTAACAGCGCAACGTCATACTCATAACAAAGCAAACCTGCCAATGTCGCACATCGCAGATGAAAACAGGCGTTTTACGGCACGGCGTACCGGGTAAATTTTAAAGGCGAGTCGCACAATACGATTACAGGCAACTTCAGACGCGTCAGGCTGGTCTCCCACGTCACATACATAACTTCCTAGAATTAATATTATGACAAGAAATGGCCGCGATTCTGGCCTGCTACGCGCCTCAGGTTGAATTCTGCTATTATCCGCGCCGTTTTTTTGTAACACGGATATTTACCATGACTTTTACCGATACGCATCGTCGCATCGTGCTTGCGGTTAGCGGGCTGGCTTCCTGGGCGTCCATCGCCTTTGCTTACTATTATCTGGAAAAAACGCTGTATCTCACGCCGTGCAACCTCTGCATGATGCAGCGGCTGGCGTTCGCGCTCATTGGCTTTTTCTTCTTGCTGGACGCCATTTTTTGGCCACAGCAACTGGTGGCGCGTTATCTGATGCGCCTGTTCAAGTATCTCTCGGTTTTCTTCGGCATCGGGCTTGCCGCGCGTCATCTTTATATTCAGAGTCTGCCGCCGGATCAAGTGCCGGCCTGCGGCTTTGATTTTTATACGATGATGGACAGAGCGCCCAATGTTTTCAAAGGCTTGATTGAAGCGATGCACGGCGATGGCGACTGCGCCATTCCCGATACTTTTCTCGGATTGCGAATTCCCGTTTGGTCAATGATTCTCTTCATCGGGTTGCTCGTCATTTGCGTGGTTTGTGAACGCGCCAAGCGTCAGCGGGATTATTGATGCTACGCAGACTGCCCTCCTTTGCCCTTATCGCCGCGCCCCTGCTCGGCGTCCTTTGCGCGCTAGGTTTGTATTACAGCGACCGTCTTGCCAACCCGGCGCTGAAATATCACGCCTATTTTTTCTTGCTTAACGGCACGCTGGCGCTTATCCTCAACTGGCGCCTGCTCTCCGAAGCAGGCGCGCGGCATAAGGCCTGGGCAGGCATATTGCTATGGCTTGCCTGCACGACCGCCTGCGATTTTTATATACAGCAGCAATTTCAAACGCTTTGTGAAGACGACTACTTTCGTTACACGCCCGCCCCTACCCTGCTTCTTTCGCTCGTCACGCAAACCGGCGGTCTGCTTCTTGCGGCTTTCTGCGAGAAATCACCGCAGCGCCCGGCGGATATTGCCCTCGCCGTCTGCACTAACCGATTTATTTTCAACGGATTGCTCTACGGCCTTTTCATCGGTTCTACCGTGCTGATTTTTGGCCTCGGTTTCGCCCTGTTGCGCCTGGTTAATATTGACCTTTGGCGCTTTTTGGACGAGCCGGGACAGCAAATGCTTGTCGGTCTCTGCGGCGGATTGAATCTGCTCATTCTCAACCTTGCCCCGCTGCCGGAACGCGAACGCCCTTTCCCATATCTGCATATCTTTCAGTATATTGCCCTCGCCTTCGCCCTCTTTTACCTTGCGGTACTGCCCTTTGCCAGCGCCCATATCGACAGCGGCCAACGCCTCACCATCGCCGCCGCCCTCTGGTTGCTTGCCATATGGCTGTATGACCGCGAACAGCCGCGCCGCTGGACCAATCTGCTCACCGCAGCGGTCGGCATCATCCTTGCGCTCCTCAGCCTGCACGGCATCATGGTTCGCATCAACGCTTATGGTTTGAGCGAAGAACGCGCTTACGCCTTGTTTCTCGCCCTCGCCCTGTTGCTTGCCCACGGCGGACTGCTGCTGAAAATGCTTGCTCTGAACCGGAAAACCGCCGTAGCACAACGCGCTTTCACCACGACCATCGCCCTGCTCGCCATCTGCACCCTCATCACGGTGCTTCTGCCGCTGCCACGCTGGGTGTTAGCCAGCCAGGTCGCGCGCTATACCACTGGCGGCGCTGATCCTACGGAATTGGCGGAGAATTACCTTTTTAACCGCTACGGCAAGGCGGGCAAACGCGCGCTCGCCGAAATCCATACCTGGCATGGCGATAGCGAAGCAGTGGCGGCGCTCAAAGAAGCCGAACTGTCGCCTGAAGAAAAAAACGCCAAGGCACAAGAACGCTTCCGCGCCGCGTTGCAAGCCTTCCCTGCCGATTACCAGCCGGATGAAGCCATCCTTGCCGCCGCCTACGAAGCGAGTCACGAAGGCTTCCCGACCGCACTGCTGCAAACCGACGCCGACCACGACGGCACCCCGGAAATCCTGCTCCTCGGCTGGGATAGCGACAAACAATGCCACGTCCACCGCTACGACAGCAACCAGCAGCGCTTCAACTACCTCGGTTACAGGGATTGTGGTACTGACCCCGCCGCTGCCCTGCGCCAGCATAGCATCCGTTACGAACGCTCGCGCTACGACGACATCATCATCGGCGACTTGCGCCTCAAGCTGAACGACTGACATGACGCCAAACAACCCCGTCGCCGCCGCGATTCTCAACGACCTCGCCCACGGCGACGCCTTTGTCCGCATGACCTACCAGGGCGCGGCACACATCCTCCCCGTCGCGCTGCGTGACGACGTCCATCTTGCTGACCTGCTCGGCATTGACGCGCAAAAAACCGCGCTACTCGCCAATCTCGACCATTTTCTGGACGGCAAACCCTGCCAGCACATGCTCCTCTGGGGCGCACGCGGCACCGGCAAATCCTCGCTCATTCGCGCCGCCTTGCTGCACTACCGCGCCCGCGGCCTGAAAAGCCTGCAAATCGCCTGCGACGACCTCGCCGACCTGCCCTTCCTCCTCTGGACACTGGCGCACAGCCCCGCCCCATACCTCATCTACATCGACGACCTCTCCTTCAGCGCCGGCGACGGCAGCTACCGCGCGCTCAAAGCGGTGCTGGACGGCGCACTCGGCGGCATCGCTCCTAACTTGCTGCTCTGCCTCACCTCCAACCGCCGCCACCTGCTCGCCGAATACCACCGCGACGACCGCGCGCTACATCCGCAAGAAGACGAAGAAGAACAAGTGTCGCTGGCGGAACGCTTCGGCCTTCGCCTTGCCTTCCACCCGCTCGACCAGGAACAATACCTCGCCACCGTGGCGCATTGGCTGGGTCGTCCGCTGGATTTAGTGACGCGACAAAAAGCGTTGCAATACGCCCTCGCCCACGGCTCGCGCAGCGCCCGCGTCGCCGCACAATGCGCCCGTAGTTTGCGCTGAATGTGCACCATCATGAAACAGCCATAAGTACGCAGTTTTTGTCTTATTCAGCCACAAAAAAGCCACCCTTGCGGGTGGCTTTTGTTGTTGTACCACTGGCACGCATCAGATGATGCCGTTGCCATTTTCCCTGAGGAAGTCGTCCACGCTGTTATAGCTTTGGGTCATTCCCTCAAAGGTGATGCTGTTGTGGTAGGTTTTCGCGCCATCGGTGGTATCGAAGCTGAGTTTGTGTGCGCTGTCGTCCCACTGGGCGTTCTGGATTTCCGATAGACCTTTCCAGCCCGGCGTTTTGGCATCGATGCTCTTGGTATCTAATAGATCGGTGAGCGAGATTTTGTCTTCGCCGATCTTGAAGTCCTTGATGACATCGTGGCCGTTCGCTGCCTTCGTGTTGTAGATGAAGGTATCGTCGCCCTTACCACCAGTCAGGCTGTCATTGCCGTCGTGGCCGTAGATGAAGTCGCGGCCATCAGATCCTGTGATGTTGTCTTTGCCTTCACCACCGTCCAGCGTTGCGCCAGTGCGGACTTCCCAAACCGGTTTTTCTGCTGTTCCGGTATTGTGTACATCCTGCAACTGGTTCAGATCAATATTAGCGTCCGGATGCATCATCAGGTTGTTGCCCATATCCAGCGTTTTGTAATGGCTTTCATCCGAGCCATGCTCTTTGTACTGCATATGCAGACGGGCATTTGAACCTTGCTCCCAATAGATCATCTCAACGGTATGGAAGCCTTCACCAATTGAAACGTTTTCGCTATCGGTTGAAGCAGGCGTACGGTTGCCATTGAATTTCGACACTTCTTTGCCGTCAATCATCAGGCGATAGCCATCATCGGAATAGACACGGAAGTCATAATGACCTCCCTCAAAGTACACTTTGCCGACGACACGAACCATGGAGTCAGTGGTGAAGCCCAAGCCTGAAGTGCCTTTATTCGGTACGCCTTCTTCAACTTGCAGTGAAGCTGCATCAGAACGACCGTTCGCATTGAGGAATTGGTAGAGCGCGCTTGCTTTTGTCACTGTACCGCCCGGGGCAACTTTCTCGTTATTACCAAGGTTGTCGCTTACTGCGGGATCCATACCATATTTAATGGTTGTTGACTTGAATCGCGCATCCGGTATTCCTGCTTTTGCGGCATTAGTGGTACCGACCAGCGTTTCGCCGTTGCGGCCATCAACCAGAGTCTGCATGGTTGAGACCCAGCGCAGGTTATCGAAGGACTCATCATCGGCATGGTAACGAACCTGATCGGCCGTCTTTTTATTCCATCTCAATTGTGAGGGTAGTTCGCTGTCATTGAAGCCGTAGAACTCACCATTCAGACCAAGCTGATCCTGTGCAACGGCTTCACTACTGGCCTCGCCGGTCACGTTATTGACGGCATCTTCACCGGCAGTGCCACTACCTTCGTCGCTGCTGAGTGTACCGGTCGCGGCCACCGCCTTGACTTCGCTGTTATCCAGCACGGCTTTCGCCGCGATGGTAACAACACCTGTCTTGGCATCTACGGTAACGCCATCCGGCAGGTCGGTGCCTTTCCATTCGCCACTGGCCGGGTCTTTGTTCACCACGACTTCATGGTCTGCATTGCCTTCGTCTTTGTAGGTGATGGTCAGTTTGTCCGCACCGGCCGACGGGGTCACAGTGACGCTGCCTTGTTCGGTTCCTGCGGCAACACTCGGCGCTTGCGGAGCAACCGGCGGCACGTCGGTGATGGTGCCAGTGCCTGTGGCCGGAGTGGTTTGGTCTTTGGTAGCAGCATCCAGCGTCAGCGTTTCGTCCTGTTCGGTTACCGTGTCGGTGACGGTCGGTACTCGGACTTTGACACCGTTTTCACTACCTGCCGGAACGGTGGCGGTGAATTTACCGTCGCTGCCCAGGGTGACAGGCGTCCAGGTGGTACCTCCGTCGGTGCTGACTTCAATCGGTGAACCGGTATCGGTACCGAGGGTCGCTGTGCCATTTTTCAGGGTCAGGCTCACTTCGGTATCAGCTGCCGGTTTATCCACCGCGACATCAAATACCAGCGCTTCGCCTTCTGCAACTTTCGGGCTGCTGACGCTCTTCACTTCCGCGCTCGGAGGAGGTACGTCGGTGATGGTGCCAGTACCAGTGACCGGAGTGGTTTGGTCTTTGGTAGCAGCATCCAGCGTCAGCGTTTCATCCGCTTCGGTTTCCGTATCTTTCACGGTCGGCACACGGACTTTTACGCCGTTTTCACTACCTGCCGGAACGGTGGCGGTGAATTTACCGTCGCTGCCCGGGGTGACAGGCGTCCAGGTGGTACCTCCGTCGGTGCTGACTTCAATCGGTGAACCGGTATCGGTACCGAGGGTCGCTGTGCCATTTTTCAGGGTCAGGCTCACTTCGGTATCAGCTGCCGGTTTATCCACCGCGACATCAAATACCAGCGCTTCGCCTTCTGCAACTTTCGGGCTGCTGACGCTCTTCACTTCCGCGCTCGGAGGAGGTACGTCGGTGATGGTGCCAGTGCCTGTGGCCGGAGTGGTTTGGTCTTTGGTAGCAGCATCCAGCGTCAGCGTTTCGTCCTGTTCGGTTACCGTGTCGGTGACGGTCGGTACTCGGACTTTGACACCGTTTTCACTACCTGCCGGAACGGTGGCGGTGAATTTACCGTCGCTGCCCGGGGTGACTTCTGTCCAGGTGGTACCTCCGTCGGTGCTGACTTCAATCGGTGAACCGGTATCGGTGCCGAGAGTCGCCGTGCCGTTTTTCAGGGTCAGTTCCACCGGGGTGTCCGCCTGCGGCGCATCCAGCGCGACTTCATAGACCAGCGCCTTGCCTTCTTCCGCCTGCGGCGAGCTCACGCTCTTCACTTGCGGTATTGCAGGCGGCGGGGTGGTCGCGTCGTTGATCGCCGTCGTCACGCTGGTGTGGTCGCCCAGTTGCGCTCCTTTCGGCTCGCTCAGGGTCAGGCTGTAGGTTTCTTTGCCTTCGGCCTGTTTGTCATCCACGGTGTTCAGCTTGAACTCTACTTCGGTTTTGCCCGCCGGTATGGTCAGCGTTTTGTTGATTTCCGGTGCCGGGCTGAAGTCGGCATCGCTGGTCTCGCCGTGTTTCAGGGTGACGGTGACGGTGATGTCTTTGTCTGCTGGCTTATCCAGCGTGACTTTGTAGGTCGCGCTGTTGCCTTCGGTGACGTTTTCGTCGCCGCTGATGCTGACTTTCGGCTCGACCGGCTGCGGTTGGTTCGCATCGTCTTCACCGGCGGTGCCTTTGCCTTCCGAGGTTTTGCCACCGCCGCTGTTTTCGGCAATGACGTCGCTCTGGTCTTTCACCGCATCCGGCGGCAGGGTCACTTTGCCCGTTTTCGGATCGACGGTGATGTCTTTGTGCGGCAGCTGGCCTTCTGGCTTCCATTCGCCCGTCGTCGGGTCTTTGACTACGGTGATGGTCTGCGGCTGGTCGCTTTCGTCGGTGTATTTGACTTCCAGTTTGTCCGCCCCGTCGGTCGGGGTGATCACCATGCCGCCTTTGTGATCCGGGTCTTGGTCCACAGCCGGCGGCGGCGGGGTATCGACATCGACGATTTGGGTATCAACGCTGGTTTCTGTACCCAGTTGGGCTCCCTGCGGGTTGCTGATGCTGAGGTTGTAGTGTTCCGCCCCTTCAAACTTGCCGTCTTTGGCTGCTTCCAGGGTGATTTTCGCCTCGGTTTCGCCCGCCTTGATGGTCAGGGTCTTGGTCGCATCCGGTGCCGTGGTGAAGTCGGCGTCTTCTGTACCTTTGTGCGTCAGGGTGACGGTGACGGTGACGTCTTTGTCCGCCGGTTTGTCCAGCTTGACGGTGTAGGTCGCCGTTTCGCCTTCGTTGACTTTGTCGCTGCCACTGATGGTAACGACCGGCTCGTTTGGCTGCGGCGGGTTCGGATTGACGTCGTTGCTATCAGCCTTGCCGTGCGCCGGGACGCTGCTGTCGGGGCCGATGCTGTTAGTCGCTGTCACATCCGAGCCGTCTTTGACGTCTTTCGGTGGCAGGGTCACTTTGCCCGTCGCGGGATCAACGGTGATGTCTTTGCTCGGCAGCTGGCCTTCTGGCTTCCATTCGCCCGTTGCCGGGTCTTTGGTTACGGTGATGGTCTGCGGCTGGTCGTTTTCGTCGGTGTATTTGACCTCCAGTTTGTCCGCCTTGTCGGCCGGGGTGATTACCATGCCGCCTTTGTGATCCGGGTCTTGGGCCACAGTTGGCGCCGGCGGTTCGCGACCGGTTACGTCGTTGTCAACGATCGTGCCTTCGCCAACCACGGTGTCGGTCTGGGTCGCCGTCTTGCCTTCGAGGCGGATGGTTTCGTCACCTTCCACTGCCGTGTCATCAACCGTCGGCACCTGAACTTTGATGCCGTTCGTGCTGCCCGCCGGTACGGTGACTTTGAAGTTGCCGTCGGCGTCTGGCGTGACTTTCGTCCAGGTGTTGCCACCGTCGGTGCTCACTTCGATTTCTTTGCCAAGGTCAGTCGCCACATCGCCACTACCGTTCGCCAACTTGAGGGTGACTTCGGTATCGGCGGTCGGGGCTTTGTTCAGCGTGACGTCGTAGGTAAGGTTGGTACCTTCTATCGCCTTGTCGCCGGTGATGCTCGCTACTTCAACTTCGCTCGGCGTATTGCCATCATCGTTCGGCGCTTTTCCGGAAGCCGGATCGCTCACGCTGCCCGCTTCGTCGGCATTGGTTGCGGTTACATCCGTACCGTCTTTGACTTCGTCCGGCGGCAGGGTGACTTTGCCCGTCGCAGGATCAACTTTGATGTCATCGCTCGGTACTGTGCCTTGTGCTTTCCATTCGCCTGTTTGCGGATCTTTGACCACGGTGATGGTCTGCGCCTGGTCTTTCTCGTCGGTGTAGTTCACCGTCAGGGTCGTTGCCTTGTCCACCGGCGTCACGATCATGCCACCTTGGTGGTCCGGATCTGCTGCCACCGTCGGCGGGTCTATCTTCTGCGGCTGCGGCGGCGTCACGTTGTCGTAGGTCACCGTGATCGTACCCGGCTGGCTTTCGTGTTTGTCTAGGTCTGACACCACGTATTGCACCGGTTTCGGGTTGCCTTTGAACGCCGGATCCGGCGTGAAGGTCACTTTGCCCGTCGTCGGGTCAACTTTCCATTCGCCTTCGCCCGCAACTTTCAGCTCGGTCACTTTCGCGCCTGTCGTCGGGTCTAGCAGTTTGACGCTGGTCTTGTCGATCGTGCTTTCGCCCTGCGGGTCGGTGTCGTTTTTCAACACGTCTATTTCGACCGCTTTGCCCGGTTCGCCTTTCATGTTGTCAGCGTTCGCTACCGGTGCGTCGTTGCCCGGCTGTGGCGGGTTCGCCGCGTCATCCGGCGCGGTTGCGCTCGCTTCCGGGCTCTCGTTCGTGCCGTCGCCGTTCTTCGCTTTGACGGTACTGCCGTCTTTGACGTCATCCGGCGGCAAGGTCACTTTGCCGGTCGTCGGGTCTACGCTGGCTTTGCCCGGCAGCTGGCCTTGCGGTTTCCATTGGTTGTCCGCCGGGTCTTTGGCTACCTGGATGTGTTGCGGCTGTCCCGCTTCGTCGGTGTAGTCCACCGTCAGGGTCGTCGCCTTGTCGTTCGGCGTGATGACTACGCCTCCCTGGTTCGCCGGATCGGCGGCAACGGTCGGCGCCGGTAGCACCGGCGTGCTGCCGTCGTCGTTCGGCGCTATACCGCTCGCGTCAGCACTGGTCAGGGTGCCGTCGCCGTTCTTCGCAACCACGGTGCTGCCGTCTTTGACTTCGTCCGGCGGCAGGGTTACCGCGCCTGTCTTCGCATCCACTTTGACGTCGCTCGGTACTGTGCCTTGTGCTTTCCATTCGCCTGTTTGCGGATCTTTGACCACGGTGATGGTCTGCGCCTGGTCTTTCTCGTCGGTGTAGTTCACCGTCAGGGTCGTTGCCTTGTCCACCGGCATCACGATCATGCCACCTTGGTGGTCCGGATCTGCTGCCACTGTCGGCGGGTCTATCTTCTGCGGCTGCGGCGGCGTCACGTTGTCGTAGGTCACCGTGATCGTACCCGGCTGGCTTTCGTGTTTGTCTAGGTCTGACACCACGTATTGCACCGGTTTCGGGTTGCCGGTAAAGGTCGGATCCGGCGTGAAGGTCACTTTGCCCGTCGTCGGATCGACTTTCCATTCGCCTTCGCCCGCAACTTTCAGCTCGGTCACTTTCGCGCCTGTCGTCGGGTCTAGCAGTTTGACGCTGGTCTTGTCGATCGTGCTTTCGCCCTGCGGGTCGGTGTCGTTTTTCAACACGTCTATTTCGACCGCTTTGCCCGGCTCGCCTTTCATGTTGTCAGCGTTCGCTACCGGCGCGTCGTTGCCCGGCTGTGGCGGGTTCGCCGCGTCATCCGGCGCGGTTGCGCTTGCTTCCGGGCTCTCGTTCGTGCCGTCGCCGTTCTTCGCCTTGACGGTACTGCCGTCTTTGACGTCATCTGGCGGCAGCGTCACTTTGCCTGTCGTCGGGTCTACGCTGGCTTTGCCCGGCAGCTGGCCTTGCGGTTTCCATTGGTTGTCCGCCGGGTCTTTGGCTACCTGGATGTGTTGCGGCTGTCCCGCTTCGTCGGTGTAGTCCACCGTCAGGGTCGTCGCCTTGTCGTTCGGCGTGATGACTACGCCTCCCTGGTTCGCCGGATCGGCGGCAACGGTCGGCGCCGGTAGCACCGGCGTGCTGCCGTCGTCGTTCGGCGCTATACCGCTCGCGTCAGCACTGGTCAGGGTGCCGTCGCCGTTCTTCGCAACCACGGTGCTGCCGTCTTTGACTTCGTCCGGCGGCAGGGTTACCGCGCCTGTCTTCGCATCCACTTTGACGTCGCTCGGTACTGTGCCTTGTGCTTTCCATTCGCCTGTTTGCGGATCTTTGACCACGGTGATGGTCTGCGCCTGGTCTTTCTCGTCGGTGTAGTTCACCGTCAGGGTCGTTGCCTTGTCCACCGGCATCACGATCATGCCACCTTGGTGGTCCGGATCTGCTGCCACCGTCGGCGGGTCTATCTTCTGCGGCTGCGGCGGCGTCACGTTGTCGTAGGTCACCGTGATCGTACCCGGCTGGCTTTCGTGTTTGTCTAGGTCTGACACCACGTATTGCACCGGTTTCGGGTTGCCGGTAAAGGTCGGATCCGGCGTGAAGGTCACTTTGCCCGTCGTCGGATCGACTTTCCATTCGCCTTCGCCCGCAACTTTGAGCTCGCTTACCGGCTGGTTGGTGGCAGGATCGATCAGTTTGACGCTCTTCGGATCGAGGGTGTTGTTGCCCTGCGGGTCGCTGTCGTTGGCAAGGACGTCCACTTCGACCGGCTGGCCTTTCGTGCCTTTGGCACTGTCGGCATTGGCGGTCGGGTCAACGTTAGCCGGCGGCGGCGTGGTGCCGTCGTAGGTGACGGTAATGGTCGCCGGTTTGCTGGTATGGCCTTCGGTGTCGGTGACGGTGTATTGCACCGGTTTCGGGTTGCCGCTGAAGGTCGGCTCCGGGGTGAAGGTCACTTTGCCGGTGGTCGGGTCAACTTTCCATTCGCCTTCGCCCGCAACTTTGAGCTCGCTTACCGGCTGGTTGGTGGCAGGATCGATCAGTTTGACGCTCTTCGGATCGAGGGTGTTGTTGCCCTGCGGGTCGCTGTCGTTGGCAAGGACGTCCACTTCGACCGGCTGGCCTTTCGTGCCTTTGGCACTGTCGGCATTGGCGGTCGGGTCAACGTTAGCCGGCGGCGGCGTGGTGCCGTCGTAGGTGACGGTAATGGTCGCCGGTTTGCTGCTGTGGCCTTCGGTGTCGGTGACGGTGTATTGCACCGGTTTCGGGTTGCCGGTAAAGGTCGGCTCCGGCGTGAAGGTCACTTTGCCGGTGGTCGGGTCGACTTTCCATTCGCCTTCGCCCGCAACTTTGAGCTCGCTTACCGGCTGGTTGGTGGCAGGATCGATCAGTTTGACGCTCTTCGGATCGAGGGTGTTGTTGCCCTGCGGGTCGCTGTCGTTGGCAAGGACATCGATTTCTACCGGCTGGCCTTTCGTGCCTTTGGCACTGTCGGCATTGGCGGTCGGGTCAACGTTAGCCGGCGGCGGCGTGGTGCCGTCGTAGGTGACGGTAATGGTCGCCGGTTTGCTGCTGTGCCCTTCGGTATCCGATACGGTGTATTGCACCGGTTTCGGGTTGCCGGTAAAGGTCGGCTCCGGGGTGAAGGTCACTTTGCCGGTGGTCGGGTCGACTTTCCATTCTCCTTCGCCCGCAACTTTGAGCTCGCTTACCGGCTGGTTGGTCGCAGGATCGATCAGTTTGACGCTCTTCGGATCGAGGGTGTTGTTGCCCTGCGGGTCGCTGTCGTTGGCAAGGACATCGATTTCTACCGGCTGGCCTTTCGTGCCTTTGGCACTGTCGGCATTGGCGGTCGGGTCAACGTTAGCCGGCGGCGGGGTGGTGCCGTCGTAGGTGACGGTAATGGTCGCCGGTTTGCTGGTATGGCCTTCGGTGTCGGTGACGGTGTATTGCACCGGTTTCGGGTTGCCGGTAAAGGTCGGCTCCGGCGTGAAGGTCACTTTGCCGGTGGTCGGGTCGACTTTCCATTCGCCTTCGCCCGCAACTTTGAGCTCGCTTACCGGCTGGTTGGTCGCAGGATCGATCAGTTTGACGCTCTTCGGATCGAGGGTGTTGTTGCCCTGCGGGTCGCTGTCGTTGGCAAGGACGTCCACTTCGACCGGCTGGCCCTTCGTGCCTTTGGCACTGTCGGCATTGGCGGTCGGGTCAACGTTAGCCGGCGGCGGGGTGGTGCCGTCGTAGGTGACGGTAATGGTCGCCGGTTTGCTGCTGTGCCCTTCGGTATCCGATACGGTGTATTGCACCGGTTTCGGGTTGCCGGTAAAGGTCGGCTCCGGCGTGAAGGTCACTTTGCCGGTGGTCGGGTCAACTTTCCATTCGCCTTCGCCCGCAACTTTGAGCTCGCTTACCGGCTGGTTGGTCGCAGGATCGATCAGTTTGACGCTCTTCGGATCGAGGGTGTTGTTGCCCTGCGGGTCGCTGTCGTTGGCAAGGACGTCCACTTCGACCGGCTGGCCCTTCGTGCCTTTCGCCGTGTCGGCATTGGCGGTCGGGTCAACGTTAGCCGGCGGCGGGGTCACTGCATCATCCGGGGCACGTAGGCTGCTGTCGTTACTGGTAATGCTGCCATCGCTGTTCTTCGCGGTGACGGTGCTACCATCTTTGATCGCATCGGGTTCAAAGGTCACTTTGCCGGTGGCGTCGTCCACTTTGACGCCTGTCGGCAGGGGGGATTTCGGTGTCCATTTGCCGCTTGCGTCTTTTTCAACAGTCAAGGTGTGCGGCTGGTTGTTCTCGTCGGTGTAAGTGACAGTCAGGGTTTTGGCTTTGCCGTTCGGGGTGACAATAACGCCTCCCTGGTGCGCCGGGTCGGCAATAACGCTCGGTGGATCTAATGCCGGCGGTGTGGTGTTGGCGTCGCTGTCGGCAACAACGTTTGCTTCGCTACTGGTCAGGGTGCCGTCACCGTTCTTCGCAACTACGGTGCTGCCGTCTTTGACGGCTTCCGGACCCAGGGTCACTTTGCCCGTCGCCGCGTCAACGGTGACGTCTTTCGGCAAGGGGTCTTTCGCGACCCATTTGCCGCTCGCGTCTTTGGCCACGGTCAGGGTGTGCGGCTGACCCGCTTCGTCGGTGTATTTGATTTCCAGCGTCGTCGCTTTGGCTACCGGGGTGACGATGACACCGCCTTGGTGCGCCGGGTCTTTCACGACTTGCGGCGGTTCTATCGTCGCCGGCGGCGGGGTGGTGCCGTCGGTATCGGTGATGACGTCAGCGTCCGGGCTGGTGTGGGTGCCGTCGCTGTTGTGTGCCTTGACGGTGCTGCCGTCTTTCACTGCCTCCGGAGCGATGGTCACTTTGCCCGTCGTCGGGTCAATGGTCACGCCGCCCGGCAATGTGCCTTTCGCGACCCATTTGCCGCTCGCGTCTTTGGTGAAGCTCACGCTATGCGGCTGGCCTTGTTCGTCGGTGTAGTTGACGTCCAGCGTGGTCGCTTTGCTGTCCGGGGTGATGATGACGCCGCCTTTGTGCGCCGGGTCTTTCGCCACTGTCGGCGGGTTGATGCCGCCCGGTTGTGGCTGCGGATTGGGGTTCGGGTTCGGGTTCGGGTTCGGGTTCGGGTTCGGATTGGGGTTGGGGTTGGGTTGGGGATTCGGGTTCGGATTGGGTTGGGGATTGGGATTCGGTTGTGGTGTGGCGTCGTCGTTGTCTGCGATGACGGTGGATTCCATGCTGCTGTGGCTGCCGTCGCTGTTCTTCGCGGTCACGCTTGAGCCGTCTTTGACGCTGTCCGGCGCCAGCGTCACTTTGCCGGTGTTCGGGTCAACGACGACGCCCGGCGGCAGGCTGCCATCCGCTTGCCATTTGCCGTTCGTGCCTTTGTTGACGTGTATGGTGTGCGGCTGGCCCGCTTCGTCGGTGTATTTGATTTCTAGCGTCGTCGCTTTGTTGTCCGGGGTGACGGTCACGCCGCCTTTGTGCGTCGGGTCTTTCGCTACCGTCGGCGGGGCAATGGTTTGCGGGTTCGGCTGCGGGTTAGGGTTCGGTTGGGGTTGCGGCTGGTCGTCGTGGTGTTTGTTATGGTGACGGTCGTGGTTGCGTGCGGCAATGGCAAGTGCTGACAGGCCGCCCAAGGCTACGATACCGCCCAGAATCGCCCACGGGCTCCAGCCCGCGCCGCCTGCTTCTGCCGGTATGATGCCGGCAAAGCTGGAGTCGCCTCCCAGCGCCTGCCCGGCAGCCACATGGTCAGCCAGCATGTGTACTGCGTCGGTTTGTTGTGCGCTTTCCGGGATGTAGGGGTAGAACGAGCCGTTCTCGTGTTGGCCTACCAGCAGGTTCTTGCTGCCGTTGGGGTTCAGGCTGTAGTAGTCGTCAATGATCAGGCTCGGCGATTCGATGCTCTCGCCTTCAAAGGCGACGTAAAGGTCGTTGCCGACCCGCTCGGTCATGATGTTCTCCGGACCGTATTGGGTCTCCAGGTCGGTGAGTTGGTAGTAGACGTTATCTACCGCGCGCACATGCACCGGGCTTCCATTGCCGGTGTTGATGTTCACTTGATCGATGATGTCTGCGCTGTTGTTGCTGCCTTTGACTTTGGCTAGCGTCAGGGCGATTTGTTTGGCCATGTTTTACCTCGAATGTTCACTGGATTTTGCCATCTTGGCGGGTAAGACCCGGTGTTTGGCGGTGGAGATTTGTTGAGAGCCTTCCTGGCGGGTCCTGTCAGTCCGGCAGGTGGGCGCTCTCCCTGCATGCCTTGCGGCACACCGCCGCTATGCGGTTATCCTTCATAACGTTATAGCTTGGCGTGCGTCAATGTTACCGCAAGTCTTTTTTTATTTCTACTTTATTACAAATCATAAAACTGCCCGTAAGGTAACTGAGCTTTTTCTCCTTGATACAACAACAGTTAACAACACCAAAACTGCTATCATAGCCAAGACCAATCACATTATCTAAATCTACCATCATGATTTTACGCAGCTATTTAACATTACTGTTTTTCACGCTTTTGCCGCATCGGGCGCTGGCTTTTGACCGCAACCAGCTGGTGCGCGACGCCCGTGCGCATATCGGCATCGTCTCCGACCGCCGCGCGGAAGACGGCGCGCCGCTCATCATTCATAACATCGGTCGCGGCACCCAGGAAGAAAATATCTTGAACGAATACTCCCGTATCACACACTACCGTTACCAACCATGAAAACCCGCCTCCTCGCCGTCACCGCCCTGCTCCTTCTCGTTCCCCTCGCCTTCTGGCTTTCTGGCTGGCACTGGCAGGGCAACGAAGTTCCGCTCAACCATCTGCTCTATCTCGTTACCCAGACCGGCGGCAATCCCGTCGCCTTCGCCAGCATCGCCGTCCTCTTTGTCCTTCTTTATTACACGCACCGCCGTGGCGAAGGGCGTGCCTTGCTGCTTGTCGTCCTCATCAGCCTCGGTGCGACGCAAGTCGGCAAGAGTCTGCTCAAACCGCTCATCGGCGAGGCGCGCCCCTATGTCGTCATTCTCACCAAAGACGATCCCGCGCGCATCCGTGATTTCTACGCCGTCAAACGCAGCGTCCGCGCTGACGCCGTCCGCGCCTACTATGCCAAAACGGTGAGCCCGGCGCCGTCGCACCTCATCGCCCACCGCGCCAAAGAAACCGGCTACAGCTTCCCCTCCGGCCACAGCACTTTCGCCGCCAGCTGGGCGCTACTCTTTGCCGGCATCATCGGCTTTGCCAACCGCCGCCGCTGTCTCATTAGCGGCGCCGTCATCACCTGGGCAATGCTCGTCATGGCAAGCCGCGTCTGGCTGGGCATGCACTACCCGATTGACCTCGTCGGCGGCGTCCTTCTCGCTGGCGGCATCAACCTGCCGCTCCTGCATGCCTGGCAACAGCGCCACAGCGCACCGCGCCTCCAGCGCCTGCTCAAGCGCCTGCTAGCCTGGCGTAAGTAAGACAGCCGACCGCAACCAGCGCCAGCGCGACCCCTGCCACATTCACCCGACTCAGGCGCTCGCGGAACACGCCGGCGCCGACCAACGCGCCGAGCACAATCACTCCCACGTTCATCCCGGCGAAGACCACGCTGGGATGATCTTTCAGCGCCACATGCGCCTTGAGATAGCAAAAAATATTGCCAAAATTGAGCGCGCCGAGCGCCATGCCAGCGAGCACATTATCCCGACGCCAGCGCGTCCCCCGCGCCCATAAAAAGGCAAATGACAGCAGCGCCGCCAGCACAAAAATCACCAAAAGCAGCGCAAACAGCTTCCCGTCCGTTGCCAGCGACAAGCGCTTCAACAACACATCAATCACGCCATAGCCGAGCCACACTCCGGTGAGCCATAGCGCGGCGTGGCGCCCATCGCCCTCGCCCGCAGAGCTGTCGCGCTGCAACAAAGCGGCAAGCGCGGCAAACACCAGCGCAATCCCCGCCGCCGACCACCACGACAACCGCTCGCCGAACAGCAAAAACGCCGCCAGCAGCGGAATCACCAGCGCCACCCGCTGCGCCGCATCGGCGCGGACAATCCCCGCTGCCTGCACCGCCCGCCCCATGATGACAAATACCAGCGGCAACAGCACGCCGAGCAGCACAAACAGCCACCACCACGACCAAAAGCCGTCCGCGTTTGCCCACGACGGCTGCGCCAGCAGCCAGGTCAGCAGCGCCGCCACCGGATAATTCACCGCGACCATCTGCGTCACCTCAAGCTGCCGCCGCCGCGCCAGCTTCAAAAGCACTGACACCGCCACACTCAAACACACGCTTATCAGCAGGAAAAGCACAAGACCCCCCTAAACAACTACAAAAGACTAAAAAACCGCTTCTTCGCCGCTGCGCAGTAGGCGCAAGAAGCGGCGCATTGTACGGGAATGCTGGCGATTCACATAGAGAAACGCCACAGGCGCGCCATCGCCTTCAACCGTCCAGTTCGATTACCCGCGGCAGGTGGTCGCTGTCGCGCTGCGGGCTGACGTGGCTGCGGGCGGTCAGGCCGCCCTTCAAAAAAGCATGATCCAGGGCTTTCTGCGGTTTCCAGCTGGGAAACGTCGGGCTGGCATCGCCCAAGCTGCGGTAGCCGTGTTCGGCGAGGATGCGCAGCTGCGGCGCATCCGGAGTGCAGTTGTAATCGCCGGTAATCAGCACGTCCGGCCAGGCGGCGAGGCGGTTGCGGATAAAACGCAGCTGGCGGTGCTGGTCAAGAGCGCCGAGACTCAAATGCACATTGGCGACGACCAGCGCGCCGTGCGTGCTTTCCACCGCCGCCGCCAGCACGCCACGGCCGGGAATGCGCGACGGCAGCGGTTGGTTCAGCACTTCGCGCAGCGGGGTTTTGCTGAGGATGAGATTGCCGTGTAGCGAGAGTTTGCCGAGGCGGCGGTTGGTTTGCGCCAGCGCATAGGGCAGGCCGCTGAGGTCGCGCAATTGCTCAACGTGGTTGAGAAAACCGTTGCGCAGGCCGCCAAGATCAATTTCTTGCAGGCAGACGAGGTCAAACTGGCTGATGTAGGCGGCGATGCGGGCGAGCGTCTTGCGTTTGGCGGGGCCGGGCAGGATTTGCCGGTGCCATTGCCAGGTATAACTAAGATAGCTGCGTGCGTTGATGGCGGCCTGAATGTTGTAGCTCAAAATGCGCATGGCGGGGCGGGATGGTGGAATCGGTGGCAATTATAGTCTCCTGCCCGCTATACTGCCCTCCCCTTTCCTTCCCCGGAGTCCCCGATGAACTGGTACGGTTTACTCGTCCTCTTTCACTTCTGCCTGTCGGTTTCCATTGCGCTGCGCATCATCTATTCGCGCCGTTCCAGTAGCGCCGCGCTCGCCTGGCTGACGGTGCTGTTCGCTTTCCCAATTTTGGGCGTCATCATCTATCTTCTGATTGGCGAGCCGAAACTGGGGCGGGCGCGGGCGAAGCGGCAGGCGGAGCTGCTCGCCTTTCACGATGCTTTTGCCGACCGCTTCCTGCCGCCGCAGACGGTGCCGCTGTGCGAGGTGCGTTTCCGCCAGATTGCCCATCTGGTGCAGGCGGATTCCGGCTACGTCGCCACCGGCGGCAATGCGACGCGCCTTTTGACCGACACGGACGCGATTTTGCAAGCGTTCGTCGCCGATATTGAGGCGGCGCGGCATTGCTGCTTGCTGGAGTTTTATATCGTCGAGGGCACCGGGCGGGTGGAGGCGGTGCTGGAAGCGCTGATGCGGGCGGCCGGGCGCGGTGTGCGCTGCCAGTTGCTCGCAGACGCGCTCGGCAGCAGCAGTTTCTGGCGTTCGTCGTGGCCGCAGCGCTTGCGCGCGGCAGGGGTGGAGGTGACGGAAGCGCTGCCGGTCGGCCTGCTGAAATCGCTGTGGGTGCGCAGCGATTTGCGCAACCACCGCAAAATCCTCATCGTCGATTACCGCGTCGCCTACACCGGCAGCTACAACCTGGTCGATCCGCGCCTGTTCAAGCAGAAAGCGGGCGTCGGCGAATGGGTCGATGCGGTGCTGCGCTGCGAGGGCGCGGCGGCGCAGGAGCTGGCGGCGGTGTTTTACGGCGACTGGGCGGTGGAAAACGAACACAATCTCTCGGCGACGCTGGAACAGCTCACCGGCTATGTGGATGAAATGCCGCAGGGCGCGACGGAAACGCCCGGCGGTGCGCTGTTGCAGGTCATCCCGTCGCAGCCGGGCAGCGACATGGCGCTGGTGTACGACGTGTTGTGCAACGCGCTCAACGTGGCGCAGGAGCGGGTGGTCATCAGCACGCCGTATTTCGTGCCGGACGAGGCGCTGCTCAATACGCTGATTCTGACCGCCAAACGCGGCGTGGAAGTGGTGCTGATTCTGCCGAAGCGCGTCGATTCGCGCCTGGTGAGCTATGCCAGCCGCGCCTATTACCAGCCGCTGCTTGCGGCAGGCGTGCAACTGCGGATGTTTGACGGAGGCCTGCTGCACACCAAGGCGGTAGTGATTGACGGCCGCTTCGCGCTCTTCGGCACGGTGAACATGGATATGCGCAGTTTTTACCTCAATCTGGAAGTGAGCCTGGCGGTATTCACGCCGGAAACCGTCGCCGCCATCAGCGCGCTGCTCGATGGCTATCTTGCGGGCAGCGAGGCGGTAGAGCTGAAGAAATGGCAACAGCGGCGCCGCGTGCAGCGCTTTATTGAGCGCTGTGTGCGCCTGGTGAGTCCGTTGTTGTAAGAACCTGTTCACAACAGGCGGTTAAGCGGCGGTTTCTGCCCCGTCCTGTGGTCGCTATAATGCGCGACGATGCCTTGGCATCAGCATGGTTGCCGTCGCTACGGGCGTTGGACGGCAGGGCATCGTCAGATGTCGAAATCCGTCGCGGCAACGTGCTTTTATTACCGCATTAAAAAACCCCGCCGTAGCGGGGTTTTTCTTTGCGCTGACGCATCGTGCCGGTCAGAAAGGCAGCGGTTTGCCGTTGAGTTTCAGCGTGCCGTTGTCGTTTTCCAGTTTGGCGACGTAGTCTTCGCCTTCAACGGTGATGAACATCGCGCCCTGGCTTTCGATAAATTGGCTCACGCCCAGTTTGTCGGTCAGGCTTTTGTTGATGCGCGCTTCGGCATGCAGGTCGAGGTTGTTTTTCAGGAGCTCTTGCAGTGCCATCGGGTTGTTTTGTACGTCGGCGATGGCTTTTTGCCATGCTTCCGGGGGGGTAGCGCTGTCGGCACGGATGCCCACGTCGGCGCTGAAGGTCGCTTTGCCGCTGTCGGTTACGCCTTCAAGCTCATAGTTCAGGCGGGTTTTGTTTTTAATTGCTTCTTGCAAGGCGGCGCTGAATTTTTCCTGGGCGATTTTTTCATAGTCCGCTTGGCTCTTCTCCAGGTTGGCAGTGGCTTCGGCGGTCGCTTTGTCTTTATCCATATAGCCTACGTCGCTGGTTTTGGCGGCGATGCTGAGGCTTTGCTGGAGTGCCTCGATCCCTTGGAGCAGGTCGAGTTGGCTTTGCGCGGAGAGTTCGCTGATTTTGATTTTGACGCGCAGGCTTTGCGGCTCAACCGGGATGCTGGGCTCGATTTTTTTCACCGTCGCGCCGTCAATTTTGAAGGTAAATTCGCCGCTGGCGTCGTAGTTGCCGCTGGCGGTTTTTTGCGTGCTGCTTTTGCCATTGATGTCGCCAATGGGGTACTGCTCGCCGTTGTGGGTGACGCGGATGTTGTTGACGTTGGCTTCAATGTCGCCAAGGTGGGTCATGAGCGCCGAGTCGTATTTGACGCCGCTGCCGCTGCCTGTAACGCCGTCCAGTTCGAAGATGGTAAGCCCGTCTTTGGCGGTGACTTCAATTTTGATCGGCTCAACTTTGAGTGTGAAGCTGCCGTCTTCTTTGATGCCGTATCCGCCTTTCAGCGGGGAAACGGCGACGGTGGCACTGCCGCCGTCTTTTTTGTCGGTAGCGGTGAAGGTGAAGGGTTCAACAGCGAGATTGAGGTCGAAGATGCCGTCGGGCAGGGTCTTCATGTTGTAGCGCATTTCTTCTTTCAGGCCTTTGAAGTCAAGGCTGTCGTCGCCTTCTTGTACTTGGAAGGGAGCGACTTCAGCGGTGGCGACGACGTTGTCGTCCACATAGATATCGCTCTGCATCTTGAGGTTTTTCAGGATGCTGACGAGGCGCTCGATGTTGGCGTCGCTGGCGTGCAGTTGCTCTTTCAGCACGGCTTTGAGGCTGGTGACGTTGTCGGTGTCGATGTGGTTTTCCACGTGGGCGACGATGCCTTTGGCGAGCAACTCCTGGCTGTAGGTGATGGTGTCGTGGCTGTCCAGGGTGATGGCGCCAATGTCGTTACCGCCAAAGAGGTGCGGGGCGAATTCGAGGGTCAGGGTGCTTTTCGCCGTGGCGCTGTTGTCGCCACGCTGGTAGTCGTTAACGGTGATTTGGTATTTGGTGAGGCCGCGCATCGGGTTTTGCGCGTACAGGTTTTCGTAGGTTTTGGCGACAAACGCGAGGTTGGCTTTGTATTGGTCTTCGGCTTTTTGCGGCAGGTCGGCTGCCTTGAGGGCGGTTTGTTCGGTTTTCGTGCCTTTGTCGCTTTTTTTCGGCTCATCCGAGCAGGCGACGAGCAGGCTGGTGGCGGTCAGGACGGCAAGTGTCAGTTGTTTCAGTTGCATGGGTTTTCCTTATGGGTTGAAAAGTTGCGCAATTATACCGGTTTGTCGCGTCTAAAAGGCGGGGTTTAGGTGAAATCGCTGCAAGATTCCGTGCAGGTTGGTGACGGCGAGGGTTTCGGCGTGCAGCAACAGGCGCGGCGCGGCAGGCGGGTTTTCGTCGGCATAGAATTCGTCGCCGAGGATAGGGTGGCCGATGGCGGCGAGATGGACGCGCAGCTGGTGGCTGCGTCCGGTGTGCGGGGTGAGGGCGACGCGGGTGGTCGCGCCGTCGCGGGCGAGGACTTCGTAGCTGGTGTGCGCTGTCTTGCCGTGTTCGTAGCAGATTTTTTGTCGCGGGCGGCGCTCCCAGTCGGTGATGAGCGGGTATTCGATGTCGCCGCGGTCGTCGGCGAGGCTGCCGTGGACGACGGCGATGTAGCGCTTTTCCACGCGGCGCGCGGCAAATTCTTGTTTGTAGTGGCGCTCGGCGGCTTTGTGTTTGGCGATGAGCAGGAGGCCGCTGGTTGCCATGTCGAGGCGGTGCGCGGCCATTGCCGCCGGAGCGGATATCTGGCAACGGCTTTGCACGCTGTCGTATTTGTCGTCGCCGCGGCCGGGGACGGAGAGTAGTCCGGCGGGTTTGTTGATGACGTAGATGTCCGGATCTTCGTAGTGGATGTCGAGATTCATGCGGCATCGCGGCTTGGGGTTACCGGTTTCGTCCGGTTCGGCACGGTTTTTTTGGGCATGGGGCGCATGTCGTTATTTCGCGGCGGGAGCGGCTTCCGCAGGCGCGGCGCAATCGGCCGCGGCGATGTCAATTTGCATGATGGGCTGGGCGTGTTCGTCTTGGTAATCGAAGTGAACGCTGCGGATTTTTTTCTTTTGCCATAGGCTTTTGAGCGGTTCCTGCTCGCAGATGTAGGGCTTGATGTTTTGTTGGTAGGCGCCAGTCAGCGCTTCCATGTTATGGCTTGCCTGAAAGGCGGCGGCATCTTCTACGCCTTTGATGACGGCGGTGAAGGTGAAAACGCCTTTATCAAGGGCGACAGTGCGGAAGCTGCTTTCTTTGGTGTCGTAGGGTAGCTGGCTTTGAATGTAAGGCAATGCTTCTTCGGCGGTTTTGAAAACGGGCGGTGGCGCGGGTTCGGCGGGGGCGTCGCCCGGTTTTTCGTCTTTTTGTGCTTCGCCTGCATCGGGCTTGTCTGTTTTTGTCTCTGTTTTCGCCTCGGCAGGTTTGTCTGTCTTGTTGTCTTTTGGCGGTTCGGTTTTGCTGTCGGCGGCGGGTTTTTCGGATTTTTTGTCGCTGTTTTGCTCTGTTTTGTTATCAGTAGCAGGTTTATCTGCTTTTTTGTCGTCTTGGGGCGCGGTGGTTTCGTTGGGGGTGGCGGGTTTGTCGTTTTTCGGTGCAGGCTGGTCGCAGGCTGCGAGGGTGAGGGCGAGGAGCGGCAGGAGGATGTAGTTTGTTTTCATTGGAGGTTTCCGGTGTGGTCAATGCGGGCGTCTATGATACGCGCTCATGCTTTGCGGGGAAACTGCCGCTGCTGCAAAGCGGTCGGATTTGAACGCGATTCGAGCCTTTTATGGCCGCTCGCAGCAAGAAACCGCTCCGAAGGACGGTTTTTTTCGAGGGTTATCCGTGCGGCAGTTTTGCTTGGCGAGATGCGGCGCCTGCCGCCCAGTAGCGGCAGGCTCTGTTGCAGGGGCTCATTGTGCCGCTTGCGGCGCCTTGTTTTGCACGGGCGCGCTGCGGCCGCTGATGCTCATGCGGGTGATGCGCCCGTGTTCGCCGCTGATGCGGATACGGACGCGGGCAGGTTGTGCGTTTTGTTCTTTCATGGTTTTTCTCCGGTTGTTTCGGGTTTTGGTTTGATGCGCAGGAAGGCGCGTTTTTTCGCCCACCGCTTTGGCGATGGGCGGATTTAGGGGTTGTTTACAATTCATTTTAGATGTGGCTGCTACGAGGTTTTGTACGATTTCAGGATATCAAGTTGTAAAAACATATAGTTTTAGCCCTCACCCCAACCCCTCTCTCACTGCGTGAGCTGTTCCAGTCCCAGAGGGAGAGGGGCACGTTCGTCGAATTGTAAACACGTTTAGGAGGCTGACGCGGTTTCGCCGAGCAGGGTCTGGATGATGTGGCCTGCCATCATGATGCCGAACAGGGCGGGCAGGTAGGAGATGGTGCCGTTTACTGCGCGGGCGCGGCCGGGGACGTCGCCGCCGATGGGTTGGTGCGGCAGTGGTTGGCGGCGCGGTTCGTCGCTATAGACGACCGGGTAGCCGAGGTTCGCGCCATGGGCTTTCAGGGTGCGGCGCAGTTCGCGCGCCAGCGGGCAGCCGCTGGTTTGGTTCAGGCTGCGGATGCGCGCGCGGCTGACGTCCAGGCGGTTACCGGCGCCCATCGCCGAGATGACGGCGATGCCGCGCGCCTGTGCGGCGGCTATCAGCGCGGCTTTGCAGGCGATGGAGTCGATGCAGTCGGCGAGCATGTCCGGCGTATAAGCCGCAAGCCATTCGCCCGCGTCGCTGGGGTGGATGAAGCGGTCGCAGACGGTGAGCGCGAGCTCGGGGTTGATGTCCAGCAGGCGCTCGCGCATGACTTCGGTTTTTTTGCGGCCGAGGGTGCTGTGCAGTGCCAGCAGTTGGCGGTTGAGGTTGGACGGCGAGACGGTGTCGTGGTCGAGGATAATCATCTGGCCGACGCCGGCGCGGGCGACGGCTTCGGCGCAGTAGCCGCCGACACCGCCGAGGCCGGCGATGAGGACGGTTTTGTGGCGCAGGCGGTCGAGGCCGTCGTCGCCGATGAGGATTTGGCTGCGGGCGTGGGCTGTGGGCATGTTCGGGTTACCAGTTGAAGAAGGTGTTGGCGTTGTTTTCGCTTTGTGCGCTGATGGTGGCGGGGGTTTCGCCGCGCAGGCGGGCAAGGTGGGCGGCGACGTCGGCGGTGTATGCCGGGCGGTTCGGCGCGCCCTGTCTGCCGCAGAGCGGTTGGTCGGGGGCGTCGGTTTCGAGCAGGTAACGCCCGGCGGGGACGGTCGCCAGTTGGCGTTGCAGGCGCGCGGCACGCGGGTAGGTCGAGGTGCCGCCGATGCCGATGTAGCCACCTTGCGCGAAGATGCGCGCCAGTTGTACGTCCGAGCCGGTGAAGCTGTGGATGACAAAGCGCGGATTGCCGCCGCGTTGCAGGAGGTGCAGCACGGCATCCAGCGATTTGCGCGCGTGCAGCATCAGCGGCAGGCGGTGGCGGCGGGCGATGTCGATTTGGGCGGCGAAGGTGGCACGTTGTGCGGCGCTGTCGCCGTTTTGGAAATCGAGGCCGCATTCACCAATGGCCACGCTCGGCTGCGTCCGGATTTGGTTTTCCAGCGCGTGCAGGTCGTCGTCCTGGTGCGCGTTTTGGTAGAGCGGGTGCAGGCCGTAGCTGGCGTAAACGCCGGGCAAGGCGGCGCAACGGGCGACGTCCGCCCAGTGCGCGCGCGTGGTCGCGGCGATGACGATGCGGGCGACGCCAGCAGCTGCGGCTTCGGCGGTAACTGCTGCCGGGTCGGCAAACCAGTCGAGGTGGCAATGGCTGTCGGTGTAGGTGAGGGTCATGGGACTTTGGCTGCGGCACAACGCGAAAAACGCGGCATTGCCGCGTTTTTATCGCCAGAGCGAGGGTTATTGCAGTGCGCTGACGCCCTGGCTTTCCAGGGTGTTGGCGTCTTCGGTGCGCCCCATCGCGCGCAAGGATTCGACGAGGCGGCTGAGTGCTGCCTGGGCGCGGTCGCCGTTCGGTTGTGCCTTGAGGTAGGCGCCGAGGTAGCGGCTCGCCATGTCGTAGTTGCGCTGCATGTAGTAGGCGTCGCCCAGCCAGTATTGGGCCTGCGCCGCTTCAGGGCCGCTGGCACCGCTGTTCAGGTATTGTTCGAAGGTGCCGATGGCGCCGTTGAGGTTGCCGGCGCGGTATTGGGCCAGGCCTTCTTCGAAACCGCTACCGCTTTCGCCGCCGCTTTGTGCGGCAGGCGCGGCGTCGCCACGGCGCGGGGTGATGACGGCAGAGACACCGCTCGGCATGCGCGCGCCTTTGCCGACTTCTTCGAGGCGGGTTTGTAGCGCAACTTGGTCGGCTTCGACTTTTTTCAGGCGGGCGCTCAGGTCATTGACCTGGCGCTGCGTCGCGGCGTATTGCTCCGGGTCAATAGTGGCGCAGCCGCTTGCCAGCAAGGCGAAGGCGATGAGCGTGAGGGTTTGGCGCTTCATGGGGGCTCCTTAGTAAACGATAACGGCGCGGCGGTTCTTCGCGTAGTCTTCTTCGCTGGAACCGAAAGCGGCGGGACGTTCTTCGCCGTAGCTCAAGACGCGCATTTGTTGCGGCGAGATGCCGGCGGCGACGAAGCGTTCTTTGACGGAGTAGGCGCGGCGTTCGCCGAGGCCGATGTTGTATTCGCGGGTACCGCGTTCGTCGGTATGCCCTTCCAGCACGACTCTGGTCTGCGGGTGGGCGCGCAGGTATTTGGCGTGTTCGCGGATGACGGCTTCGGAGCGGCTGTCGATGGCGCTGCTGTCGTAGGAGAAGTAGATGATGCGGTCTTTGTCCGCTGATTGCGGGCCGCCGACGACGTTCACGCCGTATTGCGGGTCGTTGTAGTAGTCGCCGGTACCAGCGCCGCCGCGACCAAAGCTGTTGTTGTTGCCGTAGGTGGCGCCGTCGCCGTAGCCGTTGAAGCCGCCGTCCTGACCGGGGGCTGCGCCCTCGCCTTCTTCGAGGCCGTAAGGGCTGGAGCAGCCGAATGCCAGGATGCTGAAAAGGATAAGTCCAAGAGCTTGTTTACGTTTCATAGGGTATTTGTTCCTTTCTATTTTTGTTCGTTAGGGGTGTGAGTTCAGGGTTGCGGGCGGGTGTCCGGGCCCCAGGCCGGATCGCGCAGGCGGCCGTTGCTGTCGGAGAGGGTCTGGGCGACGCCGCCTTTGCTGTTGATGACTTTCAGCACGGATCTGCCGCCTTCTTTGGTGGCGTAGATGATGAGTTGGCCGTTCGGAGCAAAGCTCGCGCCTTCGTCGAGGCGGCCGCTGGTGAGCGCATCGAAGCGTTTGCTGGCGAGATCGTAGGTGCCGATTTGGTAGCCGCCGCCGCTTTGGCGGGTGAGGACGAGTGAGCTGCCGTCCGGCGAGAGGTCGCTGTTGGCGCTGTATCCGCTGCCGGAGACGACGCGCTCGGCGCCACCGCCATTGCGGCTCATGCGGTAGATTTGCGGGCTGCCGGAGCGGTCGGAGGTGAAGTAGATGTAGTTGCCGTCCGGCGAGAAGGCCGGTTCGGTGTCAATCGCCGCGTGGTCGGTAAGGCGGCTTTTGGCACCGCTGGCGAGGTTTAGCAGATAGATGTCCGGGTTGTTGTTTTCGGACTGGACGAAGGCGAGGTAGTTGCCATCGGGCGAGAAGGCCGGGGCACTGCTGATGCCGTCACCTTGGGCAACGACGCGGCTGCCGCCACCGATGTTCTGGATGACGACTTGTGCGTGGTGGTTGGCGTAGGTGACGAAGGCGACTGCCTGGCCGTTCGGCGCCCAGGAGGGCGAGAGGATGGGCTCGTTGGAGCTGTAGATTTCGCGGCGGTTGGCGCCATCGACGTCGGAGACGAGCAGCGAGTAGCGGCGCGCGCCTTTGGCACCGCCCTGTTCGAGGACGTAGGCAAGTTGGGTGCCGAAGACGCCGCGTTTGCCGGTGAGGCGGTAGAGAATCCAGTCGGCTGCCTGGTGCGCCAGTTGGCGGGCGTCCGCATCGTGCAGGTTTTCGTTGGCGAGCTGGGAAGCGCTGTTGACGTCGTTCAGGACGAATTGGCCGGCGTTACCGCCCTGCATCATGCCCATAACGACGTAGTCGGCGCCCGCCTGTTTCCATGCGGGATATTGGAGGGCGGCGGGTGATGCGGGGTTTTCCGGGAAGGATTTGGGGTCAAGCGGCTGGAACAGTCCGGTTTTGTGCAGGTCGCTGGCGATGATGTAGTCCATCTTCACGCCCGGGTCGCCCTGTACCGGCAGGATGGCGATCGGTCGTGCCGCCACTTGTGCACCGGAGACGTTTACTTCTACCTGTGCGTGTGCCGCCGTCCACGGCAGCAGGAGGCAAAGGCCAAGCACTTTCCATTTTTGGTTTGTTTTCATGTGGGTTCACCTTTTGGTTGTTAATGCGAGGAGCGCGGCATTTTAGCAGTTTTGCCGCAGGGTTGCGGGTGTTTCCGCCAGAATGTCGCGCGGGAACAGGGTCATGGGTCAAATTTGGTAATGATGCCGTCTGAGACGAGTGCATCGACTGCGCCGGGGTGTTTGGGCATGGGCAACGGCGAGGCGTCGTGGACGGCACGCAGTGCGGCGTCGTCAAACAGTTTGTAGCCGCTGCCTTGTTTGATGCTGGCCTTGACGACGTTGCCGCTGCGGTCGAGTTTGACGAAGATTTTGACGGAGAGGTTTTCCGGGATGTTCGGCGGCAGACGCCAGAATTTTTTCATGCGGGCGCCCAAGGTATTGACGCCAAAGTCTTTGAGTGCGGCAACGGCTTCGGCGCTTTCTTTGCCGGCGGCTTTTTCGGCATCGCTGTCAAGTTCTGCGGCCATCTGTGCTGCAAAAGCTTTTCTATCAGCGTCGGCTCTTTTTTTATCCGCCTCTGCTTTGGCTTTGGCGGCGGCGGCATCGGCTTTGGCTTTCGCCTCTGCCGCTTCTTTTTCGGAACGTGCTTTTTCAGAGGCGGCCTTGGCGGCCGCTTCTTTTTCAGCTTTGGCTTTTGCTGCTTTTTCGGCAGCAGCTTTTTCTGCCGCTTCGGCTTTAGCTTTTACGGCAGCTTCAGCAGCTTCTTTTGCTGCAGCTTCTTTGGCCGCTCTCGCTGCTGCGGCTTTTTCGGCTTTTGCCTTGGCGGCGGCTTCAGCTTTGGCCTTTACTGCTGCTTCCGCAGCTTCTTTGGCTGCGGCTTCTTTCGCCGCTTTCGCCGCTGCTGCTTTTTCGGCTTTTTCGGCGACGGCTTTGGCTTCTTTTTCGGCTTTGGCTTTTGCCGCTTTTTCTGCCTTGGCTTTGGCGGCGGCCTCGGCTTTGGCTGCTGCGGCCTGTTCGGCGGCTTCCTGGGCAGCGATTTCTTTGGCGCGTTTTTCGGCGGCTTTTTTCTCGGCTGCTTTTTCGGCTTTGGCCTTTGCTGCGGCTTCTGCTTTGGCTTTGGCCGCCGCTTCGGCTTTTTCTGCCTTGGCTTTTTCGGCAGCTTCTTGTTTGGCTTTGGCCGCTGCTTCGGCTTTTTCTGCTTTGGCTTTTGCCGCAGCTTCTGCGCGCGCTTTTTCTGCCGCTTCGGCTTTGGCGGCAGCGGCGGCTTCTTTTTCGGCGGCGGCTTTTGCCGCTTTTTCTGCTGCGGCTTTTTTCTCGGCGGCAGCGCGTTGTGCTGCTTCGGTTTTGGCTTTTTCTGTGGCTTCTTGCGCGGCTTTGGCGGCGGCCTCGGCGCGCGCTTTTTCTTCTGCTGCTTTGCGCGCGGCTTCGGCGGCCTGGCGGCGTTTTTCTTCTTCGGCACGGCGGAGGGCGGCTTCTTCGCGCCGTTTTTGTTCTTCGATTTTGCGGATGGCGTCGGCTTGCGCTTTGGCTTGTGCCTGTTGGCGCGCCTCGATTTGGTCCAGGGTGTTTTGCAGGGTCGCGGCGTCAACGATTTGGGTGTTGATGACCGGCTGGATTTGTTCGCTTTTTTGTCCCGGTGGTTTTTCTTTGCTGAGGTCGATGGCGTGCTCGCGGTTCAGGTAGAAGATGAGGGCGAGCAGGAGGATGCCGATGCCGATGCCTGCCGCGCCACCGAGGTTTTCTTCGATGACGACGCGTTTCGGCGGTTGGTATTCGTTCACGGCTTGGCCTCCGCCGTGCCTGTTTCTTCCGGGGGCTGTTCGGTGACGAGGCCGACTTTCGACGCACCGCCTTGTTGCAGGAGGACGATGCCGTCGATGACCTGGTTGTAGTTGGCGGCGGTGTCGCCCTGGACAAGTACGGGCAGGTCAGGGTGCACAGTCGTTTCCCGGTTGACGATATCGACGATTTCTTCGGGCTGGAGGGCGCGGCTGCTATCGTTGCGGTTCAGGTAGTAGTTGCCCTGGGCATCTACGGTGAGTACCAGTGGCATGAGGTCGTTGCCCGCGTCTTCCGGCATGTCGAGGACTTCGGCGCTGCTGTCGGGCAGGTCGATTTCGATGGATTGTTGGTGGATGAGCGGGGCGGCGATCATGAAGATGACGAGCAGGACGAGCATGACGTCGATGTAGGGCACGACGTTCATCTCGGCTTTGAGTTTGTGTCGGCGGCGACGGATCATGCGGGTTTTCTCGGCTGGGCTTGTTGCTGGCGGCGTTGGTAGTCGCGGGCGAGGATGATTTGTCGTTGCAGGAGGTTGGAGAATTCTTCGATGAAGGCGTCGTACTCAACGGTGAGGCTTTCGGAGTGGGCGACGAAGTAGTTGTACGACAGCACGGACGGTATCGCCGCGAGCAGGCCGATGGCGGTGGCAATCAGCGCTTCGGCGATGCCCGGCGCGACGCTGGAGATGCTGGCGCTTTGTGCGCCGCCGATGGCGATGAAGGAGTTCATGATGCCGTACACGGTGCCGAGCAGGCCGATGTAGGGCGCGGAGGAACCGATGGTGGCGAGCAGGTTCAGGCCGCGTTCCTGGCGCGAGCTTTCGCGGTTGAGTGCGGCGGTCATGGCGCGGCGGCAGTTGTGGACGATGACGTCCGGGTTGTCGAGGCTGTTGCCCTGGAATTGCATGAATTCGCGGAAGCCGTCGGTGAAGACGCGCTCTATGCTTTCCGGATGGCGTTTTTCGTAACCGGCGTAGAGGACTTCAAGGTCGTTGCCCGACCAGAAGGTGCGGTCGAATTGTTTGATTTTGTGGCGCAGTCGCAGGAACTGGACGTATTTTTTGCCGGTGATAAAGAGGGTGGTGAGGAACATCATGAAGAGGATGAGCATGATGACTTTGACCGGGATGCTGGCGTCGCCGATGAGGCGCGATACGGACAGTCCGGTTTCTGCGGTCGGTTGCAAGGTCAGTCTCCTTTGTGTTTGCGGGGTTGCGGTAGTGTAACGTTGGCGCGTCCGGGCAAGGTTACGGTTTGGGCATTTCGATGCCGAGATGCGCGTAGGCGCGAGCCGTAGCGACGCGGCCGCGCGGGGTGCGTTGCAGGTAGCCCTGCTGGATGAGGTAGGGTTCGACGACGTCTTCGAGGGTGCCGCGTTCTTCGCCAACGCTGGCAGCCAGGGTATCGAGGCCGACCGGCCCGCCGCCGAAGTGTTCGATGATGATGTGGAGCAGGCGGCGGTCGAGGTTGTCAAAGCCGCAGTGGTCGATGGCGAGCAGTTCAAGTGCTTCATCGGCGATGGCGCGGGTGATGATGCCGCTGCCGCGCACGTCGGCGTAGTCGCGCACGCGGCGCAGGAGGCGGTTGGCGATGCGCGGCGTGCCGCGCGCGCGTTTGCCGATTTCGATTGCGCCGTCGCGTTCCATCTGCACGCCGAGCAGTTCGCCCACGCGCAGGACGACGGCGGTCAGCTCGCTTTCGCTGTAGAACTGTAAATGTTGGCTGATGCCGAAGCGGTCACGCAGCGGTGCGCTCAAGAGGCCGCTGCGCGTGGTCGCGCCAACGAGGGTGAAGGGCTTGATGGGCAGGATGATGGAGCGCGCGGCCGGGCCTTCGCCGATCATGATGTCGATGCGGTAGTCTTCCATCGCCGAATACAGCACTTCTTCCACGGCGGGCGAGAGGCGATGGATTTCGTCAATAAAGAGGACGTCATGCGCCTCCAAATTGGTCAGCATCGCTGCGAGGTCGCCGCCTTTGTCGAGGATGGGGCCGGAGGTCTGGCGCAGGTTCACCCCCAGCTCGGCGGCGATGATGTTCGCCATCGTGGTTTTGCCCAGCCCCGGCGGGCCAAAGAGCAGGACGTGATCCAGTGCTTCCTGCCGCGCGAGCGCTGCCTGGATGAAGATTTCCATCTGCGCTTTCAGCGCGCTTTGTCCGATGTATTCGGCGAGGCGTTTCGGGCGCACGGCGCGCTCAACGGCTTGTTCGTCGTTGCCGAGGCTGTTGCCGTGAATGAGGCGGTCGGATTCGATCATGTTTTGAATTTGAGTTGCAGGGCGCGACGGATAAGGGTGTCGGTGTCGGCGTCATCATCGCCGACGCGCTCGATGAGTTGCGCCGCTTCTGCCGGTTTGTAGCCCAGCGCGACCAGCGCTTCTTCGGCGTCCAGCCGCGCGGAAGCCGGGCGCAGGATACTGCCCTGCCCTGCCCCGCCCGCGGTGGGCAATCTGCCGACGCGGTCATTTAATTCCACCAAAAGGCGCTCGGCGGTTTTCTTGCCGACGCCGGGCAGTTTTACCAGCGCGGCGCTGTCTTGCGCGCGCACGGTCTGCGCTAGCATTTCCACGTCGAAACCGGAGAGGATGAGCAGGGCGATTTTTGGGCCGATACCGCTGACGCGGATGAGTTCGCGGAACCAGCTGCGCTGTTCCAGGGTGTGAAAACCGTAGAGGTAATGGCCGTCGTCGCGCACCGCATGATGGACAAACAGCGCCGCTTCCTGCCCCTCATGCACGCGCTCCAGCACGGACAGCGGCACCGCCAGTTCGTAGCCGACGCCGCCGGTTTCAAGGATGATTTGCCCGGCCTGTTTGACCAGCACCGTGCCGCGCAGATAGGCGATCATTTATTGCTCCCAGGCGGTGGCAAGCCCCGCCAGTTGTTGCCGTCTTTGCGTTTGCAGGTGGTGCGCGTGGGTCAGCGCGACGGCGAGCGCGTCGGCGGCGTCGCTTTGGATGACGCCGCTGCGGTTCAAGAGAATTTTCACCATGTGTTGCACCTGCGTTTTTTCCGCGCCGCCCTTGCCGACCACCGCCTGCTTGATGCTTTTCGCCGCATATTCGGCGACGGGCAACTGCGCCAGCACCGCCGCGCAAATGGCGACGCCGCGCGCCTGCCCCAGTTTCAGCGCCGACGCCGGGTTTTTGTGGACGAAGATGGCCTCTATCGCGAACTCCTGTGGGCGGTAGCTGCGAATCAGCTCGGTGATGCCCTGGTGAATCATCATCAGGCGCAGCGGCATTTCTTCGTCGGCGAGGCGGATGCAGCCGCTATCGACGTAGCGCACTTCCTGCCCGAGGACATCAATAATGCCGTAGCCGGTCACGCGCGAGCCGGGGTCAATGGCAAGCACACGGCGGGAAAGCGCCATCGTATCAGCCGGCGAAATCTTCCGGGAAATCAGCGTTGGTATAGACGCTCTGCACGTCGTCCAGCTCCTCCAGCCGCTCAATCAGGCGCATCACCTTGTCGGCATCATCGGCGGAGACGGGCGAGAGATTGTCGGCGCGCATCGTTACCTCGCTCTCGTCCGGAGTGAATCCGGCGGCGACCAGCGCGTCGTAAACGGCGGCGTAATCTTCCGGCGCGGTCAGTACCTCGGCGCCGTTCTCGTCAATTTCCAAATCGGCGGCGCCTGCATCGAGCGCGACTTCCATAAAGGCATCTTCATTGGCGACTTTTTCAAAGAACAGCACGCCGCGCTCGGTGAACTGAAACGCGACCGAGCCGGAGGTGCCGAGGTTGCCGCCCGCTTTCGTGAACGCATGGCGCACCTCGCCGACAGTGCGGTTTTTATTGTCGGTGAGACAATCCACCATCACCGCGACCCCGCCCGGGCCGTAGCCCTCGTAGCGGATTTCCTCCATCTGCGCGCCTTCCAGCTCGCCCGCGCCGCGCTTGATGGCGCGCTCCATCGTGTCCTTGGTCATGTTTTCCGCCTGCGCCTTGGCAATGGCGAGACGCAGCCGCGGGTTGCTGCTGGCATCCGAGCCGCCGTGGCGCGCGGCAATCGTCAGCTCGCGGATCAGGCGGGTGAACACCTTGCCGCGCTTGGCGTCTTCCTTTGCTTTCTTGTGTTTGATATTTGCCCATTTACTGTGACCGGCCATAGATTCCTCTTGAATTGATTGACTTACGAAAAGGCGCGCATTCTATTACGCCCCCCGCCTGAATGCCAGACGCATGGCGCCCCATTCCGAAAGCCCAATCCCCGCCGCGACCAACGCCAGCGCGACCAACACATAACCGCCCAAACGCTCATCGGCAAACACCGCGACGCCAACCAGCGCGCCGAACACCGGTAGCAGGTTCATCGTCAGCGCCGCGCGGCTCGCCCCTGCTCACCAGCCACAGCACGCCGACAAACGACAGCGCCCCCCCAGCCATTGCAGCGGATGCGCCCGCCCGCGCAAAAAACCTACATCCACCAACAACACCGCGAGCGGAATCAGCGCGGTAATCATCGACACATTGACCACACTCGCGCCACGGGCAAAAGCGCCATACAGCACCACATTGAACAGCGCAAAACCGCTGCCGCCGACGACGAACAGCCACCCCGCCCGCGCCTTCAACTGTGGCCAGTCGGCGCGAATCTGGCGGCGGAACAGCAACGAAAGCAGCGCCGTTGCCAACAGCCAGCGCCAAAACGTGAACGCATACGGCGACAACCACGCCTTGCCGAGCTTGCCGGTAACATTGCTGGTCGCCCAAAAAAGCGGCGCGAGAAAAAGCATCACATAAGGATGCGGCAGACCGTTGGCTTGGAGAAATTTCGTGGGATTAGGAAAAAATAACGGATGTGCGGTGCGAGAGTTTAGCGTATTGCACGCCAAACGGCGCGCCGCATGCCGTTTTATCGTGGCGTCATCGCAGTTTTTTCCCTATCCTTGCGCTTTTCACATCACTCGGAGCCCCCATGAGCCAAACCCCAAAACGCAGCGGCTGGTACACCTTCTTCTTCATTCTCGGTCTGCTCGCCTTGCTGGCGGGCAGTTTTTACGGCGCTATCCTGCTGCTCTTTATCGGCATCCCCATGTGGGCAGTATTCGGACTTCCTGTGCTGATCGGCGGTTACATCACCTTATGGGTACGCGGTTACAAACACCCGCTGTTTGGCCGCAAAACGTGCCTGGCATGGCTCGCCATCCTGTCCGGCGCGGGCGTCGCCGTGCTGTATCCGCTTGGCCACGAGCTTTACCGCGAATACCTGAGCAGCATCAGCGTCCCCGCCGAAATCAACCAATGGCAATACAACCCGCAGGACGCCGACAACAAACTCGCCAAACTCGACGTCCCCGCCACGCTCACCCTGCAAGCGCCCTACCCGAAGCTGGACGGCTCGACCGCGCTTTACCCCATCTATGCCGCCTTCGCCCAAGCCACCTACCCGCTCAAAGCGGGCGAATACTATTCTGACTATGTGAACTTGAGCAAAACCGGCGAGGCCTACGAGCGGCTGTTCGCCGGACAAGTGGACATCATCTTCGTCCCGGCGCCCTCCAAAGCGCATCAGGCAAAAGCCCAAGAACTGGGCATCGAGCTGCATCTCACGCCGATTGGCAAAGAAGCCTTCGTCTTCTTCGTGAACGCCCAAAACCCAGTGGACGGCCTCAGCGTCGCGCAAATCCGGCAAATCTACTCCGGCAGCCTCACCAACTGGCGCGAAGTCGGCGGACACGACCAGCGCATCCGCGCCTTCCAGCGCCCGGAAAACTCCGGCTCACAAACCGCCCTGCAAAAAATCATGGGCGACACACCGCTGCAAGCCGCACCGCGCGAAGACGTCGCGGGCGACATGGGCGGCATCATCGACCGCGTCTCCGACTACTACAACTTCAGCGACGCCATCGGCTACTCCTTCCTCTTCTACAGCACGCAGATGACCGCAAAAAAAGAAATCAAACTGCTGCAAATCGACGGCATCGCCCCCAACCACGCCAACATCCGCGCGGGCAACTACCCCTTCACCAACGACTTCTACGCCGTCACCGTCATCGGCCGGGAAAACGACAACGTACGCAAACTGCTCGCCTGGGTACAATCGCCGCAGGGGCAGGAGCTGGTGCAAAAAACCGGCTACATACCGTTCACCGAACCCGCAACCAACCCTTAAAAAGAGCCAACCATGACCCTCAAACAAACCCTCACCGCCCTCTGCCTTGCCGCCGGATTACTTGGCGCGGCGCAGGCAGAAACCGTGCTGTGCTACAGCGACCACGAGCCCTACGGCAACATGCGCACCCGCTTCATCAACGACGTCTTCTTCAAAAACATCGAAAGCGAAAGCCAGGGGCGCATCAAAATCGAGCCGCATTGGGGCGGCAGCATCGCCAAAGCACACGACGAACTGCAAGCCATCGCCGACCACAAAACCGACCTCATCGTCGCCGTCCCCGAATACAGCCTGCAACAACTGCCGCTGCACCAACTGTTCAAAGGCTTCATGACAGGCCCCAGCGGCGACGCCCAAGTGCAAACCCTGCGCCGCATCTACGCCGACATCCCCGAACTCACCGCCGAATACCAGAAAAACGGCGTAACCCCGCTGCTGATTGCCACCGGCTACCCCGTCGCCTTCTTCAGCGTCAAACCGCTGCAAAGCCTGGACGACATCAAAGGCCAGACCTGGCGCACCGCCAGCTTCTGGTACCGCGAATTCCTGAAAAACGCGGGTGCAACCCCGACCAACAGCCGCTGGGGCGAAGAAACCTACGCCAAACTGAAGAACGGCGAAATCCACGGCCTGATGGTCAATATCGACAGCGCCATCGACATCAAAGCCTACGAACACGCGCCCTACGCGCTGGTCTCGCGCGACTTTTGGCTGGGACACATCTACCCGGTGGTCATCAGCAACCCAAAATGGGCGAGCCTAAGCGAAGAAGACAAAGCCGCCATTGCCCGCGCCGCCGACAAATCCTATGCCGAGCTGGGCAAAATCATGGACGAAAACTACGCGCAAATCCTCAAAACCGCGCAAGAAAAAGGCGTAACCCTGCGCGAACTGAGCGCGGCAGAAGTTGCTGCCTGGGCAAAAGCGAGCGACTATCGCGCCATGCTTGACAGATGGGCGGAAGAACAAGAAAAAACGGCACCGCCAACGTAAAAGCGGTGCTGGAAAGACTGAAAGGCTATCTGTTGCCCTAACCCAACCTGCAACTACTCCTGCCCCAATTGTCTCAGTAGCGGTTGTAAATCCGCTTCGCGGCGCGTGCGGCGCAGACGGTCGTATAGTATCAACGCCTGCAATTCGCCTGCCGCGCGCTGGAAGTCTTCGTTGACAATAACAAATTCAAACGCCCGGTAATGGCTGATTTGTTCTTCCGCTTCCGCCATGCGTTGCGCGACGATGTCCGGATTGTCCTGGCCGCGCGCGGTCAGGCGTTCGCGCAGCGCTTCCAGCGATGGCGGCAGGAGAAACACGGAGCGCGTATCCGGCCGTCGCGCCATGACTTGCTGCGCGCCTTGCCAGTCAATGCTCAAGATAACGTCCTTGCCCGCCGCCAAGAGCGCATCAACGGATGCCGCCGCCGTGCCGTAGGCGTTATGGAAGACCTGCGCGTATTCAAGGAAGCCATCGGCGTCAATCATCGCCTGGAACTGCGCCGGTTCGACGAAGTAGTAATGCACGCCTTCGACTTCGCCCGGTCTTGCGGCGCGCGTGGTGTGCGACACGCTTTCGACGACGTTATCCAGCGTCCGCACCGCTTCGGCGATGAGGCTGGTCTTACCGCCTCCGGACGGCGCCGCAACAATCCACAATTGACCCTGCATGATGAACTCCTGACGTTTGATAGATGGCGCGCATTTTTCCGCTGGCGCCGCAGGCGGCTTAATCAAAAACCGCCGAAGGGTTTCTTCGGCGGTCGGTGGTGAATTCCGGGATTATCCTTTCAGCGCGGCAGCGCGGTCGGTTTTTTCCCAGGTAAAGTCCGGCAGTTCGCGGCCAAAGTGGCCGTAAGCGGCGGTTTGGCGGTAAATCGGGCGGATGAGGTCAAGCATTTCGATAATGCCGTAAGGGGTGAGGTCAAACACCGCCCGCACGCGCTTGACGATTTCCTCGTCGGCAATGGTGCCGGTGCCGAAGGTATTGACCATGACCGAAGTCGGCTCAGCGACGCCAATGGCGTAAGACACCTGGATTTCGCAACGTTTGGCAAGACCGGCGGCGACGATGTTTTTCGCCACATAACGCCCGGCGTAAGCAGCGCTGCGATCCACTTTGGACGGATCCTTGCCGGAGAACGCGCCGCCGCCGTGGTGCGCCGAACCGCCGTAGGTATCGACGATGATTTTGCGCCCGGTGAGGCCGCAGTCGCCTACCGGACCGCCGATGACGAATTTGCCGGTGGGGTTGATGTGGAATTTGGTTTTGCTGTCCAGCCACTCGGCGGGCAGGACTTTGTCGATAATCAGCTCGCGTACCGCTTCTTGCAGGTCTTTCAGCGAGATGTCCGGGTCGTGCTGGGTGGAGAGGACGACGGCGTCAATGCCGGTGATTTTGTCGTCTTCATAGCGGAAGGTGACTTGTGATTTCGCGTCCGGACGCAGCCACGGCAGCACGCCATCGCGGCGCACTTGCGCCTGCCGCTCGACGAGGCGGTGTGCGTACATGATAGGCGCTGGCATCAGCGTCGGCGTTTCGTCGCAGGCGTAGCCGAACATCAGTCCCTGGTCGCCTGCCCCCTGTTTGCGTTTTTCTTCGCGGTCAACGCCTTGCGCGATGTCGGAAGACTGCTTGCCGATGGCGTTGAAGACGCCGCAGGTGGAGCCGTCAAAACCAATGTCGGAGCTGTTGTAGCCGATATCGACCACGGTCTTGCGCACCAGATCTTCCAGATCGACCCAGGCGGAGGTTGTCACCTCGCCGGCGAGGACGACCATGCCGGTTTTAATCAGCGTTTCGCAGGCGACGCGCGCGTGTTTGTCCTGGGCGATGATGGCGTCCAAGACTGCATCGGAAATCTGGTCGGCGATTTTGTCAGGATGCCCTTCGGATACCGATTCGGATGTAAATAGATAGTGGCTCATGCCGTTCTCCTTGCAATATGTTGATGGAAGCGCCGCCGCGTTCAACCCCTACGCGAAAGCGGCGGCTATCCTACCAAAAAACGCGCTTACTGTGCCGCCGGATTTGCCGCAGGCGGTACGGTCTGCGCGATCAAATCGAGAAATACTAGCGGCTCCTCGCCTGCGTTTTTCAGCGCATGACTTTGCCCCGGCCGGGCAATGGTGATATCGCCCGCTTTGACTTCCGTTTCTTTGCCGTTGCTATCGGTAAAAATGCCCTGGCCGGAAATGATGATATAGACGTCTTCATTATTGTCGTGCTTATGTAAGCCAATCGACGCCCCCGGAGGTAATGTCAGCCAGCCGATTTCACGAAAAGCATCTTTTTCATTCGTCTGTTTGCGCGTATAAGCGAATTGGCCGAGCAATGCGCCCTCCCCGCCTGCGGCCTTTTCCCGATCCCAGGTGGCAAGTTCTGCTTTCGGATAAACCTGAATGGAACGATCCAATTCCGCGCCGCGAAAGACTTGTTCAATTTTCTGCTGATACTGCGCGTCATTCGCCGTTGGCGTGGCAGATTGCGCTTGCGCGGTAGTCATTGCCAATAATGCCATAGTTAAAAAAAGGATTTTCATAAAAGCCTCCTTAAATAAAAAATCCCCGCCAATGCGGGGATGCGTGCAAGCGTTTAACTGTCGCTCAAATTTTCTTCGGCAATCGCCTGACTCAAAGCACTAATCAGTCGTTCGCTGACCTGATTGACCATGCTGACTTCACGCGCAATCGTTTGTCGCTCCAGTAAAAGGTCATAGGTCATTTTCAGGGCGCAAAGGACAATCAGGCGGTCGGTCGGGACTTTCGGATTCTCGCGGCGCATATCGGACAATGCCGCATTTAATTGATCTGCCGCTTCAATCAGCATATTGCGCTCATGCGGTTCACAGCCTAAAGAATAGGTATTCTCCAGAATCTGCACGCTTACTTTCATGGGTTCTCTGCTCATTGTTCCACCCCGCGAATGCGATCAATCATGGCCTGCTTGCGGCGATTCGCCTGATCCAGTTCTGCCTGCAAGGCATCCATGGCTTCCTGATATTCTTCCGCCTGCTTTTGCAGCGCTTGCGCATTGGCGGTAATCAATGCTTCTCTTTCTGCCGCCCATGCCGCTTTGTCATCGTCGTAACGATTGCGCCAACGTTGGTCGGCTTGCTCCAATGCGGCCCGGTATTCTTCGGCGCGTTGGGAGAGGGTTTCCTGATGCTCTTGCACGGTGAGATTATGGCGGATATTCAATTTTTCATAATCTTCCTGCAACTGGCGATAATTCTTGTTGAGGGTGCGCCATGCCTTGAGCAAAGTATTGGTCTGCTTTTCAACACGTTTTAATTCGTCTATATGTAAACGTTCCTGAACTGGCTTCATGCTGATTCCTGCCTAGGCTTAAATGACGATAATGGCAAGCCATTACCACGGTTTCATTTATACTACCATCTTTACATCATCCGGACAAAAACCATGACCGCACAACCCCGTTACGACGCCCTTGCCGACCTCATTGCCGCCCGCGAATGGTGGTTTGCCGCGAGTGAGGCGCATGGCATCCTGAGCGCGCTTATCGCCTGCAACCACGGCGGGCGCTGGCCGGAAATCCTCTTTGCGCAGGGTGAAGTGGACGCCATCGCGCATGAAGCCTTTGACCGCCTCTCGCTGCAAATCGAAGAAACGCTGGCCGCCGATGCCCTCGCCTATCAGCTGCTCTTGCCGGAAGACGGCGCCCTCGCCGCGCGTGCTGAAGCGCTGGCTGCCTGGGCGCAGGGCTTTACCGTCGCCGTGCACTGGCTGCATCCCGCGCTGGATGAGGACGCCCGCGCCTTCCTCGCCGATCTTGAAGAAATCGGCAAACTCGATTACGACCTTGAAGACAACGAAGACAACCGCCGCCAGCTCATCAGCCTCGAAGAACATTGCCGCATGGGCGCACTGCTCATCTACGCCGAATGCCACCAAAAACCGGAGCGACCCGCATGAATACTCATTGGACCCGCGAAGCGCGTTACACCGCACTCAATGCCGACAGCCGCGAACGTTACGAAGCCCTCTGTGCGCAAGCCGCCGCTAGCCCGTGGCGACAGCGCTACCACGTGCAGCCGCCTGCCGGGCTTTTGAATGACCCCAACGGTTTCTGCCACGACGGGCGCGAATATCATCTCTTTTACCAATGGTTTCCGCTCGGCCCGGTACACGGCCTCAAATACTGGCAACACCTGAGCAGCGCCGATCTCGTCCACTACCAAACGCGCGGCATCGGCATCGCACCGGATACTAAATGGGACAGCCACGGCGCCTACTCCGGCAGCGCGCTCGCCGACGGCGACGGTCTGCTCATCGCCTACACCGGCAACCACCGCACCGCCGCCTGGGAACGCATCCCCTACCAGCTCACTGCCCGCCTTGATGCGCACGGACTGCACAAACACGAACCCTTCCTCAAAGGCGCGCCCGCAGGCTACAGCGAACACGTGCGCGACCCGAAAATCTGGCGCGAGGCGGATGGCAGTTACGGCATCGTCCTCGGCGCGCAGCGCGACAACGAAAGCGGCACCGCCCTCTACCTCACCTCCACCGACGCCCAAACCTGGCAACTGCGCGGCGAAATCGACTTCGCCCTGCCTGGTTTCGGCTACATGTGGGAATGCCCGGACTACTTCCCGCTCGCCGGGCGCGACGTCTTCCTCTGCTGCCCGCAAGGCCTGCCTGCCGACGGCGACCGCTACCGCAACATTTACCAGTCCGGCTACTTCCTCGGCACGTTTGACAAAGCCGCCTGCCGCTTTAACCACGACGGCTTCCGCGAACTCGACCACGGTTTTGACTACTACGCACCGCAAAGCACCCTCGGCGCGGACGGCGAGCGCCTGCTCATCGGCTGGATGGGATTGCCCGACACCACTTGCCCCAGCGCGCGCGACGGCTGGGCGCATTGCCTCACCCTGCCGCGCGTGCTGACCATAGAAGACGGCCAACTGCGCCAGCGCCCGCTGCCCGCGCTTGACCGCCTGCGCGGCGAAGGCGCGCACGACGGCATCCACTACGAGCTCAACCTCGCCAACCCGCAGAACCACCCCTTCATCCTCACCCTGCGCGCGGGCGCGAGCGCCAAGACCGTGCTGACCTACAACGGCGAAGCGCTCATCTTCGACCGCAGCCAAAGCGGCGCGCTGCCCGAACCGGAAAAAGACGCGCCCGGCAAAGGTGGCCATATCCGCCGTCTGGCGCTGACGCAGCTGCACAGCTTGCGCATCTACGCGGACACCTCCTCGCTGGAAATCTTCATCAACGACGGCGAAGCGGTGATGACCGGCGCCATCTACCCGCCCGCCGACGCCACCGGCCTGCACGTCGCTGCGGCTGACGATGCGACGGTGACGATTTACCCGATTCTCTAAACCCCGCCGCGTTTAGCGCGACCGGCCAATTCCTATTCAAAGCGGCGGGGAAAACAGCGCCCCCGCCGCCATTCCCTTATAATCACTAAAAAATCCAAAAACTCACACCCACCGCGCATTTATCCACCACCGGAGAACATCATGTCCCTCTACGCCATCGGCGAAGCCCTGATTGACTTCGTCCCCAGCCGCCCGGGCAAGCCCGACGCCGACATCCGCTACACCCCGGCGGTCGGCGGCGCGCCGCTCAACGTTGCCGCCGCTTATGCCCGCCTCGGCGGCAAAAGTTACATTCTGAGCCAGGTCGGCGAGGATGCTTTCGGCGAGCAGATTGCCGCCACCGCGCAGGCGGCGGGCGTCGATACCCGTTACCTGAAGCGCAGCCGTGAGGCGAAAACGGCGCTGGCCTTCGTTACCCTGCATGACAACGGCGAGCGCGAGTTTGCCTTCTACCGCGACCCGTCCGCCGATATGCTCTACGCCGCCGACAACCTCGCCGCGATTGCGCCGCAGCCGGGCGACATCCTCCACTATTGCTCGGTGTCGCTCACCCCCTGCCCGATGCGTGAGGCGCACCGCGTTGCCATCGAGCGCTTCCGCGCAGCAGGCGCGCTGATTAGCTTCGACATCAACCTGCGTCTGCCGCTGTGGAAAAATCCCGCCGACCTCCATGCCGCCGTGCAGGAATATCTGCCGCTGGCGGACATCATCAAGATTTCCGACGATGAACTGGAATTTGTCACCGGCGAACGCGACCCGGCGCGCGGCATCGGGCAGTTGCACCGTGGCGCGGTCAAGCACGTCATCTACACCCGTGGCGCACAGGGCGCGGCGTGGTACGACGCCAGCGGCCAGCGCGGCGCGGTCGATGCTTACAAAGTGCAGGCGCTGGACGCCACCGGCGCGGGCGATGCCTTCATCGGCGGCCTGCTCGCGGAAATGAGCCGCCTCAACCTTGACCTGCAACAGGCACTTGCTGACGAACACATCGCCGCCCTGCTGCGCCACGCCGCTGCCGTCGGCGCGATTACCACCCTGCAACGCGGCGCGATTAACAGCATGCCCGACCGCGCCCGCCTGCAACAATTCCAAAAGGAGAACCACCATGAGTGAATACCGCCAGACCGCTGAAGCCATCATCGCCGCCGTCGGCGGCCGCGACAACATCGCCGCCGCGACGCACTGCGCCACCCGCCTGCGCATGGTCTTGAAAGACGAGAGCAAAATCGACAAGGCCGCCGTGGACGCCATCCCGCTCGCCAAAGGCAACTTCCTCACCGCCGGACAATTCCAGATCATCCTCGGCACCGGCACGGTCAATAAAGTTACCGCTGAGCTGCTTGACCTCACCGGCGTCAAACAAGTCAGCACGCAGGAGGCGAAAGACCTCGGCGCGGCGAAGGGCAACCTGCTGCAACGCTTCGTCAAAACCCTATCGGACATCTTCGTCCCCATCATCCCCGCCATCGTCGCCGGCGGTTTGCTGATGGGGCTGAACAACGTCCTCACCGCGCATGACCTCGTCATCAAGGGCAAAACGCTGATAGAGGCCTACCCGCAGTGGGCAGGACTGGCGGAGATGATCAACACCTTCGCCAACGCGCCCTTCGTCTTCCTCCCCATCCTCATCGCCTTCTCCGCCACCCGCATTTTCGGCGGCAACCCCTACCTCGGCGCGGTGCTCGGCATGATCATGGTGCACCCCGACCTCACCAACAACTATGCCCTCGCGCAAGCGACCGCCGACGGCACGCTGCAATACTGGAATATTCTTGGCTTCAGCGTCGCCAAAGTCGGCTACCAGGGTACGGTGCTGCCCATCCTCGTCTGTAGCTGGATACTCGCCAAACTGGAACGCAGCCTGCGCCGCGTCATCCCGGCAAGCGTCGATTTGCTGCTGACGCCGCTCTTGGCCATCTTCATCACCGCGCTGCTCACCTTCACCATCGTCGGGCCTGCGACGCGCGACGCCGGTATCGCCTTCACCGACGCCATCCAGTGGCTGTACAACACCGCCGGCGTCTTGGGCGGCGCCATCCTCGGCGGCCTCTACGCGCCGGTCGTCATCACCGGCATGCACAACAGCTTCATCCCGGTCGAAACCCAGCTCATCGCCGACATCGCCAACACCGGCGGCACCTTCATCTTCCCCATCGCCGCGATGAACAACATCTCGCAAGGCGCGGCCGCCTTCGGCGCGCTTTTCTGCACCAAAGACGCCAAACTGAAAGGCGTCGCCTCCGCCTCCGGCATCTCCGCCGTGCTCGGCATCACCGAACCGGCGATGTTCGGCGTAAACCTGCGCCTGCGCTACCCCTTCTACGCCGCCCTCATCGGCACCGCCTGCGCCAGCGCCTACATCACCCTCTACCACACCAAAGCCGTCGCCCTCGGCGCAGCGGGCATCCCCGGCATCATCTCTATCGGCGCGCAATACCTGACGCCGTACATCGTCGGGATGGTGATCGCCTTCGCCATCACCTTCAGCCTTACCCTTGTCTTCTCACGCAGCCGCTACAACCCGGAACGCCTCGCGCCGGTAGCACCTGCCCCGGTTGCGCCCGCCACGCCTGCGGAAAAACCCGCGCCCGCGCCGGATGCCGACCCCATTCCCGCCGAATGGCAAATGCCGCTGCAAGGCCGCGTTCTTGCCGCCAGCGACATCCCCGACCCCGCCTTCGCCGCGAACGCCTTAGGCGCGAGCTTCGCCATTGACCCGACGGGCGGCGACGGCATCGTCCGCGCGCCCGCCAACGGCAGCGTCGCCACCATCTTCCCCACCCGCCACGCGATAGGACTGGAAACCGACAACGGCCTGGAAATCCTCATCCATATCGGCATCGACACCGTCAAACTGAGCGGCGAAGGCTTCACCGTGCTGGTCAAAGAAGGCGAGCGCATCACCGTCGGGCAGGAACTGGTGAAAGTCGATCTCGCCGCCATCGCCGACAAAGTGCCGAGCCTCGTTACGCCCGTCATCTTCACCGCCTACGACGAAGGACAGACGGTAGAAATTGAAAACGGCAGGCCGAAAATTGTGCATTAAGACTGCCGCTCAATATCTATAGAAAAGCCCGCATCGCGGGCTTTTCTTTTTCATACATTCAGCAGCCAAAACAAATAAAAACTCACGGCCATTTCCTGTTAATTAAGCGTAAAAATGACCGCAAAAAAACGACAAAAAAACCGCATAAAAAACGATAACAACAAAACCCCAAGCAGCCCCACAACCGCGCACCCTGACAGCGAATTAACCCTCATTGAAAAACCAGGCGTTTTTGCAACCCTGTTACGGGAAGAACAGCGCGCCCGTGCTAGAATGACATTCTCCTGTTCAGAAATGGCGGGGAATGTCCAGATGAAATAGCGATGCCATATCTGGCAAAAAACCATGCAAAATAAGATTAAAAAATCCCATTGCATTTTGAACCCCACAAACATCCATGAACAGAAAAATCACCCTAAAACACCATTTGCAAGAGAAGTATTTATGCACGACAAACACATCCGTATTCTGGCCATAGTTGCCACCATTGCCGCAATCTGTATGTACACATCCTATATTTTCCAGATTCAGGAGAATCTCGCCGGACATAAAGCCAGCCCCATCCAGCCGCTTTGCGCCGCGATTAACTGCACGCTGTGGGTGGCTTACGGACTGTTCAAAACGCCGCGCGATTTGCCCGTCGCCATCGCCAACGCGCCCGGCATCGTCCTCGGCATCATCACCTGCATCACCAGTTTTTAAGCCGCCACAAGACACGCGCAAGGCTTAAAAGAAAACCGACGGCTCTTGCGGCGCGCGCGGTTATCATCAAGCACTTGCCGACATTGTCCTGCTATACTGACGCCAAATCCGCTACTGACTTTTCTTGGGAGAATCGTGCTCCGTCTGATGTAAGCAGTGGCGGATTTTCTTTTCCCCTGCCAGCGCAATATTAACCCTGTCTTAGTTATGGATTTTCCAGAAAATTTCGCCGTGCGTTCGCGAAATAAGGCTATAATTGTTAAAAATTTTCACCTTTTTACGTCACAAGGAATCATTATGAAAAATCTGGAAAATTTTCTTAAATCCATCCGCAGCGACGCCATTTACGACAAACAGGAGCTGTTCAGCGGCATTGGCAAACTGCTGAAATCCAACGCGGCGCTGATTACCGTACTGTCGCTCATCAACAAATGTCCGCGCAGCCGCATCATCGCCTATACCGCCGAGAGCCTGCCGCCGAAGACTTATGCCGAACTGGTCGAGCAGGCAAAAGTCGCCATCAGCCACAGCTCGCCCATCCAGCAGTCTATCCATCGTGATGTTTACATTGCAGAAAAAGGCGATGTGGACTGGCTGATGATTATTCAGGAAGGCGAAGGCGATGACGCCAATTTCTTGGTGTTTTATTGAAAATTCTGGTGCAAACGCCTCGTTTGTTCCAAATTTCCATATTGCTCACCCCCTCCCCTCCCCCGCTGCGGGCTTCGCCCTGCAAGGGAGGGCGATAAAAAAGCCCCGTCCTGCGGGGCTTTTTCTTTGCCGGAGCGCTTATTGCAGGCGGTCGGCAATGGCGGGAATTTGCGCGATGGCGTCCAGTTGTGCCTTGGCGCCATTGAGGTCGCCCGCATTGACCGCTTCGCGCAGGGCGGCGATGTCTTCGCGGAACTGCACCCGTTGCGCTTTCAGCCCCTTGCGCGACAGCGCGCGTTCTCCGGCGGCTTTGAAGCGGCGCAATGGAGCGTCCATCGCTTCCGGCGTATCTGCCGCCTGTAAGGCGGCGAAGCTGTCCTGCAGCTGTGAAGCACGCGCGCCGCTGTCTGCCGGAGCGGGATCTGCCCGCCCGCCGCGCTTGCTGGTGTCCTGCCATTCCTGCACGTTGGCCACCGGCTGCGAGGTTTCGGTGCTGGTTTGCCCGTTGACAGTACGCTCGGTGATAACGGTAGTCGTGGTCGTTACCTTGGACGGCGGTTGCGGCTGGGCGCGATCGACGGCGTTGCCGTCTGCCAGCGCGGGCGTGCCGAGAATCATCAGTGTCAAAACAAGTGATTTTTTCATGGTTCACCTCATTTAGTGTGCGCCTGAGGAAATTCAGACGCGGCAACCTTAGCACGCCTTCGTGAACGTCAGCTTAACGCCACATTACTCATTATAATGACCGCATGAAACACATCCTGCTCATCGAAGACGACCCCGCCATCGCCGACCCGCTCAGCTACGCCCTTGCGCGCGAACAGTGGCAAGTGGTGTGGCACGACACCGGCATCGCCGCGCTCGCCGCCCTGCAGGCACAACGCTTTGATTGCATCGTGCTGGACGTCGGCCTGCCCGATACCGACGGCTTTGAACTCTGCCGCCGCATCCGCCAGCAATGGACGACGCCGCTCATTTTCCTGAGCGCGCGCAACGAGGAAATCGACCGCATCGTCGGCCTTGAACTGGGCGCGGACGATTACTGCGGCAAGCCCTTCAGCAACCGCGAACTCATCTCGCGCATCAAAGCCGTCTGCCGCCGCAGCAACGAGACGGAAACCGCCAGCGTCTGGCAGCACAACGACAGCGCGCAAACCATCAGCTACCACGGCACGACGCTGGATCTCACCCGCTACGAATACCGCCTGCTGCGCCACCTGCTCGCCCATCCCGGACAAACGTTTGACCGCGACCAATTGGTGAACACCCTCTGGGACCACCCCGACCACATCGACAACCGCACCGTGGACAGCCACATCAAAACCCTGCGGCAAAAACTGCGCGCGATTGCGCCCGACGCCGACCCCATCCGCACCCGCCGTGGCTACGGCTATCATCTGGAACTCTGACCATGCCCAACGATTCCCACCGTTTTTGCGTGGCGCCGATGCTGGATTGGACGACGCCAGAATGTCGCGCGCTGCATCGTCTTTTTACCCGCCGCGCCCTGCTGTACACGGAAATGGTGACCACCGGCGCGCTGATTTACGGCGACGCCGAGCGCCATTTGCAGCACCACGGCGACGCGCCCTGCGCCTTGCAACTGGGCGGCGGCGAGCCGGAAGCGCTGGCACACGCCTGCGCCATCGCCCTGCCCTACGGCTATCAAGAAATCAATTTAAACGTCGGCTGCCCCAGCGACCGCGTGCAGAACAACCGCATCGGCGCCTGCCTGATGGACGACGCCGCGCTGGTCGCCGAATGCGTGAGTGCGATGCAGGCAGCGGCGGGCGCGGTACCCGTTACCGTCAAGCACCGCCTCGCCATTGACGAGCAGGACGAGCGCGAGGTATTTCATTTCGTTGAAACCGTCGCCAGCCGCAGCCCCTGCCGCGTTTTCATCATTCACGCGCGCAAGGCGTGGTTGCAGGGGCTTAGCCCGAAGGCAAACCGCGATGTGCCGCCGCTCAACTATCCGCTGGTTTACGAGGTCAAGCGGCGTTTTCCGGAGCTTACCATCGTCATCAACGGCGGTATCGGCGATCTCGCGCAATGCCAGGCGCATTTGCAACACGTCGATGGCGTCATGCTCGGCCGCGCTGCCTACCAGAATCCGGAACTGCTGCTTCTCGCCGATACCCTCTACGGCGAGGCCGCGCAAACGCTGGATGCCGTGCTGCCGCGTATCCGCGCCCTCATCGCAGAACGTCTGGCGCGCGGCGAAGTGCTTTCGCATTACACCCGCCACCTGCTCGGCCTTTTCCCCGGCGTGCGCGGCGCCAAAATATACCGCCGTATTTTGAGCGAGGACGCGCGCTCGCCGGATGCCGGTATCGCCGTTTTCGAGCGCGCGCTGGCGGCGGTCGGGCATATCTGAAAAAAACGTAAATGACCGACAAAACGACAAAAACTTTACCATTTTGGTATCATGCGCGCCTTTCACCGCCCCCCTATATAACAGACCCTCATGACCCTCTCGCTGCTGCAAGCCTTCTTTTTTGACTACGGCTATTACGCCGTTTTCGGTGTCCTTGTCCTCTGTGGCATGGGATTGCCCCTGCCGGAAGATATCACCCTCATCGCCGCTGGCATCATCTCGCAGCTAGGCGAGCAAAACGTCCACGTCATGCTGGTGGTTGCGTACTTCGGCGTCCTCTGCGGCGACTGGATGATGTACCTCATCGGCTGGAGATTTGGCCCGCATCTGCGCCAGTCGCGCTGGTTTTCTAAACTGCTGACACCAGAGCGGATGATTCAAACCGAGACCCTCTTTCACCGCTACGGCAGCCGCCTCGTCTTCTTCGCCCGCTTTCTGCCTGGCCTGCGCGCGCCCATATACGTCATGACCGGCATCACTCGCCGCGTCAGCTTCTGGCGCTTCACCCTGATGGACGGCCTCGCCGCCCTTCTCTCCATCCCGGTTTTTGTCTATATCGGCTACTACGGCGCGGAAAACCACGAATGGATGCTGAAAAAAATGCACGAATTCAAATACGCGACCATCGCGCTCTTTCTCGTCATCGCCGGGGTTATCGCCTATTACGTTTGGCGCCGCCGCCGCCGCCGCGCCTATTTCCGCACCACCCGCGCTCGCCTGCGCGCCGAACGCAAACGCGCCGCCAGCATCAGTCTCAACAAAAACGCCGGATAATCCGGCGTTTTTTTATGGCGCATCCACGATGCTGCGAAAGGTCAGATTGACGCGCGGCGCGTGTATTTTTTTGCTTTTCAGAAGGGCGTGCTGCCAGTGCGCCTGCGTGGCACCGCGCATCACGATTAGCTGTCCATGCTGCAAAAACAGCGCCACCTTCTCGCCGCCTGCTTTATGGCGGAAGGCGAATTTGCGCGTCGCGCCGAAGCTGAGCGAGGCAATGTCGGGGTTATCGCCCAGCACCGCTTCATCGTCGCTGTGCCAGCCCATGCCTTCATTGCCATCGTGGTAGAGGTTGAGCAGGCAGGCGTTGTAATGGCTGCCGCTGATGCGCTCAACCGCCGTTTTCAGCGCGCGCAGCGTATCATCCCACGGACGGGCGCGGTGGTCGCTGCCGGAGTAGCGGTAATTGAAGGGGCGGTCGCCATACCAGGCGATTTCGCGCGCGGTGGTCACGGGCTTGCCGTAAATCAGCAAACGGTCGTGTTGCCAGGGAATCTGCGTCAGTAACTGCTGCAAATAGCGGTCGGCATCCACAGCGGAAAAGCAGATGCCGTAATCGTGCAGCACGCCGTCGCGGGGCAGGAGATTGGCGGCGGGATCGGGTGCGGTTGGAAACAGATCAGGGGTTGGCATGGTCAGGATTGGACGGGGTCGGCGCTGGCCGCGGGCGCGGTTCGCCGTTTTTGCAGCCGCGCGTTGATGAGGTTTTTCGCGGCAATCAGCAGGCCGTAGCAAAGAAAGGCGCCGGGCGGCAGGGCGGCGAGGATGATGTGGTTGTCGCTGTGGTAGAGCTGAATCGTCCAGTTGATGCCGTGGCCAAAGATGCGGTCGGCACCGGCAAGCAGGGTGCCGTTGGCGAGTATTTCCCGCATAGCGCCAAGGGCGATGAGGACAAGCGCAAAGCCTGTGCCCATCGCCGCACCGTCAATGGCGGCGGGCAGGACGGCGTTTTTCGCGGCGTAGGCTTCGGCGCGGGCGATGATGACGCAGTTGGTGACAATCAGCGCGAGGTAGATGCCGAGCGACTGGTAGAGCGGGTAGGCGAGCGCCTGGATGAGGATTTCAACAACGGTAACCGCGCCCGCGATGAGCAGCACGAACACCGGAATGCGGATTTCCGGACGCAGCCAGCGGCGGGTGGCGGCAACGAGGGTGTTGGAAAGCGTCAGGACGAAGATGGTCGCCATGCCGAGACCAAGGGCGTTGATGGTGTCGGTCGAGGTGGCGAGCAGCGGGCAAAGGCCGAGGATTTGCACCAGGGCGGGGTTGTTGTGCCAGAGGCCGTTGGCGAGGGTTTTGCGGGTTTCGGGGGTCATGGCGGGGCGGGGTTATGGTTCTTGTGCGGCGCGCAGCACGCTGCCGATTTGGTTGGTGACGGCGCGCGGGGTGATGGTCGCGCCGGTGAAGCTGTCGATGTCGCCGCCGTCTTTTTTCACGGCAAAGCGGGTGTTTTCCAGTGTTTTTCCCGCGAATTGCAGTATCCACGGGTGTATGCGCGCCTCGATTTTGTCGCCCAAGCCGGGGGTTTCTTTGTGGGCGAGGACGCGCACGCCGAGCAGGGTTTTGTGGTCGGGGGCGATGCCGATGAGCAGTTTGATTTCGCCGTTGTAGCCTTTGTAGGTGCTGGTTTGGTAGTAGCTGCTGCCGTCGGCGGCGGTGTAGCGCTGTGCCGGTTGGCCTTCGATGGTTATGGTTTCGGGGTGGTCGAGCAGCGCGGGGTCTATGTCGGGGCTGATTTCGCGGAACTGGGCGATTTTGGCGTTGCGCTCCTGGGTTTCGATGCGGCTTTTCGCAGCAAACCAGGCGATGCTGACGGCGGCGAAGGTGATGGCGGCGTAGGCGGCGAGGCGCAGGGCGGCGGTAAGCGGGGTTTTCATCGGTAACGCGGTTGGGTGAGCGGGTCTATTAGCGGCACGAGGCCGTTGGCGATGAGGATGGCGAAGGCGACGCCATCGGGAAAGTTGCCAAGGTTGCGGATGGCAATGGCGAGCGCGCCGACGAGGATGCCGTAGAGAAAGCGGCCGCGCGGCGTGGTTGCGGCGGTAACCGGGTCTGTTGCGATAAAGCAGGCGCCGAAGATGATGGCGCCGCTCATCAGCTGGCTGTAGGGGTTGAGCGCAAACGGCATCGCCAGCCAAAAGGTGAGGGCGGCGGCGGTGGCGCCGATGAGGGTCGAGACGAGCAGGCGCCAGTCGGCGGCGCGGGTGGTGGTCAGCCAGATGCCACCGGTGAGCCAGGCGAGGTTGAGCAGTTGTTGTTGCCACGGCGGGTAGAGGGCAGCAAGCGGCTCGCCCGCGATGCGCAGGATGCGGCTGTGGTCGAGCAGGGTGGCGGCGCTGGTGGCGTCCACGCTGAACAGGGAGACGGGCGCGGCGGGCATGCCGCTCATTTGCGCGGGAAAGCTGATGAGCAGCACGGCAAAGCCGACCATTGCCGGGTTGAACGGGTTTTGCCCGAGGCCGCCGTAGAGGTGTTTGCCGAGGAGGACGGCGAAGGCGATGCCGACGAGCGGTATCCACCACGGCGCGAGTACCGGCAGCGACAGGGCGAGCAGCACGGCGGTCACGAGGACGCTGCCGTCGCGCAGCGGGGCGTAGGGCTTGCGCCGTAGCCAGAGGACGGCGGCTTCAAGCGCGTAGGCGGCGGCAATGGTCAGCACCAGTTGGCCGAGCCAGCGGCTGCCCTGCCAGTAGAGGAGGACGAGGACGCCGGGCAGGGTCGCAGCCGCCACTTGCAGCATGACGCGGCGCAAGGGTGGCGCGGTGTGGAGATAGGGCGAGGTGGACGGGGTCATTTGTGCTCGTCCGGCTGCGGACGGATGGGGATGGCGGTGTCGCGCATGTGTTGTTTGAGTTTGGCGTGGGCGATGCGGCGCTCTTCGCTTTTGGCACGGGCGGCGGCGAGTTTGGCGTCGCGGGCGGTTTTGTCGTCGTTGTCTGGCGGGGTCATGGAGGTCTCGGCTTGTGCTTCGGTTTGTGGGAGGGTTATGGGTTGTCCGGTTGGCGCTTCGCCGTTTTGGGCAAGACGCGCGGTTTTGCGCGCGGCGGCGCGCACTTTCGCCGCTTCGATGGCGGCAGTTTTGGCGTCGTCGGGCGGGAGTTGGTGCGGGGCGGGCTCTTTGTCCTCGTTCTTTTCGCCCTCACCCCAACCCCTCTCCCAAGGGGAGAGGGGCTGTTCAGCGGGGGAAGCGGCAGCAGTTGGCGTTTCGGCTTCGCTATTTTGCGCAATACGTGCCGCTTTGCGCGCGGCGGCGCGCGCTTTTGCCGCTTCGATGGCGGCTGTGTCGGCTTCGCCGTTTTGCGCTAGACGTGCCGCTTTGCGCGCGGCGGCGCGCGCTTTCGCGGCTTCGATGGCGGCGGTTTTGGCGTCGTCGGGCGGGAGTTGGTGTGGGGCGGGCTCTTTGTCCTCGTTCTTTTCGCCCTCACCCCAACCCCTCTCCCAAGGGGAGAGGGGCTGTTCCGCAGGGGAAGCGGCAGCGGCTGGCGTTTCGGCTTCGCTATTTTGCGCAAGACGCGCGGCTTTACGTGCTGCCGCACGGGCTTTTGCTGCTTCGATGGCGGCGGTTTTGGCGTCGTCGGGCGGGAGTTGATGCGGGGCGGGTGCTGTGTCGGTGGTCGTTTCGATGTTGGCGCTGGAATCGGGAACGTTACCCCCTCCCCAACCCTCCCCCGCTGCGGGCGCTGACGCGCCCTGCAGGGGAGGGGGCAGTTCGGCGGGTCTTTCGGCGACGGTTGGCGCTTCTGCCATGGATGCACTCCCTCCCCCTGCGGGGGAGGGGTGGGGTGGGGTTGGTACATTTTGCGCCGATGCTTCTTTGTTTAACGGCTGTTGGGTGAGGCGTGCCGCTTTGCGCGCGGCAGCGCGCGCTTTCGCGGCTTCGATGGCGGCGGTTTTGGCGTCGTCGGGCGGGAGTTGGTGCGAGGCGGGTGCTGTGTCCTCGTTCTTTTCGCCCTCACCCCAACCCCTCTCCCAAGGGGAGAGGGGCTGTTCCGCGGGAGAAGCGGCAGCGGCTGGCGTTTCGGCTTCGCTATTTTGCGCAAGACGCGCGGCTTTACGTGCTGCCGCACGGGCTTTTGCTGCTTCGATGGCGGCGGTTTTGGCGTCGTCGGGCGGGAGTTGGTGCGGGGCGGGCTCTTTGTCCTCGTTCTTTTCGCCCTCACCCCAACCCCTCTCCCAAGGGGAGAGGGGCTGTTCCGCGGGGGAAGCGGCAGCAGTTGGCGTTTCGGCTTCGCTATTTTGCGCAAAACGTGCGGCTTTGCGCGCTGCGGCGCGGGCTTTTGCCGCTTCGATGGCGGCGGTTTTGGCGTCGTCGGGCAGGAGTTGGTGCGGGGCGGGCGCTGTGTCGGTGGTCGTTTCGATGTTGGCGCTGAAAGCGGGAACGCTACCCCCTCCCCTGCCCTCCCCCGCTGCGCTTCGCTGCGGGGGAGGGGGCGGTTCGGAGGGTGTTTCGGCGACGGTTGGCGCTTCTGCCATGGATGCACTCCCTCCCCCTGCGGGGGAGGGGTGGGGTGGGGTTAGCGGATTTTGTAGCGGGCTATCGTTGTTTGGCGACTGGTTAGCGAGACGTGCGGCTTTGCGCGCGGCGGCGCGCGCTTTCGCCGCTTCGATGGCGGCGGTTTTGGCGTCGTCGGGCGGGAGTTGATGCGGGGCGGGTTCTTTGTCTTCGTTCTTTTCGCCCTCACCCCAACCCCTCTCCCAAGGGGAGAGGGGCTGTTCCGCAGGGGAAGCGACAGCGGCTGGCGTTTCGGCTTCGCTGTTTTGCGCAAGACGTGCAGCTTTGCGTGCGGCAGCGCGGGCTTTTGCCGCTTCGATAGCGGCGGTTTTGGCGTCGTCGGGCGGGAGTTGGTGCGGGGCGGGCTCTTTGTCTTCGTTCTTTTCGCCCTCACCCCAACCCCTCTCCCAAGGGGAGAGGGGCTGTTCAGCGGGGGAAGCGGCAGCGGCTGGCGTTTCGGCTTCGCTATTTTGCGCAAGACGTGCCGCTTTGCGCGCGGAGGCGCGGGCTTTTGCCGCTTCGATGGCGGCGGTTTTGGCGTCGTCGGGCAGGAGTTGGTGCGGGGCGGGCGCTGTGTCGGTGGTTGTTTCGATGTTGGCGCTGGAAGCGGGAACGTTACCCCCTCCCCAACCCTCCCCCGCTGCGGGCGCTAACGCGCCCTGCAGGGGAGGGGGCATAACGGCGGTGGGTGTTTTGGCTTCGCCGTTTTGGGCGAGTCGTTCGGCGCGGCGCGCGGCAGCGCGGGCTTTTGCCGCTTCGATGGCGGCGGTTTTGGCGTCAGTGGACGATTCGGCAGCGAGGTTTGCGGACGAACCCCACCCCTGCCCCTCCTCCATGGGGGGAGGGGGAAAGTCGGCGGGGGAAGCGGTGGTTTCTTTGGCAGGCGTGTAGCGCTCCGGTTTGTCAGCGGCGGGGTTTTGTTGGAGTTTGGCGCGGCGCGCGTCCATTTGCGCCTGTCTTTCGGCGGCTTCGCGTTCGAGGCGGGCGGTGCGTGCTTCGTGGCGGGTGCGCGCGTGTTCGGCGGCGCGGGCTTTTTCGTCGGCGGCGCGGATGGCGCCTTTGCTGTGGCGGTAGTATTGGACGAGCGGTATGGCCGACGGGCAGACGGCGGCGCAGATGCCGCATTCGATGCAGTCGTAGAGGCGGTATTGTTTGAGGCGTTTGTGTTCGTCGCTTTGGCTGTACCAGAGGAGTTGTTGTGGCAGGAGTTCCATCGGGCAGGCGTCCGCACAGCGTGAGCAGCGGATGCACGGGCTTTCTTCGGCGGGTGCTATTGCGGGCAGGAGGAGCAGGCTGTTGCCGGTTTTTTGGAGCGGGGTGTCGGCGCTTATGATTTGGTAGCCCATCATTGGCCCGCCGATGATGTAGCGGTTGTCGCCTTTTTCGCCGCCCGCCTGGGCTATGAGGTCGCGCACGGGCGCGCCGGTGCGGATGCGCAGGACTTGTGGCTGGTTCACGCCTTCGCCGCTGATGGTGGTGTAGCGTTCGGTCAGGGGTTCGCCGCGGATGACGGCGTCGTACACGGCTTTCATGGTGCCGCTGTTGTGGCAGATGAGGCCGTAGTCGCTGGCGTGTTGGTCAGCGGGGACGCGCACGCCGAGGAGGAGTTCGAAGAGTTGGCGCGTGTTGCCGGAGGGGTAGCGGGTGGGGACGCTGCTGATTTTGAGGCGCGGGTCGTTGATGTCGGCGGCGGCGCGCTCCAAGGCGGCGATGGCTTGGGGTTTGTCGTCTTCGATGCCGAAGTGGATGTGTTCGGCACCGAGGATTTTGGCGGCGATTTGTGCGCCGTGGATGATGTCAGCGGCGTTTTCGCGGATTTGTAGGTCGTCGCAGGTGATGTAGGGCTCGCATTCGGCGGCGTTGATGACGAGGGTGTTTGCCGGATGGCCGAGTTTGCGCGCGGTGGGGAATCCTGCGCCGCCAAGGCCGACGATGCCGCAGGCGGCGATGCGTTCGCGCAGGGCGTCGGCGTCGGTGGTTGCGGGGTCTAGTGCGGTTAGCGGCGGTACGCTTTCGTCTTTGCCGTCGCTTGCGAGGATGAGGTGCGGCACGGGCTGGTTTGCCGGGTGCATTTCCGGGCGCGGTTCGATGGCGCGGATGGTGCCGGAGGTGGGGGCGTGGACGGGCGCGTCTTGGCTGTTTACGGGTTCGGCGAGGAGTTGGCCGCGCAGTACGCGCTCGCCGGGCGCGACTTTGGCGAGGTAGGCGCTGCCGTCGCGCTGGCGCAGGCTGATAGCGTATTCGGCGCTCAAGGCGGCTTCGCGGCTGGGCGCGCCGGTGCTCATGCTTTTGTGGCGCGGCGGGGTGATGTGCAGGCCGCCATGAAAGTGGTTTTTGGACGGCAGCAGGCGGGCTAGGAGTTTTTTGATCATGTGGGGTGGTTGGGGTCTTGCGGTTTGTCCCAGTTCCATTTTTGGTCGCGCGGTTTCATGATGATGCAGTTCACCGGGCAGGGGTCTACGCAGAGGCGGCAGCCGGTGCATTCGTCGCTGATGATGGTGTGCATTTTTTGGTTGCTGCCGAGGATGGCGTCGACCGGGCAGGCTTTGATGCATTTGGTGCAGCCGATGCACCAGTCTTCGATGATGAAGGCGACTTGCGGCGGGGTTTCGGCGCCGTTGTCGGCGTTGAGTGGTTTGGGCTCGACGCCGAGCAGTTCGGCCAGTTTTTCGACGCCTTCTTGGCCGCCCGGCGGGCATTGGTTGATGTCCGCTTCGCCTTTGGCGATGGCCTGGGCATAGGGTTTGCAGCCGGGGAAGCCGCATTGGCCGCATTGGGTTTGTGGCAGGATGGCGTCGATTTTTTCGACGAGCGGGTCGCCTTCGATTTTGTATTTTTGCGCGAAGTAGCCGAGCAGCAGGCCGCAGAGGGCGACGATGCCGAGCAGCATCAGCAGGGCGCCGGTGAGCGCCAGCGCGGTCATGCCCATCCGCCGAATCCCATGAAGGCGATGGCGAGGATGCCCGCGGTCATCAGCGCGGCAGGTGTGCCTTTGAAGGGCGCGGGGACGTCAGCGGCGTCCAGGCGTTCGCGCAGGGCGGCGAAGATGATGAGGACGAGGGTGAAGCCGACGGCAGCGCCGAAGCCGTAAAGCGCGGACTGGAGCAGGTTGTGCTGCTGGTTGGCGTTTAGGAGCGCCACGCCGAGGACGGCGCAGTTGGTGGTTATCAGCGGCAGGTACACGCCGAGCAGGCGGTGCAGTACCGGGCTGGTCTTGGCGATGAACATTTCGGTGAGGCCGACCAGCACGGCGATGGCGACGATGAAGCCGATGGTGCGCAGATAGCGCAGGCCGAAGGGTTCTAATATGTAGGTGTCGAGCAGGTAGGCGCTGACGGCGGAGAGGGTGAGGACGAAGGCGGTGGCAAGTCCCATGCCGAGGGCGGTGTCGATTTTGCGCGATACGCCCATGAACGGGCAGAGGCCGAGGAATTGGGAGAGGACGAAGTTGTTGACCAGGACGGTCGAGAGGATGATGTAGAAGTAGCTGTGTTGCACGGTTTTGGGCGCATAGTTGCGGGTTTGGCGGATGGCGGTATTGTAAGGGAATGGGGGCGGTTTTTCAGTTGATAAGGGGCAATCACGGATGCAGGTTTTCTGATGGCCGTTACTGCGACAGGGACAATATTGTGCCCTGCTGCCCGGAACGAAAAAGCGGCGTATAATCCGCCGCCCTTTTAACTGGAGATGATAATGAACCGACGCAGTCTGCATCAGGATTTGCTGCATAGCGGCAAGTACCGTCAACAGGTCGTTAAGGCGAAGAAAGGCAAAGGCGCTTTTAGCCGTCACGACAAGCACAAAAAACACCGCCATGATGAATCAGGCGGTGTTTTTTTATGGGCGTAGCTGCGGTAGCGCTCAGCCATGCACCCAAATCAGCCGCGCCAGCAGGATGGCGGCGAGGACGATAACGCCGATATTGAGCTCGCGCCAGCGGCCGCAGATCAGTTTGACGAGGGTGTAGCTGATGAAGCCGAGGGTGATGCCGTCGGCGATGGAGTAGGTGAGCGGGATGGCAAGGAAGGTGATGGCGACGGGTGCGGCTTCGGTAATGTCGTGCCAGTCAATCTCGCCCACGGTGTACATCATCAGCACTGATACGTAGAGAATCGCGCCCGCGGTGGCGTAGCTTGGCACCATCCCGGCGAGCGGCGAGAAGAAGGTGGCAAGCAGGAACAGCACGCCGGTGACGACGGCCATCAGTCCGGTGCGCCCGCCCATGGCGACGCCGGAAGCGCTTTCGATGAAGCTGGTGGTGTTGGAGGTGCCGAGCATCGCGCCGACGACGGTCGCGCCGCTGTCCGCAAGCAAGGCTTTTTTCAGGTTGGGAATTTTGCCGTCTTTGACCAGTCCGCCACGTTCGGTAACGCCAATCAGCGTGCCGGCGGTGTCAAAGAGATCGACGAAGAAGAAGGCGAAGATGATGCTGAACATCGCCGGTTCCAGCGCACTTTTGAAATCAAGCTGCATGAAGGTTGGGGCGAGCGAGGGCGGCGCGGCGACGAGGCTTTCCGGCATGCTGTTGTGGCCAAACAGGATGCCCAGCACCGAGACGATCAGGATGGCGAGCATGACGCTGCCCGGCACGCGGTAATGAACAAAGGCGATGATGAGAAAGAGGCAGAGCGCGGTCATCAGCGGCGCGAAGGAGATGATGCTGCCCATCCGCACCAGGACGCCATCGGCATCGACGATGATGCCCGCGCTTTGCAGGGCGATGAAGGCGAGAAAACCGCCGATGCCGGCGGCGATGGATTTTTTCAGCGCATCGGGGATGGCGTTAATCAGCCATTCGCGGATGCGCAACAGGCTGACGATGATAAAGAGCACGCCGGAGAAGAAGACGCAGGCAAGCGCCGTCTGCCAGGTGTGACCGAGTTGCATGACGACGGTATAGGTGAAAAAGGCGTTCAGACCCATGCCCGGGGCGAGCGCGACCGGCAGGTTGGCATAAAAGCCCATAATGAACGAGCCGATGGCGGCGGCGATACAGGTGGCGACGAATACCGCGCCGTGATCCATGCCCGTTTTCGCCAGCACATTGGGATTGACGAAGATAATGTAGGCCATGGTGAGGAAGGTGGTGATGCCCGCCAGCACTTCGGTGCGAACCGTGGTGCCGTGCGCCTGCAACTTGAAGATTTTTTCGAGCATGGAAAATCCTGAAGGTGAGAAAGGGGCGCGTATTATAGCGAGATTACCGTTGCGCCATGCTTCCGACGCGCCGGAACGTCCACCATCGCCTGTATGACTTGCTTACGCATGACGAACGCAGTACATTCACCACACAAATCACGTAAGAGAAGCACAGCATGACCACTACAAACTACAACATCCGCCTCGAACAGGAATTGCGCGACCGCGCCTTCGCCGTTTTTGAACGCTACGGCCTGGCGCCTTCCCAGGCGATCAAGCTGTTTTTGAATCAGGTCGCCGATACCCAGAGCATACCGCTATCGTTCAACCACCACGCCGGACGCGCGGAACACATACCCAATGCGCTTACCCGACAAGCGCTGCTAGAAGCCAAGGCGGAGCAGGAAAACCCGACCGCCCAACGTTACACCCTGGAAGAAGCCTTGCAGCTCATGCGGGAAATCGCGGATGCCTGAGTTAAAAATCGTCTTTGGCAGCCAGTTCAAACGCGATTTAAAAAAGCAGTTTTTACTGCTTGCCACGGCAGAATGGGCGGAAATCCTTTATTGCCTGACCCGGCGTGCGGAACTACCCGCCAAATATTCTGATCATTTCCTTTCCGGCGATTGGGCAGGATTCAGGGAATGCCATATAAAACCTGATTTATTACTGATCTATAGCAATGCAGGTGACACATTGCAGCTCGTCCGCCTCGGCTCACATTCAGAACTGTTCGGCTAAATGCGCATCCGCCTGCCCACATTCATCACATAAAGACCATGCCCGACGCCCTCCTCTCCACCCTTGCCGACCTGCGCCCTTGGCCACTCGCCGCCCTTGCCCGCGCGCTTGCCTGCGACGAAAGCACCATCCGCGCCCAACTCGCCGAGCTACAAACGCGCGGCATCGTCCCCCTTGAGGAAACCGCCGCTGGCTGGCAAATACGCCCGGCGCTTGACCTGCTTGACGCCGCCTGGCTCGCCCGCGCCTGCTCGGCCGCCGCGGTACAAGTGCTGACCATCACCGATTCCACCAACAGCGCCCTCGCCCGGCAAAGCCCGCGTGAAAACGGCGACGCCATCCTTGCTGAATACCAAAGCGCCGGACGCGGCCGCCGCGGTCGCACCTGGCAGTCGCCCTTCGCCGGACAAATCATCCTCAGCATGAGCTGGCACTACCCCGAGCCGCACGACACCGCCGCACTCAGCATCGCGCTGGGCATCGCCGCTGCCGAAGCACTGCGTGCGGCGGACTACCCGGTACAACTCAAATGGCCGAACGACCTCTACCTGCACGGACGCAAACTGGGCGGCATCCTCCTCGAAACCGCCCTGAACAGCAGCGGCGCCCACACCATCGCCGGTATCGGCATCAACCTCTTGCCGCCGCCCAACCCCGGCCAGCCCGTAGCCAGCCTCAGCGAATGCGGCACTATCGCGCGCAACCCGCTGACCGCTGCGCTCATCAACCGCTGGCGCGAGGCCTTCGCCCGCCACCCCGCTGACCGCCCTGCCCTGCCCGCCCGCTGGCACGCGCTCGATACCTACGCCGACCGCGCCGTCTGCCTGCACCGCGCCCACGACACCCTCTGCGGCACCAACCGCGGCATAGACGAACAAGGCCGCCTGCTGCTTGAAACCGCTGACGGCATCAGCGCTTACAGCGAAGGCGAGACCCGCCTGCGGCCGCAACTGCTTTCCCCCCCAACACAGGAGCAACCATGATCGCCCTCGTTACCGGCGCGACCGCCGGATTCGGCACTGCCATCACCCGCCTGCTCATCGCCCGCGGGCACAAAGTCATCGCCACCGGCCGCCGTGCCGAACGCCTGCAGGCGCTGCACGCCGAACTCGGCGACGCCTGCCTGCCGCTCGCCTTTGACATCAGCGACGAAGCGGCAACCCTGGCGGCGCTGGCAAAACTCCCGCCCGCATGGCAAGAAATCGAGCTGCTGGTGAACAACGCCGGACTGGCGCTGGGCGCCGCGCCCTTCCCCGACTGCGAACTCGCCGACTGGAAACAAATGATCGCGACCAACGTCGGCGGCCTCGTCACCGTCACCTACGCCGTCCTCAAAGGCATGGTGGCGCGCAACCGCGGCCACATCATCAACCTCGGCTCCACCGCGGGCAGCTACCAGTACGCGGGCGGCAACATCTACGGCGCGACCAAAGCCTTCGTCAAACAATTCAGCCTCAACCTGCGCGCCGATCTGCTGGGCACCAACGTGCGCGTCTCCAACGTCGAGCCCGGCCTTTGCGGTGGCACCGAATTTTCCAACATCCGCTACCACGGCGATAACGCCAAAGCCGCCGCGCTATACGAAAACGTTGATTACCTGACGCCGGAAGACATCGCCGAAACCGTCCTTTGGATAGCCGAGCGCCCGGCGCATATGAACATCAACCGCATCGAAATCATGCCGGTGGCGCAAGCCTCCGGCGGTCTGGCGGTGAAAAAGAAAAACTGAAAAACGGAAAGAAAAAAGCGGGCAAAAAGCCCGCTTTTATTTTGCCATCATTCAAATATTTTCCGACAAGGCAAGCGTATCGTATGCAGGAATATGCGCCAGCGTTCCCGCAAGTTTTTCCCGCGTCTGTTCCGCATCATAATGGCTTTGCAAATTGAGCCAGCTTTGGGCATCTGTTTGAAAAAAAACCGCAAGGCGCAACGCGGTATCGGCGCTAATCGCACGCTTGCCCGCAATAATTTCATGAATACGCCGCGGCGGGACAGCAATGGCCTTTGCCAATGCCGTCTGACTAATGCCCAAAGGCTTCAACCAGTCTTCCAGCAATATTTCGCCGGGGTGAATCAGAGGAATCTCTCGTGTCATATTTTCTCCTCAATGATAATCAACAATTTCGACATGATTGGCATTGCCGTCTTCCCAACAAAAACAAATGTGCCATTGGTCGTTAATATGAATACTGTATTGTCCGGCACGATTCCCTTGCAGCGCTTCCAGCCGGTTTCCTGGCGGCACACGCAAGAATTGGAGATTGCTCGCCGCGTGTAATTGCTGCAATTTGCGCAATGCTATTCGCTCTATCGCAATAAAACGCCGCACCTGGCGTCCTCGAAAAAGCGCTTCAGTATCTTTGCAGGAGAAATTGCTAATCATACGATGATGATAGCGCGCTGTTTTTACCGCGACAAGCGCCGCTTCCTGCCTCGCCTTCTCCTGCGCCGCGCGGTAGAATGCGGGCGTTTCCTGTTGCGAGTTGCGTTATGAGTCTGTTTTTTTCGTTGTTCGTGCGTTGTTTTTGGCTGCCGCTGTTTGCGGCAGTGGTTTTGTCTGCCGGACGCCTGCCGCGGCAGCCGGGGCGCTGGTTCGCCTGGTTTGTCGGCGGGGGGCTGGCAGGAGCGGCGGCGGTGGCGTGGTTGCCCGAGTCGTCGGCGACGCTTTTTTGGTTTGCCGCCGTGCGCGGCGCGCTGCTCGTGCTGGCGCTGTTGTTATTGCTGACGCGGCGCGCGTTTGCCGTGGACGCGCTGTGGTTTGCCGCCGGCTTGCTTGGCGCCGCGCCGTTTTTTGCCGCTCCGGTGATGAGCGCGTTTTCGACGACGTCGGTGGTGAATACGTCTTTTATTTTGCATTTTGCGGCGGTGCTGGCGGCGGCGGGGCTGTCGGCGCTGCTCGCGCTGTGGTTCGTCGTGCTGCGCGCGCTGGTTTCGCGCCGCGTATGGCGCGCGCTGGTTGTGCTGGTCGTTTTCACTTGGCTGGCAGTTGCGGCGGTGTGGCTCGGCGCGGATATGGGGCTGGCGGCGGTGAAGCTGCAATGGCTGGAGATTTCCAGCACGCGCCTGCGCTGGTTGGCGCGGGCGGAGTTTGTCCGCGCCTGGTTTGGTTATGTGGCGCTTGTGGTGCTGGCCGTGGCAACGCTGGCGGCGCTTGCTTCCGGCTGGTTGCCGCGACGTAAACGCCTGGCGACGGCGCAGGTTGCTGCGGTTGAGCGCCGTTTGCTGATTGCCGAGGCGCGACGCGGGCGGCGTGCGGTGTGGCAGGGCGCGTTTGCCGTGGTTTTTGCCCTTGCCACCGCGCTTTTCTGGGATTTGGTGGCGTCCCGTCCGCCGGCGTTGTCGGCGGCGACGCCGGTCGAGCTTGCCGCCGATGATGTGGTGCATTTGCCGATTGACGATTTAAGGCTCAAGGACGGCGATTTGCACCGCTTCGCCTGGGTATCCGGCGAGGGCAAGGTGGTGCGCTTTTTTGTGATTGACCGCTTTCCCGGCGAGTGGTCGCCGGCGGTGGTGTTCGATGCCTGCCTGCTCTGCGGCGATACGGGTTATGCGATGCAGGGCGACCAGGTGGTGTGCATTGCCTGTGGCGTGCGTCTGTTCCGTCCCAATGTCGGCAAGAGTGGCGGCTGTAATCCGGTGCCGATTGAGGGCTGGTCGCAGACGGGCGGCGAGATTGTCGTGCCGCGCAAGTCGCTGGAAGCGGGGCTGAATTTTTTCAAGGCGGTGGTTGAGCTGGAGGTGGTTGACCCGGTCGATGGCAGCAGGGTGAAGAACACCACCGCGCCGCACCGCTACAGCTACGGCACGAAAACGTACTTTTTCCGCACCGAGGAAAATTATCAGCGTTTTGTCGATAAACCCGAAGATTTTGTGAAGGAGTAAAGCGATGTTTTGGCGGATGATTTTTCAGCTTTGGCGGCATGATTTGCCGCGCAAGTCGCTGGCGTTTTTGACGATTTTTTTGGCGTCCGCCCTGATTGCGGGCCTGCTCGCGGTGTCGGTGGATATTGGCGACAAGATGTCGCGCGAGTTGAAGTCCTACGGCGCCAATATTTTGATTGAACCGGCGGGCGGCGCGCTCCTGCCGGACGATGTCGCCGGGCAGCAGTATTTTTTGGACGAGAAGGTGCTGCCGTCGGTGATGGATATTTTTTGGCGCAACAACATCTACGGCTTCGCGCCGCTGCTTTCCGGGCGGCTGCGCGCCGATGGGGTGGAAGTCGCCGCGCTCGGCACGTTTTTCGATCACCCGCTGGACGTTGCCGATGAAACGAATTTCCACACCGGACAGAAGGCGGTCAGCCCGTTCTGGCAGGTCGCGGGCGACTGGCCGGACGACAGCGGCGCGCTGCCGGACGAATTCCCGCTGCTCGCCGGCGTCAAGCTCGCCAGCGAACAGGGCTGGCAGACGGGCAAGGTGTTGTCGCTCTCGTCCACCGCGCCGGACAGCCCGGTGCGGCGTGCGCGCATCGTCGGCATTCTCACCAGCGGCGCGGCGCAGGATGGGCAATTGGTACTGCCGCTGGCCGCATTGCAGGATTTGCTGGGGCTTTCGGGCAAAATCAGCGCAATTCAGGTCGCGGCGATGACCGTGCCGGAGAATGACCTCTCGCGCAAGGCGCACGAAAACCCCTCGGCGCTGGACGCCAAGCAGTACGACCAATGGTATTGCACCGCCTACGTTTCCACCATCGCGCATCAGTTGGAGGAAACCGTTTCCGGCTCGGTGGTGCGCCCGGTGTGGCAGGTGGCGGCGTCCGAAGGCGTCGTCATCGAGAAAATCCAGTTACTGCTGATTGTCTGTAGCATCGCCGCGCTGATTTCCGCCGGGATGGGCATTGCCTCACTCACCGGCAGCGGCATCATGGCGCGCGCCAAGGAAATCGGGCTGATGCGCGCGCTGGGCGCCAAACCGTGGCAAATCGCGCTGCTCTTTTACGCCGAATCGCTGCTGGTCGGCGCGCTTGGCGGCCTGCTCGGCTGCGCCGGTGGTGCGCTCATCGGCTGGGGTATCGGCGCGGCGCTCTTTGGCGCGGCGCTCGGCTTTACCTGGATTGTGGTGCCGGTGGTGGTCTTCGCCGCCGTCCTCATTGCGCTGATTGGCACCTGGTTCCCGGTGCGCAGCATCGCCCGCCAAATCCCGATTGAGGTGCTTTATGAACGCTAACAGTATGAAATGGCTACTGATTTTCAAGGCGCTGCGCCTCAAATGGCGGCGCACGCTGGTCATCGTCGCTGCCTTGTCCATCGGCGCGGCAATGGTGACGGCAATGGCGGCGGTGTACTTCGACATCAACGAAAAAATGAGCCGCGAGCTGCGCTCCTTCGGAGCCAACTTCTACCTCGGCGCGAAAAACGAAACGCCGTTTACCCTTGAGCAATACGAAACCATCATCGCTGCCATGCCGAAGGATTTGTACCACGCTTCCAGCCCCTACTTCTACGCGGTGGCGCGCAGCGAACGCGAACCCGTCGCGCTGGTTGGCGTTGATTTCCCGGCGCTGCCCGCGCTCGTACCTTACTGGCAGGTGCAGGGTGGCTGGGTCAGCGTCGCCTTTGACGACCGCAACACCATGCTCGGCAAGGCGCTCGCCGCGCAGCTGGAGCTGAACGTCGGCGACAACATCACCCTCGTCAAGAACAACGGCCAGAAAAAAAACTTCCGCATCAAGGGAATCATCGAAAGCGGCGACGCGATGGACAACGTCATGCTGCTCAACATCCGCGTCGCGCAGGACTGGCTTGGCGCCGCGGGCGGCATCAGCTACGCGCTGGCGAGTCTCGCCAACGACAACGACGCCGTCACCGCCTACGCAGAAACCCTCTCGCGCGAGTACCCGCAGCTGGACATCCACCCCATCCGCAAAGTCAGCGCCGCCGAAGGACAAATACTACACAAAATCAAAGGATTGATGGGCGTAGTCTGCATCGTTATCCTGCTGCTCTCCAGCCTGTGCGTGAACACCTCGCTCACCGCGATGACTCACGAACGCCGCCGCGAGTTCGCCCTGCAAAGCGCGCTCGGCGCCAGCCGCAAAGCCATCACCGCGCAGATGATTCGCGAAACCGCGCTGATGGCCGCCGTTGCCGTCGTCATCGGCATCGCGCTGGGACTCGTCCTCGCGCAAATCCTCGGCGAAGTCGTCTTCCACGCCAGCATCGCGCCGCGCCTGCCGGTCTTCCCGCTCGCCATCATCCTCTCCACCGCCGTCGCTGCCGCCGCTGTCGCCCTGCCGCTCAAGCGCGTCCTTGCCCTGCAAGCCGCCGACATCCTCAAAGGAGCCTGAACCCATGCAACCTGTCATCGAAACCGTCCACCTCTACAAACGCTTCGGCACCGTCACCGCGCTGGACGATGTGAACATCGCCGTCGCGCGCGGCGAATTCGTCGCCATCATGGGCTCCAGCGGCTCCGGCAAAACCACGCTGATGAACATCCTCTCCTGCCTCGACACGCCCACGGAAGGCAAAGTGCTCTTAAACGGCACCGACGCCGCCGCGCTCGACGAAGAAGCGCGCCGCGCCTTCCGCGCGCGCACCATCGGCCTCGTCTTCCAACAATTCCATCTCCTGCCCTACCTCACCGCCTGCGAAAACGTCATGCTGGCGCAGTACTACCACAGCGTGACCGACAAAGCGGCGGCGCTCGCCGCCCTCGAACGGGTCGGCCTCGCGCACCGCAGCGACCACCTGCCGAAGCAGCTTTCCGGCGGTGAACAGCAGCGCGTCTGCATCGCCCGCGCGCTCATCAACGAGCCGGAAATCCTCTTTGCCGACGAGCCCACCGGCAACCTTGACGCCGAAAACGAACAAACCGTGCTGCGCATCTTTGCCGAACTGCACGCGCAGAACCGCACCATCGTCATGGTGACGCACAACCCCGACCTCGGCGCCCAAACCGACCGCATCATTCGCCTGCAACACGGCAAGATTCAGGAGTGAGCTACCCTTAAAAAGCGGGCTTGCCAGATTTTGCAAGGGATTTCTCTTGCCATCCGACGTGAAAAAGCCCCCAAAAAAAGTCAGCGATGCTAGAATGTGCACGTTCCGTAATAAACGGTTCATCCTGAATCCACCAGTCTTAGCGAACACACGGAGTTCTCAATGAAAAACAGGAATTTACTGGCACTCGCCATTTTGTCCGGGATGCTTACCGCCTGCGGCGGCAGCGATGATGACAGCAACAACCCGGCTGATCCGAAAAACAATCCCCCGCCTCTACAAGGCCCCTCTCCCGGCCTGCAATACCAGCATCGTGTGGATCCCTTAGATACAGATGGTAGCCACGGTATTATTGATAGCAACGGCAATGGAAACAATAACGGCGGCAATAATAACAGTGGCAATAATAATGGCGGAACAAATCCTCCCGGAACCAACCCACCTGGCACAAATCCCCCCGGAACCAATCCCCCTGGAACGAATCCACCCGGCACCAATCCTCCCAATCCAAAATCTTACAATCAAATAGCGATTAAAGACAGTAATAACAACTATAAAACCATAGATTTATTGCCGTCTAACGTCCAGCCAGGTTCAAACCAAGGTACTAATAAAACTTATAAAAGCGAAGATAGCTCATATAAAAAGCTGATCGGTAACGATTTAAAATATGCCCTATACGGCGTCATTATAGATAAAACAGACGGCAATACCGCCCATGCCTTCTATAGAGACAGCCAAGACGAATCCACTCGTGGTGTTGTCTTACCGCAAAAAGAAGTCTTCTATCAAGGCCACGTCATACATTATGATGTTGCCAATAGAACCCTTGTGGAAGGAACGGCACTCTTTGATGTCAATTTCCCGAATCGTAAGATAGAAGGCGGTATTATTGCGGGTTCAGCCCGAATCCCTATATCTGCAACCATTTCAGGGGAAAGATTTAGCGGTTCTTCCAGCGATAATGTCACAGTAGAAGGACGCTTCTATGGACCGGAAGGACATGATATGTCTGGTATCTATGGCAAAGGAACCGGAGACAGAAAAGAATTTATTGGCTCATTTGGCGCTGTGCCACAATAAAACTACAGTTAACTGAGTGAAATTCATCTCAAACTGAAATATTACTTCTTGCCGAATAGGATTGAATACCCCGCATTCAATCCTATTATTTTATAAAAACTACAACAAACCATCCTCGAATTTCAGCAGACGAGGCGCGTCGCTGAAGATAGCGCGCGGTTGTACGGCACGGGTTTCCCATAAAAATGGTTTCGCCATTTTTATGGATGCTCGGTCGCCGACGCAACACCGTATGAGGCTTTCGAGGGGGCTATAAATAAATCATAAAGAAACCGCCCCGAAGGGCGGTTTTTTATGCGTGCATATTAAAGCGCTTCCACGGCGGGCGGTTTCGGTGGCATTTTCAGCGCCAGCCATTTCATATAGCCGCGCTCATCCAGCTCCTTAATCGTAATCTCATAGCCGTCCAAATCCAGTTTGTCGCCCGCAACCGGCACATCGCCGAAACGCTCGCGGAATAATTCCCCCAATGTGCGGTCCGCATCTTCCTCGCGCAAATTCAATTGGTGCGCTTTCGCCAATTCGCCAATGCGCACATAAGGTTTAACCTCAATCTCGCCATAAAATTCCTGCTCGCTTTCGCTTTGCTTGTTGCTGGCAAACTGCTCGGCAAATTCATTGCCGCGATCTTCCGGGAAAACATACCAGGCGACATCGCCCTTTCTCATCTGCGTATTCATGCCGACTTTCATAATCGCGCCATCACGAATCAAGGCAAAAAGGCGCGCATTGGCAAACTGCTTGAGGCGAGTCAGCGCATAAGGGTGGCTGCGCTCCGCCTTGGAATACTCGGCGACGCGGAAAGCCTGCAATTGCAGAGTCAGCTTTTCTGTCAGCCAGATTTCATCGCTGAAAAGCGGCTCCGGTTGCGGCGGCAAGACGACTTTCAATTTACGCGCCATAAAACCAATCGTCGTTCCCTGAATCAACAGCGAGACGATAACGACGGAAAAAATCACATCAAAAATCAGGCGGGAATTGGGAATGCCCTCCATCAGCGGCATCATCGCCAACGTAATCGGCACCGCGCCGCGCAAACCGACCCAGCTAATATAAGCCATTTCCCGTTTGCTGTATGGAAACCAAATGAGCGAACTGAAAACGGCAATGGGGCGGGCGACCAGAATCAGGCAACCGGCAATCACTATCGCATCAAAACCCTGCTCAAATAAACGGCTGGGCGTGACCAATAATCCCAATACAAGGAACATGGACGCCTGCGCTAACCAGGCAAGGCCATCCATGACATTTAGCAGCGGTTCATTGGCGCGGCTGCGTGAATTCCCGATGAGAATACCGGCGAGATAGGCGGCAAGAAAACCGCTGCCGCCAAAAAGATTGGTAAAGGCAAACAGCATCAAGCCGCCGGAAGCAATGAGCAGCGCATATAAGCCCTCTGCCAGAATAATGCGCTGCAATAGCCAGGCCAATCCCTTGCCCGCACCCCAACCGAATAACAAACCGAGCAGAAGTTGCTGCAACAGCATCACGATAAATGAAAACGCGCCGGCATTCTCCGGCTGATTCAGCATGGTAATCGTCGCCGTCACCAAAAAAATCGCCATCGGATCGTTCGCGCCGCTTTCCAATTCCAATGTAGAAAGAATACGCGAATTGAGGCGCACACCGCTACTGCGCAATAAAGAAAAAACGGCCGCGGCATCGGTCGAGCCGACAATCGCCGCCATTAAAAAGCCCAGGCGCCAATTCACATCAAAGAAATAAGTAGCGAATGCCCCCAAAACTAAAACCGTTGCCAACACGCCCCAACTGGCAAGCACCACCGCAGGCTTGAGCGAAATGCGAAAGCTGGCGGTACTGGTGCGCAGGCCGCCGTCAAGCAGGATGATGGCAAGCGCCAACTGTCCGACCATATTGGCGGCGAGGAAATTGCTGAACTGGATGCCGCCGATGCCTTCTTCGCCTGCCAGCATGCCCACGCCAAGAAACACGAGCAACAGCGGCATCCCCAGATGCGCCGAAAGCCGCGTGGCTACTATGCTGATAAAAAAGAGAAAGGCAAAAATCAGGAACATCAGGTTCATGCTTTCCATAAGCGGGTTTCCTTAGATAAAAAGTGGCGTTGCCCGTCATTGTAAGCGAAAAACCAGCCGCATCCGGCAGAAATTGTGCCGCTTTTCAGGATGTTCATCCCGCTATTTTGCCGTTTTCCACCAATCCCGTTGCGGCGGCGCGCGATAATCAAAAACTTCGCCGAGGTGCGGGGTGGCAACCTGCAAGGGTTTATTTTTGGCAGCCGCCATAAAGCGCTCAATCGGTTCGCGCCATTCATGTAATGCCAAATCATATTTCGCCCAATGAATGGGTAATACCATGCGGGCGCGCACATCCAGCGCTGCTTGAACCGATTGCTCCGATTGCATATGAATTTGCGCCCAACTGGAATTGTAAGCGCCATTTTCCATCAATACGACGTCGAAAGGCCCGAAGCGCTCTCCGATTTCGGCGAAATGTTTGTCATGACCGCTGTCACCATTAAAGAAAAGGGAAAAACCGGGCGACTTCACTACCCACGAGCCCCATAATGTCGTAAAGCGGTTATTGAAATTGCGCCCGCTAAAATAGCGGGCGGGTACAAGCATTATATTGACATCACCCAATGCGGCCGTTTCATACCAATCCATTTCGGTAATTTTGGCATCTGCAATGCCCCAACGTTGCAAATGCGCTTTGACGCCCAGCGGCACATAAAAATGTCCGGTTTTATCTTTTAGTTCCTGAATGGCGCGATAGTCAAGGTGGTCATAATGGTCATGAGAAATCAGCACAGCATCCAGCGGTGGAAAATCAGCAGGTAATGTTGGCTGTTTTTGTGCAAAAGGATTACCGCCAAACGGCAAAGGGGAAGCGCGATAAAAAACGGGGTCCAGCAGAAAACGTTTACCTGAAGTCTGAAACAATACTGTTGAATGCCCAAACCAGGCAATCGCGCCATCTTGCAATTTTTCTATTGCCAGTTTTTTACTGGGCAAAGGTTCAGCAGGTAATTTGCCTGCGGGCGGGAAGAAAAAACTGGCAAGGAATGTCGCCAGATTGCTATTGCGCGCGCTGTCGGTAGCAATCTCAGTCGGCTCCAGATTCTCAAAAATCTCGCCATTGAAATGCGGCGATGCCTGAATCCGCTTCAGACTTTCCGCATCAGGCTTGCCGCCCAAAACAGGATTGAAGCGGACGTAAGCAAAGCCCACGATAAGTAAAAGCAAGGCGATAATGATGAGCCACTTGCAGGTTTTAAAATAATAGTCATCTTTGGATATGGAGACGTGATAAAAAAAGAGATGCCGCCTGCGATACAGGCGGCTTTCTGGCGATAAAGTGGTTCAGGGCAAGGTTTCGTAATCTGCCGCGGCGACAGCTCGCAAAAATTTCGTTGTTCCGGTACGAACTCCCCCCGCTTTGTAGGCGCGCATTTTATCTGCTAAACCATTTCTGGTGGTTTTCATAGCGTGCTGTATTGCAAGTCTCCCGGATTGATGCGGCAAGCCCGTGCGCGTTTTCTCTTTAGAGCAAGCGGCGGCGGAAGTAGGTGATGACGATTTCGGCGATGACGACGACGGCGAAGATGGTCAGCAGGATGACGGCAACGCGGTCCCACTCGAAGAGGTCGATGGCCGAGTTCATGATCATGCCGATACCGCCCGCGCCGACCAGGCCGAGCACCGAGGATTCGCGCACGTTGATGTCCCAGCGCAGCAGCATGATTGACCAGAAGGCGGGTTTGACGGCGGGCCAGTAGCCGTAAAGGATTTGGCTGCTTTGGGTCGCGCCCGCTGCTTTCAGCGCTTCGATGGCGCCGCGTGGCACTTCTTCCAGCGCTTCACCGAGCAGTTTGCCGACAAAACCGACGGAGCGGCAGGCGATAGCGGCAGTACCCGCCAGCGGGCCGGGGCCGAAGACAGCGATAAAGAGCAGCGCCCAGACGAGCGAGTTCACGGAACGGCTGGCGACGAGCAGCGTCTTGGCAAGGAAATTCAGCCCCCGGTTGGGCGTGAGGTTGTGCGCGGCCAGGATGGAGAGCGGCAGGGCGGCGACGAGGGCGAAGATGGTGCCCAGTGTAGCGATGTGGAAGGTTTCCATCAGCGCCGTATGCACCGCGACGCGGTAGTAGGCGTAATCCGGTGGGAACATGCGCCGCACCATGTCGAGCATTTGTTCCGGCGCGTCCCAGAGAAATTCCCAGATGACGTTGATGTTACGCAAAGACAGCAGCACAGCGATGCCGATGCCCAGCCAGAAGGCGGTGCGGGCGAGTTTTTGCCCGAGGGTGTGCCGCTGCCACAGGCGTTCGGCAAGCGCGGGGTTGGGGGTGTTCATTTCAGACATTGAAGATCCGTTTTACCGCGTTGGCGGCCAGTTCGCCGAGGAGGACGACCGCGATGATGGTAAGCAATATGGCGAGGACAAAATCGTATTCGAAGCGCTGGAAGGCGGCGAAGAGGGTGCCGCCGATACCGCCGGCGCCGACGATGCCGACCATCGTCGAGTTGCGCAGGTTGGCGTCGAGCTGGTAGGTACAGAAGCCGACGAGGCGCGCCATCACTTGCGGCAGCACGCCATAGGTGACGACGGAGATGAAGGGGGCGCCGGTCGCGCGCACGGCCTCAATCTGCTTCATCGAAATTTCTTCGATGGTTTCCATGAATAGTTTGCCGACGAAGCCGATGGAGGCAACGATCAGCGCAAGGATACCGGCGAGCGGGCCGAAGCCGACCGCCTTGATGAAGATGATGGCGACGATGACCGGGTTGAAGGCGCGGCAGAAGGTAACGACGAAACGCGCCGGCCAGGTCGCCCAGGCGGGCATCAGGTTGCGCGCGCCGAGGATGGCGATAGGCAGGGAAAGCAGCACGCCGAAGAAGGTCGCCAGCACCGCGATTTGCAGGCTTTCCACCAGACCGGTGAGCAGTTGCTGCCAGTCTTTGAAGTTGGGCGGGAACATGCGCGCGAGGAAGCGGCCACCATTGTCGATACCCTTAATAAAGCGTTCGGCAGAGAAATCGAGCTGCCCCAGCGCGTAGAAGGCATAAATGACGAGTGCCAGCGCGAGCAGGCGCGCGCCCCAGGAGGTGTGGAAGGGGCGAACGTCGGCAGGCGGTGGCGCGTATGTGGGTTTGGCTGGCGCGTTCATTGCAACCAGTCCTTGCCGCCGTAAATCGTGTTCAGGTCGGCATCGGTCAGGTCGGCGGGAGGGCCGTCGAAGACAACTTTACCGCCCGTCATGCCGACGATGCGGTCGGCGTAGCGGCGCGCCAAATTGACATCGTGAATATTGACCAGCACCGGAATCTGGTTATCAATGCCCTGCGATTTGAGCAACTCCATGATTTCCACCGAAGTTTTCGGGTCAAGCGAGGAAGTCGGCTCGTCGGCGAGCAGGATTTCCGGACGCTGCATCAGGGCGCGGGCAATGCCGACGCGCTGCCGTTGCCCGCCGGAGAGACTGTCGGCGCGCTGATTGGCAAAAGCCGCCAGCCCGACAATGTCGAGCAGGCGGTAAGCGTAGGCAATATCTTCAGCGGGGAAGCGGCGCAGCCAGGCGTTGAGCGGCGATACATAGCCCAAGCGGCCGGTGAGCAGGTTTTCCATGACGGACAGGCGTTCAACGAGGTTATATTCCTGAAAGACCATGCCGATGCGCCGCCGTGCTTCGCGCAGCGCGCGCCCTCTTATATGGGAAAGCTCTTCCCCCTTGAAGAGGATCGAGCCGTCGCTGGGTTCGATCAGGCGGTTGATGATGCGGATCAGCGTCGATTTCCCCGTCCCGGAAGGGCCGATAATCGCCGTCAGGCCGCTGCCCGCAAACGTCAGGTCGATGCCTTTCAGCACCGGCGCACCGGGCTTGTAGGCCTTGGTCAGGCCGCTGATTTGCAACACGGCGCTCATAGTTCTACCCGTTTATTCATAATCCCGTCCGTTTATCGCTTATTTCTTCTTGGCGTTTTCGGCTTCATAGCCGCTGCGGCTCAGGCTCTGCCCGGCGGCAATGGCAACCTTGCGCACCAATTCCCAGTCTTTCTGATAATTGGCGGGGAGGAAGCGATCGCCGCCCAAGCCTTTCGCCATTTCCGGCGGAATGCGGTACTCAAAGAAACACTCTTTGATTTTTTCCACCAGTTTCGGATCCAGATCGTGCGCATAAGCATAGGCATCGGTCGGGAAAAGCTCGCTGGTGTAGAGGACATTGAAATCATCAGCACCGACCACGCCGCGTTCCGTCATGTGTTGCAGCACGTCGCTCGCGACCGGGGCAGCGTCATAGTCGCCGGATTTCACGCCGAGAATGGACTGGTCGTGTTTGCCGGAATAGACCACCTTGTAATCCTTGTCCGGCGTGAGGCCGAGCTCTGAAAACAGGGCGCGCGGCGCAAGGTTGCCAGTGTTGGAAGAAGGCGAAGTGTGCGCGATGCGCTTGCCTTTCAGATCAGCCAGCGCTTTATAGGGGCTGTCTTTGCGCACAATCATCTTGATGGCGGCGCCTTCCGGGCCATTTTCCGTGCCACGGATGGCAAACGGCACGGCACCGGCGATATTGACCGCGAAATTGGTCGGGCCCGTGGAAAACGCGGCGATGTGCAGGCGACCAGAACGCATCGCCTCAATTTCTGCCGAGTTTGACTGTACGGCGAAGAACACCGTCTTGCGTCCCACACATTGCGACAAATGACCCATGAACGGCTGGAAGAGCTTTTCATAAACGGTCGGATCCTCCACCGGCGTGAAAGCAAAAATCAGCGTCTTCGGATCGCGGAATTTCTTCGGATCAGATGGCGGGTCGGCGACCATATCCTTGTCGGCATCGCAATAAATCGCATCGAGATCGCCACGGTGCGGACAGGCGTCTTCTTCTGCCAGCGCGGCGCTGGAAAAAGCCAGCCCTGCAGTCGCTAACAGGCTGAGACGGAAAATCGGCATAACACTTTGCTTGGCATGAGATTGCATCATGTGCTCCATTTTTATTTTGGGGATAGGCAAACCTTCAGGACAAAAAAGCTGTTGATTCCTGCAAGGGGATAACCGTCTGAAAAACAAACGGTAGCGTCGAAACATGAGCATTCACCAGCGGCAAATTAACATATTCCAACGCCATATGCACATTATAGTCACAGATAATTGCAGAAATAAAGCGGGGAATTCACAGCACTGCAGCTGGCGGCGACGTCGGTTTGTACGCAGTGGTCGTGACTGAACTGATGCCGAGTTCGTCGGCGAGCTGCTGCAGGCGGTCGAGGCGGCGCGCGCCGAGGATGACGTGCGCGCCGTTTTGCACAAGGTGGCGTGCGGTTTCGGCACCGAGGCCGGAGGAGGCGCCGGTGATGATGACGGTTTTGTTGGCGATGTTTTCCATGGGGGTTCCTTGGGGTTTGTGGGTTGGGGCGCGCAGTGTAGGCGGTGCGCACGGGTTTGTTTAGCCCGGCGGCGGTTCAAGGTGTTTTGCCCGGCGCGACATAATCGCCGCGGATGATGGCCGAGTTAAGATAAAGGCCGTCTGAAAAAAGCGTAGGTCGGGCATTGATGCCCGACGATAACGGTTTAGAATGCTTTGTCGGACATCAATGTCCAACCTACAAGCTCAAATTAGGAGGAGACCATGAACCCAAAAGTAAAAAATCTGCTGAATGATTGGCAAATTAGTAATCCTGCCTTGTATGAAATCGCCAATAGTGTGCGCACGAAAATAGGGCAACTGGCAGATACAGTAGGCGAAGAAGTGAAATATGGCGGTATTTTGTTTGCTGCACCCGAACCGTTTTGCGGCATTTTTGTTTATAAGCACCATGTAACTGTGGAATTTGGTCATGGTGCCGAGATGGCAGACCCGCACGGTTTATTGGAAGGCAAAGGTAAAGGCCGTCGTCATTTGAAATTACATACGCTTGAAGATATAGAAAATAAGCATTTGACGGATTACTTACGATTGGCGCAAAAAGCAGCAGAATAAAATGCAGTCTAAAAGAGCAAGCTGTAGGTCGGATTATTGAATCTGGCATCCGAATACCGAAAGTTTCAGTCGGGCGAATCGGTGCTGAGCGCTTGCCCGAACCGTATATTCGTTCCTGATTCCAATCGCGCGCCTGACGGCGCATTTCTTTCAATGTTCAGAAAAGGAGCAAATTATGCTGAAAAAACTGTGGTGTAACATGATGGTTGCGGACGTCAACAAGGCCATCGAATTCTATGCCGACGTGCTGGGCTTCCAGCATGTGATGAGTGTTCCGATGGGGGCCGAGGAAGTTCTCTTCCAGCATGATCGCAACAAGGTTCTGGTCTACGCACTGATCAAGAACGGCGATATCGAGCTTATGTTGCAGGAGCAAAAGAGCCTGCGCGAGAACATCCCCGCCTTTGCGGATTCCGCCGACATCAGCAGCAGTGCCGTGCTGTATTTCGAGGTCGACGATTTGGAAACGCTCGCTGCTCGACTGAAGACGCAATGTGAAGTTGTACGCGACTTGCACGATACCTTCTACGGCATGAAGGAGTTCTACGTTAAGGATCTCAACGGATACGTGCTTGGGTTCGCGCAACCCGCAGCGCGTTGAAGCGCTCGCATGTTCTATGATGTCTCTCTTTGTCGAAGCTAGGGGCTGTTTGCGATTCAGCGAGTGAGGTGAGGGCAGGGATAAGCATCGCGTAGCAACACGCCCCAAACGAAATTCTCGGCAAATATACATACAGGGTAGCGACTATCGTGTATGTAAATGGATGAGAGCGTTTTGTCGCGCGGCGGGTTGTTTGCTGCCCCCACCCCGGTTTTCTACCCTCCCCCACCGGGAGAGGGTGCATATCGGCGGGTTTTACAGCGTCGCCATGTCGATGACGAAGCGGTATTTGACGTCGCTTTTCAGCATGCGTTCGTAGGCGGCGTTGATGTCTGCCATGTTGATGAGTTCAACGTCGGCGGTGATGTTGTGTTTGCCGCAGAAATCCAGCATTTCTTGTGTTTCCGCGATGCCGCCGATGAGCGAACCGGCGACGGTGCGGCGTTGCATGACGAGCGGCACGGTGTTGAGCGCCGTTTCGGTTTGCCCGATCAGGCCGACGAAGACCAGCGTGCCGTCCAGCTTCAGCGTCGGCAGGTAGGGATTGGCGTCGTGCGTGTAAGGTACGGTGTCAATGATGAGGTCGAACTGGTTGGCGGCGGCCTGCATCTGTGCGCTATCGCCGGAGTGGATGATGCGGTCGGCACCGAGGCGGCGCGCGTCGTCGGCCTTGTGCAGCGAGCGGGTAAAGAGCGCGACTTCCGCGCCAAGCGCGTGCGCCAGTTTGATCGCCATGTGGCCGAGGCCGCCGAGGCCAACCACGCCAACGCGGCTGCCCGCGCCGATGTTCCAGTGGCGCAGCGGCGACCAGGTGGTGATGCCGGCGCAGAGCAGTGGTGGCACGGCTTTGATGTCGAGGTTTTCCGGCACTTTCAGGACGAAAGCCTCGCTGACGGTGATGCTTTGCGCGTAGCCGCCGTAGGTGGGCTGGCCATCGTGGCGGTCGTGGCTGTTATAGGTAAAAGTCGCGCCGCGCTCGCAGTATTGCTCCAGATGATGCTGGCAGGGCGCGCACTCGCGGCAACTATCGACCATGCAGCCGACGCCGACGAGGTCGCCGGGGCGGAATTTCTGCACGGCGCTGCCGACGCTGCGCACGCGGCCGACAATTTCATGGCCGGGGACGACGGGATAAATCGTGCCGCCCCAGTCGTTGCGGGCGGTGTGTAGGTCGCTGTGACAGACGCCGGTGTAGAGAATGTCAATGACGACGTCATCGGCGCGCGGGTCACGGTACTGGAAAGTAAACGGCGCAAGCGGGCTGGTGGCAGATGCGGCGGCGTAGGCGCGGACGGTTTGGCTCATGGATAGCTCCTTAGTGGTGGTTGGGGGAGGCGGCAGTATAAGCGATGCCCTCCGGTGCACTCGTACCCCATAACGGCGCCCGCGCGGCAATCCGCTACAATCGCCCCAACCCACCGGAGCGCCCCATGTCCCACATACACCACCATCACAAATCCGTCCTCAAACGCGCCTTGCTGCTCATCGCCGCCTTCATGCTGGTCGAAATCGCCGGCGGCCTGCTGACCAACAGCCTCGCCCTCCTTTCCGACGCCGGGCATATGCTTTCCGACGCCATTGCCCTCGCCCTCTCGCTCGCCGCCTTTCACTGGAGCGACCGCCCGACCACGCTCAAAAACACCTTCGGTTACCGCCGTGGCGAAATCATCGCCGCCGCGCTGAACGGGCTGACGCTCGCCGCCATCGTCCTCTGGATTGTCATCGAAGCCATCGGCCGCCTGCTGCATCCGCCGGAAGTCGCCTCGCTCGGCATGCTTGCCGTCGCCGTGACGGGTCTTGCGGTGAACATCCTCATCGCCGTGTGGATGCACCGTGGCAGCGACATCCACCACAACCTCAACATGAAAAGCGCCTACCTGCACGTCTTGGGCGACCTGCTCGGCTCGGTCGGCGCCATCCTCGCCGCGTTGCTAATGCTCGCCTTTGGCTGGCGCTGGGCCGACCCGCTGGTCAGCCTACTTATCGCCGCACTCATCGGCAAAAGCAGCGTCGGCGTGCTGAAAAGCGCGCTGCACATCCTGATGGAAGGCGCGCCCACGCACATCGACCACGAGCGCCTCCTCACCACCCTGCGCGCTGCCGACGGCGTCATCGCCGTACACGACCTGCACCTGTGGACGATTACCAGCGGCCTCAACGCGCTCTCCTGCCACATCGTCGTCGCCGGCGACCTGCGCGTGCACGACGCTGAACGCATCGTGCAGAAACTGGCGCACGAACTCGCGCAGCACGGCATCCAGCACAGCACCATCCAAACCGAAAGCGAAGCGCATGGCCACAGCGACAGCCTCGTCTGTGCCTGCGAGGCGGAAGACGCGCACGAGCATCACCACCACTGACCTCATTCCCGCCTAAAACGTGCGTGCTACACTCGCCGCCTGCTAACCAACCGGAGAACCCCATGCCCACCCGCAGACAAATCCTCATCCAGACCGCAGGCGCGGCTGCCCTGCTCACCTTGAGCGGCACCGCGCTTGCCGCCGCCAACGCCGTACAAAATGCCACCGCCATCACCCGCGTCTTTGGCGACGGCATGCGTCTCGTCGCTGTTGCCGTCGAATACCGCGAAGCGCTCAGCAGCGTCGATAAAAGCGCCTACCACGTCGCCGGGCGCCACATCCACCAACGCCTACCTTTTTGCAATTTGAATTACCCGCCCCTGCGAAGCGGGGGCGGGTCGGGGTTCCCATGAAAAAGGCGTCCGCCTTTTTCATGGGAACCCGGGGAGGGGGTGTAAAAAGTCGCGTAGCGACGGCATTCAAAATAAATTGCAAACAGCCCCTGGCGGCAAGCAGACTTATTCCCCCGCCTTCAACCGCACCAATGCCGCCTGCGCCTCACTATCGCCCGTCGCCGCCGCTTTTTCATACCAAGCGACGGCCGTCGCGCGGTTCGCGGTAACGCCCTTGCCCTATTCATACAAACGGCCGAGCGCGGTCATCGCCGGTGCGGCGATATGGTCGCCGCGTTGCGCGGAAATCTCGTACCAGTGCCGCGCCTGCGCCAAATCCTGCGCCGTGCCGATGCCGTTTTCATAGAGATAGCCGAGCCAATATTGCGCGGTGATATCGCCTTTATCCGCCGCTATTTGAAACTGGGCGAACGCTTGTGCCGCATCGGCAGCGATGCCATTGCCATGCAAATACATCAGGCCGAGATAGCGCGGCGCTTTCATGTGTCCCGCCTGCGCCGCCTCTTCAAACAGCGGCCAGGCGGCGGCATAATCGGCTTTTTGGTAAGCGGCGACGCCGCGATCAAGCAGCGCTTTCGCCTGCGCTTGTCCGGCGCTTTCGTGATGGCAAGCGGCAAGTTGCGCGGCAAGCAGGGCGCAGCGTAGCAGGCGTTTCATGGCGCGTCTTCCTCGCCGCCTGTCAGCGTTCGCTGTTGCTCGATGAGGCGTTTCAGCATTTCCAGAAACTGTCCGCGTTCGTGTTCGTCCAGCGCGGCAAGCGCGTTCGCGTTGATCTCGCGTGCGATGCCCGTCACTTCGTCTTCCAGCGCCCGCGCCTTGGCGGTGAGGCAAATCCGCTTGCTGCGCGCATCCTGCGGGTGCACTTCGCGGGTAATCAGGCCGTCGCGCTCCATGCGGTCAAGGGTGTTGGCGGCGGTCGCCTGCCGGATTTCCAGAATGTTCACCAGTTCGCGCTGGCTCAGGCCGTCTTCTTGCCACAGGGCGAGCAACACCGCGTGCTGCGCCGGGGCAAGACCGAGCGGTTTCAGGCGGTTGGCGAGGAGGACGGCAAACTGGCGACCCAGATGGTTGACCAGGTATCCGGCAGACTGTTCGCGTGGCAGGGGCATGGGCTTTCCTTAAATTCCTTTGTAAATAATAGGGTTGTGAATTTTAACAGAAATATAGCTTGCTGTTTTATTTCTTAGCCAGCTATGCTTTAATGAGTCATTAGCCAACTATTCAAAGGAGCTTTTATGCAAACCGATACCGCCACCCGCTATGGCACGGTTTCCCGCACGCTGCACTGGGCGATGGCCGCCTGCTATCTGCTGATGTTCGCCACTGCCCTCGCCTGGAATCTCAATGATGCGCTCAAGCCGCTCATCAAGCTGCACAAGGCGGCCGGATTGTTGCTGCTTTTGCTCGCGCTCGTCCGCTTTGTCTGGGCGCTTGTCCATTTCCAGCGGCGTCCGGCAGGCGGCGTCGCGGTGAAAGCGGGGCATCTGGCGCTGTATGCGCTGATGTTTGCCGTCCCCGCTTCCGGCATGGCGCGGCAGTTTCATGGCGCTTTTGGCAACGCGCACGGCGCGCTGGCCTTCGTCTTTTTCCTCCTCATCGCGGGGCATATTGCAATGACGGTTCTCCACCAGCGCCGTGGCGAGGCTATTCTGCAGCGGATGCTTTGAAGCGTTATCCATCTCGCAGAAATTAAAAATCCGTGAGCGTTTTCTAAAAAAAGTTTATTATCGCGCGCCAGACATTCACAAACACAGGAGAAACATCATGATGCCCACCGCCCCCAATCCCGAACTGCTGCGTACCCGCATCCGCCTGCTTGCCGGACTGCTGGGCAAAGTCATCGAACGCCAGGCGGGCGCGGAGACCCTGCAAACGATTGAATACCTGCGTCAGGGCTTTATCGAAGAGCGCAACAACCCCGACCCGGAACGCCGCGCGGCGCTGATGCGCACCATCGCCGCGCTGGATAACGACCGCCTGAAGCACGTCATCCGTGGTTTCAGCCTTTATTTCGCGCTTGCCAACCTCGCCGAGGAAGACTTGCTGCGGCAGAAACGTGCCGACCTGCGCGCGCGTGGCGGCGAGTTGTGGGAAGGCTCGTTCCGCCACACCCTGCAACAATGCCGCGACAACGACTTAAGCCCGGAACAGCTCGCCGAACTCATCGGCCAACTGCGCTTCATCCCCGTCTTCACCGCGCACCCGACCGAAGCGCGCCGCCGCACGACGATGAGCGTCTTGCAGGAAATCTACCGCCATTGCGCGACGCTTGACCACGCGCCGGAAAACAGCCCCGCCTGGAATCATGCCGTCGCCGAGACGGCCGACCTCATCGACCTCTTGTGGTCATCCGACGAAGTGCGCTCGCGCAAAACGCTGGTTTACGACGAAATCAACAACGGCCTGCACTACTTTAACGTCAGCCTCTTTCAGGCCATCCCGCAGGTTTATCGCAACCTGCGCAGCGCGCTGAACGACATCTACCCCGAACTGGAAAAAATGGTGCTACCGCCGCTGTTGCGCTTTGGCTCGTGGATTGGCGGCGACCGCGACGGCAACCCGTTTGTCACCCACCAAACCACCGAACAGGCGGTACTGATGCACGCCGACAACGTGCTGCGCTACTACAGCAAACAATTAAAACACTTGCGCAAGCGTCTGCTGCATTGCGCCAGCATCATCGCCATCGACCCCGCCATAGACGCACGCAACGAACACTACGCCCGCCTTGGCGTCACCGTCTTCGACTACAACCCCGAAGACTACAACAACGAACCCTACCGCCGCCTGCTCGCCCTGATGCGCGCCAAAATCCAGCATACCAACCGCTACATCCAGAGCATGGGAGAAGACCAGGCCGCCGCCGAACACGCCTACCCCAACGCCGAAGCCTTCCTCGACGACCTCATCCTCATCCGCAACGCACTCAAACAGCACGACCCCGAACAGGCGCGCGGCGACATCCAGGACCTCATCCGCCTCGTGCGCAGCTGCGGCTTCCACATGGCCTCGCTCGACATCCGCCAAGAATCCACCTGGCACACCAACGTCGTCGCTGACCTCTTTGCGCACGCGCCCAACCTGCCCGACTACCACGCCCTCGACGAAGCCGGCCGCCAACAAGCGCTGAGCCAGCTCATCGCCGCCCCCGGTACGCCGCTCCTTTTCGAACAAAATCTCTCGCCCGAAACCCAAGAACAACTGGCACTGATGCGCACCGTCGCCCGCCTGCGCGAACTCGTCGGCGCGCGCACCTTCGGCAGCTACATCATCTCCATGACCAACCGCACGAGCCACATCCTCGAAGTGCTGTTCCTGATGCGCTTCGCCGGACTCTCCGGTCAGGACGAACAAGGCCGTCCCTACGCCGCCCTGCCGATAGCGCCGCTCTTTGAAACCATCGAAGACCTGAAAAACATCGACACCATCCTGCCGCAACTGCTGGACAACCCCACCTACCGCGCCCTGCTTACCAACCAGCACGACACCCAGGAAATCATGCTCGGCTACTCCGACAGCAGCAAAGACGGCGGCATCCTCACCAGCGCCTGGCAACTCTACCGCGCCCAACAAACCATCCTCGACATCGCCCGCCGCTACCACATCAAAACCCGCCTCTTCCACGGGCGCGGCGGCTCGGTCAGCCGTGGCGGCGGCTCCACCCACCACGCCATCGCCGCGCAACCGCCCGGCACCCTGCAAGGCGAAATCAAATTCACCGAACAGGGCGAAGTCCTCTACGCCAAATACGCCAATCCCGAAACCGCGGTGTACGAACTCACCATGGGCATCACCGGCGCGCTCAAGGCGAGCAGCACCCGCTTTGCCAAAACCCCGGCCAAACTCGCCCAATACGAACAACTGGTCGAACGCCTGGCGGACGCCTGCGAAAACCGCTACCGCGACCTCACCGACCGCACCGAAGGCCTCTACCAATTCTTCGCCGACGCCACCCCGGTACGCGAAATCAGCCTGCTCAACATCGGCTCGCGCCCGGCGCACCGCCGCAAAGGCACGCCGACCAAACAAACCATCCGCGCCATCCCGTGGGTATTTGGCTGGTCGCTCGCCCGCTTCACCCTGCCCGCCTGGTACGGCGTCGGCAGCGCGCTTGCCGCCATCCGCCCCGAAGACCAGCCGCTCATTGACGACATGCGTGAACAATGGCCGTTCTTCGACGCCTTCATCAGCAACATCGAAATGGCATTTGCCAAAACCGAACCCGCGACCGCCGAAGCCTACAGCCACCTCTGCGCCGACGAACCGCTGCGCCAGACCGTAATGCGCGCCATCCGCGACGAATACCAAAAAACGCTCGCCGGCCTCAACACCATCCTCAAGCAGAACCACCTGCTGGAACACCAGCCGCGCCTCGCCGAATCGCTGCGCTGGCGCGACCCCTACCTTGACCCGATCAACCACATCCAGATTGAGCTGCTGCGCCGCAGCCGCGCGAAAAACAGCGAAGACGCGGAAATCAACGACCCGCTCATCCGCTCCATCAACGCGCTTGCCGCCGGCTTGCGCAATACCGGCTAAAGCGGAGCAAATCGGCAAAACACAAACGGGCATCGCAAGATGCCCGTTTCTATAGCGATACACCGAAAGCCGCAGACAAGGCCGCCACTGAAAACAACGCCATAGGGGGCGCCTCGGCGCACCGTCGCGTAAACATTTGATTCTTAAAAAATGGTGCACCGAGGCGCACCCTATAACCCCCAGCAACGAAACACCGTATGGGGTTTTCGGAGGCTTGCCATACCACCTTTTACCGCTACAATGCCGCTACGGTTTTTGTGAAGGAGTACACATGTCCGAAACCAGGGCGACTGAGGTGATTTTCCGCGCACGCGGGCTGACCAAGGTGTACCGCATGGGCGATGTTGAAGTGCGGGCGTTGCGCGGCATTGATCTGGAGCTGTTTCAGGGCGAGTTTGTGGTGATGCTCGGCCCGTCCGGCAGCGGCAAATCGACGCTGCTCAACATCCTCGGCGGGCTGGATACGCCGACTGCGGGCGAAGTCTGGTATCACGGCGAGGACTTGAGCCACGCCGACGACGCCCGCCTGACCCGTTTCCGCCGCGAGCATGTCGGCTTTGTTTTCCAGTTCTATAACCTCATTCCCAGCCTGACCGCGCGCGAGAATGTGGCGATTGTCACCGAAATCGCGCCTGACCCGCTGCCGCCTGCCGAAGCGCTGGCGCTGGTCGGGCTGGAGGGGCGGCTGGATCATTTTCCGGCGCAGCTTTCTGGCGGCGAACAGCAGCGGGTGGCGATTGCCCGCGCCATTGCCAAGCGGCCGGTGGTGATGCTCTGCGATGAGCCGACCGGCGCGCTGGATTCTGCGACCGGGGTGCGGGTGCTGGAAGCGCTCGCCACCGTCAATCGCGAGATGGGCACGACCACGGTCATCATCACCCACAACGCCGATATCGCGAAGATGGCGCAGCGGGTGTTGTGGATGCAGGACGGGCAAATCGTGCGCGAGGCGGTGAACGAACGCCCGCTTGCTGCGAGCGAACTGGAATGGTGAGATGAAAGCCCTGCACCGCAAAGCCCTGCGTGATTTATGGCGGATGCGCGGCCAGGCGCTTGCCATTGCCCTGGTGATAGCCTCCGGCATCGCCATGTTGGTGGTGGCGCAGGCGACGCTCTTGTCGCTGCGCGATACCCGCGATGCCTTCTACCGCGAGGCGCGCTTTTCCGAAGTCTGGGTGCAGGCGAAGCGCGTACCGCAGACCATGCTGGCGCGGCTCGCCGAAATACCCGGCGTTGCCGAAGTTGAGGCGCGGCTGGTAACCGGCGCGAAATTGTCGCTAGAGGGCTTTGCCGAACCGGCGGAAGCGCGGGTGCAATCGCTGCCGGATGATGGCATCCCGCGGCAAAACCGCCTGTTTCTACAAAGCGGCCGCCTGCCCGCGCCGGGGACGACGCGCGAAATCGTCATCGGCACGGTGTTTGCCAAAGCGCACGGCCTGCAAACGGGCGACACGCTGCAAGCCATTATTTACGGGCGACAGCAACGCTTCACCATCGTCGGCACGGCGACCTCCGCCGAACACCTTTACCTCATCAGCCCCGGCGCGATGTTCCCGGATGACCTGCGCTACACCGTGCTGTGGCTGCCGGAGCGGGCGCTCGCCGCCGCGCTCAACATGAAAGGCGCATTCAACGAAGCGACGTTCCGCCTCGCCCCCGGCGCGGACGCGCAGACAGTCATCGCCGCCATCGACCGCCTCCTCGCCCGCTATGGCACTACCGGCGCGACCGACCGCATGGAGCAAGTATCGCACCGCATGCTGTACGAAGAATTCCGCCAACTGGCGATCCTGACCTGGATGTTCCCGACCATCTTCCTCGCCGTCGCCGCCTTCCTGCTCAACATGGTATTCAAGCGCCTGATCAGCATGCAGCGCGACCAGGTCGCCATACTCAAAGCCTTTGGCTACCGCACGGCGCAGGTGGCGGCGCATTACGGCCTCATCGTCAGCCTGATTTGCCTTGTCGGCGTCATCCTCGGCACGGCGGCGGGCGTATGGATGGGGCAGCACCTCGCCGCGCTCTACCAAATCAACTTCCACTTCCCCTACCTGCAATTCCGCCTCGCCCCGCAAACCGTCGCCGTAGGCGCTGCGGTCAGCCTGCTCGCCGCGCTCCTCGGCAGCGGCCGCGCCGTCTATACCGCTGCGCGCGAACCCGTCGCCCAGGCCATGCGCCCGCCCGCACCGGACCGCTTTCGCCGCACCCTGCTGGAGCGCCTCGGCATCGCCCGCCATTTCAGCCAACCGACGCGCATGATCTGGCGCCAACTGGAGCGCCGTCCCGGCAAGGCACTATTCGCCATCATCGCGCTGGCGGCGGCGGGCGGCATCGTCGTCGTCGGCAACTTCCAGCGCGGCTCGGTGAATTACATGATTGGCGTCGAGAACTACCTCGCGCAGCAGCACGACATCAGCGTCAGCTTCATCGAAGACGCGCCGCCGCGCGCCCTCTACGAACTCGCCGCCATGCGTGGCGTGCGTGCCGTCGAAGGCCAGCGCAGCGTGGCCGTGCGCGTCGCCCACGACAACCGGCAAAAGCGCCTCATCCTCGAAGGCATCAGCGAACACAGCCAAATGCGCCACCTCATGCGCGCCGACCTGCGCCCGCAAACCCTGCAACCCGGCGGCATCATCCTCGGCGACTACTTTGCTGACTGGCTCGGCGTGCGCGTCGGCGACCGCGTCTGGGTAGAAATCCTCGACGGCCGCGGCAAAGCCCTGCAAGTGCCGGTAGTACAGACCGTTTACGCCCTCTCCGGCAACAGCGCCTACATGACCCTGCCCACCCTGAACCGCCTCCTTGGCGACGAACGCATCAACAGCGCGCTGCTCACCGCCGACACCGAAGCCGTGAACCGCATCCAGCGCGAACTCAACGACCGCCCGCGCGTCATGGCCGCCAGCACCCGCCGTGGCGCCATCACCGCCTTCCGCGACATGATTGCCCGCGTCGGCGGCACCTTCAGCATCATCGCCGTCTTCATGGGCATGATCGTAAACATCGGCGTCGTCTACAACACCATGCGCATGGCACTCTCCGAGCGCAGCCGCGAACTCGCCAGCCTGCGCGTCCTCGGCTTCAGCCACGGCGAAGTGCGCTACATCCTCCTTGGTGAAATGCACATCCTCGTCCTCGCCTCCCTGCCGCTGGGCGTCGCCTGCGGCTACAGCCTCATCTACAGCCTCGTCCAGGGACTCCAAAACGACATCTACCGCATGCCCGTCATCATCGCCCCTGCCGCCTACGCCATCGCCACCCTGACCACACTCGCGAGCGCCGCCCTCTCCGCCCTCATCATCGCGCGCCAACTGCGCCGCCTTGACCTCATCGAAGTCCTGAAAACAAGGGAGTAACCCATGCGCAAAACCCTCACCTGGCTCGCCCTTGCCGCCGCCGTCGCCTACCTGACCTACCTCGCCCTGCGCGAAGAACAAACCCTCATCGCCAGCGCCACCGCCAGCCCGCACGACCTCCAACAAACCTACAACGAAGAAGGCCGCACCCGCCTGAAAAACCGCTACCACATCCACGCACCCGTCTCCGGCACCCTGCGCCGCATCACCCTGCAGGCCGGCGACAACGTGCGCGCCGGACAAACGCTGGCCGAAATCGAACCCGCCAGCGCCAACCCGCTGGATGCACGCAGCCGCGAACAAGCCGAAGCCGACCTGCGCGGTGCAGAAGCCGCGCTGGAAGCCGCACGCCAACACATCGCCGCCGCCAAAAGCGCGCACACCCTCGCCCAAAAAGAACACCAGCGCCTCGTGCCGCTGGTCAAAGCCCAGGCAGCGAGCCGCGAACAACTCGACCAGGCACGCGCCCAACGCGACAGCGCGAGCGCCAACCTCGCCGCCGCCCAGGCCGAAGAAAAAATCGCCGCCGCCCGCGTCCAATCCGCGCGCGCCCTGCTGGCGAGCCATAACGAAGCGGGCGCCGCCGCCGTTGCCGTCACCGCACCCATCGCTGGCGTCATCACCAAACGCCAACACCAAAGCCGCACCCCCATCGCAGCTGGCGAACTCCTGATGGAAATGGGCGACCCGGCACAACTCGAAATCGAAGCCGACATCCTCTCCGCCGACGCCGTGCGCCTCGCCCCCGGCACCCGCGCGCGCATCCGCCATTGGGGCGGCGACGACCTCGACGCCAGCGTGCGCCGCATCGAACCAGGCGGCTTCACCAAAACCTCGGCGCTGGGCGTAGAAGAACAACGCACCCGCGTCATCCTCGACCTCACCAGCCCGCACGCCCAATGGCAAACCCTCGGCGACGCCTACCGCGTCGATATCGAATTCATCCTTGCCGAAAAAAACGGTGCGCTCACCATCCCGCTGAGCGCACTCTACCGCGACGGCGACGGCTGGGCGGTGTACCGCATCAACGACGCCCGCGCCCGCCACACAGCAGTACAAACCGGCCTGCGCACCGCGACCGACGTCGAAATCACGGCTGGCCTCGCCAACGGCGACCGCGTTATCCTCCAACCGGACGAAAGCATCCACGACGGCAGCCGGGTACAAACTCCGCCGGAATGAATAACGGCGCCGTAGGGGCGGTTAGGGGCTGTTTGCAATTTGAATCATCCTCCCCCGCTTTGCGGGGAGAAAGATTCTCTACTGCCAGTCTCGTAGGGTGGGGCTTGCCCCACCATGTGCCTGACGACTTTTTGCGGATGCCGGTGGAGTGCGCAAGACAGAGGAGGAGTTATAGCAATCCCCCGAAAGCCTCAGACAAGGCGCGCCGCTGAAAACAACACCATAGGGTGCGCACGACTCTGCTCCGGCCGCCCCTGACGGGTAGCAATTCCGTCAGGGGCGTTTTGATAATACAAGGGGGCGCCTCGGCGCACCGTCGCGGAAATATTTCTTTCTTATCAATGGTGCGCCTCGGCGCTGATATAAGCAAAACGCGCTACCCCAAAGGTAGCGCGTTTGGTTTGTCGGGCGTGCCTTGGCCGCCCGATGGTTTTGAGATTGCCGGGTGTCAGGCCTTCGGCGGTTCCCAGTCGATGGGCGACGGGCAGGTACAGATGAGGTGGCGGTCGCCGTAGGCGTTGTCGATGCGGTTCACCGGGGTCAGGTATTTGCCCGGATTCATGCCGTCGAGCGGGAAGACCGCCGTCTTGCGGTCATAGCCGCGGTTCCAGTCGCCGGTGAGGTCGGCCAGGGTATGCGGCGCGTTTACCAGCGGGTTGTCTTCGTGCGTCCATTCGCCGTTTTCGATGCGGCGGATTTCTTCGCGAATGGCGAGCATGGCGTCGCAGAAGCGGTCGAGTTCGGCCAGGGTTTCGCTTTCGGTCGGCTCTATCATCAGTGTGCCGGGGACGGGGAAGCTCATGGTCGGCGCGTGGAAGCCGTAGTCCATCAGGCGTTTGGCGATGTCATCAACGCTGACGCCAGCGCTGTCTTTGTACGGGCGGACGTCGATGATGCATTCGTGCGCGACGTGGCCGTCGGCATCGCTGTAAAGCACGTCGTACGCGCCTTTGAGGCGGGCGGCGATGTAGTTGGCGTTCAGGATGGCAACCTGGCTCGCTTTTTTCAGGCCGTCCGCCCCCATCATGCGCAGGTACATCCACGGGATGACGTCCACCAGCGCGCTGCCCCACGGCGCGGCACTGACCGCCAGTCCGCCGCGGTGTTCGAGCGGCACGACACTGTGGCCGGGCAGGAAGGGTTTGAGGTGTTCTTTGACGGCGATGGGGCCAACGCCGGGGCCGCCGCCGCCGTGCGGGATGGCGAAGGTTTTGTGCAGGTTCAGGTGGGAGACGTCGGAGCCGTAGTGACCGGGCGCGGCGAGGCCGACCTGGGCGTTGAAGTTGGCGCCATCGAGGTACACCTGGCCGCCGTAGCCGTGGATGATGGCGCAGAGTTCGCGGATGTTGCGCTCGAAGATGCCGTGCGTTGAGGGGTAGGTGACCATGATGGCGGCGAGGCGGTCGGCGTGTTCTTCGGCTTTGAGGACGAGGTCGGCGATGTCGATGTCGCCGTCTTCGTCGCAGGCGACGATGACGACTTCCATGCCGGCGAGCGCCGCCGATGCCGGGTTGGTGCCGTGCGCAGACTGCGGGATGAGGCAGATGTTGCGCTGGCTGTCGCCGCGGCTTTCGTGGTAGGCGCGGATGGCGAGCAGACCGGCGTATTCGCCTTGTGCGCCGGAGTTGGGCTGGAGCGAAACGGCGTCGTAGCCGGTGGCTTCTGCCAGCATGGCTTCGAGTTCGTCGAACATTTCGCGGTAGCCTTCGGCTTGTTCGAGCGGGGCGAAGGGGTGGATGTCGCTGAATTGACGCCAGGTGACGGGCATCATTTCGCTGGCGGCGTTCAGTTTCATCGTGCAGGAGCCGAGCGGAATCATGGTGCGGTCAAGCGCCAAATCCCAGTCGGAGAGTTTGCGCAGGTAGCGCATCATTTCGGTCTCGCTGCGGTGTTCCTTGAATACGGGGTGGTCGAGGTACTGGCTGCTGCGCACGGCGAAGGCGGGCAGCATTGCCTGCGGTTTTTCCAGCGGGATTTCTTCGTTGCGTCCGGTGAAGATGGCGACGAGCAGTTTGACTTCGGCTTCACTACTCAGTTCGTCCAGCGAGACGCCGATGCTGCTGGCGTCAATGCGGCGCAGGTTGTAGCCCGCGTCAAGCGCGCGCTGCATGATGAGGTCGGCACGTGAGCCAACGTCAATGTGCAGGGTGTCGAAGAAGTTTTCGTAGGTAAATTTGAAGTGGTGTTTTTCCAGGGTGAGTGCCAGCTGGGTGGCGAGGCGGTGTACGCGCACGCCGATTTCGCGCAGGCCTTCGGCGCCGTGCCAGACGGCGTAGCAGCCCGCCATGATGGCGAGCAGCGCTTGCGCGGTGCAGACGTTACTGGTCGCTTTTTCGCGGCGGATGTGCTGTTCGCGCGTTTGCAGGGCGAGGCGGTAGGCGGGTTTGCCGTGGCTATCCACAGAAATGCCGACGAGGCGGCCGGGCATGGCGCGCTTGAAGCTGTCGCGCGTTGCCATGAATGCCGCGTGCGGCCCGCCGAAGCCGAGCGGCACGCCGAAGCGCTGCGCGTTGCCGACGACGATGTCGGCGTTCCATTCGCCGGGCGGGGTGAGGATGGTCAGCGCGAGGAGGTCGGTCGCCACTACCAGCACCGCGCCGTTGGCATGGGCGATTTCCGCGAGACCGCGGTAATCGGCAACATGGCCGTGCGTGTCCGGATATTGCACCAGCACGCCGAAGTATTCCGTCTGCGGCAGTTCGTTTTTGCAATCAACCACCGCGATTTCAATGTCCTGATAACCGGCGCGGGTGAGAAGGACGTCAATCGTCTGCGGATGCACGCGCTGATCGACGAGAAATACATTGGACTTTGCCTTGCTCTGCCGCCGCGCCAGCATCATCGCTTCTGCCGCCGCTGTCGCTTCATCAAGCAACGAGGCGTTGGCGATTTCCATGCCGGTCAAATCGCAGACCATCGTCTGGAAATTCAGCAGCGCTTCCAGACGCCCCTGCGAAATCTCCGGCTGGTACGGCGTGTAAGAGGTGTACCACGCCGGATTCTCCAGCACATTGCGCAGAATCACCGGCGGCACCACCGTGCCGTAATACCCCTGACCAATCAGCGAGCGGAACACCTGGTTCTTGTTGGCAATCTTCTGCAACGCTGCCAGCGCCTCGCGCTCCGAAAGCGGCGCGGGCAAACGCATCTCCTTGCGACGAATATCCTGCGGCACCACCGCATCAACAAAATCATCCAGACGGCTAAAACCCAACAGCTTCAGCATCTTCTCCTGCTCGGCGGGAGAAGGACCAATATGACGGGAGACAAAAGGCGCATGAGCAGACACGACAAAATCCTCAATAAAAAAAGCGAAAAAGCGCCACTCGCGTGGCGCTACACAAAAAAGCAATTACTTCTGGGCGAAATCGCGGTAGGCGGCCTCATCCATCAAACCATCCAGCTCGGCAATATCGGCAAGCTGCACCTTATACACCCAACCCTCCGATTCCGCGGCAGAATTAAGCAAATTTGGCTGATCGACCAGCGCCTGATTGACCTCAATCACCTCACCGGACACCGGACTTTTCACCTCGCCGGCGGCCTTCACCGACTCAATCACCGCGGCCTCATCGCCGACAGCCAGCTGACGGCCGACCTCCGGCAATTCCACAAAAACAATATCGCCCAACGCATCCTGGGCAAAATCCGTAATCCCGACAGTGCCAATCGAACCCTCGACGCGAATCCACTCATGATCATCAGTAAACTTCAACATAAAAACACCTCATAAAAATAAAGAAAGTGCAGAAAGCCACAACATTCTAACACAAGAAAAAGCCGCGACAATGTGATAACCTGCGCGCTCCCACACACCACAAAACACAGGAAAAAACATGAACATCATCCTGCTCGGCGCACCCGGCTCAGGCAAAGGCACACAAGCGGCATTCCTCATCGAACAACACGGACTCACCCACCTCTCCACCGGCGACATGCTGCGCGCCGAAATCGCCGCCGACAGCGACCTCGGCCGCCAGGCGAAAAGCATCATGGAAAGCGGCGCGCTGGTCTCTGACGACATCGTGATTGCGATGATAGCCGCGCGCCTCAGCGAAAAAGGCGCACTTTTCGACGGCTTCCCGCGCACCATCGCGCAAGCCGAAGCGCTGGACAAACTCCTCGCCGGCCGCGGCAGCCAAATCGACCGCGTGATCGAGCTGCAAGTAGATAACGAAGAAATCGTCAAACGCATGCTCGCCCGCGGCAGAAGCGACGACAACGAAGAAACCATCCGCAACCGCCTTGCCGTCTTTGAAGCACAAACCAAACCGCTGATTGCCTATTACGAAACACAGGGCAAACTGCGCAGCATTGACGGCAGCGGCGAACTGGACGCCATCCGCGCACGCATTGAAGCAGCATTGGCATAAAGCGGGACAGCATGAGCGCATTTGACGCCGATTACCAGCCGCTTTATGAAATGTACGACGACGAATACTTCCCCAATTTCCTCGTCGATAAAATCAAGGCGGAAATCGACAAAGTCGAAACCGTGCTAACCGCTGGCGAAACCAATACCGCCGTCATCCAAAGCCATCTGGACACAATGACACGGGCAATTAACGATCTGGAAAGCGAATTCGACGAAAACGACAGCGAAATAGAAACCGTCGCCCGCGACTCCATTGCCGAAGCCGTGGATTACCTCCTGCAAAAATACCGCATTGCTATTGACCTTGAAGAAGCCTTGCGCGAGCGTGAATGGTAAATCGTGCTAAAAAATCCCGCCATGTTGCGGGATTTTTATTAAAAAACGCATGGCGCTGTAGCACCGATTTATCACTATCCACCGGAGTTAACATGAAATTCAAATCCCTTCTGCTTAATATGGCCCGCCGCTTTGGTTATCGTCCTATAGCGGACACACCTCTTTTAGGAGAAAAAATAGATTATGTGGAAGCTAAGTCCACCGGTGAAATGGGACAAATTCTTTGGGAAATTCATCATGGCAACCATGAAAAAGGCATGCTTCAACTGAAAAAATTAGCAGAACAAGGCGATGCCGTTGCCCAATTTAATTATGCTTCAAAATATCTAGGCGCCAAAGAATACGATAAAGCCTACGAATGGCTCAAAAAAGCGGCAGCGCAAGAAATGGAAATGGCATATGGACAATTAGCACACCTTTATCATGAAGGATTGGGGGTAACAAAAGATTACAACCAAGCATTTGTATGGTTCGAAAAAGGCGCAATTGCCGGAGATGTATCGGCACGATTTGATCTCGGGTTGATGTATTACCAAGAAGAATATGGCAGACAAGATTATCAAAAAGCCAAGACATGGTTTGAAAGAGCGGCAGCCATGAATGATGCAAGGGCACAAGGAATGCTGGGCATCATGTACTTGAATGGTACAGGCGTCAAACAGGATTACCAACAAGCGCGAGAATGGTTGGAAAAATCGGCAGCAGCAGGTGAAAGCCTCGCACAAAAATACTTGGGTGATTACTACACCGAGGGCTTGGGAGGTGAAGAAGATGCAACCAAAGCATGCGAATATTACGAAATGGCGGCAGCACAAGATGATATATACGCCCTCTATATCGTTGCCCTTATCTATCTCAATGGCAACGGTGTGGAAAAAGATGCTGACAAAGGAATGGCGTATCTGGAGCGTTCTGCTGTGCTGGGGAATGCCGATGCGCAATTGGTACTTGCCGGAAGATACTATTCCGGCGATTTCGTCGCCAAAGATATAGAAAAAGCCCGTGAATGGCTAGAAAAAGCCGCCGCTCTTGGCAATGAAAAGGCCAAGAATGCTTTACAAACGTTCTAAATTTATTGCGATTTGTCTGCACCATAAAACCCACGGAGTAAATCATGTCCGCCAATCGTTATCCCAAAACCGCTACTTTCCGTCGCTTTGCCCTTTGCGGCATTCCCTTGAGTATTGCGGTGGCAGTCGCCGTGTATTTCGCCCTGCCCCGCCTGCAAATGCCAACCGACAATCCGACGTTCACCACCATTTTGCTGCTCATTGCGCCGGCGGCTGCCGTCATCGCGGGCGGAAATTTCATCGCCGCTTTCCGCCTGCGCAAAACCTTAGCGGGCTTTGTCGTCGCAACGCTGATTTCCTTCCTCGCTGCTTTCTTTTGTACCGCCGTAATGACCCGCACCGGTTATTTCAACGAACCCGACAGCAAACTAGCGTTGCTTTGGCTCGACCTCGCCCTGGGCATTGCCAACGGCACCATCACCGCCGCTATTGCGCTGCCTGGCGCAGCAGACGAAGACGAAGATGAAAACTAACGCACCCAGGCAAGGACCCCACCCATGAGCGGAAACAGCATCGGACAAAACCTCATCCTCACCACCTACGGCGAAAGCCACGGCGCGGCCATCGGCGGCGTTCTCGATGGCGCTCCGGCGGGCATCCCGCTGGACGAAGCCGCCATCCAGGCCGAACTCGACCGGCGCAAACCCGGCACCTCGCGCCACGTTACCCCGCGCCAGGAAGACGACCGCCTCCGCCTCCTCTCCGGCATCTTTGCAGGCAAGACCACCGGCACGCCCATCGGCCTGCTCATCCACAACGAAGACCAGCGCAGCCGCGACTACGGCGCCATCAAAGACCAATACCGCCCCGGCCACGCCGACTACACCTACCACGCCAAATACGGCATCCGCGACTACCGCGGCGGCGGACGCGCATCGGCGCGCGAAACCGCCATCCGCGTCGCCGGCGGCGCAATCGCCAAACAAATCCTCGCCCACCTCGCCAGCACTCGCATCCGCAGCTACGTCTCGCAAATCGGCGAACACCGCCTCGACTTCGCGGACTGGAAACACGTCAGCGAAAACCCGTTTAACTGCCCGAACGATCACCAGACCGCGCTGCTCGACCGCTACCTCGCCGACATCCGCCGCGATGGCGACAGCATCGGCGCAGAAATCACCGTCATCGCCGAAAACGTCCCCGCCGGCCTCGGCGAACCCGTCTTCGACCGCCTTGACGCCGACATCGCCAAAGCCCTGATGAGCATCAACGCCGTCAAAGGCGTAGAAATCGGCGACGGCTTTGCGGTCATCCAAAAACGCGGCAGCGAGAACCGCGACGAGCGCCGCGCCGCAAGCGGCTTTGCCAGCAACCACGCGGGCGGCATCCTCGGCGGTATCAGTAGCGGCCAGACCATCCTCGCCCGCGCCGCCTTCAAACCGACCAGCAGCATCCTCATCCCCGGCCACAGCACGGACGTGCACGGCGCGGACGTGGAAGTCGTTACCAAAGGGCGACACGACCCCTGCGTCGCCCTGCGCGCCTGCCCCATTGTCGAGGCGATGCTGGCGCTGACCCTGGCCGACCACTACCTGCGCCAACGCGGGCAGAACGGCCGCTAAACATTCCCACCCCAACTGGAACCAACCATGCACAAAACCCTCCTCCCCCTGCTCGCCGTCCTCGCCTGCCAAACCGCACTCGCGGCCAGCGACGGACAAAAACAGGCCGACGATTTCACCAAACTCTACAGCAGCACCTGCTTCGCCTACCTGCCCGAACTGGACAAGCTGACCGAAAAGCTGGCCGACTTCCCGCCCGTCCCGGCAGAAGACGCGCAGAACTTCCTGCGCGGCTACAACGGCAAGGCGTGGATCGTGCCGCACGAACCCGAGAATTACGTCATCGCCGTCATGCCGGAGCACGAACACTGCGCGCTCTACGCCTATCACGCTGACGCCGCGCGCGTCGAAAAACAGTACCTCGATTTCGTCAAAAAACCGCCGGAAGGCTTTACCGCCGAACCCTACGAAGACACGCACGACACCATCGACGGCATCAAAACCCACACCATTACCTACCAGTGGAAAGCATCCGACAGCGAAGACAAACCGACCTTCATGCTCACCACCTCTACCGACCCGCAAAGCAAAATCCAGGCGATGATCAGCGTCGCCATTCTCGCCAAAGATTGAGGCCTCTCATCCTGCGAAAACGGTGCGCTTGGGCGCACCGTTTTTCATGCGGGCTAACGCATTGGCATTGCCGCAAACGGGCTTTTAGAGAATGGTGTAGGGATCTTCTTGCGGCAGGTGTGGAACCGGGTTGTGTTGGTGGGTCGCGTCGTAGTGCGGGGCCGCTGTTTTTGCCGTCGCGCCGTGTTCGTGGTTTGCGCCGCCGTGGGCTCCCAGCAGCTCATGCAGTTTGTTTGCTTCCAGGCTGTCGTAGGGCGCGTGCGCGGGGGCTGCATGGTGTTCGTTGCCGTGGGTTTCCAGCAGCTCATGCAGTTTGTCTGTTTCCAGGCTGTCGTAGGGGGCGTGTTTGGCGGGTTGCGCCGCAGGCAACGGGTAATGCAGCGCGGTTTCGGCGTTAAGGTGGTAGCCGTCGTGGTCGTGCAGCAGTTGCGGGGTTTCGTGTTGATAGGGCGAGCCAGCGGTGACAAGCGCTTTGCCGTTTAGGGTGTTGTTGTGCGTCTCGACGCTGGCGTTGCCATATTTGAGCCAGCTCGCGTCAAAATGGTCTTCTGTCTGGAAGGTGTTGTCGTGCAGGTTCAGATGCGGTTTGGCGCTGCTGCTGGAGCCGTTGATGCGGACAACCGGGCGGTCATGCACGTTGCCATGCAGTTCGAAGGTGTTATGCCCGACGTCGTAGGTTTTGGCGTTGCCGTGCATGGCAATGGCTTCGGTGGCGCCCTCGCTGGCTTCGCGGAGGGTGAGCGCATTGTGGTTAATTTTGACGCTACCGCGCAGGGTGCTGATTTGGCCTTTTTCTTCGAGGTAGATCGGTGCGGTGTCGCGTCCGCTGCGGGCGAGTTCCATAGTGTTGTTTTCGATGGTGATGTCGCCGCTTCCTGCGCCAACGCTGCCGTTTTTGTGCTGTGTCTGGTTCAGGATGCCGATGAGATATTTGCTCGATTCGCCGCTGATGTGGTTGCCGCGGATGTTGAGCGCGTAGTTCATCGTCGGCTCGTGGTTGCGGAATTCGATGCCGTAGGTCTGGACGCCGTTCTGGTAGATTTCGAGGCCGCTGATGGTGTTGTCGCTGATGTCGAATTTGCCCGGCCCTTTGCTTTGCAGGTCTTGGATTAGGGGCTGGGTGTTGGTCTGTATTTGTATGCCGCTGTAGAGGTGGTAGTTGGGTGTGCCTCCTGCTATTTCATCGCCGTCGTCGGTGGCAAGCCGGAATTTGGGGTCTGCGGTGATGTGGTTGTTACGGATGGTGACGTCATCCATGGTGAACTGGCGGTTATAGACGCCAATGCCGTACAGGCGGTCGCCGTTTAGGGTGTTGTTTTCGATGGTGATGTGGTTGCCGTCGTGGATGTCCAGCCCTTTGCGGTAGTTGTGGTCGGTGGTGTTGCGGCTGTAGGTGATGCCAAAGCCGTAGCTGCCCGCCATACTGGCGATGCCGTAGCCGGTGCCGCCGTCGGCTTCGTGGCCGTTCCAGGCGAGATGGTTGCTGTCAGCGGTGAAGTTTTTCTGGAAGGCGACGAGCGCGCCTGCCACGCGGTTATGGTGCAGGTTGCTGTAGATGAGCTGGTTGTTGTCGCCGGTGGGAGCGTCCGCTTCGCTGATTTGGTGGGTTTTCAGTTTGTCGCGCGCGCCGCTGCTTTCTGCCAGGGTTGAGGTGAAGTAAACGCCGGCACGGTTCATGCCTGATATTTCTACGGTGTCGATTTTGGTGTGGTCGGCGTCATTGACGATGATGCCGTTAATCAGGCCGAAGTAGCTTTTGGTTTTTTGGTAGAAGTCCTCCGCGGTTTTGTGCTGGTATTCGAGGCTGAGGTCGGCCACGCTTTTGCCGTTGACGCCGTCTATCAGGATTGCCGCATAGGGGTTGACGTTGGTACGGTTGTTCCAGGGGTTGAAGCGGTCGTCTTTCGCCCGCGGGTAGAAGCGCTCGCCTTCGGTTTGCTGCCAGTCAAAGGTGAGGTGGGTCTCGCCCGCACCCGCGCCGAAGATGGCGCGCACGTTTTCGTAGCCTTCCTGGATGAGTTTGCCGCTTTTGTCGTGTACGTCGGCGCCGATGCGGATTTGTTCGTGCAGTTTGAGGGTTCCCGCGCCGAGGTAGAGCGCCGCGCCTTCGTCGTCCGCCGCTTTGAGCGCCGCTTTGAGCGCGGCGGTGTTGTCGGCGTTTGCCGGGTTGACGCCGAAGTCGCGCGCGTCGATGTATTTGCCAAACTCCTCATGCGCGTAGAGTTTGTGGCCGTGTGCGCTTTGTGTCGCCGGGTTGTCGGCTACATTTTGCGCAACAGCGGCGGTGTTGGTGGTTTCTGCATGGCCGCCGTTGTCGGTGTAGTTTGCCTGCACGCTGATGTGCTTGCCGATGTCATCGGGGCGGATGCGGTACACCTCGTGTGTGGCGCCGTCGATGGCTTTGCCGTCGGCATACCATTGGTAATGGATGCCGGTTTTCGGCACGCCGTCGGCATCGGTGATGGCGGTGGTCAGCACCGCGCCGACTTTTGCCGCGCCGCTGACGGTTATCGCGCCCGCGTGCGGGTCGGCGGCGGCGATGTCGCTTGCCGGGCTGGTCGGGGTTTCGTGGTGCGCCGCTTGGTCGTCGTAGGTCGCCTGTACGCTGATTTTGTGGCCAGCGTCGGCGGCGGTGAGCTGGTAGGTTTTTGCGGTCGCGCCGTCGATGGGCTGGCCGTCGCGCTGCCATTGGTATTGGACTTGCGCCGGGTCAACGCCGTCGCCGTCGGCGACTTGCGCGGTCAGTATGCCGCCGATTTTGGCTTCACCGGTGATGTTGACGCTGCCCGGCTGGTTGGGCGCGTCTTCGCTGACGGCGGCGGTCGGCTGGCTGGCGACGCTTTCGGCGTGCGCCTGGCCGTCGGTGTATTCGGCTTTGACGGTGATGCTCTTGCCTTTGTCCGCCGCGCGGATTTGGTAGGTCGCGCCCTGCCCGATTTCTGTGCCGTCGGCAAACCAGCGGTAGGTGATGGCGCCGATGCCGTCGGCGTCTTGCAGGTCGTTCGAGGCGGTGAGGGTTTGGCCGACTTTTGCCGTGCCGCTGATGATGACGCTGCCGGTCGGCGCGTGGTTGTTCGCGGGCGGCGGGGTGATGGCGCTGCTGTCCAGGGTTTCTTTGACGCCGCGGCCGTCTTGGTATTCGGCGTGCAGGGTGATGGTTTTGCCTGCGTCGGCGGCTTGCAGGGGGTAGGTTTTGCCGGTGGCGCCGTCGATGGCTTTGCCGTCGCGCTGCCATTGGTACTGTACTTTTGCCGGGTCAACGCCGTCGTAGTCGCTGATTTCCGCGGCGAGGTTCGCGCCTATTTTCGCTTCGCCGCTGACGCGCAGGGTGCCGAGGTCGTTGATGAGTTCCGGGCGCTCGTTCTGGTAGATGTCCTGATAGCCGTGGACGCGGTCCAGGTAGCGCTTGGTGCTGGCAAACGGCGGCACCTGGTTGCCGTGTTTTTCTACGGTTTGCGGGCCGTCGTAGTAGGCGGCGAGCGCGAGGTTGACGTCGTGGAAGCGGTCGAGCTGTGTTTTGAAGTAACGCACGCCGCCATCGACGTTCTCCGCGGCGTTGTGCGGGTTGACGCCGAGCATTTGGGCGGTGGCGGGCGCGAGCTGCATCAGGCCGACGGCGCCGTTGGTCGGGGCGACGTGTTCCTGCCGGTAGGCGCTTTCTACGCTGATGATGGCGTGGATGAGCGCCTTGTCGATGTCGTATTTGTGCGCGACGCTGTTGATGAGGTCTTTGTACTGCGCCTGACGGGCGAGGAAGTCCGGGCTGATGCTGGTATTGATGTCGCCGGGGGCGATGTCGCCCTTGACGCTTTCCGCGTGTCCGGCGAGGTCGGTGTAGCGCGCGCTGACGCTGATAACTTTGTATTTCTCGGCATCGGTGAGGATGTAGCTGCTGCCGGTCGCGCCACGGATGGCGGCGCCATCGGCAAACCATTGATATTCCACCTTGTCCGGCACGCCATCCGGGTCGGTAACCGCGGCTGTTAGCGTCTGCCCGACTTTCGCCGTGCCAGCAATGGCGACTTTGCCCGCGCCGTTTGCGCCCGGCGCGGTGGTATCAGCGACTTTGTCGGTGGCTGCGCTCAACGGCTGCTCTGCCGTGCCGCGCGCGTCGGTATAAAGCGCCTGTACGGTGATGCTCTTGTCTTTCTCGGCATTGGTCAGCTTGAAGGTCGCGGCCGCGGCACCGGCAATTTCCTGCCCATCGGCGAACCATTTATACGCCACATCGTTCGGCACGCCGTCGGCATCGCTGACGGTCGCGAGCAGCGTCTCGCCGACCTTCGCCACGCCGCTGATTTCCACCGTGCCGAGTCGATTCGGCTGCGGTTGCGGCTGTGGCGTCGGGTAGTTCGGGTCGTCCTGAACGCTCAGGGTGAAGGTTTTTTGCGTGGAGAGTCCGCCCGCGTCGGTCGCGGTGACGGTAAGGTTGACGGTTTTTTCGCTCGCGTAATCGAGATGCTGCCCCGCTTTCAGCTTCAACGTGCCGTCGCTTGCCACTTCAAAACGGCTGTCGCTGACGGTATACGTGTGGCGGTCGCCCGTGTCGGGGTCGGTCGTCGTCAGTTTGCCCACAGTCGCACCATCTTTACCCTCGGCGATGTTGCTTGCGGAAAGGGCGATGTCCGTCGGCGCATGGTTTTGCGGCGGCTGCGGTTGCGGCGTGGGGTAATTTGGGTCGTCCTGTACGCTCAAGGTAAAGGTTTTTTGCGTGGAGAGTCCGCCCGCGTCGGTGGCGGTGACGGTGAGTGCGACGGTTTTTTCCGTCGCATAGTCAAGATGCTGCCCCGCTTTCAGCTTCAGCGTGCCGTCGCTCGCTACTTCAAAGCGGCTGTCGTTGACGGTATACGTGTGGCGGTCGCCCGCGTCGGGGTCGGTGGTGGTCAGTTTGCCCACGGTCGCGCCGTCTTTGCCCTCGGCGATTTGGCTTTCAGAAAGGGCAATGTCCGTCGGCGCGTGATTCTGCGGCGGTTGCGGCTGCGGCGTTAGGTAATTCGGGTCGTCCTGCACTTGCAGGGTGAACGTTTTTTGCGTGGAGAGCCCACCCGCGTCGGTCGCGGTGACGGTAAGGTTGATGGTTTTTTCCGCCGCGTAGTCGAGATGCTGCCCTGCTTTCAGCTTCAACGTGCCATCGGCGGCGACTTCAAAGCGGTCGTCGCTGACTTTATAAGTGTGCGTGTCGCCCGCATCGGGGTCGGTGGTGGTCAGTTTGCCCACGCTCGCGCCGTCTTTGCCCTCGGCAATATCACTTGCGGAAAGCGCAATATCGGTCGGCGCGTGGTTTTGCGGCGGCTGCGGCGTATTGTCTTCGCTTACTGGCGCGGTTTTCGCACTTTCCACTATTTCCGCGTGCCCTTTGCCATCGGTGTATTCGGCTTTGACGGTGAGGGTTTTGCCTTTGTCAGCGGCACGGATTTGGTAAGTGGCGCCCTGCCCTATTTCTTGGTTATCCGCAAACCAGCGATAGGTAATGGTGCCAAGGCCGTCTTCGTCTTGGAGATCGTTCGCGGCAGTGAGCGTCTGCCCGACTTTCGCCACACCTGTAATGGTAACTTTGCCCGTCGGCGGATGATTCGGTTGCGGGTTTGGCTGCGGTTGCGGGTTTGGCTGCGGTTGCGGGTTTGGCTGCGGTTGCGGGTTTGGCTGCGGTTGCGGGTTTGGCTGTGGTTGCGGATTTGGCTGTGGTTGCGGATTTGGCTGTGGTTGCGGATTTGGCTGTGGTTGCGGATTTGGCTGTGGTTGCGGATTTGGCTGCGGCTGCGGATTCGGCTGTGGTTGCGGGTTCGGCTGCGGTTGCGGATTTGGCTGCGGTTGCGGATTTGGCTGCGGTTGCGGATTCGGCTGTGGTTGTGGATTCGGCTGCGGTTGCGGATTCGGCTGCGGTTGCGAGTTTGGCTGTGGCTGCGGGTTATTACCGCTATCACCCTTGTAACCGTGGTCGCGGGCGAAGGCGATGCTACCGGCGACCAGACCGACCGCGCCCAACACGCCGAGCGGGGCAAGCGCTGGCTGATCAGCGCCCAGCGGCTGCTCGGTAATGATTTCGCTGGCGAGCGTATGCTCCGGCGCGCTGGCAACCGGATAACTGGCAAGCCCGCCGTTTTCTTGCATGCCGACCAGCGCGCCCTGTCCCTGGCTGTAGTAATTTTCGATGACAAGCTCGGGTTGCTTGTCGCCATCAAGGTGGACGAGCAAGTCATCGCCCGCGCGCGCAGTCGAGAGGCCTTCCGGGCCAAGCCCCGTAGTCAGATCAGTGAACTGATAGTAGGCACCACTAACCGCATCAATGTGTTGCGCACCGCCCGCGCTTTCGAGATGGTATTGGGCGATGGTGTTGCCAGCGGTGTCATGGATTTCAAGGGCGATGGAGCGGTTCATGGGGCTTCCCGGTTAGGTTTTTACTGTTGGCTACTAGCAATTTCCTTGCCATGATAAAAGGGTAATGTTTTTGTAATAGGTTAGCTTTTTGCCCCGCCGCCGCGCATAAAAAATCCTGCCAACGCAGGATTCTTAGGGCGTGCTGACAATTCACTTAACAAGCCCCTCTCCCTCTGGGACAAGCATTGGCGAATTTACAATTCAAGTGCAACAGCCACAAAAAAGACATCCATAAGCGATACTGCAAAAAACATCAAAACATTGCAGGAGACCGAAAATGGATGCCTACAGTCATATTACGCCCATTGAGCGGGGTTGCATAATGACCTTGTTCAACCAAGGTCATTGCCCCGCCGCTATTGCCACCATGTTGAAGCGTCACAGATGCACCATCTTGCGCGAACTGAAGCGCAATAGCGATGGCGAAAGCTACGACGCCAACAAGGCGCAGGAGAAATACGACAGCAGGCGTAAGCTCTGCCGCCGCAAGCGTAAACTTGATGACCCGGAACTTTTTGCCCTGGTCAAGGAGAGGTTTCTGAAACTGCACTGGTCGCCGGAGCAGATTCAGTACCGCTTGCGCCACGAAGGCCGTCCGCACGCCATCAGCTACGCGACTATCTACCGCGGTATCTACGCCAAGCGTTTCAATGACCCCGACTGGGTGATAAGCGGCAAGCAAAGGCTGCGCCACCGTGGCAAGAAGCGGCGGCGCAAGGGCGAGCCGACACGTGATAACTTCCCGGTTGAGCATGCGCTGTCGGCGCGTCCGCCAGAGGCACAGGCGCGGGAGCGCATGGGCGACTGGGAAGCTGATACCGTTGCAGGCGTGGTGGGTGGTGCGGTGTTGCTGACGTTGGTTGACCGCAAAAGCCGCTATCTGCGGTGCGTCCGGCTGGAGAAGAAGACGGCGGACGGCGTGAATGCGGCGATGATTGAAGCCTTGCGCGAGCAGACGGTACACAGCATCACGCCGGACCGGGGCAAGGAATTTGCGCGGCATGCGGTGGTGGCGGAGGCGTTGGGGATAAAAATATACATTCCGCCGCCGTACCAGCCGTGGCAACGCGGCACGAACGAGAACACCAACGGCCTGTTGCGTGAATATTTTCCGAAGCATCAGGATATTGCGCAATATCCAGATGATTACCTTGAAAAGGCGGTGCTGGCATTGAATAACCGCCCGCGCAAATGTTTGCAGTGGAGGACACCTTATGAAGTACATTTTGACAAGGCGTTGCACTTGGTTTGACAATTCGCCCCGCCCTGCCCTGCTGCATTCCTGCCGCTTATTCTTTTCATTAAAGTCACCTCTGCAACTTCCAATTTAACGCACTGCAGATTATTTCTTATTTTACATACTACATCTGAAATGCCGTTATCCAAAAACATATTCCGGCTATAAGTGAAAACGGAGTCATAACATATTTTTCTTTCCTGCTTTTTGAAAGCATGTTCATAATAGTATTCAAAGATAGGTAAGCGGCAAAGAAGAAACAAATATATTTAGTAACCTTAAAAGATAACCACAAGGGAATAAAACCTCCAGCTTGCAGAATAATTATCATTGCAAAAAATTGGATAGCCACCGAAATAGCTGTCATAACTCTAAATTTCTTAGGTAAGATTTTATGTTGCCCACCCATTGTAAATTCGCCCAAAGGCAAACCGCAAGCAACAAGAACTGTCATAATTGCTATAACTCCAAATAATACTGCACCTAATATTGAAAACATAAATCAATATTCCCCCTTCGCGAAACACAAAAAATTTCAGTTGCAAATTCTAATTTACCATTCTCTATTTTCCGCAAAAGCCTCCCACCAAAATGATGAAAGGCTTTCTAAACTTTTTACCTAAATTCAACAACTATCTTTGGAACCTACTCTTTCAGCTTTTGAGCATCAAAATAGTATCTCTCAAGCGTTTTTTGTTCCCACGAATCGCTAATACTCACTATTTTCAACGGCTTTATAACGGTAACAACTTTGCTTCCGTCATTCCCACTCAATTGTCGCCGGCGGTTTGCCGCTCACGTCATACACGACGCGGTTGATGCCGCGCACCTCGTTGATGATGCGGTTGGAAACGCGCCCGAGCAGGCTGTAGGGCAGCTCCGCCCAATGCGCGGTCATGAAGTCGCTGGTAATCACCGCGCGCAGCGCGACCACATAATCATAAGTACGGCCGTCGCCCATCACCCCCACCGATTTCACCGGCAGGAAGACGGCGAACGCCTGACTGGTGCGGTCATACCACGACACGCCGTTTTCATCGCGCGTCTGCCGCAGCTCCTCGATGAAAATCGCATCGGCGCGGCGCAGCAGGTCGGCATAATCGCGCCGCACCTCGCCGAGGATGCGCACGCCGAGGCCGGGGCCGGGGAACGGGTGACGATAAACCATGTCATGCGGCAGACCGAGGGCAACGCCCAGCTCGCGTACCTCGTCCTTAAAAAGATCACGCAGCGGCTCCAGCAACTTGAGATTGAGCGTTTCCGGCAGACCGCCGACATTGTGGTGACTCTTGATGGCATGCGCCTTTTTCGTCTTCGCGCCGGCAGATTCGATGACATCCGGATAAATCGTCCCCTGCGCCAGCCAGCGCGCATTCGCCCGCTTGCCCGCCTCGCGCTGGAAGACCTCGACGAACTCGGCGCCGATAATCTTGCGCTTCTGCTCCGGATCGGTAACGCCCGCCAGCTTCGCCATAAAATCGGCGCTGGCATCCACATGAATGACATTCACGCCGAGATTTCGCGCGAACATCTGCATAACGCTCTTCGCCTCATTGAGGCGCAGCAGGCCGTGATCGACAAACACGCAGGTGAGCTGATCGCCAATGGCGCGGTGAATGAGCGCGGCGGCAACCGACGAATCCACGCCGCCGGAAAGACCCAGAATCACCTCATCATTGCCGACCTGCGCGCGAATCTTCTCGACCGCTTCCTCAATATAATTCGGCATCGTCCAGCTGGGGCGCGCACCGCAAATATCCAGGACAAAGCGGTTAATCAGCGCCCTGCCCTGCTTGGTATGCGTAACCTCCGGATGAAACTGAATGCCATAAAAATGCTTGGCCGTATTTTCCATCATCGCAATCGGACAAGAAGGCGTCTCGCCAATAATGCGGAAACCCTCCGGCAATTGCGAAACCTTGTCGCCATGACTCATCCACACATCCAACGTATGCGGTGCCTCATCCTGAATGCCGCGGGTAAAATCGCTGTCTATCGTTTTCACCTGCGCATAGCCAAACTCGCGCTGGTCCCCAGGCGAAACCGCGCCGCCCAAATGATGCGCCATGAATTGCATGCCATAACAAATACCCAGCACCGGCACACCCAAAGCAAAAATACCCGTATCGGCCTGATAGTCCGAATCATAAACCGAATTGGGCCCGCCGGAAAGAATAATGCCCTTTGGCTTGAAAGCGCGAATCTCGACAAGCGGCATATCATAAGGATGCAATTCACAATACACATGCGCCTCGCGCACGCGGCGGGCAATAAGTTGCGTCACTTGCGAGCCAAAATCGAGAATCAAAATTTTATCGGCATCAGGCGGGGGCGTCATGGAGAATCCTTGGTTTGAATTTCTTGCGGGTAAGCTGGAAACTGTCATCCAGCAAATCCAAAATAACCGCATCGGGCAAAGCAGCAAGATGCAAACTGAGCCAATGCGACTTGTTCATATGATAAGCGGGCAACACGCCATCCATACCGCGCAATATTACCAGATTTTCCGGCAGCGCCTTCACATTCAACACCCACACCGCCTCCGTCTGCGCCAGACCTAGCCTGACGCCGGGCGGGTTCAACAACACCGCGAACCACTTGCGGTTCTCCGCATGACGAAACACCGCATAATCCGGCGCATCGCGCCACAAATACTCTGGCACAACGCCATAGCGGCGCTCAATTTCAGTAAGTAGCATTTGCGGAATCATTTTTTCTATCACGATAAAAACGGCGGACAATCATTCTGCGCAAAATCCAGTAAAGCATGACGGCAAAAGGAATGGCGATAAATGCCGATATTGGTTTTATCATCAGAGTACCTCGTCGCCACCATAACGGCGTAATCGTTGGCGGATGGGTGCTGTCATCCAGACGATAAGAAAACTCCAGCGGATCGCTCGGACTGTCAAAAAATTCACTGACATAAAACCTATCGCCATTGCGTTCAACATAAATACGGCGAATACCTTCATGATCTTCAAAATACAGCGACTCGCGGCAAAGCGGCTTGTCTTGCCACTGCTCCGGCGATGCCAAACGTGCCAATATTGGACGCCCATCATCTAAAACACAAACTGCAAACAGCTCATCGGGGATATCCTGCTTTTTCGCCAGACAAAGAAAAAAAACCCAGCTCGCCAATGCCCAACAGGCAAGACCGAGCGGAATGCGCAGCCAGAAAGGCAGCAGCGGTTTTTGCTTTAACTTACTCATGCGTTCTCCAGATTTCTTGCCACGATGGCAGATTATATTCCGCCCGCCATTCCCGAAAGCGGCAAGCGACAATCAGCCCGCCAATAATTCCCGCGCTAACGCTGCTGCAACCAATCGCCCAAGGCGACCCGGCAGAAAAAAACGATAACGCTAATGCTGCGAGCAGGGCAAAAAAGATACCGTAGCCACAAAGATTACTGATAAAACCCGCCAACAGCGGTGGCGATAACAATATGCCACGCTGCCAGAAAAAACGATGCAATGGCGTTGCCTGACACCAGGCGGGTAGCTTGAGCGATTGCAACAGTGCCAAGGTGCGGTTAATCGCAGGCGGATAGGCGCTGTTTTGCGCCTTTACTTTGGCGGGTCGGTAAATAATCGGCTTTTGCGGCTTAGACATCAGGGTTATCCGTTTTTATAGGGAGATTTTGTACTTCCTGCCATGAAAACAGTTTCAATTCTTTCTGGGTTCTTCTGATGCCAAATGCACCACCCAACCCAGTAGCAATGCCCAAAGTAGCCCAGCGGAGCAAGAAATCAGCGGGGAAACTCCATGTATTGCGTTCTATCAGCAAAAATATGGCTAAAGCCGTAACAAAACCACATATCAGCCCAAAAATGAGCATGTTAGTGAAAAATCCTGATAATAATGGCGGTGGAATCTCTATGCCTTTTTTCCAGAGCCATCTGTAAAACCAGGGATGTTTTCGGTAGCCTTTAGGAATATCCTTTGTTTGCAGATAGGCTAACGCTTTCTCAATCGAAGCGGGATAAGACATGATGCACTCCTTTCGTCCTTACTGAATGATAAGGTGCGCCTTGACGCACCATGCGGAAGATAGCAGATTGTTTTGAAAATTCGGTACGCCAAAGCACACCTTATAAAAGTTAGGCGGTTACGCTGACGCTAACTGCTCCTACGGGTTTTCTTCGCTATTGTCGGGCAGGTTTTGGATTTCTTGCCATGAGCGCAAGCCCAGATTGCGACGCCGATGCTGTATAGAGCGCGCCATCATGGTGCCATGAATGACAAAATTAAGCATTAAGTACGCTGTCCATTCTAAAGCGGTTAATTTATTGTGCCAGTACAACCCATAAATAAACAGCAAAGGAACAGAGAGTAATATTATTGTGCCGATGATGCCAAAATAGATGAAATTAACAGGAAAACTTGCCAATATAGCAGGAGGAAAGGAGATGCCTAGTTTCCAGAAAACTCTATGCACAAACCACATTTTTTCATTCTTCAAATAATTTGGAATGTCTGCTGCTTTCAGATACGCCAGCGCTTTTTCAATGGAAGGTGGATATGACATGGCGAATTCCTTTTGCTTTAGTGAATTATAGGGTGCGGAAGATAGCAGATTGTTTTGAAAATCCGGTGCGCCAAGGCGCACCCTATAAAAAATAGGACGGTTATGCCGACGCTAACCGCCGGTTCTTCGCTCGGCGAGAAGGATAAATTTACAGACACTTGAGCTCTACGTGTATGTAAATGGCAAACGGTACTGGAAAACGAATGCCCGCCCATGACAGGGCGGGCATCGCGGTTTAACGCCGGTAGTTCGGTGGTTCTTTGGTGATGGTGACGTCGTGGACGTGCGATTCTTGCATGCCGGCGTTGCTGATGCGGACGAAGCGCGGTTTTTCCCGCATTTCCGCGAGGTTGCGGCAGCCGGTGTAGCCCATGCTGGAGCGCAGGCCGCCCATCAGTTGTTCGATGACGGCGGAAACCGCGCCTTTGTACGGCACGCGGCCTTCGATGCCTTCCGGCACGAATTTTTCCGCTTTTTGTCCGCCCTGGAAGTAGCGGTCGGCGGAGCCCGCGCTCATCGCGCCGAGCGAGCCCATGCCGCGGTAGGCTTTGTAGGAGCGGCCTTCGTAGAGTTCGACTTCGCCCGGCGATTCTTCGGTACCGGCGAGCAGGCCGCCGACCATGACGGCATGCGCACCGGCGGCGATGGCTTTGGCGATGTCGCCGGAGTAGCGCAGGCCGCCGTCGGCGATGACGGTAACGGGGCGGCCTTTCATCGCCTGGGCGACGTTGCTGACCGCCGAGATTTGCGGCACGCCGACACCGGCGACGATGCGGGTGGTGCAGATGGAGCCGGGGCCGATGCCGACTTTGACCACGTCTGCACCCGCATCAGCCAGAGCAATGGCGGCGTCGGCGGTGGCGATATTGCCGCCGACGATGACGAGGTCGGGATGCTGGCGGCGCAGGTCGCGCACGCGGTCAAGCACGCCTTTGGAGTGACCGTGCGCGGTATCGACGACGATAATGTCCACGCCGGCGGCGGTCAGGAGTTCGATGCGGCGTTCGCTGTCACCTCCGGGGCCGATGGCCGCGCCGACGCGCAGGCTTTCGTTCTGGTCTTTGCAGGCGAGCGGATAGTCGCGCGCGCTGCGCAAGTCTTTGACGGTGACGAGCCCTTTCAGGGTGAAGCCGTCATCAACCAGCAGCACTTTTTCGATGCGGTGTTTGTGCAGTAATCCTTTGATTTCTTCGGTGCTGGCGTTTTCTTGGGCGGTAACGAGGCGCGCTTGCGGCGTCATGACTTCGCGCACGAGGACGTCGTCTTCCATGTAGCGCAGGTCGCGGCGGGTAACGATGCCAACGACTTTGCCGTTTTCCAGCACGGGCAGGCCGGAGAATTTGTGCTCCTGGGTGATGGCGCGCACTTCGCCGACGGTGGTGTTTGGCGTGGTGGTGAGCGGGTCGCGGATGACGCCAGACTCAAAGCGTTTGACTTTGCGCACTTCTGCCGCCTGTTGTTCGGGCGTCATGTTTTTGTGGATGATGGCGATGCCGCCCAGTTGGGCGAGCGCAATAGCAAGCCGCGCTTCGGAGACGGTGTCCATCGCCGCAGCAAAGAGGGGGATGTTGAGCCGGATGTCGCGCGCGAGTTGCACGGATAAATCCACGTCGCGCGGCAGGATGTCGGAATAGTCGGGGACGAGCAGGACGTCGTCAAACGTCAGTGCTTCTTCGATGATACGCATGGGTGTGAGCCTCCTGATTTTCAATGGCGGCGTATTTTAGCAGAATGCGGCACGGCGCTTGGGGTTGTTCGGTGCGCAATTCGGAGGCCGCCTGCGCCCATTGGCGGTTAAAGAAAAAACCGGCAATCGCTCGCCGGTTTTTTTGTGGTCGGTAATAGGGGTTCTATAGATGGCGGTTCAGCCGCTTTTCGATGCGGCGGAAGATGCCGACGATGCACAGGGTGATGGCAAGGTAGATGACGGCCGCGGTGAGAAACGGCGCGAAGGGTTCGTAAGTGCGGGTATAGAGGGTGTTGGCAACGCCGGTGATGTCAAGCAGGGTCGCGGTGCTGGCGATTGCCGAGCCGTGCAGCATGAAGATGATTTCGTTGCCGTAGGCGGGCAGCGCGCGGCGTGCCGCACCGGGCAGGATGATGCGCCACTGGATTTGGCGGCGGTTCATGCCGAGGGCTTTTGCCGCCTCAATCTCGCCTTTGGGCGTGGTTTCGATGGCGCCGCGCACGATTTCCGCGGTGTAGGCGGCGGTGTTCAGGATGAAGGAGAGCATGACCCACGGCCACGCCTGGCGCAACAGCGGCCACAGGGCGAGTTCGCGCACGCCGGGGATGCGGCCGATGACGAGGCCGATGCCGTAGTAGAAGATGTAGAGTTGTACCAGCATCGGCGTGCCGCGGAAGATGTAGCTGAATGCCATCACGGGCAGTTTCCACCAGATGGCGCAACGCGAGGAGAGCAGCATGCCGCAGGGTATGGCGATGGTGAGGCCGATGAGGAGCGAGAGCGCGACCAGCCACAGGGTCTGCCAGAGACCGCTGAGCCAGAGCGGCAGGTTGTCGGTGAGGATTTGTGTCCAGTGCATTCAGGTGCCTTCGATTTGGTATCCGGCGGAGTAACGGCGGCGCAGCCACCAGAGGATGGCGATGGAGAAGGTGGTGAGGATAAGGAACCACGCAGCCATCGCGCCGTAGAACCAGAAGCCGGCAAACAGGTCTTTTTTTTGTGCGCTGCGCGCGGCGGCGTTGGCGATGCGCACGATGTCCTGCAGGCCGATGATGGAGACCAGCGCGGTGTTTTTCATCAGTACCAGCCAGTTGTTGCCAAGTGATGGCAAGGCGTAGCGCAGCATTTGCGGCCAGGAGATGCGCCAGAAGATGCTTTTGCGCGAGAGGCCGTAGGCGCGCGCCGCTTCGATTTGGCCTTTGGGGATGGCAAGGAAGCCGCCGCGGAAGGATTCGGCCATGTAGGCGCCCATGACGAAGCCGATGACGAAGATGCCGGTGCCGAGCGGGTTCATGTCGAGATGCGGCCAGCCGAGTTTTTCTGCCAGCGCGTTTAACAGGTATTGGCCGCCGTAGTAGATGAGGAAGAGCTGGATGAGGTCGGGCACGCCGCGCACCAGAGTGGTGTAGGTGTACGCCGGGACGCGCAGCCACGGGTTTTTGCTCATTTTGCCCAGGCAGGCGAGCAAGCCGAAGGCAAGCGAGACGAGCAGGCCGAAAATGGAAAGCTCAAGGGTGACCCATGCACCCTTGAGCAGTACTTCCCGGTATTCCAGCAGGGTGGAAAAGCCGTTCATGTTTTATTTCGCCGTGCCGCCGGAGATGTCGTACTTGAAGTATTTGTCGTTTACTTTTTTGTACGCGCCGTTTTCTTTGATGGCTTTGAGCGCGGCGTTCAGTTCTTCGCGCAGGGCGTTGTCGTCTTTGCGCACGCCGATGGAGATGCCCGCACCAAAGTATTCGGGGTCATTAGTCTCTCCCGCGATTTCAAAGCCTTTGCCTTCGTCGCGTTGCAGGAAGCCATCTTCCATCACGATTTTGTCGGCAAAGAGCAAATCAACCCGCCCGGCAAGCGCATCCTGGTTGGCTTCTTCTTGCGAGGTGTAGCGCTGGATGTTGGCATCGGGGAATTTGGCGGTGACGTAGTTGTCGAAAATGGAGGCGCGCAAGACGCCGACGACTTTGCCCTTGACGCCTTCCGGTGTCGGCTCGATTTTGCTGCCTTCGGCACGCACGAACAGGCCGGGGTTGCTGTAGTACGGGTCGGTGAAGGCGATGCTTTCGCGGCGCTCCGGCGTGTCGTTCATGGAGGCGAGGATGACGTCTATTTTTTTGGTTTGTAATGCCGGAATCAGGCCTTCCCAGTCGATGGGCTCGAAGCGGCACTCGCGCTTCATTTGTTCGCACAGTGCCTTGCCGATATCGATGTCAAAGCCGGTCATCTGGCCATCGCTCCCCATTTCGGAGAACGGCGGATAGGTGCCGTCGGTGGAAAATATCAGCGGTTTATCGGCTGCAAGGGCGTTGCCGGCAAAGCCGGCACACAGGGCTATGGCAAGTAGTTTTTTCATGTTGTTCAACCTCTCTGTTTATTGGGTCGTGCCACCGGAGATGTCGTACTTGAAGTATTTGTCGTTTACTTTTTTGTACGCGCCGTTTTCTTTGATGGCTTTGAGCGCGGCGTTCAAGTCTTCGCGCAGGGCGTTGTCCTCTTTGCGCACGCCGATGGCGATGCCCGCGCCGAAGTATTCGGGATCGTCGGTCTCGCCCACGGCTTCAAAGTTCTTGCCTTCGTCGTGTTGCAGGAAGCCGTCCATCACGATTTTGTCGGCGAAAAGCAAATCAACGCGCCCGGCGACGGCTGCGGCGTTGGCGTCTTCCTGCGAGGTAAAGCGCTGGATGTCGGCGTCGGGGAATTTGGCGGTCACGTAGTTATCAAAGATGGAGGCGCGCAAGACGCCAACGACTTTGCCCTTGACGCCTTCTGCCGTCGGCTCAACCTTGCTGCCCGCCGCGCGGACAAACAGGCCGGGGTTGCTGTAGTACGGGTCGGTGAAGGCGATGCTTTCGCGGCGCTCCGGCGTGTCGTTCATGGAAGCGAGGATGACGTCCACCTTGTTCGTCTTCAGCGCCGGAATCAGGCCTTCCCAGTCCAGCTGCTCGAAGCGGCATTCGCGCTTCATCTGTTCGCACAGCGCCTTGCCGATGTCGATGTCAAAGCCGGTCATCTGGCCGTCGCTCGCCATTTCGGAAAACGGCGGATAGGTGCCGTCGGTGGAAATCACCAGCGGCTTGCCGTCGGCAAACGCATGGGCGGCGAGTGCCGCCCCGAACATCATGACGAATAATTTCTTCATCACTATCACCCCTTACCCTTTCAGGCTGTTGGACAAAAACTGGCGAACCCGCTCTGAATCGCTGTGGTAAAACAGCTTTTCCGGTCGCCCTTCTTCTTCGATCTGCCCCTGATGCAGGAACATCACATGCGAAGAGACCTCGCGGGCAAACCCCAACTCGTGTGTAACCACGACCATCGTTCGCCCCTCGGCCGCTAGCTCCTGCATCAGCCGCAGCACATCGCCGACCAGTTCCGGGTCAAGCGCCGAAGTCGGTTCATCGAACAGCAGGGCGTCGGGTTCCATCGCCAGCGCGCGGGCAATCGCCACCCGCTGCTGCTGGCCGCCCGAAAGCTGGTTCGGATAGTAATCGCGCCGCTCATACAGCCCAACCTTGTGCAACAGCGCCGCCGCGCGTTCCATCGCCTCGGCTTTGGGCACTTTCAGCACCTGGGTCGGCGCTTCAATCAGATTCTGCATGACCGACATGTGTTGCCACAAATTGAAATTCTGGAAGACCATCGACAGTTTCGAGCGCACCCGCTGAATCTGGCGCAAACTGCCCGCCTCACGGCGTCCGTGGCGCCTTTCCTTGATTTGCACCACTTCACCGGCAACGTGCACCTCGCCGCGATCCGGCATTTCGAGAAAATTGAGGCAACGCAAAAAGGTACTCTTGCCCGAGCCGGACGAGCCGAGAATCGAGACCACGTCGCCCTTGTGCGCCGTCAGGGAAATTCCTTTCAACACCTCAATCTCGCCAAAGGATTTATGAATATCTACCGCTTGCAGCGCAGGAACAGCATCCACCGGGACAACTCCAAAAGAAGAAAGCGCGTAATTCTACACCACCGTCGTGGCGGCGAGCCGATAAAATAGCGCGTTCCACATTATCGTCCGCTCACCTCTCCCGTAACAAAAAGGGCCCTCATGAACCCCACCCTCGACCTCCTGCAAGCGCTCATCCGCCGCCCCTCCATCACCCCGGATGATGCCGGTTGCCAGGCGCTCATCGCCGCCCGCCTGCACGCGGCAGGCTTTACCATCCGCCACCTCCGCCTCGGCGACACCGACAACCTCTGGGCGACGCACGGCAGCGGCGCGCCGCTCATCGCCTTCGCCGGCCATACCGACGTCGTCCCGCCCGGCGAGCTTGCCGCCTGGACCTCGCCGCCATTCACGCCCACCCTCCGCGACGGCAAACTCTACGGACGTGGCGCCGCCGACATGAAAGCGGGCGTCGCCGCGATGACCGTCGCCCTGGAGCGCCTTGCCGCCACGCCGCATCCCGGCACCCTCGCCCTGCTCCTCACCAGCGACGAAGAAGGCGACGGCACCCACGGCAGCAAAGCCGTCCTTGCCCAACTCGCCGCCGAAGGCATCCACATTGACTACAGCCTCGTCGGCGAACCCTCAACCGCCGCCCGCCTGGGCGACCGCGCCCGCCACGGCCGCCGTGGCTCGCTGCACCTGCACCTCACCCTGCACGGCAAACAAGGACACGTCGCCTATCCGGCCAACGTGCGCAACCCCATCCACGCCCTTGGTGCGGTTATCGCCCGCCTCGCGGCGACCCGTTGGGACGATGGCAACGCCCACTTCCCGCCAACCAGCTTCCAGGTAAGCAACCTCGCGGCGGGCAGCGGCGCGGAAAACGTCGTCCCCGCCACCGCCAGCTGCAAAGCCAACTGGCGCTACAACACCGAACACAACCAGGCCAGCCTGCAAGCACAAGCGACCGCACTTATCGAAGAAACCCTGCAAGAGAGCGGCATCCACGCCGAATACCAATGGAAACTGTCGGGCGAACCCTTCCTCACCGAAAACGCCGCGCTGATTGCCGCCCTGCGCGCCGCCGTTGCCACCCACACCGGCGAAACCCTGCAACTGGACACCGGCGGCGGCACCTCCGACGCTCGCTTCCTCGCCCAATACGGCGCGGCGACCATCGAATTCGGCCCGGACAGCGCCACACTGCACCAAATCGACGAACACGTCCCCGTCGCCGACCTCGCGCCGCTTGCCGCTATCTACGAAGACACCGTGCGCAACCTGTGGCGGGAATGCCCGACCAGCTGAAAAGCACAAAAAAAACCGCCCTAACGGGCGGTTTCTATAACAAAGTCCCTACTGCGCGCGCGTAATACGATAAACGTGCGACAAATCATAAACCTTATAGCGCCCCGGCTCATTGCGCTGCTCACCCGCATAACTCAGCACCAAACCCTCGCTACGCGCATAATCCGTCCAATCCACAAAAACACCGCTATGCTCAATATCGCCGTAAGAATGGTTCACATAATAAAGCCAGTCGCCCGGCAAAAAAGTCGCCGGATCAGCATAAGGACCTGCTTTCGCATCACCAGAGAACACCATCTGCCGCCGCGCTTCGGGAATCCCGGCGCGATCAAAACCGGCATTCAAATAATCCCAACAGCCGCCGGGGATAATTTCACCACGATTCACCATCTGCCGCAGCGTTGAGAGCGCCTGGCGCGCGGGCGGTTGCGCCCTCGCCTCGGCATTTACAATCAGCGCCTGCTGCGCCGAGGCTTCCGCGGTCAGCGGCGGACGCACCGGACTGCCGCAACCGGTAATCAGGCCAAAAAGCCCTACAAAGCATACAATGTCCATCTTCATCCATTGCTCCTGTTAAAAACCGATGACAGCATACCAAAGCCAACTGGACGACAAAACCCGCCGCCTGCGCGCGCTGCTGGCACCATTCGCCGCGCCGGAGGCAGAAATTTTCCCTTCACCGCCTGAAGGTTACCGCATGCGCGCCGAATTCCGCGTCTGGCACGACGGCGACAATTGCCATTTCGCCATGACCGGCGCCGACGGCAAACCGCTGCGCATCGACACCTTCCCGCCCGCGCACGCAGCGATTAACCGCCTGATGCCGCGAGTGATTACCGCCCTGCACGACCGCCCTGCCCTACGCCACCGCCTCTTTCAGGCAGAATTCCAGACGACGCAGGCGGGCGAGACCATGCTCAGCCTCATCTACCACCGCCCGCTTGATGACGCCTGGCAAGAAGCCGCCGAAGCGCTTGCCGCCGAACGGGGCGTGCATCTCATCGGCCGCGCGCGCCGCGAAAAACGCATCATCGGCCAAGACCACATTACAGAAACCTTCTGCGTTGGCGGACGCGACTACCACTACCGCCAATACGAAAACAGCTTCAGCCAGCCCAACGCCACCGTCTGTCAGCACATGCTCGACTGGGCGACAGCGCAGGCGGGCAGCCGAGCCGATCTGCTCGAACTCTACTGCGGCAACGGCAACTTCACCCTGCCGCTCGCCGCGCGCTACCGCCGGGTGCTGGCGACCGAAGTCAGCAAAAACGGCATCCGTGCGCTGCGCGCCAACCTCGCGGAAAACGGCATAGAAAACATCGCCGTCGCCCGCCTCTCCGCCGAAGAACTGGGCGAAGCGCTACGTGGCGTGCGCCCCTTCCGCCGCCTGCAACAAGACGGCATCGACCTCGCCACCTACGATTTCGACACCGTCTTCGTCGATCCGCCGCGCGCGGGCATTGACGCGGCAACACTCGCCCTCATCGCCCGCTACCCGCGCATCCTCTACATCTCCTGCAACCCGGAAACACTCGCCGACAACCTGCACACCCTCAGCCAGACGCACCGCATCCGCGCCTGCGCGCTCTTTGACCAATTTCCGTTTACGCCACACATCGAAAGCGGCGTGGTGTTGGTGCGTAAATAAAAAAACCGCCATCATGATCATGAACAACAACCCCTATCAGGTGGCGCTCGCCGCTATCCTGCCCCGACAAGCCACCAATATCGCTCGTCATACCCTCGCCAGCGGTGAAACCGTTTGGGTACGTAAAGCAGGGAAAAGCATCCCGCAGTGGCGCTATACCCTAATCGGCTACTTCGCCGCCATTTTCCACCTCAATGCGCTCAAACCCGTGCCCAACCACGGCGACCGCGCCGTCATCGCGACCAAGGCCGAGCGCCTGCAAATCCTGGAAGCGCACGGCGTCCATGTGCCGCACCTGCTCGCGCGCAGCGCGGACGGCATCATGTTTACTCATCTTGGTGAACACACCCTGCTTGAGTGCATCGAGCACGAAACTGACGACCTCACCCGCTGGCAACAGGGCCTTGATGCCATCCGCGCCGTGCATGAACACGGGCAATACCTGAGCGAGCCCTTCGCGCGCAACATCATCGCCTGCCCCGACGGCAGTACGGGATTCATTGATTTCGAAGAAGACCCCGGGCAGTATATGTCCTTTACCGCCTGCGAGAGCCGCGACTACCTCTGCTACCTGCAATCCACCGCCATCATCCTCAAACAGCGCGGCCACCTTGATGCTGCCGTCCGTCTGTGGCACGCCCACACTCGCACCTTGTCGCCCACCGTCGTGCACGACATTCAGGCCGCCGTGCGTCCGCTGCTGTGGATGCGCTGCCTGCATCACCCCCGCTGGGGCAAAGACCCGTTGCGTCTCGCTGCCCTTGCCGAACTGATTCACCTCGAACACCGAACATACGCATGAAATACCCCACAGACGTCTATACCGAAGCTGCCGTTGATCCTGACACCCTTGCCCATCTCGGCCCGCTTGCCCGCATGGCGGGCATCTGGCGCGGCGAAAAAGGCATGGACACCAATCCCAAAGCCGACGGCGCGCACCATGACCCCTACATCGAACACTACGAACTCCAGCCCATTGATGCCCAGACCAACGGCCCGCAGCTCTACTACGGCCTGCGCTATCACACCCATATCCTCCAGCCGGGCGGCGTCGAAACCTTCCACGATCAGGTCGGTTACTGGCTGTGGGAACCCGCCACTGGCAACGTTATCCTTACCTTGGCCATTCCGCGCGGGCAAACCGCGATGGCTGTCGGCAATGCTGCTGCCGACGCCACCACCTTCACCCTGCGTGCCGGGCGCGGCAGCCTTGAAAACGGCATCCTTTCCAACCCCTTCCTCGAACACGCCTTCAAAACCGAGAGCTATACCATCACCGTCACCCACCATCCCGACGGTAGCTGGAGCTATGAACAGGACACCGTGCTCATCATTCCCGACCGGGCACAACCCTTCCATCACACTGACCGCAACACCCTCTACAAAATCGCCGAACCCACCCCCAATCCGACCGCCCGCGCGGCGATAAAATAAACCGTCGCAAACATTGAACCATCCCCTAAAACCCCAAGAGAGGCATCCATGACCCACCGCATCTACAACTTCACCGCCGGACCCTGCACCCTGCCGCTTGCCGTCCTCGAATCCGCCCAGGCTGAACTGCTCGACTTCCAGGGCTGCGGCATGTCCGTGCTGGAAATCAGCCACCGCAGCAAACGCTTCGAAGCCGTGCACGAAGAAACCCTGGCGCTCGCGCAAGAACTCATTGCCGCACCCGCCGACTTCCAGCCGCTCCTGCTTGCTGGCGGCGCGCACCAACAATTCGACATGATCCCGCTCAACCTGCTCGCCGACGGTGGCAGCGCCGCCTACATCAACAGCGGCATCTGGGCGGAAAAAGCATTGAAAGAAGCACAACGTGTTGGCGATGCCCGCGAAATCTGGACGGGGCGCGATAGCGGCTTCACCACCCTGCCGGATGCCCTGCCGCCGCTGTCCGCCGATTGCCGCTACCTCTACCTCACCAGCAACGAAACCATCAGCGGCGTGCAATACCGCGACTACCCGACCACCGTCTCAAGGAAGAACAGTACCGCCTGTGGCTCAGCGATCCGCTGGCGCTGTACGGCGTCGAGAACGCCAAGCTGGCTCCGGGCTACCAAGCCCCAAGCAGCCCAAAGAAAAGATAGGAAAGAAGAAAACCAATGGCCAAGACACTTGAAGCCCACGACAAACTGATCAGGGCGATTTTCGAAGGCAGCTACCAGTTCGAGATTCCGGACTACCAGCGCCCTTACGCCTGGACAACCGAGCAGGCCACAGAGCTGTTCGATGATCTGTACTCGGCGATGCAGGACGCGCGTGCTTCGGGGGCCAGCAGCCAATACTTCCTCGGCAGCATCGTTCTGATCAAGAACGACCGCGACCCCAAGGCGATGGTGGTTGACGGCCAGCAGCGGCTTACCACGCTTACCATCCTTTTCGCGGCCTTGCGCGCGGCGTGGGAGGCCGCAGGCTACCCGCAAGGCGTGAGGAGCGTGACCCCTTTCCTCTACGAAGAGGGGGACGAGATGCTCGGCAAAGCCACCGGCTACCGATTTATTGCCCGCGAGGAAGACGCCGACTTCTTCCGCACCAATATTCAGGAGCCGGGTGGCATCGCCCAGCTGGTTGCCAGTACCGATAAGTTGGAAGACAGCCGTCTACGCTACCGCGAAAACGCCACGCTGCTGCTTGAAAAGGCCAAGGCGCTGTCGCCAGATGACCGTAACGCCCTTTGGAAATTCCTCGCCAACGACTGCTCGCTGGTCGTTATCTCCACGCCCGACCTCGAAGCCGCCTACCGCATTTTCTCCGTGCTCAACAACCGTGGGCTCGACCTTGCGCCTATCGACATCCTCAAGGCCGAAGTGCTTGGCTCGATTCGCCGCATGGGCGGCGAAGACAAGGCGCGCACCTACTCGAAAAAGTGGAGCGAGATCGAAAGCCAGCTGGGCCGCGACGCCTTTGGCGACCTGTTCGCTCACATCCGTACCATCTACGCCAAGCAGAAGCAGCGGGCCACACTGGTCAAGGAGTTTCAGGAGCACGTCACCGAGTACAAGGCTCCCATCGACCTCGTCGACAAGGTCATCAAACCCTATGCTGAAGTGTGGGACTTCGTGCGCGATGCAGACTTCGAGGCCACCGAACACGCCGAGACGATCAACGAACACCTGTCTTGGCTCAACCGCGTGGATTTCAAGGACTGGGTGCCCCCGGCACTGGTCTACTTCAAGCGTTTCCGGCAGCAACCCAAACGGCTCGCAGAGTTTTTCCAGTCACTGGAACGCCTGACCTATTTCCTGTTGGTCACAAAGGTGGGCATCAACGAGCGCATAGAAACCTACGCTGCGCTCACCAAGGAAATTGAACCGGAGGCCTTCAAGGGAGATCTGGCTGCGCTCACCACGCTGACACTGACAGACGCGCAAAAGCGCAAGTTTGTCGTGGCACTCGATGGAGACGTGTACGACGATCTGCCCAAGGCACGGATGGCGCTGGTCTTGCGCCTTGAGTCCTTGGTGCGCGCCCCCGGCGTGCAGCTTCAAGATGCCGTGTCTCTGGAGCACGTTCTGCCGCAAACCCCGCCCGACGGTTCGGACTGGATCAAGTGGTTTCCGGATGAAGACGAGCGCGACGGCTGGACGCACCGTCTGGCCAATCTGGTTCCGCTGGATAGGAACAAGAACTCGTCCGCCAGCAACTACGACTTTGCCAAGAAGAAGGACGCCTACTTTAAGGGCAAAGGTAAGGCCTCGCCCTTCGTGTTGACGCAGGAAGTCAGAGCAGAAAACGAGTGGACGCCCACGCTTCTGGCCGAACGCCAGAAACGTCTTGTGGGTGTCCTCGCAGAACATTGGAATCTCGCCGTCTCCACAGACACGGAGGCGAGCTGAGGAATGTATTGATGCAGAAGAAGCGACAACAAGACCAAAGCCAGATCAAGTGGATTTCCGACTTCATCTGGAACATTGCTGACAACCGTCTTCGCGACGTCTACGTGCGCGGCAAGTACCGTGACGTGATCCTGCCTTTCACCGTGCTGCGGCGGCTCGACGCCGTGCTCGAAGCGACGAAAGACGTGGTGCTCGAGCGCAAGAGGTTCCTGGACACCCACAAAGTGGCCGAGCAGGACGGCGCGCTGCGCATGGCGGCAGGCCAAGCCTTCTACAACGTCTCAGAATTCACGCTGGCCAAGCTCAAGGGAAGCAGCCAGGGCCAGCGCTTGCGCGATGACTTCATTGCATACCTGGACGGCTTCTCACCCAACGTGCAGGAGATCCTCACCAAGTTCAACTTCCGCAACCAGATCCAGAAGCTGGTGGATTCCCACGTCCTTGGTTACTTGATCGACGACTTCCTCGACCCCGAGGTCAATCTCGCGCCGCTGCCAGTAAAGGATGTCGACGGCCGCATCAAGCTGCCCGCGCTGGACAACCACGGCATGGGCACAGTGTTCGAGGAGCTGATCCGCCGCTTCAACGAAGACAACAACGAAGAGGCAGGCGAACACTTCACCCCGCGCGACGTGGTGCAGCTCATGGCCAAGTTGTTATTTCTGCCGGTGGCCGACCGGATCGAGTCCAGCACCTATTCGCTCTACGACGGCACCTGCGGCACTGGCGGCATGCTCACCGTGGCCGAGGAAGCGCTACACGAATTGGCTGAGCAGCACGGCAAGGAAGTGTCGATCCACCTGTTCGGGCAGGAGATCAGCGACGAAACCTACGCTATTTGCAAGGCCGACCTGCTCTTGAAGGGCGAAGGCGCGGAGGCCGAGAACATCGTCGGTGGCGCAGACAAATCCACCCTGTCCAACGACCAGTTCAGGAGCCGCGAATTCGACTTCATGATCTCCAACCCGCCCTACGGCAAGAGTTGGAAGACCGATCTGGAGCGCATGGGCGGCAAGAAGGAATTCAATGACCCGCGTTTCATTGTCAGCCACGCGGGCAACAACGAATTCAAGCTCATCACCCGCTCAAGCGACGGACAGCTCATGTTCCAGGTGAACAAGCTGCAAAAGATGAAGCACAACACGCCGCTGGGCAGCCGAATTGCGCTGGTGCACAACGGCTCCGCGCTGTTTACCGGCGACGCAGGCCAGGGCGAGAGCAACATCCGCCGCTGGGTGCTGGAGAACGACTGGTGTGAGGCCATTATCGCCCTGCCGCTCAACATCTTCTACAACACCGGCATCGCCACCTACATCTGGATGCTGGCCAACAAGAAGGCCGAAGCGCGGCGTGGCAAGGTGCAGTTGATCGACGCATCGCAGTGGTTCCAGCCGCTGCGCCGCAACCTCGGCAAGAAGAACTGCGAACTCTCGGCTGGTGACATCCAGCGAATCCTCGACCTCTACCTCGGCGAGGCGCAGGAAACCGCCGAGTCGAAATGGTTCGACACCGAGGACTTCGGCTACTGGAAGATCACCGTCGAGCGCCCGCTGCGCCTGAAAAGCCAGCTCTCCGACGAACGCATTGAGCCCCTGCGTTTTGCCTCCGGCGATGAGGCACTACGCGCCGAAATCTATGCCACCCATGGCGAGGCGCTCTACAGCGAGTTCGCCAAGCGCAAACAGGCCATCGAGGCGTGGCTGAGAGATGAGGACGAAAATGAAGACGACGACGGCGAAGACAGTGGCGATGACGGTGAAGCCACCACCAGCCGCAAGTCCGTGCCCGCCAAGCGCCGCAAGAAGTTGCTCGATGCCTCGACATGGCAGCGCGACAAGGGGCTGATGGAGGTGGCACAACGGGCGCAAAAGGCACTGGGCAGCGCCGTGTTCGACGACCACAACGAATTCCGCGCCCGCTTCGATGCGGCGCTCAAGGCGCAGGGCGACAAGCTCGGCGCGCCGGAGAAGAAGGCCATCTACAAGGCAGTGAGTTGGCGCGACGAAGCCGCGCCGCCGGTCATCGCTAAGCGCAGCAAGCTCAAGGCAGGGGAACACTTCGAGCCCGGCTTCGACGGTGCGTACCTGGAAACCGTGGGCAAGGATCGCTTCATGGTCGAGTACGAACCCGACAGTGAGCTGCGCGACACCGAGCAGGTGCCGTTGAAGGAACCAGGCGGCATTGACGCCTTCTTCGCCCGCGAAGTGCTGCCGCACGCACCGGACGCCTGGATCGCCACGGACAAGACCCAGATCGGCTACGAGATTTCCTTCGCCCGCTATTTCTACAAGCCCGTGCCACTGCGCACGCTGGCCGAAATCCGCGCCGACATTCTCGCGCTGGAGCAGCAAAGCGAGGGTTTGTTGCACAAGATCGTGGGGGTAGAAAAATAATGTTTGGCCCCTATCCGGATTACAGACGAACTGATTTGAAGTGGTTTGAATATTTGCCTGAATCGTGGGGAATCCTGCGTGCTAAGCAAATGTTCCGCTTGGTTATTGAAAAAGCGCCAGCAAATAACCAGATGGAGTTGCTATCTGTTTACACCCATATTGGCGTAAGACCGCGAAAAAGCCTTGAGCAACGCGGCAATAAAGCTTCTACAACCGATGGATATTGGGTTGTAAAAGAGGGGGACATAATTTGCAACAAGCTTCTCGCTTGGATGGGTGCTATTGGCGCCTCCCACTATCAAGGCGTTACCAGTCCAGCCTATGATATTTTGAGGCCAGTCAAGCCATGCAACACTGATTACTATCATTTCCTATTTAGAACGAAGAAGTATCTCCAGCAGTTCAAAATTAGGTCGAGGGGCATAATGGATATGCGCCTCCGGCTATATTTTGACCAGTTTGGGCAAATTCCAATTCCTGTCCCCTCGCGCTCCGAACAAGACCAGATCGTTGCCTACCTGCGCGCGCAGGACGCGTACATCGCCCGCTTCATCAAGGCCAAACGGGATCTGATCAAGCTGCTCACCGAACAAAAGCTGCGCATCATCGACCACGCAGTCACGCGCGGCCTTGATTCATCGGTAGCGTTGAGGCCGTCCGGCATCGAATGGCTGGGCGAGGTGCCGGAGCACTGGGAAGTGCAAAGGCTGAAGAACGTGGCCAACATGGTCTTGGGCAAGATGCTGACCACGGAAGCCAAGGCTGGCGATGGCGATTTTAAGCCCTACCTGCGCTCCACGAATGTGCAGTGGATTAAGCCAGATGTGCGCGACGTGAAGGAAATGTGGGTGGCCAAAGCTGAGATGGCGCAACTCCGCATTCGCAAGGGTGACTTGCTGGTCAGCGAAGGCGGAGAAGTTGGTCGGGCCTGCATGTGGAACGATGAACTGCCGGAGTGCTACATCCAGAACTCTGTGCATCGGGTTGCGGCCAAGCCGATGATGTTGCCGGAATTCCTGTTCCACCAGTTTTTCACCTATGGCAAGCGTGGCCGTTTCAATGCTATCGTGAACCGCGTCAGCATCGCGCACCTGACGCGCGAAAAGCTCGTGACGGTTCCGTTCACCGTCCCTCCCATCGAAGAACAAAAAGCCATCTGCCGCTGGATCACCGAAGAGTGCCAGCCGCTGGATGACGCTATTGCCCGCGCTGAAGAGGAAATCAAGCTGATCCGCGAATACCGCGACCGCCTGATTGCCGATGTGGTCACCGGTCAAGTGGACGTGCGCGGCTGGCAACCCGGCCCGGACGACATGGTGGACGACGCTCTGCTTTCCGCGCTGGGCGATGAAAACGAAGATGTGACCGAAGAGGAGGATGACGATGGCGAAGACTGACACCAGCGAGCGCTGGTTCGAGGCGCGCGTGGTACGCGGCTTGACCGGTGTGCCGCAGCCCGAGTACAGCCATGAGCTGGCGCCCACGGACTTCGCCGCCACCCACAACGGCTACGTGCAGGGCAAGCCCACCGAATACAACCGCGACGTGGCGCTGGATGTGGCGCAGTTGCTGGCCTTCTTGCAGGCTACAAGCCCCGAGGCGGTAGAAACGCTGGAGCTGACGGCGGAGGGCATTAAGCGCACCCAGTTCCTGCACCGGCTGCAGGGCGAGATCACCAAGCGCGGCGTGGTGGACGTGCTGCGCAAGGGCGTGAGCCACGGGCCGGTACACGTCGATCTCTACAAGCTGCTGCCCACGCCGGGCAATGCCGCCGCAGCGGATGCCTTCGGCAAGAACATCTTCAGCGTCACCCGGCAGGTGCGCTACAGCAACGATTCCGGCAACGAACTGGATTTGGTGATCTTCATCAACGGTCTGCCGGTACTGACGTTTGAGTTGAAGAATTCGTTGACCAAGCAAACCCTGGCCGACGCCATCGTCCAGTACCAAACCACGCGCAACCCACAGGAGCTGTTGTTCCAGTTGGGGCGTTGCGTGGCGCACATCGCAGTCGATGACGCGGAGGCCGCGTTCTGCACTGAGTTGAAGGGTAAGGCCTCGTGGTTTTTGCCGTTCAACCAGGGCTGGAACAGCGGCGCAGGCAACCCGCCCACCCCGGATGGTCTGAAGACCGATTACCTGTGGAAGCAGGTGCTGACCCGCGAGTCGCTGGCCAACATCATCGAGAGCTACGCGCAGGTGGTGGTGGAGGAAGAAGCAGACGCCAGCGGCAAGAAACGCAAGAGGCGCAAGCAGATCTTCCCGCGCTTCCATCAGTTGCGCACGGTGCGTGCGCTGCTGCGCCGTGCCCATACCGATGGGGTGGGCAAGCGCTACCTGATCCAGCATTCGGCAGGCAGCGGCAAGAGCAACACGATTGCTTGGCTGGCGCACCAGTTGGTGGAGCTGCGCCGCAAGGATGACCCGATGACGGCGCAGTTCGATTCCATCATCGTCATCACCGACCGGCGCGCGCTGGACACGCAGATCGCCCGCACCATCAAGGGGTACGACCACGTGGCGGCGATCTTCGGTCACTCCGATAACGCGCAGGAGCTGCGTGAGTACCTGCGCCGTGGCAAGAAGATCATCGTCACGACGGTGCAGAAATTCCCGTTCATCCTTGATGAGCTGGGCGACCTCTCCGGCAAGAGCTTCGCGCTGTTGATCGACGAAGCGCATTCCAGCCAAGGCGGCAAGACCACAGCGCGGATGCACGAAGCCCTCGGCGGCAAGGCTGTCGAGGAGGCGTTCGAAGAGGACGGCACGCAGGATGCGGTCAATGCCGAAATCGAGAAACGCATCGCCTCGCGCAAACTTCTGGCCAACGCCAGCTACTTTGCGTTCACTGCCACGCCCAAGAATAAGACTCTGGAGTTGTTCGGCGAGAAGACCCTTGTCGGCGATAAGGTGCAGTTCCGCTCGCCCGAAGAACTGACCTACACCACCAAGCAGGCCATCCAGGAGAAGTTCATCCTCGATGTAGTGGAGAACTACACCACCTACGACAGCTTCTACCAAGTGGCCAAGACGGTGGCGGACGACCCGGAGTTCGACAAGGTGAAGGCGCTGAAGAAGATTCGCCACTACGTCGAATCGCACGACAAGGCCATCCGCCGCAAGGCCGAGATCATGGTCGATCACTTCATCGCGCAGGTGGCGGGCAAACAGAAAATCGGTGGCAAGGCGCGGGCGATGATCGTGTGCAACGGCATCGCGCGGGCCATTGACTACTGGCGCGAGGTGTCGGACTATCTCACCCAGATCAAGAGCCCGTACAAGGCGATCGTGGCGTACTCGGGCGACTTCGAGATTGGCGGGCAGAAGAAGACCGAGGCCGATCTCAACGGGTTTCCGAGCAAGGACATTCCGGCCAATCTCAAGCAAGACCCGTATCGATTCCTGATCGTTGCCAACAAGTTCGTCACCGGCTTTGATGAACCCTTGCTGCACACGATGTACGTGGACAAGCCGCTGGCGGGCGTGCTGGCGGTGCAGACCCTGTCACGCCTGAACCGGGCGCATCCACAGAAGCACGACACCTTCGTGCTCGACTTCGCCGACAACGCCGAGGCAGTGAAGGCGGCGTTCCAGGATTACTACCGCGCCACCATACAGACCGGTGAAACCGACGCCAACAAACTGCACGACCTGAAGGCTGAACTCGACGGGCAGCAGGTGTATAGCTGGCAGCAGGTGGAAGACTTGGTGACGCTTTACTTGAGCGGCGCAGACCGGGACAAACTCGATCCGATCCTCGATGCGTGCGTGGTCGAGTACACCGACCAGCTCGGCGAGGACGATCAGGTCAAGTTCAAGGGGAAGGCGAAGGCCTTTGTGCGCAGCTACGGTTTCCTCGCCGCGATCCTGAGTTACGGTCACCCGATGTGGGAGAAGCTGTCGATCTTCCTGAACTTCCTCATCCCGAAGTTGCCCGCGCCCAAGGAAGAAGACCTCTCCAAGGGGGTGCTGGAGACCATCGACATGGACAGCTATCGGGTTGAGGCCAAAGCAGCGCTGAAGATGGCGATGGACGATGCCGACGCTACCGTCGATCCGGTGCCTTCTGGCGGTGCAGGCGGCCAAGGTGAGCCTGATATTGACCGTCTTTCCAACATCATCCAAACCTTCAACGACCTGTTCGGCAATATCGAATGGAAGGACGAGGACAAGATTCGCAAGGTCATCGCCGAGGAAATCCCGGCAAGGGTGGCGCAGGACAAGGCCTACCAGAACGCGCAGGCGAACTCCGACAGGCAAAACGCCAGGTTGGAGCACGACAAGGCGTTAAACCGCGTGGTGCTGGAGCTGCTGTCCGATCACACCGAGCTGTTCAAGCAGTTCAGCGACAACCCCAACTTCAAGCGCTGGCTGACGGACACCGTTTTCGATGCGACCTATCAGCAGGGCGCGATTCCGCCGAAGGCTCCGCCACAGACTGGAGCGTCAGCATGAGAACGAATTGGTGCGGGAGGACGTGATGACTGGGACATCGCCAGAGGATCAAGCCAAGATTTCTGCGCTTTGCAGAGAGGCTGAGCGACTGGAAGAAGACGCCCTGTATTCGAGCAAGGGGCATTTCAACGCCGAAGATACATGGGTTCGGCGCAACTACTGGCTGGGTGTGCCTGCAACCGCTCTTGGTGCGATTGCAGGTGCAGCTCTGGTTAAAAGCCAACCCGAGTGGGCCAGTGCCTTCACCTTGCTGGCGTCGCTGCTGACGGGGTTGATGACCTTTCTCAAGCCGAACGAGCGCGCTGCAATGCACCGGGCAGCTGCCGGACAGTTCTTGGCTCTTCGAAATGAAGCCCGCTTTTTTCGCGAGATCGAACTGCTTGAGACAGATCGGCTGGACGAGCTTCCTGAGAGATTGAAGGCGCTTTCCTCTGCACGCAATGAGCTGAACCAGAAGAGCCCGAGTATTCCAAGGCGCGCATTTGTCGCAGCTCGCAAAGGGATCAAAGAAGGCGAAGCCACCCACAAAGTAGATAAGGAGAAATGACAGAATGTCGGTATTGAGTTTTCTGACGGACACGGCCAGTAGTGCCGTGCTCTCCACAGCTGAGCAGTCGTTGATCACGACATCGATCTCCACATTGCAAACCCGGCTTGGCCAGCATTTCAGCAGTGGCGTAATCAAGCAGCACTTCCGCTTCGGTTCGTCGACTCGAGGCACGATTCTTCCGCGCTCTATGGATGAGCGTTCGGATATTGATTACATGATCGTGTTTAGCGAGAACAACGCCACGCCTCAGACTTATCTGAATCGGCTGAAGGCTTTTGTCGAGAAGTACTACAAATCTTCGGATATCCGCCAGTCCAGTCCGACCATTGTCCTGGAGCTGAACCACATCAAGTTCGACCTCGTTCCCGCAACTACGACCTGGCTCGGCGAGCTGCAGATTCCCAACGGGTCAGGTGGTTGGATGACCACGAATCCGAACGACTTCAACGCCACACTTGAAGCAAAGAACAAGGACAACAACTCTTTGATCAAGCCAACTATTCGTCTGATGAAATATTGGAATGCGGCCAGCGGATTTCCATTCGATTCATTTGCGATGGAGAAGTGGATTTGTGGCCAGGGCTTTTGGTTCCAGTCGAATCAAAAGGACTACCTGTTTTCGGTAATCGACAATCTGAGCACCGACTCGTCTTACTCGCAACGAGTCAATAATGAAATCACGCGTGCAAAAACTATTGTGACCAAGGTCAGGCAATGCGAGAAAGACCAGATGCCGGTAACGGCTGAGAACGAAATCAAGAAACTTTTCCGGCTCTGAGGGGGAGACATGGCACTCAATCTTGCAAAGGCCGTCATTGGCTACCTGAAGGATCGGCCCGAGCAGAAATTCACTGCACGGCAGATCGCCGAGTGGGTGTTCGCTTCATACCCGGATGAGTGCCAGGAAAAGCGTGCTAACAGCCGTGGCGACTACATAAAGTCCGATGCGGATTTGGTGCAGCAGCTAGTTGCAGAAATCAGCTCGCAGCGCCCGCGTATGCAAACGAAGCATCCGGGACTCAAAACGACAGAAGGACGGCCGCGCCGTTATTACTTTTCGGAGCGCTCGGACAGCGCCGAAGTGGCGGCTGCCGAAAGCGAGGGGACATCGACGACTGCAGATGCGAGTATTTTGAAAATTGACGAGCACGCGCTGTACCCGCTGCTGTCGCAATACCTGTGGGAGGAGTTTGGCGTATTCTCCAAGCGCATCGATGAGAAGCGTTCATCGAATAAGCGCGGCCCGAACGGGAACCGCTGGCTTTACCCGGACGTGGTTGGCATGGAAGACTTGGGTGCGGACTGGCATCAGGAGGTACGGGACTGCGTCAACCAGTATTCCGACAAGCGCACCAAGTTGTGGTCGTTCGAGGCCAAGCTGTTGATCAACCGTTCGAACGTGCGCGAGTGTTTTTTTCAGGCAGTGTCGAATTCTTCGTGGGCCAACTTTGGCTATCTGGTGACGGCGGAAATCGGCGGCACCGATACGCTGAAGGAACTGCGGATGCTGTTCGCCGCCCACGGCATCGGTTTCATCAAGCTGGACGTGGACAACCCTGCCGACAGTCAGGTCCTGATACCGGCCCGCGAGCGTGACGAAATCGATTGGGACATGGCCAATCGGCTGGCCACAGAGAACCGGGATTTTCTGGAATACGTGAAGCTGGTGAAGCAGTTCTACCAGACCGGCGAAGCGCGCCCGGCTGACTGGGACGTTCCGAAACTGGACGATTGATCATCTATAGTCAAATTGCTAATAAAGAGTAACGAGAGTAAAGAACCAAAACAGCAGGGCATTCACATCAGCCAACCGCCATTGTTTCCTCAACCGTTTGATCCATGCTCATGTCTTCTCTATCGGGTTGAAATCCGGGCTATAGGGTGGAAGCCACAGCACCCGTATGTCCCTCAGTCTGCAACGCATCCAGCTACCCGGGTGAGCGCGTTGCACCCAGCGCCAGCAACCGCCTGCGGACGGTTTTTTTGTGGCCGCTTGGCACTCAGTCGCCACCGCTACAGGAGTTGCTAGCCACAAACGACCGCCTCTAAACCTGCGTTAGCAAAGGAAATGACCTTGGGAACGATCGCGTGGCCACCAGAGAAAACGGAGAACAGAGAGGCGTCGGTGGGGGGCAAAAACGCCGACTTCGCGGGGGCGGCGCTCGCGAGGCAAGGCCCGGAAACCGCGCCAACACTGGGGGAACGGGCAAAAAAAATCCCAACCGATGAGTGGTTGGGATTTTGGGTATTGGTGGAGGCGGGGGGATTAAATCTTTCTTATTTATAGGCATAAAAACAGTAGGTTATAAGTGGGTGAGCAAAAAAGCACTACTTTTAGCGCTACAGACAGTCCCACGTAACATGTGCGCGCGTACGCACACGCGAGGCAACCGCGCTCAAAAGTCGTGGGGGGTATCGGGAAAAGTGCAACATGTGCAACATGACCGAAAAAATACGCTTAACACAATGAAACAGAAAGAGAAATTGAGAACCCTCAAAGTGCAATAAAAGTGCAATATAAGTGCAATCATGTTGCACTTTTTTTTGCCACAAACTCGAAAAAATAAATGTATTAAAAACAGCGCGTTAAAAAATATTGCACTTTTTGTGGCAAAAAATTGCACTTTTTTGCCACATGGCAATCCTTTATAAAACATTGGGTTAAGCCTAGAAAAAAGGGCATATTGCGGATGTTGCACTTTTCCCACTACCCCCATGCACTTTTAGAAATTTCTCCCTGTCATCCCTGGGGTGTACGGACAAAATAGGAGTCACAATGCTGTGGTGGTTTGCGCAGATATTGGGGAGAGGTAATCGGCCAGTCCGCCTATTAACGGTGCGGATTTTTCGGCTGGTAAAAAGATGCAACTCCCCCTGGCAAAAGCGCGCGGGCGTGGGGCGGAGTTGTGCGCGCAGGCCGGGGGCAGAACGTCGATTGATTTTTCTGCCGAAAATGGGGAAACGATAGGTACAGCAAAACGTCACGGACTGTGTCGAAACAGGAAGGATGAAAGGAGGGTGGCGATTCGCCCCCCTTTTGGCCAAATGTAGAGCGCAGGAAGTGGAGGGATGAAGGGGATGGTGAATCACCACCCCATCTCGACGCTAGGCGGCATTACGTTGCTTGACAAGCCCTGCCTACGGGCATACAGTGCGCGTACTACTAAATAACAGCGGCAATCCGCACCCGTCAGACAGCGGATTTTTTATGCCCATATCCGGGACGCATACAGGGCGGGTCGATAGGCGGAAATACAACACCTGCGGGGAATACCGCCAGCCGTCTGTTACGGTAGTTGAGACCCGCCGCCCTCTTGGCGGCTGCCACTAAATAACAGGAGCCCAACATGCGCACCCCTACCGCCCGTCTTTTCGACGTTATCTACGACTACGGCAACCTTGATCATCTCTGCCGCGCCTACGACGACATCGCCACCCTGTTTAATTCCGCCGACAATCTTGCGCCGGACAACACCGCCATGCTGCTGCATTACCTGAACGACCGCCTGGAACGCTGCGTGGCCGAGCTGAAAGCGATCGATGCCGCAAACCGCAGTGGTCAGGCGCAGGGGTGAGGAGAAAACCGTCATGAATAGAAACGAAATCGTCTATGTCAATATTCACGGCAATCCCGTACCGACCGTACTGCACAACGGCAAGCCGCATGTCGGCATGAAGGCGCTGTGTGAGCAAATGGGGCTGGATTGGGAAGGACAAAGGCAACGTGTCAGCCGTGACGAAACGCTCAATTCAACTGCCTGTGTGATAAAGGTAGTTGCCACCGACGGCAAAAGCCGGGAAATGGTCTGCCTGCCCCTGGACATGATCAATGGCTGGCTTTTTGGGATTGATGCCAGCCGCGTCAAAGAAGACATCCGCGCGCGTGTTCTTGCCTATCAGCGGGAATGCTACGTTGTCCTTTATAACTATTGGCACGGTAAAGGCAGCTACGGCACCCTGACTCCAGCCGACGAAATCCGTTACCTCAACCAACGCCTCAGCCTGTTGCAGGCCTTGCAGCGCAGTCGCGATGCGGTGATGCGGCAGGAAATTTACGACCAGTACCGACACGTCAGCGAGCGGTTGGGCTTTGCCGTGCCGGCGCTGAGCGCATTCCAGCCGCCGGACGACAATGACTTGCTGGACGATCTGACCCGGGCGACGCTAGCACAATTTTTTCAGGCGGTGGCGACCCTGGAAGATGCGGCAGTCGGCTACCATCTGAACCACCACCGCGAGGTGGGCGTGCTCGCTCTCAACCTTAACGAAGTCATGCGTGTCGCCGAAGCCAGTGGCGTACCGCTGCCGCACCGCAGTGCCTTGTTGCGTGCCCTACCGCAAAGCCGGGCGCCCCGCTTCATCGGCGCCTCGGTTACGGTGAATAGCGCTTTGGCCACACCGGACAAACCGCGCTACGTCCGCTGTTACCTGTTCAAATTCACCTAAAAGAAAAGCCCCTCGCGGGGGCTTTTTTTATGCTTTGCTGTCTGCAACTTCGCCGATGTCGTAGGGCACAAAGCGCACAATCTCCTCACCCAGCCAGGCGTTGATCTGCGTAAAGCGCTCCTGCAATGGCTGTACCTCGTTGCGGGCAAAAATCTTGGCGGCATCGGTGATACTGCCGAAGCCGCTGCTGTTTGTCGGGACGATGCCGATCAGGTTGGGGGGGACGCGGCAGGCGGCGAGCTGGTCGTCGCGGGAGACAGCCTTGATGTTCATGAATTCATCCTTGGCGGCCACCTCTGAAATCGGTAACAACTGAATCCCATCCTTGTTGCCATTGGGGGAATACAGGAGCAAGTTGCGGAAATTCCCTGGCCCTTTTGATGCCTTCAATTCATCCTCTAAATTCTTAATGTCGTCTTCATTGATATTGGCGTCGGTCAGATAGAGGATATAGCCCGCATGTGAACCGTTTTGATAATAACGCAGCCTGAATTTGGTTGCGGCCTCATTGAGCAAGGCCGCTTGAATGGCCGGTAACCATTCCGGCACGCCGTACAATTCCTGATTCACATCCGGTTCCAATAAATGCAATACCGCACCGGGTGGGAAATCATGCACGGTGTAACCATGCAGAATACCGTCGCCATTACTGATAAATTTATAGCGGTTGTCTTTATCGCGGCGGGTGAATTTGGCCGGGCTGGGGCGCAGGGCAAGTAATTTTCCGGTACGCGCAACCGATTTTTCCAGATAAGCATTGCCAAACCACAAATAATCCATTGCCAACTGCGCAAATGCTTGACGCGGGAATAATGGATGTGGCTGATAGCAGCTGGAAAGAATATTGACTTTTGCTTGTAATGCGCTGCGGATATAGAGTAGCGAATAATAATATTTGGCATGCGCGTCAATGGAAAACGGAAATTCATAATATTGGCCGTTATAGGCGCATTCCAAAAACTCCAACAACATCGGCCCCGTGACCGGAATTGGGTCACTCCATGTAAAAAAATGCTTGTCAGTCATAAAATCTCCTAAAAAGAACGGGCAAAACCGCGCCGGCCGCTGAACCCCGCCTCGTCAATCTGGCCAAGCGGATCATTGATGAGGGCGTGCATCGTTGCCCAGGCGAGGTCGGCGTGGCCGGTGGTGGCGGTGCGGCTGGCCTTGTACGTTACCTGCCGTCCCGAACCGGTCTGCGCTTGGTGAATGGTCAGAAAAGCATGAGCGATGTCCGTCCAGCCGTTGTCCCATTGCAGGCGCGCGTGGGCGATGAGCTGCTTGGCCTTGAGAACCATCTCGTTTTTGGCCTCAACGGAATACAAAATCTTGCGCACACGCGGGAAGAATTGGCGCACCAGGTCATAAACGGCCTGGCCGATGCCGGTGGCATCAATGGCAATGTGGACGACGTTGTACATGCGGCAAAAATCGCGGATTTTGCGCGCCTGTGCGTCGAAATCGAGGCCGTTAAAGCTCTGCTTGTCGATAATGCGGAACACGCCGCCCTCCACCTGCGGCGGGGCAATAACCACCAGCGAGGCGTCATCTTGCGAGCGGCTGGGATCGTAGCCAATCCACACCGGCACATCGCCGAGTGGTCGGGCGGCGAGCGGGGTGTAGTCCTGCCACACCGTCCAGGCATCGACCATGCAGCGCTGCAATTCGGCCATTTTGAAGATGCTATCGCCGTCGTTGACGAATTGGCACATCAGCAGATTTTCAAATTGGCCGGGCGGGAACTTGATGCGCAGTTTTTCCAAGGTGACGCGGTCAAAGCCGCTGTTGATGGCGTCCTCGATGGTAATCAGCTGGCGGAAATAGCCATCCTCGCACAAACGCCCCTCTTTCAATGCCGCATGCGACACATCCAAATTGATATGCTCAGATTTTGGTCGGCCCTTGTTGAAATGCTGCCCCGTCCACAATGGATAGGCTTCGTGGGTCGTCGTTGAGGGGGTGGAAAAATAGGTGATGCGGCGGTCATCATGCACGGTCATGCCGCTGGCCACATGCTGGATCTTGGCGAATTGCGGAATCCAAAAATACTCGTCCACATACAAATCGCCGGAATACGATTGCGCGGTGTTGGAATTGGTACCGAGGAAATAGAGGGTAGTTTCGGGACCCAGTTTGATGTGTTCTCCGCGCAGGGTCTTGCCAATGGTCTTTTCGACGAAGGCGACAATGTTGGATTTGAACACATGCGCCTGTGATTTGGACGCGGAAATAAAAATCTGGTTTTTGCCGGTGGTCAGCGCAGTAATCAAAGCCTCTTGCGCGAAATAGTACGTCGCGCCGATTTGCCGCGATTTGACGTATTGCCGCATTTCATAGCGTTTCGAGTGTTCGTACCACGCGCGCTGGTGGGGATAAATATTGGCCAAAAAGGCACGGCGTAATTCCTCGACCTCGTCTGTGCTGATTTTGGGTGCATTGCTTTGTTCCTTCGCACGCTCACGGTGTTTTTTCGAGCGGCGTTCGACATTGGGGTTCAAATCTGCCTCGTTGCCGCCCGACTCGTAGCGCTGGATGCGTGCGGTGCGCTCAAGTAGTTTGCTGAGGGATTCGATTTCGTTGTAATCCTCGGCGGTCTTGCCTTCTTTGGCGACCAGCATGCTGAGACGCATATCCACCTGCTCGTTAATACGCCGGGCAACGCTGGTTTTATCCCATTTGTCACGATCACGCCAAGACACCACGGTAGAGATGGGCACATCCAGCTGGCGGCTGATTTCCGCGCAGCCGTAGCCGCGCCAATACATCAGCTTGGCGTTGAGTTTGGTGGTGGCATCATGGGGTAGGTAGCGGGATTCATTCATGCCGCACAGTGTGCGCAGGGCTCTCCGCGTGCGCAAAGACGGATTTTCCGCAGCCCGCCCCTGTGGAAATCCGCCCGTTGAACCGCTGCGAATGCCCGCCCATCATGGATGCAACTGTACCGCATGGAGAACACATGACTTACCACATTGTCGCCACCGAAGGCGCCACCGTTGACGGGCGCAACATCAGCGCTATCCACCTGGAGCAAATGGCGAAGAACTACGACCCTAAAAAATACGGGGCGCGCATCTGGCTCGAACACATGCGCGGTCTCTTCGCCGACAGCGGCTTTGCCCCTCTCGGTGATGTCACCGACCTCAAAACTGACAAGAACGCCGAAGGTAAAACCATACTGCTGGCTCAACTTGCGCCTACCCCTGAATTGGTCAAGATCAACCAATCCGGGCAAAAAGTATTTACATCGGTTGAGATTGACCCGAATTTTGCCGGTAGCGGTGAGGCCTATCTTGTCGGCCTCGGCGTCACCGACAGTCCGGCCAGTGTCGGTACCAGCCGTCTCAAATTCGCTGCCGCCCAGCAGCGCGAACGAACCCACATCTTTTCTGACTACTGCGAATCCGCCCCGCAAAACGAGCCCCCTGCCACCGGCGATAACGAGCAAGGCTTGCTAGGCCGCATCAAAGGTCTCTTTGCGAAAACGGGCAAAGCCGCCGCCGACACCAACACCCGTCTGAACACACTGGATGAGGCAACCGTTTCTCTTGCTGAGGGCATCATCCAAAACCATGCCGCCACGCAGCAGACGCTGCAAAAACTGAGTACCGACATCGCCGCTCTTCGCACTGTGCTGGATGGCACCCCGGCCACCCTTGCGGCCACGCCCGAACAGCACTTTACCTCTACGCGACCTATGGCGACCGGCAGCAGCCAGCCGCAAACCGATTGCTAAGGACACACCACCATGCATAATCAGACCCGCCTTGCCTACAATCAATTCTTGAGCCGCATCGCCCAGCTCAACGGCGTTGCCGACGCCACGCAAAAATTTGCCGTCGAACCGTCCGTCGAACAAAGACTGGTCGAAAAGGTTCAGGAAAGCAGCGCCTTTTTGAGCCTCATCAACAGCCACATCGTGGATGCGATGGAAGGGGAAAAAGTCCATATCGGCGTCAACAGCACCATCGCCGGTCGTACCGATACCAGCGGCACAGCCGAGCGGCAGACGAGTGACATCAAAGCATTGTCCGCGGACAAATACCGCTGCGAACAAACCAACTACGATACCCACATCCGTTACGCCACTCTCGACTCTTGGCGGCACCGCCCCGAATTCCAGGCGCTTCTGCGCGCGGCAACCAGCAAGCAGATTGCACGTGACCGCCTGATGATCGGCTTTAACGGCACCAGTGCGGCAGCGACGACCAACCGCACCACCAACCCTCTCTTGCAAGACGTCAACAAAGGCTGGCTGCAACAACTGCGCGACCATAAGGCCAGTGCTGTGATGTCCGGCAAAAAAATCGGTGGCATCACCGGCCACGATTACAAAAACATTGACGCTGCCGTCTATGACGCTGCGCATGAACTGATTGAACCGTGGTATCAGGACGGTGATCTCGTCCTCATCGCTGGGCGCAAGCTGATCACCGACAAATACCTCGCCTTGATAGGGGACAGCAGCGCACCAACCGAGCGTAATGCCCTGGAGAAACTGATGGTCAGTCAGCTCTTCGGCGGCCTGCGCACCTTGTCCGTGCCGTTTTTCCCGGACGATGCCTTTTTGATTACGCCGCTCTCCAATCTGTCCATCTACACCCAGCGCAACACCACGCGCCTTGCCTATCTCGACAACCCGCGCAAAGACCGCATCGAAGAATACCGCAGCCTGAACGAAGCCTACGTTATCGAAGACTACGATGCCTGCTGCCTTGTCGAAGGCATCCTTGTCCCGAAAGCGGACGGTAGTGGTTGGGAGTAAGACATGGCCAGCCCCGCAAGATTACACAAGCAGCGCGAAGAAGCCCGCATCGCCTCTGAGCGTGCTGCCGAACGGCAAGAAACCATCCAGGGCAGCGAATACGAACTGGCGCTGGCGCAGTTGGCCGCGCACAAACGGCAGCTGTCTGCCATCCAGTCCATGCAGGCACGGCAGGCGAAAAAGGCAGAACTGATGCAAGAGTGGCACGGCTACATCGACGGCGTTTTGGCCGCCGATGCCGGAGTGCCCGACCCTGTCATCAGTCAGATGATGCCCTGGGCGTTTGATGTCGGCGACATTGACCGCGCCCTGGCCGTTGGCGATTACCTGCTGCGCCATAAGCTGCCGGCACCGGAGCAATTTACCCGCGACCTGCCGTCGCTCTATGCCGAAATGGCAGCAGAAAGCTGGCTGAGTACCCCGACCGGTACCATCCCCGCCATCAGTGCCGAACAGCTCGGCGAAGTCCTGGACGCGACCGCTGATCACGATATGGTCGATGAGATACGCGCTAAGCTGCACCGAGCCCTCGGCGAAGCCCTGCACAGCGAAGGCAATGACGAAGCCGCCATCACGCATCTGCGCCACGCCATTGAACTCAACCCCAAAGTGGGCAGCAAAGCCCTGCTTGCGCAGCTGGAAAAAGAGCAGACCGCGCAAGACAAAAACGAATAACCCACACACCCGACAACTCAGCCCGCGCGGGGCGCGGCGGTACAGGGCTTTAGTTAGTTTCACCCTGTCCGCCGCAACCGCGCACCTTGTACCTCGTCACACTTGCCGCCGCTGGTTTTTCTCCGGTTTTCCCACGGCGGCCTTTTTAGAAGTTAGAAGGACGCCCCATGAGCAGCGCATTTATCCCGCACCGAGCCACAACCGACCCGCGCTACAACGACGACCTGCAGACGGATGACTACTACCCCGCCATCAGGGTCTCTGTTTGGCGTGAACGGATGCGGGTCGATGACACGGTCAGCGACGCGCGCAGCCACGAAATCCTCAGCACGGCGGTGCTGCTCGTCAACGACGAACTCGCCGTCTGGCGTGAGGCACAGCAAACCCCTTTGCCTAACAGCAAACAGCACCACTACCGGCAAGCTGTCTATCAACGCGCCAAGGCATTTGAACTTGAGCAGTATCGCGATGTGGACACTACCGCAAAAGGCAGCGAGCGTGCCGATGGACTGGAGCGCCGCATCCGCACAGCACTACAACGCTCACGTGAGGCGCTGCGCCTCGTCCTCGGTAAATCTCGCGCCACCATCGCCCTGATATGAGGGAGCCATGACCCATGCCAAACCCCACGACCGTCATCGCACACCAGCACGAAACCCTGGACGACGTCTGCTACCGCACTATCGGTACCACCCGTGGAATAGCCGCCGTGATGGATGCCAACCCGCACGCTTTGTCTACGCCACGGCTGGTGGCAGGTACGCCGGTCCATATCCCGTTGCAACCCGCACAGACAACGCCCGCCACCCTCAGACTTTGGGACTAACTATGCCCGACCCGATTACCAGCAGCACCGCAGCCAGCGCCGCCCAACCCGCGCTTGGGGCGGCATTACTCAAACTCCTCGTGTACATCATAGGCCCAGTAGCGGCGAGTGTCGTGGTGATGTCAATGACCCAGCCGCGCAGTGCGCGCGAATGGTTTTCCGCGATTATCAGTACCGTCATGTGCTCGATTGGTCTCGGCAGCTACGTCATCACCCACTACCTCAACATCCACCCCGTCGGCGATGAGCTGGCCGGGATGCAGGCTGGTGCCATCTATTTTTTATGTGGGCTACCAGGCTGGTTCTTGGTGCGTGCCCTGTTTTACACAATGGAGAAATACCAGCAAATGAACATCATCGAAATCCTTGAAAAAATCCGCAGGGGGGACAAATGACTAAACCTACCAGACAAATGACCAAGCGCGGCACGGAATTGTTGATTGCCCGCGAGGGCAGCCGCAGCAAAATGTACCTCGACAGCGCTGGTCTGCCGACCATTGGTGTCGGTCACCTGCTCACGCGTAGCGAACTCAGCAGCGGCAAGCTCTACATCAACGGTATCGCGGTACGCTGGCGCGATGGCCTCAGTAATGACCAGATTGTCCATCTCTTTGACCATGACAACGATGTGGCGGAAACCGCCGTCGACTCGTTAATAAAAGTAGAGCTTGCCGATCACCAGTTTGATGCGCTGGCCTCTTTTACTTTTAACGTCGGCGTTGATGCCTTACGGCGTAGCTCTTTGCGCCGGCTGCTTAATGCCGGCGATTACGCCGTCGTCCCCGATCAGCTGCGCCGCTGGATTTATGCTGCCGGGCAGCCAGTACTGCGCAACCGCCGCGAAGAAGAAGTCCGGCAATGGATGACCCCCTATGCTGCTTAGTAAACCGCTCACCATCATCTGCGCCGGGGTGCTGATTGCCTACAACATCACCTCTGTGGGTCTTGCTTATCGTGCCGGGCAGCAGTCCGTATTACGCGAGCAATTTGAGACGCTCGCGAACGAACTAAACAACGCTGTCGGCAAGTATGGCGAACAACTCAGCGCCTACGAACACCTAGCCGTCGAATTTGCCGCCAACCATGAAGCAACGCAGAAACAAATGAAGAAGACGGAGGACACCCTCAATGCCTACCTCGCTACGATTGACCGCAGCCGTCCTTGTCTGGACGATACTGGCGTCAGCCTGCTCAACAAAGCCATCCGCCCCGGCGGTAATAGTGCCCGCAAAAATGCCCCCACCGCCAGTGGAGGCAAGCGCGCTACGCCCGTGCCCCGACCTGCCGCTACTAAATGACGGCAGCCTCGGCGACTTGGTCGACTGGGTGCGTAAAGCCTCCAAGCAGTATGCCGACTGCCGCAGCAAGCACAACTACACCACCCGCTGGATTAAAACCGCAAGAACACAATGGACAACGCCGACAAAGCCAGCGAGCTCGAAGAAATAAGCCGCGCTGCTGCCCTGGCGGCAGCACAACAACGCGGAGAAACAGCAACCGGCAGCACTTATTGTATTGACTGCGGCGATGAAATCCCCGCAGCGCGTCGTCGTGCCAATCCCTACGCGCAACGCTGCACTGAATGCCAGCAATACCATGAAAAAACTCGACACACTGCGGCAAAAGCTACTTACCGGCGGGCTTAATATCCAGCCGGAAGACCTCATTGTGCGTGCTACCTCGGGCAAAGTACGCCACCACTATCAGCACCCTGACCAACCCGGCAACCACAACCTGCGCCTTGAGTACACAGCCGAGGTGCTGGTACTCGATTACAGCGGCCCGCCGGAAGCATTGTGTTACCTCGCCGGGCAATGGCTATCTGCGGAGCAGCCGGGACACGCGGCAACCGCCATCTCTTTTCGTGCCGACATCCTTGACAACAACCACGTCGACTTGCTGCTCACTATCGAGGGCTTGACCGACACCTACCACGTCCAAGTTGAGCAGGATGGTACCCGCCTCAACAACTGCCCGGCGGTACACATCGACCGCCGACTATACCCGCCTGCCCTGACGCCATGACTGCCTCACTCGAACACAACCTGGGCGAACTCGCAAGCTGGATACAGCTGTCCATTGACCGCCTCACCCCTGCCGAACAGCGCAAACTGCTGCGTAAAATCGGCCAGGATTTGCGCCGGGTCAACCGGGAGCGGATGGCGGCGCAGACCGACCCGGACGGCACAGCATGGGAACCGCGCAAAGAGTATGGCCGCACCCGACGCGGGCGCCCGAAACAGATGATGCGCAAACTACGCCAGGCAAAGCGCTTGCGCGTCGAGGTCGGCGACAGCCTGATCCGCATCGGCTGGCGCGGTCATGACAGCTACCTTGCCAGTGTCCACCACTTTGGCCTGACCCAGCGCCTACAATTCGGGATGGCGCATTACCCGGAACGGCCGCTACTCGGCATCACCGAGGGCGACGCGGCGATGATCCAAGAGAGTCTGTTGCGTCATTTGCAGGGGATGACATCATGAGTTTCGGCTTTTCCGACCACCTGCGCCAGACGCACAACGCCACCCGCATCGCCACCGTCGAAGAAATCGACTGGGAGAAGCGCGAGTTTCGCGCCAAAAGCGGCGACATCCTCACCAACTGGCTGCCGTTTCCGGCCTTTATCACCCATAACTACCGCCACTGGATACCGCTGCGCAAACAGGCGCAAATCATCCTCAGTGTGGATGGCGGCGACTACAACACCGCCACCGTGATCGGCATGATCTGGTCGGAAGAAGTCCCTGCTCCGGACATCCCCGTGGACGACCGCCCGACCATCGACCGCCTCGAATTTGATGATGGCACCATCGTTGAGTACGACAGCAAGCGGAAAAAGCTGCTGGTTGACACCCCCGGCGAAATCACCTTGCGCGCCAAGGCTATCAGGTTTGAGTCGTCAAGCCTTACCCACAACGGCGTCAACGTCGGCGACACCCATGTACACCCCGGCGTCATGTCCGGCCCATCGGTCACCGGCACACCACAGTGACCTCCTCAAATGACCGCGAAAAACAGGAAACAGCCATGACTACAGGTAACGGTGCCTATGCCACCGGCGGAATGCGGCGCGACAATGGCCGCAACACCGCACACAAACTTGAACACATCCGCCAGTCGCTGGCTGACATCTTTACCACCCCCATCGGCTCGCGCATCCAGCGCCGCGAATACGGCAGCCACCTCTTTGACCTGATTGATGCGCCGATGAATCCGGCCAACCGATTGCGTCTTGCCGCCGCCCTGGTTGATGCAGCCAGCCGCTGGGAGCCGCGCGTTGTCCTCGAAACTGCCGTCATCGACATCACGATGGACGGCAAAACCGAGATCAGCTACACCGCGCGCACCTTAGATGATGCCGAACTGCGCGGCCAAGCCACCTTGCGCCACTGATTTTCCACAGCCGCGCCCTGCGGAAAACCGTCACTCGTCTGCGCGCGCGGGCACATCCACAATGCCCGCATGAGCGATACATCCCTGCCAAACGTCATCGAAGAGCTTGACTACGAAACCATCCTCGCGCGGCGCAAAGCCGCCTTCGTGGCGTTGTGGCCGGAAGAAAAACGCGACTACTGGCGTAACACCCTTGACCTCGAATCCGAGCCCGTCACCAAAGTCCTCGAAGAATCCGCTTACCTCGAACTGCTCCTGCGCACGCGTATCAATCACGCCGCCCGCGCCAACCTGCTCGCCTTTGCTACTGACCGCGACCTCGACCGTCTTGCCGACTTTTACGGCCTGAGCCGCAACCCCGGCGAAAGCGACGAGGCTTTCCGCGCTCGTATCCGTGAGCGGGTGCGGGGCTCGTCCACCGCCGGGCCAGCGGCGCATTACCGCTGGCACGCCCTCTCCGCCTCGCCCGCCATCCGCGATGCCCATGTGGACAGCCCCCGTCCGGGGCTGGTGCGCGTCTCCATCACCGGCCACGACGGCGCGGTGGATGATGCCCTGCTTGCCCATACCCGCGACTACCTCAACCGCACGGACATCCGCGTCCTCACCGACACCCTCGAAGTCCGCGCTGCCACCGTCAAAACCATCGACATCGCCGCCACCCTGTGGCTTCTGCCCGACGGCAACGCCGACCTGCTCAATACCCTACCGGCTACACTGCGTCGTGCCGTCGGCAGTCAGCTTGGTTTGGGGCGCGACCTCACCCGCTCCTGGCTCATCCACACGCTGCACGCCGCCGGGGTGCAGCGCGTCGTTTTAACTGCGCCTGCGCGTGACGTCGTTATTGCCGCCGACGAGACCGCCGCCATCGGAACCGTCACTCTCAATCTCGGTGGCAGGGATTACTGATGCGCCCCGATTTACTGCCGCCCAACAGCACTGATCTTGAGCGCAAACTGGCGCAAGCCGGTGCGCCCGCCATTCTCGATCTAGGTGACGATGCCGCCATCCGGGGGCGCAAATTTGACCCGCCTGACAACTGGCTGGACGCGCTCATCTGGGAGTACGCCCTCGGCGAAATCACCCCCTACATCAGCGATAAGCGGCGTCTCATCAGCGAGGGCATCCGCTGGACACGTCTGCGCGGCACACCGGCCTCACTGCATATCGCTTTTTCGTGGGTCGGTTTAGATGCTGACATTATCGAGTCACCGCCCTCCATCGAGCGCAACGAGCCCGGTATTACCTACCGGCCACACCGCCATTTCGCCGAATACGACCTGCGCCCACACGGGACACCTACCCCCGCGCAAATCTGCCAGCTGGTCAACCTCGCCTTGTTGTCGCAGCCGGTACGCTCGCGGCTGTGGCGTTTAGTGTACGGCTACGACCGGGGTGTATTTAGACTGGACGACAGCCTGCTGGATGATGCCCTGCTGGATGACGACTCCGGCATCCGCATCGACCATGCACAACTGCCGTGTCTGCCGGCTGGCAGTCAGCCCAAAATCTCTTTTGGCACCGCGCATGGCTCGTGGGCAATGTACGAAGGCGCCTCCTTGTCCGTGGCAATCACCATCACCATCGCCCACGTCATCAGCAGCGTCGAAGCGCACATCCTCTATCTCGACGACCTGCCGCAGCCGTTTGAGATCTACACCATCCAAGCGGGCAGCAGTACACCGCGTGCTGTCGCCCTCTACTTTGGACAAGTATGGGCGGATGCCCCGTGGCCGTCGTCAACCTGGACCAATACCAATGTCATCATCAACAACTGCGAGGACCCCGACTAATGGCCATCCTTACAACCTCCGGACGTATCGCCCTTGCCACCGCTATCAAGGGCAGCACCCTGCATCTTGCCTGGGGGAGCGGCGAGGCGGAATGGGATACCACCCAGCCCCGCGAACCGCGCAGCGCCATCGCGCTCACCAATGAAATCGGGCGGCGCAAAGTCAACCTCGTCGAGTACTGCACCCCGCAGGGCGACGGCGATATCGTCATGCTCGGTGCCCGTTTCGCAAAGAGTGACACACCGACCGCCAATCTGCACCTGCGTACCGACTTTGACTTTAACGACGGCCTCGGCAAGACCATCCGCGAGCTCGGTGTCTTTGTCGGTACAACGACCCGTGCCGGCTTGCCCGCCGGGCAAACCTATTTCCCGCCGGGTGATATAGCCTCGCCCGGCACCCTCCTCGCCATTGATTACATCACCGCCATGCAACGTGGCGTCGGCGCACGTATCAGCTTCGATTTTGTCATTACCTTCTGACCGCCATGAAAGATATCGACCTTGCCAATTACTACTGCCGAGACAGCCACGCCGAAGAGGCCATCCTCTTTCGGGCTGGTTTGGGCCTGCAATCGCCCGAACTGAACGAATTGCAGGACATCAACGACACGCGCCTCAGACGTATCGCCGACCGCTTCATGAGCGACGGCTCGATACAGAGCGGCGGCGCAGTTGTTATCAATCCCGACACTGGCGAGACCACCTGCGCCGCTTCGGAAATCTACCTGCGCGGCCGCATCCGTGATGTGCCGGAAGCCAAACTCAATATTCCGCTCACCGGTGTCGTGGAAATCGGCGTCTGGCTGACCGAGGCCGTCGTCACTGAACTGCAAGATCCCACCCTGCGCGATCCGTGTGAAGGGACACGCAATTACGACGAACCGGGCGCGGCACGGCTGCGCATTAGCGCCGTATGGGGATTGTCCACCGATGGTGGTACCGGCAATTTTTATCGTGTCTATGACGTAGAAAACGGTGTCCTCAAAATCAAGTCCGCCCCGCCAGACCTCTCCGGCTTTGCTTCGGCACTGGCCAGGTATGATCGTGACAACAATGGCGGCCACTACGTCATCCACGGCCTGTCACTGGTGTGGCTGTCGCATGATGATCGCGAAGAAACCTATTCGCTGCTTGAAGGAAAAGCGCATGTGTACGGGCACGAAATCGAACTGCCCACCGCGCTGCGTCTGCGTTTCCCATTCGATCCTGACCTGCAAACCATCCTCTCCGAGCCGCACCAGTTTTCCAGCGGCGGCAGCGGAAAAATGCGGGTCAATGTGGACCGCGCGCCTATCCACGATATCCGCAAGGTGGACATCACCAAACAGGCTACCGCCACCGTACTGCACGGCAGTTATGCCGGGGTGGCCGACGCGTTGCCCGATCCTGCTGTGATCGAGATTGTCGAGGTCAAACAGGGCGGCACCACCTACAAGGAGACGCAGGACTATGTGTTCTCTGGCGGCATGATCGACTGGTCGCCCGCCGGCGCCGAACCCGCACCGGGCTCCAGTTACGAAGTGACCTATAAACACATCACCCAGATCACCCCCATTGATCCGGACGAGCGTGGTTTTACCGTAGAAGGTGCGGTCGAAGGCTCGCTGATATTGATCGACTACCAATGGCGTCTGCCGCGCACCGATACCCTCACCATCGACCGCAACGGCGCACTGACCCGCATCAAGGGGATGCCGCGCCGCTTTAACCCTAAAGCGACTCCCGCCGTGAGCGGGCAACTGGAGTTGGCGCAGTTACAGCACACTTGGTTTAAGGATGCGCCAACGGCGGTGAAAAACACCGCGATCGCGGCAGTCAGTATGGGCACCCTGCAAGACATGCGCGCCGACATCTTTGACCTCTACGACCTAGTCGCCATCTTGCGTCTGCAAACCCGCGCCATCGCGACAGCCCCGGCAGCCACCCGTGGTGTCTTTGTTGACCCATTTTTGGACGATGCCATGCGCGACCTCGGGCAAAACCAGACCGCCGCCATCGTGGACGGTGAGCTGATGCTGCCTATCCGTGCCGATGTTGCGCCGCTCTCTGCGCATGACCGGCCGCTGACCCTGCCTTACAAAAAAGTGGTGCTGGTGGAACAGACGGCGCGCACCGGGGGTATGAAAATCAACCCGTATAGCGCCTTTGACCCCATTCCGGCGACTGTCACCCTGATGCCGCCGGTTGATACCTGGACACAAACCGAAACCGTCAACGGCGCCGCCGTGACCCGTCTGATTGGCGGCGGCAACCTGACACGCACCACCGAAAACACCGAACGTCGCACCATTGGCACACGACAGGCCGAACACCTGCGTCCCATCACCATCACCTTCCGTATTGAGGGATTTTTGCCGGACGAACCGCTGCGGCGTGTCATCTTCGACGGCATCGAAATTGAGGTAGAAAACCTATGATTACAGCAGATCACAGCGGCATCGCCCGGGGTAAATTCACCCTGCCGTCGGGCATCCCTGCCGGCACCAAAAGCGTCGAGTTTATCGGCGAGCGTGGCACACGCGGCCTTGCGCAATTTATCGGGCGCGGCGAAATCACCATCGAGGAACGCCGCCGCGTCATCACTGTGCAGCGTTACGACCCGCTGGCGCAAACCTTTACCCTGCTTACCGAAGGCCGCCACATTGCCGCCATCGGCCTGTGGTTTGAGGACATCGGCACGCTGCCGGTCACGGTGCAAATCCGTGAGACAGCGACCGGCCTGCCGACGGGCGCCGTACTGGCCGAAACCCGTATCACGGCCGATGCTATCCGTCCTGACGGGGAAGAAACTGTGGTGGACTTCGCCACGCCGGTTTACATCGAGGCTTTGCAGGAATCCGCCATTGTCATCCTCACCGATGACAACCGCCACAGCCTCGCCATCGCCGAAGTCGGCCAATACGACCGCCGCGCCCAGCGCTATGTGACCGAGCAGGGCTACAGCGTCGGCGTCTTGCTCTCCTCCAGCAATGCTAGTACCTGGACACCGCACAACAACGCCGACCTTGCCTTCCGCATTTACGCCGCCGAATTTACCGCCAACGAACACACTGCCGAACTGAGCACCGTCACCGCCAACCATGCCTCTGACCTCTACCTCATGGCCGATGTCGAGCGCACCGGCACCGAGACCGACGTCACATTTACCGTCAAAAACGACGACCACCGCTATCACCTGCAAGACAAGCAAACCGGACGGCTAGACGCGCGCACCGACGGCGAATTGAAAACCGCCGTCACCCTGCGCGGCAGCCGTACCCGCTCGCCCATCCTTTACCCCGGCGCGCTGCTCGCGCTCGGCGACCTGCAAGAGAGCGCCACCTACATCAGCCGCGCCGTTGTTGCTGGTCGTGGCCAGGCCATCGTGACGCTGGAAAGCAATGTCCCCGCCGGAAGCGCCCTCAAGGTCGAAATCGAAATTGACAGCCACTGGCAGGAATGCACCCCGGAAAACGGCGAGCCCCTCGGTGACGGCTGGGTGCGCAACGAATACAAAAAAGCCATCACCGGCGGCGACACCGTCCGCTGCCGCATCACCCTGACCGGCAACATCAACGCCCGCCCTCGCGCCCGCGCCCTGCGCATGATTACCACCTGAGGTGCTTATGGCTGACGACAAAACCACCCACTACAAATTGCCGCTGCCGAGCGCAGAGAACCTGCTCTCGGAAGATGTCGGTCGCATCCGTGACAGCCTGAGCGGTATCGATACCGCCCTCCATGACGAAAAAACTGCGCGCGAGGCAGCAGTTGACGCAGAAAGCGCGGCCCGCGCTGCGGCCATCACCGCCGAGGAAACCGCGCGCGGCGAAGACAAGGCGGCACTGGAAGCCCGTCTGAAAAAAACTCGAACCCTAGCCTTGGCAGGACTTTGATATGACCCCCGCACAAAAGGCGGCTGTTGCCGCCATCCTCAATACCGACCTCAGCACGCTTGACAGTGACCGGCTCATCGAGCTTTGCGTCATCTACCGTGCTGCCCCCGATGCCCTGGACACCTTCCCCGCCGCCCTCAAGGCCGAACTCGAACGCCGTTACAGCAGTGAGGTCATCGCGAGCGAAGACGTGAATTTCGGCGTGCTGCAACACATGAGCAACCAATTCCAATCCGCCATCCCTTACTTCCACCTGAAACTCTTGGAAATGACCGGCACCATCAACCGGGACATCTGGTTTACCGACAACGAAGCGCTCTTCCGCGCGAGCATTGACAACGCCGAGGTCGCCGCCTGGCTCGCAGGACAACCCGACATCCTCAACAAGTGCCTGGGCAACCGTTTGGCGCTGGGCTACATCGCACAAAGTGTGACCGCTGCGACCGCCATCCTTACCCGCGAGGAAGCGCTGGCGCTGTGGAAAAACGCGCCTGCCCTGTGGGACATCTGGCCACAACACCGCACCGGCATGGCGGTGGTCGCAAAATCGGCGGAACTTACCCAGTACATCATCGACACACCGGCGGCGCTGGCAGCGGTCGTCGCATCTGACAACGCCATGCAACCATTGATCGCATCGGCTACCGCCCGCCGTGTTTGGGTGGATTCCGAGGTGGCGATGACAGCAGTAGCCGCCAGCCAAACCGCGATGACGGCAGTCGCTGCGTCGCAGACGACTATGACGGCAGTCGCCGCCAGCCAAACCGCGATGACAGCAGTAGCCGCCAGCCAAACTGCGATGACAGCAGTAGCCGCCAGCCAAACTGCGATGACAGCAGTAGTCGGTAGCGAGGTCGCGATGCGAGCCGTAGCCGGTAGCGAGGTCGCGATGCGAGCCGTCGCAGGCGATGAGAAATTTATGCGCATCGTTATCGCCAGCAGCGTTGCAATGGCCGCAATTGCAGCATCTGAAACCGGTAAAAGAATACTGATAGCAGAAAACCAAATCTTGCAGTCACACAAAGACGCGCTCTACAGCATGGTTAAACAGCATTGGACAAATGCGCGCAGTATCAGACTCATTGATGGGCAAGGAGGCGTCCGCTATGAAAGCGGCAATAGCGCCTTGGCCGAGCCAAACAACGCGCTGATATTTGTCTGCCTTGGCAGCTTCTCAACCGCTTTTCAATACGGCCGTCACCAGCTGGAGCATCCGGATGGCAGCGTTGCTGCACTGGGTGGCTATCGTAATCAACCCTCAACCATGCAGGCGGTTGATGGCGTCAGTTTTGCCGGCGCGAAAATCAAACAAACCGTGCAAATCGGTGGCTCCTACGCCGAAGTTTGGATTCCCAAAGTGTGAGGTAGCACATGTATTACATCATCAACGCTAAAGGCGAAATCTGCGGCGAATCCCTCGACGCATTTACCCCCGCCGACGGCCTGCGCCTGATTGCCAAAGACGATTACCACCCCAACCCGCAGGCAGCGCTTGCCGCCGCCAAAACCGCCAAATTGCACGCTGCCGCCGAGGCCGCGCAGCGTTTCATTGACGTGGTTGCTGGGCTGGACGGCGTGCCGCAATTTGAACGGGATAGCTGGGCGTCGCAAGCCATAGAAGCGCAAGCCTGGGCCGCCGACCACAACGCACCCACGCCCATCCTCGCCGGTATCGCCAAAGCGCGCGGCGTGCCGCTTGACATCTTGCGTGAGCGGGCACTGGCGAAGAGCAATGCCTACACCGCGCTCACCGCGTCTGTGGCCGGGCAAAGACAGGCGATAGAAGACCGCGTCCATGCAGCCGCCGATATGGCCGCCCTCGATGCCATCGCTATCGCCTACAAGCCGCCGATGATGCCGATGATGCCTGCAGCACCTGCTGGAGGTGACGCATGAGCGTTTACGTCGCCTTTTACAAAGGTCGCCCACGCCCCGGCGCATCATTGCGCGAGCGCGTCAAATACCTCTTTGACGGCGCCATCCGTGTCATTACCCGCTCGCCCTACTCGCATTGCGAGCTGGCCATCCCGGACACCACCCGCCCCGGCGTCTATTTCTGTGTGTCGGCATCGGTCCGCGATGGCGGCGTGCGCGGCAAATTCATGGCGTTGCCCGGCGACCGCTGGGACTTATTACCCGCCATCGACCCCGAATACCTGCGCAATCCCGAACATTACGACCGCGCCCTGCGCACCTTGCCCGCTGATACGGTCAGCGACTGGCTGCGCCGCCATCAGGGGCAGCGTTACGACTGGCTCGGCGTCCTGCGCTTTGTTTTCCCGTGGCTACGCCAATCCGAGGCGCGCTGGTTTTGCAGCGAGTTTGTCGCCTGCGTCCTCGGCATGGACAACCCCGCCAAACAATCCCCTCAAGATATCTATCAGCACCTTTATGGAGTAAGCACAATATGAGCACAGAGTATTTACATGGCGTCCGCGTCATCGAAATCAACAACGGCAGCCGCCCGCTGCGTACCGCCTCGACCGCCGTCATCGGCTTGGTGGCGACCGGCGAAGACGCCGACGCGACCGTATTCCCGGAAAATCAGGCCGTCCTCATCAGCAACCTGCCCGAAGCTATCGGCAAGGCAGGCACGAAAGGCACACTTGCCCCCGCGCTGAATGCCATCTACAAACAGGCCAATGCCCTGACCGTCGTTGTCCGCGTGCCGACCAGCAAGGAGAAAAACGACAACGGCGCCGATCAAAATGCCAAGACCATCGGCACCTTTGAAAACGGTCGCCGCAGCGGTGCCAAGGCACTCCTCTCGGCCAAGGCCGAGCTTGGCGTCGTGCCGCGCATAATTGGCGCGCCGGGGCTGGACACGCAGGAGGTCACCACTGAGTTGGTCAGCATCGCGCAAAAGCTGCGCGGCTTTGTCTATGCCCGCGCCGTCGGCAACACCAAGGAAGAGGCGGCCACTTACCGCAATAACTTCCATGCGCGCGAATTGATGCTGGTGTGGCCGGACTTCACCGGCTTCGACGAGGCGGCCAAGAAAACGGCCACCATCAACGCCGTTGCCGTCGCTCTCGGCCTGCGCGCCAAGCTCGACCATGACACCGGCTGGCACAAGACCATTTCCAACGTCGGCATCAACGGCGTCACCGGCCTCACTATCGACGTGGACTTTGACATTACCAGCACCGCCACCGATGCCAATTACCTCAACAGCAAGGAGGTAACAACGCTGGTGCGTGAGCAGGGCTTCCGCCTGTGGGGCAGCCGCACATGTAGTGATGATGCGCTCTTTGCCTTTGAGAACTACACCCGCACCGCGCAAGTCATCGCCGAAACGGTGGCACGCGGCCACCTGTGGGCAATCGACAAACCGCTATCGCCCGGCTTGGCCAGCGACATCATTGCGGGCATCAATGCCGAGCTGCGCACACTCACCAGCGGCGGCTATCTGCTCGGCGGTGAGTCTTGGTACGACGACAAAGTCAACAGCAAAGACACCCTCAAAGCCGGGCAACTCAGCATCAGCTACAACTTCACGCCGGTTCCGCCGCTGGAAAACCTCAACCTGCGGCAATCCATTACCGACATCTACCTCATCGACTTCGCCCGCCGCGTCGAAGCCGCCAACTAAGGAGTCAACATGCTACCCAAGATTATTAAAGACGCCATCCTCACCGTCGAAGGGCGCGGCTATGCCGGCATCATCGACAACATCGAATGGCCGAAAATCACCCGCAAGACCGACGAATATCGCGCCGGCGGCATGTTCGGGCCGGTGGACATCGACCTCGGCCAGGAAAAAATGGAGCTGACTTTTGAGGCCAGCGAACAGACCGCAGAAATGATCGCCATCTACGGCACCTGTGGCCTTGCCGGTGTCAAATTCCGCATCAACGCTTCGGCAGAATCCGAAATGGATTGCAGCGGCCACGGCATCGAAGCGGTGATGACTGGCCGCCTGAAAGAAATCGACCTTGGCACGAGCAAGCCGGGCGAGCTGCAAAAGACCAAATACACTGCAAGCCTCGCCACGTTTAAGTACAGCATCGATGGCCGCGTCCTCTTTGACATCGACTTCCCCAACAACATCTGCATCATCGACGGCACGGACATGCTGGAAAAGCGCCGCGCCAATCTGAAAATGTAATTTAGGAGCCCCCCTATGAACAACAACACCCTGACCCTCAGCAAAGCCGTCACTCGCGACGGCAAACCCGTCACCGCCATCACCCTGCGCGAACCGAGCGCCGGCGAGCTGCGTGGCATCAAACTATTCGATCTGGTCCAAGGTGACACCGGCGCCCTGGTTGAGTTGCTGCCGCGCATCAGCACCCCGGCGCTGACCAAACAGGAGGCGCTCGGCCTCAGTCTGCGCGACACGATGCTCGCCCTCAATCTGGTCGCCACCATGATTACGGGAGGAGAAGGGGCTGACGGCAACGATGACGCGGGGAAGCCATCCCCCTAAGCGTCGAAGAAGCATGGGCAGACATCAACATTGTTTTCGGCGGCGGCTGGCCGCCGAGCGAGATGGACAGGATGAGCATTCGCGAGTTGCTGCGCTGGCACACCATCGCCCGCGAGCGCAACGCGCGCGAGCAGGCCGCCATCAACGATGCCCGGCGCTAGATGCCGGGCACGAAAAAGCCGCCCGAAAAGGGCGGCGTGTAAAGAAGATTACAGTGGAAGATGTCGCGATAACGGATGGCGTCCGGATGCTTTTTGTGCAGCGTCCATGCGCTCTTTTTCCAAGCGGCTTTCGGTTTCAATCCGGCGGCGATCCCGTTTTGCCTGCCAGGCCCAGAAAACGTCAGTCAACCATAGATAGAGCGGTTCAAAAAGCACTTCGTTGAGGAAGGAAAAGAAGACGCCGATGACGCCCAACACCGTGAGAATTACCACGATCCAAAGCAGTACCCATAATTCCATGACACGCTCCTTTTCTCTTTCGATAACTGCATTGTAGCAGAACAAACCAAGGAAATCTTATGGCCGAACTCAATTTACAGGTGCGCCTGCGTGCCTTTGACCAAATGAGTCGCACCTTTGCCAACGTGGGGCGTGCCGGGCAGCGGCTGCTACGGCAATTTGACCAAAACCGCAACACGCTGCATCGCTTTGATGCCCAGTTGCGTGATATTGGCGCCTACCGCCGCCAGCAGCAGGCTATCCGGCAAAACAGCCAGGATCTGACGCAAATGCGGCAGCGGGTGCGTGACCTGCACAACCAGCTGCGCAACGGCGCGGCAATGGGGCAGAGTACCGCCGCCATGCGCCGCCTGCGCGACGAGTACAACCGCGCCCGGCAATCGGTCAGTCAGTTGGAGCAAACGCGCAGCCGTGAACAGCAGCGCCTTGCCCAGCTCAGTCAGCGCTTGCGCGCGGCAGGCATTGATACACGCAACCTTGCGTCGGCAGAAGCACGCCTGCGTCGCGAGGCCGGACAGACCAACGACGCGCTCAACCGACAAGCCGACCGGCTACGCCGGTTGGCCGAGAGACAGCGTCAGGCGGAGGCGCGCCTCGCCCGTCGTGATGCCGGACTGGCGGTTTCGGCCAACGCCTCAATGGCCGGCTATGTCGGCATCAATGCTGCGCAGCGCGGCGCACACCTGCTCAGTGCGCCGGTGCGTGAATATATGGGGCAAGAGCAGGCGTCGACCGACCTCAAGGTGACGATGATGCGCGCCGACGGCACATTTGGCGCTTTTGAAGAAATCAACAAGCAGGCGAAGCAGCTCGGCAACGTATTGCCCGGCACCACCCAGGACTTCATCAACCTCGCCAAATCGCTGAAAGAACAGGGGGTCAAAGACGAAGTACTCACCAGCGGCGGCCTGAAAGCAGCGGCAGAGCTGGCGGTGCTGATGAACATGGGGCAAGAGGAAGGCGGTACTTTCACCGCGCGCATGATTGAAGCGCACGGCCTCAATCCCGACGACTTGAATAAAGCCGCTGACATGACCCAGCGCGCCTACTTTGCATTCGGCCTGAAAAAAGAGGACATGGGCGAGGCGATGAAATACTACGCCCCTAACGTCAACTCGCTCGGACTGACCGGCGAGGCCAACTACCGCAAGCTGCTTGCCCTGCAAGGGTTGGCGGCACGGCAGGGTCTGGAAGGCTCGATGTTTGGCACCAACTTCTCGATGATGCTGTCCAAACTCGGCGAAGGACCGAAGGCTCTAGAGATGGCGAAAAAAGGGATGAAAGGGGAAGCACGCGATGTCCTGAAAAAAGCCGGGGTCAAATTCAATTTCTACAACAAAGACGGCACCCTGAAAGACATCGAGAGCATCGTCAAGGAACTGGAGAAATTTGACGTTGTCCGCAAGAAACTGGGCGATGAAGAAGCGCTGCTGGCGATGCGGCAGATGTTCGGCGAACAGGGCGGACGTGTCGCCAAAATCCTCGCGCAGCAGGGGGTGGAAGGGCTGACTCAGGCGCTGGCCGATATGGACGAGCAGGCCGACAAAACCATGCGCATTACCGAAAAGACCTCGACTTTGTCTGCCGCCTTTGAGCAGCTTGAAGGGGTTGCCACCCTGCTCTCCGGTACCATCGGAGAAACCCTGCGCGACAGCCTGTTGTGGCTGAGTACCAACCTGCAAGACTTCATCGAGAACACGCTGCAGCCCTTCGTCAATAACAACAAAGAGCTAGTGAAATGGCTCATGGTTGGCGCCGCCGGGCTGATTGCCCTGGCGGCAGTTGGCGGTACGCTGCTGCTGGTGTTTGCCGGCCTGAATGCGATGTGGGTCATGGGCCGATTCGCCATAGGCGGCTTGTTGGCAAACCTCGGTTTACTCGGTCGTCTATTCACGAGTTTTGCCGGTTTTGCTGCGGTAGCCGGAAAAGCGGCACTATCGGGACTGGCAACTGCCGTCATGTGGCTGGGGCGTGCCTTTCTTATTGCCGGACGCTTTATGCTGGCCAACCCCATTGTCCTCGTCATTGCCGCTGTCGTTGCCGCCGGCTGGTGGCTCTATAAAAACTGGGGCAACGTGATCGGCTTCCTGAAAGATCGCTGGGCGGCGCTGAAAAACTGGTGGCTGACCAATCCCGTTTCCTCGGCCATTATCGGCGCCTTCTCTGCCGCAATCGAATTCTGCGTCAATCTGCCGGGGCGGCTGTGGGATTTGCTCACCGGCGCCGGCACCCGCGCCATCGAAGCCATCCGCAACTGGTCGGTGATGCAGGCGATCATGGACATTTTCGGCCCCGCGATTGACTGGGCCACCAACAAAATCAACTGGCTCATCGACAAAATCAAAGGGGCGTGGGAATCGCTGAAAGGGTTGGTCGGTGCGGCGGAGGAAGGCAGCATCCTCGCAAACAAGACCGTCGCGGCGCAAGCGGAGCGGCTGCCGCGCGGCTCCCTGGCGGCCGCACAAGCATTAGACAAGAAGCGCGAGGAGACGCTCAACGCCATGCGCAACGCCGGCGTCCTCGGCAATAGCAGCGTACCCAGGCCACCGGCGGCCAAGCCGCTGACCCCCGTCACCCGTGGCCAGCCGTTATCCAGCAATTACGCGCCGACGGTCAACGTCAACATCAACGCCCAAGGGATGGACAGCAAGGAACTGGCGGCCAATGTCAAAAAAGAAGTCGGCAGCGCCCTGGCCGCCGAACGCCGCAAACAGGCGGCGGGTATGCGCAGCGCAATGTACGACGCAGCCCCGGCTTGATAGGAGGAAACCATGCTGATGTGTTACGGGCTTTTTGTTTTCAGCGTCCACACAGCCCCTTTTGACAGTGTGCAACGCAGCACGGAGTGGCGCTGGCCATCCAACAACCGCACCGGCGGCGAACCCGCTTATCAATTTGTCGGGCGCGGTGAAGACCAAATCTCCCTGAATGGAGTGCTGATGCCCGCCTACACCGGCGGGCCATCCAGCCTCAACATGCTGCGCGAAATGGCCGAGCGCGGTGAGCCATATTTGCTGATGCGCGGCGACGGCAAGGTATTGGGCTACTGGCTGATCGCCTCGCTCAACGAAACTGCGAGCGAACTCATCTTTGATGGTAACGCGCAGCGCATCGAATTCCAGCTGGCGTTGAAACGCTACGACGGCCGCTATAGCGAGTACGGCAAACTCGCGCCGCTGCTGCCGCTGATTACGAGGTTGTTCTGATGACACCGATTTATCAACTCATCCTGGAAGGCCGTCCGCTGGAATTGCGCGGCCGCCTCATCTCGCTCTCCCTCATCGATAAAAACGGCATGGAGGTGGACGAGCTGACTGTAGAAATCGACGACAGCGACGGCATGGTGGAACTGCCGAGCAAGGGCAAGAAGCTGACCGCTGTCTTCGGTTTTGCCGGGCGCGAACAAAACCGGGGCAGCTACATCGTCGATGAAATCGGCCACCACGGCCCGCCGGATGTCATCACTATCCGTGCCCGCTCGGCGGATTTTCGCCAGACGCTGTTGGAGGAGCGCGAAACCAGCTACCACGCCACCACCCTCGGTGACATCATCGGTACCATCGCCAAACGCCACGGGCTGATTCCGGCAGTTGCGCCCGACCTCGCCGGTATTGCCATCCCGCATATTGACCAGACCAATGAGAGCGACGCCCACCTTGTAACCCGGCTGGCGCAGGAGCATGACGCCGTTGGCACCGTCAAGGACGGCCGTTTGCTCTTTACGGTGCGTGCAGCGGGTAAAACCTCATCTGGCCAAGATTTGCCAACCGTCACTGTCCACCGCAGTGAGGGCGACAGCCACGACTTTACCGATGCCGACCGTGATGACCGGGTGACTGGGGTCGTCGCTTACTGGCACGACAAAAAAGGCGCGAAACGGAAAAAAGCTGAGGTTGGCGCAGACGGCTACCGACGCCACTTGAAACAAACCTACAACAGCGAAAAAGAGGCAAAAGCGGCAGCGGAAGCGGAAATGAAGCGCATCAAAACCCGCTCGCGCACCCTGACCCTCAACCTCGCCGTGGGCCGCGCTGAACTCTTCGCCGAACAACCGCTCATCACCCAGGGCTTTAAACCGCAAATCGACGCGGTGCGTTGGTTCATCAAAGAGATTACCCACTCGCTGGGGGATAACGGCTACACTTGCCGGATCGCGTGTGAGGAGATGGTTACCTGAGTTCGATTGTTAAAAAACTCATAATATTATGAGTTTTAATATTTAGAGAAAATACGCCATCCTTTTTAAAAATAAAACTAAACATAACAAAATGATTGAGGGGGCGTTCCGCTGGGAAGGATATCAGACAAGTTTTTCATTTTTTTATATTTCCGAATTCGCCCCACTCTTATTGCGTGTGCAGTTTTCTTGCCTTCAAAATAAGATTGAAAAAAATCCGGTGTAATGCCAGAAAATTCTGCAGTCCTTTCCCAAAGGCGTGAAGGAGAATCTGAGATAAGTTCCGCTATTTCAAACTCTCCTATGACTTTCCCAATAGGCATAGTGGCATAAATGATTACTTTAGTAATACTCTTATTTTTGGGAAGTACTTTTCTAAATTCATATTTCTTTTCACCGTTCAAAATTTTTTCAGCATATTCCGGCTTAATAGACAACAAAACTTGCATTGACCGACCCCAATCGTAGAATATTAGTTGCTTGTTGTGATGTAAGTGGCATAAATCCGAAATAGTCATTTTCATATAGCCCTACTTGCTCAAGCAAGTCTTTCCTAATAACTCGCTTGGGCAGGGCAATATTATACGAAAATTTTAGTATATGAGGGTAGCGTTTTTCTGCCCAAAATTTTTGCAATTCATAAGGTGTAAAGATGCTATATGGTGCACAGTACTGTTCGAACTCCGAATAGTTTTGGAATGTTTCAATATGACGATATTCTTCCACCACACATACTGAGCTAATTAAAGCGCGGTAATATGCTGGCGCCTTATTGTCACTGGTTCGATAAATAAATAAAATATCTCCTCTTCTCAGTCTTTCCATACCAGACATCCCTGCCAAGTATACTTTATGGATACTATTCGTTGGTGAAACATCCTGAATAATTGAAGTATCTTCATTCGTCAATATGGAATCCGGCAATAAACGGGAATGCCATTGAGGATAGATAGCTAATAGATAACTTTTCGGCTTAAACGTTTCATCTCCTCTGAAGTTCACAATTGGATAGTTCTTGATGATATTTGCAATACCTGGATATAGAAGACGTAGCCGCTTAGTCAAAACCAGCTCGATGCCATTCGAAGTTTCTTTTGTTGCTTCCTGCCTAAACCCATAGCGTTCAAACAGTGAAATCAGCGAAGTGTGCTGGGCAAACACAGTTACATAAATATCATCGAAACCACAGGTGATCGCATAGTCAAAAATCTTTTTGAGAAAACGTTCACCTAGCTTTGTCCCATGAGCATTAATCTTAAGCGTACCGATTTTCAGCCAACCACGCGGATTCGAGGCAATCAGATTTGGCTGGCAGTCATTGATGATTATCGGTTCTTCTTTCAGATATAAGAAACCATCAATTAAACCTTTTTCTCCGTAAAATACATAAGCAGACTCTTGCGCCTTACGCCTGAACCAGTCTGTAAATTCCTGGTAGGAATTTTTTAATGAATCAAAAAATGGGTCATTTAAGTCCACATCAGCAAAAAATCTGTATTGTAAATTTCCCATTTTTTCTCCTTTATGTTCCTTTGGGTAGTACTGCAAACAACATCCACTTACGCACAAACCTCACCAGTTGCAACATCAATGGCACAAATAATCCGGTCGCGACGGAAACTGCGCGTGGCCTTGACCAGCTGACATCTGCCCTTGATAATTTCATTGCCGGATTTGTTAAACGCAATTTCCCGCACATGCACGCGGCGCTCGCTAATGTTGCCCCCGCTGTCGCAATATGAAATATCGTAAGTATTGCCCGGCAGAATCATGCCGTAGGGATTGTCGGAAACGGGCGGAGGTGCATTTTGTCTGCGGCGGTCCCGGCTTCTTTGTCGTGGACGTGGTGGAGACGGCAAATCAGCGTCAAGAAACTCACCCAGCAACACCCGCAATTCTTCTGCTTCTTCTTCGTCCAGTTGCCCATCTGCCAGCGTTGCTGCGAGAACAATAGCGATATGCCGCACCCGACTATCCTGCAAACCATCATGTTCGCGCAAATAGCGGTAAAGATATTCAGCTTCCGCCTGCTCAACGACGTTGTCGCTTAACGTCATCCTCACCAATTGGCAAAAATCGGCATAATCCGAGGCGTTCATCCCTGTGGGTTCGGGTGGCGCAGATGATGGCGGAACGCGCCGTCTACGTGCGTTTTGTTGCCACAATACTAACGTTGTCGGGGCCCAAGGAAAAATACCCACTATCAGCAATAATGAAACATCTTCCGCTTGACGCGGCGAAGTCGCAAAACCGGCAAAGATAAATAGCGACCACAATATCAGTATTCCTAGAAATATTTTCTTTAGCATTTTTATGTTGGTATTTTGCTGTTTTTTATTTTCTCATTTCTTTCAAATCTATGAACGGCACGATATGCAATTCTTCTACTAAAAAATGCAGCAATAAAGATAAATAATATTGATATAGCAATAGAGTATAATAAAAAGCTTGTTACAACCGTAGGGTTACCTGTTAAATACAAAAAATCACGCCAAAGGATATTAATATAGTTTTTAACATTAAAAACATTTGTTTTTTGATATATTCTATAAAGATAGAATAAAATTACCAAAGTAATTTCAAATAAAAAAATTACTTTCATCCAAACATTGGTTCTATCTGCAAGAATTTTTTTCTTTATGTTTTCTAGTTCAGTTTTACGTGTAATTTCTTCTATTTTTTGCAACCGAGCACGCTGCTCTTTTTTCCATAATAAATCCTCATTCATAAGGTTAAGATAAAGCTCAAACGCTTCTTTTAAATCATCAGGGATATTTGGTGATATATTAAGAACCTGTTCAATTTTATTTATTCTACTATCTTTAATATCGCCAATCTGATTGTATAGATATAATTCAACATCCTCGTCTTTATTTTCCATTTACTTTCCTTGTTTGATGTTCCCAATAATTGAGCCAGTTATGTTGCCAATTTTATTACCACTATTTTTCTCATCATTATTGAGAATTACCCCGTGATTTTCGCCAACGGCAAAATCGCCCTCAAATTTATACTCTTTTTTAATTTCTACGCCCGGCAACGGCACGTTGCCGACCAGCGCGTTATACGCGGCTGTTTTGCGAGCCAAATCGGCAGCGTGCCAAACGGCAAGCAACTCGCTATCTTCGCGCGATAGACGCATAGTGTTCGCTTCGCCGGTTATGACATACATGGCATCGTAGCCGGCCAAGTGTAGGCGTTCGATATATTTACTATCCGGCGAACGTAACCCCTTTTCATAGTTTTTTTGCGATGCGAGAGAGATACCCATTTTCTCTGCAAAAGCGGTTTGAGATAGTCCTGAAGCCTCGACTATTTTTCTTAATCTTTCATGTAGTTGAAGCATTTTTAGCTAATACCTGTTTACAGGCTACGTAAGTAGCCGTATAGTAAGCTCAAAGCTAAGCAAGGCGCTTAGCTACACAAGGCGGAGAGCAACCCTACAGTTTGGCGACTACGGTTGCTCTCCTATTCCCCCAACAAATCAGGAGGCTTATGGCTTCGCCGCGCTTACGCTTAGGCTTAGCCGTCTGTAATGATACATGAACATCAAACCGCCCGAAACCCGCAAAGACAAGCCGGTTCTCGTCCGGCTATCTCAACAAGACCGCCAGCGCCTGCAACGCGCCGCGCGCAAGTTGAAACTACCAATGGCAACCATCGCCTACCAATGCGTTAAGCAATACCTTGACGCCGAGTTTGGCAAAGGTGGCCAGTCATGACCATCAAACCTGTTTGCAGCACCGTCAGCTTGCTGGAAAGCCATTTGTGTGCAATCCCTGTTGCCGCAATCCGTGATGCGCTCTCCCTCGACGATAGCAGCGTCAGCCGCATAAAAACCGGCGACCGCCGCATTTCTTTCAAAGAGTTCTGCACCTTGATTGCGCTTCCCAGCCCGGCGCAACCACAAGGGCTGGCACTCGCCCCGGCCAAAGCCATCATCATCACCCCCGAACTGTTCCGCGCTCTGCGTGACCTCGCCCGCGATTCGCTCAATATGATGAGCGAGGACGGTGCCGCATGAGACAGCCGCCCATCCGCTACTACCGCGACCCGCACGCGACACGCCTCGATGCTATCCGCAACGTCTGCGAAATCCTCGCCTGCCTCGCCATCATGGCGATGGCTACCGTGATGTTCGCCAAGGCACTCGCCGAGGACGACCCGTTTTACCGCACAGACAGCGACGCGCACTATCAGCGCATCGCCGACCTCTGCCCACACCTGCCGGCCAATGAACAGCCGGAATGCCTCGCCTGGCTACGACAAGGAGGACGCCGTGGATAAAGACACTTTGAAACTGATTTTCTCTGCTGTCGCCGCTCGTTTGATTGAGCGGGGCATCACTTGCTATGTCTCGTTTTTTGAAAACGGAACAACGCAGCTCTCAGCGCGATTTGCTGTATCCAGTATCTACTTGTCATGTGACGAGGTTGGTCCCAGTGTCCGTATGTACACGAACCCGGACAAAGTCCACCCCACCCAGTTTTTTGACACCGTCGGTGAAGCCTTGCTTGAATTCTGGTCGTTGGTCGAAAAATGCGGCAAAAAGGAGGGTGCGCTATGAGTCAACCCTTACGCCATTTCCCTTGCCCGGCGTGCGGTGCGCCGATGCGCATTCAAGGCAGCCACCAGCAGCATGATGCCATGCGCGAACAATACGCAGCATGTCAAAACCCGCACTGCGGCGCGACCTACCTCATTCGCTCCGAAGTGGTTCGGCAAATATCGCCGGCAAGCGGTCTTTTCCAACCCCAAATCACGGCCATCCCCGTCTGTGACGCGGTGCAAGACCGTGCTCTTGACCTGGCGCGCGAGTTTGTCGCCCGTCCTTGGCAGCCCGGTTACAGCCGCGACGAACGCCTTGCCGCTTGCCGTGACTATCTGCAAGAGCTGGTCAAAATTGATACCCACCGCGCCGAACTGACGGCAGCCCGTGCCATCGCCGAGCATGAATCCGCAGGGCTGGCCAAAGAGGGTTGGGGATTGTCCATTGACGATTCATCCATCGCTTGCGCCATCATCAACGACGGTGGGCAACAGCACGCGGTATCGCTGCGCGAGCTGGTTGAATTTGTCCGCGCCCGCACAGCGCGCGAGCAACAAAGCGCGCTGCTGTAAGCGAGGGACATATGGCCGAGATGAATGAAGAGCTAGCCGGGCGCATTGTGCCCCGGATACTCAGCGAGTTTGCCTTTAAGAAAAGTGATGACGGGCGCTGGCTGAACCAGGGCAAATGTCCTGCTTGTGGCAAAAAATCGCTCTTTACTTCGGCGCAATCGCCGTGGGTGCTGCGCTGTGGCCGCGAGAACAAGTGCGGCATGGAGTACTCCGTCCGCGACTTGTATCCGGAGGAATTCGGCCAGTACAACAAGCGCTTCCCCAGCACGCCGCAAAACCCGAATGCCACCGCCGATGCCTACATGCGTGAGGCGCGCGGCCTCAACACCATGCGCATGAAGTCCTACTACACACAGGAAAAATGGTGGAGCGGGCAGGCACAAAGCGGCACGGCCACGGTGCGTTTTTATCTGCCCAACAGTACGTCCTACATGGAGCGTTTTGTTGACCCGGTCGAAATCGTCAACGCCGACGGCAGTCGTGAGGTACGCAAGCAGAATTTCAGCGGGCCGCACGCCGGACTTTGGTGGCAGCCACCGGAGATGATTATCCAGGATGGTGACGAGGTGTGGATTACCGAGGGCATTATTGACGCCATCTCGCTGTGGCAAAACGGTATCAAGGCGGTTGCGGTGCTGTCCTGTTCAAATTATCCACAAACTGCACTGGATAACTGTGTAGCAACAGGAGTGCGGTGGGTATGGGCACTCGACAACGACAAGGCGGGCAAAGCCGCTATCCGCAAATTCGTTGCCCGGATGCGCAAGGCTGGACTGGATTGTGCCGCCGCCATTTCGCCAGCGAAAAGTAAGTGTGACTGGAATGACCTGCACCGCTTGGGCAGGCTGAACGTTGAAGACCTTGACGAATACCGCTATCACGGTGCGCTGCTGATTGCGCGCTCGGTGGGTGAGAAGGCAGCGCTACTGTTTATCCATACCAAATTGCACGGTTTTGTCGTTGATTATGACAATCAGCTCCATTGGTGGACAGTTGAACAGAAAGACTTGGAAGACCTAATAGAGTCAGGCGACTTTGACTATGGCCGCACCAACGATGAAACGACGCTCAATGCGGTCATGAAGGTCGGCAAGATGCAGCGTATCGCCAACGCCCGTCCCGAATTTCTCTATTTCCAGCGTGCGGAAGTGACGGATGAAAGCTGGTTTTACGCCCGCATCCATTTCCCCGACAGCCGCCCGGCGATGAACATGACTTTCACGCCGGGGCAAATCACCGCCAGTGCCGAATTCAAAAAGCGGCTGGCCAGCGCGCAAGGCGCGTGGTGGTCGGGCGAAGCGAAACACCTCGACTGGATAGGTACCCGCTGGCTGCAGGGGCTGAAAACCGTGGAAACGATCGAGTATATCGGCTACAGCCGCGAGCACGATTGCTACATCTTCCCCCGCATCGCTGTGCAGGGCGGTAAGACTTACGACATCAACGAAGAGGATTTTTTCGATCTGCCGAAGAAATCCATCAAGTCGTTGTCACGCGAGCGGCAGATGCACATCGAAACGACCCCGCGCCATTATCGCCAGGACTGGCCGCAGCTGGTGTGGCGCGCTTTTGGCACCGACGGCATGATTGCGGCGGTGTACTGGTTCGCTTCGCTCTTCGCCGAGCAGGTGCGCAAATGCCAGTCGTCCTTCCCGTTTTTGGAAGTCATCGGCGAACCCGGTTCCGGCAAAACGACGCTGATCGAATTCCTCTGGCGGTTGCTCGGTCAGGATCGTGAAGGCATCGATCCAAACAAGGGCACGCGCGCCGGCCTCGACCGCTCGCTGGCGCAGCATTCCAACATGCCCAACGTCTTCATCGAAGCTGACCGCGCCGAAGATTCACACGCGCGAAAATTTGACTGGGACGAACTCAAACCCTTTTACAACGGACGCGGGATGCGAGTGCGCGGCTTGAAAAACAGCGGCAACGAGACCTACGAGCCACCTTTTCGCGGCACACTGGTTATTGCCCAGAACGACCAGGTCAACGCCAGCGACGCAGTGCTTGAGCGGATTGTCCAACTGCGCTTCACCAAAGCGGGACACAGCGCCGATTCCAAGGCCGCGACAGATGAAATGGTGCGCCTCGGCATCGAGGAACTGAGTTATTTCGTACTGCTCGCCACGATACGTGAAAAAGAGGTGGTTTCCTACGTCACCGAGAAGATGCCGAAGTATCAAGAAATGCTGCTCAACATTGACGGCATCCATCACGCACGGCTTGCCAAAAACCACGCCCAGCTGATTGCCTTCGCCGAACAGTTTGCGGCCATTTTCGGGTTGAGCGACGAACAGAAAAAAGCGACCTGCGCTGCGCTGAAGGATGCCTGCATCGAACGGCAAACGGCCATCGCTGCCGACCATCCGGTGGTCGCGGAATTCTGGGAAATCTTCGACTACCTCGACAGCGCAGGCAAGAGCGATGGCTTCGGTGCGCCACAACCCGCGCTCAACCACAGCCGCGATCCAAACCTAATAGCCGTCAATCTCAACGAATTTATCGAAATGGCCGGCAATGCCCGCCAACAGGTGCCGCTCTTGCGCGATTTGAAACGCCACCTGCGCTCCAGCAAACACCGCAAGTTTGTTGATGCGAGCCGCACGGTGTCATCGGCCATCGCGTGCAACAGCAACGGTCAACCCAAAACCCCGCGATGCTGGATATTTCAACGCGCGCGCGGGGAACAGACTTCTTAACACACAGGAGAAAACTATGAGTAACAACCTTCTAATGGTGACAATGCGGAAATGGGTAGAGGTGTCTTTGGTATTGGCAAAGGTAATGGAACAAGAGGGAATAGAACTCCTGGCGCCGAAATTGCACTTGGCTAATGGCAAGGAAATCAGACTCTCGCTGGAAATTGTTGATAAAACCGAAGTGCAGGAGAAAGGAGCATGAGCATGTAACTAAACATAGAAAACGCCATCGTCTTTGGTAAGAAAGGGGAATTGCAATGGGTCTTGGAAGAGTTGGTTCGCAATCTGAAAGAACTGAAAGAGCGTACCGATAAAGGCGATATGGCGGCCATTGACGAATTCTTTGACATTTTTGTTTTTAACGAGGAGAAAAAATGAGCAAAAAATACATATTCGAAGGCTACTCGGATGACACCTTCGGCGAATACGGCATCAGCCAAATAGACCACTGCGACAACGGGGAACGTTCGATAAGGGAATTCATCGTATCGCGGCCAAACGGAGAAGGTATGCTGATTACCGGCCAATACAACAGGGCTGGAATGTGGCACATCGGCATGTCCCTGTTGAACGAAGACAAACCGCTGGACAAAGCAGCATGGCAAATCAGCTTTGAGCAGAACGAAGAAGCAGCGTACCGCAACCGCCTGATCGTAAACGCACCTGACGATGCCTGGATACGAAGCCTTGCCGACAGCGAATAACGGAGGAAACATGAAACTCAAAACACCATACAAGACCGAGAAAATACAGCGGCTTACTAAGGAGCAACTCATCGCCAAGATAAAGGAACTGCAAGCGTATTTAGCCAAAGAATCGGACGAAGCCAGAGACAAAATCGACCCGCACAACCGTTACAAAGACTATTACGAAGGCGCACACCGCGCATACGAAATAGCCGTTTATACCATCCGCGACATCTTCGAAACAGATCTGCCGGAACACTGGTGAAAAACAAACTCACCTCAGCTGGGGAAGAGGGAAGCAGACAAGCGGCGAGTGTCTGCGGCTTGAAACAACCGCCGCCGCATCCGCAGATATCGGCCTGAGTGGACGCCGACTTGCCGCCGTTAGCGGCTACCGGATTCAACAAAAGACAAAAGAGGAAACAATGGCAAAACTTATCAAGAATTTTTTTGGTGCTGATTTGGTCGTGACCGACGAAACCAACTACATCACACTTGACGAAATCGGAGATGTGGAATGCTGGGAGATACGACCAGATTATTTGCTGGGCGAATGGCGCAGCGGGGGAAGTCAGGGGAAAGCAGGATGGCGCCCGATAATCAGGCCGGATTTAGGATTCGACTTCGGGGGGCACAACAAATTCCGTGAGTATATACGGACGCACTGGTGCTTCCATGTTTCAAACCTAACCTTTGAGCCTTTTCAGGTATCGGATTACCAAGTGCCACCCGCGCGGCTTATCGAGTGGTATGGCCGGAAAGTGGAGGTGCCCCAATGGGCAGGGTATCTCGCACTGCAACCACAAATCAGGGAGGAAGGCGAAAAAGTTTATCCGCTGGTAGCGTACGAATTACAACCGGACTGGTTGGATGGACATTGGTGCGAAGGTAGGTTATCGCTGACCGTGGCGTGTGTCATTTCGCCACCCGTGAAGCCGGAAGACAGTTTGATGAAGCTGAAGCTATGACTCTTTTGCTTTTAGAGGATAAAAATGAATTACTCAGAAATGCCGCGTGAAGCTCATGTCACCATAGCCGATATTTCCACTTCCAAGACTCGGGGGCGGGAGCATCGGGGACTAATCCCCTTGTCACCACAAACCATCCGCCGCTTGGAGCGCAAGGGCCTGTTCCCCGCTTCACGCAGGTACTCCGACACCAGAGGGCGCTACTACATCCTCGGCGAGGTACTGGACTGGCTCGCGCAACAAAACAAAGCCGACGTCACTTGACGTTGGCTTTCAACATGTCCAAATAATCAGCCCACTCTTGCAGCATTTTTCGCCGCTGTTCGAGGTAGTCCGCGTGATTGTAGGTTCCCCGGACTTCATTCTTGTCTGTATGGCCTAGCTGTTTCTCGACCCATATGCTGTCGTAGTCCTGGTTATGCAGCAGGGTCGACGCCGTATGCCGCCAACCGTGCGGCACAATTTTTTCGTGATAGCCAATACTCTTTAACACCTTGCCCTCGGCACCGGCGCTGAATGGCTTGTTGCGGTGGATGTTGCAAAAGACGTAATCCGTCCGCCCTGTGACCAAGCGCAGACCGGCAATAATTTCCCACGCTTGGCGAGAAAACGGTACCGCGTTGACATTTTTCCGCCGCACTGTCTCATCATCACTGCGCCGCCAAAGGCGCTGTTCAAAGTCTATTTCGTCCCAGCGCATCAGCCGGATTTCCGTCGGGCGCGTGAAAATAAGGGGATGCAGACGCGCCAACCCTCTCGCTTGCGGACTGCCGGTGTATTCGTCCAGTGCGACCAGTAGGCGGCCAATCTCGCCAGGGTCTGTGATATGGCGGAAAGGGACAGATTTCCCGGTTACCAGCAATTCCGACAAATCCGCTGCAGGATTGTATTTGCAGATCCGGATGGTGATCATCGCGTAGCGAAACACCTGCGTCGTCGCGCTCAATAGCTTGTGCGACGTCTCAATTTTACCGGCCGCCTGTAATTCTTGCAGTACACGCAGGATTTGCGTCGGCTCAATTTCCGTCACCGGATAATCACCGATGCGGGGATACATGTACCGCTCCAGCATGCTTCTTGTAGCCCGCTGATGTTGCTTGCCCCATTTCTTCACCTCAGCCCGATGCTCGAGCCACCGCTTGGCAACATCGGCAAAGGTATTTTCCAGCGCCACTGTCCTGTCTTGCCGTAGCTGTTTCGCGGCCAGCTTCGGATCAATTCCACGCGCAATCAGTAATTTCACTTCATCACGTCGCTGCCGCGCCTGTTTCAGGCTGACCTTTGGATACACGCCGAAGGACACAGTCTGTTGTTTCTTACTGCCGGGCATGCGGTAGTACAGCCGCCAGTACTTTTTCCCGTCTGACGTCACCTGCAGGCACAGGCCGCCGCCGTCAAAATACTTTCTCACGTTCTTGTCCGGCGCGGCGGCAGTCCGGCATTGAGTTTCAGTTAGTGCCACATTAAGTACTACACGGTTTTTCAGTCCTACAGATAGTACTACAAAAGGCTTGGTATAACGTGGATACACATGGATACATCTGGCGCATAAAAAAGCCCCAGAAGCCAGGCCAATACTGGTGGTTTGGTAACTTCTGGAGCCTTGTGGATACAAAAAATGGTGGAGGCGGGGGGATTTGAACCCCCGTCCGCGAACACGCAACTTTCGGTACTACATGTTTAGGCTCGTTTTTAATTTAATGGGCGTGCAGCCAACGGCCAGGCAACCCGCACACGATTCCGCTAAATTTGACTGCCTAGCGGCGGACGCGCTAAACAGCGGTTCTGTAAAAATGCCACTCAATTTGAACGTACAGACACATTCAAGTGAGCGTCAGCGGGAATTAAGCCGCTAAAGCGTAGTTGTCGTCGTTTGCAACTATTAGGTTGAAAGGGTTTTACGAGGTTCTTTCATCCTCGACATGCACCTGGAGCCTTGTCATCCCCGTCGAATCCAGGAACGCCCCCAAGTGCCGCGCATTATATCGGCTGTCGCCCGAAAAATCCAGCCACAATTCACCATCGTTTTTTGTCGGCGAGAGGCGTAAAATTTGCATTTTTGCAATGGAAGTTTGACATGATTGCCTGGATTGATGCACAGCGGGCGGGGCTGTTCGCCCGCCAATACTGGTTACGCAACGTGATTGCGGGAATTATTGTCGGCGTGGTCGCGTTGCCACTGTCGATGGCTTTTGCCATTGCCACCGGCGTCAAGCCGGAACAAGGCATTTATACGGCGATTATTGCCGGGATAGTGGTTTCTGTCTGCGGCGGTTCGCGCGTGCAGATTGCCGGGCCGACGGGCGCTTTTATTGCCATTCTTGCCGGCATTACCGCAACCTATGGTATCAATGGTTTACAGGTGGCGACTTTTTTGGCGGGCGTCATGTTGCTGTTGATGGGTTTATTCCGTCTCGGCGCGATGATTCGTTTTATTCCGATGCCGGTCATTCTTGGTTTTACCGCGGGCATTGGTGTGGTCATTTGGGTTGGGCAATGGTCGGCCTTTTTTGGACTGCCCAAAGCGGAAGGCGCACATTTTTATGAGCAATTATGGTCGCTCCTGCGCAATTTGCCACATTTGCATCCGGCAACGACTGCCTTGGCGCTACTTTCACTCGCCTTGCTGATTATCGTCCCCAAGGTTGCACTGTTACGCCGCATTCCATCGCCCATGTGGGTCTTGATTGTCGCCACCACTTTGCAAGCTGTTTTTCAGTTTGACGGGGTAAAAACCATTGGTACGGCATTCGGCGGTATTCCCACCGGTTTGCCGCATTTCGCCCTGCCGCGTTTTGCCTGGACAGATATGGCGACTTTAATGTTGCCCGCCTTTACTATTGCCATGTTGGGCGCGATTGAATCGCTGCTTTCTGCGGTTGTCGCCGATGGCATGGCAGGCACGCGCCACCATTCCAATCAGGAATTGGTCGGGCAGGGGCTTGCCAATATGCTGTCGCCGTTATTCGGCGGTTTTGCCGCGACGGGAGCGATTGCGCGTACCGCGACCAATATCCGTCAAGGCGGTAACAGCCCGCTTGCCGGAATTATTCATGCCATTACGCTGGCTTTGGTGTTGTTAGTTGCAGCCCCGCTTGCCGCCAATATTCCGCTGGCGGCTTTGGCGGCGATTCTTTTTCAGGTTGCCTGGAATATGAGTGAACCAAAGCGCTGCATCAATATGCTGCGCCGTGCGCCGCGTGCGGATAATGCGCTGTTCTTGATTACTTTCTTTTTGACGGTGCTGGTTGATTTGGTGGTCGCGGTTAATATTGGGGTTATTCTCGCCACCTTGCATTTTTTGGGACAGATGGCGAAAGCAGTCGAGGTCAAAAAAGGTGAGCAAAGCAGCGATGCGGAAGCCTTGCCGGATGATGTACAGATGTTCGTTGTCAATGGCCCATTCTTTTTTGGCGCGATGGAGAAATTCGAGCAGACTTTGGCAGATATCAATACGCAACCGCGCGCCGTTATTTTGCGGATGCGGTGGGTGCCTTATATTGATATGACCGGCATTTTGACGCTGGAACGGGTTATCGGTGATTTTCAGAAGCGCGGTATCCGCGTTATGGTTTCCGGTGCGAATGAGCAGGTGCGCGCGGGATTAAGCCGCAGCGGTGTGCTGGATTTGCTTGGGGAAGGGAATTTTGTCCGCGATTTTGCCGCCGCGGTAGAAACGTTACGGCAATAAGAAAAGCCCCTCATCGAGGGGCTTTTTTCACGGTGTCATTTCCGTTTTCTTGATAATGTCCGGGTATTTGTTCGTGACGTCCTCAGAGGTAAAGCGATGCACGCTGGAGATAATGTCTTTCAGCGGTTCGCCGACGCTCCGACTGAATCCCTGTGTTTGCAAATCGCTCAACGATTTCTGGTACTGTGCAAAGAGGCCGTCGCATTTTTGTTGTAATGCTTTATCGGGAATACGCGGACAGCCATTTTTTTCCCGCATATGTTGCACTTCACGAACAAGCGGTTCGGTTAGTGTTTGCGGAATCGTGCCGCCATAATGCCCCTGCGCAATAATATGCGCGAGCATCTCGTTTTCTGTTTTCCGGTATTGGTTAAAGCTTTCGATATAAATCCGCAGCGATGCTTTGGTCGATGATTTTTGGCTGTTTTCGTAATACCGCCAGCCCAAAATGCCGCTCAATACCAGCAAGATACCCAGCAAAACAGGTTTTCCCATTAGACAGCCTCAGCCAGGCATTGCAACAGCAAGGCGCTGGATGCCGCGCCCGGGTCTTTATGGCCGGCGCTGCGTTCGCCGAGATAGCTGGCGCGGCCTTTTTTCGCGACCAACGGGATGGTCGCTTCTGCCTGTTCCTGCGCGGTTCTGGCTGCTGCTTGCAGCGCGTCCTTAAGGCTCACACCGCTGGCGGCCGCCTGTTTGAGCACTTCCGCCACCGGCAGCCAGACGTCCACCATGGTTTTGTCGCCCGCGGCCGCCTGTCCGCGCGCAACCAAGCCGGCACTGCCGTCGGCGATGGCTTGCGCGAGCGTTGCCAAATCGGCTTCGTTTTTACCGTTGAGCGCAGGCGCGGCCTTGATGAAGAAGGTGCCGTAAAGCGGGCCGCTGGCGCCGCCGACGGTAGAAAGCAGCGTCATGCCGACGCTTTTGCTGAGACTGCCGAGGTCTTTGCCTGCCTCTGCCGCCAGTTTTTCCTGCACCTTGCTGAAGCCGCGGTGCATGTTCAGGCCGTGGTCGCCGTCGCCGATGGCGGTATCGAGCGCGGTCAGTTCGTCCTGCGCGGCGGCAAGCGCGGCGGCGCAGCGGTCTATCCAGTTGATGTATTGGCTGTTGGTAAAACTCATGCGCGGCCTCCGTTGCTCCAGCCCGGCGTGCTTACCGGCGCGTCAAAGAGTTCGAGTACGGCGTCGTCCGCCTTGAGCAGGGTGATGGAGATGCCCTGCATGTCAAGCGAGGTGCAGTACGAGCCGACCAGACTGCGGGCGATGGTAAGGCCGAAGTCGGCGCAGCAGCGGGCGAGCGCGTGATAGACGCCGTAGCATTCGGAAAGCGGCACGCTGCCGAGATTATTGACCAGCGCAATGACGCGGTCGCCTTTGGCCAGCGGCTGTTTTTCCTGATTGACTTCATCCCAACTGGCCGTCGCGCCATTCCACAGGCGCAGGGTGCGGTGATAGGCGCCGTGTTCAATCAGGGTGGCGAACATTTGCGTGACGGTGTCGTCCAACCCTTTGAAGGCGCGACGTTCGATGCCCGGTTCGCCGTGGATGCCCACGCCAAATTCCATTTCGTCATCGGCAAGGGTGAAGGACGGCTTGCCTGCGGCGGGTACGGTGCAGGCGCCGAGGGCGATGCCGATGCTATGGCATTGGTCGTTGAGGCGGCGTCCCAATGCGGCAAGGCTGGCGAGGTCATCGCCGCGCCGCGCCGCCGCGCCCAGCAGTTTTTCCAGCAATACGGTGCCGGCGACACCGCGCCGCCCGGCGGTGTAGAGGCTGTCTTTCACCGCGACGTCGTCATCGGTGAGGACGAAAGCGACTTCCGTGCCCATGTCATGCAGCAGTTCGGCGGCAGTTTCAAAATTGAGAACGTCGCCGGTGTAATTTTTGACCAGCAGCAGCACGCCCTTACCGCCATCTACCGCCTGCGCGCAGGCAACAACCTGATCGGGCGTCGGCGAGGTAAAAATTTCGCCCGGCACCGCGCCGTCAAGCATGCCGTCGCCAACAAAACCGCTGTGCATCGGCTCATGCCCGCTACCGCCGCCGGAAATCAGCGCGACCTTGCCGGCAAGCGGCGCGTCGCTGCGGGCAATAAAGACCGGATCGCGGTGCAGGCGCAGCGCCGGATGCGCGGCGACGAAGCCTTGCAACTGTTCATTCAAGACCGTTTCCACTTGGTTAATGAGCTTTTTCATCACTTTCTCCCATTTATAAAAGCCGGATTCACAAAATTGAACACATTATACCCTCATCGCCCGCTGTCGCACGCCCCTGGCTGACGGCTGACAATATGCTCCGACGCAATGCACACCTCGCATTCATTACTAAAGCTCTGGCGAAAGCGGTGGCCGCCATAATCATAAGTAATGCAGACCGGATCATGCACCGCCGGACAAATGCGCGCGGCACAATCGCGCAGGCTTAAGGGCTTTTCCGGGGAAAGCGCCAGCGGCCCGTCGAAAGGTTTACGCGATTGACAACTCACCAACGCCAAAGCGAGCGCGCCCAAAATCCAGAATTTCATTGCTTGAGTAACCCCTGTTTTTGCAAAAACGGCAACATATGCGGGCGCACCGGTTCATTCAATGCCTTGCGAATGCTGTAAGACCAATCCAAATCCTTGCCGCTGCGCGCCAGATAATAATCGCGCAACTGCGCATCATATTGCGCGACCACATCCGGATTTGGCGCGGCATAGCGGTTTTCAAAAAACATCAATTCACGCGGCAGGCGCGGTTTTAAGGGCGGCTCCTGATCGGGATAACCCAAACACAAACCCACCAGCGGCACGCAATATTCCGGCAAACCGACGAGCGCCGCGACCGCTTCAATATCATTGCGCAAAGCGCCAATAAAAACGCCGCCCAAACCCAAAGACTCGGCGGCAAGCAAAACATTCTGCGCCATAATGCCAGTATCGAGCGCGCCAATAATAGAAACCTCCGCCCAATCCACTTGCGCTTCCGGCAAAATCGTTTTTGCCTTGTAAAAGTCCATGCAGAATAACAAAAACTCGGCGCAGTCAGTCACGTATGCCATATCGCTTGCCGCGCGACGAATACCGGCACGAATGGTCGCATCCGTAATGCGGATAATCGAAACACATTGCAGATTATTGGAAGTCGAAGCCATGCGCCCGGCATCCATCAGGGATTCCAGAATCTCCGGCGCAATGGGTTGCTGCGTAAATTTGCGAATGGAGCGATGCGCCAGGGCAGTCGCCACAGCAGGATTGCTGTTCATAAAGCCTCCGTAGAAAAAGAAGCGGCAATATACGCGCAAAAGCACCGCCATGCCAGCCGCCGCAATCCGCTATACTTACCGCTTTAACCGGAGCCCCTCATGACCATCACCCTCTATCACAACCCGCGCTGCTCCACCTCGCGCAGCGCCCTCGCCCTCTTGCGCGAACACGGCGTCGAGCCGCACATCATCGACTACCTGCAAACCCCCTTGAGCCGCGACGCCCTCGCCGCGCTCATCGCCCGCAGCGGCCTGCCGGTGCGCGATTTCCTGCGCCGCAAAGAAGCGCTCTACAGCGAACTGCAACTGGACACGCAGGACGACGAAGCACTGCTGGACGCGCTGGCCGCCCATCCGCAACTGTTCAATCGCCCGGTCGCAAGCAGCGAACAAGACGTACGCATCGGCCGTCCGGCAGAGCGCGTTTTGGAATTGCTGGAAGAAGAAAAATGAATGCGCAACAAATACTCGATTTCTGGTTTTCTCCGGAAACGGAGCCTTATTGGTTTGCCAAAAGCGATGCCTTTGATGCAAAAATTCACGCGCAATTTCTCGCCGTGTGGCAACAAGCGGCGGCTGGCGAACTTTACCATTGGCGTGACAACCTCCCAGGCCGCCTCGCCGAAATCATTATTCTTGACCAATTCTCGCGCAATCTGTACCGCGACAATCCGCTTGCCTTTGCGCAAGACGGCATGGCATTGATATTGGCGCAAGAAGCCATTCAGCAAAAAGACTTTGCCCAAATGGAAATGATACAGCGAAAATTCATGCTGATGCCCTTCATGCACAGCGAAAGCGCCGCCATGCACGAATGGGCGACTGCATTATTTGCGCAATATACCGATGCGCTTACCATCGACTTTGAGGCGAAACACAAAGCCATCATTGACCGCTTCGGCCGCTATCCACACCGCAATGAAATATTGGGACGAAAAAGCAGCGCGGAAGAAATTACCTTCTTACAACAGCCGGGCTCGGCATTCTGAATGGAGGATTGATGCTCACCGTAATAACAGATGCTGCGGCACTCGCAGCCGCACAACAAACCTTCCGGGAAAACTTATTGGCAGCAATGCCGCAACGCATTACCTGCACCGTGTCCGGTGTTGGCGGCGGTTTTTCCACCGAAGTTGCCTACGCGCCGGAATGGGATTTATGGTACGCGCAACAAATACAGGACAAAAAATGCTGGAATGGTTTTGGCATTGGTGCGCCTATCGCGGGCAAAAAAGTCGCGCTTGCCGCAGAAATCAATTTCCCGGCAGAAGGATTGAACCGCGCCCTTTCCGGCGTCTTTGCGCGCGATGAAAACGACCGCGTTTTCGTCCTGCACCGCGGCAAAATCCGCGGCGGCAAGGCGCTGTTTTTCCGCCATTACCACGGCGAAACGGTCAGTGCCGACGACGGCGGCAAGCCGGATGATTTCGCCCGCATCGCCGCGCTGGACGACGCCGCTTTTGCCGGCAAACTCGCCGACTTCGTGCGGCAAATCCTCGCCATCAAGGCGGCGGCTAAAAAGGATAGCGCGTAGCCGCAATAAACCACGCCGCCGTGCCAAGGCGTACAGCCTTCGGCGGCGTTGGGCGCTTCTTCGGCTATGTATTGCGCCGGGCTTGTAAATTCAAGACGCACGACACCCGCCCGTTTACATATATCAATCGCATTTTCCATAGATGCCGATGCTAAAATCCGCGCGCTGAAATGCGCGTTACACCCTTAAGCAAAAAGCGGTGAACCTCTTAAGGCGAAAGACAAAAAACACCTTGCCAAAAGGACATCTCGGCTCCTGTCATCCCTATCTGGAGAATCCGCCATGTACCCTTGAAAACCCGCCGCGCTTGCTGCGGCCGTCCTCCTCGCCTGCCATGCCCACGCACAAAACGGCGAAGACCCGCAAGCCATCACCGTCAAGAGTGACCGCGACAACACCCGCACCGAGGACGTCAATTCCTACACCATCTCGGCGATGCGCACCACCACCGGCCTGACTGGAACAACCCCGGACAGCCGCAACTACAGCGGCAACGACTACACCACCCACGCCATTGCCGGCGGCGTGCGCGTGAACCCCACCGACAACCTGCACATCCTCACCGGCACCCGCTACAGCCACTGGAAACGCGACTGGAGCTGGGACTACGACCTGAGCGACGGCAAACCCGACACCCGCGCCGATCGCGAGCAACGCACCGAAAAAAGCCGCTTCGTGCCGTACCTCGGCGTCACCTACGACCTTGACCCCAACAACAGCCTCTATGCCAGCTACACCAGCATCTTCAAATACAACACCAACCCCGGCAAAAACGGCCAACCGCTGCCCGCAACCCTGGGCAACAACTACGAAGTCGGCTGGAAAGGCGAATGGTACAACGGCGACCTGAACGCGAGCGTCGCGCTCTTCCAGATTGACCAGAAAAACACTGCCATCAACAGCTGCCAGCGCCTGACCGACGGCACAAACCGCTTCTACTTTGAGCCGATGACCCTGCAGAGCCGCGGGCTGGACGCCGAAATCAGCGGCAAACTGACCGACCAATGGCAAATGTTCGCGGGCTACACCTACAACACCCGCAAATACACCGAAACCATCGGCAGCACCCTCAAGGGCAGCGACTTCAACAAACAGACGCCGAAACACATGCTGCGCCTCTACACCAGCTACCGCCTGCCGGGCGCGGCAGAAAAATGGACGGTCGGCCTCGGCATGAGCACGCAAAGCGGCACCAGCAGCGGTTGGGACGTGAAAAACGGCGGCCACACCCTCTGGAACGCCAACGTGCAATACAAACCGACGCAAGACCTCAGCGTCGGCGTTGCCGTCAATAACCTCACCGACAAGCGCTACTACGAAAACCACGGCATCCGTGCGCACGGCTGGGGCAACTTCTACGGCGAACCGCGCAACGTCATGCTCAACGTCAAATGGGAGCTGAAATAAACGGCTGAGCGCACCCGTTGGCTCAGACTGCTGCCCAAAAAAACCGGGGGGTCGGTTAGCGACATCGTCCTGGGAGCTGTTTGCATTTCAGCGGATAAGCCCCTCTCCCAGTGGGACAAGCATTGCTTGCGCAGCAAGAGAGGGGTTGGGGTGAGGGCAGGGATAAACAAACTTCGCATGACAACCTACGTTTGAGGACTCCCTCGTTTTGAATAATGCCGTCGCTACGCGACTTTTCACACCCCCTCCCCGGGTTCTCATGAAAAAGGCGTCTGCCTTTTTCATGGAGAGCCCCGCCTCCCCCGCTCCGCGGGGGAGGCGGGGCTCAAATTGCCAATAGCCCCTAACCTCCCTTACCGCCTGTTACAAAAATCGCCACCGCTCCCGAAAGCCATGACCCACAAACTGCTCCCCATACTCATCAGCGCGTTAATCCTTTCCGCCTGCCAAAGCGCCCTGCCGCCCGACAACACCACCCCCGTTGCGACGGCGGCGCCGCACAACCTCATCCTCTACTACCACGGCGACCATGCCGACAGCGCATTGCGTCAGCACATCGCCGCTTACGGCGCAGAAATTCTCTACCACTATCCCATCCTGCACGGCTTCGCCATCCGCATCCCTGCCGACAAAAGCCTGAACGACGCCGAAGCCTACTTCAGCCAACTGCCAAACGTTAGCGGCGTACTGCGCGACCAAACCCAACAGCTGCAATAAACCCATAAGCCGTACACCAAACGCGCCGCTGATGCGGCGCGCGTTTGTGATGGCTGTCTTTATAACCTGTTTGAGTCTGCTAGACATCCCCTAGGATAGCGATAAGACTTTACGGTGGGGCAAGCCCCACCCTACCTGATCAAAGGGTGCGCCGAGGCGCACCCTGTGGTTTAGGTTTAGAGGATGTGGCTGTTGTCCTCCTGCGGTAGCGGCGGGGCGGGCGGGACGCTGTGGTGCGACGGGTCGTAGTGTTGCGCACTGTGGATTTCCACGTGCGTCAGGATGTCTTCCGCGGTGAGTGTTTTGCCGTCGTGTCCCGTGATGTCGATGGTGCGCGTGTGGCCTTCGCGGTCTGTGACGTTGAGGTGTTGTTGGCCGTTCGCTTCTTGGCTGATTTCCAGGCGGGCGTCGGCAAGCTGGTCGCCGGTCAGCACGATGCGGTCGCCGCCTTGCGGGTCGAAGTCGGTGATGTGGCTGTTTTGCCAGCTGGCGCTGTCGTGGCTGTCCAGCAGGTAGGCGAAGGTGTCTGCGCCCGCGCTGCCGTGTTGTTCGCCGCTGCTGTCTGTGGCTGCTTTCGCGGGGTAGTGCAGCGGGGTTTCGGCGGCGGCAAGGTGGTAGGGCTGTGCGCTGTCCTCATCTCCGCGGTTTTCTTGTGCCGCGGGCTGTTCGCCGGTGCTGTCGTGATGCTGATGCGGTGTGGCGTGGTGTTCGAGGTTGCCGCTAGCGCTTGGGGTGTAGTGCGCGACCCAGTCGATCTGGATGTTTGAGGTGGCAGGGGTGTGCGCGCCGGGGATGGCGTTATCGATGCTTTCGCTCTGTGCCGCGCTGCCGTTAGGGTCTTGCGAGCCGGTCTGCATGCCCAGCCACATCATTTCGCTGGTGGCGGGGACGTTTTTCAGGGTGTACCACGGTTTGCCGTCAAAGGTGTAGGTGATGGTGCCCGCATCAGGGTCAATGATGGCGCCGTAGGTGTGCCAGCCGGTCAGGTCGGCGTTGCGGAGGTACTGGTTGTCCTGCTGGTGATCGGCTGCCGTACCCCAGTGGTAGGTGCCCATGATGTTCGGGTCGCGCGCACGGCCTTCGGCAAAGTCGACTTCCGGCGGCCAGTTTTCGCTTTTCGGCCAGAGCAGGAAGACGTAGCCGATGCCTTTGGCGTCGGAGAATTTGGCGCGGATTTCCCAGCGTCCGCCGCTCGCCGCGAAGGTGTTGCCGCTGCTGATGCCAGCGCTGGTCCAGGCGCCGTTGTGGTATTGGTTCTGGATGTTGAGGACGCCGTCGGCAGTGTAGGCGTTGCTTTGCTGGTAGCGCCCCATGCTGCCGTGTTCGGGGGTTTGCCAGTCCCAGCCGTAGCGTGTCCAGCCGCTTTCTTCGACGGGTTTGTCGAAGGTGTCGTGCCAGTCGGGTTTCCAGCCGTCGTATTCGGCGACGGCGCTGTTGCGTCCGCCTGCGCCGCTGTTTTGGCTGTCGTTGTTGTGCGCGTGTACGCGGCCGCCGGCGGCAAGAATGCTGGATGGCAGGGTAACGCTGCCGCTATCCGGGTCGATGCTGGGCGCGGTCGTGCGTTTGTCCGGGTTGACTTCGCTGAGGTGCCAGCGGTTGTTGTTATCACGCCAGGCGTTCAGGGTGACGTTGCCGAACTGGTTGTCCTGGTAGGTGATGTGGATGTGCTGTGCGCCTGCGGCCGGGGTGATGGTGGTGCTATCGGCACCTTCGTGCACGTTCGGCGCGGCGATGGTGCCGTCGTTATCGCGGATTTCGCCGGTAAGCGAGGCCTTCCAGTCCGGCACGGTCGCACCGCCATCGGCGCTCGTGATGCTGACTTTGTAGGTTTCGATGTGCTCGGCGTTTGTGTCGTCGCGGGTGTCGATGCGGAAGGTGGCGTGGCTTTCGCCAGCGCGGATGGTGACGGTCTGGGTGCTGTCATCAAGGTCACCGGCGTCGGTGTCTTTGTGGCTGACGCGGACGTTAAAGGTGAGGTCGCGTTCGGCGGGGCGGTTCAGGCGGATCAGGTAGTGTGCGCTGTCGCCTTCGTTGACGGGGGCATCGCCCGCGGCAAAGAGGTAGGCTTCGAGCGGGGGGGTATCGGCACCGCTGCGCAGGGTGGTTTCTGCGCTTTGTGCGCCATTTTGTCCGCCGCTGGCGCGGACGGTGCTGTTGTCGAGGATGCGCTCTGGCGGCAGGGTGATGGTGCCGCTTGCCGGGTCAATGCTGGCGCTGGTTCCGGCGGCGGTGATACGCCATTCGCCGTTTTCTTTGGCGGCGCTGAGGGTTCTGGCGATGCCGTTGTTGTCGGTGTAGGCCATGCTCAGGCTGTCGTTGTCGGCGGCGGGGGTGAGGGTGATGCCGCCGCTGTGGGCGGGGTCATGCGCGAGGGTCGGCACGCCGATACGGCCACTGTCGCTGTCGGCGGTCAGGGTGGCGACGCGGTCGGCATGGATGCCGCGCGCGGCGTTGCCCGCCATGACGGTGCTGCCGTCTTGTACTTGTCCGGGCGCGAGGGTGATGACGCCGCTTTGCGGGTCAACGCTCAGGCTGCTGTCGGACGCCTGCCAGCGGTCATTGTGTTTGACGAGGTCGATGTCGTGCGTCCGTCCGCTTTCGTCGCGGTAGCGCAGGTGCAGGCTGTCCGCGCCATGGGCGGGGGTGATGGTGATGCCGCCGCGCTGCGCGTCGTCGCGGGCAATGTTCGGCGCATCGGGCACGGTGATGCCCGCTTGCGGGTCATGCGCGGGGGCGGCGGGCAACGGGCTAGCCGCGCCTTTGTTGCCTTCGTCTTTGACTTGCACGGCGATGTCCCGGCTGTACGCCGCGCCGTGGTTGTCGGTCGCCGTCACGGTGAGCTGGATGCGTTTTTCTTCGCCGTAGTGCACGCTCTGCCCGTCTTTGAGTTTGAGGGTGCCGTCGGCGGTGATTTCAAAGCGGCTGTCGCTGACGGTGTAAGTGTGGGTATCGCCGCTGTCGGGATCGCTGACGCCCAGTTTGCCCACGGTGGCGCCGCCGCTCTCGGCTTTGACCCAGTACGAGGCGCTGTCGCCTGCGTTCAGGGTGATGGCGGTCGGGCTGTGGTTCGGTGTGCCGCTGTCGATATCCAGCGGGCTACTGAGCGGGTTTTCGTCGTGTCCGGCGTTGTCTTTGTAGCTGGCGCGCACGGTGATTTTGTGCCCGGCGTCGTCGCTGGTGAGCGTGTAGGTCTTGCCGTTGGCATTGGCGATGGGATTGCCGTCGCGCAGCCACTGATACTGCACGTTGTCAGCGGTAAAGCCGTCGCTGTCGCTGACGGTGGCGGTAAGTTCGCCGCCGACTTTCGCCTCGCCGGTGATGCTGACCGTGCCAGCATGATTCGGCTGCGGTTGCGGCGGCTGAGGATTGGGCGGGGTTTGGTTATCAACCACCGCATCCGTTTGCGCGCTGGTCGGGGATTCGTGGTTTTTGGCGTTGTCGTCGTAGGTCGCCTGCACGCTGATCTTGTGGCCGACATCAGCGGCGGTCAGCTTGTAGGTGTCGCCCTCCGCCCCGCTGATCTTCTGCCCATCGCGCAGCCACTGATACTTGACGCTGGCACTGTCAAAACCGTCGTCGTCTTTGACCGTGGCGGAGAGGATCTCGCCAACCTTCGCCTCGCCCGTGATGCTGACCGCGCCGGCGTGGTTCGGCTGCGGTTTGGGCGGTGTTTGGCTATCAACAACCGCATCCGTTTGCGCGCTGGTCGGGGATTCGTGGTTTTTGGCGTTGTCGTCGTAGGTCGCCTGCACGCTGATCTTGTGACCGACATCAGCGGCGGTCAGCTTGTAGGTGTCGTCCTCCGCGCCGCTGATCTTCTGCCCATCGCGCAGCCACTGATACTTGACGCTGGCACTGTCAAAACCGTCGTCGTCTTTCACCGTGGCGGAGAGGGTCTCGCCAACCTTCGCCTCGCCCGTGATGCTGACCGCGCCATCATGATTGGGCTGCGGTTGCGGCGGCTGAGGATTGGGCGGGGTTTGGTTATCAACCACCGCATCCGTTTGCGCGCTGGTCGGGGATTCGTAGTTTTTGGCGTTGTCGTCGTAGGTCGCCTGCACGCTGATCTTGTGACCGACATCATCGGCGGTCAGCTTGTAGGTGTCGCCCTCCGCGCCGCTGATCTTCTGCCCATCGCGCAGCCACTGATATTTGACGTTGGCGCTGTCGAAACCGTCATCGTCTTTGACCGCCGCTTTCAACTCGCTACCGACCTTCGCCTCACCGGTGATACTGACCGTGCCGGCGTGGTTGGGTTGCGGTTGCGGGTTCGGCGGGGTTTGGTTATCAACCACCGCATCCGTTTGCGCGCTGGTCGGGGATTCGTGGTTTTTGGCGTTATCGTCGTAAGTCGCCTGCACGCTGATCTTGTGACCGACATCATCGGCGGTCAGCTTGTAGGTGTCGCCCTCCGCGCCGCTGATCTTCTGCCCATCGCGCAGCCACTGATACTTGACGCTGGCACTGTCAAAACCGTCGTCGTCTTTGACCGCCGCTTTCAACTCGCTGCCGACCTTTGCCTCGCCCGTGATGCTGACCGTGCCAGCATGATTCGGCTGCGGTTGCGGCGGCTGAGGATTGGGCGGGGTTTGGTTATCAACCACCGCATCCGTTTGCGCGCTGGTCGGGGATTCGTGGTTTTTGGCGTTGTCGTCGTAGGTCGCCTGCACGCTGATCTTGTGGCCGACATCATCGGCGGTCAGCTTGTAGGTGTCGCCCTCCGCGCCGCTGATCTTCTGCCCATCGCGCAGCCACTGATATTTGACGTTGGCGCTGTCAAAACCGTCGTCGTCTTTGACCGCCGCTTTCAACTCGCTGCCGACCTTCGCTTCGCCCGTGATGCTGACCGTGCCGGCGTGGTTCGGTTGCGGTTGTGGCGGCTGCGGCGGTTGCGGGTTCGGCGTCGGGTAGTTGGGATCGTCTTGTACCTGCAAGGTAAATTCTTTGCTGGTCGTGCCGCCGTGACCGTCATCGCTGCTGACTTGTAGCGTGACTTTCGGCTCGGTTGCAAAGTCGAGATGTTTGCCGTCTTTGAGCTTCAGTGTGCCGTCGGCGGTCACTTCAAAGCGGTCGTCGCTCACTTTGTAGGTGTGTTGATCACCGGCATCCGGGTCGGTCGTCGTCAGCTTGCCGATTTCTGCGCCGTCTTTGCCTTCTGCGACTTTGTCATTGTCGAGGGTGATGTCGGTCGGCGCCTGGTTGGTTGAGCTCTGCGGCTGCACCACGCCACTTTCGGCGTCGTGGCTTTCTTTGTTGCCCGCGTTGTCGGTGTATTCGGCTTTGACGCTGATTTTGTGCCCTTCGTCTTCGGCGGTAAGGGTGTAGGTTTTGCCGTTCGCGTTAGCAATTGGCTGCCCGTCGCGCTGCCATTGGTAGTTGACTTTGGCTTCGTCAAAGTTGTCAGCGTCGTGCACTTGCGCGGTCAGGGTTTCGCCTACTTTGGCGTTGCCGCTGATGGCAACGTCGCCTTCGTGGTTCGGCTGCGGTTGCGGCGGGTTGACCGGCGGGTAGTTCGGGTCATCCTGCACGTTCAGGGTGAAGGTCTTGTTGTAGGTACCGTCGTGGCCGTCGTCGCTGGTGATTTGCAGGTTGACGGTTTTTTCGGTCGCGTAGTCGAGGTGCTGTCCGGCTTTGAGTTTGAGGGTGCCGTCGGCGGTCACTTCAAAGCGGTCGTCGCTCACTTTGTAGGTGTGTTGATCACCCGCGTCCGGGTCGGTCGTGGTCAGTTTGCCGATTGCCGCGCCGTCTTTGCCTTCTGCGACTTTGTCATTGTCGAGGCTGATGTCGGTCGGCGCCTGGTTGGTCGAGCTCTGCGGCTGCACCACGCCGCTTTCGGCGTCGTGGCTTTCTTTGTTGCCCGCGTTGTCGGTGTATTCGGCTTTGACGCTGATTTTGTGTCCTTCGTCTTCGGCGGTCAGGGTGTAGGTTTTGCTGTTCGCGTTAGCAATTGGCTGCCCGTCGCGCTGCCATTGGTAGTTGACTTTGGCTTCGTCAAACTGGTCGGCGTCGTGCACTTGCGCGGTCAGGGTTTCGCCTACTTTGGCGTTGCCGCTGATGGCGACGTCGCCTTCGTGGTTCGGTTGCGGTTGTGGCGGGTTGACCGGCGGGTAGTTCGGGTCGTCCTGCACGTTCAGGGTGAAGGTTTTGTTGTAGCTGCCGCCGTGGCCGTCATCGGTTGTGATTTGCAGGGTGACGGTTTTTTCGTTCGCGTAGTCGAGGTGTTTGCCATCTTTGAGCTTCAGCGTGCCGTCGGCGGTCACTTCAAAGCGGTCGTCGCTCACTTTGTAGGTGTGTTTATCGCCTGTATCCGGGTCGGTCGTGGTCAGTTTGCCCACCGTCGCGCCGTCTTTGCCTTCCGCGACTTTGTCATTGTCGAGGGTGATGTCGGTCGGCGCCTGGTTGGTTGAGCTCTGCGGTTGGACGATGCCGCTTTCGGCATCGTGGCTTTCTTTGTTACCCGCGTTGTCGGTGTATTCGGCTTTGACGCTGATTTTGTGCCCTTCGTCTTCGGCGGTCAGGGTGTAGGTTTTGCTGTTCGCGTTAGCAATTGGCTGCCCGTCGCGCTGCCATTGGTAGTTGACTTTGGCTTCGTCAAACTGGTCGGCGTCGTGCACTTGCGCGGTCAGGGTTTCGCCTACTTTGGCGTTGCCGCTGATGGCAACGTCACCTTCGTGGTTCGGTTGCGGTTGTGGCGGCTGCGGGTTCGGATTGGCGGGGTCAACCACTGGTGTGGTCGCGGCGCTGGTCGGCGCTTCAGAGTGCTGCGCGTTGTCGGTGTAGGTCGCGCGCACGCTGATGGTTTTGCCTGCTTCTGCGGCGGTCAGCTGGTAGCTGCTGCCGGTTGCGCCGGCAATGGCAACACCATTCGCCAGCCATTGGTAGGTAACGTTTGCCGGGACGCCGTCATCGTCGTTAACGGTCGCGGTCAGGGTTTCGCCCACTTTCGCCTCGCCCGTGATGCTGACGGTGCCTTCGTGGTTGGTTCCAGGAGGAGTCGGCGGCTGCGGGTTCGGCGTCGGGTAGTTCGGGTCGTCCTGTACGTTCAGGGTGAAGGTTTTGTTGTAGCTGCCGCCGTAGCCGTCGTCGCTGGTGATTTGCAGGGTGACGGTTTTTTCGGTCGCGTAGTCGAGATGTTTGCCGTCTTTGAGCTTCAGCGTGCCGTCGGCGGTTACTTCAAAGCGGTCGTCGCTTACTTTGTAGGTGTGTTGATCACCTGCGTCCGGGTCGGTCGTCGTCAGTTTGCCCACCGTCGCGCCGTCTTTGCCTTCGATAATTTGGGTTTCGGAAAGCTGGATGTCCGTCGGCGCCTGGTTTTGTGGCTGCGGCGGCGGGGTGCTGCCGCTGTCACTGACCGGCTGTGTTGCGGTGCTGATGGGGGCTTCGTGGTGGTTGGCCTGGTCGTCGTAGGTCGCCTGCACCGTGATTTTCGCGCCTTTTTGTGCCGCAGTCGGGGTGAAGGTGGCATCGGTCGCGCCCGCTATCGGTTTGCCGTCAGCCAGCCATTGGTATTTCACTTTGGCGCTGTCAAAGCCGTCGTCGTCCTTGACGGTCGCGGTCAGCGTCTCGCCTACTTTCGGTGTGCCGCTGATGGTGACGGTACCCGCTTTGTTTGGCGCGGGTTGTGGGTTCGGGTTCGGGTTCGGGTTCGGGTTCGGGTTCGGGTTCGGGTTCGGGTTCGGGTTCGGTTGCGGATTCGGGTTGGGGTTGGGTTGCGGGTTGGGGTTGGGTTGTGGGTTGGGGTTGGGTTGTGGGTTCGGGTTGGGTTGTGGATTGGGATTATTCGGATTCGGGTTGTTGGGATTGTTCGGGCCGGGTGGGAACAGCGGGTTGGTGTTGTTGCCCGGATTTTGGTTCGGCGGGGTCGGGGTGTTGCCGGGATTGCTTGGGTTTTGTGGCGTCGGCGGTTGCGGGTTCGGCGGGTTGTCGTGATGGTCGTTTTTGTGGTGTTTGTCGTGGTTGTGCGCGGCAATGGCGATGCCACCGGCAACGAGTCCTACCGCGCCGATGGTGCCAAGTACGCCCAGGGTGGAGGGACCTCCGCTACTGCCTGCGGCAACTGCGCCTTCTGCACCGCTAGCATAAGCGGGGGCGGTCTCAATATGCTCGGCGAGCACGTGTTCGGGGGTGACGATGACGGGATAGCGGTAGAGTTCGCCGTTATTCTGCATGCCGACCAGCGCCCCTTCGCCGCGCGCGAAGTAGTCTTTGATGATGAGGTCGGTGCCGTTGCTGTTGTCAAAGGATATAAGCAGGTCGTCGCCACTGCGCGCGGTGTCGATGCGGACCGGACCAGTGCCGGTCGCCGCGTCGGTGAATTGGTAGTACGCGCCGTTGATGGCGTCGATTTGTTCGACGCGCGCGGTGTTCAGGTCGTATCGGGCAATGGTGTGGCCTTCGGCGGTTTTTAGGGTGAGGGCGATGTTGCTCATTTTGGGATTCCTTTCTGGGTTAGTAGTTGTTAATGATAGCGCGGTTAGGGGTTGGGCGTCGCTTCGTGATTCGTGAGAGGTTTTCCGGTTTATGTGCGCTACTCTTGTAAAGCTCCCTGCCACGCGGTTTCCCGGTAAAATTCCCGCTTCCGGCTTCATTTCCGAAAATCATCATGCTCCCCTCTCTCGGCGCGCGCAGCGCCAAACTGCGCCATTTCATTCATAAAAAACTGCGCCAGTCCTCGCGTATTTCACGCAAAACGCTGGAACTTTCCTGCCTGCTCGTCGGCGCGACGCTGGTCGCGCTCGCCTCGCTTACTTTCGCCGCCTTGGCCGATTATGCGCTGGATGCCAACCGCTTTTGGGCAGCGGCCTGGCCGCTCGCGCCGTGGTTCATCCTGCCGCCCGGCATGGCGCTGCTTGCCTGGTTCACCCGTAATCACGCGCCGTATGTGGCGGGCAGTGGTATTCCGCAGGTCATCGCCGCTCTTGGCCTGCCTTATGGCGCGAACAAGGAGCGCCTCATCGCCTGGCCGCAGACGTTATGGAAAATTCCGCTGACGTTTTTGGCGATGCTGATTGGCGCTTCGGTCGGGCGCGAAGGGCCGTCGGTGCAGGTCGGTGCTGCGGTAATGCTCGCCTGGGGCGCCTACTGCCGCCGCCACCGTCTCGCCTTCAGCGGTTTGAGCGCAAACGAGCTGATTGCCACCGGCGCCGCCGGTGGTCTTGCCGCCGCTTTCAACGCGCCGCTTGCGGGCATCATCTTCGCCATTGAGGAACTGGGGCGCGGCCTGCATTTGCGCTGGGAACGCCGCCTGTTGCTCGGCGTGCTGGCATCGGGCTTCATCCTCGTCGCCATCAAGGGCAACAATCCTTATTTTCCGGCCTACACCGGCGCGACCACCATCCCGCACATGATTTTCTGGGTCGCGCTCTGCGGCGTGGTCTGCGGCATCGCGGGCGGCATTTTCGCCCGCCTGCTCGCCAAGGGCGCGCTCGGCTACGCCCCCGCTTTCCTTCGCGGCTGGCTGGTGCGTCATCCGGTGATATTTGCCGCGCTGCTCGGCCTCGTCCTTGCCGCCATCGGCCACCACACGCACGGCCAGACTTACGGCACCGGCTATCACACCGTCGCGCAGGCACTGGACGGCGAAATACTGCAACCGCACTACCTCGGCCCCGCCAAACTGCTGGCGACGGTCGCCACCTACTGGAGCGGCATCGCCGGCGGCATCTTCACCCCGTCGCTGACGACCGGCGCGGGCATCGGCAGCGGCCTGTGGGTGCTGACCGGTGGCGCGGCCGATCACAACCTGCTGGTGTTGCTCTGCACCGCCGCCTTCCTCGCGGGCGCAACGCAGTCGCCGGTAACGGCCAGCGTGGTCGTCATGGAAATGACCGGCAGCCAGCCGCTGCTCATCTGGCTGATGACCGCCTGCCTCATCGCCACGCCCGTCTCGCGGCAAATCCAGCCCAAACCGTTCTATCACGCGGCCGCCGCGCGTTACCGGCAGCGGTTGCAAGCGGAAAACGCCTCCTAATCTTCCCCTAAAAAAGCGCCGCTACAATGCGCGCCATCGGAAAGCACAAGCCCACCGATATGAACCCAAAACCTTTAGGAGTTAGCCAAATGACAACCCAAAAAACCTTCCTCGCCGCCCTCGGCCTCGCTGCCCTGCTCAGTAGCGGCCTTGCCCTCGCTGACCACGACCACAAAGGCCATAAAGGCCACAAACATGGCGGCCCGCGCCAGGACGTCGTCGCGCTGGAGCAGAGCAAAATCAGCGCCGCACAAGCCATCGCCATCGCCGAAAAAGACACCAACGCCACCGCCGACAACTTGGACCTCGAACTGCACCGTGGCAGCGCCGTCTATGAAATCGACCTGCACGACGACAAACAAGAATACGAAATCCGCGTGGATGCCATCACCGGCGAAATCACCAAGCGCCAGAGCGAATACGAAGACGACCTGCCGCGCCGTGGCACCATCACCATCACCCAGGCGATAGAAACCGCCGAGCGCGAAACAGGCGCCAAAGTCGTTGAAGCCGACCTGGACGGCAAACGCAGCGGCCTTGTCTATGAAATCGAGCTGATTGGCAGCGACGGCAGCCGCCACTTCGCCGACATCAGCGCGGATGACGGCAAAATACTGCGCAGCGGCGAAAAAAAACGCCCGCCGCACATGGGCATGAAAGACGGCAACAACCCGCCGCCGCCCCCGCCCGCAGAAGCACCGGCAAACACCCCGGCAGCACAATAAACCCGCGAAACAGCACCCTCCCACGCAGGACGAAGTCCGCAGCGGGCGGGTTCCCACGCAAAATGCGGATACATTTTGCATGGGGTCCGGGGGGAGGCTTGGGGAGGAAGTAGCGTCCACGAAAATACCGCTGCAGAACAAACAACAACCCGACTACGCCATCCATCACCTTAACCCCTTGCCCTCACCGCGCCCCGGCGCATCCCGCAACCCCAACCCCAGGAACCCCAATGCGCATCCTGCTTGCCGAAGACGACCGCATGATAGGCGAAGCCGTCCACGCCGGACTCAAAGACGCCGCCTACGCCGTCGATTGGGTCAAAGACGGCGCGATGGCACTGCGTGCCGCCGCAAGCGAAAACTACGACCTCATCCTCCTCGACCTCGGCCTGCCGAAAAAAGACGGGCTGGACGTACTCGCTGAACTACGCCAAAACGCCGCCACGCCGGTACTCATCCTCACCGCGCGCGACGACCTCGACAGCCGCCTGCGCGGACTCGATGGCGGCGCGGACGACTACCTCATCAAACCCTTCGAACTGGCCGAACTGCTGGCGCGGATGCGCGCCGTCCTGCGCCGCCACGGCCAGCACAGCGCCAACAACGAACTCGACAACGGCATCATCACCCTGAACCCCGCCACCCACGAAGCGCGCCGCCACGACAACGGCGAAACCCGCCAACTGACCGCGCGCGAATACACCATCCTGCACGCGCTGATGCAGCGCCCCGGACACATCCTCTCGCGCGCCGAACTCGAAGACAAAACCTACGGCTGGGGCGAAGAAGTCGAAAGCAACGCCATCGACTACCTCATCCACGCCCTGCGCAAAAAACTGGGCGCCGACAGCATCCGCAACGTGCGCGGCGTCGGCTGGTGCGTCGCCCGCGAAGCCAAAACCCCATGAACGCCCCCTCCCTACGCCTGCGCCTTGCCGCCAGCCTCACCCTCACCACCCTGCTCGTCGCCCTGGTCGCCGGCATCGCCGCCTACCACGCCATCCACGACGAAGCGCACGACTACCAGGACGACATCCTGCGCCAAACCGCCCTCCTCATCGACCCGAACAACCCGCCACCGCGCGCCGACCTGGACGACGACAACCGCATCGACATCGAAACCGTCAGCCGAACCGGCCGCTACGGCCGCTTCCTCGGCAAAAAACCCGGCGACGGCTACCACGACCTGCGCCGCCACGACCGCCCCTACCGCGCCTACCTCCACACCTACCCCGACGGCCAGCGCTTAGCCCTCATCCAGGACACCGAAAGCCGCGACCAAATCGCCAGCGCCAGCGCCTGGCACGCCATCCTGCCGCTGCTCCTGCTCGTGCCCATCCTCGCACTGACCAGCCTCTACACCATCCACCGCGCCCTGCGGCCGGTGCGCCGCCTGACGCGCGACATCGAAGCCCGCACCGAAGACGACCTCTCACTGCTCGCCACTGACGGCGTGCCACAAGAAATGCGCGGCATCATCCACGCCACCAACCGCCTGCTCACGCGCATCGACGCCACCCTGCGCCGCGAAAAACGCTTCATCGCCGACGCCGCGCACGAACTGCGCACCCCGATGACCGCGCTCACCCTGCAAGCCGAACGCCTCGCGCCATACACGAACGACCCCGCCGCCCGCGCCCAACTTGACACCCTGCGCACCGGCATCCGCCGCACCGCCGCGCTGCTCGAACAACTCCTGCTCCTCGCGCGCAGCCAGCACGCAGAAACCACCGCCCCCGCCACGAGCCGCGTGCAGGACACCTACCGCCAAATTATCGAAACCCTGCTGCCGCTCGCCGACCGCAAACACAGCGACCTCGGCATCGCCAGCGAACAAGACGCGACCCTGCCCGTCCCCGCCGCAGAGCTATACACCCTCGGCAAAAACCTCGCCGACAACGCCCTGCGCTACAGCCCGCCCGGCAGCCGCATCGACCTTGACCTCGAAACCAGCGCCGACGCCATCACCCTCATCGTCGAAGACAACGGCCCCGGCATCGCCGCAGACGAACGCGCGCGCGTCCTCGACCCCTTCTACCGCCAGCTTGGCAGCGAAGAAGAAGGCACCGGCCTCGGCCTTGCCATCGTCAAAAGCCTGTGCGACAAACACGGCGCGACACTCAGCCTGCGCGACGCCAAAAACCACGCGCACGGCCTGCGGGTAGAAATCCGCTTTCCGCGCTGATTCCCCACCATAAGGCGCGCCTTGGCGCACCACACAAAACGACACTCACGCACTTTGAGAACGCGACCGCGCACCGCAGATGTCCATAAAAAAAGCCCGCATCGCGGGCTTTTATGTCGCAGGACGAACCTCGTCTTTACACGCGGCGGTAAACCTCTGCAAACGGCAGGCGGTGGCGTTCGCCCCAAATGCCGTGTCCTTCTTTGCGGATGCCACAGCTGACGATCATGTTGATTTCCGCGCCGCGCGGCAGACCGAGGGTGCGTTTGACGCGGCGGCTGTCCAGTCCTTCCAGCGGACAGGTATCGTAGCCCGCCTCGCTCATCGCCAGCATGAAGGTTTGCGCGGCCAGCGCACAGCTTTTATGCACGACGACGCGCATATCCGCCTCGCTGCAATCGGTGTACAGCGGGCGGAACAGGCTGACCGCGCCGAACAGCAGCTTGCGCAGGACGCCAAGCAGGCCGAAGCAGCGCGCATACATGAAAGGCAGAAATTTGCCGTAATAGGCACGGTTGTTGGCAAGACGCTTTTCCTGTTTTTCCGGCGGACTGGTACGGCGGATGTTGTCCGCTTCCAGCGCCATGACCGCGCGGGCACGCTCGCGGGACAAGTCTTGCCGGGTGACGAAGACCACCATTTGCTGCGCGGTCGTCGCCGATTGCTGACCGAGGCAGGCGGTGGCAAGCGCTTGCAAAGTCGCCGCGTCGGTGACGTGGATGAACTGGTAGAGCTGCATATTGGAGCTGCTCGGCGCGAGGCTGGCTTGTTCGAGGCAGGCACGCACGGTGTCGGCGTCGATGGGCTGGTCGCTGTAGTGGCGCACGGCGCGGCGGTGGTTCAAAAGATCGATAAGCATGTTGTTCCTTTATGTCGTAAAGCGGCGGCAGGATAGCAAAGCACGCTGGATATATTTTGCGGTTTTCCGAACTTGCGGGGTCAGTTCGCGTTGCCGTCGTCTTCTGGTTGCGGCAGGACGAGGTTCAGGATGATGGCGATGATGGCGGAAAGGCCGATGCCTTCAAGGCGGACGAGTCCGAGGTCAACCGAGAGATGCCCCAGACCGACAACCAGCGTCACCGCGATAATAATGACGCTGCGTTCGCTGCGCACATTGGCATTTGGCGCGAGCAGCGAGCGTGCGCCCATCGCCGCAATCGAGCCAAAAAGCAGCAGCATGATGCCGCCCATGATGGGCGTCGGCATATTGCTGAGGAAGGCGGCGAGTTTGCCGGAGAAGGCGAGGATGATGGCGGCAATGGCGGCGTAACTCATGATGCGCGGGTTTTTCGCGCCGGTGATGGAAACCGCGCCAGTGACTTCGGAGTAGGTGGTAACGGGCGGGCCGCCCAGGCTGCCGGCAATGGCAATGGCGATGCCGTCCCCGGCGAGGGTGCGGTGCAGGCCGGGGGTTTTCATGAAGGGTTTGTCGCAGACCTGGCTGATGACGGCAACGTCGCCGATGTGTTCAATCGCGGGGGCGAGCGCGACCGGCAGCAGGAAAAGGATGGCTTCCAGATTGAAGGCGGGGGCGGTGACGGGCGGGGTGACGAACCAGTCCGCCTGTTGCACGGCGCTGAAATTGGTCAGCCCCAAGCTATAAGCGGCGATGTAACCGGCGATGATGCCGGCGAACACGGCGAGCAGTTTGGTCAGGCCGCGGGTGTAGAGGGCGACAGCAATGGTCGCGGCGAGCGCCACGCCCGCGCTCACCAGCGCCGGGCCTTTGGCATAAAGCACCGTGCCACCGTCGCCGGACAGCCCCATCGCCATGTTGGCGGCCGCCGGGGCGAGCGAAAGGCCGATGACCATGATGACCGGCGCGACAACTATCGGCGGGAAAAGGCGGTCAATGAAACCGGTGCCGAGCAGGCGGATGAGCAGGGCGAGGATGAAATAGACGAGCGAAACGGCGATGATGCCGCCCTGCGTCGCCGCCAGCCCCCAATGGCCGATGGCGTAGATAAGCGGCGCGATGAAGGCAAAGGACGAGCCGAGGAAAATCGGCACTTGTCGCCCGGTAAAGAGCTGGAAGCAGAGCGTGCCAATGCCTGCGGAAAGCAGGGCGACGGCGGGGCTGATGCCGGTCAAAAGCGGCACCAGTACCAGCGCGCCAAAGGCGACGAAGAGCATCTGGATGCCGACGAGGATTTCTTTGAGGTTTTGCATGGGGTTCTCCGAAAAAATGCGGCGGCATTATACGCTTGAGATTTGCTGCTGCACGGGGACGACAAGGGTAAATGCGCGTACCGTTAGATGCTTACAAAAAGCCGCAAAAAGAAAGAACCCTGCCGGGGCAGGGTTCTTTATAGACAAGCGCAAGGCTCAATGCGCGCCGCTGCCGACTGCCTGTTGCAGGTAGTTCGGCTCGCCGAGGCTGGCGATGAGGTCTTGCTGGGTTTCCAGCCAGTCGATGTATTCTTCGACGTCATCCAGCAGTTCTTCCACCAGGCGGCGCGAGACGTAATCCCGCTTTTCGCCTAGCAGTTTGACGGCATCGCGCAGGTCGGCGTGTTGCGCGCTTGCCGCGCGGTGGTCGCAGGCGATCGCTTCTGCGACGGTTTCGCCAATCAGCAGTTTGCCGAGGTCTTGCAGGTTGGGCAGGCCTTCCAGCAGGAAGATGCGGGCAATCAGCTTGTCCGCGTTTTTCATGGCGCGGATGGATTGTTTGTAGATGGTGTGGCCGAGCGCGTCGTAGCCCCAGTTGTTCAGCATGCGCGCATGCAGGAAATACTGGTTGATGACGGTCAGCTCGTGGCGCAGCAGCCGGTTCAGGCAGGCATGCACTTCGGGGGCGATTTGCATGGCGCCCCCTTAGAGCTGGCTTTGCAGGTAGTTCGCAAGTCCCATCTGTTCGATGTGGCGCAGCTGTTGTTCCAGCCAGTGCGCGTGGTCTTCTTCGGTGTCTTTCAGCTGCTCAATCAGCATGTTGCGCGTGACGTAGTCGTGATGCTGTTCGCACAGGGCGATGCCTTTTTTCAGGGCGTCGCGCACCTTGTATTCCAGTTGCAGGTCGTTCTCCAGCATGCTTTTCACGTCCGTGCCGATGTGCAGCGCTTCCGGCACCATGTTCGGCGTGCCGCCCAGCATGAGGACGCGCTTGATCATCAAGGTCGCGTGTTCGGTTTCGTGCTGCATTTCGTGGTGGTTGGCTTCAAACAGCTTGCTGTAACCCCATTCGTCGTACATGCGCGCGTGGATGAAGTATTGGTCGCGGGCGGCGAGTTCGCCAGCGGTGAGTTCGTTCAGGTATGCGATGACTTCGGCATTGCCTTGCATGGTTTTTCTCCGGTTAAATTGTTAAGGGCTGGCGAGTATTGCTACGGTTTATAGTTGCGTCAATTTTTATTTTTGGCTTTGCGTTGTTGGGATGAAGGTATTTTTTAGTCCGTTGTCTGGTAATAGCTTTTTGTTGCGGCGTAGAGTTTTTATCATTTGATTTTTTAATCAGGTTTTCGCGGTTCAAATAGTAATACTTATTGAAATGGCCGCTTTATAACAAAGAAAAGGCAGGGTTCTCGCCCTGCCTTTTCTTTTATAACCGCTTAACGTTTGTCCGGCTACCGCATCCACTGTGCGGCGGGCATGCCGACGCCGGGGTTTTGCGGTACCCAGTTGCTTTGCGGCGCCGCGGGAGCTGCCTGCGGTGCGGGCATTGGTGCGGCATTTGCGCGGCCGCTGCCTTGGTAAATGGCCATCGCTTCCGGCAGGTATTGTTGCAGCACCTGGATGCGGTCGGCACCGCTCGGGTGGGTGGAGAGGAAGGACGGCATGCCGCTGCTGCCCGCCTGTGCCATTTTTTGCCAGACACTGATTGCCGCCTGCGGGTTGTAACCCGCGGACGCCATCAGCATCAGCCCGCCGATGTCCGCTTCGGTTTCGTGCTGGCGGCTGAAGGGTTTGCTGATGCCGTATTCGGAGAGGAGCGCGCCGCCGGTTTGCAGGGTCTGCGGGTCGATGTTGCTGTTTTTGGCAAGCAGGCTGCCGCCAAGCTGCATGCCGATGCCGGTCAGCAGTTGTTGGCCGACTTGCGCTTTGCTGTGTTCGCGCAGGGCGTGGGTCATTTCGTGGCCGATGACGGCGGCGAGTTCGTCGTCTGTGAGGTTCAGTTTTTCGACGAGGCCGCTGTACACCGCCATTTTGCCGCCCGGCATCGCCCAGGCGTTGAGTTCGTCGGAGCGGATGACGTGCATTTCCCAGTTAAACGGCACGCCGGTGCGGTTGTTGGCGTTCGCCGCCGGCACCATGCGGTTGAAGATGTTATGAACGCGCTGGGCGGTTGGCGAGCGGGTGTCGAGCGCGTTTTGGCTTTGCGCCTCACCGAGGATTTGTTGGTAGCCTTCGGCGGCTTTGAGGTTGATGGTGCGCGAGTCGTAGCCCGCCATGTTGGCAACATCGGCACAACCGCCGAGGGCAAGCAGGGTCAGGCAAAGCAGAGTTTTCTTTCTCATGGGGATTTTTCCTCATCTGAGTGGGCAGGGGCGGCTATTTTTCCACAGTTCACCGCGCCGATTTTCTTGACTTCCCATTAACATAATTTCAAGATGCCAGCCTTCTTCATCTTCAGGAGTTTCATATGTCATCGCCTTCGTATCACGACCCGTTTGCCAATTACCGCGAGCTGACGCTGCGCGGTATGGTTCTGGGTGCCTTGATTACCGTCGTTTTTACCGCTTCCAACGTTTATCTTGGCCTCAAAGTCGGGCTGACGTTTGCCTCGACCATTCCGGCGGCGGTGATTTCCATGGCCGTGCTCAAGTTCGCCCACGGCAGCAATATTCTGGAAAACAATCTGGTGCAAACCGAGGCCTCGGCCGCCGGTACGATTTCTTCGGTGATTTTCGTCCTGCCGGGGCTGTTGATGGTGGGCTATTGGAGCGGTTTTCCGTTTTGGCAGACGACGCTGCTTTGTACCGCCGGCGGTATTCTCGGCGTGATTTTCACCGTGCCGCTACGGCTGGCGATGGTCGTGCATAGCGATCTGCCGTATCCGGAAGGGGTCGCCGCCGCGGAAATCCTCAAGGTCGGCTGCCATGACCCCAATATTGAAAACAGCGGCGCGCAGCAAGGGGGCAGCGGCGTCAAGGAAATCATCACCGGCGGCGCGCTCGCCGGCATCGTGAGTCTCTGCACCAACGGCCTGCGCCTTGCCGCCGACAGTGCCAGTTACTGGTTCAAATCGGGCGCGGCGATTTTCCAGGCGCCGATGGGCTTTTCCTTCGCCCTGCTGGGCGCGGGTTATCTCGTGGGGCTTGCGGGCGGGATTGCCATCCTCATTGGTTTGCTGCTGACCTGGTTCGGCATCATTCCCTACCTCAGCGCCACCCTGCCGCAGCCGCCGGATATGGATATGGCAGGCTATGCGATGAGCCTGTGGAAAAACAACGTGCGCTTCATCGGCGCGGGTACGATCGCTATCGCCGCCTTCTGGACGCTCATCACCCTGTTCAAGCCGATGGTTGAAGGGATGAAGCTCTCCATCGCCGCCTTCAGCGGCAAGGGCGAACAGGCGGCACACCGCGAAGACTTGAACCTCTCGCCGCACAGCATGCTGCTGTGGATTGCCATTTCCGCCGTCATCCTCGTCTTCTGTTTCCACAACTTCGTCGCCGATGCCAGCCTCGGTAGCGGCATGGCGTGGACGCTGGTCATCGTCTGTACCCTGCTCACTATCCTCATCGGCTTCATCGTCGCCGCCGCCTGCGGTTATATGGCAGGTCTCATCGGCTCATCCTCCAGCCCCATCTCCGGTATCGGCATCATCGCTACCATCATCATCTCGCTCATCCTGCTGATGATTGGCGAAACGGGCGGCCTCTTTGCCGACGAAGGCAACCGCAAATTCCTGCTGGCGCTGACGCTCTTCTGCGGCACCGCCATTCTCGCCGCCGCGACCATCTCCAACGACAACCTGCAAGACCTGAAAACCGGTTATCTGCTCAAAGCGACCCCGTGGCGGCAGCAAATCGCGCTCATCATCGGCACCATCGTCGGTTCGCTCGTCCTCTCGCCGGTGCTCGAACTGCTTTACCAGTCCTACGGCTTTGCTGGTGCGATGCCGCGTGAAGGCATGGATCCAAGCCTCGCCATGAACGCGCCGCAGGCGACCATCATGACCACCATCGCCAAAGGCATCTTCTCGCGCGACCTGCAATGGAACTACATCTTCACCGGCATGGGCATCGGCGCGGCAGCCATCCTCTTTAACCTCTGGCTGAAAAAAGCGACACACGGCCGCATGACCGTACCGCCGCTGGCCATCGGCATGGGCATCTACCTGCCACCGATGATTACCCCGCCGCTCATCGTCGGCGCCTTCCTCGCCGCCATCACCAACCACCTCATCCGCAAACGCTACCCAGACAGCGAGCCGCGCCTGAAAAACGCCGAGCGCGTCGGCACCCTCTTTGCGGCAGGGCTGATTGTGGGTGAAAGCCTGATTGGCGTCATCCTCGCCTTCATCATCGTCATCTCCGTCACCAGCGGCGGCTCCGACGCCCCGCTTGCCATCACCCCGGCCAACTGGGGCGCGACCGCCGAATGGCTTGGCCTTGCGGCCTTTATCGCCTGCGTTAGCATCTTTGCCCGCCGCGTGCTGATTGCCGCGCGGCAAAAATAGCGCCTAATCCCCCTCCCCCGCCGGGCGCAGCCCGCAGCGGGGGAGGCCATAGCCGCAAAATCCTCGCCCGCCCTTGCGGGCGAAACCATACCCAAACCCCGAAAAACCATGCCCCTCACCGACCGCCTCGCCCGCTGGCAAGAAACCGCCCCCGCCGACCTCGCCCACCGCCCCGACCTCATCGCCCTCGTACAAGCCAGCGACTACGCCGCCGCACAACTCGCGCGCGACCCCGCCATCTACGCGACGCTCGACCCCGCCGCCTGCCCGGCAGAAAACTACCGCGACACCTACGCCGCCGAACACCCGCACGCCGCGAGCGAAGACGAACTCATGCAACAACTGCGGCGCTACAAACACCGCCGCCAAGTGCGCCACATCCACGCCGTGGTGAACGGCCTCATCGACGAACCCGCCTTCCTCGCCCGCACCAGCGCGCTGGCCGAAACCCTCATCAGCGCCGCGCTCGCCTGGCAGCACCAGGCGCTGGCCGCGCGCTACGGCGAACCCGTGGACGCCGACGGCAACCCCATGCCGATGCTCGTCCTCGGCATGGGCAAACTGGGCGGCGGCGAACTCAACTTCTCCTCCGACATCGACCTCATCTACGCCTACCGCGAAAACGGCACCACCCGCACATCCGGCAAACAAAAACCCCAGGAACACGAAAGCTGGTACCGCAAACTCGCCCAGCGCCTCATCCACACACTCGACACCAACACCGCCGACGGCAACGTCTATCGCGTTGACATGCGCCTGCGCCCCTTCGGCCAGACCGGGCCGCTCGCGCTGTCGTTTGCTGCGATGGAACAGTACTACCTCATCCACGGCCGCGACTGGGAACGCTACGCCCTGATGAAAGCGCGCCCCGTCGCCGGCGACCTCGAAGGCGGCCGCCAACTCCTCGCCGCCCTGCGCCCCTTCACCTACCGCCGCTACCTCGACTACGCCGCGCTCAATGCCCTCAGCGACATGAAACAAAGCATCAACCGGCAAATCCGCGAAGGCGGCATCGAGCGCCACATCAAACTCGGCGTAGGCGGCATCCGCGAAGCCGAATTCACCGTGCAGGCCATCCAAATGATCTACGGCGGCCAATACCCGGCACTACAAACCCCGAACTACCTCGAAGCCCTCGCCCGCATTGGCGAACGCGGCCTGTGGCGCGGCGAACAAACCGCCGCCCTGCGCGACGCCTACCTCACCCTGCGCCGCGTCGAAAACGCCCTCCAATACGACCACGAACAACAAACCCACCAACTGCCGGAGGACGAAGCCGCCTGGCAACGCCTGGCGCTGGCCTGCCGCGCGCCGGACGCTGCCAGCCTGCAAGCACAAATCCGCGCCGCCCGCGACACCATCCACCAGCACTACAACAGCACCATTGCCGAAGACGACGACGCCCCCGCCGACCAACCCGGCGACGACCGCCTGCGCGACATCGACTGGCGCGACCCGGACGACCCGCGCCTTGCGCGCTGGCTCGAACAAACCCTGCCCGACGCCGCCGCACGCGAACCCGTCGCTGCGCGCCTCGCCCAATTCGTGCGCGACACCAACTGGCACCGCCTGCCGCAGAGTACCCAAAAACACCTCGACCACATCCTGCCCGCCCTGCTCGAACACAGCCAACACAACGGCTGGCACGGCCTCGGCGGCCTGCTCGACCTCATCACCGCCGTCAGCGGGCGCAGCAGCTACATCACCATGCTCGCCGAACAACCGGCGCTCATCAGCCACCTGCACCACATCGCCAGCCGCGCCGCCTGGCTCATCCAATACATCGCCGCGCACCCGCTTGTGCTGGAAGACATCATCAGCGAACGCCGCCTGATACCCGGCAAAGAAGCCCTCGCCCAAGACCTCGCCGCGCGCCTGCAAAACATCGACGACGAAGAAACCTGGCAACACGCCCTGCGCGACTACAAACACGTCCAAACCTTCAAAACCGCCTGGGCGGACACCCACGACAAACTGCCGCTGATGCAAGTAAGCGACCAACTCAGCCACATCGCCGAAACCACCCTGCAAGCCGCGCTCGACCACGCCGAAGCCACCCTGCGCGCCAAACACGGTACCCCGCGCAAAGCCGACGGCAGCCCCGCCGAAATCACCATCATCGGCTACGGCAAACTGGGCGGCCTCGAACTCGGCTACAGCTCCGACCTCGACCTCGTCTATATCTACGACGACGGCGACAGCCAGGGCATGACCGACGGCGCCAAACCCATCGACAACCTGCGCTACTACACCCGCCTCGCGCAGCGCACCAACAACCTCCTAAGCGCCGCGAGCAGCAACGGCATCACCTACGACATCGACACCCGCCTGCGCCCCGGCGGCGCGAGCGGCCTGCCGGTCAGCAGCATCCAGGGCTTTGCCCGCTACCAGCGCGAAAACGCCTGGACCTGGGAACACCAGGCGCTGACGCGCAGCCGCCCCGTCGCCGGCAGCGCCACCCTTGCCGCGCGCTACACCGCCCTGCGCCAAGAAATCCTCACCCGCCCGCCGGAGCCGAACCTGCGCGAAAACATCCTCGCCATGCGACAAAAAATGCACGACAACCAGCCCGCGCCGCCCGAAGGCCATTTCCACCTCAAACAAGACGCGGGCGGCCTCATCGACATCGAATTCATCGTGCAATACCTGCTGCTCGCGCACGGCGCGGAAGAACCCGTCTTGTGCCGCATGAGCGACAACATCCGCCAACTGGCGGCGCTGGAAGCCACCGGCATCCTCACCTCCTCACAGGCAATGACCCTGCGCGACAGCTACCGCAAACTGCGCCTGGAAGTACACCACCGCCAGCTGAACGACACCGGCAACCACGCGCCGCTACGCGACTGGCAAGCGCTACGCGAGCAAGTGATAGCCATCTGGCAGGACGTCTTTGCCGAAAACCCGACGTCATAGGAAGCGCCTTGGCACAGCCGTAACCGTCCGCAGAATTTGAAAACGGGGCGGTTACGCGCACGCGCCAAGCGCACAAGACAAACACACCAAGAGAGCCCTTTTCATCAGCAAATACCGCCACAAAAACACCATAAACAACCCAAAAACCCTAAAACTATTCTTAAAAACCACAAAAATCCCCAAACCCTATTGACGCTCCCGCGCCTATCGCGTAGCTTTGCCCAAGCCACGATTTGCTGGCTCAACCGTTGAGGCTCAAACCATGAAAAAAACCGTACTCGCCCTGACCTGTGCCGTTCTTTGCACCGCGCCCGCCCTCGCCGAAGAAGCGAAAAAGCCCTACCGCAGCACGGACGACATCATCGCCAGCGCTCCGGCGGACGCCTGGCGCAGCGTTGACCCTGCCAACCTGCTCTACATGCAGCTGGACAAAGGCACCGTCATCTACGAACTCGCCCCCGACTTCGCACCGGAACACGTCGCGCAAATCCGCATGCTGGCGCAGAAACACTTCTGGGACGGCCTCAGCATCTACCGCGTGCAAGACAACTACGTCACCCAGTTTGGCGACCCCAACGTCGATACCGACAAACAAAAACCGCTGCCCGCCGAGACCAAACACCTGCCCGCCGAATTTGAGCGGCCGCTGCAAGAGCTGAACTTCACCGCCCTGCCCGACCCGGACGGCTGGTCAGAAAAAGTCGGCTTTGCTGACGGTTTCCCGGTCGCCACCGAAAAAGACAATGCCTGGATTGCCCATTGCTATGGCATCCTCGGCGCCGGTCGCGATAACGCGCCGGACAGCAGCAACGGTACCGAGCTGTATGTCGTCATCGGCCAATCGCCGCGCCACCTGGACCGCAACATCACCCTCGTCGGCCGCGTCCTGCAAGGCGTTGAACTGCTCAGTTCACTGCCGCGCGGCGGCGGCAACAATAGTGGCTACATGGGCTTCTACCAAGACCCGAAAGAATACACGCCGATCAAGAGCATCCGCCTCGGCAGCGAAGTGCCGGAAGCCGAGCGCGTGCCGCTGCAAGTGATGAAGACGGACAGCCAGAGTTTTGCCGACGTAGTCGAATCACGGCGCAACCGCGGCGGCGACTGGATTGTCCGCCCGGCAGGCCATACCGACGTCTGCAACATCACCGTGCCGGTACGTCGCGCGCCTTGATCGCCGGGTTATCGCCCACAAAAAACGCCGCATGATGCGGCGTTTTGTTTTTTAGCCTGAATGCTACGCGCTCTTGCGCTGCCCGTCTGCCGGCAGCAGGAAGACACCGGTCGGGTTGAAGTGCAAGTAGCCTTCTTTTTGTCCTTCGTCGAAGGCTTCCGGCTTGAGGTTGATCAGCAGTTCATGGTTTTGCCAGTCGGCGATGATTTCCCAGTGGTTGCCCATGTAAACGGCGTTGTGGATGTGGCAGCGCTGCGCTTCTTCGCCGCTCTTTTGCAGGGTAATGGCTTCGGGGCGCACGCCAACGAGGCAGGCGCCGTCCGCCAGGCCGTATTGCGCGGCGTCCGGCAGCTCGAAGCGGTAGCCGTTGGTGCTGACGCTATTGCCGTGCAGTTCGCCCGCAAAGATGCTGGATTCACCCATGAAGTTGGCGAGAAAGAGCGAGTTCGGGTGCAGGTAGAGTTCTTTCGCCGGTGCTTTTTGCACGATGCGGCCTTTGTCCATGACGATGACCTGGTCGGAGACGGCAAAGGCTTCGCTTTGGTCGTGGGTGACGTAGAGCGAGGTGATGCCGAGGCTTTGTTGGAGTTCGCGGATTTTTTCGCGCATGCTGCGGCGCAGGTTGGCGTCGAGGTTGGAGAGCGGCTCATCGAAAAGCAGCACTTTCGGTTTTAGGACGAGCGCACGGGCGAGGGCGACGCGCTGTTGTTGTCCGCCGGAGATTTGGTCAACGTAGCGTTCGCCGAAGCCGGCAAGGTCAACGAGTGCCAAGGCTTCTTCGACGCGGACGCGGCGTTCGTCGCGCGGCACGTTCAGCATTTTCAGGCCGTAGCCGACGTTGTCGGCAATGCTCATGTGCGGGAAGAGGGCGTAGGACTGGAAGACGATGCAGATGTCGCGCTGCTGGATGGAGGCTTTGGTGACGTCTTCGCCGTCGATGTAGATTTGGCCGCTGGTCGGGCTTTCGAGACCGGCGACGAGGCGGAGGATGGTGGTTTTGCCGCAGCCGGAGGGGCCAAGCAGGGTGGTCATGGTGCCGCGCTCGATGGCAAGGTCGAGATGGTCGATGACCACGGTTTTGCCGAAGGATTTGGTGACGTCTTTCAGGACGAGGAAGGCTTGTTCGTTTTGCATGGTGTGCCTCTGGGGATTCAGTGTTGGCGGGCTTTGGAGCGGGCGATGCGGGTGTCGCCGATGATCCAGTCGAAGAGGAGGATGATGCTCATCATGACGACGATGAGGATGGAGCCGTAGGCGATGGCGGTGCCGTATTCGCCGTCTTCAACGCGGTTCAGGATGTAGGCGGTGGCGACGCGCGTGTCGGCTGTTACCAGGAAGATGATGGCGCTGACGGTGGTCATCGCTTTGACGAAGCTGGTGACGAGCGCCGAGAGCAGCGCCGGTTTCAGGAGCGGCAGGATGATGTAGCGGATGGTTTTGAAGGAGCTGCCCTTGAGCGAGAGCGAGGCTTCGTCAAGCGACTTGTCGAGTTGGCCGAGGCCTGCGATGGCGGCACGCATGCCGACCGGCAGGTCGCGCATCACCATCGAGATGATGACGATGATGCCGGTGCCGGTGAGGTAAAGCGGCGCGTCGTTAAAGGCTAGGATGTAGGAGACGCCCGCCGCTGTGCCGGGGATGGCAAAGCAGAGCATGGTGAGAAATTCCAGCGTCTTTTTGCCGCGGAAGTCTTTGCGCACCACGATGTAGGCAATCAGCAGGCCGAGCAGCGCGGTGAAGATGGCGGCGATGCCTGCGTAAATCAGGGTGTTGATAAGCGAAGGCCAAGCGCCGTCGTTAAATCCTTGGCCGAACAGGATTTGGTAGTTCTTCAGGGTGAGGGTGTAATCCACGCCCCAGTTCACGGTGAAGCTGCCGTAGAAGATGCTGCCGTAGAGGAGGATGTTAAACGCCACCCAGAGGGCAAGCAGGGCGATGATGCCGTTTTTCAGCGCGGTCGGCAGTTCCTGCACTTCGCCGCGGTAGGATTTGCCGGAGACGGTGATGTAGGAGCGGTTGCCAATCCACAGGTATTGCGCGATGAAGATGCCGAGCGAGAAGAGGAGCAGGAGCGTGCCGAGGGTACTGGCCGAGGCGTAATCGAGCTGCGAACCGGCGATGTAGAAGTAAATCTGGGTGGCGATGACGTCGAAGCTGCCGCCGAGGACGAGCGGGTTACTGAAGTCGGCGAGCGATTGCACGAACACCAGCAGGAAGGCGTTGGCGAGCGCCGGGCGCAGCAGCGGGAAGATAATCTGGAAGAAGGTCTTGAAGCGGCTGGCGCGCAGCGTATAAGAGGCTTCTTCAATCGAGGGGTGGATGGATTTCAGCGCGCCGTCCAAAATCATGAAGGCGAGCGGGGTGAAGGCGAGAATCTGCGCGATGGCGATGCCGTTGAAACCGTAGAGCCAGTTGCTGTTGGCGATGCCGAGCCATTCGGTGAGATAGCCGGAGCGGCCGAGCATCAGCGTTACCCCGAGGCCGACGACAAACGGCGGCGTGACAATCGGCAGAATGGAGAAAATCTTGCCGATGAAAGCGGTGCGGCGGGCGATGCGGGTGGTGTAAAGCGCAAAAGCGAGGCCGAAAATGGTGGACATCAGGCCGACGAAGCCGGAGAGCATCAGCGAATTGCCAATGACGCGCAGAATGTAACTCTGGCTGAGGATGCGCAGCACCTGCTGCGGGTGAAAAACGCCGTCCTCATAAAACATCGCGACGAAAATCGCGCCGGTCGGGAAGACGATAAAGAGCGAAATCAAGAGGATGATGATGAGCAGCGAAGCGATGATGAACTTGTCGCCCTGAAGCACCTTGAGCTTGGCGAGGGCGAGGGTGGCGATGGCAACCAGCGCCAGCGCGAGGCCAATCACCGCATAACCGAGCGAGACGTGCGCCAGCTTGGCGCTGACCAGCGTTACCAGCGCGATGGCGGCGGTGAGTGCCAGCTCGCCCTTGGCGCGCGTCGCCGTTGGCAGCTTGAGCAAAGGAAAAAAGGGAAACGCCAACAGCGGCGCGAACCAGAGCGCGCTCAAATTGAGCGAAGACCAGCCCATCGCCGCGAGGCGCTCATCCGCAGTCGCCTCAAAAATGCCGTAATCAAGAGCAAACGCGGGCAACAGCGCATAACAAAGCAGCGCTATTGCCACCCAAAAAGTGGACTGGTTCGTCCATCGCAAAAAAACTTTCATAAAAAGATACCGGCTGAAAACAGGATACGTCGTAGGGTGGGGCTTGCCCCACCATAAAATCAGAATTTATTGCAATGGTGGGTCAAGACCCACCCTACATTAGGGCTATTTCGCCAATTTAACCTCATCCACCCATTTCTTGATAATGCGCTTGCGCAAATCGCTTGCGCCGTACTTGTCAAAATCATAGTCGATGAGATTCACGGATTTAAAATCGAGGGAATACGGCGACATTTCCGCCTCGCTATTGGTGAGGATTTGGTGCGTTTCCCCTTTCTTCCACGACAATTCCTGCGCTTCCTTGGAAAGCGCCCAATCGACAAACAATTTCGCATTTTCCGGATTGCGCGCGCCTTTAATCACGCTGACGCCGCCGATTTCATAGCCAGTGCCTTCACAGGGCACGATAATCTCAACCGGTGCGCCTTTTTCCCGCTCCAGCGAATGCTCATGCAAAAAGCCGATGCCAATGGAAGCCTCGCCGCGTGCAGTATTGCGGGTCGCGGTATTGCCGGACTTGGTATATTGTGAGACGTTCTTGTTCAATTCCTTCAGATACTTGAAGGCTTCATCCTCGCCCCAAAGTTGAATAAAAGTGGCGATTTGCGTATAAGCGGTGCCGGAGCTTTGCGGGTCAGCCGCCTGAATTTCATTCTTGTACTTCGGGTCAATCAAATCCTTCCAGCATTTCGGCACGGGCAGATTCAATTTCGCCAGGCGCTCGGTATTGACGCCAAAGCCGAGAATGCCCAAATAAATCGCAGAAGAATAATTGCCTTTGCGCTTGGCGGGGTCCTTCAGCGCATCGGGAATAAATTGCAAATTGGGCGATTTATAGGGTTCGAGCAAACCCATTTCGCCCGCTTGAGAATGCGGGTCAAGCGTGCCGCCATACCAGACATCGCCTTGCGGATTGTCTTTCTCCGCATCAATCTTGGCGAGAATGCTGCCGGTACCGCCACGGATAAAACTGGTTTTGATGCCATATTTCTTCTCAAACGCCAGCGTTTCCTGCTCGCACATGGTGTTTTGCGCACTGCAATACACCACCAAACGGCCTTCGGCCGCGGCGTGCGCGGTATAAGAAGTGAGTCCTGCCAATACGGCGAGGGCGAGAGTCGTGCGAGAAATCTTCATATGTTTTACCTTTAACTATGGCCAATCAGCGCTGTAGGGTGGGGCTTGACCCACCCTACATTGAATAAAAAAATGTATCTCCCCCGTGGGGATTGGCTGGAGTGAGGCAGCGAATAACCCGCGTCAGCAACAAGCACCACTTACTATTTACATACACCTGAGCGCTCCATATGTATGTAAACGAGAGCCTGCAAAAATACCGTGCGCGCTGCCAGTAACCCCACCCCCGCCCCCTCCCCCACGGGGGAGGGGAGATATCGCGTTACTTGGCGAGTTTTACCGTTTCGACCCATTTGTCAATGAGGCGTTTGCGCTCATCGGCAGAGCCGTATTTGGCAAAATCGTAGTCAATCAATTTCAGTTTGGCCGGATCGGGCGTATTCGGCGCCTGTTCGGCGGTGGTGTTGGTCAAAATCTGCAAGGATTCGCCATGCTGCCAGGCGGATTCCTGCCCTTCTTTGGAAAGCGCCCAATCGACGAACAGTTTGGCGTTATCGAGGTTGCGCGCGCCCTTGAGAATGCTGACGCCGCCGAGCTCATAGCCGGTGCCTTCGCACGGTACGACCAGTTCCAGCGGTGCGCCCTTGTTTTTCTCTAGGGTGTAATCGTGGAGGAAGCCGATGCCAATCGCCGTTTCACCGCGGGCGGCGTTGCGTGACGGAGTTACGCCGGACTTGGTGTATTGCGAGATATTCGGGTGCAACTGTTTGAAGTAATTGAAGGCTTCGTCTTCACCCCAAAGCTGGACGAAGGTGGCGAGCGCGGTGTAAGCGGTGCCGGCGCTTTGCGGGTCGGCGATTTGCACTTCGCCCTTGTATTCCGGCTTGGTCAGGTCTTTCCAGCACTTCGGCACTTCTTTGATGCCAAGTTTTTGCAGGCGCTCGGTGTTCACCCCAAAACCAAGAATCCCCATGTAAATCGCGGAGGTAGCGTTGCCTTTCACTTTGCCCGGATCGCGGAAGCGCTCGGTGATTTGCGGCAGGTTGGGTGACTGGTAGGGTTCGAGCAGCCCCAGTTCGCCTGCTTGTGATTGCGGGTCGAAGGTGCCGCCGTACCAGACGTCTGCCTGCGGGTTGTTTTTCTCTGCTTCAACTTTGGCAAAGGTGCTGCCGGAACCGTTGCGGATGAAAGACGCTTTCACGTCGTGTTTCTTGGAAAACTGCTGTACCGCGTTCTCGCACATCGCATTGGTCGCGCTGCAATAGACGACCAGACGCCCGGCAGCGTGGGCATGTGCGGCCAACAACGAACCCGCGGCAACGGCCGCAGCCAACTTGGTGAATTTCAACCATTTCATAGCATGACTCCAAAAATGAAAAATGTTGCCCGCCGCCCTGCGGCCAGGTACATCGTTGAGGAAAGCGTGTGGAAACGTCTCGCGAAACCCACAGATTTTCACAACGTATGCGCATTATAAAACGGGCGCAGGCGGATAAAAAGCCCGATTTTCAAGGAAAAGCGGACGAAATCCCTGCTATTCCGAGGGCTGCAAGCCATGTGAAAAAACCGTGCGCCGTCGCGTGATTTGGCTGTGGATTCATTCACGCCCCCATCGCGAAATACTTGCCCCTGCTGACAAACACCGCAGGTGATTTTTTCTATGAATGACTGTTTGTTCTGTGTTACATTCGTTTAACCCGCCCTGCTGCGGCATTCCCTCATCCAACACAGGAGACCCGACCATGTCAGAGCTCACTTCAAGCAAAACCTTCTTCGGCCATCCGCGCCAGCTCTCCACGCTGTTTCATATCGAGTTGTGGGAGCGCTTTTCCTTCTACGGGATGCAGGGCATCCTCTTTATCTATCTCTATTACAGCGCGACCAAAGGCGGCCTCGGCTTTAGCGAAGCAGTGGCAGGCGGACTGGTCGGCGCTTACGGCGGCAGCGTTTACCTCTCCACCATCCTCGGTGGCTGGCTAGCCGACCGCCTCTGGGGCGCGGAACGCACCCTGTTTTACGCGGGCATCCTCGTCATGTGCGGCCATATCGCCCTTGCCCTTATTCCCGGTGTGGACGGCATGATTGCCGGTCTGGTCTGCATCGCCCTCGGCAGCGGTGGCGTCAAGGCGTCCGCCAGCGCAATGGTCGGCGCGCTTTATGAGGAAGAGCACATGCGCCCACTGCGCGACGCTGGCTTCTCCATTTTCTACATCGCTATCAACATCGGCGGTTTCTTCGGCCCGCTCATTACCGGCCTCTTGCAAGGCAGCGTCGGCTTTCACTACGGCTTCGGCGCGGCCGCCGTCGGCATGGCATTCGGCCTGTGGCGCTACGCCATCGGACGTAAAGCGCTGCCGCAACTTGGTGCACCAAACCCGCTGACAGCACAACAACGCAAAGCAGCCATCGCCATTGCCATCGCAGTCGTGCTTGCGATTGTTGCCGCGGTGCACTTCGACAAACTGCAACTGGGCAATATCTCCAGCGTCCTGCTCGGCGTCGTCATCCTCGCCACCCTCGCCTATTTCACCCGCCTGCTGCTTGACCCAAAAGTGGACCGCGACCACCGCCGCTACATCCTCGCCTACATCCCGCTCTTTATTGTCATCTGCATTTTCTGGGCGATGTGGTTCCAGATATACACCGTCGTTACCGCCTATTTTTCTGAAACCATGGATCGCAGCATTGGTCCGTATGCCTTCAATATTTTTGGCCACACCTTTATCTTCAACGAAATCCCCGTCTCCTGGAAAGATTCACTGCAAAGTTTCTGGGTCATCCTCTTCTCCGGCGTCATGGCAACGCTATGGACGAAAATGGGCGAGGCGCAGCCAAAAACCCCGCTCAAATTCGCACTGTCGCTCTTTATCCTTGGCCTCGGCTACCTCTGCTTCGTGCCGTTCATCAAAACCGGCGTGGTGATGGGGCTTGTCGTCTTCGCCTTCGCCATCCTCCTCAATACTTTGGCGGAACTGCTGCTCTCGCCCATCTCCCTCTCCTTCGTCACCAAAATCGCGCCGGAACACGTGAAAACGCAGATGGTCGCGCTCAACTTCCTCGGCCTCTCGCTCGGCTTCACCTTGGGCGGCATCATCTTCGAAAAAAACTACGGCATCAGCCTTGCCGAAAACACCCCGTTTGACTTCACCGGCCTCGCCGCCCATGCCGCGCAGCAACCCTGGCTTGACCACCTGCTGACGGCGCTGCAAAACGACAACACCGCCAACTTCTACATCCTCGTCGGCGGTATCAGCATCGCCACCAGCGTCGTCCTGATGCTGATCGTGCCGCTGCTCAACCGCCTGCTCAAAGGCGCAGACTGAAGCGCATCACGCCGCCGGGTTACACGCTGCCGTCACCCGGCGGCCTTGCAGACAGCCACATAACAATCAAACCAAAAACCTCAGCGCGAACACCCGCCCGCCACACACAAAAGGAACTTCCATGAACAACAACACCCCCGCCGAACGCATCGCCACCCTGCGCGCCGCCCTCAAAGCCGCCAAACTCGATGCCTGGATAGCGCCCTCTGCCGACCCGCACCTCTCCGAATACATCCCCGAACACTGGCAGACGCGCCGCTGGCTCTCCGGCTTTGACGGCTCCGTGCCCACCCTCATCATCACCGCCGAGCGCGCCGAACTCTGGGCGGACAGCCGCTACTGGGAGCAGGCCGAACAACAACTGCAAGGCAGCGGCATCGCCCTGCAAAAACTCGGCTTCGGCAAAACCCACATCGACAGCCTTGCGGAAAACCTCGCACCAAACAGCCGCGTTGGCGTCGCCGCCGACATGCTCTCGCTGGCCGCCCAGCGCCAACTCGAAGCTGCCTTCGCCGCGAAAAACATTACCCTGCACACAGAGCGCGACCTCATTAACGACCTCTGGCAAGACCGCCCGCCGCTACCACAAGCGCCCATCTACCCGCACGACCCGGCCTACATCAGTGAGCCGACCGCCGCGAAACTCGCCCGCGTCCGCAGCGCCATGCAAGAACACGGCGCGAAATACCACCTCATCTCCAGCCTGGACGACATCGCCTGGCTGACCAACCTGCGCGGCAGCGACGTCCCCTACAACCCCGTATTTCTCGCCTTCCTGCTGATAGACGCGCAAAGCGCCACCCTCTACCTCGACGAACAAAAACTCGACCCCGCCGCGACCGCCGTCCTCGCCGCCGCGAACATCACCACCGCGCCCTACGAAGCCATTGGCGCCGCCCTTGCCCGCCTCGACGGCCGCCTGCTGCTCGATCCGGCGAAAACCGCCATCAGCACCCTCGCCGACCTGCCTGCGAGCGTTACCCTGGTGGAAGCCATCAACCCCTCCTTCCTCTACAAATCCTGCAAAAACAGCGGCGAACTGGCGCACACCCGCGACGCGATGATTGCCGACGGCGCCGCACTCTGCGCCTTCTTCGCCGAACTCGAAGCCAAACTGGCCGCCGGCGAAGCGCTGACCGAACTCGACATCGACCCGCTCCTCGAAAAACACCGCAGCAAGCAGCCGCACCACATCAGCGCCAGCTTCGGCACCATCGCCGGTTACAACGCCAACGCCGCCCTGCCGCACTACAGCCCCAGCGAAAAAAACCACAGCCGCATCACCGGCGACGGCCTGCTCCTCATCGACTCCGGCGGCCAATACCAAAACGGCACCACCGACATCACCCGCGTCATCCCCATCGGCACACCGAGCGCCGCGCAAAAACACGACTACACCCTCGTCCTCAAAGCGCACATCGCCCTCGCGCAAACCGTCTTCCCAGACGGCATCGCCGCGCCGCTGCTGGATGCCATCTGCCGCGCGCCGATGTGGCAGGCACACTGCGACTACGGCCACGGCACCGGACACGGCGTCGGCTACTTCATGAACGTGCACGAAGGCCCGCAAGTCCTCTCCTACCGCGCCCCCATCCACGCGCACAGCGCGATGAAAGAAGGCATGATCACCTCCAACGAACCCGGCCTGTACCGCCCCGGCCAATGGGGCATCCGCATCGAAAACCTGATGGCAAACCGCCGCGTCGAACGTCCGCGAGAAACCGCCTTCGGCGACTACCTCTACTTCGAAACCCTCACCCTCTGCCCGATTGACACCCGCCTCATCGAGCGCGCGATGCTGACCGACGCGGAAGCCCAATGGCTGAACGACTACCACGCCACCGTACGCGAAAAACTCGCGCCGCACACCACAGGCGCCGCGCGAGAATGGCTGGAGGCCAACACCCAAGCCATCTAAAAGAAAAAGCCCGCTCATGCGGGCTTTTTATCATCCATCATTAAAAAGCTAACTAACCCGCCATCGCCTGATGAATCAAAAAAATCGCGGATAACGTAAATACCGAGAGCACATTAGTCGTAATCATACTGACCGTACCGCGGTTCGGATAACCATAATGATGCGCGAAAATAGCGACCGTATTGGCCATCGAAATCCCGCCCATCAACGCACCAGCAAAAATCACCTCCTCGCTACCGCCAAACAGCCAAATAAATAACGCCGCCAGCGCTGGCATCAAAAACAACTTGCCGATAGTAATCTGCGTAATGGCAATAACATTCCCCTGAATCTTGATCCCGTTCAAGCCACAACCAATCACAAAAATAGCAACCGGCGCCGCCGCCCCCGCAAGCAGACTAATCGCCTTATCAATGGGCGCGGGCAACCTCCAATGAAAGGCGGAAAAAATCATGCCGAGAATGAGCGCGGCAATCAGCGGCTTGCGCAACATATTCAGCAGAATACGACCAAGACGCTGCATAAAACTGCCCTGACCGCTGGTATGCGATTCCGCAATAGCAAGAAACATCGGTACGAGCAAAACATTCTCTACCAGCGTATTAAGCGAAAAATAAATCCCGGCATTACCGCCGATAACACCGAGCAACAACGGATAACCGACAAAGGCACTATTCGAAAACGTCTGCCCGACCGCCGTCACCGCCGCGCCGCGCAAATCCTGACCGAACAAACGCGAAATCACCAGACCAATCATAAAACACAGAAAAGTCGCCGCCGCATAACCAAACAAATAAGCGGGAATAAAAACCTCATCCAGCCGCTTCTCCGACAGCGCCTTGAAAATCAGGGCGGGCAAAGCAATACTGATAACAAAACGGCCGAGAGCAGTCAGCCCTTCCAGCGTAAAAGCCCCGGCGCGCGTCGCCGCATAACCAAAAGCAATAACAATAAAAATCGGCAGAAGCGCCGTAATAATATTAAGCATGACAGAACAGTGGTGGTTGAAAACCGCCCCATTCTACGCCCCCGCGCCCAATCCCGTAAAATACCCGCTTCCCCGCCCTGCCCTACCCGCCCGCCATGTACCGCCTCATCGAAAGCACCGACTACCCTGCCCTGCTCGCCCGCTACCTCCAAGACTACGACCACTACAGCCGCGCCGACCCGCTGGGCGACACCCCGCTCATCGTGCCGACCCTGCCGGTGGGCAACATCCTCATCCAGACCCTCGCCAGCCAGCGCGGCATCGCCGCCGGCATCACCCTGCGCCTCTGGCACAACTACGAATGGATGCTCGTCGAGCGCATCACCGGCAAAAGCCGCAGCAGCAGCCAGGCGCCGCTTGGCAACACTGCCATCCGCTGGGAACTATTCAGCTACCTCTACCAGCACGGCAACACCATCCTCGCCGACCCCGGCCACCCACAGCACGCCCTGCTGCGCGGCCTCTACCCCGACACCGACAAAATCACCCACGACCACACCCGCCGCCTCTGGGTATACAGCGGCCAACTCGCCAACCTCTACAGCACCTACCTCAACCAGCGCCCCGAATGGCTGAGCGCCTGGCAAAACGCCGACCCGCCACCGCTGGACGCCCTCCTCAAAAACGACAGCCTGCAACAACTGCCCCCCCAAATCGCCGACCACTACCGCGCCCTCTACCAACAACAAAGCCGCCTCTGGCACGACCGCTTCGCCGCCATCCATGCCGAACGCGAACGCCGCCGCGAAACCTTCTGGCAGACACTCAAAACCCGCGAAAGCGCGCGCCGCCTGCTGCCGCCGTACATCCCCGTCTTCGCGCCAACCCACCTGCACGCCGCCGAACACGACTTCATGCGCCGCCTCGGCAACTACACCGACCTCACCCACTACCACCTCGCCGCCAGCGACGGCTACATCGACGACATCGTCGATAGCCGCTGGTTGCGCGAACTCAAGGCGCGCGCCGCCGGAAAACCAAGCGGCGAACACCGCGAACACGGACACGAACTCCTCTCCCGCTACGGCAAACAACAGCGCGACCTCTCCCGCCTCCTCCACGCCGACAGCGACCCCGAACCACTCCCGGCCACGCCCGCCCCGCCGCACAACCTCCTCACCGCCCTGCAAGCCGAAATCCGCGAACTCAAAGAAGACCACGTTGCCGCCTGCCTTGCCGCAACCACCCTTCCCCCTTCCCTGCAAAGCGGGGGAAGGACGGGGCGGGGGTGTGAAAACCGCGCAGCGACAAACCCTGACCACCAAACACCACAAGACCACAGCCTGCGCATCCACGGCTGCCACAGCCTGCAACGCCAATGCGAAACCCTGCGCAGCGACATCGTCGCCTGGCTGAACGCCGACCCCAGCCGCCGCCTCTCCGACATCTACATTCACCTGCCCGACCCCGCTGCCGCACAAACCACCCTGCGCGCCACCTTCCCGCCCGGTGGCGACTACGACGGCAACCGCCTGCCCGCGCGCCTCATCGGCGTTACCGAAAACCCGGCAGAAAACCTGTGGCGCTCCCTCGCCGGCCGCTACACCCTCATCAACGGCCGCTTCGACGCCCCGACCGTCCTCGACTGGCTGCACAACGAAGACACCTGCCACAGCCTCGGCATCAACAGCGAACACATGCAGCGCATCACCGCCGCCCTCGTCGCCGCCGGATACCGGCGCGGCTACGATGGCGCGCACCTCCAGCCAACACTACACACAGAAGACCACGACCACCGCTACACCTACACCTACGCGCTCAACCGCCTCATCGCCGGCGTACTCACCCCCGACGCCGACCACTACCGCGAAGCCGTGCCACAACACGGCCTGACCCTGGCCGACCTGCCCGCGCTCGAAGCCCTCGCCACCCTAGCCGAAAACATGCACACCCTGCGCGCCCTACAAGCCGAAAACACCCCGGCACAAAACTGGCTCCAGCACCTGCGCGCCACCCTGCATGACGCCTACACACACGCGCACAACAGCCCCGCCTGGCAAACCCTCGACCAGGCGCTGGACGACCTGCAAAACCAACTCGCCGCGCACCAGGCCCTCGCGCCCCAAAACGAACAACACTACCTGCCGCTCGAATTCATCCTCGAAAACATCGAAAACCAGCTCGCCGACCAACAAAACAGCAGCGAACCCAGCGGCGTCATCACCATCGGCAGCCTGAAAAACCTGCGCAACCTGCCGGGCAAACTCCACATCTTCCTAAATGCCGACCACGACCGCTACCCGGCGCGACAAAACGACGAACGCTACAACCTCATCCACCTCGACAAACCGCGCCCCGGCGACAACAACCGCGAACACGAAGACCTCGGCGCCCTGCTCGACCTCATCAACCGCGCGGGAGACGCCCTCTGGCTCTACTACAACAGCCACCACGACAACGAACCCCAGCCGCCCGCCAGCCCCGTCCAAGAACTCCTGCAATACCTCGACGACCAACACGAACGCGCCAGCCAACACCTGCGCGCCAGTGGCCGACTGGACGCCGGACAAACCCTGCCGCGCCACTACCACACAGAACACCCCGCCGACCCCTTCCAGCCCGACGCACACGAAACCCGCCCCGCCCCGCTCTGGGAAAACATCCGCACGACACTACAACAAAACACGCCCACCGCCACCGAAACATCCCCTCCCCCCGTGGGGGAGGGTTGGGGTGGGGTTCGCCCGCAAACCGCGCTGCCCAATAGCCAACTTGTGTCGCCTGATGAGCCCCCTCCCTCGCAGGACGCATTAGCGTCCGCAGCGGGGGAGGGCTGGGGAGGGGGTAGCGATCGAAAAACTACCGCTACCGTTGCATCGTCCACAAATACATCCCCCGAAACCCTTGCCAATATGCCCCCCTCCACCCGTGAGGGAGGGGCTCGTCCGCATGCCTGGCTGTCGAATAGCCAACCTGCACCACAAAAAACATTCCTCCCCCTCCACATCCCGCCCGCCCTTGCCGCCGACGCCGCCCCGCAAAACCCCGAAAACCTCACCCTTGCCCAGATCGTGCGCGACCTGCAAAAACCGGCGAGCGCCTACGCCCGAGCGCACCACATCGCCAACACCGCCGCACAAACCCCGCCCGAAAGCCGCGAACCCCTCGCCCTATATGGCCTTGACAACTGGCAGGCCGACCAGCACATCATCGCCGCCCTCGAACAAAACCACCCTGACCCGGCAACACACATCGCCCGCCTACCCGCCTACCCCGGCGGTATCAGCGGCCAAATCCAACTCGAACAACGCTTGGCCACCTACCGCGCGCGCCAACAAACCCTGCTGGACCGCGCTGACCTCGCCACCTGGCCGACACTGCGCGAACAAACCTTGAACCTCGGCGAACACAGCAGCCTCACCGCACTACTACCCGCGCACAGCCCGACCTGGCCGCGCCTGTCCGCCAGCCGCGCCAAACCCAAACACCACGCACGCTACTGGCTCGAACACCTCGCCTGGAACGCGACCGGCGCACACGGCACAACCCTCATCCACTACGCCGACGACACCCTGCTCCGCCTCGCGCCACTACCCGCCGCCGATGCCCAACGCCAACTGCACCAATGGCTCGCGGTGCGCGAACACCTCCAGAAAAACCTGTGGCTCGCCCCGCTCGAACTGATGCAGCCCTACCTCGAAACCTTCACAACCGACAAAGCCGCCGACAAACAAGCCGCGCTCGTCCGCGACTGGATTCACGACGACAGCCACAAAAACGACGACGGCGACCTCTGGCGCCACCTCTGGCGCGGCAACGAAAACATACTTGCCGCGAACATCGCCGCCGCCCTTGCCACCCACGCGCCGCTCTTACAGCCACTGCTCGAACACGGCGAAACCCTCAAATAGCGAATGCCAAACCACGAACCTTACAGAACATAACAAAAAACAACCCTCACCAATGGCAAAAATCAAAACAACGCATTGAAAAACAAGCAAAAATAAAATAACTGGATATTAATCTAATAAAACCGTAATATTCCCGTCATGGACCTTGCTTGCGCGAGGAACCGTCCACCATGAACAGGGAAAGCACAATGGCAATCAAACTGACCGTAAAAGAAGGCAACAACGAACGGAGCTGGGACGTCATGGACGGCCAGCAAATCGACATCAACATGGCGAAAGGCGCAGAGTACACCCTGATTGACACCCAAACAGGACAAACACCGGACGGCATGCGCGTCGTGAACAACCACGGCCAGACCCAAATCTACGGAAGCGACACCTTCCCGTGGGTCACCCTGCATGACGAAGGCGCAGACGAACCTGCCGCCCCGGCGCGCATCGAACAGACCTTCGAACCCGCGCCACCGGCCGCACCTGCAGCAGAAGAAAACATCGCGCTGGCCGAAGCCCCTCCCGCAGAAGCCAGCGATGCCCCGCGCCACGTCCTTGAGCACATGCAAGCCGATGAAATCGGCGCACCACCGCCCAATGCCGACTTTGAAGGCGCGCCTTCTGGCGGCTCCATGCTGCTTGCCGGAGGCGGTGCCCTACTGCTCGGCGGACTGTCCGCCGCACTAAGCGGCGGTAGCAGCCGAGGCAGTCACCATCACGACGAAGACACCAGCTTCGCACCGCGTCCGACGGCAGAACCCGAACCCATTACTGAGCAGCCGCAAACCACCGTCGCCAGCGCGACCAACCTCCCGACGCCGTACACCCTCAACATGAACGGCGAAAACCTGGACTTCAACAACGTGCTGCAAAACGGCAAGCTGGATGCTAGCAACCACCAGCACGACAACTTCACCTTGAACGCAGGCGACCTGCTTGCCAAAGCCACCAGCCTCACCCTGGACGGCGACTACGGCGACCACCTCGACCTGAGCGGCGGCGGCTGGACGCAGGACGCGAACAACAGCCACTACGACAACTACCGAACCTATCACCACGGCAACTTCACCCTGCGCGTGGAAGACGACATCAGCGTCTCGATTATCTGATTTCTCTGTGGGTTGCCCCTCACTGCTACGGTGGTGAGGGGCATTTTTAATGCCCGCTGTACTTAGGGCGTGTTTGCAATTTGAATTTCCCGCCCCTGCGCAGCGGGGGAGGGGGTGTGAAAACCGCGTAGCGACGGCGGCATTCAAAATGAAATCCCCATCGCCCCGTCAGCGCGCAAATCCCGCCGCCAGCCGCGCGACTATTTCCGCCGCGCTGCCGGGGCGGGCGAGGGTCGCGTTCTGCCCCGCCCAGAAGGGCGAATATTCGTAGTTGCCCGTGCTTTCGGCGGCGTTTTTCAGACGCAGGGCTGCCGCACCGGCAAGCGGGAACGGCAGGGCGGCGGGGTTTATCGCCCCCGCCTCGCGCATGAAATCATTGACGATGCCGCGCGCGCAGCCACCGCTAAAGAGGTTGGTCAATGCGGTGTTTTCAGCGCGCGGGCTTTGCAAGGCAGCGCGGTGGGCGGCGCTGGTAGTCGCCTCATCTGCGAGCAGGAAGGCGCTGCCGACTTGTACCGCATCCGCGCCAAGCTGCATTGCGGCGCGCACGCTGGCGGCGTCGCTGATGCCGCCCGCAGCCACCACCGGTAGCGATACCGCGCGGCGGATGTTCGGCAGGAGGGCAAACAGTCCGCTTTGCGCGTTCGGGTCGTCATCGAGAAACCAGCCGCGATGCCCACCCGCTTCCAGTCCCTGCGCGATGATACCGTCCGCGCCGTGTGCTTCCAGCCAGCGTGCTTCGGCCACGCTGGTCGCGCTTGACAGCACCATCGCGCCGGTCACCTTGACCGCTTCCAGCAGCGGCGCTGGCGGCAGGCCAAAATGAAAGCTGACCACCGGCGGGCGGTGTTTTTGCAACAACGACAGCGCCGTTTCATCAAAAGGGCGACGCCCCGGATCGGCGGGAATATCTGCCGCCGTCAGGCCGAAACGGGCGAGGTGCGGTGCGAGCAGCGCCTGCCAGGCGGCACGCTGCGCCTCGCTCACGCCGGGCGGGCGGTGCGCGAAGAAATTGACGTTATATGGCGCCTCAGCCACCGCAGCGCGAATGGCGGCAAGCGCCGCGTCCAGCGCCTCTGCGCTATACATCGCCGCCGGTAGCGAGCCGAGGACGCCTGCGCGGCAGGCTGCGATGGTCAGCGCCTCGTTTTGCACGCCAGCCATCGGCGCCTGAATGAGGGGATAACGAAGACGGGAAAGCAGGGTTTTCATGCGATTTTTCAAGAGGTGGTAATAAAGGGGAAGGCAGCCCAAGGGATAGGGGATATCTCAATCGTAAACGGCGCCTCGCCCGGCCGCTGCCATCAGCTATGGTCTTGTAAAAAGGCGGTGGTGGCGGCAGCGTCGGGAATGGAGGGCTGTGCGCCGAGGGTTTGCACGGAAAGCGCAGCGGCGGCCTGTCCCCAGGCGATGGCGCGCGCGAGCGGTTCGCCGCGCAGTAGCGCCGCGGCAAGTGCGCCGTTGAAGGTGTCGCCAGCGGCGGTGGTATCGACAGGCTGGACGCGGTAGGCGGGGTAAAGCGTGCCGTGGCCGTCGGCGCTGGCATAGACGCCACGGCTGCCGAGGGTGATAAGCACGGTCGGCACGCCTTGCGCGTGCAGGTTTGCGGCGGCACGGGCGGCGCTGTTTTCGTCTTGCACGGCGATGCCGGTGAGGCGTTCGGCTTCTGTTTCGTTCGGGGTTATGAGGTCGAGGTTGGCGAGCAGTTCCGGCGGCAATGCGGCGGCAGGTGCGGGGTTCAAGATGGTGCGCACGCCGTGCGCGCGGGCGATGGCGGCGGCGCGGATGACGCCCTCCAGCGGGGTTTCCAGTTGTAGCAGCAGGAGACCGGCGGCGGCGATACGCGCCTGTTCGGCCTCTACGTGGGCGGCGTCCAGCGCGGCGTTGGCACCGGCGATGACGACGATGCTGTTTTCGCCAGCGCGGTTCAGCCAGATCATCGCCATGCCGGTGCTGTCGGCGACGGTTTTGCTACCGCCGCAGTCAATGTGCAGGCTTTCGAGGTGGGCGCGCAGTTCACCGCCAGCGCTGTCGTCGCCGAAGGCGCTGATGAAGTGGGTAGGTGCGCCGCTTTTGACGGCGGCGACGGCCTGGTTGGCACCTTTGCCGCCGTAGGCGCGGTGGTAGCGCTCGCCGTGCAGGGTTTCGCCTGCCTGGGGAAAGGCCGCCATTTGCGCGATGTGGTCGATGTTGCTGCTGCCAAGGACGAGAAGGGGTTTCATGCGAGGCTCCTTGATAGGTGGTTTATGTACTGGGGGTGGAGGTTGGCGGCGGTGAAAATTTTGTCGCTGCGCGTATGTTTTGCTGCCCCAGCCCTTCCCCACTAGGGGCTGTTTGCATTTCGTTTTGAATGCGGTCGCTACGCGGTTTTCACACCCCCTCCCCGGGTTCCCTTGAAAAAGGCATTCGCCTTTTTCAAGGGGAGCCCCGACCCTCCCCCGCTTCGCAGTGGAGGGTGATTCAAATGGTAAACACGCCTTAGGCGCGGGAGTTGGCGGTAGCGCTGGTAGCAGGGTTTAAGCCCTCTCCATGGGAGAGGGCTGTTCTTGCCGTGTTATTGGTTGATGAGTTTGAGTTCGACCGGGATGGAGGCTTCGACTTTTTCGCCTTTCAGCACTTTGTCCGCGGTTTGTACGCCGATTTCGCCGATTTTTTCCGGCTGTTGTGCGATGGTCGCGGCCATTTTGCCGCCTTTGACGGCTTTGACGCCGTCATCGGTGCCGTCGAAGCCGACGAGGACGAGGTCTTTTTTGCCCGCGGCCTGGATGGCGCGCAGTGCGCCAAGCGCCATTTCGTCGTTTTGCGCGAAGACGCCCTGTACTTCGGGTTGGGCGGTGAGCAGGTTTTCCATGACGTTCAGCCCTTTGCTGCGGTCAAAGTCGGCCGGTTGGCTGGCAAGGATTTTGAAGTCGTGCGCCTGGGCGGCTTTGGCAAAGCCCGCACCGCGTTCGCGCGCGGCGGAGGTGAATTGGGCGGCGATGGGGTCGTCAGGCGCGTTGTGCATGGCGGCGCTCATTTCGTCGCTCATCGCGTATTGGTATTCGGCAAGCAGGCGGTGCAGGGTGGAGGGGGTGAGGTTGGCGCGCCGCGCGAGTTCTTCAGGGGTCATGAAGGGGGTCGATGTGTGGGTTTTGTGGCTGCGCCGCTTCCGCAGGTTTTTACATACGCTTGAGCGCTCGGTGTGTATGTCGCGACATACACCTGAGCGCTCAGGTGTATGTATATTTCTTGCAGTGCGGTCAGTCGAAATCGGCGAGTTCCAGTTGCAGCCCGTCAATATCGCCTGCATCGAGGTGGCGGACGATGGCGTTTTGTTCGGCGCGTTCCACCCGGTTACGCAAATCGCGGCCGCTTTGTCCGTCGCTGCGCGCGGCAAGCGTGGCGCAGCCTTCTTCCAGGTCGAAGGCGACGGGCTTGTTGGCCAGCAGGACGCGCAGGATGGCGGCACGCGCCGCGGCATCCGGCAGGCCGATTTCGATGCGGCGGTTGAAACGGGAAAGGAGGGCGCTGTCAATGTCTTCAGGGCGGTTGGTTGCGGCCAGCACGAAAACGTCGCCGCTTTGGTTTTTGATGCCGTCCAGTTCTTGCAGTAATTGGCCGACGATTTCTTTGGTGAAGGCGTCATCCGCACCGCCGCGTGCCGGGGCGATGATATCCATTTCATCGATAAAAAGGATGCACGGTGTTTGGCTGCGCGCACGGGCAAACAATTCTTTTACCAATTGTCCGCTTTGTCCGGTATAGCCAGCTTTCATGTCTGCGGTAGATGCACCGATAAAGGACAGGCCGCTTTCGTTTGCCATGGTACGGGCAATTTGTGTTTTGCCGGTGCCGGGCGGGCCGTAAAGGAGTATGCCGCGCGGAATGTTGATGCCCTTGTTGCGCAAGGTTTCAGCATTGGCAAACATGGCACTGGCGGAATGCAGTATTTTTTTGTTGCTGTCATTTAGAACCAGTTTGTCCCAGGTGGCATTTTTATCAATGGCGTTGTTGCCGATGGTACGTTTGCTGCGCGTGGCTTCGGCCAGTGTTTCTTCGTTAATGTCGCCACCATTGCGCATCATTTGCCGGGAGAGATTGGCAATTTCCCGTCCGGAGAATCCTTGCAGGTAATCGCTGGCCGTTTCCGGCAATTCGCCCTGCCAGCCGAGGGCGGCGAGCTCAGCGGCAAAAATGGATTGCCGCATCGCCGCATCGGGCAAGGGAATTTCGATTTGTTCGGCAAAGCGCGACAATACGGCTTCATCCATAATGTCGCGGCGGTTGGTAGCGCCCAGTATCAATACGGTTTGTTGCTTGTCAAAGCCGTCCCATTCTGCAATAAAGGCCTGCACAATGTCATCGGTGAAACTGTCGCTGCCCGTACTGCCACGTTTGACGAATATGCTTTCGCATTCGTCAATAAAAAGGATGCAACGGCTGTGGGATTTTGCCTTTTCCCAGACTTCTTTGACTTTCTGCCCGCTTTCGCCGATGTAGCGGCCTTTCAGGTCGTGCAGGGTTACGGCGATAAAAGCGCAATCGAGGGTGTCGGCAAGGGTGCGGGCGATGAGCGATTTGCCCGTTCCGGGCGGTCCGTAAAGGAGGATGCCTTGCGCGGCGCTGCTTTCGCCCGTGACAAAGGCGTCGCCCAGTTGGCGGATGTTTTCTTTGAGGGCTTCTGGCAGACAGACTTTTGCCCAGCGGGCGGCAATTTCTGCTTTTTTGGCTTGGCGGGCGGCTTCTGCTGCCGCTTCGCGAGCCTGCTGTTCTGCTTCCTGTTGTGCGCTGACTGCCGGGGATTGCGGCAAGCCCTGGTGAATATTGAAAGCGTCCTCGGTGCGTTGCCATTCTTCATAGGCTTCCTTTTCCTGCAAATAGTCTTGCCATAAGGCGAGTTTATCAACGAATTGCAGAGCAAGCGCTTTTACGGAATGGTTGGCAGGGGCAAGCTCGCCACGTTTCGTGAAGCTTGAGCCATCCCATGTCATGTATGGCATTTTGCCTTCCTTGCGCAAGGCAATATAGCATAAGGCTTTGCCCAATTTTTCTTTGTCTTCCTCATCTTTGCCAACATGACTGTTTATGGAAATAATGATATCACCATGTTTTACCTCGGGAATGCAAGCAGTATGATAAGAGCCAAAATGGATTTTTCCCCTATCATAAAGACAATATGCGCTATGTAATTCAACAGGGAATCTTTCTTCACTGCTGTCCCCTTTGACCAACAACAGTGTCATGAAGTAATTGGCCAGGAATTCATTTTGCTTTGTCTGTTCGCTCACGATTTTGAAAACAACGTAAGCGGTCGCAATAAGTCCGGGAATAAAAGTCTGCGTCACGAAGGAAAGGAAAATAGTGAGCAGTATGAAGATGCACCAAAAAGCTGTCCTGTTTGGCGGGACTTCAATATTCAGCTTCCGCAAGGTGTCTGCATTTAAGTATTGCCTGCCGAGAATATCGTTGGCAGCACGGGAAAACTGGTTCAGCTCCTGCTGCATGCTTTCAAGGCGGTGTTTTGGGTTGGTGTTATCACGCATCGGTTACTCCTGTTTGTTTGGTACATGTTTCCGTGTGTTGTTCACGGTTGCGACTGGTTTATGGCTATCCGGTTTGTATTCCGTGCAATTCCGTCTTTGTTTTCCGCAGAAGAACGGCTTCTTCTGCGGGCTGTAGTATGAGATATGAACCAGCGGTGGGTCAGATGTCGATGTTGGCGCTGTTGGCGTTGTCTTCGATGAAGGCGCGGTGCGGTTCGACTTCCTCTCCCATCAGCGTGGTGAAGATTTCATCGGCCAGGCGCGCGTCTTTGAGTTGTACTTGCAGCATGCGACGCACCGCTGGATCGAGTGTGGTTTCCCACAGTTTTTCGGAATTCATTTCGCCGAGGTCTTTGTAGCGCTGGATGTCGTAGGTTTTTTTGCCTTCTGCGAGCAGGGCGAGAAGCGAGCGCTGGCGGATGAGGTGGGTTTTCAGTTTGGTGTTCATGCGGGTTCTGCGGGGCTTTCTGCGGTTTCGGCGATGGCGGCGGAAAGCGGGGCGTTGAGTAGTGTGCCTTTTTTCATGGGAGCTCCGGTCAGAGGGTGCGGATGTCGGCGATGGGTTCGCGGGCGAATTGGTCGCTTTGGCAGTAGGCGAGGATTTGTGCGGCGGTGTCGCTGGCGCTTTGCAGTTTGCCGTCGGCGTGTAAGGCTGCGAATTGTTCGCGCAGGGGGAAGGAGGCGTCGTTGCGCATGCCCGCCTGCATCGCGGTATCGACCACGCCGGGGGCGAGGCTGACGATGCGCACGCCTTCGGCGGCAGCGTCGGCGGCATGGCGGTCAAGCGCCGCTTTGCTCGCGCCGTAGATGCTCCAGCCGGGATAGGGTTTGCGCGCCGCGCCGCTGCTGATATGGACGATGCGCACGCGCTCGCGGTCGCGTGCGTGGGCGACGGTGGCGTTGGCAAGGAGCAGGGGGGCGGTGATGTTGAGGTTCAGCGCGTGGGTGATGTCGTCGTCAGCTTGCGCACCAAGCGGCGCGGAGGGGGCGACGGTGCCGGCGTTGTTGAAAAGCCAGAGGGTGTCGGCTTCTTGGCAGATGTGGCGGAAGGCGTCGCTGCGGGTGTAGGCGAGGACGGCCGGCGGGTCGGCCAGATCTATCGCGGTTTCGTGCAGTTGGCCGGGGTGGTTTGCTGCAAGGGCTGCGTTGTTGCTGCGGGCAAGGCCGATGACGCGCGCGCCGGTTTGTAGCCAGGCGGCGGCAAGGGCTGCGCCAAGGCCGTAGCTGTGGCCAGTGATGAGGACGGTGGGGTTCATTTTTGGCATTCCTGTTGGTAGCGGGCGTTGGCAAGGCGGGCAAAGGCGGCGCCGTCCAGGGTTTCGGCGCGGGCGGTGGGGTCAATGTCGAGCGCTTCGAGCGCGGCGGCGTTCATCCAGTGGGCGAAGGTTTTGCGCAGCATTTTGCGGCGTTGCGCGAAGGCGAGGCGCACGGTTTCTTCAAAGGTGGCGAGGTCGTCAATTTGCCAAGCGGGCGCGGGGCGCGGGACGAGACGGACGACGGCGCTATCGACTTTCGGCGGCGGGTCGAAGGCGTCCGGCGGGATGTCAAACAGCGCGGTGGTTTCGCACCACAGTTGTGCCATCAGGCTGAGGCGGCCGTAGGTTTTGCTGCCGGGCGCGGCGGTGATGCGGTCAACGACTTCTTTTTGCAGCATGTAGTGCATGTCGTGGATGTGCTCACGCTGCGCGAGGCAGTGAAAGAGGATGGGCGAGGAGAGGTTGTAGGGGAGGTTGCCGACGAGGCGGAGTTTTTGCGGATTGTCGCTGCGCGGGTTTTCACACCCCCTCCCCAACCCTCCCCCGCTTTGCGGGGGAGGGGGTAAATCGGTGGGGGAATGGGGGGCGGTTATTATTTCGGCTGCCTGCGGTGGGCCAAGGCGCACCTTATGTGTGGCGGCCGATTCGGCAGCGGCGGTATGCGGATGAACCCCACTCCCTGCCCCTCCCGCACGGGGAGAGGGAGGCGTGCTTGTCGCTGATGCGGGTTGGTCGCTGCCCCCACCCCGTCCCTCCCCCACAGGTGGAGGGGGCTGTTTGGCGAGCAGTTCGCCAAAGTCGATGGTGAGGATGTCGGCGTGGATGAGGTGGAGCGTGCCGAGGGTGGCGGCTTTTTTGGCGAGCGGTGCCAGGACGCGCGGGTCGTATTCGACCGCCGTCATGGCGCCGGTTTGTCGCAAGAGCGGCAGGGTGAGCGCGCCGAGGCCGGGGCCGATTTCCAAGATGCGCTCGCCCGCTTTGGCGTTGATGACGGCGAGCAGGCGGGCGATGACGGCTTCGTCGCGCAGGAAGTGTTGGCCGAGGTGTTTGGCGGCTTTGACTTCGTTCATCGGATGTCGATGTAGGCTTCGCGGCGCAGGGATTGCAGGCGTTGTTGCCAGGCTTCGTCCAGCGCTTTGGCGTAGAGGTTGCGTTTGATTTGTTCGCGCACGACGGCTTCGCTTTTGTCGCTTTGGCGGCGTTCGCGCACGAGGAGGATGTGGTAGCCGTAGGGGGTTTTGATGGGTTTGCTGATGCTGCCCACCGCCTGGGTCTCGATGGCTTGTGCCAGTTCGCCGCCGAATTGGTCGGCGCTGACCCAGCCGAGGTCGCCGCCTTTGGCCGCGCTCTGCGCGTCTTCGGAGTAGCGGCGTGCCAGGCTGGCGAAGTCTGCGCCTGCTTGTAGTTCGCGGTAGATGGCGTCTATGCGGGCTTTGCTGTTGTCGTCGCGGCCGTCGTTGTTGCGCAGGAGGATGTGCGAGACGTCGGCCTCAGCGAGGGTGTAGTTGCCTTCGGCGCTGTGTTTGCTTGCGACTTTGAGGAAGTGCATGCCGTCGTCATCCACGACCGGGCTTTCGACGATTTCGCCTGCGCCCAGTTTGGCCAGCGCGCGGGCAAAGCGCGGTGGGATGCGGCCGAGGTTGACGTCGCCGAGGTCGTTGTAGCGCGCGCCGGCGACGCGGGCGCTGGCTTGTTGGAGGTTGCCGCCGCTGTCGCGCAGGGCCTGTGAGACTTCGCGGATTTTGGCATCGACTTCACCCGCGCGGCTTTGGGCGTCGCCTTCCGGCAGCGGGATGAGCAGGTCTTGTACGTGGATGGTACTGCCTTGTTCGCGTGCCAGTTTGGCGATGTATTCGTCCACTTGGCGCTCGGTGATGTTGATGTCAGCGCCGACCATGCCTTCTTTCATGTGTTCTTGCGCGAGGCTTTTGCGCACTTGTTCGCGGAAGGCGTCGCGGCTGAGGCCGGTGTCGCGTTGGGCCTGGGCGTAGAGTTTTTGTTCGCTGACTTTGTTGCGCCCGGCGATTTGGGCGATGGCGGTGTTCAGTTCGTCTTCGCTGATTTCCAGCCCGACTTTTTTTTCGATTTGCGCGAGCAGGTGGTTCATGATGACGTGTTCGAGCAGTTGGTGCTCCAGTTCGCCCGCGGGCAGTTTGAGTTCTTTGGGCAGGTTGCGCCGCGCTGCTTCTATTTCTTGTGTCAGCTGGCGGCGGGTGATGGCTTCGTCATTGACGACCAGGCCGATTTCGTCTATCGGCTGGCTCGCGCCTTTGGGCGCGCTGGCCGGGCCGTATTTGAGGTTCTGCGCGGGGGCTTGCAGGCCGGTGATGCTCATGGCGAGCAGGGCGGGGATCAGGAGGGTTTTCAAAATTCGTGTTCCTCTGCTAATGGCGTAAAGCCGTGGATTTCGTTTTTGAGCATCCGCCCGGAGCGGTTGCCCATGTTACCCAGTCCTTTCAGGACGAATTCGAGGTAGATGGCGTTGTGTTTTTTGTCGTCTTCGGGTTTGTCGCGCCAGTGTTTGCCTGCCAGCCGCCATGCCCAGCAGCAGTCGTTGTATTCGACGCCGGCGACGTTGTTGAAGACGCGGTGGTGGCGGGTGGAGTAGTCCTGGCGGTAAAACAGCCGCCATTGTGGGTTGATGCGCCAGACGGCAGCAAGGGTGGTCTGGTTGTAGTCGCCTTTACCGTAGTGGTGCGCGAGTTTGATGAAGCGGTCGTTATCGAGTTGGTAGTCGAGGCTGATGACGTCGCGTTCGGGGCGGTGTTTTTGGGTGTCCCAGAAGGTGAGGCCGTAGAGCCGCCAGTGTTGGTCGATTTGGTAGAGGCCTTCGCTGACCAGTAGGGAGCGTCCCTGTTTTTCGACGGGTTTGTTGCCGAGGTTGACGCGGCGATCTTTGAAGTACTGGATTTGTCCGAGGGAGAGGCGCAGTTTTTCTTGGCCGTCGCTGTCGCGGTAGAGGCCGGTGCTGACCGAGGTGGTGAGCTGGTTGGCGTCGCCGATGCGGTCCTGGCCGACGAAGCGGTTGCGCGCAAAGAGCCAGTTCCAGGAGAGGCTGCGCTCGTCGCTGTCAAAGGCGGGGATTTCGCTTTGGTCTTTGTACGGCGTGTAGAGGTAGTAGAGGCGCGGCTCCAGGGTTTGTGTCCAGCCTTCGCCCTGCCAGGCGACGCTGCGCTCGAAGGTGAGTTTGCTGTCCAGGCTGAAGGTCGGCAGGACGCGGGTGTTGTGGCGGCCATGCAGCCTGTCTTTGCGCGTGCTGAAGTCGTAATGGGCGAGGTTGGCGCTGATTTGTGGCTCGATGTAGCCGTAGGCGGCCTCAAGACGGTAGGCAGCGCTGATGTCGCCGCTGAAGCGGTTGGCACCGCCCAGTTCGTCTTTGTGGAAATGCACGGCTTCGCCGCTGAAATCAAAGCGCCAGTTGCCGTTTTTCAGGGTTTTGTTGTAGGTGAGTTGCGGCGCGCGGCTGTAGGGTTTGTCGGCCTCGTTGACGCCGGGGTCAATGCGCTGGTAGTCCTGGCCGCGCAGCATGATGTTGCCGTAGTCGGTGTTGCCGTAGAGGGTGAGGTGGCGCTCCAGATACCAGTCGTCGTAGAGTTCGAAATCGGTGGTGAAGTCTTTGACGTAATCGACGTCCGAGACTTGCTGGTAGCGGTAGTCGGTGTGCCACTGGTCGTTGAAGTGGTATTGGTGCGTCAGGCGACCGCTCCAGCGGGCGTGGTGCGGGCGTTTGCGGTCGTTGGCGAGCAGCGCGCCGTAGAGCGTGCCTTCTTGTTTTTCGCCGAGGAAGCGGTATTCGCCTTCTACCATCACCCCGCGTTTCAGCATCGGGCGGAAGGTGAAGGTGGCATCCTGGTTGGGGGCGATGTTCCAGTAGTAAGGGATGCTGAGTTCCAGTCCGCGCTCTTCGCTGCTGCCCGCTGACGGGATGAGGAATCCGCTTTGTCGCGCCGAGGTGATGGGGAAGGAGAAGTACGGCAGGTAGAACACCGGCACGCTGCCGATGCGCAGCGTCATGTCGCGCGCCACGCCGCGTTCGCGGTTGTGGTCGAGCATCAGGGTGTGCGCCTTGATGTGCCAGGCGGGATGCAGGCGGGCGCAGGTCGTCCAGGTAACGCTTTCGAAATCGTCGCGGTTGTGGCTGCGGTCAAAACGGGCGTTTTTCGCCGAACCCACCGCCGCCTGCTGTTTGCCGCGCAGATAGTATTCCGCTTCTTCAAAGGAAGCGGTCTGCGCTTCGCTGTCGTAATGCCCCTTGATGCCTTCAATCGCCGCTTCGGAAGTGGAGATGACGCCGCCGCGTTCCAGCTCCGCCTTGCCTTCTTCATGGCGGTAAGTGAGCTCCGGCGCGAACAGGTGCTTGTCGCCCTGGTGCATCTCCACCGAGCCGGAGAAATCGGCGCGGCGGTAATCGCCGGCGGAATTGTCGGCACGCACGTGTACTTCCTTGTCGTCCGGGTCGCCGCCCAGTTCGGTAAACACCGCCAGCGGATCGGCGACACATTGCAACGCCCCCGCTTCCAGCGGAATCCACAAAAAAACACACCAGAAATAACGCAAATGCAGCACGCGAACCATCGCTCGTGTTGAAAAAATCGCGCGTATTTTAACAAAACGGCAAAGCGAAAAGGGGGCGTTACCATAATGACACGCGCCGCCCGCAGGCGGCAAAGCCGCGCCAACTCCGGTATCATAAGCGCCGTTTTGCAACTTACCGGAGCCCGCCATGACCCATCCCGTAACCCCGCGCCGCGCGCTCATCAGCGTATCCGACAAAAGCGGCCTCGTCGAATTTGCCACCCGCCTCATCGCCTGTGGCGTCGAAATCCTCTCCACCGGCGGCACGGCGCAGGCGCTGCGCGATGCCGGCATTGCCGTCAAAGACGTCAGCGAGCACACCGCCTTCCCCGAAATCATGGCCGGGCGCGTCAAAACCCTGCATCCGAAAATCCACGGCGGCATCCTCGGCCGCCGCGGCACCGACGACGCGGTGATGCACGAACACGACATCGCGCCGATTGACCTCGTCATCGTCAACCTCTACCCCTTCCGCGAAACCATCGACAAGCCGGGCGTTACCCTGGAAGAAGCGGTGGAAAACATCGACATCGGCGGCCCGGCACTCGTGCGCGCGGCGGCGAAAAACTACGAATCCGTCGGCGTCGTCGTCAGCCCGGCCGACTACCCCGAAGTCATCACCGCCATTGAGCGCGGCGCCTTTGACCTCGAACTGCGCCAGCGCCTGATGGCCAAAGCCTTCGACCACACCGCCGACTACGACCGTGCCATCGCCAACCACTTCACCCCGCGCTTTGGCGCGCAGGCGGACGGCTTCCCGCAGCACTACCACGCCGACTACCAACTGCACAGCGTCCTGCGCTACGGCGAAAACCCGCACCAACAGGCGGCCTTCTACACCAGCCGCAAGGCGGCAGGCGCGACGCTCGCCACCGCCAAACAAATCCAGGGCAAAGAACTCTCCTACAACAACCTCGCCGACGCCGACGCCGCCCTGCAAACCGTGCTGCGCTTCCCCGAACACCCCGCCTGCATCATCGTCAAACATGCCAACCCCTGCGGCGCCGCGCTGGGCGACAACATCCTCGCCGCCTACGACGCCGCGCACCGCTGCGACAGCACCTCGGCCTTTGGCGGCATCATCGCCTTCAACCGCGGCCTGGACGGCGCGACCGCGCGCGAAATCATCAGCCGCCAGTTCGTTGAAGTGCTGCTCGCGCCCGCCTACGACGACGAAGCGCTACAAGTGCTCGCGCAAAAACCGAACATCCGCGTCCTTGAAATCAAAAGCGACGGCCACCTCGCCCAGGAATGGCAACTGACCAGCATCCACGGCGGCCTGCTCGTCCAGGAATGGGACAGCGGCATCATCAACAGCGAAAACCTGAAAACCGTCAGCGCGCGCGAACCCGCGCCGGAAGAACTGCACGACCTGCTCTTTGCCTGGAAAATCGCCAAAACCGTCAAGTCCAACGCCATCGTGCTTGCCAAAAACCGTGCCACCATCGGCATCGGCGCCGGGCAGACCAGCCGCGTCTTCGCCTCACAAATCGCCGTCCTAAAAGCCCAAAACGAAGGCCTGGACACCCACGGCAGCGTACTGGCGAGCGATGCCTTCTTCCCCTTCCGCGACGGCGTGGACGCTGCCGCTGCCGCGGGCGTGCGCGCCATCATCCAGCCCGGCGGTTCAGTACGCGACGAAGAAGTCATCACCGCCGCCAACGAACACGGCATCGCCATGATTTTCACCGGCATGCGCCATTTCCGTCACTAAGCGCCCTGCCCTTCAGCATCCCATCAAAACGCCGCCGTTGCGGCGTTTTTTCATGCCGCACGCGCCCTTTCAGATTCCATAAACCCCAATAAAAAACGAGACTTGTCCGTAAAACTGCGATACCATCACGCCACCCGCTGTGCGGGCATCCTGCAAAACCAACCGGAGTACACATGAAAAAACTGCTACTCGCCGCCGCCCTACTGGCGCCCGCAACCGCTGCCCTCGCCCACGGCGTCTGGATTGCCCCGCACTATGGCGAACTTGGCGTCGTCTATGGCATGGGTTATGCCGACGATTCCTACAAGCCGGAAAACGTCCGCTTCGTCAAGGCCTACACCGCTGATTTCAAAGAGACCAAGGCGGAAGTGAAAACGCACGACCACCACAGCAGCGTGGAAGTTGCCGATGATGCCGCCGTCCTCACCGCCTTCTTTGACAACGGCTACTGGGAGAAAGACGAAAACGGCAAATGGAAAGCGGTGGAAAAAAGCGCCATCAGCAAACCGGCGGACACCTCCACCTCGCTCAAATACAACATCAGCCTGCTGAAACCCTACCAGGGCGAGATGAAGCCCTTTGACCTGCCCGCACAAATCATTCCGGCGACTGACCCTTCCACCCTGAAGCAGGGCGACAAGCTGAACGTCACCGTGTATGTTGCCGGTAAGCCACAGGCAGACGTGGAAATCACCGCCGATTACATCAACGACTTCGGCAACCGCGTCAAAACCGATGCCAAAGGCCAGGCCGAACTCACCGTGCGCAACAACGGCCACAACGTTGTCGCCGCGCTGGTGAACCATCCCACCCCGGACGACGCGCACGCCCATCTGCAACGCAACGTCGCCACCCTTTCTTTCAAATCGGCCAAGAAAAAATAAATTGCCATACCGCAAAAACGCCACGCATTCGTGGCGTTTTTTAATGGAATAATAAAAAAGCCACGGCGAACCGTGGCAATCCTGTCAACTCATCAAGGAATTTCTTTAAGGAATCTCTTTAATCTTGGCTTGCCTCATAAGCATCAAGTACACGCGCCGAATAAACCATTGCCGCACCGGCATTCATGGCAACTGCAACACCCAATGCCCCGGCAATTTCCTCGCGCGTGCAGCCCGCTTTGATTGCCGCTTCCACATGCACGGTAATACAGCCATCGCAATGCGTCGTGACGGCAACGGCGAGCGCAATCAATTCGCGCGTTTTCAAATCGAGCGGGCTATCTTCCCCCGCCTGGCTTAATGCCTGATAGCCTTGCAAGGTTTTCGGCTGCAATTTGCCAAAAGCGCCAATGCGGTTCTTTAATTTCAGACGGTAATTTTTCCAGTCCAGCATGGTTTACTCCGGGTTACATAAAAGAGGATGTAATTTTAGCGCGGATGGACTGACGCATCGTCGCAAGAAACTGCTTTATCGTCTGCCGTCTCCGTCATTCTCGCCACGCATAGCCGGAAAACGCCTTAGAGTGTTGTCATAAAAGCCCAAAAAACGCGCCGTTATAATGCGGCAGGACACAATACGGAGAATGACATTGGACAGCATTGACCGCCTGCTTGAGCTGCTCGACCTGCAAACCCGCATCGAAGTGTACTGCCACCTGCAAGCGCCCTTCCATATGGTGCACGAACCGGACACCCCCGGCACCGCCTGGTTTCACCTTCTGCTCGAAGGCAGTTGCACCATCGCCACCGGCGGACATCAATACGCGCTGCAAGCCGGTGATTTCTTCATGCTCACTGCGGGCAGCCAGCACACCATCTACGCTGGCGAAGGTAACGGCAGCTTTCGCGAAGACACGCGCAACGGCCTGCTGCAACTGTGCAACGACAGCGGCGGCGAACCGCTGCGGATGCTCTGCGGTTTCTACCAAGTGCGTAACCGCGCGGCTGTCAGCCTGCTCGGCATCTTGCCCGAGCCGCTACTTGTCTCGCTTGGCGACATTCCACAACTGCCCGCACTCTGCACCCTCATTCATCACGAAGCGCTGACGCGGCATGAAGGCAGCCTCACCATCATCCGCGCACTCTGCGAAATCCTGCTGCTGCTCGCGCTGCGCCACATCAGCGAATTGCCGGAAAAGCACCGCCTGACCGCGCTCTTTTCCGACCCCGGCCTTGCCCGCGCCCTCGCCCGCATCCTCGCCGACCCGTTCGCGCCCTACACGACTGAAGGGCTGGCGGAAATCGCCTGCATGTCGCGCGCCACCTTTGCGCGCAAATTCCAACAGGCAGCGGGCAGCGGCGTACAAACCTTCATCCGTACCCTGAAAATGTCGGCGGCGGCGCAAATGCTGCGCGACAGCAACCATGCCGTGAGCCGCGTCGCCGAGGAAACCGGTTACCAGTCCGAAGCCGCTTTTATTAATGCCTTCAAAGCCCAATTTGGCATTACCCCGGCACGTTACCGGCGGCAAAGTGAAAACGATGAAAGCATGGATGCTTGATGCATTGGCGCGACGCCATGCCGAATGGGATTATTCCTACAAAGTCGCCGCAGTTACTGACTGCGGCGATTTTTATCGCATATTGCGGACGCATGAAAACCAGGGAAGCAACATTATTTCCGCACGAATACCGCCAAACTTTCCACATGCGCCGTCTGCGCGAACATGTGCAGCAGGCGGCCGCTTGCCATGCGGTAGCCTTTTTGCGCGAGGATGCCGGCGTCACGGGCGAGGGTGCCGGGGTTACAGGAGACGTACACGATGCGCGCGGGCGCGTGTTTGCCGTCCAGCGCTTCGCACAGCGCCTGCGCTCCGGCGCGTGGCGGGTCCAGCAGCCAGCGCTCCGCTTTGCCCCAGGCTTTCAGTTGTTTCGCGGTGACGGTAAAGAGGTCGGCGCGGCGGAATTGGCAGCGCGCAGCGAGGCCGTGCGCGGCGGCGTTGGCAGTCGCGCGCACCACCATTTCTTCGACGCCTTCAAGGCCAAGTACGTCCGCACCGCTACGCGCCAGCGGCAGGGTGAAGTTGCCAAGCCCGCAGAAGAAGTCGAGAACGCGCGCGCCCGGCGGCACTTGCAGGGCGGCGAGCGCCTGCGTGACCAGTTCACGGTTGAGCGCCTTGTTTACCTGGGTGAAGTCGTCCGGCGCGTAGGGCATGGTGAGGTCGTAAGCGGGCAGGGTGTAGGCGAGCGCGGGTGCGTCCGCCGGATGTTTGCGGGTTTCGCGCCCGTTTTGCAGCCAGATTTGCCACGGTTGTGCGGCGCTTTCGTTCCAGCGGGCGACGGTTTCCGCGGCCAAGCGGTCGCCGACGGCTTTTTGCAGGCGGATGCGCAGTACGGTGACGCTGTCGCCTTCGCTGATATCGACACCGTGGAGGGTGGTTTGTTGTGCGAGGCGGGCGCAGAGTGCGCGGATGTCCGGCAGGCGGGCGGAGATAGCTGCTGGCAGGGTGAGACAGCGTTCAAGGTTCACCACGCGCGATGAGGCGCGACCACGGAAACCGAGGGCTTGTTGCGCGTCGTCCCAGGCGAGGCGGGCGCGCGAGCGGTAATGCCAGGGCTCGCCGCTGATTGCAGGCAGGACGGTTTCGGGGGCGATTTTGCCGATGCGTGCGAGTTGTTCCAGCCAGACGGTTTCTTTGAGCCGGTGTTGCGCGGCGTCATCCGCGTGTTGCAGGGCGCAGCCGCCGCAGTCGTCGTAGTAGGCGCAGGCGGGGGTGATGCGCGCGGGCGAGGGTTCGAGGATTTGTACGGCGTCTGTTTCGAGGAAGCGTTTTTTGTCGGCGGTGATGCGGGCAACGACGCGCTCGCCGGGCAAGGCGCCGCTGACAAAGACGGTTTTGCCGTCATGTCGCGCAACGCCACGGGCGTTGTAATCAAAACCGTCGATGGTTAAGGTGAGGGTTTTCATGAGTTTGGGCAAAATTAAAGCCCCGTTCGCACGGGGCTTCGCTGCATGCGCGTTTAGCCGCGTTCGGCTTCTACTTTGCGCAGGTAATCGTAGATTTTGTCTTTCAGCGCCAGTTTTTCCCGTTTTTTGCGTTCGATGTCCTGATGACTGTTCGCCGAGATGGCAGGGTCGCTCTCCATGCGGTTGATTTCTTCATCGAGCGCGTTGTGCTCATTGAACAGGCGGGCAAAGTGGTTGTCACTCTGGCGCAGTTCGGCAATCAAGTCGCGGTATTCATGTAACATGTGGGTTTCCTTTATGTTGTTGGGCCTGGCTGCAATTTTAGCCTATTTGCCCTGCTTTGGATATAGCAACGGCGCGGCGTAGCGGGTTTTGAAAAGGTAAGTTTCCATTTGTTTGCCGATTGTGAATAATGGCGCCCTTTTCTGGCTACCGGAGCTTGTTATCAAGACTGTAATCGCCCCTCCGCCGCGCTATTTTCACGGGCTGGACGAGTTGCGCGCGGCACTGATGCTTATCGGCGTGTTCTGGCATGCGGCAGCGGTACTGTCGCCATTTGCCGCTTTTGTCTATGCCAGCCCGTACCACCAGAGTATGCCGCTCTACGCGACGATTTACCCCGAACACCTTTTCCGTATGGAGGCGTTTTTTCTTGTCTCCGGTTTTCTTGCGCAGATGACGCTTGCGCGCAAGGACAAGCGCATCTTCTGGCAGGCGCGCCTGCGGCGGGTATTATTGCCGCTGCTTTTGGGTTGCCTCGGTGTGAATTTTATTTTGCAGGTATTCGGTAGCATTTTCATGGAATACCAGTGGGCGCATTATGATTTTTGGCGCTGGGTGATGCATGGCTGGTTCCTGATTTGTTTAATGACTTTCGCCGGAGTCGATATGCTGCTGCCGCGTGGTGTTTTTGCACGCATGGGCATGCTGCCTTGTATTCTGGTAGCGACAATTGGCTGGCTTGGCTATGCCGCGCTCATTTACTGGAATGGCGAATCATGGCATTTGGGCGGCGATATCAGTACGTTATTCAACTTTTTTATTCTCCACGGCGTGCAGTATTATCCGTTCTATTTCGCCGGTGCCTTGCTTTATTATCATCAGGATATTCTGGAGCGCGTAAGCCGTCGCACTTTAATTTTGTTATCGCTGTTGGCACTCATGACAACCACGCTGAGTTATTTTAATGGATTGTATTTTTATGATTTTTTTCCAGCAGACACGGAAGGCATGATTTTGCAGCGACTCAACCAAATGATATCTTCCGGCACGATTGCCTTTTTGTTGTTCTGGTATTTTTATCATGTGCAACGCGAGGCAAGCCGCACCGTGCGCTATCTTATCAATTCCGCGATTGTCATTTATTTGGTGCATCATCCGCTGGTGATTATGCTCGGCTGGATACTGGATGATCCGGCGCTTTCCAATACGCAGTATTATTTGTTGCTGCTGACGCTGACCTTTGTCTTTTCTTATTTGTGTTATGAAGGTGTGCGGCGGGTTGGCTGGTTAAGGATAGCATTTGGCTTAAAGGCTCAATAAGGCCGCATTATGTCAAAAAGAAAGCCGGAGTTTATCCGGCTTTTTTTATAGCTTGCGACGGCTTCAGATAAAGCGGTTCATCAAAAGCAGGTTGATGAGTGTGCCTTCGGCGCGCGGGTCGCTGTGCGGGTCGAAGCGTTCGTAGCGCAGGCTGTCTTTCGGGGTAACGCGCCATTCTTGCAGGTTGAGGTTATCGGCAGGCGTGCCGACGAGGGTGAGGACGACCGCGCCGTTACGCACCAGGCACATTTTGTAGCGGTTGAGTACGCTGTCCTGGCCGATGGTGAGTTCAACGCCGTATTCGACGCAGTGGTTGGCGCTGTCGTATTTGGGCGCGGGGGAAAAGGTTTTCCAGCGCACGGCGTCGTTGCCGGAGAGTCCGCTTTCCTGGTTGAGCATGTCGAGGTCTTCGCTGATGCCCTGGCGGACGCGGGTCGGGTCTATCTGGATGTTTTCATCGACGTAGCCCGCCGGGCGGTAGCTGAGTTGGGCGAAGACGCTGCCGTCGCCGCCATCCGGCAGGGCGATGGCGATGATGTCTTCGGCACCGCTCAGGTGTTCGTTGATGAAGCGCTGTTTTTGGCTGCCATTCAGCAGTTTCCAGCCTTGCGGCGGGGTCAGGGTGGCGATGTCGTTCATGGTTGCTCCTCGCTGGCAGGCCAGCTATAGCCGACTTTTTCTGCCCAGGTGTTGACGATGTGGCAGAAGATGTCGGCGGTGAGTTCTGCGTCGTATTTGGCGCCGTGCGCTTTGCTGCTGTCGTATTCGAAGCCGCCCTGGCGGGCGATGCGCGCCAGCACGGTTTGGCCGTAGGCGAGCGCGCCTAGGGATACGGTGTCAAGGACGCTGAAGGGGTGAAAGGGGTTGCGTTTGTAGTCGGTGCGTTCGGCCAGCGCGTTGATGAAGCCGAGGTCGAAGGTGGCGTTGTGGCCGACGAGAATCGAGCGCGTGCATTCTTGTTGTTTTTGGTAGGCGCGGATTTCGTCGAAGAAGCGCTCTGCCGCCTTGTCTTCGTGATAGGCCGGGCGCAGCGGGTGGTAGGGGTCGATGCCGGTGATTTTCAGCGCTTCGGGGTCGATGTTGGCGCCGGGAAAGGGGTGGATGTGGTAGTGGATGGTGTGGGTGCGGCAAAGGCGCTGGTTTTCGTCAAAGTTGACCAGCACGGCGGCGAGTTCGAGCAGCGCGTCTTTTTTGGCGTCAAAGCCGCCGGTCTCGACGTCAATGACGACCGGCAGGAAGCCACGGAAGCGTTGGCTGATGAGGGTGGGGTTCATGTAGGGTTCCGGGGAAATTCGCGCGGCATTCTACACGTTTCAGTGCGGCGTCGCTGTCGTCATCGCTTCGCGGAAGTAGCGGTAAGCGGCGGCGGTGTATTGCCACATGGAAAGGAGGGTGAGGACGGCGGCGACGAGCATCAGCACCTGGCCGATGCGCCAGATGGGCAGGCCGAGCCACGGCTCGCGGAAGATGAGGAAGCCCATGGAGAACATTTGCACGGTGGTTTTCCATTTGCCGATTTTGGCGACCGCGACCACGCCACGGTGACCGATGCCGCTCATCCATTCGCGCAGTGCGGAGATCCAGATTTCGCGACCGATAACGATGAGCGCGCACAGCATCAACCAGATTTCCGGGTTTTGCTGGACAAGGACAATCAGCACGGCGGCAACCATCAGTTTGTCCGCCACCGGATCGAGAAACGCGCCGAAGGCGCTTTCTTCTTTGAGGTGCCGCGCCAGCCAACCGTCGAGGAAGTCGCTGATGCAGGCGATGGTGTAAACCCAGAGCGACAGCCATTGCTGCCAGCTTTCCGGGTGGAAGTAGTAGGTGATGATGAAGAGGGGGATGAGCGCGACGCGCAGGATGGTGAGCTTCATGGCCCAGCCGCTGAAGAATTTTTTGAGTGTGGCGTTCATCATTTATCCCTCGTGTAATACCGCATAAATTTCTTTTGCCAGCGTCTCGCTGACGCCCGGCACTTTTGCCAGATCCTCGACTCCGGCGCGGCGGATTTGCGCCAAGCCGCCAAAGTATTTTAGCAGCGCCTGCCGGCGTTTGGCACCCACGCCGGGGATTTGTTCGAGGAGGGAGCGCTTGCTGTTTTTTGCCCGCCCAGCGCGGTGTCCGGTGATGGCGAAGCGGTGCGCCTCGTCGCGGATTTGCACGATGAGCTGCATCGCCTGGCTGTCCGACGGCAGATAGCGCGGTGCGTCTTCATGCGGAAACCAGAACTGCTCCAACCCCGCCTTGCGCCCCTGCCCCTTGGCGACGCCGACGAGATGCACGCCGCTGATGCTAAGCTCGTTGAACACTTCCACCGCCTGCCGCAACTGCCCCTTGCCGCCGTCAATAAACAGCACATCGGGCAGCACGCCTTCGCCTTTCTGGATGCGCTCAAAGCGGCGGCTGACCGTCTGGCGGATGGCGGCATAATCATCGCCCGCCGTCACTTCGCGGATGTTATAGCGGCGGTAATCGCTTTTCAGCGCGCCACGGCGGTCAAAGACCACGCACGACGCCACCGTCGCCTCGCCTTGGGTGTGGCTGATGTCGATGCATTCCAGCCGCTCCGGCACGTCCGGCCAGGCAAAGGCTTCCGCCAGCGCGGCAAAGCGCTGCTGCATGGTCAATTTGCCAGAGAGGCGCAGCCCGAGGCTCAAGCGCGCGTTTTCCTCCGCCAACTCCAGCCATTTGCGCCGCGCCTCGCGCGGTTTCGCATTGAGCGACACCTTGCGCCCGCTTTTCTCGCCGAGCCAGGCGGCAATCGTCTCGCCCCCTTCCAGCGCATGACTAATCACCAGCTGCGGCGGCACGTTGCGCTCATGATAAAACTGCGTAATAAAGGCGGCGAGCACCTCCGCCTCCGGCGTCTCCTCCGGCAGGCGTGGGAAAAACGCCTGCGAACTCACGCTATGCCCGTCGCGGTAAAACAATACCTGCACACAGGCCTCGCCGTAAGCGGTTGCCACCGCCAGCACATCCGCATCCGCCTCGCCCGCGACCATATGCTGTTTCTCCGTAATCTTGCGCAACTGCACCAGCTGATCGCGCAACAGCGCCGCCTGCTCATACGCGCGCGCCTCCGCCGCCACTTCCATCTTCGCGGTCAGCTCCTGCAACAGCACCTCGCTGCGGCCATTCAAAAAATCGCGGGTATGGGCAACCGTCTCCGCATACGCCTTCTCATCAATAAACCCCACGCACGGCGCATAGCAGCGCTCAATCTGATATTGCAAACAGGGGCGGCTGCGCGCGGCAAAAAAACTGTCCTCGCATTGGCGCACGCGGAAGACCTTGGCGAGTACCTCCAGCGAATAGCGCGCCGCCTGCACATTGGGAAACGGGCCGAAAAACTCGCCCTGCTTGCGCGCGCCGCGATGCAGCGACAGGCGCGGAAACGCATGCGCCGACAACACGATATACGGATAGGACTTGTCATCGCGCAGCAGAATATTGAACTTCGGCAGATGCGCTTTGATGAGATTGTTCTCCAGAATCAGCGCTTCCGTTTCCGTATGGGTAATCGTCGTATCAATATCGACCACCTGCCGCATCAAGGCGCGCGTCTTGGCGCTCATGCCGCTGTCGCGGAAATAACTGGACAGGCGGTTGCGCAAATTCTTCGCCTTGCCGACATAAAGCACCTTGCCCTCGGCATCGCGCATCTGATAAACCCCCGGCAACGTTGCCACATGACTCAAAAAAGTCTTCGGGTCGAATTGCCGGGATTGCTGCTCACTCATAAAAATTGACTGAATAAATAACGTAGGGTGGGGCTTGCCCCACCGTCAAACAACCGAAACCGCCACCGCATGAGGTTTTAGGGCGTGTTTGCCATTTGAATCCCTCCCCCGCAGAGCGGGGGAGGGTCGGGGAGGGGGTGAGCAATGTTATTGATGAACCAAAATTCCTGTTTTTCCATTGATTGCTGCCCTCACCCCAACCCCTCTCTCGCCACGGTGGGGCAAGCCCTACCTCATTTACATACACATCGAGCGCTCAACTGTATGTAAATCGTCAAACCGCTCCCGCGCCGCGCAAAAACGCTTCCACCCGCTGCAAATCTTCCTCGCAGTCCACCCCCGGCGGCGGTGCCTCATTGACCACGCCAACCGCAATGCGCAGGCCATGTTCCAAAAAGCGCAACTGCTCCAGTTTCTCCGCCTGCTCCAGCGGCGTCGCTGCCAACTGCGGATAACGCTTCAGCGCAGCGACGCGGTAAGCATAAATGCCGATATGGCGCAGATACGGAAACGCGCCGGAAACGCCGTCGGCATCGCGCACATAAGGAATCGCCGCGCGGCTGAAATACAGCGCCAGCCCGCCCTGGTCGCAGACCACCTTGACCGTGGTCGCCGCCGCCGGCGAATGCTGCGCGTCAAACGGTGCGGCAAGGGTCGCCACCGCCGCCTCCGGTCGCGCCGCCAGCGCCGCCGCCACCTCGCCAATCAGCGCGGGCGGCAACAGCGGCTCATCGCCCTGCACATTGACGACGATGGTGTCATCCGCCCAGCCAAGACGCTCCACCACCTCGCACAGCCGCTCGGTGCCGTTCTCGTGGTCGGTGCGGGTCAAAATCCCCTGCACCGCCGCCTCACCTTCCAACAATGCGCCAATGCGCGCGTCATCAAAGGCGACCCACACCGGAAAACCGCTGGCGACCGCCTGCCGCGCGGTGCGCACGACCATCGGCACTCCGGCAATCAGCCGCAGCGGTTTGGCGGGCAGACGGGTCGAACCATAACGAGCGGGAATGACGACGACGGTGTTCATGACAAAAGCTCCGGTTGAAAAACAAGAAGCCCGCAGCGCAGGCGCGGGGTCGCCCGCATGAAGGGCAAGAAAGTTAGGGCGAAGCGCGGCGGACAGGCGGCAGAAAAATATGCCCTCATTCCCGCCTACCGCGCGGCGGACTGGGCTGGATGTTCATCCGCATCGCCTGGTTTTTGGTGAGGAAGGCGATGCTCCAGTTGTAGGTGGCGGCAATGCGGTTTTTGAAAGTAACGAGCGCGAGAATATGCACCACCACCCAGATAAACCAGGCAATCATGCCCTGCAAACTGCGGCCGCCCGGCATGTCGGCCACCGCCGAAAGACGGCCAATCATCGCCATGTCGCCACGGTGTTTATAAACAAAGGCTTTGTCGCTGCGGCCAAGCGCTTTGCCGAGATATTTGCCTTGCGCCTTGGCGACCTGCCCCAGTTGCGGGTGGCCGTTGGGATAGGCGGAATCGCCTTCGACGATGGCGCAGTCGCCGATGGCATAAACATCGTCCAGACCGATAACGCGCAGTTGACGATCCACACGCAGGCGGTTGCCACGGCCATAGCTGCTGTCGGCAATGCCCGCGAGTTTCACCGCCGTCACCCCCGCCGTCCAAATCAGACTTTTCGCGGCGATGGTGGTGCCGCTTTTCAGGGTAATGGTCTGGCCATCGTAGGCGGTGACAGGGTCGTTATAAATAATGTCCACCCCCAGTTTTTGCAGGGCGGCGGCGGTGTAGCGCTGCGAGACCTCGCGCATCGGCGGCAGCAACACCGGGTCGGCGGTAACGAGCGTGAGCTGGCCGTGTTCGCCTTCCAGCTCGGGGTAGTCCTTGTCGAAAATATCGCGCCGCATTTCGGCGAGAATGCCGGTCAGCTCCACCCCGCTCGCGCCGCCACCGGCGACCACGAGATGCAAATACGGCGCGCGCGCTTCGCGCGGCTGGGCGCAGGCGGCTTCCAGTTGCGCGAGGATATTGTTGCGGATGGCGAGCGCGTCGCCGAGCGTTTTCATCGTATAGGCGTTCTGCTCCACTTCGCGGTTGCCAAAATAATTGGGCTGCGCGCCGAGGGCGATGATGAGCATGTCGTAGGCGACACTGTCACCCTGCTCAAGAAAAACGCGCTTGGCGCCAGTATCCACGCGCGTTACCGTGCCTTTGCGGTAGCGGGCGCGCGGGTGGCGGTTGAACAGCTTGCGGAAAGGGTAACTGATATCCGAGGGCGACATGAAGCCCGCCGCGACCTGATAAATCAGCGGCGGGAAAAAGTTGTAATTGTTCTTGTCAATCAGGGTGATGCTGTATTGCGGATTGCGGCCGAGATCGCGCGCGAGATTCACACCGGCAAAACCGCCGCCGAGGATGACGACTTTCTTCATGTCTGTCCTTGTGCTGTAGGGAAAACGGGCGCGGATTATACGCCCGCTATGGCGCGATTTTCACCACGTCTGCGCGCGCATGGCGGCGTTGCAGACGCAAATGGCGGCGGATAATGGCGTGACATAACGGGCGCGCGGCGACGATAGCGGCGGCCAGCGCGGCGCAGGCGATGAGCAGTTGCAGCGGTTCGGCGAGCGCTTGTGTGGCGACAAGCGCGAGGAGAAAGGCGGCAAGCGGCAAGCCGTAAGTGAGCAGCGCGCTGTAATTGAGCCCGGCGGCGGAGAGATGCAGTTCGGCGGTTTCGCCCGCGCGCCAGCCGTCGCGGTTGGGCAGGACGATGCTGCCATGGCGGAAGAATCCGCGAAACCACGGGCGACTGCCGCAGCCGTTGCCCTCGGCACAGCGACGGCATTCACGAACATCGTCCACCGGCACGATGTGAATGGTGACGGCATCAGCGGCAAGGATGCGGACACGGATAGCGTTATCGCTCATGCGCTTGCCTCCGCATAAAGCGCGCCAACGAGCGCCAATAGCCACAGCAGCGGCCAGTGTGTCGGATAGCGGTAGTGATGAACGTGATCGACGAGGTAGAACCAGAGCATATCAATATCCGGCAGGAGGCCGCCCGCTATGCCGTAAAGCGACCAGGCGCGCGCGGAAACCGTTGCCGGTTTCAGGCGGCAGAGCAGTTGCGCGCCAATATAACCAGCGGGAGCGGGAGCAGTAAGCATCAAAAAATAAGGAATACATCGGGGCGCGCATTATAGTCGCTATAATGCGCCGCTTTCTATCGCGGGGAATCGCATGACACGGCAGAAAAAAGGCTTCTATCTCACCCTGGTGGCGCAATTGACGCTTATCCTGATTTATCTGGCGGCATTTGTTTTCCATTGGACCGGCAATCCCAAACAAATGGCGCTCGGATTTATGCTGACACTAATGCCGCTTCTCTATTTCCTCCCCGGCGTTTGGCGGCGACAAGGCAAGCCTTATGCCGCCCTTGCCCTGCTCGCGCCGCTGCATTTGTTTTTTGGCGGGGTGATTTGGCTGTGGGGTTATCCGCTGTGGGGCATTCCCATTTGTTTTCTTTCTGTTTTCCTGCAAACCGGAACCATCATGCACAATTACGACGGCTCACGCCGCGCCGCACGAAAAGCCGCGCGCGCCGCGAAAAAATCCCGTTGATTTTTAGGACTGCGCGACTATAATGCGCGCCTTCTTTAAACCCTTTATTTAACCAACGAGGAATCTGATGCCAAGTGTAAAAGTACGTGACAACGAACCGTTCGATATCGCCCTGCGCCGTTTCAAGCGCTCTGTGGAAAAAGCCGGCGTGCTGGCCGAAGTCCGCAGCCGCGAGTTCTACGAAAAACCGACCCAGGAGCGCAAGCGCAAGCTCGCTGCTGCCGTCAAGCGCAACACCCGCCGCCTGAAAAAAGAACGTAGCCGCTTCGAACGTCTCTACTAAGCACAATGAGCATCCGCGATAACGTCAATGCCGCCATCAAGGCGGCGATGATCAACAAAGAAAAAGCGACTTTGCAGACGCTGCGCATGGTGAGCGCGGCGTTCAAGCAAATCGAAGTTGATCAGCGTATCGAGATTACCGATGAAATCGCGCTGCGCGAACTGGTGCGCCAGGTCAAACAGCGTCAGGACGCCGCCAGGCAGTTCCGCGACGCCAGCCGCATTGACCTGGCGGAGCATGAGGAAACAGAAATTGCCATCATCCAGCAATTCCTGCCGCAGGCGCTGAGCGAAGATGAAATCCGCGCCGAAGTCGAAAAAGCGCTGGCCGCCTCCGGTCTGCCGCGTGAAATGGCTTCCATGAAGCCGCTGATGGCAACGCTCAAACCCGCGCTGGAAGGCCGCGCTGACATGGCTTTTGTCAGCCAGTATCTGCGCACCCTGTTACAAAACTCTTAATCCAAGGCGGGCCGACGGCTGCCGATGGCAAAACGCATCCCCAAACCCTTCATCGACGAATTGACAGCGCGAACCGATTTGCTCGCGCTGTTGTCGTCTCGTATCACCTTCACCAAGAAATCGGGCAGCAACCACTGGGCTTGCTGCCCGTTTCATGACGAAAAAACGCCATCATTCAGCGTCAATACGCAAAAAGGGTTTTACCACTGCTTTGGCTGCGGTGTCAGCGGTGATGCCATCCGCTTCCTGATGGATTACGACAACCTGCCCTTCCCGGAAGCCATCGAGCGGCTCGCCGAATTTAACGGCCTGAGCGTTCCCTACGAAGACGACGGACGGCAGGTTGATCCGCAGGAAAAAGACCGCTACGACCTTGGGCTGGAATGCCTTGCCGATGCGGCGGCATTTTTCCACGAAGCGTTTTACGGCGAGAGCGGCAAGGCGGCGCGCGATTACCTGCGCCAGCGACGGCTAAAAAAAGCAACCGTTGATACCTTCCTGCTCGGCTATGCCCCGCCCGGCAATGCCCTGCTTGCCCACCTTGGCAGCAAATACCCGCTGCAACTGTTGCAGGATGTGGGATTGGTCGGCGTCAAAGACGACCACCATTACGACTGGTTCCGTGAGCGCGTCATCTTCCCCATCCACAACATCAAAGGCAAAACCATCGCCTTTGGTGCGCGGGCAATGGGTGAAGCGCAGCCGAAATACCTGAACTCGCCGGAGACAACCTGGTTTAACAAGCGCTTTGAGCTGTACGGCCTGCACCAAGCCATGCAGACGCGCGAACGTACCTTGCTCGTCACCGAAGGCTATATGGACGTCATCAAACTGTGGCAGCACGGCGTGAAAAACGCCGTTGCCGCCCTCGGCACCGCCATTGGCGACAGCCATATCAGCCAACTGAGAAAGCGCGCGGAGAAAGTCTATTTCTCCTTCGATGGCGACACCGCCGGACAAAAAGCAGCACGCAAGGCGCTGGAAGCCGTCTTCAGCCAGCATGACAAACAGCACGAATGGCGCTTCATGTTCATGCCCGCAGGTGAAGACCCCGACTCGCTCGTTGAAAAAGCGGGTATCGCCGCCTTCCAGCAAGTGATGGACGCCAGCCTGCCCGCCTCGGCCTTCTTCCTACAAACGCTGGACGACGGCGCAGGCGCGCAACGCAGCGCCGAGGCACAGGCAGAACTGGCGGGCGAAGCCCAGCGCTGGCTGGAACTCCTGCCCGATGCTGACTTCCGCGAAATCCTGCGTGCGCAAGTGATGAAGCGCTTTGACCTGCCAGTGCTGACGCTTTCCGGCAATGCTGCCACTGCCACGCACACGGCTTCCCCCGCCTGGCGACCGCCGCGCGAAATGGTCGTGGTCAAACCCAAAGACAAAGGCATCCAGCTGATGGCGCGCCTGCTCCTGCAACCACAATGCGCCCTGCCCTTGCGCCGTTGGGAATACCCGCCGGAAGACGCCGAACTACAACTGTTCTGGCTCTACTGCTACGCCCTGCAAAGCAGCGGTGCCGACAGCGCCCACGCCGAGGCTTTCCTGCACCAGCATGGCGTGTACGAAGCGGTGGCATCTGCCGCCAAACTGCTGGCGCGGCTGGACGCGCAACAACAACGCGACGAATTCACCGACATGCTCGCCAACCTGCAAAAAAACTACGTCAGCCAGCAGGCGCGACTTGAAAAATTCTCCGTCGCCCGCATAAAGCAGGACTAACTTTCGACTTTTACAACAACGGGATAAACCATGAGTGATTTTGAGCAAGAGCCAGAAGAATATGACGTCCAGGACGAAGTCAAAGAACTCCTCGCCCGCGGGCGCGAACAAGGATTCCTGACCTACGAAGAAATCCACGAAGCGCTGCCGGAACACGCCCTGGAAGGCGACAAATACGACGAAATGATCGCGCTCATCGTTGAAATGGGCATTGACGTCGTCGAAAGCGCGCAAGAAGACGGCGGCGTCATCGCCACCGACGACGAAGAAGAAGTCCCCAGCGCGGCCGCGCTGAACGAAGCCGAAATCGGCCGTACCACCGACCCGGTACGCATGTACATGCGCGAAATGGGCGCGGTCGATCTCCTCACCCGCGAAGGCGAAATCGCCATCGCCAAGCGCATCGAAGCGGGGCTGAATACCGTGCAGCAGACACTGGCCGAATTCCCGTTCGCCGTCTCCGCCCTGCTCGAAGAATTTGCCAAAATCGAGGCGGGTGAAGGCCGTCTGAGCGACCTCGTCAACGGCTACGGCGACCCCTACGCCAACAAAGAAGAAGAAACCCTGCTGGAAAGCAGCGACGACGAAGACAGCGAAACTCTCATCAGCGCAGGCGATGACGACGAAGACGACGACAGCGCCGCCCCGCTGGAAGAAGCGCCGAACAACCAGGACGCCCTGCTCGAAGCCAAAGAAAAATTGCACGAACTCGCGGCCATCCACAAAAAACTGATGACCGCGCTCAACAAAGGCAAAAGCCTGGACGACAAAAAAAACCAGAAACTCCACGGCGAAATCAAAGAATACATCGCCGCCTTCTCCTTCCCGCAAAAAACCATCGACCTGATGGAAGCGCAGCTGAACGTCGCCGCCGAAGAAATCCGCGACATCGAACGCCGCCTGATGCGCCTCGTCATCGAGCGCGCCGGCATGCCGCGCAAACTCTTCATCCAGGAATTTCCGGGTAACGAAACCAACCCGGACTGGATCGTCGGCCAGAGCAAACAGCGGCGCAAATACGCCGAAAAACTGAAAGGGATGATCACCGAAATCCAGGTCGAACAAGAAAAATACCTGGAAATCGAAAAACGCTACCACATGAGCATTTTGCAGCTCAAAGAAATCCAGAAACGCCTCTCCATGGGCAAAAACCAGGCCAAGCGCGCCAAAGAAGAAATGGTCGAGGCCAACCTGCGTCTGGTCATCTCCATTGCGAAAAAATACACCAACCGCGGCCTGCAATTCCTCGACCTCATCCAGGAAGGCAACATCGGCCTGATGAAAGCGGTGGACAAATTCGAATACCGTCGCGGCTTCAAATTCTCCACCTACGCCACCTGGTGGATACGGCAGGCGATTACCCGTTCCATTGCTGACCAGGCGCGCACCATCCGCATCCCGGTGCACATGATCGAAACCATCAACAAACTGAACCGCATCTCGCGCACCCTGGTACAAAAAAACGGACGCGAACCGACGCCGGAAGAACTGGCAGAAGCGATGGACATGCCGGAAGAAAAAATCCGCAAAGTGCTGAAAATCGCCAAAGAGCCCATCTCGATGGAAACCCCGATTGGCGACGACGAAGACTCGCATCTGGGCGACTTCATCGAAGACTCCAACGTCATGTCGCCGCTGGAAGCCGCGACCACGCGCGGACTGTCGGAAGCCACCAACGAAGTCTTGGCCTCGCTCACCCCGCGCGAAGAGCGCGTGCTGCGCATGCGCTTCGGCATCGACATGAACACCGACCACACCCTGGAAGAAGTCGGCCGCCAGTTTGACGTCACCCGCGAGCGCATCCGCCAGATAGAGGCGAAAGCGCTGCGCAAACTGCGCCATCCCAACCGCTCGGAACTGCTGAAAAGTTTCCTCAACGACTGACAAACAAGAACCCCGCTCCGGCGGGGTTCTTTTTTCTGCCCAAATAACCCCGCAACGTTACAATACTGCCTCTTTTCCCTTTCCCACCCGGAGCAACCATGGCAAGCCTTGACGAACTCATCACCAAACTCAAAGAAATCTTCCAAACCGACCGCGCCGACCTCGATTTCGGCATCTACCGCATCCTGAACAGCCGCAGCGCGGAAATCAACCACTACCTCAGCCGGGAACTGCCCGCGCAGGTCAAGGCGGCGCTTGCTGACAAAGCGCAAGAAGCCGCCGTCTACAACCACCTGCTCACCTTCTTCGCACGCTACTACGACGAAGGCGACTTCATCAGCCAGCGCCGCTACAAGGGCAACACCTACGCCATCCCCTACAACGGCGAAGAAGTGATGCTGCACTGGGCAAACAAAGACCAGTATTACACCAAATCCGGCGAAAACTTCAGCGACTATCGCTTTACCCTCAGCGATGGCCGCCGCGTTCACTTCAAGCTGGTCGCCGCCGACACCGCCAAGGACAACCAAAAAGACCTGAACCACACCCGCCTCTTTGTGCTGGCTGAAAAACAGGAAGCGCAGTACGACGACGAAGGCGCAGAAATCCGCCCTGCCCTTGCCCCAGTAGAAACCGCCGCCGACGGACAAACCCTCACCATCCACTTCAGCTACCAGCCGCGCCCCAAAGGCGAAAAACAGGACGCCTATTTGAGCGCCGTGAAAAAAGCTGTCGCGGCCGCCGACAGCGTTCAGCAAGACTGGACGGAACTCTTCAGCCGCGCACCGACCGAAAAACAGCCTGAGCGCACCCTGCTGGAAAAACACCTTGCCGCCTATACCCAGAAAAACAGCGCCGACTACTTTATCCATAAAGACCTCGGCGGCTTCCTGCGGCGCGAGTTGGATTTCTACATCAAAAACGAAGTGATGAACCTCGACAACCTGCAAAGCGCCGCCGATTTTGCCCCGCTGGAGCGCGACCTGCGCCTCATCCAAACCCTGCTCGCCATCGCCCATAAAATCATCGACTTCCTCGCCCAGCTGGAAAACTTCCAGAAAAAATTGTGGCTGAAAAAGAAATTCGTCGCCGCCAGCCACTGGCTAATCACCCTGAACCATATCCCCGAAGCGTTACTGCCAGCCGTCGCCGCCAACGAAAAACAGCTCGCAGCGTGGGAAAACTTATTTTCTTTCAAACAGTTACCCCCCCCCCCTCGACATTTTTTCACTTGTAAAAACAGATCCTTATCTCGTCGTCGATACCTCGCTCTACCCGCCTGAATTCCAGGCCGCCCTGCTCACCCGCCTATCTGTAGACCTTCCCGACGGCCTCGACGCCGCCACCGACGGATTACTTATCCATTCTGACAATTTCCAGGCATTAAACCTGCTACAGGCACGCTATCGTGAGCAGGTGAAATGTATCTATATAGATCCGCCGTATAATTCACCATCTAGTGAGATACTATACAAGAATAGTTTCAAGCATTCTTCTTGGCTATCTTTAATGGAGAATCGAATAATTTGCGCCGCTCGTCTAATGAAAAGTGATGGCAGTTTAATTTGCGCCATTGATGAGAATGAACATGTAAGACTAAATCTATTATTTAGACAAATATTTAGTAGTGATTACTATGAACATAATACAATTGTAGTTAGACATAATACCAAAGGAATACAAGGAGGATACTTATCTATAAACAATGAGTTTGCCCTAGTTATATCAAAATTCGGAAGCAAATCGGAAGGGAAAAATATTCCTGAAGAAAATAGAGAATGGAGTAATTTTAGAAACTGGGGAGGAGAATCAGAGAGGAATACAGCCAAAAATTGTTTTTATCCCATTATCATAAAAAATATGGAAATTGTTGGATTTGGTGATGTATTACCAGACAACATACATCCCAATCATAACGAAATACTAGATGACAATTTAATTGCCATTTATCCTATAGATGGCAATGGAATTGAAAGAAAATGGACATACGCTCGCCAGTCTGTAGAAAATATATCCCATTTATTAAAAGTTGAAAAGCTAAAAAATGGAAACTACGAAATCAAAAAAACCAGAGATAAAGAAAGATATAAAACAGTGTGGGATGATAGTAAATATATAGCAGGCGATTACGGATCTAAAATTCTAAACAACATAATTGGTTCTAAAAAGTTTGATTTCCCTAAATCATTGTACACCGTATTAGATTCTATCCTATTATCCTCAAAAAAATACGATACTATCCTCGACTACTTCGCCGGTTCCGGCACTACCGCCCATGCGGTGATTAACCTTAATCGCGAGGACGACGGCAAGCGCAAATATATTCTGGTGGAGCAGGCGGAATACTTTAATACTGTTCTCAAGCCGCGCGTGCAGAAGGTGATTTACAGCAAGGAATGGAAAGACGGCAAACCGCAGGCGGATAGCGACGGCAATTTCCATGGCGTGTCGCAAATCGTCAAAGTACTGAAGCTGGAAAGCTATGAAGACACGCTCAACAACTTGCAACTGAAAAAACCGGATTTGCTCGCGCGTACCTTGAATGACCAAAGCGCGCAGGATTATCTGCTGCACTATATGCTCGATATTGAAAGCCGCGATTCTCTGCTTTCTAGCGACGATTTCCGCAAGCCCTTCGATTACCGCCTCAATATTGCCAGCGATTCCGCCGGGGCTTACACGCCACAGGTAATTGATTTGGTAGAAACCTTTAATTACCTCTTGGGGCTGCGGGTAGATGCCGTGGAAGACCGCCGCTTTGACAAGGGTTATGTCTTTGTCGAAGGGCATCTTGATGGCGAACGGATATTGCTGGTGTGGCGCGATTGCGAGCGTTGGCATGATGACAGCCTGCCACAATTGCTCGAGAAAAAGCGGATTAACCCGCAAGACAGCGAATTTGCCGAAATCTATATCAACGGCGACCACACTTTGCCCACCGTTTGGCAGGACAACGATGCCGATGGCGGCAGCGCACGCACGCTGAAAATTCGCAGTATTGAAGCGGAGTTTCTTCGCCTGATGTTTGCGGAGGCGGAATAATGGCGACTTTTCACGACCACCTCATTATTAACCGCTGGCTGCTTTCTCTCTTTAACCAGCGTAATTTGCAAGATTTCAAAACCCGCCTTGGTGATGACCGCTTCAGCGGGCTGGATGAGAGCGGGCAAACCCGCTTCTTTGAGCAGCTCAACAACAGCCTCTTTCATAGCGATGCAATAGACGAACAAACGCTGCGCCGTTATGACTTCAATATCGTCCAGCATTGGCAGCAAATTACCGCCAAGCGTAATCATGCGGAAGGGCATGAATTGCAGCTCAAATATTTTCAGTATTTGTCGCTGCTCTTTACCGAAATCTATCTGGACTGGTATTTCAATCGCCGCGAAGCATTACGCGATGCGCTTAATCAAACGCTAGCGCAGTATTCACAGGAAATAGAGGCGCGCAATCTCTCGCCCTATGACAGCGAAGATTTGAACAAGCTTGCTTTTTGGAATGCCACCGGCAGCGGCAAGACGCTACTGATGCACGTCAATATTCTGCAATTCCGCCATTATTGCCCGGAAAAGCTGGACAAGATCATTTTACTGACACCTAACGAAGGCCTGAGCAGGCAGCATTTGCAGGAATTCGTCGATTCCGGTATGCGCGCCAAGTTCTTTGACAAGAGCAATACCACTTCTGACCTTTTTGACGATATTGAAATCATCGACATCAACAAACTGGCGGAACGCGATGGCGACAAAACCGTCGCCGTTGCCGCTTTTGCCGGGCGCAATTTGGTACTGGTCGATGAGGGGCATCGCGGCACCTCTGGCGATGCCTGGATGAAACGGCGCGCTGCACTAATTGGCGATGGTTTTGCTTTTGAGTATTCGGCAACGTTTGGCCAAGCGGTAGCAAACGAAAAGACGATTAAGGAAGAGGAAGAGGAATTAATCAAAAAAAAGGCTCATACTTACTTTCGCACTAAAAATACGAAAAAATTGGATGCGGAACAGCGCGCCATCGTCGCCCTTAATCCGGCGGAAAAACGCGCGGCCAAGCAAACGGCGATGTTTGAAACCTATGCCAAGGCGGTGCTGTTTGATTATTCCTACAAGTATTTTTATGCCGACGGCTATGGCAAGGAAAGCCTGATTCTCAATATGGATGACGCGGGCTATACCTTGCACGGCGATTTGTATTTGACGGCCTGCCTGTTGTCGTTTTATCAGCAGTTGCATTTGTTTGATACGGGCGGCGCGCGACTCGATGAATGGAATCTGGAGCGGCCGCTATGGGTATTCGTCGGCAACAAGGTTGTGGGCAGCAAGGCTGTCGATGATGACAGCGATGTGTTGCAGGTGGTGCGCTTTCTCGCCTTTTTCCTCAATCAGGCGGAGCAAGTGCAGCGCTGGTTGCACGCCTTGCTGGAGGACAAGGCGCAGATTGTCGATAGGCACGGCAACAATATCTTCAGCCAGCGCTTTGCGCCGCTGATGGCGTTTCTCGGCAAGGAAGCGGATTTGTACGCCGATATTTTGCAGCGTCTTTTTCATGCGCCTGCGGGCGGCCGTTTGCATTTGTCGCTGCTGAAAAAGGCCGAAGGCGAATTGGCGCTTTCTGTGGGCGAGAATGGCACGCCGTTTGCCGTCATCAATATTGGCGATGCCAGCAGTTTTTTCAAAACGGCGGAAAGCCGCGACGATTTTGTCTGCCGTAGCGATGATTTTTCGCCCGGTCTTTTTGCCAAGATTAACCAGAAAGACAGCCCGATTCATGTGCTGATTGGTTCGCGCAAATTCTCGGAAGGCTGGTCCAGCTGGCGCGTTTCTACCATGGGTTTGCTCAATATGGGCAAGAGCGAAGGCAGCCAGATTATTCAGCTTTTCGGGCGCGGCGTACGTCTGAAAGGACGCGGTTTTTCTTTGAAACGCAGTCTGGCGGCAGAGCGTCCAAAAGGATTGCATCTCGACAAGCTGGAAACGCTCAATATTTTCGGTATCCGCGCCGGGTATATGGAGCAGTTCAAGGCGTATTTGCGCGAGGAAGGCATTACCCCGCCGGATGAAATGCTGATGGTGGATTTCAAGGTACAGCCCAATTTGCCTGCGGTGAAATTAAAAACACTGCGGCTGAAAGATGGCTATAAAGACAATCAGAATATGGGCTTCAAGCGGCAGAAAAAAATCGATTTGTATGAGGTGCCGGAAGAATGGCGCGACAAGATTAAAAAGATTCATGCCACGCTGGATCGCTATCCGCGCGTGGAAGCCTTGAGTACGGCGGCCAAAACTGCCCTGCACGTTAATCAGCGCGAGATTCATACGCTAGATAGCCGCCTTTTCCCGTTGTTTGATTGGGATGCGCTGTATTTGCAATTGCTTGACTTCAAGCAACGCCGCACCTGGTGCAATTTGCGTCTCGACAAAGCCCGCCTGCGCGCGTTTGCCGAGGGCAATGACTGGTACACCTTGTTTATTCCGGCAAATGCGCTCAGCGTGCTTTCGTTTGCCGATGTGTTGAAGCAACAGGATTTGTTGCTGGAATTGTTGTGTCTTTATACCGAAGTCTTTTATGCGCGATTGAAAGCGGCATATGAGGGGAAGTTTTATGAAACGGTGCTGGTTGATAGCGACAATGGCTCAATGCAAAATGGCTATCAGTTTACGATTGAACCGAACGATGTTGGGCGTGATTATGAGAAAAAGCTGCTGGAATTAAAGGCTTTAGTGGAATCGAACCGCATCAGGGAAGTGCTCAATTGGCGCGCGCCACAAATCAGCGCCATTTGTTTCCCGGCGCATTTGTATTACCCGATTATGGTGCTGGAAGACAAGGACAATCTGCCGCTGAAAATGCAGCCGCTCAATATGAATGTGCACAGTGAAATTCGCTTTGTCCGCGATTTGCAAGCGGCGCATGACAGCGGCGAATTAATGCGCTGGACTGGCGGACGCGATTTGTATTTGTTACGCAATGCGGCAAACAAGAGCAAAGGACTGGGTTTTGCACTCGCCGGGAATTTTTATCCGGATTTTCTTTTGTGGCTGGTGGACAGGGATAGCGGACAGCAATGGTTGTCGCTGATTGACCCGAAAGGTATCCGTCAGATAGATTTAAGCGACCCGAAATTTGGCCTTGCCGATGAGGTCAAGCGTTTGCAGCAGGAGTTAAAGCTGGATATTTTTCTGAACAGTTTTATTCTCTCTGTCACCGCACGGCGGGATTTGCTTAATGTCGCGGACTGGACGGACGAGGATTTCCGCGCGCGCCATATTCTTTTTATGGATGATGATTATTTGCCGGAGATGTTTGCCATGATTTTGGCAGAAGGAGGAATTGTATGAATACGGGCATGAAAACCACCGCGCATCAGGCCAAGTATTTTGCCCATGAAATTGTCTGTTTTTCCAATAATCATGATGCCGGTGATTTGACTGGCGCGCTTATGAATGCGCAGGTAGATTTGCATCCGCACCAGATTGATGCGGCGTTATTTGCGCTCAAGCATCCGCTGCATGAAGGGGTGATGCTCGCCGATGAGGTCGGTCTTGGCAAAACGATTGAGGCGGGTTTGACGCTTTGTCAGTTATGGGCGGAGCGCCGGCGGCGTTTGTTGGTGGTTTGTCCGGCATCGCTGCGCAAGCAATGGCAGGAGGAGTTATACGAGAAATTCGCCCTGCCCGGTGTGATTGCCGAGGGCAGTTTGCCGCCTTTTGCCGATGGCGTGTTGATTATGTCTTATGAGTTTGCACGCAAGTATGCCGCACTATTACAGGCGGCGGATTGGGATTGTGTCGTGCTGGATGAGGCGCATAAATTGCGCAATGCCTATAAGGATAGTAATAAGATTGGCCAGGCTTTGCGCATTGCCTTTGCTGGTAAGAAGAAACTGCTTTTGACGGCTACACCTTTGCAAAATTCGCTGATGGAATTGTATGGTTTGTCGCTGTTTCTTGATCCGTATTTGTTCGGTGATGCCAAGCAATTCCGCCACGATTTTATTACGCAGAAAAATAGCGATGCGTTGCGTCTGCGTTTGCGTGGTTTTGTGCAGCGCACGTTACGCCGCGATATCCGCGAGTATGTGTCTTTTACCCAGCGCCATGCGCTGACGCAGCAATTCACACCGCGCGATGATGAGCACGCGCTGTATCAGAATGTCTCGACGTTTTTGCAACGCGAGAATGCTTATGCCCTGCCGCGCCGTCAGCGTCATCTTACCGGGATGATTCTGCGCAAGCTGCTCGCCTCCAGCCCGTTTGCGGTACTTGGCACGCTGGAGGTGATGCGCAGCCGCTTGCGCGCACTGCAACAGGGAGCGCAGGAAGATGCGCTGCTGGCACTCTTTCCCGACGAGGATGTGTATGACAGCGCGGAGGAATGGGAAGAAGCGGAGGAGCCGCCGGAGTCGCCCGATGCGAAGCGGCTGGCGGAGGAAATCACCCTGTTGGAGGGCTTTATCGCGCAGGCGCAGCGGCTGTGCAGCGGCGCGGACAGCAAAGCGCAGGCGCTCTTGGAGGCGCTGCAAACCGGCTTTGCGCGGATGGCTGAGCTGGAAGCCAAGCAGAAGGCGATTATTTTTACGGAATCAACGCGCACGCAGCAGCATCTCGCCGCGTTCTTGCAGGAAAACGGCTACAAAGGGCAGGTGGTGCTGTTTAACGGCACAAATAATGACGCCGCCGCACGCGCCATTTATGAGGCATGGCAGGTCAACCCGGCAAACCGCAACCGCATCACCGGCGCGGTTTCCGCCGACAAGCGTGCCGCGCTCATTGACCGCTTCCGCCACGATGCGCAGATTATGATTGCCACCGAGGCGGCAGCGGAAGGTGTGAACCTGCAATTCTGCTCGCTGCTGATTAACTATGACCTGCCGTGGAATCCGCAACGGGTGGAGCAGCGCATTGGCCGTTGCCACCGCTACGGGCAAGAGTCTGACGTGGTGGTGATTAATTTCCTCAACCGCCGCAACGAGGCGGACAAGCGCATTCTCGAATTGCTCACCGAGAAATTTCAGCTGTTTAGCGGGCTGTTTGGCGCATCCAATGACATTCTGGGACGGGTGGAAAATGCCGATCTCGATTTCGAAAAGCGCGTCGCGCAGATTTTCGACAACTGCCGCACACCTCAGGAAATTGACCGCGCCTTTGACCAGTTGCAGGCAGATTTGGAGGAAGCAATTAGCGCGCGATTGGCGCAGACTGAAGCGACAATGCACGACGCGCTCGACCAGGACGTGATTGAGCGGCTGAATTTGAGCCGCGCAGAAATTGACCAACGCCTGGACAAGGCAAACCGCTGGTTTTGGCGCTTGTCGCAGTTTGTCCTGCACCCCTATGCCGACCGTATTGATGAAAAAAACCGCCGTTTCTATCTGCATCAATCGCCGCTGCCAGCCACGCCAACGGGCTATTACCGCTTGATTGCCAACGCAGACGCGCAGGATTTTCTGCTGCGCCCGAACACACTGCTCGGTGAGTGGTGCCTGGAGCAGGCGCTGGCGCTTGCCATGCCGCCTGCCCGTATCGTCTTCCGCTATGACGAACGCGACGGCAAAATCAGCGACATCGCCCGTCATCAGGGACAACGCGGCTGGTTACGCCTCGACAAACTCATCGCCAACAGCCGGGCGGCAACGACAGAAGCGCTGGTGTTCACCGCATTTAATGACGCAGGCGAAGCACTTGATGCCGATTTCTGCCGCCATTTGCTGGCCCTTGCCGGAGAGGATGCAGGCGACGCCCCTGCCATGCCCGCTTTGCTGGAAGAACGCGCTGCCGCCAATATCAAACAAGAAACGTTGCGACAAAAAGGCATGAGCGACGCGGAAATGGTGGAAGCACGCCAGCGTCTTGCGCAATGGGCAGAAGACCAGATACGCGGCCTGGAGCGGGAGCTGGAAGAAGCCAAACGCGCCTTCAAACAGGAAGAACGCCGCAGTGAGACACTCACCGACCGCGCCGAACAGCTCGCGGCGGAGGAAACCCTGAAACGGCAGCGGCAACGCATCCGCAAATTGCGCAGCCATATAGAAGAACGCGAGGACGAAATCGAGGCCAAACGCGAGCATCTCATCGGCGAACTGCGCGCACGCATCACCCAGCAAACCACGAGCGAAAACCTGCTGGTGTTGCACTGGCAAATCGTCTGAAACCCGCACCACGCCGCGACAAAATCCGCCCGCAGGCGGTGATTTGTGATACATTGCGCGCGCGTCATCTCCGACCAAGAGACGGCGCTTCCCCAAACCTTTCGGAGTACAACAACAATGAGTAAATCCCAATCCCTGCAAGATCCTTACCTCAATGCCCTGCGCAAAGAACGCATCCCGGTATCCGTGTATCTGGTCAATGGCATCAAACTTCAGGGACAAATCGAATCGTTTGACGCTTTCGTGCTACTCCTGCGCAACAACATCTCGCAGATGGTGTACAAGCACGCGATTTCGACCATCGTGCCGGCGCGCAACGTCCGCCTGCCCGGTGAAGACGAAGAAGGCGTGGAAGGCGAGCAGCCTGCCGCCCCTGCTGCGGAAACCGCCGCCCGTCCGAGCACCGACCCGCTCTATTGATGCGACGACAGCCTGTTTTCGCCGCGCTTTCCGCAAGGGAGGCGCGTTTTGTTTGAGAGACCGAAAAGCGGCGAACGCGCCGCGCTGGTGCAGGTTGATATCAACCGTACCCCCGATCCGGCGGTCGAAGAAGAATTCCACCAGCTGGCGCGCTCTGCCGGTGCGCAAATCATCTGGGCGGAGCGCTACAGCCGCGGCGAAGCCGAGCCGCGCTATTACATTGGCCGCGGTCAGGCAGAAGCGCTGGCCGAAGCGGTAAAAGCGCACGACATTGAGCTCGTCATCTTCAACGCGCCGCTCTCGCCCTCACAGGAGCGCAATCTGGAGAAACTGTGCAGCGCGCGCGTGCTTGACCGCAGCGGACTGGTGCTGGACATCTTCGCGCAGCGGGCGCGCAGCCACGAAGGCAAACTGCAAGTCGAACTGGCGCAGTTGAACCACCTGGCAACACGCCTGGTACGCGGCTGGACGCACCTGGAGCGACAAAAAGGCGGTATCGGCCTGCGTGGCCCTGGCGAAACGCAGCTCGAAACCGACCGCCGCCTGCTCGCCGCGCGCATCAAACAGCTGCAACGTCGCCTCGCGCGCGTGCAAAAGCAGCGCGAGGAAAACCGCAAGGCGCGGTTGCGGCGCGACATCCCGACCGTAGCGCTGGCCGGCTACACCAACTCCGGCAAATCCACCCTGTTCAACACGCTGACCGAAGCGGACGTGTACGCGCAAGACCAGCTCTTTGCCACCCTCGACCCGACCTGGCGCAAACTGCAACACAGCGGACCGCAGACCATCCTCATGGCAGACACCGTCGGCTTCGTCAGCGACCTGCCGCACGAACTCGTCGCCGCTTTTTCCGCGACGCTGGAAGAAACCGCACGCGCCGATCTCTTGCTGCACGTCATCGACGTCGCCGACCCGCACCATCTGGAGCGCGAAGAAGTCGTCGAAGACGTCCTGAAAAGCATTGACGCCGCCGACGTCCCCACCCTGCGCGTCTATAACAAAATCGACCTGCGCGGCGAGGCACCCCGCGTCAAACCGGGCGCGGACGGCAAGGCGGAAGCCGTCTTCCTCTCGGCGCTGACCGGCGCGGGCGTGGATTTACTCACCGACGCCATCGTCGCCTACTTCAAAAGCGACGAAAAAAACGGCTGGCTGCACCTGGCGCCGCACGAAGGCGCGCTGCGCGCCGCGCTCTACGCCGAACACGCCGTACTGGAAGAACGTAGCGCCGCTGACGGCAGCCAATGGCTACACATCCGCCTGCGCGAAAAGCACTATCACCAGATACAATCAAAGTATAATCGCCGCCTTGAACTCCAAACCCATTCAGACATACCGTAAACAAAGGAACCCGCAACCCATGTTCACCTTCCTGCTCGGCCACCTGAGCCGGCGCCGACCGCAGCCGGTCGCCATGGCACAAGACCCTTGGGGCAACGACAACGACGGCAACAAAAAAAACGACCAGCCGCCAGACTTGGACGAACTCTTCAACAAACTGCTGCGCCGCAACCCGCGCCGTAACAACGGCAACAGCGGCGGCGACAACGGCGGTGGCCCTGCCGTCTTCCGCCTCTCCGGCAAAATCATCCTGCTCATCCTGGCCGCCCTCTTCGTCGCCTGGCTATCAAGCGGCGTCTATACCGTGCGCGAACGCGAAAACGGCGTCGAAACCTTCCTCGGCCGCTACTCCCGCACCACCAAAGCCGGCCTCAACTGGCACGTCCCCGTGCCCTTCGGTCAAGTCAACAAAGTGGACGTCACCTCCATCTCCTCGATGAAAGTCGGCGAATTCAAAAGTCAAAGCGGCCGCGTCAGCACCAGCGACCAGCGCAACGGCCAAATGCTGACCAGCGACGAAAACATCGTCGAAATCGGCGCCGCCGTGCAATACCGCATCCGCGACGCGAAAAACTACCTCTTCCAGGCGAACCAGCCCGAAGAAGTGCTGCGCGACATCGTCATCTCTGCCATCCGTGAAGTCGTCGGCAGCAACACCGTTGATGACATCCTCATCGAAAAACGCGGCGAGTGGCCACAAGAAGCCAAACAAATCATCGACAAAACCCTCGAACAATACAACCTCGGCTTCGAAATCGTCGCCTTCGAACTCCAAGACGCGCGCGCACCGGTAGAAGTCCAGGACGCCTTCGAAGACGCCGTACGCGCCCGCGAAGACGAAGAACGCCTCGGCCTCGAAGCCGAAGCCTACGCGCGCGAACGCATCCCGGTCGCTAGAGGCGAAGCCAAACGCCTGCTACAAGCCGCACAAGCCTACAAAGCCGAAACCCTCGCCCGCGCCGCCGCCGACAGCAGCCGCTTCAACAATCTGCTCGCCGCCTACCGCGAAAACCCGGCCGTCATGCGCGAACGCCTCTACCTTGACACCATGGCAGGCATCTACGCGCAGAGCAACAAAGTACTGGTCGATGCCGACGACGCGCGCCCCATCATCAACCTTGGCGACGCCCCTGCCCTGCCCGCCCCGCTCGCAAGCGAAAGCACAGCCCCGGCGGCAAACATCCCGCCCGCGCCCATCGTCACCCCCGCCGCCGCCAACGGCAAAACCCCGGCCAGCAACAACAGCCGCAACGACCGCAGCCGCAGCCGCTAACGCCAGGAAACCCGCATGAACCACAGAACCAACGCCCTCCTCGCGGCCATCATGGTCGCCCTCATCATCCTCGCCAGCAGCGCCTACATCATCAACGAGCGCCAAATCGCCGTCGTCACCCAATTCTCGCGCCTCATCAGCACCGACGACGAAGCCGGACTCAAATTCAAAGTCCCCTTCGTGCAGAACGTCGAATTCTTCGACGCCCGCATCCAGCGCCTGGACGTCGAACCCGAGCGCTTCATGACCAACGAAAAAAAATGGCTCATCGTGGACTATTTCGTCGAATGGCGCATCAAAGACATCCGCACCTTCTACACCAGCGTCCAGGGCAACTTCGACCAGGCCAGCCGCCTCCTCGACAACATGGTCAAAGAAAACCTGCGCGGTGAATTCGTACAGCGCTCCGTCAAAGAAGCCATCTCGCAAGACCGCGGCACCATCATGGACGCGGCAAGCCGTCGCATCTCCGGCCAGGCAGAAGCGCGCTACGGCATCGAAGTCCTCGGCGTGCGCCTGAAGCGTGTGGACTTCTCCGACGAAATCCGCGACCGCGTCTTTGACCGCATGCGCGCCGAACGCGAGCGCGTCTCCAAAGACTTCCGCGCGCGCGGCCAAGAAAAATCCTCGGTCATCCGCGCCACCGCCGAACGCGAAGCCGCCGAACTCCTCGCCAAAGCACGCGAAGAAGCCGACATCATGCGCGGCGAAGCCGACGCCAGCGCCGCCAAACAATACGCGGCCGCCTACGGCGCCGACCTTGACTTCTACCGCTACTGGCGCAGCCTCACCGCCTACCGCGACAGCCTCGGCGGCAGCACCCTCATCGTCAAACCGGACAACCGCTACTTCCGCTACCTGAACAACGAAGACAGCGCCCCGCTGGACGCCGAAACCGCGCCCGCCGCCCTGCCCGCCCCGACTATCGCGCCCGTCGCCGACCCGGTCATCCCGGCAGAAGCCGCCGCCCGCGAACAAACAGAAGACAAAGAAACCGTGCTGCCATGACCGCCGCAGCCACTCACCCCTTCCCACGCAAGACGTGCAACGTACACGGTTCCCTCCCCCGTGGGGGAGGGTTAGGGTGGGGGCAGCAAACCAACCCCGCAGCGACTACTCTCATTCAAAACAACATAAATAGCTCCCTCCTGTGGGACTGGAACAGCGCCCTCCCCCCGTGGGGGAGGGTTGGGGTGGGGGCAGCAAATAAACCGCGCAGCGGCAAAACCCCAAAAACTACGCCATCCTCATTTACATACACCCTGAGCGCTCAGGTGTATGTAAACAGCCCCATAGCGTGCGCCTTGACGCACCGCCATCTTCCCATGCCACCCGCTACTGGCCGAATCCCATGAACATGACCACTTGGTGGCTGGCACTCGCCCTCATGCTCCTCTGCGAAGGCGCGCTGATTGGCATCGCCCCTGCCGTCTGGCGCCGCACCATGCACCAACTGGGCGAACTGCCAGACAGCGCCCTGCGCCGCATCGGCCTCGGCATGGCCGCCACCGCTATCCTCATCGTCGCCCTGCTACTATGGCTCGCGCACTAGAAACACCCCATAATCACCCGTCCCTGCCCCACCTTTGCAATGGCCTGCAAACAAGAAATACCAGGCAACCGATAAAAACCCATCCGTATTGATAAAAACATTGCCATGAACTTTAACAAACTGATACCGGAATTGTCCGTGTTTGACATAAGCCAGACCAAAGACTTCTATAAAAAACTGGGGTTCAAAATAGAATATGAACGAGCCGAAGAAAACTTTGTCTTCATGTCATTCGAGGATAGCCAATTCATGTTTGAACAAATCCATGACAAAGGCTGGAACACTGGTGCATTGGAATACCCGTTAGGGCGAGGAATAAACCTATCCATCGCCGTTGAGAACGTTGAAGCGCTCTATGAAACCGTTAAAAACGGACAAATGGACATTTACCGAGAACTTACAAAAAGCACCTATCTGGTCAATGGCATCGCGGAAGAACAAATAGAATTCCTCATCCAAGACCCCAATGGATACCTGCTCAGATTTACAAACTGACAAATCTCGGATGAAGGCTGCCGCATCCGTGAATACACCACTACTTCCCCGAAGGTAAACTACCCACCGCATTCCCCACCACTTAACCAAGGAAAACACCCATGAGTACAAACCTGGTCGTCATCGGCGCCCAATGGGGCGACGAAGGCAAAGGCAAAATCGTCGATCTGCTCACCGAAAAAGCGGGCGCCGTCGTGCGCTACCAGGGCGGGCACAACGCTGGCCATACCCTCGTCATCGATGGCAAAAAAACCGTGCTGCACCTCATCCCGGCAGGCATCCTGCACGCAGGCGTCAAAAGCTACATCGGCAACGGCGTCGTCCTCTGCCTGCGCGCCCTCTTTACCGAAATCGCCGCGCTGGAAGCCGCCGGCGTGCCCGTCATGGAGCGCCTGCACATCTCGCCCGCCTGCGCCCTCATCCTGCCGAGCCACAGCGCGCTCGACCAGGCACGCGAAGCCGCGCGCGGCGCCAACAAAATCGGCACCACCGGACGCGGCATCGGCCCCGCCTACGAAGACAAAATCGCGCGCCGCGGCCTGCGCCTGGCCGACCTCATGCACCCGGAAACCTTCCGCGAACGCCTGCGCGAACTGATGGACTTCCACAACTTCCAGCTCGAACACTACTACCACGCCGCGCCCGTCTCCTACGACGACGTCGCCAGCGAATGGCTCGCCTACGCCGCGCGCGTCCGCCCGCTCATCACCGACGTGACACTTGCCGCCTACCGCCACCGCGAAGCGGGCGACCACATCATCTTCGAAGGCGCCCAAGGCGCGATGCTCGATATCGACCACGGCACCTACCCCTTCGTCACCTCCTCCAGCACCGCCGCTGGCGGCGCTGCAACCGGCTCTGGCGTCGGCCCGCGCCATCTGGACTACATCCTCGGCATCGCCAAAGCGTACAGCACCCGCGTCGGCGGCGGTCCCTTCCCAACCGAACTGCTGGATGCCACCGGCAAACACCTCGCCGAAGTCGGCCACGAATACGGCGCCACCACCGGCCGCGCCCGCCGCTGCGGCTGGATAGACCTGCCCGCCCTGCGCCGCGCCATCTACAACTCCAGCATCAGCGGCCTGTGTCTCACTAAACTGGACGTCCTCGATGCTCTACCGCAAATCCAGGTCTGCACCCATTACGACATGGACGGCGAGCGCCTTGACGTCGCTCCGGTCGGCGCGGACGAACTGGCGCGCTGCCAACCCGTGTACCAGACCCTGCCCGGCTGGCAAAGCGACACCGTCGGCATCACCGACTACAGCGCCCTGCCGGAAAAAGCACGCGCCTACATTGCCTATCTCGAAAACGCGCTTGGCCTGCCGATTGCCATCGTCTCCACCGGCCCCGACCGCGTCCACACCATCCAGCGGGAAACCCTGCTCGGCTGAACACCCGCCCCGCGCTCCCTCCGGGGAGAGGAGACTTGCATGGACCGTGCAAGTCCGCGGGGTGGCTTACCCGCCGCATTGCCGCTGCCGAACCACCGCGCCCCACCACCCCGGAACGACCGCATGAAATACCTGCCCGTTTACCTCTTTGTCGGCTTCATCACCCTCATCCTCATCGTCCTGCCCTTCATTGCCCGCGACGAAAGCCAAAAAATCTACCTCCCCGGCGCGCTCGAAAAAAAACTGCTACAAAAAGCCGAACGCATCCACAAAAAAATCCAAGCAGCGCTGCAAACCCTGAAAACCCGCGCCGCCGCCGAACACATCCCGCCGAAAATCCTCATCAGCGCACAAGAAGCCATCGCGCGCTACGGCGACCGCCCCGGCAGCCAAATCGCCGACCACTACGACGATGACAGCGCCCCCGTTCTCATCTACCACGGCGACCTCACCCTGAACGGCGACCTCAACAGCGCCTGGCTGCAACAACAAGCCGCCGAACTGCACGCCGCCGCCTACCGCAACCACATCATCATCGACGGCAACCTCACCCTGCAAGGCGCGCTGCTGGACGACGCCGCGCTCAACCTCTCTGTCAGCGGCAACGTCCAGGCCGACTACCTCCACTCCGCCGATGGCCACTTCGAAATCCTCGGCGACCTTGACAGCGCGCTCGGCATCAGCGGCGCGGGTAACCAGGGCACCCTGCACATCGCGGGCAAAATCCGCGCGCCCTACCTCCTCTCACAAGAACACGCCATGCCGCGCGAAGCCGACAGCCCCGACTACATCCACATCGAAAGCGGCGACATCGGCTACCATCCGGCGAAATTCGACGGCAGCCAAAAAATCCCGCTCGATGACAGCATCAGCGGCGGCAACAACGGCTGGTTCTGGCACTACTACAAACACTCCGCCAAAATGCTGCGCCCGGAAAACTATGAGCGCGGCAAATTCTCCCCGGCACAATTCCTCGCGCTGGTGCGAAACGGCGAAAACCCCTTCATCCCCGTCCCGCCACCGAAAAAAACACAGACCTAAAAAAGGCCGGAAAATCCGGCCGTTTTTATACACGCTAACGCGGCAACGGCGCACCCGCAAACCACCACGCGGCGAGAATCCCCGAAGCAAAACCCCAAATATGCGCCGCCCAGGAAACTTGCGGTTGATGCTTGAATAAAGACAACAACAGACCGCCATAAAGCAAAAAAGCCGCAATCGCCGAAAAGAGCGCCCATTGATCATGAATAAAAGCGGCATTGGCGAGCAAAAAGCCAAACAGGGCAAAGACCAATCCCGAAGCGCCAAGCATGATGGCATTGCGCCCGAACAGCCACACGCCGAAACCGCTCCCCGTGGCGGCAATCAGCAGTAGGAGCAGATATTTTGGCAGCGGCAGTAAGTTGGCGCTTAAAAAACCCATAATGGCGAGAGGAATACTGTTGGAAAGCAGATGCGCCCCATCCACATGAAAAAACGGCGCAGTGAATATGGTCGGCAAATAAAGAAAACGACGCGGGCGAATGCCGAGGAAATTGCGCAGCTTTCTGAACGTCAGCAGGTCCAGAATAAAACCTGCCCAGATGAGGGCGAGCAATGCCAGCAGCGGATATTTGGCGGCATATTGTAGCCAGCGTTGCGGGTCAAGGAGTTCGGGGTTCATGATTTTTCAGGATGGCTTTTGGAATCTGTGGCATCGGCGGTAATAGTCAGCAAACCCAATTCTGCCCCAGAGGGAGTAGCGCTGTTGCCCCATTCCTAAACTTAGGCACTTCCCGCTCCACCATCGGCATTAAATGCCCGTATCGCCGCTTCGACCAGCGGTTTTTCCAGCATCGCGTGCAGTAAGTCGGGCGGGAGGGTGCAGGTATGCGCGCCAGCGTCCAGCGCGTGCAGGATTTGTTGGGTATTTTTGAAGCTCGCGCCCATGATTTGGCAGGGAATGGCGTGATTGTCGTAGTAGCGGCGGGTGCTGGCGATGACGGCATAGGGGTCAATGGCGTTGTTTTCCATGCGGTTGATGTAGGGCGCGACGAAGTCACAGCCAGCGATACCCGCCAGGATGGCTTGTTCGGCGCTGTAAATGGCGGTACCGAGCAGCGGCAGGTCGAGGCGGTGCGCGCGCATCGCCGCGATGGCTTCCAATCCGGCGTGGTTCACCGGAATTTTGAAACCCAGCGGGTCGTCGGGGAAATTGGCGAGGATGTGGTGATAGTCGCGAAGCATATCGGCGGCGGTCGCGCCGAGGACTTGCACGAACAAGAGCGGCGGACGCTTGGTGAGGATGGCAGCAAGTTGTGCCTCGCGCGCGCCGCCCTGTTTTTTCAGGATGGTCGGGTTGGTGGTGATGCCTTTGAGGATGCCCAGCGGCTGGTAGCGGGCAATGGCGGCAGGATCGGCGCTGTCGAGGTACATGATGAGGCTCCGGTTCGGGGTGGAGGCGGCATTATACAAAGCCGCGTTTTTTCGCCGCCAGTAACGCTCACGCCTGTCGCAAAATCAGTCTGTTAGGCTGGAGATGTCGCAACAGCGACGATTCGCGATTGTCATCATTTTTTAATTTCTCTAAGATAGCGCGACTTTTTGCCGCACCGGACGTTTCCGGGCGGCCATGCGCTTTGCAACCAGCCTGAGAGGAGGTGTTCGTATGCTAATCCGTAAAGAGAGTGTCGCCGGGACGGTCGAGTCCAGCGATGTCATGGTCTATGTCGCGCCCGCCGCTTCCGGCGTGTCGCTGGAAGTAAACAGCAGCGTCGGCAAGCAGTTCGACGCACAAATCCGCGCCACCGTGCACGAGGTGCTGGCGCAGTTGGGCGTGACCGCGGTCGCGCTCAAGCTGGAAGACCGCGGCGCGCTCGATTGTGTGCTGCGCGCGCGGCTGAAAGCGGCGCTGTTGCGCGCTACCGATGAACCGGTCGATTGGGGGAAAGTGCTATGAAACTGCGCAGAAGTATGTTGTTCGTGCCGGGCGCGAACGCGGCGATGATCAGCAATACCTTTATTTACAAGCCCGATTCCATCATGTTTGACCTGGAAGATTCGGTCGCGCTCGCCGAGAAGGACACCGCACGGATGCTGGTCGCGCACGCCCTGCAACACCCGCTCTATCGCGAGCTGGAAACGGTGGTGCGCGTCAATCCGCTCGCCTCCGAGTTTGGTCTGCTGGATTTGAACGCGGTGGTACGCGCGGGTACGGACATTGTCCGCCTGCCGAAAACTGACAGCGCGCAGGACATTATCGACATGGACGCCGCCATTACCGAAATCGAAAAAGCCTGCGGCCGCGCCGTCGGCAGTACGCAGTTGCTCGCCGCGATTGAATCCGCACAGGGCATTCTCGCGGTGAACGACATCGCCAAGGCCTCGCCGCGCCTGATGGGCATTGCGCTGGGCGCGGAAGATTATGTGCGCAACATGAAAACGGAGCGCTCGCCGGATGGCATTGAATTGCTGTTTGCGCGCAGCAGCATCCTGCACGCCGCCCGCGCCAACGGCCTGATGGCGTTTGATACCGTTTATTCCGACGCGCGCAACGAGGAAGGCTTCCTGCGCGAAGCATCGCTCATCAAGCAGCTCGGCTTTGATGGCAAGTCGCTGATTAACCCGAACCAGATTGTGCTGATTCACAACCTGTTCGCGCCGACGCAAAAAGAAGTCGATCACGCCGAACGGGTCATTGCCGCCGCTGAAGAAGCCGAACGCAACGGCTCCGGCGTCGTCTCGCTCAACGGCAAAATGGTCGATAGCCCCATCATCGAGCGCGCCAAACTGGTGCTGCAACGCGCCGCCGCATCTGGAATCCGGGAGGAATAAACATGAACAGAGAACAACGGGTCAAAGGCGGACTCGCCGCAGCCAATAACCTCAAACCCTTCGAAGTCCGCGAGAAAAAAGTCGTCTTCGGCGAACGCGAGCCGCGCAAAGTGCTGGCCAGCATCGAAGACGCGGTACGCGCCTGCGGCCTCAAGGACGGCATGACCGTCTCCTTCCACCACGGCTTCCGCGGCGGCGACTACACCGTCAACATGGTGATGGACGTCCTTGCAAAAATGGGCTTCAAGAACCTCACCGTCGCCTCCAGCTCGCTCACTGGCGTACACGCGCCGCTGGTGGAGCACATCAAAAACGGCGTGGTCAGCAAACTCTACTCCTCCGGCCTGCGCGGCAAACTCGCCGACGCCATCTCCGCCGGCATCCTCAAAGAGCCGGTACAAATCCACTCGCACGGCGGCCGCGTCCACCTCGTCAAAAGCGGCGAGCTGAAAATCGACGTCGCCTTCCTCGGCGTGCCGGTCTGCGACCGCTTCGGCAACGCCAACGGCCAGCACGGACAAAGCATCTGCGGCTCGCTCGGCTACGCGATGACCGACGCGCAATACGCCGACAAAGTCGTACTGCTCACCGAAGCGATAGAAGACTTCCCGACCGCACCGCATAGCATCGCGCAGGACGAAGTCGATTACATCGTGCCGGTCGAAGCTGTCGGCGACCCGGCGAAAATCGGCGCGGACGCCACCCGCATGACCACCAACCCGCGCGAACTGCTCATCGCCCGCCGCTGCGCCGAAGTCATCGCCAAATCCGGCTACTTCTACGACGGCTTCTCGCTACAAACCGGCACCGGCGGCGCCTCACTCGCTGTCACCCGCTTCCTCGAAGACAAAATGCGCCGCGACAACATCACCGCCAGCTTCGGCCTCGGCGGCATCACCGCCACCATGGTGCAGTTGCACGAAAAAGGGCTCATCAAAAAACTGCTGGACGTACAGAGCTTTGACGCCGACGCCGCCAAATCCTTGGCGCGCAACCCGAACCACATCGAAATCAGCGCCAACCAGTACGCCAACTACGGCTCCAAAGGCGCATCGGTCGAACAACTCGACGTCGTCGTCCTGAGCGCGCTCGAAATCGATACCGGCTTCAACGTCAACGTCCTGACCGGTTCAGACGGCGTCCTGCGCGGCGCATCCGGCGGCCACTGCGATACCGCCGCCAATGCCCGCCTCGCCATCATCGTCGCCCCGCTGGTACGCGGTCGCATCCCGACCGTGGTTGACGAAGTCATCACCTGCATCACCCCCGGCGAACACATCGACATCCTCATCACCGACCACGGCATCGCCGTCAACCCGCGCCGCCCGCAACTGGCACAACGCCTGCGCGACGCCGGGGTTGAACTGACGACGATAGAAGACCTGTACCAGCGCGCCATCGCACTCACCGGCAAACCGGAAAAAATCCGCTTCACCGACAAACCGGTTGCCATCGTGCGCTACCGCGACGGCAGCGTCATCGACACCGTCTATCAGGTGGCGGATTGAAGCAAGCCTCCCTCTCCCATGGGGCGGTCGCACCGCGATTCCCCCCTCCCCCTGTGGGGGAGGGGACGGGGGTGGGGTTACTGACGGCACGCCCGTGGTGTCGGGCAGCGCTTCGTTTACATACACCTTGAGCGCTCAAGTGTATGTAAACGTACTGCCAAACCCGGCAACCGTTGCCCGTACTCCGCCGCGATTTCCCCCCTCCCCCCGTGGGGGAGGGGACGGGGGTGGGGTTCGTCCGCATACCTCGCTGTCAAATAGTCAGTAAACCAAACACCATGACCAACCGCCTCTTTACCTACGCCAACCCGCAAATCACCGCTAACGGACGACAATTACGGCAAAACATGACCCTTGCCGAACAGCGCCTCTGGCGGCATCTGCGCGGCAAGCGGTTGGCCGGGTACAAATTCCGCCGTCAGCAGCCGTTGGGTACATACATACTTGATTTCGTCTGTCTCGAAGCAAAGCTGGTGATCGAAATTGACGGCGGACAACACACTGAACAGACCGCTTACGACGCGCAGCGTACTCGCCACCTGCAACAACATGGTCTCACCGTATTGCGGTTTTGGAACAACGAAGTCTTGCAACAGACAGAAGCGGTACTCACCGCCATCCTGCACAAACTGGAAGAACAGAATGCGCAATAACACCGGCGTAGCCGCGACGAACCCCACCCCCGCCCTCCCCCACGGGGGGAGGGGGTCGCTCCGCTGCTTTTTGAACCCTTGTTTCCTTCGCGGATATTGCGATGCGTGAACCCATGCGTGAGATGCCGCCGTTCTGCCCCCTCCCCCTGTGGGGGAGGGGCGGGAGTGAGGTTCGTCCGCATCCCTTGCGCTTAAATAGCCATTCAACCAGCACATAAACCACCCCATGCCCCACACCCTGCACTATCGCCCCATTGCCACTACCTTGCCCACGTCCAGCGGCAAGGCGGTCGCGCTTGACGCCGTCCTCGCCGCGCGCGATGCCCGCGTCGCCCGGCAACAGGCGATGCTCGCGCAGGGCGGCGTACTGCTCTCGCTCACCCTTGTCGCCCCCGGCGCGGTCAAACGCAGCCCGCTTTTGGACGCCATCTTCGCCGCAGCCCTTGCTGCCCTGCGCCCGCACGTTGATGATGCGCGCGCGCGGATAGAAGCGGTGGATGACAGCGGCCATCACGCGCTCTACCTGCTTGACGGCGAGGCACACGACTGGAAAACGCGGATGCTGGCGCTGGAAAACCGCGCGCCGCTGGCGCGCTTGTGGGATATCGACATTATCGACCGCGGCGGCGTCGCCGTCTCACGCCGCGACCTCGGCCTGCCGCCGCGCCGCTGCCTCATCTGTGACGATGACGCCAAAACCTGCGCGCGCGAACGCCGCCACGACATCTCCGCACTACAAGCGGACATCGCCCGCCGCTACCGCCTGCACCAACAGGCACAAGCGATAGCAGCGACGATGCGCGACGCGCTCATCCGCGAAGCGACGCTGACGCCCAAAGCGGGACTGGTCGATGCCGCACACAACGGCGGCCATCACGACATGAACCTCGCTCTGTTCCTGCGAAGCGCCGACGCCATCGCGCCGTACCTCGGCGACTGCGCGGCAACGGGCATGACCTTCGCCGGACATCCTGCGAGCCCCGCCCTCCTCGCCGCCATCCGCCCGATTGGACTTGCGGCAGAAGCGGCGATGCGCACGGCAACCGGCGGCGTCAATACCCACAAAGGCGCCATCTTCGCCTTCGGCCTCACCGCTGCGGCGCTGGGCAAACGCCTTGCCGAACAACATGCGGCGACCCTGGCCGACGTACAGGCAGACGTGCGCGCCCTCTGCGCGGAAATCCTCGCCGAACTGCGCCAAGGAGACTGCGACAGCGCGGGCAAACGCGGCTACGCACGCCACGGCATCAGCGGCGCACGCGGCGAAGCGGCGAGCGGCTTTGCCACCGTCAGTGCGCACGCCTTACCCCTTTACCAACAAGAACTCGCGGCGGACGGCAACGAACGCCGCGCCCTGCTGGCCGCGCTGGTCGCGCTTTACGCCGCCAACGACGACAGCACCACCCTGGCGCGCGTCGGTCTGGACGGCCTGCGCGCGCACCAGCACTGGGCGCGTACCCTGCTTGCAGACCGCGCCACCCTTGCCGATGAAGCGCGCCTCAGCGACGCCATCGCGGCTTACGCCCGCAACTGCGCTGCCAAGCGCCTGAGCGCGGGCGGCAGCGCCGACCTGCTTGCCTTGACCGCCTGGCTCGGCCAACACTTCACCCCCAACCCTGGAACCCTTCTATGAGTACCAAAAAAGCCATCCACTACCTCATCCTGATCGCGATCATCGCGACAACGTATGTGTTCCCCGCACCGGAAGGCCTGACCAACATCGGCTGGCATCTGGCAGGCATCTACATCGCCACCATCATCGCCATCATCCTCAAAGCCTTCCCGCTGCCGGTCATCCTGCTCGCGGGCGTCTCCCTCGCCTCCATCGCCATCGGCATTGCGCCGGACGAACAATGGTTCGACAACGAAGCGCAAAAAGCGGTTGATGTCGCGCTGAAAGAAAAAGACGTCCTCAATGGCTACAAATCCAGCACTACCTGGCTGGTCTTCGCCGCCTTCGCGATGAGTACCGCCTTTGTCGCAACAGGTCTTGGCAAGCGCATCGCCTACCTGCTCATCGGCAAGCTTGGCAGCACCACCCTGCGCCTCGGCTACGTCAATGCCTGCTTGGACCTGCTCATTTCGCCGGCGATGCCCTCTGTTACCGCACGCGCCGGCGGCATCATCTTCCCCATCATGAACTCGGTCGCCGTCTCGCTCGGCTCCGAGCCGGACACCAGCCCGCGCAAGGCAGGGCGCTACCTGCTGCTCAATACCTACATGGTCGTCAAAGCCACCGGTTACTTCTTCATCACCGCGATGGCGCCGAATATGCTGGCGATGGAACTTATCGGCAAGGTCTATGGCAAAAGCCACCCCTTCCTGCTCGACTGGGGGCAATGGTTCTACGCTGCTTCTATCCCTGGTCTGATTTGCCTCTTCCTCACCCCGCTGGTGGTATATGTCCTCTGCCCGCCAGAGCTGAAAAAACTCGACAACAAGGCGATTGCGAAGAAAGGACTGGAAGAACTCGGTCCGATGACCATCCGCGAAAAAACCCTGCTCGGCCTCTTTATCCTCGCCGTTGTTTCTTGGGCGCTCGGTAAATATATCGGCATCAAAGAAGCCTCCACCACCGCCATCAGCATCATGACCCTGCTGGTCATCCTCGGCGTTCTCGCTTGGGACGACCTGCTGAAAAACAAAGGCGCCTGGAACACCCTCGTTTGGTACGGCGGTCTGCTCGGTCTTTCCGGCGTACTGGAAAAAGCGCACTTCTTTGATTGGCTCTCTGCCACCATGCAGGCAAACCTCAACTTTGGCGGCATCGACAGCACCATCGCCACTATCATCATCCTCTTTATGAGTGTCGCGGTGCGCTACCTTTTCGCCTCTGGCGGCGCTTACATCGCGGCAATGGTGCCGGTCTTCGCTGCCGTCGGCCTTGCCGCCGGTGCCGACCCGACCTTGCTCGCCCTCGGTCTGCTCTTTTCCAACTGCTACGGCGGCGCACTCACCCACTACGGCTCCGGCCCGGCACCGGTCATCTACGGCGCGGGCTATAACGACATCAAATCGTGGTGGATTGTCGGCGCGGTCTTTGCCTTCGGCAACCTGCTGATACACGTCACCATCGGCTTCGCCTGGTGGAAAGCGCTGGTCGGCATGGGCGTGCTGTAAAACTTACCCATTCAAGCAAAAACCGCCCTCCGGGGCGGTTTTTTTATCCTACCATGATGAAAACTGTGTCTGAATAAACGTTTCTCGCCCAAATTCCACAAAAAATCACGCATCATGATAAAATTAACGCGGGCTTAATACCTCGCCAACGCGAAGTCACCGCACACCACAAATACCGCAAAAACATGGGAGTATGAACATGGCTACAGGGCAAAAACCGCATACCGACATCCACGCACGACTACAATCCCTCGGCGACTGGAGCGCGCGCTTCGCACAAACACCGGATGCAGCGGCGCTCGCGCCATTTGCCGAAGCCTTTTCCCTCGCCTACCGCGACGCCTTCCCGCCGGAAGACGGTATCGCCGACGCGCAAACCTTGCAAGCACTGCCCGCCGAACCGCCGCTGGCACTCAAACTGGCGCGCGGCACGGATGCACGCCAACTGCAACTCAAACTCTACGGCCGCGGCCAGCCTGCCAGCCTGAGCCGTGTCCTGCCGCTGCTGGAAAACATCGGTTTCACCGTCGAAAGCGTGCAGCCCTACGCCATCGCGCCGGACTACTGGCTACAACAATACACACTCACCCTGCCCGCCGCCATCGCGCCGGAAGCGGTGGAAAGCCGCCTGGCGGACGCCTTCCGCCGCATCTGGACGGGCACGACAGACAGCGACCGCCTGAACGCGCTCCTGCTCGTAACCACGCTCGACATCGGCGAAATCGCCGTGCTGCGCGCGCTGGGCAAATACATGATGCAAGCGGGCGCGCCCTACAACTACGAACAAATCTGCGCCGCGCTCAACGCCAACCCTGATGCCGCCGCCGCGCTCATCGCCGCCTTCCACGCCAAAATGCGGCAGCAGGCGGGCGACGCCACCGCCGCATTCAGCGAACTGCAAAACCGTCTGCAACAAGTACAAAGCGCCGAACACGAAGCCATCCTGCGCTGGTATTTTGACCTCCTCACCGCCCTGCTGCGCACCAACTACTACCAAAAAGACGCCGACGGTCAGCCGAAAAACCGCCTCGCCTTCAAATTCGCCGCACGCGACATCCCCGGCCTTCCCAAACCCAAACCACTCTACGAAATCTGGGTCTATTCACCCAAAGTGGAAGGCGTGCACCTGCGCGGCGGCAAAGTGGCGCGCGGTGGCCTGCGCTGGTCGGATCGCCACGCCGATTTCCGCACCGAAGTGCTGGGGCTCGTGAAGGCGCAAATGGTGAAAAACGCCATCATCGTGCCGGTTGGCTCCAAAGGCGGCTTCGTCGTCAAAAACCCGCCCGCCGACCGCGACGCCTTCATGGAAGCGGGCAAAGCCTGCTACCGCACCTTCATCCGCGGCCTGCTTGACCTCACCGACAACCTCGTCGAAGGCAAAATCGTCCCGCCCGCCGACACCGTGCGCCATGACGAAGACGACCCCTACCTCGTCGTCGCCGCCGACAAAGGCACCGCCAAATTCTCCGACATCGCCAACCAAATCGCCGCCGAATACCGCTTCTGGCTCGGCGACGCCTTCGCCTCCGGCGGCAGCGCGGGTTACGACCACAAAGGCATCGGCATCACCGCGCGCGGCGCCTGGGAATCCGTCAAGCGCCACTTCCGCCTGCTCGGCAAAAACATCCAGCAAGACGACACCTTCACCGCCATCGGCATCGGCGACATGAGCGGCGACGTCTTCGGCAACGGCATGCTGCTCTCTGCCAACACCCGCCTGCTCGCCGCCTTCAACCACCTGCACATCTTCATCGACCCCAACCCCGACCCGGCGGCAAGCCTGGCCGAACGCGAGCGCCTCTTCCGCCTGCCGCGCTCTACCTGGGCGGACTACAACCCCGCGCTCATCAGCCAGGGCGGCGGCGTCTTCGCGCGCAGCGACAAAACCATCGCCATCAGCCCGGAAATGAAAGCTGCCTTTGACATCCAGGAAGACAGCCTGCCCCCGACCGAACTCATCAGCCGCCTGCTGAAAGCACCGGTGGACCTCATCTGGAACGGCGGCATCGGCACCTACATCAAGGCAAGCGACGAAAGCCACGCGCAAGTCGGCGACCGCGCCAACGACGCCTTGCGCATCAACGGCTGCGACGTGCGCGCGAAAATCATCGGCGAAGGCGGCAACCTCGGCATGACCCAGCGCGGCCGCATCGAAGCCGCCCAAAACGGCGTGCGCCTGAACACCGACGCCATCGACAACTCCGGCGGCGTCAACTGTTCCGACCACGAAGTCAACATCAAAATCCTCCTAAACCAGGCGATAGAAGCGGGCGAACTTGACCTTGCCGCGCGCAATGCGCTGCTGGCGGAGATGACCGACAGCGTCGCGGCACACGTCCTGCGGCAGAACTACCTCCAGCCGCAAACCCTCAGCCTGGCGCTGGCGCGGCGCGAAAACCTCGACGACTACGCGCGGCTGATGCAACAACTGGAAGCCGAAGACCGCCTGGACCGCGCCATCGAAAACCTGCCGGATGACGCGAGCCTCGGCAAACGCCGCGACGCCAGCGACAACCTCACCGCGCCCGAACTCGCCGTCCTCCTCGCCTACAGCAAAATGTGGCTCTACGACCACCTGCTCGCCTCAAACCTGCCGGATGCGCCGTACCACCAACAAAACCTGCGCCACTACTTCCCGGCGCAACTCGCGGAAAAATACAGCAAATACATGGCGACACACCGCCTGCACCGCGAAATCACCAGCACCTGGCTTACCAACGACCTAGTGAACCGCCTCGGCATCGCCGCCACCTGGCGCGCCAGCCAGGCGAGCGGCGACCTGCCGGCGCTGGTCAATTACTACACCATCGCGCGGGAAACAAGCGACGCGGAGGCGCTATGGCAAGAGATAGAGGCGCAGGACAACCGCGTCCCCGCCACCCTGCAAATCGAACTCGAACTGCGCCTGCGCGACCATCTGGAGCGCAGCATCGAAGCCCTCGCCCACCACGGCGTCAGCGGCGACGACTTGGAAGCGACCATCAGCCAGCTGCAAAAACGCATCACCGCGCTGCTCGCCACCGCGCACGCGCAACGCGGCCAAAGCCGCCCGCGCGACAAGGCCGCCTGGCAAAACCTCGGCCTGCCGGAAGCGCTCGCCGCGCGCCTCGCCGCCCTGCCGCTGCAATACGAGGCACTCAACGCCGTTCTTGCCGCCCAAGACGACACCCGCCTCGAAGAAGACTGGCAACAAATCCTCACCCGCCTCGCCGGACAGGGAATGTTCCAATAACTGCCTGTGTTCAGAGCATAAAGAAACCCGCCATCCGGCGGGTTTCTTGTTTATCGCAATCCTCCGAAAATCTCATACGGTGTTTCATTGCTGGGGTGCATAGGGTGTGCCTTGGCGCACCATGGATACAAAACAAATGTTTCCGCGACTATAAATCATGGCGCATTGCCATCTTCCTGCGCTGCCCAGCGCGGGCGGGCGGCGAGGATGCGCGGGTAAACGGGGCAGTTGGGCTGGTGCGCGCCGGGGAGGTAGCCGCTGCTCATCAGGAACTCGCCGGTGATTTCACCGCCGGTAAAGGTGAAAGTCTTTTTGAACAGCTTGACCCAGGCGGTTTTATCCTGCGGCGGTTGCGCGTCCAGCCAGGCGCGGAAACTGCCGTACTCTGCCTGCAAGCGCTGGATGGTGCGCGCGTTTTGAATGGCCGCCCTGATTTTCAGGCGGTTGCGGATGATGCCGGGGTCGGCGAGCAGGCGGGCAACGTCGGCCTCGCCATAGGCGGCGACGGTGGCAATATCGAAGTGGTGATAGGCGCGGCGCAGGTTGTCCGCCTTGCGCAGGATGGTGCTCCAGCTCAGCCCCGCCTGATTGATTTCAAAGACAAGGCGCTCAAACAGGCGGTTGTCGTCGTCAATGGGGAAGCCGTATTCGTGGTCGTGATAGTGGCGGTTCGGGTCGTCCGGCGGCAGGGCGGCGACGTAAATGCAGTAGCTCATGGCTCAAGGCGGGCGAGGAAATCGGCGAAATGGCGGCAGAGCAGCGCCAGTTCATCGGCCTGGTAAAAGAGGTGTCCGGCGGGGACGAGGTGCAGGGTCGCGCCCGCCTCTTTGGCATAGCGCACCGAGTGTTCGTAGAGGATGACGTCATCATCCCAGCCGTGGACGATTTCGGTCGGGCTGATGGTTGGATAGCTTTTCACTTGATAGCGCGGCGCGTACAGCGCGGGCGCGACGAGAAAGAGGCCGCGCACTTTTTCCGGGTGAGCGGCGGCGGCAAGCATCGCGGTGTAGCCGCCCATGCTGAAGCCCATCAGCACGACGGGTTCCGGCTCGGCGGCGACAAGCGCGGTCAGGCGCGCGCTGCGCAGTTCCGGGTCTTCGCTGTCGGTATCGTTGATGCAGTGGGTTTCGTGACCGGCGCGCTTGGCGGTGCGCGCGAGGTGGAAGATTTCTTTGCTGTGCTGCGAGCCGCCACGCCCGTGGGCGAGGTAGATTTTCATGGTTTCAGTATGTGCTGGCGTTTTGGGGGGAGGTAGTCGTTTGTTTTTTGCAGGACGGTACGGGCGCCTGCGGTGGATATTGCCGCAGATTCTGAACAAGTTCTGACAGCTTGTAAAACACTTTCATCGCCGCCCAAAAATCCATTTTGTAGGTCTGGCATTTATGCCCGACCTACTTACTTTCGCTCAAACCAATGGTGGCATGGACACCGTTAAACTCAAACTGTCTTTTCTCGATATTCCACACCAGCGGGCGCATACAGGGGGATTCAGGCTCGGTTTCGCGGTTTTTACGGCACAACTCGCCCGATACAATCAGATACAGGCGGGAGAGGTTGCCGGCAGTTTTCGGGTCGCCGCCAACGGCGATGTCCGCTTCGGCTTTGGCGTAGGAATAATCGTCTTTCAAGTAGGTTCCGTGCGCTGCATGGGCAAAGGCGAGGCGGGCGCTGCCGTCGCTCTGACCGGTGTAGATTTCCACCGTGCCGCCGCCGTCTTGGTTGATAGCGGATTCCGCACCCTTGCAGACGAAGCGGCTGCCGTCCACGATGTATTCGGGCAGGCCGTCGATGTTCAAATCGGCAACGGTCAGGGCTTGCTTGAAATAGGGGCTCCCTTTGGCCTGTACGCACGGTGCGGCCATTTTTTCCAAGCCGTCCGCTACAGCGGTGGGATAGTGCGTTTGGGTAAGCGCAGGAAGGGCGTAGGCGGCAAGCAGTAGGAGTAGGGGGTTTTTCATTATGTTTCTTTTGGGTTACGGGACTTTTTAATACAGTCGGACGGAGTGAAAAAACGGGATGGTTATAGCGGCGGCAGTGTGCAGATCGGCGACCAGCGCATCCAAATCGGGGCGGGGTTGCGTTTTTGGTAGGCGATGACCTGTTCGGGCATCTGCTCGCGCACCTCGGCAACGGTGAGGCTTGCCATCATTTCGCGCGGGGTGTCGCGGCTGGCACGCTTGACGGTGCGCGCGAGGTGGAAGGTTTCTTTGCTGTGCCGCGAGCCGCCACGGCCGTGGGCGAGGTAGATTTTCAGCCGTTGGGACGGAGGGTTTTGCCGAGGTGGTCGAGGGTGGCGTTGATGTATTTGTAGCTGTCTGCCGCGCCGAATTGTTTGGCGAGTTCGACCGCTTCGTTGATGGTGACGGTGGGGTGGATGTCGAAGCGCTCAATCAGTTCGTACATGCCAATCCAGAGGATGGCGCGCTCTACCGGGTCGAGTGTACTGGGGCGGCGGTGGGTGTGTTCGGCAACGCGGGTGTCGTAGAGGTCGCGTTTTTCGCTGATGGTGTCAAAGGCGGCGTTGAAGTAGTCGTCGTCAATGTCGCCGGTTTTGGGATCGACGAGGCGGTTGCGGCGCACGCTCCACGGGTCATCGCCGCTCATTTGCCATTGGTAGAGGGCTTGCAGGAGTTGGCGGCGGGCGCGGCTGCGCTGTTCGATGGCCTGGCGTTTGAGGTTTTTCATGGTTTGTGTCTGGTTTTATGAAGTTGCCCCCGCAAGCGGGGGCTGGGTTTTGTGCAGGGTTGTTTGTGTGATGCGAGGTGTGCGGATGCCCCCACATTTCCCCCACAGGGGGAGGGAGAATGGTGGAGTTCAGGTTTGGCGTGTCGTTTGTAATGTGTTTTGATGCGGTCGCTACGCGACTTTTCACACCCCCTCCCTATCCCTCCCCCGCTTCGCTGGGGAGGGGAAATTTGTTTAGCCGATTTGGCGCAGCAGGCTGACCATTTCGATGGCGACTTGTGCCGCTTCCGCGCCTTTGTTACCGGCTTTGGTGCCAGCGCGTTCTACGGCTTGTTCGATGCTGTTGGTGGTCAGCACGCCGTTGATGACCGGGATGTCGTGGCTGAGCGCAACGTGGCTCAAGGCTTTGGCGCTTTCGCCAATGACGATGTCAAAGTGGGCAGTCGCGCCTTTGATGACGGCGCCGAGGGCGATGATGGCGTCGTAGCGACCGGTGGCGGCGAGGCGTTGCGCGGCGATGCCGAGTTCGAGCGCGCCGGGGACGTAGGCGACGTCAATGTTGGAGAGGTCGGTGCCGTGGCGTTTCAGGGTGTCGATGGCGCCTGCTTCGAGTTTGTTGACGATGAAGTCGTTAAAGCGCGAGCAGATGATGGCGTAGCGCGCGTTTTCGAGGATGTAGTCGCCTTCGAGGCGGTTTACTTGGTGTGTCATGTGGGGTCCTTGTGTTTTGGTAAATGGTTTGTTGGTGATGGTGTCGCTGCGCGGGGTGGTTTGCTGTTCCCTCCCTAACTTTCTCGTCCTTCAGACGAGCTGTTCCAGTCCCCCACGGGGGAAGGGGAACTATTCAACGACTAGCGCGGTTTCTACACCCCCTCCCCTGCAGGGCGAAGCCCGGCGGGGGAGGGTTGGGGAGGGGGTGAGCAATCATTGATGAACCAAAATTCCTGTTTTTCAATTGATTGCTGCCCTCACCCCAACCCCTCTCCCAGAGGGAGAGGGGCTCGTTCGTCGAATTGTCAACGGCCCCTAACTTTTCCCCCACGGGGGAGGGAAACAGGCAGGGAAGGTTTTTTATTCCGCCAGGTATTCGCTCACTTCCAGCTGGTAGCCGGAGATGCCGGTGAATTTGTACGGTGCGGAGAGCAGGCGCATTTTGCCGACGCCCTGGTCGATGAGGATTTGTGCGCCGATGCCGTAGGTGCGCAGGTCTTGTTCTTGCGGGCGTTTCGGCGGCGGGTTGTTGTGCGAGAAGGCGACCATGCGGCTGATGATGTCGTTATGGCTTTGTGCGTCGTCCAGCACGACGATGATGCCATCCGGTTCTTGCGCGAGGCGTTGCAGCGCTTCTTGCAGGGTGTGGGTGCGCTCGCGCAAATCTGCGTGGAAGAGGTCACCCAGGGTGTTTTGTACGTGTACGCGGACGAAGGTCGGGCGGCTCGCCTGGATGTGGCCTTTTGTGAGCGCGTAGTGCAGGCGGTTTTTGTCGTAGATGCTTTGGTAGGCGGTCAGGGTGAAGCTGCCGTATGCGGTCGGTAGTTCGCATTGGGCGATGCGAGCGATGGTTTGTTCGCGCTCCAGGCGGTAGGCGATGAGGTCGGCGATGGTGCCGATTTTGATGTCGTGTTCGGCGGCGAATTGTTCAAGTTCGGGGCGGCGCGCCATCGAGCCGTCTTCTTTGAGGATTTCCACGATAACGGCTGCGGGTTCGAGTCCGGCGAGGCGGGCAAGGTCGGTGCTCGCTTCGGTGTGGCCGGCGCGGGTGAGGACGCCGCCTTCGCGCGCGACGATAGGGAAGATGTGGCCGGGCTGGACGAGGTCTTCCGGGCGCGCGTCTTTGGCGGTGGCGGCGAGGATGGTGCGGGCGCGGTCGGCGGCGCTGATGCCGGTGGTAACGCCTTCGGCGGCTTCTATGGAGACGGTGAAGGCGGTGTGGTAGGGCGAGTTGTTGCGCCGCGATTGTGGCCAGAGTTTGAGCTGGTCGTTGCGCGCCTGGGTGATGGTGAGGCAGACGAGGCCGCGCCCGTATTTCGCCATGAAGTTGATGGCTTCGGGGGTGATGTGTTCGGCGGCGATGACCAGGTCGCCTTCGTTTTCGCGGTCTTCGTCATCCATGAGGATGACCATTTTGCCGGCGCGGATGTCGTCGATGATTTCCGGGGTGGTGTTCAGGGGCATAGCTTCAGAATCCGTGTTTTTGCAGGGTTTCGAGGGTGAGGACACCGCTGTTTTCTTGCGGCGCCGTCAGCAGGCGTTCGAGGTAGCGGGCGACGAGATCGACTTCAAGGTTCACCGCGTCGCCGGGTTGTAGTGCGCCGAGGGTGGTGCGGCTCATGGTGTGCGGCACGATGTTGACGCTGAAGCGGTTGGCATCGACTGTGTTCACGGTGAGGCTGACGCCATTGATGGTTATCGAGCCTTTGGCGGCGATGTAGCGCGCAAGCGGCGCGGGCGCGGCGAAGGTGAGGCGTTCGCTGCGTGCGTCGGCTTCGCGCGCGAGCAGTTCGCCGACGCCATCGACGTGGCCGCTGACGAGGTGGCCGCCAAGCGGGGTGGCGAGCGTCAGCGCGTATTCGAGGTTTACCGCGTCGCCGCTTTGCAGGCTGCCGAGGGTGGTCAGGCGCAGGGTTTCGTGCGAGACGTCGGCGCTGAAGCTGTGTGGGGTCAGCGCGACGGCGGTGAGGCAGACGCCATTGACGGCGATGCTGTCACCGAGGGCGCAGCGGCTGAAATCGAAGGTGTCGGAGGCGATGGTGAGGGTGCAGTCGTCGCCGTGGTCGTCGCGGCGTTGCAAGCTTCCGGTGGTTTCTATGATGCCTGTGAACATGGGGTTTCCGGGGTGAGGCGCAGGCGCAGGTCGGCGCCGATGGGGGTGCAGTCGTCAATGCGGGCGCGCATTCTATCAGATAAGCGCTGTAACGGCGGCAGTTGTACCAGTTCGCGCGCGCCGCTGCCGAGCAGGCAGGGGGCGAGATAGAGCAGGATTTCGTCGGCGAGGTTTTGTTCCAGAAAGGCACCGGCGAGAGAAGCGCCCGCTTCGACGAAGGCGTTGTTGACGCCACGCGTGCCCAGTTCGTCCAAAAGCGCGGGCAACGGCACGCGGCCGCCGACCAGCGGCAGGCGCAGCCATTCGACGTGCGCGGGGTAGTTCGGCGCGCGCGCATCCATGCCGCAGACGATGAGGATGGGCGAGGGGTCGTCGAAAACGGCGGCATCGCGCGGCGTGCGCAGGCGGCTGTCGATGATGACGCGCAGCGGCGGCTGGTTCGGCAGTTCGGTCGGGTAACGCGCGGTCAGGCGGGCGTTGTCGCGGATGATGCTGCCGGTGCCGGCGATGATGGCGTCGGCGGCGAGGCGGTGGTAATGCACGTCGGCGCGCGCCGCTTCGCTGGTAATCCATTGGCTTTCGCCGTTGGCGAGTGCGGTTTTGCCATCGAGCGAGGCGGCGAGTTTGACGGTGACAAACGGACGCCCTGTGGTGATGCGGCGGAAGAAACCGCTGTTGAGCGCCTGCGCTTCTTCTTCGCAGACGCCTTCGGTGACGTCAATACCCGCCGCTTGCAGGCGGGCGATGCCCTGTCCGGCAACGAGCGGGTTGGGGTCGCGGCAGGCGACGACGACGCGGGCGACGCCAGCGGCAATCAGCGCGTCGGCACAGGGCGGGGTGCGGCCTTGATGCGCGCAGGGTTCGAGGTTGACGTAGGCGGTGGCGCCACGGGCGGCAGCGCCCGCTTCGCGCAGGGCGTGCGCTTCGGCGTGCGGCTCACCGGCGCGGACGTGAAAGCCTTTGCCGACGGCTTCACCGCCTTTGACGATCACGCAGCCGACGCGCGGGTTCGGGGCGGTGGAGAAGATGCCTTGTCGTGCCAATTCGAGGGCGGCTTGCATCCAGGGGATGTCTTGTGCGGCGGTGGTCATGGTTGGTGGTTTCCGGCGTTTCTGGTTCAAGGGGATGGCGGGCGGAATTTACATACACCATGAGCGCTCAGGTGTATGTAAATGTACAGGCCGGGTCAGCGCATCCTCGCGCCCCCAAGCTGCCACAAAGCAAAAGCGCTCAATTCCGCCGCAGTTCGGCGATGGTGTTGATGAAGGCTTCCACATCCTGAAAGCTCAAATAGACTGAAGCGAAGCGGATATAGGCGACATGGTCGATGTTTTTCAGCCCCGCCATGACCCATTCGCCGATTTTGCGCGAGGCGACTTCGCGGTCGCCGCTGATGCGCAGGCGGTTTTCGATATCTTCTATCAACTGATTGATTTTATTGACGCTCACCGGGCGTTTTTCGATGGCGCGCAGCAGGCCGTTGCGCAGTTTTTCCGCCGAGAACGCCTGCCGTTCGCCGTTTTGTTTAATTACCATCGGCAGCGAGATTTCTGCGGTTTCGTAGGTGGTGAAGCGGGTGGCGCAGGCGGGGTTGGTGCATTCGCGACGGCGGCGGATTTTGCTGCCGTCGCTGATGAGGCGCGAGTCAATGACGCGAGTATCGGGCCGGTGGCAGATGGGGCAATGCAAGGACGCGCTCCGCTGCGGTTAGCCGTACACCGGAAATTCGGCGCAGAGTTTGCTCACTTTTTCGCGCACGGCGAGGATGACTTCTTCGTTGTCGATGTCATCCAGAATGTCGCAAATCCAGGTGGCGACCTGTTTCGCTTCCGCCTGTTTGAAGCCGCGGGTGGTGATAGCGGGCGTGCCGATGCGGATGCCGCTGGTTACCGAGGCGGGCTGCGGGTCATCCGGTACCGCGTTTTTATTGACGGTGATGTAGGCGCGGCTCAAGGCGGCATCGGCGGCGCGGCCGGTGAGGTTTTTATTGACGAGGTTGAGCAGCATCAGGTGGTTTTTGGTGCCGCCGGAGACCAGTTCGTAACCGCGCGCGAGGAAGACTTTGGCCATGACTTTGGCGTTATCCAGTACTTGCTCCTGATATTTGGTGAAGGCGGGGTCCAGCGCCTCCAAAAACGCGACGGCTTTCGCGGCGATGACCTGCATCAGCGGCCCGCCCTGAATGCCGGGGAAGATGGCGGAGTTGAGCTTTTTCTCAATCGCTTCGTTGGCGCGCGCGAGAATCAGCCCGCCGCGCGGCCCGCGCAGGGTTTTGTGGGTGGTTGAGGTGACGACATCGGCAATCGGCACCGGGTTCGGCGCGAGTCCGGTCGCGACCAATCCGGCGATGTGCGCCATATCGACCAGCAGATACGCGCCGACGCTGTCGGCAATGTCGCGGAAGCGCTGTAAATCCAGCACCTGCGAGTAAGCGGAGAAGCCGGCAATAATCATCTTTGGCTTGTGTTCGTTGGCAATGCGCTGCATCGCGTCGTAATCAATCAAGCCGGTTTTCAGGTCAAGCCCGTAATGCACGGCGTTATAAAGGATGCCGGAGGAGCTCACCGGTGAGCCGTGCGTGAGATGGCCGCCGTGGCCGAGATCCATGCCCAGAATGGTGTCGCCCGCTTCCAACAGTGCAAGGAAAACGGCGGCGTTGGCCTGCGAACCGGAATGCGGCTGCACGTTGGCATAATCGGCACCAAAGAGCGTCTTGGCGCGCTCGATAGCGAGTGTTTCCACGACGTCAACATGCTCGCAACCGCCGTAGTAGCGCTTGCCCGGATAACCTTCGGCGTACTTGTTGGTCAGGCAACTGCCCTGCGCTTCCAGCACGCGCGGACTGGCGTAATTCTCGGAAGCGATCAGCTCGATGTGCGTTTCCTGGCGTTGCGCCTCGCCACGAATGGCGGCGGCCAGCTCATCATCGAAGCCCGCGATGGTCATATCTTTACTAAACATGGGGAGAAATTAAGGTAGGGGTTTGAGGCGGGCTATGGTAGCGATTTCCGCATAGCGGGGCAACTGCGAGACGGCGAAGCAAAATCCTGCGACACCGCGCCATTGCCCGCTTTTCGCCCGCCCCGTAACATTGCCCGCCTTTTCAACAACCCACGGAGACCCTTCATGCTTAAAAAACTCGTCCTCGGCAGCCTGCTCGCCGCCGCCTCCCTCGCCGCCTCCGCCGAGCAATACCTGATTGACGTGCGCAGCCCAGAAGAATTTGCCGAAGCGCACGCCGACGGCGCGGTGAACATCCCGGTCGATGAAGTCTCGCAAAAAATCAGCGAGATCACCCAAGACCACGACGCCGACATTTACGTTTACTGCCGCAGCGGCCGCCGTGCCGGTGTCGCGCAACAGGTGCTGAACGGCATGGGCTATCGCAAGGTAACCAACCTCGGTACGCTCGCCGACGCGCAAGCCTTTGTCGCCAAAGAAAAAGAGGCCGCGCCTGCCGCGCAATAAATGAAAAACCGCCGCAAGGCGGTTTTTTCTTATTTACATACAGGGTAGCGGGGTTCGTGTATGTATAATCCTTATATACACAGTAGCGCCTAATGGAGCCACCATGAAAACTCGCCTCATCTTCGCCCTTGTCGCCGCCTTCACCGCCCCTGCCTTCGCGCAAACAGACGAACCGCTTGCCGCCGCCACCGCCTTTTTCACCGCCTGGCTGGAAGGCAACAGCGAACGTGCCGCCGCCCTGCTCTACTTCCCGCCGCAGGCGCCCGCGTGTCTTGCACCGGATGACAAGCTCGTGCTGGTGCGCGCCGCGTTCGGTGCGCTGCCGGAGATGGTGCAGGCGCATCAAGGCCTGCGCGAGATTGCGGGCAACGCTGCACCAAGCGCCGCTGGCCATGGCGATGCGCTGCGCCTGCCGCTCGTCATTACCGCCCAAGACGGCACGACTTTTCCCCGTGTGGTTACGCTGCACCACACCGCTGACGGCTGGCGCATCCGTCTCTAGCAACGCTTTCCCAGTCGTTCTGCACTTTGATTTGCCCGCTTGGCTAGCCGCCAAATATTAAAGAATTTATTACAATCCTGACCTTTATCAAGGTAGCCTCCTTGCCCTTTTGTAAAAATGCCGCGCGTCGCGACGTCCGTCGCTGCATTTTCTGTTCCCTGGAGGCAATAAAACATGAAAGAATACAAGAGGCTGTGGATAATTCTCGGCCTAATTATGATTGGTTCGTTCATCATCCTTGGCTATTTCGGCAAGGAAATTTATAACGAACGTCCGCCGATTCCGGCGGAATTTGTCGATGAAAGCGGCAAAACGATTTACACCGAGGCCGATATTCTCGCCGGTCAGTCCGCCTGGCAATCCATCGGCGGCATGTCGGTCGGTACGGTCTGGGGACACGGCGCGTATCAGGCGCCGGACTGGACCGCTGACTGGATTCACCGCGAAGTGCTCGGCTGGCTCGACCAGCAGGCGCAACGCGAATACGGCAAGCCCTACGACCAGCTCTCTGAACGCGATCAGGCCACGCTGCATTACGACGCGCAGCAGGCGTTCCGCAAGAACACTTACGATCAGGCAACCGGCAAGGTCACCCTTTCTGCCGACCGCGTCCGCTCTATCGAAGGTGTTGCCGCCTATTACGACAAACTGTTCGGCAGCGCCCCGGAACTGCACAAACTGCGCGAAGCCTATGCGATGAAAGAAGACACCCTGCCTGACGCCGACAAGCGCGCCAAGCTCAATGCCTTCTTCTTCTGGTCTGCCTGGGCAGCATCCACCAACCGCCCGAATCTGGACGTCACCTACACCAACAACTGGCCGCATGAGCCGCTGATTGGCAACCATCCGTCCGCAGAAAACGTCATCTGGTCCATTAGCTCTGTCGTCACCCTGATCTTCGGCATCGGTTCCGTTATCTGGATCTGGGCATTCTTCACCCGTCACGAGCACGACGAAATCGTCATCCCCGAACGTGACCCGCTCACCCTGGTCAAACTCACCCCGTCGCAAAAAGCGCTGGGCAAATATCTCCTGATCGTCGCGGCGCTGTTCTTCGCGCAAGTCATGCTGGGCGGCTTCACCGCGCACTACACCGTTGAAGGACAAGACTTCTACGGCATCCCGGTCGCCGACTGGCTGCCCTACAGCCTGACCCGCACCTGGCACATCCAGTCCGCCATCTTCTGGATCGCCACCGGCTTCCTCGCCGCGGGACTGTTCCTCGTGCCGATTATCAACGGCGGCAAAGACCCGAAATTCCAAAAACTCGGCGTTGACCTGCTCTTCTGGGCACTGATTGTCGTCGTCGTCGGCTCCTACCTCGGCCAGTTCGTTGCCCTCAAAGGCTGGATGAACAGCAAACTGAACTTCTGGCTCGGCCACCAGGGCTACGAATTCGTCGAAATCGGCCGTCTCTGGCAAATCGCCCTGTTCCTCGGCCTCGTCTTCTGGCTTGCCCTCATGCTGCGCGGCATCTGGACGGCGCTGCGCCAGCCGGGCGACAAGAGCCTGCTCATCCTCTTCACCGCCTCCGCCGCTGCCATCGGCCTGCTCTACGCCCCGGCGCTGGTTTACGGCGAACACACCCATATCTCCATCATGGAATACTGGCGCTGGTGGGTCGTGCACCTCTGGGTAGAAGGCTTCTTTGAAGTATTCGCCACCACCGCGGTCGGCTTCATCTTCTACAACCTCGGCATGGTCAGCAAACGCGCCGCCACCACCGCCGCCCTGCTTGCCGCGATGCTCTTCATGATCGGCGGTATCCCCGGCACCTTCCACCACCTCTACTTTGCCGGCACCACCACGCCGATCCTCGCCATTGGCGCGATGTTCTCCGCGCTGGAAGTCGTGCCGCTGGTGCTGCTCGGCTACGACGCCTTCGAGAACTGGACCATCCAGCACAAATCCGAATGGATGAAACCGATGCGCTGGCCGCTGACCTTCTTCATCGCCGTCTCCTTCTGGAACATGCTCGGCGCCGGCGTCTTCGGCTTCCTCATCAACCCGCCGATCTCGCTCTACTACCTGCAAGGGCTGAACACCACCCCGAACCACGGGCACGCGGCACTGTTCGGCGTGTACGGCTTCCTCGCCCTCGGCTTCACCCTGATGGTCCTGCGCTACATCCGCCCGACCCTGCAAATGAACGGCAAACTGATGTTCTGCGCCTTCTGGTTGCTTAACCTCGGCCTCGCATTGATGCTCTTCACCAGCCTGCTGCCGATCGGCATCATCCAGGCACACGCCGCGATCAACGAAGGCCTGTGGTGGGCGCGCAGCGCGGAATTCACCGAGCAAACGCCGATCATCCACACCCTGCGCTGGGTACGCACCATCGGCGACGTCGTCTTCATCCTCGGCGCAGTCGCCTTCGGCACCCAGATTGTCAAAGGCCTGCTGCACAAAGAACCGGCCGAAGCGGCAACCCCGACCGCCCAAAGCTGATTCACTCACGCAGCAAAAACCCGCCGTCAGGCGGGTTTTCTCGTTTTAATATACATACACACCGAGCACTCAGGTGTATGTATCCCTTCTTCTGCCCGGAGCCCCCATGTCCGACACCCTCAAACCACAACTCCTCGCCTGGCGGCGCGACTTCCACCGCTATCCCGAACAAGGCTTCCTCGAAATCCGCACCGCATCCCGCATTGCCGCCGAACTGGTGCGCCTCGGCTACCGCCTGCGCCTGGGACGCGAGGTGATGAGCGAGACCGCCATCATGGGCAAACCTGACGCCGCGACCACCGCCGCGCATGCCACCTGGGCACGCGAACACGGTGCCGATCCCGCCTTCCTTGACGCGCTCAAAGACGGCTACACCGCCGTCGTCGCTGACTGGGATAGCGGCAAACCCGGCCCGACCACCGTCTTGCGCGTGGACATGGACGCCCTGCCCATCCACGAAAGCGACGCGCCCGATCACTACCCGCAACAGCACGGCTTCCGCTCGCAAAACCCCGGCAGCATGCACGCCTGCGGCCACGACGGCCACAGCGCTATCGGCCTCGCCGTCGCTACCCTCATCGCGGAAAACCGCGCCGCCCTCCGCGGCAAAATCCGCCTCATCTTCCAGCCTGCCGAAGAAGGCGTGCGCGGCGGCAAATCGCTAGTCGCCACGGGCGTGGTGGACGATGCCGACTACTTCATCGCCCTCCACCTCGGCCTTGGCGTGCCGCAGCGCAGCTTCGTCGCCGGTGCAGGCGGATTTCTCGCCAGCAGCAAACTGGACGTCATCTACCGCGGCGTCGCCGCCCATGCCGGTGGCGCGCCACAAGACGGCAAAAACGCCCTGCTCGCTGCTGCCAGCGCCGCCCTCAACCTGCACGCCATCCCGCGTCACAGCGCGGGCGCCTCACGCATCAACGTCGGCGAACTGCACGCCGGCAGCGGGCGCAACATCATCGCCGACCACGCCACCCTGAAAATCGAAACCCGCGGCGCCAACGCCAGCATCAATGACTACCTCGAAGCCGAAGCGCGCCGCATCATTGCAGGCGCCGCACAAATGTATGGCGTTGAAGCTGAAATCCGCCTTGCCGGACAAGCCATCGACTGCCGCCCCAGTCCGGCGCTGGCCGCCCGACTGGCGCGCTTGGCAGCGGACTCACCCCATTTCGACCATGTTCAAACCGAAGACCACAGCGCGCGCGGCTCTGAAGACGCCACCTGGTACATGCAGCGCGTACAAGCGCGCGGCGGCGAAGCGACCTACTGCCTCATCGGCTGCGAGCTTGCCGCCGGACACCATCACGCCCGCTTTGACATCAACGAAGACGCGCTTCTCGCCGCAACCGACATCCTCTACCGCGCCATACAACACCTCAACCGGAGCCAGCCATGACCACCTTCCGCGTCGCCCGCATCTACGACTACCAACCGCAAGAGGGCGAAACCGCCATCTTCCTTGACCGCCTTTACCCGCGCGGCGTGCACAAGGCACTCATGGCGCAAGTGGTCTGGCTGAAAGCACTGACGCCCTCGGCCGAACTGCGCCGCTGGTACCACGCCGACCCGGACAACCGCTACGACGCCTTCGCCGCGCGCTACCGTCAAGAGCTGCAAGACCCGGAACACCAGGCGGCGCTGGCCGAACTGTGGCGGCTGGCCAAAGAACAGCCGCGCACCGTACTGCTCACCGCCGTCAAACAGCCGGAACGCTCGCACATCGCGGTGCTGCTGGATTATCTGCATGCGGACTAAGCGACGGTTATGGCTACCCGCCTTATCGCTCCATCCGCATAAAAAATCCCGCCAGTGGCGGGATTCTTGTTGCAAAAAACCTTCAGCGCAGGGGCTACTTGTCGCTATCGTCATCGCCGTAGTACATCACGCCCAGTTTGATTTTGCCGCGGCCGTTTTTCAGGCGCCAGGCGTTGGTGTCGCGCAGCGAGTACACGCAGCCGCAGTATTCTTGCATGTAAAAGTGTTCGCGCTTGCTGATTTCAATCATGCGTTGCGAGCCGCCGCCCTTGCGCCAGTTGAAGGTCCAGTATTGGACATCCGGGTAGGGCGCGGCGGCGCGGATACCGCTTTCGTTAATCTGGTTCATGTTTTTCCAGCGGCTGATGCCGAGCGAGCTGGTAATCACCGGAAAGCCGTGCTCGTGCGCGTACAGCGCGGTGCGCTCGAAGCGCATGTCGAAGCACATGGTGCAGCGTTTGCCGCGCTCGGGTTCCCATTCCATGCCTTTGGCGCGCGCAAACCAGTTGTCGGTATCGTAGTCGCAGTCGATGAAGGGTATGTTGTGTTTTTCGGCAAAGGCGATGTTTTCGTCTTTGCGCAGTTCGTATTCGCGCCGCGGGTGGATGTTGGGGTTGTAGAAGAAGATGGTGTAGTCGATTTCGGAGGCGAGCAGCGCTTCCATGACTTCGCCTGAGCAGGGGGCGCAGCAGGAATGCAGTAGGACTTTGTTATGGCCGTCGGGAGGGACGAGTTTGGGGCGCTGGAAGGGGGTTTTGATGTTCATGGTCTTATTTTATATTTTAAGTTTGACATACATATTTTCTTGAGTGCCTTCGGCATTTGGACGCATCTCGTAGGCAAATACATCAGAATATTTTTTTACTAGGTCAGTAAATTTTTTACAGCCATAACTACGAGGATCAAAATCTACTTGTAAACGTTTCCAGGTTGAGCCGAAGGTAGTTATTGCCATCCATTCGTTATCTGAATGCTCGAAGACTTTACGGATGATATCTAGTGGTAGTTGGGATTCTGTTTTGTCGATAGTCTTTTCTGTTGTTACCGCATTTTGTGCAGATTTTGCCTTTTCGGCTATTTCAGTTATTGCTACACTATCCATCGTTTTTGGCATCAAGTTTTCTACATAAATAAACTGGCTACATGCATTGCGGAATGCTTCAGGCGTCTGCTTTTTGCCAAAGCCATAAACCATTACCCCTTGTTCTTTCAGACGGATGGCTAATGCAGTAAAATCGCTATCACTTGATACAAGACAAAATCCCTCAAAGCGCTCGGTATAGAGCAAGTCCATTGCGTCAATAATCATAAAACCATCCGTAGCATTTTTTCCTTTGGTATAGGCAAATTGCTGCATAGGCTTAATAGCAAATTCATTAATTACAGATTTCCATTTACCGCCACCACTCACGAAGTTTCCATATATGCGTTTAACCGTTGCGTCGCCAAATTTTGTAGTTTCTTCCAATATGGCATTTATAGTCTGCGATGAGGCGTTATCTGCATCAATTAAAACTGCTAAGCGGGCGGCTTTTTCTTCTATTACATTTAGGCTGGTTTTTATTCTGGACATATTATTTTTCTACTTTTCTAAAATTTAGCGGCTGCTCGCAGCTGGGGTCAGACGGCGGAAGATGTTATCCGGGATGGGGCAAGGCATGCCGTCGCGGAAGAGATAGGTGTTGCCTTTGTAGTTGATAGTGCCGCTACAACTGGCGCTGCCGCCGGGCAAGGGTTTTTCGGGCTGGCTGCCGACCGGGACTTCTTCGGTTTTTTCGGCGCGGAAGAGGGTGCAGCGGCTGTAGCCTTTGCGTTTGTCGGCATCGACGTAGATGTAGCTTTTGCCTTTGGGGCAGCGGTAGATGGCTTGTTCGACGACGACGGTTTCGGTCTGCACTGGCGGTTCGGGTGGCGGGCTGAGTTTTTCGACGGGCAGCAGGGCGACGTTGTCGTCGCTGTGTTCGTCTGCGGCTGTTTCGCTTTCGCTGGTAGCGGCAGGAGCCGGGGTCTCTCCGCCCTGCCCTGCCGCGGATGCGGCGCCGGTTTCGTCAGCCGCGGCGGGGCTGGATGTTGCCGCAGCGGTTTCGGTGTTTTGTGTGGCGGCTGCCGCTTCTTTTGCCGCGTGGGTTTCTTGTGCCTGGGCGACGATTTGCGCGGCGGCGTAGGCATCCAGGTCATCGCCTGCACCCGGCAGTTTTTCTTCGGCGGCTTTTTTGTTGTTCGCCGCGGTCGCGGTGTTTTCGGCGGGTTGTTGGACGATTTTGCCCGCGGCTGGCGGTTCGGGACGCAGGGGGATTTCTTCGCCGTTGGCGTATTGTGCCTGCACGTTGCCGCCGATGTGGGCGGCAAGTGCGAGTACCGCAACGAGGGCGGTTTTAGTCCTGGACACGGCTGAAGATGAGGGTTGCATTGGTGCCGCCAAAGCCGAAGCTGTTGCTCATCACGGCGTTAAGCGGCTGTTCGCGGCTTTCGCGCAGGATGGGCAGGTCGCCGGCGTTCGGGTCGAGGGTTTCGATGTGTGCCGAGGCGGCCAGGAATTGGTTTTGCAGCATCAGCAGCGAGTAGATGGCTTCGTTCGAGCCGGCGGCGCCCAGAGCGTGTCCGGTGAGTGATTTGGTCGAGCTGATGGGCGGCACGGTTTTGCCCGCAAATGCCGTTTTGATGGCCTCTAACTCGCGCGTGTCGCCGACTGGGGTCGAGGTGCCGTGCGCGTTGATGTAGCCCACGTCGCCGCCGTGTTCGGCCAGCGCCATTTGCATGCAGCGCACCGCGCCTTCGCCGGAGGGTTGTACCATGTCGTAGCCGTCCGAGGTGGCGCCGTAACCGGTGAGTTCGGCGATGATGGTCGCGCCGCGTGCTTTGGCGTGTTCGTATTCTTCGAGGACGAGGATGCTGCCGCCGCCGGAGATGACGAAGCCGTCGCGGTTGGCGTCGTAGGCGCGCGAGGCGGTTTCCGGGGTGGCGTTGTAGTTGGTGGAAAGCGCGCCCATGGCGTCAAACATGCTGGTCAGCGCCCAGTGCACTTCTTCGCCGCCACCGGCAAAGACGATGTCCTGTTTGCCCATCTGGATGACTTCGGCGGCGTGGCCGATGCAGTGCGCGCTGGTGGAGCAGGCGGAGCTGATGGAGTAGTTCACCCCTTTGATTTGGAAGGGGGTAGCGAGGCAGGCGGAGGTGGTGGACGCCATGGTTTTGGTCACGGCGTAAGGGCCGATGCGTTTGACGCCGCTCGCGCGCAGGGTGTCCGCTGCTTCGACTTGTGCCGAAGGGGTAGCGCCGCCGGTGCCGACGACGAGGCCGGTGCGGATATTGGAGATGTGTTCGGGCAAGAGGCGCGCCTGTTCGATCGCTTCTTTCATGGCGATGTAGCAGTAGGCAGCAGCATCACCCATGAAGCGCAGGATTTTGCGGTCAATGTGCGCTTTGGTGTCGATGTTGATGCTGCCTTCTACTTGGGAGCGCAGGCCCATTTCGGCGTACACGGGGCTGTGTTTGATGCCGGATTGGAGTTGTTGCAGCGAGGCCAGTACTTCTTTGCAGTTGTTGCCGATACTGGAGACGATGCCCATGCCGGTGACGACGACGCGTTTCATGTTTGGGGGTTCTCCTGGTTACATGGATAGGTGCAATATTTCATAGCGCGTTTTTTCGGTTTCGGGCTTGTCCCGATAGAAGGTGAAGACGGCTTGTTGCCATTTGTCCGGGTTATAGACGACCAGTTTGCCGGTTTCGTCATTTTGGGGTTGAGCCTGGAGTTTGTGGTTTTTCAGGCTGGTTGTCGGGTTAATCGCAGCGATTTCTTCGGTGAGGTATTTGCTGTCTTTGAACGCATCGGTCAGCGCGGCGCCGGCGGCAATGCCTATTTCGATGTGTTGCCAGCCGAAGTCCCGCAGGATGTTGTCAAAGTAACCGTCAAAAATAAATTTGTTCATGCCTGCCGCGGCTTTCCAGACGTAGAGCGGGCTGTAGCTGTTTTGCAAGGCGCCTGCCGTTTTTTCGGAAATGAGGTAGGCCTTGAACAGCAGGTCTTGAAAGCCGTCCATGAGATGCCCGGATTTTGCGACCCGGTTGCGGATAATCGTCATGTCGTAATCACCGGGCAGGGTGATCGCATAACGCATGGCGTGCATGGTCTGGTTCTCCGGTTAGAATTGGTCGGTGCTGGTAAAGAGGCCGACTTTGAGGTCGGTGCCGTGGTAGATGGCTTTGCCGTCCACGGACATGGTGCCGTCGGCAATACCGAGCACCAGTTGGCGCATGATGGTGCGCTTGATGTCGATGTGATAGGTGATTTTTTTATGGGTGGGCAGGACTTGGCCGGTGAATTTGACTTCGCCGCAGCCGAGCGCGCGGCCGCGTCCGGCGCCCCCCTTCCAGGCAAGGAAGAAGCCGACGAGTTGCCACATAGCATCCAGGCCAAGGCAGCCGGGCATGACCGGATCGCCCTGGAAGTGGCAGGCGAAGAACCAGAGGTCGGGGTGGATGTCCAGTTCGGCGATGATTTCGCCTTTGCCGTATTTGCCGCCGTCGTCAGTGATGCGGATGATGCGGTCCATCATCAGCATGTTCGGCAGCGGCAGTTGGGCGTTGCCCGCGCCAAAGATTTCGCCGCGGCCGCTGGCGAGGAGTTCTTCTTTGCTGTAGCTGTTTTGCGGGATGTGTTGGCTCATCGTGTCCTCCTTAGTTCAGCGCTTTTTTGTATTGTTGCAGCAGGGCGCCGTCTTTGCCGTAGATGTCGTTTGCGGTCTGGATTTTGCCGTCCGGGTCGCTCCAGGTCGTCCAGTACACGAGGTAGATCGGGGTTTGTTCCGGGGTGTTCACCCATTGTTCTTTTTCCTGGTTCATCGCTTTTTTGATGCGCTCGGCCGACCAGTTGGTGTTTTGCAGGAGGATGTTGGCAAATTCTTCCGGTTTTTGCAGGCGGACGCAGCCGGAGCTTAAGGCACGGTCGTTGCGCCCGAACAGGCTTTTGCTCGGTGTGTCGTGCAGGTAGATGGCGTGTTTGTTGGGGAAGAGGAATTTGACGCGGCCGAGGGCGTTACGCGCGCCCGGTTTTTGTCGCAGGCGGTAGCCGGTGGCGCCGGGTGCGCTCCAGTCCACCGCGCTGGGGCGGACGACGCGGCCACCGACCACGGCTTCAAAGCTGCCGTCAAAGGCGCCGGGATTGCTACGCAGTTTGTTGATTTTGTCTTTTTTCATGATGGTCGGCGGCACGGTCCAGGTCGGGCTCATCACGATGTGGCGCAGTTTGTCGGTAAATGCCGGGGTCTGGCGGTCGCGCTGGCCGACGACGGCTTTGGAGGCGTAGATTTCTTCACTACCGCGGTACATTTTGACGTAGTAGGAAGGGATGTTGACGAGGACGTAGCTTTCGCCCATGTCCTGCGGCATCCAGCGCAGGCGCTCCATGTTGATCATTAGGCGGTCAACGCTGGCATTGCCACCGCTGCTCGCTTTGTTGCCGTTCAACAGGTTGCGCGTTTTGCCGCTGACGATGCCGTCCGCCTTGAGGCCGTGGCTTTGTTGGTAGGCGGTAACGGCTTCTGCGAGGGCACCGTCAAAGTAGGTGCTGTCACCGTCGGTGGCAGGCGCGCCCAGTTTTTCACGCAGGATGGCAACGGCTTCGTGGTTCATGCCCTGTTTGAGGGTGACTTTCGGCAGCGGTTGGGTACTGGCGGCGGGCTCGGCGGCCACCGGTGCGCCGTTTAAGGCGTTATACTGGCTTTTCAGCGCAAGGTAGCGCGGATTGCCGTTGTTGATGGTGCGTACCGCAGTTTCAAGATCGCCGGAGACGATGCCTTGCGCCAGCATTTCACCGAGCGCTTCGTCGCTGACTTTTTCCGCATTCCATTCCGGCTGCGTTTTGCGCGGATTGACCAGTCCGTTGGCAAGGTCACCCGCGAGCGAGAGGTAGGCGTCGGACAGAAGCAGTTCGGCAGCGATGATGTCGTCGTATTGTTCACCCGCTTTCAGGCTGTTGATGAGTGCGTCGTGGTAGCGCGCAGGCGGCAGTGCGTCTTGCGGCGCGTCAGCGATGAGGCGTTTTAACGGCTCGAAGTTGTCGAGCAGTTTGTTTTCCTGCGTCCAGATAGTCGGATATTGTTCGTTTTCGTAGAAGACGCGGACGCGGTCCGGATTTTTCAGGTCGTACACCTTGCCGTTAAACGTGACCTGCTTCGGCTCCTGCACCAGCGCTTCCACCAAATCAATGCGGCGGCTGTTGAACGGGCGCATTTCCTCGCGGATGGTCGGCTGGCGCACCGGCACTTCTTCCGGCGGCAACGGCTGCAGGATGCCGACGGAATCCGATTCGGACAATTCGGCGGCAGCGGTAGCGGGATCAGGCGGCAAATTATCGGCAATGGCAGGCGGCGCCTCGTCAAACAGCACCTCCTCAACGGGTTCTTGCGCGAAAGCCATGCCGTTGAGCGCCAACAGTCCGATAACGGTGGCGATGCGGTGCCGTACAAAAGAAGTCATGAACAATTCCTGAAAATGAAGTTACGGGGATAAAAAACCGCGCTATTTTAGCGGTAAACGCGGTACGCGCGCCACAAATTTTGCCGCCGCAATCGCCGCTGCGCGCTGTGCTAGCATAACCTTTTCCACCGAGTCCGCCTCATGCCCCACATCATCGAAAACGCCCGCCCTGCCCCGCTGCTCCGCCAGTTGGCGGCGATGCTGTATGACAGCTTCCTCCTTGCCGCCTGCTGGATAGGCGTCGGTTTCATCTTCATCATCTTCAGCAAGGGCGAGCGCATCACCGGTGGCGCGCTGCATTATGCCCTGCAAGCGGCGCTGCTCGCGGTGTGGATCGCCTTTTACGTCTATTTCTGGAGCAAACAGGGGCAGACGCTCGGCATGCGCGCCTGGCGGCTGGCCGTTGCCGACGAAAACGGCTACCCCATCGGCGGCAAACGCGCGCTGTTGCGCTGGTTCTGCGCCCTGATTACTTGCGCCCCGGCCGGAATCGGGCTATGGTGGCGCGCCCTGGACAAAGACGGCCGCACCCTCTACGACCGCCTCTCCCGCACGCGACTCTACCTGCTGCCGGGCAACCCCTACCCATCCCCCAAGAAAAAAAGGAAAAACCATGTTTGAAACCGTCGAAAAACTGCCAGACGACCCGATCCTCAAGCTCTCCCAACTCTGCCGCGACGACCCGCGCCCTGAAAAAATAGACGTTGGCGTTGGCATCTTCCAGGACACCACGGGCGAAACCCCGGTAATGCGCGCCGTCAAGGCCGCCGAACAGCGCATCTGGCAGCGGCAAACCACCAAAAAATACGTCGGTGTCAATGGCCTGGAAGCCTTCAACCAGCACATGACCGCGCTCATCCTCGGCGACAAACACGACGCCAACCGCACCCGTGCCAACCAGGCCGTTGCCGGCACCGGCGCACTGCGTATCGTCGCCGAAGTGCTGCGTACCATCGCTCCCGGCAAACGCTTCTGGACGCCCGACCCCACCTGGGGCAACCACCACGCCATCTTCGGCGCCTGCGGCTTCGGCGTGAACAGCTATCCCTATTACGACCGCGAAAAAAGCATCGTCAATACCGCCGCCTTCTTCGCCGCGCTGGAAAACATGGGGCCGGATGACATCGTCCTCCTGCACGGCTGCTGCCACAATCCGAGCGGTGCCGACCTCACCCCGGCCGACTGGGACAAAGTCGCGGAAATCGCCGCCCGCCGCGGCTTCCTGCCGGTCGTTGACCTCGCCTACCTCGGTTTCGGCGAAGGCCTGGACAAAGACGCCTACGGCGTGCGCAAACTGGCAGGCAGCCTCGAAACCCTGTTTATTGCTGCCTCCTGCTCCAAAAATTTCGGCCTCTACCGCGAGCGCGTCGGCATCGTCCTCACCATCGCCAAAGACGCACGCACCGCCGATGCCCTGCGCAGCCACCTCGCCGTCGCCAGCCGCGCGATGGTCTCCATGCCGCCAGACCACGGCGCCGCCTGCGTTGCCGAAATCCTCGGCGACAGCGCCCTCTACGCCGACTGGGTCAAAGAACTGGACGAAGTCAGCGCCTACATCCGCCTGCGCCGCCAGCAACTGGCCGACGCCCTCAACCGCCACGGCGGCAACTGGAACTTCATCACCGACTCGCACCGCGGCATGTTCACCCTGCTGCCGCTCGGCAAAGAGCGCGTTGAGCGCCTGCGCAACGACTACGCGGTGTACATGGTCGGCGAAGGCCGCATCAACATCGCCGGCATGAAAAGCGAAAACGACGTACAGCGCCTCGCCGACGCCGTCAAAGCCGTCCTCTGAAAAACCGCACAAAGCCACCGCAAGGTGGCTTTGCATTTGACCCCACACGCGCACCATGAAAAACCTCCTGCTCCCGCTCCTCGCCGCCGCCCTGCTTACCGCCTGCGCCACCAGCCACAAACGCCAACCGCCTGCCAACCCCGCACCGCCGCCACCGCAAATGAATCTGGACGAAGACCCGTCGGCCGCACCAGCCGCACTTGGCGGCGACAAAGACACGCACGGCTGCCTGCCCGCTGCCGGACAAAGTTGGTCAAAACTCCGCCACGCCTGCATCCAGCCCTTTGACGTCGCCGACATCCGCCTGCAAGACCCGGCAAACGCCACCCTTGCCCTCTACATCATCCTCGCTGCGGACAAAAGCCAGGCAGAACTCTTTGGCGCCGACCATGCGGAAAGCCTCATCCTCGACAGCGTCAAAGGCGGCTACGCCTCGGCAGACGGCAAAACCCGCCTGCTGAACACACAAAACGGCTGGAGCATCCGCAAATAAACAAGACACAAAAACGGCTGCCCCGGCAGCCGTTTTCCATAAAAAAACCATGAGCGACACCGAAACCCACCCGCTACCGCCCTTCGCTCCGCAAAACGCACGCCTGCTCATGCTTGGCAGCTTCCCGCCGCCGCGCGAGCGCTGGAAAATGGATTTTTACTACCCGAACATCCAAAACGACATGTGGCGCATCTTCGGCCTCGTTTTCTTCAACGACCGCGAACATTTCGTCAGCGCCGACGGCAAAGGCTTCCGCGAAGCAGCCATCCGCGATTTCCTCGGCGACAAAGGCATCGCCATCAGCGACACCGCGCACCGCATCCGCCGTCTGCAAGGCAACGCCGCCGACAAATCGCTGCAAATCCTTGAACCGCTTGAGCTCGCCGCACTTCTCGCCCGTCTGCCGCGCTGTCATGCCATTCTCACCACCGGCGAGCTGGCGACCCGCACCCTGCTCACGCTGCTGCCGCCAGATACCATCGCGCCTGCCATCGGCAAACCCGGCCGTGCAGTCTTGGGGCAACGCACGCTGCAACTCTACCGCCTGCCTTCTTCATCGCGCGCCTATCCGCTGGCGCTGGCGAAAAAAGCGGAAAGTTACCGCGCCTGTTTTGCCGCCATTGGCCTGATCCCCTAAGCCGCGCATAAAAAAAGCCGGAAGGTGTTGCCACCCTCCGGCTTTGGCGCCCTTTGGCGTCAAGGCTTGCGCTTATTCGCCTGCGACGACACGCACCAGCACTTCGGTGCTGATACCGGCAAAGAGGTGCAGCGCGATGGTGTATTCACCAATCTCGCGGATGGTGCCATGCGGCATCAGCACTTCGCTGCGCGCCAGTTGCAGACCTTGCTGCACGGCGGCATTGGCGATGTCTTGCGTACCGACAGAGCCAAACAGTTTGCCTTCATCGCCCGCTTTGGCGAGGATGGTCAGCACCTTGCCAGCAAGGGCTGCGGCACGACGCTCGGCATCAGCCAGTTTTTCGGCTTGCTGACGTTCCAGCTCGGCACGACGCGCCTCAAAGCGTTCAATATTGGCTTTGGTCGCTTCGGTTGCCTTGCCCTGCGGGATGAGGAAGTTGCGGGCATAACCGGCTTTGACTTCAACGCGGTCACCCAGTTCGCCCAGACCGGCTACTTTTTCCAACAGAATAACGTTCATGTATCCCCCTTAGTGCTGATCAGAGTAAGGCAGGAGCGCCAAGAAACGCGCGCGCTTGATGGCGGTAGCCAGCTGGCGCTGATAGAAGGCGTTGGTACCGGTGATACGTGCCGGCACGATTTTGCCGGTCTCAGTCAGGAACGCTTTCAGAGTTTCGAGGTCTTTATAATCAATTTCTTTCACGCCTTCGGCGGTGAAACGGCAGGATCTGCGACGTGCCATAACTTAGCCCTCCTTCTTCTTGCTGTCGGCCATCGGCGAAGCCTCGGTGACGGCTTCATCGCGACGGATGGTGAGGTGACGCAGAATGGCGTCGTTAAAACGGAAGTTGTTTTCCAGCTCGGCCAGAGTGGCGGCGTCGCACTCAATATTCATCATGACATAGTGCGCCTTGACCAGCTTGTTGATCGGATACGCCAGCACGCGGCGGCCCCAATCCTCGAAGCGGTGCACTTTGCCTTTGGCAGCCTCAACGATGCCGCGATAACGCTCGCTCATCGCATTGACCTGTTCGCTCTGGTCCGGGTGAACCAGAAACACGATTTCATAATGTCTCATAAAGATTCCTTATGGATAAACAAAGCCGCCGGTGCGGCGGCAAGGAAATGCCGGCGAACCGGCAAGGGCGCGCATTATACGGAAAAAAGCCGTCAAAACAAACTATCGCCCGCAGCAAAAAACATGCTACCTTGCCGCAAAAACCACTCCTTACCGCGATGATCCATACCCCCTGGCAATACGCCACGACAAACACCACTTACGACCCCGCGCGCATCCTCTGCTACGACAGCGAATTTGTGCGCGAACGCAGCTACATTCCCAAACTCGCCCTGGTACAAACCTGCCAACCGGGCGGCACCGCGCAACTCTACGACCCGCTGGAAGGCGATATCCCCTGGGCGCCCATCCTGCACCACCCCGCGCCGCTCGTCATGCACGCCGCCGCGCAAGACCTCGAATTGATGCAACTCTGCGGCGACGCCCTGCCCGCCACCATCCGCGACACACAAACCGGCTTCGCCCTCTGCTCGCCCCACCTTGCCGTCAGCTACGCCGCGCTGGTTGAGCACTACCTCGGCATCGCTCCAGACAAAAGCCAAACCCGCAGCGACTGGCTCGCCCGCCCGCTCAATGCGGCACAACTGGACTACGCCGCCGATGACGTCGGCCTGCTCGCCCGCCTCTACCCGCTGCTCGTTGCCGACCTGCAACGCCTCGGCCGCCTCGCCTGGTGGGCGGAAGAAAGCGCGACACAACTTGCCCGTCAACAACAAACGCGCGACGCCTGGCACTGGTACCGCCTGCAAGGCGCACCACAACTGCGCCACGACGACAAACCCGTCGCACAAATCCTCGTGGAAGCGCGCGAGCGCCTCGCCGCCGCGCACGACCTGCCGCGCCGCGCCATCCTGAGCGACCGGCAAATCATCACTATCGCGCAAAAACGCCCGTCTGTCCCGGAAAACCTCGCCGAATACCTCGCGCCAGACCATCTGCTCTGGCAAGAACTGCCCTACCTCGCGCAGCGCTTCAGCGACAATACCCCGCCCCCCGCGCCACCAGCCAGCCCGCGTCTCTCGCCCGCCAAGCGCCAACACTACGAACAACTCTGCGCTTATATCGCAGACACCGCCGCCGCGCTCAACATCCATCCCGACATGCTCGCCCCCACCCGCGTCCTTAAAAATTACGTCGCCAAACCTGACCCGACCAGCCCGCTGCTCACCGGCTGGCGCGCCGCGTTCTTCCGCGAACCGCTCGGAAAACTGCTCTAAAATCCAAAGGAGAACCCCATGCCCTACCGCGCCATCTTCAGCGACATTGACGGCACCCTGCTCAACCGCGAACACCGCATGAGCGCGCGCACCCTTGCTGCCGCCCGCCACGTCGTCTCCCTTGGCATCCCTTTCATCCTCGTCTCGGCGCGGCCGCCGCTCGCCATCACCCCATTCACCAACGCCATCGGCGGCGCACAGCCGCTAATTGCCTACAACGGCGCCCTCATCCTGGACGGCGACCTGCAAGAACTCTACAGCGTGCCGCTTGACGACGCCGACTTCCGCCAGCTGGAAGCCGAGCTGGAAACCCTGCCGCGCCTCTCGCTCAACTACTACCAGGGCACACACTGGTACAGCCCTGAACCGGACAACTACTGGACGGCGCAAGAAGGCGATATCACCGGCCTACGCGCCAGCGCCAAACCGGCAGCACCGCTTACCGCCGTGCACAAAATCCTCGTTATGGGCGATGCCGCCGACATCCTCGCGCTCGAGAACCGCTTGAAACCCGCTTATCCGCAGCTGGAAATCCACCGCTCCAAAAACGAATACCTCGAAATCGTCAATCGCGCCGCCACCAAGGCGCAAGCCATCCAGTTCATGGAAAACCGCCTCGGCGTCAGTGCAGACGAAGTCATCGCCTTCGGCGACAACTACAACGACCTCGACATGCTGCGCTATGCCGGCTACAGCGTGGCGATGGGCAACGCCCCAGACGACATCAAGGCGCAAGTACGCCACGTCACCGCCAGTAATGCCGAAGACGGCCTGGCGCAAGTACTGGAGGCACTTTTTCCCTGAAAGAATTCGAGGCGTATAGGACAAGGCTACGACTCAGATAAAGTGCGCATACGAATTGAGGAAGAAGGCAGCAAAGCCAATATTCCCTACAAATGCTACCGGGAGAAAAAGAATAGGTATATGGGCTATGGGCTAGGGGCTGTTTGCATTTCACTCATAGCGGCAGCCAGACCATGATGCACCCCAAAAGAACCGTACTAAGATAGTTGCGCTTGAGTTTGTCATAACGCGTGGCGATAGCGCGCTAGTGTTTCAAGCGCGCAAAAGTATTCTCAACCAAATGTCTGATTTTATAAAGATACCAGTCCATGTCTTTGTTCTTCTCCTCCCGGTCGCGTTTGTAGGGAATATTGGCTTTGCTGCCTTCTTCCTCAATTTGTGCGCGCAGTTTGTCCGAATCGTAGCCCTTGTCCGCGCTGACAGCTTCCGTTCCCCCCAAATCTACAGCTGCTATCAGTTCGGGCGCGTCGCTGACATCATTAACCATCAGATGCATCTTGCTGGTCGTGCCGCCTCGGCTGATGCCAATGGCGTGGTCATCTTCGCCGCTACATGCCGCAGCACCTGCTGCATGCTGATGCGCCCGGATGTAACTGCCGTCCATCATCAACCATTCCTTGTCGGCATCAGCGGATAATCTTTTGAGGATTTTCTGAAAAATTCCTTTCTTTGAGCATCGGTTAAAGCAACTGTAAATCGTTGGAAACTTGCCGAAAGTGGCGGGAATATTGCGCCAGGGGCAGCCAGTGCGCATTCTGTAGAGGATAGCTTCGATGGTACTACGCAGATTGGGTTTGTCATACAGGTTGAATTCCAGCAAAATGGCGAGCAGCTTCGACCAAAGTTCATCAGTGAGTAATGTTCGGGGCATGGCAGGGTAACGGTTGTTGCAGAACTTCCTTTATTCCTGCCGTTTTTGGTTTTTTCAAGTACTTAGACCAATTGCAAACAGCCCCTAGTCGGATGGTTATAGCCATACAGCACCATACAACGCTTTAGATAAATGCTATATCTACGACCGTCGGACTTATATCATGTCTATACAAAGGAAAGGCCAACGACTCGTTGGCCTTTAATTTCCGCGAGACGGCTAAGACTTAATTACCCTTGTCAGCAGCCTCGGTAGCCTTCTTCGCTTTGGAGACTTTTTCTTTCCCCTTGCCTTCCGTATTTTTCGCGTCAGTCGCGGCCTTGTCTTCGACTGCCTTCACAGCCTTGCCCTTCCCTGCCTTCTCTGTCGCTGCCGCTTTATCTGCTTCTCCGCCTTTATCTTCAACTCCTGCGGATTTGGCTTGCTCTACCGCCACGCCCTTGTCACCTTCAACTACGATTTCACTACGCAGTTTTTCCAACGTTGCCTTACCTACTCCCTTGACATTGAGCAGTTCTTCCACGTTTTTAAAACCACCGTGCGCTTCGCGATAGGCAATGATATCTGCGGCCTTCTTGGCACCAATACCTTTCAATGTTTGTAATTCTTCCTGGTTTGCCGCGTTGATATCCACTACAGCCAAAGCAGCTGTGGACAGTCCCAAGATTGCGCTCATCAGCAAGACTTTGATGGTTTTCAGCATGGTTCATTCCTCGCATGTAAAAAATGGATTAAATGCGTCCGTTTCCTGGACGCCAAGCCATTCTGGCATATCCTGCCCCGCCGAATCAACAAAAACCTCTAGATGGTATAAAGAAAAAGCCTCCGGTTTCCCGGAGGCTTTGTATTAAAACCTGACAGTGTCCTACTCTCACATGGGGAAGCCCCACACTACCATCGGCGATGCTGCGTTTCACTTCTGAGTTCGGCATGGGTTCAGGTGGTGCCACAGCTCTATGGCCGTCAGGAAAACCGGTTACATTCAATTCCCTCTGATGCTTTGCATCAGATTCGCGTAATTCTTTTCGCCTCAACTTCTGAGCAGCTCAAAATAACTTGAGCGTTGTATGATCAAGCCTCACGATCAATTAGTACTCCTTAGCTGCATGTATTACTACACTTCCACATGGAGCCTATCAACGTCGTAGTCTTCAACGGATCTTTAGAGACCTTTAAGGTCTAGGGAGATCTTATCTTGGGAGGGGCTTCCCGCTTAGATGCTTTCAGCGGTTATCCCTTCCGAACATAGCTACCCGGCTGTGCCACTGGCGTGACAACCGGTACACCAGAGGTTCGTCCATTCCGGTCCTCTCGTACTAAGAACAGCTTCCCTCAAATCTCCAACGCCCACGGCAGATAGGGACCGAACTGTCTCACGACGTTCTGAACCCAGCTCGCGTACCACTTTAAATGGCGAACAGCCATACCCTTGGGACCTGCTACAGCCCCAGGATGTGATGAGCCGACATCGAGGTGCCAAACTCCTCCGTCGATATGGACTCTTGGGAGGAATCAGCCTGTTATCCCCGGAGTACCTTTTATCCGTTGAGCGATGGCCCTTCCATTCAGAACCACCGGATCACTAAGACCTACTTTCGTATCTGCTCGACTTGTCTGTCTCGCAGTTAAGCGGGCTTCTGCCTTTGCACTCTTGGTGCGATTTCCGACCGCACCGAGCCCACCTTCGCACTCCTCCGTTACTCTTTGGGAGGAGACCGCCCCAGTCAAACTACCCACCAGACACTGTCTGCAACCCGGATTACGGGTCTACGTTAGAACATCAAAATAAGCAGGGTGGTATTTCAAGGTCGGCTCCACAGAAACCAGAGTCTCTGCTTCAAAGCCTCCCACCTATCCTATGCAACTTATTTCAATGTTCAGTGTCAAGCTGTAGTGAAGGTTCACGGGGTCTTTCCGTCTTGCCGCGGGTACACTGCATCTTCACAGCGATTTCAACTTCACTGAGTCTCGGGTAGAGACAGCGCCGCCATCGTTACGCCATTCGTGCAGGTCGGAACTTACCCGACAAGGAATTTCGCTACCTTAGGACCGTTATAGTTACGGCCGCCGTTTACCGGGGCTTCGATCAAGAGCTTGCACCCCATCAATTAACCTTCCGGCACCGGGCAGGCGTCACACCCTATACGTCCACTTGCGTGTTTGCAGAGTGCTGTGTTTTTGATAAACAGTCGCAGCGGCCTATTCTCTGCGGCCTCCAACAGCTATTCACTATCAGAGGCATACCTTATCCCGAAGTTACGGTATCATTTTGCCGAGTTCCTTTACCCGAGTTCTCTCAAGCACCTTGGAATTCTCTTCCTACCCACCTGTGTCGGTTTGGGGTACGGTTGTCATAATCTGAAGCTTAGAGGCTTTTCCTGGAAGCAGAGCATCAACCACTTCGTTTCCGTAGAAACTCGTCATCACGTTTCAGTCTTAGGAACCCGGATTTGCCTAAGTCCCCAACCTACGCGCTTAAACACACATCCAACAGTGTGCTGGCCTAGCTTTCTCCGTCCCCCCATCGCAATTATGATCAGTACAGGAATATTAACCTGTTTCCCATCGACTACGCGTTTCCGCCTCGCCTTAGGGGCCGACTCACCCTGCGCCGATTAGCGTTGCGCAGGAAACCTTGGGTTTTCGGTGTGCGGGTTTTTCACCCGCATTATCGTTACTCATGTCAGCATTCGCACTTGTGATACCTCCAGCATGCTTCTCAACACACCTTCTTCGGCTTACACAACGCTCCCCTACCACTTGCATCTTCATGCAAATCCGCAGCTTCGGTAGACAGTTTAGCCCCGGTAAATCTTCCGCGCAGGACGACTCGACTAGTGAGCTATTACGCTTTCTTTAAAGGATGGCTGCTTCTAAGCCAACCTCCTAGCTGTCTAAGCCTTCCCACTTCGTTTCCCACTGAACTGTCATTTCGGGACCTTAGCTGGCGGTCTGGGTTGTTTCCCTCTTCACGACGGACGTTAGCACCCGCCGTGTGTCTCCTGTAGTAAAACTTTACGGTATTCGGAGTTTGCATCGGGTTGGTAAGTCGGTATGACCCCCTAGCCGAAACAGTGCTCTACCCCCGTAAGTCAATCTACAAGGCACTACCTCAATAGTTTTCGGGGAGAACCAGCTATCTCCGAGCTTGTTTAGCCTTTCACTCCTATCCACAGGTCATCCCCGCATTTTTCAACATGCGTGGGTTCGGTCCTCCAGTTGATGTTACTCAACCTTCAACCTGCCCATGGATAGATCGCCCGGTTTCGGGTCTACACCCAGAGACTTATCGCCCTATTAAGACTCGCTTTCGCTACGGCTCCCCTATTCGGTTAACCTCGCCACTGAATGTAACTCGCTGACCCATTATACAAAAGGTACGCCATCACATATCTTCATATGCTCTGACTGCTTGTATGCACACGGTTTCAGGTTCTATTTCACTCCCTTCACCAGGGTTCTTTTCGCCTTTCCCTCACGGTACTGGTTCACTATCGGTCGACAACGAGTATTTAGCCTTGGAGGATGGTCCCCCCATCTTCAGACAGGATTTCACGTGTCCCGCCCTACTCGATTCATTGTGTATGGCTTTCGTATACGGGGCTATCACCCTCTATGGCCACCCTTCCCAGGATGTTCTACTAGCTCATACGCAACTTAATTGGGCTTCTCCGCGTTCGCTCGCCGCTACTTGCGGAATCTCGGTTGATTTCTTTTCCTCGGGGTACTTAGATGTTTCAGTTCTCCCGGTTCGCTTCCGCAGTCTATGTATTCAACTACGGATGACCCTAAGGTCGGGTTGCCCCATTCGGAGATCCCCGGATCATTGCTTGTTATCAGCTTCCCGGGGCTTTTCGCAGATTTCCACGTCCTTCTTCGCCTGTTGTCGCCAAGGCATCCACCGTGTGCACTTATTCACTTGATCATACAACCTCAAGTTATCTTTCGGTTGTGCTGTTCTCTCTTTACTACTCTACGTTTTCAGATTCTGAAGTATGCTTCGCTTTCGCCTTGCTCTCTCATCATCTGTTGGCTACGCAGAGGAAAACATAAGTA
>NZ_LR134365.1:737500-1540000 GCF_900637305.1 Cardiobacterium hominis | reverse complement strand
TGCCGAAATACGCCAACTGGCCGACTTTCCCGCAGTTATGGGTCAAGGGCGAACTGATCGGCGGTTGCGACATCATCACCGAGATGCATCAGGCTGGCGAACTGGCGCCGTTACTTGCTGATATTGAGTGGCCTGACGAAACTTGAATATAGGCATAACCAAGCGCTATCCCGCCACTCCGGCAAGCATGGCACAATCGACCTTCCTTTCAACATATTGCGAGAACATCATGAAAAAATCACTGCTTTTTACCGCTCTTGGTCTGGCCACCTTGGTGCAAACCACGCAGGCCGACACATTGGACGATGTCAAAAAACGCGGCGAACTACGCTGCGGCGTCACGCAAGCGCTAGCCGGTTTTTCCGTCGCTGATGACAGTGGCCGCTGGACGGGGCTGGACGTGGATTACTGTCGCGCGTTGGCCTCCGCCATTTTTGACGATCCGGAAAAAGTCAGCTTCCGCCCAACCTCGTCAAAAGAGCGCTTTACCGTACTGCAATCCGGTGAAATTGACGTACTGGCGCGCGTCACCACTTGGACGACCTCGCGCGACGTTGATATGCCGTTCGATTTCATCGGCGTGAATTACTACGACGGTCAAGGCTTCATGGTGCGCAAAGATCTTGGCATCAAGAGCGTCAAAGAGCTCTCCGGCGCCTCCATCTGTACCAACACCGGCACCAGTACCGAAACCAACATGGCGGATTACTTCAAATCAAACGGCATGGAATACAAGCCGGTCATTTTCGAAAAATCCGAAGAAGTGAAATCCGCTTACGATGCCGGGCGTTGCGACGCCTATTCTTCCGACGTCTCCGGCCTGTACGTGCAGCGCAAACTGCTCGCCAAACCGGACGACCACATCATCCTGCCGGAAGTCATCTCCAAAGAGCCGCTTGGCCCGCTGGTGCGCCAGGAAGACCCGGGCTTCAAAGACCTCGCCGCCTGGACGCATTTCTGCATGGTCAATGCCGAAGAATACGGCGTCAGCAAGGCCAATCTGGAAGAGATGAAAAAAAGCGACAACCCGAACATTCGCCGCCTGCTCGGCCTTGAAGCGAACGGCGCGGACAAGCTGGGGGTTGGCGCGGACTTTTGCGCAAAAATCATCAAACACGTCGGCAACTATGGCGAAGCCTACGACCGTAACGTCGGCAAAGACTCGCCGCTCAACATCGAACGCGGCCTGAACCGCCTCTGGAACCAAGGCGGCATCATGTTCGCACCGCCGCTGCGCTAAGGTAAGTAGTGTTCGGGGCACGGCAGGATAGTAGCTTGTGGAAATATTCCCTTTACCCTGCCGCACCCCGTATTTTCAAATAGTTAGGACGGTTGTAAGCAGCTCTTAACTCAACCTACGACACTACGATACCTGTAAAAGGAACCCCATGAACCCCTACGACTACCTCCGCCCCCTCCTTTTTCGTCTTGACCCCGAGCGCGCGCACAACCGCACCCTTGCCCTGCTGGCGCGTATGCCCGTCTTCATGCCGCGCGGCACGGGCGGCAAACCCGTTGAACTGATGGGGCTGACCTTCCCAAATCGTTTGGGTCTGGCTGCAGGCCTCGATAAAAACGGTGTTGCCGTCAGCGCGTTTGACCGCGCCGGTTTTGGTTTCATCGAGGTCGGTACCGTCACCCCACGTCCGCAGCCGGGCAACCCGCGCCCGCGTCTGTTCCGCCTGCCCGAACATGAGGCCATCATCAACCGCATGGGTTTTAACAATCTCGGCATTGACGCCTTGACCGCCCGTCTCGCTACCACGCCTAAACCACGCGCGCTGCTTGGCATCAACCTGGGCAAAAACAAGGACACGCCGAACGAAGCCGCGCTGGATGATTACCGCATCGGCCTGCAAAAAGCCTGGGCGCACGCCGACTATCTCGCCATCAATATTTCTTCGCCCAACACCGCCGGGCTGCGCGACCTGCAACACGGCGCGGCGCTGCGCGACCTGCTCGCGGGCATCAAGGCCGAGCAACAGCGCCTTGCTGATGAAACGGCGCGCCGCGTGCCAGTAGTGGTCAAAATCGCGCCCGATCTCGACGACGCCGCACTCTACGCCACCCTCGACACCATTGCCGAGGCCAACATGGACGGCATCATCGCCACCAACACCACCCTCGATAAAAGCGCGGTTGCCAGCCACCGCTACGGCGGCGAACAGGGCGGCCTCTCCGGCGCACCGCTGACTGCGGCGAGCACCGCTATTGTCAAAAAAATCCGTGCGCACTTGCCGCAGATGGCGCTGATTGCCGCGGGCGGCGTGATGCGTGCTGCCGATATGCAGGCGAAGCTGGACGCGGGCGCCGACTTGGTGCAAATCTACAGCGGTCTTATTTATCGCGGGCCGCAACTTGTCCGCGATTGTCTGCGTCATTTGGATCAGGCGTAAACGCCCTGCCGCCTGCTTTTTCAGCGTTGGCGGCGCGCATTTTTTGTTAATATTTCTGTCATGTTCGCACCGCCCAAGCGGTGCGTTTTATTCCCGCACGGATTTTTTGCAAGGAGGTTCCATGTCATCAACGGTTTTATCTGCGGAGTTGCGGCAGAAGCTGCATCAGGCGCTCAATCAGCTTGCGTCGATTGTCGTCGGCAAGCAGGAGGTGATTGCGCTCTCGGTCGCCTGTCTGCTCGCACGCGGGCATTTGTTGCTCGAGGATTTGCCCGGCGCGGGCAAGACGACGCTCGCGAAAGCCTTTGCCGCGACGCTCGGCCTGGATTTTCGCCGTATTCAGTTCACCTCCGATTTGTTGCCGGCGGATGTCATTGGTTTTTCGACGCTGGATGCGGCCGCGCAGACGCTGGTTTTTCATCAGGGGCCGGTGTTTACGCAGTTGTTGCTCGCCGATGAGATTAACCGCGCGTCGCCCAAGAGTCAGTCGGCGCTTTTGGAGGCGATGGAGGAGCGGCAGGTGTCGCTTGACCGGCAAACGCACCGCCTGCCGTCACCGTTTTTTGTGATTGCCACGCAGAATCCGCTGGAGCAGATTGGCACGTTTGCTCTGCCGGAGTCGCAGCTCGATCGTTTTTTGATGCGTCTGTCGCTCGGTTATCCCACCGCGGCGCGCGAGGCGGAGATTTTGCGCGGGGTGTCGCGCGAGGCGATGCTCGCCGCAGCTAAACCGGTGCTGTCCCGCGAGGAAGTGCTGGCGTTGCAGCAGGCGACGGCGCAGGTGGTGGTGTCGGAAGCGCTGGCGCAGTATGTGCAGAAGTTGTTGGCGTACACGCGCACCAGCGGCGATTTTGTCCACGGGCTTTCGACGCGCGGCGGGCTGGCGCTGGTGCGGGCGGCGCAGGCGTATGCGCTGTTGCGCGGTGAGTCGGCGGTGTTGCCGGAGTTTGTGCAGAAGGTGTTTCCGGCGGTCGCCTGGCACCGGCTGCGCTCGGTGCATGCGGATAGTGAGGGGCATCAGGCGGCGCTTGCGCGGGTGCTCGGTCAGGTGGCGGTGCCGTTGTAATGGCGATTGAGGACAGGGCGCGCGCGTATTGGCGGGCGCGGCAGCGGGAGGCGGTCGGCTCGCGGTTGTTGCCGTCGGTGTTGCGCATGCCGGTGGTGCCGACGCGCTTCGGGCTGGCGTTTTTGGCGGTGCTGGCGGTGATGTTCGTCTGGTCGGCCAATCATCAGTTGAATCTGGGCTATGCCTTGACGTTTTTGGCTTTTTCGGTGTTTTTGCTCGGCGGGACGATTACTGCCGGACAGCTCGCCGGGCTGGCGTTTGCCGCGCAGGGCGGCGCGCCGGTGTGGGCGGGCGACGAGGCGTCGTTTACGCTGACGGTGGTGGAAAGTGACGGCCGCGAACGCGGGCTGGTGCATGTGCGCAACGACGAGCAGCGCGCGGTGAGCGATGAATTGCGCGCCGGGGCAACGGCGCTGGTGGTGCTGCGCGAGACGACGTGGCAACGCGGCTGGCACGTGATGGCGCCGATTGAGGTGTTCTGCACGCATCCGCTCGGCGCGTTCGTCACTTGGGCGTGGCTGTGGCTGGACGCGCGCGTGCTGGTTTATCCGCGTCCGGCGGGCGATTTGCCGCTGCCGTGGCAGGCGGCGGCCGGGGCGGGCAAGGCGCAGGGGGCGACGGCGGGCGATGATGAGTTGTCCGGCTTGCGCCCGTATGTGCTGGGCGATTCGCTCTCGCGCGTCGCCTGGAAGCGTGCCGGACGTGGCGAATTGCTCTTGAAGCAGTTTGCCGGTGAAGGCGCACCGCGGGTGTTGCTGGATTTCGCCGCGCTCGCCGGTGGCACGGAGCAGCGCCTGTCGCAGCTGGCCAAATGGATTGTCGAGGCGGAGGCGCAGGGGCTTTCTTATGCGCTGCGCCTGCCGGATGCTTTTTTTGATTTTGGCCACGGGCGCGAGCAGCGCGAGACCTGCTTGCGCGCGCTGGCGCTGTTTGGGGGTGGCGCATGATCCGCTGGGTGAGCGCGCAGGCGTATCAGGACCGCCTTGAGCCGCGCGAATGGCGGCGCATTACCGCGACGTTTACGCTGGTGGCGTTGCCGCTGTTTTTCTTTTTGCCGTCGTTGCTGGCAGTGCTGCTGGCGGTCGCCCTGGCGCTGAAGTTCGTCGCCATTGTCCGCGCTGACGAGCGCCTGGCGATTACCGCCGCCCTCGGCCTGATGCTCATCGGCGGCATGGTGATTTACGGGCAGTTGCGCACGCTTGGGCTGACGCTGTCGTTTGTCGCGCTGCTCGTGACGATGAGCGTCTGCAAGCTGCTGGAGTCGCGCAACCGCCGCGACGTGCATGTACTCTTTTTGCTGGAAACGCTGCTGATGCTGGCGTTTTTGATGTTCTCGCAGTCCATCCTGATTTTTCTCTATTTGCTCTTTGCGCTGGCCATCAGCGTGCATGGGCTGGTGCGCTTTGAACAGCTGGGGCGGGCGCGGGTGCAGTTCGCCCGCTGGCGCGACATGTTGCGCCTCTTGCTCATCGCCCTGCCGTTTGCGGCGGCGATGTTTTTCCTCTTTCCGCGCATCCAGCCGCTGTGGGGCATGCCGCAGCAGGGCAAAGGCGCCGTGACCGGTCTGCCGGACGAGATGCGCATGGACGATCTCTCCTCGCTGGCGCAGTCCAATGAAATCGCCTTCCGCGTGCGTTTCGCCGGCGACAAGGTGCCGGACAGCCGCAAGCTGTACTGGCGCGGCCCGGTGCTGTGGCATTTTGACGGCAAGCAGTGGCTGCAACGGCGCGGCGACCTGTTCCGTGGCCCGGCGCCCTATACCTATCAAAAAGACAGCGTCGTGCATTACGAGCTGACGCCGGTGAAGGCCGGGCTGAAATGGCTGCCCGCGCTCGATTTGCCGCTGCAACTGCCGCCGGACACGCCACTTGGCAGCGCCTTCCAGATTGCCATGCCGCGGACGGCGCGCGGCGTCGTCGCCAACCGCTTCAGCCTCGCCTCGGCGCTGGATTTCCGCACCGACGACGAACTGTCGCGTCGCGACCGGGAAGACGCGCTGCAACTGCCGCCCGGTCTGACCATCCCGCAAACGCAGGGACTGGCGCAACGCCTGCTCCAGGAGAACGGCAACAGCGCACGCGGTTTCGCCGAAGGCTTCCTCAAACGGCTGCGCGAGGAAGAATTCTACTACTCACTCGAACCGCCACCCGGCGCGGGCAATCCAGAAACCTTCCTTTTCCGCGACCGCATCGGCTTCTGCGAGCATTACACCAACGCGATGGTGCTCGCCGCGCGCAGCGTCGGCATTCCGGCGCGGGTCGTCATCGGCTATCAGGGCGGCGCGCGCAACCCGCTCAACGGCGACTGGGTAGTGCGCGAAGAATCGGCACACGCCTGGGCAGAGCTGTGGCTGGATGGCGAAGGCTGGGTGCGCTTCGACCCGACTGCCGCCGTCGCCCCGAACCGCATCCTGCAAGGACAACTCTCCGGCGGCGTACTGACCGCCGGTGAAGACAGCCGCGCCTTCAGCACGCGCATCGCCGAAAACCTCGGCGCCGTTGCCTGGCTGCGCAGCGCGATGGACGCGACGCAGGCCTTCTGGCAGGACTGGGTCATCGACCTCGACCGCGATCAACAAAACAGCCTGCTGCAAAGCCTCGGCCTGCAAACCTTCGGCTCGGCCGCGTTGATATTCGTCTTGCTCATCCTGCTTGGCGTCGGCAGCGCGCTGCTCTACTGGCTGTGGACGCGCCGCCCGCGCAGCGACGACGATGCCGTCGCCCGTGCCTTGCGGCGCAAACTGGCGGCATGGGAAAAACGCGGCTACAGCAAGGCGACTGCCGAATCGGTGGCGGTGTTCTTCCGACGCATTGCCAAAGAAGTCGAGGGAAAACAAGCGGACAGACTGCTGGAGGCGGCGACCCTCTACGAATCGCTGCGTTACCGCGAGGATGATAACGCTTCGCAACTGTTGAGTTTGCTAAAACGAATCCGCTTATAACGCCAGTTTTTCTGCACCATCCCCTTGCGCGCACCGGGCAAAAGGCATAAAGTACCCGCCCCGTTCTGATTGGAGCAACCATGCTGCGCATCACCAAAGAAAGCGAATACGCCTTCCTGCTGCTCGGCGCCATCTTGTCTGCCGAGGGCGCGGCGCGCAATACCGCGACCCTTGCCAAAGAAGCGCGCATTGCCGTGCCGATGTCCGGCAAAGTTTTGAAACGCCTGACCCAGCAAGGCATCCTCGAATCCATCCGTGGCGCACACGGCGGCTACCAGCTGGCGCGCGCGGCGGAAAGCGTGACCGCGCTGGACGTGGTCGAAGCCATCGAAGGCGGGCCGGAGCTGGTCGAATGTACAAATGGCGAGACCAACTGCGCGCTGGCCGAGCACTGCCAGTTCAGCCCCTTCTGGCAAGAACTGAACGACGACATCCGCGCCATGCTGGCGGCGAAAACGCTGGCCGACATGCAGCGCTTTGAGCGTCGCCAACACGAACGCACCCTGAAATTCCCCGAACATAACGACCTCAAACAAGAAGCCTCATGAGCAACGAAGAACTGAAAAAAATTGCCGAAACCGAATACCAGTACGGCTTTGAAACCCACATCGAACAAGAAACCCTGCCGCCCGGCCTTGACGAAAACGTCATCGTGCACATCTCGCGCATGAAAAACGAGCCGGATTGGCTGCGTGAATTCCGCCTCGCTGCCTACCGCCACTGGCTGACCCTGGAACAGCCCGACTGGGGACACCTCAACATCAAACCCATCGACTACCAGGCCATCTCCTACTACTCCGCGCCAAAAACCCAGAAAGACGGCCCCAAATCGCTGGACGAAGTCGATCCCGAACTGCTGCGCACCTACGAAAAACTCGGCATCCCGCTGCAAGAGCGGGAAATGCTTGCCGGCGTTGCGGTTGATGCCGTCTTTGACTCCGTCTCGGTCGCCACCAGCTTCAAAGACCGCCTTGGCAAAGAAGGCATCATCTTCTGCGCCTTCTCCGAAGCAGTGCGCGAACACCCCGAACTGGTGCGCAAATACCTCGGCTCGGTGGTGCGCATGGACGATAACTACTTCGCCGCGCTCAACTCCGCCGTCTTCAGCGATGGCTCGTTTTGCTACATCCCGCCCGGCGTGCGCTGCCCGATGGAACTCTCCACCTACTTCCGCATCAACGCCGCCAACACCGGCCAGTTTGAGCGCACCCTCATCATCGCCGATAAAGGCGCTTACGTCTCCTACCTCGAAGGCTGCACCGCGCCGAAACGCGAAGAGCACCAGCTGCACGCCGCCATCGTCGAAATCATCGCCCACGAAGACGCGGAGGTGAAATACTCCACCGTGCAGAACTGGTTTCCCGGCGACAAAGACGGCAACGGCGGCATCTACAACTTCGTCACCAAGCGCGGCCTGTGCGAAGGCGCGCGCAGCAAAATCTCCTGGACACAAGTCGAGACCGGCTCAGCGATTACCTGGAAATACCCCGGCGTTGTCCTCAAAGGCGATGACAGCATCGGCGAGTTCTACTCGGTAGCGCTCGCCCGCGACTACCAGCAGGCCGATACCGGCTCGAAAATGATCCACATCGGCAAAAACACCAAATCGACCATCATCTCCAAAGGCATCTCGCTCGGCTATGCGCAGAATGCCTACCGGGGCCTCGTCAAAATCCTGCCGGGTGCGGCGGGTGCGCGCAACTTCTCCCAATGCGACTCGCTCCTCATCGGCAGCGACTGCGGCGCGCACACCTTTCCGTACCTGATGGTGCAAAACCCGACGGCGCAAGTCGAACACGAAGCAACCACCGCAAAAATCGGCGAAGACCAGATTTTCTACTGCATGCAGCGCGGCCTGTCCGAAGAAGACGCGGTCAGCCTCATCGTCAATGGCTTCTGCAAACAAATCTTCCAGGAACTGCCGATGGAATTTGCGGTCGAAGCACAGCGGCTGATAGAGCTGAAGCTGGAAGGCAGCGTCGGCTAACACATCCCCTCTCCCCTGTGTGTAAAACGGTAGGGTGGGGCTTGCCCCACCGCGACGACCGGGACGGGACGGGGTGGGGCAGCAAACAAACCGTGCAACAACAAAACACCGCATCCATTTACATACACCAACCCCGCCATCCTGTATGTAAACCGTGAACCGCAGCCGGTGGGGCAAGCCCCACCCTACGAAAACCCGAAAAAAAACCATGACAGACGCCCAACACATCTACGAAGCTTGGCACACAGCTGCGAAAAACCGCGACACCGCCGCGCTGATTGACCTCTACCACGACGATGCCGAATTTGAATCGCCGCTCGTTCCCGTCATCATGGCGCGCGCCAGCGGCGTGCTGCGCGGACGCGCGGAAATAGAAGCCTTCCTCGCAGAAGGCACGCGCCGCCGCCCGAACGAACTGGTGCGCTGGTACCGCGACGGACGCTACCTCGCCAGCGGCAACTTGCTGGTGTGGGAATACCCGCGACAGACGCCGGACGGCGAGCAAGTCGATATCCTCGAACTGATGGAACTGGCGGACGGCAAAATCCGCCAGCACCGCATCTACTGGGGCTGGTTCGGCACACAAATGCTGGTAGCCTCGGCGCTGGCGAAGCAGGCATGACAAATATACATACACCTTAGTCGCTACCCTGTATGTATAAAGCGTAAACCCAAAATATTCACTCGACGAACACGAAAACCAACCATGACCGCCCGCAACATAGATCTATCAATCGCCCTGGCGCTATACCTGCCTGCTGTTATTGCCATCCTGCTGATGGGGCAGTTCAATATGATGCGCGCCTATTTCCCGCTACTCGCGGGATTGCTGTTGCCAATCGTGGTTGCTTGGGCATTGAGGGCAAAACCCTATTTCTTGAGTGGCGTTGCGCTTAGTGGCAGTGCATTATTCTGGTTTTTTATGTTGAGCCATTTCAATTTGTCTTCCAGAATTTTTGGCGTTCACGACTATTTCTGGATATTGATTAGTTGGATTATGGGCTGGCTCATCGGACTACTTGCACAATACCGGGCAGAAAATGCAAAAGAAGCGTTTGGAAAAGGTTTCCTTGAAACATTGGCGGGGGTTATGGCGGGACTAATTATTTTGGGCGTTCTTTATCTATTCGGGCTTACCAAGTTTATTTTCTCCCTCAGTAACGTCATTTTATGAGGCTCAAAATATACATACACCATAGTCGCTACCCCGTATGTAAAACCATAAACCCATAACCAATCCCTAACCTCAAAAACACAAGGAAACCCGATGATCAAACAAACCACAATCCTGACACTCCTGCTTTCGTAGGGTGGGTCTTGACCCACCACCACAAAACGGTTTGGTTCTCAACGGTGGGGCAAACCCCACCCTACAACACGGGCTGCGCCCCGGCGCACCATCCTGTTTTATGGCTATCCCGTAAACCAATCCCTAACCTCAAAAACACAAGGAAACCCGATGATCAAACAAACCACAATCCTGACACTCGTGCTTGCCCTTGCCAGCCCCGTCGCCTGGGCCTGTTATGACCCCGCAGGCTCAGGGCAATGCGGCCCATACGGCATTGGCCCGCGCAATCCTGACGGATACGGCAACAACACCTACGTCGAACCCGAACCAATGTACATCCCGCCGCCACCGCCACCGCCGACCCACAACTGCACCGCCCGTGCAGAAGGCGGCAAACTCTGCGCCGACACCCGCCCCGGGCTCGCAGGCAATTCATACAGCACCAACGCCGCCGGAGAATTTGACGACCTTATGGTCAGCAGCTACCCCGACGGCACCCCCCAAAGAATCACCAACTACCACAACGGCAAAAAGGAAGGCAAAAGCAGCTCTTTCTACCCGGACGGCAGCATCAAAAGCGTCATGTATTACCAAAACGACGAACTGAACGGCGCCGTTCAGTTCTACCACCCAAACGGCACGCTGAGAAGCGACATGACCTACTGCAATGGCGAAACCTGCGGCGAGGAGCGTGATTACGACGAACAGGGCAACCTCGTGAGAATCATCCGGTTTGACGCCAACGGCGACGCCGAGAGCGTGCAGGAAATCACCCCCGGCAGCCAACCGCGCGCTACTGCGAAAAGATCCCGGCGCAAATCCTGAGTGGCGCAGGTCGGGCATAAATGCCCGACCTACCGAAAGACCCCGCTTCAAAATCAAAACAAGGAAACACCCATGCTAGAAATCCACAACCTGCACGTCGCCACCGAAGAAGGCAAAAAAATCCTGAACGGCGTCAATCTGCGCATCGGCGCGGGCGAAGTGCACGCCATCATGGGGCCGAACGGCTCCGGCAAATCGACGCTGGCGAACGTCATCGCCGGGCGCGAGGGCTACGTCATCACCGAAGGCAGCATCAGCTACGACGGCAAGGATTTGCTGGAAATGGAGCCGGACGAGCGCGCCTGCGCCGGGATTTTCCTCGCCTTCCAGTACCCGGTAGAAATCCCCGGCGTCAGCAACCTCTACTTCCTGAAAGCAGCGGTAAACGCCAAGCGCGCCTACGAAGGCAAGGGCGAAATGGACGCAATGGAATTCTACGAACTGCTCCAGAACCGCATGAAAAGCGTCAAAATGCACGACAGTTTCCTCTCGCGCGCGGTCAATGTCGGCTTCTCCGGCGGTGAGAAAAAACGCAATGAAATCATGCAAATGGCGGTGCTTGAGCCGCGTCTGGCGGTGCTGGACGAAACCGACTCCGGCCTGGACATCGACGCGCTGCGCGTCGTCTCCGACGGCGTGAACGCCCTGCGCGACGCCAAGCGCAGCTTCATGGTCATCACCCACTACCAGCGCCTGCTCGAATACATCGTGCCGGACTACGTGCACGTGCTGGTCAATGGCGAAATCGTCGAAAGCGGCGACAAAACGCTGGCGCTGCAACTGGAAGAAAAAGGCTATGCCGACTTCCGCGGCGAAGAAACCGGCGCCGCCCGGAGCGCCTGATGAGCGGCTTCTTCCCGGACATCCGCGCCGCCGAAGGCGCGCTACAACAAGAAGCCTTCACCCGCTGGCAAGCCATGGGCGACCTGCGCCGCCGCGAACACTGGCGCTGGACACCGCTCGATGCCCTGCGCGATGACGCGCGCCGCAGCGAAGGCGCCGACTACCAATTTGACCTGCCGGACGCCATCGGCGAAGACTTCGGCACCTTTACCGAAGCCGACCGCGCCCTGCTGGCGCTGGACGACGCCGCCTTCGCCGCGTTGAACCTCGCGCTCCTGCCCGACGCCCTACAACTCACCGTCCCCGACGGCGCCGACCTTGACACCATCGCCGCGCTCAACATCGACCTCCTCGCCCGCCGCCTGCAAACCTCGCGCATCCACATCCGCGCCGGGAAAAACAGCCGCAGCGCCTTCTGGATAGACTACCGCGCCAGCCGCAGCGGCGCACAACTGCCGGTCATCACCGTCAATGCCGAAGACGGCGCACAAATAGACATCGCCCTGTGGTTTCATGGCGACGCCGGCACCGCACAAGTGGCACAAGCCGCCGTACAACAAGCCACCGACAGCCGGGTACGCATCAACGCCCTGCAAGCAGGCGGTGACCTGCTGCGGCTGGACATCCACAGCGAACTGCACGGCGAAGGCACACACTTCGCCTTCGGCGGCGTACAACTGCTCACGGGCAAACAAACCGGCGACTACCACCTCAACGTGCGCCACCTCACCGAAAACAGCGAAAGCCACCAGCGCGTGCGCGGCGCGCTCGACGACGCGGCGCTCGGCATCTTCGACGGCATGATCTACGTCGCCCACGGCGCACAAAAAACCGACGCGCGCCAGGACAGCCGCTACATCCTCCTCTCCGACAGCGCGCGCTCGCACAGCGTGCCGCGCCTGGAAATCTACGCCGACGACGTCCAATGCGCGCACGGCTCCACCACTGGCAAAGTCGATGAAGAAGCACTGTTCTACCTGCGCTCGCGCGGCATCGGCTACGAAGCGGCGCGCAAAATGCTCATCCTGAGCTTCCTGCACGAAGCCGTAGTCGTCGAACACCAAACCCTCGCCGACGCCGTCCACCAAACCATCAGCGACATCTGGCTCGGCGACGACGAGGCGGCGGCATGAAGCACGAATTCCCCATCTTCAGCCGCACCATCCACGGCAAACCGCTGACCTACCTCGACAACGCCGCCAGCACGCAAAAACCGCTGGCGGTCATCGAAGCGATGGACGACTGCTACCGCCACCACTACAGCAACATCCACCGCGGCGTGCACCACCTCTCCCAGCAACTGAGCGCCCGCTACGACGCCGTGCGCGCCCAAGCCGCCCGCTTCGTCAACGCCGCGCGCGCCGAAGAAATCATCTACACCAAAGGCACCACCGAAGCACTCAACCTGCTGGCAAGCTCGCTGGGCGAACTCGTCCTCAAACCGGGCGACCGCGTGCTGCTGACCGCGCTCGAACACCACGCCAACATCGTGCCGTGGCAGCGCGCCTGCCAGCGCTTTGGCGCCGAACTCGCCGTCATCCCCATCGACGACAACGGCGCGCTCGACACCACGAACCTCGACGACCTGCTCGACGGCGTAAAAATCTTCTCCGCCGCGCTCGTCTCCAACGCACTCGGCACCATCAACGACCTCGCGCCGCTCATCGCCCGCGCCAAAGCGCGCGGCATCATCACCGTCGTCGATGCCGCGCAGGCCGTCGCCCACATGCCGGTGGACGTACAAGCGCTGGGCTGCGACTTCCTCGCCTACTCCGCACACAAACTCTACGGCCCGACCGGCATCGGCATCCTCTACGGCCGCTACGACCTGCTCGACGCCATGCCGCCCTACCAAAGCGGCGGCGACATGATTCTGAGCGTCAGCTTCGAGCGCACCCTCTACGCCGCGCCGCCCGCCAAATTCGAAGCGGGCACGCCGCCCATCGTCGAAGCCATCGGCCTCGGCGCCGCGCTGGACTGGATTAACGACAAAGGCGTCGCCCGACTCGGCGCCTACGAAGAAACCCTGCGCGCCGCCGCCGAACAAGCGCTTTCCGAACTGCCCGGCCTGCGCCTCATCGGCACCGCACCGCACAAAGCAGCCGTCATCTCCTTCACCCTGGACGGCATCCACCCGCACGACGCGGGCACCGTGCTCGACCAGCACGGCGTCGCGGTGCGCGTCGGCCAGCACTGCGCCGAACCCGTCATGCGCCGCTTCGGCATCCCTGCCACCATCCGCGCCTCCTTCGCCGCCTACAACAACCATGACGACATCGCCCGCCTCGTCGCCGCGGTGCGCGCCACCCAGGAACTCTTCGCATGAACGACCTCAAAGCCCTCTACCAGGAAGTCATCCTCGACCACAGTAAACACCCGCGCCACTTCCACGCACTCGAACCCTGCGACCACAGCGCCACCGGACACAACCCGCTCTGCGGCGACAACCTGAAAATATTTGTGCGCATGGACGGCGACACCATCGCCGAGGTCAGCTTCGTCGGCGACGGCTGCGCTATTTCCAAAGCCAGTGCCTCACTGATGACCGACCTCGCGCGCGGCAAAACCCTCGCCGAATTCGCGCACCTCTACCACAACTTCCACCACATCGCCACCACGCAAGACCCCATCCCGGACAGCGTCGGCAAACTCAAAGTACTGGCGGGCGTGCGCGAATACCCCTCGCGCGTCAAATGCGCGACGCTGGCCTGGCACACCCTGGACGCCGCCCTGCACGGCCAAAGCGCGGCAAAGACAGAATAAAAACATCGTAGGGTGGGGCTTGCCCCACCACGAAAAACGGTGGGCTGAAGCCCACCCTACAACCGCTAGGGCGTGTTTACCATTCCCCCCCTCCCCCGTGGGGGAGGGGCAGGGGTGGGGGCAGCAAACAAACCGCCAAGCTACAAAAACCACCACACTGATGACAAACAGCAAAACCCAAAAGGACACCCGATGACAACAGACGCCGACACCCTGCCCTACGACCCGGACAACGTCCCCTACAACAAAGACCCCGACGACCCCGGCCTCTCGCCAGTCGAAAAAGACATCATCCTCGCGCTCAAAGGCGTCTATGACCCGGAAATCCCGGTGGACATCTACGAACTGGGCCTCATCTACGCGCTGAAATACAACAAAAAAACCGGCAAGACAGACATCCACATGACCCTCACCGCACCCGGCTGCCCGGTGGCGGGCGTCATGCCCGACTGGGTCAAAGACGCGGTCGAAGCCGTCGATGGCGTGCTTGAATGCGAAGTCCACATGGAATGGGACCCGCCCTGGGGCATGGAAATGATGAGCCTGCGCGCCAAAATCGAGCTGAACATGATCTGAAGAACACCGCGCGGGCGGAAAAACATTGCCGTTTATGACAAAAAGGTTAAAATACCGACAGTTTCGGCACCCTTTTACGCCCGTGGGTACGCGGCAAGCGCTGAAACCCCAGGACACATCCAACACTATCAGGAGAACACAAACATGCAGGAAAAATGGCTTATCTCAGCCCTGACCCTCTGCCTGGTCGCCGCTTGTGGCGGCAGTGACGGCGACAGCAATACCGCTGCCGACCCCACCCCGCGCGGTCAAACCAAACAAAACAAAATCATCGCCCCCGAATCCCCGGCGGGCGAATGGATTTGGGCGAACAAACGCGGCGGAGAATACCGCTGGTCAGACGCCCTGGACGGCTACAGCCACTACAACCTGACCGTGGACGGACAATCGCTCGCTAGCGAAGACCGCGGCGCTTACAAACTGGGCATCAACAGCATGACCCTGCCGCGCGGCTTCTACTCCGGCACCGCACAGACCGAATACCGCAGCCAGAATGACGCCAACAAAAAACGCGTCAGCCAGGACTTGGCACTGCGCTCCTTCCGTGGCTTCTATGCGGGCGCTTACGCCTACGGCAGATACGACGGCGACCCGAACATGGACATCGGCCAAATGTATTACACCACGCCGACCCCGTATGACAACCTGCCGACCAGCGGGCGCGCGCTTTACGTTGGCCGCGTCTTTGACTACAACGCCCAGAACGACGCCAAACTGAACTACGTCGTGGACTTCAGCAAACACGTCGGCTCCGGTGAAGTCGGCGCCAACACCCTGCATGAAAAATACAAGCTGGAAGAAGCGCCGATTGGTCAGCACGAAGGGCTCTACGGCACTTACTACGGCGTGAAAAACGGCGAAATCACCACCCAAGACCGTTACAGCGACGGCAAACGCGGTACCTACAACCTCATCATCAGCGGTACCCGCGCTGAAGAAATCACGGGCGATCTCAACTATATCGACCCCTATGGCAACCCCGCCGGCCAGCAGGTCTTCCACGCCGAACGCGGCGAAGTCCGCTAAACGGCACAGCCCCGCAAAAAACCGGCGACCTTCGCCGGTTTTTTTATGAAGCCCGCATTCATGGCGTCATCCCGCCCTGCCCCGTACAATACGCCGCCCATTCCAATAACATCAAGGACAACCCCATGCGCTTACGCGACGAACTCGGCCCCACCCTGCGCCTCGCCGTCCCCCTCATCCTCATGCAGCTTTTGAGCTTCGCCCAACCGGTGATCGATACCGTCATGGCCGGACGCCACAGCGACCTCACCCTCGCCTCGGTCGCGCTTGCCGCGCAAATCTTCGCCTTCATTTACCTGTTCATGGTGGGCTGCGCGCTGGCGATGACCGCCGCCATCTCGCAGGCCAACGGCCGCGATGACCGCGCGCAAATCCGCAGCAACTTCCAGCAGGGCATCTGGATGCTCGCCTTCCTCGGCGTCGCCGCGACCATCCTCACCTTCATCGGCGCCTACGTCCCCGCCTGGCTCGGCAGCACGCCGGACATCGCGCGCGAAGCCAGCCGCTACCTGCTCACCCTCGCCCCCGGTGCGGGCATCTGCATCGTCGGCCTCGCCGGACGCTGTTTCCTTGAGGGCATGGCCTACCCGCGCACCACCGTCATCGTGCAAGCCTTGCTCATCCCAACCAACATCGTCGGCAACTACGTTTTCCTCTACGGCTTTGGCCCCATTCCCGCCCTTGGCGTACCCGGCATGGCGCTCTCGACCGCGCTCTGCTACGCTATCTTCGCTGCGTTCGTCTTCACCGCCATCGCCCGCAACCCGCGCTGGCGGCCATACCGCCCCTACCAGCGCTTTGCCCGCCCCGACATGGCCGCCATCCGCCGCTACTTCAGCGTCGGCCTGCCGATTGCACTGGCGCTGGTCATGGAAACCGGGCTTTTTACCGTGGTCGGCCTCATCGTCAGCCGCACCAACGAAATCAACGCCGCCGCCAACCAAATCGCGCTCAACTACGCCGGTATCTCCTTCATGGTGCCGCTGGGGCTTGCCAACGCGCTCACCATCCGCTGCGGCAACGCCTACGGCAAGGGCGACTACCACGCGCTGCGCCAACGCGCACTTGGCGGCATGATGGTGGTTGCCATCATCATGGTCTTCATGGCACTCATCCCGCTCCTGTTCCGCCAAGACATCGCCGCGCTCTACAGCAGCAATCCGGACATCATCGCCATCGCCAGCAGCATCCTCCTCCTCGTCGCCCTCTTTCAAATCGGCGACGGCATGCAGGTCTGCACCGCGGGCATCCTGCGCGGCATCCACGACACGCGCATGCCAATGGTCTATGCCTTCATCGGTTACTGGCTGATTGGCTTCCCGGCGGCACTCGCCGGTTATTACTTCCTCGACATCGGCGTTGCCGGGCTGTGGATCGGCATGGTGGTCGGCCTCTCCATCACCGCCGTCCTCGGCGTGCGCCGCGTGCTGTGGCAGATTCGCAAGCGCTGAAACGCTTGGCGATTCAAACGCAAAAACCGCCCGAACAGGGCGGTTTTCCATTCGTCGCGCGGCTATTCTTCGTCCGCCAGTTTAAGCAACAGGCGGGCGGCGACCGCATCCGTCACCAGATGGTTGGCATAGCCGTAGCGCAGGGCGACGTGGATGGCGCGCACTTTGTTTTCACCGCCCGCAATCAGCAGGCGTTGTTCTTTGTGGCGCAGGTCGGGCAGACTGATGCCGACGGTGCGGTTATTGAGGTCGGGCAGGCAGATGCGTCCGTGTTTATCGACGAAGCGGGCGCAGATGCCGCCAACCGAGCGCTGCGTCAATTGCGCCACTTCCGCCGCGCTGAAGAAGCCGGAGCTGAACAGCACCGAGCTGGCATCCGGCACACCGACGGTGAAGACGGCGATGCGGCAATGGCGGCCGCGCTCCAGTACGCGGCGGATGTGCGATTCGCGCTCAACCAGGTTTTTGGTTTCGAGGTTGTCGAACACCGCTGGCAGCGGCAGGATGTGGCCGCCCGCCTGAAAGGCACGGCAGATCATGTTGATGGTTTCGGCTTCGTTCAGCCCTTGCCGCGCCTTGGTCTCGCTGCCGCGCAGTTGCACGATTTCGATGCCGCGCCGCAGTTGTGGCTGCAAGGCCTGCGCCATCGCATGAATGCTGTTGCTCCATTCGACGCCGATGGAGTCGCCGTCGCGTACCAGCGCTTCCAGCAGCCGCGCGCCAGCCGCGCCGATGTTTTGCCGCAGGGTGTGGATGTCGCCGTTCGCAGGACTTGCGGTCACGCGCACTTCGGAGAGACCGTAGCGAGCGCGCAGGGTTTCGGCGAGCGTGCTTTGGTCGTCACGCGGGTCGTGGATGGTGATGCGGACAAAGCCCGCATCGGTGGCGTGTTGCAGCAGTTTGGAGACGGTCGGGCGCGAGATGCCGAGCGTCTCCGCCACTTCGTGCTGCGATTGACCGCTCTGGTAGTAAAGGCGGGCGGCTTCGATGGCCTGGATGTCTTTGCGGGTCAGGCTGTTGGGGTTGTCGGTGTCGTCCATGGATCGGGGTGATGCGCGGGAAAGGCGGGATGAGCGTCAGGAACGGTAGTGCATGGTCGGTCTTTCTGCCGCTACGCGTCCCATACCCCCTCCCCTGCCCTCCCCCGCAGCGCAGGGAAAGGGGGTTTTGCATTCTGGTTGTTAGAGTTTGTCCGGCGCGGGCGGCACCGGCGGCAGCATCCGCTTGTGGCGCGAGCGTTCGTGCCACCAGGCGATTTGTTTTTCTGCCTGCGCGCTTACCGCTTCGCCGCGCAGGAAGGCGTCCAGCTCGCTGTAGCGCACGCCCATTTCGTCTTCGTCGGTCTGTCCCGCCCAAAGTCCGGCGCTGGGCGCTTTGTTCAGCACCGCCTGCGGTACGCCGAGCAGGCGCGCCATTTCGTAAACTTGTTCTTTGCGCAGCGCGGCGAGCGGCAGCACGTCGGCGGCGCCATCGCCGTATTTGGTGAAGTAGCCGGTGTGCACTTCGGCGGCGTTGTCGGTGCCGAGGACGACGGCGCGGTGGCTTTGCGCGGTGGTATAGAGCAGGACCATGCGCAGCCGCGCCATCAGGTTGCCGCGCAGCACGTTCAGCCGCTCCGGTTCGGGGTTGAGTACCGGCGCGAGTTGTTGCATGGCAAGGTCGTAGAGCGGCGCGATGGAGATGATGTTGCCGGTGAGTCCGGCGCTTTGCAGCACGGCTTCGGCGTCTTGCAGGTCAGCTTCGCTGCTGACCGCGGCGGGCAGCATCAGCGCATGCACCGGGCGGCCGGTGCGGGCGACGAGATGGGCGCAGACGGCGCTATCGACGCCGCCGCTGACGCCGAGGGTGTAGCCGTCCAGGTGGTAGAGGTCGCGGCGCTGGTCTTCAAGCCAGGCGACGAGGTAGTCAATGTAGGCGGTGAGGTTCATGGGGTTTTCCGGAGTCGTGTTTGTAAATGGTTTTCGGGTTGGGGTTTTGCCGCTGCGCGGCTTGTTTGCTGCCCCCACCCCGGGATACCCATAAAAAGGCCTTCGCCTTTTTCATGGGTATCCCCGTGCCCTCCCCCACGGGGGAGGGCGCAGTTCGGTGGTCATAGGTTGGGTTACGGGCTTTGCCCTAGGCGTGTTGACAATTGAGACATCCCCCTCCCCTGCAGGGCGAAGCCCGCAGCGGGCGGGTACCCATGCAAAATGCGGACGCATTTTGCATGGGGCCCGGGGGAGGGTCGGGGAGGGGGTGAGCAATGTTATTGATGAACCAAAATTTTTGTTTTTCAATTGATCGCTGCCCTCACCCCAACCCCTCTCTCACTGCGTGAGCTGTTCCAGTCCCAGAGGGACAAGCATTGCTCGCGTAGCGAGAGAGGGACTCGTTCGCCGAATTGTCAACACGCCCTAACCCAATCTACAAACGCTTCTACACGCTTGGGGCTTTCGCGTTATTGCGGCTTGCCGGCGTGCTCGCGGATGAGGTCTTGTTTTAACTGCCACAGCGCTTGCGAGAGATCGACGTAGTAGCCGTGCGGGTTTTCCAGGCGGCGAATTTCGTCCCACAGGGTTTGTTGTTCGTGCTGGCAGTGGGCGCGCACGTCTTCCAGCGAGGGCATGGCGATGCTGCGTGCGCCCGCTTCCATCCAGGTTTGCAGGCGTTTTTCGGCGCGAAAGCCGCTGACGGTTTTGCGTTTCCACGGGTATTCGGGGTCAAACAGTTCGTAGGGCTGGCTGTCGTCGATGGTTTCGTCGTGCAGGGTGACGACATCCGCTATCGCCTTGCCGCCCGCGTCATAGAGCCGCCACAGTTGTTTGTAGCCGGGGGTGGTGGTTTTGGCGAGTGTTTCGCTGATTTTGATTTTGGGGATGATGGCGCCGTCTTTTTCGAGGGCAACGATTTTGTACACGCCGCCGAAAACGGGGTTGCTTTTTGCGGTGATGAGCCGCTCGCCGACGCCGAAGTTGTCCACCGCCGCGCCTTGCAGGACGAGGTCTTTGATGAGGTATTCGTCGAGCGAGTTGGAGACGGTGATTTTGGCGTCGTGCAGGCCGGCGGCGTCCAGCATTTCGCGGGCGCGGTTGCTGAGGTAGGCAAGGTCGCCGCTGTCGATGCGGATGCCGCGCAGCGCGTGGCCGTTGGGCGCGAGGTATTCGTTATGGACGCGGATGGCGTTGGGGATGCCCTGGCGCAGGGTGTCGTAGGTATCCACCAAAAGCACGGTGTTGTCCGGCCAGGTTTTGGCGTACTGGAGGAAGGCTTCGTATTCGCTGTCGAAGCTCTGCACGTAGGCGTGTGCCATGGTGCCGACCGCCGGGATGCCGCTGACGTATTCGCTGTAGGTGTTGGAGGTCGCGGCAACGCCGCCGATGTAGGCGGCGCGCGCGCCGTAATGCGCGGCATCGCCGCCGTGGGCGCGGCGCGAGCCGAATTCGAATACCGGTCTGCCCGCCGCTTCGTGCACGATGCGCGCCGCTTTGGTGGCGATACGCGACTGGTGGTTGAGGGTGAGCAGCAGGTAGGTTTCTATCAGCTGGCAGTCAATCAGCGGGGCGCGCACGGTGAGCAGCGGTTCATGCGGGAAGACGACCGAGCCTTCCGGCACGGCGCGAATGTCGCCGTGGAAGCGGAAGTTGGCGAGGTAGTCGAGGAATTCGGCGGTGAAGACGCCTTTGCTGCGCAAAAAGGCGATGTCGTCCGGGGTGAAGTGGAGGAATTCGAGGTAGTCCAGCACTTGTGTCAGCCCGGCGAAGATGGCGTAGCCGCCGTGGTCGGGCACGGTGCGGAAGAAGTAGTCGAAGTAGGCGATTTCATGTTGTCGCCCCTGGCTGAAGTGGCTCTGCGCCATGGTGAGCGCGTAGTAGTCCATCAGCAAGACGCGATGGTTGGCCGGTGCTTGTTTCATTCGTCCCTCCCGTTGGGGTTGTGTGTGTCCATCAGTTCGCCGTGGATGACGGTGCCGTCTTCGCGCGTGGCGGTGACGTCGTTATCCGGCGGCGTTTCGTGTTCGTAGATGTTGCCGTGTTGTTGCCAGGAAAAGGTGCTGTACATCGTCTGCGGCTGGATGATGCGCACCAAGGCGCCCGCAAAGAGCGCGCGCAGCGGCGGCACCAGGAAGATGAGCGCCAGCGCCGAGCTGATAAAACCGGGCACGAGCAGCAAAACGCCCGCGGTCATGCGGTACACACTCTCGCGGGCAACATCGCGGCCAGGGGTTTCGGCCATGCGCAACACCGCCTGCTGCTGGCTGCGCAACAGCCACGAGCCGATGGCGCTGGAAAGGATGAGCAGGCCTAGGGTGGCGAAAAAGCCGATTTGCGCGACCACGGCAATCAGCGCGACCAGTTCGGCGACGCCCCATAAGCCGAGCAGGGCCAGAAACGGCATGGTGTTCTCCCGGGTGAAAATTCGGGCGAAATTATACCTTGCTTAGCTTGTCGCTGCCTGGTTTCCCGTTTTTCTGCCGCTACCGCATCCACCGTCGCATTCTCTTGCTTGAGCGGCTTGAAGTGCGGTGTCACTACTAGCGCGGCGTGGTAAATCCGCTAGAATGGCGCCCGTTTACACCACACACCGGAATCCATGAAACGACTATTACCCATCCTCCTCACTTTTTATGCGGCGACTACGCACGCTGACCCGCTGCCGGCGGAAGAAGTCTTCAAGCCGGAAATCCATCAAAGCGCGACCGCAGACGGTTACCGCACCGAAGTCACCATCCGTTTTCCCGATGGCTATTATTTGTATGCCGACAAGACCTCGCTCAGCGGCGCGGACGGCGAACAGTCGCGCACGCCGCCGGAGGAAAAGGACGACCCCTACCTCGGCCCGACGCAAGTCTGGCATCACGCGCCGACCATTACCGTCACCCATCACGACCGCGCCGAAACCTTCACCCTGAAGACGCAGGGCTGCGAGGAGAACGTCATTTGTTATCCGCCGACGACCTGGACGCTGCAAGTGCCCGCCGCGGAGCTGGTCGCGCCCGCGCCCGCTGAAGCCGCTGCCGCTTCGCCCGTTGCGGAAATGGCTGCCAGCGAAACGGCAGACAACACCAGCCCGTCGCTGTTCCAGACGCCGAAGGATATGATTTTGCCGGAGGATCAGGCGTTTCTGGTCAAGGCGGAAGCCGACGGCAAGGGGATGCTGCATGTGCAATACCAAATGCCGGAAGGCTATTATTTGTACCGCCACAGCCTGAAGGCGGAACTGGACGGCAAACCGCTGGCATTGCCATTGCCGCAGGGCGAACGTCATCAGGATGATTTTCTCGGCGAACAGGAGATTTACCGCCACGAATTGCGCTTCAGCCTGCCGCAGCCGCAGGGCAGCGCGCTCACCCTGCATTTGCAGGGCTGCGCCGAGGGGCTGATTTGCTATCCGCCGTTGCAGCGCCAGTTCCATTTTGACGGGCAGGCCGCCCAGGCGGGCACGCTCACCACGACGGTTGTCCCCGCAGAGCAAGCCGTCGCGCCTGCCGCCAGCAGCGATGAACCTTCCGGCATCGTGCAGAAATTAAACGACAATTTCCTCATCGCCCTGCCGCTCGTCTTGCTGCTCGGCATTGGCGTCAGCTTCACCGCCTGCGTTTATCCGCTGGTTCCCATCGTGACCAGCCTCGTCGTCGGCAAGAACACCAGCAGCGCCCGCGCCTACCGCCTCATCAGCGTCTATGTGCTGGCGATGGGGGCGGCGATGGGACTGCTCGGTGCCGTCTTCGGCATCTTCCAGATAAACCTGCAAGTCATCCTGCAAAAACCGTGGATTACCGTACTGGTGGCGCTGCTCTTTGCCGGACTGTCGCTGTCGCTCTTTGACGTTTACACCCTGCAAACGCCGCGCTGGCTGCAAAAACCGGTGGACAAGCTCAACCGCAAACAGCAATCCGGCTCCTATACCGGTGCGGCGGCGATGGGCGCGCTTTCCATCCTCGTCGTCAGCCCCTGCGCCACGCCGATTTTGACCGCGCTGCTGCTCTTTACCACGCAAACCACCCCGCTCAAGGGCGCGACCGCCTTGTTCTTCTTCGGTCTCGGTACCGGTCTGCCGCTGCTGCTGTTCGCTGGCGCCTTCCGCAAATTCCTGCCGAAAGCGGGCGCGTGGATGGATAACGTCAAAAAAGGCTTCGCCTTCGCCCTGCTCGCCATCGCCACCTGGCTCATTACCCGCATCATGCCGCTTGGCTGGGCGCTCGCGGTGTGGACGCTCTACGCGCTGCTCTTTGCGACCTATATCTACGGCGAAGGCAAACTGCGCCGCTTCCTCGCTGCCCTCGGGCTTGTTGTCGCCATCGCCCTCGGCACACAAAGCGCGGCGCAGTTCTTCGCCCCACCCGCCGCGGCCGTTGCCCGACAAGGCGCGAATTTCCGCCTGCTGCACAGCAAAGCTGAAATCGCAGCGGCGCTCTCGGCAAGCGACCGCCCCGTACTGCTCGACTTCTACGCCGACTGGTGCGTCGCCTGCAAAAAATGGGAAGCGCACATCTGGCACAATCCGCGCTTTGCCACGGAGCTGGCGGACTACACCCTGCTGAAAATCGACGTCACCGACTTTGATGATGCGCACAAAGCCATCTTCAACGAACTCGGCCTCGTCGGCCCGCCTGCGGTACTGCGTTACCCGCCGCACGGCCAACTCGCCGCACCACAAGAAAAAATCATCGGCGAACTGGAGGCGGACGCCTTCGCCGCAAAACTCGCCGCCTGGCGCGTTCCATGACAAGAAACCGCATGGAATATAAACAGGAAGCGTATATAATGCGCGCCTTTAACGCCCCCGGCCCGCAACATCGCAAGGTGTTGCGGGCGTAACCATAAACGGCAACCACCCCTTTCCGAGACAACACACCCTATGGCGCTTATTTTTGTCATCAACGGCCCCAACCTCAACCTGCTCGGCAGCCGCGAACCGGCGCACTACGGGCACGACACCCTCGAAACCATCGAACAGCGCCTGACCGACATGGCGACCGGCTTCGGCCACCAACTCGAATTCATCCAGCACAACCACGAAGGCGTGCTCATCGACCTCATCCACGCCGCTGGCAAACACGAAGTCGATTACATCATCATCAACCCCGCCGCCTTTACCCACACCAGCGTTGCCCTGCGTGACGCGCTCGCTGCCGTTGCCATCCCCTACATCGAAGTCCACCTGTCAAACATCTACCGCCGCGAACCCTTCCGCCAGCACTCCTACTTCAGCGACCTCGCGCAAGGCGTCATCAGCGGCCTCGGCGCGACCGGCTACGAACTGGCGCTGATAGCCGCCAACCACTACCTTACCCAACCCAAATAAGAGACCGCCCACTATGGACATCCGCAAAATCAAAAAACTCATCGAAATGCTCGAAGCCTCCGGCATCGCCGAACTGGAAATCACCGAAGGCGAAGAATCCGTGCGCATCAGCCGCTACGGACAGACCCCGCCGATGCCCGCGATGCCCTACCCGCCGCAAGCCTACAACCTCGCGCCGCCGCCTGCCGCCAGCGCCCCTGCCGCAGAAGCCGCGCCCGCCAGCAAACCGGCACCGGACGGCAAAATCATCCGCTCGCCGATGGTCGGTACCTTCTACAACGCCCCCGCCCCCGACGCCGACCCCTTCGTCAAACTGGGCGATGACATCAAAGCGGGAGACACCGTCTGCATCATCGAAGCCATGAAAATGTTCAACCGCATCGAAGCCGACTTCGGCGGCAAAATCGTCGAAATCCTCGTAGAAAACGGCCAGCCGGTCGAATACGACGAACCGCTGTTCGTCGTCAAATAAGGAGCGCGCCATGTTCGAGAAAGTGCTGATCGCCAACCGCGGCGAAATCGCGCTGCGCATCCTGCGCGCCTGCCGCGAAATGGGCATCGAAACCGTCGCCGTCCACTCCAAGGCCGACGCCGAACTCAAACACGTCCTGCTTGCCGACGAATCCGTCTGCATCGGCCCGGCGCCGTCGTCCGAAAGCTACCTCAACATGCCCGCCATCATCGCCTCCGCCGAAGTCACCAACGCCGACGCCATCCACCCCGGCTACGGCTTCCTCTCCGAAAACGCCGACTTCGCCGAGCGCGTCGAACAATCCGGCTTCACCTTCATCGGCCCGCGCGCCGAAACCATCCGCATGATGGGCGACAAAGTCGAAGCCATCAAAGCCATGAAAGCCGCGGGCATCCCCTGCGTCCCCGGCTCCGACGGCCCGCTTTCCACCGACCCGGACGAAATCCGCGCCACCGCCGAGCGCATCGGCTATCCCGTCATCATCAAAGCCGCTGGCGGCGGCGGCGGTCGTGGCATGCGCGTCGTACGCAGCGCTGACGAAGTCGTCGATGCCGTGCGCCTCACCAAAACCGAAGCGCGCCAGGCCTTTGGCAACGACATGGTGTACATGGAAAAATTCCTCGAAACCCCGCGCCACATCGAAATCCAGGTACTGTCCGACAAACACGGCAACGCCATCCACCTCGGCGAACGCGACTGCTCCCTGCAACGCCGCCACCAAAAAGTCATGGAAGAAGCGCCCGCCCCCGGCATCAGCGAAGAACAGCGCAACGCCATCGGCGCCGTCTGCGTCGAAGCCTGCAAACGCATCGGCTACCACGGCGCGGGCACCTTCGAATTCCTCTACGAAAACGGCGAATTCTACTTCATCGAAATGAACACCCGCGTCCAGGTCGAACACCCCGTCACCGAAATGGTCACCGGCGTGGACATCGTGCGCGAACAAATCCGCATCGCCGCTGGCCTGCCGCTCTCCTACACCCAAGACGACATCAAAGTACGCGGCCACGCCCTCGAATGCCGCATCAACGCGGAAAACGCCAAAACCTTCATCCCCTCGCCGGGCAAAGTGCGCGAATTCCACGCGCCGGGCGGCCTCGGCGTGCGCGTCGAATCGCACCTCTACGACGGCTATACCGTGCCGCCGCACTACGACTCCATGATCGGCAAACTCATCACCTGGGGTGATGACCGCCAAACTGCCATCGCCCGCGCCAAAATGGCGCTGCGCGAACTCGTCATCGAAGGCATCAGCACCAACATCGAACTGCACCAGGACCTACTCGATGACCCCGTCGTCAATAAAGGCGGCATGGACATCCACTACCTCGAACACAAACTCGGCCTTGCCTGACACAACGCCCCGCAGCCGCGGGGCGAATTGCTTGTGGCCCCCGAACTGCCGCATTCCCGTAGGGTGGGGCTTGCCCCACCACATCACCGACAACATACCCGCCCCACCAAAACCCCAAAAGGAACCCACCATGACCGCACAATGGCTGGAAATCACCCTGCACAGCACGAACGACGCCGACACCGACCGCATCGAAGCCGCGCTTGAAGCCGCAGGCGCCATCGCCATCACCTACACCGCCGCCGATGACGAAGAAATCTACGAACCGCTCGTCGGCAGCATGCCGCTGTGGACGCACACCGGCGTTACTGGCCTCTTTCCGCAAAACAGCGACCCGGAAACCATCCACTTCCTGCTGCGCGCAGCACTCGGCAACGACATCGCGCTGAACGACCGCCTCTTTGCCGACAGCGAATGGACACGCGCCTGGCTTGACCACTTCCGCCCCATCGACTTCGGCGGCGGCTTCTGGGTAGCAGCCAGCGAACACCACATAGACGCCGCCGATGCCACCGTCTTGCGCCTTGACCCCGGCCTTGCCTTTGGCACCGGCACCCATCCCTCCACCGCGATGTGCCTCAACTGGCTGGTGCACCACGGCGCGCTTGCCGGCAAAACCGTCTATGACTACGGCTGCGGCAGCGGCATCCTCGGCATCGCCGCCGCCCTGCTCGGCGCAAAGCACGTCTGGCAGACCGACATCGACCCGCAGGCACTCACCGCCAGCGGCGAAAACGCCGACAAAAACGGCGTGCGCGAGCGCATCACCCTCTGCGCCGACCCCGACGACGCGCCCAAAGTAGATCTCCTCGTCGCCAACATCCTGCTTGAGCCGCTCTGCTTCCTCCGCCCGCAGTTTGAAAAACACCTGCGCGCGGACAGCCAGCTCATCTTCGCCGGGCTCCTAGAACGCCAAGAAGAACGCATCCGCGTCGCCTACGGCGACGCCTATACGATTACCCGCACCGACAGCTGCGATGGCTGGATACTGCTGCACCTGCGCCCTAATGCCTAGAACGTTTTGACAATTCAGCGAAATAGCCCCTCTCCCTGTGGGACAAGCATTGCTCGCGAAGCGAGAGAGGGCTGGGGTGGGGACAGCAAACGTGAAAAATCGGAATCTTATCCCGCAAGCAATATTGCCCACTTCCTCACCAACCTCCCCCGCTACGGGCTTCACCCTGCAGGGGAGGGTGTAAAAAAACGCGCAGCGACAACCCACGCAAACCAACAGCAAATACCATGCCTTTCAACCTCGGCAGCTACCACTACCCGCAACCCGTCATCGTCCTCGCGCCGATGGCGGGTGTGAGCGACCTGCCCTTCCGCCGCCTCTGCCAACAAAACGGCGCGGACTACAGCACCGCCGAAATGATCAGCGCCAAACCCGAACTGCTGCATACCGCCTACTCCGCCGCGCGCCTGCAATTCGACCTCGACCCGCGCTACCCAAAAATCGTCCAGCTCGTCGGCGGCGATGCCGCGCTGCTGGCGGAAGCGGCACTACTGATGCAGGCCAAAGGTGCCGACATCATCGACCTCAACATGGGCTGCCCGGCGAAAACCGTCGCCAAACAACAGGCGGGCTCGGCGCTCTTGGCCGACCTCCGCCAAGTTGAAAAAATACTCGCCGCCGTGGTGCGCGCGGTGAACATCCCGGTAACACTGAAAACCCGCCTCGGTTACCACGACGGCGAGCCGGTGATTGCCGAAGTGGCGCGCATCGCCGAAGCCTGCGGCATTGCCGCCCTTGCTGTACACGGCCGCAGCCGCGCGCAGCGTTACCAGGGCGAAGCCGACTACGCCACCATCGCCGCAGCCAAAGCGAAAACCCGTCTGCCGGTGATTGCCAACGGCGACATCAAAAGCGCCGAACAGGCAAAAACCCTGCTTGACCGCTACGGCTTCGACGGCATCATGATTGGCCGCGCCGCCCTTGGCGACCCGTGGCTGTTCGCCCGCTGCCAAGCGCTCATCAACGGCCGCGACATCCCGGCCGCCGCCAAAAACACACAAATCCGCGCCCACCTGCGCGACCTGCACCAGCACTACGGCGCACAAGCAACCGCCATCGCACGCAAACACCTGCACGCCTACCTGCGTCCGCACCCCGACTACCCCGCGCTACGCCCGGCCATCAACCACGCCGCGCATCTGGACGCCCAACTCGCCCTCATTCCCCGCTAAAACCAGGAAGACCATGCCCCCGCTGACCATCCGTGCCGCCATTGAGCACAGCATCGCCGAATACTACGCCCTGCACGAAAACCACGACGAGCGCATCACCGGCCTCTACGACCTCATCATCAGCGAAGCCGAACACGCCATCATCAGCCACATCATGCAACGCTGCCGCGACAATCAAAGCCACGCCGCGAGAATCCTCGGCATCACCCGCAACACCCTGAAAAAAAAGCTGACCCAGCACCGCATCCCCTACCAGAGCCCGCAGCGATGAAAACCACAAAACCCATCCACACACTCCCTCCCTCGCAGAAGGCATCAGGGCGTATTGACCATTCGGCGGACGAGCCCCTCTCCTTTTGGGAGAGGGGTTGGGGTGAGGGCAAAAACGGCACGTTTTTACCGCTTGGCATCCTGAAATCGTATAAAAAACCGCGTAACCACCATGACCAAATGACTTGCCAACAGCCCCTGACATCCGCAGCAGATAGCCACAGAACAGCAAACCATAGGGTGCGCCTTGGCGCACCGCTCCATGCAACTACCACAGAACTGCCCCCTCCCCTGCAAAGCCAGACTTCGTCACACACCGCCGTAGCCAAAACCCTGCGCATACCCGCCCAAAACGCGGCACGCAAACTGCGATACCTCGCCTGCCTCCTCACCCTCGCTGCCCTGCCCGCCCGTGCAGCCGAATACCTTTGGCTTTACGACGGCGAGCGCCCCATCCACGCCGAAGTCGTCTATCGCGACGAAGACCGCGCTCGCGGCCTGATGTACCGCCCCTGGCTCGCCCCATACAGCGGCATGCTATTCATCTTCGACCCGCCGCAAGCCGTCGCCTTCTGGATGAAAAACACCCTCATCCCGCTGGAAATGCGCTTCTACGACGTCCGCGGCGAACGCATCACCCGCCACCTCGCCCGCCCTTGCAGCAAACCGCCGTGCGCCCATTACCCCGCGCACGGGCAAACCGCCTACGTCCTCGAAACCCGCGCCCGCTACCGCCTCGTTGCTCCGCCCTATCCGCTGCAAATCCTGCCTGCGCTCCCCCAATAAAGCGCCCGGACACAAAAAAAAAACCGCCGTAGCGGTTTTTTACAAGCGCATTAAAACCAAGGCCTGCGACCCTGCACATAAATACGCTCAAACTCCTCATCGGATTTACAGGCATAAATAAAGCCCTCTACCAAAGCAATAGTGCCCACAATAATCGTCGGAATGCCAAACAATAGCACGCCGGGAATCGTGCAGAGCAGCATAATAATGCCCGCTTGCGTATAGCCCAAATAAAACTTGTGTATACCCAAGGCGCCCAATAACAGACTAAAAACCACCGCCGGAATCCTTTTTGAAGACGTCAGGGAAAACGGACGTTCCAGATAATAAATATCCCCCGCACGCTCACCCGCAGGCGTGAAATCGACGCGCTGACCACCTTGCGGCTGGACATGACTGCGCCATTCATTTTTCGCAAACACATAGCGGTTGCCATCGTCGCCGGAAATCAGCCCTTTTTGCGTATTCCCATCATAATCCAAAATAGTGCCTCGCATATTGACTCCTTTTATTAACCAACCAACAAATCCACCAGCGCCTCCGCCTCAATCCCGCCAAAATAATGGCGCGCATCAAACTGCTTAAAAGCAAGTTCGACCGCTTCGCGGCGGTAAGGAATGCCGGTCAACCATTTTTCCACATCGGCAATATCGCCCATGCCAAAAAAATCGCCATAAATTTTGAGCGACTGAACCACCCCGCGCTCCACACTAAAGCGAAAATCGACTGCCCCTTGCGGGAATTTGCAATAACGCTCGCTGCTAAACGCGGGCGACTTGCCATAATTCCAGTCCCAGTTGGCGAAACGCTCGGCGCGGATTTGCGCGATCTTCTCCCAATCCGCATCCGTCAAAAAATACTCCGGCACCTGCGCGCGGTCTTTCACCCCAAAAATATACAACAACAGCGCATCTCGGAATTGGCGCGTCGTCAGGCTTTTATATTCCGGCGCAACAAACGGTTTGATATTGGTGACGCGGCTGCGTACCGACTTAATCCCTTTCGACTCAATCTTGTCCGCGCGCGGTTTCAACGCCTGCGTCACCGCATCCAAATCCGCATCAAAAAGAATCGTGCCATGCGCGGTCATGCGGCCATTTTTCACATACATTGCATTGCCGGAAAACTTTTTGCCGTCAATCAACAAATCATTGCGTCCTTCGAGCTTTGCCCCGGCAACCCCCATTTGATGCAAAGCCTCAATGACGGGCTTGGTAAACACAGAAAAATCGCGCGAAAGACTGTTCTCATCCTGAATAAAACAAAAAGAAAAATTGCCCAAATCATGATAAACCGCGCCACCACCAGACATCCGCCGCACCACATGAATACCGTGTGCATCCACATACGCCTGATTGACTTCCTCCACCGTATTTTGATTGCGGCCGATAATAATCGACGGCTCATTGATATAAAACAGCAGCAGCGGCTCATCGCACAAGCGGTTCTCCACCAAATAAGTCTCCAGCGCAATATTAGTGCGCGGATCGGTAATTTCCTGGTTATCGACAAATCGCATAAAAAATCTCCACAAAAAGTTGGCATTCTCATGATGAATAGGCGGCAATTCTATACCATAAAGCCCCGACTAACCTGCCGGAGATTCCCGTGCTGAAAATCCTCTCCCTCGCGCTTATCGCCACCGGCGTGCTGCACAACACCCTCGCCCTGCTCACCATGCACGAAGCGCTGCGGCGCATCCGTGACGGCGGCATTTTCAACAGCGTACACAGCGGCGACGCACAAACCTTCGCCTTCCTTTGGTTTATCGTCGCCGGCTTTGCGCTGATGCTCATCGGCCTGACCTTCTGGCAACTGGCCGACGCCAACCGCCTCGGCTGGCCGCCCATCCTCGCCCTGCTCGCACTCGCCGCTGGTATCGCCCTGCTCTTTCCCAAAGGCGGCCCGTTACTGCTGCTCGCCCTTGCGCTCGCCTTTGTCGTCGCCAAATGCGGCAGCTAGGTGGCGCATGGGTTCTCCTTTGCGCGCATTATGCGGGCAGCAACCGGACGGATCTTGCGGTTTTGCGCGGGTAATGGAAACGGCGCTTCTTCGCCACGGGTTGCGCTTTAGCGTCAGTGTCTGTTCAAAATACGCCTCCCCCGCTGCGGGCTTCGCCCTGCGGGGGAGGGGGATGTCTCAATTGTCAACAGTCCCTAACAGCCTTGACAAAATGCTAGAATCTCGCCGTCGGAAAGCGCGCTGGACATGCGGGGCAATTGGCGCCCCGAACGTTCCAGCGGTTTTCCGGCATTTTCTTTGCCTGCCAACCCAGGTCAATGCCACCGCCGCGCCGCGCTGCTACAATCGCGCCGTTTTTCCTACCACTAACCGCCATGACCCGATACTTCGATGCCGAACTCATCGGCAAATACAGCCAAAGCGGCCCGCGTTACACCTCCTACCCGACCGCCGTCGAATTCCACGAACGCTTCACCGCCGCCGACTACGTCCGCCACCTCGAAGCGGGCAACGCCGCCGCGCGCGACCTCTCGCTCTACGTGCACATCCCCTTCTGCGAACACGTCTGCTACTACTGCGGCTGCAACAAAATCATCACCCGCAACCACGACCAGTCCGACGAATACCTCGACCAGCTGGAGCGCGACATCGCCCGCCAGGCGGCGCACATAGACCCGTCCCGCCGCGTCATCCAACTGCACCTCGGCGGCGGCACGCCGACCTTCCTCAACCACACGCAGCTGCGCCGCCTGCTCGCCATGCTGCACGAACATTTCCCCCGCTTTGCCGCCGATGATACGGGCGAATACAGCATCGAAATCGACCCGCGCACCGTCAGCCCGGACGACCTGCGCTTTTTGCGCGAGCTGGGCTTTAACCGCGTCAGCTTCGGCGTGCAGGACTTCGACCCGGCGGTACAACAGGCGGTGAACCGCATCCAGGGCTTTGAACACGTGCGCGACACCATCGCCGCCGCGCGCGACGCCGGTTACCACAGCATCAGCGCCGACCTCATCTACGGCCTGCCGCTGCAAACCGTGCGCACCTTCAGCCGCACCCTCGAACAAATCCGCGAACTCGCCCCCGACCGCCTCGCCGTCTTCAACTACGCGCACATGCCGCACATCTTCGGCGCGCAGAAACAAATCAACGCCGCCGACCTGCCCGACGCGCCGACCAAACTGCAACTGCTGCAAGCGACCATCGAACAACTCACCGACGGCGGTTACGAATTCATCGGCCTCGACCACTTCGCCCTGCCCGGCGACAGCCTCGTCCGCCACCAGCGCGAAGGCACGCTCTACCGCAACTTCCAGGGCTACTCCACCTTCTCCACCTGCGAACTGCTCGGCTTCGGCATCAGCGCCATCAGCATGCTCGACGGCTGCTACAGCCAGCACGAAAAAGCGCGCAGCCGCTACTACCAGGCGCTGAACAACGGCGGCATCCCGGTACTGCGCGGCATCGAACTCTCGCGTGACGACCGCATCCGCCACCACGTCATCACCGAAATCATGTGCAACCTGCACCTTGACCTCAAGGCGGTAAGCACGCGTTGGCAAATTAACGCCGCCGACTACTTCGCGCGCGAATGGCAGGCGCTGCAACCGCTTGCCGCTGACGATCTCATCAAAATCGACGGCGACCGCCTCGAGGTGCGCCCGCTCGGCCGCCTGCTCATCCGCAACATCGCGATGGTCTTTGACGCCTATCTGCACAAAGCGGAAAACAGCAAACGCTTTTCCAAAGTCATTTGATAAAAAATCGGGCAATGCCCGATTTCTCATATCCGCTGTTTACCGCGGTACACGCCAAGCATGGATCGCTATAACTGCCTCACACCGCCCTGCCCTGCCCCGCGACTGCCGCCAGCCAGTCAATAAAACTGCGTACCGTCGGCGCGAAGCCGCGGTTCTTGTAATAAAGCGCGTGCAGCGGCAGCGCTTCCGTCGCCCATTCCGGCAGAACGCGCGTGAGCCCGGCGGTGAGCGCAGGCAAATCCGGCAACAGCGCGATGCCCTCCCCTGCCGCCGCCAAGCGCGCGAGGAGAAAGGCATCGTTGGCGCTGACCCGCTTTTTCGCGCGTAGGTGATAGCGCTCGATACCGCGGCGCAGCAGCGCGTCGGCGCCGTCGAATTTGTGCAGCAGCGGGTGTTGCGCCAGATGTTCCGGCGTTTCCAGCGGCGGACGGGCGGCGAGGTAATCCGCGCTGGCGTAGAGGCCGAAGGCAAAAGAAGCGATATGGCGTGCGACGACGTCGTCCTGCGCCGGTTCGCCGACGCGCAACGCGACGTCAATACCGTCCTGAATCAGGCTGATGCGGCGATTGTCCATCACCACTTCCAGCGCCACATCCGGATAGCGGCGCAGGTAATCGGCAAGATGCGGCTCCAGCAGCGCGCGCTGTATTTCCACCGATACCGACAGGCGCAGCACACCCTGCGGCGCGTCCAGACTTTGCCGCACGCTGCCAACTGCCTGTTCGGCGCAATCCAGCATCATCCGCGCACGCCGGCTTCGAGACCGTCACCCTCGCCCTGCAAGGTGAAGTCGCCCACCGCGACAGCGCCGGCAACGGCGGCACCATCGCCACCGGCGACGTGCAATGGATGACCGCCGGCAACGGTGTCGTCCACGAAGAATTCCACAGCGAAGCCTTCAGCAAAACGGGCGGCATGTTTGAAATGGTACAACTCTGGGTGAACCTGCCCGCGGCGAAGAAAAACATCGCCCCCGCTTACCAAAGCCTGAAAGCGGCGGACATCCCGGTCGTATCCCGCGGCGACGGCAACGTGCGCCTCATCGCAGGCCATCTTGACGGCACAAACGGCGCGGCGCACACCCACACCGAACTCAACATGTGGGAAATCGACCTGCCTGCGGATGGCGCGATGAGCCTGCCGGTGCCGGAAAACCACAACCTGCTGCTCGTCGCCCTGCGCGGCACCGCCCGCATCAACGACCGCGACCTGCTGCGGCCAAGCGAACTCGCCACCTTTAATGAAAGCGGCGACAGCATCCGCATCAGCGCCGAAGGTGACGCCGTCAAGCTGCTGCTCCTGAGCGGCGTGCCGATTGACGAACCCATCGCCGCCTACGGCCCCTTCGTGATGAACACCCGCGAAGAAATCATGGAAAAAATCCGGGACTTCAACAGCGGCAAATTCGGCGGCTTACATTAAAAAACAAAGGCGGACACCCGTCCGCCTTTGTTTATTTATTTATTTCATAAATTCTCCATTGACCCGCTTGGCAAAAAACTGCTCCAAACCTTTCCGCACTTGTCGCTTGATATCCTCATGATTATCCTGCCGCGCCGCAACGCGTAATAGCGGAATCCCAGCCGAGCGCAGCGCCAAAGTTTTTCCCTCATCATTGATATGACTGTAATTGGTGAGATGATGCCCGCTGCCATCAATCTCAATGGCAATTAGCGCATTGAACTGCTCATCTGTCACCAACAAATCCACCCGTTTGCTGTTAATCGCCGCATGCACGCGACCATGCGGATGCATGATAATTTCGCCTAATGACACCTGCACGAATACCCGCTCCTTGCGTTGCCGCTCCCATATCACGGCACAGGCGGCGGTATATGCTGCCCGCTCATTGGCATTACAAATCTTTTTCGCCTGATAGCGGTTTTCCCGCACAATCCGCAGATTTTCCTCCGCCTGCGTTTTCTTGAAACGTTTTCTTTTTTGCGCACGCCATTGTTGCCGGACCATGCCGAATATGCCAAGCAAAAGAAAAATACTGATGCCGGTAATTATGACGGGGAATTGCATGCAACCTCCTTGGGTTTATGAAAAAGCCGCCTGGTAAGGCGACTTTTTGGGGGGCGAGAATTATGCCGGATGGCGTTTTTTATAGCCGTGCAGAATAACGCGCTTCTTTTCGCTCACTGCGGGAAAGCCAACGGCTCACAACCCCAGCGCTTGCTTTTGCACCTGCATGATTTCGCGGATGCCTTTGTCTGCGAGCGCCAGCATTGCCTGCATTTCCTCGTGGCGGAAGGCGTGGCCTTCGGCGGTGCCCTGGATTTCAATGAACGCGCCGCCATCGTTCATGACGATGTTCATGTCGGTCTCGGCTTCGCTGTCTTCGGCATATTCCAAATCGAGCAGCGGCGTGCCGCGGTACACGCCGACGGAGACGGCGGCGAGCTGGCCGTGCAGCGGGTTTTGTTTGAGACGTCCCTGTTGGATAAGGGTGCGGATGGCGTCGGCAAGCGCGACGAAACCACCGCTAATCGCTGCGGTGCGCGTGCCGCCGTCTGCCTGGAGAACGTCGCAGTCAATCGTGATGGCGCGTTCGCCGAGCGCGGTCAAATCGACCACCGCACGCAGCGAGCGGCCGATGAGGCGCTGGATTTCCACGGTGCGCCCCTGCTGTTTGCCACGGGCGGATTCGCGCACGGTGCGCTCATGGGTGGCGCGCGGCAACATGCCGTATTCGGCCGTCACCCAACCCTGGTTTTTGCCGCGCAGAAAGGGCGGTACTTTTTCTTCAACGCTGGCGGTGCAGAGCACGTGGGTGTCGCCGCAGCGGATAAGCGCCGAGCCTTCGGCGTATTTATTGACACCGCGTTCGATGCTGACGGGGCGAAGCTGGTCGGGGCGGCGGTTACTGGCGCGCATGATGATTCCTTTAGTAATGTAGCGAGGGCGCGCATTATAGCGGCTGCGCGCTGTGTTTTCCGGCAAAAGGGCGTATCATGCCCGCGTCTTTTCTTACTGCGATATTGCCCATGCGACAGAGTATGACCGCCTTTGCCCGCGCCACCGAAGAAACCGCCCGGTGGCGCATCAGTGTCGAAATGAAATCGGTGAACCACCGCTTCCTCGAAATACAGGTCAAAATGGGCGACACCCTGCGCCATCTCGAAGGCGTCATCCGCGAACGCCTGCAAGCGGCGGTCGCACGTGGCAAAGTTGAAGTCTGGCTGTTTGTCGAAGCCCTTGGCGAGAGCAGCGCGCAACGGATTGACACCGTTACGCTCGGTACCTGGATGGCCCGCTTTAGCGACGCCGACCCGTGTGGCGCATTGAGCAAACCTACCTGGAGCGACATGCTCGCCCTGCCCGGCGTTCTCGTCAAAGAACACGACAGCGAAGACGCGTTGGACGCCGCCGTACTCCGCCTCTTTGACGCCGCCCTTGCCGATTTCCTCGCCATGCGCGAACGCGAAGGTGCGGCAATCGCCGCCGTGCTGGGCGCGCGGTTGGACAGCATGAGCGCGGTGCTGGATGGCGTCGTCGCAGATTTGCCGCAATTACAGGAAAAAACCGCCGCCAGCCTGCAAGAGCGCCTGCGCGCCCTGCAATACGAGGCCGACCCCGCCGTTGCCGGACAGGCGCTGTCGCAAATCCTCGCCAAAATGGACATCCAGGAAGAGCTTGACCGCCTGCGCTTTCACATCGAGGAAGCGCGCAAAACCCTGCAACAGGATGGCGCCATCGGCCGCCGCCTTGACTTCCTCATGCAGGAATTCAACCGCGAAGCCAACACGCTCGGCTCCAAAGCGGGCGACAACGCGCAAAGCCAGGCATCGGTCGAACTCAAAGTCCTCATCGAACAAATGCGGGAACAAGTGCAGAACCTCGTTTAATAAAGTCCCTCTCCCTTGGAGAGAGGGGTGAGGGCAGAAATATCGTGTCTGCCCTCACGACAGCAAAACATCAACTACCCTCTTTCAACCCAAAAAACAGGAGAAAACACCATGGCAAAAGTAGGAGTTATCGGAGCGGGATTCGTCGGCGCCACCGCCGCCTACGCAATGATGCTAAACGGCACTTGCAGCGAAATCGTGCTGATTGACCGCGACGAAGCGCGCGCCAAGGCCGAAGCTGCCGACATCGCCCACGGCGCACCGCTTGCCAAGGGCGTGCGCGCCTACGCCGGCGACTATCCCGACCTCAAAGGCGCGGCGCTGGTCGTTATCGCCGCCGGCTCGAACCAAAAACCCGGCGAATCGCGCCTGAACCTGCTCGCGCGCAACGCCGCCATCCTCGCCAGCATCGTGCCGCAAATCGTCGAAGTCGCGCCCGATGCCGTGGTGCTGCTGGTCTCCAACCCGGTGGACATCATGACCAGTATCGCCCGCGCCCTGCACCCGACGCCGTCTTTGGTCATGGGCTCCGGCACCATTTTGGACAGCGCCCGCTTCCGCCAGCTCATCGGCGAACGCGCCGGAGTGAACGCGCGCTACGTCCACTCCTACGTCATGGGCGAACACGGCGACTCCTCCGTCATGTGCTGGAGCAGCGCACTGATTGCCGGCATGCCGGTCGCCACCTTCATGCGCGAGCGCAAAATCCCCTGGGACGACAAAATCATGGACGCCATCGCCTACGACGTGCGCAACGCCGCGCTCTCCATCATCGCCGGCAAACACGCCACCTACTACGGCATCGGCATCGCGGTGAACAGCTTGGCGGATGCCATCATCAACGACCGCCACGCCGTCTATACCGCTTCCGGCGGCTGCGCCTTTGACGACGTCTGCCTGTCGCTGCCGCGCCTCATCGGGCGCAAAGGCATCCTGGAAACCCTGATGCCGCCGCTGAACAAAGACGAAAGCGTCGCCCTCTCGCACAGCGCGCAAGTGCTTTACGACGCGCAAGAAGGCGTGCTGAAAGACGGCAAACTGGTTTGCCTCTGATTGCAGCGCAATAACAAAAAACGGGCATCGCAGGATGCCCGTTTTTTATACCTGCATTTTAAACACCGACTTAAAATGTTATATAACAAACTGATTCTAAATAATAATTTATTAATCTATTGACAAAAAAAAAACGATTGTAAGATGCCCACAATCTCATTTGGAGCATCGCATGAAATTCAAAAACGCTTTCGCCTTCCCGTTTTTTCTCCTCGCCGCAGATGTTTATGCCGACTTACCGCTTAGTCTGGAAAACATCGCCCCCAAACAAAACCACCTCAAAATCGGCGCATCCCTCACCTATTTCAACAGCAGCAGCGACGTTTACCGCCAAGGCGCATCCACCCGCTTCCTCACCCCGCAAAATACCACTATTGAAATCCCCGGACGCTTGCACAACGGGCGTGAAAATAGCGACGTTCTCTATTCCAACCTCAATCTCCAATATGGCTTGAGTGTCAATACCGAAATCTACACCGGGGTTGGCGCACTTTGGCGGCAAAACCGTTACAACGAAAACGGCAACTACTCCTCCCGTAACCATAACGAACTGTCAGAAATTACTGTTGGCGTGAATCAGGTTTTATTACGTGATGGTAAAAATCCTATGCTGACCGCCAAACTGGAAACCTCTGTCGTTGAGAAAATTCGTGGCAAGAATGTTCACGGCCGCTCCTGGTTTGCCGGAATCTCAGCGTATAAAGCCATTGATCCCGTCGTTTTCTCAATCACTACCGGCTACCGCTTCAACTTCAACAACAGCACCGAACGCCGTCCCGGTAACTACTGGATTATCCGTCCCGGTGTCTCCTTTGCCGCCAATGACCGCACCTCATTTAATGTCCGCCTGCAATGGACAGGGCGGCAAGGCGACCGCATCCGTAGTAAAAAAGCCAACGCATTTGAAAGCAGCACCCACGCCACCCTCGGCGTCGGTTATGCCTTTTCAAACCAAACATCACTCAGTGCTGATGTGCAATGGAATCTCTCCGGGGATTCCGGCGCTAATGCCACCCTTGCACTTCAGCACCGATTTTGATGTAACCCTGTAAAAAATATGGAGAAACACCATGAAAAAACTGGTAATTAGTGCCCTCATCGTAGGGATTTCAACTGCAACCCCGCTGTCTGTTTATGCAAAAACTGCCAAACACGGCAAACACAAGCATAAACCCGCTCCGGTACAGGAAGAAGTGGTTGCCATCGACCGCCAAATCTTTGATAATTCTATTGACCTTGCTGCTTTGAGTCCGCAGGAAATGCGGGAAACGGAAGGAGCCTTTGCTCCACTTGCCTGGGTTGCTTGGACATTAGGTTGCTTGGACATTAGGAGGTGCAGCTATAAATGCTTGGACTAACCACTATAAAAGCTATAAAGAAACGGGACAACCCGCTTCTGTTGGTTCTACTGCATATGCGGCTGGTGTTGGTGCTCTTGGCGGTGCTGTTGGTCGAGGTTTAAGTGCCGCTGAAGGTTTGACGGGTATCGGAAAAGTCGTTATGGGCGCTAATGGTGCATTTGTTACTAAAACGCTTAATTATGCCAACCCGACTAATCACCACTATCAGGATTTCCATATCTCTGATAAATCCTTTGAGCAGTCAGGGGTTAACGAAGAAGATATTCATACTTATAGAGCATACAATGATTTAAATTATAACACAGTAATCCGTCAGGATATTGATCCTACTCCAGCTCCTTCTAATCCTTCCCCGCCAATGCCAGAAAATAATTACGATTTCTGACATTTAATTTAAATAAAAATACGGGATGACTTTATTAAGTCATCCCGTACAGGAAAATAACATGAACCCTATTCTTCTTATTACCATGATAATCTGCTGTTCCCAAATTGGTGATATAAAAAAACCGTATAGATCAAAAATTATTTATTTGGTTGTTGTTGGTATAACAATATTTATTCTTGGTGCTTTCTGGGATGGCGAAAGAGATCCAATGATGTTATTAATATATATATTAGAATCTTTAATATTTGGTACTATGGGGCATCTTATTAAATTTCATGGTGATGAAAAAATATCTTTAAAAAAGCTGTTCAGGAAAAATAAAGGTGATCAAGATAAACATGAATAGCGTAGTCAACCGTTACTTTTTTCTCCTGCTACTAGGAAACTCGGCCTTTGCAATTACTCCATTTCTTGATCACATCGCACCCACACCAGAATTACCCGCTGTCCAAAGCTGGAAAACTCTGCGCGATGCGGGGATCACCAAGCAAGACAAAGATTACTCCTGCGGTGCGTCTTCCATTGCCACCCTGCTTAACCGCCAATACGGATTGAATTATAGCGAGCGGGAAATCCTGGATTTGTTGCACAAAGAAGCCCATGAGGAAGGCAAAGCCTCCTTTGCCGATATGCAGAAAATCATGCCGTCACTGGGATTCCGTGCCGAAGGCTATGCCGTTTCCTTTGAGCAATTACAGCAACTGCGCGCGCCGGTCATCGTCTATCTGCGCTATCGCAACAACGACCACTTCTCCGTGCTGTACGGCATTGATGGTGATACCGTGCTGCTGGCCGACCCATCGCTGGGGCATGTTTCCCTAAGCCGCGCGCAGTTTCTCGATGCCTGGAAAACCCGTGACAGCCATTTGAGCGGCAAAATCCTTGCCATCGTCCCGGACAAATCACGTCCCCTCACCGCCAAAACGGATTTTTTCACCCGCACGCCGCAACGCAGTACCCGGCAAAGCATGGTATTTGAGCAAATGCCATCACACTATTGAAACAACAGGTATAGCGGGCATCATTGATGCCCGTTTTCGTATGCGCACCCAATCCGGGGTTACGATTCACCTGCGGCATTTTCTGCAAAACTTGACCAAAATCAGTCCTGAAAACGCCTATAATGCGCGCCCCAATCACCGCAAGGACTCCCATGCCAAACCATCACCTCGGCTTCCCCATTGAAACTGTCGCCGTCTTCATTATTCTCGCTGTTGGCGCCATCGTCATTGACCTTTACGCCCATCGCAGCGACAAGCCGATGAGCCTGAAAAGCGCCTCGCTCTGGACGGTGTTCTGGATTGTCGTATCGCTCGCTTTTGCAGGCTACCTCGGCTGGCATCACGACAGCGAAGCGGCGAGCCTGTTCATCACCGGTTACGCGCTGGAGAAGGTGCTTTCCGTCGATAATCTTTTTGTCATGATGGCCATCTTCAGCTGGTTCAAGGTGCCAGAAGGTTACCGCCACCGCGTGCTTTATTGGGGCATTATCGGCGCCATCATCTTCCGTCTGATTTTCGTCGCGATCGGCACCGGCCTGCTCGCGCTGGGTCCGTATGTGGAAATTGTCTTCGCCCTTATCGTCGCCTGGACGGCGGTCATGATGTTAAAAAGCGGCGACGACAATGATGAGATCGAAGACTACTCCGAACACCTCGCCTATCGCCTCGTGCACCGCTTTTTCCCCGTCTGGCCGCGCCTTTACGGACACAATTTTTTTCTGAACCCGCAGGAACTCGCTGACGCGCAGGCCAAGAATCCGGGCGAACACCTGGAACTTGCCGGCGAAGATGCCAAGCATCCTGAGCTTAGTCATCCGCAGGCGATGAAAGCGGGTGCTTGGGTCGCCACCCCGCTTTTGCTCTGTCTTGCCGTTATTGAGCTTTCTGATGTGATGTTCGCTTTCGACAGCGTCCCGGCCGTCATTGCCGTCTCGCGCGAGCCGCTTATTGTTTATAGCGCGATGATGTTCGCCATTCTCGGTTTGCGGACGATGTATTTTGTACTAGAAGCGCTGAAAGGGTATCTCGTCCACCTCGAAAAAGCGGTCATCGTTCTGCTCTTTTTCATCGCTGCCAAGCTGGCGCTGTCTGCGACGAATCATCTGATGCACCACGGTCTTGATATTTCGCCGCTGGCTTCGCTCATTGTGGTGCTGGTCGTACTCGCCGCAGGTGTCGTCGCCTCGTTTATTTTTCCGGCAGAGAAAGGCAAAGGGTAAGTAAGGTGATGGCGCCATGCCATGCTACATCTGGATAAATAAAATCGTATATAAAAAAACCGGCGTTTATCGCCGGTTTTTTTCGTCTGCTGTTCAGAAGTCGTAGCGCAATGAGGCGCTGAACCATCGCCCAGGAGCGCTGTAGCGTTCGCGGCTGATGTCGTCGGCAAGTCCCTTGGCCTCGCCCCAGGTGATGTATTTTTTGTCGAGAATGTTAAAGGCACCCGCGCGGGCGGTCAGGCCTTTTGTCGGACGGTAGTAGCCGGTGATGTCCCAGATACCGTAGCCGCCGCTGCCTTTGAGCGGGCTGCGCACGCCTTCATTGTCGATGTCTTTGTCGGCTTTTTTCATGGCAAAGCGCCAGCGGGTGCCAATCCCCCATCGCCCGTCTTTGTCGTAATTCAGGCCGATGTGACCGGAAAATGGCGAGAGGTTGGTAATGGGTGTGTGTTTGCTGCGGTTTTTGCCGTCTGCCCAGGCGAGGGCGAGGTCGCCAGTCAGGCCGTTGAGTGTCGGGTTGAGCGCGCCGATGTCCAGTTCGCTGGCAAGTTCAACGCCGTAGATTTCGGCGCTTGGCAGGTTGACGCTGCTGAAGGCGATGAGACCGCTTTGCGGGTCGCGGCCGATATTGGTCTGGCTTTGGATGAAGTTGCGATAGCGGGTGTAGTAGGCGCTAAGGTCGTGTTTGAGGATGCCGTTGTCGCTCCGCCAGCCGATTTCGATGCCGCGGCTTTTTTCGGGTTTGAGGCCGGGGTTGGCGATGTAGCTGTAGCCCTGCGAGGCGTTTTCAAAGCCGAGGTTGGTTTCGTTGAAGGCAGGCGCGCGGAAGCCTTCGGCGTAGTTGGCGTAAAGGGTATGGCTGTCGCCGATATCGTAGAGCGCGCCGAGTCGCCAGGAGAGTTGGCCTTCGCGGTAATCGCGCACTTGGTAGCCGCTGCCGACGGTATTCCAGAAGGTTTGGTCGGGTTTGGCGTTTAAGCGGTAGTGGTCGTAGCGCACGCCGGGGATGAGGCTGAAGCCGCTTGCGCCAAAGCTGATGCGGTTCTGCGCGAAGATGCCGAGCTGGTCGATACTGGAGTCCGGCGCGTTTTTTTCGTAAGCGCTGCTTGGGCGACCGCCGTAGGTATCGCGGGTGTGACGGCGCATATCGACGTTTTTGTGGCTGTAGTTCACGCCGTAAATCCAGTTTTGCCGCACGCTGCCGTCAATGACTTTATTGAGCTGGATTTCACCACCCAGGTCGCGCATTTGGTAGTCGGATTTGCGATAGCGCTGCATTGCGGTTTCGCCGCCGCGCAGCATCAGGCCGTCCATCAGGGTTTTCTGGCTGGAATCCTGTTTTTGCCAGTAGAGGCGCCAGTAGCCGCTGTCGGCCACGGGCTGGTTAAGGGTAAAGTCGTGACGCAGGCTAGCGGCGGTGCGCTGCTGTTTGTCTTTGCCCTGGTAGTCGTCGTAACGGTAGAGGTTCATGCTGTTGTCGAGGCTGCTCAGGACGTTGGTGTCGCGGTGCTTCTGATAGGCGCTGGCAGCAAAGGTGATGGTGTGGTCGGCGTTGGGTTTGTAACGCAGTTTGCCTTCGACGCTGTGGCTGTGGTCGCGCTGCGGGTCGGGCGTGGTGCGCGCGGCGCCAGCGATGGCGCGACCACCATGGTTTTGGGTTTCGTGTTCGTGGTTGTAGGTGTAGCTGATGAGGCCGTCCCATTGTTCGCTGGGTGCGACGGCGATTGCCCCGCCTGCGGTGATGCCGTGATTTTTGCCGCTGTATTGGCTGAAGGCGGTGCCGCCGATGCGCTGGCCGTCTTGCAGGTAGTCATCCGGGGTTTTGCTGACGAGGCTGACCACGCCGCCGATGGCATCCGAGCCGTGCAGCGAGGAAACCGGCCCTTTGATGACTTCCAATTGTTTGACGTTGTTGAGGTCCATGTATTGTCGCCCGGCGTTTTGGAACGGGCCGAAGCTGAACTGGCTGTTGATCTCCTGGCCATCAACCAGCACTTTGACGCGGTTGCCGGAGACGCCACGGATGGTGATGTCGGAGAGGCCGTAGCGACCGCTGCCGTCAAAGCTGACGCCGGGGGTGTTTTCCAGTGCTTCTTCGACGCTGCTGTTGAGGTTTTTCTGCATTTCGGCTTCGCGGGTGACGGTAATGTTATTCGCCAGTTTGGCCAGCGGCGAATCTTCACGTGCGGCGCTGACGGTAATTGGCGCAAGTGTTTCAGATTCATCGCGATCATGTGCGAAAGCGGGCAGCGTGAGCGCGGCGAGGATGGCGCAGGCGAGTGCAGTGCGTTGGAGCATGGTAGGTCTCCGGTTGATGTTGCGGAGATTTTAGGTTACGAACAAATGAACATCAATCTTGTTTAGTTTTAATTTCTACTGCACGGGCATGAAAAAGCGCGGCCGGAGCCGCGCTTTTATTTTTGTTCAAAGTGGTTCAGAACCAACCTGCGTACAGGGTCAGCGCAAAGATGGCGATGGTGACGAGGTAGCAGACGTTACGGAAGCGGTTGCCGATGTGGTAGTGCAGGTCGTGCAGCAGGTAATAGAAGCGGTGCACGCCGTGCCACATCATCGCGAAAATCACGCCGGCAAGGACGAGATAGACGAATTTATTGGCAACGAAGCCGTGGATGCTTTGGTAGAACTCCGCCGGGCTGCCGAGCCAGCCGAAGGGCAAGGCGATGGACAGCACGATGATAATCGGCGCGAGTGCCAGTGCGGCGATGGTGCCGCCGACGGAGAAGAGTCCCCAGTAGATCGGCTTGAAGTGGCGGGTATGGCGGGCATGTTCGTGGTTGAAGCGCCACCAGTAGGTTTTGTTTGCCGTTTTTTCGCTCATGTTCTCACTCATGGGATGCTCCTTATGCCAGCCAGGCGACGATAATCAGCAGGATGACGAGTACGCCCCCCCAAGCGCCCCAAGCGCCGCGGATGAGGACGTTATCGGGCAGGAATTTTTCACCGCGCTGGATGCGGATGGCTTTCGGCATCGCCTCAAACCAGGTTTTGCTGTTGAGCAGCGCGCCAACGATGCCCGCGAGGTTCAAAAGGAACATGATTGGGTTTTTCTGCCAGGCAATCCAGCCCATCCAGGCTTCCTGGCTGCCAGCGAGACAGGCGATGCCGTAGAAGAGGTTGAGGGCGGTGATGGCGGTGGTGAGGCTGGTTGCTTCGCGCAGCATGTACCAGATGTAGAAGCTGTTTTTTTTGTACCAGCCATCGGGTTGTTTGTGAATGTAGGGTTTGCGTGCCATGTCATGCCTCCTTTTTGTCCTTGGTCACCATGCTTGCCGCCCAGTAGGGAACGGCGGCGGCTTTGGCCTGCTGGATGGCGCCTGCCGGATCAACGTGTTTCGGGCAGACGTTGGAGCAGGCGCCGACGAAGGTACATGGCCAGACGCCGTTTTCGTCGTTAAGCGCGCTAAAGCGCTGTTTGTCGCCCTGGTCGCGGTTATCCAGGTTGTAGCGCTGGGCGAGGGCTATCGCCGCCGGGCCGAGGAAGTCGGCATTGATGCCGATTTGCGGGCAGGCCTGGTAGCAGAGCATGCAGTTGATGCACATGGTGTACTGCTTGAATTTCGCCAGCTGCTGCGGAGTTTGCAGGTACTCTTTTTCGGCAAGCGCGCGCGGGTTTTTGGTGATGATGAAGGGGCTGACGGCGTTCAGTTTGTTGATGAACGGGTCAAGGTCAACGACCAGGTCTTTTTCAATCGGGAATTGGTCCAGCGCGCCGATGGTGATTTCGCCAACGTCGGCAAATTCGCGGACGAAGGTGGAGCAGGCAAGGCGTGGCTCGCCGTTTACCACCATGCCGCAGGAGCCGCAGACTTCCATGCGGCAGGACCAGCGGTAGGCAATGGTTGGATCAAAGTCGCCTTTGAGAAGGTCAAGGGCATCGAGGATGGACATGTCTTGTGTCCATTCGATTTCAAAGGGTTGCGCCCAGGGTTTTTCGTCCTCGTCGGGACGGTAACGCATCAGGTTAATTCGGATTTTATTGCTCATGACGGGTTGCCTCTTAGTGGTTTGCCTTTTCTGCTTCTGCGCCGTACACCCGTTTCGCCGGTTGCGATTTGGTGATGCAGACGTCGCTGTAGGCAATTTCCGGTTTTTCGCCATCGCGGCGGAATGCGAGGGTGTGCTTGAGGAATTTGTCGTCGTCGCGCTCCGGATAGTCGAGGCGCTGGTGCGAACCACGCGATTCGGTACGGCTTTCGGCGGAGTAAATCATGGTTTCCGCGACATCCAGCAGGTAACCGAGCTCAATGGTCGTCAGCCAGTCGGTGTTGAAAGTGTCGCTGTGGTCGGTGACACGGACTTTTTCGTAGCGCGCTTTCAGTTCGTTCAGCTTGGCAATGGCGCGTTCGCTGTTCTCGGCGCTGCGGTAGATACCGATTTCCGCTTCCATCATCGTCGTCAGCTCTTTGCGGATGGCGCTGGGTTTTTCCGTGCCGCCGGTGCGGTTTTTCAATTCGGCAAACGGTTTCCACGCGGCTTCTGCCATCGCCGCAAATTGTTCCTTGCTGGCGAAGTACCCGGCGCTGCTGGCATGTTTCCACGCATCTTCCCCGGCGACTTTGCCGAAGACGCACAGTTCGGCGAGCGAGTTCGAACCCAAGCGGTTCGCGCCGTGCAGACCAACGGAGGAGCATTCGCCGACGGCAAACAGCCCCTTGATGCGCGTTTCGCAGCGGGCATTGGTTTCGATGCCGCCCATGGTGTAGTGCGCGGTCGGGCGTACCGGAATGGGGTCAGTTACCGGATCAACGCCGACAAATTTTTTGGAAAGTGAGCAGATGAACGGCAGACGTTCGGTGAGGTAGGCCTCGCCGAGGTGGCGCAGGTCAAGATTGACCACTGCGCCGCGCGGGTTATCAATGGTGCGGCCTGCCTTCCATTCATGGTAGAAGGCTTGCGAGAGTTTGTCGCGCGGACCGAGCTCCATGTATTTGTTTTTCGGCTCGCCGATGGGCGTTTCTGGCCCCAAGCCGTAATCCTGCAGGTAACGGTAGCCGTCCTTGTTCGTCAGGATGCCGCCTTCACCGCGGCAACCTTCGGTCATCAAAATGCCGGAGCCGGGCAGTCCGGTCGGGTGATATTGCACGAATTCCATATCGCGCAGCGGCACGCCGTGGCGGTAAGCGAGCGCCATGCCGTCGCCGGTGACGATGCCGCCGTTAGTGTTGAAGGCAAAAACGCGCCCGGCACCGCCGGTGGCGATGATGATGGATTTCGCCTGCACCGCACGCAGCACACCGTTTTGTACGTCGTAGCAGAGTACGCCGTGCAGCTCGCCTTTGGATTCAATCAAATCCAGCGCGAAATGTTCATCCAAGCGGGCAATGTTGGGGAATTGCAGCGAGGTCTGAAACAGCGTGTGCAGCATGTGGAAGCCGCTCTTGTCGGCAGCGAACCACGTGCGCGGGATTTTCATCCCGCCGAAACGGCGCACGTTGGCGCGACCATCAGGCAGACGCGACCACGGGCAGCCCCAGTGCTCCATTTGAATCATTTCTTCCGTGGCGTGTTCGACGAAATATTGCACCACGTCCTGCTCGCACAGCCAGTCGCCGCCGGAAACGGTGTCGTTAAAATGATATTCCAGCGAGTCATCTTCGCGCACTACCCCGGCCGAGCCGCCTTCCGCCGCGACGGTATGACTACGCATCGGATAGACTTTTGAAATTAGGGAGATTTTAGCGTTCGGTGCACTGCGAGCGATCTCGATCGCGGCACGCAGCCCCGCGCCTCCGGCGCCAATGATGGCTACATCGGACTGGATAATATCCATAAAGTACCTCTTGTTATGCCTCTTGTTGAATTGTGGGCATTTTAACATGAAAGCCCGCAGCGTCAGCAGGGAATTGCAGTTTTTCCTGAATAAAAATAGCCTGTTATGAGAACAAGAAAAGTTCTGATTTCATTGCCTGCACCAGTGAATCCCACAAGAAAGCGGCATTTTCAGCGAAGTTGCGCTGTGAATAGCTGTGGTTCGGGTCACAACGGTTCACATCCCGCCTGTATCGCGAAAAAACGTATCATATCGCCATGACTACCCTCCCCATCCTCTACCGCGACGCACACCTCATCGCCGTAAACAAACCGGCGGGGCTGCTCGTCCACCGCAGCCCGCTGGAGCGGTACGCAGACGAAACCGTGCTGCAAATCCTGCAAGAACAAACCGGACTCAAGGGCTATCCGGCACACCGTCTTGACCGCCCGACCAGCGGCGTATTGCTGCTCGCGCTTGACCCGACGACCGCACGCCTGCTTGGCGAGCTGATTGCACAGCAGCGGTTGGAGAAAACCTATCACGCCATCGTCCGTGGCTGGTTGGCGGAGACAGGCGAGATTGACTACCCGCTTGCCTATCTGCCGGACAAAATGGCCGACCGCAACCGGCAGCGCGAAAAACCACCGCAGGAAGCACTCACCCGCTACCGCTGCCTGGCGCGCAGCGAATTGCCCTTTGCCAGCGATGGCAAACATCCCACCTCGCGCTACAGCCTCGCCGAACTGCGGCCGCTGCAAGGGCGCAAACACCAGCTACGCCGCCACCTGAAACACATTTTCCATCCCATCATTGGCGACACCACGCACGGCGACAACCGCCAGAACCGCGTTCTCGGCGAACGCTACGGAGCGCTGCGCCTGATGCTGCATGCCAGTCGCCTGCAACTGCCGCATCCGCACACGGGCGCGCCGCTTGACCTGCGCGCACCGTTTGACGCGCACTGGGCGCAACTTGCCGCCGCGCTCACATTGAACATCAACCCGCCATAAAGCGCCGCACAGCTTGCGCATCAAACGGATACAACAACTCGCGGTCGCCCTCGGCATCAAACAGCACCGGCACCAGCAGATCATACTGCGCGCGCAGCGCCGGCTCGCGGTCAATATTGACACGCTGCACCTCGACCCCCATCTCGCAGAGCAGGGCAAAAGCATCCGTACACAAATGACACCCCAAGCGGACAAACAGGCGATAACGCATGAATCTTCCCCAAAAAGCACCAGCCTAACGCGCCGCCCAGCCCGCCACAACAAAAGTTTGCCCGCAGCGGTTGAAACCGTACAATGACGCCCGCAAATCACCTGCGACGCAACCGCGCCGCAAAACCCTCGCCCTAATACTTAAAAGGAGTACCCCATGAGCGAAGAACAACAAACCCCCGTCGTCCTTGACATCCGCAAACTCTACGCGGGCGACATGTCCGTTGAAGTCCCGCACGCTCCGGAAATCTTCCAGCAGGAACTCAACCCGGAAATCAGCCTCGGCGTTGCCCACGAAATCACCAAACTGCCGGAAGACAACTACTACCACATCAAACTGCGCCTGACCGTCACCGCCAAAGACGGCGAGCGCGTCATCTACCTGGTGGAAGTCGCGCAAAGTGGCATCTTTGAAATCAGCGGCCTGCCGGACGCACAACTGCACCACGCGCTGAACGTCTACTGCCCGACCGTCCTCTACCCCTACGCCCGCGAAGGCATCAGCAACGCCATCAACCGCGCCGGATTCCCCAACCTCTACCTGCAACCGATCAACTTCGACCTCATGTACCAGCAGCGCCTGCAAGAAGCGGCACAACAGGCCGACCAGCCCGTCCAATAATGGCCAACATCGCCGTCCTCGGCGCGGGCAGCTGGGGCACCGCGCTGGCGCTACAACTGGCGCGCAACCAGCACGACGTCACCCTCTGGGCACACCGCCGCGAACACGCGGCGGCGCTCGCCGAAAACCGCGAAAACAGCCGCTACCTGCCCGGCATCCCCCTGCCGCCCAACCTCGCCATCAGCGATGACCTCGCGGCGAGCGTCCGGGCGGCAGAACTCGTCCTGGCCGTCGTGCCCAGCCGCGCCTTCGCCGGTCTTCTTGCCGACCTCAAACCGCACATCCAACAAACCCCGCTGATGTGGGCCATCAAAGGCTTCGAGGCGGGCAGCGGTCGCCTGCTGACCGACGTCTTCATGGAAACCCTCGGCGAACACCCGCACGCCATCCTCGCCGGGCCCAGCTTCGCCAAAGAAGTCGCCGTCGGCCAACCCACCGCCGTCACCATCGCCGCCCGCGACGACGCGCTGGCACAAACCTTCGCCCGCTACTTCCACGGCAGCAACTTCCTCTGCTACACCAGCACCGACCTCACCGGCATCCAGATTGGCGGCGCGGTGAAAAACGTCATCGCCATCGCCACAGGCATCGCCGACGGCCTTGGCTGCGGCGCCAACGCCCGCGCCGCACTCGTCACCCGCGGCCTGCGCGAAATCACCCGCCTCGCCACCGCCCTCGGCGCCCAAGAAGAAACCCTGACCGGCCTTGCCGGCATGGGCGACCTCGTCCTCACCTGCACCGACGACCAATCACGCAACCGCCGCTTCGGCCTCGCCTTGGGACGCGGCGAAAGCGCGGCAGCGGCCAAGGCTGCCATCGGCCAGGTCGTCGAAGGCGAAGGTGCGACGCACGACACCTACGCGCTCGCCCAACAACACGGCATCCGCATGCCCATCACCGAACACCTGCACCACATGCTCGCGGGCAGCCGCAGCCTCGAAGACACCTTCGCCAGCCTGCTCGCCCGCAACATCAAACAAGAGCGGCATTGAACAACGAACACTACTGACACACGGGCGGTTAAGCACAAGCATAACCGCCCTTTTAAGAGCCTGTTTAAAGTTTCTCCAGAAATGCGTACATGACAGGATGAGAAAAGCATACCCCAGCGACATCCGTCGCGAACAGTTCGAACACATCCGCCCATTATTTAGAGACTGTTGATAATTCGATGAACAAGCCTCTCTCTGAGCGGCGGATCGGAGAAACACAAAAGAAACGCCCCTTGTGGGGCGTTTTCGGTTTATTTGGCGTTGAGCTGTTCCAGCATGAAGGCGTACATTTCGGCGATTTCGCGGTAGCGCTGGAATCTGCCGGATTTGCCGCCGTGTCCCGCTTCCATGTTGGTGCGCAGGATGACGGGGTGTTTGCCGGTATTGACGTCGCGCAGGCGGGCAACGTATTTCGCCGGCTCCCAGTATTGTACTTGTGAGTCCCAGAGGCCGGTGCCGACGAACATCGCCGGATACGCCTGTGCCTTGAGGTTGTCGTAGGGCGAGTAGGAGAGCATGTAGGCGTAGCTTTCCGCGCTCGCTTCCGGGTTGCCCCATTCGTCGTATTCGTTGGTGGTGAGCGGGATGCTGGGGTCGAGCATGGTGGTAACGACGTCCACGAACGGCACTTGCGAGAGGATGACGCGGTAGTCTTCCGGCGCCATGTTGGCGACTGCGCCCATGAGCAGGCCGCCGGCGCTGCCGCCGAGTGCGGCGACGCGGTCTTTGGCCGCGTATTTTTCTGCGACCAGCCAGCGGGTAACGTCGATGAAGTCGGTGAAGGTGTTTTTTTTGTGCAGCAGTTTGCCGTCTTCGTACCAGGCGCGCCCCATTTCTTGGCCGCCGCGGATGTGGGCGAGGGCGTAGATCATGCCGCGGTCAAGCAGGCTGATGATGCTGGCGGAAAATGCCGGGTCCATCGAGGCGCCGTAGCTGCCGTAGCCGTATTGCAGCATGGCGGCGCTGCCGTCGCGTTTGAAGTCTTTGCGGTAAACGAGGGAGACGGGGATTTTGGTGCCGTCGCGTGCCGGGACCCAGACGCGCTCGGTGGTGTAGTTGCTGGCGTCGTAACCGGGTACGGGCTGTTGTTTGAGCTGGCGGCGTTCGCCGGTTTTGATGTTGGTTTCATAGACGATGGCAGGGGTGGTGAGCGAGGTATAGCTGTAGCGCAGCCAGTCGCTGTCCGGCTCCGGGTTGGACGAGATGCCCATGGTGTAGGCGGGTTCGTCCGCTTTCAGGTATTCGCTTTGTCCGTCTTTTTTGACGATGCGGATGCGGTCGAGGCCGTCCGAGCGCTCGCCGATGGCGGTGTAGTCGGCGAAGGTTTCAAAGTATTCGATGTATATCGCCGGGTCATGCGCAATCCATTCTTGCCAGTCGGCGCGGGCGGTGGCGTCGTCGCGCGCGGTCATGAGTTTGAAATTGCGCGCGCCGTCGGCGTTGGTGCGGATAATCCAGCGGTCGCCGTAGTGGTCGGCATCGTATTCGAGGTCGCGCTCGCGCGGCGTCAGTATTTTGAATTCGCCGGGGTTTGCCGCCGGGGTGTAGCGTAGTTCGTCCGAGACGGTGCTGCTGGCGTGGATGGTGAGGTATTTTTCGTCGCGGGTGCGGCCGACGCCGAGGTAGTAGCTGTCGTCGCCTTCTTCGTACACCACGGGGTCGGTTTTCGGGTCGCTGCCGAGGGTGTGTTTTTTCACCCGTTTGCTGAGCAGGGTGTCGGGGTCGTTTTCGATGTAGTAGAAGGTCTGGCCGTCGTCCGCCCAGACGGCATCGCCGTTGGTGCCGGGGATTTCGTCGGCAAGGCGCTTGCCGCTCGCGAGGTCGGTGACGCGCAGGGTGTACTGGCGGCGGCCATTGGTGTCATCCGCCCAGAGCATTTTTTGGTTGTCCTTGCTGATGTCCACCATGCTCGCGCTGTAGTAATCGTGTCCTTCCGCGAGCGCATTGACGTTGAGCAGGATTTCTTCGCCGACAAAATCGCCGCTGTTGTTCGCCGCCTGGATGCTGACGGCGTCCAGCCCTACGCGGTCGGCGCGGCGGGCGTGGACGGGGTAATCTTTGCCGGTCTCGAAGCGGGTGTAGTACCAGTAACCGCGGTCGCGCTCCGGTACGGAGCTGTCATCCTGCTTGATGCGGGCGACGATTTCGTCGTAGAGCTTGTCTTCCTGTGCTTGCAGCGGCGCGAGGACGGCGTCGGCGTAGGCGTTTTCCGCGTTGAGATAGGCGAGCATCTGCGGGTCTTTGCGTTCGTCGTCGCGCAGCCAGTAGTATTCGTCCTGGCGTTCGCCATGCGGCGAGGTGACGGTATGCGGGCGTTTTTCGACATCGGGTGGGGTTTGGGCGTGGAGGGTGGTCATGGTCAGTACCAGGGTGAGGAGGAGGGGGTTGAGGTGCATGGTTGCCTCGTGGTGGAAATGAGGGGCGCATGATATAGCGGGTGGTGGCAATTAAAAAGCCGCCGCTGCATCTTGCCCGCGCCCGTGCCTGACGGTAGCGGCAAATGGGGCCGCCTGATGTATACCGCCCCGCTGGCGCAAATCCCGGTTTAGCGCTATCCTTGCGCCCGTTTTTACGCAACCGGAGTTTCCATGCACGCCATCCTTATCATTGCTTTCCTCGTCGTCTGCATTCTCATCCCGCGCTACTATGCCAATTATCCTTGGGCATGGGCGATCAGCCTCACCGTCTGGCTCACCGTCGCCCGCGCGCATTTCATCTTCTTTATCATCCTTTGGCTGGTCTGCTGGGCAGCGCGCGAGAAAATCTGGCGCGACACGTATCTCATCGCGCCGCTGGAGAACATGGTCAAGCGCATCCTGCACTAAAAGCCTGTCCATCAACAAGGCCGGACTGCCCGGCCTTTTTTATTCGCCATGACTACCGCCCTGCAAACCACCGCCCACCGCCTCGCCTGGCTGCGCGTGCTGACGCTCGCCGTCGCCGCCTTCGTCTTCAACACCACCGAATTCATCCCCATCGCGCTGCTTTCCGACATTGGCGCCGGTTTCTCGATGAGCGCCGCCGAGGCCGGGGTGATGATGACGGTGTACGCCTGGATTGTCGCGCTTGCCTCGCTGCCGGGAATGCTGCTCGTCGCGCGGCGCGAACGGCGCGGCCTGCTGCTCGCCCTCTTTGCGCTCTTTGTCATGAGCCATATCGCGACTGCCGTCGCCTGGAATTTCGCCCTGCTGCTGGCTGCGCGCGCCGGTGTGGCGCTGGCGCACGCTGTTTTTTGGGCGATTACTTCGGCGCTGGCGATGCGGCTTGCCCCACCCGGCAAGGGACAACAGGCCATCGGCTGGATTGCCATGGGCAGCGCGATGGCAGCGGTTCTCGGTCTGCCGCTGGGGCGGCTCATCGGGCAAGCGCTCGGCTGGCGCGCGACTTTTGCGCTGATTGCGCTGATTGCCGCCGCGGTGATGTGCGCCGTTTACGCGCTCCTGCCGCGTCTGCCCAGCCGTAATGCCGGCTCGCTGCGCAGTCTGCCGCTGCTGGCGCGCCGCCCGCGCTTGCTTAGCCTCTACGCTTTTACCGCCATCATCATCGCCGCGCATTTCACCGCCTACAGCTACATCGAGCCGTTCGCCCGCCATTTCAGCGCGCTGGGCGAAGGCGCGACCACCGCGCTGTTGCTCGTTTTCGGTCTCTCCGGCATGGTGGCAAGCGTCCTTTTTGCCCGCTTCCACAGCCGCCTGCCGACGGTTTTCCTTGGCGCTTCTATCGCGCTGCTGCTTGCCGCCCTCGTCCTCCTGCGCCCGCTCGGCGCGATGCCTGCGGCGCTGTACGCGCTGGTGTTCTTTTGGGGCATCGGCATCTCCGGTATCAGTCTCTGCCTGATGGTGCGCGTGCTGCATTTTGCGCCGGATGCGACCGACGTCGCCACCGCTATTTTTTCCGGCATTTACAACATCGGCATTGGCGGCGGCGCGCTCATCGGCCAGCAGGTGATGCAATATGCCGATCTTGCCTGGATTGGCTTCAGCGGCGCCGCGCTCGGCGCGTTCGGCACGGCGCTGTTTGCTTGGACGCAATGGCGCTGGCGGAAGGCGTAGGGGATAAAAAAACCGCCTTGCGGCGGTTTTTGTTTTTATTTGAAGGCTTTGATGCCCGCTGCAAAGAGGTTCTGCGCGCGGAAGTCGGGGTAGTTTTGCTGGCCGTGGTGCTGGTGACGCTCGCTGTGTCCCATTTTGCCGAGGATGCGGCCGCAGGGGCTGGTGATGCCTTCCACCGCGTAGAGTGAGCCGTTCGGGTTGTGTTTCGGGCTCATGCTCGGCGCGAGGTCGCCGGGGGCGGCGTATTGGAAGGCGATTTGTCCGTTTTTGATGAGCGTTTTCAGCACGGCATCGGCGGCGGTGAAGCGGCCTTCGCCGTGCGAGAAATTGACGCTGTGCGCCTCGCCGATTTGGAAGTCGGCAAGCCACGGGCTATGGTTGTTGGCAACGACGGTGGTGGCGATGCGCGCGATGTGGCGGCCGATGCGGTTGTGGGTGAGGGTGGCGTCGCCCGGCACCGGTGCGGCGATTTTGCCGCCCGGCAGGAGGCCGCTTTTGATGAGCGCCTGGAAGCCGTTGCAGATGCCGAGGATGAGGCCGTCGCGTTCCAAGAGGGCGGCGATGGCGTCGGCGATGCGCGGGTTGGCGAGCACGTTTGCCATGTATTTGCCGGAGCCGTCCGGTTCGTCGCCTGCGCTGAAGCCGCCGGCGAGGACGAGGATTTGGCTGTTGGCGAGGTGGTCGGCAAAGGCTTGCAGGCTGGCGTCGAGCGCGTCGCGGTTTTGGTTGCAGATGACGGTTTCGATGACGTCGCCACCGTTTTTGCGGAAGGCGCGGGCGGTGTCGAGTTCGCTGTTGGTGCCGGGGAATACGGGTAGGCAGATGCGCGGGGTGGCGATGCCGCTCACGGCACGCGGGCGGCGTTGTGCGTCTTTGGCGGTGGCGAGCGGGACGCGCGTGGCTTCGCCTACGCTTTCGTAGAGCGGGTACACGCTGGCGAGTGTGGCGCTGGCGATGGCGTAGAGGTCTTTGATGGCGGCGCTTTGGCCGTTGATTTCGAGTTTGCCGCTGTCGGTGGTGAAGCCGAGGTGTTGCAGGTTGTCGGTGATGCCGAGGCCGCCGTCGCTGCTGATGAGGTAGCCGCCGTATTCGGGGGCAAAGCCGTCTTCGAGTTGGTCGATGTGGACGCCGATGCCGTTGCCAATCGCGCTTTCGTAGAGGGCTTGCAGGATGCCGCCGTGGCGCACGGCGCGGATGCTTTTGACGTTGCCTTCGCCGATGGCCTCAAATAGGAAGCGGTTGTTGGCGGCAAATGCTTTGAGGTCGGGGCGGCCGAGCGCATCTTGCGGGCAGCGCAGCCAGTAGAGTTGGTGGCCTTTGTCTTTGTATTCGGGGCTGATGACGCGGCGCACGTCCACCGCGGCGACGGCGAAGGCAATCAAGGTCGGCGGCACGTGCAGGTTGTGGTAGCTGCCGCTCATGCTGTCTTTGCCGCCAATCGCCGCGCGGCCGAGGGCGGCAAGGGCGTGATGCGCGCCAAGCAGCGCGGCGTAGGGCTGTCCCCAGTTGTCCGCTTCTGCGCCCATGCGGCGGTAGTATTCTTGCAGGGAGTAGTGCGCGGTTTCGGCGTTGCCGCCGCAGGCGACGAGGCGGGCGGTGGCGTCCACCACCGCGAGCAGGCCGCCGTGGTAGGGCGACCAGGCGCTGACGGCGGGGTTGTAGCCGTGCGCGAGGATGGAGGCGGTGTGGGTTCTGCCTTCGGTCGGCAGTTGGTACACGCTGGCCTCAACCGGGGTGCGCTGGTAGCGGCCGCCGTAGGGGATGAGGACGCAGGCGGCGCCGACGCTGTGATCGAAGCGGTCGCCGAGGCCTTTTTGGTCGGCATGGGCGAGGGTGGCGAGTTGTGCTTTGAGGGCGTCCACCCAGTTTTTTTCGCTGGTAACGGCGAGCGGGCTGGCGCTGTCGTCCGGCTCGGCAATGCGCACGCCGTGCTGCGCATTCGCCGCGCCGTTGCTGTCGAGGAAGTCGCGTTTCAGGCGGACGATGGTGTCGCCCTGCCAGTGCATGGTGAGTGTCGCGTCAGCGGTGACGGTCGCCACATGGCTGGCGGTGAGGTTTTCTGCCGCGGCAAGTGCCTGCATCGCGGCATGGTCTTCGGCGGCGATGACGATAGCCATGCGCTCTTGTGATTCGCTGATGGCGAGTTCGGTGCCGGAGAGGCCTTGGTATTTGACCGGCACGGCGTCGAGGTTGATGTCTAGACCATCCGCCAGTTCGCCGATAGCCACGGCAACGCCGCCCGCGCCGAAGTCGTTGCAGCGCTTGATGCGGCGCGAGAATTCGGGGTTTCTGAACAGGCGTTGCAGTTTGCGTTCTTCCGGCGGGTTGCCTTTTTGTACTTCGGCGGCGGATTCTTGCAGCGAGCCGCCGTGTTGCGCGCGTGAGGAGCCGGTCGCCCCGCCGCAGCCGTCGCGTCCGGTTGCGCCGCCAATCAGCAGGACGAGGTCACCCGCCGCCGGTTCTTCGCGGCGCACGTTCTCCGCCGGCACGGCCGCGACAACGGCGCCGACTTCCATGTGTTTTGCCTTGAAGCCTTCGTGGTAGTACTCAACGATTTGTCCGGTAGCGAGGCCGATTTGGTTGCCGTAGGAGGATGCGCCCGCCGCCGCGCCTTCGGCTATGACCGCCTGCGGCAGTTTGCCGGGCAGGGTAGCGGCGTAGGGTTCGCGCGGGTCGGCGCTGCCGGAGATGCGCAGCGCCTGGTAAACGTAGGCACGGCCGGAGAGCGGGTCGCGGATGGCGCCGCCGATGCAGGTCGCGGCGCCGCCGTAGGGTTCGATTTCAGTCGGGTGGTTGTGCGTTTCGTTTTTGAATTGCAGCAGCCACGGGCGGGTTTTGCCATCTTCATCGACGTCGATGTAAACGGAGCAGGCGTTTACTTCGGCCGAGATTTCCACGTCTTGCAGATTGCCCTGGGCGCGCTGGTATTTGGCGTCGATGGTGGCCAAATCCATCAGGGTGTAGGGGCGGGCGGCGGCGCGCGCACCGTAAACGGCCTGCCGCTGCGCTTCATAGTCGGCGAAATCGGCGGCGAGTGCCGCGCCGAAGTCCGTCTGCGGGAATGCGATGTCGTGCAGGGCGGTGGCGAAGGTGGTATGGCGGCAGTGGTCCGACCAGTAGGTATCGAGCACGCGGATTTCCGTCTCGCTCGGCTCGCGTTGCTCTGCGCGGAAGTATTTTTGCACCAGTTGCAGGTCGGCAAGGGTCATGGCAAGGCCTTGTGCGGCGTGCCAGGCGGCAAGACCGTCGGCATCAAGCGCGGTAAAGCCGTCGTAACGCGGCACGGGAGCGGCGGGGTGATGCGGCGGCAGCGCCGTTTCGGCAAGGTTTTTTTCGCGGCTGTCGATGGGGTTGATGAGATGCTGACGCAGCTTGGCGCGTGCCGCCTCGTCCAGCGTGCCTTCAAACAGCCACGCCTGCGCGCTGGTAACCACGGTCGGCGCGAAGGCGTCATCGAGCAGGCGCAGACATTGCATGGCGGAGTCGGCGCGCTGGTCAAACTGCCCCGGCAGCGGCTCAATGACGAGGGTGAAATCCGCCTTGGGCAGGGCGTCGCGCACTTCGTCGCTGACCGGATCGCTGAAGACGCGACTGATGGCGGCAGCAAGCAGCGCCTCCGGGCAGTCGTACAAGTCGTAAACGGCAAGGCGTCGCACCCGCTGCAATCCGGTGAGGTCAAGGCGGGTTTTTAGCCGCTCAGTGAGGGCGTAATCGTCGGCAAATTCAGGGCGTTTTTCGATGTAGAGGCGCTGGTGCATGGCGGTTCCGGGTGAAGTAAGGATGACGCGGATTTTAGCATGGACGCAGGCGCGCTACCGCGTATCACGGCGGGGAATAGCCGTTTTTACGGGATTCAGCCAAAGGCTGTTTGCCATTCCATTCGGCCCATGTAGCGGACGCCATTGGCATGCCATACCCAAACGACAACAGGGACGTTGCCGCCCCTGTTATCGTTCGGGTATCGGCGTTTAGTCGCCGCGCTTGTCTTCGCTGTTTTCGTCTGCGTTGTCGCCGTGTTCGGGCGCAGCGGCAGGTTCGTCTGCGGGGTGTTCGTCCGCTCCGGCTGCGGTTTCGGCGGTTTCATCCGCGTCCGCGTTTTCTGCTTCTGCTGCAGGTTCTTCAGCGGTGGCCGTGGCAGCCGTTTCGCCTGCGGCATTTGTTTCTGCTTGTGGCGCCGCTTCGCTCTGGGCGTCCTCAGGCGCAGCGTCTGTTTCCGCTACAGCCGCGGGCTGTTCGCCCTCGCCTTCAGCTTCGTCCGCAGGTGCTTCTTCAGCCGCTGTTTCGGCTTCTGCCCCCTCGCCTTCTGCCGCCTGTATGACGGTTTCGGCGTCCGCTTGGGGCGCGTCGTCTGCCGCTTGCCGCAAGGTTTTGATTTTGGCGGTCAGTGTCGCCAGCAGTTCGGCAAAGGCTTGTTCAAAGCCGGCGATGCCTTCGGCTTCAAGCTCGACGAACAGTTGCGCCCAGTCGATGCCCGCATCAGTGATTTGTTGCAGCAGTTGCGGCGCCTGGTCAATGTTGCGCAGCAGGGTTTCTTCGGCGCGACCGTGCGCCTTGAAGGCGGCGTAGGTCGCGGGCGGAATGGTGTTGACGGTGTCGCGGCCAATCAGCAGTTCGACGTAGCGCACGTCGGAGTAGGCCGGGTTTTTGGTACCGGTGCTCGCCCACAAGAGGCGCTGTACGGCCGCGCCTTTTTTGGCAAGGTCTGCCCAGTCGTCGTGGCTGATGCGCTCCAGGTAGTAGCTGTAGGCGGCCTGTGCGTTGGCGATGGCGGCGCGACCACGCAACGCGGCGTGTTCGTCAGTGAGTTGTGCGTCGATTTTGCTATCCACGCGGCTGACGAAGAAGCTCGCTACCGAGCGCAGCAGATCTATGGATTGTCCGGCGGCGACGCGCGCTTTCAGGCCGTCAATGTAGGCTTCCAGTGTCTGGCGGTAGCGCTCCGGCGAGAAGAGCAGGGTCGCATTGACGTTCACGCCTTCTACGGTGAGTTCGCGGATGGCTTTGATGCCCGCCAGTGTCGCCGGGATTTTGATCATGACGTTTTCGCGACCGACGCGACGGTAAAGTTCCAGCGCCTCGGCAACGGTTTTGCCGCTGTCATGCGCGAGGTCGGGCGAGACTTCGAGCGATACCATGCCGTCGGTGCCGCCGGTTTGTTCGTACACCGGCAGGAGGAGGTCGCAGGCTTGGCGGATGTCGTCAATGGCGAGGCTGTAGAAGGCGTCGCGGGCGCTGCCGTTCGGGTTTTCGTCGAGCCAGCTGCGCAGCGCGGCGTCGTAGGCGTCGCTAGCAAAGGCTTTTTGGAAGATGGCCGGGTTGGAGGTAATGCCGCGCAGGTCGTCATCCGCGATGAGGTTCGCCAGTTCGCCGCTGGTGAGCATGCTCCGCTGGATGTTGTCGTACCAAACGCTCTGCCCGAGTGCTGCCAGTTGGCGCAACGGGTTGATGGCTTGTGTGGCCGGCATTTCCAGCGGGTAGTGGGCGTCTTCGCGCAGTTTGCCGGTGGGCAGCAGTGCCGGGGCGGGCGCGGCATCGGCGGGCTGGTCCAGCAGGGAAACCAGTCCGGGCGCTTCGGCATCAGACGGCGGCAGCGGTTTGATTTTGGCAAAGGACGGTGCTTTTTTCGGTGCGGGCGCAGTCTCTGCGGCTTCCGGCGCATCGTCGCGCAGTTCTTCGACCAGTCCGGGAGCGGTCAGCTCGTCTTCTGCCGGAGCTAGCGGGCGCTCTTGCGGTACGTAGTCCGCCTTGCCCTGGCCGCGTACGGCGTGAACGTCGCGCGGACGGCCTTTGCGCACGCTGCGACCGTTGATTTCTTCCGGCGGATTGAGCAGCGCTTCAAGGGTGGGATTGACGTCGTCCTTCGGCAAGGCGCTGCGGCTCGCTTTTTCGCGGCGCGGCGTAGCGGCAGGGGCTTCTTCACGCACGATGTCTTGTTGCAGCGCTTCTTCGTAACGGCGCGCCGCTTCTTCCTGGCGCTGGTTTTTGCCATTGCCGTTTTCGTTGTTGCGCGGTGCCTGACGCGGCTCTTGCACGCTTTCGGCTTTGGCTTCGGCGGTTTTACGCGGTGGCTGCACCGGTTCTTGCCGTTCGTTGCGCTCGCGGCGGTTACGCGCCGGGGCGGTACGTTCGCGGCGTTTGTCGCCAGCGGTGGTTTTCGCCGTTTCTTCAACGGCACTCGCCGGGTCGCGGTTTTCTTTGAACAGGGCAACGACTTTGGAGAACAGCGCCGCCAGTCCGCTTTTTTGTACGGTCGGCGCGACTTGCGGCGCAGGGGCGCGCGGCACGACGCCCTGTACAGCCGCCTGTTCGGTGACGGCTTCGCCCGGCTTGGCCACAACGTCGCTTTCTTCGTGGCTTTCGTGGCGGGTACGCAGGCGGTAGCTCGGTGTCGGTGCGGTGTCTTCGTCCAGCTCGTCATCGCGCAAGCGCTCGATGTAGTAGTCCGGCGTGTGCAGGTCGGCATTCGGCACCAGCACGACTTCCACTTTGTTGCGCTGCTCAATCTGGCGGATGACCGCACGTTTTTCGTTGAGGAGGTAAGTGGCGATGCTCACCGGCAGCTCACCGGTGATGCGGCGGGTGCGCTCTTTCATCGCTTCTTCTTCAATCAAACGCAAGAGTGAGAGCGCCATCGACTGAATGCCGCGAATGGAGCCCTGCCCTTTGCAACGCGGGCAGACGCGGTGGCTGGATTCGTCCATCGACGGGCGCAGGCGCTGGCGCGAGAGTTCGAGCAGACCAAAGCGGGAGATACGGCCGATTTGCACGCGCGCGCGGTCAATTTTCGTCGCTTCATAGAGGCGGTTTTCCACGTCTTTGCGGTTGCGGCTGACGCTCATATCAATGAAATCAATGACAATCAGCCCGCCCAAGTCGCGCAGGCGCATTTGTCGCGCGATTTCGTCCGCCGCTTCAAGGTTGGTCTGGTAGGCGGTTTCTTCGATATCACCGCCTTTGGTCGCCTTGGAGGAGTTGATGTCAATGGAAACCAGCGCTTCGGTGTAGTCAATCACCAGCTCGCCGCCGGAAGGCAGCTGCACGTTGCGCTGGTAGGCGGATTCTATTTGCCCCTCAATCTGGTAGCGGGTAAAGAGCGGGATATTATCCTGATACAGCTTGAGTTTATTGAGGTTGTTCGGCATCACCAGCGTCATGAAATCGCTGGCTTGCTGATAGACGCGCTCGTCGTCAATGAGTATCTGGCCGATGTCCGGGCGCAGGTAGTCGCGCAGGGCGCGGACGATGATGTTACTTTCTTGATAAATCAGGCGTTGTGGCTGCGCCTTGCGGTATTCTTCGGAAATTGCCTCCCACAGTTGCAGGAGGAAATCCAAGTCCCATTGTAGTTCTTCCTGCGCCCGGCCAACGCCCGCAGTACGCACGATAATCCCCATGTTTTCAGGAACATCAAGCATATCGAGCGTTTCGCGCAGCTCTTTGCGGTCATCACCCTGGATGCGGCGCGATACGCCTCCGGCGCGCGGGTTGTTTGGCATCAGTACAAGGAAACGTCCGGCGAGACTGATATAAGTAGTCAGCGCCGCGCCTTTGTTGCCGCGCTCTTCTTTGTCAATCTGAACCAGTACTTCCTGCCCGACTTCAATCATGTCTTTGAACGCCAGTTGGCCTTCATGCGCGGTCGTGGAGCCGGTCAGATATTCCTTGCCGATTTCCTTGAACGGCAGGAAGCCGTGCCGCTGCGCGCCGTAATCGACAAAGGCCGCTTCCAGCGAGGGTTCAATCCGGGTAATCTTGCCTTTGTAAATATTGGCTTTTTTCTGGGCAGAATAAAGGGTTTCAATATCAAGGTCGTAGAGTTGCTGGCCATCAACCAGCGCCACCCGCAGTTCTTCCTGCTGGGTCGCGTTTATAAGCATACGTTTCATAGTCGAGAATCTCCGCAGTCGCATCCTTCGCGCATACGACTGATAAATTTGTAAAAAAGATGATCCGTTCGAGCATCCCGCTCCTGTCGGATTTTATTGGTTACCGTTTTGAGAAATCTTTGGGCCGGACGGCCTCCGTGGCCGTAAACCGGCGGGAAACTATACCAAATTCGCGGCCTCCCACGCAACGCGATGGACAAGCGCGCGCCCTTGTGCCACGATAAGCGCCCACCTCGCAGCGAGAGCGTTCCACACCATGTCCATCAGCCCGCAAACCCAATGTCAATTAAGCACTTACGAGCAGCCTCTCAATGAGCGCATCCGTCTCTTTATGCGGCTGGAGTCGATGTTTTTCCAGATGAAAAACTTTCACCAGGCGGACGAATACTATTCCATCCAGCTGTTCCTTGATGCACTGTTTGACGTACTGGATTTTCTGCACCGCTACGAAATTCGCTCGGAAATTATCAAGGAATTACAGGGCTATAAAACCGGCATTGACCGCGAACACTTCGCCCTTGGCTGGACGCTGGAAGACCGGGTGGCGACGCTGGAACATATAGATATGTCGCTGCAAGAAGCCTACGCTCTGAACTTCAACCCCATCAGTGCCTTGCGCGAAAATGAGCTGTTCACCAGCCTGCGCCAGCGCAACTTCAACCAAAGCGGCAACTGCCTCTTTGAAGTCCCCGCCTACCAATACTGGCTGCTGCAAAACGAAAATCACGAAATTCCTTTTTTACAACAATGCTATGAAATGTTCGTGCCGATTGCGCGCGCGGTCACGCTCGTGCTGCGCCTGGTACGCGCTGGCGCAGAAATCACCAACGAATACACCGACGACGGCATCTTCCTAAAAACGCTGGACAGCAACTGTCGCAACCAGATGATTCGCATCCACCTCGACAACGAACAGCGTGTTTTCCCGCGCATCAGCGGCGACAAACACCGCTTCTCGGTGCGCTTCATGACCCAGGAAAACCCGGAGCAGCGCGCCAAACAAGTCGAAACCCCGGTGCAATTCTCCCTGCAAACCTGCGTCCTCTAAATGAACGACAAAAACCCGGCGAACTTCCGGCCGCACACCTTCGCCAGTCTGCGCAAAAAACCAATACATTTCCTCGCCTTCGGCCTCGGCAGCGGCCTCATCCACCCCGCCCCCGGCACCTGGGGAACACTCGCCGCCACCCTGCTCTACTGGCCGCTCTCCTGCCTGCTCATCAACCCAGCCATTACCGCCATATTCCTCCTTGCCGCCTTTGCCCTCGGCTGCTGGGTCTGCGACAAAACCGCGCGCGACCTCGGCGTGCATGACTTCGGCGAAATCGTCTGGGACGAATTCCTCGGCGTCTGGCTGGTGCTTGCCTACCTGCCGCCCGCATTGTGGACACGTTGGGGAACGCTTCTATGCTACCTCGCCGCCTTCCTTCTTTTCCGCCTCTTTGACATCACAAAACCGCCGCCCATCCGGCAAATCGACCGCCACACCCCCGGCGGACTTGGCATCATGCTTGATGACGTCCTCGCCGCAGGGTACGCGCTCGCAGCCCTGTGGCTTGCAGCCGCCGTGCTATAATCCGCCGCCCACAAACCAAGGAAAACCCATGAAAATCAGCAAAAACAGCGTCGTTGAAGTCACCTACGAACTCTATGACGATCAGGGCAACGCCATCGTCCACGACGGCGAACCGCTTACCTACCTGCACGGTGGCTACGGCGGAACCTTCCCGAAAGTCGAAGCGGCGTTGGACGGCAAAGACGTCGGCGACCAGGTTGAACTCACCCTCACGCCCAATGACCATTTCGGCGAAATCCAGGACGAATACATCCGCCAAGAACCGCGTGAAATCCTGCCGCCGGAAATCGAAGTCGGCATGGTGCTGGAAGGCGAAGACACCAATGGCAACATCCAGCTCTTCCACATCAGCGACATCGGCGACACCCACGTTACCCTAAACGGCAACCACCCGCTCGCCGGCCTCACCCTCCGCTTCAAGGCAAAAGTGCAGAGCGTGCGTGAGGCAACCGCCGAAGAAATCGCACACGGACACGTCCACGGCCCGCACGGACACCATCACCACCACTAATCACGGGCAGCGCAAGCTGCCTTTTTCAATCGCCGCAAAATATACATACACGATGAGCGCTCAGGTGTATGTAAACCGATTATGCCAACCAGCCATAGGGTGCGCCTTGGCACACCGTTTATAAATACAAAATTTCCCAAGGAGAACACTGATATGAGCGACCATCCCGAAAAGACTTACCAATATCGCCATCTTAAATTGCTAACCCAATGGCTGCACTATACCCTTTACATCTCCGTAGTCATTATCGCCATAATAATGGCATACTTTTCTTTCTTTGCGTATTTTCTTAAACAAATTACTATCGATCCGGAAAAAACCTTGGAAAAGTACCGCACTTTTGCCAATTTTCTGGAAGCCATGAATAACAAAGAGAATTTAGCATTCATCCTGCTGTTAATTGCTTTAACATTCTTGCTTGCCAACATTATCCTGACATTTATTTGGCTCTATCGGGCAAATACCAATATACGTGCTCTCGGCAAGCGGCATCTGAACTTCAGCCCAAGAGCAACGATTATCTGGTGGTTCATTCCTTTCGCCAATCTTATTGCGCCTTATCAAATCATGGCAGAACTCTGGCGCCATAGCCTTAACATGGTAAAGAACAAAAACTACCGTCGTACCGGTATTTTGCTGGTTTGGTGGTTTTGTTTTATCAGTTCCAGTTTTTTCGATAAAGCATCCGACCGCTTTATAGATTCCGAAAACATAGAAGATGTCATTACAGGTTGTATCATTTTTAGTGTAGGCTGTATTCCTTTCATAATTTCAGCCCTCACCCTCATCAAAATCACCCGCACCATCAGCGACGCCCAAGCCGGGTACCACGCCCAACAAACCCACGCATGACCTACCTCACCCCCGCCAGTTGCGACCTCTTTAACCGCCCCTGCTTCCAATTCGCGCAGCTAAAAAAATACGCGCCCGAAACCATCCCGCAAATCAAGGCCGACTACAAAGCCGCCTGGGAAAACTGGCGCGCCATCATCCTGCGCGTCGCCGCCATGCTCGGCGAACCCTTCGCCGCGCCGCATATCGAGCGCTGGTGCAACGGCTGGCAAGTGCGCGCCCACTTCTTCGCCTACTTCAAATACCACGAGTGGCAAGAGAGCGCTGCCATCCTCTCCGTGCTGCTCAACCGTCGCCGCCTCACCGTCAGCCTCGACTGGCATTGCTACAAAGCGAGCATCTCCCTCACCACCCTCGACCACTACAACCGCTGGCCGCAAGCGCTTGACCGCAAAACCTACGCCGACTACGACCTCTGGCACGGCAGCGACGACGAATACGCCGACTACCCGCGCGTTGCCGACTGCGACGAATTACCACTACGCGACGCCGCCGACTACTACAGCATCGGCAAACACCTTGAGCGCGCCCAGCTCGGCAGCGTCGATAGCGCCGCATGGATTGCCGACACCATCCGCGCACTGCAACCCCTTTACGAAGCCTGCCATCCCTAAGGACCCCCCATGCAAGACACCCTCCTCGCCCTCTCGCCGCTTGACGGCCGTTACGCCAAAAGCGTCGCCGCGCTGCGCCCCGTCTTCTCCGAATACGGCCTGATGAAAGCGCGCGTCCGCGTTGAACTCGAATGGCTGAAAGCGCTCGCCGCCGCGCCACAAATCGGCGAAGTCGCGCCCTTCAGCGCCGCCACCCTCGCCGCCATTGACCAAGTCATCGCCGACTTCTCGCCGGAGGACGCCGCCGCCGTCAAAGCGATAGAAGCGACCACCAACCACGACGTCAAAGCCATCGAATACTGGCTGAAAAACCGCTTTGCCGCGAACCACGAAATTGCCGCCGTCAGCGAATACATCCACTTCGCCTGCACCAGCGAAGACATCAACAACCTCGCGCACGCCCTCACCCTCAAAGCCGCGCGCGACACCATCCTCCTGCCGCAGATTGACGCCATCTGCGACAAACTACGCGCCATGGCGCACGAACACGCCGCGCTGCCAATGATGAGCCGCACCCACGGCCAACCGGCGACACCAACCACCCTCGGCAAAGAAATCGCCAACGTGTACAGCCGCCTGCAACGCCAGCGCGAACAACTCGCCGCCCAACCCATCCTCGGCAAAATCAACGGTGCGGTCGGCAATTACAACGCCCACCTCGCCGCCTACCCCGACTACGACTGGGAAACACATTGCCGCAACTTCGTCGAAAACGCGCTCGGTCTCGCCTGGAACCCCTACACCATCCAAATAGAGCCACACGACTACATGGCGGAAACCTTCCACACCCTCGCCCGCCTCAACACCATCCTCATCGACCACAACCGCGACATCTGGGGCTACATCTCGCTCGGCTACTACAAACAAAAAATCAAGGCGGGCGAAATCGGCTCCTCCACCATGCCGCACAAAGTAAACCCCATCGACTTTGAAAACTCCGAAGGCAACCTCGGCATGGCCAACGCCATCCTCGGCTTCCTCGCCGAAAAACTGCCCGTCTCGCGCTGGCAACGCGACCTCACCGACAGCACCGTACTGCGCAACATGGGCGTCGCCATCGGCTACACTGTACTCGGCATGAGCGCACACCAACGCGGCCTCGACAAACTCGAAGCGAACCCCGCCGCCCTTGCCGCTGATTTAGACGCCACCTGGGAACTGCTTGCCGAACCCATCCAGACCGTGATGCGCCGCTACGGCATCGCCAACCCCTACGAAAAACTCAAAGAACTGACGCGCGGCAAACCGCACCTTGACGCCGCGACCATCCGCGCCTTCATTGACACCCTGAACATTCCGGAAGACGCCAAAGCGCGCCTGCTCGAAATGACGCCCGCGAGCTACACCGGCAAAGCGGAAGCACTCGCCCGGCGGATCTAAAAACCATCGCGCCACAACATCGCCTTGAATAACGGATACCGCATGACAAAAATCGAAATCAACAAAACCGGCAAAGTCGTCAAAGGCGACTATTTCGGCTGGCACGTCAAAATATTAAATGACAAAGACTATACCGGCGGATTCCTGATTTTGCTGATTTCGCCGTTCAATCCCGAAGACAATTACGATCACTGGGTGAGCGATGTACGCGAATTAAATGCTTACTTTGCCGCACGCGAATGGGAAATTGACTGGAATGCCGCGACCGTTTCGCAGGAATAAATTAAAAGTGGTTCCGCCTACTTGCCGCTATAAAAAAGAACCCGCTGTTTGACAGCGAGTTCTTTGCCTGGGCGTGTTTGCAATTTGAATTTCCCTCCCCTACGAAGCGTGGGAGGGACGGGACTCCCCATGAAAAAGGCGGACGCCTTTTTCATGGGAACCGGGGGGGGTGAAAACCGCGTAGCGACCGCACTCAAAACGAAATGCAAACACGCCCTAAGGGGCTGTCTCAATTGTCAACACGCCCTAAACCTCGGACAACGACCCAACCGGAGTACACCATGAACCCCACCCTTGACACCCTGCTGCATCGCAACTCGCTGCGCCCCAACCAAATGCAAGAACCGGCGCCGAGCGACGCGGAGCTGCAAACCATCCTGCGCGCGGCGACCCGCGTCTCCGACCACGGCAACCTCAACCCGTGGCGGCTGGACATCTATCGCAAACCCGCGCAAGAAAAACTCGTCGCCACCCTGCTCGACATTTGGACGCAGAAAAACCCTGACGCCGATGCCGCGCTGACCGCGAAAAAAACCGGCTTCGTTGCCCGCGCGCCGCTACTCGTCATGGTATCGAGCCGCATCAACCGCGCGAGCAGCGTGCCGCGTATCGAACAAATCCTCTCCGGCGCCGCCGTCTGCCAAAACCTCATCATTGCCGCGACCGCACTTGGCTACGCCAGCTGCTGGCTGACCTCTTGGGCAGCATACGATGCCGACGCCAAACAGGCGCTGAACGTCACCCCTGATGATGAAATCCTCGGTTTCATCCTCCTCGGCAGCCCTGCCGCCAGCGCGAGCGAACGCCCGCGCCCGCCGCTTGATGATGTCGTCGTCTGGCATGAATAGGCGATTGCGTACATAAAAAAACGGCCACTTGCGTGGCCGTTTTGCTTTTCAGCGCGAAGCGCTTTATTCGTTGTAGTTATTGGCGGGGGCAACGTTGCTGTTGCCATAAACGCCTTTGCCGTCGTCGCCCTGGAAGGTGTTGCTGGCGCTTTTGACTGCGCCGAAGACACCGCCCCAGTCGCCGTTTTCGTAGGCGGAGCCGTATTTGTCATCCGGCTTGACGGAGTTGAAGGAACCGCCCATTTCTTCGGCTTCTTTGCCAAAGAAGGCTGCGCGGAATTCTGCTTCGTCGTTGCCGTGGATGTAGCTGCGGTCTGCCTTACCGAGGACGGTGTTGCCAATGATGTTGCCTTCAAAGGCCACCAGTTTGTCGTGAACGACGGTGGATTTGCTGAGGTCGGTCAGCCAGGCGTTGTACACGTCGCCTTTGACTTTGCGGGTGGCGAAATCAACGTTGGCTTCAACGAAGTTGCCCAGGGCGATTTGTGCCTGACCGCGGCCGTTTAGGCCATCAAAGGCGTTCGGCAGGTTTTTGTAGCCGCCGTTTAAGCTGACATCTTGAGTGACGCCGTGGAAGTCGTTGTTGATGCCATACATCAGCGCGTGGCCGTTGTAGGTGGCGCTGCCTTCTTTCGGCATGTCTGCGACGGAAGTGGCGTCTATGCCGCGGAAGAAGTAGTTGTCCACGCTGTCGTCGGTATTTTTCTTGGCAAATGGCGCGCGCAGGAAGCCGTCGCCAAACGGTCCTTCTCCGGCGGCCAAGTCAAGTTGGGTGGTGACGCGGCCATACTGCACTTTGTGCAGGGTGATGGGCTGCGCGCCAATGCTGTATTCCACCGGAGCGCTGTCGAGGTCGGCGCGGTAGCCTTGGGCGGTCGCCTGCGGCAATACGTCTTTGACCTTGGCAACGAAAGAACGCGCGCCGGAATAGCTGTTCATGCTCATGGATTTGACTTTACGGTCATCCTGGTCGGCATAGGCGAGGTGGTAGTGGCCAAAGATGCGCGAGGTCGTGTTGTGATGGTCTTTCCAGCGGCCATCTTCCCATTTGAGCTCTTGGCCGAGGGTCGGCATTTTGCCGGTGCGCGCGGTGTAGCCGATACGGATCAGGCCGTTAGTGATGTCGCCGGTGGGCTGGATTTCGACGTCGCGGTCGCGGGCCTCGTTGCCGTTGCCGCTGTCTTTTGCCCAGATGAGTTCTTCCAGGCCTTCGGCATCGTTTCCGCCATTGCTGGCTTTGGTGTTGATGTCAACGCGGCGGGCGCGCGGATTCCAGCCGTTGGAGGTGGCGTGGTTTTCAAAGGCGCTGTCTTGGGTACTCCACCAGATGAGGTTGGCGCCATATTTTTTCTCGTATTCTTGTTTGTAGCCGGGCGTGCCTGCTTTCCAGATGCGGTCGTCGGCAAAGCGGATGGTCGCCAGGTCTTCGTGATAGCCCACGTAGGCAGGCCCGCGGAATTCGCCGCGAATGCCGCCGCCTTTGTTGTCCGGTGTGTGCCAGTTCGCAGACTTCAGGGAATAGCTTTCTCCGAGTTTGGTGCAAGTAACCAGTCTGCCGCTACATTGCGGGTCAACCAAACTAAGATTAGCCAGTTTTGCCTGAATAGTTTGCACGGGCATGGCGTCATTGCCAGAGTCTCCGATGTTGGCCGTATGGTCTTGGTCATGGACGACAACTTCGTATTTTTCTTTCTTCGGCGTGCCGTCGGGGTTCGTGCCGATAATTCTTTCCCGTTCTTCCTTGACGAGTTTGTGGTATTTGACCGACGCGTCCCATACTTGATATAGCGTCCAATCCCATTCGTTGGCAATCGGATTGACCAGCGGGCGGATGGGTTCTAGCTGGCGGATGGCGGTGAATTCTTCCCGCTCCAGGTAGATGTGTTCATGGTTTTTCGGGTCACCGTCGGCAGAGCCGCCGTTTAGGGCATTGTTGCCCGGCTCGTCGTAGGGGTCGTTCGGGTAGGCAAAGAGTTTTTTCGGGTATTGGGGATATGCGCCATTCGGCCAGGATTGCTGATAGTTGTAAGTGCTATCAGGGGAGGGTGTATAGCTGGCGGTATTAGCCCCCGTGCGGGTGATGGCCTGTGCCCGGGTGATGGTGCCTTTGTAGGCGGGCAAGTTGGCGTCATCGCCTTGCCAGTCCACGACGTTATCGGTTTTGGCATCGCTGTAATAGTGGTTGCCTTCGCGATCCGGACTTCTTGTCTGGGGTACTGCCGTGCCGTTTGCGGTGCGGGTACCTTTGTTGCGCCAGGCTTTGGCGTCGGCGATGTTTGCCGGGTCGGTCGGGCTATCGTCTTTGCCGCTGGGGAAATTACCGTAGCGGTCTCTTTCGTTGCTAAAACTGCCGAAGGAGCGGTCTTTGTCCGTGCCGGTGTTAACGGGATGGCGGGAGTTGTCATTGGCATCCTCGGTTGACCATGAGCCGTCGGTGCCGTAGAGCGCGCTTTCCAGGGCGTTGATGTCGGGGAATCCGGGCGGTGCGGGTGCTTTGGTGGCAATAGTTTTATCGCCGTCGGCTTCTTTGCGGTTATCTGCGCTATTCGCCGCATTCGGGTAATCGACAAACGGCTGGCGGTATTCGTAGCGCGGGGTATAGACGTGCGTGACCCGTTCGCGGGTAAATTCGCCGCTCTTGTCGGTATTGTTTTGGATATGGGTGTCAATGTTGTGGGTGACCGGATCCAACCGGTTGGACGGGTCGGCAAATACGGCGGAGCCCACTTGTTTGAAGGCGCCTGCCAGGATATCGACGTTTTTGAAGTTTTCGATTTGCAGGCTGGGCTGTTCGCGCTCTTTGCCGGCGTGGGTGAGGGGTTCGTTTTCTTCTGAACCCGCAAATTGGGCGCGCACGCCTTTGTTTTCTTCGCGCTCAAGGTCGCGGCGGGCGAGAACGATGTTGGTCAGCTTCGGGTTTTGTTCGTTGAGGCTGACGCCAAGCAGCGGTGTCGCCGATGCCATTTTGTCCGGGTTGTACACGCGGTCGTAGTCGGAGCTTTCGCGGCGGATGTATTGTAGTCCGCCGACGGTGCTGTCCTTGCTGAGGTCCCGGCCATCAACGACGTGGGTTTCGGTGGGGTCAACGATTTTGCTGTCTTTTTGGCTGTTGTCCGCAGGCGGGGTTTCCGGTTTTGGCTGCGGTGCGGGGGGATCTGCGGGTGGGTTGTTGTTGCCGCTGTTGTTATCGCTGCCACCGCAGGCGACGGTGCCGAGTGCGATCAGGATAGCGATAGAGAGGTTCGTCAGTTTCACAGTGTATGCTCCTTCCGTTGAGAGCCCCTTGCGACTCGCTTGGGGCGTTGATGTCGCGGGAGGCGCTTCCTGTGTGACGAGTTTTTCTCGTTGAGCGTCCCTGCCCGCACCGTTCTGAAGAATCGGTGCGTCGATTATAACCACTTCTTTATTATTTCCAACTGTATTCGCGATTTTCGACACGCGATGGATGTGTTTGTGGCAGATAACCGGATTGCCGCAAATGAAAACGGCCTCTTGCGAGGCCGTTTTTTGTCGTTATCAACGAATTATTCGTTGTAATTGTTGGCAGGGGCAACGTTGGTATTGCCGTAAACGCTGTTGCTGTCATCACCTTGGAAGGTGTTGTTGCTACTACCGCCGGTTTTCTTCGCACCGAAGACACCGCCCCAGTCGCCGGTTTCGTAGGCGGAGCCGTATTTGTCTTCATGCGCGACGGAGTTGAAGGAACCGCCCATTTCTTCTGCCTTGCTGCCGAAGAAAGCGGCGCGGAAGTCCGCTTTATCGTTACCGGGCGCGTAGGTGCGGTCAGCGGTACCGATGACGGTGTTGCCGATGATGTCCCCTTCAAAGGCGACGAGCTTGTCGTGGACGACGTTGGGCTTGGTGGTATCGACCAGCCAGGCGTTATAGACGTCGCCTTTGACTTTGCGGGTAGCAAAATCAACGTTGGCTTCGACGAAGTTACCGAAACCGAGCGAGGCGTTTTCTTTGGCGCGACCGCCGCCGTCAAAGGCGTTCGGCAGGTCTTTTTTCGTGTTGCGGTGAACGTCGCCGGTGATGCCGTGGAAGTCGTTGTTCAGACCGTACATCAGCGCGTGGCCGTTATAGGTCGCGCTGCCTTCTTTCGGCAGTGCTGCCATTTCTTCGATGGTGGTGGCATCCACACCGCGGAAGAAGTAGTTGTCCACGCTGTCGTTGGTGTTTTTCTTGGCAAACGGCGCACGCAGGAAGCCTTCACCCAACGGGCCTTCGCCTGCGGCAAGGTCGAGGTTGGTGGTGACGCGGCCATATTGCACTTTGTGCAGCGTCATCGGTTCAGCACCGATGCTGTAGTACTTCGGCTTGCTTTCCAAATCGGCATAGAAGCGCTGGGTAGTGCCCTGCTTGTCTGTCTGTTGGTGCGGGGTTTGCAGGCGGCCTTGTACTTCGGCGACGAAGGAACGCGCGCCGAGGTAGCTGTTCATGGTCATCGGCTTGACTTGTCGGTCGTCCTGATCGGCAAACGCCAAGTGGTAGTGACCGAAGATGCGGCTGGTGGTGTTGTGGTGGTCTTTCCACACGCCTGCATTGCCATCCCATTTCAGTTCTTCACCGAGGGTGATGCGGCCGCCACCGATGCGAATCAGGCCGTTGGTGATGTCGCCGGTCGGCTGGATTTCCAGGTCGCGGTCACGGGCGTTTTTGCCGTTATTCGTACCGTTTGCCCAGACGAGGTCTTCCGAGCCTTCGCCACCGGTTTTGCTGTCGTTGTTATCAACGCGGCGGGCGCGCGGATTCCAACCTTCCAGTGTGGCCCAGTTTTCAAAGGCGCTGTCTTGGGTACTCCACCAGATAAGGTTGGCGCCGTATTTTTTCTCGTATTCCGGCTTGTAGCCCGGCGTACCCGGTTTCCAGATGCGTTCGTCGTTGAAACGCAGGGTCAGGGCGTATTCTTGCCAGCCGTAATAGTGCGGCCCGCGGAACCAGCCGAGTTGGCCGCCGCCTTCGTTAGTCGGGGTTGTCCAATCAACAGATTCCAGCGCCCAGTCTTTGGTGCAATTTACTGTATTCGCTGCACCACAAAGGTTGGTGCCATCATATTTGGTAGCATGGTTTCCTTTGGCGATGTTATACGTTACGAAGCCATAAATGGGATCACCATTGCCATCTGTTCCAGTCTGTTCGTATTTTTGGTACGACCATTTTTGATCCAGTGTCCATTTCCAGGTATTGGGTACCGGATTTTGCAACGGACGTACTGCCTTCCCGACACGGATAGCCGTAAATTCTTCCTGATCGAGATAGGTGTGCTCGTGGGTATATTGGCTGCTCTTGGTATGGTTGGCATTTCTGCGGGTGCGCTCCAGATAGGGCTCATTCGGGTAGCGCGGCTGTTCGGTTTTGTAGTTCGGGTATTCCAGGGTTTGTGCCGGATAACGCGGATACGCGCCTTTCGGATTGCCCCAGTAACTGTTGGGGTAATTGGTGGTGGTCCAGTTCACCGCATTTTCTGGATCCGAGGGCTTGTTTTTCCAGTTGCTGGCACTTGCCGAATGGTCGCCGGGATTGTTCACGACATCGCCGCTACCGGTTGCACCATCCAGACTGCCGTATTTGGCTTCGTTATTGACGATATAGCCGCCAGATTTGGGACCATCGCCCAAACCGTTATTCACGGCATGCCAAGATTTATTGTGGTTATTGTTGGTTTCCCAGCTGGCGTCTGCCTTTAATTCAGCCGCTGTCGGCAATCTCGGTTTGCCCGGCGGATAGGCGCTGAGTTCCGCTGCCGTCGGGCTATCGTTTAGTAATCCATCCGGACCATGCGGGTAATCTACGTGCGGCTGTTTGTATTCGTAGCGCAGGGTATAGACATGGCTGACGCGTTCACGGGTAAATTCGCCGTCTTTGTCGGTATTGTTCTGGATATGGGTGTCAATGTTATGCGTGACCGGATCGAGGCGGTTGGTTGCGGCATCGGCAAATTTGGCGGAGCCGACTTGTTTGAATGCACCCGCAAGGATATCGACGTTTTTGAAGTTCTCGATTTGCAGGCTGGGGGTAGCCGGTTCTTTGCCTTCGAGGGTAAGCGGCTCTTTTTCGATACCACCGGCGAATTGTGCGCGCACCGCCTTGTTTTCTTCGCGCTCAAGGTCGCGGCGAGCGAGGACGATGTTGGTCAGCTTCGGGTTTTGTACGTCAAGGCTGACACCGAGGAGCGGGGTGCTTGACGCCATTTTGTCCGGGTTATAGACGCGGTCGTAATCAGAGCTATCGCGGCGGATGTATTGCAGACCGCCGACGGTGCTTTCTTTGGAGAGATCGCGACCATCGACGACGTGGGTTCCAGTCGGGTCAACCAGTTTGTCGTCGTTTTTTGCTTCTGGCTCTTGCGGTTTGTTTTCGTCGGCTTTCGGCGCGGGGTTTTGCGCGGGCGGGTCTGCCGGGGTGTTATCCGTGTTGTCGCTACCGCCGCAGGCTGCGACGCCCAAGGCGACCATGATGGCCAAAGAGAGATTGGTCAGTTTCATCGTTGAGTCTCGTATTTGAGTGGAAGGGGAGTCCGGCGCGGTCGGCACACGGAGCAGAGGTGGCTGTGGAATGTTGCGGGTTCCCTGCCTGACCGCATCATGACGATACGGTCAGGCAATTATAAGGGAAGCATACGGAAAAGGGTACGGGCAATCAGTTATTTCACCATTGTTTTTTCAGGTTGGCACAGGGTGGGACGGTGAACGTCCGGGGGGCGGGGCGCGGTAATGTTTATAGCGCGTGCCAAAAAGCGGAAATTTTTGCCGGTTTTTCCTACGGCGCCGTGGTAGGCGCCATCCCTGTCCCGACGTGCTAAACTGCCGTCCTCAATGAAGAAAAGGAGACACAATCATGATACATCGCACCGCGCTCTGGGTTCTTTTGGGCGCTTTGCCGCTCGCGGCAAACGCTGCCGGGCTAAACCACAAATACCAGCCCAAGCCGCAGAATTACCCCGTACCTGCCGATAACGTCTTTTGGGTTGCCACCGACGGTAAAAGCGCCGCTCAGGGCGCGACCGGCAGCCGTGAAAAACCCTTCTCTACCTTGAAAGAAGCGGCAGACCGCAGCCAGAACGGCACTACCATCATCATGAAAAGCGGCATCTACCGCGAGCCGCACGTCTTCATCACCCGCGATGACATCACCCTGCAAGCCGAACCGCAGGGCGAAGTCTGGCTGAAAGGCACGGAAGTCGTCCCCGCAGACCGTTGGCAAAAAGAGGGCAGCCTGTGGAAAACCACGAGTGAGCAGAGCTTCTGCCGCGTCTGCACCACCAACGCCGACCCGAAAAAAGAAGGCATGGCCGCCTATCCCGAGCAGGCGTTTATCAACGACGAACCGCTGAAACAGGTGGCGCGCAAGGAAGACGTCAAACCCGGCACTTTCTACGTGGATGATCCAAACCCCACCACCCTGAAAGACCCGAAAAACGAAAACAACCGCCTTGGTTTTAACATTCCGCCCGCGCACCCCGTCACTTACTATCTGGGCAGCGACCCGACCCAGGGGACTGCCGAAATCTCCAAATACACGCGCGCGCTGACCAGCACCGGCAAACGCTTCAAAATGCGCGGCATCAACGTCGCCCAGTTCTCGCCGCACCAATTCTGGGGTTACAAAGACCCTATCCTCGCCGAAATGAGCGGGCCGATCGCCATCAGCATCAACGGCGAAGCGAGCCTGGTTGAAAACGGCATCTTCGCGCAAAACGGCAGCGGCGCTGGCGCCTTCTTCCTGGACGGCCCGAAAGAAAAAGGCGCAGCGGGCGCGAAAAACACCGTCGTGCGCAACAACCAGTTCGTTGATAACGGCGCGAATGGTGCAGGCGCCAACTACGCGCACGGCTCCGTCTTTGAAAACAACTACTTCGCGCGCAACAACAACGAAAAATTCATCGTCAAAGACTGCGGCGCCTACTGCGGTGTTGCCCACGTCAAAATCACCCACATCGAAGACTTCACCTTCCGCAACAACACCATTGACGACTCCGACAGCCCGCCGAACTACCTGCGCGAAAACCTCATCAACAACACCGCGCCCGGCTTCTGGTGCGACGAAGGCTGCATCAACGCCAAAATCACCGGCAACATCTTCATCAACTCACCGGTCGCCATCTTTGATGAAGTCAGCGACGGCAGCATCATCGCCTCCAACATCATCGAAGGCGGCGACTACGGCATCCGCGCCTCCGGCAGCAGCAACACCCGCATCTACAACAACACCATCTCGCGCGTCTCCCGTCCCTTCCTTATCCGCGAAGACTCGCGCGCCAAAGGCTGCAACTACATGAAAGACGGTGTCTGCAAAGCCGAAGAACGCTGGTCAAAAAGCCGCGGCCTCTCCTGGAACCAAGAAAACACCGAAATCTACAACAACATCATCTCCTCGCGCGCCTTCGTCAAAAAAGACTACGGCAACCCTTACTTCGCCTACCCGCTGCGCAACGAAAGCAGCCTGCCCGAAGACGACAGCGGCATCGTGCGCAACGGCAACGACATGTTCCGCGGCCTCGACTACAACGCCTACTACCGCAGCAGCCTCGAAAACGAACCTTACGTTATCGTTTGGGACACCGAAGCCGAAGGCAAAGTGAACGAAATGCTGATGCGCACCGCAGACCTCGCGAAAAACCCACGCATCAACCCGAAAATCAACGGCCTGGAGCGGCACGCGCTGGATCTCTTTGGCAGCCGGGCGGAAAACCCCTACTTCAAAAAAGAAGCCGAAGGCAACGACGCCTACCGCCAAAGCAACTACCACCTGCGCGACGACAGCCCGGCCAAACGCAGCGGCAAAGCCTTGCCGCTGGACATTGCCCGCGCCATTGACCCCGAAGGCAAAACCGTCAAACCGGGCGTACCCGTTGACCGCGGCGCGCTGCTGAACGTCCTGATGGATGCGACCAACGGCGCCGAAAGCCCGCGTGCCGACAAAGCGCAAAAAACCGCACCCGTCGCGCAAAAAAACAACGCCCCCGCTAACCGCAGTGGCACTTACCGCAGCGGCGACAACAACGCGACAACCGCAGCCACCGCCGCCGCCCGCGCAGCGGCAGCCAACAACGCCTACGCCGGAACCCTTGCCGCGAACAGCCGCAGCAGCCAGAGCGCGAACGCCACCAATAACGCGGCCGCTGCCAGTGCCGCTGCCAACCGTGCAAGTGCCGAGACCGCCGCTGCCGGACAAAAAGCGCCGCGCGGCCTCTACCTGCCCAACCCCAAACGCCCGTATTACGACCGCGTCCTGCCTTACAGCGAAGACCGCGCCGCCGTCCAAAAAGACGGCCGCTGGGGCTACATCGACCGCGCCGAACGCGAAGTCGTCGCGCCGACCTACCAAGACGCCTGGTCATACCGCGAAGGCCGCGCTGCCGTGAAGAAAAACGGCCGCTGGGGCTACCTCGACAACCGCGGCAAAGAAGTCGTCGAGCCGCGCTACGAACAGGCGATGCCCTACGGCGAAGGCCGCGCCGCCGTCAAAAAAGACGGCCAATGGGGCTACCTTGACGAAAAAGGCAAAGAAATCGTCGAGCCGCGCTACGACCGCGTCTGGCCGTACAAAAACGGCCGCGCCACCGTACAAAAAGGCGGCCACCGCAGCGTCATCGACTTAAACGGTAACGAAATCCTCGTACCGTAACGCGCCCGCGCATCAAGCCCCGCTCCCCCTGTGACGCACATTGACCGTCCACAGGGCGGGGCGCGGTTACGACCATCCCGAAACCCTTATCTCATTCCAAAGGCCAACACTATGCAAAACTTCTGGTACGCCGACGCGCACAGTTGCTTGCCACTGCACGGCGACACCGACCTCAACCAGCTCCGCCTGCACTACGACGCCGGCGTGCGCTACCTCTCCGTCAACGTCGGCATGGACATGAACCCGCTGTCACAAATACTCACCACCATCGCCGGATACCGCCGCCAAATCGCGGCGAGTGACTGGATCGAACTTGCCGAAAGCGCCGCCGACATCCCACGCATCGCCAGCGAAAACCGCCTGGCGCTGAGTTTCGACCTCGAAGGCGCGCTGCCGCTCCTGGAAACGCCAGACATGGTCGCGCTCTACCACCGCCTCGGCGTGCGGCAAATCCACCTCGCTTACAACCGCAGCAACAGCGTTGCCGGTGGCGCACACGACGAAGGCGGCCTGACCCCGCTCGGCGAAACCATCGTAGATGCCATCCACGCCGCCGGCATCCTCATGGACCTAAGCCACAGCAACGAACAAACCGCGCTCGACATCTGCGCCTACAGCGGCGACCGTCCGGTACTCTTTAGCCACGCCAACCCGCGCGCGCGGGTAGCGCACGGACGCAACATCACCGACCGCGCCATCCGCGCCTGCGCCGCGACCGGCGGCCTCATCGCGTTAAACGGCGTCGGCAGCTTCATCGGCGATCCTGACCTGAAACCCGCCTCGCTGCTGCCGCTCATCGACTACGTCGTGCAAATGGTCGGCGTCGAACACACCGCCATCGGCCTTGATTACTGCTACGACGACGGCGTGCCGGACGTCCCCGCCGATGTGAACCGTCAATACTGGTGGCCGCCGGAAGCGGGCTACGACCCGAAAAAAGGACTGAGCGGCAAATACGTCAGCCCCGCCGGACTGGACGACATCCGCGACGGCCTCGCCCGCCTCGGCTACCGCGAGGCGGACATCCAAGCCATCATGCGCGACAACCTGCTGCGCCTGATTGCCCGCGTGTGGAAATAACATAGCGCTTTACCCCCAACCAAAGGAGAACCCATGCAACTGACCACCTCCCTCATCCGCCTTGGCGCGACGCCGCGCGACAAAAACGAGGCCATCCGCCAAGTCGCGGCGCTGCTCGCCGAGAACGGCAAAGTCGCGCCGGAATACGTCGAAGGCATGTTCGCGCGCGAAGCGCAGGAAAACACCTACCTCGGCAACGGCGTCGCCATTCCGCACGGCACACCGCAAAGCCGCCACCTCATCAAAGAAACCGCCATCGCCGTGCTGCAAGTGCCGGGCGGCATTGATTGGGAAGACGGCGAAGGCGAGCCCGCCTACCTCATCGTCGGCATTGCCGCCAGCGACAACGAACACCTGGCGGTTTTGAAGCGCCTGAGTACCGTCGTCGGCGACGAGGAAGTTGCGGAACGCCTGGCGAAAACCACCGATGCCGAAGACATCCGCCGCGCCCTGTCGGACGTTGCCGGGGGTGAAAGCGCCGCGCCGCAGGCCACCGCCAGCGGCAAATACGTCATCGGTATCACCTCCTGCCCGACCGGCGTCGCCCACACCTACATGGCGCAGGAAGCGCTGGAAAAAGGCGCGCAAGTGCTTGGCCATGAAGTCAAAATCGAAACGCAGGGCAGCGTCGGCGCGGATAACGTGCTTACCACCGAAGACATCGCCCGCGCCGATGTAGTCATCATCGCCGCCGATACCAACGTCGATCCCGCCCGCTTCGTCGGCAAACGCCTCTACCGCACCGGCACCAAAGCGGCCATCAACGACGCGGTGCAGGTCATCAACACCGCCTTCGCCAGCGCCCCGGTCTTTGGCGACGCGGACGCAGCGGCGAGCGCCAGCGCCAAACCGGAGCGCACCGGCGTTTACAAACACCTGATGACTGGCGTGTCGCACATGCTGCCGTTTGTGGTCGCGGGCGGTTTGCTGATTGCGCTCGGCTTTGCCATCGGCTCGTTCATGTTCGGCGAGCAGGGCATCTACATCTACAAAGAAGAATACGCAGGCACGCTGGGGCAGACCTTGTTCCAAATCGGTAAAGACGCCTTCGCCCTGTTCGTGCCGGTACTCGGCGCCTACATCGCCTACTCCATCGCCGGGCGCCCCGGCATCGCCCCCGGTATGGTCGGTGCCTATATCGCCGCCAATACCGGCGCGGGCTTCCTCGGCGCGATTGTCGCCGGTTTCATCGCCGGATACTTCGTCGCCTGGCTGGCAAAAGTCATCAAACTGCCGCGCGAACTGGATAGCTTGAAGCCGATGATCATCCTGCCGCTGGTCGGCACCGCCGTCATCGGGCTTTTAATGTATTACCTCATCGCCCACCCGGTCGCCGACGCGCAAAGCGCGCTGGAAACCTGGCTGAAATCGCTGCAAGGCTCCAGCGCCCTGCTGCTGGGCGCGCTGCTCGGCGGCATGATGGCGCTGGATATGGGCGGACCGGTGAACAAGGCGGCGTATCTCTTTTCCAGCGGCCTGATTGCTTCGGACGTCCTCGGCCCGATGGCGGCAACGATGGCGGCAGGCATGACGCCGCCGCTTGCCATCTGCTGCGCGACGATGCTCTACAGAAACCGCTTTACCGAAGAAGAGCGGCAGGCGGGCAAAGCGGCGGGCGTACTGGGGCTCAGCTTCATCACCGAAGGCGCGATACCGTTTGCGGCGAAAGACCCGCTGCGCGTCATTCCGGCGCTGATGATTGGCTCGGCGGTAACGGGAGCGCTCAGCATGGTTTTCGGCTGCGGCCTGCGTGCGCCGCACGGCGGCATCTTCGTGCTGTTCATCCCGAACGCGGTGGTGAACGTCTGGGCATACGCCTTCGCTATTATCGTCGGCACCGCGGTCAGCACCGCCTGCCTCGGCGTGTTCAAAAAGCGGGTGAGTGCGTAAGCAGCCAAACCTGTTCGGCAAAAGAAAACCCCGCGTGGCGCGGGGTTTTTTGTACGGCGCGTTTAGCGGTTAGCGGCGCTGATGAGGTCGTTGTAGGCGCGTAGCAGTTTGTACGGGCTGCCCTTGACCATCCAGCCCGCGTCCGGGTTGAGGTGCATTTTTTCGCCCTGGCTGTAGGGTTCTTTGTCGCGGACACGGCGCATCCGCTCTTTGGCGGCAACACGGTACTCCTCCGCTGCGTTACTGAGGAAACTGCCAGCCATCCAGTCGTCGTGATGCGCTTTGCTGTATTCGGCAAGGCCGTCGGCGTTTTTTTCGTAGGCGTCGATGAGTTTGCTCGCGGCATCGGTATCGAAGGTGTCCGCCTGCATCAGGTTGGTGAGCGCTTTGGCGTCCAGCGTGGTCGCAAGTGTCCAGTATTCGGCGTTTTTGTCGCCCGCTTTTTCGAGTTCTTCCAGGCGCGCGCGCAGGACTTTGTCGTTTTCGGCTTCGAGTTTGGCGGAGAAATCTTCGCTCGCTTTTTCAAAGGCGGTCATGGCGGCGACCAGAGGCGCGTGCATTTCTTTGCCTTTGGCGAATTTGTCGTCCTTGTAGTTCTCGCGCTCGTAGTATTTGTGGGCTTCGCTGACTTTTTCTTTTAAGGCGTTCAGATTGTCGAGGTATTGTTTGGCGGCAGCGTCCAGTTCGGGCGCGGCGGGTTCGATGGCGAGGCCTTCGGTCATGCTTTTGTTGCAGAGTTTGATGACGTTTTCGTGGATGTCATGGATGCCGTATATGTGGCTTTCTTTGCCCGTCGGGCCTTTTTTTATGTCCTTGATCCAGCTTTGGTAACGTTCGATGCTGGTGTGCGCGCTGTCGTCGGCGCGGTTATAGCATTCGATGTAGGCGTTCATTTTTGCGGTGCGTTGGTCGTCGCCAGCGTCTTCGGCGTGGGCGAGGAGCGGCAGGGCAAGTGCGAGGGCGAGGGCGGTTTTTTTCATGGGTTTTTCTTGTGTGTGAATGAAGAAACCGGAACGGGTTGCCCGCGTTCCGGTTGGGGTATTTTAGCGCCGTTTCGGGTTGGCTTTGTGGATGGCGCGATTTTCGACGGCAAGCGCGGCTTCGTGGATGGCTTCAGCGAGTGTCGGGTGGGCGTGCATGCTGCGCGCGATGTCTTCGCTGGCCGCGTAGTATTCCATCGCGATGACCAGTTCGTGGATGAGTTCGGAGGCGTTCGGGCCGATGATGTGCGCGCCGAGGATTTCATCGCTGTCGGCGTCCACCAGGATTTTGACGAAGCCTTCCGCCGCGCCGAGCGCTTTGGCGCGGCCGTTGGCAGCGAAGGGGAAGTCGCCTTTTTGGTAGTTCACGCCCGCGGCTTTCAGTTGTTCTTCGTTTTGTCCGAGCCACGCCATTTCGGGGTGGGTGTAGATGACGGCGGGGATGAGGTCGTAGCGCACGTGTCCTGCCTGGCCGTCGATGTTTTCGGCAACCATCACGCCTTCTTCGCTCGCTTTGTGGGCGAGCATGGCGCCGCGCACGCAGTCGCCGATGGCGTACACCCCCGGCTCGGCGGTGGCGCAGTGTTCATCGACTTCGATGTAGCCGCGCGCGTCCAGTTTGACGGCGCAGGCGGGGTCGATGGTGTTCGCGGTGTTGGGTTTGCGGCCGACGGCGACGAGGAGTTTGTCCACGGTGAGGGTTTGTTCGCCGTTTTTGTCTTGGTATTGCACTTCGACTGCGCCGCCTTTGACGCTCGCGCCGCTGACTTTGGCGCCGAGGCGGATGTCCAGCCCCTGTTTTTTGAAGGCCTTGCCGGCTTCGCGCGCAAGCTGGCGGTCTGCCATCGGCAGCAGTTCGTCCACCGCTTCGAGGATGACGACTTCGCTGCCTGCGGCGTGCCAGACGCTGCCCAGTTCGAGGCCGATGACGCCCGCGCCGATGATGCCGAGGCGTTTGGGGACGTCGCTAAAGGAGAGCGCTTCGCTGGAGCTGACGATGTGCTGCCCGTCCATTTTGGCGACGGGGATATCCACCGGCACGGAGCCGAAGGCGAGGATGACGCCGCGGCTTGCCTGGTATTTGGCAATGCTGCCGTCGGCGGCGGTGACTTCTACGGTTTTGCCCGGCAACAGGCGGCCGCGCCCGGCGAGCCAGTCGATGCCGTTGGCTTTGAAGAGTTGTTCGATGCCGCCGGTGAGTTGTTTGACGATGTCGTTTTTGCGGGCAATCATCGTGGCGATGTCGAGTTTGACGTCGCCGGTGCTGATGCCGTGCGCGGCGAAGTCGTGCCGTGCTTTTTCGTAGAGGGCGGTGCTTTCGAGCAGCGCTTTGGAGGGGATGCAGCCGACGTTCAGACAGGTGCCGCCGAGGGTGGATGCTGCTTCGACGCAGGCGGTTTTGTAGCCGAGTTGGGCGGCGCGGATGGCGGCGACGTAGCCGCCGGGGCCACCGCCGATGATGATGATGTCGTAGTTTTTCATGGGGATTTTTTTCCGGTTGTGCGGGGGGACGCGGTTTTCCGCTTGTCAGCGCGGTTTGTTATTTAACCTTGCCCACGGGGGAGGGCGCCGTTCGGTTTGCGTTATACATACACCTGAGCGCTCTTGGTGTATGTAAATGGCAAACGGCAATGATGCTACGGTTTTTGGCTTTTCGCTCTGCGGGGTGCTTGCTGCCCCCACCCCAGCTCTCCCCCACAGGGGGAGGGAGCCGTTCGTGGTTACAGGTTCAGGATGAGCCGCGCCGGGTCTTCGATGAGTTGTTTGATTTCAACGAGGAAGCCGACCGCTTCGCGCCCGTCGATGATGCGGTGGTCGTAGGACAGCGCGATGTACATCATCGGCGCGATGACGACTTGGCCGTTTTCGGCGATGGGGCGCTCGACGATGTTGTGCATGCCGAGGATGCCGCTTTGTGGCGGGTTGATGATGGGGGTGGACATCATCGAGCCGAAGGTGCCGCCGTTAGTGATGGTGAAGGTGCCGCCGGTCATGTCTTCGATGGCGAGGCTGCCGTCTTTGGCTTTGCCCGCGTAGTCGAGGATGCCGTTTTCGATGTCGGCAAAGCCGAGTTGTTCGGCGTTGCGCAAGATGGGGACGACGAGGCCGCGCGGCGAGGAGACGGCGATGCCGATGTCGCAGTAGTTGTGGTAGATGATGTCGTCGCCGTCAATGGCGGCGTTCACCGCCGGGTATTTTTTCAGCGCTTCGACCGCGGCTTTGACGAAGAAGGACATGAAGCCGAGTTTGACGCCGTTTTTAGCGACGAAGGCGTCCTGGTATTTTTTGCGCAGTGCCATCACCGCGCGCATGTTCACTTCGTTGAAGGTGGTGAGCATAGCGGCGTTGTGCTGTGCGTCGAGCAGGCGCTCGGCGATGCGTTTACGCAGGCGGGTCATCGGTACGCGCTCTTCCAGGCGGCGATTGCCTCCGGCGAGGTATTGTTTGACGTCGTTTTTGGTCACTCTGCCGCCGCGGCCGCTACCGGCGACCTCGCCTGCGGCAACGCCTGCTTCGGCGGCGATTTTGCGCGCTGCCGGGCTGAGGGCTTTGTCGTCAGCGCTTGCGGCGGCAGCGGCGGGGGCAGCGGCTTTTTCCGCAGCGGGTGCGGCAGCGGCAGGAGCGTCTGCAACCGCGCCTTCTTCGATGTAGGCGATGATGTCGCCGCCGGTGACGGTCGCGCCATCCTGGGCGGTGATTTCTTTCAGCACGCCGCTGACCGGGGCGGGCATTTCGAGGACGACTTTGTCGGTTTCGAGATCGACGAGGTTTTCGCCTTCGCGCACGCTGTCGCCGGGTTTTTTGTTCCAGTTCACCAGGGTCGCGTCGGCGACGGACTCGGGCAGGGCGGGGACGGTTACTGCTGTTGTCATGTGGGGTTCCTCATTGGTTTTCTGTTAAGCCGAGGGCGTCGCGCACCAGCGCGGCCTGTTCGGCGTTGTGCAGTTTCAGGTAGCCGGCAGCGGTCGAGGCGGAGGCGACGCGGCCGGTGTAATGCAAGGCTTTGCCCGCGGGCAGCGCCGGGGCGAGTGCTTCGTAGATTTGTCGCCAGGCGCCCTGGTTGCGCGGTTCTTCCTGGCACCAGACGATGTCGGCGTTGGGGTAGCGCGCCAGTTCGGCGGCGACGGCTTTTTGCGGGAAGGGGTAGAGCTGTTCGACGCGGATGATGGCGATGTCGCGCCGGTTCTCGTCGCGGCGTTTTTGCAGCAGGTCGTAGTAAACCTTGCCGCTGCACAGCACGACGCGGCGGATTTGCGCATCGGGCAGCAGTTCGTCGATTTCGCCAATCACCGGGCGGAAGGCGCCGCCCGCCAGTTCTTGCAGGTCGCTCACCGCCAGTTTGTGGCGCAGGAGCGATTTGGGCGACATCACAATCAGCGGTTTGCGGAAGGTGCCGAGTACCTGGCTGCGCAGCAGGTGGAAGATTTGCGCGGGCGTGGTCGGCACGCAGACGCGCACGTTGTCTTCCGCGCACAGTTGCAGGTAGCGCTCCAGCCGCGCCGAGGAGTGCTCCGGCCCCTGGCCTTCGTAGCCGTGCGGCAGCAGCATGGTGAGGCCGCTGTAGCGTCCCCATTTGGTTTCGCCGGAGGTGATGAACTGGTCAATCAGCACCTGCGCGCCGTTGGCAAAGTCGCCGAACTGCGCTTCCCAAATGGTCAGCCCCAGCGGCTCGGCGGTGGAGTAGCCGTATTCAAAGCCGAGTACCGCCGCTTCGGAGAGGATGGAGTCGATGATACGCGCCGACGGCTGGCCGTCATAGAGGTGGGCGAGCGCGGTGTAGCTGTCGCCGGTTTTCTGGTCGTGGATGACCGCATGGCGGTGCGAGAAGGTGCCGCGACCGCAGTCTTCGCCGGAAACGCGCACCGGATGGCCTTGTTCGAGCAGCGAGGCGTAGGCGAGGTTTTCAGCCGTGCCCCAATCGAGCGGCTGTTTGCCGGCAGACATTTCCACGCGCGTCGCCAGCATTTTTTCCACGATGGGGTGCGGCGTGAAATCGGCGGGCGGGGTGAAGATTTTGGCGCCGAGACGGGTGAGGTCTTTGGCCGGATAGGCAGTTTCGACCGGCGCGTGTATATCCGGTTTGCTGAACGCCTTCCATTCATTCTCCAGTCTGGCGTTCGGACGCGGCGGCTGCGGGCGGGAAACGGAATCGCCCGCCTCTAACCGCTGGCGGTAGTCGTCCTGCAATTTTTCATAATCACCGGCGGCAATCACGCCTTCGGCGACCAGACGTTCGGCATAAACCTGCGCCGGTACCGCATGTTTGCGGATTTTCTGATACATCATCGGCTGCGTTGCCGCCGGTTCATCCGCTTCGTTATGGCCAAGGCGGCGATAGCAGACAATATCAATGAAAATATCTTTCTGGAATTCGCGCAAATAATCGGCGGCCAATTCGGCGGCAAAAGCCAGCGCTTCCGGATCATCGCCATTGACATGCAAAACTGGTGATTGAATCAATTTCGCCGCATCGGAACAATACATCGCCGAACGGGTATCGAGCGGATTGGAAGTGGTAAAGCCGATTTGGTTATTGACGATAATATGCAGCGAGCCGCCGACACGATAGCCGCGCACCTGCGACAATTGCAGCGTTTCCATAATAATGCCCTGTCCGGCAAAGGCGGCATCGCCGTGAATCTGAATAGGCACGGCATAATTGCTGATGGAATAAACACTTTCCGCGTGTTGCGCCTGTTGCACCCGCTCCAGACGGGCGCGCATTGAACCTTGCACTACCGGATTGACGAATTCCAGATGTGAGGGATTATAAGCCAGCGACAATCCCACCGCGCCGCCTTCCGTATCGACGCTGGAAGAAAATCCCATATGATATTTCACATCGCCGCTGCGACCTTCCATCGGCGTATATTTCCCTTCAAATTCGTTGAACAAATCTTCAGGGCGTTTACCGAGAATATTGATTAACACATTCAGACGGCCACGGTGCGCCATAGCAATGCCCACTTCCTTGGAACCATTCTTGCCCAGCCGCTGAATGACATTATCCAAAAGCGGAATCAAACCATCGCCGCCTTCCAAAGAAAAACGCTTCTGCCCGACGAATCGTTTGTGCAAATACTTTTCCAAACCGTCCGCCGCGACCAGCGTATTTAACAATTCCTTTTTGCGCGCTGCAGAAAAACCATAACCCTGCGCGGCTTGCTCCAATCTCCTTTGCAACCAACGGCGCTCGTCGGTGTTATGAATATGAGAAAACTCCGCGCCAATATGATGCTTATACGCCTTCTCCAAATACGCAATAATATCGCGCAATTTCATATCGCCGGTAAAAAGCGTTCCCGTATTGAAACTGCTGTCCAAATCCGCATCCGTCAAACCATGCCAGCGATAATCCACATCCGGCACCTCGCGGCGGTCGCGCAAATGAATGGGGCACAAATCCGCCACCTGATGCCCGCGGGCGCGATAGCCGGAAATCAGCGCCAGCACCGCGACCTGTTTGCGAATCGCCTCGCTGTCTGCGCCATCGCCTGCCAACGGCGGCAACTGCGCCAGCGCCTCGAAGCGCTCCTGCACCGGCAGACGCGGCTTCTCGCCGCCCTGACCGCCGCGAATGTCGTCAAAATAACTGCGCCATTGCGGGGAAACGCTCTCCGGTGCGTCCAGATACTGCTCATAAAGCGCCTCAATATAGGCGGCATTGCCACCGCTCAATTGCGAAGAAGCCTTTTGATTCTGATAGTTAGCCATACATATACCCCCAAGAAAAAAAATATCAGGCAGGCGTTATAATACGTATATAAGGGTATAAAAACAACACCGAATCACGCAGAATCAACCCTAACCCACAGGAAAAACACAAGAAATCACAAAGCTATGCCCGAAACCCTCCGCCTCGCCCGTGCCGATGACCTGCCCGCCATCGTCGCCATTTACAACAGCACCATTGCAAGCAGGGAGGCTACCGCCGACCTCGCGCCGGTAAGCGTCGCCGCGCGGCAGGCATGGTTTGCGGCGCATCAGGGCAACCGCCCGCTTTACGTCGTCGAAGACGCGGACGGCGCGATAGCCGCCTGGGGCAGTTTCAGCGACTACTACCCGCGCGAGGCCTACCGCATCAGCGCCGAAATCAGCATCTACGTCGCGCCTGACCAACGCGGTCGCGGCCTCGGCAAAAGGCTCTTGCAAGACATGCTGCGCCGCGCGCCCGCGCTCGATATCGAAAACGTGCTGGCGGTCATCTTCGCGCACAATGCGGCGAGCCTCGCCCTCTTTCAAGCGCAGGGCTTTGCCGAATGGGGACGCCTGCCGCAAGTCTGTGATTTGCAAACCCGCCGCGCCGATATCGTCATTTTGGGGAAACGCCTCGCCGCTTCTTAAACCGCAAATATACATACAGGGTAGCGCTCATCGTGTATGTATATTGGTAGGGTGGGTCTTGACCCACTATAACCCTCTCCCGTTTTAACCCGCCAACGGCTCCCCGTTGGCGTTTTTTTGCCGTTTTGGCATTTTTTGTTTGGCGTTTGGCGAAAATCGCTTTATATTGCAAATACAGCAGATTTTTCTGCTGTTTTTTTGACTTTATTAGAGGAGATAACTATGCCCCAAACTATCCTGAGCAATCTGTTCGCCCGTGTTCAGCAACGCGACCCCGGCCAGCCCGTCTTTCATCAGGCAGTGCAGGAAGTCTTTTCCAGTCTGGAAGGCTTTCTCGCGCAACATCCGCACTATACCGAACAGGCGCTGCTGGAGCGCATCGTCGAGCCGGAGCGCATCATCATGTTCCGCGTGCCGTGGGTTGATGACCGCGGCGTGGCGCAAATCAACCGTGGCTACCGCGTGCAGATGAGCTCTGCCATCGGCCCGTACAAAGGCGGTCTGCGCTTTCACCCGCAAGTCGATCTGGGCGTGCTGAAATTCCTCGCCTTCGAACAAGTCTTCAAAAACGCGCTGACCACGCTGCCGATGGGCGGCGCCAAAGGCGGCTCCGACTTTGACCCCAAAGGCAAGAGCGACGGCGAAGTGATGCGCTTCTGCCAGTCCTTCATGAGCGAGCTGTTCCGCCATATTGGCGCGGATACCGACGTCCCCGCCGGTGATATTGGCGTCGGCGGCCGCGAAATCGGCTTCCTCTTTGGCCAATACAAGCGCCTCACCAACGGTTTCACCTCGGTGCTCACCGGCAAAGGCCTCGCCTACGGCGGCAGCCTCATCCGCCCGGAAGCGACCGGCTACGGTCTCATCTACTTCACCGAATTCATGCTGCAAACGCGCGGGCAGGATTTGGGCGGCAAGCGCGTACTCATTTCTGGCTCCGGCAACGTCGCCCAATACGCGGCCGAGCGCGCCATCCAGCGCGGCGCCAAAGTGCTGACCGTCTCCGATTCCGGCGGCTTTGTCCGCTTTGCCGACAGCGGCATGACGGAAGCGCAACTGCAAGCGCTGCTGGAACTGAAAGAAGTGCGGCGCGAACGCCTTGCGGTCTATGCCAAGGAACAGGGGCTGGAATTCTTCCCCGGCAAACGTCCCTGGGGCGTGCCGACCGACATCGCCCTGCCGTGCGCCACGCAAAACGAGCTGGACGAGAGCGACGCGAAAACCCTGCTCGCCAACGGCTGCACCTGTGTCGCCGAAGGCGCGAACATGCCCTCCACCCTGGAGGCGACCGAAGCCTTCCTCAAGGCAGGCATCCTCTACGCGCCCGGCAAGGCGAGCAACGCAGGCGGTGTTGCCACCTCCGGTCTGGAAATGAGCCAGAACGCCATCCGCCTCTCATGGACGCGCGGAGAAGTCGATAACCGCCTGCACGGCATCATGGCCGCCATTCATGAATCCTGCCAGCGCTACGGCATGCGCGCCGACGGCAGCATCAACTACGTCCAAGGCGCGAACATCGCCGGCTTCGTCAAGGTGGCGGATGCGATGCTGGCGCAGGGGATTGTATAAGTTTGGAAACGCCCGCATGATGCGGGCATTATTTTCGAACGCGATATAAGGGGCTGTTTGCGTTTCGTTTTGAATGCGGTCGCTATGCGGTTTTCACACCCCCTCCCCCGCTGCGGGCTTCGCCCTGCAGTCAACTGTGTTTCTCCAACCCGTCGGTCGGGGAAACCAAACTCGGTAGTTATGCACCTTGTAGCTCGGATTCCTCCGTTTCTTTAAGACTTGCGAGATAGTCCCGCATCCGCGCGTTCAGTATGCGCAGCAGTTTGTGCATGCAGGCGTTTAGCGCTACCTTAAACGCCTTACCCCTGCTCATCAGCTTCTCGTAAAACGCCTTGATCTTCGGCTCACTGCGCGTCGCCGTCAGCGCTGCCATGTATAGCGCGTTTCGTACCACCATCCTGCCGCCGACGCAGCCGCTTTTCTTTTCTTTCTCGCCGCTTTGACGTGGCGGTGGCACGACCCCCACCAACAGCGCCGCGCGTTTGTGTGGCACTTTGCCCAACTCCGGCAACATCGACAGTAAGGTGGCGCAGGTTATTCTGCCGACTCCTTTCATTTCACTGAGTATCTCGCCTTTGCCGTTAAATCCGCCGCGGTTGCTTTGGTCGATTTCTTTGTCCAACGCGGCTATCAGCTCGCCCAGGTGTTTAATCATCGCGACCACGCTCGCTTTTTGGCTGGCATGGGTTTGTTCGAGGCGGTTTTTCTCCATTTTGCGCATCTCAACCAGCTGGCTGCGACGCTTGACCAATGCTTCAAGCGCCAGCGCTTCTTCGCTCGGCGGGGCATAACACATGTCGTCGGCCATCTTTCTGCTATCCAATGCCTGGGCGTAATCTGCCAGCATCTTGGCGTCGAGGTGGTCAGTTTTGCCTAGGGGCTGTTTACAATTCAAATCTCCCTCCCCTGCAGGGCGAAGCCCGCAGCGGGGGAGGGATGGGGAGGGGGTGGACAATGCCGCTTACGAGATGAAATTTCGATTTTTCAATCGTTTGCTGCCCTCACCCCAACCCCTCTCCCACAGGGAGAGGGGCTAGTTCGCTGAATTGTAAACAGCCCCTAGGGTATGGCGATAAAAAACGCCACTTTCGTGGCGTTTTTCGTTAGGGTCGATCGCTTAAAGTCCCAGCGACGGCAACAGTTGCCAGACGATGGCGACCAGCGCGATCAGGAGCGCAACGGCGCCGATGACGATGGAGATGGTGGCGCGGCGGTCGCTTTCGGCGAGGCGGTGTTGCAGGTGTTGGACTTCTTTGCGGTGGCGCTCGATTTCGCTGCTCATGCCCGCCTTGCCTTCTTCGGCGGCGCGTTGTGCGCGCTCTTGTGCGCTGCTCAGCTGGCGCTCAAGGGCGTCAATACGGCGGGTGATTTCGGTGGTATCAACGTAGGTGACGGCAAGCGGGATTTGTGCCTGCGGCGCGGGCGGTACGGCAGCGGGAGCGACGTAGGACGGGGTGACGACGCCGAATTCGCCGTCATCTATCGCCGAGGGTCGGCTGACCGGTGCGACAGGCGGCGGGGCAACGGGCTGCGGTGCGGGCGTCGGCTGGTGTACGGGTTGCGGCGCTGGGGCAACACGGACGCGGTCGCGCAGCGCGGAGAGCAAATGGTCAAGGCGGCTGGCGTCGGCGGGTTTGGGCAGGTAGCCGGTGGCGCCAGCATCGCGCGCGCGTTGGCGGGCTTCTTCGGAGATGTCGCCGGAGTACATGATGACCGGCAGGTCGTGGGTGTCGGGGTCGGCGCGCAGGCGGGCGAGTCCTTCGTAGCCGTCAATATCCGGCATCATGATGTCCATGAATACGATGTCGGGCAGGGTGTGGCGCGCAATCCAGTTTTCGCCATCGACGACGCTTTCGGCTTCCGCCACTTCGATGTCGTATTTGGCCAGCAGGCGTTTCAGGGTCAGGCGGGCCAGTCGTGAATCGTCCACAATCAGTGCGGTTTTGAGCATGTTAAGTATTTCCTGTCATCCATTGTAAGGCCGCGGCATTGTAGCGTTATTCCTGGCCGCATTCCATAGAATAGCCTGTATTTACCAGCCGCCGCGCTCACGCATCGACACCATTTCATTCCCGGCGACGATGAAGTGATCCAGCAGGCGGATATCCATCAGCGCCAGGGCGTCATCGAGATGGCGCGTAACGTCGCGGTCTTCTGCCGACGGCGCACCGCTGCCCGCCGGATGGTTGTGGGCGAGGATAACGGCAGCGGCGTGATGGTGCAGGGCGCTGGCAATCAGCTGGCGCACCGGCACGGGCACTTTCGCCGCAGCCCCCGCCGCCAGCCGCTCAAAGGCGATGAAGCCATGTTGCTGGTTCAAAAATAGCACGCCAAACGCCTCCAGCGCCTGCCCCTTGAACTGCATCAAGAGGTAATCGCGCACGTCCGCCGCCGTTTTGAACGACCACGACGGCTGCCGCATTTCCTCGCGCATGAAGCGCCGCGCCAATTCCGTTACCGCGAGAATCTCCGCCGTCTTCGCCTTGCCGAGACCGCGCACCGCCTGTAAATCGGCGGCGCGGCTGTTGAACAGCCCGACCAGCCCGCCGCGCCCCCGCAGCAGTTCGCGCGAAAACTCCAGCACATTGCTGCCCTTGCTGCCGGTGCGCAGCAAAATGGCGAGCAGCTCATAATCGGCGAGCGCCTGCGCGCCGTTGTGCAACATCCGCTCGCGCGGCATATCCGTTGAGTTTGCAACCTCATCCATTACAATGCCCCTTTTCCTTGAAGGGGCGCATTATGGCGCAAAACATCCTCATCGGCATCAGCGGCGGCATCGCCGCCTACAAAATCCCGCAGCTCATCCGACTCCTGAAAAAACAAGGCGATAACGTGCGCATCGTCATGAGCGAACACGCGCACGAATTCGTCACCGCCACCACCCTGCAAGCCGTTTCCGGCGAGGCGGTGCGTGATGCCCTCTTTGACCCCGCCGCCGAACAGGGCATGGGGCACATCGAACTCGCGCGCTGGGCGGATGCCTACCTCATCGCCCCGGCGAGCGCCAACACCCTCGGCAAACTGGCGCACGGCATCGCCGACAACCTGCTCACCACCCTCTACCTGGCGACCAGCGCGCGCGTCTATATCGCGCCGGCGATGAACTGCCATATGTTCGCCCACCCGGCGGTACAGGCGAACCTCGCCACCCTCGCCGCGCGACCAAACCACACCGTCATCCCCAGCGACAGCGGCGCGCAAGCCTGCGGCGACGTCGGCGCCGGACGCCTGCCCGAACCCGAAACCCTGTTGCAATACCTCAACTACGCCGAAACGCAAGACTGGCGCGACATCCGCCTGACTGTCACCGCCGGGCCGACGCGCGAAGCTATCGACCCGGTGCGCTACCTCACCAACCACAGCAGCGGCAAAATGGGCTACGCGCTTGCCGCCGCCGCTGCCCGCCGTGGCGCGGACGTGACCCTCATCAGCGGCCCGACCGCCCTGCCCTGCCCCACGGGCGTTACCCGCCTTGACATCACCAGCGCCGCTGACATGCTCGCCGCATCGCTCGCCCACCCCGGCGACGTGTTCATCGCCGCTGCCGCCGTCGCCGACTACCGCGTTGCCCAGCCTGCCGCGCACAAACAAAAAAAACAGGGCGACAGCGGCCTTACCCTGCAACTGGTGCAAAACCCGGACATCGTCGCCACCATCGCCGCATTGCGCGAAAACCGCCCCTACACCGTCGGCTTTGCCGCCGAAACCGACAACGTCCTCGCCTACGCCCGCGACAAACGCGCACGCAAAAACCTCGACCTCATCATTGCCAACGACGTCAGCCGGGACGTCTTCGGCGCCGACGACAACGCAGCCACCCTCATCGCTGCCGACGGCGAAACCACCCTGCCGCGCCAGGCGAAAACCACGCTGGCGGACAGCCTGCTCACCCACATCCTCAGCCATTGGAAAAAAACATGAACACCCTTGACCTCAAAATCCTCGACCCGCGCGTCGGCGACACCATCCCGCTCCCCGCCTACGCCACCCCCGGCAGCGCCGCGATGGACCTGCGCGCCGTCTTCGAGGGCGACCACTACACCGTTGAGCCCAATGCCACCGCGCTCATCGGCACGGGACTCGCCATCCACCTCGCCGACCCTAACTACTGCGCCCTCATCCTGCCTCGCTCCGGCCTCGGCCACAAACACGGCCTGGTACTGGGCAACCTCACCGGCCTCATCGACAGCGACTACCAGGGCGAGCTGAAAATATCCGTCTGGAACCGCAGCAACACGCCCTACACCATCGCCCTCGGCGAGCGCATCGCCCAACTGCTCATCCAGCCCGTCGCCCGTCCGGCGCTCAACCTCGTGGACGACTTCCCCGACAGCAGCCGCGGCAGCGGCGGCTTCGGCCACACCGGCAGCCATTGACCCTCTCCCCACGATGTTTGCCAACAAACTGCCGATTAACATCGAAGACCTGCTGCACCAGCGCCGCGTGGAAAGCGAGCAGATTGAATACAAAGAAAACTGGAATCCCGAAGCGGTGTTGCATGCCATCTGCGCCTTTGCCAACGACTTTCACAACCTGGGCAGCGGCTATATCGTCATCGGCGTGCGCGAGCAAAACGGACAACCAGAAATGCCGCCAGCGGGACTGGATGCGGCACAACTGGACAAAATCCAAAAAGAACTGCTGAATCTCGGCAACAGCGCCATCCGCCCCAACTACCATCCGCTGACCGAACAATACGAAATCCAGGGCAAACACATCCTGGTGCTGTGGGTGGTTGGCGGCGAAAACCGCCCGTATAAAGCGAAAAAGGCATTGGGCGAGAAAAACACGGGCTGGGGCTACTACATCCGCAAACATAGCAGCACCGTATGCGCCAATGCGGCAGACGAACAGGAACTCATCGGCCTGGCGCAGAAAATCCCGTTTGACGACCGCTATTGCCAGCAGGCCATGCTTTCAGATTTCGCGCCGCACCTGATACGCGAATTTCTGGCCGAAGTGAACAGCGGTTTGGCACAAGATGCGCGCCATTTACCGCTGGAAACCGTGGCAAAACAGATGAATATCGTATCCGGGACACCCGAAATGCTCTTTCCGAAAAACGTCGGCCTGCTATTTTTCAACGAAGACCCGACCCGCTTTTTCCCCGCCACCCAGATAGATATCGTCCACTTCCCGCAAGGTACAGACGCTGACCAATTCAGCGAAAAAACCTTCATCGGCCCGCTGGGGCGAATCACCCGCGACGCCCTCACCTACATACAAAACCACTACCTGCACGAGACCGTCATCAAGCATCCAAACCGCGCCGAGGCCGAGCGCTTTTGGAATTACCCCTATCAGGCGGTGGAAGAAGCGGTGGTCAATGCGGTTTACCACCGCTCCTACGAAGAACGCGAGCCGATAGAAATCCGCATCACGCCCGAAGAAATCACGGTTTTCAGCGTCCCCGGCCCCGACCGCTCCATCCGCCTGGAAGACCTGCGCAGCGGCAAAGCCGTCAGCCGCCGCTATCGCAACCGTCGTATCGGCGAATTCCTGAAAGAGCTGGATTTAACCGAAGGACGCTCAACCGGCATCCCGAAAATCCTGCGCGTGATGCGGGAAAACGGCTCGCCCGAACCCCAATTTGAAACCGACGACGACCGCACTACCTTCCTGATACGCCTGCCGGTACACCCAAAACATACCCCTCCGGCAGAACAAGACACCGACCAAGATAAACCCGCATCAGGACTGGGTTTACCGGATCCGACCGACCTAGATACCGTACAAGCTACCGTACAAGCTGGCGGCATGACCGAGAAAACCGTTTTGCGCCTGCTAGAGCCGCTGCAACATGAACCATTAAGCGTAATAGAGCTGCTGGACAAACTGTCCATCAAGCATAGAGCAAGCTTCAGAACAACCTATCTGGTTCCGGCATTAACACAAAATCTCATCGAAATGACCTTGCCTGACAAACCCAAAAGCCCCAACCAAAAATACCGCCTGACCGCCAAAGGACGGGCATTACTGCAACGCATAAAAAACCCCCGCTAACCCATCCACTAACACACAAAAACCATGAACCTCGACAAACAAAAAATCCTCATCACCGGCGGCACTACTGGCATTGGCGCGGCGCTCGTCGCCCAACTGCAAAACCACGGCGCCCGCGTCATCGCCTGCGCCCGCAACCTCCCCGAACAGCCGCTGTCCGGCGTCATTTACCGTCGCTGCGACCTTGCAATTCCTGCCGAACGCGCCGCCCTCATCGCCTGGATACAAGACGAACACCCCGACACCGCCGTCCTTATCAATAACGCCGCGCTGCAATCCCCGCTCGATTTCCTCCATGACACGCCGCAGCACCTACAAGCCACCCTCGCGCAAGAGCTGGCGCTCAACCTCGAAGCACCCATCGCCCTTGCCGCCGGACTACTGCCCCTGCTTGCGCAACACCCTCGGGGCGCCATCATCAACATCACCACCGCCCTCGCGCTCGCGCCGAAAAAAAGCGCGCCGGTGTACTGCGCCAGCAAGGCCGGACTGCGCAACTTCACCCGCGCCCTGCGTTACCAGACCGAAGCCGCCGCGCCGCACATCCAGGTACAAGAAATCATCCCGCCGCTCGTCGCCACTCGCATGACCGCCGGACGCGGCACCGGCAAAATGACGCCAGAGGCGGTTGCGACCGCCATCATCCGCGTCATTGAGCGCGGCGACAGCGAACACTACATTGGCAAAACCCGCCTGCTCAAATGGCTGCTGCGCCTCGCCCCCGGCGTTGCCTACCGCATCTTGAAAGACGGATAGCCAGACGATTTACATACACCATAGTCGCTACCCTGTATGTAAAATGCCCCTTCCATTTACATACGCGGTAGCGACTAACCTGTATGTAAATCCCCACCCCTCTTACCCCAAAGGAGACCCCGATGAAACTCTACTACGCCCCCGGCACCTGCGCCCTTGCTGTTGGATCGCCCTCGAATGGGCGAACGCCGACTACGAAGTGCAGAAAGTCGATTACGCCGACCCCGCATACAAAAAAATCAACCCGCTCGGCATGGTGCCCGCGCTGGACATCGGCGGCAGCCGCGCCATGACCCAAGCCAACGCCATCCTGCAATACATCGCCGACAGCCACCCCGCAGCCCGCCTCGGTGCGGAAGACGGCCCCGAAGCCAATTCGAATTCAACGAAACCATGGCCTTCCTCACCGGCGACTTCCACCCCGCCTACTGGCCGATGTTCTCCCCGGCGCGCTACACCACGGACAAAACCCCGGCCGCACACAACGCCGTGCGTGAAGCCGCCTACGCACGCATCGACCGCGTCATGGCGTTTCTCGACAACCTCATCGGCGAGCGCGGCCACGTATACCGCGGCAAACGCAGCGTCGCCGATGCCTACGCCCACGTCATGGCGCGCTGGTCGGTCAAAACGCCGAAACCCTACAGCGCCTACCCGCACCTCGCCCCCTTCATGACCCGCATGGGCGAAGACGAAGCCGTCAAGCGCGTACTCGCTGCCTCCAACGCCTGACCGTCGCGGCTTGCCCCTGTTTGACCTCTGGCGGCGGCTACCATAAAACCGCCGCCTGACCATATAGACAACCCGCTACGCCGCCAACCCGTTACAATCCCCGTCCCGACTAAACCAAACGGAGAACCCCGATGAACAAAACCCTCATCACCCTCGCCTGCCTCTCGGCCTTTGCCCTCGCGCAAACCGCAACCGCACAAAGCGCGACCGTCAGCAACGGCAAAGCCACCATCAGCAAAAGCACGGGCAAAACCAGCAAAGCCAAGAAAAAAACCACGCGCAAAAAAACGTCCGCCAAAAAACCAGCTGCTGCCGCACAAACGAACACCGACGACGTCCAACAAATCAAAGGCCGCATCAGCGGCGAACAAACCGCCGACTACCCGCTCAACCTGCAAGAAGGCCAGACCCTGACCGTCAAACTGAGCACACCGCACACGAGCACCCACTACCTGCTGATGCCGCCCGCAGGCGAAGAAGTCCTGCACAACAGCGCGCTGGACGGCAACCAATACCAAGGCGTGACCAAACAAAACGGCAAATACCGCGTACAGGTGTACATGCTGCAAAGCGCGGCGAAAAACCAGGAAACCGCCCCCTACGACCTCACCATCACCACCAGCAAACCCGCACCGAAAACCAGCGCGCCCGTGCCGCCGCCCGCGGACAACCGCGACATCAGCGGCAGCATCACCGGCGACCAAACCAGCGAATACCCGCTGAGCATCAAACAAGGCCAGGCGATGAACATCACCCTCACGAGCGCCAACAAAGACGCCCACTTCAACCTGCTGCCGCCCAAAGGCGAAGACGCCGTACACAACGGCACCGTCAGCGGCGACCAATACACCGGTGTGGCCAAACAAAGCGGCGAATACCGCGTGCGCGTTTACCTGCTCAACGCCGCCGCCAAACGCGGCGAAACCGCCAAATACAACTTAAAAATCAGCACCGGACAATAAACCACAAGGCGGGACTCGTCCCGCCCAAAAAACGGGGGCAGACCGGATGGGCGCGCCGCGTCTCATCCGGCATCACCCCACAACAACACCGGGCGGTTACGGACTTCACCGTAACCGCTCCCGCGACAAAAAACACGCCCACCCCGCACCACCACAAGCGTGGCGACAGATTACCGCCCGCTAATCATGCTATACTTTCGCGCCCCAGAAACCTCCCAATCACACACATCACGAGCAATCATTATGAACAGACGGGATTTCATGGCCAGCGTCATCGGCGCGGCCGCCCTGGCCAATCAGGCGCTTGCGCAAGAAGGCGCAGCGCAGCCAGCGGCAGATACACACAGCTTTGGCCGGGTCATCACATTGGCGCAAGAGCGCGCACAAAGCCCGGACAAACCCGACCAATTTCGCTTGAGCGGCGCCTATGCCGACCTCACCTACGACCAATACCGCGGCATCCGCTTCCGCCGCAGCGCTGACCCCATCCAGTCCAGCCATTCCCAATTCGGACTCGACCTGCTGCCGCCCGGCCACTTCTTCAAAGAACGGGTACGCATCTTCCTCGTCAAAAACGGACAGGCAGAAGAAATCGCCTTTGACCCGACGCTGTTTGACTACGACCCCAACCAGTTCGACGCCGCCAAACTCGACTTCAACGACGACATGCGCAAAGGCCTTGGCTGGTCCGGCTTCCGCCTGCGCTATCCGATCAACTCGCCCGATTACATGGACGAATTCGCCGTCTTCCAGGGCGCAAGCTACTTCCGCGCCATCGCCCGCGACACCCTCTACGGCCTCTCCGCCCGTGGACTCGCGCTCGGCACCGGCGGCCCCGGTGGCGAAGAATTCCCGCGCTTTACCCAATTCTGGATTTACCAGCCGGAAGCGAACGACCGCAGCATCCGCCTCGAAGCGCTGCTGGAAAGCGCCTCGCTCACCGGCGCGTACGCGATGGAAATCATCCCCGGCGCGGAAACTGTTTTCCTGATTAAATCCAGCCTGTTCCCGCGCAAGGACATTGAGCACTACGGCATCGCGCCCTTGACCTCAATGTACTACTTCAGCCCAAGCCGTCGCGCCGCCATCAACGATTACCGCAACGCGGTACACGACAACGACGGCCTCGCCATCTACACCGGCGCGGAAGCCCGCCTGTGGCGGCCGCTGTGCAACCCGCAGACCCTGCAATTCTCCGCCTTTATTGACGACAACCCGAAAGGCTTCGGTCTCCTGCAACGCGCACGCGCCTTCGACAACTTCCAGGACGCCGAAGCGCGTTACGACAAACGCCCCTCCGCCTGGGTCACGCCGCGCGGCAACTGGAGCAAAGGCAGCGTCTCGCTCGTCGAGATCCCTGTTACCAACGAATTTAACGACAACATCATTTCCTTCTGGAGTCCGGCCGAGCCGCTCAAGGCGGGACAACGGCACGATTTCTCCTACGACCTTACCTGGTCGCAATCCGGCCCCGAATTCTCCGGCCGCGCCCGCATCAGCGGTACGCGCAGCGGGGCGGCGGTGAACAACCCCGAACTGTTCACCTTCACCATTGACTTCACCATGCCCGAAGGCAGCACGCCACTCGATCCGGACACCCTCAAACTCAGCACCAACGCCAGCGTCGGCGAAATCAGCGGCGCGCACCTCGTGCGCCTGCCGGAAGCGGGCAAACTGCGCGCGGCCTTTGATTACCGCCCGAAAAACAACACCATGGCCGAACTACAACTGCGCCTGACCGACGACAAAGGCGTACCCGTCACCGAAAGCTGGTACTACCGCTGGGTACCCTTATGAGAACCCCCGCCGTACCACCGGACGCGCCGCTGAACATGCGCGTCCAGTCGCTACGCAAAGCGCCTGGACGCCCACCGCTCTACACCCCGCTGCGCACCCACCTCGCGCGCCTCATCGCCTTTGGCGGTGCGCTTGCCATCGGCAGCCTCGGCACCTGGCACATGCTCAAAGCCTTTGGCGACGGGCGCAGCACCCTGCTGCAATACGTGCTGCTCGTCTTCTTCGCGCTCACCTTCTACTGGGTCGCCTTCTCCACCACCGCCTGCCTCGCCGGCTTCCTGCCGCTGCGCCGCCCCAAATCGGCGCTTGACCCGAACGGCGGCAAAGTGGCGCTGGTCATGCCCGTTTACGGCGAAGACCCGGCGATGACCCACGCCGCACTCTTGGCGATGGCACAACAAATCCGCCAGACCGCCATTGCCGAACGCTGCGAAATCTTCATCATCTCCGACACCCAAAAACCCGACGCCTGGCTCGGCGAAACCCAGGCGCTGCACATCCTGCGCGCACAATCGCCGTTGCCCGTGTGGTACCGCCGCCGCGCGCAAAACGTCGGGCGCAAATCCGGCAACGTCGAAAACTTCGTGCGCCGCTGGGGCGGCCGCTACGCCTACATGGTCATGCTTGACGCCGACAGCCTGATGGACGCCGACACCCTCGTCGAAATGGTCGCACGCATGGACGCCGAACCCCGCCTCGGCCTCTTGCAAACCATGCCACGCCTCATCGGCGGAGAATCCCTCTTGGCGCGCGCCATCCAATTCGCCGGTGCGCTCTACGGCCCCATCGTCGCCCGTGGCGTTGCCGCCTGGCAAGGCGAAGACGGCAACTACTGGGGACATAACGCCATCATCCGCGTCCATGCCTTCGCCGAAAGCTGCGGCCTGCCCATCCTGCGCGGGCGCAACCCCATCGGCGGCCACATCCTCTCGCATGACTTCGTCGAAGCCGCATTACTGCGCCGCATGGGCTGGAACGTGCGCATGGACCCCGACCTCGGCGGCAGCTACGAAGGCCTGCCGCCAACACTGGACGACCTCGTCGGCCGCGAGCGCCGCTGGGCACAGGGCAACATGCAGCACCTCGGCATCATCGGCGCCAAAGGCCTGCGCTGGCCGAGCCGCATCCACTTCCTCATCGGCATCGCCAGCTACATCATGAGCCCCATCTGGCTGACCATGCTCATCGTCGGCACCGGCATCACCGCGCAGACCCTCTTTACCAAACCCCAATACTTCACCAGCGCGCGCCAACTCTTCCCCGACTGGCCGACCTTCGACCCCGAGCGCATGCTCTGGCTGTTCTTCGCCGCCATCAACCTGCTGCTCCTGCCCAAATTCGTCGGCTGGCTGCGCATCATGCTCTCCGGCAAACGTCGCCGCGCCTTCGGTGGCGGCCTGACCGTCTGCAAAGGCTTCATCATCGAACTCATCGTCTCCACCCTCTACGCACCGCTGCTGATGCTCATCCAGACGCGCCACGTCATCGACATCTTCCTCGGCCGCGACAGCGGCTGGCGCACACAAAACCGCGAAGGCGCGCTGATGCCGTGGAAAGACGCCATCAAGCGCAACCTCATCTACGTCATCATCGCCGCCATCATGCTCGCCGGCCTCATCTGGCAGGCGCCGAACCAAATCATCTGGCTCTCGCCGATCATCATCGGCCTCTTCCTCTCGCCGTGGCTGTCGCGCCACAGCGGCAACATCGGCCTTGGCAAATGGCTGGCGAAAAAGCGCGTATTGATCATCCCGGAAGAAATTGCGCCGCCCGCCATCGAAACCGCCGCCGAAGCCGATAGCGCGCCCTTTGCTGCCTGCCGCGCACAACGCATCGCCGACCTGGGGCGCAACCGCGAACTCGCCGCACAGCACATCGCCGCCCTTGACCTGGATGCCCCGCGAAACACCAAAGAACGCCTGTTGCACATCACCGCCAAAGCCAAACTACAAGAAGCGCGGCACTACGCTGAGGCGCTGAAATACCTCACCCCGCAAGAACTGCTGCACGTTGCCGGCTCGCCGGAACTCATCGAACTGCTGCTGGAATTGCCGGAATAACACCCGCCACAGTTGCAAATCCCTTGCCAAACCGTCCCTGCAGGGAGCGCAGGGGCGGTTGGCAAAACACAACCGCCCGCTCACAACGCATCCAACTCCTCCCCCAACCCAAACCAGAAACCCATGCAAACCCTGCTCCTGCACCACAGCGGCCCGCTCGGCGGCATCCTCGCCAACGACAACCAATACGAAATCGTCGAACTGCGCCTGCGCGCGGGCAACGAAATCCCGCCCTACCAAAACGCCGCCAGCATCATCCTCATCACATTGAGCGGCAGCGCCGAAATCCACAGCAACGGCGAAAGCGCGGCGCTAACCCCCGACCGCATCATCACCCTCGCCCCGTGGCAAAGCCACACCATCCGCGCCACCGCTGACAACACCCACATCATCGCCATCAAATCGGGCAGCAGCGCACCATAAACGCTTGCCCTCCCCAACCCCGAAACCGCGTTCAAAGGGCTGCCTATCGGCAGCCCTCAATACATCCCTTAGGGACTGTTGACAATTCGGCGAACGAGCCCCTCTCCTTCTGGGAGAGGGGTTGGGGTGAGGGCTGCGAATGTGAAAATGCAGACATCTGTTCATAAACGACACCGCTCACCCCCTCCCCACGGGGGGAAGGGCATATCAGCGTCTTGCCTCTCGCTTTGGTCACTACACAGAGCGCTAAAAAGTAGCTTCTCCGTGATTCTGAACAGGCTATGTAGAAAAGTGGCTATACATGATAATTTCGCAACATCGTGGCCAATAAAAGGGCGATAACCCTCCATACAAAACCCGAGTATTGCGCGAAAAACCACAAATCTGTTGTGCAGACACAACATTAACCAGGCGTAAAGTGTAGAAGTGAAACATGACAAACCAGCCACTATCCATTAGCATAGCCCGCCAGTTACCTCAAACACGAAACCCTGAAAACCATGAAAAAAATCATCCTCCTCTCGCTGATGCTCGCCTGTCAGAGCCTCTACGCTGCGCCCGCCAGTAAAGCCTCCGCCCCGGCAGCCAAAGCCACGCAGACCAGCAAAGCGCCTGCCAAAAAAGCGGAAAAAGCCAAACCTGCCGCAGATAAAAAAGCCGCCAAACCCGAAGCGAAAAAAACTGCCGAACCCAAGAAAAAAGCCGAACCGGTAAAAGCGAAAAAAGACAAAACCAGCGAGAAAAAACCGACACTCGCCAAAGCGGACAAAAATCCGAAAAAACCGGAGAAAGCGGACAAGCGCAAAGCGGTCGAGACGAAAAAAGCCGTTGCCCAAAAAAGCGAGAAATCGCATGACAAAGCGGCCGCCAAGAATAAAAACGACAAGAAAATCGCTGCCGCCAAAGACAAGAAGCACGCCCCTGCGAAAACGCGCGACGTCGCCGCCAATGGCATCAGCAGCGCCCGCAGCACCCTGCTCAATCACGGCAAAAAATTCATCGGCACCCCTTATGTTTGGGGCGGCACCTCGCCCAAAGGTTTTGACTGCTCCGGCTTGGTGCATTACCTCTACCAAAAACAGGGCGTATCTATCCCGCGCAACAGCCGCGAACAATTCTCCCGCCTGCCCGTCGCCAGCAACCCGCAGCCGGGCGATCTTGTTTTCTTCCGCCGCAACGGCACCATCAACCACGTCGGCCTCTACCTCGGCGGCGGCAAAATGTTGCACGCCCCGCAAACCGGTTCCAAAGTTCGCATCGAAGACATGGGCCGCCCCAACTGGAAACGCCGCTACGCCGGCGCGCGTCGTGCGCTGAAAGGCGAGAAAATCGTTATTGCCGCCAATCGTGTTACTGCAACAAGCAAAAACAAAGAGCCCAACGAGAAACGTCTCGCCAAACGTGCGCCAAATAGCAAAGACAAGGCGAGCGGCAAAGACAGCAAGGCGAAAGTCGCTGCCGTCGTGAAAAAGAGCAAAGTCGTCACCGCACGCCGCTGAGCGCAACATCATTAAAAACCGGGCATCGCCCGGTTTTTTTTATAACCATCCACATATAAAGTTTCAGACAAGGCGCGTCGCTGAAGACAGTACGTTATTGGTGCGGTGAAGCGACGCAACACCTTATGAGGTGGTTTTCGGAGGATCGCCATATGTCCTCCCTTGGTGCTGCTGATGTTGTGTGTTTAAGGTTTTAGGGCAGCGGCCATAGCGCTTTATCGCGTACTGTTGCCGCGATACACCCGCAGCTCCGTCCAGTACACCAGCGCCAGCACCGGCACGCCGAGGAGCGCGGTGAAGGTGAAGAAGGCGGGGTAGCCGATGGCATCGACGATGCTGCCGGAGTAGCCGCCGAGGGTTTTCGGCAAGAGGGTCATCAGCGAGCTGAAGATCGCGTATTGCACCGCGGTGAAGCGGATGCTGGTCAGCGAGGAGAGGAAGGCGATGAAGACCGATGCGGCGACGCCGCCGGCGAGGTTGTCAAAGCCGACGACGCCGTAGAGCAGCCAGGTTTTGTCGCTTTGCGCGGCGGCGAGGGTCTGTGCGACGGCTTCCAGCGGCGGGCAGAGTATCTGCCAGTGCGGGTCGGCGGCGAGCGGTGCGAGCGCGAGCCACGCGCTTTTGTCGCCAAACCAGGCGAGCAGCACGAACAGCAGGTTGGTCGCCGCGGTCAGCAGCGCGCCCGCCATCATCATCCGCATCAGCGGGTAGCGCTGCGCCAAAAGGCCGCCGAGAAAGCCGCCGCCGAGGGTCATGACCACGCCGAAAATTTTGACGGCGCTGGCGATTTCCGCCTTGCTGTAGCCCAGGTCCTGATAGAAGACGTTGGCGATGACGCCGGCGACGATGTCGGCGCTGCGATATACGCCGATAAGCGCGAGCAGCAGCAGCGCGGCGCGGCCGTAGCGGCGGAAGAAGTCGGCGACCGGCTCAATCCAGGTTTGCCGCGCCAGTTCGCACGGGACGAGGCCGAGGCGCACCAGCGCCATGCCAACCGCGACAGCCGCCGTCATGCCGCCACCGAGGCGCAGGATTTCGCGGGCGAGCGCGGCGAGGTTGCCACGCGCTTCAGGCAGGCCGCCGAGGACGCGGTAAGCGGCGATGAGCGCGGCAACGCTGGCGGCGAAAAGCAGCAGCAGGCGCAAATTATCGGCAGTCGGGCGGCTGGCGGTGTTTTGCCGCGAGGCGGACGGTTCGCGCACGAGCAGGGTGGTGGCAATGCCGATGCCCATCAGCGCCGCCATGATGAGGTAGGTCGCGCGCCAGGCGGGGTAATGGTAGTTTTGCAGGGTCGAGCCGTAGTGTTCGGCGAGCAGCAGCGCGCCCGCGCCGGAGAGAATCATGCCGCAGCGGTATCCGGCGGCGTAGGTCGCGGCCGTGACCGCCTGCATCGCCGCGTCGTTGGGCGCGATTTCGATGCGGTAGGCGTCGATGACGATGTCCTGCGTCGCCGAGGAGAATCCGAGCAGGACGGCAGCAAGCGCCATGTGCGGCAACGCGCCCGGCCGCGCCGGATCAATCAGCGCCATCAGGCAGATGGCGGCAATAATCCCGCATTGCGCGGCAAAGAGCCAGGCGCGGCGGCGACCCAGACTGCGTGTCAAAAGCGGCAGCGGCAGGGCATCAGCCAGCGGCGACCAGACGAATTTGAAGGAGTAGGCGAGCGCCGCCCAGCTGAAGCGGGTGACGGTGCTGCGCTCAACGCCCGCTTCGTTCAGCCAAATGGAGAGGCTGGAGAAGATGAGGAGAAACGGCAGCCCGGCGGCGAGGCCGAGGAGGAAGAGGCTGACCGCACGGCGGTCGGTGTAAACGGCGGCGGCGCTGCGCCAGGAGCGGGAGGGTGTGGGCATGGTGAGGCGGGGTTTGTTGTGTGGTGTGGGAGGTGCTTCCACCGCAATCCGTTATCGGATTTTAGGGGCTGTTTGTATTTCATTTTGAGTGTCGTCGCTACGCAGTTTTCACACCCCCTCCCCGGGTTCCCTTGAAAAAGGCGAACGCCTTTTTCAAGGGGAATCCCGTCCCTCCCCCGCTTCGCAGGGGAGGGAGTGCAATTTGCAAACACGCCCTAGATTGGGGGCAAGCCCTACCCTACAGGCCATGGCATTTATGTACACGAGTAGCGCGGTAGGTGTTTGTAAACCGCTCACACTTTCGTCCAGGCGCTCGGATGCTGGGTAAAGCCGATATGCGGGTAGTAGTCCACCGCCTGCGGTGCGGCGAGGAGGATGATTTTGCATTGCGGGTGCAGCGCCTGTTTGAGGGTGGCGAGGAGTTCTTGACCGATGCCGCGGCGCTGCCAGGCTTCATCAACGGCGAGATCGGAGAGGTAACAGCAGTAGGCGTAGTCGGTAACGGCGCGGGCGATGCCGACCAGGCGGTCGTCGTCCCAGGCGGAAATGAGCAGGTCGGCGTTTTGCAGCATGGCGTCAATGCGCTCGGCTTCAGCGAGCGGGCGGCGTGCGCCGAGGCTGGTTTTTTGCAGCAGCGCGATGAACTGGGCGCGGCTGACGGGGTGGTTGGTACGGTAAGTGAGCATAGGTTCTCCGGGATTGGTGAAAGTTACTCGCGGCAGGCGTTGCCGTCCCATGTCCAGTTTTGGATGATGCCCTGCGCATCCACGGTGAAGCGGGTGCGGCATTGCAGCAGGGTGTAGTCGTCTTCCATTTCATCGAGCAGGTAGAAGACGCGCGAGGTATTGAGCATGCTGCGCCCCAAGCCGGGACGGCGGATGAGTTGTTGCCGCTGGTATTCGACGACTTGGCGGCCGTCGCGCAGGGTGTAGCTGCTTTGTGGCGGCCCCCAGGCGAGAACGAGGTCATCCAGCGGTTTTCCGCCCCAGCGGGCGAGGTTAGTTTCGTAGCGCGCGCTGCTGGCGCAGGCGGCAAGCAGCAGGGTGAGGGCGATTGTAAGCGGTTGGTGTGGTTTCATCGGCGGCTCCGGCGGGGAAAAGCGGCATGATACAACGTTGATGTTTTTTCGGAATCCGCCTCACACTTCGCCTTCTTCCAGCTGCATCCAGCGCTCCAGCAGCGCTTCCAGCGTCTGTTGTGCCGCTTCCAGTTCGGCGAATGCCGCCTGTTGTTCGGCGGGCGGGCGCTGGTAGAAGTCCGCCTGTTGCACGGTGTCGGTCAGGCGGGCGATTTCTGCTTCTTTCGCTTCGATTTGTCCCGGCAGGGCTTCGAGTTCGCGCTGGTATTTGTAGGAGAGTTTGCCGCTTTTTTTCTCGGCAACGGGCGCGGCGGCGGGTGTGGGTGCGGGTTTTTCCGGCGCGACGGTTGCGGTGACGGCTTCGAGTTGGGCGATGTCGCCGCCCTGGTTCAGCCAGTCGGCAAAGCCGCCCACGGTTTGTTCGATGCGGTTTTTTTGTGCGTTGAAGACCCAGAGGCGGGTAACGACGGCGTCAAGGAAGGCGCGGTCGTGGCTGACCAGCAGCACGGTGCCGGGGTAGTCGGCCAGTACTTCTTCGAGCAGTTCGAGGGTTTCGATGTCGAGGTCGTTGGTCGGTTCGTCCAGCACGAGGACGTTTGCCGGTTGGGCAAAGAGGCGGGCGAGCAAGAGTCGCGCGCGTTCGCCGCCGGAGAGTGCGCCGACCGGGGTGCGCCAGCGTTCGGGCGGGAAAAGGAAGTCTTGCAGGTAGGCGACAATGTGTTTGCGCACGCCACCCACTTCGACGTAGTCGCGTCCGGCGCCGACGCTGTCGCGCAGGGTTTCGTCCGGGTCAAGCTGGGCACGCAGTTGGTCGAAGTAGGCGACTTCCAGTTTGGTGCCGTGTTTGATGTGGCCGCCGGTGGGCGCGAGGTCGCCGAGCAGCAGGCGTAGCAAGGTGGTTTTGCCCGCGCCGTTCGCGCCGACGAGGCCGATTTTTTCGCCGCGCTCGATGATGTCGCTGAAGTCTTGTACCAGCGGCGCGCCGCCGGGGTGGGCGTAGCTGACGCGCTCGGCGACGATGACTTGCCGCCCACTGCGCTCGCCCGCGTCCAGTTGCAGGTTGGTTTTGCCCTGGCGGTTGATGCGCGCGGCGCGCTCTGCCCGCATGGCTTTTAGCGCGCGCACGCGGCCTTCGTTGCGGGTACGGCGCGCCTTGATGCCCTGGCGTATCCAGATTTCTTCTTCGGCGAGTTTTTTGTCGAAGCGCGCGTTGGCTTCGGCTTCGGCGTGCTGCATTTCGTCGCGGGTGCGCAGGAAGCGGCGGTAGTCGCTGCGTACATCCAGCAGGCGGCCGCGGTCAAGTTCCCAGATGCGGTTGGCGACTTTTTCGAGAAAGGCGCGGTCGTGGGTGACGAAGACGACGGCACCGCTGAAGTTGTTCAGCAGGTTTTCCAGCCAGACGATGGCGCCCATGTCGAGGTGGTTGGTGGGCTCATCGAGCAGCAACACGTCCGGCTTGGCGACCAGCACCCGCGCCAGCCAGACGCGCCGCCGCCAACCGCCGGAGAGGTCGGCCATGCGCGCCGCGCCGTCGAGGTCGAAGCGTTGCAGGATATTGTCGATGCGGTTTTCCAGCTGCCAGCCGTCCGCGGCGGCCACTTGCGCTTCCAGTTGGGCGAGGGTTTCGGCGTCGCTGTCGCTATGGTTGGCAAGCAGTTCTTGGTAACGCGCGACCAGCGCTGCCGTTTCCGCGAGGCCGTCGCGCACCACTTCGCGCACGCTGCGCGCATCGGCGGCGGGCGGGTCTTGCGGCAGGTAGGCGACGCGCACGCCTTCGGTCAGGCGCAGTTCGCCGTCATCCGGCGCTTGGGCGCCGCGCAGGACGTTGAGCAGGGTGGATTTGCCTTCGCCGTTGCGCCCCAGCAGGGCGACGCGCTCGCCCGTCTCCAGCGAGAAGTTGACGTGGTCAAGTAGCGGCCGCCAGCCGAAGGCGAGCGACAGGTCTTGTGCGGTCAGTAGTAATGCCATGTATCCCTCCCGTAAAAGCGCGGCATTGGGGCGTGTTTGCCATCCGGATTTGATGTTGTGGCGGTGTTGTTCTACCCCCCTGCCCTCCCCCGCTTCGCAGGAGAGGGAGAAATCGCAAACCGCCCGTGGTAAAAGCGCGGCATTATAAGATGCAGGCGCTACAATAGCGCCCCCCAAAATCCACCACCAAACCGCAAACATCATGAATGCATCGCTAAAAGGACCGCTGCTTACCCTCGTCACCATCCTTATGTGGGCGTCGCTGCCGCTCATCCTGCAACAAATCCTGCCCGTCATCTCGCCGCGCACCGTCGTCGCCTGCCGCTTCGCCGCTGCCGCCCTCATCCTCGGCCTGTTCCTGCGCGCCCGCAAACGCCTGCCCGACCCGCGCCTGCTCCTGCAAAACCGCTGGCTCATCCTCATCGGCATCCTCGGTCTGGTCGGCAACTTCTGGCTGTTCAGCACCTCGCTTGTCTACCTTTCCGCCGCCGCCTCGCAGGTGTTGGCGCAAATCTCGCCCTTCATCCTGCTGTTCGCCGGTATCGTCGTCCTTAAAGAACCGCTGCGCAAAAACCAGATTATCGGCGCGGCCATCCTCATGTTCGGCATCCTCCTCTTTTTCAACCGCGAGCTGCCGCAAATATTTGCCGGCGGTGCCAACCACCAAATGCTTGGCATCACCTTAAGCCTGCTCGGCTGCTTTAGCTGGGCAGCCTACGGCCTCGTGCAGAAAATGCTGCTGCGCCGCCTCACCGCGCCGCAAGTGCTGTTCGTTTTCTACTGCGGCTGCGCGCTCTTTGCCGCGCCGTTTGCCAACTGGTCGGAACTCTCCAACCTCAACGGCTACCAGTGGCTCTGCCTGTTCTACTGCTGCATCAACACCCCCATCGCCTACGGCGCCTTTGCCGAAGCGCTGAACCACTGGGAAGTGGGCAAAGTTTCAACCACCATCACCCTGGTGCCGCTCTTTACCATTGCCTTTGCCGCGCTCGCCCACTGGCTCGTCCCGGCGAAATTCGCCGCGCCCGACCTCAACCTGCTCGCCGCCCTCGGCGCGGCGCTGGTCGTCACCGGCGCCATCTGCTCGGTACTGAACCGGCGGATGGTGCGCAAATAGCGCGATTTTGTCGGCGGCATAAAGAAAAAGGCGCGGATCGTTCCGCGCCTTTTTCTAGCCATTCTCTAAAGCCTCACAGCGTCTTGCGCCGGAACAAAAAAATCCCCAACGCCAAGGGGGCGGCAATCCAGGCGAGCAGCACCAGCGCCAGCACGCCATGCGCAATCCCGCCCTGCGCGCCCAAGCCGCTTGCCACATTGCCGCTCAAATTGAGCAGGCGGTAAGTGTCGGTCGGGTTGGCGAGCAACAGCGCGTTCAGCGCCGCCACGCCGATATGCTGCCCCTTGTCGGCAATCAAAATACCGAGCAGGGCAAAATCATAAAGCAGCACAAAAAACAGCCAGACGCCAATCGCCATGCCCGCTGCGCTGCCGCGCTGTTTGGCAATGGCACTTAACACATAACCAATCGCCAAAAAGACGGCGCCGAGTAATAGCGTGGTGAATGTCATTTTGAAAAAGGGCTGCCAAACCGCCCAAGAAAACCCGGTATTTTTGTGCAATAAGGCGACGGCAATACCGGCGACAAAATAACCAATGGCAATGGCCACCGCCAAAATTGCCGTCTGCCCTAAAAACTTGCCCGCGACCACTTGCCAGCGTGATAACGGATAAGAAAGCAATAATGCCATCGTGCCGCGCTCAATTTCCCCCACAATCGCATCATACGAAAGCAGCAGCGCAATCAGCGGAATCAGATAAATATTGAGCGTTGCCAGACTGACTACGGTAATGGCGAGCGCATTGGCCTTGGTTTCACCTGCGGGCGCGCTGCCGAGAAAAGCGAGCGTCAGCGCGAAAGCAGCGAGCAAAATGGCAATGGCCAGTACCCAGCGGTTGCGCAATCCGTCTTTTAATTCTTTGCGGGCGAGGGTTAGCAATGTATTCATAAAAACATCCAAAACGGTTAAGGAATCAAGGCGCGTAACAGCGGCAATTTACGGATAAGGCTGGCAATCAGCACACACAAGATGAAAATAGCCAGCGCGCCAAAAATGCGAAAGCCGATAACTTGCTTCGCTTGCGGGAAATACTCGTGCATCTGCCAAATAAAATAAATATGCAGCACATAGACTCCGAGCGCGGCATTGCGGCAAGCCGTCAGCAATCTGGCAACGCCGCCACGCGCCAGCCACGACCAGTCATGCTGCCGCGCCCAGAGGAAAAGGGCCGCCGCGTAAAGGACGCAGGGGAAATTGAGATACCCCTTGAACAACTCGTTCACTTTATCCGGCGGCGACAGCAAAATCGTACCGAGGCAATGCAGCAGCAGGCCGCCCATGCCAAGCGCATAAATCAGCAAACGCCAGCGCCGCGCAGGCGGCCATTTTCCCAAATAATAGCCAAGCAAGGCATAGAGCAGGAAACCGGCAGAAACCGGCGAATGAATCTGCCAGTCGTAGTCAATGCCGCTGATATTGCGCAAAAAAGGCAAGAGGGAAAAAGAAACAAAAGCGTAGCCGATGAGATAGGCAAAAACACGCGGCTGTTTTTCTGCCGGAATCAGCCCAAACAGCGGCAAGGAGAGATATACCGCAAAGAGCGGCATAAAGAACCAATAGATATCAATATAGCGGTGGGTGAGGATGCCTTCGATGATGCGTGATGCCGAATCATCCGGCGGCGCACCGTGATACCACCATACATAGCAGAAACCAAACAGCGACCAGAATAAAAACGGAATCAGCGTGCGCTGCATCCGTTTGCGCAAAAAGGCCTTGGTATCATAGCGCGCACGATAATCGAGCAGGGTATAGCCGGAAATCATGAAAAATACCGGCACAGCAAAATAACATACAGATTCGATGATATTGCTGGTCAGCCACAGCCGCCCCTGCGGCCGCGTCCAGAAAATCGCGTTGGCGTGCAAAAAAACCACCGCCAACGCGGAAAAGACCACCAGCACATCGACGAATAATGCGCGACGCGGCGCGTTATCAGGCTGTGGCATCTTCACGGCGTAAAAAGTGGGCATACAAATCATCCAGCGCGGGCGGCAACATATCAATATTGCGCGGCGTCCCCGCCTGCCACAGCGCGCCAAGCAGCGCCGTTTTCTCGCTCTCGGCGCAATCGCAGAACCATTGCCCGGCGCCATCTGCCTGCCACGGTGCGGGCAGCGTCAGCGCCGCATCGTCAAACCAGACGCGCAGCCGCGTCGGCAGGCCGGCGTTCTGCCGCAATTCTTGCAAACTGCCGTCGGCGGTTTTGACGCCGTTTTTCATGATGACGATGCGGTCGGCCTGGTCGGCCAGTTCGGCGAGTGCGTGCGAGGAGAGCAGAATCGCCGTGCCCTGCGCCGCCAGTTCGGCGAGGATGCGGTAAAAATCGGCGCGCGAAGCGGGATCCAGGCCGGTGGTCGGCTCGTCCAGCAGAAGGATTTTCGGCTGGCCGAGCAAGGCTTGTGCCAGCGCGAGGCGCTGCCGCATCCCTTTGGAATAGGTGCCGACGCGCTTGCCCGCCGCTTCCAGTATGCCCACCCGCGCGAGCAGGTCGCGGTTGCCCGCATCTGAAAGTCCCTTGAGGCTGGCAAAGAAAGTGAGCGTTTCAAAGCCAGTCATGTTCGGATAGAGTGCGACGGTCTCCGGCAGGTAACCGATGATTTTGCGCGCGGCGACGCTGCCCGCCGCATGACCGTCAATCCGGATACTGCCCTGCGTTGGCGCGAGCAGGCCGAGCAGCATCTTCATCAGGGTGGATTTGCCCGCGCCGTTATGCCCGGCAAGGGCGACCGTTTCCCCCGCGTCGATGTGGATATCGACATCGCTGACCGCGGTAAAACCGGCAAAATTTTTTCGTAGCTGCGTGGCAGCCAATATTGCACTCATGACATCCCCGGGAATAAAAATGGCGGGCTTTTTACCATGCCCGCGCGCAGGCGGCAACGGCTAATGTCAAAATAAACGCCCGACGACGGTTGCGCGTATCATGTGCGCGGCCCCCCCCGTCGCAGATACAGAAAACCCTTAAAGGACTAACCATGCAACACCCCGATAACCTCGTCTGGATTGACCTCGAAATGACCGGCCTCGACAGCCAGCGCGACCACATCCTCGAAATCGCTACCCTCATCACCGACGCCCAGCTCAACATCCTCGCCGAAGGGCCGGTCATCGCCATCCACCAGGACGCCGAACTCCTCGACAACCTTGACGACTGGAACCGTCAGCATCACGGCAAAAGCGGACTGCTGGAGCGCTGCCGCCAAAGCGCCGTCAGCACCGCCGCAGCCGAAGCGGCGACGCTCGCCTTCATCCGCCAGTACGTGCCGGCGAAAAAATCACCGCTCTGCGGCAACAGCATCTGCCAGGACCGCCGCTTCATGGCGCGTCTCATGCCCGAACTCGAAAATTACTTCCACTACCGCAACCTCGACGTCTCCACCCTGAAAGAGCTGGTGCGCCGCTGGTATCCGCAGCACACCTTCATCAAAAACAGCACGCATCAGGCGCTTGCCGACATCCAGGACTCCATCGCCGAGTTGCGCCACTACCGCGAGCACATATTCCGCGCATAACCCAAACAGAAAAACAAAACGACAAACAAAAAACATCCTGAAAAACTTGAAAACATACCGCCGCGCGCCAATAATGACGCTTCCCCAACAGACACGGAGAATACGCTCATGAACTACACCTTTGCCCCCCTGCCCTACCCGGCGGACGCGCTCGAACCGGTCATCGACAAAACCACGATGGAAATCCACCATGGCCGCCACCACAAGGCCTACTTTGACAACTTCATCGCCGCTATCAAAGACACCCCGCTCGCCAATGAAACGCTGGAAGCCATCTTCGCGGGCATCAGCAAATACCCGGCGGCGGTACGCAACAACGGCGGCGGTTACTACAACCACAACCTCTACTGGAACGTGATGAGCCCGAATGGCGGCGGCGAGCCGGAAGGCGAACTCCTGGACGCCATCAACGCCGCCTTTGGCAGCTTTGACGCCTTCAAAACCGCCTTCAAGGACGCCGGTATCAAGCAGTTTGGCTCCGGCTGGGCGTGGCTGATTGTCGGCAAAGACGGCAAACTCGCCATCACCAGCACCCCGAACCAGGGCAACCCGCTGATGGATACCGCCGCCGTCCAAGGCACGCCGATTCTCGGCTGCGACGTCTGGGAACACGCCTACTACCTCAACTACCAGAACAAGCGTCCGGATTACCTCGAAGCCTGGTGGAAAGTGGTGAACTGGCCGTATGTCGCCGAGCTTTACCGCCAAGCGAAGGCCTGATCGCCGGCACGCAAAAAACCGCCGTAAGGCGGTTTTTTTATGACTGGGTCGCAAGGATTTAACGATAACCCATCGGGTTCTTCTGCTGCCAGCGCCAGGTGTCGGCGACCATATCGTCCAGACTGCGGCTGGTGCGCCAGCCGAGCTCTTTGGCGGCCTTGTCCGCGTTCGCCCAGAAGGCGGGCAAGTCACCGGCGCGGCGCGGTGCGAATTGGTACGGGATGGCCTTGCCGCAGGCTTTTTCATAGGCGTGCAAGACGTCCAGCACCGAGCTGGGTTTGCCGCTGCCGAGATTCCAGGTAAATACGCCGGTCTTGCTGTCAATGCCTTGCAGCGCCTTGACGTGCCCTTCTGCCAAATCCATGACGTGGATGTAGTCGCGCAGGCAGGTGCCGTCCGGAGTGTCGTAATCGTTGCCGTAGATGGAGAGCTGCGCGAGGCGGCCGACGGCGACTTGCGAGATGTAAGGCACGAGGTTGTTCGGGATGCCTTGCGGGTCTTCGCCGATATCGCCGCTTTCGTGCGCGCCAATCGGGTTAAAGTAGCGCAATAGCGCGACTGACCAGTCGCCATCGGCGCGGGCGGTGTCGCGCAGGATTTGCTCAATCATCACTTTGCTCTGGCCGTAGGGGCTGCTCGGCACGCCGACCGGCAGGGTTTCGCGGTATTCGCGTTCGCCGCCCGCTTCGCCGTAAACGGTCGCCGACGAGCTGAAGACGATGCGCTTCACGCCCGCCGCCGCCATGGCTTCAAAGAGGGTAATGGAGCCGCTCACGTTGTTTTCGTAGTACGGCAGCGGTTTTTCGACGCTCTCGCCGACCGCTTTGAGTCCGGCGAAGTGGATGACCGATGTTATCGGGTAGCGGGCAAAGAGCGCGTCCAGCGCGGCGCGGTCGCGGATGTCGCCTTCGATGAAGGTCGCGGTTTTGCCTGCCAGCGTGCCGACGCGGCGCAGCGATTCGGCGGAGCTGTTGACGAGGTTGTCGAGGACGACGACGTCATGCCCTGCTTGCAGGAGGACGAGGACGGTGTGCGAGCCGATGTAGCCGGCGCCGCCGGTGACGAGAATCATGGGAGTCTCCTTTTGTTATGGGTTTGATGTTTTGGAATTTGTGTTTTGGAAATGACGTGTCCGCTTTCTGTGGGGGCGCTTTATTTTTCCGCTTTCGCCTGAAAGATGGCATGCCAATAGGTTTCATCAAATGTCTGCGTTTTCATCCAGGCGACGATTTGTGGATATGCTTTTTTGATTTGCCGCAGGGTCTTTACGGTCTGCCAAAGTAATTGTCTGCTTTCTTTGGCGCTATATTCGCAGTAATAGCCGACGTTGCCGTCGCTGTTATAGAGGAAGTATTTTTGGTAAGGATGGATAATCGGGAAGTTGCCGTTATCCATCGAGAGTAGCGGGATTTTGCCATTGCCGAGGCTGGCTTTTTTCCGTGGCATCAGCATGCGCAGGGTGCCGAGCGAAAGGCGAACCAAGCGCTTCATGAAGGTGCCGCGCGGATAGCGTTCTTTTTCTTTTTCATAGAAGGTGTCAATGTGGTTGTCAATTTCCTGCAATGGTGGCATGTATTCCCGTGCCAGTTTTACCGGATAATCGCCGTGACCGTCGGCGACGAATTGCGGCGCAAGGTATTCGCGGTAGCGGAGTGCATCTTGCAGGGATTGCAGGCGGATTTTCGCGCGCCGGTAGTCATACATCAGGATGTCGCGCACGATCATCATAAAGGTACGGCGAAAGGCAATTTGCATTTGGTTTTCCGAAATGCCGAGAAAAGCAAAAGCCCAAATCTCATTGCGCATACTAAGGTAATCGGTCAGCATTAAATGGCGCTTGATGCTGAAGTCTTCATGCCAGACAAAAAGGGTCGGGAATACGGTCAGGCTATTGCCGTGTTGTTGCAGGTAAAGCGAGGCGCAGATGTCGTCCCATTTGAAGAAGAAATTGGGCAGGATGGGGGTTTCTTTGGTTTCTGCCATGTAAAACCACCAGCCGCTGAAGTCGGGATAGTTTTCGGTATATAGCGGCGCAAATTTGTCTTGCACGCACGTTAATTGTTCGTCGCTGTTGATTCTCTGGAAAAATTGGTTGGTTTTCCACGGCAGGCGGCAGCCCTGTTCATGGATTTTGTCTTTGCGCGTGTAATGCAGCATCATGCCGCCGAAGGCTTTTTTCGGGCGGGCGATTTGTGCAATGGCGACGGCACGGTAAATGATTTCCGGCGCGAGCAGGATGTCATCATCCATGAATAGTATGTAGTCGCTGTTTTTTGCGCGCGCATCCATTAAGCCGCGCATAAAGCCGCCGGTTCCGCCGAGATTCGCCTGCGAAATGAGTTGGAATGGTGCGGAAGGCGCAAAATCTTCGCGCTGCAGGGTGCTGCCGTTATCGATGACGGTAATGCGGTAATTTTGTTTTTTGAGTGGCGGGTAATGCAAGAGTGCATTGACGTTGGCGATAACGTAGTGTTCTTTTTTGAAGGTGGTGATGCAGACTGCGACGCTTTTGTTTTTGGCGCTGGCATCGACTAGCCAACAGCCCTCATGAATAATGATTTCGCCGCGGGTTTCGAGGGAAAAGCTGTAGCGCTCGATGCCTTTTTCCAACGGAAACGGGCCTAATTGGATTGTGCCTTCCGCGCAGTCGTGGTGTTGCAGGATGCACTCTTCGCTCCATTGGCTTTTGCGGTAGATTCTGATGCTGTCGGCTTTGCCGCTGATGTGTAATTGTAGATAGACTTGAGTGGCGGTGGTATGCAGCAGGAAATGCCCGGCAGGGAAGCTGTTAAACAGGCTGGTGAAGTTGAGCGAGATTTGTTTGCCGTAGCTCGCCAAATGCAGGCCGTCGGCTTTTGTCTGGCAGGCGTATTCTTGGTCGGCACTGTGCCAAAAGAGATGCTGCGGGAGCGAGGGATAGCTGAATTGCAGGTTTTGGATGTTGTGCATGGGAGGCGTGTGCGTTTTGGTGGTCGGCATGCGCTTTTTCGGCGGGTTGCATGGTATCTCCATGAGGGCGCCGGATTATACCTACACTTGAGCGCTCAAGGTGTATGTAAATCAGCTGCCTTCAAGGTTACCCGGCACGCCCGCCGTGCTGTGGTTATTGTGCGTTGCGGTCATGGAAGACGCGCAGGGCGGTGAGGGCGATGATTTTGAGGTCAAGCCACAGCGACCAGTTTTCGATGTACCACAGGTCGTAGTTGATGCGTTCTTCGAGGTCGGTGTCGCCGCGCCAGCCGTTCACTTGCGCCCAGCCGGTAATGCCCGCTTTCACCATGTGTTTTTGCATGTAGCCGGGGATTTCGTCTTTGAATTGTTCGACGAATTGTGGCCGCTCCGGACGCGGGCCGACGACGGACATTTCGCCTTTGAGGACGTTCCAGAATTGTGGCAATTCATCTATGCTCAGGCGGCGCAGCCAGCGTCCCATCGGGATGGTCGGTTTTTCGCCCGCGCCGCCCCAGGTCGCGCCGCCCTGCTCGTTGCCGGTCGGCATGGTGCGGAATTTGAGGATGTTAAAGACTTCGCCGTTCCAGCCGACGCGCGCTTGGCGGTAGAAGATGGGGCTGCCCGCGCGGATGCGTATCCACAGGGCAACCGCAAGCAGGAGCGGCGCGAGCAGGATGAGGGCGACGCTGGCGATGATTTTGTCTTCCAGCCATTTGGTCAGGCGTTTGCGGCCGTGCATCGGCGAGATGCTGATGTCGAGCGCGTAGTGGCCGACAACGTAGGAGCCCTGGTAGTTGATGAGACGGAAGCTGCGCAGGTCGGGGATGTAACGGATGTTGGCGGTGCTGTAGCGCAGGACGTCGAGGATGTCGCCAACGGTATCACCGGCGGTCAGCGGCAGGCAGATCCAGATTTCGTCGTAGGGCGGTTCGCCGTCGCGCGCCGGGTCGTAGCGGCGCACGTCTTCGACGTCGTTAAACAGCGCTTCGTCGGCATCGAGCAGGCGGATTTGCCGCACGACGAAGCCCGCCAGCGGGTCGCGGCGGATGGAGCGGAAGACTTCGCGGCAGGTGGCGTGGTTGCCGATGAGGGCGAGGCTGCGCGTGTTGTGCCCGGAAGCGCGCAGGCGGCTCAGCAGCCAGTAGGCGATGAGGCGGCTCATGATGCACAGGGCAAAGGCGGTGCCAAGCCAGATGCCGAACCAGAGGCGGGAGAAGTGGTGTCCTGCTTTGGTGAGGTAGAGGTAGCCCGCTATCATTCCGGCGAGGTAGAGGAATCCCTGGGTGAGGCGCAGCAGGAGCGGCGCGCGCAGGGCGCCGCGCCAGGAGCGGTAAACGCCGCAGCCGCTTAAGACAAATACGCCCATCAGCGAGGAGAGCGCGGTCATCCATTGGTAGCGTTCCCACTGCCAGATGGGGTAGCCGAAGTACGCCCAGAAGGTGATGACACCGGCAAGGTAGATGCTGACACCGTCGGCGCATTTTGCCAGCCAGTGCATGTAGGGCATGACGCCGTTGCGCGCGGCTTTAGGGTGCAGGTGCATCGTCTTGGTATTGTTGGATGATGATGGCGGGATCGCGGCTCAAGTCTTGGCGGATGCCGTCGCGCACCGCCTGCCACCACAGGCGCAGGTAGCGGCGCTTGTTGCGGTAATGGCGGACGGCGGCGAGCCAGAGGAGCGCTTTCAGCAGGGCGACGGGGTAGAACCACACGCCCGCCGCCATGCGGTAGATGAGCAGGCCGTTGCGGTAGGTGAAGTAGGCTTTCCACAGCGGGTGGTAGCCGCGCCGCGTCGTCTGGAAGGTGGAGCAGTCGTGGATGAAGCGTACCGTCGGCAGGAAGCGGTGGCGCGCGCCGTGTTTCGTCAGGTTCAGGGTGTAGAGGACGTCGTCGCCGTAGATGAACAGCCCCGGTTCCGGCAGCGGTAGGCGGCGCACCCAGTCGGCGCGGACGAAGAAGCCGACAAACGACGAGCTGTCGATGGGCAGCGCTTCTGCGCCTTGGTAGGCGCTGTCGGTGACGTGAAAGGCGCCGCGGGCGCGCCCGGTGAAGACGCCAAGCGCGGTACGCAGCAGTTTGCGCGGGTGCCAGAAGGGGTTGTAACTGGGACGGTTCATTTCGCAGAGGCGGCCGTCGGGGTAGTAAACGGCGGCGGCGGCGCTGTCGCAGTCGCTAAGGTCTGCGGCGCTGAATTGGCGCAGGGTGTCGGGCGCAGGGAAGGCGTCGTCGTCGTAGCAGAGCAGCCAGTCGGGGTTGAAGTGCGCGAGAGCCGCCGCCATGCCGAGGGCAAAGCCACCGGCGCCACCGGCGTTTTGCGTGTGCAGGATGAGGTGCAGGCGCGGGTCATCGCACTGTTCCAGCCATTCGCGCGTGCCGTCGGTTGAGGCGTTATCCACGACGACCACGCCCGCAAACGGCTGCGCCAGCGTCGCCGCCAGTGTTTGCAGCAGCGCGTGACGGCGGTTGTGGGTGACGATGACGGCGACGATGTTCATCAAATGTCGCAGTAGAAAACCGGCACACGCGCGCCGCGCTCGCGGGCGGCGAGGTAGCCGCGCGCCGCATCGAGCGCTTCGCGGATGGTAACGTCCATATCAAGATAGCGGTAGGTGGCGAGGCGGCCGATGAAGGTCACGCCTTCGAGCGCCTGCGCCGCGCGCACGTAGTCGGCGAGCATTTGTTGTTCGGCGGTGAGGCGGATGGGGTAATACGGCAGGTCGTCGGCATCGCAGGCGCGGCTGTATTCGCGGTAACACACGGTTTTTTCGTGTGTCTCCCACGGGGCGAAGTGTTTGTGCTCGGTGATGCGGGTGTAGGGCACGTCCACGTTGCCGTAGTTCATCACCGCCGTGCCCTGATAATCGCCGTCGGTCACAAAGCGCTCGAAATCGAGGGTACGGTAGCCGAGGCGCCCCAGTTGGTAGTCAAAGTAGCCATCGAGCGGGCCGGTGTAGAAGGTGTGCGCGTAGGCGGCGCTGTCGGCGCGGTTAAAGTCGGTGTTCAGGCGCAGGTGAATCGCCGGATGGTCAAGCATCGCCGCGACGATGGGAGTGTAGCCGTCTTTCGGCATCCCCTGAAACTGGTGGAAGAAGTAGTTGTCGTTGTAGTTGAAACGCACCGGCAGGCGTTTGAGGATGCTGGCAGGCAGTTCGCGCGGCTCGCAGCCCCACTGTTTTTGCGTATAGCCCTTGAAGAAGGCCTCATAAAGCGCGCGACCGACAAATTTCAGCGCCTGCTCCTCAAAGTTCTGCGGTTCGGCAATGCTGCTGTCTGCCTGCTCACTGATGAAGGCGCGCGCTTCATCCGGACGCAACGCCTTGCCGAAGAACTGGTTGATGGTGTGCAGATTGACCGGCAGCGAGTACACCTGTCCGTCCACCGTGCTTTTGACGCGGTTCACATAAGGCATCATCTCGCCGAAACGCTGCATCAGCGCCCACACCTCGGCGTCGTCGGTATGGAAAATGTGCGGTCCATAGACGTGCACCATCACCCCGGTTTCGCCGTCGCGGGCGCTGTAGCAATTACCGGCGACGTGTTCGCGGCTTTCGATGACGTCTACCGCGTGTCCGGCTTCAGCCAGGGTGCGGGCAATGACAGCGCCGGAGAAACCGGCGCCAACCACGAGGATTTTGTCTTTCATGGGTGAGTCTCCAGAATATTCGCTTCTTCGCGGATGAGTTCGCCATGCTCCAGAAATATCATGCGGTTACACAGACGTTTGGCGAGGTTGAAATCGTGCGTGGCAAAAACCAGGATGCCCGCGTTTTCAATGAAACGCATCAGCCGCGCTTCGGCTTTTTGCCGGAAGGCTTCATCGCCGACGCTCATCCATTCGTCCATGAGGATAATTTCCGGACGGATGCTGGTCGAGATGGAAAAGGCGAGACGTAGCACCATGCCGCTGGAATAGGTGCGCACCGGCATATTGATGAAATCGCCCAGCTCGCTAAATTCCACCACTTCGTCAGTGATGGCTTCGATTTGCTTCGGCGAGAGGCCGAGAAAGAGGCCGCGCATACGGATGTTTTCAAAGCCGGTCGCCTCGCCGTCCATGCCGAGCATCGCATCCAAAAGACTGGTAACGCTGCCCTCAACGGCGATCTTGCCACGCGTCGGCGCATAAACTCCGGCGAAAACACGCAGCAGCGTTGTCTTGCCGGAGCCGTTATGGCCGATAAGCGCGACCCGCTCGCCTTCGCGGATATCGAGGGTAATATGCTTCAGCGCCTCAATCTCGGCAAAACCTTTGCGGAAACTACTGAGTCCGCCGCCTGCCGCCGCCTTGAAAACGGTCTTCTTGAAAGAACGCTGGTGCGCGTCAAACACGGGAAAAGTCACGCAGACGTCGTCTGCCTTGATATACATCTTTTATAGCCAGTAAGTGATTTTTTTGCGGGTAAGCGAGAAAACCCACACCGCGAGCGCCGTGCCGACGAGGGCGAAAGCAGCCGCCACCAGCCAGTACAGCGGCGCAGGCATAACGCCCAGCACCGGGTCGCGCAGCAGGGTAATGAGCGAAGTAAAAGGGTTCATTTGCGCGATATGCAGCCGCCCTTCCGGCAGTTGGTGCAGCTGCCAAATGATGGGCGTAACGAAAAACAGCAGCGTCACAATGCTTTGGATGACCGGCATCATGTCGCGGAAGCGGGTACAGAAAATGGCGATGATAAGGCCGAGCCAGATAATATTGAGCGATACCAGCACGAAGGCGGGCAGCAGCCAGAAAATATTGGCATTGACGCTAAGCCCCAGAAACAGCATCACGAAAGGATAAATCAGCAGGTTATGCAGCAAAATGAGCAGTTGCCGGTAAAACACGCGCATCACCAGCGCTGACAGCGGCAGATAAGACTGCTTCAAAATATGCTCGTTGGCGGTAAAGGTTTCCGCATATTCGCTGATAGAACCGGCGATAAATGCCCAGAAAATGAGGCCCAGCGCCAGATGCGGCACGAACGCCGCCAAATCGGTGGAAAACAGCGCACCGTAAAGCGGCCCCATCGCCGACACCGTCACTGCCATACTGAGGGTAATCCAGAACGGCCCCAGCGTGGAGCGGCGGTATTTCAGGCGGATGTCCTGCCGTGCCAGCGACTGCCACAAGCGAAACCCGGCGATACCCTGGCGGATATCCGCCCACGCACTCGTATTCATTATCAAGGAATAACGCCTCGTTATAGAGAAAAGAAACGGCGCAATTATCCATATTTACCAAGGCAACGCAATCGCCATTTACGCCCCGTCCATCTTGCATTTCGCTGGGTGCTGTGCTTAAATGCGCCGCTTTGCGAGAGTGGCGGAACTGGTAGACGCACTGGATTTAGGTTCCAGCGGGGCAACCCTTGAGAGTTCGAGTCTCTCCTTTCGCACCATAGTTTCCAATTTTGAATTTACTGGCAATAGCCACAGCTTTAATCGAGGATAGCATGCAATCATCCGTTGAACATCTGGAAGGTCTGGCGCACAAATTAACGGTTGAAGTGCCGTCTGCGCGTCTTGATCAAGAAGTCGCCAAACGTCTCAAAGAAATCACGCCGCGCGTGCGCATTGACGGTTTCCGTCCCGGCAAGGTCCCGCCTGCCGTCGTCAAACAAAAATACGGCGCCAGCGTCCGCCAGGATGTTCTCGGTGAAGTAATTGAAGAAACCTACCGCGAAGCCATCCAGCAAAGCGGTTACGAACCCGTCGCCTCGCCGCAAATCGAGCTCGTCTCCGGCATGGCCGCCAACGAACCGGTCAAATACACCGCCATTTTTGAAGTCATGCCCGAAGTTGAAGTCAAGGGTCTGGATCAAATCAGCATCACCCTGCCGCGTAGCGAAGTGCGCGACGAAGACGTGGATAACATGATTACCACCCTGCGCCGCCAACAAGGCACCTTCCGCGAAGCCGACAAGGCGGCGGAAGATACCGACCGCGTTACCGTGGATTTCGTCGGCAAGCTGGACGGCGTCGCATTCGATGGCGGCAGCGGCGAAAACATGAACTTCATCATCGGCGACGGCAGAATGCTGCCCGACTTTGAAGCGGGCATCCGTGGCAGCAAAGCAGGTGAAGAAAAAACCTTCGATGTTGCCTTCCCGGCCGACTACCACAGCGCCGACCTTGCCGGAAAAACCGCACAATTCACCGCGACCGTAAAAAAAGTGGAAGCGCTGGAACTGCCGGAAGTCAACGAAACCTTCATCAAAGCCTTCGGCATTGACAGCGGCGACCAGGAAGCCTTCCGCAAAGCCATCCGCGACAACATGACGCGCGAGCTGGAAAACGCCCAGCGCAACATCCGCCGCAACCGCATGTTCGATGCCCTGCTAGAGAAAAACGCCGAACAGACCGTCGCCGAAGGCATGGTACGCATGGAAATCGAGCGCATGGCACACGATATGCAACTGGAGCGGCAAATCCCGGACGCACAACAGCGCCGCGAACTGGCTGCCCGCATCTTCGACGAACCGGCACGCAACCGTGTCCGCCTGAGCCTCCTCGTGAACAAACTGCTCGACGATCGCAAACTGGAAGTGGATCAGGCACGTGTTGATGCCCGTATCCAGTCCATCGCTGCTACCTACGAAGACCCGCAAGAAGTCGTCGACTGGTACAAAAAAGACCAGGAAACCCTGCGCCGTCTGGAAGCTGCCATTCTTGAAGAACAGCTGATTGACCAGCTTTACACCCAAGCCCAAGTCAGCGAAGAAGACAAAACCTTCCAGGAAGTGATGGCGCTGGGCCAACAACGTGCCTAAGCACTAATCCCGCATCCGGGGCAGCCTTGGCTGCCCTTCATTTATTGGTGCTATCGCCAAAAAACCGCTAGCCCACAGCTTTCACGACGCCATCTGCCTCACCATCACCACCCTTCATTTACATACACCCTGAGCGCTCAAGAGTATGTAAATCACCGCATGAAACCGTTTTACGCAAACGCCCGTTCCTCTACCCCTCTTGAAATCCCGCCAGCCGCCCGCACATCGGGAACTGTCTTGTCACCTTACGGAGAAAACCCTCATGGAAATCCACAACAACCTGCTCATCCCGATGGTCGTCGAGCAGACCGGCCGCGGCGAACGCTCCTACGACATCTATTCCCGCCTGTTAAAAGAGCGGGTCATCTTCCTCGTCGGCCCGGTCAATGACGCCTCCGCCAACCTCGTCGTCGCGCAAATGCTTTTCCTTGAAGCGGAAAACCCCGACCAGGACATCCACCTCTACATCAACTCGCCCGGCGGCTCCGTCACCGCAGGCATGTCGGTGTACGACACCATGAACTTCATCAAGCCGGATGTCTCCACCCTCTGCCTCGGCCAGGCAGCGAGCATGGGCGCGATGCTGCTCACTGCCGGCGCCAAAGGCAAACGTTTCGCCCTGCCACATAGCCGGGTGATGATTCACCAACCGCTTATCAGCGGCGGTCTCGGTGGTCAGGCATCCGATATTGAAATCCACGCGCGCGAACTCCTGAAAATGAAGGCGACGCTGAACGAATTGCTCGCCAAACACAGCGGTCAGCCGTTGGAAAAAATCGAGCGCGACACCGACCGCGACAACTTCATGTCCGCCGAAGAAGCCGCCGCCTACGGCCTGATTGACCACGTCACCACTGCGCGCGCCGACATCAGCGCCTCCTGAGCGCACCCTACCCGTATTCCCCGGAGTTCCCATGACCGATAAACGTCACCGCTGCTCGTTTTGCCACAAGCCCGATACCGAAGTGCGCCGCCTCATTTCCGGCCCGGACGGCATCAACATCTGCGACGAGTGCATCACCCTCTGCGGCGACATGCTGAAAGACGGCGCACCCGCAGGCAGCAGCCCCGAACTGTTTGACGGCAAACCGCTGCCGACCCCCTCCGAAATCAAGGCCTTCCTCGATGACTACATCATCGGCCAGCACCGCGCGAAAAAAGCGCTGGCGGTGGCGGTGTACAACCACTACAAACGGCTGCACCTCAACCAACAAAAAGCCGACGACGGCGTCGAAATCGTCAAAAGCAACATCCTGATGATCGGCTCGACCGGCTCCGGCAAAACCCTGCTCGCGCAAACACTGGCCAAATGCCTGGATGTCCCCTTCGCCATTGCCGACGCCACCGCGCTGACCGAAGCGGGTTACGTGGGCGAAGACGTCGAAACCATCGTGCAAAAACTGCTGATGAACTGCGACAACGACGTCACCCGCGCCGAACGCGGCATCATCTACATTGACGAAATCGACAAAATCGCGCGCAAGGGCGAAAACCTCTCCATCACCCGCGACGTCTCCGGCGAAGGCGTGCAACAGGCGCTGCTCAAACTGGTAGAAGGCACCGTTGCCGCCGTGCCGCCACAAGGCGGGCGCAAACACCCGCAGCAAGAACTGATACACGTCAACACCACTAACATCCTCTTCATCTGCGGCGGCGCCTTTGCCGGACTGGAAAAACTCATCGCCAAACGTACCGAACAAGGCGGTATCGGCTTCGGCGCGCACGTCCACAGCAAAGCCGAGGCGGACGAAAACAACAACCGCCTGCTACAACAAATCGAACCGGAAGACCTCGTCAAATTCGGCCTCATTCCCGAATTCGTCGGCCGCCTGCCCATCATCGCCCTGCTAGACACCCTGGACGAAGACGCGCTCATCCACATCCTTACCGAGCCGAAAAACGCCATCGTGCGCCAATTTGAAAAAATCTTCGGCTTTGAGAACGTCGCCCTAGAATTCACCCCGGACGCGCTGCAAGCCATTGCGCAAAAAGCCATTACCCGCAAAACCGGCGCGCGCGGCCTGCGCTCCATCGTCGAACAAACCCTGCTCGATACCATGTTCAACCTGCCCGACCAGAAAGACATCGACAAAGTGACCGTCACCGCCGCGACCATCCTCGAAGGCAGCACCCCGCAACTGCACTACAAAAAATCCGCCTGAACCGGAAGAAGAACCTGATGCAAGAAAACACCCTCCCCGTCCTGCCGCTGCGCGACGTCGTCGTTTACCCGCACGTCATCGTGCCGCTCTTTGTCGGCCGGGAAAAATCCATCGCCGCGCTCAACATCGCCAACGACAACCAGCAAGAACTGCTGCTTATCCCGCAAAAAGACGCCAGCATCCGCGATCCGGAAATCGCCGACCTGCACCCGGTCGGCACCGTCGGCCGCATCGTACAAATGGCAAAACTCTCCGACGGCACCGTCAAAGTGCTGGTTGAAGGCCTGCGCCGCGTCGAAATCGTCGCCTGGCAGGAAGCGCAGCCCTACCTGCAAGCGAGCTACCGCGACTACGGCACGGCAGGCGCCACCCCGACCGACGAACAGCGGGCGATGGGCAAAACCGCCGTCGAACAATTCACCCGCTTCCTCAAAGAGAACGACAAAAACGCCGACGACCTGCTGCAAAACCTGCGCCAACTGAACAACCCCGGCCGCATCGCCGACACCATCGCGGCGCACATGGACCTCAACCTGGAACAGCGCATCGCCATCCTCGACAGCACCGCGCTCAACGACCGCCTGCAACACATCCTCATCTTCCTCGAAGAAGAACTGGAAAAATCCGACCTGGACCGCAAAATCCGTCGTCGCGTCAAACAACAAATGGAGCGCAACCAGCGCGAGTACTACCTCAACGAACAAATCAAAGCCATCCAGAAAGAACTGGGCGAAATGGAAGACGCGCTCAACGACGTCGAACAACTGGAAAAATCCATCAAAGACGCCGGCATGAGCGCGGACGCCGAAAAAAAAGCCCTGTCCGAACTGAACAAACTCAAACAAATGTCGCCGATGTCGGCCGAGGCCAACGTCATCCGCAACTACCTCGAATGGATGATTGACTACCCCTGGTCCAAACGCCGCCGCAGCCAGTACGACATCGCCCGCGCCGAAAAAATCCTGGAGCGCGACCACTACGGCCTCGAAGACGTCAAAGAGCGCATCCTTGACTACCTCGCCGTACAAAAACGCAACAAACACGGCAAAGGCCCCATCATCTGCCTCGTTGGCCCGCCCGGCGTCGGCAAAACCTCGCTCGGCAAATCCATCGCCGAGGCGACCGGCCGCGACTTTGACCGCATCTCGCTCGGCGGCGTACACGACGAAGCCGAAATCCGCGGCCACCGCCGCACCTACATCGGCTCGCTACCCGGCAAAATCGTACAAAAACTGTGCAAACTGGGAAGCAACAACCCGCTCATCCTGCTGGACGAAATCGACAAAATCGGCATGGACCACCGCGGCGACCCCGCCTCCGCCCTGCTCGAAGTCCTCGATCCCGCGCAAAACAACGCCTTCAGCGATCACTACCTCGAAACCGACATTGACCTCTCCGGGGTGCTCTTCATCGCGACCGCCAACACCCTGAACATCCCGGCGCCGCTCCTGGACCGCATGGAAGTCATCCGCCTGCCCGGCTACACCAGCCGCGAAAAAAGCGAAATCGCCACGCGCTACATCCTGCCGCGACAAATCCGCGAACACGGCCTGCGCAAAGACGAATTCGCGCTGGAAGACGGTGTTGTCACCGACATCATCGAGGACTACACCCGCGAAGCGGGCGTGCGCAACCTTGAGCGGGAAATCGGCAAACTGGCGCGCAAAAGTGTGCGCAAACTGCTGACCTCGGACATAAAAAACATCGCCATCAACAAGAGCAATCTTGAAGACTTCCTCGGCGTGCCCAAATACCGCCGCAGCGAAGACGACCTGCGCAACAAAATCGGCTGCGTTACCGGCCTTGCCTGGACGTCCGTCGGCGGCGAAACCCTGCAAATCGAGGCGACCATCTTCCGTGGCAAAGGCAAGCTGAACCTCACCGGCCAGCTTGGCGACGTCATGAAAGAATCCATCCAGGCCGCCTCCTCGGTGGTGCGCAGCTATCTCGAAGCAAACCTGCCCGAACTGCGTTACGACGAATATGACATCCACATGCACCTGCCCGAAGGCGCGACCCCGAAAGACGGCCCCAGCGCCGGTATCGGCATGGCAACGGCACTCCTCTCCGCCTTCAGCAAAATCCCGGTGCGTGGCGATCTCGCCATGACCGGTGAAATCACCCTGCACGGGCGGGTGCTCGCCATCGGCGGCCTCAAAGAAAAACTGCTCGCCGCCGTACGCAGCCACATCAAAACCGTGCTCATCCCGGAAGAAAACCGCAAAGACCTGCGCGAAATCCCGGACGAAGTCAAAGACGCGCTGACCATCATCCCGGTCAGCCGTATCGAACAAGTCTTTGAGCACGCCTTTGAGCCCTCCGAAACCCCGCTAAACCAGCGCCTGCTACAAAACAAACAGCCGCCGCCCATTAGCACAGAAGCGGGCAAAAACATCCGTTGCTAATACCAAAAAAGCATAAACCGCCATCCGTGGCGGTTTAATTTTATCCCGAGAAAACAGCGAACTATCCCAAACATTAACGCTAACATAGTAAAAACACAAAAGAAAAAGAAAAAAAGGATTGCATCGTTACATAATGACTGTATAAAATTTCGCCGTCGGTGCAGAAGCGCCGGACAGATCCTACAAACTCACAGTAAAGGTAAATTATGAACAAGACGGAATTAGTTGACGCAATCGCTGCCGCTGCAGACATTACCAAAGTCCAGGCCGGCAAAGCGCTCGAAGCCGTACTCGAAAGTGTCACCGAGACCCTGAAAAAAGGGGATAAAGTCACCCTGATCGGCTTCGGTACCTTCGAAACTCGCGAACGCGCCGCTCGTACCGGACGCAACCCGCAAACCGGCAAGGAAATCCAGATTGCGGCCAGCATCACGCCTGCCTTCAAAGCCGGCAAAAAACTGAAAGACGCCCTCAACGTCCCGGCAAAAGGCAAACCTGCCGCCAAAAAAGGCAAATAAAACCTTTGAACTGCCAAAAAAGGCGACCTCCGGGTCGCCTTTAACTTGCCTGCGGCCAGAACAAAAACTTGCACCCGCGGCAAAACCCCTTATAATGCGCGCCTTGCCCAGCCTGAGTGGCGGAACTGGTAGACGCAGCGGATTCAAAATCCGCCGATGGTAACATCTTGAGAGTTCGAGTCTCTCCTTAGGCACCAGACACCCACAAAGCCCCGCTTGCTGCGGGGCTTTAATTTTTGCGGGCAACAGGAGAACCCATGAAAATCCTCGTCACATGCGCGCACGGCACAGCCACCGGCCCCATCATGAAAGCCAAAGTCGAACAAGTGCTGCAAGAATACGGCATACCCTTCGAAACCATCCACCACTGTGCCATCAGCGAGGCCAAAACCCTCGCTCCCGACTACGACATCATCTTCTGCGCCACCAGCTTCGCCAGCATCTTCAAAAACGCCGCAGCGGCGGGCACCACCGTTATCGGCATGCGCAACATCCTCTCCCTCGAAGAAATCCGCCAGCGCCTGCAAGACGCCGGTTTCGCTCCCGCTGACACCCCCTGACCCTCATGCTCATCCTGCTTGACCAAGACGGCGTCCTCGCCGATTTCGAACACGGCATCGCCCACGGCTGGCAAACGCGCTACGGCACGCCCGTGCCATTACCGCAGCCGCGACAAAACTTCTACGTGCGCGACGACGCCGCTCCCGAACACCGTGACGCCCTGATAGACCTCTACTCCGCCGCCGGTTTCTTCGCCGGATTGCGCCCGGTCGAGGGCGCGCTGGACGCCGCCCGCGCCCTGCTCGCCGCCGGACACGACGTCCGCATCTGCACCGCGCCCATCACCAACTACCGCCACTGCGTCGGCGAAAAAATCGCCTGGGTTGAAGAACACCTCGGCTTCGATTGGACGGCGCGCGTCATGCTCACCAAAGACAAAACCCTGGTGCGTGGCGACATCCTCATTGACGACAAACCCGACATCAGCGGCAGCCTCGCGCCCGTCTGGCAACACTGGCTCTACGACGCGCCCTACAACCGCCACATCAACACCCCGCGCCGCATCCGCTGGCAAGACCCGGCGAGCTGGGCGGCACTGCTCACCCCCTGAAAGGAGACACCCATGAACCAACTCGAAGCCCTGAAAAGCATGACCATCGTCGTCGCCGACACCGGCGACATCGAAGCCATCCGCCAATACCAGCCCGAAGACGCGACCACCAACCCCTCGCTCATCCTCTCCGCCGCCGCCCTGCCGCAATACGCACCGCTCATCGACAACGCCATCGCCTACGGCAAAAAACAAAGCGACGACCGCGCCCAACAACTCATCGACGCCGAAGACAAACTGGCGGTGAACATCGGCCTCGAAATCCTGAACTTCATCCCCGGCCGCATCTCTACCGAAGTCGATGCCCGCCTCTCCTACGACAGCGCCGCCACCGTCGCCAAAGCGCGCAAAATCATCGCCCTCTACCAGGCGGCAGGCGTTGGCCGCGAACGCATCCTCATCAAAATCGCGGCCACCTGGCAGGGCATCCGCGCCGCCGAAACCCTCGAAAAAGAAGGCATCAACTGCAACCTCACCCTGCTCTTCTCGCAAGCCCAAGCGCGCGCCTGTGCAGAAGCGGGCGTGTACCTCATCTCGCCCTTTGTCGGCCGCATCCTTGACTGGTACAAAGCGCACGGCAACGCAGACTACGCCCCGGCCGAAGACCCCGGCGTCAAATCCGTAACCGCCATCTACCGCTACTACAAAGCACACGGCTACCCGACCATCGTCATGGGCGCGAGCTTCCGCAACATCGGCGAAATCACCGAACTGGCCGGTTGTGACCGCCTCACCATCGCCCCGCCGCTTCTCGCCGAACTGCAAGCGAGCGACGCCACGCTGCCGCGCAAACTCGAAGCCAAAGGCAGTACAACCGAAAAACCCGCGCCGCTCACCGAAGCCGAATTTTACTGGCAACACAACAGCGACCCGATGGCAGTTGAAAAACTGGCCGAAGGCATCCGCAAATTCGCCGCCGACCAGGAAAAACTGGAAGCGATGCTGGCTGCCAAACTTTAAGACATCTCTACCGAACGGCGCCCTCCCCCTGTAGGGGAGAGTTGGGGTGGGGTTCATTGCTATAACCCTATCCGTAGCCAATAGAACACCACATCCGCAACCCGTGCACGTCCCAACAGACGCGCCCCACCCGAAACCCCAGGAGACCCGAAACATGAAAAAACACTTGCTGACCCTGAGCTGCCTACTCGCCACCGCCACCCTCTACGCCGCGCCCTACCCGCGTCTGGACCCGAACAGCCTCATCAACGGCACCCCGGAACACCCGCCGATCACCGTCAACATCCCGGCACTGCAAAACGCACTCGGCAACCTCAGCATGCACGCAGGCGACTACCCGCCGCAATTCGACAGCGACGCCGACCGCCAACAAGCCATCAACGACCTTGCGCCAATCGCCATCGTGCTGGACAACATGACCGAAAACAGCGCTCCGCCCGCCGGCGGCAAAGCGAGCGAAGCGCACCTCGCCAGCCTGCTGATGAGCGCGCGCCTCGCCTGGATCGGCCACAACCTCGACCAGCCTGGCTACGGCGAAAAAGCCGAAGCCGCCTATCGCCAACTGCTGCAATACACGCCCGCGAACCGCAAAGCCGACATCCAAGACGAATTCGGCCGCTTCCTCGCCTCAGTCGGCAAAGCGGGCGAAGCCGTAGAAAACCTGCGCGCCGCCTACAAAAACGGCAACCGCATGAGCGCCATCCCGCTTGCCATGGCGCTGCTTGCCCAGGACAAACGCGACGAATCCGTCAAAGTGCTGAAAGAATACACCCGCGCCAACCCGAACGACCCGCAGGCGCAAGAAATCCTCGGCGCCATCGAAAGCGGCCAGATACAAGTGCAAAACATGTAACAAAAAAGGCGGGGAAATCCCGCCTTTTAAAACGTTCGCCGCAGCGTTTATTCCTTCACCAGCGTAATCACCACCACCGTATCGGCGCCAGCGACGGCGGAAATGTAGTTTTTGCCGTTGAAGACCAGGGTGTCGCCCGCGTTCAACTCATGCACTTCGCCGTCGTTCAGGGTAACGGTGATTTTGCCGCTCATCACGTTGAAGATGATGTCTTCGCCTTCGTGGTTATGGCGGTCGATTTTCTCGCCGCTTTTCAGCGCCTTGCGCACCACGGTGCCGTTCGTGTTGTGGAAGACTTTGCCTTCTTCGCTCAGCACTTTGCCCGCAGGCGCGTCGGCGGCAAAAGCGGGGACGGCAAGGGCGATGAGGGCAGCGGTCAGCAGGGTTTTCATGGAGATGCTCCGGTTGTAAATGGAGGCGCGACTATACCCCCCGGTCGCTCGGCGTGCAAATGCGATTTCCTCTCAACCATATTCCGTTTGTTCATCCTGCACGCCGCCCCCGCTATCCCGGGGATTTTGTGCTATTATCGCGCGGTTTTTCCGCTGCTAACTTACGCATTTACAACAACAAGGCTCACTTTTCATGCTCACTTTCCCCGATTTTAATCCCTATATTTTCAAGCTCGGCCCGATTCACCCGACCTGGTACGGCCTGATGTACGTCATCGGCTTCGGCTGCGCCTATTTGCTCGGCGTGCAGCGCACCAAATCCAACCCGGCCTGGAACAAGGAGGAGGTGAGCGATCTCATGACGTATCTGATGCTCGGCGTTGTCCTCGGCGGGCGCATCGGTTACGTGCTCTTTTATGGCATGGGCTACTGGGCGCAGGATTTGCTCTATCCGTTCAAGATTTGGGAAGGCGGCATGTCTTTCCACGGCGGGCTGCTCGGCGTGATGTTTGCGCTGTGGCTGTTTGGCCGCAAGAAAGGCAAACGCTTTTGGGATGTGACCGATTATGTCGCGCCGATGATTCCGCCAGGGCTGTTCTTTGGCCGCATCGGCAATTTCATCAACGGCGAACTGTGGGGACGGCCGACGGATGTGCCTTGGGGCATGGTTTTCCCCGGCACGCACGACGGCATTCCGCGCCACCCCTCGCAGCTTTATGAAGCGGGGTTGGAAGGCATCGCGCTGTTTGTCATCATCTGGTTTTATTCCGCCAAGCCACGCCGCAGCGGCCAGGTTTCCGGCATGTTCCTCGTCCTTTACGGCGTTTTCCGCTCGCTGGTCGAGATGGTGCGCCAGCCGGACGGTCATATCGACTTCATCATTGGCCGCATCACGATGGGGCAGGCGCTCAGCCTGCCGATGATTGTCCTCGGCCTGTGGCTGCTTTTCCGGCGGGGGCCGCGTGCAAACCTATCTTGATCTGCTGCGCCACATTCTGGAACACGGCGCGCCCAAGGCTGACCGTACCGGCACCGGCACGCGCTCGGTCTTCGGCTACCAGATGCGCTTTGACCTCACCCGTGGTTTCCCGCTGCTGACCACCAAGCGGGTGCATTTCAAATCCGTGGCTTACGAACTGCTGTGGTTTTTACGCGGCGACACCAATATCCATTGGCTGCACGAACACGGCGTTTCCATTTGGGACGAATGGGCGGACGCCCGCGGCGACCTCGGCCCGGTCTATGGCAAACAATGGCGTGACTGGGGCGGTTGCGACCAGATTGCCAACGTGCTTGACCTCTTGCGCACCGACCCCGATTCGCGCCGGATGATCGTCTCCGCCTGGAACGTCGGCGAACTGCCGCAAATGGCGCTTGCGCCCTGCCACGCGCTGTTTCAGTTTTACGTCGCAGGCGGCCGCCTCTCCTGCCAACTCTATCAGCGCTCGGCGGACGTTTTCCTCGGCGTGCCGTTCAATATCGCGAGCTACGCCCTGCTCATCCACATGATGGCGCAACAGGCCAACCTGCAACCGGGCGAACTGGTATGGACGGGCGGCGACGTTCACCTTTACAACAACCACCTTGCCCAGGCCGAAACCCAGCTGGCGCGCGAACCCTACCCGCTGCCGACGCTGGCGCTGCGCCACGCGCCGTCCATCGACGCCTACCAGTACAGCGACATCACGCTGCAAAACTACCAGAGCCACCCGGCCATTCCCGCGCCGGTCGCCGTCTAAACCGCTTACCGGAGAACCTCCTTGCTGCGCCTCATCCGTAACACCTTCTATTTCCTGATCATCATCGGCATCTTTGGCTGCGTGCTGCTCTTCATGTACGCGCTCAAGCTGGAAAAAGAATACCACCTCGATGACCGCACCCTGGATGGCGCGCTGTGGTCCGTCCCGGCACGGGTTTACGCCCGTCCGCTGGAAATCTACCGTGGCGCGACGCTTTCCGCCGACGACCTCATCAACGAACTGCGCCTGCTCGACTACCGCGAAGTGGCGAACCTCAGCGACATCAAACAATACCGCCGCGACGGCGACACCGTCGAATACTACGCCCAGCCGTTCGCCTTCTGGGACGGCGCGCGCCCAGCGCGGAAAATGCAAATCCGCTTTAACAAAGACAAAGTCGCGGACGTACAAAACCTCACCACCCTCGAAGAAGAAGTGCTGGAGCGCCTCGACCCGCTGCGCATCGCCAGCATCTACCCCGCGCACAAACAGGACCGCGTACTGGTGGACCTTGACGACGTGCCGCCGGTGCTGGTGGACAGCCTGATTGCCATCGAAGACAAAAACTTCTGGAAACACCCCGGCATTGACCCGCGCGGCCTCGCCCGCTCCATCTACGTCACCTACATCCAGAAAGGCGGCAAACAGGGCGCGAGTACCCTCACCCAACAATTCATCAAAAACCACTACCTCAGCAACGAACAGACCCTCTCGCGCAAACTCAAAGAAATGCTGATGGCGCTAGTCATCGAATACCACAACGACAAAAAAACCATCCTCGAAGGCTACCTCAACGAAATCTACCTCGGCCAGGACGGGCAGCGCGCTATCCACGGCTTTGGCCTGGCGAGCGAATACTACTTCAACAAAGAACTCAAAGACCTCGGCCTGCACGAAATCGCCATGCTCATCGGCCTCGTGCGCGAACCGGGCAACGCCGACCCGCGCCGCCACCCCGACTACGCCCTGCAACGGCGCAACATGATGCTCGGCCTGATGCAACAAAACGGCCTCATCAGCGACACCGACATGAAACTGGCGCAAAGCCTGCCGCTGGACGTCGTCAATGCCGAAACCCAACGCGACCGCGTGCGCTTCCCCGCCTTCGTCGACCTCGTCTACCAACAACTCGGCGAACACTACAAACCGGAAGACCTCACCAAAGACGGCCTCAACATCTTCACCACCCTCGACCCGCTCATCCAACAAAAAACCCAAAAAGCGCTTAGTGGCGCGCTGCCGACGCTGGAAAAACGCAACGGCCTCAAAGCCAACTTCCTGCAAAGCGCGGCCGTTGTCGTCAATACCGCCAACGCCGAAGTGCTCTCCGTCGTCGGCTCCAGAGTCGCCAACGAACAAGGCTACAACCGCGCCCTCTACTCACAGCGCAACATCGGCTCCGTCGTCAAACCGATGGTATACCTCGCCGCCGTCGAATACCCGCAAATCTACACGCTCGCCACCCCGCTGGACGACAGCCCGCTCAACTACAAACAGGGCGGCACCACCTGGTCACCGAAAAACTACGACAAACGCAGCCGCGGCAAAGTCACCCTGCAAGAATCCCTCATCCGCTCCTACAACGTCCCCACCGCGCGCATCGCCCTCGACATCGGCATCAAAGACGTCACCGGCACCATGCAGCGCCTTGGCGCGCGCGCCGACCTGCCGAACTACCCCGCCGTCTCGCTCGGCGCCGTCAGCATGAACGCCTTTGAAGTCGCGCAAATGTACGAAACCTTCGCCAGCGGCGGCTACCTCATCCCTTTGCGCTCCATCCGCGAAATCACCACCCAGGATGGCACCGTCATCAGCCGCTTTGACCTCAAGGCAGTAAAAGCCATCGAGCCGGGGCCGCACTACCTCATCGTCTCCACCATGCAAGAAATCCCGCGCCGGGGCACGGCCACCGCGCTCAAAGAAAAAATCAGCCCCAGCCTCAACATCGCAGGCAAAACCGGCACAACAGACAGCTACCGCGACAGCTGGTTCGCCGGATTTTCCGGCAACCTCCTCTCCGTCGTCTGGGTCGGCAACGACCAGAACAAAATCACCAAACTCACCGGCGGCACCGGCGCAATGCGCGTCTGGATGGACATCATGAAAGCACTGCCCAACGAACCGCTTGAACTGAAAAAACCCGAAGGCATCGTCACCCGCATGGTGGACAAATACAGCGGCGCGCTCGCCGGACAAGGCTGCGCCGGACGCGCGGCAGAATTCGCCTTCATCGCCGGCTCCGAGCCGACCCACTACCAAAGCTGCGCCGCACCCAAACCCGCCGCGCAAGACGACGACGAAGGCGGCGGCACCGGCGTCTTTGACAACAGCGGCGGCCTACAATGGGAACAACCCACAGGCACGCGCGGCAACAGCGGCGGCAGCAGCGGCCAACCCGTCTCCGGTTGGGGACCAGGCAACTGACCGTACATTCCCCCCACAAAAACGCCGACTATCCGGCGTTTTTACATTTATAGCTATACACCGCAAAAAACAACAGACCATGATGAGCGCCCTGCGCAGGCACCACCCCGCGCAAACATTAACACCACGTTCATCCCTGCCACGCCCCGGAAAATCCAGGTAAAATGCGCGCCTTCACACTTTCAGCACAACACTCTCAGAGGGTACGGAACATGAAACACACATGGTTGGGCGCCGCATTGGCCGCGCTTCTGCTCAGCGGTTGCAGCATTTACGGCAACGAAAGCGCACGCGTCGTTGACCGCAACGTCGCCTACGGCCAATCCGGCAATTTCGGCGGGCAAGGCGGACTACAGCCGCAACAACCGCAACAGGGCGGCTTCAACTTCAACGGCGGCTATGCCAACGCCGGGCAGGCAGTACCGCCGCCGGTCAATCCCGCTTACGCCAACAACCAGCCGCTACGCCCGCAGATGGGACAGCCGCCGGTCAATACGCCCGCCGTGCCGAATGTACCGCCGCCCGTGCAGCAGACGCAGGTGCAGGCGGCGAACCCCTACCAGCCCGCCGCGCCGAATATTGCCAAGACGCCCGCCCCCGCACCGGGTTGGGGCGCGCCTGCCGACCAGCCCAAGGTTACGCCCGCGCCTAACGCCAACCAGCCGCAAGCACCGGGCGCGGCAGCGATTCGTGATGCGGTGAAGGAAGCGCCGAAAGTCGCGGTCGCCGATCCCGCCGCCGGGGCGAACAACAAGCGCCAGGCATTGCGCCCGAACACCGGCACGGAGCCCGCTGCCAACCCGGCCGTACCGCCGCCGGTGGAAACGAAAACGGTCGCCAGCAACGCGCCTGACCCCGCGCCGAAAGCGGAAGGCGAAACCGCCGTCTCCGCGCTGCTCAAAAAAGCCTCCGGTTCGCTCGGCAAGGGCGATTTGGACGGTGCGGCGGCGTATCTGGAAAACGCGCAGCGCCTCGACCCGAAAAACAGCAAAATCCTCTACGACATCGCCAATATCCGCTATCACCAAGGCCGCTACAAAGAAGCGGAAAGCATGGCAAGCCGCGCCGTGCAAACCGGCGGCAGCAATGCGATGCTGAAAAAATCGTGGTCGCTCATCTCCAACTCGCGCAACAAGCTGGGCGACAGCCAGGGTGCGGTGCAGGCCGCGACCAAAGCCGCATCGTACTGATTTGGCTGACATCAAGGCCCTGTTCGCCGCGGATGGCGCGCTGGCGCAAGCGGTGCGCGATTACCAGCCGCGACCGGGGCAACAGGAACTGGCAGAAGCCGTCGCCGACAATCTGTCGGACGACGGCATTTTGTTGGCAGAAGCAGGCACCGGCACCGGCAAAACCTTCGCCTACCTCTTGCCGCTCCTTGCCAGCGGCAAGAAGGGGCTGGTTTCGACCGCAACACGCAACCTGCAAGAGCAGATTTTTACAAAAGACTTGCCGCTGGTACGCAAAGTGCTGCGCTCCACCGCGCGCGTCGCCCTGCTCAAGGGGCGGCGCAATTACCTCTGCCATCACCACTATCACCAGTACCTCGACAGCGAACCGCACACGGCGGAAGAAAAAGCGTGGCGGCGCGCGATTGAGCGCTTTTTCGACAAAACCGCCGACGGCGATCTGGTCGCCCTGACCGAAATCCCGGAAGACGCGCCGGTGCTGGCGCGCATCACCTCGACCGCAGAAAACTGCCTCGGCCGCGACTGCGCCTTCTTTGAAGAATGCTTCGTGCAGCAGGCGCGGCAGAAGGCGAAAGAAGCGGACGTGACCATCATCAACCACCACCTGCTGCTCGCCGATTTCGCCCTGAAAAGCGAAGGATTCGCGGAAATCCTGCCGGACATCCAGGCGTTTGTCATCGACGAGGCACACCACCTGCCGCTGACGGCCATCCACTTCCTCGGCGACCGCCTCTCCGCGCGGCAACTGCTCGGCTTCATCAGCGACGGCGAAGCGGCGGCACTCGCGGAAGCGCCGGACGCGCTCGAACTGCGCGAAACCCTGCGCGAGCTCAAACTACAACACAGCAAAATCCTCCTCGCCGTGCGCCAGCCGACAGAAACGCGGCTGGACGAAGAACAACTGTTCGCGCACCGCGCCTTCTGGACAGAATTACAGGCGCTGGCGGCACTGTTTGAACTGCTGCACATACAACTCGCGCCGCAAAAAGCGCGCGGCAAACTGCTCGCCCATCTCGACGGCCGCTGTCAGGACCTGCAAAAACTGCTTGCCGCCTTCCTTGCCGAAGACCGCGCCGCGCTGCCCGCCGCCACCGAAAAAACCGGCAACGACGCAGAAAACAACGACAAACCGCCGGTGCCGCGCGCCATCTGGCTGGACGTCGGCCCGCGCCACTACACCCTCTGCTCCGTGCCGGTCAATGCCGCCGGACGCTTCGCCAGCTGGATAGCGAACAGCAACGCCAGCTGGGCCTTCCTCTCGGCGACGCTGGCGGTAAATGGCAAATTCGACCACTTCAGCCGCGAACTCGGCCTTTCCGAATACCGCAGCATCCAGCTACAAAGCCCGTTCGACTTCCGCCACCAGGCGCTGCTCTACCACCCGCCCGGCCTGCCCGACCCGAACGACGCGCGCTACAACGACGCCCTCATCAGCGCCATCCTGCCCGTACTGGAACGCAGCCGCGGCCGCGCCTTCCTGCTGTTTACCAGCTACAAGGCGCTGCACGCCGCCGAACGCGCCCTGCGCGACACCGACTACCACCTGCTGGTACAAGGCCGCGCCGGCAAAAACATACTGCTCGCCGACTTCCGCCGCCACGAACGCGCCGTACTACTCGCCACCTCCAGCTTCTGGGAAGGCGTGGACGTACGCGGCGACCGCCTCGTCTGCGTCGTCATCGACAAACTGCCCTTTGCCGCGCCGAACGACCCCGTCACCCGCGCCCGCCACCGCCTGCTCGAAGACAAAGGCCTGTCGCCCTTCATGCACGACACCCTGCCGCAAGCCATCATCACCCTGAAACAAGGCGTCGGCCGCCTCATCCGCGACAGCGGCGACTACGGCGTGCTCGTCCTTGCCGACCCGCGCCTCACCCAAAAAAACTACGGCCAAACCTTCCTCAACAGCCTGCCGCCCATGAGCAAAACCCGTAAAATAGAAGTCATTGACCGCTTCTTCGCCTACCACGAAACCACCAAAACCGCATGATCCCGCCCAACAAACACAGCACTCTGCTCGCCCTCGACACCTCCGGCCCCGCCTGCTCCGTCGCCCTGCTTGCCGGCGGCAACACCCTGCAAGCCTACGAACTCGAAGCACAAAAACACACCCGCGAAATCCTGCCGCTGGTGGACAAACTCCTGCAAAAAGGCGGCATCGAAAAAAGCGCCATCCAGGGCATCATCATCAGCGCCGGACCGGGCGCGTTTACCGGCCTGCGCGTCGGCGCGGCAGTGGCGATGGGGCTGGCCGCCGCCTGGAACGTACCGCTGCTGCCTGTCTCCTCGCTCGCCTTACTTGCCGCCACCGTCCAACGCCACAGCGGCGCGAACAAAATCCTTGCCGTCATGGACGCGCGCATGGGCGAAGTCTATGCCGGACTGTACGAAAACGGCGCCTGCACTGGCGAAGACCGCGTCTGCGCGCCGGAAGCCTTGCCCGCCGCATGGTTCGAGGGCGCCTTGGTCGCAGGCGCAGGCACCGTGTACGCCGACCGCTTCCCGACAGGCGCGACACTCGCCGAAGACCACTACATGCCGGAAGCCATCGACGCCTTCAGCCTGCTCGACAGCGCCGCCTGGCAACCGCCGCTACAAGGCATCGAACTGCACTACCTGCGCAACGACGTAGTACAACGGTAAGCCGCCGCGATGAATACCGCCCTGCCATTTATAGCAATCCTCCTAAAGCCTCATACGGCGTTGCGTCGCCTCGCCGTACAACCGCGTACTGTCTTCGGCGGCACGCCTTGTATGAGACTTTATGAGTGTCGCTATACATACAGCACGAGCGCTCAGGCGTATGTAAACCATCCCGGCATAGGGTGCGCCTTGGCGCACCGTCGTTGCGTTAAACATGCAGCGTTCATGGTAAAGCCGCGATGGCTACCCCCACCCCAACCCTCCCCCGCTGCGGGCTTCGCCCTGCGAGGGAGGGCGTCTTTCTGCGGCATCTCCGACTTTCATCCCCACAATAAGCATAGCGCGTACACCTTGGCGCACCGCCCTCTACATTCGCCCACCAGCGCCCGCCTTTCTGCTGCGCCTCCAGCTTTCGCTCTCTAAAGAAAAACCTCCCACCATCATGACCACCATCACCACCCGTCTCACCGTCCGCATTGGCGACATCAACTACGGCGGCCATCTCGGCCACGACCGCCTCATCACCCTGCTGCACCAGGCGCGGCTGGACTGGCTGCATGCCCTCGGCGCGGAAGAACACCACTGCTTCGGCGCGGGACTCATCATGCGCCGCCTGACTTGCGACTACCGCGCCGAGGCCTTCCTCGGCGACACGCTCGACATCACCCTGCACGCGAGCGACCTGCGCCGCACCGCCTTCACCCTGCACTACCGCGTCTGCCGCGGTGCGATCCTCATCGCCGAAGCTGCGACCGAAATGGTTGCCTTTGACTACCAGGCGCGCAAAATCACCGCCCTGCCGCCCGCCTTTACCGCAGCGCTTACCCGCCTGCACGGAGAAACCGCATGACCCCGAACAACGGCAACAGCGTCTCGCTCATTCGCAAAGCCATCATCCTGCTGACCGTGCTCATCGTGCTGGTCGTCTTCCTCATCATCTTCCAGTTCACCGACATCGCCTTCCGCGTCTGGGACCGCCTGCAGCACACCTCGCCCGGCTTCCTCGTCTTCTACCTCATCATCATCAGCCTGATTGCCGCCGCAGGCGCCGGGCTCATCTGGAAAATCTGGACGGTCGGGCGCAACCGCAAAAACGGCAAAACCCCCGCCGCCGAGCGCAAGCGCGTCAGCCTCGAAGAACTACAAGCGCGCGCCGCCGCCGCCCGCGCGCAAGGCCTCGACACCAGCGCCATCGACGCCGAAATTGAAGCCATCGCCGCCGAACCGCAAGAGCTGGAACTCGCCTTCTTCGGCAAAATTAGTACCGGCAAAAGCTCGCTCATCCAGACGCTATTGCCGCACGCGACCATCGACACCTCCATCATCGGCGGCAGCACCGCCACCATCGAGCGCTACCACTACGAAAACCCGCGCGGCCTCAGCCTCACCCTGCTCGACATGCCCGGAACGCACCAGGCGGGCGCGGACGGCACGCTCGACCAGGAAGTGATGAATGCCGCGCGGCGCGTGCATATCGTCGCCTACGTCATCGACCAAGACCTCACCGAAAGCGACATGATCTCCATCCTGCGCCTGCACGCCTTCGACAAACCGATGCTGGTCATCCTCAACAAAACCAACCTCTACAGCGCATCCGAACTGGAAGAACTGCAAACCCGCATCCGCGCCCGCCTGCCGGAAGGCGTCGCCTTCATCACCAGCGCCAGCGCGCACCGCCAGAGCGTGCGCCGCCTGAATCCGGACGGCAGCACCGTCTGGCAAGAGCGCGAAGCGCCGGGAGAGGTCAGCGCGCTCCTGCAACAACTCGCGCAAATGACCGCCGAACGCGGCACCCTCACCGCGCGCAACCGCCAAGCGCTGCTAGCACTGGCCGACGAAGCGCTCAGCGAACGCCTCGCCCACTACCGGCGCGAACGCGGCGAAGCGATGGTCAAAAGCTACGCGCGCAAAGCCATGCTCGGCGGCGTCGCCGCGGTCGGCCCCGGTACCGACGTCCTCATCCAGGGCTACCTCGGCATGGACATGTTGAAACACCTCACCAAACTCTACGACGTCCCCACGCGCGACATCGACCTGCAAACCCTGGTCGAAGCGGCGAGCAGCAAAGTCAAAACCCACCTCACCGTCATCCTCGCGCTGGCCGGTAACGTCTGCAAAGCCTTCCCCGGCGTCGGCACCGTCATTGGCGGCGCCTCGCACGCCGTCGCCTACGGCCTCATCTTCGAAAGCCTCGGCCGCGCCACCCTGCAAGCGCTCGAACACAGCAGCCAAGGCGCGCTCAACACCCAGAACATCATGCAAAACTTTGAGGAACAACTGCATCATGACCTCGAAACGCGGGCGCAAAGCCTCGTCCGGCTCGCCCTCGGCAGCCGCGAAAAAAACCGCCAAAGCTGAAGCGCACCAAAAAGCCGCCGCCGCACGCCGCGCGGGCAAAGCCGAAGCGCACCTCAAAAAAGCGCGCGACAGCGTCGCCGCCCTGCTCGACGACAAGCGCCTGCCGGATGACGCCAAAGCGCGCCTCGGCGAAGACTACCGCCAACTCCAGCGCCTGCTCGACAAACTCGAACAGGGCCACGTCCACGTCGCCGCCTACGGCCGCGTCAGCGTCGGCAAATCCGCGCTCTTAAACGCGCTCGCCGGCAAAGAAATCTTTGCCACCAGCGTCCTGCACGGCAAAACCCGCCACAGCGAACACACCCTGTGGCAAACCCTCGACAGCGGCGGCATCTACCTCATCGACACCCCCGGCATCGACGAAATCGGCGGCAAGAGCCGCGCCGAACTCGCCGCGCACGTCGCCCGCCAGGCCGACGCCGTCCTGTTCGTGGTGGACAGCGACATGACCCGCGACGAATACCAGGCGCTCCTGCAACTCCACGAAAAAACCCAGCCGCTCATCCTCGTCCTCAACAAAGCCGACCGCCTGAACGAAGCCGACCGCGACACCCTGTTGGCGCACCTCACCCGCCGCGTCGCGGGCATCATCCCGGCGCAGCGCATCGTCGCCGCCAGCGCCCGCCCCGACACCTACATCCAAATCGCAACCGACGCAGAGGGGCGCGAACACGAAGAAACCATCCAGCCCGCAGCGGACGTGGATGCGCTCAAAACCGTCCTGTGGAAACTGCTCGAAGCCGACGGCAAAAGCTACGCAGCATTAAACGCCAGCGTCTTTGCGGGCAAACTCTCCGAGCGCGTCGGCCAGGAAATCGTCGCCGCGCGCCAACATTTGGCAGAGAACATCATCCGCCACTACGCACTCATCAAAGCCGTCGGCGTCGCGGTGAACCCCATCCCGGCGGTCGATCTCCTCGCACTCGCCGCAGACGCGACCATGATTGTCCACCTCTCGCGCACCTACGGCATTGACATCACCCGCCACCAGGCAGGCGAACTGGTGCGCACCATCGCCCTGCAAACCGGCTACCTCATGGGCACCGTTTACGGCATCCAGGCGCTCTCCTCGCTCCTGAAAGGCCTCACTGCCGGACTTTCCACCGTGCTCACCGCGGGCGCGCAGGGAGGTGTGGCCTACTACGGCAGCTACGTCATCGGCAAAGCAGCAGAGCGCTACTTCGCGCAAGGGGCGAGCTGGGGCGCGGGTGGCGCCAAACCTGTCATCGAAGAAATCCTGCGCGATCTGGACAAAGACACCCTCATCCAGGAAGCGAAAACCTCCATCGCGCAGTACCTCGGCAAAAAAAGCTGACCGCCCTGCCCTGCCAACCTGCGCGTTCCCGCGCCGCCGCGGGCGGCATTTTTCCCTTTATTCGCGCGGATTTGCCCCGCCGACCGCGCCACTTCCCGACCCTTCCTTGCGTTTTTTTGCTGACAGCCCTGCGCGCCGCGTTGTACATTGACGTTCCCTCATAATTACTGGAGATAGTCATGCCGCAAGAAAAAAGTGTGATTGAGGCCGCCGTCCTCTGGCTCAATGATGTGATTTGGAACCCGTCGTTCATCTGGCTTTGCCTCGGCGTCGGGCTGTTTTTTTCAGTGATGACACGCTTCGCCCAGGTGCGCCACTTCGCCGAAATGTGCCGCCTGCTCTTTCGCTCGGATGATTCGTCCGAACACGGTATTTCCTCGTTTCAGGCCTTGTCGGTGTCGCTCTCCGGCCGCGTCGGCATCGGCAACATCGCCGGGGTCGCCGCGGCGATTGGTTTCGGCGGGCCCGGCGCGGTGTTCTGGATGTGGGTCGTTGCCTTCCTCGGCGCCAGCACCGCCTATGTGGAATCCACCCTCGGCCAGATTTACAAGATGCACGACAAGGAATCGGGGATGTATCTCGGCGGCCCCGCCTATTATTTTGAGCGCTGCCTCGGATGGCGCTGGTACGGCATCCTCTTTGCCGTCGCCGCGACGTTTTCCTGCGGTCTCTTTCTGATTGGCCCGCAGGCGAACGGCGTTGCCAGCGCCGTGGTGCAAGTCTTCGGCGAGGGGCAGGCGGTAACGACCGGCATCGCCGGTGCGGTCGGCTCGCACCGCCTCATCGCTACCGCCTGCGTGCTGGTGCTGCTCGCCTTCATCATCTTCGGCGGCATCCGCCGCATCGCCAATTTCGCGCAGGTGGTGGTGCCGTTCATGGCGCTGGCCTACATCGTGCTGGCGATGATCATCGTCTTCATCAATATCAACCGCGTACCGGAGCTGCTCGCGCTCATCGTCAGCGATGCCTTCAGCCCCACCGCCGGTCTCGGCGCGGCCATCGGCATGGGCGTCAAACGTGGCATTTATTCCAACGAAGCCGGACAAGGCACGGGCGCGCACGCCGCTGCCGCTGCGGCAGTTGAGCATCCGGTGCAGCAGGGGCTGGTGCAGGCGTTTTCCGTCTATATCGACACCCTCTTCGTCTGTACCGCGACCGCGCTCATCATCCTGATGACACAGCAGTACAACATCGTCGCCGACCAGACCTTCGCCGGGGACGCCACGCAATACCTCGTCACCCACCTGAAAGACGCGAGCGGCGCGGTCATCAACGCCGACCCCGGCACCACCGCCTTCACCCAGTACGCGATGGCGAGCGTCTTCGGCAAGAGCGGCCCGGTGCTGGTCGGCATCGCCACCTTCTTCTTCGCCTTCACCACTATCCTCGCCTACTACTACATCGCCGAGACCAACATCCTCTACCTCGCTCGCAAATTTGGCTGGAAACGCGACGTAACCCTCATCGTCAAACTGAGCGCGATGCTTGCCGTCACCTACGGCGCAATCGGCAGCGCGGGCTACATCTGGAAACTGGGCGACATCGGCGTCGGCCTCAACGCCTGGCTAAACATCGTCGGCCTCGTCATCATCTTCTTTGCCGCCGGCCGGCCGACCATCCGCGCCCTGCGCGACTACGAGCGCCAGCAAAAGGAAAATGCCGCGGTTTACACCTTCGACCCGCAGGCGCTCGGCATCAAAAACGCGACCTTCTGGGAAGAGCGGGCAAAAGCAGAAAAAGAAAAATCGTCATAAAGACCCATAAAAAACCGCCCTTCGGGGCGGCTTTTTATATCCGGCAAATGGCTTAATTGGTCGCATCCGCCATTTTGCCCAAATCTTCGTCAATATGATAAAGGCTGATACCGGAATTTCCGGCGAGATTGAATTTGTCGAGAATGGAAGTAAAGAGGTGTTCTTCTTCATGCTGCTCGGCGACATACCATTGCAGGAAATTGAAGGAAGAATAGTCTTTTTCCTTGAAGGTTTCCTCGACCAGCTTGTTGATTTTGCTGGTTATCTCTTTTTCGTGGGCATAGACTTCTTCAAAGAGTTCTTTCAGGCTGGCGTATTCCGTTTTCGGGGCGGCAATCGCGCCAATATGCGGCATCGCGCCCGTCTCGCACAGATAGGTAAAGAGGCGCTGCATATGCTCCATTTCTTCGGCCGCGTGCGCCTTGAGGAATTTCGCCGCGCCGGGGAATCCTTTATTGTCCGCCCAGGCTGACATTTGCAGATAGACGTTGGAGGAATAGAACTCGGCATTCATTTGCGCATTGAGGTGTTTGACGATGTTTTCAGAAAGCATGGTTTGCTCCATTGTTAAGAAAAAATCCGCGGGACGCGGCGAGGAAAGCGTAGCACGTGCGAGGCAAGAAAGTCATGCGGCGGCGCGCAATTTTTCAATCAGGCGGCGCACCGGTGCGGGCAGGCCTTTTGCCAGCGCCTGTTCCTGCGCTAGCCAGTCGGCGGGACTTACGGGTGCCGCGATGCGAACCGCGAGCGGCGCGATGTGCAGGGTGTAGTGGGTGAATTTGTGGGTGATGGTCGGCAGTGTTTCGCGGGCGCTAACTGTGCCGAGCGCTTGTGCGGCGGCATCGGCTGCGGCGAGCGTGTCGTATTCGGGCAAAGACCACAGGCCGCGCCAAATGCCGTGGTCGGGGCGGCGGTAGAGGTGCAGGCGGTCGCCGCAGCGGGCGAGCAGCATTACCGTGTGTTTTTCGGGGTTGGTTTTTTTCGCGCGCTTTTCCGGCAGGGCGGCGGTTTCGTCGCGGCGGTAGGCGTAGCAGTCGGCGGCGACCGGGCATGCGTCGCAGTGCGGGCGACTGCGGGTGCAGATGCTGTTGCCAAGATCCATCAGGCCTTGGGTGTAGCGGCGCAGGGTGGCGGGGTCGTCCGGCAGGCGCGCTTCGGCCTCGTGCCAGAGGGCGGCGAGCGTCGCCGGTTGGTCGGTCGCGCCGTAAATGCCGGCATGGCGGGCAAGCAGGCGTTTGACGTTGCCGTCGAGGATGGCTTCTTTTTGTCCGTAGGCGAAGACGGCGATGGCGGCGGCGGTGCTGCGGCCGACGCCTTTCAGTGTTTCCAGTCCGGCGCGGTCGCGCGGAAACTGCCCGCCGTGTTCTCCCATGATTTGCCTGGCTGCGTGGTGCAGGTTGCGCGCGCGGCTGTAGTAGCCAAGGCCTGACCACAGCGCCAGCACGTCGTCATCAGCGGCGGCGGCAAGGCTGGCGACGTCCGGAAAGCGGGCGAGGAAGCGCGGGTAGTATTGCAGCACGGTCGCCACCTGCGTTTGTTGCAGCATGATTTCCGAGAGCCAGACGCGGTAGGGGTCGTCGCTTTGCCAAGGCAGGTGGTTGCGGCCGTGGCGGGCTTGCCAGGCGGCGAGGCGGTGGGCGAAAGGGGTCATCCGGTCGTTCAGGCGTTTTGAATCCACTCTTCCAGTTGGCGGATGGCGCTGGCGATGCCCGGCGCGTTCGCCCAGGTGGCTTCGTCCGGCGCGCCGTCGGCGCCGAAAGCGGCGTGGTCGGCGTTATCGAGGTACAGTCCGGCAATGGCGGCGACGGTCGCGGCATCGGCGTGGTTTTGTAGTTCGCGCCAGTAGTCCAGCGCGCAGGTGAAGCTCAGGTTGTTCTGCGCGGTATCGCCGGGGTAGTCGTCGCCAAGCGCTTGCGCGACTTGGTCGAGCATGTCGAGTTCGGCGCCGATGCGGCGGTCGTTCCAGTCGCGCTCTTGTATGAGGCGGCGCAGGTTGCGGTAATGCGGCTGTTCGATGGTGAGTTCTTGCGCGATTTCTTCGTCTTTCATTTGTGCTTCCAGCGCGATGATGATTTTGCGCGCCAGACGTTCGAGCGCCATCTCGCTGTGGTTTTGCATCTGCGCTTGCAGGCGGGCGAGGGTGTCTTGGTAGGTACTCATGATGGTTTCCTATTGTTTGTCTGCGCCGAAGACGGCGGTGTTTTCCGGGTACTGGCGCACGGCTTTGGCGGCAGGCAGGCTGAATTGGCCGATGATGTGCTCGGCGCGCGGGCCGGAGAGGGTGGCGTCCAGGATGCCGCCGCTGTACGGCACGAGGTTTTCCTGGCTGCGCTCGCGGTAGTGCAGGTTGCCGCTGATGCTGTTGCCAGCGAGGTTGGCGCTGATGTCGAGCGGCTGGCCGCCGACCGCAGAGAGGCCGCTGACGCTGCCGCCGACGGCGCGGCTGGCGAAATCGACGTCAAGGGCGATACGGCCGTCTTCGGCATCGCGGTAGATGACCGCGCCCGCGTAGTGCGCGCTGCCGCTGGTCGGCACGGCGGCGTAGGGCGTCGGCTGGAGGACGTGGAAATGGCGGTAGCGGTCGCCGGGCGCGTGGTAGCTGCCGAAGCTGGCGTAGGAGAGGTTGCGGTAGAGGATTTGGCCGCCGCCGGGGGTGGTGTCGCGGTATGTGCCGTTGCCGCCGTTCAGGTAATAGGGGCTGCTGCGGTCAGCGCTGGGGATGGCGGCGCAGTCGCGACAGCCGCTCGTGTCCGGGAAGTAGCGCTGGATGTTGTCGCCGTCGGTGCGTGCGGTGGTGGCGACCATGCCGTTTAGGCGGCGCCAGTTGGCGGCAGGCGGGGTGGCGCGGTTGTTGTTCTGGCTGTTTGGGTTCGGGGTGAAGCCGGGGCGGTTCGGGCTGCGGCTGCCGTAGTGCTGGGTGTTGATGTTGATGCCGGGGCCGCTCAGGGAAAGGCTGACGTCGTTACCGCCGCAGGCGCTGAGTGCGAGGGTGGTGATGAGGGCGATAAGGCGGTTTTGCTGCATGGCTGGTTTCCGGTTTGGGCGTCGCGGCATTGTCGCACGTTCAGGCGGGGAAAAGGCGCTGTAAATGCGTGGTGTAGTCGGCGAGGAAGCGCGCGATTTGCGGGTTTTTCACGACGTCGTTGCAGATATATGTCGGCAGTGGCTTCATGCCGAGAAATTCGTTGGCCTTGTGGAAGTGGAGGTAAACGGCGTCCACGCCGGCGCCGTCGAAGAAGTCGCCGGGGCGGGTGAAGGCTTCGATCGGCGCGTTCCAGGTGAGCGAGAGCATGTGGTGCTTGCCGTGCAGCAGGCCGCCGGTGCCGTAGCCTTCGGTCGGGGTGGCGCTGTGGCGGCCGTCGCTCGCAAACAGTTTGCCCGCGCCGAGGGAGAAGACGTGGTCGATGTATTCTTTGACGATCCACGGCTCGCCCATCCACCAGCCGGGCATTTGCCAGATGACGGCGTCCATCCACAGGAATTTTTCGATTTCGGCGGGGACGTCGTAGCCGTCGTCGATGTGGGTTTCCTGGATGTGATGGCCGAGGGCGGCGAGGGTGTCGCGCGCGTGGGTGTGCAGGCTGTGGTTGAGGCGGCCTTGCGACGGGCCGTAGGCTTTGCCGCCGTTGATGAGGAGGATGTTCATGGGGGCTCCGGGTGGGTTGAGAGAAGCGGGGATTATAGCGGCTGGCGGTGGTTCTTCCCCAGCTTGCACTCGCTTTGTTGGGTTACGACGCAAGCGCCTAACCCAACCTGCGCGGATACGGTTCAAGCATTGAGGTATTTTTCGCGCGAGGCCGTCCAGCGTGCGAGCAGGACGGCGCAGTAGTCGGGATGTTCTGCGCGCAGGGTGCGGGTGAGGCGTTCGGTTTCCGCGAGCAGGTCGCCGTCGCGCGGCAGGCGGGCAACGCGGAAGCTGGCTTCGCCGGTCTGCCGTGTGCCGAGCAGTTCGCCCGCACCACGGATGGCGAGGTCTTCTTCGGCGATGCGGAAGCCGTCGGTGGTTTCGCGCATGATGCGCAGGCGGCGTTGTGCGGTCTCGCCCAGCGGCGGCTGGTACATCAGCAGGCAGTAGGATTGGGCGCTGCCCCGGCCAACGCGGCCGCGCAGTTGGTGCAGTTGCGCCAGGCCAAAGCGTTCGGCGTTCTCTATTATCATCAGGGTGGCGTTGGCGACGTCCACGCCGACTTCGATGACGGTGGTGGCGACCAGCAGTTGTGCCTCGCCGGCGACGAAGGCGCTCATCGTCGCCTGCCGCTGGTCGTTATTCATGCGGCCATGCAGCAGGGCGACGCGGATGTCCGGCAGCATCATTTGCAGTTGTGCGGCGGTTGCTTCGGCGTTTTCGCATTCGAGGGTGTCGGATTCTTCGATGAGCGGGCAGACCCAGTAGGCTTGCCGCCCGGCGCGGCAGTTTTCGCCGACGCGGGCGATGACGGCATCGCGTTTTTGGTTGGAGACGACGCTGGTCTGGATGGGCTGGCGCCCGGCGGGCAGGGCGTCGATGATGGAGCAGTCGAGCTCGCCGTAGTGGCTCATCGCCAGCGTTCTCGGGATGGGGGTAGCGGTCAGGACGAGTTGGTGCACGCTGACACCGGGCGCGGTTTTGTCTTGTAATTGCAGGCGCTGGTGCACGCCGAAGCGGTGCTGTTCGTCGATGACGACGAGGGCGAGGCGGGCGTAGCGGACTTGTTCTTGAAAGACGGCATGCGTGCCGATGATGAGGTCGGCGCTGCCGTCGGCAATGGCTTGCAGGCAGGCGCGTTTGTCGGCGGCGGGCATTTTGCTGGTGAGGACGGCAACGCGCACCGGCAGCGCGCCGAGCAGGCGGCGGATGTTGGCGGCGTGCTGTTCGGCGAGCAGTTCGGTCGGCACCATGAACACCGCCTGTTGTCCGGCGGCGATGGCTTGCAGGCAGGCCGAGAGCGCAACCACGGTTTTGCCGCTGCCGACGTCGCCTTGCACCAGGCGCAGCATCGGCGTCGCTTGCGCGAGATCGGCGGCGATTTCCGCACAGACGCGGCTTTGTGCGGCGGTCAGCGTATAGGGCAAAGCGGCGCGAAACTCGCGTAGCAGCGGCGGTTCGGCGGGTAGCGCGGTGGCACGCTGTTCGCGCAGACGCTGGCGGGCGTTCTGGATGGAGAGTTGGTGCGCGATGAGTTCTTCGATGATGAGGCGGCGGCGCGCCGGATGGTTGCGCTCAAGTAGCGCATCGGGCGCGGTGCTTTCGTCCGGCTGGTGCAGGGTGGTGAGCGCGGCGGGCAGCGGGCAATAACCCATTGCGGTGAGCGGGTCGTCTGCGGGCAGTTGCGGCAGGGCGTGGGCGAGGGCGCGGCGGATGAGGTCGTGCCAGCGCGTCTGCCCCAGGCCTTTGACGGTGGGATAGACCGGATGGAGTTGCGCGGAGAGGTGCGGCGTTTCGCCGTCTGCCAGCCATTGCACTTCGGGGTGGTGGATTTGGTAGCCCTGCATCGTCCACACCGCCTTGCCGTAAAAGAGGCCGCGCCGTCCGGGGGCGAAGGCTTTTTGCTGGCTGGGGTAGAAGTTGAAGTACACGAGTTTGCAGTAATCGCCGGCGGCGTCGCGCAGGGTAACGTGCAGCATCCGCTTGCGCCGCTGGATGAGGTCGGCGTGCAGCACTTCGCCGTGGATTTGTACGGTGGCGCCGTCGCGCAGGGCGGCGATGGGGGTGATGTGCGAGCGGTCTTCGTAGCGCAGCGGCAGGTGGGTGAGTAAATCGCGCAGGGTTTCCACGCCGCAGCGGGCGAGGAGTTCGGCGGTTTTGTCGCCGTGGCTGGAGATGGCGGAGAGCGGTTGGTTGAGGGGCATGGGACGGGTCTGGCCGGAAGGAGGCGCTATTGTGCAACAGCAGGCGTTTGGCTGCATCTTGTGCCATGTGCCGCGCGCGCAGTAAACCGCATCTATACCCCCAATTTGCGCCGCAACGCGGGCAAGAGTTCCGGCGGCAGCAGCGCGCGGTAATCGACGACGTAGGTGCGCGCCTTGAGCGCCTCCGGCCAGGCGGCGGTTTTCACTGCGTCTTTTTCGCTGATGAGGAGGTTGCCGTCGCCCGCAAACGCAGCGGCATCGGCGGGAATGGCGGCGTGGTCGGGCAGACTGTGCGTCGCGGTGAGCATTGCGCCCTGCGCGCGCAGGCTGTCAAAGAAGCGTTCGGGGCGAGCGATGGCGGTCAGCGCATAGAGCGGCGCTGCGGCGAGGCTGGCGAGTGGCCGCAGCGCGCCGCCATTGAGCGGTCGCACGCCGTCGCTGGTGTACTGGAGAACGTAGCCGTCCGCCCTGCCCTGCCCTGCCCCGCTGCCTACCACCGCATCCACACTTTGCAGGCGGGAGGCACTTTCGCGCAGGGGGCCTGCGGGCATGAGAAAGCCGTTGCCAAGGCCAAAATCGGCGGCGATAACCGCGATTTCCGCATCGCGGGCGAGCGCGTAGTGTTGCAGGCCGTCGTCGGCGAGAATGAGGCGGGTGGCGGGGTAATCGCGCAGCAGCTTCGCCGCCGCCTGCGCGCGTTTGCGGGCGATCACCACCGGTGCGCCGGTGCTTTGCCAGAGAAGCAGCGGCTCGTCGCCGACGATGGCGGCATCCGGGCAGGCGGCAACGTCGGTCGCCGCAACCGCCCTGCCCCCGTAACCGCGGCTGATGATGCCGACGGCAACGCCCTCTTGCTGCAAGGCACGGGCGAGCGCCTGCACCAGCGGCGTTTTGCCATTGCCGCCGACGCTGATGTTGCCGACGATGAGGACGGGAACGGGCGCACGGTAGGCGCGCAGTATGCCCGCACGGTAAAGCGCGCGGCGGCAGGCGGTGATGAGGGCAAAGAGCGCCGCCAGCGGCAGCAGCAGGTAGCTGAGGAGTGTGCGGCGGCGCCAGAAGCGGGGGATGTCGTGCGGCATGGCGATGAAAAAGCGGGCGATGCCCGCGGGATAGCAAGGTGTTATTTGGCGCTCGCGCTTTTTTCCAAATCCACCAAACAGTTGGCAAGGCCTTCTTTGAAGGATTTGGGCTTGTGCGTTTCCTGGTCTTCTTCGAGCAGGTCTGTAATTTCGCATTGGTTTTCCGTACAGGCGAATTTATAGATGACCGTCGTCGGATCAAAATTGGTAAATTTAGCTTCTACACTTTCTTTATCCAGCGCTTTTATTTTCAGGGTTTTTTTGATGCTTTCCGCATCATAATCCTGTCCCTGAATAACAAAGTCGTAGTCGAGGCAGCCGATTTCATCGCCCGCCAGCTGCTCGTCTTTGGCAAGGAGCGCTTTTAGTTCTGCGCTGGCGTAGTCTTCAAATAGAGCCGTATTTTCTTGCACGCTGGGTTGCTGATAGGCGTCATAGAGTTTCTGCACGATTTGCGCCGGGCTTTCTTTGGGCGCGGCGAAGGCGCCGGCAGAGAGTGCCAATGCGAGTAGAAGATACTTTTTCATGAGTGACTCCTTTATGGATTTTATTCGGCGCGGATATTCCAGGCGGCGTATTGCTCGCGGTAAGCGTCGGTGATGGCGCGCAATACGCGGCAGGGATTGCCGACAGCGAGGCTGTGCGGCGGGATATTTTTAGTAACGACGCTGCCCGCACCAATGACGCTGCCCGCGCCGATGGTCACGCCGGGCAGGACGATGACGCCGCCGCCGAGCCAGACGTCGTCTTCGATGGTAATCGGCGCGGTTTGCTCCCAGCCCGCGCGGCGCAGTGCGGGATGCAGCGGATGGCCGACGGTGTAGAGCGCGACGTTCGGCGCGAACAGGACGTGGTCGCCAATGTGAACCGCGCCGCCATCCAGGATGGTACAGCCGCTGTTGGCATAGAAATGGCGGCCAAAGCGGATGCCGCGGCCGTAGTCGCAGTGAAACGGCGGGGTGATGTGGATGCCTTCCGGCAGTTCGCCGAAAAGTTCGGCAAGTAGCGCCTGTTGCGCGGCGCTGTCGCCGGGCGGGATTTGCGTGTTATAGCGCCAGAGCAGCGCGCGGCAACGCACGCGCCGCGCTTTGAGGTCGTGATCATAGGGCTGGTGCGGCGCGCCGCTGCGCATCGCTTCCCAGGCAGCACTCATCAGTAGTCCCCAAGCGGTTTGGCGGGGTCGTAGCTGTCGCCGATTTCCTTGACGACGGCCTGGCCGCAGTAGCGCCCGTTCGCGTCGCCGGTCAGTTGTGGGTCACCGTAAAGTTCCCAGCCGTTTTGCAGGGCTTCGGTGATGCGGCGGCAGAAGCTGCTGTCGTCCGGGCCAGTGAGGAAGCGGTAGATTTTCATGGGGTCTCCGGTGGTTAGCGCAGTATTGAAAATGCCCGCGCGTGGCGGGCATGGGGTCGTCAGGCGAGCAGCAGCGGGATGACTTGCGCAACCCACGCTTCCAGCCGCTCTTGTGTTTTTTCCGGCTGGCTGTCTTCGTCCAGCGCGAGGCCGATGAAGTTGCCGTTTGCCTTGAGCGCCTTGGACGAGGCGAATTTGTAATCGGCGCTCGGCCATTCACCGACAAAGGTCGCGCCTTGTGCGCCCAGTTGTTCGGCAAGCATGCCCATCGCATCCAGATAGTATTCGGGGTAGCCGATTTGGTCGCCCAGGCCGAACATCGCAATCACCGTGCCCTGGAGGTTGGCACTGGCGATTTTATCGACGACAAGCTCCCAGTCGTCCTGGTATTCGCCGTAGTTCCAGGTCGGCATGCCGAGGATGATGCGCTTGTAGAGGAACATGTCGTTCGGGTCGTCGAGGTCGATGATGTTGATCGGCACAATTTCCAGGCCGAACTTTTCTTTGATGCAGGCTTCGATGCGGTAGGCGACGTCTTCGGTCATGCCGGTGGTGCTGCCGTAGAAGAAGCCGATTTCTTGACTCATTTCAGTCTCCTGAAGGGGTTAAAACGGCGGCTATTGTCGGTTAATCGTGCGTGCCGTGCAACGCTTTCGCGCATGCCAACGTGTTGCGCAGCAGGCAGGCAATGGTCATCGGGCCGATACCGCCGGGGACGGGGGTGATGGCACCGGCGACTGCCACGGCGCTCGCAAAATGCACGTCGCCAACGAGGCGGGTTTTCTCGCCCTCGGCAATACGGTTGATGCCAACGTCCAGCACGGTCGCGCCCGCTTTGAGCCAGTCGCCACGCACCAGCTCGGGCTTGCCGACGGCAGCGATGACGATATCGGCTTCGCGGCAGCGCGCAGCAAGGTCGGCGGTGCGCGAATGGGCGATGGTAACGGTGGCGTTTGCCGCGAGCAGGAGCGCCGCCATCGGCTTGCCGACGATGTTGGAGCGGCCGATGACGATGGCACGTTTGCCGGAAAGGTCGCCGAGGCGGTCTTTCAGGATGAGCGCGCAGCCGAGCGGCGTACAGGGGATGGAAACGGGGTTGCCCGTCCACAGGCGGCCGACGTTCACCGGGTGGAAGCCGTCCACGTCTTTGTCCGGCGCAATGGCGTTTAATACCGCATCGGCGTCGAGGTGCGCGGGCAAGGGCAGTTGCACCAGGATGCCATGCACCTGCGGGTCGGCATTGAGCGCTGCGACCTGGGCGAGCAATTCGCTTTGGGTGGTTTCTGCGGGCAGGCGGTATTCGAGACTGTTAAAGCCCGCTTCTTTCGCCTGAATACCTTTGTTGCGCACATAGACTTCACTCGCCGCATCATTGCCAACGAGAACGACCGCCAATCCGGGTTGCACGCCGGTTTGCGCACGAAACGCGGCACATTCTTGCGCGACTTCGGCGCGAATTTTTGCGGCAAAGGCTTTGCCATCAATGATTTCTGCGCTCATGTTTCCTCCTTTATTTATAAGGCGGCGGCGATCGCCGCTGCGGTTTCGCGTAATTCATTTATATCGGCAGGGCCTTGCGCATGTGCGCCGAGCGTTTTGCCTTCCCAGACCGGGATAAGGTGCATATGGTAATAGAAGACGGTTTGCCCGGCGGCTGCACCATTGTATTGCACGACTTTGATGCCATCGGCAGCCAGCGCTTTTTTCTGCGCCCGCGCCAGTTTTTGGCTAAAGACGATGATATGTTGCAGCGATTCAGGATGGGCAGTGAGAAGATCGGGGGCAAAGTTTTTCGGGATAATCAGGCTATGCCCTTTACTTTGCGGGAAGGCATCCATGAAGGCAAAAAGGTGTTCGTCTTCATAAATTTTGGCGCAGGGAATTTCACCGGCAAGAATTTTGTGGAAGATGGTATCGCTCATTTTTATGCTCCTTTCGGGGTAATAAAAAAGGCACGAGATTTCGTGCCTTTCCTTGCAAGTCGCAAACTTAGATTAGCATGTCGTGTTCGCTCATGCCGTGCTCAAGGTTCTCTTTGAACCATTGCGGTTGGCGACCCATGCCACTCCAGGTTTGGCTGTGATTGTGCGGGTTACGATAACGCGGCGGCATAGCGGTACGTTGGGTGGCAGGTTTGCCGCCTTCAGCACTACTGATAAAGCGGGAAGCCTGGCGTTGGGCTTCAGCCAGAATATCGCGGGCGCGGCGTTTCTTTTGCTTGTCCACATGATTGATCAATGCTTCAAAGTCGTCATTGTTCAGGTTATCAACTTGGTTAAAGAGATCTTCAAGACTCATTTTGGTTCCTCGGTTTTTTTTAAAAGACGGGGCAATTATAGCGAGGCGAAAAGAAATGTAAAGCCTATTTTTCGTCCTGTTCCTGCAAAAGTTCATAGCGCTTTTGCAATGTGCGTGCTTTTTGTCTTTCATTGGCAGGGAGCGTCGGGTCTTTTAGTGCGCGCCCGACTTGTTCGGCTGCCAGTTTATAGTCGCCAATCAGCGCATAATATTTGGCGGTAAGCAAAAGTTGCTCGCCGCGGCGGCGTTGCCTTTCCAATAAATCCCCATAGAGATCATAATATTGCACCGCTCCCGGATCGCGCGCAATTTGTCCCTGCAACAGTTTCTCCGCCTCGGCGGCTTTGCCATTGGCGATAAGCGTGCGCGCATAGGGCATAATCAGATTTTCATTGTTTTTCCAGCGTTTCCATGCATTTTCCAATACGGCTTCCGCCTGCACCGGATCGCCATTTAATAATGCCTGTTCTCCATGCAAGCGGGCGAATAACGGATGTTTTTCTGGCGGCAAGGCGGCGAGCATGGTGGGCAATACGGCTTGGTCATTGCGGCGCTGCGCTTCCAGCACTTGCCGGTATTGCTCGGCGAAGGCGTTATCAGGGCGATAATCGCGCAGTTTATGGCGGCTGTAACGTTGAATCGCCGTTTTCGCCAATTGATAATCGAGCGGATTGCGTGCGGCGGTATGTTTTTGTGCTTTGCTGCGCTGACGGTCGGCGCGGTTTTCCGGCAAAGGGTGGGTCATGAGAAATTCCGGCGGATGGCTGCCGTTAATCATCAGTTTTTCGAAAAAGGTCGCCATTTGCGTCGCATCATAACCCGCTTTCTGCAACACTTTGACCGCGACATCATCGGCCTGCTGTTCATGCGCGCGCGAGTATTCCAGTTTCTTTTCCTGAATATAGGCCTGCGTTCCGGCAATGGTCGCCTGGGCGCCGCTGGCACTGTCTGCCGCAACGGAAACGGCAATGCCCGCCAGTAAACTAATCGCCTGCATCCAGCCGTATTTTTCCGCATTGGCAATGGAGCGGGCAATATGTGATTGATTGACGTGGCCGATTTCATGCGCAATGACGCCGGCGAGTTGGTCTTCGTTATCGGTCATGGCAATCAGGCCGCTATTGATGCCGATATAGCCGCCGCTGGTGGCAAAGGCATTGATCGCGGGTGAATCAATCACGAAGAAATGATAACCGGACGGCGCGGGCGCATAGGCGGCAAGACGGTTACCCAATTCGCGCAGGTATTGGGTGATTTCCGGCTGTTCCAGTAATTCGCCACGCTGCCGCAGTTGTCCCTCGACGCCCATCCCGATATTGCGCGCCTTGTCGCCGATGAAGATGCGTTTTTCCGGATTGCCCAGATCGGGTAATTCAAGATCGGCAGCAGAAATGCCGCAAGCGGCAAAAGCCGCGATGAAAAAGGCGAGCGGTTTGTGCATGGGAATCGTCGAAAAAAATGAATGCGCATTATATCGCCATCCCATTACGATTCCATCTACATGGGAATATGACTTTTATGCTTTCATGATGACCATCTATATAAAATGCAACGGGCGACGATTCCCGGAGAAATACGTCGCCCGTAATAGATGGTGCTTTTACAAAGACCCGATGCGCGGCAAGGGTTGTATCCGCCATGCCACAAACCCTGCGCAAAATTTAAGCAAGAAAAAAACTGTTTTCCGGACGCGGGGTAAGGATTTATCCCCGGCGCTTATACACAGAAAATGTGGATAAGTGGAAAACGCGCCAGCCCTGCTATTCCGGGGGTTGCAGCCGTAAAACCCCCGCTTCTTGGTGCCAGCGGAAATGGCGCAAAACCTGCATGCCGAGCAGCACTTCGTCGTCCATCTGCGGCATGATGAAGGCGGGTACATCTTCAAATGTCCAACCGCCGAAGGCGAGCACGTCCAGCTGCGCCAGTTGCGCTTGGGTGACGCCGTTGGCGGTGCTGACCTGCCCCGAACCGCGCCCCGTCACGCCCAACCGTCGCGCCAATGATTCGCTCAGGGCGACGCCCGTCGCACCGGTATCAAGCATGAACACTACCGGTTCGCCGTTAATCGTGCCGGTGGTGCGGAAATGGCCGTCGGCAGAGGCTTTCAGCGCCAGACCGTCGGCAGTCGCGGTCGCGTCACGGTTGGGCAGATAGGCGTCCTGCTCGTAGCGTTGATAAAAATAGAAAAAAAGAAAGCCGAACAGGAAAAACACGATTAGCGCGAAGGCGGTCGCATAACGCCGTCCCACCGGTTCTGTTTGCATAAAATCTCCCAAACATGACATGATGACCGCCCATTTACCCACACAGGAGCCTCGCATGGACTTCAACAGCATTCTAAACCAGGTACTCAACGGCGGTCAGCAAATCACGCAGCAGCGCAAAAGCGGCGGCACACTCGGCAATATTCTCGGCAACATCAATAACGACACGCTGAAAGGCTTTGGCGGCGGCGTTGCCGCGACCGGGCTGTTGTCGCTACTGATGGGCAAAAAAGGCTTTGGCAGCAACGCGCTGCAACTGGGCTCCATGGCAGCCCTCGGCGCGCTCGCCTATAACGCCTGGAAGAATTATCAGGGCGGGCAAGCCGCGCCTGCCAGCGCCGCACAAGGGCAGTTCATCCCGGCAGAAGAACGCTCGCAGGCGCAAACCGCACAGGCGAGCGAGCTGACCATCAAGGCGATGATTGCCGCCGCCGCGGCAGACGGCCGCATTGATACCGCCGAAAGCAGCGCCATTCTCGCGCAAATCGGCACGGAAAACGCCGAAGCGCGCGCCTGGCTGGAGCAGCAAATCCACAACCCGCCGACGCCGCAAACGCTTGCCGCCGAAGTGGGCAATGATCCGGCGCTGGCGGCGGAAATTTATCTTGCCTCGCGCATCGTTTGTGGCGATCTTGACCGCAAGGAAATCGTCTATCTGCATGAACTCGCCGAGGCGCTGCATCTTGACGACGCACTGGTGGAAAAACTGGAACATCAGGCCGGTTTTTGAGGCGAAAAAGCCTTTGCCCGCGTGCAGGGCTTCCAGTACAATGCGCCGCCACACTGCTCGTAGCTCAGCTGGATAGAGCGTTGCCCTCCGGAGGCAAAGGTCGGGGGTTCGAATCCCTTCGAGCAGGCCAATCTCCTTGTTGTAAAAAACATTCAACCCGCTGCAAAGCGGGTTCTTTTTTGTCTTATTTAAATGGAAAGCCCCGCGAGTTGCGGGGCTTTTTTCGTATGGCGACGGTCTTCCGTCTAAATAATAAAGAACCCCGCCGCAGCGGGGTTGCTTTTTATGTGACGCGGCTATCGTTAAACCCGGTTGCCTTTGCGGGTGTAACTGCGGTCGCCGCCTTTGCGGTCGGAAAACGGTTTTTTGCCGCCGCGTTTGCCGTCAAATTTTTTCTCGCCCGGTTTGCCGTTGCCGTAGTTCTTGCCCGGCGCGCCACGGAATTTTTTGCCCGGCTTGGTTTTCGGCTTGCTGGTGATTTTCGGCTCCAGCCCGGCGATGCGATGTTCTTCGATTTTCCGCTCCAGGTAACGGGTGATGGCGGAGAGCTGGCTGCGGTCGGCAAGGCTGCACAGGTTGATGGCGGTACCGGTGCGTCCGGCGCGGCCGCTGCGGCCGATGCGGTGCACGTAGTCTTCGACCTGACGCGGCAGGTCGTAGTTAATGACGTGGCTGATGGCGGGTACGTCTATGCCACGCGCGGCAACGTCGGTTGCGACCAGGATGTCGCATTTGCCTTTGCGCAGGTCTTCAACGATGCGGTTGCGTTTGACTTGCGGCAGGTCGCCGTGCAGGTAGCGGGCGCGGAAGCCGTTGTCACGCAGGCTGTCGGCGATTTCTTCGCTGGCGCGTTTGGTGGCGGCAAAGATGATTGCCTGTCCCATCTCCGGGTCGGCAACGAGGTGCTCAAGGATTTGGTTTTTGTGTTCGGCGTTGTCGCAGAAGTAGACTTTTTCTTCGATGTGCGCGCTTTCGACTTTGATGGCGATGCGCTCCGGCTCGCGGGTGTAGCGGCGCGCGATTTTGCCCACCGCGCCGTCCCAGGTGGCGGATGACATGATGGTTTGGCGGGTTTCGGGCAGCGCTTCGATGATGGCGTTGATGTCGTCGGCAAAGCCCATGTCGAGCATGCGGTCGGCTTCGTCCAAAACGAGCATATCGAGCGCGCCGCAGTCGATGCGTTCGTCGCGCATGTGATCCAGCAGGCGGCCAGGCGTGGCGATGATGATTTGTACGCCTTTTTTCAGGGCGCGGATTTGTCCGCCGTAGGGGGCGCCGCCGACCAGCGGTACGGAGAACAGCCATTTGAGTTCTTTGCCGTATTTGCGCACTTGTTCGTGGACTTGCAGGGCGAGTTCGCGCGTCGGGGTGAGGATGAGCGCGCGCGGGCGTTTGCCTTTTTGTTCGCTTTCGATGAGGCGGGTGAGGATGGGCAGGACGAAGGCGGCGGTTTTGCCGCTGCCGGTCTGTGCGGAGAGTTGCAGGTCGCGCCCGGCGACGGCAAGCGGGATGGCTTGTGCCTGGATGGGCGTCGGGGTGGTGTAGCCGCTGTCAGCGATGGATTTGAGCAGGGCTTCGGGGAGGTGAAGGTCGTTAAAGGTTTGCATGTGTTGTCCTGTTGTCGGGCAATGAGAATGGCAAACCATGACGACCGCAGCGCCGTTGGGGGGGTTACGAAGATGAGGGTTGCCGGAATTTTCAAATCATCGGCAACAATCAGGTGAAGCCTCGTGCTTCGGATCGCGGGCGATGTCGTCAAAGGGCGCGCATTGTACGCGAGCGCGGCGCGTTGTAAAGGAAAAGTTTTGTTTTTTCGGAATTTTGTCGCAGCGTCAGTGTTGGCAATGTGCGCAGTAAACGGTGCTGCGCCCGCCGATTGTCATGTTTTGTAGCGGGCGCTGGCAGCGCGGGCAGGGTTCGCCGCTTCTGCCGTAGGCGTTGAGGGTTTGTGCGAAGTAGCCGTGCGTGCCGTCCGGTTGGGTGAAGTCGCGCAGGGTGGTGCCGCCCTGGGCGATGGCGGCTTGTAATACTGTCTTGATGGCTTCCGCCAGGCGGTCGCAGTCGGCGCGGGTGAGTGTTGTGGCGGCGCGCGCCGGATGGATGGCACTCGCAAACAGTGCTTCGGTGGCGTAGATGTTGCCGACGCCGGTGAGGTAGCGCTGGTTCATGATGTGGGTTTTGATGGCGCTCTTTTTGCCGCGGGTTTGTGCGTAGAGGCGGGCGCCGTTGAAGTTGTCGTCCAGCGGTTCGTCGCCGAGGTTGGCAAGGCTTGCAGGCGGACGGGTCGGGTCGATAAGGGCGACGTGGCCGAAGCGGCGCGGGTCGTGCAGGCGCAGTTCGTCGCCGTTATCGAGGGTGATGGCGACGTGGTCGTGTTTTTTGTGCGGGCTGCTGGCGGGGGTGATGCGCAGCGCGCCGCTCATGCCGAGGTGGATGTGTAGCGCGAGCTCTGGCTGGTCGCTGTGCAGGATGAGGTGTTTGCCGCGCCGCTCGATGCGGGTGAGGGTGTGGCCGCTGATGCGGTTCAGCTCCGCGGTGTCCAGCGGTTGGCGCAGTTTGGCGATGTGCGCGCTGATGCTGTGGATGCGGTGGTTTTCGAGATGCGGTGCGATGCCGCGGCGGGTGGTTTCGACTTCGGGGAGTTCGGGCATGGTAGGGTTTTGTATGGTTGGGGCGGTGCTATGGCGTTTGCAGCTTTTTTATGACGGGTTTTCAGCGGCGGGATACCAGCTGGCGGGCGGTTGGGCGAGCATGGCTTTGAGGTTTTCGCTGCACAGCCAGACGGTTGTGCCGTCGTCGAGGTAGTGCGCGTGGTGGTAGGTGTTGTAGCCGCCGAGGGTGTAGGGTTTGTCGTCGAGGGTGAGGGTTAGCGGTCGCGGGTTGGGCGGCGCTTTGAGGTCGGCGAGCGGTTGCGGGCTGTGGCAGCTCGCAAGGATGTCCAGCATTTGTTCGGCTCTGCCAGGGCGGATGGGCTTGCCGTCGCCATGCCAGCCCTCTGTGCTGCGTTCGAGGGTGATGGCGCTGTCTTTTTGGGTGATGGCGATGCGCTGCACGCGAGCCGGGTCAAGGAAGCGGTCGGCGTGGTCGAGGCGGTAGTCGAGGGTGGCGAAGGCGGCGAGCAGGCCGCTCCAGAGGATGAGGGCGAGGGGGAGAAAGCGGTTTTTCATGCGATGAGGGCGGTGTGGCGGGCAAGGGCTGCGGCGCCAAGGGAACGTGAATTTGGGTGCAGGGCGGGGGCACTCAGCCATATTTCCGTTTGCGACGCCAGGCGAGCAGCAAGCCGACAACGGGCGGCATGAGCGGCAAAGCGACGATGAGGGTCAACGCCAGCGGCAGTTGTTCGGCTTCGGGCAGGGTGAGGTATTGGTCTTTGAGTTCGGGCGGGGCGATGTTGCCGTGCGCCTTGTCCGGCAGCAGGCGGGCAAAGAGGTTCTGCACGAGGGTGCTGTTGCCGCCGATGTTGAGGTAGTTGTCCTGGAAGATGTCGCTGTCGCCGAGGATGATGATGCGCTGCACTTTGTCCTGATACTGCCGTTCGAGCAGCCAGCCGAGCGCGAGCGGCCCTTTGGCCTCGTTGGCATCGGGCAGGAGGGCGGCGGCGTCCGGGGTGTGTTCTGCCCAGCTTTGGTTGTTCGTCCAGAGGAGGGCGGTGCGCGTCCAGTCGCTGGTCGGCGGGTGTTCGGGGTCTGCGGCGATGGCAACGGCAGTCGGCAAGAGCGGCGCCTGGCTGATGCCGTCGCTGACGCGGTCGTCGCCCAGGGTGTCGATGATGAGCATTTGCGGGTCGTTCAGGCCGTAGGTTTTCGCGCCGGGATCGACGATGCTGCCCTCCACGAGTTTCAGGCCGGTGAGGCTCGCCAGCCACGGCGGCAGGTAGGGGTGGCGGGTGTCGGTGGTGTAGAGGAGGTTGCCGCCGCGCGCGAGGTAGGTTTGCAGCGCGCTGCCGTGGTCTTGCGGGATGGTTTCGGGGTCGGCGATGACGAGCAGGCTGACGCTGCGCGGGATGTCGCGCGTGCGGTTTTGGTCTTGGTCGCCGAGGCTGGTTTTGGCGTTTTGGATGCGTTCGTAAGCGGCGCGCCAATTGCCGCTGCTGTCTTGCCGCCAGGCGCGTTCGCCGTGGCCTTGCAGGTGCAGGATTTGGCTGTCCGTGGTTTCGCCGAGGTTCAGGAGCGCGCTGGCGAGGCTTTGCGGGCTGGCGATGTCGATGCGTTCGCCGTGGCTGCCGTCTGTCAGGTAGAGCTGGCCTTCGCGGGTGATGTCGCGTTCTTGGACGCGCAGCGGGTCGCTGTCGGGGTTGATGAATTCGAGGTGCAGCCGCGGTTGCAGTTGTTTGTAAGGCGCGACGAGGTCGGCAAAGCCCCGGCGCTGGCGCGGGTTGTTGCGCACGTAGGCTTCGAGGGTGATGTCGCCCTTGAGGTCGCGGATGGCCTGTTTTTGTGCTTCGCTGAGTTGTAAGAGCGGCTGGTCGCGCAGGATGAGGGCGCGGTTGTCGTGCAGGCTCCACCAGGCGCTGGCGAGAAGGGTGGCGGCGATGAGCGGCAGCAGGGCGGTGTAATATAGGGTCTGTTTTTTCATCTGGCTATTTTAGCGGGGGTTTGTGGTGATCGAGCGCTTTTGTGAGGCGATGTGGCTGGAAGCGGGGCTGGCGGAGGCGTCAGTGGCGTCGTACCGCCGTGATTTGCGGTTGGCGGAGCGGCTGTGCGCGAAGCCGTTATCGGATTTTTCTGCGGCGGATGTGCAGGCGGTGCTGGCGCAGTTGCTGGATTTGCAGCGCAAGGCGTCGTCCCTGGCGCGGATGCGGGTGTCGTTGCGCCGTTTTTTTGCCTGGATGGTGGAGGAGCGTTTGCGCGCGGACGACCCGACGGTACTCTTGGAAGCGGTGCGGCATGAGAAACCTTTGCCGCGCAGTTTGTCCGAGGCGGAGGTGGAGCGCCTGCTCGCCGCGCCGGATCTTGCAACGCCCGCCGGTCTGCGCGATGCGGCAATGCTGGAGTTGCTCTACGCCTGCGGGCTACGGGTGAGCGAGCTGGTCGGGCTGCCGCTGTCGGCGGTTTTCCTGCAGGAAGCGGTGTTGCGCGTACGCGGCAAGGGCGACAAGGTGCGCCTCGTGCCGATGGGCGAGCAGGCAGCGGAAATGGTCGAACGTTATTGCCGCGAGGCGCGCCCGCTGCTGCTTGAGGGGCGGGTGAGCGATGTGCTGTTCATCGCGGCGCGCGGTGGGGCGATGAACCGCCGCACTTTCTGGAAGCTTATTCATGATTATGCGATTGCCGTCGGCATTCGCACCGCCGTCTCGCCGCACACCCTGCGCCATGCCTTTGCGACCCATCTCGTCAATCACGGCGCCGACCTGCGCGTGGTGCAAATGCTGCTCGGCCACAGCAATCTCTCCACCACGCAGATTTATACGCACGTCGCCGAAGCGCGGCTGGCGAAAGTCTTTGCCGCGCACCATCCGCGCGCATGACGTTACGGTAATAACCCCCGCATCGTCATGAAACGGCGGCGTTGTTGTCGGTAAGATACACATTTGATATTTCCCTGGATAACCTGCCCCCTATGCGCCCCCTGCTCTGCCTGCTCACCGCCGCGATTCCCCTCGTGCACGCCGCCTCGCCCAACATGGAACTGGCGAAATCGGTTTTCGACCCGCGCGTGATGAGCAATGCAGAAGAATCGCCCATTCCCGGGCTGTACCAGTTCGCGCAGGGGGCGGAAGTCTTCTACATCAGCGCCGACGGCCGCTACGTCATGCAGGGCGAAATGATTGACCTGCAAACGCAAAACAACGTCACCGAAGCCTTCCGCGCCTCCGAGCGCGTCAAGGCGCTGACGCAGCTGGATCCGAAAACCATGATCAGCGTCATGCCGAACGCGCCGCAGTACCAGGTGACCGTCTTCATTGACGTTGATTGCCCCTATTGCCGCGTCATGCAGCAAAACATCCTCGAATACACCCAGCGCGGCATCGCCATCCGCTACCTCGCCTTCCCGCGCAGCGGCCCCGAATCCGTCGCCGCGCTGCGCATGTCGCAAGTCTGGTGTTCGCCCGACCGCCTGAGCGCCTTGCTACTCGCCGAAACCGACCAACCGCTGCCCAACTCACGCGGCGACTGCACCAACATCATCCGCGACCACTTCGCCACCGGCCTGCGCATGGGCATCGCCAGCACGCCGTCGGTCATCCTCGAAGACGGCACGCTCATCCCCGGTTTCGTCGCTCCGGCCAACCTTGAAGCCATCCTGAGCCAGCACCTGCGCCAGCGCGAGCCGCCACCCGAACCGCGCAGCCCGGTGCGCCGCCCGCCGCCGCCATTGCCACCGGCCCTTAACCCCAGCGAGCCCCCGCCCATTCCCGACTTTGCCCTCAGCGTGCTTGCCGCCATCGTCGCACAGACTCCGGAAGCCGCCAAAATCCGGACCCAGGCCGAACACGGCGACGCCAGCGCGCAATACCGCCTCGGCCAGCACTACGTCGCCGCGCAAAACCTCATGGAAGCGAAAAAATGGTACGAAAAAGCCGCCGCGCAAGGCTATGCCGATGCCGCCTACAAACTCGGCCGCCTCTACGACGACGCCCATGACAAAACCAAGGCCGGGCAATACTACGAAACCGCGCGGCAACAATGGGAAAAAGCCGCCAACGCGGGCGACGCCGACGCCCAATACCAACTGGGCGTGATGTGCCGCGAAGGGCTGGGCATCCCCGTTGATGCCGCGCAAGCCCGCGTCTGGTTTGAAAAAGCCGCCGCCCAGGGACACGAAGCGGCCAGGGCAGCGCTGGAGTAAGCGCTATCCGCAAGAAAAAACGGCTCATGATGAGCCGTTTTTTATGCGGTGCGAGGTTTGACAGCGGAAGAATCGCGCACGAATTCAGCGTATTGGGCAGGAATAAAACTTACGTCTTCTATGCCGATAGATAAATTTATCCCCGCCCTTTCGTCGCAATGATAATGACGCGCTGCGGTGGCGGCAGGTTTTCTATGGTCGCGCTGAAATCGGCGTTCATGAAATCGGCGAGCGAGTAGCGGTCAATCCAGTCGGTCGCGCGTTGTTCGGCGCTCGTTGTCGCGACCGTTTCGCCACTGTAGGCAATGGCAAAGCCGAGGCGCGCCAGCCAGCGGTGCAGCGCGGCGACGCTCGGCAGAAACCAGACGTTGCGCATGCCGGCGTAGCGGTCAGGCGGCACCAGCACGGTTTGTGCGTCGCCATCAATCACCAGTGTTTCCAGAATGAGTTGGCCACCGTCGCGCAGGGTGTCGCGCAGTTGCGCCAGGTGCTGTAGCGGGTCGCGGCGGTGATACAGCACGCCCATGGAGAGGGTCAGGTCAAAGCCGGTTGGCGCGCAGTCGTCCAGCGTCAGCGGCAGGTAGGCGCAGTGCTGCGTGCCGAGGAGGCGTTCCAGCGCGAGGTACTGCGCGAGGTAATGCCAGGAGGGGTCAAGGCCAAGCGCCATTTTTGCCCCCGCACCGAGGGCGCGGTAGAGGTAGTAGCCGTTGCCGCAGCCAACGTCCAGCACGTGTTTGCCGGAAAAGTCCACGCCGGCGGCGAGCAGGCGCGCGAATTTGAGGTCGCTGCGCCATTCGCTGTCGATGTGGACGCCGTAGAGGGTGAACGGCCCTTTGCGCCAGGGTTGCAGCGCACGCAGCCCCGCTTCGAGATTGGGCGGGGTGTCGCCGCTCGCGCTCACGGCGGCGCTTTGCAGGTCGATGCTTGCGGCGACGGGCGACGGCAGCGCGGCGATGATGCCGAGCCAGTCGGCAAAATGGCCGTGCGGCGTGGCGCGGGCAAGGGCAGCGCGCACCGCGTCGTCTTGCGTGGCGAGGGCGGGTTTGAGGGCGAGGGCGTGTTGCCATTGGGCAAGGGCGGGGGCGAGGTGGGGCATGGGTTTAGACGCTTGCTACCCAGCCGCAAAATTGCAGGGCGCGAAAGCAGGGTTCGATGCGGGTAAAGCCCGCTTGTTGCAGGCGGGTTTCGATGGTGGCGGCGCGGTCGGTTTGCATCACGTTTTCCAGCGACTCGCGTTTTTGTGCAATCGCCATTTGTGAGTAACCTTGTGCGGCTTTGAAGCCTTCGTGCCACTGGCGCAGGCGGTCGTCATCCGGGCGGGTTTTTTCGGCGAGTAGCAACGCGCCGCCGGGGCGCAGGGTTTGGCGCAGGCGGGTGAGCAGCGCGTCGCGTGCCTGTGGCGGGATGAATTGTAGGGTGAACGCCATGATGATGAGGTCGGCCGGGCGGTAGTCGAGTGCGGTGATGTCGGCTTGCTGGACGCGGATGTTGCGGATGCCCGCGCCTTCGACGTAAGCGGCGAGGCGACGGGTCATCGCTTCGGCGTTGTCTACCGCGTCGATGGTCGCGCTCTGCGGGATGTGGCGTTGCAGGGCGATGCTGGCGCCGCCCAGGGCGCAGCCGAGGTCATAGACGTGGCCGCCTTCCGGAACGAATCCCGCACCGATGACGGCAAAGAGTTGCAGGAGCGTGGCGTAACCCGGCACGGAGCGGTGGATCATGTCGGGGAAAACGGCGGCGGTGCGTTCGTCAAAGCGGAAATCGACGACGGCTTGCGGGGTGTCGTAGAGGGTGTCGCGTTGGTAGGGCATGGGATGGGTACGGTGATGGGATGGCGGAAAGGTGAGGCTCTAAGAGTCTGTTTGCAATTTGAGTCCCCCTCCCCCGCAGGGCGAAGCCCGCAGCGGGCGGGTACCCATGCAAAATGCGGACGCATTTTGCATGGGGTCCGGGGGAGGGCCGGGGAGGGGGTGAGCAATCATTGATGAACCAAAATTCCTGTTTTTCAATTGATTGCTGCCCTCACCCCAACCCCTCTCTCACTGCGTGAGCTGTTCCAGTCCCAGAGGGACAAGCATTGCTCGCGTAGCGAGAGAGGGGCTCGTTCGCCGAATTGTCAACACGCCTCAAGCCCTCCCCCACTCTTAATTCCTGTGAACGAGCGATGCTTGTCCCAGAGAGAAAGGAGGCTTTTAGTTAATCCAGTACCGCTTTCGCCGACATGTCGGCGTGGAAGGAGGAGCGCACCATCGGCCCGGAGGCGACGTGGGTGAAGCCCATTTTCAGGCCTTCGTCGGTAAATATTTGGAACTGTTCCGGGGTGTAGTAGTGTTTGACCGGCAAGTGGTGCACCGAGGGTTGCAGGTACTGGCCGACGGTGAGCATGCTGACGTCGTGGCGGCGCAGGTCTTCCATCACGCCGAGGATTTCGTCCACTTCTTCGCCAAGTCCGACCATCAGCCCGGATTTGGTGATAACCGGTTTGTTGCTCGCTTTTTTGTATTCGCGCAGGAGTTCCAGTGATTGTTCGTAGTTGGCACCGGGGCGTACTTCTTCGTACATCCGCGCCACGGTTTCCATGTTGTGGTTGAAGATGTCCGGCGGGGTGTGGCGCAGGATTTCGATGGCTTTGTCCATGCGGCCGCGGAAGTCGGGGGTGAGGATTTCGACGGTCATGCGCGGTGCGAGGCGGCGGATTTCGCGCACGCAGGCGGCAAAATGTGCCGCGCCACCGTCGAGCAGGTCGTCACGGTCCACCGAGGTGATGACGACGTGGTGCAAGCCGATGTTGCGCACGGTTTCAGCAAGGTGCGTCGGCTCCATCGGGTCAAGCGGGTTGGGGCGGCCGTGGCCGACGTCGCAGAACGGGCAGCGGCGCGTGCAGATGTCGCCCATGATCATGAAGGAGGCGGTGTTGTGGCGGAAGCATTCGCCGATGTTCGGGCAGGAGGCTTCTTCGCAGACGCTGTGCAGTTTCTGTTCGCGCATGATGGCTTTCATCCGCCGCACTTCTTCGCCGCCGGGGAATTGCGCGCGTATCCAGCCCGGTTTGCGCAGGCGTTCTTCGCCGACGTGGCCGGTGTTTTCGGGAACCTGGCGGATTTTTTCCGCCCCTTTTTTCTTCACCCCCATCGCGTTTGGTTTGACGCGCACGGGGACGGCTTGTTCGCTGTCGCTCATGGTGATGCCCTGATTATTAATGTGTGCTTATTATAGTCTTGTCATTTCGCCGCGTCGCGCCGCTGTTTGCGTTGCAGCAGGTCCAGCAGCGCATTGACTTCACCGGCGGTAAGTGGCCGCCAGCGTCCGGCGGCGAGGTTTTTCGGCAGCCACAGATTGCCGAAGCGGATGCGTTTCAGGCGGCTGACCTGGCAGCCGACCGCTTCCCACAGCCGCCGCACTTCGCGGTTGCGCCCTTCTTTCAGCACCACGCTGAAGTAGCGGTTGTATTGGGTGTCGTCCTCGTGCAAGGCCTGCAACGGCTGCACGTCGTCAAAGCAGGCGAAGCCGTCTTCCAGCTCAAGGCCGTTGCGCAGCGCCTGCAAGGTGTCTTCATTGACCTCGCCCGCCACCCGCACCCAGTATTCACGCTCGATTTCGGCGCTGGGGTGCATCAGGCGGTTGGCAAGTTCGCCGTCGTTGGTAAAGAGCAGCAATCCGGCGGTGTTCAAATCGAGACGGCCAATGCTGACCCAGCGCCCCTGCCGCAGTTTCGGCAAATGGCGGAAAACCGTCGGGCGGCCGTCCGGGTCGTTGCGTGAGCAAATCTCGCCCGGTGGTTTGTGATACATCAGGATTTGTCGCGGTGCTTCGCGCTCCGGCGACACGCGCAGCGGTTTGCCGTCCAGACTCAGGCGCTCATAGCCGCTGATGCGCTGCCCAAGCTCGGCCAGTTTGCCATTGACGCGCAGGCGCCCCTCGCGAATCCAGCCCTCAATCTCGCGTCGCGAACCCAAACCGCGCGCTGCCAGCCATTTCTGGATGCGCTCCAACTCATTACTCATTACTGCCTCCAAACCCGTCATCGGGCAAAGCGGGCAAATCCTCAAGACTTGCCACGGAAAAATCGGATAAAAACTGTGCCGTCGTCGCCAGCAACTCCGGCCGCCCCGGCACCTCCTTCGTGCCAATCACCTCAATCCATTCCAGCTCGAACAGCTGGCGGTAAATCCCGCTGCTGGTGGTCACACCGCGCACCGCGTCAATCTCGGCGCGCGTGACCGGCTGATGATACGCGATAAACGCCAGCGTCTCCCAAAAGGCGCGGGAAAAACGCGCCGGCTGCGCCTCGGCAAACGCCGCCACCGCCGGAAAAAACGCCGGACGCAACTGCAAACGCCAACCGCCGGCAAGTCGCACCAGCATCATCGCCGACGCCTCATAGCGCGCTTCCAGCACAAGCAGCGCCGCGCGGATGGCATCTTCCGACACATCCAGCGCCTGCGCGAGCAGCGCCTCACTCACCGCCTCATCGCGGGTAAACAAAATCGCCTCAATGCGGCGGGATAAAGTCGTCATAAAAACCGTACCAAAAACTAAAGGCGCCCGCCCCGCAGCCGCACATCTACCGGCGCGAACAGCGCTTTCTGCTGCCACTCCAGCAACTGCGAGCGGTCAAGCTCCAGCATGGCCATCAGCGAAATCACCAGCCCGCCGCGCCCCTCGCCCGCCTGACAAAACGACGAGAGCGACTGCCAGCCGTCATGATGGCGCAGCCGCGCCTGCATCGCGTCCATCCGCTCGGTCAGCGAAAACTCCTCGGACTCCACCTCATGCGCGCGGCGCAAATCATGCCGCAGCCACAACCGGCGCAACATCTCTGCCAACTTGCCCGCATCCGCTGACGGCTTCACCAACGGCTGCGCGCCCGACGGCGGCACATGCGCCGACAGCGCCGTGCCCGCGCCGACCCGTGGCAACGCGGCGAGCGCTTCCGCCGCCTGCCCCGTCTGCACATAAAGCAACAACTGCTCCGCCAGCGCCGCGCGCGGGTCGGGTGCTTCTTCGGCGTCTTCCGGCAGCGGCGGCCGTGGCAACAACATCCGCGCCTTAATCTCGGCGAGCGTCGCCGCCATCAGCAAATACTCCGCCGCCAGCGCCATATCAAGCTGCTCCATCACCTCCAGATAGGCGAGGTACTGCTCGGTAATCAGCGCCACCGGAATATCCAGCACATCAAAATTCTGTTTGCGAATCAAATAGACGAGCACATCCAGCGGCCCGGAAAACGTCTCCAGCAACACCCGCAGCGCATCCGGCGGAATAAACAAATCCTTCGGCAACTGCACCACCGGCTCGCCGAACACCAATACCTGCTGCTCCATCCTGCTCCTGATTTTGCCTCTGACAACCTGCGGAAAAGGCGCGCATTATACGCATCCTCGCGTACGAAAACGCCTTCCAAACACCACCCCGTCGCCGACGGGGTTTTTCATGCCATTTCTCATGGCATCGCCTGCGTCCGGCCGCTACAATCGCCGCCCCTTTAGCCACCGCCATACCCGTGAAAAAACTCCTGCCAAGCGTCAGCCTCATCTCCACCCTGCCCGTATTCCTCAGCGTCAGCGCCGCCGCGCTCGCCATCGGCCTGCTCAACATCCCGCAGCTCGCCATGCCACTCATCCTCGGCGTCATCGCCGGCGGCCTGGTGGATTTGGACAACCGCCTGCGCGGGCGCATCAAAGACCTGGGCATCGTCCTCGCCGCGTTCGCCACCTCCTCGCTCGCGGTGCAGCTCACCCTGAGCCGCCCGCTCGCCTACATCATCGCCATGCTGCTGATGACCTTCACCTTCACCTTCATGGGCGCGGTCGGCCTGCGCTACCGCACCATCGCCTTCGGCGCGCTGGTCGTCGCCATCTACACTACCCTCGCCTACAACACCGCCCTGCCGTGGTACGCCAACCCCCTGCTTATCCTCCTCGGCACCCTGCTCTATGGCGGCTGCACTCTGCTGACGCAAATCCTCCTGCCGCACCGCCAGGTACAAGAAGACATGGCCGCCGCCTACGCCGCGCTTGCCGACTACATCGACGCCAAAGCCTGCTTCTTCGACCCCGATGACGACGACTACCGCGCGCGCCAGACCCGCCTCGCGCTGGCCAACACCGCGCTCATCCAGACCTTCAACCGCTGCCGCAGTACCCTCTTTTACCGCCTGCGCGGCCAGCACCGCCACCCGCGCACCACGCGCATGCTGCGCTACTACTTCGCCGCACAGGACATCCACGAACGCATCAGCTCGGCGCACGTCGATTACCGCGAACTGGCAAGCGCCCTGAAAAACAGCGACCTCATCTTCCGCCTTTGGCGCCTCGTCGAATGGCAGGCGCAGGCCTGCCGCAACGTCGCCACCGCGCTGCACACCCACGACGCCTACCACCACGACCCGCGCCTCGAACGCGCCATTGACGGCGTCCGCCAATCCCTGCAACGCCACCTCGAAACCCGTCCGGCGCACGGCGGCAGCCGTCACCCGCTACAACGCCTACTCGACAACCTGCGCAGCATCAACTACCAGCTCGCCCATCTCGACAGCGACGACCCCAACCCGCACGAACAAAACAGCGCCATCGCCGCGCAAGAAGACCCGACCCTCGCCGCCCTCCTGCCCGCCCTGCGCAGCCAACTGACACTCGCCTCGCCCGTGTACCGCCACGCGGTGCGCCTCACCCTCGTCGTCCTCGTCTGCTGCCTCATCGTCGCCACACTCCAACTCGAACTCGGTTACTGGATACTGCTCACCGCCATCTTCGTCTGCCAGCCGAACTACAGCGCCACCAAAAGCCGGGTGAACCAGCGCGTCCTCGGCACCATCCTCGGCGTCATCGCCGGCAGCATCGCGCCGAACTTCACCCCGACCGTTGCCACCAAACTGTGGCTCATCATCGTGAGCACCACCTGCTTCTTCTACTTCCGCAACCGCAAATACAGCTTCTCCACCTTCTTCATCACCGTACAGGCGCTGACCGCCTTCTCGCTGGCCGGATTCAACCTCGCCGACGCCATCCCGCGCCGCATCATCGACACCCTCATCGGCGGCGGCATCGCCTGGGCGGCCGTCACCTACCTCTGGCCGGACTGGCGCTACCTGACGCTGACCAACACCGCGCGTGCCGCCATCCGTAGCGACGCCGCCTACCTGCGCCACATCCTCGGCCAACTACAACACGGCGGCGGCGACGACCTCGCCTACCGCAGCATCCGCCGCCAGACGCACGAACAGGCGGCGCTGCTCGGCAGCACCGTCTCCGACATCAACAGCGAACCGCACAAATACGCCGCCCAACAAGAAAACGCCTTCCGCCTGCTCAACCTCAACTACAGCCTCATCGGCTACATCTCGGCGCTCGGCGCCTACCGCAGCCAAATCGAAAACCGCGAACACGACCCCTTCCTCGCGCACTACTACCCGCTCGGCGAAAACGTCGCCGACCTGCTGGAACAGCTCGAGCAACTGCCGCCGGACGCCTTCGCCGCACGCCTGCAACACATCCGCACCGCGCTCGACCAACTGCGCCCGCGCGAAGACGACCCCGACCTGCAACACAGCATCCTCTGGCAACAGCTGCTGATGATTACCCGCACGCTGGAGCCGTGCTACCAGGCGCTGGCGCAGGCATAGCGACCGCTACGCCTAAGCAATCCCCCTAGAAAACAACTCTATAGGGTGCGCCTCGGCGCACCGTCGAGGAAATATTTGTTTCTTATCAATGATGCGCCAAGGCACCCCTGTAACTCCTAAGAGCGAAACACAGCATGAGGTTTTCGGAGGATTGCTATAACCGCCCCTACCTGCCCCACATGAAAATGGTTTGTGCATTACGGCGCGGTGAGTACCGCATCGCCAAAGCGTGCGCTGCAGCCCGCGTTCGTTTTTATGAAGGTAATGCCGGCAGGGTTTGTGGCGGGGCAGTAGGTCACGGGATACGGCAGGTTGGGGATGATGACTGTGCTGTACACCGGCGTGTCCGGCCAGGCATCAAGCAGGGTTTTCAGGGCGCTCACGTCGCGCAGGTTTTTGCCGGTGAGGACGATGGCGTCCGGACGCGCGGCATGGCGGCGCAGTTCGGGCAAGAGATAACGCGCGGCATCGTCGCGGCCATGGTTGCGGCTGCGCAGGCCGGTGTTGTGGATGATGGTTTTGCCGCCCGCGCGCAGGATGGCGCTGCCGTTCGGGGCGTGGTAGTCGCCTGCCGGGGCGAAGGTGGTGACAAGCGCCGTGGCAAGGGTGAGCGCGAACCAGAGCGGCGGCGCGGTAAGGGTTTGCCAGTTTGGTCGCTGCAATATCATCAGCAGTTTGCGCGTTCTTTTGCTGTCGCTGCGCGACATGACTACACCCCCTCCCCGACTCTCCCCCGCTTCGCAGGGGCGGGGGTTTTGCTCAAACCGCAGCGGACTGCGCCAGCGCGCCAGCGTCAGCAGGCAAGCGATGGTGAAAAGGAGCGCGGTCATGGTGGAGGGCTGCCACGGCGGTGTGATATAGGCGAGGTCAAAGCGGGCGAGTTGGGCGAGCGCGCGCAGGTAGTGGTCGAGCAGCCAGCTGGCGGGCGCTACCAGCACGGGCAGGATGAGAGCGAGGATGGCGAGCGTTAGCACCGGCGCCAGCCACGGGATGAGGATGAGGTTGGCAAGGGGCGCTATCAGGCTGATGCCGCCAAAGAGCGCCCAGCCGAGCGGGGTGAGGATGGCGGTGATGAGCAGTTGTAGCAGCAGCCATTGTTTCAGCGGGCGCAGCTCGCGCCACAGCGGCGCGCTGTAGAGGATGATGGCGACGGCGCTGAAGGAGAGCCACGCACCCACAGCACCCAGTTGCCACGGGTTTTGCAGGAGGACGCCGAGGGCGGCCAGTTTGAGCGCGTCGCGGCTGCCAATGACGGGAATATGCCAGCACAGCGCCACCGCGGCGAGCATCAGCCAGGCGCGCAGCACCGGCGCGGCGCCGCCGGTGAGCAGGGCGTAAGCGAGGCTGGCGGCAAGGGTGAGGTGCAGGGCGATGGTGCGCGGCTGCACGCCACGTCGCCAGCGCGGCGGCAGGCTGGCGAGCAGCGGGCGTAACGCGAGGTAGATGAGTCCGGCGATGAGCGCGAGGTGCAGGCCGGAGATGGCGATGAGGTGTGAGGTGCCGCTGCGGCGCAGGCGGGTTTGTGCGTCGGCGTTAAGGCCGCTGCGGTCTCCAAGGAGCAGTGCGCGCAACCACGGGCGTTGTGCGGGCGGAAAGGTGCGGTCGATGCGTGCGGCGAGGGCGAGGCGCTGGCGGATAAGCCACGGCACGGGCGCGTCAGCGACGGTTTCTGCGTTGTTGATGGCCGCATAGCCGCGCAGGCGCTGCCGCTGGTTGGCGGCGCTGTTGTTGCCCGGCTTCAGGTGCAGGCGGGCGCGCAGGGTGTCGCCGGGTTGGCGGGCGACGGGTTGGTAATCGTTGAAGGTGAGGCGGTCGCCCGTGGCAAGCGGGCAGTCGCCGGGCGCGGTGATGACGGCGGTGAAGCGGCTGCCGACGGGATAGCCGCGCGCGGGAAAGTCGTCCAGGCGCAGGGTGGCGTTGCAGCGGCTCTCCACGGCGATGGGCGCGGTGTATTGCCACGGGCTGTGCATCCACAAGGCGGCAAGCAAGGCGAGGGCGGGATAGCGGGTCAGACGCGGGTAAAGGAGGAGGAGCGCCAGCGGCAGCAACCACAGCGGCGGCGCGCCCTGCCAGGCCAGCGCGATGCCGCCGGCAACGGCAAGCAGGGTGAGGTCAAGCGGTGCGGGCGCGCGCAGGGTTGTCATGTCAAAGGGTTTGGCGCGGCGGGTTTTGCCGTTTCATGGTGTTATTGTCCCAATTTGCTTTCTACCTGCGCGCCTTCGCTTTCGCTCGCGCTTTTCAGGCGGTTGAGCAGTTCTGCCCAGTCGATTTCGCGGGTGTGGCCGATGATGTCCAGATGCGGCACGCCGCGGCCTTTGACGAGGTAGTAGCCGTTTTGTCCGTCGGCGGCGGGGGCGATGCCGTCGAGTTTCAGCACGCCGTTCGCGAGTTCGCCGCTGAAGCCGAGTTTGTCGTAGGGGAAGCGGTTTAGCACGCGGATGAATTGGCTGACCATGAGGTTGCTGCCGCCGTCGCTGGCGCGCGAGAGGTAGGCCACCGCTTCGTGGCTGATGCGCCGCCGTCCGGGGTTTTGCGCCGGGGTTTGCAGGCGGGCGCGGAAGTATTGTGGCCGCCAATTGGTGAGGACGACGTCTTCGGCGCTGCCTTCGATGCGCCCTTCGATTTCGCCGATGCCGAAGGCGTTGGTCAGTTGTTGCAGGTCGAGGCGGTGCAGGCTGAGGTTGAAAACGGCAAGCGGCGCGTTGCTGAAGAAGCGGCTGATGTGCAGTTGTTCGATCTGGATGTTGCCATCAAAGAGGGCGACGTTGACCGGTTGGCGCAGTTGCAGGCCGTCGCGGGCGAGGCGGATGTCGGGCAGGGTGCCGCTGATCATGCCGCGAAAGCGCACGGTGTCCAGCGCTTCGCCCAGATGGGCGAGGCTGATGGGTTCGATTTGGGCGCTGATTTTGTAGTTGTCGCCCTGTGGCGCGAGGCGGTGGATGGTGATGCCGCCGTCAAGCAGCGGGATGTGCAGCGGTTTTTCCAGGGTAACGCCCGCGGCGTTCCAGCGCAGTTCGGCGCGCAGCGCGCCCACCGGCAGTTTGTGCCAGCGTGCCCCGGCGAGGGTGAGGCGCGAGGGTGCGCCGTTGTTGCCCGCCTGGCCGTCAAGGTCGTGCAGTTGGTAGCGTCCCTGGCGGTCTTCGATGTCGATGTGGTGGAGGACGACGGCGAGTTCGCCGATTTTGCCGTCGCGGTAGTTGCCGCGCAGGTAGAGGCTGCCTTTGAGTTCGGCGTCGCCAAAGAGGCCGTCGCCCAGCATGGGTTTGAGGTAGCGGCGGTAGAGGTTGTCGGCGTCGCCGCTCAGTTGGTGCAGGGTGAGGGCGGTCAGGCGCTTTTGTGCGGTATTCCAGTCGAGGTCGGCGCGGGCGTGGGTTTTGCCGTCGTCAAGGGTGAGCTCGCGCAGGGTGAGGCGGCCAGGTTGGCTGTCAAGGCGGGCGCTGAGGTCGATGGGTGCGCCGTCCAGTTTGAGGTAGTAGGGGGTGATGAGGATTTCGCCGCGGTCGAGGTGCAGGCGGATGTCGCCCTGCCAGCGCTCGCCCTGTTGGTGCAGGTCGAGGGTGGCGCTGCCGCCGAGGTGTTCGGCGGCTTGCAGGCTATCGGCGCTGTTGTAGCGGAGGTCGTCCAGGGCGACGCTACCGGTGAGGCGCAGGCCGTCGGCGGTTTGGCGCAGGGTGAGGTCGGGACGCAGGCTGCCGCCGGTCTGGATGCCGCGCGCGTTCAGCAGGGTTTGTACGAGGGCGAGCGGCAGGTCGGCGGCGAGATGCGCGCTGCCGTTTGCCGCGCTCAAGGTGGTTTGCAGGGTGTGTTTGCCCGCTTGCAGGCGCAGCTTCGCGCCGGGCGGGAGCCGAAGCTCGCCGCGCAGCAGGTTTTGCAGGAGGATACGGTCGGCGTTGAGGTGCAGCGGGGTTTTGCCGCGCTGGCTGCGCAGGGCGAGGGTTTCGATGGCGAGGTGGTCGCCGTCGCGGCGCAGTTGCGCGTCAAGGACGGTGTTTTTCAGCGGTGAACCGGCAAGGCGGGTGGCGGGCAGTTGGCCGCTGACGCGCCAGTGTTGGTAGTCGTCGCTTTCCGCGCGCAGTTGCAGGTTATCCACAGGGACGCCGTGGATTTGTCCGTCCAGGGCGAGTTCGAGGGTGATGGCGTGCGCGCTGAGGGCGGTGAGGAGAAGGAACGCCAGCGCGGATTTTGCTGTCCGCTGGCGTATTGCAGCGCGCAGTATGCGGACAAACCCCGTCCCCGCCCTCCCCCGCTGGGGGAGGGGGCTGTTTGGCTGTTTGCGGGATGCGGGTTTCCGACATTGACAGCGGGAGATATGTAGTTTTTTCACTTCGCCGCCTTGATTTTTTGACGGCCTGCCTTCATGTCGGAAAAACTGTTTTTTGTCATGCCAGAGAGGTTTTTATGATTGATGACGAGATGATACACGACGTCCCGCCGTCCGACGAGTCGCCCGCCGCGCCGCCTGCCGCCGAAACGGAAGCGCCGTTGATTGACACGCGCGAGGCGGAAATTGAGGCGCTCACCGCGCAAGTCGCCGAGCTGAAAAACGCGGTGCTGCGCGAGCGCGCCGATCAGGACAATTTGCGCAAGCGTTTTGAGCGCGAGAAGGAAAGCGCGCTGAAATACGGCAGCGAGAAGTTGGTGCGCGATTTGTTGCCGGTGCTGGATTCGCTCACCCTCGGCCTGGACGCAGCAAAAGCGCACGAAGCGGAGGGCAAGCAGGCGCTGGAGCAGTTCATTGCCGGTTCGGCGATGACGCTCAAGCTGCTGTTGGAAACGCTGGAGAAAAACGGCATCACGGAAATCAACCCGGTCGGCGAGAAGCTCGACCCGGAGCGGCATCAGGCGCTTTCTGCCATCCCCAGCCCCGACGCCGAGCCGAACACGATTCTGCACGTGGCGCAGAAGGGTTATTTGTTAAACGGGCGGGTGATTCGCGCCGCGCAGGTCATCGTTGCCGATGGCGCGCAGAAAAATCCGCCGCAATCTTGAAATCAGGACAAGCCGCCCCACTTAGGTTGTCAGCAAACGTTTTAATTTGAAATTTGGAGTTTATACATATGGCTAAAATTATCGGTATTGACCTCGGTACCACCAACTCATGCGTATCCATCATGGACGGCGACAAGCCGCGCGTCATCGAAAACGCCGAAGGCGCGCGCACCACGCCGTCTATCGTCGCCTTCACCGACGACGGCGAAGTGCTGGTCGGCCAACCGGCGAAACGCCAGGCGGTTACCAACCCGAAAAACACCCTCTACGCCATCAAGCGTCTGATTGGCCGCCGCTTCGACGAAAAAGAAGTACAGAAAGACATCAACCTCGTCCCCTACAAAATCGTCAAGGCCGACAACGGCGACGCCTGGGTAGAAGCGGTGGACAAAAAAATGGCCCCGCCGGAAGTGTCCGCGCGCGTTTTGATGAAAATGAAAAAAACGGTGGAAGACTTCCTCGGCGAAAAAATTACCGACGCCGTCATCACCGTGCCTGCCTACTTCAACGACAGCCAGCGCCAGGCAACCAAAGACGCCGGCCGCATCGCCGGGCTGAACGTCAAGCGCATCATCAACGAACCGACCGCAGCCGCCCTGGCCTACGGCATGGACCGTGGCGCGCGCGACGCGAAAATCGCCGTCTATGACCTCGGTGGCGGCACCTTCGACATCTCCATCATCGAAACCGTTGACCTCGAAGGCGAACAACAATTTGAAGTACTCTCCACCAACGGCGACACCTTCCTTGGCGGGGAAGACTTTGACGCGCGCATCATCGACTACCTCGTCGCCGAATTCAAAAAAGACAGCGGCATTGACCTCTCCAAAGACTCACTCGCCCTGCAACGCCTGAAAGAAGCGGCAGAAAAAGCAAAAATCGAACTCTCTTCCAGCGAGCAGACCGAAATCAACCTGCCCTACATCACCGCCGACGCCTCCGGGCCGAAACACCTCAACATCAAAATGACCCGCGCCAAACTGGAATCACTCGTGGGCGAGCTGATTGAGCGCACCCTGGAGCCTTGCCGTCAAGCGCTGAAAGACGCAGGCCTGTCTGCCAAAGACATCCACGACGTCATCCTCGTCGGCGGCCAGACCCGCATGCCGAAAGTCCAAGAAACCGTGAAAAACTTCTTCGGCAAAGAGCCGCGCAAAGACGTGAACCCGGACGAAGCCGTCGCCCTCGGTGCGGCCATCCAGGGCGGCGTCATCGGCGGCGACGTCAAAGACATCCTCCTCCTGGACGTTACCCCGCTCTCGCTCGGCATCGAAACCATGGGCGGCGTCATGACCAAACTGATCGAAAAGAACACCACCATCCCGACCACCGCGTCGCAAGTGTTCTCCACCGCCGAAGACAACCAGTCCGCCGTGACCATCCACGTCCTGCAAGGCGAACGCCAACAGGCGAGCGGCAACAAATCGCTCGGCCGCTTCGACCTTGCCGGCATTGAGCCCGCACCGCGCGGCATGCCGCAAATCGAAGTCAGCTTCGACATCGACGCCAACGGCATCCTGAACGTCTCGGCCAAAGACAAAAAAACCGGCAAAGAACAATCCATCATCATCAAAGCCAGCTCCGGCCTCTCCGAAGACGAAGTACAGCGCATGGTGAAAGACGCCGAAGCGCACGCCGAAGAAGACAAAGCCTTCCAGGAAAAAGTCAGCGCGCGCAACAACGCCGAATCCATGATTCACAACATCGAAAAAGCCGTAGCCGACCTTGGCGACGAAGTCACCGCCGACGAAAAAAGCGCGATTGACGATGCCACCAAAGCGCTGAAAGAAGCGATAGACAAAGGCAGCGTCGAAGACATCAACGCCAAGAGCGAAGCGCTGATGAACGCTGCCGGCCCGGTCATGCAAAAAGCCTACAACAAAATGAGCGGCGAAGGCGCGGCAGCAGGCGCCAGCGCGGGCGGCAACAGCGACAGCGCACCGAAAGACGACAACGTCGTCGATGCCGACTTCCAGGAAGTCAAAGACGACAAATAACAAGCGTAAACCGCACTGTGAACATGCAAACCCAATCAGGAAACGAAAGTTCGAAAAACCACTGAAAGCCCCCTCTCCCTGTGGGAGAGGGTTGGGGTGAGGGCAGCAAACACCCCGCGGAGCGACAAATAGCCAATATTGCCGCTATGCGAATTGCGTACACCCCCTCCCCAACCCTCCCCCGCTTTGCAGCACTAGTGTCCGGAATAATTTTTGGTTGATAAAATGCTTATAAATCATGTGAATAATCACCATACAGAACCGCGTGCGATGCGTCAGGCACCCCAAAATAGTGCTCAAAAGCAGCTTTTTGAGGTGTGATATGGCGCGTTATTACGGGGGAATCTGTATAAATCATACTGTTTTAAAAAGAATTTCATCCAAAAAAATATTCCGGACAGTAGTGCCGCTTTGCAGGGGAGGGGGTTGAAGCGTTGACTATCGTTTTCCCTAATACGGTTTACAACGTGTGCGAACCATAAAAAATACCGGGTAACGTAAATACCCAAATTCCGTTACCAACCCAACCCCGTCCCCAGGACGGGTTGCTGAAACCACCCCGCCGGTGGCATCAGCAACCCGCCCTTTTCCATCACCCACACAAAAATGGCAGAAAAAGACCTCTACAACATCCTCGGCGTCGCCAAAACCGCCAGCCAGGACGACATCAAAAAAGCGTTCCGCAAACTGGCGATGAAATACCACCCGGACCGCAACCCGGACAACCGCGAAGAAGCCGAAGCCAAATTCAAAGAAGCCAAAGCCGCCTACGACATCCTCTCCGACGAACAAAAACGCGCCCACTACGACCGCTACGGCTACGACGCCGTCAGCGGAAACGGCGCCGGTGGCGGCTTCGGTGGCTTCGGCGCGGGCGGCTTCAACGCCGACATCTTCGGCGACATCTTCGGCGACATCTTCGGCGGCGGACGCAACCGCGGTGGTGCCCGCCAACAACAGGCGCGCGGCCATGACCTCGCCTACGAACTCGACCTCTCCCTCGAAGAAGCCGTGAACGGCGGCGAAAAACGCATCCGCATCCCGACCTACGTCCGCTGCAAAAACTGTAGCGGCACCGGCGCCACCGAAAAATCCGTCAAACGCAACTGCCCCGGCTGCAACGGAAGCGGCCAAGTGCGCATGCAACAAGGCTTCTTCTCCATCGCCCAAGCCTGCCCGCAATGCGGCGGCAAAGGCCAAATCATCGAAAACCCCTGCACCGACTGCCACGGTGACGGCCGCGTCAAACAACAAAAAACCCTGAACGTGAACATCCCGGCAGGTGTGGATAACGGTGACCGCATCCGCCTCTCCGGCGAAGGCGAAGCGGGCGAACGCGGCGCGGCGGCAGGCGACCTCTACGTCGAAATACGGGTGCGCAAACACCCCATCTTCGCGCGCGAAGGCGACAACCTGCACTGCGCCATGCCCATCAGCTTCGTCACCGCCGCCCTCGGCGGCGACCTCGAAGTGCCGACCCTCGGCGGGCGCGTCATGCTCACCGTGCCACCCGAAACTCAGACCGGCAAAACCTTCCGCTTAAAAGGCAAAGGCGTCAAATCCGTGCGCAGCCGCACCACCGGCGACCTCTACTGCACCGTGAACATCGAAACGCCGGTAAACCTCTCCAAAGCACAAAAAGACATCCTCGCCGACTTCGGCAAAACCCTGAACGAAGGCGGCAAAACCCACGCACCGAAAGAAAAAGGCTTCCTCGACAGCGTCAAAAAATTCTTCGATAACCTGTAAGCGCCGTTTACAATCTGCCCCCTCCCCTTGTGGGGAAAGTTGGAGTGGGGTTCACCTGCATACCTCAAAACCCATAACGACAGTCTGCACATTTACATACACCTGAGCGCTCAAGGTGTATGTAAAACCGTAGGGTGGGGCTTGCCCCACCGTTAAACGGATGACAAGTCATGGTGGGACAAACCCACCCCGCCCTCCCCCACGGGGAAGGGAGATTTCCAAAAACCTCAAAACCAAGGACAAAACCATGGGCTTCCTCAGCGGCAAAAAAATCCTCATCACCGGCCTTGCCAGCAACCTCTCCATCGCCTACGGCATCGCCCAGGCCATGCACCGCGAAGGCGCCGAACTCGCCTTCACCTACCAAAACGACAAATTGAAACCGCGCGTCGAAAAAATGGGTGCCGAATTTGGCAGCCAAATCTTCCTGCCCTGCGACGTGGCAAGCGACGCCGAAATCGACGCCGTCTTCGCCAGCCTGCAAGAAGCCTGGGGCGGGCTGGACGGCCTCATCCACGCCATCGCCTTCGCCCCGCGCGAAGCCATCGAAGGACGTTTCCTCGAAGGCTGCACCCGCGAAAACTTTGCCCTCGCACACGACATCAGCGCCTACAGCTTCGCCGCCCTCATGCGCGGCGCCGCCCCGCTGATGAAAGGCCGCAACGCCGCAGCGCTTGCGCTCACCTACCTCGGCGCGGTCAAAGCCATCCCCAACTACAACACCATGGGGCTCGCCAAAGCCTCGCTCGAAGCGGCCATCCGCTACCTTGCCGCCGACTTGGGACAGGACGGTATCCGCGTCAATGGCATCAGCGCCGGCCCGATTCGCACCCTCGCCGCCTCCGGCATCAAAGACTTCCGCAAAATGCTCAAAGGTTTCGAGAAAACCGCGCCGCTCAAACGCTGCGTCACCATCGAAGAAGTAGGCAACACCGCCGCCTTCCTCTGCTCCGACCTCGCCTCCGGCATCACCGGCGAAATCACCTACGTTGATGGCGGCTACAACATCTACTCCTCGGTGCAAATGAGCGACGACGAATAACGCCGCCCGCCGCACCCATAAAAAAACCACCGCATGCGGTGGTTTTTTCGTCTTGCGCACGCCCTACGCCGCCGCGACAAACAGCGCGACGATGCAGAGCAAGTTGACGCCAAACACCGCCGAGCGCCACGTCGGGCGGTCGCTGATATAGCAATAAATAAAAGCGAGACGGCTCGCGACGAACAGCAGCGCCCAGAGATTGATAGTCGCTTGTGCGGCGTTGCCCGTCGCGTGCGCGATGATGACCGCGGCGGCAAACGGCGGGAAGATTTCATAGCTGTTTTGTTGCGCCGCGTTAGCGCGTGCCGCTTTGCCGCGAGTGCGGGCAAGAAAGACGCGCGGGTCGTGGTTATCCGCCCAGGAAAAACCGGCGAGGCGTTTGGCGTAGGCGGCACAGCCAATCGGCAAGAAGGCGGCGGCGAGAATGCTCCAATAGGCAAGGGTCATGGTTGGCTCCAGGGTTCATCATGCAAGCATCACAGCCGCCCTGCCGCGTCCACCAGCGCGCGCACATCCTCCGCCGTGGTCGCCCAACTGGTGCAGTAGCGCAGCACCTCCTGCTCGCCGTGCGCTTCCCAGTAGGAAAAGCCAAATTCGCGCTGGAAGTATTCCGCCGCATCACGCGCCAGAATGGGGAATTGCTGGTTGGTGGTGGAGGCGCCGTAGAATGCCACGCCTTTTGCCGCAAACGCCGCGCGGATCTCGCGCGCGTAGGTGACTGCGGTGGCGCAGATGCGCTGGTAGAGACCGTCGCGGAAAAGGGCATCGAACTGGATGCCGAGCAGCCGCCCTTTGGCGAGCAGGCCGCCGCCCTGTTTCATCATCGCGCGGAAGTTGGCTTTGTAGGCATCGTTCATGATGACCACCGCTTCGCCGAACAGCGCGCCGCATTTGGTGCCGCCGATGTAGAAAACGTCGCACAGCGCGGCAAGATCGGGCAGGGTGAGGTCGCTTACTTCCGGCGCCAGCGCGTAGCCGAGGCGCGCGCCATCGACAAACAGCGGCAGACGGTAATGGCGGCAGGTTTGCGCCAACGCGGCGAGTTCCGCCTTGCTATAGACGGTGCCGAGTTCGGTCGGCTGTGAAAGATAGACCATCCCCGGCTGCACGATGTGCTCCTTGACGCCGCTTGCCAGCCAGTAGCGCTCCATGAAATCGCGCAGTTGCGCCGCATCCAGTTTGCCGTCGGCAGCAGGCAGGGTCAGCACTTTGTGGCCGCCCGCTTCAATCGCACCGGTTTCGTGTACGGCAATATGACCGCTGTCGGCGGCAATGACGCCCTGCCACGAGCGCAGAATGCTGGCGATAACGGTGGCGTTGGTTTGCGTACCGCCAACGAGGAAATGCACATCCGCCGCCTCACTACCGACGGCGGCGCGGATACGCGCCCGCGCCGCTTCGCAGTAAGGATCGAGGCCGTAACCGGCTGTTTGTTCGAGGTTGGTCGCGACGAGTGCATCAAGGATGGCCGGATGGCAGCCGCTGAGGTAGTCGCAGCCGAATTGCGTCATGGGTTTCTCCTGTTGGGGCTGAAGGGCGGCATTATAGGGAAATATCCGCCTGGCCTGCGGTTGTCCCCCATAGCGGCAGCCGGTTTCGCCCCGGCTTTCTCGCTTTGCGTTTTTTATGGGGATAGACTTGGCGCACCTTTCGCCGTTCCGTTTATCTCCCATTCATCATGAACCCCGCCACACTCGACCGCTTGTCGCACGGCTATTTCGCCGCTTTCCTCATCCTCGGCTGGCTGCTGCCAAACCACATCGCATCCGCACGCTTTATCACCGCTATTGTCTGGGTGGGGCTGATCATAGTCAGCCTGATGCGCCACCAGCACAGCCGCCGTGTCCGCCACCGTTTTCATAAGTTTATCGCCATCGGCACTGGCAGCATCTTGCCGCTGATTGTCGCCGCCATGCTGTATTCCGAAGGACTGCTGCTGCTTGATGACTGGCAAAACGGCGACTACCGCCAGCCGCGCGCCGAACTGCTGCACGCCGCCTTCACCATACCGGCAAAAGAACAATGCGACGCCAATGCCCAAAGCAACACGTGCTGGTTCCCTGCCGATGGCTACCGCCTGCACTGCTCGCAGACAAGCAGCGACACCTGCCAGCGCGCCTATGCCTACGCCGGACAGCAGGCGCAGGCATGGCACTACGACGGCAGGATTTACGAACTGCGCGTCGGCGAGCAAGTTATCTACGACTACGCGGCGCAAATCGCCGCCTTTGAGAAAGCGCGCCACAACCTGCGCCGCGGCATACTGGAACTGCTTTTCTTCGTCGCTCTGCCGCAACTGTGGCTTGCCTGGCAATATTGGCGCCTCGGCAAAATGATGCCGGAAGAAAGCGACGACGCCCCGCAATACCGCACCATCCCGCGTAAAGGCAGTAGCACCCCTGCCCGGCGTAACCGCCTTTTTATACCGGCGCTCAAGCCGGCTATCCGCGCGTTCAAGATTCTGGCGGGGCTTGCCCTCTTGCTGCTGACGCTTTCCCTTGCCAGCAAACCCGACATTTGGACCTTTTCCGGTGGCGTCATCCTTGTTGCTGCGCTCCTTGCGGTCGTCCCGGGCGACGGCAACGGCTACTGGCGCTACCACGCCGCCCGGCAAAGCATCGAGCGCGTGCGGCGGCAATACTTTCGCTGGCGGGTGGAAGAGACGCAGCCGCTCGCCGACTGGCAGGCGGTCGCTACCGTGCAAACCGCAGAAGACATGTGGACGGTCTGCCTCATCGGCCACGATGGCGTAACAACGCGCGAACTGGAACGCTTTGGCGTCTTAGCCGGTGGTCGCACCTATGCGCGCAAATACCGCAAGCAAATCAGCAAGGCGACGGGGCTGGCAGAATGGGAAGAACAATAAGGTGGCGCAAACGTGGTGCATCATCAAAAACGGCACAATGCGTTTCCTTGCTTAAAAATCCCCTTACAGGTAGAAGCCCGCAGCGGTGAAGGTGCTTCTGGCAGATATTAAACGGGTTCCCAATGGGAGCCGCTGGAATCCGCCCGCGTAGTGTTAAGATGAACCGCATCTTAATCGCAGGGAGTCGCCCATGTTCAAATCGCTTGCCCTTTTCGCCGCGAACTATCTTCTCGATATTTCCGTGCTGCACCTCATTCCCTTGGCCGCCGTCGCCACGCATTTTCACTGGGTCTATCCGCTGGTTGCCGCCATCTCGGCGGCATTTACCCTCGCCATCACCCGCTATGCCCGCCCGCTCGCCTTCAGCCTTGCCGCGCTGCCGCTCGTTTATCTGTTGAGTTTCGCCCGTTTTGTCGGCGAGACGGTGTGGTATCTCGGTTTTGATACGCTGCGGCAGATGCACGGCACGATGTTGCCGATGATGCTGGCGCAGTTGCGCGAGAATCTCAGCGCGCAAGACGTCGTCTTGATGCTTGCCAATGTCGCCGCCGTTTTCCTCGCCCTTTATTTGCCCGCCCGTTGGAGCACGAGGTTATGAGCGGCTGCGCGGTTTCGGTTCTTTATTTTTGTGTCATTTTGCCGGGAGCGCTGGCTGCGGATGTTTTCCTCGGCGGCAACGGCATTTTCAGCGCGCTCGGCATTATTGCCGCACTCGTCCTTTACGGCACGCGCCCGCAAGCGCCGCAACCCGCCGCCGATGACATCAGCACGCTGCGCCAGCTCGTCTATGATTTGCAGCAACAAGTAAACACGCTGCGCGGCGAGCTACGACAACTGCAGGCGAAGGTCGCCCATCAGCCACGCGCCGTCAATACGATGCCGCTGCGCCTGGCGGAAACGCCGCAGGCGGTCAGCGCCGAGATGCCGAAGCGTTTTCCGCCGCCAGAATCTATCGCAGAAGCGCCGTCCGACGACTGGCAACTGCCCGACCTTGACGACCTCATCACGACTCCGGCCAAAGCCGCCGCAAGCGCCGCGCCACCGAAGCCTGCCCGACCGCCCAAATCCCACCCCATTCCCACACCCGCCGACGACAACACCTTCGTCGCCGGTCGCCAGCCACCGCCGAAACCGCGCCCCGCGTCTGTCCGCCACAACAAGCCTTCGCGCCTCGCCGCATTCTTCAGCGAAAACCTGCTGCTGAAAGCGGGCATCGCCATCCTTTTCCTCGGCCTCGCCTTCCTGCTGCGCTACGCCTCGACGCGCGTTCACATCTCCATTCCGCTGCGCTACTGCGCCGTCGCCGCCACCGCTGCGGTGCTTGCCGCCGCCGGTTGGCATCTGCGCACAAAACGCCGCGATTACGCCCTTGCCATTCAGGGCGCGGCGCTCGCCATCCTGTATCTCACCGCGCTCGCCGCACTCAAGCTGCACGCCCTGCTCGACCCCGCCGTCGCCTTCGCGCTGATGAGCGCCACCACCGCGCTGCTGGTTGCCCTCGCCGTGTTGCAAAATGCGCGGGTGCTGGCGCAAATCGCCCTCATCGGCGGCCTTGCCGCGCCGGTACTCACCGCCAGCGGCAGCAACAACTATCTCGCGCTCTTTGCCTATCTCGCCCTCTTGAACAGCGGCGTCGCCCTCATTGCCCGCTACAAGGCATGGCGCTCGCTCAACCTCATCGGCTTCAGCGGCACGCTCGCCATCGCCGGCAGTTGGGGCAGCGCGGCTTACGACCCGGCGCAGTTCATGAGCGTCGAACCCTTCCTCATTTACCACCTCGTCCTCTATACCGCCATCGTTTGGCGTTATTGCCGCCAGCGCGCCGCCGCGGACGACCCGCCGACGCTTGCCAACAACGCCAGCCTGACCGCCCTCCTCGACTACTGTCTGCGCGGCTTCCAGCGCATCGGCAACCTCGACAGCACCCTGCTCTGCGCGACTGCGCTTGGCTGCTACGGCCTGCAATACAGCCTCGCCGCCCACCTGCCCTACGGCGCGGCGTGGTCAGCGCTCGCCTTCGCCCTGTGGTACGGCGGCGTCGCCCTGCTGGCGCGGCAAGACGAAGAAATGCGCCCGCTGCATGAAGCCAGCCTCATCCTCGCCGCGCTCTTTGCCGTGCTGGCCATCCCGCTCACCCTCGATGGCCGCTGGACGGCAAGCAGCTGGAGCCTGCAAGCGGCGCTCGTCTACTACCTCGCCACGCGCCACAAGAACCCCATCAGCCGCCTCGGCGCGCTCACGCTGCAACTCGCCGCCGCCGTCGCCCTGCTCGCGCACTACCGCCTCACCCCGTACGCGGCCATCATCCTGCAAGGCGCAGCCAGCGCGACGCTGATTACCGCCATGAGCGGCAGCGCCATCCTCCTCATCGCCGCCCACAACAACGACGAAGCCCGCGCCGACTGGGAACGCAACCTGCTCGCCGCGACCTTCCTTGCCACCATCCTGATAACCCTCGCCCTGCCGCTGCTCTTCCTGCCGTTCGCCTGGGCGGCCGCCATCTGGCTAATCGAAGCCAGCGCCGTGTACCACCTCGGTCTGCGCCTCGCCAACCCTACCGCGCGCCAGGCAGGACTCGCCCTCGCCGCCCTCGCCTTGCTCACCCTCATCACCACCTACCGCCCCACCCCCTACGGCGAAACCCTGCTGCAAGGCTCGCTCGGCATTACCCTCATCATCGCCGCCTGCGGCAGCGCCAACATCCTCGGCTGGTGGCAAAGCGCGCGCGAACCCGTGCCGCCCTGGGAAACCATTGGCCAGCGCGGCAGCGCCATCGCCGCCTACAGCGCCGCTGTTGCCCTACCGCTCCTCGCCCTGCCGCCAGAATGGGCCGCGCCATTCATCGCCGCGACCGCCTTCCTCCTCTCCCTCATCCAGTACGCCTACTGCACCGGCGAACACGACGAACCGCATCCGGCGCCGCGCGTCTATGCCATAACCCTCAACATACTGACCCTCCTCAGCAGCAGCCTCGCCATGCTCCTTGCCGATAAACACCCGGCAAGCCTTGCCCTCGTCGCCCTCACCATGCTCGCCACCGCCTGGCTACACGACCACGAACGCCGCTACGACCCACGGCACTACATCGTCGCGACCCCGCTCCTCCTCTTTGGCAGCACCAAACTCCTCTACGCCATTGAACCCTGGCTTGCCGCTCCCTTCCCGGAAAGCCACGCCGTATGGGCGCTATTTATCGTCGCCGCGCTGCTGCACGGCCTAAGCCGCTTCGACTGGCGCGACGCCGGCCGCCTCGCCCTCGCCTGGCTGCCGCTCTACCCGCTGCTCCTCATCCTCAGCGGCTACTACCATCCCGCCAGTGCCGCCAGCGGCGAATGGCTGCTGGTGAACCTCGCCGCCATCGCCCTGCACGCCCTGACCCTGACGCGCTGCGAGGGCGACCCGCATCCGAGCGTCGCCCGCATCCGCCCGTGGCTGCACGCCCTCGGCTACAACCTGCACACCCTCAACCTGATGCGCCTTGCGAGCGCGACCGCCGTCGCCACCTTCGGCATCGACAGCCTGTGGCACATGCCCGCGCTCCTCGCCGCGCCGCTACTGGCACTCACCCTGCCGACCCTGCCCGCCTTGCTCCCCTGGACAGAGCGCTACCGCGACACCTACCACGGCGTCGCCGCCCTGCCGCTGGTCGCGCTCATCCTGGCGACACTCGCCTACTACAACCTGCACCACAGCGGTGGCAGCCCGCCCCTGCCCTACCTGCCCTTCGCCAACCCGCTGGAAATCACCAGCCTTGCCGCACTCTGGCTGCTGTGGCGCTGGTGGCAACAAAGCGACCTCGCTGTCTGGACGGCAAGCCTGCCGCGCGCCCTGCCGCTGGCAGTCCTCGGCGGAATCATCATCAGCCTCGACATCCTGCGCCTCTGGCACCACTACCTCGGCGTCCCCTGGCGCGTGCACGACCTCCTCGCCTCCTTTGGCGTGCAGGCCAGCCTCAGCCTCACCTGGGCGCTGGGTGCCATCGCGCTGATGGCGAGCGGCCACCGCCGCCAACAACGCCGCCTGTGGACGGCAGGCGCGGCACTGATGGGCATCGTCGTCGTCAAACTGTTCGTCGTCGAACTGGGCGACAGCAACGGCATCGCCCGCATCGTCTCCTTCATCGGCGTCGGCGTACTGCTCCTGCTCGTTAGCTACTACGCCCCCGCACCAAAAAAAGACGCCGAGGAATAGCGGCGTCGTTTAGTAGATGGATGGGCTTAGAACGTGTTCATAGTCTTCGTAGCAGGACTCCCAAGAAAGCCAAAACGACCATTTGCAGACTGGTACTCAACTTACGCTCGCAGTTTTTCCAAAGCCGCCTGTTCTTTTCCAACCAGGAAAAGCTGCGCTCTACTACCCATCGCTTCGGCAATACTGCAAAACGGTGCAATTCGTTTCGTTTGGCAATCTCTACTTCCGCACCAATCAACGCCTGTACCGACGAAGCAAATGCCTTGCCCGTGTAACCACCGTCAGCAAGGATTTTTTGTATCGCACCAAGATTATCCAGCTCGCGTTCTCTGCGCATCAATAATCAGGAAAGTGGTTGCTTCATGGCGACCCTGCTTGCGGCGCTCCGCAACTACCTGATTTTTTTAATGCTTCCTCAAGGATACTGATGCCACTCTCGCGTGGCTCAGTCCATCTCTGGAAGTAGGAATGCACGGTGCGCCATTTGGGGAAGTCGCCCGGCAAAGCGCGCCAGGAGCAGCCAGTGCGTTGCAGATAGAGAATGGCACGAGACATCGTACAAGTCCACCTGGCGTGGCGCTGTGCGTTTACGGGCACTTTCCAGCAGGGGAAGGAGAGGCGCAAATTGCTCACGACTGATATCGCTTGGGTAGGTTTTTCTGTTCATACCGATAGTTTACAGCAGAGGCTGAGACAATGAACACGTTCTAAGGTCAACAGACCCTAATATGGTTAGAGATTTACTTGTCAGCAGACCCTAGCGCAAAGCGGCCGACCAGGCTGATAGAGGTGTTCTGCGGGAATTACCATATCCAGTGCTTGGTGTGGACATTCATGGTTATAAATGTGTCGCCAGTGGCCAAAACGTCTTTGCGCCACGAACAGCGCAGAAAAAACCATACCTCTCATTCAATTCAGTCTCGAGCGTTAAGTAGACACCTATGCCTATTTAATTACTCAATTTTTGCCCGTTTCAGCCGCATTGCATTGCCCAGCACGGAGATGGAACTCAGCGCCATTGCTGCGCCGGCAATAATAGGATTGAGGTAGCCGAATGCGGCAAGCGGGATACCCAGCACGTTGTAGATGAAGGCAAAGAACAGGTTTTGTTTGATGTTTTTCAGGGTGGCGCGGCTGATGAGCAGCGCATCCACCAGTTGATTGATGCTGTGCTGCATCAGGGTCGCAGAAGCGGTGTGCGCAGCGACGTCCGCCCCATCCTGCATGGCGAAACTAACGTTGGCGGCAGCAAGTGCGGGCGCGTCGTTGATACCATCACCGACCATTGCGACTACCTTTCCAGCAGCTTTGAGCGCCTGTACGGCGGCAGCTTTGTCACGCGGGCTCATGCCACCGGTAGCCTGGGTAATGCCGAGTTGGGTAGCGATGTAACTGACGGTGTTTTGCGTATCACCGCTCATAATGTGTGTGGCGATACCGTGCGCATGCAGGCGGGCGATGGCAGCGGCGCTATCGGCTTTTGGCGTATCGGCAAGGGCGAAGGCACCAAGCGGGCGGTCGTCCACGGCAACAGCAACAATGCTGGCAGTCTGCCAGATGGAGTCAAGGCCGGCGGGCAGTTGCAGGCCACAGTAGTCAGGCTTGCCGACTTTGACGCTGCCGACGCCCTTGATCTCTGCATGAATGCCTGCACCAGCATCAGTTTTGGCGTCGTGGGTTTCCGGCAAGTCGAGGCCGCGCGTTTGTGCCGCTTGCACGATGGCACGGGCGAGCGGGTGCGTGGCGTGTTGTTCGACGGCAGCGGCGAGACGGTAGAGATTGTCTTCGTCGCCAGCAGGCGTATAGGCGGCGACAATACTGGGTTTCCCTTCGGTCAGGGTGCCGGTTTTGTCGAGAACGACGGTATTGACGTGCGCGGCTTCTTCCATCGCGGCGGCGTCTTTGTAGCGGATACCGCGCTGTACGGCCTTGCCCATGCCGACCATGATGGCGGCGGGGGTGGCGAGACCGAGGGCGCAGGGGCAAGCGATGACAAGCACGGCAACGGCATGCATCAATGCGCGCGTCCAATCGTCTTTAATGAAACCAGTGAGAATGAAGGTGGCAACGGCGATGGCAACGACGGTCGGCACGAAGATGGCAGCGGTTTTATCGGCGAGACGCGCAATCGGTGCTTTGCTGCCCTGAGCTTCGGACAGGGCGTTCATCATGTCACCGAGCAGGGTGTGGCTGCCGAGCTGTTCGGCGCGGTAGGTAATACTGCCGTCGCTCATCAGCGCTCCGGCAAGGACGCGGCTACCCGCTTCTTTGGCTTCAGGACGCGATTCGCCGGTGAGGTGGCTTTCGTCCGCCCAGCCGCTGCCACTCTCAACGGTACCGTCGGCAGCGATACGCTCACCGTGATTGGCGCGGATGTGGTCGCCGATTTGCACTTGATCTAGCGGCAGGGTTTGCCAGTGGCCATCGCGCTCGACCATGACTTGCGGCGGGGTGAGTTTGAGCAAGAGACTGAGGCTGTTCAGGCTATTTTTTTTGGCGCGGTGTTCGAGGTATTTGCCGAGCGAGACAAAGCCGATAACCATCACCCCTACCTCGAAGTAGATTTGTCCGCCGTGTGCGAGACCATGTTCGCCGTGCGGGGCAAAGAAGAGCATGGCGGTGGAATAGGCGTAGGTAGCGACGGTACCGATGCTGACCAGTACGTCCATATTGGCCAGCCCGCCCTTAATGCTGGCCCAAGCGCTTTTGTAGAACGGCACGGCGAGCCACAGTTGCACGATACTGGCGAGTGCAAACTGCACATACGGCGAAATCATCCAGTCATTCCGCCCGACGAGCATCCCCGCCATGCCGATAAGAAAGGGGATATTGATGGCAAAGAGCAGCCACAGCCGCCAGCCGATATGCGCTTCTGGTGCGGCCTGGGGTAACTCTTCCGTTTTTTCCTGTGCGCCGTAGCCGGTCTTCTGGATGATGGCGATGATGTCAGCGATGCTGGTTTTACTGTCGTCAAACGTGACCTGCGCCTCTTCACTGGCGAAGTTCACCCCCGCCGATTCGATAAAGTCTTTCTTATTCAGCATTTTCTCAATGCGCGAAGCGCAGGCCTGACAGGTCATACCTTCAATCTGGAAGCGGATTTTTTGTTGCATGGAATGTTCCTCTGTGAATAGTTAGGCGCATCTTGAGGCTTGACGCAGGGTCAGGGTCAAGCAGAAAAAACCCCGCCGGGCGGCGGGGGCATCTCTTTTCTTTATAGGGAAGCGTCATAACCGCCGTCTTCCACGGCGGCAATCAGCGCATCAACGCTGGTCTTCTCCGCATCGAACGCCACCTCGGCGCGCTTGTCGGCGAGGCTCACCTCCGCGCTTGCCACGCCGTCCACGCCTTGCAGGATTTTGGTGACGCTTGCCACGCAGCCGTTGCAGGTCATGCCGTCGATATTCAAAGTAATGTGTTGCATAAAAACCTCTTGAGAAACAAACAGAAAAAATGACGCGCGCTTGCATGCCCCCGCGTCGGGTGGCACTATAAACCTTTACCCGCAGACAAGGTCAACCCCCATGCACATCAGCGCCGCCGCCCGCCACACCGGTCTATCCGCCAAACAAATCCGCGATTACGAAAAACGCGGCCTGCTCGCGCCCGCCACGCGCAGCGCCGCTGGCTACCGCAGTTACGACAGCGCCGACCTCGCCCGCCTGCACTTCATCCGACACGCACGCGCCGTCGGCTTCTCCTTGCAACAAATCGCTACCCTGCTGCGTTTGCAGGAAAACCCCACTCGCCACGCCAGCGAAGTGAAAGCGCTCACCGCCGCACACATTGCCACCCTGCGCGCACAAATCGGCGACTTGCAGGCGATGGTGGCGGAATTACAGCGCTGGCACGACGCCTGCCACGGTGACGACACACCCGCCTGCGCGATTCTGGACGGCTTGCAGCAAGATGAGCCGCAAGGGTGTGACTGAACGTAGATATAGTTAAAAAGCAGGAAAACAGTAACCATCAAAATCATGGCCTATCCAGCCCATATCCGTAAAAGAATCCTTGCAGAACTCGAAAATAGCACCTATCGCGAAGTAGCGGCCAGACACCGTATCAGCCCCAACACCCTAGCTACCTGGAAGAAACAGCCACAACCCAAAGGCAGCCGCCGTTCTACGCCCCGCCTGCTCACAGAAGAAGTCATCCGGCAAGACGTGGCCGAGCACCCTGATGACTATCAATGGGAAAGAGCTGCACGTCTGGGCTGCTCACAAAACGGTATCTGGAAGGCGCTCAAGCGCTATCGCATCACCGTTAAAAAAAGACTTCCGCCACCGCAAGGCAGACGAAGAAAAACGCCGTGAATTCCTCGAAGTAAAAAGTGTCTACGAAGAACGTCTGCATCCATTTGTTTATATCGATGAGAGCGGCTTCAGAAAAGACATTTCCCGTCCTTACGGCTATGCACCACACGGGCAAAAATACGTAGGGGTATCTGGATGGAGCAAGGCACAAACCAACGTTATCGGCGCCCTGTGCGGCACGGTGCCATTTGCTTTCACTGCCTTTGATTGCAGCATAGACAGCGATGTTTTCCACACGTGGGCGACAGAAATCCTGCTGCCGGAACTACCCGCGTGCAGCGTGATCGTGATGGACAACGCCCCTTTCCACAAACGGCAGGACACGCTGGATGCGTTAAAGGCTGAGGGACATACGGTGCTGTGGCTTCCGTCCTATAGCCCAGTATTTTCGCCGCTTGGCGTTTTTTATAGTGCAACGATCAATCCTGGTTACTGATATCATTTTTCTGGGTTTTGACTATAAATACTCATCTCCTTATTGAAGCTGACAAGCAAATATTCCCTGTCCGGATGTGTGTAAGAACGTGTTCATAATCTTCGTAGCAGGACTCCCAAGAAAGCCAAAACGACCATTTGCAGACTGGTACTCAACTTACGCTCGCAGTTTTTCCAAAGCCGTCTGTTCTTTTCCAACCAGGAAAAGCTGCGCTCTACTACCCATCGCTTCGGCAATACTGCAAAACGGTGCAATTCGTTTCGTTTGGCAATCTCTACCTCCGCATCCATCAACTCCTGTACCGACGAAGCAAATGCCTTACCCGTGTAACCACCGTCAGCAAGGATTTTTTGTACCGCACCAAGATTATCCCTGTCACGTTCCAAGGCTAGCAGGCAGCCTTTTCTATCCGTAATATCCGCCGTCGTTACCGCAAGCGCATGCGGCAAACCCTGCGTGTCAACCGCTATATGCCGCTTGATACCGCTAACCTTTTTGCCCGCATCGTAGCCTTTTTTCATGGCCGTATCCGTGTTCTTCACACTCTGCGCATCAATAATCAGGAAAGTGGTTGCTTCATTGCGTCCCTGCTTGCGGCGCTCCGCAACTACCTGATTTTTTTAATACTTCCTCAAGGATGCTGATACCACTCTCGCGTGGCTCAGTCCATCTCTGGAAGTAGGAATGCACGGTGCGCCATTTGGGGAAATCGCCCGGCAAAGCGCGCCAGGAGCAGCCAGTGCGTTGCAGATAGAGAGTGGCACGAGACATCGTACAAGTCCACCTGGCGTGGCGCTGTGCGTTTACGGGCACTTTCCAGCAGGGGAAGGAGAGGCGCAAATTGCCCGCGACTGATATCGCTTGGGTAGGTTTTTCTGTTCATGCCGATAGTTTACAGCAGAGTCTGAGACAATGAACACGTTCTTAGGTATAAAAGAGCCGCTTCCCCGCAGGGCGAGACCCGTAGCGGACGGTGAGTGAGCTTATGCAGCTTGCGAGATGAATTTCCAATTTTTCAATTGCTTGCTACCCCCACCCTAACCCTCCCCCACAGGGGGAGGGGACATATCGGGGTACAACCCAAAGACCTCCTTTACAAAACAACCTAAAGACCTCGTTTACATCCAACATCACGGTATCGCCCCCTCGGAGATACCCATGCCCTGGAGACAAACGAACGTCATGCAACAACGAGAAATGTTCATCAACGCCTGGCTCAGCCAGAAATACAGCAAAATCGCGCTCTGCCGCCAGTTTGGCATCAGCCGCGTGACTGGCGACAAATGGATTGTGCGCTTCAAACAGGGCGGTATGGCCGCCCTTGCCGACCATTCCAGCCGCCCGGCAGGCTGCCCACGCGCCACCGATGCCCGCCTGTGCGAGCTGCTCTGCGCCGCCAAGCGCGAGCATCCCAGTTGGGGTGCGAAAAAGCTGCTTGCCCTGCTGCGCCGCCGTGCGCCGCATGAGGCCTGGCCTGCCGACAGCACCGGTGACCTCATCCTCAAGCGCGCTGGCCTGGTCAAAGCGCGCAAGCCCCGGCGCGGCATCAGCGCCGATGCCAGCCCGTTTACCGCCGCCGATGCGCCCAACCAAAGCTGGAGTGTGGACTTCAAGGGGGATTTCGCCATGCGCGGCGGACGCTGCTTCCCGCTGACCGTCAGCGACAACTACAGCCGCAAACTGCTGTGTTGTCATGGACTTGCCAGTACTGCTTACGCAGGCGTCTGGCCGCAGTTCGAGCGGCTGTTTGCCGAAAACGGCATGCCCTGGAGCATCCTGAGCGACAACGGCGCACCCTTTGCCGCGCGCAGCCTGGGTGGATTGAGCTGCTTGTCCAAACAATTCATAGACTTAGGCATCCGGGTGGAGCGCACTAACCCGGGGCATCCCGAACAAAATGGCCGACACGAACGCATGCACCGCAGCTTGAAAGCATGGCTGGCAGGGGTGGACAGCGTGCGGGAGGAGCTTTCGACATTGCGGATGCGCCTCGACGCATTTATGAAAGAATACAACGAAGAACGCATGCATGAAGGGTTGGGCGGCGCGGTGCCATCGGCCCTGTACCGACCGTCGCCGCGCGCATACACCGGGCGCATCGTGCCATACGAATACGACAGCCAGGCGCTCATTCGCAGCGTACGGCAAAGCGGAGAAATCAAATGGCGCGGACGGATGGTACATGCAAGCGCGCTGCTTGCGGGCGAGCGGATAGCGCTTCTGCCGTACGGCGACGGTGTGTGGGAAGTGCGCTACCGCTCTCATCCGCTTGGCTTTCTCAACGACCGGACGGGCAGGATTGAACCGCTGACACAATGGCGCGAGATTGCCCGCCCGGAAACCCCTCGGTGTAAACAACGTGTTTAGGTTAAAGTGTAAACAAGGTCTGTGTTCTACCCGGCGGCTTGCCTTGCTTTGCTCACGACGCAGAACGCTAAAAAATAACTTCTCCGCGATTTTGCACAGGCTTTTAGATATCGTGGGCTTCCGCTATCGCGGTTTTGCCCTCCGCTTCAGCGTTTGCGTCTGAGCGTCGTCGTCGGGATGTCCATGCTTTCGCGGTATTTGGTGACGGTGCGGCGCGCGATTTTGTGTCCCTGTTCGTTGAGCAGGTCGGTGATTTTTTGGTCGGAGAGCGGTTTTTCGGGTTTTTCACCGTTGATGATTTCGGCAATCAGCGCTTTGATGGCGATGATGGATTGGTCGTCGCCTTCGCTGTTTTCGAGTTGTGCCGAGAAGAAGTAGCGCAGCTCGTAGATGCCGCGTTTGCACATGAGGTATTTGCCATTGACCGCGCGGCTGACGGTGCTTTCGTGGATTTCCAGCATTTCCGCGACTTTTTGCCGGGAGAGCGGCCGCATCGCCGCTTCGCCTTCTTGGAAGAAGTCTTGTTGCAGGGCGACGATGATGTGGGCGACGCGGCGGATGGTGTCGGCGCGTTTGTCGATGGCGGTCAGAAACCAGCGCGCTTCTTGCAGTTGGGCTTGCAGCAGGGTCTTGTCCGCGCCTTTGGCGATTTCGGCGATTTTGGCGTAGTCCTGGTTGATGGTGAGTTCGGGGCGGATGTTTTCGCCGGTTTCGATGTAGCTGATGCCGTTTTTTTCGCGGACGATGATTTCGGGTTCGATGTATTGCGGCGCCTGTTCGGTGTAGCTTTGTCCGGGGCGCGGATCGAGGCTGCGCAGGAGCGCAATGGCGTGGTTGTAGGTGGCTTCATTCATGCCGAGGCGCTGGCGGATCATCGCCGGGTTTTTGCTGATGAAGCCGAAGTAACGCTGCATGATTTTTTGTAGTTCTTCCCGCCACGGGGTATCTGCCGGCAGGGCGGCAATTTGCAGGTTGAGGCATTCTTCGAGGTCGCGCGCGGCGATGCCGGTCGGCTGGCATTGTTGGACGATGCGCAGGCCGTCGGCGATGTCGGCGGCGCTGAGTTGGTATTGTTCGGCGAGTTTGTGGTTGTCGGCGCGGTAGTAGCCGTCGTCGTCGAGTTCGAAGGCGACGATGAGGGCGGCGCGGCGGCGCGCTTCGCTCAGGTGCGGCATTTGGTTAATTTGTTCTTCGAGCCAGGCGCCGAGGTCGGGTCGGCCGCTCAGGTAGAGTTCGAGGTTGCTTTCTTCTTCGTGGTAGGGCTGGTGGTCTTTCCAGTCGTGGTCGTAGTGTTCGTCCCAGGTGCTGTCGTATTCGAGTTCGCCGGAGAGGGTTTGGATCAGGCCGTTGTCGGGGTCGTGTTCGCTGTTTTCGTTTTCGTCGCTGCCGCTGCCGCGTTCTTGCAGGCTGTCGTTTTTGCGCTCCAGCATGATGTTTTGCATCAGCATGGCGCTGATTTCGACTTGCAGGTCCAAGCTGTTCATGTTGAGCAGCTTGATGGCCTGCTGGAGTTGCGGGGTGAGGGTTAGCCCTTGTTTGAGGCTGAGGTCAAGGCTTTGGTTTTGTTGCATGTTCCTTATGCCGGGTTAGTTGAGGGTGAAGTCTTCGCCGAGGTACACCCGCCGCGCTTCTTCGTGCGCGACGATTTCGGCAGGGCTGCCTTCGGCGATGATGGCGCCGTCGGAGAGGATGTAGGCGCGGTCGCAGCTTTTTAGGGTTTCGCGCACGTTGTGGTCGGTGATGAGTACGCCGATGCCGCGATCGGTGAGGTGGGTGATGATGTTTCTGATGTCGCCGACGGCGATAGGGTCCACGCCGGCGAAGGGTTCGTCTAGGAGGATGTAGCGCGGGTTGCAGGCGAGGGTGCGCGCGATTTCGCATCTTCGGCGCTCGCCGCCGGAGAGGCTTTGGCCGAGGGTGTCGGCGCGGTCGGCGATGCCGAGGTCTTGCATGAGTTCGTGCGCGCGCGCTTCGCGTTCGGTTTTGTTGAGGTCGGTGGCGAGTTCGAGGATGGCGAGGATGTTGTCGCGCACGCTGAGTTTGCGAAAGACGCTGGCTTCTTGCGGCAGGTAGGAGAGGCCGAGCTGGGCGCGGCGGTGCACGGGCAGCGCGGTGATGTCTTGGCCGTCCAGGAGGATGCGGCCACGGTCGGGGCGGACGAGGCCGATGGTCATGTAGAAGCTGGTGGTTTTGCCCGCGCCGTTCGGGCCGAGCAGGCCGACGACTTGTGCGGCGTCCACTTGGTAGCTGGCGTCTTTGACGACGCGGCGTTTGCGGTAGTTTTTTTCGAGGTGTTCGGCGATGAGCATGGTTTGGTTTGGCTTGTGGGTATAGGCTTTGGCGGTGGCAACGCTGTGGCTGCCCTCACCCCAACCCCTCTCTCGCTTCGCGAGCAATGCTTGTCCCAGAGGGAGAGGGGCTTTTTCAGCGGCAGATTTTTGATTCGTCGTTCATTTTGTCTTCGGCTGGAAGGTCATGTTCACGCCGCGGCCGGTGACGTGTTCGCGTTTGAGGTCGTAGGTGATGTGGTCGGCGCGGGTTTCGTTTTTGTCTTGTTTGACGTGGGCGTTTTTGTCGATTTCGACGGTGGAGGTCGGCACGGTGTATTTCATGTATTGGCCGCTGCCATCAATCGGCGGTTCTTTGGCGGGGACGTAGTGGAAGGTGGTCGGTTTGCCCCAGCTTTCGATGCTGTGGATTTTGCCTTCTTGCAGGCGGATGACGATTTTGTCGCCCTTGAGGTTCATTTCGCCCTGGGTGACGACGACGTTGCCGGTGTAGGTGGCAATGCCGGCGTTGGCGTCGTATTCGCCGCTGTCTGCCTTGAGGTTAATCGGCAGTTGTTGCGGGTTGTTGGTGGTTTTGTTTTGGGCGACGACGGCGGTGGCAGCAGCAAGGAGCGCGAGTGCGAGGTGTTTAGGGCGCAGGTTCATAGGTACTCTTGAGGTTGTGGTCGAGGGTGAAGTGGTTGGTGTTCATGTCCCAGCGCGCGCCGATGGCTTCGGTGCGGCTGGTTTCGCTGGTAAGGGTTATCGGGTCGGCGGTTTCGGCTTGCTGTTGTTCGGGGTGGTAGTGCAGGCTCGCGGTGGTGACGTGGTAGTGGTGCGTACCGCTTGTCTGTTCGCCGACGACGCCGCCGCTCAGGGTGATGCGGTTTTTGGCGGCGTTGCGTTCGGCCAATGCCGCGCGCAGGCTGCGTTCGCCGTTTTTCAGGCGGACGCGCATTTCGGGCTGGTCCAGGCGGTCTTCGCCGTTTTTCAGGTGTTCGGCCTGCGGGCTGTGCAGCACGCTCACTTGTGCGCCGTCGGCGTCGTATTGGTAGAGGGTGCTGTTGGTGAGCGACAGGCGCACCGGGTCTTCGGCAAGGGGCAGGACGGCACCGCGGTTTTCGCGCTGCCACCACCACAGGGCGACGATGGCGGCTGCGGCAATCCAGAGGAGATTGCGGCGGTTCATGGGCGCGCCTCCGCGATCCATAGGCTCCCTCTCCCTGTGGGGGAGGGGCAGCGGATGACGCTTGCGATATGCGGCAGGCGGTGCGCCAAGGCGCACCCTATGATCTTTCTTTTTACATACAGGTGAGCGCTCGTGGCGTATGTATAGCGATACACGCAAGGTTCTGTACAAGGCGCGCCGCCGAAGACAGTACGCTTTTGTACGGCGAGGCGGCGCAACACCGTACAGGGCTTTGCGTGGATTGCTATAAATGCCATCACGCGACTCCCGCCCGCAACAGGTCATGGATGTGGATGATGCCGGCGATGCGCTCGCCGTCCAGTACCGGCAGCGCGGTGATGTGGCGCGCTTCCATGTGTTGTAGTGCTTCGGCGGCGAGCACGGTGGGCGCGGTGGTTTGGGGCGCGCGAGTCATCACTTCGGCGATGGGGCGTTGTAAGGCGTCGGGGTATTTTTCCAGCGCGCGGCGCAGGTCGCCGTCGGTGAAGATGCCGAGCAGGCGGTCGCCGTCGCTGACCAGTGTGACGCCCAGCCCTTTGTCGGTGATTTGGAAGAGCGCGGTTTGTACGCTGGCGTCGCGCGCCACTTGCGGCACGGCGGCGTCGCGGCGCATGACGTCGCCGACTTTGGTCATCAGGCGCCGCCCTAATCTGCCGTAAGGATGCGAGCGGGCAAAGTCCTGTTCATTGAATTGCCGCGCCTGCATCAGGGTGATGGCAAGCGCGTCGCCAAGCGCCAGGGTCGCGGTGGTGCTGGTGGTCGGCGCGAGGCCGAGCGGGCAGGCTTCTTTTGCGACGACGACGGGCAGGTGCAGGTCGGCCTGTTGCGCCATGCTCGACTGCGGGCGGCCGGTGAGGGCGATGGTTTTTACGCCCAGGGCGCGCACGATGGGCAGCATCATCAGGATTTCCTGGCTTTCGCCGGAGTAGGAGATGGCGAGGATGGTGTCGTCGGCGGTAATCATGCCGAGGTCGCCGTGTCCGGCTTCGGCGGCGTGGACGAAGAAGGCGGGCGTGCCGGTGCTGGCGAGCGTCGCCGCGATTTTTTCGCCGATATGTCCGGATTTGCCGAGGCCGGTAACGATGACGTGGCCGCGCGTGGCGAGCAGCAGCTCGCAGGCGGCGAGGAAGGGTGCGCCGAGGTGGTCAATCTGCGCGCGCACGGCGTCAGCTTCGAGGCGCAAGACGTCGCGGGCGTGGGCAAGGCGGGTGTCGTTCTTCATGCGTGGTGTTGTTCCAGCGGTTCAGGGTTGCCGCGCAGGGCGTCCAGATAGAGCGGCACCGCCGCTTCAGCAGCGCGCCAATGCGCCTGTCCAGCGGGGTAGACGGCGCGGCTCAAGGGGGTATCCACCCAGCCGGGGTCCACGGTGGCAAAGCCAATCGCCGGATAGGCGTGTTTTTCCGCGTGCAGGGTGGCGATGAGTTTTTCCAGCGCCGCCTGGGCGACGCCATAGCTGTGCCAGTAGGCGCTTTGCACGCGGTGCTGGCTGTGCAGACTGAAGATGACGCGCGGGTTGGTGCCTGCCTCCAGCAGTTCACGCTGCGTCTGGAACAGCCACAGCGGCGCGGTCAGGTTCACTTGCAGCCCTTGCAGCCAGCTTTCCGGCGCGTCGTGAATGAGCGGGCGCAGGCCACCGCAAACCGCCGCCAGATGAATCTGCGCGTCCAGTTTGCCGTGGTCTTCCGCAATCATTTTGGCGAGGCGGGTGTAGGCGTCGTAGCCGCTGCGCCACAGGTCAAACGGCACTAGCGTGTGGTCGCCGCGCAATTCGCCGTCCAGCGCTTCCAGCGAGAGCGGGTCAAGGTCAAGCAGCAGCAGGTGATAGCCTTCGGCGTCCAGCGCGCGGGCGAGCGCCTGACCGATACCGCCGCAGGCGCCGGTGAGGAGGATGGTTTTCATGGTTCAACTCCCAAAAGATAAGGACGCAGCGCGGCGACATCCGGCACGAACGCCAGCGGGCGGTCAGCGGCGGTAAGTTCGGCGCGGCTGGTGTAGCCATAATCACAGTAAATCGACGGCATGCCGGCGCGGCTGGCGGCCTGCACGTCGGCGTTGCTGTCGCCAATCATGATGCAGCGCTCCGGCCGCACCCCCGCCAGCGAACAGGCATAGACGAGCGGCGCCGGGTCAGGTTTGCCGACTGCCAGCGTATCGCCGCAAACCAGCGCCGCCGCGCGCAACTCAAAACCAAAATGACGGGCGATGGCATAAGTGAAGCGCTCCAGCTTGTTGGTCACCACGCCCCACAGCACGCCGCGCGCCTCCAGCGCCGCCAGCAAATCTTCCATGCCGGGGAACCAGCGGGTGTGGTCGGCAATATGCTGTAAATAATCGGCATAAAACGCCTCCTGCAAGGCGGGCAGGCGCGGATCATCCGCGGCGGCGGCAAGGGCGTGCATCAGCATCGCGCGCGAACCATGCCCGGCATAAGGCAAGATGACTTCCGGCGGCGCGGGGGCGTGACCATGCTGCACCAGCGCGCGATTGACCGCAGCGATGAGGTCGGGGGCGGTGTCGAGCAGCGTGCCGTCCAAATCGAACCACACCGCCTGATACGGCGCACTCATGCCGCCTCCCTGCGCGCGGCGAACAAATAATTGATGTCGAGATTGCGCGAGAGGCACGCCGATTGCCGCAGCGGCAAATAATCCATGCCACAGAAGGCGACAGGCGTGAGCCCGGCGCGTTCCGCCATGCGCGAGAGCTCCGCCGGCTTGATAAACCAGTCGTATTGATGCGTGCCCTGCGGCACGAGATGCAGCAGGTATTCGGCAGCATAAACCGCGCCGAGGCGGGCTTTAAACGTGCGGTTAATCGTCGAAAAAAACGCCCAACCGCCCGGTTTCAACAGCGCGTGAATATCGCGCAAGACCGCCGCCGGATCGGCGACATGCTCCAGCATCTCCATACATGTAACCACGTCAAACACCTCGCCGCGCGCCGCCGTCTCGCGGCTGGACTCCAGCCGGTATTCGACCGCCTGCCCGGCGCGGTGCGCTTCCGCCGCCTGCAACGCGCTCTCTGCAAGATCAATACCCAGCACCGACGCGCCGCGTTCCGCCAGCGCCTCGCTCAAAATACCGCCGCCACAGCCCACATCCAGCACGCGCAAGCCCGACAACACCACAAAACGCTCCACGAACTGCAAACGCGCGGGATTAATCTGATGCAGCGTGCGGTACGGCCCCTGCACATCCCAAAACGCGCTGCCGTGCTGCTGAAAACTGCCAATATCGGCGGAAAGCGGAGCAGAAACCATAAAACCTCCTCAAAACGGCTTGAGCGACGCCAACAGGACAATGCCAATCAGCGCCACGCTCGGCACCTCATTAAAAAAACGATAAAACACATGACTGCGGCGGTTGCGTCCCGCGGCAAACGTGCGGTTGATGCGCCCGCAAAAAACCTGATACGCCACCAGCCCCGCGACCAAAACCAGCTTTGCGTGCAGCCAGCCCTGCCCCTTCAAGAACGCCCAGCCGCCTGCCCAGAGCAGCAGCCCGCCAAAGACGAGCGTCAGCCCCATGCCGATATGCCCCATGATGTATAGCTTGCGCTCCATCACGCAGAAGCGGCGCATCGTAGCTTCCTCGCCGTCATCCTGCGCCATCGCGTGATAAACATACAACCGCGGCAAATAAAACAGCGCGGCAAACCAGCACACCATACCGATAATATGCAGCGCCTTCCAGGTCAAATACGTCATGAACAAGCCTCTATGATGAATTATACCGCGCAGTTTACCGCATTGGCATGGATATTGCTAAGCCGCGCGGCTGACAACACGGACATCATCAAATCACGCTATGGCACCGCCCCGCGATAACCGCTATCCTGCCGCGTTTTCCGCATCCCTAAAAACCGACGATAGACAAAAAACCCCGCATCAGCGGGGTTTTTGCTTTGCTCGTGGGTCTTAGCTGCCGTTTGTCATCAGCACCCAGAGGATGATGAGTGCCGGGCCAATCAGGCCAACGCTCACGCCGCCCAGGCGGAATTCAGACTGCTTGAGCAGGCCGGTGCTGTAGGCAATGGCGTTCGGCGGGGTGGAGACCGGCAGGAACAGCGCGCACGATGCCGACAGGCCGATAATCAGCGGCAGCGCAATCGGGTTGTGGTCGCCAATGAGCGCGGTCGAGGAAAGCGCGACCGGGATGAGGATGGCGGTCGCCGCGGTGTTGCTCATGAAGTTCGACAGGCTGACGGTAATCAGCGCAAAGAGGACGACGAGTACGGTGTAGTCAATCTGCACGTGCTTCAATTTTTCCACGTAATAGGTGGCGAGGTGCTGCTCTTCGATGGCAAGGCCGAGCGCGAGACCGCCTGCGACCAGCATCAGCGTGTCCCACGGCAGGGCGCGCACGTCTTTGCCGGTCAAAATACCGGTAAGCGTCAGCCCGGCGATGGGAATGCCGGAGACGGCGGCAGTCGGGATGCCAAAAAGCTGTTTGCCCAGCATCCAGAAGAACAGGGTCAGGACGAGGATGGCTATCATGATTTGCTCTTGCAGGGCATTCACCGCGGGCGCCTCATCGCTGGGTGCGGTGAGGAAGCTGGTGTCGAGCGGATCTTTGCCGATTTTGTAGGCGCTGACGAGGATGCGCCAAAAAACGAGGGTAAGGATGATGGCGAGCGGCATGCCGACAATCATCCAGTCAAGAAAGCCGACATGTATGCCCTGTTTGGCCAGCGCGCCGACGGTAATCGCGTTCGGCGGCGAGCCGATAATCGTGCCCATGCCGCCGATGGACGCCGCCGCCGGAATGCCGAGCAACAGCGCGCGCGAAAAACTGCCCTTGCTGTTGGTATAGAGCGGCGCGGCGGTGGCAATCATCATCGCGGTGGTGGCGGTGTTGCTCATCAGCATTGAAATGCAGGCGGTGGTGAGCATCAGGCCGAGGAGGATATAGCGCGCCTGCTGGCCGAAACGCGGCAGCAGCTTTTGCAGCAGCTTGTAATCCAGGCGGGTTTTCTGCATCCCTTCGGCGAGGAAGAAGCCGCCGAGAAAGAGGATGATGATGCCGTCCGACCAGGTTTTCACATACTGGCCGACGTCAATGCCGTCCGCATTGCCGAGCGCATAGACGAGGAAGCCGACGATGAAAACGCCGACGGCAAACGGCGGCGCCGCTTCGGTAATCCAGAGCTGGATGGCGAAAAAGAGCAGAAACAGCGTGCAATATTGCGCGTAGCTGAAGCCCTCGCCCGCGACCACGAGCGCGAGAACAACGGAAATGACGAAGGCGGCGATGGCCTGTTTGATTTTCTTGCGGCTTTCCGGCGACAGCGCGCGCCAGGTGGTGGCGATATAGACTGCCGTATCACGGGGAAGCCTGCGGCAGCGCGCCACGAATGCGTGCCAACTGGCGACGGCAGACGCCCGCGCGTCATGGACGAGTTTGCGGCAACGTTCGCGGCAACGTGATACGAACGCACGCCAGCGCGACGTGTGGCCGGGTTTTGTCTCTTGCATAATTGCCTCTTTTATCAGGTTAAAAAATCAAACCACCGGCTTCTGCCGGTAAAATAGCAGCCCCGGCAGGGCGAGGCCAAAGACCAGCGCCGACAGCAAAAAGCCCGTCTGCACGAACTGATCGACCATCACCGCGAAGCGCTCCGGCGAATAGCCTTCCTTCTCAATGAGTACCAGCGCCAGCATCGCCTTGTACGCGGGAATGCCGGGGAACATCGGGATGACGGCGGCAACGGTAAACACCTTCGGATGCGCGCGGTGATAACGCTGCGCCAGCCAGACGCCGAGCGAGCCAACGAGGGCGGCGGCAAAAAACGTCGCAAAAACCGGCGTTACCTGCGCGAGCTTCAATAGCGTCGCCGTGCCGTGGCCGAGCGCGCCCAGCGCCGCGCAGAATTTGAGCGCGCGCGGCGGCACATTAAACAAAAGCGCAAAACCGACCGCCGGAATGGCGGCAAAAAACCAATCGTTCGCCAACAACCATGCGGCATCAAGCAGCGCACGCAACGCCGGACGCGCCACCGCCGTACTGCTCCAGTTATCAATACCCAGCACGGCAAGCGCCATGACAATACCGAGCGACGAGCCAAGCGTCAGTACCGTCGCCAGCGCCCAGCGGCCGATGCCCATATTCATGAAGCCCTTGAGCACATCCGAAAGCGAATTGATCAGCGGAAAACCGGGGACGAGCATCAACACCGCAGACGCCATCGCAATATGGGCGTCGTTGCCCACCTGAAAACGCAGCCCCAGCCCGGCGATGAGACTGGTAACAAACGCCGTCGCCATAAACACCAGCATCGCATTGAAATGCAGGCCGCCGAGCCATTGCCGCACCCGCATCCCGCAGACGCTGGCGGCAAAAGTGAGCGCGCACACCGGCCAGTCCGCACCGGAGAGGCGGGCAAAGCAGGCGCAGGACAGCGCGACCATCACCAGCACCAGCCACGGCGGATACACCTGCGTCCGCTGCTGCACCGCCTCCAGCGCTTCATGCACGCCAACGCGGTCAAGCCGCCCTTCCTCGGCGGCGAGCATGATGCGCTGCACGCTGCTGACCACCGTCATATTGACGCCGCGGTCCACATTGCGCCGCGCGGTGGTGATGCAATAGCGGTCAAAAACCGTCGTCAAGACAATCGAATTGGCGGTAAGCGTGCATTCCACCCGCGTCGCGCCGAGGGCATAGCCGAGCCGCGTCGAAACCCCGACCACCAGATTGCTCTCCGCGCCGTATTGCAGCAGCAACAGCGCCGACTGCACGCAGAGGCGGGTAACTTCGTGTTGCGCTTCCTCATCCAGATGTGCCGCGGCAACGGGCGGCGTTTGCCTGTTCATAGAATCTTCAAGAAAAAACGGATGGCGGCAATTTTACCGCTTCCCGCGCGCGCCGGCAGTATCGGCGGGGCGGTTAGGTGTCGGTTGGGGCAGGCGCTGCGCGCTAGGGCGCCAGCTCGCGCAGGAATGCGGTGAGGCGTGCGATTTCTGCCGCGGTCGTTAGGTGCGAGAGGCTGATGCGCACGCTGTGTGTCGCCGTGTCGCCTAGCCCCATGGCTTTCAGGACGTGCGAGCCTTCGTCCGAGGCGCTGCATGCCGAGCCCGCCGCCAGCGCCAGTCTTGCAGCGTCTGCCGCGCGCAGGACGTCCGCTGCGGGAAGTCCGGTAAAGAGGTTCACGATGTGCGGTACTTGCGGTGTGGTTTCCGGAAGGTTCGTATGCATGGCGGCGGGCAGTCCGCTTAGCAGTTGGGCGCGCAATGCCGCCACTTGTTGCCAACGCGCTTCCCGTGCGTTTGTGGCGATGTCGGCGGCGAGCGAAAAGGCACGGATGAGCGCCACCGGCGAGGTGCCAGAGCGGCGGCCGCGTTCTTGTCCGCCGCCGTGTTGTTGGGCTTGCAGGCGCATTTTCGGCAGGCGCCGCACGTAGAGCGCGCCGATGCCGACCGGCGCGCCGATTTTGTGGCCGGAGAGGCTCAGCATGTCGGCGTCCCAGGCGCGTACGTCAATCGCCAGTTTGCCGAGTGCTTGTGCGGCGTCCACGTGCAGCCGCGCGCCGGCGCGGTGTACCCGCGCGGCGATGTCAGCAATGGGCTGTATGACGCCGGTTTCGTTATTGACCGCCATGACGCTCACCAGTGTCGGCGCGTCATGGAGCGCGGCGTCAAGCGCGGCGAGGTCAAGCAGGCCGTCGCGGCTAACGGGCAGGACGCTCACTTTGGCGCCCGCTTTTGCCAGCGCTCCGGCGGGGTCAAGCACGGCTTTGTGTTCGGTCTGGACGGTGATGAGGTGCGGGCGCTTGACGCCGTGGTAGCCGAGTGCGCCTTTGAGCGCGAGGTTGTCCGCTTCGGTCGCGCCGCTGGTGTAGACGATTTCGCGCGCCTCCGCCCCGATGTTCGCCGCCAATTGCGCCCGCGCGTCTTCGAGGCGGCGGCGGTTTTCGAGTGCGGGTTGGTAGGTTGCGCCGGTGTTGGCGAACGCCCACGGCGCGCTGAGGTCGGCTACCAGTTGTGCCGCGACTTGCGGCTCGCAGGGGGCGGTGGCGGCGTAGTCGAAGTATGCCCAATCAGCGCTCATCGCGTTGTCTCAGTGCGGCGTTTTCGGCTTCCAGTTTGGCGACGCGTTCGTTGAGTTGTTCGAGCAGGGTCGCTATCGGGTCGGGGATGGCGTCATGGCCGACACCATAGGAGGTGAACGACTCGCAGTCTTCGCGGCGCACCCGCACTGCCCGCGCCGGGACGCCGACGACGGTGGTGTAGGGTTCGACGTCTTTGACGACGACGGCGTTGCTGCCGACGCGCGCGTGATCGCCGACGCGCACGGTGCCGATGACTTTGGCGCCCGCGCCGAGGATGACGTTCGAACCGATGGAGGGGTGGCGTTTGCCCGCGCTCCACGAGGTGCCGCCGAGGGTCACGCCTTGGTAGATGCTGACGTCGTCGCCGAGGTCGGTGGTTTCGCCGATGACGATGCCCATGCCGTGGTCAATGAATAGTCGCCGCCCGGCTTTGACTGCCGGATGGATTTCCACGCCGGTCAGCCAGCGCGACAGCAATGACAGCCAGCGCGCCAGCCAGCGCAGGCCGAGCTTCCACAGTGCGTGCTGCATGCGGTAACACGCCACCGCCCAGAAGCCGGTGTGCAGGGTGAGTACGGCAAAGCGGCTGCGCGTCGCCGGGTCGCGTGCGAATACTACGGAGAAGTCTTCACGGATGAGTTGTAACCAGTTCATATCACCTCTGTATTGGGAAAAATTGGCGGGAATGTAGCACAACGATGCGGCCGCGGGGGAAAAAGTCGCTGTTTTGCAGCAGACATGAAAAAAGCCGGAACGTGTCCGGCTTTTTTGCGGCAGCTGCGGTTAGAAGGAGCGGCTGAAGTCCAGATAGACTTTGCTGGTGTCGTAGCTGTAGAACTTGTTGTTGCTGTCGATCTTGCTGTAGGAGAAGACGATGCGCGGGGTGATGCCGAAGAAGTGGATGTTGCGGTGCCACAGCGCCAGGTTGGCGTTGTATTCGTTGTCGCGACGCTTGATGTTGAAGAAGTCTTCGCCTTTGGCGTAGCGTTTGCCGAAGCTGCCGATCAGGCGGGTCGAGATGCCTTTGCCCCATTCTTGCCCCCAGCCAAGGCGGGTGGAGAAGCGGTTGTAGGCATCGCTCGCGCTGCGTGCGCTTTTGTGGCTGAGATCCAGTCCGGCGAACCAGTATTGTTTTTGGTTCGGCGAGAACATGACGGTGTTACCGATGCTGACGCGGTTGCCGTCGAGGTAGTTGTAGGTTTTGATGTGTTTGTCGTAGCTGTAATCGAGGCTGTTTTGCCAGCGCCAGCGCGGGGTCAGCCAGTAGGAGGTGTCCACGTGCAGCCCGGCGGATTCGGAGTAGCTGTGCAGGTTGCCGTCGCCGCTGCTGCCCTGGCCGTAGAAGCGTTTTTGTACGAACGGGGTGACTTCTACGTCAATGCGCGCGTTGCGGTAGCCACCACCGGCGGCGAGGCGGGCAGTGATGTCGTTGTAGTTTTTGTTGTTGTAGTAGTACACACCGCTGATGTCGCCGTGCAGCGAGCTGTAGAGGTTGTCGCTGAGCGACCATTTTTTGTCCGCACCGATGCTGTAGCTGATGCCGTTGGCTTTTTCTTGCTCACGGCTGGCGGTGAAGGTGCGGCCGTTGCCCAGTTCCAGGCGTGTGCCTTTTTTGGCAACGCCGTTGACGTTATTGTCGTGAACGTAGCTCAGACTGCCGTTGAATGACCATTGGTCGCGGCGATCAATGGCAGCGATGTATTCGTCCAGCGCTTTGCGGTCTGCTTCGGAGACATCCGAGCTGCGCAGTTTTTGCAGCTGTTCTTTGGCGGCGATCATTTCGTTGTTGCGGTAGAGCGCCAGTGCCGTCTGGAAGCGCAGCATGCGGTTGTCCGGCAGGGCGGCGACGAGTTTGCGATAGAGACGGACGGCGTCATCCGTACGGTTCTCGTTCATGGCGATGATGGCATTGCCCCAGTCAATGAGCGAGTCATCGCGATTCGGTACTTTGGCATAAATCGGCAACAGCAGTTTGAGACCGTCGGTTTCGTTGCGGCGGATAAGTTCGACCAGGAGTTTTTCCAGCTCGTCCGGGTGTTCCATCAGGTATTCGGGGGTATAGACGATGTCTTCCTTGCTACTGGCCGCGTCGCTCGGCAGGGTGTTGGCGGGGCGCACCGTGGGCTGTTTCGGCGCGTTTTCTACGGCAGCCTTGCCGATGTTGTCTTCTGAAAGGCGTTCGTTACCGCGGTCAAGGGGGACGGGAATGTCACGTCCGGCAGGCGGTGCGGGTTGGGCGACAGCAGTAGCGGTGAGCAGCAGGCCGGTAGTTACGGCGAGGGTCATTCGGGTGATATTCATGAGGTTCTCGTTTGTTGTGATGGGTAACGCAAAGCGGCGCATTATAAAGCAATGCTTTTTTTATTGGCTATGAATCCATCGCAATATCGCAGGCGATGCGGCGGGAATCTGCACGCGTAATTCCCAAAAAGCGGCGATAGGCGTATTATTTTAATAATTTCACCCAATAGAGAGGAGCTCATGCTCAGTCATAATCAAAAATACGAATACCGCGCACCGGGCAGCGATGTGCAAAGCCTGAAGGAAGCGCTGGTATATAAGCTCATTTTCAGCCTCGGCTGTCCGCCAGCGGATGCGACCAGAACCAACTGGCTGAATGCCGCCTTGCTCGTCGTGCGCGATCTCGCCGCCGAACGCTGGCTGCAAACCACCCGCTATCTGCGCCGTGAAAACCTGCGCCGCGTCTATTACCTCTCCATGGAATTCCTGATGGGGCGGGCGCTGTCCAACGCGCTCATCGCCGAAGACGTTTACGACGCCTTGCGCGAAGCGCTCGCCGAACTGGGACAGGATTTGAACGACATCATCGCCGAAGAAGGCGATCCGGGCCTGGGGAACGGCGGTTTGGGACGCCTCGCCGCCTGCTTCATGGACAGCCTTGCCACCCTGCGCATCCCGGCGATGGGCTACGGCATCCGCTACGAATACGGCATGTTCCGCCAAGATATCGAAAACGGCAAACAAGTTGAGCGCCCGGATACCTGGACGGAGCAGGACATCGCCTGGCAATTCCGCCGTCCGAGCAAACACTACGTCATCCGCTTCGGTGGCAATATCCACTACCAGGGCGAACAATGCATCTGGAACAACAGCGAACAAATCACCGCCCTTGCCTACGACCAAATCATCCCCGGCTACGGCACCGCAGCGGCGAACACCCTGCGCCTGTGGTCGGCACACGCCGGTGACGTCTTCAACCTCAATGACTTCAACCGCGGCGACTACTTCGCGGCGATGGAAAAACAAAACACCTCCGAAAACGTCTCGCGCGTCCTCTACCCGGACGACTCCACCGCGGTCGGCCGCGAACTGCGCCTGCGCCAAGAATACTTCCTCACCTCCGCTTCCGTGCAGGATATCGTCCGCCGCCACCTCAAAGAAAACCCGGACATCAGCACACTGGCCGACACCGTCGCCATCCACCTGAACGACACCCACCCGGTGCTTGCTATCCCCGAACTCATGCGCATCCTGATTGACGAACACCGCGTCAAATGGGACGACGCCTGGGCGGCCTGCGGCAAAATCTTCAGCTACACCAACCACACCCTGATGGGCGAAGCGCTCGAAACCTGGCCGGTGGAAATGATGGGTCGCGTCCTGCCGCGCCACCTGCAACTCATCTTTGAAATCAACGAACACTTCCTCGACGGCTTGCGCAAACAAGGCTACGACGGCGACTTCATCCGCCGCGTCTCCCTCATTGACGAAGGCGGCGAACGCCGTGTGCGCATGGCGTGGCTGGCAGTCATCGGCTCGCACAAAATCAACGGCGTCGCCAAAATCCACTCCGAGCTGATGGTCAAATCCATCTTCGCCGACTTTGCCCGCCTCTACCCCGAGCGCTTCACCAACGTTACCAATGGCGTCACCCCGCGCCGCTGGATAGCCCTTGCCAACCGTGGCCTCGCACAAGTACTGGACAAACACATCGGCGAAAGCTGGCGCAACCATCTGGAACAACTCGTCAAACTCGATCCGCTCAAAGAAGACGCCGCCGTGCGCGCCGAAATCCGCGCCGTCAAACACGAAAACAAACGCCGACTCGCCGAATGGATCAACAGCGAACTGGGCATCAAAGTCAGCCCGGACGCGCTCTTTGACGTCCAAATCAAGCGCATCCACGAATACAAGCGACAACTGCTGAACGTCCTGCAAATCATCAACCGCTACAACCGCATCCTGAAAAACCCGGATGCCGACTGGGTGCCGCGCGTATACATCTTCGCGGGCAAAGCCGCGAGCGCCTACTACGCCGCGAAAAAAATCATCCACCTCATCAACGACGTCGCCAAAGTCATCAACAACGACGGCCGCATCCGCGACCTCATCAAAGTCGTCTTCATCCCCAACTACGGCGTCAGCCTGGCGCAAATCATCATCCCGGCGGCGGACATCTCCGAACAAATCTCGCTCGCCGGCACCGAAGCCTCCGGCACCAGCAACATGAAATTCGCGCTAAACGGCGCGCTCACCATCGGCACCCTGGACGGCGCCAACGTCGAAATCCTGAACGCCGTCGGCAAAGACAACATCTTCATCTTCGGCAACACCGTCGAACAAGTCGAAGCGCTGCGCCAACGCGGCTACTCCCCGCTGCTCTACCTCGAAAACGACCCCGAACTGCACGAAACCATCATCCAGATCACCTCGGGCGCGTTCTCGCCGGAAGAGCCGAGCCGCTACCACGAAAACCTGCACGTCTTCAGCGACTACTACCAAGTACTGGCAGACTTTCGCAGTTACATCGAAGCGCAAGACCGCGTCGACCGCCGCTACCGCGACCAGGATGCCTGGGCGAAAGCAGCGATTACCAACATCGCGCACATGGGCTACTTCTCCTCCGACCGCTCCATCGAGGACTACGCCAAAGACATCTGGTACATCAAGCCGCTACCGGAAACCCCGATTAACGTGAGCGGTGGACTGAGCGAAGTCCCCGAGCCCCCTCCGGCAAATGCCGCAGCGGCGCCGAAGAAAAAAGGCAAATAACCCCAAAAACCCAACCGCCCTCCGGGGCGGTTTTTCATACCCTGTCCAGAACCCCACTAAAAACACGGTGGCGCCAGAACCAAACCGTGTTCCCCGAACCCACTCCGCTATACTGCGCCGCCCATTAACCATCCGGAAAAACCACCATGTGCCAAAACCACGCCGAACTCATCCAAAAATCGCGCCACCGCTACGAGCGCCCACTCTTTACCCTCGCCGCCACGCTCACCCTCGGCGTCTGGCTCATCCTCTTTGCCCTCTCCTTTGCCAAAGCAGACACCGTCGCCTTCCTCCAACAAAACATCATTGCCGAATACCGCGCCGACCACCCGGAAACAGCCGAACTTGACGACGCTGCCGTACTGCAAAAAGTCCCCGCGGACGACCGCGAACTGCTCGACATGGTGGACAGACTGAACCCGCTGCTCGTCGCGCTCATCCCGCTTGGCTTCCTGCTGATGATTGCCTACACCATCGGCAAAATATACGGCAAGGCGCGTGCCGACGGCGTGCGCATCACCCCCGAACAATTCGGCGAAGTACACGCCGAATGGGTAGCCATGGCAGAAAAACTCGGCCTGAAAACCGTCCCCGAACTCTACATACAAAACGGCAACGGCACGCTCAACGCCTTTGCCACCTGCATGCCCGGCTACCGCGCCTTTGGCGTCATCTACGCCGACATCCTCGAACGCGCGCTCGCCAACGACGACCGCGACGCGCTGCGCTTCATCCTCGGCCACGAACTCGGCCACATCCGCCTGAAACACGTCATGTGGTGGTACAACCTGCTCACCTTTATCGGCAACATGCCCGGACTCAACTACCTCATCGGCGAGCCCCTAAGCCGCGCACGCGAATACGGCTGCGACAAACTCGGCTATGCGCTTGCCGCAGACCGTGACTGCAAAGGACTAATCATGCTCGCCGTCGGCTAACACCTCTACCGCAAGATAAACATCGACGCCTACGAAAAAGAGCACATCCACGGCAGCCAATACTGGGTGAGCGTGCACAACTTCTTCATCGACCACCCGGTCATCAACTGGCGCATCGCCGCCATCCGCCATAACCGCCACGGCGACCTGTTCTGGGCGAAAAAAGCCAAATAACACACTGTGACAATTCGATAAACAAGCCTTCTCCCTGCGGGAGAGTGTCTGGGCTGGAGTGAGGGCTACAAATGTGAAAAACCGGAATTTCAGTTTATAAACAATATTACCCACTCCCTCCCCTACCCCATGCAAAATACGTCCGCATTTTGCATGAGTACCCGCCCGCTGCCGGGCTTCTCCCTACGGGGAGGAGGAATGTGCTCGACCAGCCAGCGCAGAATGACTTGCGCCACCGATTTGCCGTATTGCGCACCGATTTGTGTCAGCACGGGCTTGTGGAAAATGTCATGCTTGCCCTCGGCAAAAGGCGCCCAGGCTTCGACAAGCATACCTTCTGCCTGCAAGGCTTCCACTTGTGCCTGCCGCTGGTGGAAAGAATTGATTTCAATCTGGTTCATCTGCGGCATGGTTTGGTTGAAAATTCCCAAATCAACGGCGCGGTCCGGGGTGAAATTGCTGACGCCAATGGCACGAACGCAGCCACACCGATCCGGCGCAACGCTGGCTGCGCGCGCAGTTGGCGGCAGAGGTCGCGCAAGCGGGCAAATCGGTAGCATAAAAAAAGGGCGGTTAACCGCCCTTTCACGCTATGCCGTTGGTTTTTACAATTTGGGTTGTACCGCCGCTTTTGTATCCCGCTCACGAGAATCACGCAGGAAAATAATCGTTCCTTGGCGTACCAATACAGCGCCTCTACTCTCATCACACTTAATGACCGTTGTAACCTCTTTCTCTACGATAGGTGCAGCACACCACGACATTTTGGTTCCGTCATCCTGTGTAGGTTCGCCATATTTTTCCTGTGCTGCGGCATTCAATGCACTGGCATTTTCTTTGCTGGAAGGCAGGGTATAGTTTATCCAATACGCGCCCAGTTCACCGCTTTCGTTAATGTTGCGATTAAAACGGATAAAAATATTATGCACTTTATCCTTAACGGTTAATTCAGCAGTATTTTTCGTATCCGATTCTTTATATTCTATATCGCCATCCTGGAAACCGAATTTATCTTTAATGGCTGCAATGGCCTCATCCTTGCTCATGCCCAATTTCACACCGGCGACATCAAATTTACTGACATCAAGACCGACACCATTACCTTTTTCTTGCTGCGCCAAAGTTAGTGAGGGGATAAGCGCCATAGCCAAGGCGGGGATTAATAGCATTTTCTTCATGAGTGCTCCTTTCGTTGAGTAAATGCAAGGCGGATTGTGCCAGATAACGCCGGGAGCGACAAGGTAATACCACCTCCGCGACACAACGCCAGCCCGGCAGTATCTATATCGCCATTTCCATCGCCCCTCCCATCAATAGCAAAAATTACCCGCAGATGTTCAATTAAGTTATTTCAATTCAAAAAGTTGCGCATTATACTGTCGCCCCCAAATTTCAGACCACGGAACTTCATGAACCTAAGCGAACTCTTGCACAAACGCCGTTCCACCCGCCATTACGATGCCAATACCGCCATTGAGCGCGACGAGCTGACGCGCCTGCTGAACGCCGCCTGCCGCGCGCCAAGCGGCAATAATGCGCAGCCGTGGCGGTTTCTTATCATCACCGAGGCGCCACTGCGCGAAAAGCTGTTGCCCGTCGCCTACAACCAGCAACAAATCCTAACCGCTTCCGCTATCGTGCTGCTACTGGCCGACCGCCGCGCCTATCAACGCGACAATCTGGCGCGTATTCATCAGGAGGGATTTGAGAACGGCTGTTTCAGCGCCGAAGTGCGCGATTTTCTCACCGAAGCGGCCGTCGGCTTTTACGCCAGCCTGGATAATGCGGAAACAGACAAGGCGCTCATGCTGGACTGCGGCCTGTGGGCGATGAGTTTCATGCTTGCGGCGGAAGATGCCGGCTGGAATACCGTGCCGATGAGCGGTTATCAGCCGGCGGCGTTACGCGAACTGCTCGCTCTGCCACCGCATTATTTGGACGTGATGCTGATTGCCATCGGCAAAGGCAGTAAGGAAGGTCACCGCAGCTTGCGTCGTCCGGCAGAAAGCCTTGTCGGCTGGAATGCGCTGCCAACGCCGGATTGACGCTGCTTACTCGCCCAACAAGGCGCGAATGTCTTTAGCCTTGAATATAGCTGGCATTTCAGGGGATTCTTCAACGGCAGCAATCATCGCCTGCGCCAATTGCGCGACCGGTAACGGGCGCTGATTTTTCATAAACCCCATGGCATTTAGCCCGCGCAAGATTCGCGCGCTCCAGATTTCCATCGGGCGACGGCTATCAGGACGCAACAATAACGGCGGGCGAAAAATCCATAGCGAAGAAAATCCCAGAGTGGCTATCGCATTTTCCAAAGCCCCTTTCATGCGCGAATAGAAAATGCGGGAAGCCGCATTCGCGCCCGCGGCAGATACCAATACCATTTTATCGACGCCGTTTTGCCGCGCTGCGCGAGCGAAATCCAACACCAGCTGATAATCAATGCGCCATTGCGCTTCTTTGCTGCCCATATCCTTTAGCGTCGTTCCCAGACAGGAAAAGAGAATATCGCCCTGCACTTCGCTTGCCCAAGTTTCCGGCTGCATAAAATCGACGATATGCACACGCAATTTTTCATGCTGAAACGTGGGCGCACGGCGGACGAAAATATCCACTTGTGTGCATGGCGGATGCGCGAGTAATTGCGCCAGCAATTCCCGCCCGGTTGCGCCTGTCGCGCCAATAATGATGGCTTTCCAAGTGTCTTTTTTCATTTGGGTTGTCATGATTACTCCTTAATGTATAGCCATCCCATTTGTATTCCATGCATGCCTGCCCCGCTTTCCGCAGAAGCAAGGATTTTCTTCTGCGGATTGTTGCATGGAATACAAATGGGGCCCGCTATAAACGACTGCCGGGCAGCGGCAGGGTGACGGTTTGCATCCCTTCTTCGTCTTCGTGATCAGGGTAGCGGGTGAAGGTCAGGGTGTTATTTTCGATGTGATAGCCTGCCGGTGGGGGATCCGTGGGGTGGCGTAGGTAGTCCAGCGCGGTAAGGTAGCGGTTGACGTTGAGCAGGCGCGCTTGGTAGCGGGTGTAGTCCAACCCTTCTATGGCGATGCAGATGCCGTTGTATGGGCTGCAATATTGCGCTTTAGCCTCAATGCTCGCGCTAAGGTCGGGCAACTCGCCACGTGCGACGGCAGCTTTCGCCTCCGCCGTACAGGCACGCGCGACTTTATGCAAGGCGTAGGCGAGGGTTTGTTGCCGAAAACTAGCAGCGATAATGTGGGTTTTGGGATCTATGCCGGATTCTTTGTAGAGTTTTTCGTCGTTTTTCTTCAACTCCTCTGCTTGCAGGGCATTCTGTAACCGTTCAGACATGCCGCGCCATTCACCGTACATACGCGGACACAGGGACAGGTTTTCCGCAGGCTGCACTTTGACTTCGTCGCAGGCAGCGGGCAGGCGGGTGCCTGCGGGGCTTTCCGCCAGCATTTCAGCAAGCAGGGGCACGTCTCGGCCAATCATGGATGCCCCGATGATGCCATCCAGTATTTGGCTGTGTGCGGTGTTGATAAAGTGCAACCCAAGTGCGGCATCGGTGCAAACGCTTTGCATCGCCGCTTCTTTTTCTCCATCCACAAAGCGGTAAGTAGCACGGAAGCGTTCGCTAATCATGTGCCCGTAAGGCGGTGCGTCCAAATTGGCAAGGTAGCGGAAGTGTCCATATTGCAGCAGGGCGGCAATGGCTTTTTCCTGTTTCTGCCAGGCTTTTTGGTGCTGTGTGGCTTCTTTGTGGTAGGTAGCGAGGTTCTCTCTCGCTTTAGCAAGGCAATCGGTACTGTCTGTCTGACATTGAAGTGCCGGTACAGTAGGAACCTTGGGCAGGGCAAAGAGGGCATCCGCGCCATTTTTGCCGACGGCAACGGGGCGTTCTTGTTCGAGTTGCGCGATCAGTGCCGGATCGGGTTCGACTTGCGGAGTGGTTGCGATGGTGCTGAGTGCGCTGAGGAAAACGTGTTGGCAATGAACGGAGTCATGTTTTTCCCTTCTGTTTTAGTCAGTTAGTGTGCTTTTGGGTTGTTATACCGGCTGCCGGGCAGCGGCAGGGTGACGGTTTGCATTCCTTCTTCGTCTTTGCGATCAGGGTAGCGGGTGAAGGTCAGGGTGTTGTTTTCGAGGTGATAACCCGCCGGTGGAGTATCCGTGGGGTGACGCAGGTAGTCCAGCGCGGTGAGGTAGCGGTTGACGTTGAGCAGGCGCGCTTGGTAGCGGGTGTAGTCCCAGCTCGCGGCGGCGATGCAGAGACCGTTGTACGGGCTGCAATTTTGCGCCCTGAGGCTAGGGTCGGGGGTGAGGTTGGGCAGTTCGCCGCGCGCGACGGCGGCTCGATTTTCTGCGCTGCAAGAACGCGAGAATTCTTGCAGGGCGTAGGCTTCGGCTTGGTTGAATAGGCTGGTGAGCATGGTGTTCGGAAAGAAATTGACGCCAAGCTCGCGGTATTGTTCGTCTGTGAAGGGCATTTTTGTCAGTCCTTCTTGCATGTCTTTTTGCAGTACTTCAGAAATGATGTGCCATTCGCTGTACATACGCGGACAGAGGGACAGGTTTTCCGCCGGTTGTACTTTGATTTCGTCGCAGGCAGCAGGCAGACGGGTACCTGCCGGGCTTTCCGCCAGCATTTCTGCAAGCAGGGCGGTATTGCGGATCACGGTGGTTGCCCCGAAGTCGCTGTCAAGCATTTGGTTTTGTGCGGTGTTGATGAGGTGTAATCCCAGCGTGGCATGGGTGCAGACGCTTTGCATCGCGGCTTGTTTTTCTCCTTCTACAAAGCGGTAGGCAGCGCGGATGCTTTGTTTGCTGATTTGGCTATACGGCGGTGCTTTGCCGTAGAGGCTTGCGGGATAGCGGAAGTGACCATATTGCAGCAGGGCGGCAATGGCTTTTTCCTGTTTCTGCCAGGCTTTCTGGTGCTGTTTGGCTTCTTTGCGGTAGGCAGCAAGGTTTTTCCGCGCGGCGTTCAGGCATTGGTTGCTATCGGCATTGCAGGGCATCGTAAGGGCTTCTGTTGGGGCTTTAGGCAGGGCAAAAAGGGCATCTGCGCCGTTTTTGCCGACGGCAGCAGGGCGTTCTTGTTCGAGCTGCGCGATCAGTGCCGGATCGGGTTCGACTTGCGGAGTGGTTGCGATGGTGCTGAGTGCGCTGAGGAAAACGTTGGCAATGAACGGAGTCATGTTTTTCCCTTCTGTTTTAGTCAGTTATTGTGCTTTTGGGTTGTTATACCGGCTGCCGGGCAGCGGCAGGGTGACGGTTTGCATCCCTTCTTCGTTTCTGCGTATCGGGTAGCGGGTGAAGGTTAGGGTATTGTTTTCGATGTGATAGCCCGCGGGTGGGGTGTCTGTGGGATGGCGCAGGTAGTCGAGCGCGGTGAGGTAGCGGTTGACGTTGAGCAGCCGCGCTTGGAAGGGAGTGTAATCCTGTGCCCAAGCGATGCAGAAGACATTGTACGGGTTGCAATATTGCGCTCTGGCATTGGGATCAGGATTGAGATCGGGTAGTTCGCCACGCGCGACGGCGGCTTTGTTTTCGGCGCTGCAAAAACGAGTGGATTCATGCACGATATAGGCTTGTGTCTGTTTGAACATACTGATGAAGGCTTTCCGGGGTGCGGTGTTTGTAAAGCCGTTTTGCCGCGCTTCGTCTTCCATGTCTTTTAAGCTGTCAAGGATTTCTTGCAAGGATCTTGCCTGTTGCGCGGATAGATACTCCCACTCTCCTGCCAGGTGCGGACATAGGGACAGGTTTTCCGCCGGTTGTACTTTGATTTCGTCGCAGATAGCAGGCAGGCGGGTTCCTGCCGGGCTTTCGGCCAGCATTTCTGCCAGCATGGTCGTGTTTGCTCCAATCAGCCCTGCTGCTATCAGGCCGGGGAACAGGCCGTTTTGGTCGTTGTTGAGGAGGTGCAAACCCACTGCCGTCGTGGTGCAGAGGCTTTCGATGGCAGCTGTTTTTTCGCCATCGGCAAAGCGGTAAGCGGCGAGGATGCGCTGCCGGAAAATCCGGTCGTAGGGCGGTAGCGGGCCTTCGAGGGTCGTGGTGTAGCGGAAATGGTCGTATTGCCGCAGGGCAGCGATGGCTTTTTCTTGCACCTGCCAAGCTTTTTTGTGCTGTTGGGCGGCTGCGCGGTAGGCGACGAGGTTTTGCCGCGCAGCGTCAAGGCAGTCGGCCTGGTCGACATTGCAAAATAGGGTAAGTTCGCCTGTCGGGGCTTGGGGAATGGCATAAAGGGCATCCGCGCCGTTTTTGCCGACAGCAGCGGGGCGTTCTTGTTCGAGCTGCGCAATCAGTGCCGGATCAGGTTCGACTTGCGGAGTTCCCAGGATAGTGCCGAGAGCGCTGACGTAAACGCTAAAGAGGTATTGGATGGGTGTCATGTTTTTCCTTTGTTTGTTTCAGGGTTTGATAGCCACCCATGCCGGGGCGTGGTCAGAGGGGCGTTCCCAGTGGCGTGGTTCGGTGTCGATGCCGGCATCATGCAGGGCGAGGTTGTCGCTGCACAAGGTCAGGTCGATACGCATGCCAATGTTGCGGCGCAGGCCGCCCATGCGGTAATCCCACCAGCTGTATTGCACGGTGTCGGGGTGCAGGTTGCGGTAGGCGTCGCGGTAGCCGAGGGCGAGGATGTCGGCAAGCGCCTGTCTTTCCGGCGCCGAGCAGAGGATTTTGTCGCGCCAGGCGTCCGGATCGTGTACGTCGAGGTCAGCCGGGGTGATGTTGAAGTCGCCGATCGCTTTGCCGTTCGGGACGTAGAGGTTGAGGACGCGCACGTCGCCAACGCTCGCTGCAATCGCCCGCGCCTGATATCGCTTGGGTAGGTTTTTCTGTTCATGCCGATAGTTTACAGCAGAGACTGAGACAATGAACACGTTCTTAGACAGGGTTTTGGCTTACTGAGAAAGAGGCAATTTTTGCAGTTTCTATCTGGCAGATTCGCCGGATGTTGTGCTTGCCGTGTGTGCAACTGATGAGTCGTCGCTACGGCGTAGCTCTTCCAGAGCGCGGCGTACGGCGGTGAGTTTTTTCGGTTTGTAGAAGCGGGGGATATTGCGCCAGATGCGGTTGTAGCCATAGCGACGCATTTCCGCTTCTGCGTCTGCGGTGTTCCAGTTCTGGTAAAGGATGCGGTAGAGGCCGATAGTCAGGCCAGTGCGGTCTTCGCCGTGGTAGCAATGCACCAGTACGTTGCCGTATTTTTCGCTCTGTTCGATGGTGTACAGTACTTGCGCCATTTCTTCAGCCTTAATGTTCCAAGTCAGCAGCGGGATGTTGATGATGCGGATGCCGGTATGGCCGAAATTGCGGTGGTCATCGCCGCGATTGAAGTAGCGCAGGTTGATGATGGTGCGGATGTTCAGCGCCTGTAACAAGGCAGTATCGTCTTGATCCAGTTGTTCACTGCGATACAGGCTCGGTGTGACTTCGTGCAGGTGATTTGTTCTTTCCAAAAGCACCGCACGTTCTTGGGCGGTGATAGTCGGAGATGCTGCGTTTTCTCCATAAGAAACGGTGCTGCTCGCTAGTAGGCAGAGCAGCACCGTGAGGATGGTGGTCAGTCGCTTAATTTTTGGCACGGCGGATAGCGGCAAGTTGCGCCATCGTTTGCGCCAACTCTGCCTGCGCGCGCGCCAGTTCCAGCTTGGTACTGGCCTTGTCGCGCATTTTATCCTCGGCGCGGCGGCGCGCTTCGCGTACCCGTTCTTCGTCGAGGTGTTCGGCGCGTTCGGCATCATCGGCGAGGATGATGGTCTGCTCGTGCTGCACTTCGATGAAGCCGCCAGAGATGTAGATGACTTCTTCTTTGCCGCCTTCTTGCGTCAGGCGCACTTGTCCTGCCTTGAGGACGGCCAGCAGCGGGGCGTGTCCCGCGAGGATGCCCAGTTCGCCGTGGTCGGCGGTGGCGACGATACGCTCCGCCTCGCCGCAATAGAGTTGGCGGTCGGCGCTGACCATGTTGACGTGAAAGGTTTTCGCCATCGTGTGTCCCCTGCGGGTTTATTTGACGGTTTCGGCTTTTGCCAGCACTTCGTCGATGGTGCCGACCATGTAGAAGGCCTGCTCCGGGATGTGGTCGTACTCGCCATCAACGATGCCCTTGAAGCCACGGATGGTTTCTTTGAGCGGCACGTATTTGCCGGGTGAACCAGTAAAGACTTCGGCAACGAAGAAGGGTTGCGAGAGGAAGCGCTGGATTTTACGCGCGCGGTACACCACTTGTTTGTCTTCTTCGGAGAGTTCGTCCATACCGAGGATGGCGATGATGTCGCGCAGTTCTTTGTAGCGCTGCAACACGCCTTGCACGCGGCGCGCGGTTTCGTAGTGTTCATCACCGATAACCAGCGGGTCAAGCTGGCGCGAAGTGGAATCCAGCGGATCAACCGCAGGATAGATGCCAAGCTCGGCAATCTGGCGGGAAAGTACGACGGTGGCATCCAAGTGGGCGAAGGTGGTCGCCGGTGAGGGGTCGGTCAAGTCGTCCGCCGGTACGTACACCGCCTGAATGGAGGTGATGGAGCCGGTTTTGGTTGAAGTGATACGTTCTTGCAGTTTGCCCATTTCTTCGGCGAGTGTCGGCTGGTAGCCCACCGCTGACGGCATCCGCCCCAAGAGCGCCGATACTTCGGTACCGGCCAGGGTATAGCGGTAGATATTGTCAACGAAGAAGAGGACGTCACGGCCTTCGTCACGGAAGTATTCCGCCATGGTGAGACCGGTCAGGGCGACGCGGAAGCGGTTACCCGCCGGTTCGTTCATTTGTCCATAGACCAGCGACACTTTGTCGAGGACGTTGGACTCTTTCATTTCGTAGTAGAAGTCGTTACCTTCGCGCGTCCGTTCGCCAACCCCGGCAAAAACGGAGTAACCGCTGTGCTCAATCGCGATGTTACGGATGAGCTCCATCATGTTGACGGTTTTGCCCACACCGGCACCGCCGAAGAGACCGACTTTACCGCCTTTGGCGAACGGGCAAAGCAAGTCAATAACCTTGATGCCGGTTTCCAACAGTTCGGTGGAGTTCGCCAGCTCGTCGTAAGCGGGGGCTTTGCGGTGAATGCCCCAGTAGGCTTCGGCTTCGATTTTCGGACCGTGATCGATTTCTTTGCCGAGTACGTTCATGATGCGGCCAAGCGTCGCCTTGCCCACCGGCACGGTAATCGGCTCGCCGGTGTTTTTGACTTCCATGCCGCGAACCAAGCCCTCGGAGGAACCCATGGTGATGGTGCGCACAACGCCGTCGCCCAATTGTTGCTGTACTTCAAAGACGGTATCGCCTTGTTCGGCAATCAGCGCGTCATTGATTTTCGGCACTGCGTCTTCGGGGAATTCGATATCGACGACCGCGCCGATGACCTGAACTATTTTACCGGTACTCATCTTTACCTCTTTTTAATTCAATCCGTTCATTCACACGGCTGCAGCGCCGCTGACGATCTCCGTCAGCTCCTGCGTAATCGCGGCCTGACGGGCTTTGTTGTATTGCAATTCGAGCTCGCCAATGAGATTGGCGGCATTGTCCGATGCGTTTTTCATGGCGATCATCCGCGCCGACATTTCGCAGGCGATGTTTTCCGCAACCGCCTGTTTGACCACTGATTCAAGATAGCGCACCGCGAGTTTGTCGAGGATTTGCTCGGCGTCGGGTTCGTAATCGTATGCCCAGGAATATTCCGGTGCGTAGTGATCGTCGCTGATGATGGTCGCAGGTAAGAACTGCATAATCATCGGCTCTTGTGTCATGGTATTGACGAAGCGGTTACCCACGAGATAGACCCGATCCAATTCACCGTTGCGGTAGGCATCAATCATCGCGCTGATACCACCGATGAGGTCGCGCAACGCCGGATTGTCGCCGTAAGCATCAACGGTGGTGATGATATTGCCGTTGATGCGGTTGACGAAGGCGATGCCTTTGCGGCCGAAGACACTAAATTGCAGTTCGCGCTCGTGCTGACACTGTTCTTCAACATGTGCCAGCAGCTTTTTGAACAGGTTTATGTTCAATCCACCGCACAGGCCGCGGTCGGTGCTGACGACGATATAGCCGACTTTCTTCACCGGCTTGTCGCTCTCGCTAAAAAACGGATGCGCTACTTCACCGTGTGCCTTGAGCAAGTGGGCAATGACGCGCAGGATGTTTTCCACATAGGGTCGCCCTTCTTGCATGGCATCTTGCGAGCGCCGCATTTTGGAAGCCGCCACCATCTGCATGGCTTTGGTGATTTTTTGCGTGCTTTTGATGCTTTTTATCTGCGAGCGTATGTCTTTGGCATTAGACATGGCGGATTCCTCACCAAGCGCCTTTGTCTTTGAAGGCGGTCAGGGCGGCGGTGAATCCTTGTTGAACTTCGTCGTCATAGGCGCCACGTTCGTTCACTTTGTCCAACAGTTCTTGATGGTCGCTATGCATGTATTGCATCAACGCATGTTCGTAAGCCTGGATTTTTTCGACCGGAATTTCATCGAGATAACCATTTTCTGCGGCAAAGAGTGAAACGGCCATTTCCGCGACGCTCATCGGCGCAAATTGACGCTGCTTCATCAGTTCCGTCACGCGCTGACCGCGCTCCAACTGTTTGCGTGTGGCTTCGTCAAGGTCAGAAGCGAACTGGGCAAATGCCGCTAGCTCACGATATTGCGCAAGTGCGAGACGCACGCCGCCACCGAGTTTTTTGATAACTTTGGTTTGTGCCGCACCACCGACGCGCGAAACAGAGAGACCGGCGTTGATTGCCGGGCGGATACCCGCGTTAAAGAGGTCGGTTTCAAGGAAGATCTGACCGTCGGTGATGGAGATAACGTTGGTCGGAACGAATGCGGAAACGTCGCCCGCTTGGGTTTCGATAATCGGCAGCGCGGTGAGCGAGCCGGTTTTGCCCTTGACCGCACCTTTGGTGAGGCGCTCTACTTCGTCCGCATTGATGCGGGAAGCGCGTTCCAGCAAACGGGAGTGCAGGTAGAAGACGTCGCCTGGATAGGCTTCACGACCCGGCGGACGTTTCAGCAGCAGCGAGACTTGGCGGTAAGCCCACGCCTGTTTGGTGAGATCGTCATAGACGATGAGCGCGTCTTCACCGCGGTCGCGGAAGTATTCGCCCATGGCACAACCGGCGTAGGGCGCAATGTATTGCATCGCCGCAGAATCGGAAGCGGTTGCGGCAACGATAATGGTGTGCTTGAGGGCGTCATGCTCTTCCAGTTTACGCACGACGGCGGCGATGGAGGAGGCCTTCTGTCCGATGGCGACGTAGATGCATTTCACCCCGGTATCGCGCTGGTTAATGATGGCATCCACCGCAATGGCAGTTTTTCCGGTTTGACGGTCGCCGATAATCAGCTCACGCTGACCGCGACCAATCGGCACCATCGAATCGATGGATTTAAGGCCGGTTTGCAGCGGTTGGTCAACGGATTGGCGTTCGATAACGCCGGGCGCGATTTTTTCGATGGGCGAGCTTTCACTGGTTTTGATGTCGCCCTTGCCGTCAATGGGCTGTCCGAGGGCATTGACAACACGACCCAGCAATTCGCGCCCGACCGGCACTTCGAGGATGCGTCCGGTACAGGTGACTTTGTCGCCTTCAGAGAGGTGGTCATATTCGCCGAGGATAACGACGCCCACGCTATCGCGTTCCAGGTTGAGCGCAAGGCCGTAAACGCCGCCGGGGAAGGCAATCATTTCCCCAAGCATCGCCTGCCGCAATCCCTGGACGCGGGCGACACCGTCATAAAGGCTGATAATCGTGCCTTCGGCTTTGCTTTCGACTTTGTTGTCGTAGTCGGCTATTTTTTCTTGGATAAAGCCGCTGATTTCAGCAGGATTGAGTTGCATGATTCGTTTCCCTTAGTCATCGAGTTTCTGGGCGAATTCGGCGATTCTGCCCTTCAGCGTCTGGTCAATGACCAGCCCGTCGTATTCCAGCACCACTCCGGCAAGCAATGCAGGGTCTTCATGGATTTCCAGCACGACTTCGCGTCCGGTTTTTTTCTGCATCAGGCTGCGCAGCAGCGCTTCGTCGTCAGACGAAAGTGGCTTGGCGCTCGTTACGCGCACCATACAGGTATCGCTTTGCGCGTAAAGCAGCTCGTCATAGACGTCGGCGATTTCCGGCAATACTGCGATACGGTCGTGTTCTTCCAGAAGGCGCAGCAAGTTGTGTTCTTCGCCGCTGATGCCCTGCTTGCGCTGTTTTTTCAGCAGCTGTTCCAGCCAGTTTTGCAGTTGTGCCAAGAAGCCTGGCAGCGCGAGGTGTTCCGGGACTTCCGACGCCTGCATGACCGCTTTGGCGGTATGCAGGAACTGCTGCCAGTGTTGCTGCGCCTTGCCATCTGTCGCATTGGCGAGAATGGCTCTGGCATAGGGACGGGCGATGGTTTTTGACTCGGCCATGGTTTTATAGTTTCTCGCTCAGTTCGTTCAGCAGGCGTTTGTGGTCATCGGCCTTGACTTCGCGGCCAATGACTTTTTCCGCGCCCTGAACGACCAGATCCGCGATCTGGCTGCGCAGGGTTTCGCGCGCTTTGCGTTTTTCCTGCTCGAAGTTGTCGCGTACCGCGGCAATTTCACGTTCACCGGCGGTTTTCGCCTCGCTACGCGCATCCACGACCAATTGTTCGGCCTGTTTTTGCGCACGACCGACGATTTCAGTCGCCTGTGTTTTCGCTTGCGCGATGAGGCGGGCGGATTCTTCCTGGGCGTCAGCGATGCTGTGCTTGGCTTTATCTGCCATGCTCAGCCCTTCGGCAATTTTCTGGCGGCGCGCTTCTGCCACTTTGGAGAAGAGCGGCCAGATGTATTTGTGGGTAAACCACCACAGGACGAGAAATGTTCCGATCTGGCCAATCAGCGTCAGATTGAGATTCATAGTGACACCTTCCGGCGGGTCGCCGTGCTTAGCCGTTCAGCGCCCCCAAGAGCGGGTTACCAAAGACAAGGATGAGGGCAACGACCACGCCGATCATCGCAACGGCGTCCAACAGGCCCGCGATGATGAAGAATTTGCCTTGCAGCGGGTTCATCATTTCCGGCTGGCGGGCGCTGCTTTCAATGTATTTGCCGCCAAGTATGCCAAAACCGAGCGCGGTGCCCAGCGCGGCAAGACTGAGGATGATCGCGGCTGCGATTGCGGTAGAGCCTTGCAGTTGGGCAATGGCTGCGATTTTTTCCATGGGAACCTCCAAAGTTAATTAAGCAACGGAAAAAGCGGAAAGAAAACGGGAAAGTCAGTGGTGCGGCTCGGTCATCGAGAGATAGACGACGGAAAGCACCATGGCGATGTACGCCTGAAGTGAGACGATCAGAATGTGGAAGATAGCCCAGACGCCACCGGGGACGAACTGGATGAACCACGGCAGGAAAGCAATCAGGATGAAGACGAGCTCACCGGCGAACAGGTTGCCGAATAGCCGCAACGAGAGCGAAATCATTTTGGCGAAGTCTTCAACGATTTTCAGGGCAAGGTTGATGGGATAAAGCAACAGTTTGCCAGCGAGGCTGTTCGCCTCAAAGGGATGCCCGCCCAGCGCCTTGACGAAACCGAAGGAGCCGTGATTTTTGAAGAGGTAGATGTAGGTCAGAACGACGACGGTGATGGAAAGCGCAAAGGTGGCGTTAGCGTCTGTAGAAGGGACGATTTTCAGATGGTGGATACCGAACTGGGCAGCGACGCCGGGGAGGAAATCCACCGGAACCATGTCCATGACGTTCCAGAGCAGTACCCAGCAGAAGATGGTGAAGGCGAGCGAGCCTATGTCGGCGCGCGAGGTGCCGAAGAAGTCTTTGACGACGCCATCGACGAAGTCAAAGATCATTTCGGCGACGTTGACCGCGAACGCCGGTGGTTCGTTGTTTTCGAGGTGTTGCAGGGCGCGCTGTCCCATTTTGCGCATCCACCAGCAAAACAGTCCGCCAAGCAGGATGGAGAAGAACAGGGTATCGATATGCAGGGACCAGAAGCCTTCGCCAACGCTGAGGTTGGTCATGTGATGGCTGATGATTTCTGCTGCGCTTTGTTCTGCCATACGTTCCTCTTAGTGTTTCAAGATTGCCCAGAAATAGGCGCTGTAAGTTACCGCGAAGCCAGTCAGGATAGCGATCGCTTGTCCGTGCTGGACCAGCCATGCCCCCAGAATGACCACTATCAGCCATTTTAGTGTTTCGGCGAGCAGTACCGCGCGGACGAACTGTCTGGCCGGTAATACTTGCGGTAATCGCCTGAATATCAGTAATGCCGCCACCGTGGTCAGCAGGCAAAGCAATCCGCCAATCAGGACGGAGAGACTGGCGTGTCGCCACGGGCTTACCAGTACGCAAAGCATCAGAATCATCAGGATAACGCTTTGTGTTTTCAGCAGATATTTCAGGGTTGCCTTCATCAGTGGTGCGCGGATTATAAGAGCTATGCCGGAGAGGGTCAATAAAAATCCATCTTCCGGTAATTTCGCCAAAATTGTCGTTTCTTTTGGTGAATTTGGCCGTGACGCCGCGTTTATTCGGCGGCGTCAAAGCCCCATTTGGCGAGGATGCCGTCCAGTTCGTCGAGGCTGTTGTATTTGAGTACCACCCTGCCCCGCCCTTTGCCGTTGTCGCGGATGGCGACGGGGTAGCCGAGGTAGTTGCCGAGGCGCTCTTCCAGCGCGTAGATATTGACGTCGCGCGGTTTGGGTAACGGCGGCAGGTCGGGCGTGGTTTGCAGTTGTTTTACCCGCGCCTCGATTTGGCGCACGCTGTATTTGCGCGCTAGTGTTTCGGCGAGCAGCATTTTTTGTTGGCTTTCGCTCAAGGTCAGCATGGCGCGCGCGTGCCCCATTTCGATTTCACCGCTGTAGAGCGCGTCTTTCACCGGCTGGCTCAGTTCGAGCAGGCGCAGGATGTTGGTGACAGACGAGCGCGAGCGGCCGACGAGTTGTGCTGCTTTTTCGTGGGTGAGGTTGAAGTCTTGTACCAGTTGTTGCAGGGCGCTGGCGATTTCGAGGATGTTAAGGTCGCTACGTTGCAGGTTTTCGATGAGGGCGACGGCGAGCGCCTGCTGGTCGTTGTAATTTTTGACGACACAGGGGATTTTCGTCAGCCCCGCAATTTGGCTGGCGCGGAAGCGGCGTTCGCCGGCGATGATTTCGTATTGACCGTCGGCAATCGGGCGGACGACCAGTGGTTGCAGGATGCCGTGTTCGGCGATGGACTGCGCCAGCTCTTGCAGGGTGTCGTCGTGGAAGACTTTGCGTGGCTGGTAGATGCCGGGGCGGATTTTTGCGGCGTCAATTTGTTTGAGCGCTTCAAATTCGGGTTGGGCGATGACGTCGCGCGCCGCTTCGCCGAGCAGGGACTCGAAGCCGCGTCCGAGGCCGCCGCGTTTGGTTTTCAGCATGTTGGTCTCTCCTTGTTTATTGCCCCAGTCGCTGTTTCAGCTCTGCGGCGATTTCGCGGTAGGCGACAGCGCCTTTGGCGGTGCTGTCGTACTGGACGATGGGCAGGCCGTAGCTCGGCGCTTCGGCGAGGCGGACGTTGCGCGGCACGACGGTGGTGAACAGCATCCCTTTTAGATAGGCTTCCAGGCTGTCCGAGACTTCGCGGGTGAGGCGCGAGCGGTTGTCGAACATGGTGCGGATGAAGCCGGCGACGCGCAGGTCGGGATTTACCGTCTGGCGCAGTTGGCCGACGGTATCGAGCAGGGCGCTGACGCCTTCGAGGGCGAAGTATTCGCACTGGATCGGCACGAGGACGTAGTTGGCGGCAACCAGCGCATTAACGGTAAGCAGGTTGAGCGTTGGCGGACAGTCAATCAGCACCCAGTCGAAGCGCTCCGCCCAGCCGTGGATGTGTCTTTTCAGGAGCGCGTGGCGCATATTTTCCTGAAAGAGTGCTTCGTCCGAGCCGGTGAGGTCGGCATTGGCGGGCATCAGCCAGATGTGCGAGTTTTCGCAATAGATACAGGTATCTTCAACGCTGCGCGTACCGAGCATGACGTCCATCACGCCGTGTTCGACGCTACGCCGCTCCACCCCGCAGGCGACGGTCGCATTTGCTTGCGGGTCCATGTCTATCAGCAGCACGTCGGCACCGCTTTCTGCAAGGACGGCGGCGAGGCTGACGGCGGTGGTGGTTTTGCCGACGCCGCCTTTCTGGTTGGTGATGGCGATGATGTGGCTCATGCGCGCTCCCGGCGGATGTCCAGCAGGGTGCGTTCGCCATCCAGCAGCGGCACGGTGAGCGGATAAACCGCATGGATGGCGAAACCAGGGACGGTCAGCATCTCCGCCTCGCGTCCTTTCATCAGCAACCAACGGCTGTTGGCGTCGCCCAAATGAGCGGTCAAGGCAATAAAGCGGTCGGCGGCAGCAAGCGCGCGGCTGATGATGACCGCTTGTGGCGGCGCCTGCCAGTCTTCCACCCGCTGCGCTACGACTTGCACGTTGGCGAGCGCCAACACGCGCACCGCTTCGCGGATGAACGCTGCTTTTTTGCCGTTGCTTTCCAGCGCGGTGACTGCCAGTTGCGAGCGCATGATAGCGAGCATCAGCGCGGGCAACCCGGCACCGCTGCCGATGTCGGCGAGCGTCGCCGCGTCTTCTATATAAGGCAGCACGGCGAGGCAATCGAGGACATGGCGCGATACCTGTTCTTCCACGTCGCGCACGGCGGTGAGGTTATGCACCTGATTCCATTTGTTGAGCAGGTCGAGATAGCGGGCGAACTGCGCCCGCTGCGCCGCATCAACGGCGAACGGCAGCGCATCCAGCCCGCGCTCCAGTTTTTCCTGCGCCCCGGCTGGCAGCATCAAGCCACCTGCGCGCGGAAGTATTCGAGCAACAGCCCGACCGGCCGCCCGGTGCCGCCCTTCGGCCCGCTGCTTTTGAAGGCGCTGCCGGCGATATCCAGATGCGCCCAGGGGTAATCGACAAATTCCGAGAGGTAAGCGGCGGCGGTCACTGCGCCCGCATCGCGCACGCCGGAGATATTGGGGATGTCAGCGAACGGACTGCGCAGCATCTCGCGATATTCCGGATCAAGCGGCATGCGCCAGGCGGGGTCGCGTGCCGCTTCCCCAGCACGCAGCAGGGCATCGGCGAGCGCGTCGTCATTGCTAAACAGACCACTGCGCACACCGCCAAGGGCGACGACAATCGCCCCGGTCAGCGTCGCCATGTCAATCACCGCCTGCGGCTGATAGCGCGTCGCGTAAGTGAGCGCGTCGCAGAGGATGAGACGGCCTTCGGCGTCGGTGTTCAGCACCTCGACCGTCTTGCCGGACATCGTTTTCAGAATATCGCCGGGGCGGATGGCGTTGCCGTCCGGCATGTTTTCGACCGAGGCGACCAGGCCGACCACATACAGCGGCAGTTCCGCTTCGCACAGCGCTTTCACCGCGCCGAACACCGCCGCCGCGCCGCCCATGTCGCCCTTCATCTCATCCATCGCGCCCGCGGGCTTGATGGAAATGCCGCCGGTGTCGAAGGTAACGCCCTTGCCGACCAGCACCAGCGGTTTGGCGTTCTGCGCGTTTTCCGGGCGGTACTCAAAAATAATGAAGCGCGGCTCATTGACGCTCCCCTGCGCCACGCCAAGCAACGCGCCCATGCCGAGCGCTTCGATATCCTTCTTCTTCAACACCTTGACGGTAAGCGCATCATAATCCTTGGCCATCGCTTTCGCCTGCTCGCCGAGCCAGGCGGGCACGCAAACATTCGGCGGCGTATTGACCAAATCGCGGGTGAAATAACTGCCCGCCGCCCAGGCGCGGGACAAATCGAGCGCGACCTGCGCTGCCTTCTTCTCCGCCTTGTCGCAGACGAAAATCCATTCATGCTTGCGCGCTTTGCCCGCGTTACTCTTGAAAGCGTCAAAGCGGTAGGCGTCATGCGCGGCGGCGCGCGCCATCAGCGCAATACTGCCCGCGCCCGCACCAAGCAACAGCGCGACCTTCGCCCAACCGGACTCGTCCGCCAACTGCTGCACCGCGGCCGTTGCCCGCTCCAGCGCACGCTCGCTGCCGTCATGACGCACCACGGCGACACGGCGCGCGGCAATGCCCGGCACATCCACAAACAGACGCAGCGTACCGTTGCCGGGCGGCAAATTGCCCTTTTCCGCCTGTTGCGCAAAAAAACCGTCCGCCGCCGCATCCAAAACAGCGAGCGCGGGCGAAAAACTGCCATCGGCGGCAAGCGATACCGCGACCACATCGGCGGCGACTTCAGCGGGCGAACAAGCCTTCAAAGAAAATTTCATAAACCACACTCCAATCAGTTAAGCTGCGCCCTCATAAATCAAACAGAAACAGGCGCTGACAAAGCGCGATAGCATAGCACAAACTCACCCCGACCATGCCCATCCTCTACCGCTACCTGATACGCGAAACCCTCGCCGTCTTCCTCGCTACCAACCTGATATTGCTAGCAATCCTCCTGAGTTTCCGCCTCTCCACCCTGCTCGCCGCCGCCGCTGCCGGCAACATGGCGCTCTCTGCCGTATGGATGCTCATCGGCCTGCAAGCAGTGCGCTTCCTCGTCATCCTGATGCCGCTCGCCTTCGTCCTCGCCGCCGTCATGACCCTCGGTCGCCTCTACCGCGACCACGAAATCAGCGCCGCGCTCGCCTGCGGCATCGCCCCGCGCCACCAGACCCGCGCCCTGCTCGCCTGCGCCATCCCCATCGGCCTGCTCTTGCTCACGCTCAGCATGAGCGTGCTGCCGCGCGTCTATCGCGGCCAGGAAGCGCTGCGCCAACAGGCACAACAAGAAGCGGGCATGATCCTCTTTACCCCCAACACCTACCGCCGCCTGGACGACGGCACCATCGTCCACACCGGATCCATCGAAGGCGGCCAACTGCGCGACTTCTTCATCGCCCGCGACGAACCCGACGGCGGCCACAGCCTCATCCTCGCCGCAAACGGCGAAATGCAGGGCGACGAACAACAGCGCCACCTGCTGCTGCACGACGGCCGCCGCCTCGCCTGGAACGCCGACCACGACCCGGCGCACACCACCCTCTTCACCTACCAACACGCCGACCTGCGCCTGCCCGGCGCCAACACCCTCGCCGCCAGCAGCGACAACCGCCTGCGCAACCTCCCTACCAGCGAACTCGGCACCAGCCCCGAACACCTCAGCGAATGGCAAAGCCGCAGCAACCCCGCCGTTGCGCTGTTCATCTACGCCCTCGCCCTGCCCTTGCTCGCGCGCAGCCAGCCGCGCCAGGGACGCTACCAAAAAATCGTCCCCGCCTTCATCGCCTTCGCCCTCTACATCAACCTGCTCGACCTCATCACCATCGCCATCCGCAAACAACAAATCCCGCCGCTGCCCGGCAGCTACTGGCTGCACGGCGCCGTACTCGCCCTCATCCTCATCTGCTGGCAACGCAGCCGGGGGCGCGCATGACCCGCTTTGACCGCTACCTGCTGCGCACCATCCTCGCCACCAGCCTCATCGCGCTCGCCTTCCTCCTCGCCGTTGATTACATCGTACAAATCTCCGTCGATGCCGACGACCTCGGCCAGGGCAACTACACCCTCGCCATCCTCCTCCTGCAACTCCTCCTCGTCCTGCCAGAAAAACTGCTGCTCTACACCCCCGCTGCCGTCCTCATCGGCACCATCATGGGACTCGGCCAACTCGCCGCTCAGAACGAAATCGCCGTCGTCCGCGCCGCCGGCATCTCGCGCCTGCGCCTTGCCCGTGCCGGCATCGCCTTCGCGCTCATCGTCGGCGTGCTGAACATCGTGAACGGCGAAACCCTCGCCCCCCAACTCGCCGACCGCAGCCGCCTGCTGCGCAACCAGGCGCTCGGCCAAAGCAGCGACCCCGGCCGCGAACAAGGCATCTGGCTCAAACAACAAAACACCCACATCCACATCGGCGCGCTCAACCCGGACGGCAGCCTTGCCCGCATCCGCAGCTATTACAGCGACGCCGACAGCATCACCATCAGCGAAGCCGACCGCGCCACCTGGCAGGCGCCCGACTGGCAACTGGAAAACCCGCGCGCCTGGCGCACCCGCGCCGACAAAACCGAACGCCTGACCGCGCCGGAGAGCTGGCAAAACGGCGCAACTCCGCAGGCGCTGCACGCCCTCTCCGCCGTCAAATCCGCCGAAACCCTGCGTGAACTCTACACCCTGACCCGCTTCATGGCGGCCAACGGCCTCAACCACCAACAACAAAGCCTCAAACTCTGGCAACGCCTGCTCACCCCGCTCACCACCGCAGCGATGGTCCTGCTCGCCCTACCCTTCACCTTCGGCAACGCGCGCAGCGGCCAACAAGGCACGCGCCTCGTCACCGGCATCCTGCTCGGCGTCGCCTACTACGTCATAAGCGGCGTCATCGCCAACCTTGCCCTGCTGTTGCACTGGCCGCCACTGCTCGGCGCGGCACTCCCCATCCTCATCTTCACCCTTCCGCCGCTGATACTGCTCATGCGGCAATAAAAGCGCCGCCGCATCAAACAAAGCGCGACGCAAAACACCCGCCGACATAACACAAACGAAGCCCGCAACCACGGGAACATTTGCTAAAATGCCCGCTTATCCCCTTCCCTTAAACCGAACCAAATCATCACGGAGAACACATGGCCCGCATTACCATCGAAGACTGCCTTAAAGACGAAAACAACCGCTTCCGCCTCGTCCTCGCCGCCTCCAAGCGCGCACGACAAATCGCCGACGGCCACCAGCCGCTGGTACTGCCCGAAAACGACAAAACCACCGTCATCGCCCTGCGCGAAATCGCCGAAGACAAAACCACCATTTCCGGCCTGCTGAACGACAAAATCCCGGTACTGGTCGTTGAACCGGAAATAGAAGACCCTGAAATCATGACGGAATAACCCATGCACCCCGCGCCGCTTGCCCTCGAATACCAACCCTTCGCCGTCTTCAGCGGCGCCAACACCCTGCAAGCGGCGTACAACGAACTCGCCGACGAACTCAAAAAATACCTCGACCCGGAAGACCAGGAAAAAGTGCTGCGCTGCGCCATCTACGGCGCGGCAGCGCACGAAGGACAGCAGCGCCAATCCGGCGAACCCTACTTCGTCCACCCCATCGCCGTCTGCCGCATCCTCGCCCGCCAGCGCTTTGACCTGCCCGTATTACAAGCGGGACTCCTGCACGACGTCCTCGAAGACACCATCCTGAAAAAAACCGACATGGCGGCGGAATTTGGCGAAGAAGTCACCCGCCTCGTTGATGGCGTCAGCAAGCTCGACCGCCTCAAACAAAAAGCGCCGCAGGCGGCGGTCGCCGACAGTTTCCGCAAGATGTTCCTTGCGACCGCCGACGACCCGCGCGTCCTTATCATCAAACTGGCCGACCGCCTGCACAATATGCAGACCCTTGGTGCGCTGCGCCGCGACAAACAGCGCCGCATCGCCCTGGAAACGCTGGACGTGTACGCGCCCATCGCCAGCCGCCTCGGCCTCTTTTACTTCAGCATCCAGCTGCAAGACCTCGCCTTTTCCTACCTTTATCCCTGGCGCTACGCCGTCCTGCGCAAGCGCTATCTGGAGCGCTTCGCCCGCAACGAAACCCTTGACCGCGTCCGCGCCGCACTACAACCGCGCCTGCAAACGCTCGGCATCAAAGCCTCCATCAACAAACGCCAGCGCCACCTCTGGGGCGTCTATCAACGCATGGAGCGCAAAGAAAGCTTCGAAGAAGCCATCCGCACCGTCCCCATCCGCATCATCACCGACAACGAAGACAACTGCTACCGCGTCCTCGGCAGCCTGCACAGCCTCTACCGCCCCATCCACGGCAAATTTGAAGACTACATCGCCGCCCCGAAGAGCAACGGCTACCGCTCGCTGCACACCAGCGTCCTCATGCCCGGCGGCATCGTCCTCAACGTACAAATCCGCACGCGCGACATGCACACACTCGCCGAAGCGGGCATCATCTCCGTCTGGCACCAATACGCCAAACAGCGCGCCGTGCAAATCGAGGCGAGCAGCATCGAAGCCGAAAAAACCCTGCGCGAATGGCTGTCGCGCCTGAAAGAAGTGCAGAACTACACCGACGACCCGCTCCAGTTCTACGACACCATCAAAAAAGAAATCGTCTCCGGCGACATGCACGTTTACACGCCGAAAGGCGAAGTCATCGACCTGCCGCGCCACGCGACGCCGGTCGATTACGCCTACGCCATCCACACCAAAATCGGCAACCACTGCATCGGCGCCAAAGTCAACGGCCACGCCTACCCCATCTACAAACCGCTGGAAATGGCGCAAACCGTCGAAATCATCACCAGCGAAGACGCGCACCCGCACGCCGGCTGGCTACAATTCGTCGTCACCGCCAAAGCGCGCGGCGCCATCAACAAATACCTCAAAGAACTCGCCCGCAGCGACGCCCAGGCACTTGGCCAACGCCTGCTCGGCAACGCCCTGCGCCGTCACGGACACACCCTGGACAGCGTCGGCAAAACACGCTGGCAACACTACCTGCAAGAAAGCGCGCTCACCCGCGAAAGCCTCCTGACCCAAATCGGCCAGGGACTGCGCCAGGCGGCACTCGTCGCCACCGCCCTGCTGGAAGGCCACGGCGAAACCATCCCCGCCGCCCAGGACGACGACACCACCCGCCAACTCGAAGTACACAGCGCCTTTGAAAGCGGCATCAGCCTCGCCCAATGCTGCTACCCGCTGCCGCAAGAACCCATCATCGGACAAATCGTGCCGGGCATCGGCATCCACATCCACCGCCAAGAATGCCCGCTGCGCGGCATCGACGGCAACGAAGAATGGATCAGCGCCACTTGGGCGCAAGAACGCAAAGGCCTCTTTCCGGCGGCGCTGGAAATCGAAGCCTACGAACACCCGCGCCTGCTCGCCGACGTCTCCAGCCACATCGCCGACGCCGACGCCAACATCACCGACTTCCAGATGAACCACGCCGCGCACGACCTTCACCGGCGAATCCTCACCGTATGGGTTGAAGTGCGCGACCGCGAACACCTGGCGCAACTCACCCGGCGGTTGCGCCTGCTGGAAGACACCATCCAAATCCGCCGGGTAGAAAGGAGCCAAAATCCATGAGTAAACAAGTCATCCATTCAGACAAAGCCCCCGCCGCCATCGGCCCGTACTCACAAGCCGTGCGCACCGGCAACCTCGTCTTCCTCTCCGGCCAAATCCCGCTTAACCCCGAAACCATGGAAATCGAACACGACTTCCCGGCACAAGTCGAGCGCGTCTTCACCAACCTGCTCGCCGTCTGCCAGGCTGCCGGTGGCGACTTCAGCAACATCGTCAAACTCAACATCTTCCTCACCGACATGGAGCGCTTCGCCGAAGTAAACGAAATCATGAAACGCTACTTCACCGCGCCCTTCCCGGCACGCGCCGCGATAGCCGTACGCGCCCTGCCGCGTGACGTGCAGATCGAAATCGAAGGCGTGATGGCACTCTAAACCTGCCAACACCACAACCACTCGCGCGGGCCAGTCCCGCGCGAATGCTATCTGGTCGCCTTAACCCGCATGACCCTCACCTTCCCGCCACGCCGCCGCCCTGCCCTGCTCGCCCTTAGGGGCTGTTTGCAATTTGAGTCCCCCTCCCCCGCGGAGCGGGGGTGTGAAAAATCGCGTAGCGACGGCATTATTCAAAACGAGGTAATCCTAAAACGTATGTTGTCATGCGAAGTTTGTTTATCCCTGCCCTCACCCCAACCCCTCTCTCTTGCTGCGCAAGCAATACTTGTCGCTACGCAAGCTGTTCCAGTCCCACTGGGAGAGGGGCTTATCCGCTGAAATGCAAACAGCCCCAGCGACGAGCGGACAAAAAAATCACCACAGGGCGTGCTGTGGTGACGAAAGGACGACGTCCTTATTCATCTCGGGATTTGAGCGGGCAAGTATTGATGCCAAACAACGCATACAGCGGGCAGAAGCGCACAAATGCGGTTGCCAGCGGGATGATACCCAGCCAGCCCCACCAGCCGATAATGCCCAAGAGGGCAAGCACGATCAGCAATGCCCCTACGCCGATGCGTATCCCTTTATCGAGACCGCCAATATTGGTTTGAAATTTCATGGTTTTCTCCTGTTTTTGCTGGCATCAGCGCGATGCCTTCTGATTCCACGGCATTTTTGCCAATAGCACGGCCATGCCGCAGAAGCCGCTCACCCCGGCAAATACCAGCCCGGCGCCGACCAGGGCGCACAGCCCGTAAAACCAGGGCGAGACCGTCGCACCGAGCAGGGCGCCCAGGATGATGAGCGAACCTGCCGCGATGTGTACTTGTCTTTGCAGTTCCAGCGGTTGGCTGCGGTCGCGAACGACCGGCAACCCCGCCTGTTTCCACGCTTCTATGCCGCCGTCAAGCAGATACGCCGCCACGTCGGCGCGCACGCTGGCGCGCAGTCGTGCGGCTTGCTGCCGGGTACGCTGTCCCAGACGACAATGAAAGATGACCGGCGCGGTGAACTGTTCCGCTTGCAGCGCGGCGACGTCCAGCCGCTGCGCGCCGGCAATGTGTTCGCGCGCGTATTCGTCGGCGCTGCGGATATCGACCAGCGTCGCGCCGTTGGCGAGCAGGTCTTGTGCCACGGCGGGAGTAATGGTGTTCATGCGGTTTCCTCTGGCGGCTTGTCCGGGCAAAAGAGGGTTTTCAGCGTGGCCATCAGCCGCGCCACTTCTGGGTGTTCGATGCGGTAATAGAGGGTCTGCGCCTCGCGGCGGAAGGCTATCAGCCCTTCTTCGCGCATCCGCGCCAGATGCTGCGACAGCGCCGACTGGCTGAGCGCAATCCGCGCCTGCAATTCGCCGACGCTCATCTCGTCCGCCTCCAGCAGCAGGCACAAAACCAGCAGGCGGTGCTCGTTGGCAAGCGCACGCAGCCATTGCGCCGCTTTCGCCGCGCCTTCGCGGTAAAAGTCGTTATCGTGTTGTGCATCCATTATGTTTCCTTGTTTCTTGGTGTTTCTAATTTAGCATAATCTAATATAGAGATCAAGCTGCGCGGCAGGCGAAAAAAACGCCCCTGTGAAGTGGGGCGGCGGGCTTTGAACAGCGCTCAAGATTCCGGCGTGATGATGGTAAACCCCGGCGGGAAGCGGGTTTGCTCATGCGCCGTCGGGGCGCGGTCGCAGATGAGCAGGTCGATATCGCGGAAAGTAGCAAAGCAATACAGGCCTTCGGCTTCCAGTTTGCTGCTGTCGGCAAGCAGGATGCGTTTGTCCGCCTGCGCCAGCGCGCATTCTTTTACCGCGAGTTCGGGGTAGGCGCGGATGGCGGGGCCTTGCCCATGGAAACCGTCGCAGCCGAAGAAGGCGATATCAAAGCGCACTTGGCGCACGGCGCGTTCCGCCCATTGGCCGATGTAACCGTAGCTTTTGTGGCGCAGTTCGCCGCCAGTAACCATAACCTGATTGTCGCTGCCGGCGAGTGCCTGCGCGCTGCTCATGGAATTGGTGATGATGGTGAGGTCGCGATGGCGGGCAAGGAGGCTCGCCAGGCGGGCGACGGTACTGCTCGCGTCCAGATAAATGACACCTTCGGACGGAATCAAACTTTCCGCCAGCGCGGCAATGCGGCTTTTTTCCTCCTGATGACGCGCGGCTTTGCGCGCATAGACGTTTTCCAAATAGGCGCTGGCGGGCAGAACGATGCCGTGGCCTTTGTGCAGAATGTTGCGGTTGTGCAGCTCGTTCAAGTCTTTGCGGATGGTTTCGCCGGAGACATTGAAGGCTTCGGCAAGCTCGGCCACGCGCGCCTTGCCGTGGCTCATGACGTACTGCACGATTTTTTGCCGCCGCTCGGTGTCGATAGGTTTGGCCATGTTCAATCCTTTTTAATCCTTGCGGGTGAGCGCGCTGGCAAGAGCCTGCTGGTGGCGCGGTTGACGCGGGAAGACGGCGGCGGGGTCAATGTCGCTGAATTTCATGCCATGCAACTGCGTCAGTTTTTGTGGCGCGGCGAAGATGGTCAGCCCCTGCATGAGAATGCTGTCGCGCACACGCTGTTCACTATCGAGCGCGAGAATGATGAGGACTTTCGGCGTAAAGCGCCCATTGGAGCGGCCCACGCCAAGATAGGCGCTGTCGCGGGCCAGCGCGGTGTAGGCGCGGTTAAAACGGCTGATTTGCCAATAGCCGAGGACGATTTGCGCGAGCCAAGCGGCAATGGCGAGAGTGAGCAAGGCAGTCGTAGTATTCATGACGGCATTTGAATAATGGAAACAGGGGTATTGTAACCCGTTGCCGCAGTTCAGCGATGCCGAGCGCGGCCGGTACGGCAAGGCGCATCTCTCCGATGGATTAACACGCTCCATTGAACCTTGCTTATCCCTGAAAAAATCGTTAATTTCACCAGCAGGTAAACCCATCAAGGAAGACAGCCATGACAATCCACGGACACCACCAACACGCAAAACACATCCCCTCACAGACAAGCGCGTCCGTGGGGGGTGTTTTTTATGCGGCAACCGCCACGGCGATCAGCCGCATTCCGCATCGCCCGCTAACCTGTTGAAGGAGAAAACCGATGAAAGAAGAAAACAGCCCCGCCCTTGTCGCCCTGCGCCGCCAGATTCAGGCGCAGGAAAAAGAAAACCCGCATATTGCGGCACAAATCGCCAGCCGCATCATCCTCGACAAACTACTTGCCCTCCTCAAGGACGACAGCGGCGTACACGTCGAAAGCGCCTTTGCCATGCTCGGCGCGCTTGCGGGCTACGCCTGCCAGCAAAGCGCGGTGTACGCGCTGGCACACGGCGACAGCAGCCATACCGTGATGGTGATTGATGGCGCAGACGGCAAACAATACCTCTTTGGCGATGCCATCAACCAGCCACTGGCAGAAGCGCCGCTCTCGCTCTGGGCATTGCTTGCCGGACAGGCAGAGCACCTCGGCGACCACGAATTGCCCGACCTTGAGGCCATTATTGCGCACGTCAGCCAAAGCGTCGGCACGCCGGAATTCGGCAAACCGCGCCTGCCGCCGGGACACGACGAAATCCGCTTTACCCCGCAAGAAAGCTTGGAGCTGCTCTGGCAACCCTTCGTCGCCAGCCTTCTGCAAGCGCTGGAAGTACCCGCAGCGGACTGGCCGCTCGCCTGCGGACTGGCGATACAGGAGCTGATGGCACAGGGCAAAGACGTCCTCGCGCCGCATCTTGCAGCGACGATTGTCATGGAATGTGCGGTGCCGATGAGCAAGATGGTGATGAAGAACTGACGGGAGAGTGTGATGGCTTTTAAATGTGAAGAAGTGGATGAAAAACTCCGCAAACAAATTGAAGAAGAAAATGGAATATTGACTGGCATAAAGGAAATATCATCCTGGATGATTGACGAAGAACGTAGTATTGTTGTTTGGATGCAACCAAACACTTTAAAAAAGATTGATGGGGATTTTTCTGAAGACCTATGGATAAAGTTTTTAAAAACAAAATCAAATGATATTGCTCGGTTTACGGTTATGCCTGGAGAAAGCGAGCGAGTTGATACTCCTGATAGTAAATGCAAGATGATCTATCGCTGGGATAAAATCCTGTCTTTTTGGATTGGTAAAAGTAGGATTGGTAAAAATATGGATTACAACGAAATGCTATCCATATTAAAAGAAGCGCTCACTTGTAGAGATGGTGCGCGCAATGAAAAGTGTCCTGATTTTTCAGTAGAATTTAACTTTTAAAAGGAGCAGTAAAATGAGCGTGCGTAGGGCGACCTTGGCGCATCGCATCTCGCGGCAACCATCGTCATGGAATGCGCGGTACCGATGAGCAAGATGGTGATGAAGAACTGACGGGAGAGTGTGATGGCTTTTAAATGTGAAGAAGTGGATGAAAAACTCCGCAAACAAATTGAAGAAGAAAATGGAATATTGACTGGCATAAAGGAAATATCATCCTGGATGATTGACGAAGAACGTAGTATTGTTGTTTGGATGCAACCAAGCACTAAAAAAAAGATTGATGGGGATTATTCTGAACGTCTATTTATAAGGTTTTTAAGGGCAGAATCACATGATATTGCCGAGTTTTTGGTTATGCCTGGAGAAAGCGAGCAAGTTGATACTCCTGATGGTAAATGCAAGATGATCTATCGCTGGGATAAAATCCTGTCTTTTTGGATTGGTAAAAATATGGATTACAACGAAATGCTATCCATATTAAAAGAAGCACTCACTTGTAGAGGTGGTGGTGAGGCACGCAATGAAAAGTACCCTGTTTATTCGGTAGAATTTAACTTTTAAAAGGAGCAGTAAAATGAGCGTGCATAGGGTGCGCCTCGGCGCACCGTCGAGGAAATATTTGTTTCTTATCAATGGTGCGCCAAGGCACCCCTATAACTCTAAGAACGTGTTCATTGTCTCAGCCTCTGCTGTAAACTATCGGCATGAACAGAAAAACCTACCCAAGCGATATCAGTCGCGAGCAATTTGCGCCTCTCCTTCCCCTGCTGGAAAGTGCCCGTAAACGCACAGCGCCACGCCAGGTGGACTTGTACGATGTTTTTTGTGCCATTCTCTATCTGCAACGTACCGGCTGCTCCTGGCGCGCTTTGCCGGGCGATTTCCCCAAATGGCGCACCGTGCATTCCTACTTCCAGAGATGGACTGAGCCACGCGAGAGTGGCATCAGTATCCTTGAGGAAGCATTAAAAAAATCAGGTAGTTGCGGAGCGCAGCAAGCAGGGGCGCCATGAAGCAACCACTTTCCTGATTATTGATGCGCAGAGCGTGAAGAACACGGATACCGCCATGGAAAAAGGCTACGATGCGGGCAAGAAGGTTAGCGGTATCAAGCGACATATAGCGGTTGACACGCAGGGTTTGCCGCATGCCCTTGTGGTAACGACGGCGGATGTTACGGATAGAAAAGGCTGCCTGCTAGCCTTGGAACGTGGGCGGGATAATCTTGGTGCGGTACAAAAAATCCTTGCTGACGGTGGTTACACGGGCAAGGCATTTGCTTCGTCGGTACAGGAAGTTGATGGGTGCGGAGGTGAAGATTGCCAAGCGAAACGAATTGCACCGTTTTGCGGTATTGCCGAAGCGATGGGTAGTAGAGCGCAGCTTTTCCTGGTTGGAAAAGAACAGGCGGCTTTGGAAAAACTGCGAGCGTAAGTTGAGTACCAGTCTGCAAATGGTAGCTTTGGCTTTCTTGGGAGTCCTGCTACGAAGACTATGAACACGTTCTTAAACCCAACGCCCTTTGGGAGTGCTACAGCGAAGGCAAGCAAAGCACCGCATAGCTTGCCGCGCAGTACGGATGCAGCATCAAAACGATTCGTCGCCACCTCATCAAAGCCGCTACACAGGCTGAATGCGCGCTGCCACAGACACCCGTGAACCTCATCATGGACACCACTTATTTCGGCAACCAGTGGGGCGTCATGATCCTCTACGACGCTCGCAGCAAGCGCGCCTTGATGGTCGTGGTAGTTGAGCGGGAAACCAACACGCTCTACACGCAGGAGGTCGCGGCGTTGCGAGAAAAAGAGGGGATGCAAAGCATTATCTGTGACAGCAAAAGCAGCTTGCTAGGCTCTTTTCCGGACATCCCCGTGCAGATGTGCCAATTTCATCCAATCAAAATCATCGTGCGCCACCTGACCAGGAAGCCCAAGAGCCAGGCAGCACGGCGTATAGGACAAAAAAGGAGCCAAGAATCGCTGTAAGCCTTATGCTGCAAGGCTTTAAGCGGGGTCAAAGGCTTTGAACACAAAAAATGCTTTTTCTGCGGCTCAAAGCAGATCAAAAAAGATGGCTGGCAAAATGGCAAGCAACGATATAAATGCAAGGCTTGCGGCAAACGTTTTGACGGCGGCAAGCGCCTTCAAAACGACGAGCTTTGGACAGCTTATAGCGCAGGCAAACAAACGGCCGCGCAGCTTGCCAAGCAGTACGGATGCGGCAGCAAAACCATCTATCGCCGCCTTCGCAGTGTGCAAATCAGGGAGCGCTACCCGCTGCCCGAAAAAGCCAACATCATCATGGGTACCACATACTTCGGGCGCAGTTTCGGCGTGATGGTGCTGATGGACAGCATCAGCCAACAGGCTCTGTCCGTCGATGAAGTCAAATACGAAACCAACGCCCTGTATGCCGCGGCGCTGAACGAGCTTCGGGAAAAAGGCGTTGTAATACAGAGCATCGTTTGTGACGGGCGGAAAGGATTGTTGCAGCTGTTCCCGGAGATTCCCGCGCAGCTATGCCAGTTTCACCAAGTCAAAACTGTCAGCCGTTATCTGACACGTAACCCGAAAACGGGCGTAGGTAAGGCGCTGTGGCGGCTGACGCTCACCCTGAAAGGAGCGCATAAGGAGGCGTTTCAAGGCGCGCTGCAGGCGTGGTTTGGGCAGCGTGAGTGCTTCCTCAACGAACGAACGGTCAACGAGGAAACCGGCAATTCGCACTACACGCACAAGACGCTGAGAAGCGCGTATTTGAGCCTGAAACGGAACCTGGACTACCTGTTTACCTTCGAGGCCATCCTGAGTTGGGCATGTGCAACACCACCAATCTGCTGGATGGACGCTTTGCCGACTTAAAGCGCAAATTGGGGTGTCATCACGGGATGAAAAGGGAGAATAAGATCAGGTTTATAAAGGATTATTTTCGGACAATAGGGGCGACTAGCCTCCATTTTGTCCTATACGCCCTGTTTTCCGCTCCCGCACAAAAAAACCGCCTCCAGGGACGGTTTTTTGCGATCGCAGGATGATTATTTAATCCGTCCCGGTCGGGTTTTGTAGCCGTAGTAGGCGTCTTCGAGAATTTCTTTCATGTCGCTGACCATCGCCAGGCGCGGGTTGGCCGGTGAGCATTGGTCCTCGTAGGCGAGATAGGCGATTTCTTCCGCCGCCGCCATCCAGGTTTTTTCGTCGATGCCCTGGTCACGGAAACTCATCTTGATGCCGACGCGCTCACCAAGCTCATACACCGCCTGAGCGAAGGCGCTGACCGCTTCTTCCGGCGTTGCCGCCGGCAGGCCGAGCAGACGCGCGATGTCCTGATATTTTTCGTCGGCGTGGTAGTAGTTGTACTTCGGCCAGGTCGCGGTTTTCGCCGGGCGCGTGCCGTTGTAGCGGATGACGTAGGGCAGCAGGATGGCGTTGGTGCGGCCATGCATGGTGTGGAAATAGCCGCCGATTTTGTGCGCCATGGAGTGCGAAATGCCGAGGAAGGCGTTGGCAAAGGCCATGCCTGCCATGGTGGAGGCATTGTGCATTTTTTCCCGCGATTCAAAATCGGCGTTTTTCACCGAGCTTTCCAGGTACTGGAAGACGATTTTGATGGCCTGCAGCGCGAGGCCGTCGGTGTAATCGTTGGCGAGGGTGGAAACGTAGGCCTCAACCGCGTGGGTGAGGACATCCATGCCGGTATCGGCGACGACGTGCGGCGGCACGGTCATGACGAAGGCGGGGTCAACGATAGCGACCGTCGGTGTGAGCGAGTAGTCGGCAAGTGGGTATTTGCGGTTGTGCTGTTTGTCGGAAATAACGGCAAACGGCGTGACTTCCGAGCCGGTGCCGGAAGTGGTCGGGATGCCGACGTATTTCGCTTTTTCGCCCAGTTCGGGGAATTTGAAGGCGCGCTTGCGGATATCCATGAATTTCTGCACGAGATCGCGGAAATCTATTTGCGGCTGTTCGTAAAACATCCACATGACTTTCGCCGCGTCCATGACCGAGCCGCCGCCAAGGGCGATGATGGTGTCCGGCGCAAAGGTTTTCATGATTTCCGCGCCACGGGTGACGGTGGTGATGTCCGGATCAGGCTCGACGTCGGAAAAGACGGTGTAGGTGACGTGGTTACTGCGCAGTTGCAGTTGTTCGATGATGCGTTGCAGGAAGCCGTGTTCGACCATGGTTTTGTCGGTGACGATCATGGCTTTGGACACATCTTTCATCGTTTGCAGGTATTGCACCGCATCGCGTTCGAAGTAGATTTTGGGAGGGACTTTGAACCATTGCATATTGTTTCTCCGGCGGCCGACTTTTTTGATGTTCAGCAGGTTGACGGCGCTGACGTTGTCGCCGACCGAGTTGCGCCCGCAGGAACCGCAGCCGAGGGTGAGCGACGGCAGGAAGGCGTTGTACATGTCGCCAATGCCGCCGAAGGTGGAGGGTGAGTTCCAGATGATGCGGATGGCGCGGATTTGCCGCCCGAATTCTTTGGCAAGCGCCGCGTCTTTGGTGTGGATGGCGGCGGAGTGGCCGAGACCGTGGAATTCGACCATTTGCCGCGCCTTGTCAATGCCGTCCTGCGTGCTGTCCGCTTTGGCGACGGCGATGATGGGCGAGAGTTTTTCGCGGGTCAGCGGTTCTTTTTCGCCGATTTCACTGACTTCGGCGGCGAGGATGCTGGTACCGGGCGGCACACTGAAGCCGGCCTGTTCGGCAATCCACGCTGCCGGGCGGCCAACGATATCGGCGTTGAGTTTGCCCTGCGCGCAGTCTTTGCTGTGCGCTTTCACGCCGAAGCAGTGTTCTTCCAGGAGCGCTTTTTCTTTTTTGTTGATGAAATGGACGTGGTAGCTTTTCAGCTCTTTCACGAAGTCATCGTAGATTTCTTTGTCGATGATCACCGCCTGTTCGGAGGCGCAGACCATGCCGTTATCGAAGGATTTACTCATTACGATGTCGTGTGCGGCCTGGCGCAGGTCAGCCGTTTTTTCGACGTAGGCGGGAACGTTGCCCGCGCCAACGCCGAGCGCCGGTTTGCCGCAGGAATAGGCGGCGCGCACCATGGCGTTACCGCCGGTGGCGAGGATAGTGGCAATGCCGTCGTGCTTCATCAGGGCATTGGTTGCTTCTATCGAAGGCAGGGTAATCCACTGGATGCAGTGTTCGGGTGCACCGGCGGCGACGGCGGCGTCGTAAACGACTTGTGCGGCGTGCGCCGAGCTTTCCTGAGCGGAGGGGTGGAAGGCGAAGACGATAGGGTTGCGCGTTTTCAGGGCAATCAGCGATTTGAAGATGGCGGTGGAGGTCGGATTGGTGGTGGGGGTGATGCCGCAGATGACGCCGACCGGTTCGGCAATCAGGGTCAAACCGCTCACTTCGTCTTCGCTGATGACGCCAACGGTTTTGGTGTGGCGCATCTTGTTGAAAACGTGCTCACAGGCAAAGAGGTTTTTCGTTGCCTTGTCTTCAAAGACGCCGCGCTTCGTTTCATCCAATGCGTGTTTGGCGAGGACACCGTGCTGATCCAGCGCCGCCACCGAAGCTTTCGCGACGATGTAGTCCACTTGTTCCTGATTGAGCTCGCGGAATTGTTCCAGCGCTTTCAGTCCGCGACGCACCAGTGTGTCAACGTGGGCTTCGGCTTCGGTCTGTTTGTCGGTTTTGGGGTCGGCCATGATTATCTCCTGTGTTCTTTTGATGGTTTTCGGGCGGGACACATCGCCCCGCCCGGTAGATTTTGGCTCAGAACATCACTTGTCCGCCGGTGATGTTGATCGACTGCCCCGTGCAATAAGAGGCTTTGTCGCTGGCGTAGAAGAGCAGCACGTTCAGCACGTCCTGATAGTCGCAGCCGCGTTTCAGCGGGACTTTGTCGATGTAGGTCTGCTCGACCTGATCTTCCGGAATGCCGAGTTTTTTCGCGTATTCGGGGATGAGCGACTGGAACATCGGCGATTTCAACAGGTTGCCCAGCATCAGCGCGTTCACGGTGATGCCGCTGTCGGCCAAGTCCAGCGCGAGCGACTGGGTCAGGCCGACCGCGCCGAATTTGGCGGCGCTGTAGCCGGCGTTGTATTTGCTGCCGACTTTGCCGGATTTGGAGTTGATTTCAATGATGCGGCCGCGGATGCCGTCGCGCCGCATCAGGCGGGCAAAGGCGCGGGCGCAGAGGAAGTAGCCGGTGAGGTTGACATCCAGTGAGCGCTGGAAGTCTTTGAGCGGGAAATCCCAGATGGGTGAGGCTTTGGCGACGCCGGCGCTGTACAGCAAAAGGTCGCTGCGGCCAAAGGTGGTATCGACCGCTTGGGCGAGCGCATCAACTGCGGTTTCGTCAGTAGCATCCACTGCGAATCCGGCGGCGCGTCCGACACCACGGGTGGCGTTGATTTCTTCGGCGACCGCTTCGGCGTTCGTGCCGTTCAAGTCGGCAACGGCGACGCGGTAGCCCGCATCCGCCAGGCCTTTGCAGAGAAACGCGCCCAGGGTTTGTCCGCCACCGATGACGATGGCTGTTTGTGTGGTCATGATGGAATCCTCTATTTAATGGGTTTCGATGGCGAAGCTGCTGCCGTCTTGCAAGGCGTCTGCGGGTAAATTGCCGAGCAGGTGCACGGTGCCGGGCAGTTTGGCGGTTTCTGCGCCGTCGAAATACACGGTGATGTGGCCAAGCGCGCGGAAGTTATCGAGCGCGTTGCTACCGATGGCAGTCAGCGGGAAGCGTTTGCCCGCGATGACGAACAGGTCGCCCAAGGTGAAGTCTTGCGTCAGCTGGCCGTGCGTGTGGAGAAAGCAGTAATCGGCCATGTCATCCGTCGCCTCGTTTTCGGCGAAGGTGATGAACATGCCGTCGCCGAAGCCCTCCCGTGCCAGCGAACCGGCACGGGTAAATTGCGATTGATAAATCACGGACATGGCTCACCCCTGATAGATGAAGCCGGAGACGAACCAGGCGATGAGTACCGTCGGCGCGCCGGTCAGGAAGCGGCCGAGCAGTACCGAAGGCACGCCGACCCGCACCGTATCCTGCTTGGCTTCGGCGAGAGAGAGACCGACCGGAATGAAGTCGCAGGCAGCTTGCGCGTTGATGGCAAACAACGCGGGCAACGCCAGATGCGGCGGCACTACGCCTTGACCAATCATCGTGCCGACCAGTACGCCGATGACTTGCGCAATCACCGCGCCTGGGCCAAGGAAGGGCGAGAGGAAGGGGAAGGAACAAATCAGCGACAGCGCAATCAGGCCGATGGGGCTTTTCGCCAGCGGTTCGAGGCCGTGCGCAATCCAGTCACCGAGGCCGGAAGCGATGATGATACCGATCAGCGCCGAAACAAAGGCCATAAAAGGCAGGATGGTTTTCAGCACCGTATCGATGGTGTCGCGTCCCGCCTGGAAGAAAACGGCGATAACCGACCCCATGCCGATGCCGATACGCGCCAAGAGGCCGTCGGACTGTTCGCTAATTTTGCGCGAGGTGTCGTAATCGCGAGGTGCGTTGGCCGCTTGCGCAGCGGGTGCAGGCGTCGCGGCAGGCGCTTCACCATCGGCGAGATTGATGTCATGCGGACGCACGGCGGAGACATAAATATCTTCAACGATGAACTCCGCCAGCGGCCCGGATTTGCCGGTGGCGTGAATATTGATGGTCGGAATGCGCCGCTTCGGATAGAGGCCGCAGCGCAGCGTACCGCCGCAGTCGATAATCGCGACGCCGATTTCCTCCGCTGGCGGTTCGCCTTCCTTGAAACCGTCCACCGCTTCCCAACCGGTCAGCTCAACCAGGCGGTCAACAATGTCCGGACGGGTACCGGCGGTCATATAAAGAATCTTCTTGCCTTCCTCGACATTCAGCAGCAACGGGCCGCCCCAGCCGCCATTACCTTTAACAATACGAATAGCCTTGCTCATGACGCCCCCCTTTAGTTGGAATTACCCAAATTAACGGTGCGGTCAAGACGGATGCCCATGCGCTTCTCGAACAGCGCCGTTGTCCAGTCATTCACCCAGCCCCGGAAGAAATTGGTCACCATGCCGACCAGCAAATAGCAGACGGCAAGCGGTGCCAAATCCAGCCCCAGCGTTTTCAGGCCGTTGGCGATACCGAGATAAACGAACAACTCGCCCGGATTGATGTGCGGGAACATACCGTTCATCGAGTGACAGCTATACGACGCGGCGGCGTAATAACTGGGTTTGTAGCACTCCGGCATGAAGCGCCCCAAACTGAGGGTCATCGGATTACAAAACACGAACGTGCCGATGACCGGCAAAATCAAATAACGGGATACCGGATTACCCGCACACTTCTGCGCCAGCCGCTCGATGCGCTGCTGACCGACAAAGGCAATCACCGCATTCATCACCACCAGCAAGGCAATCAGCAACGGCAAAATCCCCGTCACCATGCCGACGAACACCTCGCCGCCCTTTTGAAACAGGCCGATAAACCACTCGGCCCCATGCGTTATCGCATTCATAAACACACCTCATATAGACAGAAGAAAAACCCACAGCGCGTAACGGCGCTGCGCAACACGGATTTTACTGACGATGCGTGGAATCGCAAGAATACGGTTGTGAATTTTAGCTTTTTTACTTGTTTTTATGTGGAATTTTGTTGCTTAATACCTATGAAAAACAACAATCCTTTCTGATTAAGCCGTTTGAATTGTTGGTTATATATTGAAAATAAAGAATAAAAATAAGATAAACACCAATATATAGCAGCCAACAATTAGCAACTCACGGCGGTTGGATAACCAAGCGGTACAAATATGAGATTTTGGCGGTGATAGAGATAGCGAAAAGCGGCGATTCAGTCGCGCGCTTTGCCAAGGTTGGGGCTGTAGGCGCGGATGAGTTGCGCGATTTGCCGCGTCAGGTCGCGGCAGTCGCCCTGGGGTTCGGTCGGGCGGCTGGTGTCGATGCTGTAATGGCAAAGAGCGGCGGCTTTGGCGTGCGCTTGCCAGTAGAGATACACGGCGCAGCGCCAGCTGCCGTCTTCCTGCGCGTTTTGTCTGGTTTCCACGAGGCTGATGTTCGCCCAGGGAATGCGCAGGGTTTTGCGGCCGTTTTGGTAATGGACACCGTCGCGGTCAAGAAGCAGGGTTGGCGCAGGACGGCTGTCGTGGCGCAGCCAGAGGTTATTCAGGCCGAGCATGATGCCGCAGAGGCCAAGCAGGGTAACGGTGGTGGTAATCAGCATGCTGCCGGGGACGTTCGCTCGCTGCAAGGTGGAGTTAAGGAACACGGCGAGCCAGGCGCAGACCGCCAGCAGCGGAAAAGCGAAGACGATGAGCATACAGCCGATGTCGTCGCTATCGCTGTTGTTACGCGCGAATTGCCATTGGTAGTGGAACGGCTGCGAGGGGCGGGCGGGAGCCGTAGGCGACGGCAGTTGCTGACCGAGGCGGGCGACGAGCAGAGCCACCGCTGCCTGGCCGCGGCGCGTTTTGCCGCTGACGTCGCTGTAGCATGCACGCTGCAGGCGCAGGGTGGCGTGATGGGTCGTTTCGCTGTCGCGCCAGTTGAAGGTAAGGGTCGCGCCGTCGTGCCTGAGTTCCAGAATATCCGCCGGGCGCAGGTGCAGGGTGTGCCACGCGACGGCATGATGGCGGATGTGCAGGCCGTGGCGGTCAAGATGCAGGCTTTCCGGACGCAACATGTAACGCGCCTGCCGCAACGCCCACCACAAGGCGACAAGTGCTAACACGATGGCGAACAGCGCGGTGAAGGCAGCGCCGAAGCTGTGCGGGTTTTCCCGCAGAAGCTGGCAGGCAGACAACGCCAGCGCGATGCTGACGGCGAGCGCGAACAGAAAGGGCAGGAAGCGGCGCGGCAGGGTGAGCGTCATGGGCTGTCGCCCCTTTTTTCGCCGTCATCGTCGTAAGGATAAGGAGGGGTAATGGTGTAGGCGATACCAGCAGCATCCAACGCTTTTTTGGCGTCAAGGATTTCCAGGGCGAAGGCTTGCGCGATCAGCGGCCAGCTTTCATCAATGAGGTCGCGGGTTTGCAGATAGTTGCGGTGGGTGAGGCGGGCAAGGGTACGGATGTGTCGCGGATTGCGCGCGTCTGCGTGACGCAGCTGGATGTGGTAGCAGGTGCGGTCTTCGCGAATCGGCAGGAAATAGTAGGAGGTAGCAACGAGGAAAATACCGCAGCGGGAGCAGTACGCCCCCTGACACGAACCTTCAATGCGCCCTTCAGCTTTGTCGCCGCAGTAATAGCAGCAGCCTCGCGTCAAGGCTTCGTTGATGGCATTGAATAATACGTCGTCCGGGTCGCTCATATGGCTCCGGTGATGGTTGGCGTTGAGGTCATCGGAAAGCCCCCTGCCCTTTCTCTTGTTGGCCAGACGCGCCTGCTGACCTAGCGCAGGTAAACGGCGTTTTTGTCCAGTTGGCGACGGCCGCTGCATTGGCCGTACACGGTTTGCTCGCCGTGGCTGAGGCGGAAGTAGCGGCCGCCGTCGTCGCTCGTCCAGCGGTATTCGCCGTCGCTGAAGTCGTAGTCGCTGCGCCGCGGCAGGACGCGCTTGCCGTCTTTGAGTTTGGGGGTGACGCTGTATTCGCCGCCCATGTTGGCGTAGTTCATTTGCAGTTCGGCGCCACTGTCGCAGTAGTACACCCAGAAGGTGTCGTCACCGGCGGCAAGCGCCGGTACGCCTTCGAGGAAGGTGGCTTGGGTGGTGCAGGCGGCAAGAAAGGCAGCGACAAGGGCGAGCGGTTTATTCATGGGTGGTGAATCCTTCGGCAGTGAGGGTGATGCGACCAGCTTCGATGGCGCGCAGCCAGTTGATGGTGGTTTCGAAGCCGCCGAGCGGGTAGAAATGCAGTTGGCGCAGCGCGCTGTCTGGGTGGTCGCGGCGGTGAGCGGCGAGGTCGCAGAGCAGTTTGTCCGGGGTGCTGAGGCTCATCAGTTTGCGCACGTTGCGCGCGTTTTTCCACAGGAAGCTCATGGAGGAGCCGATGCCGCAGGCTTGTGCGTGGCGCAAGAGGGATTGGAGGCTGGCGACGCCGGGGATGCCGATGTGTACCGGCAGGGTGATTTGCCGCGCCTGCAGGTGTTCCAGCCAGGCGGCTATCGGCGGCATTTGGAAGCAGAATTGGGTGATGAAGGCGTAGTCGCCGGGGTAGGTGAGCGCGTAGCCTTGTTTTTGTGCTTCTGCCGCTTCCTGGTCGGCGCGGGGGATGTCCGCCGCGCCTTCGGGGTGGCCGGCAAAGCCGATGTGGGCGAAGCGGTAGTGTTGTAGCAGTCCGGTTTTGAGCATGCTCATCACGCTGTCGTAAGGACCGAGCGGTTGTGAGGCGGCGCCTGCCAACAGCAGGATGCGGTCGATGCCGAGCGCCTGTACGCGGTCGAGTGTTTGCCGCAGTTCGTCTTCGCTGCGGTAGTTACGCAGGACGATGTGCGGCACGGCGCACATGTGCTGGTTTTGCAGCAGCTCGCAGGTGTCGATGCAGTCGCTGATTTTTGTGCCGCGCAGGTTCGGGACGTAAACCTGGGTGCCTTCGGTCAGCCACGGGCGGAAGTCGCCGATTTTTTGCGCTGCTTTCGGGGTGATTTCGATGCTGTAGTCGCGGATGAGCGCTTGCAGGTCTTCGGGGGTGATGGTCATGGTGCGAGTCGTTCGATGATCCAGCCGTCGCCGCTGCGGCGGTAGAGGAAGCGGTCGTGCAGGCGGTTTGGCTGCCCCTGCCAGAATTCGATCGCCTGCGGACGGATGCGGTAGCCGCCCCAGAAGTCGGGCAGCGGGATGGCGCCGTCGGCGAATTTGGCTTTCATCCGCTCCCATTGTTGCATCAGCAATTGGCGCGAGCTGATGACTTTGCTTTGCGTTGAGCTCCAGGCGCCAAGCTGGCTGCCTTTGGGACGCGAGAGGAAGTATTTGAGGGTTTGTTCGCGCGAGACTTTTTCGGTCTCGCCTTCGATTTTGACTTGCCGCTGCAACGCGAACCAGGGGAAGTGCATCGAGACTTTGCGGTTGCCCGCGATTTCTTGCGCCTTGCGGCTGTCGTAGTTGGTGTAGAAGACGAAGCCGTCGCGGTCGAAGTATTTGAGCAGTACCGCACGCTGCGAGGGCTGGCCGTCAGCGGCGACGGTGGAGATGACAAAGCCGTTCGGCTCGGCGATTTTCGCGGCAAGTGCGTCGCTAAACCAGCGCTCGAATTGCGCGATGGGGTCGTCCAGCAGGTCTTCGCGTTCCAGCGGCGGGTGGGCGTCAAAGTCGTGGCGGATGTTGCCGATGTCCATCAGTGCTCCTCTGCTTTCAGGCGGGCGAAAACGCGGTCGGCGGCGCGCAGCGTGTCGTCAAGGACGGCGGCGTTGTGCTGGCTGCCGGTGAAAATGGCTTCAAACGGCGACGGCGCGAGGTACACGCCTTCGTCCAGCATCAGATGGAAGAAGCGGGCGAAGCGCTCGCCGTCGCAACGCTTGACCGCATCCAGATTGTTGATGCGCGCTTCTTGGGTGAAAAAGAGGCCGAGCATGCCGCAGACGTGGTTGATGACCAGCGGGATGCGGTGCGCCTTGGCGCGGTCGAGCAAGCCATCGGCAAGCGCGGTGGTGATTTCCGTCAGGTTTTTGTAGAACACCGGCTCATCCGTCAGGCGCAGGCTCACCAGCCCCGCCGCCATGGATACCGGATTGCCGGAAAGTGTCCCCGCCTGATACACGCCGCCGAGCGGGGCGAGCAATTCCATGATGTCGCGCCGTCCGCCAAAAGCGCCGACCGGCATGCCGCCGCCAATAATCTTGCCGAGGGTAACGAGGTCGGCCTCGATGCCGTAGAACTCCTGCGCCCCGCCGCGCGCGACGCGAAAACCGGTCATTACCTCATCGAAAATCAGCACCGTGCCGTACTTGTTGCACAAATGGCGCAGCGCGCGCAAAAACGCCGGATCAGGCGGCACACAGCTCATATTGCCCGCCACCGGCTCGACAATCACCGCCGCCAGTTGCTCGCCATATTCGGCAAAGGCCTGCTCCAGCGCGGCAATGTCGTTATACGGCGCGGTCAGCGTGTGTTGTGCATAAGCGGCAGGTACGCCGGGCGAATCCGGCACGCCGATGGTCAGCGCGCCCGAACCGGCGGCGACCAGCAAGCCATCGCTGTGGCCGTGGTAACAGCCAGCAAACTTCAAAAAATCACTGCGTCCGGTAAAGGCGCGGGCAAGACGAATCGCGCTCATCGTCGCTTCCGTCCCCGAATTGCACATGCGCACCATCTCCACCGCGGGCACGCGGGCGACGATGGCTTCTGCCAGTTGCGTCTCCGCAGTCGTCGGCGCGCCAAAACTCAGGCCGTTCTCCGCCGCCTGCTGCACCGCGTGGACAATCCCCGGATGCGCGTGGCCGACAATCGCTGGGCCAAATGAGCCGACATAATCAATATAACGGCGGCCATCCACATCAAAAATAAAAGCGCCTTCCGCGCGGGCAATAAAACGCGGCGTGCCGCCGACCCCACGAAAAGCGCGCACCGGCGAATTGACACCGCCGGGAATCACCTTCTGCGCGGCCAGAAAAGCCTGTTGCGATAACATCAAAAACCCTCTGAAAAACAAGAAAGGCGGCATTATGAAAGCAAGCCGGAGCGAATACAACCGCCCGCCGCCGACGCCCGCTAACCCATGAAAAACATTGACAACAAAGCCAAAAACAGGCATTATCCGCGCCCTCAAAATTAACCGAATCCTTCAGGAGAACCACATTGGCTAATACAGCTCAAGCAAAAAAACGCGTCAAACAGGCCGAAAAAGCCCGCGCCCGTAACGCCAGCCAGCGCTCAACCATGCGCACCGCCGTCAAAAAAGTCCTGCGCACCCTGGAAAGCGGCGACAAAAGCGCCCTGCAGGCCGTTTACGTCAGCGCATCTTCCGCGCTTGACCGCGCCGCGCGCAAAGGCCTCATTCACAAGAACAAAGCCGCGCGCCTGAAAAGCCGCCTCAGCGCCAAAATCAAGGCAGCCGCCTGATCACACCGCTGACGCCCAAACCCGCTACCCGCGGGTTTTTCTTTGCCCATCGCCCGAAAACGACACCCATGTCCGAAGCTCCCACGCCCAATTCCGAACAATATAAAGGTCGCAAAAGCGGTGTCCGCCGCATCCTCAAAGCCATCGGCTATTCCATTGACGGCATCAAAGCCGCCGTCGAAGAAGCGGGCTTCCGCGAGCTGCTCTGCCTGCACGGCGCGCTCCTCCTCCTGCTCATCTTCCTGCCCTTCCCTTTCACCCACAAGATGCTCCTGGTCTTCGCCTCCGGCCTCTCGCTCGTGGTTGAGCTGCTGAACACCGCGCTGGAAGCAGCGGTCGATCACACTTCGCTCGAAATCCATCCGCTCGCCAAACGCGCCAAAGACGCGGGCTCCGCCGCGCAATATACCTGCCTTACTTTCATCGCCATTCTTTGGGGCATGGCGGTTTATGCTTGCCTGACTGCCTGACCGCCTGCGGTACGGACGAAAAAGTGCCTTATATAGCGGACTCCAAAAACAATAAACCCCTTCGCAAGGAAGGGGTTATTTTTGATTCGTGGTGCCCGGAGCCGGGGTCGAACCGGCATGGTATTGCTACCGAGGGATTTTAAGTCCCTTGCGTCTACCAATTTCGCCATCCGGGCACAGGCCGCGCATGATAGCGGCTCTCCGCCTGCTGTCAAGGTTTGTTTGGTTTCGGCGCGATTTCCGCCAATAGCTGTTCGACTTCGGCAAGGCGGTGTTCGAGGTCGGGCGCGTCCGGGTGGCTGAGGGTAACGGCGGTGTTGCTGTTTAGGCGGTAGCGGTGCGGCTCGCTCTGGATGCGTTTTAGCAGCGGTTCGGGGTTGATGCGCGTCGGGTCGGCAAAGCGGATGCGGGTTTCATGTTCGTTCATGCTGATGTGTTCAACGGCCAGTTTTTCCGCCTGTTGTTTGAGGCGGGTGCGGGCGATGAGGGCTTTCGCGGCGGCGGGCAGTTTGCCGAAGCGGTCGATGAGTTCGGCGGAGAGGTCTTGCAGTTCGTCTTCGGTTTTTGTTTGCGCCAGGCGCTGGTAGAGGACGAGACGCTCTTGCGGGTCGTAAATGTAGTCGTCGGGCAAAAGCGCCGGCACGCCCAGTTCGATGGCGCTGCGCGGCGCGTCAAAGTCGGCGGTTTCGCCGTTTTTCAGCGCGGCGATGCTGCGCTCCAGCAGGTCGAGGTAGTAGCTGATGCCGATTTGCTGGATTTGTCCGCTTTGTTCGTCGCCAAGGATTTCGCCCGCGCCGCGGATTTCGAGGTCTTGGCTCGCCAGCAGGAAGCCCGCGCCGAGGCTGTCCAGGGTGGTGAAGGCTTCGAGGCGCCGCTGCGCGTCTTTGCCGAGGGTGTTCCAGTTGGGGGTGATGAGGTAGGCATATGCCTGGTGGTGGCTGCGGCCAACCCGCCCGCGCAGTTGGTGCAATTGCGACAGGCCGAGTTTGTCGGCGCGGTTGATGATGATGGTGTTGGCGTTGGGGATGTCGATGCCGCTTTCGATGATGGTGGTGGCGATGAGGATGTCGTAGTGGCGGTTCTGGAAGTTTTGCATCAGGTGTTCGAGTTCGCGCTCGCGCATTTGTCCGTGGCCGATGGCGATGCGTTGTTCCGGCAGGGCGTCTTGTAGCAGGCGGGCGATGCGCTCGATGCTGTCGATGTCGTTGTGCAGGATGTAGGTCTGGCCGCCACGGCGGTGTTCGCGTTCGCAGGCGTCGCGGATGGTTTCCATGTCCCATTCGGCAAGGATGGTCTGGATGTTTTGTCGTCCGGCGGGCGGGGTGGCGATGATGCTGATGTCGCGCAGGCCGCTCAAGGCGAGGTTCAGGGTGCGCGGGATGGGGGTGGCGGTCAGGGTGAGGAGGTTGGTGTCGCTTCTGAGGCTTTTGAGTTTTTCTTTGTGGCGCACGCCGAAGCGCTGTTCTTCGTCGATGATGACCAGGCCGAGGTTTTTGAATTGGATGTCTTTTTGTAGCAGGCGGTGCGTGCCGATGATGAGGTCGGTGCCGCCTGCTTTTAAGCGCTCGATGGCGCGTTTGGCGTCCGCCGCGCTTTTGAAGCGGCTCAGGCTGTCGATGGTGAGCGGGTGGTTGGCGAAGCGGTCTTGCAGGTTGTGGTAGTGCTGCTCTGCCAAGAGGGTCGTCGGCGCGATGAGGGCGACTTGGTATCCGGCGCTCGCGGCGGCGTGGATGGCGCGCACCGCCACTTCGGTTTTGCCGAAGCCAACGTCGCCGCAGATGATGCGGTCCATCGGTTGCGGGCGGGCAAGGTCGGCGAGGACGGCGTCGATGGCGGTTTGTTGGTCGGGGGTGGTGGCGAAGGGGAATTCGGCGGCAAGCGCGGCTTGGGCGGCGGGGTCGTGCGCGATGGTGATGCCAGCGGTGGCTTCGCGTTTGGCGTAGAGGGCAAGCAGTTCGGCGGCGGTGTCGTGCAGGCTGGCGCGGATTTTGCGCCGCGCGCTTTGCCAGCTTTTGCCGCCCAGTTCGTGCAGCGGCGCGCTGTCCGGGTCGCTGCCGCCGTAGCGGGTGATGAGGTCGATGTCGGCGGTGGGGACGTAGAGTTTGGCGCCTTTGGCGTAGGCGATGGCAATGAGTTCGTCGCCGTCGTCTTCGAGTTTTTCGAGGCCGAGGTAGCGGCCGACGCCAAAGTCGGCGTGGACGACGGCGGTGCCGGGGGAGAGGTCTTGCAGGCTGCGGATGAGGGCGGCGGGGTCGCGGCTGCGGTTCTGGCGGTAGTTGGGGGCGACGGGCGTGGTGTGCAGGTCGGCTTCGGCAAGGTGGACGGCATCGCCGTCGCGGAAGCTGTGGCGGTTGGGCGAGACGGTGTAATGCAGGGCGAGGCCGCGCGCGCCGAGGCGCTCCTGCCATTGTTCGCGGCTGCCTTCGCTGGGAAAGTGCAGGGTGAGGTCGCCGCCCTGGTCAATCTGCGTCTGCCATTGTTGTTCACGGACGCGGGCGTCGCCGTTGAAGGCGATAGCAGTGGCGTGTTCTTGATAGGGGGCGGCGGGAATGGCGGCGAGGCGGGCGAGGGTGTCGGCGGGTGGCAGCCAAAGGGCATCGGGCGGCAGGAGGCGGTTTTCGCGCAAGGGGTTGGTGCGGCGGTAGCGCTGTTCGCACCAGTTGGCGTGTTGCTCCAGCAGCGCGGGCAGGTCGTCGCAGGCGAGGTGCAGGCTGTTTGGCGGCAGGTAGTCGAAAAGCGTCGCGGTGTCGTCGTAGAAGAGCGGCAGGTAGTATTCGAGGCCTTGCGGGGTTTGTCCGTCGCTGATTTGCCGGTACAGCGGGCTGTCCACGATTTTTTCGCCGTAGTGCAGGCGGGCGTTTTGGCGGTAGCAGGTGCGGCCGGCGTCGGAGAGGTCGAGTTCGCTGCGCGGCAGTATGCTGATGCTGCTTAGTTTTTCCAGGGTGCGCTGGTCGGCGACGGCGAAGGTGCGGATGCTGTCGATTTGGTCGTCGAACCATTCGAGGCGGATGGGGTCGGCGGCGTTCATCGGGTAGAGATCGACGATGTTGCCGCGCGCGGCGTATTCGCCTTTGCCGCTGATGTGGTGCGCGCTGCGCTGGTAGCCCGCGTCATTGAGGCGCTGGATGAGGCCGTCGCGCGCCAGGCGGTCGCCAACGGCAAGGTGGATGCCGTATTTGTCGAGGTGGGTTTGCGGGCAGAGGCGCTGGCGCAGGGCAGCGGCGCTCGCGATGACGATGCCGTGCGTGCGCGTCGGCAGTTCGGCCAAGACGCGCAGGCGTTCGGCGACGAGGTCGGGATGCGGGGTGTATTGGTCATACGGCAGCGTTTCCCAGTCGCTGAACCAGTAGAGCGAGGCCGGGTCGGCCAGCCAGTATTTGAGGTTTTCGTACCAGTATTCGCCGGTGCGCGCGTCGGGGGCGACGAGGAGCTGGACGTGTTTGCGGTCGGGGCGGCGGGAGAGGTTGTAGGGGAGGAAGGGGAGGTTCATGGGGGAGTAGGGAATGTGATTTACATACAGGTTAGTCGCTATGGTGTATGTAAATGGGGATGTTGGGTTACGCGCTAACCCAACCTACGAGCGGACGTTTTTAGCGTCGCCCTACGGGGATTCGTGCTTTTGTAAAAAAGGAATGCAGCCCGCAGGCTGCATTCTCTCGGGGGCGCGGCGGTTTAGAGGACGTCGCGGCAGTTGAGGTCGTCAAAGGCGACTTCGAGGCGGGCAGACATGGATTCTTCCATTTTCCGCAGCCAGACCCGCGGGTCGTAGTGTTTTTTGTTCGGCGCGTCCGGGCCGGTGGGGTTGCCCAGCTGGCCCTGCAGGTAGGCCTCGTTCTCCTTGTAGAACTTGAGAATGCCTTCCCAGGAAGCCCACTGGGTGTCCGTGTCGATGTTCATCTTGATGGCGCCGTGGCTGATGGCCTCGCGGATTTCTTCGCGGCTGGAGCCGGAACCACCGTGGAAGACGAAGTTGATCGGTTTGGCCGCAAGTCCGCGCTCTTTGGCGACGTATTCTTGTGAGTTGCCAAGGATGCTCGGTTTGAGTTTGACGTTGCCTGGTTTGTAAACGCCGTGCACGTTGCCGAAGGCGGCGGCCACGGTGAAGCGGTGGCTGATGGGGCTCAGCTGGTCGTAGACGTAAAGCACGTCCTCCGGCTGGCTGTAGAGCTTGGACTCGTGCACGTCGGAGTTGTCCACCCCGTCCTCTTCGCCGCCGGTGATGCCGATTTCAATTTCCAGGGTCATGCCCATTTTGTCCATGCGCTCCAGGTACTTGCGGCAGATGGCCATGTTTTCCGCGATGGGCTCTTCGGACAGGTCAATCATGTGCGAGGAGAACAGCGGCTTGCCGGTTTCCTTAAAGAATTGCTCGCCGGCGTCCAGCAGGCCGTCAATCCAGGGCAGCAGCTTCTTGGCGCAGTGGTCCGTGTGCAAAATCACCGGAATGCCATATTCGGCGGCAAGGGTGTGCACTTGTTTGGCGCCGACGATGGCGCCGAGGACGTCCGCCCGCGCACCGCTCGCCGGTTTGATGCCTTTGCCGGCGAGGAATTGGGCGCCGCCGTTGGAGAACTGGATGATGATGGGCGCTTTGACGCGGACGGCGGTTTCCAGCGCCGCGTTGATGGAGTCGCTGCCGACGCAGTTTACCGCCGGGATGGCGAAGCCTTTTTCTTTGGCGACGGCAAAGACTTTTTGTACGTCATCCCCGGTGATGACGCCGGGTTTTACGAAATCGAAGACTTTTGACATGGTGTTTTCCTGTGGTTTTTGACGGTTCATTGATGCGACGACTCAGAGGTCGTCAAAGCTGCTGCGGCGGCGCTGGCCGAGGCGGAACAGGCCGGAGAGCCAATGCAGGACGAATCCTGCAAAGACGAGAAACCCACCGATGTAGAGCTGTTTTTGGTTCAGGTTTTCTTCGAGGCGGGTGTTGCGGTGTTTCAGGCTCAGGTTTTCTTGTTCGAGGTTGACGACTGCCGCCTGGAGTTCGCGGTTGCGCTGGTCGATGGCGATGGCGTTGCCGGAGGCGCGTTGCAGGGCGACGAGTTCGTCGCGCGCTTTTTGTTCGGCGGCTTGCAGGGCTTCAAGACGAGCTTTCAGCGCATCCAGCGACTGGTTTTGGTCGTTGGTGGTGTTTTGCAGGTTTTGTGCTTCGCCTTGCAGTTGTTGGAGTTGTTGTTGTTGTTCGGCGAAACGACTGTGCACGCTCGGCGTTTCCATGATGCTGCGCGCCGAGACCCAGCCGTTGAGTTCGCCAGTTTTGACGTGGATGTAGTCGCCGTTGCGGTCAAGCATTTCGACGGCTTCGCCGGAGCGCAGGGTGCCGAGGAATTTGGCATCGCTCGCCGGTTTGTCGTACACGGCGGTGCGCAGTTCGTCGCTGATCCAGGCTTTTTGCGCGCCAAAGGCAGCGCCAACGCCGCAGATGAGGGTGAGCAGCACGGGGCTTTTTTTCAAAACAGGCTCCTTTTGATTTCTTCCCATTGTCGCCACAGCGTGTTTTTTTGTGTCATGTCGCTGAGGACGGTGTAAGGATGTAAAAAATTATAAACTTTTAAGGTTGTCTTGCCAAACGCGCTGCCCGCGGTTTGCAAGGCTTCGCCGCAGGTAATGAGCGGTTTGGCGTCCAGGTCGGCAGGCAGGGCGGGGTTGGCGGCGGGGACGGGTAATGGCGCCGCGCGGGCAAGGTCAAACCAGGCGGTAAAGAGGCGCAAGGCTTCCGCGCTGTCGGTGGCGCGAAAGAGGGCGAGTAGCAGGCGGCGTTCGTCGTCGCTGGCAAAGGGCATCAGCCGCCCCGCTTCGCTCCACAGCGGCGGCATCAGCCAGTTGCTGCGCAGCGCTTCGCCGGTGAGGAGGGTGTAGTCGCGGGCGAGGTGGACGCTGGCATGGATGCCGGGCAGTGGCAGGATGGTCGCATCATTCGTCGCGGGCGCTGTTGTCGCGGTGAGGCTTGCGACGGCGGCGGGTGCGGTTTTTTCGCGCTCTGCTGATGGCGCGGGCGGGGTGGCGCGCAACGCGGCCAGTTCGGCGCGCGGCAGCCAGAGTTTGTAGCCCAAGAGCGCCAGCGCCGTTTGCTGTTGCGGCCGCAGGGCAATCACCCGGTGCGTCCCTGACGGCGTTTGGCGATGCGCCACAGCGTCCAGATGGGACCGTGCAGTCCGTAGATGAGGAAGAGGCCGAACAGCACCGGCGCGGGTTCGAGGAAGATGAGGCCGATGAGGCAGGCGGGCAGCGCCGCTTTGCTAAACGGCAGGCGGCTTTGCAGTTTGAAGGTTTTGAAGCTGTAGTATTTGAAGTTGCTGACCATCGCCAGGGCGCTGAACCAGGTGAGGACGGCGGAGAGCATGATGAGGTTGGCGCCGTTCCAATGGTAGTTGCTGCCGGTCCAGACGAAGCCGGCGACGATGGCGGCGGCGGATGGGCTGGGCAGGCCGACGAAGACGGCTTTGTCGGTGACGCCTACCTGGACGTTAAAGCGCGCCAGGCGCAGCGCGGTGCAGGTGGTGTAGATGAAGGCGGTGAGCCAGCCGAGTTTGGCGGGGTAGATCGGTTCGATGGCGGCGAAGTGCAGCGACCATTGGTAGATGACGATAGCGGGGGCGACGCCGAAGGAGATGAGGTCGGCGAGCGAGTCGTATTGCACGCCGAATTCGGATTCGGTATGGGTGAGGCGGGCGACGCGGCCGTCGCAGCCGTCGAAGATCATCGCCACAAAGATGAGGGCGGCGGCGAAGGTGAAGCGCCCGCTGCCGTCAATGGCGGCGAGAATGGCGTAGAAGCCGCAAAAGAGCGAGGCGGTGGTAAAGAGGTTGGGCAGGATGTAAACGGTTTTTGAGCCGCGCGTGGGCATGGGCATGGTTATTCTCCTTGCGCGATGGATGCGATGATGTCTGCCAGCGCGATGGCTGGTTTTGCTGCACGGGTAACGGGGCGGCCGATGACGAGGTAATCGCTGCCTGCTTGCAGCGCCGCGGCGGGGGTCATGGTGCGCGTCTGGTCATCGGCGGCAACGCCTGCGGGGCGAATGCCGGGGGTGACGGTAAGGAAATCGGAGCCATGCGCGGCTTTGACCGCGCCTGCTTCGTGCGCCGAGCAGACGACGCCGTTCAGCCCGCTGTCGGCGGCCAGCGCGGTGAGTCGCGCGACGTACGTGGCAAGCGGTTCGGCAATGCCAAGCTCGTCGTGCAGTTCGCTCTCACTCAGGCTGGTGAGTACGGTGACGGCAATCAGCAGCGGCGGCTGGCGGTAATGTGCGACGGCGTCGGCGGCGGCTTCGAGCATTTTGCGCCCGCCGCTGGCGTGAACGTTCACCATCCACACGCCCATGTCGGCGGCGACGCGCAGGGCGGAGGCGACGGTGTTGGGGATGTCGTGAAATTTGAGGTCAAGGAAGATGTCGTAGCCAATGCCTTGCAGGGTTTCGACCAGCGCCCTGCCCTCGCGCGTGTACAGTTCTTTGCCGACTTTGATGCGGCACAGTTCGGGCGAGAGTTGCGCCGCCAGTACGAGCGCGTCCTCGCTGCGATTGACATCAAGCGCGATGAGCAGCGGTTTGTTTTTCATCGGTTTTCCACTTTGAGTTCGAGCATCGGGCGGAAGCTACTCCAGGCGAAGCAGGCCGGGCAATGCCAAATGAGGTTTTGTTGGCGGAAGCCGCATTCGTTGCACTGGTACACGGTGCGTGGCGCGATCAGTTTGCCTGCCGTATTGGCGAGCGGCGCGAAATTCGTGCGGTACGTGAGGTAGGCGGAGAGCAGCAGCGGCGTTTTCTTCTCTTCCATCCGCGTTTGCAACAGGTCGGCGGCGGCATCGGGCGAGGTGTCATTGAGCAACTGGGCAAGTGCCAGCGTCAGGCGCGGGTTTTTCGTCTGCGCTTCGACTTTTTCCAGCCAGCCACGGTATTCGTCGCTGCGGCCGATGGCACGGTAGGCCTCGGCGATTTCCGGCAAGACGTCCGGCAAGAGCGCTGCCGACTGTTCGCCGATGGATTGCAGCGCGTGGATGGCATTGACGTATTCGCCCTGGCGCAGGTAGAGCTGGCCGCGCATGCGGTTGGCGCGGACGCAGTCGCGGTCGGCGACAAGCGCTTGTTGCAGGTAGGCGGCAACGCTGGCATCGTCGCCCGCCTGCTGCGCCAGTTCGCAGTAGTAGTGCGAGATTTCTTTGCCGCGCGCGCCGTAACCCTGCGCCTGCCATTGTTCGGACAGCTTCAGCGCCGCCTGCCATTGTTTGGTGCGCTCATAAAGATGCGCCAACGCCGGCATCACTTCCGCCGCGCGGTATTGTGCCGCCAGCAGCGTTTCAAACAGCGCCTGCGCCTGACTGTACATGCCGGCGGCAGCGTAATCTTCCGCCAGCTCGTAATCGACCGCGCGCTGTTGCGCTTCGGAGAGCTGCGAATGGTTGCGCAGCTGCTGGTGCAGGTGCAGGGCGCGATCCAGTTCGCCGCGTTTGCGAAAGAGACTGCCGAGGGTAAGCTGGTTTTCCAGCATTTGCTGATCCAGATCGGCCATGTGGATGAAGACGTCCACCGCGCGGTCGGTCTGGTCATTCAGTAAAAAGCCCACGCCCTCGAAATACGCGGCGCGGGTCTTGTCCGCACGCAAATCGCGTGCTTCCTTGCGCATTGCCAGCCACCAGCCCGACCAGGCGGCAAGCGGCAACAGCAGGATGATGAGCCAGTCAGCCATCAGGCGGCGGTTTCCCGGTCAGCGTGGAATTCTGCCTGAATCGCTGCCATCTCCGCTTCTTTGCGTTCCCGCGCCATCAGATGCTCCAGCGCACGGGCGCGTTGCCGCCAGAAGAACGTCTGCGCGCCAAACAAAACCAGCATCATCAGCGCGCCAAACAGGAAACAGATGAGCATCACCACCACCAGCGGTAACGTCTGCTTGTCCCAAATATAATCGAGCGTTACCGCGCCGTTGTTGAAAAGGCCAATCACCGCAAAGGCGATGCAAAGGATGATAACGATCAAATAATTCAAAAATTTCATAACACGTCCCCGCTTACGAAGTGAAGCCCAGTACATCAGCCATGCTGTACAACCCCGCCGGACGATCGCCCAGCCAGCTTGCCGCCGTCAATGCACCGCGCGCAAAAATACGGCGGTTGCTGGCGCGGTGGGTAAACTCCAGCCGCTCATCATCCGCCGTAAAGAAAACCGTATGTTCGCCAATGACATCACCGGCGCGCACCACAGAAAAACCAATATCGCCCGTCTTGCGGCGATTGACATAAGGATAGCGCTTGCGCTCGTCAAAATCGCTGTCCTGCGCGGCGGCAATCATCTCGCCGAGACGCAATGCCGTGCCGGAAGGCGCATCCACCTTGTTGCGGTGATGCGCTTCCAGAATATCCACATCCCAATGCTGAAAATCCAGAACTTCAGCGACGCGGCGGCTGACCTCAAACAAAATATTCACACCGAGACTCGTATTAGCCGCCAGCACCAGCGGAATATGCTGCGCCGCGCGGTGAATCCAGGCGGTCGCGTCCTGGTTGAAGCCCGTCGTGCCAATCATCAGCGGCTTCTTCAGCTTCTGGCAGACCGGCAGAATGGCAAGCGTCGCGTCCGGGCGGGTGAAATCCACGACCACATCCACCGCCGCGCAAAACTGATCCAGATTGCTGGTAATGCGCACCGTGCAGTCGGGCAAATCGGGCGCCACATCGCACAGGCGCTTGCCCGCCCACTCATGGCCATTGCGCACCGAAGCCGCGCCCAGTTCCAGATCCGGATGCGCCATAATCTCGTGCGCAATCGCCAGCCCCATCTTGCCATTAATCCCGTGAATACCGATTTTCATGATTCATCCTTACTAAAAAGCGCCGCAGAGTTATGTATGATAAAACGACTCCTGCCTCACGAAGCCCCCATGACGGAAAAAGAACGCTTTGCCGACCTCGTCGGCATCGTCACGCCCCTGAAAACCCCGCCGCAAGCCGAAGACTTCGGCAAACAGGCGAAAATTTTACAGCGCCGCCGCATTGAAGCGCAACGTATTCGACACGCCACCGCCCCGCAAGAAGCGCGGCACAACCTCGCCGCCATCCCCGAGGCGCGCTTTCATGCCCTCTGCGCCGGGCGCCTGCCGGTTGCGCGCGAAATCGACCTGCACGGTTTCTTCGTGGACGAAGCGCTGCGCTACCTCGGCGACATGCTGGACGAACGCAAAAACCGCCGCGCCGAATGCTGGGTGATCGTGCACGGCAAAGGACGCAACAGCCCGCATTACGACCGCGCCCCGCTGAAACAGGCGGTGCTTGACCTGCTCCTGCGCCACCCGGCGGTGAACGCCCTCGCCACCATCATCGACAGCGACGGCTACAGCGGCGCGGTGTCTGTCGAAATAAAAGAAGCGATGCGGGTGCGGCGGCATTAAGCAGCGAATCGGCGACAAACCCCGCTGCATCCGCAGAAAAGCCTGCGCTAGACTGGCCTGCCCTACAAAAATGGAGAAATCGCCATGTCCAAGCCTGTTCCTGCTGCCCCGCCGGGCAACCGTTCCCGCTTCAACCGTTTTCTCGATGCCATAGAAACGGCCGGTAACAAACTGCCCGACCCTGTTTTCATCTTCATCATTCTTTGCGTGGTCATCTTGATCGCTTCATGGCTGGCAGCGCTTACCGGGGTGAGTGCTGTCAATCCCGCTACCGGTGAGACCATTATCGCCGTCAATCTACTTAGAGCGTGTTCATAGTCTTCGTAGCAGGACTCCCAAGAAAGCCAAAACGACCATTTGCAGACTGGTACTCAACTTACGCTCGCAGTTTTTCCAAAGCCGCCTGTTCTTTTCCAACCAGGAAAAACTGCGCTCTACTACCCATCGCTTCGGCAATACTGCAAAACGGTGCAATTCGTTTCGTTTGGCAATCTCTACCTCCGCACCAATCAACGCTTGTACCGACGAAGCAAATGCCTTACCCGTGTAACCACCGTCAGCAAGGATTTTTTGTATCGCACCAAGACTATCCAGCTCGCGTTTTAATGCCAGCAGACAGCCTTTTCTATCCGTAATATCCGCCGTCGTTACCGCAAGGGCATGCGGCAAACCCTGCGTGTCAACCGCTATATGCCGCTTGATACCGCTCACTTTCTTGCCCGCATCGTAGCCTTTTTCCATGGCGGTATCCGTGTTCTTCACACTCTGCGCATCAATAATCAGGAAAGTGGTTGCTTCATGGCGCCCCTGCTTGCGGCGCTCCGCAACTACCTGATTTTTTTAATGCTTCCTCAAGGATGCTGATGCCGTTTTCGCGTGGTTCGGTCCATCTCTGGAAGTAGGAATGCACGGTGCGCCATTTGGGGAAATCGCCCGGCAAAGCGCGCCAGGAGCAGCCGGTACGCTGCAGATAGAGAATGGCACGAGACATCGTACAAGTCCACCTGGCGTGGCGCTGTGCGTTTACGGGCACTTTCCAGCAGGGGAAGGAGAGGCGCAAATTGCTCGCGACTGATATCGCTTGGGTAGGTTTTTCTGTTCATGCCGATAGTTTACAGCAGAGGCTGAGACAATGAACACGTTCTAAGGAAAGTGCCAACACGGCATTTTTATCTTGTGCCCGGTAGGGCAGGATCTCTGGTTCGGCAGATAGCATCATTACCACTCCAGGGTTCTGCGTTTGCGGGTGCGGAAAGTCCAGCGTTCCGTTTGTTCCTTGCCGCCCTGGGTGTAGTGAAATTCGGCGGTGTATTCGGTGTCGTAATCAAGCGGGGCGGGGGCGAACAGGGCAAATTCGTTCGCCTGCATCAGGTGGTGGCGGTCGTTCGCGGCGGTGAGGATGGTCGGGTTGCGGATTTCGCCTTTGTCGGAACGCAGGGTGAAAGCGCGCATTTCCACGGGGGCTGTCGTGCCATAAAAGGCAATGCTGACCGGATTGCCGACGGCTTTGGTGCTGGGCATGGGGTTGGGGATTTCCTTGCCGTCATAGGCGGGTTCGATGTTGCCACCGGCGGGGTATTTGACTGCGCCGATGTAGCGGCGCGGTGCGGCATCGAGCGGGATTTTCACCGTCTGGCCGTTGCATTCCATGGTGAGGACGTAGCGTTTGCTCGCTTGACTGCCCGCCTGCGCGCACAACTCACGTTTGCGGCTGCTGCCCTGCACGATGACGAAGGTGGCGTGGCGGCTGCGGACCCAGGCGACGCCCGCTTCGTCGTGATCGGGGTCGAGCAGGGCGAGGCGGTGATAAAGGGCGGTCATCAGGCCGTCGGTGCTGCGGATGCCGCTGCGTGCGAAGTTGCCGGCGGTGAGATTTTCCACCACCGGGGCGGGATAACCGGCGGCGGTGGCGCGCGCCTGCGGGTCGGCGCCGGTGTAGTGCGGGTTGCGGCGGTTGTTTTCCTTGTGGCCGTGCGCGTCCTTGCCGAGATAGGCGGCGTGATTCTGCGCCGCTTGGGTCAACGCGGGATTGGGGCGCAATTCCTGTATTCCTGCCTGCGCCCGCCAGTGGTTGAGGCGCTCCAGCCCCGCTTTCGCTTCTTTTTCGGGGTCATAGTGCCACTGTGAGAACCAAGCGATGCCGAGAGAGACGACGGCGAGCGGCAGCCAGAATTTAACGATGCGCTGCATCATGGAAGAGTGTTGCGACATAGGGGAGGGTGGGTGTGAATGGGCAGCATATTGTACAGGCAGTTGGGAACGTATGCGGTTGTCTTGCTTGATGCGATGCCTGCGCTTGCGCCCGAACGGAATGCAGGCGACAAAAGAAGAAGCCCCGCCGTGGCGAGGCGTGTCGCTTTATGTCTCGTCTTCCTCGTCATCTTCGTCTTCATATTGCGCGGGGGATTCGCCGACTTTTTTCACGATGACGGCATAGGGTTCGTCGCCAATGGCTGCCGCTTCCAGCGGATAGATTTTTTCCAGGCACAAGCGGTGCATCCAGTCGTCACCAAAGTCGAAGCGGTAGTAGATGAAATCTTTTTCTTGCAGCTTCGCGTCGTCGAGGGTGAAGATCGCGGCGTTGTGGGCGATATCGCCTTCATCCATCATCATGTCGGCATCTTCCATGCTGTACGGGTCAAGAACCCGCTCTTTGCAATCGTATAAGGCGTGGTCGCTTTTTGCTTCTTCGTGGGTGAGGATGAATTGGTAGAGGTGCGGATCGTAGCGGTCGAAGGCGGTGAAGATGAGGTCGTGCAGGTCTTCGAAGGTGGCATTGCCGGTGATGTCGAGGATGCGGTGTAGTTTGTTGGCCGGCACAGCGTGGTATTCGATGAGCGATATTTTGAAGCGGTAAATGTTGATGAGCATGGGGTTCTCCGGTAGGTATTCGCTTGGTGCGGATTTTAGCCCTGCTTGGCGTCGGTTAGAAATCGAAGCGGATGCCTTGCGCATAGGCAAAACGCAGTTCATCCGCGCCGATAAAGTCGCTGTTTTTGCTGGCATCCGTCTGGCCGCTGGCTAAGGCGGTGTAAAGGTCGGCATAGCGTCTGCGATAGCCGCAGGTGCGGATATGGTGGCTGAGGAAATCGCGCGCCGCCTCGCTGCCGCCGCAGCAGAAGGCGTAATAAAAGAGGCCGCTGTGCAGGTTTTTGTTGTCCAGCCAGGGGTTCAAGGCACTGCCGTGCTGGCGCAGGTAGGCGACGGTAGCGGCTTTGTCGGTAAACAGGTCGCACAGCGGCAGGGCGTATTGCTGCAAGTCAGCGACGATGCCGTGCACACTGTGCGGCAGGCGCACGCTACGCCCTCAATTACCAGACAGGCTACAGCGTCACCTGGAACGACCCGGAAAAAACTGCCATCGTGCGCGAAATCGCTCGAGCACGACATGGGGACCGCGTGGTCAGCCTGCCGGCGATGCTGGGTGGCGAAGACTTCAGCGCCTTTGCCCGCTGCGCTCCGGCCACCTACATCTTTATCGGCTCTGGCAGCAACGGCAACGACTACCCGCATCATCACCCCAAATTCGGGCTGGACGAAAACAGCTTTACTATCGCCTTACAGATGATGATTGACGTCGCCAAAAACAGCGCCCGCTTCCGCAAGAACTGAAACCGCATGACAAAATACACAAATCCCGTTTTTATTTGGCTTTTTCAGTTACCTGTGATTGCCAGAAACATTATGTACCGCGATGCGGTGATGCAAGCAAAGACAATGGCGGAATCTCTCGCCGCTTTTTGGGATTACCATGACAGCCATCCGCATCGCGGCGTGCGACGGGATTTGCCGATTTAGGCGCTGTTTACCATTCAGCCGTGAATCTTTGCAGGTTGGGTTAGCGCGCAGCGCGTAACCCAAAAACGGAACAGGTTCGCAATTCGGTTTATTGGGTTACGCTCGTACCTCGCCAACCCAACCTACAAACTTGAGTTATCTATTATTTTTTACATAATACTCTATAGTCTTTTGCTGCATGGATTTTGCATAAGAGGATAATTCTGGGTATATAAAATCCCTCGTAATTCCATACATAGATAATTCTTTACGTATATTATTTTTATTTTTTTCAGGTATTAATATTTTAAATCTCCCTGAAAACTCATCAAACTTATTAAAATTAGGGTTTATTATTATATTTGATTTTCCTATGACATGGTCATCATATACAATATCATCAATAGTTTTAGAGAACATAAAATAGCCTTGTTGATTCCTTATTCTTTGATTAAATGGTAATGGTTCTATCATAATAACAGAATCGCCCCAATATTTGGTATTGCCAAATTGACGCTCAATTGAATAAATATTTATATCACTAAGATGGCAGTGGATATTTTCTATAATATTTTCAAATATATTAAAATATTCTTTTACTCCAAATTTTTCTTCTTTGTTATCAATGGCATTGTTAATTACATCATATATGTTAATACAATTTGGGTGTAAAGAAAATAAATTAGAAAAAACCGAATCTCTCTTCCCAATATTTCCTCTATATTTTTTATTAACAAGAGAGCGTATATGAAACAAGTCTTTTATATAAAATTTTTCACCAGAGTCAATGTATTTATAAGAATCATGAAGTAATTCCAACCACATATCTGATTCAATAAGGATAGTTTGATAGAACTCTTGGCTAGATAATGAAAATATAGGGTGAACACCTGTATGATAAATCATATATACAGCAGAAAATTCATTTTCTTCTGAACTCTCAACAGCAAAATATAAAGAAACTAGAGGATTTATTGTCCAATCAATTAACCTAGTCGCCACCCCATAATGTTGAGCTACAAACATTAAATCTAAAGGTGTTAAATCATGGTTTTTCAAGAAGCTTACTTCAGAATAAAGTGAAGCTTTTTGTTCAAAATCCAAGAAGAGTGATCTAGCAAATCCTCTTCTATTAGTTCCGGTAATATTATTATTTTTTATAAGTCTATATATAGCGGAGCTTACATCCCAATTGGAAGATTTTTGCCCCCTAAAAAATACCTGAACGCTCTTGTCTTTAGGATATAGTTTTCCAATTATCTTCATGTAATCAGATACATTTTTTATCATTTCCATACTAACCTCTATTGTCTAATCACCCCTCACAACTGCTGCAATTCAACAGGTTTCGGTTAAACCGCTGTGCCGCGCTCATGCTGTGCTGGTAGTAGATGGATTTGAGGCCGAGTTCGGCGGCGGTGAGGTAGAGTTGGTTAATGTCGCGGGTCGGGGTGTCGGGGTGAATCATGACGTTGATGCTTTGTCCCTGGTCGATGTATTTTTGCCGTTGTGCAGCTTGTTGGATGACGGCGAGTTGGCTGATTTCGGCGAATGTTTTGAAGATTTCTTTTTCTTCGTCATTGAGGGCAGCGAGGTGCTGTACGGAGCCGTCGTTTAGCAAGATGCTTTCCCAGGTTTTTTCGTTGTCGATGCCTTTTTCTTTGAGCAGTTCTACCAGGAACGGGTTTTTGTAGGTGGTTTTGATTTTGGCGAGGTCTTTGACGTGGTAATTGGATTTGAAGGGTTCGACCGACGGCGAGACGCTGCCCAGGATGAAGCTGCTGGATTTGGTCGGCGCGATGCTAAGCAGGGTGGTGTTGCGGCGGCCGTAGCCTTTAAGCAGTTCGGGTTCGCCAAATTTTGCCGCGAGCGCTTTGGAGGCAGCCAGCGTTTTTTCTTGCAATAGCTGGAAGATTTCGTTGTTTTTTTGCATGGCGGCAAAGCTGTCGAAGGCGATGCGGTTTGCCTGTAAATAGCTGTGCCAGCCGAGTACGCCGAGGCCGAGCGCGCGGTGGCGTTTGGCGAAGCGGTGCGCGCGGTCAAGGAAGGGGATTTCTGCGCTTTTTTCGATGAATTCGCTCATGACGGCGTCCAAGAATTGGGTGAGGAGTTCGGGCGCGTCGGTGTGTTTCCATTCATCGAAGTAGAGCAGGTTCATGGAGGAGAGGCAGCAGACGAAGCTTTCTTCGTCGCTCGCCGGCAGCATGATTTCGGTGCAGAGGTTGGAGGCGTACACGGTCATGTTGCGGTCTTTGTACACGTCCGGGCGGCCAGCGTTGGCGTTGTCTTTGAAGAAGAGGTAGGGGATGCCGGTTTCGGCTTTGCGTTGTAGGACTTTTGCCCAGACGCGGCGTTTTTCGGGGTCGCCTGCTTTCATGCTTTCAAGCCAGGCGTTGCTGATGCAGACGCCGTAGTACATGAGCTGGATGGGGTTGCCTTCGGTGTGGATGTCCAGCCATTCGTCAATGTCGCCGTGGTCGATGTCAATGTAGCCCGCGAATTGGCCTTTGCGCGAGGTGCCTTGTGAGATGACGTCGATGATGGTGTCAAACAGTTTGCTGAAGTTGAAGCTGCCGTCGGATTTGCCGTTGTTGCTGATGTCGCTGCCGCGCGGGCGGATGGCACCGAAGTAGGCGCTGGTGCCGCCGCCGATTTTGCTCATCATGCCGACTTCAGCGGTGGTGCGCATGATGTCGTAGATGGAGTCGCCGATGTAGCTGCCGAAGCAGGAGATGGGCAGGCCGCGCGAGAGGCCGAAGTTTGACCAGATGGGCGAGGAGAGGGAGTAGTAGCCGCGTGCCATGTAGTGATGGAAGCGTTCGGCGAAGGTGTCGTCTTGCAGGATGTTGCCGGCGTGTTCGGCGATGGCACGGATGCGCGCTTCTGGCGTGGTGCCGTCCAGGAGGTAGCCGCGCTGGAGGAAGAGGCGGCTGTCTTCGGTGAGCCAGGCGAAGTCGGGGCGGGTTTGTGCGGTGTGGGTCATGGGTTGGTTCCTTGCATGTTTTTGGGTGGACGGCGTTCCGGGTGCCGGGTGCTGTTTGCGGTTTTACATACGGGGTAGCGGGAAGTGTGTATGTAAACGGGTTGGGTTGTTTGGGTTTTGTCGCGCTGCGGGTGGTTTGCTGCCCCCACCCCGGCCCTCCCCCACAGGGGGAGGGAGCATATCAGCGGTTTAGCTCGTTTCAGTTCGCTACGCAAATACGCTGAATAAGTGATTTCCGCTGCTACGCGATTTTTCACACCCCCTCCCCGACCCTCCCCCGCTGCGGGCTTCGCCCTGCAGGGGAGGGGGCAGTTTGGTCGTTATACATACACCTGAGCGCTCAAGGTGTATGTAAATGAGTTGGGTCGGTAGCGGGCTTTTCTATAGGGCGCGGATGTCTGCTGGGGCTTGCCACCAGTTGTTGTGCAGGCCATCGCAGCAGGTGATGGTGCCGCTCATCAGTTCGTCTGTGCTGGCATCGTCCAGGGTGTTGAGGCGCACCGCGAGGAAAGCGCCGCCCATTTCCGCGATGTCGCCGTAGTAATAGAGGTGGGTGCCGCAGTGTTTGCAAAAGATGTTGTGCACGCCGTCGGGGCGCTGTTGGTAGTCGCTGCATGATGCTTCTCCCGCGAGCAGGCGGAATTTGTCCGGCTGGATACGGCTGTTCCAGTTGCGGGTTTTCATGCAGTAGCGGCAGTTACAGCGGATGCTGCCTTTGCTGAGGTCGATGTCCGCTTGGTAGCGTACTCGTTGGCAATGGCAACTGCCGTGGTAGGTTTTTTCCATGGTTTTCCTTGGGCTTGGGCAAGCGGTTATTCGTCGCGCATAAGGTATTTGCCGGGAATGGTTTTAGAAGAGGTCATCCGCCGTAATTTGTTTGATTTTTTTGCTGTAGTCGGTGCTGCGTTTGTAGAAGAAGTCGCCTTCTTTGCCGGAGAGGATTTCGATGTCAAACCACTCGGTTTCGCGCAGTTTTTTTGTATCCACGAGGTAGGGTGCGTTGATGCCGAGGATTTCCAGCGAGTTGTTGTAGCGGTTGGTGATGTAGTTTTCGACGGTGTCGAGGGTGATGAAGTCGAGGTCGCCGTCTTCAAAGATCCAGCGCAGGATGCCGCGTTCGGCTTCGAGTGCGTGGTTGGCGAGTTGTTGCAGTTCGTCGTAGAAGTCGGGGGTGAAGAGGCGCGGGTGTTCGTCGCGGATGATGCCGTAGAGGGCGATGCCGAAGCGGCCGTGGATTTCTTCTTCTTTCGAAGTCGCCTCCACCGCGTTCGAGATGCCTTTGAACAGGTTGCGGTGTTTGTTAAACGACATGATGATGAGGAACTGGCCAAAGAGCGAGATGTGCTCGACAAAGAGCGAGAACATCACGAGCGACAGCACGAAGCGCTCGCGACCAATGTCTTTGTCGCGCATGAAGTCTTCCATGTATTCGATGCGCCGCATCAGCGCCGGGTATTCGGTGATTTGGCTGAACATTTCGTTCATGCCCAGTTTTTCCAGGAGGAAGGAGTAGGCGTCTTTGTGGCGGATTTCGCTTTCGGCAAAGGTGCCGCCGACGTCGTCAATTTCCGGCTTGGGGAAGTAGCGGTAAAGGTCGCCCCAGAAGCGTTTGACGCTGACTTCTACTTGCGAGATGGCGAGCATGGCGCGGGTGAGCGCGGTGCGCTCGCGCGGGGTGATGACGGTTTTGTAGTCCTGGATGTCGCCGGTGAAGTTAAATTCGGTGTGCAGCCAGTAGGAATGGCGGATGGCGTCCTTGAATTCGAGCAGTTCCGGGTATTCGTAGGGCTTGATTTGGATGCGGCGTTCAAAGAGGTTGCGGGTCATGGCGGGCGTTCCGTTCGGTGAGTCATGAAAAATCCCGCGCGCGGGCGCGGGCATTTTTCGGCGCATTTTAGGACGATTTTTGGGTGCGACAAGGGGGGCTTCACCCCCTTTTTCGTTTCTTATTGGCTAAGCTGAATTTTCTAGTTCTTGTGTCTTTTTCACCACAATAGCACTATATGTTGTGTTTCGACGTACTTTCGGGAAATGATGCGCAAGGTTTTAAAACGCCGTTTTTCACCGCTGACACGCGCCCCTATTCGATTGGTGCCATCCGGCGGTTTGATGAAAATTGGGGTGAACGGGTAAACGCGCGATGAATTTACGGCAAGGTTTTTTCGCCAAGGATTCCGGGATGTTTTTTTATCTCCCCGTAAGGGATGACCGTCGCGGCAGGATGCGCGTGCGCGGCGGCGCGGGCAGGCAGGAGCGGGCCGATGTACACGCCCTGCGGCGTCAGGTAGAAGTAGGGATAGAGGTAGTGATGCAGCTGGTAGGGGTAGTCCTGCATCGTCTGCGGCGCGACGGTTTGCAGGGTGGCAAGCAGCCACTGCGCACGCCGTTCGCGTTCTGCCTGGTCGGCGGGGTTGTCGTCAGCGAGCGGGTGCGGCGGGGTGTCGCCCAGCCAGAGCAGGTCTTCCAGTTCGAGGCCGCGTCCGGCGGCGATGCTGTAGGTGATGCCGTAGTCGCCGCTGTAGGGCGTGCCGCAGTTGTTTTCTTCGTGTATGTGCTGGCTGAGGTAGCGGTCGTTTGTCAAGGTCGGGGTGATGGTCGTGCGGTATTGCAGTGCGGCGCGTTTGTCGGCAGGCAGGGCGGCGAGGCATTCCCGGCGCGCGGCGAGGGTGTTGAGCGCCTGCGCGCGCAGGTATTGGTTGAGTGCCTCCCGTTGCGCGGCGGGGTAGCCGTCGGCCATGAGGTAGTGTTCGAGGCCGCTTTGCGGCTCACGGTACCATTGCAGGGTTTTGTCCTGTTCGCGCTGGATCGTGGTTTGGGTGAAGGTGATGTCGGCAAGCAGCGCGGCGGCAAAGGGCAGTTCGGCGGTGTAGAGGCGGTTGTCCGCTTCGGTTGGTGATGCGATGAACGGCGTGAGCGGGCTGTCGTTCCACCAGGCGCTATTGTTGTGCAGGCGGAGGATGTCGCCCGCTGCGCTGCGATAGCAGGTCGCGCCATTCGCGCAGTCGGGCGACGGGGCGAGCGGCTGCGGCAGGCGCTCGTCTTCGTAGAAATAGGCGCGCGCGTCGTCGCTGGCGATGAGGCTGCGGCCGCCCACGTCGCCCCGGTAAACGGCGGCGTGGACGGGAATGGCGGCAAGTATGAGGAGGGGCAAGAGGGGGCGCATGGTGTTTTATGGCGTCGCGGTGTCGTTATACATACGCTTGAGCGCTCGTGGTGTATGTAATTTTTCAGAAGCGGTAACTGATGCCCACCGCGCCGAAGCTGGAGCTGTTTGCCAGCGGGCCTTCGAATTCGCGACTGCGCCAGTTGACGGTGTAGCTGATGCGGAAGTTTTTGTGGTTGTAGGCAGCGCCGAGGGCGATGTCGTGTACGAAGGGGCGTTTGTCCACGCGGTGGCTGTCTTTCCAGGTGTTGCCGTCGAGGAAGATGTTGCGCGCCATCAGGCGGGCGTCGTAGCCGAGGAAGGCCATCCAGCCGTGGCCGTCGGTGTATTCGAAGTAGCCGCTGCCGGGTATGGCCGGGCGGACGCGCACCGGCTGGGTTTGCCAGCGCAGGTTGGCAGGGGTGAGGTCGATGATGAAGCCCGCGTTGGCGTAGGTGTAGACGTTGCCAAGGGTCAGTCCGGCGTGCGGCGCGAAGCGGGCGTGCAGTTTTTTGCCGATGTCGGCGGTGTAGTAGGCCGGCCACGAGCGCTCCCAGGAGAGCATGACGGCGGGTTCGTCGCGCAGTTGGTGTTTCCAGCCGTGCGGTTGGTAGTCGGCGTGAATGAGGCGGTGAAATTTATCCTGGATGAATTCGCCCTGCGCCGACGGGCCAATCCAGCCAAGGGTGAGTTCGGTGTCGTCCATGTGGCGGTCGGTGATGGTGCTGACCCCGGCCGAGCCGTAAACAAAGGCGGCATAGGGGCGGTCGCGCGTGTCCAAGGTGGCGCGGTCAATGTCGCTCGGCGTGTAGAGGTTGTGGCCGAAGGAGAAGTAGCTGCTGGTGGTCTTGTTGACCTCGAAGGTTGGCACGAGACGGTCAATCCAGTCCACATAGAAAGGCTGGTCGGCGCCAACGTTGAACCAGGTGAGGCGCAGGCCGTTGGTGTAGTCACGGTCGTAGCCGCTGCCAAATTTGTCGTTTTCGATGTTGAGGGTAAAGAAGCGTTCGTTGCTGCGCAGAATGTGGTCGGGAATGGCGTCCACAATCGGCTCGCTGGGTTTTTCAACGGTTACTTGCGGCGTTTGCAGGATGACGTCGGCTTGCGGCGGCGGAAAAAGTTTGCGCCAGGGGTTCGTTTCTTCGGCATGAGCAGCAGCGGCAATCAAGAAAATCAACAGGGCAAGACGCATGACAATGACTCCGGTAGAGGTTGGCGGCACACTCTAACCGAATCCGCCGCCACGCGGTAGGCAAAATTGACATTTTCAGGGGCTATCCGTATGATTGCGCGCTTTGAATTTTCCCCAGGAGCTAAAAAATGTCCAAAAGAACCTTCCAGCCGAGCAACCTATCCCGCAAGCGCACCCACGGCTTCCGCGCCCGCATGGCCACCAAAAACGGCCGTCTGGTTTTGAAGCGCCGCCGCGCCAAGGGACGCCACCGTCTGACCGTATAATCGCGGCCGCCGTGGCGTGAATACGTCATTTCCCCGCACGGCGAGACTGACGCAGCGCGCCGACTTCGACCGCGTATTTCAAGCCCCGGAACGCAAAAGCAGCGACCGCTGTTTTACCGTTCTGGGGCGTTGTCGTCTGCAAGACGGCGCAGCGCGGCTGGGACTGGTCATCGCCAAGCGGCAAATCCGCCGCGCACACGAGCGCAACCGCATCAAGCGGCTGGTGCGCGAAAGCTTCCGCCAGCTGCCCGCCCGCGAACGCGCCGCGCTGGACATCATCGTCATCGCCCGCCACGCCGCCGAAGAACACGACAACGCCGCCATTGCCCGCGCCCTCGCCCGTCACTGGCAGCGTCTTTTCCCTGAAAAATGAAACGACTGTTGATTGGCGCCATCCGCCTCTACCGCAAGACCCTGAGCCCGTTTATTGGCCAACAATGCCGCTTCGAGCCGACCTGCTCACACTACGGCGAAGAAGCCATCGCAAAACACGGGGCGCTGCGTGGCACCATCCTGACCGTATGGCGCATCCTGCGCTGTGGCCCCTGGAGCAAGGGCGGCTACGACCCCGTTCCCGAAACCTTCTTGGTGAAGCATGAAAAACAACCCTAAACTGCTTTTATACATCGCGGCCGCCTTCATCGCCTTCCTGCTCTGGCAGAAATGGCAGATCGCCAACCTGCCGCCGACGCCAACCACCGCCAGCGTCCCCGCCGCCACAGACGTCCCGCAAGGCACGCCCGGCAGCGACGTCCCTGCCGCAACCAGCGGTACCCGCAGCGACATCCCCGGCGACACCCAGGCCGACACCACTGCCAACGGCGCCGTCATCCACGTCAAAACCGACGTCCTCGAACTGGACATCGCCAACAAAGGCGGCACCATCGTGCACACCACCCTGCCCGCCTACCCCGAAAACAAAAACGGCGACAAACCGCTTGCCCTGCTGCACCAGGACAACCCCGGCCGCTTCCTCCTGCAAAGCGGCCTGACCGCGGCAGACGGTGGCAAAGCACCGAGCCACCACGACACCTTCAGCGCCGCCGCTACCACTTACACCCTTGCCGATGGCCAAGACAGCCTCGTCGTCCCGCTCAGCTGGCAAGAAAACGGCATCACCGTACACAAAACCTACACCTTCAAACGCGGCGCCTACGACTTCACCCTCGAACAAAAAGTCGAGAACCACAGCGACAAAGCCTGGCGCGGCAACGCCTACCAACAATGGGTATTCGGCCAGCCCCTGCCGTCCAAAGGCCTCGGCCAGGTTGCAACCTTCACCGGCGCGGTCATGTCCTACGACGACGACCCCTACGAAAAAATCAAACTGGGCAGCAAATTCAACACCAACACCGAAACCGGTTGGGTAGCGATGATCCAGCACTACTTCCTCGGCGCCATCATCCCGGCACAAGGCCAGCCGCAAGCCTTCTTCACCAACACCAACGCCAGCAGCGGCGACAACTTCGCCGGCGTCGTCGGCGCCTCCAGCGAAGTCGCCCCCGGTGGCAGCACCAGCTTCACCAGCCAAATCTACATCGGCCCGAAAATCCAGAAAGACCTGAAAGCCGTCGCCCCGAACCTCGACAAAACCGTCGATTACGGCTTCCTCTTCATGATCGGTCAGCCGATGTTCTACGTCATCAACTTCATCCACGGCATCCTGCACAACTGGGGCTGGGCGATCATCGTCACCACCTTGCTCATCAAACTGCTGTTCTTCACCCCGTCCGCCTGGGCATACAAATCCATGGCGAAAATGCGTCGCCTCGGCCCGGAAATGCAGCGCATCAAAGAGCGCTACGGCGACGACCGCCAGGCCGCTAGCATGGCCATGATGAAACTCTACAAAGACGAAAAAGTAAACCCGGCCAGCGGCTGCCTGCCGATGCTACTGCAAATCCCCTTCTTCATCGCCTTCTACTGGGTACTGGTCGAATCCGTCGAACTGCGCCATGCGCCGTGGCTCGGCTGGATACAAGACCTCTCGGCGATGGACCCCTACTACATCCTGCCCATCATCAACGCGGCGCTGATGTTCCTCCAGCAAAAACTCAACCCGCCGCCGCCTGACCCGACCCAGGCGAAAGTGATGATGATGCTGCCGCTCGTCTTCGGCATCATGTTCATGTGGTTCCCCTCCGGCCTCGTCCTCTACTGGACCGTGAGCAACGCCTTCGGCATCGTCCAACAATACATCATGAACAAACGCTACGGCGAACGCCAACCGGGACACCATCACCACCACGACAAAGGGCACAAAGCCTGATGCAACCCGCCCGCGACACCATCGCCGCCATCGCCACGCCGCCCGGAACGGGCGGCGTTTCCATCATCCGCATCAGCGGCGGCGAAGCACTCGCCATCGCCGCGCGCGTGAGCGGCATAACCCCCGCACCGCGCCGCGCCACCCTCGCCCACATCCGCGACGCCCGTGGCGACACCCTCGACCAGGCGCTACTCCTCTACTATCCCGCGCCGCACTCCTACACCGGCGAAGACACCCTCGAAATCCAGGGACACGGCGGCATCGCCGTCACCCAGGCGGTACTTGCCGCCGTGCTGGATGCCGGTGCGCGCCTCGCCGAACCCGGTGAATACACCCGCCGCGCCTACCTCAACAACAAAATCGACCTCGCGCAAGCCGAAGCCATCGCCGACCTCATTAACGCCCGCTCACAAGCAGCCGTCAAAGCGGCAAACCGCTCCTTGCAAGGCGACTTCTCGCGCCAAATCGAAACACTTGCCGCCGACCTGCTCGCCCTGCGCATCTACATCGAAGCCGCGCTGGATTTCCCCGAAGAAGAAATCGACTTCCTGCGCGAAGGCGACATCGCCGCGCGCCTGCAAGGCTGGGGCGAACGCCTACGCACCCTGCTCGCCCAAAGCACCCAGGGGCGGCTGATGAACGACGGCATCAACCTCGTCATCGCCGGCAAACCAAACGCGGGCAAATCCAGCCTGCTGAACGCGCTGGTCGGCGAAGAACGCGCCATCGTTACCGCGCAAGCGGGCACCACGCGCGACATCGTGCGCGAAACCATCCTCATCCACGGCATGCCGGTAAACATCCTCGACACCGCCGGACTGCGCGAAGCGAGCGACCTCGTCGAACAAGAAGGCATCCGCCGCACCCGCCAGGCGCTCAACCAAGCCGACCTCATCCTGCTGCTGCGCGACGGCAGCGCACTTGACGACCGCGGCGACGAAACATTGCCGCCGGAAAGCGCTGACACGCCGCTGCTCCTCGCCTACAACAAAGCCGATCAAACCCCGCCTGCCGTACAAGCACAACATGCGGACGGCCTGTGGCTCTCAGCCAAAACCGGCGCCGGCATTGACGCCCTGCGCGATGCCATCGCCTGCGCCGTCGGCCGTGACAGCCGCGAAGAAAGCCCGTACATCGCGCGCGAACGCCACCTGCGCGCCCTGCACCAGGCCGAACGCCACTACCAGCACGCCCTCGCCCAACTGCACGCCAGCCAAAACGGCGAACTCATCGCCGAAGACCTGCGCCTTGCCCACGACGCGCTGGGCAGCATCACCGGTGCGGTCAGCAGCGACGACCTGCTCGGCCATATCTTCTCCTCCTTCTGCATCGGCAAGTAACACCACCCTGCCCTTCCCGCTTGGTACATATGGCGCTATTAGTGCCCATACAACGCCCCGCAGAAAAAACCCCTTTCGCATAAAAAACCACCGCAAGCGGTGGTTTTTTATGGCAAGCCGTGTTTAGTGGATGGCCTTGACGAAGGTTTGCAGTAAGCCGGCGTTGATGAGGTCGACGAGGAAGGCGCCGACCATCGGCACGATGAGGAAGGCTTTGTGCGACGGGCCGAAGCGTTCGGTGACGGATTGCATGTTGGCGACTGCGGTCGGTGTCGCGCCGAGGCCGAAACCGCAGTGGCCGGCGGCAAGTACAGCGGCGTCGTAGTCACGGCCCATCAGTGTGTAGGTGATAAAGGTCGCGTAGAGCGCCATCACGACGACTTGTACCAAGAGGATGATGGTGACCGGCAAGGCGAGCGCGGTCAGCTGCCACAGTTTGAGGTCCAACAGCGCCATCGCCAGGAAGAGCGAGAGCGAGGCGTTGCCAAAGACGTCTATCGCGCGGTCAAACATGTTGAAGCGGAAGATATTGGTCAGCACGTTGCGCAGGATGACACCGAAGGCCAGCGCCCAGACGAATTTCGGCAGATCGAGTATGGCAAGTACCGGTTTGAAATAGACTTTGTCGATGCCGTCCATGATTTCCGCGAACGCCAGACAGGCGGCGAACATCGCCAAGGTGTCGATGGCGGAGCTGGCGGTAATCAGGCGTTTGCGCTCCGGTTTTTCGAACATGTCGTTGGCATCTTCGCCGGTGTCGTTACCGCCGTCATCAATGGTTTCCAGTGGTTTGCGCTGCATTTTGTTGATGAGGCGGCGTGCGACCGGGCCGCCAATGAGGCCGCCGGCGACAAGGCCGAAGGTGGCACAGGCAATGCCGATGTCGGTTGCGTTGGCCAGGCCGATTTTTTCGAGGTCGGGCCCCCAGCCTGCCGCAGTGCCGTGTCCGCCGGTCATGGTGATGGAGCCGGCGACGAGACCCAGCAGCGGGTTTTGGTCCAGCGCGACGGCAAGCCCGACGCCAACCGCGTTTTGGACGGCAATGAAGACGCCGACGACGATGGTGAAGATGACTAGCGGCATGCCGCCTGCTTTCAGGCGGGAGAAGTCCGCGCTCAGGCCGATGGAGGAGAAGAACACCAGCATGAAGGCTTCGCGCAGCGATTTGTCGAAGGCGAAGCTGACGTGGTTAAAGAGGTAAAGCGCGTAGATGATGACCGCGGCGACAAGTCCGCCCGCGACGGGTTCGGGGATATTGAAGTCCTGCAGGAAGCGGTATTTCCGCACCAGATAGCGGCCAAAGAGCAGGACGATGGTGGCGATAATCAGCGTGTAGTAGCTGTTGATTTGCCAGGTCGTGAGTTCTGGAGTTTGCATGGTGTTACCTCATTGTCAAAGGGCGTGGTTCTGTCTGCGGCACGTCGCGGTTTTTCCGCGCCATCCCGTGTTTCGGCGGGTTCGCGGGGAAATTCCCCGGTCGGGCAATACTAGCACAGGGTTAATTTCTGTCAAACTTCCCTTCATGCTTGGGCAGAAAAAACGCCCGCAGGGCGGGCGTTGGTCATCAAGGGTTGTCCGGTGATGATTCGAAGCGCTATTTACATAGCGCCTGAGCGCTCGATATGTATGCATAAATCAGCGCTCGTGCAGCGCCTGTTTCATCCGGGTAATGGGCTTGATGAGGTATTGGAAGACGGATTTGTTCCCGGTTTTGATATCAACGGTGGCAACCATCCCCGGCAGGATGCGCAGCTCTTTGCCGTTTTTGTCGGTCAGTTTGCTGTTTTTGGTTTCGACCAGTACGCGGTAGTAGGATTGGTTGGCATCCAGGTTCAGCTCGCTGCGGCGGCGCTCGTCGCTCAAGGTGTCCGGACTGATGAGGGTCACAACGCCATCGAGTCCGCCGTAGATGGCGTAATCGTAGGCGGAGAGTTTGACCACGGCAGGCAATCCGGGATGGACGAAGGCGACGTCCTGCGGGCGGATATAGGCCTGCACCAGCAGGGTGTCGTCAATGGGGACGATTTCCATGATGTCCTGCCCGGCGTTAATCACGCCGCCGACGGTGGTAATTTTGATGTTGTTCACGATGCCGCGCATTGGCGAGCGGATGTTGGCGCGCTCGACCGGGTCGGCGTGCATGGCGAGGTTTTCCCGCGCCTGCGCCAGTTCGGCTTCGGTGCGCACCAGTTCGTTGTTCGCCTCGGTTTTGTACTGGTTGCGGCGTTCGTTGATTTGTAGCGCCAGATCGGCGGATTCGCGCTGCATTCGCAGCAGTTCGATTTCAGACGATACGCCGCGTTTGACCATCGCTGCGGTGCGGCGGATTTGTTCGTCGAGGATGCGTTTGCTTTGTTGCAGGCCGGTGACGGCTTCGTCCAGCGCGCGGCGGCGTGCCTTGTAAGCGCTGGTTTCGCGGTCGCGCAGTTCTTTGGCAACGCTGGCGGGGAATTTCAGCGGTTCGTCGTAGGCTTCGCTGCGGTAGCGCGCCAGCATGGCTTCGAGGTTCACTACTTTCGCCTCGCTTTCGCGCAGTACCGCGGAGCTGCGGGTATCGTCAATGGTGACGAGGATATCGCCCGCTTCTACCAGGTCGCCTTCTTTGACGTGCAGTTTGGCGAGAATGCCAGGGTCAAGGCTCTGGATGACTTGCAGGCGGCTGCTGGGGATGATGGAGCCCTGGCCGCGCGTGACTTCTTCGAGGTCGCTGTTATACGCCCAGATGACGAAGGCGGTGAGGAAGGCGGTGAGGAAGAAGATGCTCCACCACAGGCCGCGGTGTTTTTCTTCTTGTAGGGCAGCGTTGAGGTCGCTGACGAGTTTCAGGTCTTTCTGCGACAGTTTGGGTTTTCTGCGTAGTGCCATGGTTCAAGCGCCTCAGATAGTTTCTTGTTTGCCGTGTCCGGCGACGGGGGCTGGTTGTGCGGCAGGCGCGCCCGGCGGGGTGGCAGGGCGGCCGCTCAGACGGTCGAGTACGGCTTGTTTCGGGCCGTCCATGACGATTTGTCCCTGCTCCATGACGATGATGCGGTCCACCAGCATGAGGATTTGCGGACGGTGGGTGACGACGATCATGGTGCGGTCGCGTACCCAGTCGGCAAGCGCGCGCAGCACTTGTTGTTCGGTGTTTTGGTCAAGGCCGCTGGTCGGTTCGTCGAGCAGTACCACGCGCGGGTTGCGCAGGGTGAGGCGCGCCAGGCTGACGATTTGTTGTTGTCCGCCGGAGAGGCCGGCGCCGTTTTCGCCCAGCTGCATGTCCAGCCCGTGCGGGTGTCCTTGTATCAGGCGCTCCAGTCCGAAGCGCTTCAGTGCGTTCAGGAGGATTTCGTCGCTGTAGAAGCCGTCGGAGCGGGCGAGGTCTAGGTTTTCGCGCAGGGTACCGAGGAAGAGTCGCGGTGATTGCGCAAGCAGCGCTACTTCGCTGCGCAGGAAGTACGGGTCGATTTGTCGCTCGTCAACGTCATCCAGGCTGACCATGCCGTTTTGCGGTTCGTACAATCCGGCAGCCAGTTTGAGCAGGGTGGATTTGCCGCTGCCAATGCGGCCTAGGATGGCGATTTTTTCGCCCGCCTTGACGTTGAGCGTGAGGTTGTCCAGTACCCGCTTGCCTTCTTTGCCGTAGGCGAAGGTGACGTTTTCAAAGCCAATTTTGCCTTCGGGGTGGTCGAGGGTGATGTATTGGCGGTCGGCATGGCGCTCAATCGGGCGGCGGGTGATGTTGTTTACCCCTTGCAGGGCGAGACGCGCCTGCTGGAAGCGCACTGCAAGGCCGGCGATTTGTGCGACTGGGCCGAGAGCGCGGCCGGAGAGGATGACACAGGCGATGAGCGCCCCCATGGTGATGCGGTCGTGGACGTTTTCGGCGTGGATGAGGTAGGTGCCGTAAACGACGAGGATGACGGTGTTTAATTGCTGGATGGCGGCGGAGAAGCTGGTAACGAAGTTGCTGATGTCGCGCGTTTTGATGCTGGAGGCGGCGGTTTTCGCGGTGTAGGCGTCCCAGCGGCGCTGCGCCCAGCTGAAGGCGTTGTTTACTTTCAGGGTTTCCACGCCTTCGATGGCTTCCACCGCCAGTCCTTGCCGCTGCGAGGATTCGCGCATGGATTCGTTGATGGAGCGCGCCAGCGGGAATTGCGCGAGAATGCCAGCGATGACGACGATCGGGATGATGGTCAGCGGTACTACGGCAAGTTGGCCGGCAACCATGTGCATCACGGTGATGAATAGCAGGAAGAACGGCATATCGACGAAGGCGAGCAGGCTAGCGCTGGTCATGAAGTCGCGCACGGATTCGAAGTCGCGCAGGTTGTTGGCGTAGGAGCCGGAGGAGGCGGGTTTGTCTGCCATGCGCAGCTGCATGACGCGGCGGAAAAGCGCGGCGGAGATGATGAGGTCGGCTTTTTTGCCCGCGATGTCGGTGAGATGCCCGCGGATGAGTTTGGCGAGAAATTCGAAGAAGATGGCGAGCGAGACGCCAATGCTCAGCACCCACAGGGTTTCCATGGATTTGTTCGGGATGACGCGGTCATAGACGTTCATCACGTAGAGCGAGCTGACCAGCGCGAGGAAGTTGATGAGGAAGGTGGCGATGATGACTTGGTAGTAGTAGCGGCGGAAGCGCCAGATGACGCGCCAGAACCAGCCTTTCGGCAGTTCGTATTCGGGCAGTTCGGAGCGGACGTCTTTTGCCGCCTTTGGTTTGATAAACCAGGCATAGCCGAGGTATTGCGCTTCAAGCTCTGCCGTGGCGAGGCGCTGTTCGCCAATGCCTGCAAATTCAATCACGGCTTCGTCGCCAGCGAGTTTTTTCAGTACCGCTGCTTCGCCGTCGCGCAAGAGGATAACTGCGGGCAGCGCCAGTTGCGGGATTTTGCGTAGTGGACGCTTTTGCAGGTGGTTTTCAAAACCCTGATGTTTCAGTTCTTCACCGAGGGCTTTTTGGTCAAAATCGCCCGCATCGTCACGCGGCACAGATGCCGCCAAGGTGACGGCGGCAACGGGGCTGCCGAGTATGCGGGTCAGCAGACTGACGTGTTCAAGCAAGCTGTTCATGGAATGCCCTTTCCTTCTTTATATGCGGTTATTTTCTGCGGAATTTGCCCGCCGCGGTTTTGCGCGCAGCGTTGTTGCCCTTGGCTTTGTTTTTGGCGACGCTGCGGCTCTCGCTTTTGATGTTTTCCAGCGGGTGGCCTTCGCTTTCCAGCAGCAGTTCGCCGCTGTCGCTGACGCGGACGAAAACGGTTTCCGGACCGGTGTAGGGTTCGTCGCCGTAGGCGTCATCCGCGTTGGCAGATTCCAGTTCCATCGCCTCGTCGTCATCGACCGAGGTAAGGGTAAGCGGCGGCGGCGGTTCGCCTTTGCCTTTTTTCTTGCCTTTGCCTTCTTTGGCATCGGGCGAGGCTTCGCCTTTTTTCCGCCCTTCTGCCTTGGCGTTTTCGTCGCTAACGTCGGGGATTTTTGCCCATTGGCCGAGGTTACCGGTGGCGGAGAGGTATTCCAGCTTCGCCTGCATCAGGTCAGCCTGCGCCTGTACGCGCAGTTGTTTGACGCTCGCCAGTTCGCTATAGGCATTGACGACGTCCAGCAGGGTGCGGGTGGCTATTTTGAATTGGTCTTCGTAATCCACGACGACTTGTTCCAGCGCTTTTGCCTGCGCCTCGCTGATTTCAATGCGCGACTGGTCTTCGCGCATCTGCAGAGCGGCAACTTCGGCACGCTGCACCAGGCTGTCGTAGATTTGCGCCAGTTTGGCTTGTGCGGCGGCCGCTTGGTGGCGTTGTAATTCGATACCGGGCGCGGTCGCCTTGTTAAAGACGTCAGCCGACATGGTCAGGTAAACGGCAGAGTCTTGCGTGTTCGCTTCTGCTTTCAAGCCAACCACCGGGTAACGCGAGCGTTCTGCCACTTTCAGCGCCGCTTCGATGCTTTCCAGTTCGCGTGCCTGGGCGCGGTAGCTGGGGTGCGCCAGTGCGTCTTCTTCGCTGACTTTGTATTTGTTGAGCAGGTCGGTGATCGGCATATTGGCAAACGGGTCTTTCAGCTCGGATTCGGTCACCGGCGGATCGACGTAACGCGCCAAGCGGCGCAGGGCGAGGCCAAGCGCACGTTCGTAACTGATGATGGATTCTTGCACCTGGATGCGGCGCGCGTCCGCCTGGGTAAATTCGGAGCGGCGGCCAGGGTCGTATTCGAGGATGATGCGCAGCTGCTTGACGATGTGTTCGTGACGGGCGAGGTTTTCTTTCGCCACTTTCAGCGATTCACGTGCTTTCAGCGCTTCGAGGAAGTCGGTAGCGATTTTGAACGCCAGTTCTTCGGCGGTTTCGCTGGTTTTGTTTTTGTAGTACTGGGTTTTGATGCGGTCGCGTTCGATGCTCGCGCCGGTCGCGCCGAAGTCGTAGAGTTTCCAGTTGGCTTCGACGCCGGGGGTGAATTTGTAGTCTTTTTTGCTATTAAGCACGGCTTGGTTTACGCCCGCTTTCAGAGTGGGCCAGCGGCTGGCCTCCGTTTGTTCCAGGGTACTTTGCGCGACGCGCTGGTTGGCCTGCGCTTCGGCGATTTGCGGGTCACGCACAACCGCCGAACGCAGTATTTGCGGCAGATCCCTGCCGCAAGCCCAGAATGAACAAGCTACCGCCACGTAGAGCGTGACGGTAGCGGTACGGAGTAGCCGTTTCATTAGATTCCTGTCAGAGTAAAGTCCGTTTCATGTCGCCGAGGATTTGTGCCAGCAAGGAGGTCATGCGGGCACCCAAGGCTCCATCTATTACACGATGATCATATGACAGGGACATGGGTAACATCAAGCGCGGGGCGAAATCTTTGCCGTTCCACACGGGTTGCATCGCCGAACGCGAGACACCAAGTATAGCAACTTCAGGGGCATTGACGATGGGTGTGAAGAATGTTCCACCGATGCCGCCGAGGCTGGAGATGGTCATCGACGCCCCTGACATATCTTTCGGAGACAGTTTACCTTCGCGCGCTTTTTTGCTAATAGCAGCGAGGTCGGCGGAGAGGTCGTAGATGCCTTTTTGGTCAACGTCGCGGATGACCGGGACGACGAGGCCGTTCGGCGTGTCAACGGCAATACCGATGTTGTAGTACTTCTTCAGAATCAGCGCTTTGCCATCCGGTGAGAGCGAGGAGTTGAAGCGCGGCAGTTCTTTCAGTGCGCTGGTCAGCGCTTTCATCAGAAATGCCAGCATGGTGACGCGCACGCCGCGTTTTTCCGCCTCGGCCTTGAGCGAGACGCGGAAGGCTTCAAGTTCGGTGATGTCGGCGTAGTCGTGCTGGGTGACGTGCGGGATGTTGAGCCAGCAGCGGGTCATCGCGGCGCCGGTCAGGACGTTGATGCGTGACAGCGGCTGTTCTTCGATTTCACCGAACTGGCTGAAGTCCACCGCCGGAATCGGCGGAATTCCGCCCATGCCTTGCGGAGCTGCACCGCTACTTACGCCACCTTTGGCACCGGCTGCTGCCGCAACACCGCCGCTGGTAAGCAGGGTTTTGACGAAGGCGCGGATGTCGCTTTCAAGGATGCGCCCGAGGCGGCCGCTGCCTTGTACTTTGCCGAGGTCAAGCCCCATTTCACGCGCGATGCGGCGAATGGACGGGCTGGCGTGCGCGGTGGCAAAGCCGGCTTCGTCGATTTGCGGGTTGGCGCTGGGAGCAGGCGCAGGCGCGGCGACGGCTGCGGGCGCGGCTGCTGGGGCTGCTTGCGGTGCAGGCGCAGGTGCGGCTTTCGGTGCTTCTGCCGCCGGTGCAGGTGCGGCGGCAGGCGCGGCAGCGACACCGCTCAGGGTGGCGATGAGGTCGCCCTGTTTGACTTTGTCGCCGACTTTGATGGCGACGCTGGCGACGGTGCCTGCGGCTTCTGCCGGGACTTCCATCGAGGCTTTGTCGGATTCCAGGACGATGACGGATTGACCGTTCTCGACGTTGTCGCCGGTTCTGATGAGGACTTCGATGACGTCCACCGCATCGAAATCACCGATGTCGGGAACGCGGATGTCGGTTTGTGCGGCCGCAGCGGCGGGTGCTGCCGCGGCTTTCGGCGCTTCTGCCGCCGGTGCGGGTGCTGCTGCGGCAGGCGCGGCGGCACCGCTCAGGGTGGCGATGAGGTCGCCCTGTTTGACTTTGTCGCCAACTTTAACGCTGACGTTCGCCACGGTTCCGGCGATGTCTGCCGGGACTTCCATGGATGCCTTGTCGGATTCGAGTACGAGGACGGATTGGCCGTTCTCGACACTGTCGCCCGCTTTGATCAGGACTTCGATGACATCGACTGCATCAAAATCTCCAATGTCGGGTACGCGAATTTCATTGCTCATTATCAATATCCTGTGTCGTGAATTTTGGGTTTAACGGTAGAGCGGGTACTGGGTTTCCGTCTCGATGCCGTATTTTTCGATGGCTTTTTGTACGTCGGCTGCCTGGACTTTGCCCTGGTCGGCGAGCGATTTCAGTGCGGCGACGACGACGTGGTAGCGGTTCACTTCGAAGTGGCGGCGCAGCGCTTCGCGGGTGTCGGAGCGGCCGTAGCCATCGGTGCCGAGGACGAGCATGTCGCGGTCTTTCGGCAGGTAGGCGCGAATCTGGTCAGGATAGGCGCGGATGTAGTCGGTGGAGACGACAATCGGACCTTCTTTGCCGGACAGCACTTCGTTCAGGTAGGCGACTTGCGGCTTGGCGGTGGGGTGCAGGCGGTTGTAGCGCTCAACTTCTGCGGCTTCACGTGCCAGCAGGGTGAAGGAGGTCGCGCTCCAGATGTCGGAACCGATGCCCCAGTCGTCAGCGAGCAGTTTGGCGCCCGCGATGACTTCCATCAGGATGGAGCCGGAGCCCATGAGCTGGACGTGTCCCTTGCTGCCTTTGTGTTCGCCGATGGGGTACAGCCCCTTGAGGATGCCGCGCTCGCTGCCCGCCGGCATTTCCGGATGGGCGTAGTTTTCGTTGAGCAGGGTGAGGTAGTAGTACACGTCTTCGTGTTCGGTGTACATGCGGCGGATGCCGTCACGCACGATGATCGCGACTTCGTAGGCAAAGGTCGGGTCGTAGGGGATGCAGTTCGGGATGAGCGCTGCCTGCATGTGGCTGTGGCCGTCTTCGTGTTGCAGGCCTTCACCGTTCAACGTGGTGCGGCCTGCGGTACCGCCGAGGAGGAAGCCGCGCGCGCGCTGGTCGCCTGCGGCCCAGGCGAAGTCGCCAAAGCGCTGGAAGCCGAACATGGAGTAATAGATGAGGAAGGGTATCATCGCCACGCCATTGACGCTGTAAGACGTCCCGGCGGCAATCCAGTCGCACATCGCGCCGGCTTCGTTGATGCCTTCTTGCAGAATTTGCCCGTCGGCGGCTTCTTTGTAGAACATCAACTGGTCGGCATCGGACGGCGTGTATTGCTGGCCGAGCGGGTTCCAGATGCCGTACTGGCGGAACATGCCTTCCATGCCGAAGGTGCGGAATTCGTCCGGCACGATGGGCACGATGTGCTTGCCGAGCGCCTTGTCTTTCATCAGGGCGCCGAGGACGCGGACGAACGCCATCGTGGTGGAGATTTCGCGGCCTTCTTTGGTGGCAGCGGTGATGGTGGCGAAGGATTCCAGCGACGGTGCGGGCAGGGAGGCGGCGCGGTCGTGGCGTTCCGGCACGAAGCCTTGCAGCTTCTCGCGGCGCTCCAGCAGGTATTTCTGCTCCGGTGAGCCTTCGGGGAATTTCAGGTACTCGACTTTCTCGACCTGCTCATGCGTCAGCGGCAGGTTGAAGCGGTCGCGGAAGGCAAGCAGCTGTTGCAAATCCATTTTCTTGGACTGGTGCGCGACGTTTTGTGATTCGGCAGAACCACCCATCGCCCAACCCTTGACGGTGTGCATCAGAATCAGCGTCGGCGTGCCGCTTTCCTGCGCGGCCTTGTACGCGGCATAGACCTTGAGCGGGTCGTGGCCGCCGCGTTGCAGCGCCCAGATTTCCTCGTCGGTCATGTCGGAAACCAGCGCCTTCAGTTCGAGCGAGTTGAAGAAATGCTCGCGGATGTAAGCGCCGTTCTTGGATTTGTACGTCTGATAGTCGCCGTCGTTTACTTCCATCATGCGCTTACGCAGCACGCCATTAACGTCACGGGCGAACAGTTTGTCCCACTGGCTGTCCCACATGACTTTGATGACGTTCCAGCCGGCACCACGGAATTCGCCTTCCAGCTCCTGCACAATCTTGCCGCTGCCGCGTACCGGGCCGTCAAGGCGTTGCAGGTTACAGTTCACTACGAAGACCAGATTGTCCAGATGCTCGCGCGCAGCGAGGGCGATTTGCCCGCGGGATTCCGGCTCGTCCATCTCGCCGTCGCCGAGGAACGCCCAGACCTTGCGCCCGGTGTGCTTGATGAGGCCGCGGCTTTCCATATAACGCATGAAGCGCGCCTGATAGAGCGCCATCATCGGGCCAAGCCCCATGGAAACCGTCGGGAACTGCCAGAAATGCGGCATCAGCCACGGGTGCGGATATGAAGACAGACCATTGCCGCCCACTTCCTGACGGTAATTGTCGAGTTGCTCCTCGGTCAAACGGCCTTCGAGGAAAGCGCGGGCGTACATTCCCGGCGCGCAGTGTCCCTGGAAGAAGACCAAATCGCCGCCTTGCTCGCCTTCCTGCCCGTGCCAGAAGTGGTTCTGCCCGACTTCATACATGACGGCGGATGAGGCGAAGCTGGCGATATGCCCGCCGACGTTGGTGTGCTTGCCGGCACGGATGACCATCGCCAGCGCGTTCCAGCGCACATAAGCCTCGATGCGTTTCTCCAGCTCCAGATTGCCGGGATAGGACGGCTGGCGCTCCACCGGGATGGTGTTGTAATACGGCGTTGTGAAGCCGCTCTCAAAGCCGAGACCGTCACGCGCGGCCTGCTCCAGCAGCGTTTCGAGGATGAAATGCGCACGCTCCTCACCCTCCTCACGCAGCACACTGGCCAGCGACGCCAGCCATTCCCGGGTTTCTTGCGGGTCGATATCTTTATTCATCTTTTAGTGCCTCCAAAAAATAAGAATTTAACCATGCGCAACACGGCGCAGAAGCGGCACAAATTGTAGCACGCCCGCACCCGCGTCGCACGGGCGGCAAGGGGGCGCGTAAAAAAAGAATCAATAAAACAAATTACTACCTCATAAGCCCGCGCAACATTAAGCGCAGACGATAGACGGTGCAGACAAATAAAAACCGCCGCAAAAGCGGCGGCGGTGGCACGGACAAAATATACATACACGATGAGCGCTCAGGTGTATGTAAATTAGAACACCCCGATGCCGTGCAAAAAGACGATAACAATCGCCAGCGGCGCGACGAAACGCACCAGCACGAACCACAAATCAAACACCCACAGCGGCAGATTGCTGCCGGTCATCGCTTCGCGTTGCACCGCCGCGCGCTGCCACGCCCAGGCGGTAAAGAGCGCGATTAACAGCGCGCCGAACGGCATGCTCCAGCCGGTCACCAGCAAATCCAGCGAATCAAAAATCCCGCGCGCGCCGATAAACTGCACATCCTTGAGCAGCCCGAAGGACAGCGCCGACGGAATCCCCGCGAGAAAAATCGCCAGCCCGAGCAGCCACGATACCGGCGCGCGCCGCTCCGGCTTCTTGTACGCCAGCACCGCGACAATATTCTCCAGCATCGAAAACGCCGAAGTGAGCGTCGCAAACAGCACCAGCACCATGAACACCACAAACAGCGGCACGCCGAGCGGCAACTGGGCGAACACCGCCGGCAAAATCGCAAAAATCAGCCCCGGCCCCTGATTCGGCGTAAACCCGAGCGCAAACACCGCCGGGAAAATCACCAGCCCGGCGAGCAGCGAAATGGCGATATTCATCCAGACGATGCTGTTGGCGCTGCGCAGCAAGTCGTAGTCATCACGCAAGTACGAGGCATAAGTAATCATCACCGACACACCGATGCTCAGCGCAAAAAACGCCTGACCGAGTGCGGAAAGCATCGTCTCGCCATTGAAAAATGACCAGTCCGGCTTCAGCAGAAACACCACGCCCTGCCAGGCGCCAGGCAACGTCAGCGAGCGCAGCGCCAGCAGCAGGAACATCACAAACAGCGCGGGCATCATGTACTTGTTCGCCCGCTCAATCCCCTGGCTGACCCCAGCCTGCACTACATAAACCGTCGCCAACATGAACAGCCCCTGGAACAGCAGCACCTCGCCCGGATTCTCAATCATCGCGCCGAAAAAGGCACCATAATCGGTCACCGCCGCCAAATCGCCGCTGATACCGTGCCAAATATAGGCGACCACCCAACCGCCGACGACGCTATAAAACGACAACAACACAAAACAGGTCGCCACACCGAGCCAACCGACCAGCGGCCAGACGCTGCCGGGGCGGATGCGGTGAAACGCCTGAATCGCGTTGTGCCGGCTGTGACGGCCGATGACGAACTCGGCGACCAATACCGGCGCACCGACCAAAAACGTAAACACGATAAAGAGCAGGAAAAACACCGCGCCGCCGTGCGTGCCGGCGGTGTAGGGAAATTTCCAGATGGCGCCGAGACCGATGGCAGAACCGGCGGCGGCGAGAATGAAACCGAGACGGGAAGACCAATTATCGTGCTGACTCATAAACAGACCGGGTTGAGAAAAAGGGCGACATTATGCCATTTGCCGCCTGTCCGCGAGAAAAATGGCGCACAAAAAACCGCCCCGAAGGGCGGAGTTTAGGCGCGCGAATGCCGTTTCGCGGGGCGCGAATCAGATTTCCGCAGCGCGCAGTTGCGCGTAAAGCGCTTCATGTTCTTTGATGGTGGCGTTATCAATGCGGCGGCGCACCGAGTTGTAGCCGACGATTTTGCCGTCTTCAATGATGGGATCAACCACGGCGCGCACCCAGTAATAGCCGCCGTCTTTGCGCAGGTTTTTCACGCAGCCCGTCCATTGTTTGCCCGCTTGCAGCGTGCTCCACAGGTCTTCAAAGGCGGATGCCGGCATGTGCGGGTGGCGCAGGATGTAGTGCGGCTGGCCGATGAGCTCTTCTTTTTCCCAGCCGCTCGCTTCGATGAAGGGCAGGTTAACGCTGGTGATGAAGCCTTTGGTATCGGTGCGCGAGAAGATCATCATCGTGTTGGTGAGGTAGAACTGGTCATCGGTCACGTACACGCGGCGCTTGTGGCCGTCAAAATAGGTGAGGTCGTAGGCTTCGGATTGGCCGGACGGCTTTTCCATATCTGGAATCGGGTTCATGGGTTTCCTTTGTTTCTCAGGGATATTGCAAGATTTCTCGGCACCGGTTGGCGCGGCGATTGTCTCTAATTAAGCATTTTTTGTGCCATGTTTGTCGCGCGGTATTCCGTTTGGTTATGACGCGGTTACTGCTGGTAAAACTCCAGCGGCAGGCCGTCCGGGTCTTTGATGAAGAAGAGCTGCTTGCCGGTGTATTCGTCGATGCGGATGGGCTCGCAGGCAACGCCCAACGCTTGCAGTTCGGCACGCTTGGCGGGAATGTCCGCGACGGCAAAGGCGAGATGACGCAGGCCGCAGGCTTCCGGCGTGCCGTCCATACTGCCCGGTCGCGGCGGCGGGTTGGGGAAGGAGAAGAGTTCGACGACGTACTGGCCGTTCAGGCCGAGGTCCAGTTTCCACGAATCGCGCGCCGCACGGTAGTGTTCGGCGAGTATTTGCAAGCCGAGGATTTCGGTATAGAAGCGCTTGCTGCGCGCGTAGTCGGAGGCGATGAGGGCGGTGTGATGAATGTGCATACTGCCCTACCCTTTCGCCTTCGCTTTTTCCCGTGCCACCAGTTCGCGCTTGAGGATTTTGCCGACGTTCGATTTGGGCAGGTCGTCGCAGAATTCGTACACCTTCGGGCGTTTGTAGGCGGTGAGGTGGGCGTTGGCAAATTTTTGCAGCTCTTCCATCGTGAGTTTTTTGCCGGGGCGGGCAACGACGCAGGCTTTGACTTTCTCGCCCGAGCCTTCGCTCGGCACGCCGATGCAGGCGACTTCCAAGACCGCCGGGTGTTGCGCGAGTACCGCCTCGACTTCGCTCGGATAGACGTTAAAGCCCGACACCAGAATCATGTCTTTTTTGCGATCGACGATTTTCAGCGCGCCATCGGGGCGCATCACCGCGATGTCGCCGGTTTTCAGCCAGCCGTCTTGCAGGGCGCGGCGGGTTTCGTCCGGGTGTTGCCAGTAGCCCTGCATCACTTGCGGCCCGCGCACCCACATTTCCCCCGGCTCGCCCAGCGGCACGATGGCGCCGTTGTCGTCGCGCAGGGTAACGTCGGTGCCGGGCATGGGGTAGCCGATGGTGCCGTTGTAGGTAGCGGTGTCCATGTGGTTGACGCAGACCAGCGGCGAGGTTTCGGTCAGGCCGTAGCCTTCGACGATGACGTTGCCGGTGAGCGCCTGCCAGTCGTCGGAGACAGCTTTTTCCAGCGGCATGCCGCCAGCAATGACGTAGCGCAGGCGCGAGAAGTCCAGGCGGCGGAAGGCGGGGTTGTTCAGCAGGGTTTTGAACAGGGTATTGACGCCGGTGAGCATGGTCGGCGGGTGGCGGCGCAGGATGGTGAGGAAGGATTTGATGTCGCGCGGGTTGGTGACCAGCACGGAATGCACGCCGCAGCTGCTGAATCCGAGGCTGTTAATGGTGCAGCAGAAGATGTGGTAAAGCGGTAGCGCGGTGATGATGACGTCGCCGGGGCCGATATTGCCGCCGACGATCCACAGGTTGATTTGCGTGGCGTTGGCGAGCAGGTTGGCGTGGCTGAGCATCGCCCCTTTGGCGACGCCGGTGGTGCCGCCGGTGTATTGCAGCATCGCCATCTCGTCGGGTTTGGCGTCGTAGCGGGTAAACGGCAGCGTGCGTCCGATTTTCAGCAGTTTTTTGAAGGGGATGACGCCCGGAAGGTAGTATTTCGGCACCAGTTTGGCGACGTGGCGCACGTAGAAATTGACGATCGGCGCCCAGAACGCGCCCATTTCGTCGCCGTAGCGGGTGACGATGATGTCGCGCAGGCTCGGCACTTGCGGGCGCACTCCGGCGACGCTGCGGGTGAAGTTTTCGGCAAGCACGATGCCGCGCACGCCGCTGTCGTTCAGTTGGTGCTCCAGCTCGCGCGTGGTGTAGAGCGGGTTGACGTTCACCGCGACCACGCCCGCCAGCATGCAGCCGTAAAGGCAGATGGGGTATTGCAGGATGTTCGGCATCATCAGCGCGAGGCGGTCGCCGGGTTTGTAGCCGAGTTCGTTTTGCAGGAAGGCGGCGAAAGCGCGGGCGCGCTCGGCGATGTCGCGATAGGTCAGGGTGCGGCGGAAATTGCTGAAGGCGGGACGGTCGGCGTGGCGCGCGAACATGTCTTCCAGAAATGCGCCGAGGTTTTCGTACTTGCTGCCGCTGAAGGTATGCGGTACGCCTTCCTTGTAACTGGCGAGCCAGGGGCGGGCGATGTCGTCCGGGGTGTTCATGAGCTTCCTTTATACTGGTTTATCGGTGGCAATACTATAAAGCGAACAGCCGACAAACGGCGATTTTCCTGCGCTTTACGCCGGTTTTTCAGCAGCGCCGTTGTTTTTCGCTATGCATTGCGACAAGAAAACGCATTTCTCGCTAATTTTCACCGCATATCTTAGCGATATTCCCCATAAAGCGCTTGACATCATCGCGGCTTTTGCCGAAACTGCGCAGCCTTTCCTTAATCTCACGGAGTTGTCATGAAAAAGACCCTGTTTGCCCTCGTTTTTGCCGCCGCTTTCGCGCACGCCGAAGACACGATTACCATCGCCCTCGCCGGTCCGGAGACTGGCCCGGTCACGCAATACGGCACGATTCAGAAGATTGGCGCCGAGGCCGCGATTGATTTTTTGAACGCCAACGGCGGTTTTAACGGCAAGAAGCTCGTCGTCAAGTCCTACGACGACGCTTGCGAGCCGAAGCAGGCGGTGACGGTCGCCAACCAGATCGTCAATGACGGCGTGAAGTTCGTCATCGGCCACCTGTGTTCATCTTCCACCATGCCCGCCGCCGAGATTTACGACGAGAACGGCATCGTGATGATTACCGCCGCGTCCACTTCGCCGGAGCTGTCGCAGAAGGGTTACAGCACCATCCTGCGCACCATCGGCACCGACTTGCAAAGCGCGCCGGTGAGCGCCGCCTACATCGCCGATGTCATCAAGCCGAAGCACATCGCCCTCTTGCACGACAAGCAGGCGTATGGCCAGGGACTGGTCGATGCGGTCGCCGCGGATTTGAAGGCGCGCGGTATTGAGCCGGTCATCGTTGAAGGCGTGAACAAGGGGCAGAGCGATTTTTCCGCGCTGATTACCAAGTTGAAGAACGCCAATGTGGATTTTGTGTACTGGGGTGGTTTCCACCCGGAAGCGGGCGCGATTTTGCGCCAGGGCGCGGATCAGGGCTTCAAGCCGGTGTTCATGGGCGCGGACGGCGTCGATAACGCCGATTTGTTCGCCATTGCCGGCAGTGCGGCGGAAGGGGTACTGGCGACGGTGCCGATGGATTTTTCTGCCGCGCCGGAAAACGCCGCTATTGTTGAAGCCATCAAGGCGAAGAAGCAGGACCCGAACGGCCCGTTCGTCATGCCCAGTTATGCGGCGGTGCAGGTGCTGGGTGAGGCGGCAAAACGCGCCGGTAGCGACGACCCGGAGACTATCGCCAAGACGCTGCGCGAGGGCGAGTACGACACCGCCATCGGCAAGATCAGTTTTGAGAAAAACGGCGACCTCAAGGATTTCCATTCGGTGGTGTATGAATTGCACGCCGACGGGAAGAAGGTGTTGAAGAGTAAGTAAAACTACTCCCTCCCCTGTGGGGGCGGGGTTGGGGAGGGGGGGGTAAATCAGGTTCGCGTTATCACCATGTCCCTCCGTCATCCATTCCGGTTCCTTTAACAGTCTGTGTTATTAATGAAGACCAATTTTTATTGGTTTTAGGGAACGGCTATTCAAAATGGCTTGCGGTTAGATAATAAATACCGCTACCCCTCCCTAGAGGCTGTTGACAATTCGGCGAATGAGCCCCTCTCCCTTTGGCACTAGTGTCCGGAATAATTTTTGGTTGATAAAATGCTTATAAATCATGTGAATAATCACCATACAGAACCGCGTGCGATGCGTCAGGCACCCCAAAATAGTGCTCAAAAGTAGCTTTTTGAGGTGTGATATGGCGCGTTATTACGGGGGAATCTGTATAAATCATACTGTTTTAAAAAGAATTTCATCCAAAAAAATATTCCGGACAGTAGTGCTCCCTTTGGGAGAGGGGTTGGGGTGAGGGCAGTAATTAATTGAAAAACCGAAATTTCGATTCATCAATGATTGCTCACCCCCTCCCCGGCCCTCCCCCGCTGCGGACGCTGGCGCGTCCTGCAGGGGAGGGGGTTTATCGGCGGTATTCCCGCATTTGTTTTTATAGCCATACACCGAAAGCCTCAGACAAGGCGCGTCGCTGAAGACAGTACGCGGTTGTACGGCGAAGCGACGCAACACCGTATGAGGCTTTCGGGGGATGGCTATACATCCATCGTTTCAGTAATGGTGCGCCTCGGCGCACCCTATCCTTTTTTAACCCATGTACAACTTCCTTCAACAAATTATCAACGGCCTCACCCTCGGCAGCATTTATGCGCTGATTGCCATCGGCTACACCATGGTCTATGGCATCATCGGCCTGATTAACTTCGCCCACGGCGAGATTTACATGATTGGCGCTTATGTCGGCGTGGTGTCGCTGGTGGGTCTGCCCGCGTTCGGCCTGCCGCTGACGCTGGTCATCATCCTCGCCATTTTGATTGCCGTCGTTTTGACCGGCGGCTACGGCTTCGCGGTCGAGAAGATTGCCTACAAGCCGCTGCGCAACAGTCCGCGCCTGGTGCCGCTGATTTCTGCCATCGGCATGTCCATCTTTTTGCAGAATTTCGTCGCCCTGGGGCAAAGCAACAAGGATATCGCCCTGCAACCGGTGCTGACCGCGCGCTGGGAGTTGCTCGCCAATGACCACGGCATGAGCGTCTCGCTCTCGGCGCTGCAAATCATCATTTTCGTGGTAACGCTTGCCGCGATGCTCGCCCTCAACCTGTTTATCAAGAAATCGAAAACCGGCATGGCCTGCCGCGCCTGCGCCTCGGACATCGGTATGGCAAAGCTGCTCGGCATTGATGCGGACAAGATTATCGCGCTGACCTTCGTCATCGGCGCCGCGCTCGCCGCCATCGCGGGCATTCTCGTCGCCCTCTACTACGGCACAATTACCCCGTACATGGGTTTTGTCGCCGGGATGAAGGCGTTTACCGCAGCCGTTTTGGGCGGCATCGGCTCGATTCCGGGGGCGATGCTCGGCGGCTTTATCCTCGGCCTTTCCGAGAGTTTCGCCTCCGCCTATCTCGCCAGCGAATACAAGGATTTGGTCGCTTTTTCCCTGCTGATTGTGGTGCTGCTCATCCGCCCTTCCGGCATTCTCGGCAAACCTGAAGTGGAGAAAGTGTGATGCGCTACCTGCTTTATGCCGCCCTCGCCGCGGCGCTGACTTTCTTCATCACCCTGCCGATTCTCGGCGTTCATCTCAATCAAAGCGCGCAGGGGCTGTCGCTCACCGGCCAGTGGCAACATTGTCTCTACGCCGCAGCGGTCGTCTTCATCGCGCAACTCTTGCTGCCGCTTGCCATTCAGGCGAAGCACCGCCTGCCGCGCAACCCGCGTTTCAGCCCCGCCGCTTATATTGAAAACCACCGCGGCGTCGTGCTGGCGCTGCTCATCGTCGCCGCCTTTTTCGTCCCGGTTTTCGGCTCGCGCGGGGCGGTGAATGTGGCAACGCTGGCGCTGATTTACGTCATGCTCGGTTTGAGTCTGAACATCGTCGTCGGCTATGCCGGGCTGCTCGACCTCGGCCACGTCGCTTTTTATGCGGTCGGCGCCTATTGCTACGCCATCCTCGCGCAGCACGGCGTCGGCTTCTGGACAACGCTGCCGATTGCCGCCCTGCTCACCGGCGCGCTCGGCCTGCTCCTCGGTTTCCCGGTGCTGCGGCTGCGCGGCGACTACCTCGCCATCGTTACTCTCGGCTTCGGCGAAATTATCCGCATCCTGCTCAACAATCTGGACAGCCTCACCAACGGCCCAAAGGGCATCAACAATATCCCTAAGCCGGGGCTGTTTAACATCGTCTTCACCCGCAAGGGCGGCGCGGGCGAAACGCCCTTCCACGAACTCGTCGGTATTCCCTTCAGCACCGAACAGCGTGGCATCTTCCTCTACCTCATCATCCTCGGCCTCTGCCTGCTAACGCTGTGGGTGATTAACCGCCTCTTGCGCATGCCGATTGGCCGCGCCTGGGAAGCGCTGCGTGAGGACGAAATCGCCTGCCGCTCGCTCGGCGTCAATACCACCGGCATCAAACTCTCGGCCTTTGCCATCGGCGCGGCGTTCGCCGGACTCGCGGGCGCGTTTTACGCCGCCTTCCAAGGCTCGGTAACGCCCGATTCCTTCACCTTCTGGGAATCCGCCATCATGCTTGCCATCGTCGTCCTGGGCGGCATGGGCTCGCAGACCGGCGTCATCCTCGCCGCGCTCGCCCTGACCATCATCCCGGAAATCGCGCGCGAATTTTCCCAATACCGCATGATTATCTTCGGCGCGGTGATGGTGCTAATGATGATTTGGCGCCCGCAGGGACTGATTCCGGCACAACGCCCGAAAATGGAGCTACCCGAATGAGCCTGCTTACCGTCGAAAACCTGCGCATGCAATTTGGCGGCCTCGTTGCCGTTGATAACGTCCACTTCAGCCTGGAACCGCGCCAGATTGCCGCCATCATCGGCCCGAACGGCGCGGGCAAAACCACCGTCTTCAACTGCATCAGCGGCTTCTACCAGCCAAGCGGCGGACAAATCACCCTTGATGGCGAAGACATCACCGGCCTGCCCAGCCACCGCATCGCGCAAAAAGGCCTGACCCGCACCTTCCAGAACATCCGCCTCTTCCGCGAAATGACCGTGCTGGAAAACCTCCTCGTCGCGCGGCACAACCACCTTGACACCCGCTACTGGAGCGGCATCCTGCACAGCCGCCGCTACCGAAACAGCGAGCGCGTCGCCAAAGAGCACGCCGCCAAATGGCTGGACACCTTCGAGCTGCGGGCGTTCGCCAACCATGAAGCGGGCAGCCTCGCCTACGGCCAACAGCGGCGGCTGGAAATCGCGCGCTGCATGATGACCGCCCCTAGAGTCCTCATCCTGGACGAACCGGCGGCCGGGCTGAACCCGCAAGAAACCGCGGCGCTCGTTACCCTCATCGAAACCCTGCGCGACACACACGGCATCAGCGTGCTGCTGATTGAGCACGACATGAGCCTCATCATGCGCGTCTCCGAGCACATCATGGTCATGGAAAACGGCCGTCCCATCGCCTACGGCAGCCCGGACGACATCCGCAACAACCCGGACGTCATCAAAGCCTACCTCGGAGAAGCCTGATGCTGCACATCGAAAACCTGCACACCCACTACGGCCCCATCGAAGCGCTGAAAGGCGTCTCGCTCAGCGTCGAACAAGGCGAAATCGTCACCCTCATCGGCGCGAACGGCGCGGGCAAAAGCACCCTGCTCAACACCATCTGCGGCAGCCCGCGCGCGAGTGCCGGCAAAATCGAATACCGCGGCGAAAACCTCACCCGCGTGCCGACGCACAAAATCAGCCAGCGCGGCATCGCCCTCGTCCCCGAAGGACGGCGCATCTTCCCGGCGCTCACCATCGAAGAAAACCTCGAACTGGGCGGCTTCCACCAGACAAAAGCCGAAAACCAAAAAAGCCTGGAGCACATCTACCAGCTTTTCCCGCGCCTCCTGGAGCGGCGCAGCCAGCGCGCGGGCACCCTCTCCGGCGGCGAACAGCAAATGCTCGCCATCGGCCGCGGATTGATGATGAAGCCGAAACTGCTGCTCTTGGACGAACCCTCGCTCGGCCTCGCGCCGATTATCATCGCGCAAATCTTTGACATCATCCGCGACATCCGCGCGCAGGGCATCACCCTCTTTCTGGTAGAGCAGAACGCGCACAAGGCGCTGCAAATCGCCGACCGCGGCTACATCCTTGAGCTGGGGCGCATCACCCACAGCGACAGCGGCGAGAACCTGCTGAAAAGCGACGCCGTCCGCAAGGCGTATCTGGGCGGGTAGCGCAGTGTCGCCGCCCGCGCCAACCCAAACAGGCGGCGACATTTTCAAAAGAAAAGGCTGTTTCTTCCGAAACAGCCTTTTTGCGTGGCGGGTGATATGCGACGCTTATTCGTCGTCTTCCTCGCGGCGGCGTCCGCCAAAGAGTTTTTTCACGCCGTAGATAACGCCGACCGCACCCACAATCAGCAGTTTGCTGAATTTGACGGCAAAGGCGGCGATGACCGCGAGCAGGCCGAGTTTTTTCGCCGCCAGGCCGCCGACCAGCGCGGCAATGCCGTATTCGGCAATCTTATCGGTGGTGGGGTTGAAATCGGCATAACGCTGACCGGCGCGGTATTCAATGGCGGCAAGCAGTTGCTGCGCGGTGGGTTTGAAGCGTTCGATGGCATCCATTTCGGTGACGAAGTTGAGGCTGATGTAACCGTAGCGGCCGAGCGCGTAAGTGTTGTAATTGACGCTGCTGGTGGCATTGCCCACGGTTTTGGCATCCACCGAGTAGATGAGGCGCTGGGTGCTGGCGTCATAGTGCGGTTTCTCTACCCAGCCGCCCACTTCCAGCGGCGGGATGCCTTGTTGGGCGCGCTGTTTGTTTTGCTCTTTGGTGCCTTCCTTGATGTTTTTCAGCAGGGCATCAACGTCCCAGTTTTTGGCGTCGTCGTCCTTGATGTAGCCAGCCTCGGTGTAGCTAAGATCGGCCATCCAGTCGTCTGCTTCGCCGGTGGGGATGATGATGCCGTAGCGGTCAGGATCGGCGCTGTTTCCTGCCAGTTCCATCAGCTCGTTTGCCGGTTTTTTCGGTAAAAAGGCCATGCCGGCAGGCAGTTGCAGGCTGGCCTGCGCGCCGAGATCGACGGTTTTCGGCCCCGGTTCGGCCTGGGCAAGCAGGGCTTGCATTTTGGCTTCGCGCTCTGCGTCACTGAGTTGTTGTGCGCTGGCTGGCAGGCCGGCAAGGGCGATGAGTGCGGCGGCACACAGGCTGCGGAGGGTTTTTGTCATGGGTTTTCCTTTGCTTGGGGTTAGACAAGGGTGAGCAGTTCAGCGAACTGGTCAATGAGGTAATCGGCGCGGGTGGCCGGGGTTTGTTGCAAGGCGCGGACGTCGGCGTAGCCGTAGGTGACGGCAACGGTCGGGCAGCCCGCCGCTTTGCCGGCGAGGATGTCGTTGGCAGAATCGCCCACCATCAGCATTTCGCCGGGCGTAATGCCGAAGGCGGCGGCGGTGGTCGTAAGCGGCAGCGGCGACGGTTTTTTTTCCGCGAGGCTGTCGCCGCCGTAGATGCGCGCGAAGTAGTGCGCAAGGTCAAGATCGGCGAGTAGCTGCTTGGCGTGCGCTTCGTTTTTGTTGGTGATGACGGCAAGCGCGATGCCGCGCTGCGCGAGGGCGGCGAGGGTTTCCGGCACTTGCGGGTAGGGGCGGGTTTTGTCGCTCAAATGCTCAAGATAGTAGGCGGTGAAATAGCGATAGACTTCGGCGTGTGCGGCGGGCGGCGCGTCGGCGTCGCCATCGCGGCTGTTGGTGAGGACGCGATGCACCAGGCGCGGGATGCCGTCGCCGATATAGCTTTCGATGGTGGCATCCGGCAGCGGCGGCAGCCCCATGTGGGCGCGGCTGGCGTTGGCGGCGGCGACGAGGTCGGGCAGGGTGTGGCAGAGGGTACCGTCGAGATCAAAGGCGATGGCGCGGATGGTCATGATTGTGCCTCGTCGTGAATGCGGATGTCGTAGTGGCGTTGCCAGTCGGCGTGCGCGGCAAGGCGCTGGATGCCCAGTTTGTTTTCGAGGTTGCCGTCGTGGCTGGCGCTGTCCATCACGCCCGCCCAGGGTTCGATGCAAAGGAACGGCGCCTGTTTGTCGGCGGGTGTCCACAAGCCGAGGTAGGGCAGGTCGTCGTAGCTGACGGTGAGCACGGGCGCGGGCGTTTTGCCGCGCAGGGTGATGCGGGCCGCGCCGGGGGTGTGGTAGATGAGGGCGTCGTTCGCAAACTGCGCGTAATCGAGGGCAAAGGCGGTCTCTGTGGGGCGCGGCGTGGGGTCAAGCAGACCGTCCTGCCAGCCCAGTCGGGCAATGCCGGGGCCGTCGAGGGTAATTATGTGGTCGGCAAAGCTGTCGCCGTCGGCCAGCGGCAGGTTGAAGGCGGGATGGCCGCCGATGGAAAAGAGCAGCTCCTGGTCGGCGGGGTTGTGCACCTGCCAGCCGACGCGCAGGGTGTCGCCACGCAGGGTGTAGCTGAGGTCAAGCACGAAGGCGAAGGGGTAGTTTTCGCCGCTTTCTCCGCTGTCTTCGAGGCGGTAGGTGAGGCTGTGTTCGTCGTGTTCGACGAGGTGGAAATCCTGGTCGCGCGCGAAACCGTGCTGCGGCAGGCGGTAGTCGTGGCCGTGGTAGTGGTAGCGGCCGTCTTTGAGTTTGCCGACGATGGGGAAGAGGACGGGCGCGCGCCGTGCCCAGTAGCGCGCATCGCCCTGCCAGAGGTATTCGCGCTCGCGGTGGATGAGGCTTTGCAGTTCGCCACCGTGCGGGGCGATGGTTACGGCGAGGTGTTCGTTTTCGAGGCGGTACATTGCGGTTTCCTAATTTAGGGAGGAGTGCGCAGTATAGCAATCCTCATGCAGCATCGCGCGGTATAGCAATCCTCCTAAAGCCTCATACGGATGCACGGGCAAAAAAGAAACGGCCACTTGCGTGGCCGTTTTGTCTGCCGGAGCAGACGGAGCGTCGTTGTGACTAACTTCGGTTGGAAAGTGGCTTATAACTGGCTGTAGTTGTTTTGGCCGTAGTTATTGTTGCCGTCATCACCCTGGAAGGTGTTGCTGGTAGCGCTGCCTTTGCTTGCGCCAAATACGCCGCCCCAGTCGTTTTGCCCGTAGGCATCGCCGTATTTGGAGGTATCCTGGACGGTGTTAAATGAGCCGCCCATTTCTTCTGCTTTTTCGCCGAAGAAGGATGCCTTGAAGATAGCGCAATCATCGCCTGCGACGTAAGTGCGGTCGGCAGAACCAATGACGGTGTTACCGGTGATATTGCCCTGGAAGCGAACCAGTTTGTCACGGGTTGTCGCGGCTTTGCTCGGATCCAGCAGCCATTCGTTATAGACTTCGCCCAAGACGCGTTTCTTGCCGAAATCGACACGGGCTTCAACGAAGTTACCCAAGCCAATGCCAGATGCCGTACCGGCAAAAGCGTTCGGCAGATTGCGGCCGCCGCTGCCGTGATAGCTGTTGTCAATGCCGTACATCAGCGCATGGCCGTTATAAACCGCTGTCTGGTTGCTCGGCAGCGCCGCCATTTGCTCGATGGTGGTCGCATCGGTACCGCGGTAGAAGTAGTTATCGACGGTGTTATCGTCACCCTTGTTGGCAAACGGACTGCGGATGAAGCCATCGGGATAACCGTCTTGACCGGCATCCAAATCCAGATTGGTCGTGACGCGACCATATTGGACATGTTTCAGCGTGCTGGGAATTGCGCCGATGCTGTATTGGGTAATTTTATTTTTATCCCCTTCTTCATAGGCCGCAGCAAAACTTCTAACGCCGCTAAAGCTATTGAGTGCGACAGGTTTTAACTCGTTATTCTTGCCATCAACGGTAGCAAGGTGGTAACGGCCGAAAATTCGCGTCGTCGTATTATGGTGATCTTCCCATTTATTGGTTTCTTTATTGAAATTGAGTTCTTGTCCCAATGTCGGAAGAGTAGGCGCAGCGCCTGAGTTATAATTAATACTGCCGATACGAATCAAACCATTGGTTGCAGCGTGACTGTTTTCGATATCACCAGCAAATTTTCTGGCCTTGTTAGGTACACCGGCAATAGTACCATCTTCAAAAGCCGGATCAGTTGCTGTTGTTTTGCCACCATTACGGGTGAAGGTATTTTCGAAAGCGGTTTGCGGCGCACTCCACCAGACCAGATCTTTACCAAATTTACGTTCCGTAGCGTCTGCGGGCGTAACTACCGTACTGGCTTTACCATTGCCAACCGCAGGCAATGTTCTTTTATATACTGTGAATTCATTGCCATTAATATCTTTCCACGGATATGTAGGGTTTCCGCCAACCATAATGGTATGAGTCGTCGGCGAGAGAATGGCAGTAAGCGGCATATCAGTTGGAGCACCACCAGCAGGAGTGTAGAGTGTTGACGGGAATCTTTCATCATTGACAACATCGTACTCGAAAGTTCTGTCCGTCATTCTGCGGCTAAATTGGTTGCGTTCGTCCAGATTGTCCGTTTTGAAGTGCTTGGCTTCAGCTTCTTTCAGTTTGCTCGTATCCGTGCTATCTGTTTCCAGCTGATTGGCATGAAGGTCATACATGCCTGCTAGAACATCAACATTTCTAAAGTTTTCTTGTTGCAGGCTATTGCTATTAGTTACAGAGTCCTGAATGATTTCACCATTGGCTTTCAGCGGCATCGGGTTATCGCTACCGGTGAATTGTGCTTTAACCGGGGTGCCATCGGCGCGGGTGATGTCTTGACGCGCTAAGACGATGTTGGTCAAGCGCGGGTTCTGTTCGTTCAGCGTGGTACCAAGCAACGGTGAAGCAGACGCCGGTTTGCTCGGGTTCAGCACGCGGTCGTACTGGGAGCCATCGCGGCGGATGTATTGCAGGGTGCCGACGGTGTTTTGTTTGGTGAGGTCTTTGTCATCCACGACATGGGTGCCGGTCGGGTCAACCGCTTGCTGCGGGTTGGTTTGCGCTTCCGGTTGTTGAGGTTGCTGCGGCTGGTTCGGCGTGGGTTGTTTGGGCGGATCTGCGGGCTTGTTGCTGTTGTCATCGCCACTGCCACCACAGGCGGCAACACCGACTGCTACCATGACTGCCAGAGAAAGGTTCGTTAGTTTCATCTTGAATCTACCTGTATTTAAGATTTAGAGATAAAGGAAATTTTCTAGCCACAAGCCAGAGGCACATGACTGGTGGACATCTTAATGTAATGTTTGTTCTTTGCAAGTATCCGCATAGCGTCTTTTTCGCGTGCTGTTTTTATAGGTTAATGTTAATTCCGGTTTTTTCAGGTTTTCTTTGCAGGTATAGGGAAAAGGTTCAAGGTTACGCCTCAATGTGCATTTGGTAATATTGAGAAAAGTGAAGCTTTCCCACGGCGATAAAAAAGGCTGCCGTAGCAGCCTTTTCGTATCGTCAGACGTAATGCCTTATTTCGCCACCGTGCGCGACGTTTTCCACGCAGCGCGGGCAGAGGCCGGGGTAGGCGGGGTCGTGATTGACCGTCGGCAAGATATGCCAGCAGCGTTCGCATTTGTCGCCGTCGGCTTTTTGTACGGTGACGGCGAGCGCATCGCTTTTTTCCAGGCTGACGGCCGAGGTGATGAAGAGGAAGCGTAGTTCATCACCCAGGCGGGCGAGGTTTTGATAGGTCGCCTCTGGTGCGGTGATGTGCAGCGCCGCCTCGAGCGAGCCGCCGATGATGCCGTCTTTGCGCGCGTTTTCCAATGCGACGTTTACGTCTTCGCGCACGCGGATGAGGTCTGCCCAGTAGGCGGCGTCAAAGGCGCTGTCGTAGCTAACGAGGCCGTCGTAGAAGCGGCTGAGGAAGACGGATTCTTCGCGCGCACCCGGCATGTGTTGCCAGATTTCTTCGGCGGTGAAGCTCAGGATGGGCGCAAGCCAGCGCACCATCGCTTCGAGGATGTGCCAGATGGCGGTTTGTGCGGAGCGGCGCGCGCGGTTGTCGGTGGCGATGGTGTATTGGCGGTCTTTGATGATGTCGAGGTAGAAGCCGCCCATTTCGACCGCGCAGAAGTTGAAGAGCTGCTGGTAAATCAGGTGAAATTCGTAGTTTTCGTAGGCGGCGATGATGGTTTTTTGCAGGGCATCGGCACGGGCGATGGCGTAGCGGTCAAGCGCCAGCAGTTCGTCTGTCGGCACGGCGTGTTTGGTCGGGTCGAAGTCGTGCAGGTTGGCAAGCAGGAAGCGGCAGGTGTTGCGGATGCGGCGGTAGGCATCGGCGCGCTGTTTCAGGATGTTGTCGGAGAGGCTGACTTCGGCGCTGTAGTCGGCAGACGATACCCAGAGGCGGAGGATGTCCGCGCCGAGGTTGTTGATGACTTTTTGGGGTTCGACGACGTTGCCGAGCGATTTGCTCATTTTGCGCCCGCTTTCGTCCACGGTGAAGCCGTGGGTGAGCAGGCCTTTGTAGGGCGGATGGCCGTCAATGGCGCAGCCGGTGAGCAGCGAGGAGTGGAACCAGCCGCGGTGCTGGTCGCTGCCTTCGAGGTAGAGGTCGGCGGGATAGCCGATGTCGTCGCGTTGGCGCAGGACGGCGTAGTGGGTGGTGCCGGAGTCGAACCAGACGTCGAGGACGTCGTTCAGTTTTTCGTAGTGGGCGAGGTCGGCGGCCGGGATGAGTTCTTCCAGCGCCAGGGTGAACCATGCTTCGATGCCGTCTTTTTCGATGACGGCGGCGGCTTTGTCCATGATGTTGAGGATGTCCGGGTGCAGTTCGCCCGTTTCTTTGTGCTGGACGAAGCAGAGCGGCACGCCCCAGTAGCGCTGGCGGGTGATGCCCCAGTCGGGGCGGTCGGCAATCATGTTGGTGAGGCGGCTGCGTCCCCATTCGGGGGTGAAGCGCACGTGTTGCAGGCCATCCAGCGCGGTCTGGCGCAGTCCGGCTTTGTCCATGCTGATGAACCATTGCGCGGTGGCGCGGTAGATGGTCGGGCTGTGGTGGCGCCAGCAGTGCGGGTAGCTGTGGCGGATGGCTTCGTGGTGGACGAGGCGGCCTTGTTCGCGCAGCAGTTCGACGACTTTGGGGTTGGCTTTGAAGACGTTTTCGCCCGCGAAGTACGGGGTGTCACTGCTGAAGCTGCCGTCCGGCAGGACGGGATTGACGACTTCGATGCCGTACTGGCGGCAGATTTCAAAGTCTTCGACGCCGTGCGCGGGTGCGGTGTGAACGCAGCCGGTACCGGCATCCAGCGTAACGTGTTCGCCGTTGATAAGAAGCGAGTCGCGCTCGATGAAGGGGTGGGCAAGCGGCAGGCGGTCCAGCGCGACGCCTTTGGCGGTGGCGTGTACGGTCCACGGCGCGCTGATGCCCCAGCGCTCGCGCACGCTGTCCATCATTTCTTGCGCGATGACGAACCAGCGCCCCTCGCCTTCGATGAGGGCGTAGTCGTGTTCGGGGTGGACGCTGACGGCGAGGTTGGCGGGCAAGGTCCACGGTGTGGTCGTCCAGATGATGACGTCCACCGCGGGCGGCACAACGTCGCTGCCCATGCGCCGCGCCAGTTCCGCCGGTTCACGCACGGCAAAGCGGACGTCAATGGAATCGGAGGTTTTGTCTTCATATTCCACTTCCGCTTCGGCAAGCGAGGAGCGGCAGTCCAGACACCAGTTCACCGGCTTGTAACCGCGCACCACATGGCCGCGGGCAACGATGTCGCGCAGGGCGCGGACGATGCCCGCTTCGGTCTGCGGCTGCATGGTGAGATAGGGATGCGCCCAATCGCCAAAGACGCCAAGGCGGATGAAATCGGCTTTTTGCAGTTCGATCTGGCTCGCCGCATAAGCGCGGCAGGCGGCGCGGAATTCGGTGGCGCTGACTTTGGCGCCCGGTTTGCCGATTTGCTGCTCCACTTTCTGCTCAATCGGCAGGCCGTGGCAGTCCCAGCCGGGAATGTAGGGGCTGTTAAAGCCGAGCAAATGGCGGGATTTGGTGATGATATCTTTCAGGATTTTGTTAAGCGCATGGCCGACGTGAATGGCACCGTTGGCATAGGGCGGGCCGTCGTGCAGGATGAATTTCGGCGCATCAGCGAAGGCGGCGCGCTGTTTGCCGTAAATATCGGCCTTTTCCCAGAAGGCCAGCATCTCCGGCTCACGCTGCGGCAGATTGCCGCGCATCGGAAAAGCGGTTTCGGGAAGGTTCAACGTATCTTTATAGTCTGCCATGAGGGAGTTCCTGATTGATAAAAGCGTGGGCGCGGGCGATATCGTCGCGGATTTGCGCCTGGAGTGCGGCGGCGTCGGCAAAACGGCGCACGTCGCGCAAATAATGGCGGATGTGAACGCGCAGCGTCTGCCCGTAAAGCGCGGCGTTCTGCTCAAAAACATGCACTTCCAGCTTGCGGCGGATGCCGCCAAAAGTGGGCGTGGTGCCGACATTGGCGACGCCCCAGTGCAAGGCGCCCGGCTGCGGGGGCGCTACTTGTACCACATAGACGCCATCCGGTAAACACCAGCTGGCGGGCAGGTGCAGATTGGCCGTCGGCGTATGCAGGGCGCGGCCGCGGCCATCGCCGTGGCGCACTTTGCCGGTGAACGTGAGGTCATGCCCGAGCAGGGCGCGCGCGCCGTCCAAATCATGCGCGGCCAACGCGGCGCGGATACGCGAACTGGAAATGCGCGCGCCGTCGGCGCTGACGGTGGCGAGTGATTGCACGCGAAAGCCGCACTCATCGGCAAAACGTTGCAACAGCGCGAAATCGCCCTGGCCGCGATAGCCAAAGCGGAAATCATCGCCGACCAACAAAAAACGCAGGCGCAATGGCAACAAATAATCGCGAATAAAATCGGCCGGCGCTTTCTGCATCAGCGCGCGGGTGAACGACAGCAGCAGCCAATGCGGCAACCCGGCTGCGGCGAGCCAGTGGGCGCGGTCGCGCAGGGGGGTCAAAAGCGACGGCGACTCGCCTGACACCAGCGCCTTCGGATGCGGGAAAAAACTGAGCAGCACCGGCGCCAAATCCTCGCGCGCCGCTTCTGCCAACAGCGTCTGCAAAATGGCCTGATGCCCACGGTGCACGCCATCGAAATTGCCGATGGTGAGCGCGACGGGCTGCGGCAATGCCAAACGGCGCTGCCAACGGTGAATCTGCATGAATCCTCGCGGGTGAAAAAGCGCGCATTATAAATACATTGCGCCCCTGCTGCCGTACAATCTCCCGCCCATTCCCGCCGAATTTACGGATTGCCAATGCTCCTCCCCAACACCTCCCCCTTCTGGCGCTGGCAGGAAGAATACCGCCCCGCCGCCTTTCTCCTCGCCCTGAGCGGCGGGCGCGACAGCATGGCGCTGTTACAGGCGCTCACCCTGCGACGCGCGCGGCTGGCGGCGCCGCTGCTCGCCTGTTACGTCAATCACGGCTGGTCGGCAGCGGGCGCAGATTGGGGCGCGTTTTGCCAGCGCGAGGCGACGGCGCGCGACGTGCCATGTGAAATCGTCAAACTGGACTGGGCGGACGGCGGCGGCAATGCCGAAGCGCGGGCGCGGACGCTGCGTTACCAGGCGCTGGCGGCGCGTTTGCCCCCGCGCGGTGTGCTGCTCACCGCGCATCACCGCGACGATCAGGCGGAGACATTTATATTGCAGGCGCTGCGTGGCAGCGGTCTCGACGGTCTGGCGGCGATGCCGGCGCGGCGCGCCTTTGCGGGCGGCGAACATTGGCGGCCGCTGCTCGATGTGCCGCGCGCGGCGATTGAGGCGTTTGTCGCGGCAGAAGGCGTTGCCTATCTCGATGACCCCAGCAATGCCGACCCGCACTACGCGCGCAACCGCTTGCGCCTCATGGCGTTGCCCGCGCTGCATGAGGCCTTTCCGCAGGCGGATGCGGCGCTGGCGCGTTCTGCCACCTGGCTTGGCGAGGCGTTGTCGGTGCAGCAGTCTTTGCTGGACGGCATTTTGGGCGCGGCGACGACGGTGTTGTCGTGGCAGACGCTCTGCGAACGCTACGACGCGGCGACGTGCAAGGCGCTGTTGCGTCGCTGGTTGCAGCGCGCCGGGCAACCGCTGCCACCGGCAGCGCGGCTGTTGTCCTTTATAGATGCACTCGCCGGAGCGAACGGCCATGCCGAGCTGCGCTACGGCGCGACGGTGGTGGTGCAGCATCGCGGCGATTTGTTTTTATATCAGGCGAGTACGCCACAGGCGCCGCCACCGTTTGCGCCAGAGACGCGCTGGCCGGGAATCGGTGAACTGTCGCTGCGCGCGGGCGCGGATTTGCTCGCCGGACGCGATTGCCGTTGGGCGCGCTATCCCTGCGCGGCGCACTGGCAGGCGCCGGGGCAGCGTTATGCGGAGTCGCTGAAAAATGCCTTGCAGCGCGCGGGCGTGCCGCCATGGTTGCGCCGCCGTTTGCCACTCTTGCTGGTTGATGGCGAATGCGCGTGGCTGGGCGGCTTGGGCGCGGCGGCAGGCTGGCAGGGACTGGTGTTTGACTGGCATAAACAGGCACATTTTGTTAAGATTCCGCATCCTTTTGATAACGGCTCGGACAAGCTCGCATGACCAAATTCATCTTCGTTACCGGCGGCGTGGTTTCTTCCTTAGGGAAGGGCATCGCCGCCGCTTCTTTGGGCGCCATTCTGGAAGCACGCGGGCTGCGCGTGACGCTAATCAAGCTCGATCCTTATATCAATGTCGATCCGGGGACAATGAGCCCGTTCCAGCACGGCGAGGTGTTCGTCACCCACGACGGCGCGGAAACCGACCTTGACCTCGGCCACTACGAGCGCTTCGTCAATATGCGCGCCACCCAGTTCAACAACTGCACCACCGGCCGCATTTACTCGGAAGTCATCCGCAAGGAGCGGCGCGGCGATTACCTCGGCGCGACGGTGCAGGTCATCCCGCACATTACCGACGCCATCAAGAGCTACGTCCTGCGCGCGGCAGAAGGCGCGGATATTGCGATGGTGGAAGTCGGCGGCACGGTTGGCGATATCGAATCGCTGCCGTTTCTGGAAGCCATCCGCCAGCTTGGCGCGCAACTGGGGCGCAGCCGCTGCATGTATATGCACCTGACGCTCCTGCCGTATATCGCCGCCGCCGGCGAGCTGAAAACCAAGCCGACACAGCACAGCGTCAAAGAATTGCGCTCCATCGGCATCCAGCCGGATATGCTCATCTGCCGCGCCGACCGCGACATCCCCGAAGACGAGCGGCGCAAGATTGCGCTCTTTACCAACGTCCCCGCCGATGCGGTCTTCGCCGGGCTGGACGTGAAAAACATTTACGAAATCCCGCTGCTCTATCACAAACAGGGCGTGGATGAGGCGGTAATGCGCCACTTCAACCTGGAAGCGAACCCCGCCGACCTGTCCGTGTGGCAGCAGATTGAAACCGCCATCGCCAATCTCGAACAAGAAATCACCATCGCCATGGTCGGCAAATATGTGGATCTGACCGACGCCTACAAATCGCTCAACGAAGCGCTCTACCATGCGGGCATCCGCAGCGGCAACAAAGTGAACATCCGCTACGTCGATTCGGAAGACCTCCTCCAACAAGGCACCGGTCTGCTTGCCGACGTGGACGGCATCATCGTCCCCGGCGGCTTCGGTAACCGCGGCATTGAAGGCAAAATCCTCGCGGTGCAATACGCGCGCGAAAACCGCATCCCCTACCTCGGCATTTGCCTGGGGATGCAAATTGCCGTCGTCGAATACGCGCGGCACGTCCTCGGCCTTGCCGGTGCGGGCAGCACCGAATGGGATGACAAAGTCGCCGACCCGGTGGTCGCACTCGTCACCGAATGGGTGAACGAACGCGGCGAAACCGAACAGCGCGACGTCCACACCGACCTCGGCGGCACCATGCGCCTCGGCGCCCTGCCGGCGCGGCTCAAATCCGGCAGCCAGATTGCCCGCATCTACGGCGCGGAAATCATCAACGAGCGCCACCGCCACCGCTACGAAGTAAACAGCCATTACGAAAAACGCCTGGAAGACGCCGGGCTGGTCATCTCCGGCCGCTCCGAAGACAACGGCCTGGTGGAAGTCATTGAACTGCCTGACCATCCCTGGTTCATCGCCTGCCAGTCGCACCCCGAATTCACCTCAACCCCGCGCAAAGGTCACCCGCTCTTTGAATCCTTCATCCGCGCCTGCCGCACCCGCCACGACGGAGCAACAGCATGAACCTCTGCGGCTTTGAAGTCGGCAACGACCGCCCCTTCTTCCTCATCGCCGGGCCCTGCGTGATCGAATCCGAAGCGCTGGCGCTCTCCACCGCCGAAACCCTGAAAAAACTGACCGACCGCCTCGGCCTGCCCTTCATCTACAAATCCTCGTTTGACAAGGCCAACCGCTCCTCCGGCGCGAGTTACCGCGGCCCCGGCATCGCCGAAGGCCTGCGCATCCTCGCCAAAGTCAAAGCCGAAATCGGCGTGCCGGTGATTACCGACGTGCACGAAGACACCCCGCTCGACGAAGTCGCATCGGTAGTGGACGTGCTGCAAACCCCCGCCTTCCTCTGCCGCCAGACCAACTTCATCCACAACGTCTGCAAACAGGGCCTGCCGGTGAACATCAAAAAAGGCCAGTTCCTCGCGCCGTGGGACATGCGCCACGTCGCCGAAAAAGCCAAAAGCACCGGCAACGAACACATCATGCTGTGCGAGCGCGGCGTGAGCTTTGGTTACAACAACCTCGTCTCCGACATGCGCGCGCTCTCCGTCATGCAGGAGACCGGCTGCCCGGTCGTCTTTGACGCCACCCATTCCGTGCAGTTGCCCGGCGGACAAGGCGCGTCCTCCGGCGGACAACGCGAATTTGTGCCGGTACTGGCGCGAGCGGCCGTTGCCGTCGGCGTCGCCGGCCTGTTCATGGAAACCCATCCCGACCCGGACCACGCCCTCTCCGACGGGCCGAACGCCTGGCCACTGGGAAAAATGCCACTGTTGCTCGAACAACTGATGGCACTCGACAACGTCGCAAAATCAATCTGAAAAGGAGCATATGATGAGCACAACCGTTGCAAACGTAAAAGCCCTGGAAATCCTCGACTCCCGCGGGAATCCGACCGTCCAGGTAACCGTAACCCTCTCCGACGGCGCCCAAGGCACCGCAGGCGTCCCCTCCGGCGCGTCCACCGGCTCGCGCGAAGCGCTTGAGCTGCGCGACGGCGACAAAGGCCGTTACCTCGGCAAAGGCGTCACCAAAGCCGTTGCCAACGTCAACGACAAACTCGCCCCGGCACTCAAAGGCAAAGCCATTGACGACCTCAACGCGCTCGACAAAATCATGCTCGACCTTGACGGCGACGACTTCAAGAAAAACCTCGGCGCCAACGCCATCCTCGGCGTTTCCCTCGCCCTTGCCCACGCCAAAGCCGCCAGCCTGAAAAAACCGCTGTACGAAGTCCTGCACAACACCACCGGCTACACCCTGCCCGTGCCGATGATGAACATCGTCAACGGCGGCGAACACGCCGACAACTCCGTGGACATCCAGGAATTCATGATCATGCCCGCCGGCTTTGCCAGCTTCCACGACGCGCTGCGTGCCGGCTCCGAAATCTTCCACACCCTGAAAAAAGTCCTGCATGACAAAGGCCTCTCCACCGGCGTCGGCGACGAAGGCGGCTTTGCCCCTGACCTCGGCTCCAACGAAGAAGCGCTGCAAGTCATCATGGAAGCCATCGCCAAAGCAGGCTACAAAGCAGGCGAACAAATCTACCTCGCCCTTGACGTCGCCGCCTCTGAGCTCTACGAAAACGGCAAATACAACCTGGCGTCTGAAAACAAAACCTTCACCTCCGCCGAATTCGTGGACTACCTCGCAGGCCTCGTTGAGCGCTACCCGATCGTCTCCATCGAAGACGGCCTGGACGAAAGCGACTGGGACGGCTGGAAAATCCTCACCGACAAACTGGGCGGCAAAGTCCAACTCGTGGGCGACGACCTCTACGTCACCAACACCCGCATCTTCAAAGAAGGCATCGAAAAAGGCATCGCCAACGCCATCCTCATCAAGCCGAACCAAATCGGCTCCCTCTCTGAAACCCTGCAAGCCATCAAAATGGCAGAAGACGCAGGCTATGCGGCCATCGTCTCGCACCGCTCCGGCGAAACCGAAGACACCACCATCGCCGACATTGCGGTAGCAACGAGCGCCACCCAAATCAAAACCGGCTCACTCTGCCGCTCTGACCGCGTCGCCAAATACAATCGTCTGCTGACCATCGAAGCAGAGCTGGGCGACAAGGCCAAATACGGCGGCAAAGCCGCGCTGCTCGGCAAAATCAAAGGATGATCAAAAAATCCTTTGTCTATCTGATGCTGCTCGCGGTTGCCGCGGTGCTTCTCTTGGTAAACCTCTACCTCTGGCACCTTGAGCGCAACACCCAGCATCGCATTGCCGACCTGCAACAGCAGGTCGGCTTGCATTTGCGCGAAAACAAACAACTGAACGACCGCAACGACGCGCTGCGCATCGACGTCGAAAACCTGCGCTCGCCCGACTCCTACTACTCCTACGAAGAAAAAGCGCGTGAGGATTACGGCATGATCGGCAAAAACGAAACCTACTTCGTCCTGCCGGACAGCGAAATCGCGAGCATTCCGGACATTCCCGGCCTTGCCGAAAAAGAGCGCCGCCACAACCCGACGCACAGCCTGCTGCCGCACCCGCCTGCCCCTCCGGCCAACGCGCAAGAAATCGGCAGCCAACTGACGCTGGAATCCATGGAAGACGACGACAATAACGACGGCACCGCTGCGCCACAGCCTGCGAACAAGGACGTCGAACCCATCCCGGTCACCCCCGTGCCATTACAACTGGAATCCCTGCAATAAAAAACGCGCCATATGGCGCGTTTTTCTCATCACCTCACAACTTCCGCTTCAAATATTCTTTGACGCGGTGCAAACGTCGCCGGGCAAATAGTGGCATCATTTTCCAGCACTTCTGACCTATCCGCCAGAAAATGCCGCGTCCAGGCGGTGCTGACGTCGTACCGTTACCCTGCTCTCGCCGCTCCAGGGCGAACATCACGGGCTCATACCAGAATGTCTGCCGCAGATAGTAGAAATAATATTCTGCCAATTCGGCATAGCGGTTATTCCAGGGTTTGGTTTCAAATCCCGCGTAATGAATAATCTTGGGGTCAGTTTCTGTCGTCTTCAATTCCGCAATATAGGTAGCGGGCAATCCTTGATAAATATTTTGTACGCTGTTGACGCTATTCCAGCGCGGATCCAGATAGACGACATCCCCCAGGAAGTATTTATTAAGAATATCCTGATCGAGGAACCAATAACGTTTGTTGAGCAAGTCGCTAATCATGACTTCCGACAAATCGAGCCGGCGCAGTTTTTCCATATTGAACAAAATGACGCCCGCCTGGAAATAGCGTTGCCAGCCATCTTCCAGACCGACGTAATCATGCAAATAGCGTTTGGCAGGCAGGCTGCCGGTAGTATCAATGGAGAGCACATCATTCAGGCAAAAATGGTGCATGATGTAGTCAAATACGGCGCCTATGGCATGATCCCCGAGCGGGGTATCAAATAATGTGCTGATGTCATCCAGGACGATGGTGTCACAATCAATATAGAGCACTTTATCCCGCCCCGGAATGAGTTTGTCGAGAATCAGGCGGTAAAAGGTGGCGCGAGAGAAATGCATATGCGTCGCCAATTGCTGAAACTCGTCTTTCAGTTCGAGAAACTGGATATTGGCGTGCGTTGGCAATAGCCGCATCAATAATTTGCGGTTCAGCGCAGAAATACCCCCGTCGAGGATAATCAGGTCAAGGTATTTATCGGCCGGGAAATGATCGAGAATGGAGCAGATAAGCGCACCCAAATGCGGGGTGTAGTTGTCATCGGAGGCGATAACGACGCTGACTACGGGTTTATCGGTTTGGACAGGCTGGGCATACCAGGATTTGGCCGTCGTATCAAAAATAAAGACGCGGCGCAGGTGATTGATTTTTAGTTGGGGCTGTTCGGCCATCTTCTTTTTCAACCAGACATTAAGCAGGCGCTCGGAGAGATAGCCAAAGACACGTTTTTCTTGCGTGTCATAGGCGGAGATATCCGCGCGTTTTTCTACTTCAGCCAAAACGGCAAACAGCCAGGCAGAGTATTCGGCGAATAATGCGCGACGCATGATAAACATATTGGTGAAATAGCCGTTACGCGCCTGCATGACTTCGTCAAAACTGGATAGGTAATCGGGGTAATGTGCCGCAATGACGTCGCGGGTGATATTCAGGTCGCGCTCGTGGTGGTGGGGTGAAGCGGTGTAGTTATGGCGCAAGTTGTCCCACCCTGCCGGACGGACATCCCAAGGATGGGGCAGGATAATGTCGTAACCTTCGATTTGTGCGCGCAGGTTTTCGGGAGTGAGTCCGTATTTTTTGCTGAAATCCAAATTAAAGGCAGGTTCTTCGATAATGCCGTATACATTCGCTTTGCGCTGGGCAGTGGTATTGAAATCGAAGAAGCGGCGGTAGTGCATCAAGCCGATGTAATCGGATTCGTGATCTTGTTTCCACATCCAGTATTGCGCGGTGAGTTCGCAATAGCTGTCGTTTTTTGCTGCGATATTGTCGCCTTGGTTGTCGCGGTAATGGATGCCGGCAATATCGTCGCCACCGCCCACTTGTATTGGGGTGATGTAAGGGTTTTGCAGAATGTGCGCAGCTTTGTGATAGACGGTGTAGAGGGTGATAGTGCTCATGTTTTCCTCGTGCGGGGCAGTTGGTCGGCCTGCCCGAAATGGATTTGGCCGCGAAGTATAGTAGCGGCGCGGATGGAATTCCATGACGGGGCGGTGAAGGTCTGACGCGGTTAGGGTTTTTGCAGGCGTTGTTCGCAGAGGGCGAGGAGCGGCGCGGTGGTGTGGTGCCGTTCGGGGAATTGGGTGCTGAGGTAGATGTGGCGGGCAAGCGCCAGGGTCGTCCAGGCGGCGATGGCTTCCGGCGCGGTGCCGGTTTCTTGTTGGTAGTGTTGTTGCAGCGCGTTTTCTTGGGCGGCAAGGGCGGCCGCGTCGCCGTAGTGGCGTAGCGCGTGCTCGGTCATGTGCGCGAGGAAGTTGCCGACGTCCAGCGCCGGGTCGCCGTGGCAGTAGAGGTCAAGGTCCAGCCAGGTGAGGTGCGCGCCCGCGTCCGCCACGAGGATTTGGTCGGGGTAGCAGTCGCGGTGGATGCCACAGGCGGGGCGGTCGGCAAGTGTCGCGCCGAGGGCGTCCAGCGCGGGCAGGAGTGCGGTGATGCGTTCTGTCAGCAGGGGGTGTAGCGCGGCGGCTTTGTTGAGGCGGTCGTGCAAGAGTGCGAGTTCGTCGGCGATGTTCCAGCGGCGCTCCGTCGTGATATTGGTGCGGTGCAGGCTGGCTATTGCCGCACCGATGCGCGCCCACAGGGCGGGCGGGCTGTCGGGCGTGAGGTAGCGGGTGGCGGGTTCGCCTGCGGCTTTGCGCTGGAGCCAGAGGCGGGCGTCGGGGAGGAGGGCGAGCGCTTCGGGTACGGCGAGGCCGGGCAGGTCGAAGCCTTGTTGCCACAGGGCGCGCTGGATGTGGTAGCCGTGTTTGTCCACGCCTTTGACGCGCTGTTTGCCGAGCAGGGTTTGCAGCGGCTGTCCGGGGCGCGCGATGGTGTAGGCGATGAGCGCGCGGCGGCCGGGTTTGTGGCGCAGTAGTTCGAGGTCGCGCAGTTTGAGGTCAGGCTGCTGCAGGGCTTCGCGCAGCGCGGTTTGTATGTAGGCGGGGTTGGTCGCGGGGGAGAGTTCGTGGGTCATAGTTCCAGGTTTTCGGCGCTTTCGAGGAGGCGTTCGAGGTGCTGCGGCCAGTCGGGGCGGCGCTGGCGGAAGCCTTCGGGCAGGAGGCGGATGAGGGCGGCGGCGGTGTAATGGTAGAGGGCGGCGCGGTCGTAGGGGGCGTCGTAGTCGTGCAGCAGCGCGGCGGCGAGCTCTTGCAGGCGGGTATCGGGGTGGCGCGCGTGGGTTTTGCCGAGGTAGGTGCCGAGGTCGCTTTCGGGCGGGGCGAGGCAGGTGTTGTCCCAGTCGATGAGGCAGTATGTGCCGTCCGGGCGGCGCAGGGTTTGGTCGGGCGAGGGGTCGCCGTGGTTGTGACAGGGCGCGCTGCGCACGCGAGCAAGGCCGTCTTGGGTGCGCTTGATGAGGGCGCGTAGGCGTTCGCTATGCGCCGGGCTGATGGTGTGAATGGTGGCGAGGGTTTGTGCGAGTGCCTGGTTTTCGTCAGGACGCACGGGCAGTTCCGCTGGTACGGCGGCACGGTGCAGGGCGGCAAGCTGTGCGCCGGTTTGTCGCAGCTGGACGGGGTCGGGTGTGGTGAGGGTTTCGCCTTCGAGCCAGGCGGTCTGGATGCGCTGTTGTGCGCCGTCGCAGGCGGTGAGCGGCGCGCCGCCGCAAGTCGCGCCGATTTGGATGGCGCGCAGGGTCGCGGGGTAGTCGGCGGCGGTGGTGTAGCGCAGGAGTTGGTCGTGGTGGCGGGCGACGAGGCGGCGTTCGGGTTTGTAGCGCAGGATGGTGGCGCCTGCGGGCAGGGCGACGCGCAGGCGGCGGTCGTGTTCGGGGCTGGCGAGGAGGAGGTGTGCCGCGGGCAGGGTGAGGCGCTGGCCGCCGTGGCGTTTGTCGAGGCGGGCGCTTTGCCATTGCCAGTCGTGGCTGGCGGCGGGCAGGGCTTTGGCCCAGAGGGTTTGTGTGTTGCCGCTGTGGTCGTCAAGGCGCAGCGCGGCGAGGCAGTGGGTCTGCGGTTTGTAGCGCAGGTAGGTGACGCGGGCGATGCTGTGTCCGGTCAGGTGCGGGGTGAGCGCGGCGCTGAGGGCGCGGTCGTCCAGCAGCAGGGCGAGGCCGGGGAGCGCGGGGTCGCGGGCGATGAGGGCTTGTTCGGCGGGGTGCATGGTTTGGTTTGTGGGTTGTTGGGGTGGATGTTATTGGGGTTTGTCGCTACGCGGTTTTTCATATTTGCTGCCCTCACCCCAACCCCTCTCTCGTCCTACGGACGAGCAATGCTTGTCCCAGAGGGAGAGGGGCTTATCCGCTGAAATGCAAACAGCCCTAGGGAGGGGCAGATTAGCGGTGGCAGCAAGGTCAGGCGCTGCGCGCGTCGGGCTCTGGTTGCATGGCCTGGCGGTGCATGCGCCACAGCGCGGCGTAGAGCCCGCCTTTGGCGAGGAGTTCTTGGTGGGTGCCGCTTTCGCCGATTTTGCCGTCCTGGATGTAGAGGATGCGGTCGGCACGCGCCGCGAGGTCAAGGTCGTGGGTAATCATTAGTGCGGTGCGGTTGGCGATGAGGCGTTCGATGGCGTGGCGGACGACGGTTTCGCTGTGGCGGTCCAGGCCGGTGGTGGGTTCGTCGAGGATGAGGATGGGGCAGCGGCGCAGGGCGACGCGCGCGATGGCCAGGCGCTGGCGCTGGCCGCCGGAGAGGGTCGCGCCGCGTTCGCCGATTTGGGTGTTGTAGCCGTCGGGCTGCGCCATGATGAAGTCGTGCGCGTTGGCGAGTTTGGCGGCAGCGATGGTTTCGCGTTCGCTGACGGCGCGTCCGGCGGCGCAGGTGAGGTTGTCGCGGATGCTGGTCGCAAAGAGGAGCGCGTCTTGTGGCAGGAGGCCGATTTGTGCGCGCAGGCTGGCGAGTTGGAAGCGGCGGATGTCGTGCCCGTCGATTTCGATGCGGCCTTGTTGTGGTTGGTAGAGGCGCAGGAGTAGCGCCGCCAGGGTGGATTTGCCGATGCCGGAGGGGCCGACGATGGCGATGTGTTCGCCCGCGGCGATTTCGAGGTCGAGGCCGTCGAAGGTTTTTTTGGGGTTGCCGGGGTAGTGGAAGTGGAGGTTGCGCAGGTTGATGCGGCCGCGCAGTGGCGGCGCCGGGCGGCTGTAGGGGTCGTCGGTGATTTCCGGGGTTTCGTCGAGGATGTCGGCGATGCGTTCGGCGGAGGCCAGCGCTTTGGAGAGGCGGCCGGCGTATTTGGCGTATTCGCGCACGGGGCGCATGCTGTTTTTGAGGTAGGAGATGAAGACGAGCAGGTCGCCCGCGCTCAGTTGGCCGGCGAGGACTTGGCGCGCGCCCTGCCAGAGGACGAGCGCGGTGGCGCAGGCGACGAGGAGGTCGATGGTGCGTTCGAGGCCGGCGGAGAGGCGTTTGGTGCTCATGTCGGCGTTCATGGCTTTGTCGTCGCTGCCTTCAAAGAGGTGGCGGAATTTGTTTTCGAGGGTGAGGGATTGGACGGTACGGATGGCGGCCATGCTTTCGGATGCGGTGGCAGCCAGTGCGCCTTCGCGGCTGCGGGTGCGGCGGCTGGCTTCGTGGATGAGGCGGCTGCTGTGTTTGGCGGAGTACCACATGACGGGCAGCGGGATGAGGGAGAGTAGTGCCAGTTGCCAGTTCAGCGCGAGCATGACGGCGAACATGCCCGCAAGGACGAAGATGTTGGCGAGCATGGGCAGGAGGGCGGAGACGGTGACTTCTTTGAGTTGGGAGACGTCATTCACCAGGCGCAGGGTGAGGTCGCCGGGGCGCATTTTTTGGTGGTAGGAGAGCGGCAGGGTGAGGAGTTGGTTGTAGAGGTCGTTGCGCACGCGGCTCAGGACTTGGGTGCCGATGCGGGCAAAGCCGATGGTGGAGAGGTAGCCGCACAGGGCGCGCAGGGCGGCGAAGGCGATGACGGCGAGGGCGCTCGCCCAGATGAGTTGGTTGGTGGTGAGGCCGAGCGGTGGGGTTTTGTTTTTGAGGAGGTTATCGACGATCCAGGCGAGCGGCCAGGGCTCGAGGAGGCGCATCAGGGTCATGCCGAGCAGGGCGGCGAGCGAGGCGAGGAGCAGCGGCAGTTGGCCGTGCAGGTAGGGGCGGAAGCGGTGCAGGACGCGGCGGATGGGGGTGTGGGTCATGGTTTTTTTGTTGTTGGGCAGGGTGTTTGTGTTTAGGGTCTGCTGGGGCAGGGCGATGTGGCTGCGTGCGTGCTGTCAGTAACCCCACCCCTACCCCTCACCCACAGGGGGTGGGGTGTTTGGGATGGCGGGTGTCAGGTTTCTTCCGCCAGCGCGAGGATTTTTGCGGCGACGCTTTCCCAGCTGTGTTCGCGGGCGACGCGGATGCGGCCGGCGTCGCCGAGGTGGGTGCGGTGCGCGGGGTTGCGGGCGAGGGAGAGGATGGCGTCGGCGAGTGCTTGTGGGTCGTCCGGCGGCACGAGCAGGCCGTCTTCGCCGTCGTGCACGACTTCGGCGAGGTGGCCGACGCGGCTGGTGATGACGGGTAGTCCGGCGGCGTGGTATTCGTAGATTTTCAGCGGCGAGAAGTAGAAGTTGTCCTGCGCCGGGTAGGGGGCGGTGGCGATATCGATTTGGCCGAGGGCGGCGGGAACGTCGGCGGCGGCGATGCTGCCGCTGATGTGGGCGTAGGGAGTGAGGCCGCGGGCGGCAAGGTCGGTTTCGAGGTCTGCCCTGCCGGGGCCGTCGCCGATGATGTGCAGGCGCGCGGTGGGGTGTTCGGCGTGGACGCGGGCGAAGGCTTCAACCAGGAGCGGCAGGCCGTGCCAGGGTTTGAGGGTGCCGAGGAAGCCGATGCGGGTCTCTCCGTCGCGGCGGGCGGCGCGGATGGGCAGGGCGGCGGCGAAGGTTTGGGGTTCAACGCCGTTGGCGAGGGTGGTGATGCGCCGGTGCGGCCAGTTTTTGAGGTAGGCGGCGACGCCGGGCGAGACGGCGATGAGTTCGCGGGCACGGGAAAAGGCGCTCTTGGCGATGGTTTCGGCTTCGGCGGGCAGGACGAGTTCGCGGTGGGTGCGTTGTTCGTCGATGAGCGGCGCGTTGACTTCGAGGACGGATGGGATGTCCGCCGCTTCGGCGTAGCGCATGCCGATGTCACTCCAGAGGGAGTAGCGTTCGTAGAGGAGGTCGTAGGGGGCGTGCGCGGCGATGGCGGCGGTGATGGTGTCGTGCGCGGCAAGGATGGCGCGGGCGCGGGTTTCGTTGTCGCCTTTGGGCGGCGCGGGCAGCGGCACGAGGTGGACGGTTTCGAGTCCCGGCGGCGGGGTGCCGTCGATGCGGTTGGCAAAGAGGGTGACGCGGTGTCCGGCGCGGATGAAGGCACGGATGATGTTTTGTACGTGGATAGACGCGCCTTTGTTGCCATAGACGGGGATGCCGGGGTCGGCGCAGAGGTAGGCGATGTGTTTTTTCATGTCGGGTTTGCTGTTGGTTTTACATACGCGGTAGCGGGTGGGGGGTATGTATATTGGGAAGGTTGTCGCTTCGCAAATTTTCACCCCCCCCTCCCCTGCCCTCCCCCGCTGCGGACGCTACGCGTCCTGCGAGGGAGGGGGCTGGCTGGCGGAGAGGGCGGTATTTTATTTTTGCGCCGCGATGCTGGCGCGGATGTGTTCGCGTAGTTGGGCGGTGTTGGCGTGGATGTTGTAGTCACGTTCGATGAGGGCGCGGGCGTTGGTCGCGAGGCGCACGGCGAGTGCCGGGTCGTTGAGCAGGCGGGCGATGGTGTCGGCGAGTGCGGGCGGGTCGTTGGGCGGGGCGAGCAGGCCGGTGTCGCCGTCGCGCACGAGTTCGGGGATGCCGACGATGTTTGTGCTGATGCACGGGGTGCCGAGCGCCATGGCTTCGACGAGGATGGTCGGCAGGCCGTCGCGGTCGCCGTCAGCGCTGATGATGCTGGGGGCGATGAGCATCGCCGCCTGCCGGATGTGGTTTTTGACTTCTGCCTGGCTGCGGTTGCCGAGGAGGCGCACGCGGTCGGCAAGTTGTAAGCGGGCGATGTGTGCGGCGAGTGTCTCGCGCTGGTTACCGTCGCCGATGATGTCGCAGGTGCAGTTTATGCCGCGTTCGCGCAGGGTGGCGATGGCGTCTATGAGGTCGGGGAAGCCTTTTTTTTCGACGAGGCGGCCGACGGCGAGGAGGTGCGGCGGGCGGTTTTCGGGCGCGTGGTAGGGGAATTGTTCGAGGTCGAGTCCGTTGTAGATGCGGTACACGGGCGCTTCAGCGGGGTATTGTTCGCGCAGGTGGGCGAGGTTGTAGTCGGAGACGGTGATGGTGAAGGCGGCGTCGGCGATTTTGCGGGCGAGGTTCACCGGTTCGCTGTATTCGTGGTAGATGTCTTTGGCGTGTGCGGTGATGCTGTAGGTGACGGCGGCAAAGCGCGCGGCGAGGCGGGCGATGGTCGCCGCCTGGGTGCCGAAGTGGGCGTGCAGGTGGCGGATGCCGCGTTCGTGGATTTTGAGCGCCAGTACTGCCGCCTGGCCAATGGTGGCGGCGCTGTGGTTTTCGGCAAGCGCGGCGTTGGCGTCGAAGGCGGGCAGGGTGGCGTGGGCTTTGGTGAGCAGTTGCCAGTAGAGTTCGGTGTCGTGGTATTGGTGGCGGATGCGGCGCACCGGCGCACGCACGCGGGCGATGGCTTCCTGGAAGTGGGTTTCTTGTACGGGGCCGAGGGCGTAGATTTCGATGGCTTGTCCGGCGGCTTCGTGGGCGAGGATTTCGTTGACGACGAAGGTTTCGGAGAAGCGCGGGTAGCGTTTGAGGATGTAGGCGATGGGGGCGTCGGTCATGGTCGTTCCTTTTATGGTGTGAGCAGGGCGAGGGTTTCGCGGTTGATGTGTTCCAGGCCGTTGAAGTCGAGCCGGTCGCGGGCGGTTTTGCGCGGGCGGGCGTCTGCCAACCAGGCGCTGAGGCGGGCGGGGCTGAGTTCGTCCGGGTGCAGGCAGTCGGCAAGGCCGAGTTCGGCAAGGCGCACGGCGCGCAGCCATTGTTCGCGCCGCGGTTTGATGCGCGGCACGAGCAGCATGGGGGCGTTGAGCGCGAGCAGTTCGAGGGTGGTGTTGTAGCCGCTCATGGCGATGATGGCGCGCGCGCCGCGCATCAGCGCCAGCGGTTCGGGGGTGAATTCGAGCAGTTGGTAGTCGGGGCGGTCGGCGAGGATGGCGGCGAGTTGGGCGCGTTCGGCGGCGGGCATCATCGCCCCGGTCAGCAGGATGGCGCGCCAGCCGTCGGGCAGGGTGGTGCGGGCGAAGGCTTCGGCGAGGGCGTAGCCGTCCTGCCCGCCACCGAGGAGGCAGAGGGCGTAGGGGGCATCGTTGTCGGAGGCGGGGCTGGTTTCTGCACGCTGGAGCGGGTCGGGGTAGCCGAGGTAGGTAATGGGTTTGTCCGCGGCGGCGAGGCCGTAGGCGGCGACGGTGTCGTAGAGGCGGGCGTCGCCGTATATCCAGACGGCGTCGTAGTAGTCGCGGATGGTGTCGAGGGTGCGCAGTTTTTGCCATTGGCGGGCGACGGCTGCGGGTTCGTCGATGATGTCGCGCAGGCCGAGGACGATGCGGCAACCGCGCGCGCGTTGCCGGGCGAGGCTTGCGTCCAGTTCGCCGAGCGCGCCGCGGGCGACGTTATCCACGATGAGGAGGTCGGGCGCGAAGGCGTCCAGCGCGGCGGCAAGTGTCTGGCTGCGCAGGGCGATGAGGTCATCGAGCGGGATGCCCAGCGCGCGGGCGCCGTAGCTGCCGTCGCCGCGTTTGCGGTAGGCGGGCAGGGTGATGCTGTCGATGCCGTCCGGCAGCGGGTAGGCGCCGGATTCGCGGATGCCGGAGAGGAGCAGTACGTGCGCATTGAGCGGCGGGCGGCGCAGGGCGCGGGCGAGGAGCGAGGTACGGCGGATGTGGCCGAGTCCCATGGTGTCGTGTGAATAGAGGGCGATGCGCGGGGCGTTGTTCATGAAAGCGGGTCTGGTTTATGGTGCGGCGGATTATCGCAAAATCTTCGTGAACGGTCTTTGACAGGGCGGTTCACGTTTCGTTCAAACGCCTTCTGTCAGGATATGCCCATGAAACGATTTTTCCTCCTCCTTCCCGCCAGTGTCTTGCTGGCCGCCTTCACCGCCGACCAGGACACGGCGCGCCAAGCCGTGCAGGCCGGGCGCTTCAAGCCGCTCGCTGAAATCCTTGCCGCGGTGCAGGCGCGCTATCCGGGGCGCGTGCTGGATGTGGAGCTGGACCGCAACCGCAGCGGTCGCAACATTTACGAAGTCAAACTGCTTTCCGTCGGCGGCGAGCGGCAGGAAATCCACATTGACGCCATGACCGGCGAAGAAGTCGCGCCGGAAGCACCGCTGCGACTCCTGCCCGCGGCAGAGCTGCTGCGCCAGGCGCTGGCACAACAGCCGGGGCGCGTCGTTGACCTCGACCTGCGCCGCCACCAAGAGCGCTACTTCTACCAAATCCGCATCATGGACGACGCCGGGCGCAGTCACGACGTCTTTGTTGATGCACAAAACGGCGAAGCCGTCGCCGAATTTGACCACCTGCCCGCCGGGATGAAACCGCTGGCCGACCTGCTGGACGCGCTACAAAAAAACCACCCCGGACACGTACTGGAAGTGGAACTCAAATATGATCGCAACGCCCGCCCCTTCTACGAAATCGACCTGCAACTCGACGACGGCACCCTGACCGAAATCTCGCTTGACCCCTTCAGCGGCCGCCCGCTGAGCGAAGACGAAATCGAGGTGCGCTGATGCGAATCCTCATCGTCGAAGACGACCGCGAGCTGGCGCAAAGCCTCGCGAACGTCCTGCAAGAAGCGGGGATGATTGCCGAAACCGCGCACGACGGCAACGAAGCCGCCTTCCTCGGCAGCACCGAAACCTACGACGCCGCCGTACTTGACCTCGGCCTGCCTGGCATGGACGGCATCAGCCTGCTCACCCACTGGCGCGAACAAGGCCAGACCTACCCCGTCCTCATCCTCACCGGGCGCAGCCGCTGGAGCGACAAACTCGCCGGCTTCAACGCGGGCGCGGACGACTACCTCACCAAACCCTTCCTGCACGAAGAAGTCGTGCTGCGCCTGCGCGCCCTGCTACGCCGTAGCCGCGGCCACGCCGACACCACCCTGCACGTCGGCAGCCTGAGCTACGACACCCTGCAAGCGCGCTTCCACCTGGACGGCCGCCGCCTCACCCTCACCGCGCAAGAAGAACGCATCCTCGCCTACCTCATGCACCAGCCGGGCACCGTCGTCAGCCGTGGCGAAATCCTCGAACACGTCTATGCGCGCGACAGCGACCCCGACTCCAACACGCTGGACGTCCTCATCAGCCGCATCCGCCGCAAACTGGGCGTACCGCTCCTGCACACCATCCGCGGCCGCGGCTTCATGCTCGCCGCCGAAACCCCGAAGGACGACACATGACCCTGCGCGAAAACCTCGGCCTCTCGCAGCGCCTGCTCATCCTTGGCATCCTCACCACCCTCGCCCTGATGGCGGGCGGCGGCTACCTGCTGCGCGACCGCCTGCACAACACCATCCTGCGCAGCATGGCGGCGACCCTGAACGAACGCGCCGACCGCCTCGCGAGCAGCCTGCGCGCGGGCGACAGCGGCCACATCTACCACGACCCGGCACTCGCCCCCGAAGAATACCGCACCATCTTCTCCGGCTGGTACTGGCAACTCGACGACGGCCAAAACCACAAACACTCGCGCTCCCTCTGGGACAGCAGCCTCAACCCCGAAAACGCCACCCGCATCAGCCGCGACCCCGCCCTCTACCGCCTGACCGGCCCGACCGGCGAGCCGCTGCTCGGCATCAAACGCGAACAAACCCTCGGCGGGCGCACCATCACCCTGCACACCTACGGCCCGGCACAAGCGACCGACACCGAACTCAGCCGCCTCGACAGCATCCTCATCCTCATGCTGATGGGCATGATCATCACCCTGCTCCTCTCGCTGTGGCTGCAAATCCACCTCGGCCTCACCCCGCTGCGCCGCCTGCACCACGCCCTGCGTGCCATCCACAGCGGCGAACAAACCCGCGTCGGCACCGGCTACGGCCCCGACCTCGACCCGCTGGCGCGCGAAATCGACGACATGCTGGAGCGCAACGCGCGCATCGTCGCCCGCGCCCGCGGCCACGCCGCCGACCTCAGCCACGCCCTGAAAAAACCACTCGCCCTGCTCGGCAGCGAAGCGCACAACGAACACACCCGCCAACACATCGACAACATGAACCGCCTCATCGAGCGCCACCTGGCCCGCGCGGGCAGCGGCGCGGGCGACATGCGCCGCATCGACCTCGCGGCAAGCCTCGCCCAACTCACCGCCCTCATGCGCCGCCTGCACGCCGCGCGAAACCTTGACTGGCAACTGCACACCGACGGCGACCTGCACCTGCGCGCCGAACAAACCGACCTCGAAGAAATGCTCGGCAACCTGCTCGACAACGCGGGCAAATGGGCGGCCAGCCGCGTCCGCACCGAAGCGCGCCACTTTGCCGATGCCAAACGCGGCCACATCCAAATCACCATCGAAGACGACGGCCCCGGCCTCACCGACGAACAAATCGCCCGCGTCCCCCGCCGCGGCGAACGCTTCGACCAAAGCACCGCCGGCAACGGCCTTGGCATCCCCATCGCCGCCGACCTCGCCGAAACCTACGACGGCAGCCTCGAACTCGGCCGCAGCGCCCTCGGCGGCCTGCAAATCACCCTGCGCCTGCCGTGTTGAGCGAATAACGGAAACACGCCCATGCACAACGCTTTTACCAAAAAACAGCCACACAAGTCGTCGCGCCGCGGGTTGCCTGCTGCCGCCGTTCTGCCCCTCCCCCGTGGGGGAGGGCTGGGGAGGGGGCAGCAAACACCCCGCGCAGCGACAAAACCATGCAGCGCAAAAGCACAGAATCCCAGCAAACACCCCGCACAGCGCCAACACCCTGACAAACCCCGCACCCAAACCCTTTCCAAAACCTACACCCAACCCAGGAGAAGACCATGAACGTAGTAGTAATCGGCACCGGATACGTCGGCCTCGTCGCAGGCAGCTGCTTCGCCGACATCGGCCACCACGTCACCTGCGTGGACATCTGCCCGCAAAAAATCGACAACCTCAAAAATGGCATCCTGCCCATCTACGAACCCGGCCTTGACACCATCGTCGAAAAAAACCACGCGAGCGGCCGCCTCAACTTCACCACCTGCCTGCACGAAGCAATGGACGACGCGCACATCTACTGCATCGCCGTCGGCACCCCGCCGGATGAAGACGGCTCGGCAGACCTCCGCCACGTCCTCGCCGTCGCCCGGCAAATCGGCGAAAACCTCGAACACCCGGCCATCATCATCAACAAATCCACCGTCCCCGTCGGCACCGCCGAAAAAGTGCGCGCCGTCATCGCCGAAGCGCTCGCCGCGCGCGGCAAAAACATCGCCTACGACGTCGTCTCCAACCCCGAATTCCTCAAAGAAGGCGTTGCCATCCGCGACTTCATGTACCCCGACCGCATCATCATCGGCGCCGACAACGAAGCCGCGCACGCGCAAATGCAGGCGCTCTACGCCCCGCTCACCGCACAAGGCGCGCGCCTCATCGCCATGAACGTGCGCGACGCCGAAATGACCAAATACGCCGCCAACGCCATGCTCGCCACCCGCATCTCCTTCATGAACGAAATCGCGGGCATCTGCGAACACCTCGGCGTGGACGTCGAAAACGTCCGTCTTGGCATCGGCAGCGACCCGCGCATCGGCCCGCGCTTTATCCACCCCGGCGCGGGCTATGGCGGCTCCTGCTTCCCCAAAGACGTGCGCGCACTGGTCAGCATGGCCGAAAGCACAGGCTACGAACCGCACGTCCTGCACGCCGTCGAAACCCGCAACCGCCACCAAAAAAACCGCCTCTACCAAAAACTGCGCGCCGAACTGGGCGACAACCTCAAAGGCAAAACCATCGCCGTCTGGGGACTGGCCTTCAAACCCGGCACCGACGACATGCGCGAAGCGCCGAGCATCGACCTCATCGAAGCGCTGCTTGAAGCGGGCGCCAAAGTGCGCGCCTACGACCCCGTCGCCCAGCACACCGCCCGCGCCGCCCTGCCCCAACCCGCCCAACAACGCGGCGACCTCACCTTCACCGACGATGCCTACAGCGCGACCGCCGCCGCCGACGCGCTGATGCTCGTCACCGAATGGCCGGAATTCCGCGAGCCGGACTTCGAGCGCCTGCGCCGCAAAATGCGCCACCTGCTCATCATCGACGGCCGCAACCAGTACCACCCGGAAGACCTCTACCACCTCGGCTTCCACTACATCGGCGTCGGCCGCGGGCAGAAGCACCTGCCGCTGGCAGAAGCCATCGCCTCCTGATGCCGCTTTGCCCGACAAAAAACCGCCCGAAAGGGCGGTTTTTTTACGATGGCGCGCGGTTTTATTTATGGCTGCTGAATGCCGCTGTGGCGCAACAGCGCATCCACCTGCGGGGCGCGGCCGCGGAAGGCGATGAAACTTTCCATGCTGGGGCGGCTGCCGCCGACGGCCAGTATTTCGTCGCGGAAACGCGCGCCGGTTGCCGGATTCAGCACGCCTTCTTCTTCAAAGGCGGCGAAGCTGTCCGCAGATAATACTTCCGCCCATTTGTAGCTGTAATAGCCCGCCGCGTAGCCTCCGGCGAAGATGTGCTGGAAACTCATCGGGAAGCGGTTGTCGGCATAGGCGGGGGTAACGGCGACGTGTTCGCGTACCGCGCGGTGCACGGCAAGCGCGTCTTTGCCCGCGTTTTCGGCGCAGTGCAGGCGGATGTCAAAGAGGGAGAATTCCATTTGCCGCAGCAGCGCCATCGCGCTTTGGTAGTTTTTCGCCGCGATGAGTTTGGCGTAGAGCGCATCCGGCAGCGGTTCGCCCGTCTCATGGTGGCGGGTCATGAGGCGCAGGCAGTCGCGCTCGTAGCAGAAGTTTTCCATGAACTGGCTGGGTTGTTCGACCGCATCCCATTCGACGCCGTTAATCCCGGCGACGCTGTATTCGCCGACGGTGGTCAGCATGTGGTGCAGGCCGTGGCCGAATTCGTGGAAAAGGGTGGTGACTTCCTGGTGGGTGAGGCAGGCCTCTTGGTCGCCGACCGGCGGGGTGAAGTTGCAGACGAGGTAAGCGACCGGCAGTTGCAGCGCATCATCATCGGCAAAGCGGGAAACGGCGCTGTCCATCCAAGCACCGCCGCGTTTTTTCGCGCGCGCGTAGGGGTCAAGGTAGAAGCGGGCGCGCAAGTTGCCGTCGGCGTCGGTCATGTCGTAGCCGCGCGCGTCGGCGTGCCAGGTGGCAAGCGCCGGGTTTTCGCGGAAGCGCACGGCAAAGAGGCGCTCGCAGATGGTGAACAGTCCTTGCAGTACCTGGCTGATGGGGAAGTAGGGGCGCAGGTCTTCCTGCGAGAGGGCGTACAGCGCTTGCCGCTGTTTTTCGGCGGCGTAGGCGATGTCCCACGGTTGCAGCTCGGCGAGGTTCAGCGCACGTGTGGCATATTCGCGCAGCGCCGCCATGTCCGCCTCGCCCGCCGCCTTGCCTTTGGCGACGAGGTCTTCGAGGAAGGCGATGACCGCCGCGCTGTCCGGCGCCATTTTGTTATCCACGGAATAGGCGGCGTAGTCGGCAAAGCCCAGCAGTTTTGCCAGCTCAAAACGCAGGGCAACGGTTTCGGCAATGATGGCGGCGTTGTCGTATTTGCCGTCATCGGCCAGTTCGCTGGCGCGGAGGTTGTAGGCGCGGTAAACGGTCGCGCGCAGCTCGCGGTCGTCGGCGTAGCTGAGGACGGGGATGACCACCGGCGCATCCAGGGTGATGCGGTAGCCGTCTTCGCCGTGCTGGCGGGCAAGGTCTGCCATCAGCGCGCGGGCGCTGTCGGGAATGCCAGCGAGGCGGCTGTCGTCGGGCAGGTGCAGATGCCAGGCGTTGGTGGCGTCCAGCACGTGGTTGGCGAACTGCGTGCCCAGCTCGGCCAGACGCAGGCTGATTTCCTTGTAACGCGCCTGTGCGGCGGGCGCAAGACCAATGCCGCTGCGCTCGAAGTTTTTCAGCGCGTCGTCGATGACTTTGCGCCGCGATGCGGTGAGCGTGGCGTAAGCGGCGCTGTCGCGCAGGCTTTTGATGGCGCGGTAAAGGCCTTCGTGCTGGCCGAGGTCGCTGGCGTAGGCGGTAAGTTCGGGCAGGAGCGCTTCGTAGGCGGCGCGCCAGTCGTCGGTGCTGGTTACCGCGTGCAGGTGCGCGACCGGCGAGACGGCTTTGGCGAGGCGGTTTTCCAGGCGCTCCAGCGGCTGCATCAGGCCGTCCCAACTGTAATCGCCGCGCGCGATGAGGTCTTCAATGGCGGCGCGGTTTTCCTGGAGAATCTGCGGGATGACGGCGGCATGTTCGGGGCGGATGGCGGCAAAGGCGGGAACGTCGGCGGGCTGGTAAAGCGGGTTGTGGTCGGTCATGGGGATTCCTGTGGGTTGCTGCAAAGGGTGGCGAGTATAACAGCGCTTTGTCTGCGCCGCGTTTTGCGCTATCTTTGCCGACCCTCAACGATATTACGGATGACCACCATGCACCAGACCGATGACTTGCGGATTGCCCGCATCCAAGAACTCTTGCCGCCTGTCGCCCTGCTGGAGCGCTACCCGGTGAGCGAACGCGCCGCCGAAACCGTGCACCAGGCGCGGCGCGACATCCACGCCATCCTGCACGACAACGACCCGCGCCTCTTGGTCGTCATCGGCCCCTGCTCCATCCACGACGTCAAAGCGGCGAACGAATATGCCGACCGCCTCCTGCCCTTGCGCGAAAAATACCGCGAGCAACTGTGCATCGTCATGCGCGTCTATTTTGAAAAACCGCGCACCACCGTTGGCTGGAAAGGCCTGCTCAACGACCCGCATCTGGACGGCTCGTTTGCCATCAACGACGGCCTGCGCATCGGGCGCAAACTGCTGCTCGACACCGCCGACAAAGGCATGCCGGTCGCCGTCGAATACCTCGACATGATCATCCCGCAGTACATCGCAGACCTCGTCAGCTGGGGCGCGGTCGGCGCGCGTACCACCGAAAGCCAGGTGCACCGCCAGCTCGCCTCCGGCCTCTCCTGCCCGATCGGCTTCAAAAACGGCACCAACGGCGACGTGCAAATCGCCATCGACGCCATCGCCTCGGCGCAAGCGGTTCACAGCTTCCTCTCCGTCACCAAACTGGGGCATTCCGCCATCGTCACCACCAACGGCAACGAAGACTGCCACCTCATCCTGCGCGGCGGCAACAACGGTCCGAACTACAGCGCCGCCCACGTGCGTGAAGCGGTCGCCGCGCTGCGCCGCGCCGGCGTGCAGGACAAAATCATGGTTGATTGCAGCCACGCCAACAGCCACAAACAGCACAAACGCCAGCTCGATGCCGCCGCTGACGTCGCCGCGCAAATCGCCGCTGGCGAGCAGAACATCTTCGGCGTGATGGTAGAAAGCCATCTGGTCGAAGGCGCACAAAAACTCGAACCCGGCAAACCGCTCACCTACGGGCAAAGTATCACCGACGCCTGCATCGGCTGGGAAGATACGGAAGCGCTGCTGGAGCAACTGGCGGAAGCGGTAGAAAAGCGGATGGGGCGGGATTAACCGCACCGCTCCCGCATGAGCCCGACCGTCCTGGACATCCCGCACGCCGGACAAACCTGGCGCATCCATTGCCGTCCGCCACGGCGCAACAACCGCCGTCTGCGTCTCTCGATTGACGCGGACGGCAAGATTTACCTCTCGCATCCGCCGCGTAGCAAACCCGCCGACATCTTGCGCTTCATCCGCGAGCATCTCGACTGGATTGCCCGCCGCGCCCGCCCGCAGGAAGCCGCCCTCCCCTCGCCTTACGCCGATGGCAGCACGCATTGGCTCTTGGGCGAGCCGCTGCGTCTGCGACTGGCGCAGGATGCCACACGCGACATTCACCACGCAGGCGATATCCTCATCGCCGCGCCCGGCGATGAAGACGCGCTTGCCGCCGCCTTCCGCCGTTTTCACCAGCAACAAAGCGCCGCGCATCTGCCCGCCATGGTCGCCGTGGAAGCTGGCCGTTGTCCGTGGGTACGGGCGTTGCCGCCGCTGCGTTACCGTGCCATGCGCCGCAGTTGGGGCAACTGCCGCCGCGACGGCATCCTCACCTTCAACACCCGCCTCATCCAGTACCCACCCGCGCTCATCGCGCACGTCATCATCCATGAGCTGTGCCATTTGCAGGAGCATCATCACGGCGCGGCCTTCTACGCGCTGATGCGGGCGGTGCAGCCGGACTGGCAGGCGCGCAAGGCGTCGCTGGAGCGCTTCCGCCGTGAGCATGGCGTGTTGATGTAGCCCGCAAAAAAGGCGCCCGAGGCGCCTTTTTTCATGGATTGCCGTTTATATGGCAGGGTTATTGCAAGCGCAGCGGCGCGTCGCCCGCTTCCATCCGCCCGATGATGCGCGCGTCTTCGCCGTGCGCCTTGAGCGTGGCGATGATGGCATCCGCCTCGCCCGGCGGGGCGATGAGGATGAAGCCGATGCCCATGTTGAAGGTGCCGTAGCATTCGTCTTTTTTGACGTGCGCGAGGATGGCGTCCAGCAGCGGCGGGCGCGGGAAGGTCGCGGTGTCCACCACGGCGGTGAGGCCTTTGCCGTAGGCGCGCGGCAGGTTTTCCGGCAGGCCGCCGCCGGTGATGTGCGCGAGGCCATGCACGCGGTGCGCGGCGAGTGCGGCAAGTACGGGTTTGACGTAGATTTTGGTCGGGGTCAGCAAGTGTTCGCCGATGCTCTTGCCGTCCACGACGGCGTCAAGGTCGGTAAAGATTTTGCGCAGCAGCGAGTAGCCGTTGCTGTGGTAGCCGGAAGACGGCAGGCCGATGAGGACGTCGCCCGCCGCGACTTTGCTGCCGTCGATGAGGTCGGCTTTTTCCACAACGCCGACGGCAAAGCCTGCGATGTCGTATTCGCCCGTCTGATAGAAGCCGGGCATTTCCGCGGTTTCGCCGCCGATGAGCGCCGCATTCGCCTGCGCGCAGCCGTCGGCGACGCCTTTGACGATGTCGGCGGCGACTTCGGGTTCGAGTTTGCCGCAGGCGAGGTAGTCGAGGAAGTATTGCGGCGCGGCGCCGTGGCAGAGGATGTCGTTGACGCACATGGCGACGGCATCAATGCCGATGGTGTCGTATTTGCCGAGGGCAAAGGCGATTTTCAGCTTGGTGCCGACGCCGTCGGTGCCGGAGACGAGGATGGGGTGCTGGTAGCCGCTCAAGTCGTAAAAGGCGCCAAAGGCGCCAATTTGTCCGAGGACGCGGGCGTTGTGGGTCGCGCCCGCGTAGCGCTTGATGCGCTCAACGGTGTCATAACCCGCTTCTTTGTCCACGCCCGCGCTTTTGTAGTCGAGGCTCATGCGTCGTTTTCCTCGCGTTCTTCGAGACGGTCGAGGATGTCCTGATAGGCTTCAAGCAGCCCGCCCATGTCGCGGCGGAAGCGGTCTTTGTCGAGTTTTTCGAGGGTGTCGGCGTCCCACAGGCGGCAGCTGTCCGGGCTGATTTCGTCAGCCAGCACGATTTCGCCGTCGGCGGTGCGGCCGAATTCGATTTTGAAGTCCACCAGCAGCACGTCGCATTCGTCGAAGATGTCAAACAGGGTGGCGTTGATTTGGTCGGTGAGTTCGTAGATGCGGTCTAAGTCTTCGTAGCTTGCGATTCCGAGGGCGACGGCGTGGTCGTCGTTGATGAGCGGGTCGCCCAGGGCGTCGTTTTTGTAGCAGATTTCGAAGATGGGGTATTCGGTTTCGCTGCCTTCTTCAAAGCCGAGGCGGGCTGCCATGGAGCCGGCGATGACGTTACGCACGATGACTTCGAGCGGAATAATCTCTACTTTTTCGCAGAGTTGCTCGCGTTCGTTCAGGGTGTCGCGGTAATGCGTCGGGATGCCGGCGGCGATGAGCGCACGGAAAATGAGCGTGGCGATGCGGTTGTTGAGGATGCCTTTGCCTTCGATGATTTCGTGCTTGGCACCGTTGCCCGCAGTGGCGTCGTCGTTGTAATGGATGATGACGAGATCGGGGTCATCGGTCGCGTAGATGGCTTTGGATTTGCCGGTATAGAGCAGCGCGCGTTTTTCCATGGTACACCTCGGTTGTGAATTGAAAGCCGCCGTATTATAGCGATTGTCGCCTGTTATAATCCGGTTTTCTTCCACTAACCCGAGGTGTTTTATGCCCGTTATCAACGTGAAATTAGTAGAAGGCCGCACGGTCGAACAGAAGCGTGCGATGGTCAAAGCGGTCACGCGCGCGGTGAGTGAATCGCTCGGCGTGGCAGAGTCTGCCATCTGGATCAGCATCGAAGACATGAAGCCGGAAAACTTCGCCCAGGGCGGCGAGTTGCGGCTGGATCGCAAATGAGCGAAGGCGACGAGGAACGCCTCGCGCAGCTGGAAATTCGCCTGGCGTATCAGGAGGATTTGCTGGCGACGCTGAACGCGGCGGTCGTCGAACTGCGCGCGGCGCTGGATTTGCAGCAGGGGCAGTTGCGCCTGCTCTGGCAACAGTTACAGGAACGCGGCGATACGCCGCCGCGCAATCTGGCGGAAGAAATCCCGCCGCATTATTGAGGTCATCATGCGCAACCGTCTCCCCTGGCGCTGGCAACTGGCAGCGCTGCCGTTTTTACTCGCCGCCATCTGGTTCGGCAATCTGCGCGAGACGCCATCGCAACTGCCGCAACCTGCACCGGAAGCGCGCAACGCTAACGCCGCGCTGTATCAGGTCATCGCGCAGAACCGTGGCGGCGCGGCGGTATGCGGCGCGGGGCAGGTGAAAAAAGTGCTGAAGGACGATACCGAGGGCAGCCGCCATCAGCGCTTCATCCTCGACATCGGCGCGGGCAAAACGGTACTGGTCGCGCATAACATCGACCTCGCGCCGCGCCTGCCCGATTTGCAGACTGCCGACAACGTCGCCTTCTGCGGTCAATACGAGACGAACGCGCGCGGCGGCGTCATCCACTGGACGCACCGCGACCCCGGCGGGCGTCATGCTGACGGCTGGCTGGAGTTGCGCGGCAAGCGCTATCAGTAGAGACAACACCATAAAAAAACGGGCGCGAAGCCCGTTTTTCTTTGCCCGTTTAGTTCTTCACTTTCGGAGCTTCTTGTCCTTTGCTCTTGTCGAGGCCGGTGTATTTGAACTCGTAAGAGACGTCAAACGGTTTCCACCATTTGCCCACGCCGGTGTCCGCGTCGGTGTGGCGATGCATGCCCGCTTTCGGCGGCGGCTCGATGTGGTAGGTGACTTTGTAGTTGCCCACGCCGAGCATTTTGATGTTCTGCCCGTAGTGCGGGCCGTCGCTCGCGACCATCGGCATGAAGGTGCCTTCTTGTTTGGCTTTGGTGTCGAGGTTTTCCAGGGTGTAGGTGATGGTCAGGTAGGGGATCCATTCGCCTTCGCCAAAGCCGTTTTGGTTGCCTTTGGTAGCGTGGATGTCCGCTTCGAGGTGGACGTCCGCTTCGGCGGCGGAAAGGCCCATGCCGCGCGGCTCCATGTCGATCGGTTGCAGGTAAACAGCGGCAATTTCCATCTCGTTGATGGTTTGCGGTTCGCCTGCCGGATATTCGGTGAAGGCGAAGGCGCTGCCTGCGGTCATGAGGATGGCGGTTGCCATTGCGCTTTTTTTGATGCTCATTTTTGCCTCCTGTAAGGTTTGTGAGCGGGTTAGGAAGTCGTTTTTTTGCGCCCGAACAGCACCCAGAGGGCGAAGAGCGCGGCGGCGAGCAGTACGAGTTGCGGCAGGAGCGTTTCCCGATAGGGCATGATGCCGAGCCAGTCGCCCATCCATTTCGGGAAGAGGGTGCCGTCGCCAATCAGCGTCGGGGTGAAGGCTTTGCCTTCGATGAGTTCGGCGACGCCTTTGCCGGCGAAGATGAACGCCATCAGGTACATGAAGATGCCGGTGAAGATGAAGAAGGGTTTGAGCGGCAGGCGCACCACGCTGTAGCGCATGATGAGGTACACCACGGCGAGGATGACGATGCCCACCGCCAGCCCGCCGAACAGATAGCCATAATCCAGCGCGGTTTTGGCGTCGGCAGCGAGGGCGAAGTAGAACAGCACGGTTTCCGCGCCTTCGCGATAGACGGCAAGGAAGCTGGTCAGCCACAGGCCGATGAGCGAGCCTTGCGAGAGCGAGGTGCCGATTTTTTTCTGTAGGTACGCCTTCCAGTGCTGCGCTTCCACCTTGGAGAGCAGCCAGTAGCTCATGCCAAAGAGCATGACGGTGGCTATCAGCATGGTGACACCTTCGAGGATTTCGCGCCCGGCGGCAGCGTTGGTGAGCAGCCATTGGAACAGCAGCGCGGTGATGACGCTTGCGCCCAGCGCCCAGCAGACGGAGTTGTTGATGACTTTTTGCTTGTCACCATGCCCGCTTTTGTGAATGTACGCAATGACCGCGGCGACGATGAGCAGCGCTTCCAGCCCCTCGCGCAGGATGATGGTCAGGCTGAAGAAGAACAGCGCGATGCCGCCCTGGTTGCCGCCAAGCAGTTCCAGCGCCTTGTCGAGACCGGCGGAGAAGGCGGCGATTTCTTGCTGGATGCTGGCGACGTCTTTGCCCGCGTTCATCAGGCCGACGATTTTGGTGAAATGCCCTTCCAGTTCGGTTTTGAAGTTGGCGTCGCGCGCGCCGACGGCGTTTTCCATGCCGCTCGCTTCAAAGATGTCGAAATAAGTGTCTTGCACCTGGCCGACCGCTTTGGCGGTGTCGCCCGCCTGGTAGGTCTGCGTTGCTTGCGCCAGCGCCGCCAGCAATTCCTTCTGTGTGCCCGACCAGTCCTTGCCCGCGCTTGCCGTGTCTTCCACCGGCGCCGCGGCGCTTGCCGGCGCGGGGACGCCTTGCAGCGCGTCCTGCACGTCACCGAGCAGGGTGCTGACGCTGTAGCCGAAGGCGTCGATGGTGTCGTCAGAATCCGCCTGTTTCATCAGCGCGGCAAATTGGCGGTTAATCACCTCCGCCGCCCGTGCCGATTTTTGCATGCGGATGGTGGTTTCCATATCGCTGTTTTTGAAGCCGTCGTACTGCGCCTGCTGCACACGTTTTTTCGCCTCGGCGCCGTTACCCTTTTCAAAAGCGGAGACGGCGGCGGCGAGATTGTCATCCAGCGCCTGATAGGCCACCGCCCAGCCGGGGTCAATGCCGTCAAGCGCCGAATGCGAGCCATGCGCTACCAGCTTGTGACCGCTTTCCAAGACCGGCACGACCTTTTGCACCTCGTCGCGCAACGCTTGCAGGCGCTGCTGCACTTCCTCCTGCGGCGCGCCGTTGCCAATCAGGCGGCGGATATTGCCAAATTCCGCTTCCATCTCCGCGCTCTTTTGCGCGGAAATATTGATGCGAATCGGCCCTTCCAGGTTTTCAAAGACCTCAAAATAGGCCATCTGCACCTTCTGCTTCGCCTCATCGGTCTTGCCCTGCTGGTAGAGCTCGTTGGTGGCATCCAGCCGCTGCGCGATGTCGTCGGCAAAGGCGCGAAAATCCTGCGCGGCGAGTGGCAACATACAAAGAAGCAGCAAACAGGCGATGAAACGGCGGCAGGCGGTCATGACGGAATTTTCTCCAGGATAATTGAAAGCGTTATTATGGCGAATTCATCACACACAGTGCAAACCTGCCTGTGGCAAAACACGCTTTCGCACAGCTATCCGCCTAATCAGCAAGTATTTTTAAACGTAACTTGCAACAAAAAATCATTTGAGAATGTTTCCGAATTTGACCATCCTGCCGCGCGGCAAAACCGCCCCGCTGCGGCTTTCGTTCACATCTTCGCAAACCCTGTCCAATGGAGTCTCCATGAAACTGAAAACCCTTGCCCTTGCTCTTGGCTTCAGCGTGCTTTCCTTCAACGCCAGCGCTGCTGCCGACCTTTCCAAGGAAACCGAAGCGTACAAAAAATTCGTCGTCGAGCAGATTGACCTGCTGCTGGCGGACACCGAAAAATTCGCCGATTACCTGAAGAAAGGCGATCTGGAAAACGCCAAGAAAGTCTATGCCGTCGCGCGCATGTACTACGAGCGCTCCGAGCCGATCGCCGAGAGCTTTGGCGACCTTGACCCGCGTATCGACGCCCGTCTCGCCGACCTCACCGCCGAAGTGAAAGAAGCAGGCAAGGCCAAAGATGACGCCGACGCCGAAAAACACGCAACCGCCATCTGGACCGGTTTCCACAAAATCGAGCGCATCCTCTGGGAAGACAAAACCACCAAGGGCACCGAAGAAATCGCCGACCAACTGGTGAAAGACATCAAAGAACTGCGCGCCAAAATCCCGACGGTGGACGTCACCCCGCAGCTGATGGTTACCGGTGCGGTTGACCTCCTGAACGAAGTATCCACCACCAAGATTACCGGCGAAGAAGACATCTTCTCCAAGACCGATCTCTTTGACTTCAAGGCCAACATCGAAGGCGCCGAAAAAATCTTCGAACTGTTCAAGCCTGCGCTGGAAGCCAAAGACAAAAAACTCGCTGGCGAAATCGAAGCCCAGTTCAAAGCGGTGAACGCCCTGCTCGACAAGCACAACAAGGCGAAAGACGGCAGCTACGACTACGCCGGTTACGACACCCTGAGCAAAGACGAAATCAAGGCACTCGCCGAAGCGGTGAACAAACTCGGCGAACCGCTCGCACAAATGGGCGTCATCATCGAATAACCCACCAACCACAAGGCCATAAAATGACAGATGCACCATCGCGTCGGGGTTTTATCAAACAATGCGGAATCATCAGTGCCGGCCTCGTTGCCGGCACTGCTGCGAAAGCAGAAGGCGCACCCTGCCCGCCTGCCGCCACCAACCCGCCCGCGCATAACGAAATCCCCTTCTACGGCAGCCATCAGGCGGGCATCACTACCCCGGCACAAAAACATATCTACTTCCTCGTCGCCGACCTGCACAGCGATGACCGCGAAAAAATCCAGGAAATGTTCCAGCTGTGGACGGCCTACAGCCTGAACCTCACCCGCGGCGAGCACGTCAAACCCTACAGCAAAAACCTCTACATCCCGCCGACCGACACCGGCGAAGCAGACAGCCTCAACCCGCACAATCTCACCCTCACCTTTGGCGTCAGCCCCAGCTTCTTCAGCAAGCTGAAAATGGAGCACCTGCGCCCGGCCGAACTCGCCGACCTGCCGCACTTCCCGCGCGACCAACTGCAAGCGGCCTACACCGGCGGCGACCTCTGCATCCAGGCCTGCGCCGATGACCCGCAAGTCGCCTTCCACGCGGTGCGCAACCTCGTGCGCGGTGCGCGCTTGAACCTCACCATGCGCTGGAGCCAGGCGGGCTTCAACTCCTACGACAGCGCCAGCGAAACCCCGCGCAACCTCTTCGCCTTCAAAGACGGCACCGCCAACTTCAGCGGCGAAAACCTCGACAAAGTCGTCTGGGTAGAGAGCGATGGCTGGCTCAAAGGCGGCAGCTACCTCATCGCGCGGCGCATCAAAATGTTTTTAGAAACCTGGGACCGCACCAGCCTCGGCGAACAGCACAACACCTTTGGCCGCTACCGCGACAGCGGCGCGCCGATGGGACAGCACGAAGAACACGAACCCATCAACCTTAGCCTCAAAAACGACAAGGGCGAACCGGCGATGCCCGAAACCTCGCACGCCCGCCTGGCACACGCCACCGGCCACAACATCCTGCGCCGCTCCTTTTCCTACGCCAGCGGCATAGACGACAAAAGCCAGTTCGACACCGGCTTGCTGTTCCTCTCCTACCAAAAAGACCCCAAAGCCTTCATCGACATCCAGAACGCCTTTGGCAACGTGGACAAAATGAACGAATACATCACCCACATCGGCAGCGGCATCTTCGCCTGCTTCCCCGGAGTAAAAGACGAAAATGACTACCTCGGCAAAACACTGTTTACACAAAATTAGCCTGCTGTTCGTCCTCGCGCTCGCCCTCGTGGGCGGCGCGGTGCAGGCGGCGGTAAACACCAGCCCGCTCTTTATCGAACTCTCCGACGCCATGAGCGCCGTCAAACAAAACGACCGCGCCCGCGCCACCCCGCACCTGCAAGCCATCAAACAAACCTTTACCGCGCTCGACAACCACGACTCGCCCGCCGGACAAAAAGTCAGCGCCGCACTTGATGCCGCCCTCGCCCGCCCGGACGCCGCCAGCCTCGAAAGCCTGTCGCGCGCGCTCTACACCTTTGAAAAAGAACAAAACCCGGTGGACTACGCCGCCGCCCGCCAAGCCTTCGCCAAGCGGGTGATGCCGGTCTATGACCAACTGCACGACGCCGTCGTCGCGCATAACCTCGAAGACGCACAAACCATCTACAAACGCTTCAACAGCACCTGGACGCTCAACGAAAAAATCGTGCGCGAAACCAGCCTCGGCCACTACGGACAAATCGAAAACGCCATGGCCTTCCTGCGCGTCGCCATGCTCGCCGAGCCGCCGAACTACCCCGAAATGGAAAAACAGGCGCAACGCCTCGGTGACGCCCTGAACGACTTCAAAGCGGGCAACACCCTCCAGCCGCAAGTCGCCGCCAACGCGCCGCAAACCCTGCCGGACGGCATCAACCTCCTCGAACAGGCGCTCACCGCCCTGCAAAACGGCGACAGCGCGAGCGCCAGCAGCGACATCGGCACCTTCATCCAACAATGGCCCATCTTTGAAGGCGACGTGCAAACCCGCGACGGTGCACTATACGCCCGCGTTGAAAGCGAACTGCCGGTCATCATGAGCAAAGGCAGCGAGCCTGCGAACATCGCCCGCCTGCAAACCCTGGTGAGTGACCTCAAAGCCATCGACATCAGCGCCAGCTACGGCATCATTGACGCCATGCTCGTTCTCCTGCGCGAAGGCGTCGAAGCGCTGCTCGTCGTCATGGCGCTCATCGCAGCACTCAACGCCGCGCGCCAGCCACACGCCAAACGCTGGGTTTACGGCGGCGCCGCGCTGGGACTTGTCGCCAGCATCATCGGCGCCATCGCCCTGCAACGCCTCTTCCCCAGCCTCGCCGCCGCCGGCACCAACCGCGAAATCCTCGAAGGTGCGGTCGGCATCGTCGCCGTCATCATGATGCTCTTCATCGGCGCCTGGCTGCACAGCAAATCCAGCATCGAAGGCTGGAAAAAATTCGTGGACAAACAAGTGGCACAAGCGCTCGCCACCGGCAGCCTTGTCTCCATGATACTCCTGAGCTTCCTCGCCGTCTTCCGCGAAGGCGCGGAGACCATCCTTTTCTACGTCGGCATGCTGCCGCAAATCACCACCGGCGACCTGCTGGCCGGCATCGGCCTCGCCGTCGCCCTGCTCGCGTTTATCGCCGTGCTGATGAACCAGGGCAGCCTGCGCCTGCCGATGCACCTCATGTTCAAAGTGATGACCTGGCTTATCTACGCGCTCGGCTTCAAAATCCTGGGCGTCAGCATCCACGCGCTGCAACTCACCCAAATCCTGCCGACCCACGCGGTGAGCGCCCTGCCCTCCCTGCCCAACATCGGCTTCTATCCCAACTGGGAAAGCATCGCCGCCCAAGCGCTCTACCTCGCGCTCATCCCCGCCATCGGCAGACTGTTCCGGCATAAACATTGAAACCGCGCCAATCCCTGCAAAGAAAAAGGCTGCTCCGGCAGCCTTTCTCTTTGCGGCGCGCATTACCCTTAATGCGCCAGCACGCGGTGGTAAATAAATTGCAGCCCTTTCAGACCGTCATAGGTGCGGCCGGTGTCCTCAAAACCGGCGCGCTGATAGAGGCGGATGGCGGCACGGTTGGCATGATTGACGCCAAGGACGATTTCGTCGCAACCGGGCAGATGCGCACGGATGAACGCATCCAGCGTGGCTGGCGCAAGCGCGGCGCGGGCATAGCCGTTGCCCTGATGTCTGGGGTGAAGCGACATGGAGCGCAGCAGCGCGGCGTGTGGGTTAGCGCTGTATGCGTCGTGGTCGGCGCCGCTATCAAGGACAAAGAAGCCGATGGGTTCGTCGTCACGCAGAATGGTTACCGCCAGCTGCGCCGCACTGAACGCGATGTTGCCGCTTAACCAGTCACTGGGTGAGCGCGAGAATTCGGCCTGCTCGCCGGACAGTTGGTAAGCGGTGAGTGCGGGATAGTGTTCGCCGCGACAGGGTGCGAGGGTGATGCGGGGATTCATCGGCGGTTGATTCCATTGGATTTTGCATCAAGGCGTGTTTGCAATTTGCATTTTCCGCCCCCCTGCGCAGCGGGGAAGCGGCTACAGCCGCTTCAGTAGCAGACGTTGTTGGTGCTGCCCATGCGGATCCAGTCGGCCTGGACGATGCCGTTTAGGCGGATGTCCGGCAGGCTTTCCTGGGTTTGCAGGTTGTAGCGCGAGAGCACGGGTTTGTATTCTTTGCTGTAAAGCACCAGTTTGCTGTCGCCGCTGATCCACATGTCGGTGACGTCTTCGTCGTAGCCGAAATCCAGCTGGATGCGTTCTTCGAGGTTGTCGAAGGGATGGATGCTGAGGTGGCGGTCGCCGCCGACAACGAGGTAGCGGTCGAGCCAGCCGGTGCGGAATTTGCGCGGGCGGTAGCCCAGTTGGAGCCGCTTGGGTTCGTCGCTGACGTCGGGTTCGTAGATGAGGATGTTGCCGCCCAGGTCGCCGAAGATGACGTGTTTCATGCCGTTGTCGATGAAGGGTTCGAGCAGCCGTTCGTTCAGCTGCTTGGAGTCGTAGAGCGGCCCGGTTTTGATGACTTTGCCGGTGTCGGCGAAGTAGATGATGCCTTCGTCGGCGTAGTAGGTGTTGAAGGCGATGAGGCGGTCTTCAAAGCTCGGCGCGCCGCTGCCCAAGCCACGGGTTTCGCCGATGTCGATGGTTTGCCAGCCTTTTGCCGGGTCGCTGTAGCTGTATTGGTAGATGAGCGGGGTGTTTTCTTGCAGTACCCAGAAGGTCTGGCTGTAAACGCTGAAGATGGTGTTGAAGCGAGTGTAGAGGTTCTGGAAGGTTTTTTCGAGGATGTTCACTTCGCCGCTGCGGTAGTCAATCATGCCGACGCGGTCTTCGAGGGTGACGGCGATTTTGCTGCTTTCCGGGACGAAGGTGAGGCGGAAGGCGCGGCTGGGCAGCGGGATTTCCTGGATGTCGCGGGTTTCGAGGTTAATGAGGGTGATGGCGTAGCGGCGCTGGTCGCTAATCGCCAGCCAGGGTTTGTCGGTGCTGCTGGCGAAGGTGCGGATGGCGACGGGCGAGCGCAGGGTGTCCACCTGGCGTTCTTCTTCGAGATCGACGACGGCAATGTTACTCATGCCCTTGTCGGCGACGAAGACGTAGCGCGTCGGGTCGTAGAGGCTTTGCGGGGCGGCAGTTTCGGGCGGCGCGCTTGTGGCGACCGGCGTTGCCGCGGCGTTGCCGGGCGGTTGTAGTGCCCACAGCGGGCGGGCGAGTGCGGCGGCGCCTGTGGCGAGGAGGAGTTGGCGGCGTTTCATGGCTGGCTTCCTTCGCGGTTATCGTTCAGACAGCGGGCGTAGGCGACGAGGGCGTCGCCGTCGTGCAGCGCGCCCGCGCTTTTAGCAATCATTTTGTCATCCACGTACCAGACAGACAGCGGCAGGCCGACGCCGCCGAGGGTTTTCAGCAGGGCGTGGTCGCCGTGGTTGTCGCGCGGCAGGGCGGTAATGTGCAGTTCGTCGTAGATTTTGTCGATGACTGCCGGGTCGTCGCCGAGGTTCAGGGTGATGATTTCCAGCGGCGCGTTTTCGTCCTGTGCGATGTTGTCGAGCAGCGGCAGTTCTTTGCGGCAGGGCGCGCACCAGATGGCCCAGACGTTGAGCAGGGCGACGCGCTGTTTGGCGTCGCGCTTGATGATGTCGTGCAGCGGTGCCGGTGAGCTTGCCGGCTGGAAGCCTTCCGGCGGGATGCAGTCGGCTGCTTGCGCAACGCCGCCCAGGAGGGCGGCGAGCAGGGTGATGGTCAGGCGCTTCATGATTTGCCGCCTTCTGCTTTGCTGATGGCTTTGTCGATGTCGCGCGCCAGTTTGTCCGCGCCGCTTTGGTAATCGAAGGCGTCAATGAGTTCGCGCTCCGGCGAGAGCAGGTAAATCATGGTGCTGTGATAGACGGTGTAGCCTTCCGGCAGGTCGGGCGGCACGACTTTTTTGCCGTTGTGACGGTAGCCGAAGGTGGCGCTGTAGCGCTTGGCGGTGGCTTCGATGTCGGCCATCGCGCCGGTCAGGCCGACGATGCGTTTGTCGAAGTAGCCGGTGTACTGGTTTAAGCGCTCGGAATCGTCGCGCAGCGGGTCGATGCTGATGAAGACGGGCTGGATTTTCTCCGGCGCCTTGACGATTTTCAGCATCTGCGCGAATTCGTAGAGGGTGGTCGGGCAGACGTCCGGGCAGGAGGTGAAGCCGAAAGCGACTAGCAGGTATTTGTCCTTGAACGGCTCGCTCGCGTCGGTAACGGCCTGGTTTCCCGGGCCGGTCAGGGCGAAATGGTAGCCTTCCGGCTGGGGTTGTTGTGCCGGTTCGCTGGCGCTTTCCGCCGCTTTGGCGGGTTCGCCGACAGGTTTGGCGTCTTCGGCGAAAACGGTCGGGACGGCAGCAGCAAGCAGGGCGCTGGCAAGCAGGGTACGAAACGTGCGGGTCATGGAGGGTCTCCGGTTGTGAAGGGCGTTAGCATTATATAACCGAACCCGCGCCTACTTTCTTGATTAAGGGTAAGTCTGCGGCGCTTGCACGCGGGGCGCGCAGGAAAATGCCAAACCGTCTTGGAAAGCGCCTGCGAATCATAGTAGGATGCGCCCGCGCTTTGGCGCCTTCCTTTATCCCCAAACAGATTGGAGTCTTACATGAAAAAATCCCTGCTCGCCGCTGCCATGACCCTGGTATCCGTTGCCGCTTTCGCCGACACCCCGCTGAAAGACCTGAAAAGCGTCCCTGCCGAAGTCTTCCTGCCGGAAAAAGTAACCTTCGTGGAAGGCGAAGACGACGGCACCGGCGGCATCGATTTCACCGTCGCCACCGATGCCAAGGTTGCCGACATTGCCGCCTTTATCCAGGCCAAGGCCAAAGAGCAAGGCTTGCAGCCGGAAACGGAAGAAGTGGACGGGGAACACGCCGAGCTGAAATACAACAAGATGGACGCCGAAGGCAACGTGCCGCTGTACAGCATCGGATACGACGTGGACGATGAAGACGGCAAGCGCAATATCAAAGTCATCTTCCTTGATTCGCGCAAATAAGGCACTGCCCTGCCAAAGCCCCGGAACTGCCGGGGCTTTTTCATGCCGCCCCGCCAGCCCTTTTATTCTCGCCAGATGATTGCCGAAAATACAGGTGCGGCAGTAAGATAGCCGCCCTTTCAACCACCACAAGGACCTCCCATGCAATTCCTCCGCTGGCTCGGCAAATCGCTCGTCCGCCAAATCCTCTTGGCGATGCTGCTCGGCATCCTCATCGGCCGCATCCTTTTCGTCGCCGAACTGCCGCAGGCCGCCGAATACTTCCAGATTCTCGGCGACTTCTTCACCAAGGCGCTGCGCGCCGTCGCGCCCATCCTCGTCTTCGTCCTCATCACCCACGCCATCTCCCGCCACCAGCAGGGGCAGGCGCGCGGTCTGAAAACCATCATCGTGCTTTACGTCATCGGCACCTTTGCCGCGGCCGCCGTCGCCGTGCTTGCCAGCACCTGGTACCCCACCACCCTGCACCTGACCGGCAACCCCGAAGCCGTCACCGCGCCGGAAAGCCTGAAAGAAGTGCTGACCACCCTGCTCTTCAAAATCACCGACAACCCCATCAGCGCCGCCACCAACGGCAACTACATCGGCATCCTCGCCTGGGCGATTCTTGCCGGCGTTGCCCTGCGCCACGCCAACAGCGTCACCAAAACCGTGCTGGACGATGCCGCGCGCGTCATCCACTACGTCGTCTCGCTCGTCATCCGCATCGCGCCCTACGGCGTCTTCGGCCTCGTGACCGCGACCGTCGCCACCACCGGCTTCTCCACCTTTGACACCTACGCCCGTCTCATCGCCGTCCTCCTCGGCAGCATGGCGGTGGTTGCGCTCATCGTGAACCCGCTGATGGTCTGGGCCATCCTGCGCCAAAACCCCTACCCGCTCGTCTGGCGCTGTCTCACCCAAAGCGGCATCCCCGCCTTCTTCACCCGCAGCTCCGCCGCCAACATCCCGATCAACCTCGACCTCTGCGAAGAACTGCACATCCGCGAAGAAACCTACAGCATCAGCATCCCGCTCGGCGCGACCATCAACATGGCGGGCGCGGCCATCACCATCGCCGTCCTCTCGCTTGCCGCGGCGAACACCATCCACGTGCCGGTACACCCGCTGAATGCGCTCCTGCTCTGCTTCCTCGCGACATTAGGCGCGGCAGGCGCATCGGGCGTCCCCGGCGGTTCGCTGATGCTCATCCCGATGGCCTGCTCGCTGCTCGGCATTGACGGCGACACCTCGGCGCAAGTCATCGCCATTGGCGTCCTCATCGGCATCATCCAGGACAGCGCCGAAACCGCGCTCAACTCCTCCTCAGACGTCCTCTTTACCGCCGCCGCCGACCTCGCCGACCAACGCAAAACCGCAGCAGTCAGCGCCTCCTGAACCAGCAGACACAAAAAAAACAGGGCGGTTAATCACCGCCCGTTTCACATCCACATTCCTAAAAAACAAGACGCCATACCGCGCCTACTCCCCCACCGCCTCCTGCAAACGGCGAAACGCCTCATCACGCAGCATACGAAAACGCGCCTCGTCAATCTCGCCGTTGGCAAGCTGACACTCCAGCGCAAACACCAGCCGCTCGAACGCCGCTTCCGCCGCCGCCCGCCGCTGCAGCCGCTCGCGTACCCGCCGCACCCGTTGCCAATCGCGCCAAACCCACAGCCCCGCCACCAACAACAAAAACCAGACGAATTTCATCACACCCTCCTTACAAAATGAAAAAGACCATATACCACATAACCCTCGCCCTGTGCCTCCTCGGCGGCATCGGCCTGCTCACCCTGCGCCGCCTCGACCGCGCCTACCCGCCGGACATCACCACCTGCAACGACCATTCACCCGCCGTGTACGACCGGCACGGCGCGCTGCTGCACAGCTACCTCACCGCCGACGGCAAACGCCGCCTGCCGCCCGGCGCCCTGCCCGCCCACTACACCGCGCTCCTGCTCAACTACGAAGACCGCCGCTACTACCAGCACCACGGCATCGACCCGCGCGCCGTCATCCGCGCGCTGGGCGAAAACCTGCGCGGCGGCGGCATCCGCAGCGGCGCCTCCACCCTCACCATGCAGGCGGCGCGCCTCATCTACCGCACCCCGCACACCCTCTCCGGCAAAATCCGCCAGACCCTGCGCGCCCTACAACTCGAAACCCACTACGACAAAACCACCATCCTCCGCTGCTACGCCAGCCTCGCGCCGATGGGCGGCAACCTCGAAGGCATCGGCAGCGGCGCCTGGTACTACTTCGGCAAAACCCCGGCCGAACTCTCCACCGGCGAAGCCGCCTGGCTCATCGCCCTGCCGCAAAACCCGAACCGCCTCGCCGACCCTGACCGCGCCCGTGCCGCACGCAACCGTGTCCTTGACCGCGCCCTGAAAAACCACACCATCAACAACGAAACCCACCACAACGCCAGCCACGAACCGCTCGCCCCGGCGCCGCACCCCTTCCCGCAACACGCACCGCACTACGCCGCCCTCGCCCTGAAACGCGGCGAGTCCCGCACCACCCTCGACCGCAACCTACAAACCCGCCTGGAAACCATCCTGGCCGCCGCCGTGCAGAACCGCCCGCCGCGCAGCAACCTCGCCGCGCTCATCCTCGACAACGACAGCGGCGAAACCCGCGCCTACCTCGGCAGCGCCGCCTATCACGACAAAACCCGCCTGGGCGCCAACAACCTCCTCACCGCCATCCGCTCGCCCGGCAGCGCGCTCAAGCCCTACATCACCCTCTACGCGCTGGATCACTACCGCCTGCACCCGCACACCCCCATTGACGACACCCCGCTCGACGGCCCCTACAACCCCGACAACTACGACCAAAAATACCTCGGCCGCATCACCCTCGGCGAAGCCCTGCAACGCTCGCGCAACACCCCGGCGGTGCGCCTGCTGGAGCGCATCGGGCCGGACACCTTCGCCGCCTGGCTCGAACAACACGGCCTGCACCTCACCACCCTGCGCAACAGCCCGCCCAACCTCACCCTCGCCCTGGGCGGCGTTGGCATCCGCGCCACCGAACTCGCCGCGCTCTACCGCCAACTCGCCAACTGCACCTACCGCCCCGAAAAACCGGCGCCGCTCGCCAGCCAGCGCGCCTGCCTGCAAACCAGCCAAATCCTGCAAACCGTGGGCGACAGCAGCGGACCGCTCAAATACGGCGCCGAACCCGTCGCCCTCAAAACCGGCACCGCCTACGGCTGGCGCGACCTCTGGGCAATCGCCTACAGCCGCGACTACACCATCCTCCTCTGGGGCGGTCGCGCCGACGGCGGCTACAACGACCAACGCGCCAGCGCCGAAGCGCTCATCCCCATCATCCGGCAAATCACCGCCACCCTGCCCGACCCGCCGCGCGAATACCGCGCGCCGCAGGCCGCCTGGGATACCCGCGAAAACACCATCGCGCCGCCGCCCGCGCCCGCGCTGCGCATCACCGCGCCTGCCGACCACGCCACCATCGAAAACCGCGGCCAGGCGATTACCTTACAAACCGACGGCGGCGTCCCGCCCTACACCTGGCTTGCCAACCGCCAACTGCTACGACAAAGCCACAGCCCGCAAACCCTGTGGCAACCGCCCGGCGACGGCGACTACGACCTCGACGTCAGCGACCAGCGCGGCAACCACGCACACATCCACATCCGCCTGCAAACCCCACCGGAAAAACCCGCCGCCACCGTGCGCTTACAAACCAGGGGCGGTTAGCGCAGCGTATAGCCTTCCCAACTGCATTCCCTGTGTCCGCGTGCAACCGGCTGGCATAAAAACGGAATAACGCTACAATCCGCACCCCGCACAACCAGAGCAACACCATGCGCCAATACCTCGCCCTCCTCCTCGCCCTGATCCTTGCCACCGCATTGCCGCCCGCGCTTGCCGCCGACAGCAATACCCCCACCCGGGCAGAAAGCAGCGATGCCGCCGCGCAATTCCGCCAGGCACAAAATCTCGCCCTCGGCGACAGCCCCGACATCCCCGCGGCGATGCGCTGGTACGAAAAAGCCGCGCAACAAGGCCACGCCAAGGCGCAGACCGCGCTCGGCATCCTGTATCTCAACCAGTCGCGCCACAGCGCCAGCGAAGAACTGGCACAAGGGCAACGGTGGCTCGAACAAGCGGCCGCGCAACATGAAGCCGCCGCCGAATCCATCCTTGGCACTTATGAGGCGATGATTAAGGAGAACATCGCAGAGGCCAAACGCCACTGGGAAAACGCCGCCGCGCGTGGCGACAGCGACGCGATGCAGTGGCTCGCCCTGCTTTACCTCGACGGCGATTCCGGCGTGCCGCAAGACCAGGCCAAGGCGCTGGCATGGTGGCAGAAAGCGAGCAATGCGGGCAATGCCGAAGCTGCCTACCGCCTCGCCGAGGCCTATCTTAACGGCCGCTACGGTCTGCCAAAAGATCTGCAACAAGGCTTCCGCTACATGAAACAAGCGGCAGAAGGCGGCCACGCCGTGGCGGCGCTTCGCCTTTCGCAAATGTATCAGGCGGGCAGCGGCACGCATGCCGACCCGGTGCAGGCCGCGCAATGGCTGAACCGTTATCAGGCGTGGGACACCGACCGCTACTACAGCCTCAAGCAACTGCTGCGCAAGCTGGAAAACTGAAGCTGTCGGCCATGACTTCCCCGCTGAAAATCGGCGATTTGGCGCGCGAGAGCGGTGCCAGCGTGCGCATGCTGCGTTTTTACGAGCAACTGGGACTGCTTGCGCCCGTGCGCAATGCCGCCGGTTACCGCCTCTACGACGCGGCGGATGTCGCGTTGGTGCGCAAAGTACGCCTGCTCAACCAGGCCGGTTTGCCGCTGAAAACGCTGGCGCTGATGCGCGACTGTTTGCGCGATGAACCGCAGGATTTCTGCGCCGAACTGCGCCGCGCATTGCACGCCCAACAGGCGGAGATTGCGCGGCAGATGGTCTTGCTGAGGCAATCGCAGGCGCTACTCGCATCTTTATTGGAGGACAGATGAATACTTATGAAACGGCGGATTATTTCCGCCAGCCGCTGCTCAAACGCGCGCATGACATTTACAGCCTGTTTTTGGTCGGCGCGCTCATCGGCTGGCTGACCATTCCGGCGGGCAGCGTGTTGGCGCTTGCCGCATGGCGCCGCACGCAAGACGCGACACTCGCCAGCCATTTTCGTTTTCAGGCGTTCAGCACGCTGTGGATGCTGATGGCGGTCGCGCTCGGCATCGCCGCCTTTTTCGCCTTGCGCGCGTTTGCCGACCCGGTCATCTGCCCGCTCAACCGTGTATTTTTGCCGCCGCGCTGGAGTACGCTGTTTGTCGTTTTCTATGGCATGGCGCTTTATGCGCTGTGGCTTGCCCGCTTTTGGCGCGGTTATAAATTATTGTCGCGCGGGGTGGGCATCAAAAATCCGTTCACGCCGGGGCTGCCACGGGGCTTGTAGCCGTAACGGAAAAGCCGCTGATGATGCAGCGGCTTTTTTTGCGGACGATGGATGGGTCAGAGATTTTTCGCCAGCACGGTGTAGCCATCGGCAATGCCAAGCGCTGTTTTTACCTGCCAGCCGCTGCCTTTGGCCGCAGGCACGGTTTCGCCCGTTTTCACGTCGTAGAGCGCGCCGAGGATGATTTCGCGGTTGCCGCCCGGCTGGATGATTTCGATGCTGTCGCCGCTTTTGAAGTGGTTTTTTGCTTCAATGGTGGCAAGCCCGGTCGCGGCGTCGTAGGCGATGACTTCGCCGACGAATTGTTGGGTGGCGGCGTTGGAGCTGCCGGTATTGTAGTTTTGCTGTGCCTTAATTTGCCGGCGGACGAAGAAGCCGTCGGTGTAGCCACGGTTGGCAAGGCCTTCCAGTTTGCTGTTGAGCTGCGGGTTAAAGTCGCGCCCGGCATAGGCGTCGTCAATCGCCTGGCGGTAGAGCTGCGCGGTGCGCGCCGCGTAGTAGAAGGATTTGGTGCGCCCCTCGATTTTCAGGCAGTCCACACCGATGCGCACCAGCTCGCCGACGTGTTCGATGGCGCGCAGGTCGCGGCTGTTCATGATGTAGGTACCGTGTTCGTCTTCGGTGATTTCCATGTATTCGCCGGGGCGGTTTTCTTCTTCGAGGTAGTAGACGCCATCGGCAAGCGGGTGGCGTTCGCGCACGTCGGTGATGCCGGTGAGCGCGTCCGGGCTGAAGATGAGGTCGGGGGTGGGGATGAATTCGCCTTCTTCCTCTTCGGTGCTGCCGTGGGTTTTGTATTTCCAGCGGCAGGCGTTGGTGCAGGTGCCTTGGTTGGGGTCGCGGTTGTTGAAATAGCCGGAGAGCAGGCAGCGGCCGGAGTAGGCCATGCACAGCGCGCCATGGACGAAGACTTCCAACTCCATGTCGGGGCAGCGTTGGCGGATTTCTTCGATTTCTTTGAGCGAGAGCTCACGCGAGAGGATGACGCGACTGATGCCGTTGCGTTGCCAGAATTTGACCGTCGCCCAGTTGACGGTGTTCGCCTGCACGGAAAGGTGAATCGGCAGCTCGGGATAGGCCTCTTTGACGACCATAATCAAGCCAGGGTCGGACATGATGAGCGCGTCCGGGCCGGCGGCAATGGCGGGCGCGAGGTCGCGCAGGGCGGTATCGAGCTTGTAGTTGTGCGGCTGGGTATTGACAGTGAGGTAGAACTGTTTGCCCAGCGCGTGCGCCTCGCTGATGCCGTCTTTCAGGTTGTCGTCGGTGAATTCGTTGCCGCGCATGCGCAGGGAATAGCGCGCCGAGCCCGCGTAAACGGCATCCGCGCCGTAAGCGAAGGCATAGCGCATGGTTTTCATGGAGCCGGCGGGGGCAAGGAGTTCGACGTGTCGCATAAGTATCGGTTCAATATGAAAAATGGGCGCGCATTATATAGCGTGGGTTACCTGCATGCCATCAGGGGCGGGCGCAGAATGGGCGCTTCTGTGGCACAATAGCGCCTGTTTTGGTTCGTGCCAAAGCGGCAATATTTTTTTCTTTACGGAGTTCTTATGGAAAAACGCATGAATGTTGAGAGTTTCAATCTTGATCACACCAAAGTCAAAGCCCCTTATCTACGCCTTGCTGACAAGAAACAGGGAGAAAACGGCGATGTGATTTTCAAATATGATTTACGCATTTGCCAGCCGAATAAAGAGCATATGGAAATGCCCGCCCTGCACTCATTGGAGCATTTAATGGCGGAATTGTCACGCAATCATAATGCGCATGTGGTCGATATCTCGCCGATGGGCTGCCAGACCGGTTTTTATGTATCACTGCTCAATGAGCCGGATTATCAAACGGCGCTGAATTTGATTGAAGACACGCTGAAAGATGTGCTGAATGCGACGGAAGTCCCCGCCTGCAATGAGGTGCAATGTGGCTGGGCGGCAAGCCACAGTCTGGAAGGGGCCAAAGCGCTGGCGCAAAGGCTGCTCGATAAGCGCAGTGAATGGGAAACTATTTTTGCTTGATACCCGTGTCTCGTATTTATGGAAGCGGGGCGCTGCGGCGCTCCGTTTCTATATGGAATGCGCCCTCATCGGAGCCACGATGCCATTCCAAGCTAAAAAACGCTGATGCAAAAGCGCCAACTGCAAATAAGTTTGCGCCGAACTACCTTCATTATCGACAATAAAATGAGAACGCCGCAAACGTTCTGCGCGTGGAATCTGTGCCGCAATAATGGCGGCGATCGCATCCCGCTGCTGCCGATCGCGTCGGCTCCCACGCGACAATTGCGTTTGCACAGAAACATCCACCGCTAAAACCGCATCACACAGCCTATCCAAACCGTTTTCCAAAAGTAGCGGTACACTCAAAATACAATAAGGCTGCTGCACCGCACCATCCAATTCCTGCAATAACCGCTCACGAATACGCGGCTGCATAATCGCGTTCAAACGCGCTCTGGACTCCTCATCGACAAAAGCACGCGCACGCAACAGCGCACGATTCAAACTGCCATCTGCCTGCAAAACATCTTCGCCAAAAGCAGTAGCAATTTCCCCCAATACTGGCGAGCCCGTATGCACCACCGTACGTGCGACTACATCCGCATCAACCACCGCAATAGCACGGGCGGCAAACCAGTCGCTGCACAAAGACTTGCCACTGGCTATGCCGCCCGTCAAACCAATAATCATCTTACAAAGAAAGGCCAGTTATTGCGGCGATCTCTCCACCATACATAAACGTCAGCCATCCTGCTATCGCCAAATAAGGGCCGAAAGCCATAGGAACGCCATAACCAATACGGTTGATCAGCGCAAAAACAATTCCGGTCAATGCAGAAAAGAACAAAATAAACGGCAACATCACAATCCCTTGCCACGCACAAAGCAATGCCAAGAGCTTGAAATCACCATAACCCATGCCTTCTTTCCCTGTCACCAAACGGAACAGCCAATAGACAGACCACAAGGACAAATAACCGACCATTGCACCGATGACACTCTCGCGCAAACCGATGAAAAGCCCGCCCTGAACGCAGGCCGCAACGATCCCTAACCACATCAGTGGCAAAGTAATTACATCGGGCAATATCTGTTGTTCGGCATCAATAAAAATCAAGGCCAACAACCCCCAGGTCAGCAGCAACGCAAAAGCCAATTGCCACGGGTCTGGGTATTTCAGCACTACCAAGATGCTTAATACCGCGCACAATACTTCTACCAGAAGGTAGCGAATCGTAATCTTAGTACCGCATCCTACACAGCGCCCACGTTGCAATAAATAACTCACTACGGGAATATTCTGCCAAAAACGAATTTCTGTGCCGCAATGTGGACAACGAGAACCAGGTACCATTAAATTAAAGTGCTCCGTCGGTTCAAAAGGATTTTCTCCTGCTCCTTCCTTATCCGTATGTAAAACTTCCCAAGCATAAATTTTTTCAGCACGTCCCATCATAATCGGCAAGCGATAAATGACGACGTTAAGAAAACTGCCTACCATTAAACCAATAACGCCAACCAGTAAAATACCGATTGGCGTTTGGAAAATTTCTGTATTCAATAAAAAAGACATTAGAACAATTTCCCCAAGTCGAAGATTGGCAGATACATTGCAATGATTAAACCGCCCACTACTACGGCTAAGAATGCCATGATAGCAGGTTCAATCATAGCAGTCAGATTATCAATCCTCCAATCCAATTCTTCTTCGTAATAAGTGGCTACACGACCCAGCATTTCTCCCAAGTTACCGGATTCTTCACCTATCGCCGTCATTTGCACGGCAATAGTAGGGAATAGTCCCGTATTTTTCATGGCAAAGCTCATTTGTTGACCATTTTGCACATCGTCGCGAATCTCATACACCGCACGTTCATAAAGAACGCTACCTGTGGCAGGGGCCGTCGCCTGTAATCCTCGCATTAAAGGAACACCTGCGTTAAATAAAGTTGACATCGTGCGTGCAAAACGTGCATTGGCACCGCATTTTAATATTCCACCTATAATAGGCGTTTTAAACATCACAATATTAGTTTTCTCTTGGACATTTTTATTGCGTCTCTTGACATAAAAGAATACGTATCCTAAGAAAACAAATGCAATAAAAAAATACATCCCTTTTTGCACCATAAAATTTGAAATATCTACCACAAACTGTGTCAACCATGGAAGTTCACCACCATTCGAAAGAAAGAATTGTGCAAAAACAGGAACAACATTAATTAATAAAATAGCAGTTACAATAATAGCAAAAACCATAACAATAGCAGGATAGGTTAAAGCTTTCTTTACCTTTTTCTTTGTTGCTTCACCTTTTTCCAAGTTCAAAGCAATATTATCCATCGTAGATTCCAGCATACCCGCATCTTCACCTGCTGCGATCAAACTAGTATAAAGATCATCAAATTGCAATGGGTGGGCCCGCATTGCTTCTGCTAATGTCGCACCATTTTGAATACGTTCATAGAGATCAAAAACCATCTCACGCATTGCCAATGGTTTTTCAATACTTTCGCCAACCAGATCTAATGCTCTTAGCACTGGCATCCCTGCGCGTAACATTGTTGCCATCTGCCGAGTAAAGAATAAAATATCTTTACTTTTAATCCTACCTTTAGACTCAAACAGTGGCTTTGGTTTCTCTTTAACCGTAACATTAACTAAGCCCTGCTTTGCTAAGAATGCTTTTAACACCGCATCATTTTTAGCATCATTTTCACCTGAAATTTCTTTCCCCAGTTTGTTTTTACCTTTCCACTGATAGGTTTTTAGCTCTTTTTTGGTTTCCATAAGATTACTCCTTGAAGTTAATCAGTTGTTACACGCAAGATCTCTTCAATACTGGTCAGACCTTGACGTACTTTATTCAATGCAGATTGACGTAAATCCCAATAGCCTTCTTTTTGGCATTGTTCAGCAATATCTGCTGCCGCTGCATTATGCAAAATCATTTCTGACAACGATTCAGAGATCGGCACAACTTGGTAAATACCCGCGCGACCACGATATCCTTGATAACTGCAACGTTCACACCCTTTAGGAGCATAAATCCGTAGATCATCAATCTCATCTTCGGCAAAGCCTAAGGCGATCAACTCATCATGACTATGTTTTCGGTCACGCGTTTTGCAGTGGCTACACAAGCGGCGCGTCAATCGCTGTGCCATGATTAAATTTACACTAGCAGCAATGTTATAGGAGGGAATCCCGATATTCACCAAACGTGCAATCGTTTGTGGTACATCGTTAGTGTGCAATGTAGATAAAACCAAGTGCCCCGTTTGCGCCGCTTTTACGGCAATTTCACCTGTCGTGATATCACGAATCTCCCCAACCATGATGATATCAGGATCCTGACGCAAAAAGGCTTTTAGCGCGGCTGCAAAATCCAATCCTGTCTTGGTATTTACGTTAACCTGGTTAATACCGGGTAAGTTTATTTCCACAGGATCTTCAGCAGTAGAAATATTAACAGTTGGTTTATTCAGAATAGATAGCCCGGTATACAGAGAAACGGTTTTACCTGAGCCAGTAGGGCCGGTAACCAATACTAGACCTTGGGGTTTACTAATAGCATCGAGATAATGCTGCTTCTGATCTGGTTCAAAGCCAAGAACATCGATATTTAGTTTAGCTGCTGAACTATCGAGAATACGTAGTACGATTTTTTCTCCCCATAACGTTGGCAATGAGCTAACCCGGAAATCGATAGCTTTTGTTTCAGAAACCTGAAGTTTAATACGCCCATCCTGAGGAACACGCTTCTCTGCAATATCCAAATTTGCCATAACTTTTAAGCGTGCAGTAATACGGTTTGCAATACTGGGAGGAGGTGCTGCAACTTCTTGCAAGACACCGTCTCGGCGGAATCGCACCCGATAAGTATTTTCATAAGGCTCAAAGTGCAAATCCGAAGCCCCAGTACGAATAGCATCCATTAGCATGCCCGAAACAAAACGAACAACAGGCGCTTCTTCTTCATTTGCACCAATATTACCTAGCGCCTCACTGATGGCATCCAGATCTTGTTCTTGATTTTCATCCTCAAAAACACTCTCCATCCCGCCTACACCAGCGTAGTGATCCTCTATAAGTGCTTCTATTACACCTATATCCGCTATAATTGGTTCAACAGAAGTAAATTTACCTTGATATTTAAACTCCTCCAGCATAATACGGTTTGAAGGATCAAACGTCGCAATAAATAGTCGTCCACCATTAGCATAGATAGGAAGCGCCATGTGTTTTCGCACAACGGTTTCCGGGAATTGCGCAGTTAATTCACGTCTAACATCCAATTCGCGCAACATAACTTGTGGCAAGTTGTAAACTTCTCGATTAATTTGCGATAGTCGTGAACCGTCTATCAAACCATCACTCAGTAATTGTTGTAAAAAACTGCCCCGTTTTTTCTGCGCACTAATTTGCACTTCCCTAATTTGCTCGGGTGTGCATATTTTGTGCTGTACCATATAGCTGATTAAAGGATCATAATCACTCATGCAATAACCTTCCTGTCACTTGCGAACGCTTTGATAAAATTACCTAACATCTGATGGCCGCACTCTGTTAAAAACGATTCTGGATGGAACTGCACGCCTTCCATCATCAAAGAAGAATTCCGCATCCCCATCACAACTGGCTGCGAATCATCTTGTGTCCATGCGGTCATAACAAATCCCTGTGGCAAATGCTGGGGCGAAACGGTCAACGAATGATAACGTACCACCTGAAGTGGATTTGATAATCCATGAAACATCCCTTCATCTGTATGAAAAACAGAAGCCGTCTTGCCATGCATGACAGTAGGCGCACGTAATACTTTTCCACCGAAGACGTGCCCCATACATTGATGCCCCAAGCAAACGCCCAACATTGGGATTTTCCCGGCAAATGTGCGAATAATGGCGTTCGCCCCTTCTGCTTCCACTGGCGAACAAGGGCCTGGACCGATGACGATGTACTCTGGCGAGAGGACGCGCACTTGCTCAACACTGATTTCATCATTACGATAGACAGCCACATCCTGACCCAGTTCAGCGAAGTACTGCACCAAGTTATAAGTAAACGAATCGTAATTATCAATCATCAATAGCACAGGTAATCCTTGCCTTTTCTAAACAAATTGCAATTATAGACCATCTTTCGCTCAAATGATACCGCTCGAACAGGAACCTGCCTTCGCACTGCACCGCAAGCCATACAAAGAGAACAACTATCTTATTGATATATTTAGCCTTAACTTTGGACTTTTTCGTGCTAGCGCACGTATCCAGCAAAAAAAAACGCACCGAAAAACAAGCAACTACGCTCCTTTTCTCTTACTCCAAATTTCAGGACAACGCAAGGGCGAACTCGCCAGTCTATGGCAGGCCGAAGTTCAATACGACTTTACTCCCCGCCCCGCGCGACTACTACACGCACACTACCTGAACGAGATCTTGTTAGGGCTATTGCCCCCTGATGACCCGGCACCCACCGTGTTTCACCAATATCTGCTTGCCTTGCAAAGAGTGGACGCGCTAGCATTGCGCCAATTTGAATACACCCTGCTCACACACTTAGGATTACTGCCCGAAGTAGCACATTACGCAGAATTTTATCGACTTGATTTTAATGATGATATTGCTATTTTACGGCCTGATTCCCGCGGCTATAACGGCCAAAACCTTGAGCGACTCCTTCATCACGATCCCGATTGGCAAAATCCCGAAACAAGGCAACTCTTGCAGTCTCTTATCCATTTCTACAGCCAGCGTCGCGCTGACACTAAAAGAACAGCTGTCGCTTTACGGCAGCTGTTACATAAAGATCGGACGTAACCCGCTCGTTACCGTCGTTGCCATCCACATCCAGATTTATGCATGTCTTTCATCCTACAAAACGGCGTAACACCACCTTACTGTCAACATTTTGAATAAAAACAATTTATAAGTACTCAAATATTACTCGGCGCATCAACAAAGACGGCGCATCAACAAAGTTGCGCCGATGCAAATGTTTAGGTATCATTCGCGCCCTTCAATTTTCGTGTTCGGAGAACATTTCCATGTCCAAGACATTTACTGCCAAGCCTGACACGCTGGAGCGTCATTGGTATCTGGTTGACGCTACAGATAAAACTCTGGGACGTCTGGCCAGTGAGATCGCCCTGCGTCTGCGCGGCAAGCATAAACCTGAATATACCCCTAACATTGACACCGGAGACTACATTATTGTTGTCAACGCAGCAAAACTTAGCGTTACCGGCAAAAAACGTAACGACAAGGTTTACTACCGCCATACCGGTTATATCGGCAACCTGAAAAGCGCTACATTCGATGAAATGCAAGCCAGAAATCCTGGCAAAGTGCTTGAAATCGCCGTAAAAGGCATGTTACCGCGTGGTCCGTTGGGACGCGCCATGCTGAAAAAACTGAAAATCTACGCCGGCAGCGAGCACCAACACAGCGCGCAACAGCCGGTTGCCCTGGAAATCTAAGGACTAGCCATGTCAGAACAATACTACGCTACTGGCCGCCGCAAGACCTCATCAGCGCGCGTCTTCCTGCGTCGCGGCAGCGGCAATATCATCGTCAACCAAAAGCCGTTGGACGAATACTTTGGCCGTGAGACCGCTCGTATGGTTGTTCGTCAACCGCTTGAAGTTGTCGATATGAAAGAAAATTTTGACTTCTACATTACCGTCAGCGGTGGCGGCACTACCGGACAAGCCGGTGCCATCCGCCACGGTATCGCCCGCGCCCTGCGTGCTTACAACGAAGAACTGCGCGCACCGCTGCGCAAGGCAGGCTTCCTGACCCGTGATGCACGTGAAGTCGAGCGGAAAAAAGTCGGTCTGCACAAAGCCCGTCGTGCAACGCAGTTCTCTAAACGCTGATTGCACCCCGCTTTCGCACCAAGCCGGTTTCGACCGGCTTTTTTGCGCCTATTTTTCGGGAAATGTGTTTCCCGCGTCAAAACGCTGGACAAAATCCGGATGAGTCATTATGATGCGCGCCCTATTCGGAGAGATGGCAGAGTGGTTTAATGCACCGGTCTTGAAAACCGACGGGGGTTAACGCCCTCCCAGGGTTCGAATCCCTGTCTCTCCGCCACCATACTAATCGCCGCATTTGCGGCGATTTTTTTATGCCTGCGTAGCCACCGCCGTTTCACAATGTGAAGCCGCCTGCATGCTATAATCCGCGCGCTTTCAACGCCCTTTCACCCTAAAAAACGCGCATCACGGCAATGGCTCGCACAGAAACCCACACCACCCCCATCCCGACCCAATGGATTGGGCCGCTCACCATCCACGGCAACGCCATCAACGACACCGTCCGCGTACCGCTTGCCACTTACGAATCACCGCTGTGGCCCTCAACCGCACGCGGCGCGAAAGTCGCCGAACACAGCGGCGGCGTGCGTTGCACCATCATCGACGAGCGCATGGCGCGTTCCGTCCTGTTAGTCGCCAGCGACGCCGCAACGGCTTTTGCGGCACTGCAAGCCATCCGCACGCGCGAGGCAGAACTCGCCGCCGTTATCGCACAAACCAGCCGTTTTGCCCGCCTGCTTGCCCTGCACGCCGAAATCGTCGGCAACCTGCTGTATCTGCGCCTCGAATGCAGTACCGGCGACGCCTCCGGCCACAACATGGTAACCAAAGCCGCCGACGCCGCGCTGACCTGGTTGCTCGCCGAATACCCGCAACTGGCCTACGGCTCCATCTCCGCCAACTACTGCACCGACAAAAAAGCGAGCGCGGTCAATGGTATCTTGGGGCGCGGCAAAAACGTCATCGCCGAAATCACCATCCCGCGCCGTATCTGCGAGCGCTTTTTGCGCACCACACCCGAACAAATCGTCGCGCTGAACTCGCGCAAAAACCACCTCGGCGGCATCCTCGCCGGCAGTGTGCGCAGCGCCAACGCCCACTTCGCCAACATCCTCCTCGCCTTCTACCTCGCCACCGGCCAGGACGCCGCCAACATCATCGAAGGCTCACAGGGCATCGTCCACGCCGAGACGCGCGACGGCGACCTCTACTTCTCCTGCACCCTGCCTAACCTCATCGTCGGCACCGTCGGCAACGGCAAAGGCGCGACGCTCGCCACCGTTGAAGCACACCTGCAAGCGCTCGGCTGCCGCGAAGCACGTCCCGCCGGAGAAAACGCGCGCCGCCTCGCCGCCATCTGCGCCGCCACCGTCCTCTGCGGCGAACTCTCGCTGCTTGCCGCGCAAACCAACCCGGGCGAACTGATGCGCGCCCACCTCGCGCTGGAACGCCGCGCATGAGCGACACCGCGCGCCGCAAACGCGAACACTTGGACGCCATCGCGCAAGACCCGGCGATAGAGCGCGGCGACAGCGGCTTTGCCGCCATCCGCTTGACGCACCGCGCCCTGCCGGAGCTCGCCCTGGACGAAGTCGATACCCGCTGCGAATTTCTCGGCAAAACCCTACGCCTGCCGCTGCTCATCTCCTCGATGACCGGCGGTGATGACCCGGAAATCCGCCGCATCAACCACAACCTCGCGCAAGCCGCCGAACACTGCGGCGTCGCCCTCGCCGTCGGCTCGCAACGGGTGCAGTTCACCACACCCGCCGCTGCGGCGAGTTTCCGCCTGCGCGATGCCGCGCCAAACACCGTTCTCCTTGCCAACCTCGGTGCCGTCCAGCTCAACTACGGCTTTACCGCCGAACACTGCCAGCGCGCCGTGGAAACCCTCGCTGCCGACGGCCTCTACCTGCATCTGAACCCGCTGCAAGAAGCGGTGCAGCCCGAAGGCGACACCAACTTCGCCGGACTCGCCACCAAAATCGCCGCCGTCGTGCGCGCATTGCCCGTGCCCGTGCTCTTAAAAGAAGTCGGCAGCGGCCTCTCGCCGGCTGACATTACTCTCGGCAAAGGCGCGGGCGTGCGCTACTTTGACCTCGCCGGCCGTGGCGGCACCTCGTGGAGCCGCATCGAACACCACCGCCGCCGCGACCCCGCCGACACCCTCGGCCTCACCTACCAAGACTGGGGACTGACCACCGCCGAAGCATTGCGTCTCAACCGCGCCGCGCACCCGGACATTACCCTCATCGCCAGCGGCGGCATCAGAAACGGCATCGACATGGCCAAAGCCGTACTGCTCGGCGCCGAACTCTGCGGCATCGCCGCGCCCTTCCTCGCCGCCGCGCAAGACAGCGCCGCCGCCGTCATCGCCGCCATCAAGCGCCTTGAGCGTGAATACCGCACCGCCCTCTACCTCCTCGGCTGCCGCGACAACACCGCCCTGCGCGACAACCACGCCCTACTCCTACCCTAAGAGCCACCCAATGAACATCGGCATCGACCAACTCAGCTTCTACACCCCGCACTACTACCTCGAACTCGCAGAACTCGCCGCCCACCACCAAATTGACCCCGGCAAATACCGCCTCGGCATCGGCCAGGAGCGCATGGCCGTCGCCCCGCCGGACGAAGACATCATCAGCATGGCCGCCAACGCCGCCGCCCCCATCCTGCAAGACGGCGGCACGGGCGGCATCGACACCGTCCTCTTTGCCACCGAAACCAGCATCGACCAGGCCAAATCCGCCGCCGTCAGCGTGCACCGCCTGCTGCAACTCCCCGCCAACAGCCGCACCATCGAACTCAAACAAGCCTGCTACAGCGCCACCGCCGCGCTACAACTCGCCTGCGCGCACATCGCCCGCCATCCCGCGCGCAAAGTCCTCATCCTCGCCGCCGACATCGCCAAATACGACCTCGACAGCGCCGCCGAACCCACCCAGGGCGCGGCTGCCGTCGCCATGCTCATCAGCGCCAACCCGCGCCTCGCCACCATCGCGCCGGAAAGCGGCCTCTACAGCGAAGACATCTACGACTTCTGGCGCCCCAACCACCGCAAAACCCCGCTGGTGGACGGCAAATACTCGACACTTGCCTACCTCAAGGCACTCGAACACGCCTGGCAGGACTACCGCGCGAACGGCGGCCGCGCCTACGAAGAACACGCCGCCTACTGCTACCACCTGCCGTTCAACAAAATGGGCATCAAAGCGCACGCCCACCTCGCCCGCATCAACGGCGCGACCGCCCAAGACGACACCCTCGCCGCCGGCCTCACCTACAGCCGCGAAACCGGCAACAGCTACACCGCGAGCCTTTACGCCAGCCTCGCCGCGATGCTCGATAACCGCGACGACCTCGGCGGCAAAACCCTCGGCCTCTTCAGCTACGGCTCCGGCTGCACCGGCGAATACCTCGCCGCCACCATCCACCCCGACTACCGCGAACACCGCCGCCGCGACGCGCACCGCGCCCTGCTCGCCGCGCGCCAAGCCGTGGATTACACCACCTACCGCGAGTGGTGGCACGCCCCGGACGGCACGACAGACCTCATCCTGCCGCAACACAACCCGGCGCCGTACCGCCTTGCCGCGCTGGAAAACCACCGCCGCCGCTACGACACGCCTTGCGCGTAAGAAACACAGGCAAGATATAAATTTCTTTCCCGCAAAACCTTCATGAGAGGAAAAATATGGGTATGTACGCCGGCTATACCGCCATAACAGAATCACAAATCAAAAACCTGCTGGAAAGCGAAGAAACATCTGAGATCATACAAGTACTCGTAAATGATAAAAAAAATAGCTATGTCAGTATAAGTTTTTATTGGGACGCACTTCATTTCCTGCTTACCGGAGAACCGGCTACCGTTCCAAAAGAAGGGCATTATTTCGGTGAGTTTATTGTTGGAGAAACTATTATTGGTTCAGAATTTTACGCTGCCTGTACTACAGCTAATACGGTAAAAAAATTGTGGAAAAAATAAACGCCATCATCATTGATAGTTACTTGAAAGATTTTAGTATGGAAAAATTTGAAAAGAAAAACATATATCCAAAAATTTGGGATGATGAAAGTTTGAAAGAAGATACCATCAAATCTATCTCTCTGTATTTTGAGGATTTAAGAACGTTCTATAACGAGGCAGCGAAAAACAACAATGGCATTCTGATCACTATCTACTAACGAAACCACCCATGAATTTCCTTAGCAAACTCTTCCGCAAAAAGCCCGCCCTGCTCGACTGGCGCACCTTCACCGAACACTTCGCCAACCGCGCGCGCGAACGCGGCTACCGCGTGGAAATCCACTGGGGCGAGGACCTTGCCCACAGTGCTATTGCCTTCGGTCACGCAGATGATAACGCATACACCGCCTACCTCGATTCTGTCTGGCAGGAATACCAAAACGCTCCAGACGCGCTGGACGCCCTCATAGACGCCCGCCTGGACGTCCTCGACCAGATGGCAGAGAGCGCCGCCGCGCCAAATGCCAGCCAAATATTCCCCAACATCAAGAACGATGCCTGGCTGGAAGCGGCGAAAGCGATGCGACGCGAGGGCGGTGCCGACCCCGACGAAATCCTGAACCAGCCACTCGCCGGCGACATCCATCTCGTCTATATGCTGGACACCGGCAACGCCTTCCGCGACATGCACCGCAGCGAGCTGGGCGAACTCGGCATCGCCGACGAGGCGGCACTGCACGACAAGGCCATCGCTAACCTGCGCCAATACGCGATGAGCCGCATCGAAGCAGAAGCCTACGACGGCGGCATCCACCGCCTCGTACTCGATGGCTTTCTTGACGCCGCGCTCCTCCTCATCCTGCCGCAAATCATCGACACCTCAGACTTCCCGCACGGCATCATCACTGCCGTTCCGGCGCGCGATGCCCTCATCTACTGCGATGCCAACGATCCGGATGCCATCCGCATCCTGCAAGAAATCGCGCAAGACCTGTTTGCTGCCGCACCCTACGCCGTCTCCGCGCATCTCTATCGGCTGAAAGATGGCGAACTCAGCGAATACACGCCAGACTGACCGCCACACTACTCCATGAAACGCGCCCGCGCCCCCGGCAAAATCATCCTGAGCGGCGAACACGCCGTCGTCTATGGCGCTCCCGCCATCGTCTGCGCCATCCGCCGCTACACCACCGTCGGCTTTGCGCCGCTACACCGCAGCCGCACCATCCGCACCGCGCTCACCGGCATCTCTGCGGGCAAACACTACCGCACCGCCGCGCTCCAGCGCCTCAAAGAAAAACTCGACCAGCGCTTCGAGCAATACAGCCGTGGCGAGCGCGCCGTGCAGAACATCCTGCACCGCCCGGACGACCTCGTCATCTACAGCCTCGCCACCCTCTTCCAGCACCTGCCACTGCCCGGATTCAGCGAAAACCGTCACTTGCCTGTGCCGGGGCGTCTCAGCAGCCAGAGCGAGCTGCCGCTGGGCGCAGGCATGGGCTCCTCCGCTGCCGCCATCGCCGCCACCCTCGTCCTCTACGAAAACCTCATCGGCCGACCGATGAGCGACCAGCAGCGCTTCGAGCGCGTGCGCTTCTGCGAACGCCTGCAACACGGCAAAGGCAGCGCCATTGACGCCGCCGCCACCGTTTACGGCGGCCTGCAAACCCTGCAAGACGGCAATCCGGCGCCGCTTGCCGCCACCCTCGGCGACGGCTGGTACTGGATACTCTCCGGCATCCCCGCAGTCAGCACCGGCGAAAGCGTCGCCCACGTCCGCAAACAGCACGGCCACGACCACAGCCTCTGGCAACAATTCGCCGCGACCACCACCGCGCTGCAAACCGCGCTCACCACCGGCGCCGACCCGCGTCCGGCACTGCGCGAAAACCACCGCCTGCTCACACACATCGGCGTCGTCCCCGCACCCGCGGCGGCGCTCATCCGCGACATCGAAACCGCAGGCGGCGCGGCCAAAATCAGCGGCGCCGGCGCGCACCGTGGCGACGGCGGCGGCATCATCCTCGCTTACCACCCCGACCCGCAGGCCATCCCCGCCCTGCTTGCGCCCTGCCCTGCCCTGCTTTGGGACGCACTGCACCCCGCCGAACGCGGCGCGCACCTATTGGAAGACAACGACGCGCCCGCCTGAATATAGCCATCCCCCGAAAACCTCATACGGTGTAACGGGGCCCGTTGGTCTTCCATGCAACGCCCCCGCGACCGTGCAAAAACGCACCGCGCCCGCCGATTTCAGCGCTTTTCCCGACGTGCTGCGGGCGCTACACTGCGCGCCCTCTCTGTTATCCACGAGCCCACCATGCGAAAAATCCCGAAAAAATACGCCAGCCTGGTTTTCACGTTCTACGCGACGATGATGATGGCTTTCATCATGAGCGCGGTGCTGGTTGCGCTCAATACCGGTATTGATAGCGGCTGGTTCGCACGCACCCTGCGCGCCTATGTGATTGCTTGGCCGATCGCCTTTTTCAGCCTGCTTTGCGTGCGCCCGCTGGTCGTCAAACTGGTGGACTGGACACTGGAATTTTAAGCCCGTTGCGGCGGTTTCTTTTTGCCATCCGCGGCTTCCCTACGAATCCACAAAACCATCATCCGGCCAATCTTCCTCGGCCACATCCCGCAGCCGCGCAGCCAGCGCCGCCGCACATGCCTGCAACAAATCCGTGTCCTCCTCGCGACAGATAAAGCCCAGACACAGCTCCGGATTGTCGCCCTGCCAACGCCATAACGCGAGACCATAACCGCGCAGCTCTTGTGCTGCCGCGCGTAGTAACGTCTGCGGCTCGCAGTCAAAAATCAGCGCCTCGTCTTCTGCCTCCTGCACGCCAAAAAGCAAATCCGCCTGCCAGTTCGCCGCCACCGCGCGCAACTGCTCAACCAGTGTGAACACATCCGCCCACTCCGCCGCAAACACCGCTTCGTGTTTGCCGAGGTGATAGACCGCCCACATCAGCGGCAAATCGTGATCGTAGGCTTCCTGCACCGCCTCCAGCACGGCATCTTCGTCCAGCCGCTCCGGCTCCGGCGCAATCAACTGCAACAGACGTGATACCGCCGCCGCACCGCTTTCCACTGCATTCATCATAAAATCCCCAATCTTTGCAAAGCGCGCATCATAACCGCTCGTGCACATTTGCTAAATAATGCGCTGTTAAATAAAAGCATTACGCAAAACATGGCAAAAAAGTCATTTTTAGCCGACAAAAGATGAACAAGTATGTTACATTACCGCAATCTTGTAATTCGCACAGGAGTGTTTAGCAAATGAAGAAAACCCTAGCCTTACTGCTGGCCATCGCGGCAACGCAGGCCATTGCCCAACGCACCACCTACACCGAAACCTATCGCGTGGGTGGCAACCAAACCGTTCCCGCGATTCGCAATCAGGGACAACTCACTGTCGTACCGCCCGGAACACCGGTCATGCCGCCGAATGCCGCCGCTGCGCGCAGCCGCATCAATGTTCGCCCGCTCAATTTCAATAACGGCCAGGCGCACATCTCCGGCGCGATTCGCGGTCTCGGCATTGCCGCTTACCACTTCAGCGGCGTCGCCGGACAATCCATCCGCATGGTGCCGAACAGCAAAAACTTCGCGATGGAATTCGCGCTGTTCAACCCGGAAATGGGCATGCGGTTCGGCGCGGTACACACCCTGCCCTACAGCGGCGACTACGAAGTGCGCATCGTGCAGAACCACAAAAACGCCGCGCACAGCAAAAAAGCCCGCCCCTACAACGTGACCATCTACCTGGATGGCGGCGCCGGTGGCGCTTCACAACCGATGCCTGTTCCAGCGCCCGCTTACCCTGTCGCCGCGCCGGTACCGGTTTCCCCGCGCCCCGCCCCCGTGCCGGTACAAGCGCGCCCCATGCCCGCTCCGGCACCTGCCCCGATGACGCCCGCAGGAGGCGAGCCGATGCCGGTAAAAAAGTCCGCAGCCACGGCAGCCACCCTTCCGGTAGCGGCAGCCGTACCCGTTAAAGCCGCGCCGGAAACCGCACCTGCGCCGCGCCGTCTGCCGGTGAAAGCTAATCCTGCACCGGCAGAAGAAATGGCGGCGGATAACGCGCCCGCACCGCGCCGCCTGCCGGTAAAAGCGAACCCCGCTCCGGCGGAAAGCATGGCAGAGGCTGACGCCGCCCCGGCTCCCGTTGCCAAAAGCGGCAAAGGCAAAACGCGCAACTACCAATGCCAGAACGGCAAAAAACTGCGCGTGGAATACCTCGACATTGACACGCCGAGCCCGACCGCCGTCGTGCGCCAAGGCAAAAAATCCGTACGCATGCCGCTGGATGAAGGCGCGAGCGAAGGCAAAAACATGATCTTCAGCTCGGATGCGGGCATGTTGCACCTCGTCAAAACCGACGGCAACAACCTCGCCAAAGCCGAAGTGCTCTCCTTTGACCACAACGGCAAACCGGTCGCCTTCGCCTGCAAACCGTGAAGCACGACGACCGCATAAAAAAAAGGATGCCCGATGGCATCCTTTTTTTATGCGTCACTCAAGCGAAAAACCGCTGAAAAATATCCGTCACGCCATAGACCTCATCCGCATCGCTGACAAAATCACACACCGCTTTTACAGAATCCGCCGCATTGGCCGGACAGGCGGCAAAATCCACCTGCGTCAAAATCGGCAAATCGCCGGGTGAGTCACCGATGGCGGCAAGGCGCGTCGCCTGTTTACCGTAGTGTTCGAGAAAAAACTGCGCGCCCGTCCACTTGCTGACACCGTGCGGGATGATGTCCAGCGCGCGGCCAGAACAATGCAGATCAAAGCCGTCCGTCTGCAAATGCGCCTCCACTACCGCGCGCACATCTTCCGCACGCTTGCCCTTCTCGGCCACCAGCGACACACAAGCCTCCTTGCCGTGGCTCATCTTCCAGCGCACCGCGAACTGATCGCCATGCGCCGCCAAATATTGCGCCAGCGCTGCGATGCGCTCGCGCACCGGCGGCGTGAGTTGCGGGGCGAACACCACCTCATCCTCCAAATAATCGTAGAGCAGCGCGCCCTGATCAGTCACCGCATAGCGACCAAAACGGACGAACTGCGCAATCGCCTCCACATACGAAAGCGAGCGCCCCGTACACAGCACCACCTCCGTTTCCGCGTTTTGCGCCAGCGCCGCGAGCGCCTGCAACGCCGCCACATCAAACGGCGCATACTTGCCGCGCGACAGACAGCCATCAATATCCAAAAACAAAAAATCACCTTTCATCGCCAGAACCTCCACAGGAAAAGCGCCATCTTATAGCGCTGCCCGCGCGTATGGAATACAATACTAACGAATCGTTACCTTCCCCTCACCACAAAGGAGCACACCATGAAACTCGTCCTGTCCCGCCACGGCCAAAGCGAATGGAACCTCTCCAACCGCTTCACCGGCTGGGTCGATGTCGATCTGACCGCGCAAGGCGTGGAAGAAGCTATCGCCGGCGGCAAACTGCTGAAAGAAAAAGGCATCCTCTTTGACGTCGCCTTTACCTCCTACCAAAAACGCGCCATCAAAACCCTGCATCTCTTGCTCGAACACTGCGACCAACTGTGGATACCCGAATACAAAAGCTGGCGCCTGAACGAACGCCACTACGGCGGCCTGCAAGGACTGAACAAAGCCGAAACCGCCGCCAAATACGGCGACGACCAAGTCCACATCTGGCGCCGCAGCTTTGACGTGCCGCCGCCCGCCATCGACAAAACCAGCGAACACTACCCGGCGAACGACCGCCGCTACCGCGAAGTCCCGGCGGACGAAATGCCGGTCGGCGAAAGCCTGAAAGACACCATCGCGCGCGTCCTGCCCTACTGGGACAGCAACATCGCGCCGGAGCTGCGCCAAGGCAAAAACGTCCTCATCTCCGCCCACGGCAACAGCCTGCGCGCGCTCATCAAATACCTGCTCAACATCTCCGACGAACAAATCCTGGAGCTGAACCTGCCGACCGGCACGCCGCTCATCTTCGACCTGGACGACAAACTCAACATCGTCTCCGCGCCGGAACTGTTCTAAAACCACCCAACCCCAAGCGGGCGACCCCAAAACGGTCGCCCGTTTTTTCCCACAACAAAAAAGGACACCCCATGAAACTGCGCCACCTCGCCGCCGCCCTGACCCTCGCCCTCGGCACTGCCCACGCCGCCCCGCAAAGCTGGCTGCACCAAAACCTGCCGCCACAAACTGCCGCCTACCTGCGCCTACCCAACGCCTGGTTCCTCGAAAACCACAAACTCGCCGCAAGCGCCATCTACCAGAGCGACGCCTACCGCGAACAAACCGCCGCCGTGCGCCGCGCCCTCATCCAGCGCCTGCTCACCCTGCTGCCCGAAGAAGCGCGTGCGCCCCTACAAAACCTGCAACAGCACCTCGATGCCCCACTGGAAATCGCCCTGCTGCAAGACAAAAACGAACTCAACCTGCTCATCGCCGCCACCGCCCAATTCGCCGATGACCAGGCACTCCAACAAACCCTGGCGCAAACCTTCCCCGCGCCGTGGCAAGTCGGCGCCGACCGCATCGAACAGCGCGGCGAGCCCCCCATCGCCTACCGCTACGACGCCGCCAACCAGCGCCTGCTCCTCAGCACCGGCCTCGTCAAAAACCCGGCGGACAGCCTCAAATACCTCAGCGAAGACGGCGGCGACGCGCCCTTCACCGCACTACAAAGCCGCCTCGATCCCAAAGCCGACGGTCTCTACCTCTGGCTCGACCCGCAAAACCCGCTCATCCAGCTAAAAACCCGCGACTGGCAGCCCGTCCTGACGCGCCTCGGCCTTGACCACAGCCGCCAACTCGCCCTCGCCTGGAGCGTGAGCGACGAGCGCCCGCACCTACAAATCAGCCTCGTCCAAGCGGACGACGCCCCGCTCAACCTGCCGACCGCCCGCGGCGCCACCCTCGAGCTGCCCTACCACGGCGACATCAGCGCGCTCGCCGCCCTCACCCTGCCCAACGACGCACAAATCGAAGGCATCGCACAAAGCGGCGGCAAACTCAAACAAGTCCTGCAACAAACCCTCGGCATCAGCGCCGACGACCTCGCCGCCCTCGGCACCCTTTACTACCTCGCCGACGACAACGGCGGCTACCTCGTCCTGCCGCAAAGCGCCAAACCCGCGCTGGAAGCCCTGCTGAACAAACTGCAAGGCCGCGGCATCCTGAGCCAACGCGAAACCCTCAAAGAAGGCATCGAACACCTCGCCTTCACCAGCCTCACCGCACAAAGCGCCGCCCAGGCCGCACAACAAAACCCGCAGAACGCCGCCCTCACCAGCCTGATGCGCCAACTACAAAACCACTACTACCTGCGCGCCGAAGGCGACTACCTCCTCATCAGCGACCTGCCGCAGCCGCTGCTCGCGCGCAAAAACCTCGCCGCCGATGCGCCGACCGTCGCCCGCTGGCTTGCCGCCGAACACATCGACCTTGCCGACAGCGCCTACGCCTACATCCAAAACCAGCGCCACCTCGGCCGCGACAGCTACTACAACGGTCTGAAGCGCCTGCAAGCCTACGCCGACCTCGCGCAAAGCCCGCTCGACATCATGGCACTGCCTGACGCCAGCCAACTGCCGGCGAGCGGCGCCGTTGCCCTGCGCCTGCGCGGCGACGGCAAAAACCCGACCCTGACCCTGGACCTACAAAACGGCATTGACGACCTCTTGAACCTTGCCAACGGCACCGCGACCATCGCGAGCATCGGCATCCTCTCCGCCATTGCCCTGCCGGCCTACCAGGACTACACCATCCGTGCCCGCATCGCGCAGAACCTCGCCCCCGCGCGCCCGTTACAACAAGACCTTGCCGACGCCCTCGACAAAGGCAAAAAAATCAACACAAAAAACTACCCCAGCCCGGACAAAAACATCCGCGTCGAAAACAGCGGCGACATCCGCATCACCCTGCAAAACACCGAGCGTTACAACGGCGCCACCCTGACCCTGCACTACGACCGCACCAACAAACAATGGCAATGCCAGACAATCATCCCGCCGCGCCTCCTGCCGCAAAACTGCCGCTAACCCCCTTCCCCAACCGGAGACAACCATGACCCAAATGACCATTACCTACCAAGGCGAACTACACTGCCACGCCGAACACCCGGCAAGCGGCGCTACCCTGAACACCGACGCCCCGCTGGATAACGGCGGCAAAGGCGAAAGTTTCTCGCCGACCGATCTCGTCGCGACCGCACTCGCCGCCTGCATCCTCACCATGATGGCGAAAAAAGCAGAAAACCTCGGCATCGCCTACCGTGAACCGCGCATCACCGCCGAAAAACACATGAAAACCGAACCGCGCCGCATCGGCGAAATCGTCCTGAACATCCACTTTCAGGACACCTACGACGACAAAACCCGCCGCATAATTGAGGCCACCGCACACGCCTGCCCGGTCGCACAAAGCTTGCACCCCGACCTCAAACAAACCCTGCATTTCCACTACCCGCTCTAGAAATAGCACCTCACCCGTGCACGCCACACCCAGACAACCGTATTTCCCCCGATTGACGAAACAAGGAAATACTGTTGACTAGAGCATATTTGCAATTTGAATTTTCCGTCCCTGCGAAGCGGGGAGGAACGGGATTCCCTTGAAAAAGGCGAATACTTTTTCAAGGGAATCCGGGGAGGAGAGGAATGTAAAACCGCGTAGCGACAGCATTCCAAGTGAAATGCAAACAGCCCCTAGCGAGTTTATGAAAATGCGCCAGATACCAATCCATGTCGCGTGATTCCAGGCAAAAAAAATCCCCCTGCCGAAACAGGGGGGAATAACTCACACATTCAGGCATCATGCCCCTTCCTCGCAATGCCTCCTGCACAAGGTCGTGACGGTAACATTCTCGACCAAAGAATGAGCGCTAATCCTAAGCTTACCTTCACGTCACCTCTGTAGCTTTACAGATGCCAACGTAAAAATTGTTTATAAAAATAAAAGGTAGCGTTCCGGTAGCTGCGACAAGATGCCGCCAAGCCGCTTGTAGCGCCGCTTTCGTCACTTTTTCGCGTTTGGTTGTGTTTTTGTCTTTTGCATCCTGTTTTTGTTGTAAAAATACGAAAATCGCGCTGTTGTCGCACTTTGTGCCCTTTCATGACAGGTGTCCTAAAAAGTCATTAACTGACGTTAATCAAATTCCAACCTGCCCTTCTTTGTCCCTGCCCCGTTGCCTGCAATTATTCCAATCGGTTTTTTTGGAAAAAATCGTTTTGCTTTCAAGGCGGCTACGCTTTTTCAGGCGGGAAAAGCGGCTATAATGCGCGCCGTTCGGTCGCCTCTGTGACCGCTCCTTTCATTACAAACAAAAAAATCCGGCAGCGCCCCGCGCCCGACCGCAAGGAATCATCATGGCATCCATCTCTCCATCGCAACCTGAAACGCTCTACGAGAAGCACGTCAAAATCCGGCCGCGCCCGGTGAAGGGGCGCTTCGCCAGTCTGCGCAAGACAGCGCTCTTGGTGCTGCTCGGTATTTTCCATGTACTGCCGTTCTTTCAGTGGAACGGTCGCCAGGCGATTTTTTTCGACTTGCCGCACCGCCGTTTCTATATTTTTGGCCTGAATATCTGGCCGCAGGATTTTATTCTGCTGACGTTTATCCTGCTGGGGCTCGCGCTGTTGCTCTTTTTTGCCACCGCCCTGCTTGGCCGTGTCTGGTGTGGTTATGCCTGTCCGCACACGGTTTATACCGAGGTTTTTCTCTGGATTGAGCAGAAAATCGAGGGCAACCGCTCCGAGCAGTTGAAACTGGCGCGCAAACCGTGGCGCGGCGAGAAAGGGCGCAAGCGCGTGCTGAAATATACGCTGTGGGTGCTGGTGGCGATGAGCGCCGGGATTGGTTTTGTCGGCTATTTCGTGCCGATACGCCAGTTGATTCCTGAATTTTTCACCCTGCATGCGGACGTGGAAACGTATTTCTGGGTCGCGTTTTACGGCAGTTTTTGTTATCTGCAAGCGGGCATCGTGCGTGAGCAGTTCTGCAAATATGTCTGCCCCTACGCCCGCTTTCAGGGGGCGATGTTTGACCAAGACACGCTCATCATCGCCTATGACCCGCAACGCGGCGAACCGCGCCGCCGCTTAAAGAAGCAGGATCGCGAAAACCCGGATGCGCTCGGTTTCTGCGTTGATTGCACCATGTGCGTGCAGGTCTGCCCGACCGGCATTGATATCCGCGACGGCCTGCAACTGGAATGCATCGCCTGCGCCGCCTGTATTGATGCCTGCGACAACATGATGGACCAAATCAAGGCGCCGCGCGGCCTCATCCGCTACACTTCGACCAACCGCCTCGCCGGCAAGAATACCAAACTGCTGCGCCCGAAAACCTTCGCTTACGGCGCGGTGCTGCTGGCGGCGTTTGGCCTGTTCGTCATTTCCATCGCCGGCAAGGGCGATCTGGACGTCAATATCCTGCGCGATCGCAACGTGCTGGCGCGCAAAATCAGCGGCAGCCGCATCCAAAACATCTACACCATCAAAGTGCTGAACAAAACCGAAAACCCGCGCCAGTTCACCCTCGGCGTCGCCGGAGCCGATGGCGCGGAAATTGACGGCAAAAAACACTTCAGCGTCGAGCCCGGCGCGGTGTACGAGACCGTGCTGCGCGTCAATATCCCGCGCAAATCGCTGGGCAGCGACAGCAGCATCAACATCGACTTCATCGTCACCCCGCAGGACAACCCCGCGGATGCCCATCACCAAAACAGCAAATTCCTCGCCCCCAACAAATGAACGAACGCCCCATTCCCTGGTACAAAAACCACATCCTGCTCCTCATCATCCTCATCCCGCTTGCCACCGTCTGCGGCAGCATGTACACCATCTACCTTGCCATCAGCAGCAAAGAAGCGCCGATACTGGATGACTACAGCAAAACCGGCCTCTCGCCGCAGATGCGACAAGAAGGCCGCACCGACATCACAGCGACGCTGACAGACGGCGCCATCACCCTGCAACGCGAACCGCCCAGCATCGAAGCGCTCACCCTCACCCTGCAACACGCCAGCAAAGCGGCGCTGGACCAGCGCCACACCCTGCAAGCAGACGCCCCGAACCACTACCCGCTGCCCGCCGCCGTACAACAAACCCTCACCGAGGCGACCTGGTACCTGAGCCTCGCCCCGGCTGACAACAGCTGGAAAATCAAAGGAAAATACCCGCACCCCAAACCCGGCGAACCGCCACCGCCTGCCGTCATCCCCCTCGCCAACCCATGAACTGCTACCACTGCCAACAACCCGTTCCGGCAGGCATCCACATCACCGACGACCACGGCCACGCCTACTGCTGCCACGCCTGCGAGGCCGTCGCGCACATCATCAGCGCCCATCACCTTGAACAATACTACCAAGTGCGCGACCGCCCGGCGCCGCGCCCCGAACACCCCTACGACCCCGCGCACTGGCAAGCCTACGACCTCCCCGAAATCGCCGCGCAATACACCTATAAAGACGGCGACGACCAGGAAATCCACCTCTACATTGACGGCCTGCACTGCGCCGCCTGCACCTGGCTCATCAGCCACGCCCTGCAAGACGCGCACGGCATCAACCACACCCGCATCAACCTCGGCACCGGCCGCGCCGAAATCCGCTGGCGCGACACCCCGCTCTCCGCCATCCTCGCCACCATCGCCAGCCTCGGCTACACCCCGAACCTGCACACCCCGGACGAAGAAGACAACAAACAGCGGCGCGAACGCAACCACGATCTCCTGCGCCTCATCGTCGCCGGCCTCGGCATGATGCAAGTGATGATGTTCGCGACAGGCCTCTACACCGGCGCCTGGCACGGCATCGACCACGAATACGAACAACTGCTGCGCTGGATCAGCCTCCTCTGCTCCGCGCCGGTCATGCTCTACGCCGGTTACCCCTACCTCAAAAACGCCTGGCTCGGCCTGCGCCACCGCCAGCCAAACATGGACCTGCCCATCGCACTCGCCTGCGCCGGCGCCTGGCTCGCCAGCCTCTACCACACCCTCATTGGCCGCGGCGAAATCTACTACGACGGCGTCACCATGTTCATCTTCTTCATCAGCATCAGCCGCTACCTTGAAGCGCACACCCGCCGCCGCGCCCGCCACAACCAACAACACTTCGCCCGCCTCCTGCCCGACGCCGTCTACAAATACAACGACCGTGGCGAAGCGCAGCTCGTACCGCTGCCCACCATCCAGCCGGACGACCACATCCGCGTCCTGCCGACCCACACCATCCCCGTCGATGGCGAAATCACCGGCGGCGCCAGCCGCATCGACGAAAATATGCTCACCGGCGAAAGCACCCCACAATACAAAACCAGCGGCGACCGCGTACACGCAGGCAGCACCAACCTGCAAAGCCCGCTCGACATCCGCGTCACCCAGACCGGCCAACAAACCACCCTCGCCGCCATCCGCCGCATCAGCGCGCGCGCCGAACAACACCGCTCGCCACAAATCGACCGCAACCAGGCCCTCGCCCAACAAACCGTCCTCGCCGTACTTATCCTCGCTGCCGCCGGCTACCTCCTCTGGCAATGGATAGAGCCCGCGCGCGCCTTCGACATCGCCCTTGCCATCCTCGTCGCCACCTGCCCCTGCGCGCTGTCGCTCGCCACCCCGACCGTACTCACCGCCGCGCTCAACCACGCGCACAAACACCACATCCTCATCAAAAACAGCAACACCCTCGACCGCCTCACCCACATCCGCCGCATCCTCTTTGACAAAACCGGCACCCTCACCCAGGGCAAATACCAACTGCGCCGCAGCGACTACTACGGCGAGCCGCAGCGCCTGCTCGCCATCGCCAAAACCCTGGAAACCCACAGCACCCACCCCATCGCCTGGTACTACAGCCAACAACCCGTGGCGACCGTGGCGATGGACAACATCGAACAACACAGCGGCAAAGGCATCAGCGGCAACTACGACGGCAGCCGCTGGCACATCGGCAGCGCGGCGTACATGCAAGAAAACGGCGTGGAAATCCCGCCCACCGAACAGCCCCCTCCCCCTGTGGGGGAGGGTCGGGGAGGGGTTTATCCGCATACCGCCGATGCTGACACCACTACTGATGCAGATTGGTCACTCATGGCCGACAAAAACAACGTCGGGCATAAATACCCGACCTACGAAGAGAATAACCCCCTCCCCTGCGAAGCGGGGGAGGGCTGGGGAGGGGGTGTAGAAAAATCCCGCATGGCGACCACGGATAATAAAGCCGTACCGTGCGACCCGAAACTAACCCCTCCCCGCCCCTCCCCCACAGGGGGAGGGAGCGCACTAACCGACGCCAACACCACCCACGTTTACCTCGCCGAAAACCGCGAACTGCGCGCCCATTACCAACTGGGCGATCCCGAACGCGACAACCTCGCCGCCACCCTCGCCCGTCTGCAAGCGCACTACCACCTCGCCATCGCCAGCGGTGACCGCGCGGAAAACGTCGCCCGCCTTGCCGCGCGCTACGGCATCACCGACCGGCACGGCGGCCTCGACCCTGCCGCCAAACTGGCGCTGCTCGAAGCGAACGATCCCGAACACACCCTGATGATTGGCGACGGCATCAACGACGCCCCCGTCCTTGCCCGCGCCAGCGTCTCCGTCGCCGTGGGCCGCGCCAACCCGCTCTCGCAAACCCACGCCGACATCGTCCTCCTCAAAAACGGCCCGGAAGCGCTGCCCTACCTGCTGGAACTCGCCGCGCGCAGCCGCCGCATTACCCGACAAAACCTCGCCTGGGCGACCGTGTACAACCTCACCATTCTGCCGCTCGCCATCAGCGGCCACCTCACCCCGTGGATTGCCGCCCTCGGCATGAGCACGAGCTCGCTGCTGGTCATCGCCAACGCCCTGCGCATCCACCGCACCCCGCCGCCACCCGCCGCTGAATAAAACAACAAAAAACGCCGCATCAAGCGGCGTTTTCTCTATCAACTTCAGCGCCCGCGTTGCAGGTAGTCGTGCTGGAACAGGCACATGCGGGTGACGTCGCGGTACTGTCCGTTGATGAAAAATTCATGCCGCAGCACGCCTTCCGGCTGGAAGCCGAGTTTTTCGTACACATGGCGGGCGCTCGCGTTTTCCACATCGACGATAAGGTAAATTTTGTACAGATTCAGTACGCTGAAGCCGTATTCCATCGCCAGTTCGGTGGCGCGGGTGGCGATGCCGCGCCCCTGATGGTCGGGGGCGACGATAATCTGAAATTCGGCGCGGCGGTGGACGTGGTCGATTTCCACCAGTTCCACCAGCCCGGCCTTGCCGTCGTCGCATTCGATGACGAAGCGGCGCTCGCGCTGGTCGTGGATGTGTTCATCGTAGAGGTGGGTCAGCTCGGCGAAGGTTTCGTAGGGTTCTTCGAACCAGTAGCGCATGACGTTGGCGTTGTTATCCAGCTGATGCACGAAAGTCAGGTCTTCGCGCTCCAGCGGGCGCAGGCGGATGGTGGTTGACGGGTTCATGATGGGGCGGTGCTTTCGGCAAATGGCATTTTATTTCTTGCGCGCCATGTCTTCGGCGTATTGCGCTTCGATGATGTCATCGAGGGTTTTTTGGTAGCGCTGCAAGGTATCGGCATCGCCGTTCATGGACATGACGATGACTCGCACGCTCTTTTTTGGGATGGGATAGATGACTTGTTTGACGCGCACCGGTGGTTCGCCCATGACTTCAACATCCATCACGACTTCCGCCCGTTTGTCTTTTTTCTCGATTTTGCCGCCTTTGACGATTTTCAGATCGCCTTCTGCGGTCATACCTTTGACGACATCTTCCAGCAACTGCGCCGCGGTTTTGCCTTCATCGGGCAATGGCAGGCTGATGGATACGGATATTTCACGCCCTGCGGCGTTCTCGGGGCTGTAAGTGACGCCGGCTTCGTGTTTTTCCGCTTTCCAGCCTTTGGGTGTTTCTATCGCCAAGGCGTTTTGTGCCAGTAACAGCACGCCGGTGAATGCAGCCAGCAGGGTTTGTCGCTTCATGATTTTTCCTTTGTGTTTCAAGGTATGAAAGCGGCGATTATAGCGGCATCCCCGGGTCGCGGCGGGCGAATTTTCCGTCATATCGTGCACTGTGGCGCGCGGTTATCATAGCCGCCCTTTTTTTCACCAGGATTTCTATGGACTCTCTCACACAAGCGGTGCTGGGCGCGACGGTGCAGGGCATCGGCATGGGGCGGCAGCAGGGGCGCAAGGCGCTGGTTTATGGCGCGCTGCTCGGTACACTGCCCGATCTGGACGTTTTCATCCGTTACGCCGACCCGGTTTCTTCCATGACCTATCACCGCGGTTTCAGCCACAGCGTATTCGTGCTGACCGCACTCGCCGCCTTCATCGCCTGGGCGGTGAAGAAGCGCTACCCGGACGCGCCATACAGCGCGCGGCGGCTGTTTTTTACCAGCGCTGCCAGCCTCATCACCCACCCGTTGCTGGATGCGTTTACGGTTTATGGCACGCAGCTGTTGTGGCCGTTCACGCCGACGCCGCAGCAGTGGTCGGGCGTGTTCATCATCGACCCGCTTTATACCGTGCCGATGTTGCTCGCGCTCGCGCATGCTGCCTGGCACGGCATCAGCCGCAATGCTTGGCGTGGCCTCAGCGCGACTTTTCTCTGGGGCTGTTTTTATCTCGCTTTTGGCGTTTTCGGCAGTCATTATCACGCCGAACGGGTGCGGGCGACGCTTGTGGCGGAAGGCGTGCCGGTAACGCGCGTCATGGCAACGCCGCTGCCGCTGAACAATCTCGTCTATCGCGTCCTCGCCGAGACCGACCGCGGTGACTACATCGAGGCGGTGAGCGGCTATTTTGACCGAATGCCGCCGGAACATATCCGCCTGCCACAAGGCAAGGCGCTGACGGCACCGCTTGCCGGCGACCCGCTTTATCAGCGTCTGCAATGGTTCACCGACGGCTGGCTGCGCGCCGATGAGACCGACGGCAAGCTGGTCATCAGCGATTTGCGCATGGGCATGGATGGCGCGCTCACTTTCCGCTTCGTCATGGCCGAACGCGACGCGGGCGGCAGGTGGCAGCGCGTGGCGCCGTATCATTACGATGATGGCGTGCCGGATTTTCGCCCGCTGCTCGTCCGCCTCTGGCCGCGTCTCTGGAACAATGAGCCGCCGCTGCCGCTCGCCGATTGGGCGGCAGGGAAGACGGAGTAGCGCTTTCATCCGTCACAAAAAAACCGCCTTCCGGCGGTTTTTTCTTTATACAGCGCTTAGCGCGATACGGTGACGCGCTCTTGCACCACGGCGCGTGCGCCCGCGTAGCGTTTTTTCCAGTAATCCTGGTCGATGCGGGTGATTTCCACTTTTTTGCCCGGCGACGGCGAGTGCAGCATTTTCTGGTTGCCAAGGTAGATGCCGACGTGGCTGACGTTGCCTTTGCCCTGGCGGAAGAAGATGAGGTCGCCCGGCCGCGGTTCTTTCACCGGCAGCAGTTTGCTGAATTGTTCTTTGCTGCTGCGCGGCAGGCGGTAGCCTTGCTGGGCGAAGACGTGCTGGACGAGGCCGGAGCAGTCAAAGCCGCTTTTTTCGCTGGTGCCGCCGTAGCGGTAGCGCGTGCCGATGAGTTTTTTGCCGTCGGCGATGAGGCGGTTGCGCGTCGGGTTGCCGGCGAAGACGCGCTTGGCGGGCTGGATTTTTTCAGGCTTGAGGCTTTCCAGTTCGAGCGGCTGTACGTCCAGCGCGGCGGTTTGCTGCGAGGTGGTGCTGCATCCAGCCAGACTGAGCATCGCCAGCCCGAAGAAGGTTTCTTTTTTCATGGGGTTACGGGTCCGTGTTGTGGTTTCTTGGTTAAATGAGGCGCGCACTATACCCAAGCATTTTTCACAGCGTCAAACCCGTTTTTGCTAATGCGTTGTTTTGTCTATGCCAACCTTACGGCAAGTATTGCAATTCGTTTAGGTACTCCTGCGAGAGGCGGATGCGGCAGCGCAATTCTTCTTTTTCTTCGAGACGGCAACGCGCGGCGCGGTAGTTTTTAAAGGCCTGCAAACTCTCCTGCCAGGCGGCATCGCTGCCGTGGCGGTAGTGGATTTGTTCGATGTCGCCGTCAAGCTGGCCGAGGGCGAGAAAGGCGCAACTTTCTTCGGCACCGCTGGCGTCGCCGCTTTTGCGCAGGCATTCGTAGTAATAAGAGGACGACACCGGCGGCGCGCTTTTGACGATGGCGTTCGGATTGACGAGTTCGGCGTAGCGCAGGAGCAGCCAGAAAAGTGAGCCGTTCATGGGGTTCTCCATCTTCAAGGGAGCGGCGATTATAGCGGGCGCATTTGTTAGAATGCGCGCTTTCTTTATTCACATGAGAGCTTTGCCATGCCGCACGCGAAAAAACGCCGCATTCTTGTCACCAGCGCCCTGCCTTATGCCAATGGCGCGATTCACCTCGGCCACATGGTGGAATATATCCAGACCGATATCTGGGTACGCTTCCAGCGCCTGCGCGGGCATGAGTGCCACTATGTCTGCGCCGATGACGCGCACGGCACGCCCATCATGTTGCGCTCGGAAAAGGAAGGCATCACGCCGCAGCAGCTCATCGACAAGAGCCACAGCGAGCATTTGCGCGATTTCCGCGGCTTTCTCATTGACCATCACCAGTACCACAGCACGCACAGCGCCGAAAACCGCGCACTGACCGCCGCCATCTACCGCGCGCTGGACAACGGCGGTCACATCCTGCGCCGCACCATTTCGCAGCTTTTCGACCCGGAAAAGCAGCTGTTCCTGCCGGACCGCTTCGTCAAGGGCGAATGCCCGAAATGCCACAGCAAGGACCAGTACGGCGACAACTGCGAAGTCTGCGGCACCACCTACGCGCCGACCGACCTCATCAACCCCTATTCGGCACTATCCGGCGCGACGCCGGTGGAGCGCGACAGCGAGCATTACTTCTTCGACCTGCCCGCGTTTGACGCCTTCCTGCGTGACTGGCTGCAAAGCGCGCAGTTGCAAGAATCCATGCGCAACAAACTGGGCGAATGGTTCGTTGAAGGCCTGCAACCGTGGGACATCTCGCGCGACGCGCCCTACTGGGGCTTTGAAATCCCGGACGCGCCCGGCAAATACTTCTACGTCTGGCTGGATGCGCCCATCGGCTACATGGGCGCCTTCCGCGCCCTCTGCGACCGCGAAAACCTCGACTTCGACGCCTTCTGGCGCGAAGGCCACGACACCGAGCTTTACCATTTCATCGGCAAAGACATCGCCTACTTCCACATGCTCTTCTGGCCGGCGATGCTCAAAGGCGCGGGCTACCGCCAGCCGAGCGGGGTGAACTGCCACGGCTTCCTCACGGTGAACGGCGAAAAAATGAGCAAATCGCGCGGCACCTTCATCAAAGCCGAGACCTACCTCAAACACCTGCGCCCCGAATACCTGCGCTACTACTTCGCGAGCAAACTCAGCGCGCGCGTTGAAGACCTTGACCTCAACCTCGACGACTTCCGGCAAAAAGTAAACAGCGATCTGGTCGGCAAACTGGTGAACCTTGCCAGCCGCTGCGCGCCCTTTATCAGCAAACACTTTGACGGCGCGCTGGCCGCCGCCCTGCCCGACGACGCGCTCTTTAACCAATTCGCCGCCAAAGCCGACGACCTCGCCAGCGCCTACGAACAGCGCGAATACAGCAGCGCCATCCGCGACATCATGAAACTGGCAGACGCTGCCAACGAATACATCGACGCCGAAAAACCCTGGGTGAAAATCAAGGACGACGCCAGCCGCGCCGCCGTACAAGGCATCGCCACCGTCGGCATCAACGCCTTCCGCCAACTCATCACCTACCTGAAACCCGTGCTGCCGCAAGTGGCCGAAGACGCCGAAGCGCTGCTCAACATCACCCCGCTCACCTGGGCGGACGCACAAACACCGCTGCTCGGCACCACCATCCAGCCGTTCAGCGCGATGATGCAGCGGGTGGAAGCCGCACAAACCGACGCCATCATCGCCGACAGCAAAGAAGACCTCAAAGAAGAAGCGGCGGTTGGCAAAAACAAAGCCGCCGCTGAAACCTGCGACTGGATCACCATCGACGACTTCGCCAAACCCGACCTGCGCATCGCCCGCGTCCTCGAATGCAGCCACATCGACGGCTCGGACAAATTGCTGCGCTTCAAGCTCGACGTCGGCGAACTGGGCGCGCGCGACGTCTTCTCCGGCATCAAGGCCTACTACCAGCCGGAAGACCTCGTCGGCAAAATGGTCGTGTACGTGGCGAACCTCGCGCCGCGCAAAATGCGCTTTGGCACCTCCACCGGCATGATCCTCTCCGCCAGCGGCGATGGCCAACTGCACCTGCTGCAACCCGGCGACGGCGTCAAACCGGGGATGAAAATCGGCTGATTGCCGCCTATCTCCCGCAGGGGCGGTTAGCCAAGCATAACCGCCCTTTCCTTTACCGCCTCCCCCCTACCCAGAACCGCAAACCATGAACCCGCTCGAACTGCTCGCATCGCACACCAGCTTCAAAGGCGAACAACGCCTCTACCGCCACTACGCCGACAGCCTGCACCGCCCGCTGGAAGTCGCCATCTACCTGCCGGTCGCCTCGCTCCTCAAAGAACGCCCCTGCGCCGCGCTCTACTACCTGCCGGGGCTACAAACCAACGCCCGCCTCGTCGCCAGCCAAAGCGACTACCAGCGCTACGCCAACCGATACGACACTATCCTCGTCATCCCCGACCTGTTCAACGTCTATCAGGGCGACGACATCGCCCGCACCGACCAATACACGCGCGAACACCAGGCCATCGCCGCCTACCTGCAAGACGAACTGCCCGCCACCCTCGCCGCGCACTTCGCCCTCGCGCCCGGCCGCGGCATCATGGGTTACGGCTTTGGCGGCACACTCGCCATCTACCACGCGCGCAGCCATCCCACGAGCTACCACAGCGCCTCGGCGCTCGCGCCGTGGCTGGGATTTATCGGCACGCCGTGGCACGCCGAACACCTCGCGCACGTCCAACTGCCCGAACATTTCGACCCGAACGCCTGGTACGCCGCGCACCCGGACGCGCCGCCGCTGCCGCTATGGATAGACCAAGGCACGGACGACGACCACCTCGGCAACAAAATCCACCTCGCCGCCTTTGAAACGACCGTCGCCGACCGCATCGCCAGCGGCGAAATCTGGATTAACTGGCACAAACGCTACGACCACAGCTTCTACTTCGTCCACTCGCACATCCGCGAGCACTTCGTCTTCCACAGCGAACACCATGACCTGTGAGCCCGGACGCGCCTCGTACACCATCCGCCCCGCAAACCCCGCCGACCTGCCCGCGCTGCAAGCGCTCGCCGCCGCCTGCGACGTCTGCCGCCCCGGCGCGCATGACCCGCTCTGGCTGGCAGAAAACGCCCACGGCACACCGCTTGGCTTCATCGCCTGCACACAAGTGCTGGACGAAATGAGCCTGCTCTCGCTTGCCGTCCACCCCGCCGCCCGCCGCCAAGGCATCGCCCGCGCCCTGCATCACGCGGCGCTCGCCGCATTACGTCCGGCGGTCGCCTTCCTCGAAGTGCGCGCCAGCAACTACGCCGCACAAGTACTCTATGCCGACCTCGGCTACCGCGTAAGCGGCCGCCGCCGCGCCTACTATCCCAACCCCGACGGCAGCCGCGAAGACGCCCTCGTCCTGCGCTGGCAAGCCGCGCCCACGGAATAACCATGCTGCACAACATCGACCCCGCCGCCCTCATCCTCCTCGTCTTCACCGCCCTTGGCGTCATCAGCCACAACACCCCCGTCACCATCGCCTCGGCGGTGCTACTCCTCATGCAACAAACCTTCCTCGCCCGCTACCTGCCGTGGGTAGAAAAAAACGGCCTGACCGTCGGCATCATCCTGCTCACCATCGGCGTCCTCGCGCCGCTCGCCAGCGGCAAAATCAGCCTGGGCGCGGGCGACTTCGCCGACTGGAAAAACCTCACCGCTATAGCCGTCGGCATCTTCGTCGCCTGGCTTGCCGGACGCGGCGTGCCGCTGATGATGAACCAGCCCGCCGTCGTTCCCGGCCTCATCATCGGCACCGTCATCGGCGTCGCCTTCCTCAAAGGCATCCCGGTCGGCCCGCTGATTGCCGCGGGCATCCTCTCGCTCTTTGTCGGCCGTGGTGGCTGAAGCTGCATAAAAAAACGCCGCTGGATGCGGCGTTTTCATTTCCATCACGACAAAAATTACAGCACCAGCGCCGCAATCCAGCCCGCAATCAACAGCGGGATGTTGTAGTGGATGAAGGTCGGGATGACCGAATCCTTGATGTGATTGTGCTGACCGTCGGCATTAAAGCCCATGGTTGAGCCGAGGATGGTATCCGAGGCGGGAGCGCCCGCGTCGCCCAGAACCCCCGCCGTACCGATGACGGCAACGGTGGCGAGCGGCGAAAAGCCCATGTGCGCGCAGATGGGAACATAAATGGCGGCGATGATGGGGAGCGTTGAGAAGGAGCTGCCGATGCCCATCGTCACCAGGAGACCGATGACCAGCATGGTCAGCACGACCAGCGAGCGGTTGTCGCCGAAGAAGGCGACGCTCTCTTGTACCAGCGGCTCAATGCCGCCGCTGGCGTTCATGATGGCGGCGAAGCCGTTGGAGGTGATGATGATGAAGGCGATCATGCTCATCAGGCGGATGCCGTTGTTAAAAATAGTATCGGCCTGCTGCCAGCGGATGACGCGCGTCACCATAAAAATGGCAAAGCCGATAAGCCCGGCAAGAATGAGCGAGCCGCTGTACTTTTGCGTGAGGAAAGCCGCGATGACGGCGGTAAGCCCGATGACGATATTCAGCGGCTTGACCACAATTTTTTCTGCCGCGCCTTCAACCGGCAGATCCTCGTAGTGGCGCGGTTTGCGGTAGCTGTAAAAAACGGCGATGGCAAGGCCTGCGACCATGCCGAGAGCCGGAATGGCCATCGCCTGATAGATGCTGACGCCGCTGATATCCATGCCGACCGGCTTGCCGAACTTGTCGATATTGGCCATCAGGATTTTGTTGAGATAAATATCGCCGAAACCGTAGGGAACGAACATATAAGTGCAGACCAGGCCGAAAGTGATGACGCAGGTCAGCATGCGCCGGTCCAGCTTGAGGCGGTTCATCACCAGCAACAGCGGCGGCACAATCAGCGGAATGAAGGCGATGTGTATCGGTACGAGGTTCTGGCTCATGATGCTCATCGCGAGCAGCGCCAGAATAATCAGCCATTTGATGCCAGTCCCCTTGCCGCTCTGGGCGCGGGCGATGATGAGGTTCGCCATCGCCTGCGACAGGCCGGAATAAGAAATGGCAACCGCGAACGCGCCCAGCACCGCATAAGAAAGCGCGGTGGTGGTGCCATCGGCGATACCCGCTTCAAACACCTTGACCAAATACTTGAGTTTCAGAATGGCATCGGGGGCGCTCACGCCCGCATCCGGGAAGGCGGCGAGGATGGTGTCTGCCGGAATGTCGGCCACCATGCCGCCGATGAAGGCGCTGATAATCAGGCTGAAAACAACGTGGACGCGCGCCAGCGAGAGAATGAGCATCAGGCTGACGGCAAGGACGACGGGGTTCATGGATGAAATCTCCTGTTTTTCGAATCGTGGGAGGGCGAAGTGTAGCGGGATTTTCGAAGATTGATAGGTTTTTTTGTGCGACTCGCTACGGTTTTAGTGTACAACACTAAAAATTTTGCGAAATTCAACGATTCCCGTCAGCAGCCGTTATAATGCGGCGCCCACCCGTCACGAGACCCGCCATGAAAAAACTGTCCTCCCGCGCCCCGACCTTCCCCGCCGAACTCAAAGCGCTGCTTGCCTTTGAAACCGCACAAAACCCCGAAACCGAGCGCGTTGTCGCCGAAATCTGTGCCGACGTGCAGCGCCGTGGCGATGCCGCCCTGATCGAATACACCAACCGCTTCGACGGCACGGCAGCACGCAGCATCGCCGACCTGACGCTGGCGCCGCACGACTTGCAGACAGCCTTTGCCCGCCTGCCCGCCGCAACCCGCGACGCCTTGCAGACCGCCGCCGCGCGCATCGAAAACTATCACCGCCGGCAAAAACTGGAATCCTGGCACTACACCGACGCAGACGGCACCCTGCTCGGCCAGCAAATCACCCCGCTGGACCGCGTCGGCATCTACGTTCCCGGCGGCAAGGCGGCATATCCGAGCACCGTCATCATGAACGCCATGCCCGCGCACGTCGCCGGCGTGCCGGAAATCATCATGGTCGTGCCGACGCCGCAGGGCGAGCGCAACGACATCGTGCTGGCGGCGGCATATGTGGCAGGCGTGACCCAAGTCTTCACCATCGGAGGCGCGCAGGCCGTTGCCGCGCTGGCCTACGGCACCGAAAGCATCCCGCAGGTCGATAAAATCACCGGCCCGGGCAACGCCTACGTCGCCGCCGCCAAACGGCGCGTATTTGGCGTGGTCGGCATCGACATGGTCGCCGGCCCCTCGGAAATCCTGATCATCGCCGACGGCAGCACGCCCGCCGAATGGGTGGCGATGGACCTGTTCAGCCAGGCCGAACACGACGAAATCGCCCAGGCCATCCTCATCGCCACCTCGCAAACCTACCTCGATGCCGTCGAAGCCGCGATGAACCGCCTGATAAAAACCATGCCGCGCCGCGCCATCATTGAAGCCTCGCTCAACAACCGCGGCGCAATGATCCTCGCGCAAGACCTCGATGACGCCTGCGCCATCGCCAACCAAATAGCCCCCGAACACCTCGAACTATCCGTCGCCCAGCCCGAAGCGTGGGCGAAAAAAATCCGCCACGCGGGCGCCATCTTCCTCGGTGCTTACACCAGCGAAAGCCTCGGCGACTACTGCGCCGGACCGAACCACGTCCTGCCGACCAGCCGCAGCGCCCGCTTCTCCTCACCGCTTGGCACCTACGACTTCCAGAAACGCAGCAGCCTGATACAAGTCTCCGCGACAGGCGCGCAAACGCTGGGCAAAACCGCAAGCCTGCTCGCCCACGGCGAAGGCCTGACCGCGCACGCCCGCGCCGCGGAACTGCGCTTACAGGAGTGATGGCTGTATATATATCGCCGGTTTACGCCGCTTTTTCTTCGCCCGCCTGGCCGATGGCCACCAGGGTCGCGCGCAGCATGGCGCTGACGGTGTCCTGGCTGTAGGCGATGCCGGTGTGCAGGTGGTCGCCAATCATCAGTTGCACGTAGGCAACTGCCTGCGCGTCGGTGGATTTGCTCATCGCGTGTTCGGCGTAGTTGGCGACGCTGATGGTGAGGCCGGTGTGGCTTTGCAGGGCGTCGATGAAGGCGCTCATCGCGCCGTTGCCGTTGCCGCTGATGTTTACCGCGCGGCCGTGGTCGTGCAGGGTCGCTTCCAGATGGTCGTGTTGGCCTTGGCGGCGCAGGGTGTAGTCGTCCAGATGCAGCGGGCTGTCGTGCAGGTAGCGCGCTTCAAAGAGGGCGATGATGTCCTGGCTGGTAAGTTCTTTTTGCGTGCGCTCGCTTTCGTGCTGCACTTTTTGCGCGAAGTCGATTTGCAGCCAGCGCGGCACGTTCAGGCCGTGGTCGCGGGCGAGGATGTAGGCGACGCCGCCTTTACCGGACTGGCTGTTGATGCGCACCACGTCCTGATAGCTGCGGCCGATGTCGAGCGGGTCTATCGGCAGGTAGGCGATGTCCCAGATGCCGCCGCCGTCTTTTTCCAGCGATTTTTTGATGGCGTCTTGGTGCGAGCCGGAGAAGGCGGTGAAGACGAGTTCGCCGATGTAGGGATGGCGCGGGTGTACCGGCAGGTTGTTGCATTCGCTGACGATGTGGACGATGTCGTTCATGCGCGAGAAATCGAGACCGGGGTCGATGCCCTGGCTGTAGAGGTTCATCGCCATAATCATGATGTCCATGTTGCCGGTGCGTTCGCCGTTGCCGAGCAGCGTGCCTTCAACGCGGTCAGCGCCTGCCATGACCGCCAGTTCGGAGGCGGCGACGGCGCAGCCGCGGTCGTTGTGGGTGTGGACGCTGATCACGACGTCTTTGCGGCAGGAGAGTTTGCGGCAGAAGTATTCGATTTGGTCAGCGTAGCAGTTCGGTGTGCAGGCTTCGACGGTATTCGGCAGGTTGAGGATGACTTTGCGCCCTGCCCACGGCTGCCAGATTTGGCAGACGGCTTCGCAAACGGCAACAGCAAAGTCAGGTTCAGTTTGCGAGAAGCTTTCCGGCGAGTATTCAAAAATCCATTCGCTATCTGGGTAACGCGCAGCCCGTTCTTGCAGCAGAGTCGCGCCCGCAACGGCGATAGCCGTAATGTCTTCTTTGCTTTTTTCATAGACTTTTTCCCGCTGTACGCGCGAGGTGGGGTTGTACAGGTGGACGATAGCGCGCTTGACACCACGTAGGGACTCGAAGGTGCGGTCAATGAGGTGTTCGCGTGCTTGTACCAGTACCTGGATGGTTACGTCGTCAGGGATATGACCGCCTTCAATAAGCAGGCGTGTGAAGTCATATTCGATCTGTGAGGCGGCGGGGAAGCCGATTTCGATTTCTTTGAAGCCGCAAGCCACGAGGAGCTGGAAGTAACGCAGTTTTTGTTCGATGGTCATCGGGTCGATAAGCGCCTGGTTGCCGTCGCGCAGGTCAACGCTAACCCAGATGGGGGCTTTGTCAATGGTTTTATCCGGCCAGGTGCGGTCGGGCAACTGCGGGGCGAAGGCGAAGGGACGGTATTTGTGGTGATTGAAGCGGCTCATGCGGTCTCCTGATTTTTGAACCCGCGCATTATAGCTACAAAAAATGCGGAATACTCAGCAAAATCCGCACGCAATTGCGCTATAATGAGAGAGTTCAACTACGGAATGAGAAATTATGGGCGATATTCACTTTATGCTGGACGAGACCGACAAGCGGATTTTAAGCATCCTCGCCAACGACGGCCGCATCAACAATCTGGCGCTGGCGGAAGCCATCAACCTCTCGCCCACGCCGTGCGCGCGGCGGGTGAAGCGGCTGGAAGAAGCGGGAATTATCGAAGGCTACCGCGCCATCGTCAATCGCCACGCCCTCGGCTACGCGCTGAGCGCCTTCATCGCGGTCACACTCGATCACCACACGCCGGAGCGATTCCGCGTTTTCGAGGAGCAGGTCAGCCAATTTCCAGAAGTCATCCGCATGAGCATCGTCACCGGCCGCGCCGAAGACTACCTGTTGCAAGTGCTGGTCGGCAGCATGCAGGAATTTGAAGAATTCCTGCTGGGCAAGCTCAACCGCATCCCCGGCGTGATAAACGTCCATTCCAGCTTCGAGATGCGCTGCGTGCTGGACCGCCAGCCGCAGCCCTAGGGGCTGTTTGCAATTTGAATCCCCCTCCCCTGCAGGGCGAAGCCCGCAGCGGGGGAGGGTCAGGGCTCCCCTTGAAAAAGGCGTCCGCCTTTTTCAAGGGAACCCGGGGAGGGGGTGGGCGATGTTGTTGATGAATCGAAATTCCGGTTTTTCAATGGATTGCTGCCCTCACTCCAACCCCTCTCTCTTGCTGCGCAAGCAATACTTGTCGCTACGCGAGCAATGCTTGTCCTAGAGCGACTGGAACAGCTCGCGTAGCGAGAGAGGCGCTCGTTCATCGAGTTGTCAACAGCCCCTAGACAGTCTAGTCAGCCCGGGGCTTTGCGCGTATCATTTTTCCGCATCCCCAGATTAAACGCCTTTCCCATACGAGGTTCGCATGCCGCCCAGAAACAAACTCAGCCGACTGGTCAAGGAAACCGCCGGATTTTCCTACGAATTCATCCGCCATCCCAAAGGCGTCGGCAGCGTTATCCCCTCCTCGCGCATGTTGGCGAAAGCGATGCGCCGCACCGCGCAGGACTACGGCGCTCCAAACAGCCTCATCATCGAGGCAGGCGCAGGCACCGGCGCGATTACCCGCGAACTGGTCGCGCATTTCCCCGCCAACCGCCTGCTGATTAACGAAGTCAATCCGCGCCTCGCCCGCCGCCTGCGTGACCGTTTCCCGGGCAACACCATCCGCCGTGGCCGCGTCGAAGAACTGGACGTCTGGACGCATTCTGCGCCGAAAACCATCATCTCCTCGCTCCCCTTCCGCTCGCTGCCGCCGGAAGTGGGCGCCGAAATCGAGCGCGTATTCTTCGCCGCATTGCGCGAAAACCCGGCTAACGTACTGATTCAATTCACCTACGGACAAAAATCGCCGCTCACCCTGCCGCCAGATACCGACATCCGCGGCGAGCGCGTCACCTACGCCTGGCTCAACTTCCCGCCGGCGCACATCTGGATTTACCGCTGTCAAAAATAAAAAAACCACTACATCATGAACAAAAGACAAATCGCCACCACCATCGCCCACGTCGAACAATACTGCATCAAACGCGGCGTGCGCCTGACCCTCATCCGCCGCCAAATCCTCGAACTGGTCTTGGCCTACCCCAACATCGTCAAAGCCTACGAAGTCCTGGAAGACCTGAAAAAACTGCGCGGCAACGCCGCCCCGCCGACTGTTTACCGCGCCCTCGACTTCTTCGTGGATATCGGCGTGCTGCACCGCGCCGAATCGCTCAACGGCTTCGTCTTCTGCAACCACTTTGACGAACAGCACACCAGCGTCATCCTGAACTGCACCCGCTGCGGCAAAACCGAAGAACTGGCGGTGCAAGAGCCGGTGGATATCCTCCTCGCCTTCTGCCGCGAACGCGGCTTTGAGCCGCAGGAAGGTCCGCTCGTCCTGAGCGGCGAATGCCGCGACTGCCAGCAGATCGTCTGAAGCGGCTCCCGCATTCCTTAAAATAAAGTCGCCGGGCGGTTGGGACACCGCCCGTTTTCTTCAGCCTATAACACCGCGCTGCAAAAAACCGCCCTTGCCCGCCTGCCGCCGTCCTGCCCGTTTCCATCCCCCCGCCGGCGCTATATAATGCCGCGCCCTTCCTGATATAACCCAATAACAGACTCAAAAACCTATGGAACTCAACCTTACCTACGAACGCATCAAAGACCTGCAAGCGCGCGAGGCGGCGCTTAGGGGGTATCTTTGACTACCCGCTGAAGGCCGAGCGCCTCGAAGAAGTCGAGCGCGAACTGGAGCGCCCCTCCATCTGGGACAACCCCGAAGAAGCGACCAAACTGGGGCAAGAACGCGCCGCGCTCGCCAGCGTCGTGCAAGGACTGGATGACATCCGCCAAGGCCTGCAAGACGCCTTTGACCTCATTGAACTGGCCGAAGCCGAAGACGACGAAGCCACCGTCAATGCCGCATTGGAAGACGTCGGCCGCATCGAACACCGCATCGAAGACCTCGAATTCCGCCGCATGTTCTCCGGCGAACTGGACCCGAACAACGCCTTCCTCGACATCCAGGCGGGCTCCGGCGGCACCGAGGCGCAGGACTGGGCATCCATGCTGCTACGCATGTACCTGCGCTGGGGCGAGGCGCGCGGCTTCAAAACCGAACTCATCGAAGAATCGCCGGGCGACGTCGCCGGCATCAAATCCGCCACCATCGAATTCACCGGCGAATACGCCTACGGCTGGCTCCGCACCGAAATCGGCGTGCACCGCCTCGTGCGCAAATCGCCGTTTGACAGCGGCAACCGCCGCCACACCTCATTCGCCGCCGTCTTCGTCTCGCCGGAAATCGACGACAACATCGAGATAGAAATCAACCCCGCCGATCTCCGCGTAGACGTTTACCGCGCATCCGGCGCGGGCGGCCAGCACGTCAACCGTACCGAATCGGCGGTGCGCATCACCCATCTGCCGACCAACATCGTCGTCCAATCACAAAACAGCCGCAGCCAGCACGAAAACCGCAGTACCTGTATGAAACAACTGCGCGCCAAACTCTACGAACTGGAACTCAGCAAACGCAGCGCCAGCGCGCAAGCGATAGAAGACAGCAAATCCGACATCGGCTGGGGCAACCAAATCCGCTCCTACGTCCTCGACCAATCGCGCATCAAAGACCTGCGCACCGGCTACGAAACCAGCAACACCCAGGCCGTCCTTGATGGCGGACTCGACCCCTTCCTCCAGGCCAGCCTGAAACAAGGAGTAGAAGTATGACTACCCAAGCCCCCGACGAAAACAAACTCATCGCCGAACGGCGACAAAAACTCGCCGCCATCCGCGCGCGCGGCGTCGCCTTCCCCAACCACGCCCGTCCGACGCACAAAGCCGCCGCCCTGCACGCCGCATACCACGGCATCGAAGACGCCGACCAACTGCTGGCGGCGGGCGAAATCCGCGTCGCCGGACGCATGATGAGCAAGCGCGTCATGGGCAAGGCGAGCTTCACCGCCATCCAGGACGGCAGCGGCGCGCGCATGCAAATCTACCTCAGCCGCGACGAACTGCCGGAAGGCCGCTACGCCGACTTCAAAACCTGGGACGTGGGCGACATCATCAGCGCGCGCGGCAAACTGTTCCGCACCCAGACCGGCGAACTCACCATCCACGCCGACGACGTTGAACTGCTGACCAAATCCCTGCGCCCCTTGCCGGAAAAATACCACGGCCTCTCCGACCAAGAAACACGCTACCGCCAGCGCTACGTTGACCTCATCACCAACGAAGACAGCCGCAACACCTTCATCATCCGCAGCAAAATCGTCAGCTACATCCGCCGCTTCTTCGAAGCGCGCGATTTCCTCGAAGTCGAAACCCCGATGATGCACCCCATCCCCGGTGGCGCGACCGCCAAACCCTTCATCACCCACCACAACGCGCTCGACATGCCGCTCTACCTGCGCATCGCGCCGGAGCTGTACCTGAAGCGCCTCGTCGTCGGCGGCTTTGAGCGCGTCTTTGAAATCAACCGCAGCTTTAGAAACGAAGGCGTCTCCACCCGGCACAACCCTGAATTCACCATGCTGGAGTACTACCAGGCCTACGCCGACTACCACGACCTCATGGACCAAACCGAAGAACTCTTCCAGGGACTTGCGCGCGAAGTCCTCGGCAGCCCGCAAATCACCTACCAAGGCGTCGCCATTGACCTCGGCCAGCCGTTCGCCCGCCTGACCATGCTCGATGCCATCCGCCAACACGCGCCGCAGCACGCCGCCATCCTCGACGACCCGGCTGCGCTCGCCGCCGTCCTGCGCGACACATACAAACAAAAAGCAGACGCGGCGATGCCCATCGGCAGCCTGCACACCCTGCTCTTTGAAGAAGCCGTCGAACACCAACTGGTACAGCCGACCTTCATCACCGCCTACCCGTCGGTAGTCTCGCCGCTGGCGCGCCGCAACGACGACACCCCGGACATCTGCGACCGCTTCGAACTCTTCATCGGCGGGCGCGAAGTCGCCAACGGCTTCTCTGAGCTCAACGACGCCGAAGACCAGGCCGAACGCTTCCGCGCCCAGGCTGCCGCCTTCGACGCGGGCGACGACGAAGCCATGCACTACGACGCCGACTACATCCGCGCCCTCGAATACGGCATGCCGCCGACCGCAGGCGAAGGCATCGGCATTGACCGCCTCGTCATGCTCCTCACCGACGCGCCCTCCATCCGCGACGTCCTTCTCTTCCCGCACATGCGCCCCGAATAACCGAGACCGACCATGAAACTGCACAAAATCGCCGCCCTCGCCGCCGCCCTCATCGCCGCGACCGCACAAGCCGAAAAATACGAACTGCCGCCGCCGGATGTGACCGTCATCGGCCAAATCCAGCAAATCAGCGCGCGCAAAGGCGAAACCTTCGCCGAAATCGGCCGCGAATACGGCATCGGCTACGACGCGATGGAACACGCCAACCAGGGTCTTGACGGCCTCTACCTGCAAGACGGCGACCAAATCCTCTTGCCGACGCGCTTCATCCTGCCGGACGCGCCACGCGAAGGCATCGTCATCAACCTGCCGGAAATGCGCCTCTACTACTACCCGCCGGGGCAGAACGTCGTCCACGTCTTCGCCATCGGCATCGGCCGCGAAGGCTGGGCGACACCGAAAGGCATCCTCAGCATCGCCGACAAACGCGCCAACCCGACCTGGACACCGCCCGCCTCCATCCGCGCCGAACACGCGGCAAACGGCGACCCGCTGCCGCCCGTCGTCCCCGCCGGACCGGACAACCCGCTGGGACTCTTCGCCATGCGCCTGTCGAACCCGTCCTACCTGCTGCACGGCACCAACAAACCCGAAGGCGTGGGCATGCGCGTCTCGCACGGCTGCATCCGCCTCTACCCCGAAGGCATCGAAGAACTCTTCGGCATGGTCGCCCCCGGCACCAAAGTGAACATCATCAACCAACCGATGAAAGTCGGCTGGTTCGGCGACAGCATGTACCTCGAATTCCATGCGCCGCTCGGCGAAGACGCGCGCACCCTTGAGCAGAACATCGCCGAAGCACGCGAAACCGTGCATAAAAGCATCGCCAGCCGCGGCCTGCAAGTCTCGAACGACCTCATCGACGCGGTGGTGCGCGAAGAAACCGGCCTGCCGGTGGAAGTCGCCTACCGCTGACCTTTCCCTCACCTCCTACGAAAAAACCCCGCGCAAGCGGGGGTTTTTGGTGGGCGATGCGTTGTGGATTGCTATAAACGGGATGGCTCCGAGGTAGCGCATTATGGTGCGTAGTTTTTTTTCAGTTGTTGTAGCAGTTCTTCTATGCCGCTCATGAGCGGCGCCAGGCTTTTGACTTCCCGTGCGGCCTGGTTATAGGCCGGGGTGGTTTTTATCAGGGAGCCGCCGTTTGCACTCCAGAAGGTCGTCTGTTTGTGCGTGCCGTTTTTTTCCAGGGTCATCAGCAGGGTTCCATCGGCGCGGTAGATGGCGGTGAGGCCTTCGCCGCTCGCGCTTCGCGGTGTGATGCTCAGCATCCTGCCGTTCGGGTAGTACATGCGGCCATGGGTTTGCTCCAGCGCGCGCAGTTCCGGGTAGGGGTCATCTGCTTCGCTCGCGCCTTCCGGCAGGGCGCTTTGTATGACGAGGCGGCCTGCATCGTAGTAGTGGTTGCGCCCCGGTTTGCCGGCGTGTATGGGGGTGATGATCAGCACGACGCCTTCGCGCGTGTAGGTAATCAGGGTGCTGTCTGCGTTGGCGTTGCGGAAATCGTCTTCTGCTGCGTCTTGGCGCAGGATGAACGGCGCCATTTGCGCCTGACCGTTGTCTTGGTAGTAGTCCTGCACGACGGTGCGTCCGTCGGCGGTTTTGCCCAGTATTTTGCGGTAGTAGCCGCCGCTGACCGGCTCGGCGCTCTGATTGCCTTTGGCGTCGTAGTAGTAGGTTTTTTCGTCGCCGGGGGTGTAGTCGATGTGGGCGCGGGCGACGGCTTTGTCGGCGAAAAAGATGTCGTCCGGCAGGGCAGCAAGGCGCTGCGGCAGGGTGATGTCACCAACGGTGACGCTGGCGGACGCGGCGGTTTCGCTTTGCGCGCTGAGGCTACCCAGGGCGAACGCCAGGGCGATGAGGATTTTTTTCATGGTAACTCCGTGGGCTCCTTTGCTTCTTTACAGGTGGTGAGCGGGATTATACATACACCTGAGCGCTTTCGTGGTCGTTGCATTTGGCTTGTAGATTCGCGGTATAACCATCCGGGGTCTTCCAGCATACTGGCCCTGTTTTACCGCAGAAGAAAGAGGCCGCTTTTGCGGGTTGCCTGGAATACCCGAATAGATACAAACTACAAAACCACACAAAACCCCGTTTTTAAGCGGGGTTTTGTGCCTGGAGCAACAAAAAATCACGAAACTCCACAGCGGGGCGTACAATGACGCGCGTTGCCGCCACGGCAATACCTATAGCGATACTCATAAAGTCTCATACAAGGCGCGCCGCCGAAGGCAGTACGCGGTTGTACGGCGAGGCGACGCAACACCGTATGAGGCTTTAGGAGGATTGCTATACCTGCAACACACCCGGAGTCATCATGAAAAAGACCCTCCTCCTCACCGCCCTTGCCGCTGCCACCTGCGCTGCCGCCCAAGCCGAAAGCCCCGCACTCGCGCCAGAAGGCTACACCCTGGAAAAAGTCACCATCCTGAGCCGCCACGGCATCCGCGCGCCGCTCGTCGGTTACGGCAGCGCGCTCGCTGAAGCCACCCCGCACACCTGGACGCCGTGGAAAACCGAAGGCGGCCACCTCACCCCGCGCGGCGGCGAACTCGAAACCCGCCTGGCGCACTACATGGACGAATGGTTTGACGCCGTCGGCCTCATCAAAAAAGACAGCTGCCCGACCACAGACCAACTGCTCGTCTATGCCAACAGCCTGCCGCGCACCATCGACACCGGCAAAAACTTCGTCAAAGGCGCGTTCCCCGACTGCGACATTACCGTCCACAACCTCGAAGAAGTGGGCAAAATGGACAACACCTTCAACCCCATCGTGCGCAGCCCGGTGGATGACACCTTTGTCGCCAAAGCCGAAAAATCCATTGACGACATGCTCGGCGAAGGCGGCTTTGCCAAACTGAACGAACGCCTCGCCAAAAACTACCAAATCCTCGAAACCGTGCTGGATTACGACCACTCCGCCACCTGCGAAAAAGAAAAACAGTGCGACCTCGAAAAAATGCCGAACAGCCTCACCTTCGCGCAAAACAAAGAACCCGGTACCAAAGGCCCGCTGCGTAACGGCACCGGCGCGGCCGACAGCTTCATCCTGCAATACTATGAAGGCTACCCGGCAAACGAAGTCGCCTGGGGCAAAATTGAGACGCCGGAACAATGGCAGGCCATCGTGGATCTGAAAAACATCTACACCGACGTCCTCTTCACCGCGCCGGTGCTGGCCAAAGAAGCCGCCTCACCGCTGCTCGCCTTCATCCAGAACAGCTTTGCCGACCACGGCTACCAGCACCCGCTAATCAAAGACGCGCAAAAAGCCAAAGTCACCCTGCTCGTCGGCCACGACTCCAACGTCGCCTCGCTCTTGGCACTGCTGCAAACCGCGCCGTACCAACTGCCCGAGCAGTACGAAAAAACGCCGATCAGCGGCAAGGTGCTGTTTGAACAATGGCGCGACAAAGACGGCAAGGCACTCTTGAAAATCGAGTACATCTACCAGACCACGCCACAACTGCGGGAAGACAGCGAACTCAGCCTGAAAAACCCGCCGCAACACGTAACGCTCAAGCTGGAAGGCTGCCCGACCGACGCCAACGGCTTCTGCCCGATGGACGACTTCAACCGCGTTGCTGATGCCGCACTCAAACCCTAAGCGGACACACGCGCGCATAAAAAAATCGCTCCCTGACGGGGAGCGATTGCATTTGAAAAGCAGCGCCGCATAAAACAAAACCCCTTCTTGCGAAGGGGGTTTCTAAATCTGGTGCCCAGAAGAGGACTCGAACCTCCAAGGGATTGCTCCCACTAGGACCTGAACCTAGCGCGTCTACCAGTTCCGCCATCTGGGCATGGGTTGACCATCTTTAAGATGGAGCCGGAGACAGGAGTTGAACCCGCGACATCCTCATTACAAGTGAGGCGCTCTACCAACTGAGCTACTCCGGCGTGGCGAGGTGCGCATTGTAGCGATTTTTTGCAGACGGTCAAGCGCGAATTCGATTTTGTTGCCTGCCGCCGTTATCATGTGCGCCTTTTTCAAAAATATAAGGATGAGGCAATGAGCGTAACCCTGCGCAAACTCCAGAAACGGCTGCGAAAAAACGTCGGCAAGGCGATTGAAGACTACCAGATGATAGAAGCGGGCGACCACGTCATGGTCTGCCTTTCCGGCGGCAAAGATTCTTACGCGATGCTGGATTTGCTTCTCTCGTTGCAACGTAGCGCCCCCGTGGAATTCAAGCTGACCGCTGTCAATCTCGACCAAAAGCAGCCCGGCTTTCCCGAACACGTCCTGCCGGAATACCTCGCCTCCATTGGCGTGGATTACCACATTATCGAAAGCGACACCTACAGCATCGTCACCGACAAAATCGCGCCGGGCAACACCATGTGTTCACTCTGTTCGCGCCTGCGCCGTGGCCATCTCTACACCTATGCCAAGCAGTTCGGCATGACGAAAATCGCCCTCGGCCACCACAAATTCGACATCATGGAAACCTTCTTCCTCAACCTCTTTCATGGCGGCCAACTGAAAGCGATGCCGCCGAAGCTGCAAAGCGACGACGGCGCACATATCGTCATCCGCCCGCTGGCTTACTGCGACGAACGCGATATCGCCAAATACGCAGAATGGCGGCAATTCCCCATCATCCCCTGCAACCTCTGCGGTTCGCAGGAAAACCTGCAACGCAAAGCCATCAAAGAAATGCTGTTGCAATGGGACAAACTTGCGCCGAAACGGCTGGACAGCATCTTCGCCGCGCTGACGCGGGTCCGCCCCTCGCATCTGCTGGACCGCGAACTGTTCGACTTCGCCGCGCTTGGCGCCAGCGGCGCGCCGCTACAATGGCTGATGCCGGAAAAAGAGGACGACGAAGACGCGCCGAAAAGCGCCAAACCGCGGCTGTTTCGCCCGCTGCCAACGCGTCCGGCAGAAAGCGAAAATATCGCTTGACGCTCCAGGGGGCGGTGTGGATAATGCGCGCCTTCAAAACGACGCGCCCGTAGCTCAGTTGGATAGAGTACCTGGCTACGAACCAGGCGGTCGGAGGTTCGAATCCTTCCGGGCGCGCCACATTTCATTTGTTTTCCTTTTGTTTAGAGCGCCCGTAGCTCAGTTGGATAGAGTACCTGGCTACGAACCAGGCGGTCGGAGGTTCGAATCCTTCCGGGCGCGCCATCATTTATAGCGGCTTCAAGCCGCTTTTTTCTTGCCCGAAAACCATGAAAACCACCTACATCGCCACCTGCCGCGACTGGCCGCAGGGCAATGCCGACCTGCAAGCGCTCGCCGCTGCGCTGGATGCCACGCTCGCCCCTTGGCAGGACATTAACCCCGCCAAGGCGCGCGCCGTCATCCCGCTTGCCGCCTGGGATTACAGCACACAACCCGACGACTACCTTGCCTGGCTCGCCGCGCTGGAAGCGGCGCAAGTGCGCGTCATCAATCCGCCCGCGTTGCAACGCTGGAATATCGACAAACGCTACCTGTGCGAATTGGCAGCGCAAGGCCTTGCCGTGACGCCAAGCATCGCGCTCCTTCCCGGCGACGACTGGACAGCGCAAATCGCGGCGAGCGGCTGGGACAATCCCGTCATCAAACCTCTCATCGGCCAAAGCGGGCGCGGCGTGCGCCGTTTGCATGGTGAACCGCCGACGCTTGCCGATTACCCGCAGGGTGTGCTGCTACAACCCTTCATTGCGAGCGAGATTGGCGAAGTTTGCCTCATCTACCTCAACGGCACGTTCTCGCACGCCGCGCACCGCCGCCCCGCGCCGCAGGAATGGCGCGCCAATTCCGCCTACGGCGTGCAGATTTTGCCGATTAAGCCCGAAGCCGCGTGGCTAAAGCGCGCCGAAGCGGTGTTGCCGCGACTGCCTGTCGCGCCGCTTTATGCCCGCATTGATGGTCTGATTGACGCGCGCGGCGCGTTTCTGATTAACGAAGTCGAGCTGATTGAACCGGCGCTGTATCTCTCCCTGCACCCGCCCGCGCAGGAGCGCTTGCGTGCGCTGATTGCCGCCGTATCGTCGCTTGACTAGCGCGCCCGCCATCCGCGTCGTCACCGCCCGCCGCCAGCGCCTTTCCTGTATCATAACTGCCTTCCCGCCCCGCCCGCCGGGGCTTCCCCGTTACCCATACAGAAGGACAAGACGATGAACATAGGCATCCCCAAAGAATCCCTCGCTGGCGAAACCCGCGTTGCCTGCACCCCCACCACCGTTGCCCAACTGCAAAAACTCGGCTTTGCCGTGGTGGTTGAGCGCGGCGCCGGGCAGGGCGCGAGCCTTGCCGATGCGGCTTATGAGGCCGCAGGCGCAACACTCGCCGACAGCGCCACCGTCTGGCAATGCCCGCTGATTTACAAGGTAAACGCGCCGAACGCTGCCGAAATCGCCCGCCTCACCGCCGGACAAACCTTGGTCAGCTTCCTCTGGCCAGCGCAAAATCCGGAGCTGGTCAAAGAACTTGCCGCGAAAAAAGTAAACGTGCTGGCGATGGACATGGTGCCGCGTATCTCGCGCGCGCAGGCGCTGGACGCCTTGTCTTCGATGGCGAACATCAGCGGCTACCGCGCCGTCATTGAAGCGGCGAACGCCTTTGGCCGCTTCTTCACCGGGCAAATTACCGCCGCTGGCAAAGTCCCGCCGGCGCAAGTCCTCATCATTGGCGCCGGTGTCGCCGGACTGGCCGCAATTGGCACCGCCAACGCGCTCGGTGCCGTCGTCAAGGCGTTTGACACCCGCCTCGAAGTCGCCGAACAAATCGAATCGATGGGCGGCAAATTCCTCAAACTCGATTTCCCGCAGGAAGCGGGCGGCAGCGGCGACGGCTACGCCAAAGTGATGAGCGAAGAATTCATCGCCGCCGAGATGAAACTCTTTGCCGAGCAGGCGCGTGAAGTGGACATCATCATCACCACTGCCGCCATTCCGGGCAAACCGGCGCCGAAGCTGATTACCGCCGAAATGGTCGCCAGCATGAAGCCGGGTTCGGTCATCGTCGATTTGGCGGCGGCAACCGGCGGCAACTGCGAAGTTACCAAGCCGGGCGAGCTGTTTGTCACTGACAACGGCGTCAAAGTCATCGGCTACACCGACATGGCCAACCGCCTCGCCGGGCAGTCCTCGCAGCTTTACGCGACCAACCTCGTCAACCTTGCCAAACTGCTTTCACCGAACAAGGACGGCGAAATCACGCTGGACTTCGACGACGTCATCATCCGCAACATGACCGTCACCCGCGACGGCGACATCACCTTCCCGCCGCCGCCGATACAGGTTTCCGCCGCGCCGCAGCAGGCAAAACCCGCCGAAGTGGTCAAAGAAGAAGCCAAACCCGCGCCGCTGTGGAAACGCCTCGCGCCTGCCGTCATCGGCGCGGTGCTCATCCTCTGGGTTGGCGCGGTTGCCCCTGCCGCCTTCCTCAACCACTTCATCGTCTTCGTGCTGGCGTGCGTGATTGGCTACTACGTCGTCTGGAACGTCAGCCACTCGCTGCACACCCCGCTGATGTCAGTCACCAACGCCATCTCCGGCATCATCGTCGTCGGCGCGCTGCTGCAAATCGGCCACGGCAACGGCTTCGTCTCCGCGCTTGCCTTCGTCGCCGTGCTGATTGCCAGCATCAACATCTTTGGCGGCTTCTACGTCACGCGGCGGATGCTCAATATGTTCAGAAAAGGCTAAAACAGCCATTCACCAGGCGGGGCTTGCCCCGCCTTTTCCATTTACATACACATGGAGCGCTCAGGTGTATGTAAATCCACCCCAACACAAGGAAACCCCATGACCAAACAAACCACAATCCTGACACTCCTGCTTTCGTAGGGTGGGTCTTGACCCACCACCACAAAACGGTTTGGTTCTCAACGGTGGGGCAAGCCCCACCCTACAACACGGGCTGCGCCCCGGCGCACCATCCTGTTTTATGGCTATCCCGTAAACCAATCCCTAACCTCAAAAACACAAGGAAACCCCATGACCAAACAAACCACAATCCTGACACTCGTGCTTGCCCTCGCCAGCCCCGTCGCCATTGCCTGCAATCCCGCAGAAGGGTCGGGACAATGCGGCTATCTCGGCGCAGACGGCATCTATAACTCGCGCATAGATGCAGACGAGTCATACCAGCGGCTTTACTACAACAACACCTACATTGAGCCCGCGCCGGTGTACAGGCCGCCACCGCCACCGCCGACCCACTTCTGCACCGCCCGCGAGGAAGGCGGCAAACTCTGCGCCGACACCCGCCCCGGACACATCGGCAGTTCATTCAGCACCAACGCCGCCGGAGACTTTGACGGTCCCATGGCTGAAACCTATCCCGACGGCACCCTCAAAAGCATTACCAACTACCACAACGGCGAGATGGGGGAAAGCACCGACTACTACCCGAACGGCACCATCAAAAGCGTCATGCCCCACCAAAACGGCGAAATACACGGTACCGTCAAGCACTACCGCGAGAACGGCACACTGGAATACGACATCACCTGGTGCAACGGCGAAACCTGCGGCGAACAGCACAACTACGACGAACAGGGGAACATCGTCAAAATTATCCGCTGGGGCGCCAACGGCGACGCCGAGGAGCAGCGTGATTACGACAAACAGGGGAACATCGTCAAAATCACCCGCTTTGATGCCAACGGCGATGTCGAGAGCGTGCAAGAAATTACCCCCGGCAGCCAAGCGCACGGCACGGCAAAAAAGTCCCGGCGCAAATCCTGAGTAGCGTAGGTCGGGCATAAATGCCCGACAATCACCGACAATTTTGAAAAAGGAAACCCCATGACCAAACAAACCACAATCCTGACACTGCTACTCATCCTGTCCACCACATCCAGCGCACAAGTCTGCGACCCCGCACAAGGAACGGGGCAATGTGGCTTTTTGGGTGCGGGCGGCGTCATCTATAACTCGACAGCAGAAGCCTATGCTTCGTACCAACAGCCCTACAACACTTACGTTGAACCCGAACCAATGTACATCCCGCCACCGCCACCGCCGACCCACCATTGCACCGCCCGCGAGGAAGGCGGCGAACTCTGCGCCGACACCCGCCCCGGGCTCGCAGGCAATTCATACAGCACCAACGCCGCCGGAGACTTTGACGGTCCCATGGTCAGCAGCTACCCCGACGGCACCCCCAAAACTATCGCCACCTACCGCGACGGCAAAAAGGAAGGCAAAAGCAGCTTTTTCTACCCGGACGGCACCATCGAAACCGTCATGTATTACCAAAACGACGAACTGAACGGCGCCGTTCAGGACTACCACCCAAACGGCAAGCTGAGAAGAGACATGACCTACTGCAACGGCGAAGCCTGCGGCGAAGAGCGTGATTACGACGAACAGGGCAACCTCGTGAGAATTATCCGCTTTGACGCCAACGGCGACGCCGAGAGCGTGCAAGAAATTACCCCCGGCAGCCAAGCGCACGGCACGGCAAAAAAGTCCCGCAAAAAATCCTGAAAATAGTGACGTAGGTCGGGCATAAATGCCCGACAATCACCGACAATTTTGAAAAAGGAAACCCCATGACCAAACAAACCACAATCCTGACACTGCTGCTTGCCCTTGCCAGCCCCGTCGCCATTGCCTGCAATCCCGCAGAAGGGTCGGGACAATGCGGCTTTTTGGGCGCAGGCGGCGTCATTTATAGCTCGCCAGCAGAAGCCTATGCTTCGTACCAGCAACCATCGCCACAGGTCTATTACGAATCGGGCAGCGAATACCTCTGTCCTGATTTCCGCTGTACACCGCCACCGCCGACCCACCACTGTACCCCGCGCGCGGAAGGCGGCGAAATCTGCGCCGACACCCGCCCCGGGAGCATCGGCAGCTCATACAGCACCAACGCCGCCGGAGACTTTGACGGTCCCATGGTCACAAGCCACCCCGATGGCACCCCCCGCATAATCACCAATTTCCACAACGGCGAGGTGGTGGGAGAAAGCACCCAATACTACCCGGACGGCACCATCGAAAGCGTCATGCACCACCAAAACGGCGAGATACACGGCTCCGTCAGGCATTACCACCCAAACGGCACGCTGAAACACGACATGACTTACTGCAACGGCGAAGCCTGCGGCGAGGAGCGTGATTACGACGAACAGGGCAACCTCGTGAGAATCATCCGGTTTGACGCCAACGGCGACGCCGAGAGCGTGCAGGAAATCACCCCCGGCCGCAAACCCCGCAAAAAGTCCTGAAGACCGCAGGGAATAAAGCGGCTGCACCGCAGGCATTGACATACACCTGAGCGCTCGATGTATATGTAAATCTGCCCTCTGAATCCAAAACCCACAGGAGATAACCATGCAAAACATCGCCAACAAAGTCGTCATCATCACCGGCGCTTCCTCCAGCATCGGCGAGGCGACCGCCCTCAAACTCGCCGCTGAAGGCGCAAAACTCGTCCTCGGCGCACGCCGTGAAGACAAACTCAAAGCCATCGCCGCGCACATCAAAGCAGGCGGCGGCGAAGCCGTGTACCGCGTGACCGACGTCACCCGCCCCGAAGACAGCGCCGCGCTGGAGACCGCCAACTGGAACGCGATGATAGACGTGAACATCAAAGGCGTCTTGCACGGCGTCGCCGCCGTCCTGCCCGATTTCACCGCGCAAAAATCCGGCCACATCATCACCACCTCGTCCGTCGCCGACTGAAAGCCTACCCCGGTGCGGCGGTGTACTGCGGCACCAAATGGGCGGTCAAAGCCATCATGGAAGCGCTGCGCATGGAATCGGCACAAGCGGGCAGCAACATCCGCACCGCCACCATCTACCCGGCTGCCGTGCAGTCCGAGCTGGTCAATCACATCACCGACGAAAACGCCTCGGCAGGCTACCGCCAGCTTTACGACGCCTACGAAATCCCCGCCGCGCGCGTCGCCGAAGTCGTCGCCTTCGCCCTCGCCCAACCGGACGACACCAACATCAGCGAATTCACTATCGGCCCGACTACACAACCCTGGTAAAAGCGCATGAATACACAAACCTTCATCGCCTTCCTGCGCGGCGTCATGCCGAGCGGCAAGAACGCCGTCAAAATGGCGGACATCCGCCGCGTCCTGAGCGACAGCGGCCTGCAAAACGTGCGGACGTGGATACAAAGCGGCAACATCGCCTTTGAAACCGCATCCAGCGCTGCCGATAGCGCCGCACACATCCACGAGCGGCTGCAAACGCAGCTCAACGTGGATCTGGCGGTCATCGTCAAAACGCCCGCAGAATTGCAGCAAATCCTCGCGGAAAACCCGTTTACCGGCGAGGCTTACGACGGCAAGCGCGTGTTCTTCGCGCTCGCCAACCAGCCGCTTGCGGACACCGCCGGACTGGCCGCGCAGGACTTTGGCGACGAAAAACTGCGCATCTGCCCGCAGGCGGCGTACATGTACATCCCGCAGGACGCCTCACGCAGCAAACTGGGCAACGCCTTTCTGGAAAAACAGCTCGGCATCCGCCTGACCACGCGCAACGAAAACACCTTGCGGAAAATGATTACCTTCTGATGCGGGGCTGCTAGGGCGTGTTGACAATTGAGATATCCCCCTCCCCCGCAGGGCGAAGCCCGCAACGGGGGAGGGATGGGGAGGGGGTGGACAATGCCGCTTACGAGATGAAATTTCGATTTTTCAATCGTTTGCTGCCCTCACCCCACCCCCTCTCTCGTCCTACGGACGAGCAATGCTTGTCCCACAGGGAGAGGGGCTAGTTCGCTGAATTGTCAACACGCCCTCGCCCGACACATCCGCCACGGCCATCCCGGCCCCGATGAAACCGGACAACAAGCACATCCTTACTGGATTGACCCCGCACTCCGGTACAATGTGCAACCACAGCGCACATGCCCCGGCATCACGCAAACCCGTTTCCCTTTGTAATTCAATTGAGAGCACCCCCATGAACCACGGAATCGTCACAGCGGCCTACATCGTCGCCGCCATCTTCTTCATCTTCTCGCTCGCCGGCCTCTCGCGACAGGAAAGCGCGAAAAACGGCAACCTATACGGCATCATCGGCATGGCAATCGCACTCGTCGCCACCCTCTACGGCGACAGCGCAGGACTCGGTTACATCCTGCTGGCGATGGTGATTGGTGCCGCCATCGGCGTCCACAAAGCGCGCAAAGTCGAAATGACACAAATGCCGGAGCTGATCGCGCTCCTGCACAGCTTCGTCGGCCTCGCCGCCGTCCTGGTCGGTATCAGCAGCTACGCCGCCCCCGGCGACGTCGCCCCCGAAATGCACACCATCCACCTCGTTGAAGTCTTCATCGGCATCTTCATCGGCGCCGTGACCTTCACCGGCTCGCTCGTCGCCTTCGGCAAGTTGAACGGCAAAATCAGCAGTAAACCGCTGCAACTGCCGCACAAACACACGCTGAACCTCGCCGCGCTCGCCGCCTCGCTCGTCCTGCTCATCGTCTTCCTGCAAAACAGCCACGCGCAAGAAGTCACCGAAACCCTCTACCGCATGGTAAACGGCAAACCCGAAGCCGCCGCCGTCATCAGCCACGGCGCAAACAGCGGCATAGCCATCACCGCGCTCACCATCATGACGCTGATTGCGCTCGCCTTCGGCTGGCACCTCGTCGCCTCCATCGGCGGCGCGGACATGCCGGTAGTCGTCTCCATGCTCAACTCCTACTCCGGCTGGGCAGCCGCAGCGGCGGGCTTCATGCTCTCCAACGACCTGCTCATCGTCACCGGCGCACTGGTCGGCTCCAGCGGTGCCATCCTCTCCTACATCATGTGCAAGGCGATGAACCGCTCCTTCATCTCCGTCATCGCCGGCGGCTTCGGCACCGACGGCAGCGCGGCATCCGGCAGCGAAGAAGTGGGCGAATACCGCGAAGTACAGCCCGCCGACGTCGCCGACATGCTGAAAAACGCGCACAGCGTCATCATCACCCCCGGCTACGGCATGGCCGTCGCGCAAGCCCAATACCCGGTGGCAGAAATCACCGAACTCCTGCGCAAACAGGGCGTGAACGTGCGCTTTGGCATCCACCCCGTCGCCGGTCGCCTGCCCGGCCACATGAACGTCCTGCTCGCCGAGGCGAAAGTGCCCTACGACATCGTGCTGGAAATGGACGAAATCAACGAAGACTTCCCGGACACCGACGTCGTGCTGGTCATCGGCGCGAACGACACCGTAAACCCCGCCGCACAAACCGACCCGAACTCGCCGATTGCGGGCATGCCGGTACTGGAAGTGTGGAAAGCGGCGAACGTCGTCGTCTTCAAACGCTCAATGAACACCGGCTACGCGGGCGTACAAAACCCGCTGTTCTTCAACGAAAACAGCGTGATGTGCTTCGGCGACGCCAAAGCAACTGTCGATGCCATCCTCGCCGCGCTGCGCGGATAAATCTGCATCTTGCGCATAAAAAAGCCGGGCATTGCCCGGCTTTTTTTGTGGGTCTCACTCGCTTCAGCAGAACCGCTCCTGTTGAAGAATCAGCCCGCGAAGCCGTGGATCTTATCAAGGTTCGGGACGTCATTCTGGCGGTAATCCACCTTAAGCCAGCCAGTTTTGCCATCGGCAGTTTGGATGAGCAGCCAGGCGGCATCGTTGCAGTCGGCAGGGGCATTGTCGTAGCCGCAGAGGTCTTGTTTGGCGAGCAGCAAGGTGATTTTGCTCCCCGGCGCGATTTCTGCCACGACTTTGCTGTCCCCCATGCGGTCCAGCAGTTGCGCGGGAACAGCCCGGTTTTCGGCGGGCTTGTCGTCCTCTTCATGCCACTGACCGTGGTAAGTGCTGGCAAGCCCCAGGTAGTAGAAAGGCTGGGCGGCGGCCTGCATCTCTTTGCCCTTGATAATCCATTTCTCGCGCACCGGGAAGTAGTAGGCGCTGGCATTGCCGCTTTCGCTGTAGATGTAGCCGTTGCCGGGAATGGTGATGTCGGCGGGCAGGGCTTGCTCGTCCTCATAGGCCGGCAGGCCGTCGCCTTTCGCGCTGAGGGCGATGTAACTGAGATCGTTCACGGCGACGTCAACATAGGCAAGGTTGTAGGGTGCGCCGCCCGGCTTGAGCGCGGTTTCCAGCAGCAGGTGGCGGTCGAAAACGTCGTCGCCCGCATCCGCCGGGGCTTTGCCCGCGACGGGTTTGTTGTTCTCGTCGAAATAGTAGTTGCTGTCCTGCTTCTTGCCGAGCTGCGGGTTGTAGTGAATGGTGGCGAGGTCGAAGTCGTTAAAGCGCTCTTTGACGGTTTCCAGCGGCGGGAAGACTTCGTTGCCCGCCTCAAGATTCTCGCCTTTTTGCGCCCAGCCGGTGATGCCGTAGTCGGTGCGCACGAGGTGGTTGCCGTGGTCGTCGGCCAGGAGAACATGAACGCGGCTGTCTTTGGGGAGATAGCCGATGGCGTCGCCGCCGTCGGGCTTGGCGGTAAGCGTCAAGGCGGTCGCGGCGGTAGAGTCCTTGCCGACATAAGCCAGCGGTACGCCATCTGCCTTGGCAGGGACGCTGTCGGTGAAATAGTCGGCTGCGGCATAAGCGCTGCCCATAGCGAGCGCGAGGAGCAGGGCGAGGGAGTTACGGGTCATGATTTTTCCTGATGTGGATAAGAAGGGGCGGGTATTTTAATGGGGGTCAAGCCAACAGCAAACGCTGCAAGGCGGCGACGTCTTCCACGACAAAATCCGGCGCTGCAAGGGTGAGCCGGATACCTTCGGAATGCGGTTTGTAGTGCTGCACCGTGTCCGAGCCGATACAGATCATAGTTGGGTGAGTGCGAAGCGTGTAACCCAATTATCGGAGGCTTTCGGTGTATCGCTATAAAAATCCCGCCGTGTGGCGGGATTTTTGTGGGTGAATGTCAAAGCACGAAGCGGCTCAAGTCTTCGTTTTGCGACAGTTCGCCGAGGGCGTTTTCTACGTAGGCGGCGTCAATGCGGATGTGGTCGCCATCCGGGCGGTCAGCCGCTTCAAACGACAGGCTTTCGGTGAGGCGCTCCATCAGGGTGTGCAGGCGGCGCGCGCCGATGTTTTCTGTAGTTTTGTTGACGTGGTAGGCGATTTCCGCGATTTTTTCGATGCCGTCGTCGGTGAATTCGAGGTGCAGCGATTCGGTGGCGAGCAGCGCGGTGTATTGTTTGATCAGGCTGTGGTCGGGCTCGGTGAGGATGCGGCGGAAGTCGTCCACGTTGAGCGCGTCCAGCTCAACGCGCACCGGCATCCGCCCTTGCAGCTCGGGGATGAGGTCGGACGGTTTGGCGAGATGAAACGCGCCGGAGGCAATGAACAGAATGTGGTCGGTTTTGATCATGCCGTATTTGGTGGAGACGGTGGAGCCTTCTACCAGCGGCAAGAGGTCGCGCTGCACGCCTTCGCGCGAGACGTCCGCGCCGCCGACGTCGCTGCGTTTCGCCACTTTGTCGATTTCGTCAATGAAGACGATGCCGTTCTGTTCGGCATTCGCTATCGCCTGCTGTTTGATGTCGGCTTCGGAGACGAGTTTGTCCGCTTCTTCTTCGGCAAGCTGCACCAGCGCGTCGGCGATTTTGATTTTCTGCTTGCTGGTGCGCTGTTTGCCGAGGTTCTGGAAGAGTTCGGAGAGCTGGCTGCTCATGTCTTCCATGCCCGGCGGCGCCATGATTTCCACGTGTGCCGAGGTCGGGGTGTCGCGCACTTCGATTTCGATGATTTTGTCGTTCAGTTCTTCGCGCAGGATGCGTTCGCGGTAGGTTTTGCGCGCTGGGTTGTCTTCCGGAACGTTCGCTCCGTCATGCCAGCTTGTTGCACCTTTGGCGAGTGGCACGAGGGCGTCCAATACGCGCTCCAGCGCCGCTTCGCGCGCTTTGGTTTGTACTTGTTTGCGCGCGCGTTCGCGTTCGAGTTTGAGGCTGGTTTCGACCAGGTCGCGGATGATGCTGTCCACGTCGCGGCCAACGTAGCCGACTTCGGTGAATTTGGTCGCCTCGACTTTGACGAATGGCGCTTCGGCGAGTTTTGCCAGGCGGCGGGCGATTTCGGTTTTGCCGACGCCGGTCGGGCCAATCATCAGGATGTTTTTCGGCGTGATTTCGCTGCGCATCGGCTCAGCGATTTGCCGACGACGCCAGCGGCTGCGCAGGGCGTTGGCAACGGCACGTTTCGCCGCTTTCTGGCCGATGATGTGACGGTCGAGTTCTTCCACGATTTCGCGTGGGGTCATGTTGAGGTCGCGGTATTCGGTTTTGTTTTCCATGTGAGTGTCCTTTTGTAGTGGGTAGCGAGGGAAGTGTTGGGAAGAAGGAGGGCAATATGGTTTACGAATTTTTGATTTTCACGTTTGCTGCCCTCACCCCAACCCCTCTCCCACAGAGAGAGGGGCTGCCGCCGGTCTCGCCAGATTTGGGCGGGGGATTTAGCCCTTCAGTTCGTCGGTAATGATGTTGTGGTTGGTATAGACGCAGATGTCGCTGGCGATTTCCAGGCTTTTGCGGGCGATGGTAAGCGCGTCCATTTCGGTGTTGTGATAGAGGGCGCGCGCAGCAGATAGTGCATACATGCCGCCGGAGCCGATGGCGGCGATGCTGTCTTCCGGCTCGACGACGTCGCCGTTGCCGGAGAGTATCAGCGTACTGGTCTCGTCGGCGACAATCAGCATCGCTTCCAGGCGGCGCAGCATGCGGTCGGTGCGCCAGTCTTTGGCGAGTTCGACGGCCGCGCGCAGCAGTTGTCCGTCCTGCTCTTCCAGCTTGCCTTCGAAGCGCTCGAACAGGGTGAAGGCGTCAGCGGTGCCGCCGGCAAAGCCGGCGAGGATGCGGTTCTTGTACAAGCGGCGGATTTTGCGCGCGTTGCCTTTCATGATGGTGTTGCCGAGCGAGACTTGGCCGTCACCGGCGATGGCGACGTGCCGCCCGCGGCGCACGGAGAGGATGGTGGTAGAGTGAGCGTCAAACATGATGGTTCCTGTAGTGTGGAGATGTTTGACGAATTGGGGGCGCAGCGGGGGGATTCAAGATTCCGGCGGAAACGGTATCGGCTCACCGTAATGCCGCGCTTCTTTGCCCGACAACACGTCCCACACCGCGCGCAGCCGTGCGCCAACCTCGCGCACCTGCGTTTTCAGGCGGTATTTGAACAACATGGGATCAGCGGCATTGAGCGCCACCACCGCCTGCCCGTGGTGGCGGGCGAGGAATACCGCGCGCGCATTATGAAAAGCCTGGCTGACAATGATGTAATCCTGCAAACGGAATACTTTGTCGGCGCGCAGGACGCTATCCAGCGTGCGCAGTCCGGCGTAGTCCGGCTGAATGTGGTCGGCGGGAATCCCGGCGGCAATCAAATCGGCGCGCATTTGCGCCGGTTCGTTATAGGAAAGGCTGCGGTTGTCGCCGCTGACGATGAAAAACTGCGCCTTGCCGCCGCGATAGAGTGCCGCAGCCGCGTCAATGCGGGCGCGATAGTAGAGATTGACGCGGCCGTCGGTGGTGTATTTCGCCGTGCCAAGTACCAGCGCGACCTGCCGCGCCGGAATCTCTTGCACGCTGTCATACAAATACGCGCGGCTGCTCCAGGAAATCCAGAAATAGCAACCCGCCGGCACAAGCAGCGCCAGCGACAACAGCAACAATCCCCAGTAAAACAATCGACGTAACACAGGCTCCTCCAGACAGGGCGGCTATGGTAGCAAAGAAGCGCCGCGTTTCCGCCGCAAATTCCGCTATGATGGCGTTTTTCAACGACCAATAAAGAAGTTACATGGCAAAAGTCGCCATCATCATCCGCAGTAAAGACCGTCTGCCGTTTCTCGCCCGCGCGCTCGCCGACATTGCCGCGCAAACCTTCACCGACTGGCAGGCGCTCGTGATCAACGATGGCGGCGACGCCGCCGGAGTGGACGCCCTCCTTGCCGCTCAACCACCCGCCTTGCAAGAGAAAATCGCCGTACTGCACCTGTCGCAAAACCTCGGCCGTAGCGGCAGCGCGCAAAAAGGTCTGGACGCGAGCGATGGCGAATACTTCGCCCTGCACGACGACGATGACACCTGGCATCCCGCCTTCCTCGCACGCACCACCGCCTGGCTGGAGGCGCATCCCGAAGCGGCTGCCGTCGCGGTGCGCACCGAAATCTTGCATGAAGAAGCCGACGGACACGGCGGCTGGCGCGAATGCGGTCGTGAGCCCATCTCGCCGGAAATCCACGACCTGTCGCTGCTTGAATTGCTGGTCGTCAACAAAGCCGTACCCATCGGCTGCCTTTACCGCCGCGCGGACATCCGTGCCGTCGGCGGGTACAACGCCCAACTGCCCGTCGTTGAAGACTGGGACTTGCACCTGCGCCTGACCCTGCAAAAACCCTTCGGCCTCATCGAAGGTGAGGCCCTCGCCTACTGGCACCACCGCCGCGGCGTCGGCGGAGACTGGGGCAACTCCATGCACGATCTGGCCAACGACCACTGGCTCTACGACCGCCGCCTGCGCGATACCGCCATGCGCGAGAGCCTGCAACAGGCGCCGCAGCTGTTGGGATTGGCGTTACAGAGCGGGCTGCACATGCGCAACATCCACGAACACGTCGCCAGACTGCACACCCATCTTGAAGACACGCGGGGCGAAATGCGCCATCTGCTACACGAAAACCTGCGCAAACAAGACGCCCTGCAAGAACAACTGCGTCACCTCACCCACGAACTCAGCCAGGAACGCGAAGCCACAGCCCAGGCGCGCGCAGCGGCCAGAGACGCGCAAGAACGGTTACTCGCATGGACCGCGCAGATGGAACAGGCAAACCATCAGGCACAACAAGAGCGCGCCGAACTGCTTTCCTTCATCCGCCGCATCAAGCGCCTGCGCTTCTGGAAACGCTAGGGGCTGTTGACAATCGAGACATCCCCCTCCCCCGCAGGGCGAAGCCCGCAGCGGGGGAGGGTCGGGGAGGGGGTGGGCGATGTTGTTGATGAATCAAAATCCCGGTTTTTCAATCTATTGCTGCCCTCCCCCCCTCTCCCAGAGGGACAAGCATTGCTCGCGTAGCGAGAGAGGGGCCGTTCTTCTAATTGTCAACAGCCCCTAACACCGCTCAATGCGGCTCGGTGCGGCGGAAAATGCCGATATAACGCAGGGCGTAGAGGGTGAAAGCGCCCGCAATGCAGGCAGCAGGGATGGCATAAATAGTGGTGAGGCTGGGCGCATACAGCGCGCCGAGGCTGCGCGAAAGACCAGCGCAGAGCAGGAGCGCGAGCGCCAGGCGGGTATCGCGGTAAAAATGCAGTTTCAGGCCGCTGTGGCGGATACCGGCGATACTCATGATGGTCAGCACCATCGCCAGCATCGCCGCAATGGCGAGCAAATGCCGCGCCGGACTGTAGAGCGCCGGAGCAAAGAGCTGGCCGATGCCGGTCGCGGCGTAGCCCAGCGCCAGCACTAGGCTGACGCTGTAGTTGGCGCGCACATAATGCGCACGCAGGAGCAGCAGGCTGTGCCAGTCTTGCAGGCGGGCGGCGAAAGCGGCGGCGACCGCGAGCGCCAGCCAGCCCTGAATATTGTCCGCAGCCCCCAGCGCGCCGACCGCGATATACAGGCCGAGAATGAGCGCGCTGATATTTTTCGCGTAGGGGTTGGGGATGAAGCGCAGCGCATCATGGCCGCCGTCTTTCAGCGCTTCGTTGCCCAGCACGCGGCCGACGCGGAAATTCACCAGCGCGACGGCAATCAGCATGGTATCGACCATCTGGTGCAGCGTCGCGCCGCTGGCGTTCTGGCTGTAGCACAGGCTGAGCGCGCTCAGGATACTCATGGTGATGACGAAGCTCACCAGATTGCGGCGGCGGTTGTGGATGACGCGCCAGGCGGTGTAGGCGCTGAGGTAGAGCCAGAAGGCGTCACAGGCAAAGAGCGCCAGACGCGGCCAGGGCATGGCAAAGAGCATCGTCGCCCACAGCGCAAGCAGCAGATAACTGTGGATGCTGCGCGGCGCGGGATCATCCGTCCACGCGGGCAGCGCGGTCATGAGAAAGCCGACAAAACCCGCGCCTGCACAGAGGTTGAGAAAGGCAAAGGCGTGCCAGTGCAGCGGGAAATGCCCGGCGTACTGCGGCGCGAGCAGAAGCGCCAGCCACGGCAGGAGCGCCACCCACGCACCGAGACAGGCGAGCGGGAAAAAGAGGCGGAAGGGATGTTCGGTGTTACGGGGGGTGAGGATGTCGGCGGGGGTCATGGTTGTGTTTCAGTTTTTAGCGAATGGGTATTCAGGCCATTTTTCGGTATTGCCCGCGCGCGCTAAATTCGATGAGGTTTTGGTCGCGCAGGATTTGTAATTGCTGGCGGATTTTCGCCTGAATATGGTGATTGTCGGGGAATTGTTTTTGCAGTTTGTCGCTAAAGGCATAGAGCTGCGCCAAGGTAAATTGCGCAGGCAATTGATCCAGGCAATGCAGGATTGCGAGCAGCCAGCCTTTCTTTTCCGCTTTTTGTTGCCGCAGAAAGAGATGCGTCTGCCATTGTTTTTGTATGTGGGCGGGATCAATCGCTTTGCCCGCGGTGACGAGGGGAATTTTGCCGCTTTCTGGCAACTCGCGGATATCCAGATCGCACATTAAGTAATTATCTCGTCCTTTCAGTGCATTGCGACGCGGAGCAATCATGCTCACGGTAACGAAATGCTTGGGGACGAGGACCAGTTGTTGCACGCGGTAATCGCTGCGCTGATAGGCGAGTAAGAAGAAATTGGGGTTATCTTCTGCCTGAACGCGCGCCAGCATGGTGTTATAGGCACCATCGGGCATTCCTTTGCCAATGGACAAGCTTTCTTTACTTTTTAATTCGTAGTTTTCCTGGCAATCCGGGCAGATAAAGTCTTTGACGCGGCTGTTATTTTCCGTTTTTTGTAACGTACTGCCGCAATTGATGCAGGGGACGTTCGCTTTCAGCCAGTGCTCGGAGAGAACACGCACGATTTGCGCGCGGCTTTTGTAACCGGCAGCCTGGGCGGGGTCGAAATACAGGTTCATCAGTCCGAAAGCGCCGCTTCTTCGATGCCGCGCAGCGCGGGATGCGCGCTTTTTGCCGCACACCAGGCGTGGTCACGGGCGCTGAAGGCTTCCGGCAGGGGGATTTCGGCGAAGATGCCTGCCGGTTTGCCGCCGAGGCAGTAGATGTGTTGCGCGAGGCGTACCGCTTCTTGCGCGTCGTGGGTGACGAGGACGACGCTGGTGCCGCTTTCAATGGTGCGGATGATGCGCTGTTGCAGTTCGTCGCGCAGGCGGGCGTCCAGCGCGGAGAAGGGTTCGTCCATCAGGAGCAGGTCGGGTTCGGTGATGAGCGCGCGGGCGAGGGCGATGCGTTGTTGCATGCCGCCGGAGAGTTCGTGCGGGTATTTGCGCGCGTCTTTGCTGTCCAGCCAGAGGTCGGCGAGCAGTTGGCGGATGCGTTCGTCGCTGGCATCGGGCGCGACCAGGCGGATGTTTTCGTCGGCGCGCAGCCACGGCAGGAGGCGCGGTTCTTGGTAGAGGTAGGCGAGGCGTTTGGCCTGGCAGACGATGCGCCCTTCCTGCGGTTCGGCGAGTCCGGCGATGGCGCGCAGGAGCGTGGTTTTGCCGCTGCCGGAGGCACCGGAGAGGGCGAGGCTGTGTCCGGCGGCGAGGTCGAGGTTGATGTTTTCGAGGATGGTTTGGCCGCCGAGGTCGATGCGCAGGTTTTCGATATGGAGCATGGGTCGTGTCATTGTCTGCGGGTGACGTCAAACAGGCGGCGCAGCGGTTCGAGCAGGCCGTATTCGATGCTCATGATGATGGTGACGATGAGGACGACGTAGGCCATCACGTCCACGGTGTCGAGCATGGCGCGCGCGCTGCCGATGGCGCTGCCGATGCCGTCGTTGCTACCGAGCAGTTCGGCCATGACGGTGATTTTCAACCCCGTGCCGACGGCAACGATGAGCGCGGGCAGGAGTTGGCGCAGGATGTGCGGCAGGTAGAAGGCTTTGAGGCGGCGGGCGAGCGGTACACGGTAGCTGGAGAGCATTTCGGAAAGTGGCGTCGGCAGGGTCATGACGCTCATTTGTGCGGCGGCAAAGACCAGCGGCAGGGTGGTGATGGTGACGGTGAAGATGACGCTGGTGCTGCCCATGTTGTACCAGAAGATGGCGAGTACCACCCAGATGATCGGCGGCGTGCCGAGGAGGACGGTAATGATGGGGCGGGTAAGTAGCGAGAGGGTGCGACTGCTGCCGGCGATGAGTCCGGCGCTAATGCCTATCGTCAGCGCGAGGCTGATGCCGATGCTGGCGCGGTACAAGGTGAGGATTACGTTTTGTCGCTCGCTGGCATTAGCCAGGATATTCACAGCACGGGCAAAGACCACGTCGGGGGCGGGGATGAGCATCGCGCCGAGGTGCGCGTGGCCGTACTGCCACAAGGCAACGGCGGCAAAGAGCGAGGCGAGCGCAGGGAAGATGCCCCAGAGGTAGTCGCTGATGCGCCACGGCAGCGGACGGCGCAGCGGTTTGCCGTCTTCGAGAATCATGGCTGGCCGTCGCCTGGGTCGGCAAAGGGCACGAGGGTTTCTTCGCCGTTGGCGTCGTGGGCGAGGAGCTGGATGCGCTGTTCGGCCTGCTCTAGCTGTTGCTGGCAGGCGCGGATGAGGGCAACGCCCTGTTCGTAGGCGGCAAGTGTCTGGTCGAGGCTGAGGTCGCCGTTTTCCAGTTGTTTGATAAGGGTTTCGAGTTGTTGCAGTTGTTGTTCGTAGGTCATGGCTGAATTTATTGGGTTGGTTTTTACATACAGGGTAGCGACTATGGTGTATGTATAGCAATCCTCACAAAGCCCTGTACTGTGTTGCGCCGCCTCGCCGTACAACCGCGTACTGTCTTCGGCGGCGCGCCTTGTACAGAGCTTTGTGAGTATCGCTATATATTTTCAGGGAATCATCGGTGTGCTGGCTAGTGTTTAATCAGCCCAAAGCAAGGCGGCGAGCGGGATGGCGGTAAGCAGGCAGCCGTAGTAAAGGCCGTACATCAGGCTGCGCAGGTGGCTGGGTTCGCGCCGGGTGGGTATCAGCCCGCCGCTTATTAAGACCAGGGACAGAAAGATTAGGTGAAAGAGCGGTGAGTAAAGAAGCAGCGCTGCCAGCAAGGCGGTAAAGAGCGCGCTGTAGCGGAGGAACAGCGCTTTGTCGATGTGGTTGCGGGCGTAGAAACCGGGTTTTGCGCGCATCAGGGGTTCGCCAGCAGTTGTAGCAGGTTGTGGTAGCGGGCGGGGGCGATGTCGCCACGTTCCAGCGCGGCGAGGACGGCGCAGTCGGGTGCGGTTTGGTGGTCGCAGTCATGGAAGCGGCAGTGGCTGGCGTGTTCGCGGATGTCCGGACAGGCGGCGAGTATTTGCGCGCGGTCGAGGTGTTCGAGGGCAAATCCGCGCACGCCGGGGGTGTCGATGAGGGCGGTCGCGTCGTCAAGCGGGTAACGGCGCAGGTTGGTGGTGGTGTGGCGGCCGTGGCCGGTCGCCTCTGATATGGCTTGTATCCAGATGTCGGCGTCGGGTTTGAGGCTGCGGATGAGGCTGGATTTGCCGACGCCGGATTGGCCGCAGAGGATGGTTTGTTTGTCGCGCAGCCAGTCGCGCAGGGCGGCGGGGACGCCGTTTTCTTGCAGGCTGGCGCGGTACACGGGGATGTCGAGCGCCTGGTAGGGGGCAAGGCGCGCTTCCAGGGCGGCGGTAGCGGCATCGTCCAGCAGGTCGGTTTTGTTGTGCAGGATGGCGGCGGGGATGCCTGCGTAGTGGGCGGCGATGAGGTGGCGGTCGATGAGGTTTTCTTGCCAGTCGGGTTCTGCGGCGATGGTGATGAGTAGTTGGTCGAGGTTGGCGGCGATGGTTTTGGCCTTGCGTCCCTGCCATTTGGCGAGCGCGTTGTGGCGCGGCAGGATGGCTTCGACGACGGCGTGGCTGTCGTCGGTGCGGTGGATGAGGACGCGGTCGTTGCAGGCGATGTCGCCGCTGTGTTTGCGCCAGTCGGCGGTGAGGAGTGCGCCGTATTGTTCGAGGATGAGTTGGTAGCCGAGGTGGCAGACGACGGTGGCGCTTTGGCTCGCGTCGCCTTCTGCCAGTTTGTCGGCTTGTTGTGCGGCGATGCGTCGCCGCTGTTGTTTATTGAGTTTCAACGTGTTGTTCTTGTTCGAAGATGTCATCCAGTGCTTTTTGTTCGCCCGCGCTGCGTTGTTCGCCGGTGACCTGGCCGAAGCGGTATTGCAGCCAGGTGTCGCGCACCAGGGTGTATTTGTCGGTCGGCTGGTCGGTGGCGACTTTTTCCAGCGGCAGGAGTTGGGCGCGCGTCTGGATGCCGTTCACCGCGGTCAGCGTCCAGTAGGCGGTTTTGTCGTCAATGGCGAGGCGCTGTGGCGCGGTCGCGGTATCGACGACGCGGCCAAAGCCGTCGCGCACGGTCGAGGGGCCAAAGAGCGGCAGCATGAGGAAGGGGCCGCTGTTCACGCCGTAGTGGGCAAGGGTCGTGCCGAAGTCTTCGTGGATTTTCGGGTTGCCCATCGGGGTGGCGACGTCGATGAGGCCGCCGAGGCCATAGACGGTGTTGTCGATAACGCGCGCCAGTATTTGCAGCGATTGGCGGAATTTGAGCTGGAGCAGGCTGTTGGCAAATGAGCCGACGTCGCCGAGGTTGCCGAAGAAGTTGCTGATGCCTTTTTTCACCGGCGCGGGGGTGATGGTGTCGTAGCCGGTGGCGAGGGGTTTGAGCAGGTAGGTGTCAAGAGTGTCGTTAAAGACGAAGACTTTGCGGTTGAACGGCTCCCACGGGTCGTAGGTGTAGCCGTTGGCGTCGATGGCGCTGCTGCACGCGGTCAGCAATCCGGCAGCGGCGATGAGGGCGAGGAGGTGTTTTTTCATGGTTCGGGGTTTTCCGGGGGTGGGAGTTCGGGGGCGGCTTCGTTTTCAGGGTCTTCCGGCGGGGCGGGGTCGTCGTCGGCATAGACGTCGCTTTGCAGGTAGTGCTGTTTGCAGTAGCCGAGGAAGACGTTAATCACGGCGGCGGCGGGCAGGGCGAGCAGCACGCCCATGAAGCCAAAGAGCTGGCCGCCGGCGAGCACGGCAAAGAGGACGGCGACCGGATGCAGGCCGATGCGATCGCCGACGAATTTCGGCGTCAGCACCATGCCTTCGATCGCCTGCGCGATGCAGAAGACGGCGACGACGCCGACGAGGTGCGACACGTCCTGAAACTGCAACAGCGCCATGCCGCCCGCAAGCGCCATGCCGACGATGAGGCCGAGATACGGCACGAAGCTCACCAGGCCGGCGAAGATGCCGATGGCAATCGCCATGTCGAGGCCGAGTGCGGTCAGGCCGATGGCGTAGATGAGGCCGAGGCCGCTCATCACCAGCAGTTGCCCGCGCAAAAAGCCGCCGAGGACTTCATCGGAGCGGCGCACCAGGAGCGTTACCGTGCCAATCGCCTTGCGCGGCACCAGTTCGGCGGTCTTTGCCACCATCGCGTCCCAGTCGCGCAGCATATAAAAGGTAATCACCGGCACCAGCACCAGATAGCTGACGAAGCTGATAATCCAGTTCGCAGACCCCGTCACCTTCGCCAGCACATTCTTCAAAAGCGTCGCCGACGAGCCGAGATTGTCCTTGATGGCGGCAATGATGTCGTCAATCCGGAACTCGCCGGGGGTGATGTCAAACAGCGCGGCAAGCCGCGGCAGCGCGCTCTGCTGCAACCATTGGCCATAATTGGGCAACTTGCCGACGACGCGGTCAATCTGCCCGCCAATCGCCGGAATCACCACCAGCACAATCAGCGCGAAAAACAGAAAAATGCCGCAGAACACCGTGACCACCGCCGTCGTACGCGACAGGCGCCAGCGTTGCAGGCGATCAACCAGCGGATCGCCCAAATAAGCGAGCAGCGTCGCCAAGAAAAAAGGTGTGAGGACAGGAGCTAGCAAGTAAAATAAAAAACCGGCAAACAGCAGAAGCGCCAGCCCAAATAACGCGTTGGAATTTCTCATTAAAAAAGCCGAAAAGCCGTGAAAACGGCGCTCATTCTAACAGCCCCGGAAAACCCATGCACGCACTCGCCACCCTGCTCGACTGGATACGCTACAGCGCGAGCCGCCTCGCCGCCGCCGACGTCTATTACGGCCACGGCACCGACAACGCCCTCGACGAAGCCGCAGCCCTCGTCCTCGGTCTGCTCAAACTGCCCTACGACCTGAGCCCCGCCTACTTCGCCGCCCGCCTCACCGACGACGAAATCGCCACCCTCCGCGACGCGCTGGAGCGGCGTATCCGCGAACGCATCCCCGTGCCTTACCTCACCCGCCGCACCCTCTACGGCGGCTACGAATTCTACATTGACGAACGCGCCCTCATCCCGCGCTCGCCCATCGCCGAACTCATCGCGCGCGACCTCGCGCCGTGGTGGCCACAAGGCGAAGCGCCGGAACGCATCCTTGACCTCTGCTGCGGCAGCGGCTGCCTCGGCATCCTCGCGCAATTGCAGCAGCCGCAGGCGGAAGTCGTCCTCGCCGACCTTGATACGGATGCACTTGACGTCGCCCGCCTCAACCTCGCCCGTTACAACATGAGCGACGTCGTCGAAATCTGTCAAGGCGACGGCCTCGCCGCCGTGCGCGGACAATTCGACTGGATCATCTGCAACCCGCCCTACGTGGAAGCGGCAGAAATGGACGACATCGCCACCGAATACCGCCACGAACCGCGGCAGGCGCTGGTCTCCGGCGAAGACGGCCTCGACTTCACCCGTCGCCTGCTGCATGAAGCGCCCGACTACCTCACAGAACGCGGCCTGCTGGTGCTGGAAGTCGGCATGAGCTGGCCGCAACTGGAAGACGCCTACCCCGACGCAGGCTTTGACTGGGTCGAATTCGAACGCGGCGGCGAAGGCGTCTGTATCATCAGCGCCGACGAACTGCTCGCCTGGCGCGAAGCGGGCGTGGTCTGAACGGCTGCCACCCACAAAAAAGCCCGCATCTGCGGGCTTTTATCATTCCTCATAAAAAAGCGCCAAGCCCTGCAAATACTTCTGCAAGCGGCGCTGATACTTGTTTGGCGCGTTGCTCGGCGCGGCGGGGGCATCGTCATCAACTTCAGCCGTCGCCGCGGCCAACAGCTTCTGCGCCTCGCGCACCAGTTGGCGCAAATGCTGCAAATCAAGATCGGCATAGCGGCCAAGCAGCTCGCCATAAATATCGGCGTCTCCTGCCAGCAGGCGCGCAATTTCGCCCTGAATGCGCTGCTGCTTGCCGGGGCTGTGCAGATACGGATGATTGACGTGTTCGTGCGCGGCGAGAATTTCCTCATAGCCCTGCTCGTCCAAAAGGCGGGTGAGATAATTCAGATGGCGCGAAAGCGCGTTGCCGGTCAAGCGCTTGCCCTCGACCAGCGCCGCTTGCAGCGTCTCGTCAATCGGCAAAAGCGGGTACTGGTGCGCCGGCAGTTTCAAAAGTTCACGCGCAAAGATTTTAATATGCTCGCGTTCGCGCTTGGCCTGGCTGCGGTTTTCGCGGATGACGCGGCCTTCTTCGTCATAGTGTTTTTCGCTCATGTGCGGTTTCGTTTTTCAGCGGGATGCCTATAATAGCCGCTTTTTTGGCAGCGTTGGCTTGGGAGGGCTGAATGCGCATTGGTTTTTTCTTGCTTTGTTCGTGGTTCTGCCTGCTCGCCCAAGCACAGCAGCTGCCCGCAGCGGTTACGGAAATGCTGAACAAGAACAAGGTGGCGCCGGAAGACGTCAGCATCTGGGTGCAAGGGATAGAAGCGGAAGTGCCGCTGGTCGATCTGAACGGCAAACAACTGCGCCACCCCGCCTCGGTGGAAAAAGTGCTGACCACCGCCTCCGGCCTGATTCGCCTCGGCGCGGATTTCCGTTGGGAAACGAAGTTTTACGTTGACAGCCTGCCCGATGCCAACGGCGTCGTCGATGGCAACCTCTACGTCGTCGGCGGTGGCGATCCCTTCCTCGTCGAAGAACAACTGCTGGCGATGCTGCAAGGCCTGCAACAGGCGGGCGTGCGCCACATCACCGGCGACATCGTCCTTGATGACTCGCTCTACCACCTCTCGCCGCAAGAGCGCGACGCCGCCGCCTTCGACGGCAAACCCTGGGCGGCTTACAACGCCGTGCCGCATCCGCTGATGGTCAACTTCCGCACCGTCAAAATGCAAGTCACCCCGCAGGCAGGCAAACCCAAACTGGCGCTCGTCCCGGAAATCGTCAACTGGAAAATCGACAACCAGCTGCAAGTGCGCAAAGGCAATTGCAGCGGCGACGGCTTCACCCCGTCGGCCGTGCTGGAGCGCGACGACAAAGGCTACGCGGTGATGCACGTCGCCGGCACCTACGCCACCGGCTGTGGCGCGCAAGACGTCATGCTCGTCCTCGGCGAGGCGAGCGAACAGTTCTACTACCTCTTCCGCGACCTCTGGTACCGCCTCGGCGGCAGCTTCGACGGCGCGGGCAAAGTCGCCAAAACCCCGTCCACCGCAAAACACATCTACACCGGCCTCTCCGAACCGCTTGCCGTACAAATCCAGCGCATGAACCAAGAAAGCAACAACGTCATGACGCGCCAACTCATGCTCACCCTCGGCGCCAAAACCTTCGACCCACCCGGCAGCCTCGAAAAAGGCCGCAACGCCGTGCGCATGACGCTGGAAGCCTTCGGCATCAACACCGACGGCATGATCATCGACAACGGCGCCGGCCTCTCCCGCCTCGAACTGACCAGCGCCGAACAACTCGCCCAACTGCTGCGCTACATCTACCTCTCTGACCAAGGACAAACCTTCCTGCAATCGCTGGCGGTCGCCGGCGAAAGCGGCACCCTGCGCAAACGCTACCGCGGCGAAGCACTCGCCGGGCGCGTCATCGGCAAAACCGGCACCATTGACAACGTGCGCAGCTTCGCCGGCTACGTCCGCGCCGAAAGCGGACGCAACTACGTCGTCGTCATCATCGGCAACGGCAAAAGCGCCGTGCGCAGCCGCGCCATGCAGGACGACCTCTTCCGCTGGCTGTACCAACAATAACGGCTAACACTCTCACAGGACCGCCACCAGCCCATCACGCCGCAAATCGGCAGCATCCGGCAAACTCTGCGGCAGCGGTGACTTGAATGCTGGATTTATAACGGTACACGCAAAGTTCTGCACAAGGCGCGATGCCAAAGACAGTACGCGGTTATAGGCACGGGTTTCCCATATAAAATGACCTTCCCCATTTTTATGGGTGCCAACACCGTATGAGATTTTAGGGGGATTACTATACCACCAGGGGCTGTTTGCAATTTGAGTCCCCCTTCCCCGCGGAGCGGGGGAGAGCCGGGGTTCCCTTGAAAAAGGCGAACGCCTTTTTCAAGGGAACCCGGGGAGGGGGTGTGAAAAGTCGCGTAGCGACGGCATTATTCAAAACGAGGAGTCCTTAAACGTATATCGTCATGTGAAGTTTGTTTATCCCTGCCCTTCTCCCAGAGGGACAAGCATTGCTCGCGTAGCGAGAGAGGGGCTTATCCGCCGAAATGCAAACAGCCCCTAATCAAAAGAACCTTAACGCTTGTCCTTGTTCCCACAATAAAAAAGCCGCCCGGAGGCGGCTCTTCTTTCAGTCATCACACCTGACTGGCAACCAACTGCGGTTTAGGCTGCAAATCGGGAGCGGCGAGCGCCGTTGGCGTTGCCGTCTGACTTTGCGTGGCCATGGCGGAGAGCATCTGTTGCGATTGCTGTGCCGCCTTAGCATCCAGCGTGCTTGCCGGTGTTGCTGTCGCACCACCCGTTTTCAAGGCAGCATCTACCGCTGTGGCATTCTGCTGCGCGGTAACGCTTTGCGTGTCGCCCTTACTTGATACTTGCGAATCCACAGAAGTCGCGGCAGCAATTTGCGTCGCTTTACCTGATGCAGGAACGGCCGCTTGAGTTGCAGTATCCGTCGCAGCAGACTGAACTTTCGTATCGGCGGGCGTTTGCGCAGCAAGCACATTTTTCCCGGCATCATTACCCGAAACAGTAGCGCTATCCGCTTTCTGTACAGCATCTGTTGATGCCGCGCCATCTTTGTGTAGCTGCAACGGCGGATGGAACGTATCAACGGCAACAATTTTCTCGGGCGTATTCGCAACCTGCGCCTTGCTATCATCGGTGGTGGCCGTTGCCGCCTTTTCTTGTGGGGTAACAGCGGCTGTAGCGCTATCTGGCGTAGCAGCGTCTGCTTGTGCAGTTGCCGCTACTGGCGCTTTTAGGCCTTCCGTTGGCAAGTCTTTACCGCGCAGTTCCGCCGCTTTGAAAGTGGCATCGTCAAACTGGAAGTGGTAGCGGTCGTTGGTACTGCTAAAGAAGTAGTCCTTCAGCGTTACCCGGTCATCGCCGCCATAAGCCTTAACTACAAGGTCATAGCCTTCACGTGCAAAGGCTGCTTTCTCTGCCTGCGCACCCTCAAAGCGCAACGTGTCCGCCTGTTCGTCGTTGTAACCGTAGTCTTTGACGGTATCTTTGCCATGACCGGCACGGAACTGGTAGGTATCGCTTTCAACAGCACCACCTTCCAGATGGTCATCACCAGCGCCACCATCAAGCGTGTCATGTCCGGCTCGGCCGTAGAGGTGGTCGTTGCCTTCGTTGCCGTGCAAAACGTCATCGCCGCTATCACCGCCTAATGAATCGTCGCCTTCTCCACCGTGCAGCACGTCATTGCCGTCACCGCCACTTAGACCATCGTTGCCGCTGTCTCCATGGAGGGTGTCATTGCCATCGTAGCCATAGAGGGTGTCGTCACCGGCTCCGCCATGAATGGCATCATCCGAGTACCAACCCACCAGACGGTCGTTGTTTTCTGTACCAGTGAAGTCAAAGGCTTTTTTGATGAGGTCTTCACGGCCTAGTTTGTTGTCGTCAAACTGGAAGTGGTAGCGTTCGTTGCTACTGCTAATGAAGTAGTCCTTCAGCGTTACCCGGTCATCGCCGCCATAAGCCTTAACTACAAGGTCATAGCCTTCATGTGCAAAGACTGCTTTCTCTGCCTGCGCACCCTCAAAGCGCAACGTGTCCGCCTGTTCGTCGTTGCGAGCGTAGTCTGTGACGGTATCTTTGCCATGACCGGTGCGGAACAGGTAGGTATCGCTTTCGTAGATGCCTCCTTCCAGCTGATCATCACCAGCGCCACCATCAAGCGTGTCATGTCCGGCTTCGCCGTAGAGGTGGTCGTTGCCTTCTCCACCGTGCAGCACGTCATTGCCGTAACCGCCACTTAGACCATCGTTGCCGCTGTCTCCATGGAGGGTGTCATTGCCACCGTAGCCATAGAGGGTGTCGTCACCGGCTCCGCCATGGATGGTATCATCCGAGTACCAACCCTGCAGATAGTCGTTGTTTTCTGTACTGGTGAAGTCAAAGCCTTTTTTGATGAGGTCTTCCCTGCTCAGCTTGCTGTCGTCAAAGTGGAAGTTATAGCGGCTGTAGTTATCGCCGTAGAAGTAATCTTTCAACGCGACCCGGTCATCGCCGCCATAAGCCTTAACTACAAGGTCATAGCCTTCACGTGCAAAGGCTGCTTTCTCTGCCTGCGCACCCTTAAAGCGCAACGTGTCCGCTTGTTCGTCGTTGTGAGCGTAGTCTGTGACGGTATCTTTGCCATGACCGGCACGGAACTGGTAGGTATCGCTTTCAACATCACCACCTTCCAGATGGTCATCACCAGCGCCACCATCAAGCGTGTCATGTCCGGCTCCGCCGTAGAGGTGGTCGTTGCCTTCGTTGCCGTGCAAAACGTCATCGCCGCTATCACCGCCTAATGAATCGTCGCCTTCCCCTCCGTGTAGCACATCATTGCCATCACCGCCATTCAAAGCATCGTTGCCTTTATCTCCATAAAGGTAGTTGGCATTGTTATTACCCCGCAAGGTGTCATCACCATCTTTACCGATTCTGTAACCCATGGTAGCAAGCATATTTTCGCTCAGTAAACCACTATGAGGGATAAGACTGTATACCATCGTTGCAAAGGTCGTTTCACCCAGCGTCTTGCTGTACGCCTCAAAGGTGCCGTTACGGCTCGCCTCTTGCGCGTACTGCACGAATTTCTCGGCAAGCGGTGCCAGGTCGGTGTTTTTGCCGTCGGCGTTGCCTTTAGCGAGCAGTTCGCCGAGATCGGTGAAGGCTTTGCCGGGATTTTTCGCGTGAACTTCGTCGAAGAGGGCAGCGACACCGCTGTAGTCCAGTTGCAGTTTGCCGTCCTCGCTCATGCCGAAGCGGATAGCATTGAGATAGGGCTTGAGGCGGGTCTGGAAGAGCAGGCCGTCGTAGAGGTTATCGGCAAGGTTGGTGTAGGTTTTTTCAATGGTGTCGAGGGTATGTTGTGCCTGTGCCTTGGTGCCGTAATAGAGGTGGGTGGAATCGGTGCCGGTGAAGGCGTCAAGAATGCCGATTTTTTCATGCAGAGCAGCTTTCTTTTTCTTATCTGGATCTTCAATGCCAAGCAGCGACCAGATGCTGGGGCCCTGAATCGTACCCAATTCTTTGAGTTGTTCCGGAGTGAGCGGAATGGCATTACCTTTATTACCACTGGCTTGGGCAAACTTTTGTGTCGCTGCTGCCAGGACGCCTTCGGTGGTAAAGCGCTTATCGGTGCCAGCCCAGGCGCGCAAAAGTTGATCACGCAGCGCCAGTTGTTCTTCCTTGGTTTGCGCGTTGGCATAGGCTTGCAGGGCGGCGGCGACGTCAGGTGATTGTGCTGCCGCTTCACGCAGGTCGCGCACGCGACCGCTGCCACGCAGGTTCGGCGCTTGCTGCTGTTCGTCGGTAAGCGGCAGGCTGTCGGCATATCGGCTGTGGAAATGATCGGCGGCGAGGTTGAGATCGCCCATTTGTTTTTCGTTACCGTCGCTGTCGGTATAGGTACCTTCTTCGGCGAGGCTGTTGCCGTTGCCCAAGTCGCGATCGCTGTTTTTATTGGCGAGATTGAGTGCCTTGACCTTGGCCTCATTGAGGGTGAGCAGCTCGCCTTCCTGGCTGATGCCGTCCTGATTCAGGTCGCGCCAGACGCGCAGCTTGGCAAAAGCGCTGTCGGCGGCATCTACCTTGCCGTCACCGTTGTCATCGAGATCGGCCAATGCCTGATAACCATTGGCAGCGCGTTCGCCATTTTTAAGGAGGGTGTTGTCGCCGAAAAGCTCACCACCGTTATTGACGACACCATCGCCATTGCGGTCATAAACGAGCAGGCCGTCATCCTTGTTTATCCAACCAGTCGCGGTACGAATGCCGTCATTACTATGGTCAAAGAGCGCACCTTTATGACCGTTGCTGGCGAGGGTTTCAATGCCATCGCCGTCAAGGTCTAGGGTGAGGGGATCGTATTGGCGGATAGCTGCGTAACGGTAGAGATCGTCCCAGCCCGCTTTAATTTTTGGATCAATTGTAAATGAATTATAATTTTCCCAACCATAAGGATAAAGGTGTAAAAGAGTTACGAATCCAAGATTATTGTAATCTTCATTAATGGGGAGTGGTATATTTTCATATTTTAAAGTAAATGAGGGTTTGTTATCAAGGTAAACTGTATATGTTCCCTCTGTAGGCATAAAGGAACCATTGTACCTTCCCTTATTTGTATCTTGCTTATTGTTTTTTACATTAGCGCCATCTTTTTTTCTAGCTTCTTCATTAACAGTACTTGCATTGCTTCCGTCTATAATAGCATCTCTTTTGTCTATATACACTGATGCCATGATAGATGAAACATTATTTAAACTGCCCTGAAGGTTAGATAGAGCTTGATCTGCTGAATCAGCGAGTATACTGGGAGCTGTTCTCCGCACTACTATCCTGCCACCTTCTACTAAATTCCCTAAAGTTTTCTCATCCGCTGTTTTTCCATTAAAGAAATTTCTTAAAACGGTTACGCCTCTCTCAATATCTTCTTTATCTTGCTTAAGATCTTCTATTGTATCGTTAGCTTCTTTAGCTCGTTTAGCACCTTCAATAACTTCATTAATTTTACCAGCCATAGTAAACTCCCAAAATTGATTTTAAAAAGAAAATTGTTCAGAAGGAAAATCTGTTCTCACGTAACGTAACATCCTTCCTTTTTCATCCAACTCTATCCAAGACGGCTCAACGGTAGCGATGATAAAATTACCATTTTTTAGAGATATGATTTTTTGAATAATTTCTTGCGATACCCCTAATATATATCGATATTTTAAATTATTTAAATCATCAAATATCCATGCTACCATATTAAATTTTTCCTTTCTATCACCAAACGCTCCTGCTGAAAATAACACATTAGCTTTTCCCCAAGATAAGGTTCTTGCAAAATTAGTGTTATTTATATCATCTGTATTTATCTCCGAGATTGACAAATGCTTCACATTTCCAATAAAAAGAAACTCTCTTTTCCCATTATCAAATGAAACAGCAAGTTTATCTTTGTTTGCATTAACCGCCAGTGAATGGATGTCATTGACATCTAGAGCAATTTTTTTAGTTACGGTATTTTTCCCATCTGTTTCAAAAATTTCTAAATCCCCATTATCAGATGCTGTTATAAATCTTTTGTCCGATATAAACAAGCATTCCCCAACAGGAACGGACTCTTTATTGTCTCTTTTAATATGCTGGTGCGTCCATTTTGTAGTGTCCCATATACTTAATCCTCCTATAAATGTATCTACCAAAAAATTCCCATTTGGGGATATGCATATATCTTCAATAAATCTGACATTAGGCACTACGGTCTTTTTTAATGCGCCAGATCTTATATCAAAAAGATAAATTCCATTGGCAACTCCACCAACAGCAAGCCAGCGATTTTTGGGATCAAAGGTCGCAACCATAATTCGCCCAGTATTCTCTGATTCTTTATAAGACCAGTCGTCCTCTGGCATCTGTACATCGTAAAGTTTTTTCCCTGTAGCGATTTCCCATACGGTTGCTTTCTTTCCCTGCACTGTTACCAGTAGTGTTTCATCCGCATTGACAGCCGCATTGATAATAGGCTCTGCCGCGTGTGCCCAAGAAGATACCCAGACCATACAGACAAGAAACAGATAACGCGAGTAACTCCCTAAGTCTATAGTCGCACTTTTTAGCACTATTTGCCAAAAAGTTTGCTTTTTCTGCATAGGTTGCATCCGTAAATTCTCCTGAATCAAGTAGCAGATTTTATTTGTCCGCCTGTTGAGAGTTACAAAAACCATACTACAACTTTGCTAACACGAGCAACTCCTCTCTACCCTCCCACGCCACTCAAGCCACCTTCCTTCACGCACCAGCCTGCCAAAAACCCAGTAACTATGCGGTTCATCACACATAATGACCATGTAGTAACCTTTGTATTTTTTCACAATATCGTTCATATTCATGTCTGAAAAGGCGCCCTACCGCTATCTGCAAGCACGGTTTTTCAAAATGATGGGGTAAGCCTCACCCTACCACCATTGAATATGGGCGGTATCCTGAAATCTATCTATACTGTAATCGGCTCATCCACCACTAAAAATGCCTTTGTTTACAGTAAAATATTTACTCACAACACCCAGCAATCCTGCCTACGGTCATATCCGTCATTTGACTTCACCACCAACCACTGCAAGAATCCGCCACATCTTAACTATTTGTTTCTTTTCCTTCATCTTGCCTGCATATGGACACGTCCCCCGTTAGTGCTGCTGTTGCCTCCACCATTTTATGGCGCACGTGCATGGGGTGGCAGCGAGTGGCGAGGATTTGTTGCACCGCTTTTCTGCCAATGGCAAGGATTTGAATCAGGAGGAGTGGTTATTGGCGGCGCGTTATTTGGGTTTGAAGGTGCGCGCCGTTTCCCGTTCGGTATCCAGGTTGCATTTGCTGGCTTTGCCTGCGGTGGTGTGGCAGCCGGACGGACAGCATTTTATTTTGGCGCGGGTGGATGACGGACAGTTTTTGATTCAGGATTTGGCGGCGGGCAAGCCGCTTTTGTTGTCTTTGGCAGATTTTGCCGCGCGCTTTTCCGGGCAGTTGATTTTGGTCGCCTCGCGTGCCTCCATCTTGGGTTCTCTCGCCAAGTTTGATTTCACCTGGTTTATTCCGGCGGTGATTAAGTACCGCCGGATTTTTTTGGAGGTGTTGGCGGTATCGATTGTGTTGCAGTTGTTCGCGCTGATTACCCCGCTCTTTTTTCAGGTAGTGATGGACAAGGTGCTGGTGCATCGTGGTTTCAGTACGCTCGATGTGATTGCCGTCGCTTTTGTGGTGGTGACACTGTTTGAGGTGGTGCTGGGCGGGCTGCGCTCTTATATTTTTGCGCATACGACCAGCCGCATTGATGTGGAGCTGGGCGCGCGGCTTTATCGCCATTTGTTGCAGTTGCCGATTAGTTATTTTGAGCAGCGCCGCGTTGGCGATACGGTGGCACGGGTGCGCGAGCTGGAGCAGATTCGCAATTTTTTGACTGGGCAGGCGCTGACCTCGGTGCTGGATTTGCTGTTTTCTTTCATCTTTATCGCGGTGATGTGGTTTTACAGCGGCTGGCTGACGTTGATCGTGGTGGTGTCGCTGCCGGTATATGCCGCCTGGTCGGCGCTGATTACGCCGGTGTTGCGCGCACGGCTGAACGAGAAATTCGCCCGCTATGCGGATAATCAGTCTTTTTTGGTGGAATCGGTGTCGGCACTGGGGACGATAAAGTCAATGGCAGTCGAGCCGCAGATGACGCGGCGCTGGGACAAGCAGATGGCGAGTTATGTGCAGACGGGTTTCCGCGTGACCAAGCTCGCGACTATCGGCCAGCAAGGGATTCAGCTCATTCAGAAGTCGGTAACTATCGCTACTCTTTATTTTGGCGCGAAGCTGGTGATTGAAGGCAAGCTGACGGTGGGGCAGTTGATTGCTTTTAATATGTTGGCCGGGCAGGTAGCGGCTCCGGTGATACGGCTTGCGCAACTGTGGCAGGATTTTCAGCAGGTCGGGATTTCGGTGGCACGGCTTGGTGATATTTTGAATACGCCGACGGAAAATCCTTCTTCCCGCCTTAATTTGCCGGAGATTCGTGGCGATATTGCTTTTGACCATGTGCAGTTCCGCTATCGCCCGGATGGGCAGTTGGTATTGCCGGATTTGAGTGTGCAGTTCCGCGCCGGTGAGGTGATTGGTATTGTTGGCCGTTCCGGTTCGGGCAAGAGTACGCTGACCAAGCTGGTGCAGCGGCTGTATGTGCCAGAGCAGGGACGGGTGTTGATTGACGGCAATGATTTGGCGCTGGCTGATCCGGCTTGGTTACGTCGCCAGGTGGGGGTGGTGTTGCAGGAGAATGTGCTGATGAATGCCAGCGTGCGCGACAATATCGCCCTTTCTGATCCGGGGATGCCGCTGGAGCGGGTGATTCAGGCGGCGCAATTGGCCGGGGCACATGATTTCATCATGGAGCTGCGCGAGGGTTATGACACCATGGTCGGTGAACAGGGCGCGGGGCTTTCCGGCGGGCAGCGGCAGCGCATCGCCATCGCCCGCGCATTGGTAACGAATCCACGTATTTTGATTTTGGATGAGGCGACGAGCGCGCTGGATTATGAGTCGGAACGCGCCATCATGGCGAACATGGATGCCATCTGCCGCGACCGCACCGTGCTGATTATCGCGCACCGCCTTTCTACTGTGCGCCGGGCGCACCGCATTATTGCGATGGACAAGGGGCGGATTGTCGAGGAAGGCACGCATGAGGAGCTGCTCAAACGCGAGCAGGGGTATTACCGCTATTTGTACCAGTTGCAGAATGGGTGATATACATATATATGTATCCCGCGTGAAGAAGCACAACGATGAACGAAACAGGAGCGGTATAAATGGGCATCCGCAAAGAAGCATGGAGCGACCTGCTCAAGCGTTACCTCACCGTGTGGCGTAACGTCTGGGCGGTACGCAAGGAACTGGAACCACCCAAGCGCGACCGCCACGAGCGTGATTTTCTCCCTGCGCATCTTGAACTTACCGAAACGCCGGTATCGCCGCTGCCCAAATGGACGGCGCGGCTAATTATGCTCTTTGCCGTGCTGGCGCTGGTCTGGGCATGGTTCGGTCAACTGGATATTGTCGCCGTCGCCCAAGGCAAAACCGAGCCAGGCGGACAGAGCAAGGTGATTCAGCCGCTGGAGACGGCGGAAGTGAAGGTCATCCATGTGCGCGACGGTCAGCATGTGGAAGCTGGCGAAACCTTGCTGGAACTGCGCGCAGTGGGTAGCGATGCCGATGTAACCCAATCAGAAAAAGCGCTGCACGCGGCGCAGCTCGCCAAATGGCGTAATGAAGCGCTACTTGCTGCGCTGGATCACAACCGCCCGCCGCAGATGAACAAAGCCGCCGCCTTACAGGCGGGCATTGAGGAAGCCGATTTCTTGCAGGCGCAGCTATTGGTGAGCAACCAGTATCAGGCTTGGGCGGCACAAGATCAGCAAATCGGCGCACGTATCCGTCAGCACGAAGCCGAGTCGCGTGTAGTCAATGCTGAAATTGACAAACTGACTAATCTCGGCAGCATCGAAAGCAAGCGCACTAGCGACTTGAACAAACTGGTCAAACAAAACTTCATCTCCAACCACGCCTACCTCGAACAAAAAAGCAAACTGATCGAAAACCAGAACGACCTCAAAAGCAAGCGCAACCAGCGCGAACAAATCAAGGCAGCGATAGACGAAGCGAAAGACAGCCGCGCCGTCAACACCCAGACCATCCGCCGCGACACCCTCGATGCCCTGCGCCAGGCAGACGAACAAAGCGCACAACTGCGCGCCCAACTAGACAAGGCACAACAACGCCAGCGCTTGATGCGCCTCGCCGCACCGGTCAGCGGAACCGTACAACAACTGGCGACGCATACCATCGGCGGCGTGGTAACTGCGGCGCAACCGCTCTTGGTCATCGTCCCCGACGACTACCAGCTGAACGTCAAAGCGCTCATCCTCAACAAAGACATCGGCTTCGTCCGCCAGGGACAAGAAGCCGTTATCAAAATCGAAGCCTTCCCCTACACCCGCTATGGCTACCTCACCGGCAAAGTACAAACCATCAGTTACGACGCTATCGAAAACGAACAACTCGGCCTCGTCTATGCCGCGACCATCGCGCTTGACCACGATACCCTGAACATCGAAGGCCAGCCGGTGCGCCTCTCCGCCGGGATGAACATCACCGCCGAAATCAAAACCGGCAAGCGCCGCGTGCTTGACTACCTCCTGAGCCCGCTACAAACTAAAATCGACGAAAGCCTGCGCCAACGCTAACCATGATGACCACCCCTCGCCTCCTCGCCATACTTACATATATAAGTATCCTCCCTGCCAGCGCCTTTGATCTCAACGAAGCCTGGACGGCTGCACGCTATCACTCCGCCGAATACGACGCTGCGCGCCATGCCCGCGCAGCCGCACAAGAGCCGCAAGAGCAGGCAAAAGCGCGCCTGCTGCCGCAAATAAGCGCCAACGCCAATTACACCAACCGCGCCCAAGACAGCTACGACAAATACCGCAGCCACGGCTGGAACGCCCAAATCAGCCAACCGCTCATTGATGGCCCGCGCTGGCGCCAGTACCAGGCCGAACAAATCACCGCCCGCCTGGGCGACAGCCAACTGGACAATACCGCGAGCGAGCTGATGCTCGAAACCGGCAAAGCCTACCTCGACATCCTCACCGCGCAAGACAAACTCGCCGCCGTCACCGCCGAAAAAAGCGCTTACACCGCGCAAATTGCCCAAGCCAAAGGGCTTTTTGAATCCGGTGAGGCGACTATCATCGACACCTACGAAGCCCAAGCGGGTCTTGATAGTGCCAACGCCAAAGAAATCCGCCTGCGCACTGAACTCGTTACCGCACAAAACCGCCTTGCCAACCTCACCGGCCTTGCCCCTGACCACGCCGAAGCGCTTGCGGACAAAACCCTGCCCGACCTCGCCAACCGACAAAGCGAAAACCAATGGATAGACCAGGCGATTGCCAACAGTGCCGCCGTCCAGACCCGCCGCCTGCAAGTCGAAAAAAGCGAAGCCGACCGTGCCACCGCGCAAAGCGAACACTGGCCACAACTGAGCCTTAACGTCGGCTACCAGGACAACCGCAACAAAATCGCGCAACACGGCGGCAACCCGAACAGCAACCGCAACCGCGGCGCTTACGTCGGCGTACAATTCACCATCCCCATCTACAGCGGCGGCGAAATCCGCAGCAAAGAAAAACAAAGCCAAGAAATCCTCGCGCAACGCGAAGCAGAACTCGAAGCCGAGACCGAGCAAATCCGCCTGCAAGTGCGGCAGACCCTCGCCACCATCCACGGCGAGCAGGCGCAAATCGCTGCACAACAACAACTGCTGCACACCAACACCGCCAAACTCGAATCCACCCGCCTCGGCAGAGAAGTCGGTGTGCGCAACACCATTGACGAAATCAAGGCCGAACAAGAAAAAGCCCAAGCAAAAGAACAACTGGCAGAAGCCAAATACCGCTACATCGCCGCCTGCCTGCAACTGCTACACCTCAGCGGCGAACTCACGCAGGACAGCGGTCGCGCATGGGCAGCACAACTGTTTACGCCGACCGCCGCGAAACCAGTAGAAAAACCAAAGCCGAAGCCACCTGCGGTGAAACAGAAAAAAGATGATAGGCGGGAAGCGCGCTACTCCGCAGAGCAGTTACCATCAGAAATACCTCCCTCCCCCGCAAAGCGAAGCCAGCGGGGAAGATTTAGGTAAAACAGACTTCACATGGGACGACTACATTTCAGAACACTGCCCACGCTCAACAACAGAAAAAATCCTACCAACAAATGAATATGCCGTAACCACAAACGCACCAAACAAACCGAAACACTCAAGAAAATTACATATAGAACAATAAATTAAAAACAAAACCTTCTCACTATACTACACCCCCTACTCGCGAGCCCTCCGCATTAAACAAACCTTGCTCTCACCTGAATAAGCTGTTACTTTCGTCCTAGGTAATCCAATCAGGGACGACGGAGATGACAACCCCAAGGAACGACTACCACGCCATCCGGCGCAACCGACAAGCAGAACCCCCAGCCAAACACCCCCACGGGCAAGCGCGTCCGTGGGGGTGTTTTGTTTTCGTGCCTCACTACGGATAATCCCATGCTCACCCCGCAAGACATCTTTCAGTTCCTCGCCTACGCCGCCATTGCCACCGTGCTGGCAGGACTGTTCGCCCTGCTCATCACCGTTTGGACGGTGGTGTATCACGTCAGCCAACCCGGCAAGCGCCTGCGCAACAACCTCATTGCCACGCCCCTTGCCCTGCTGGTAGCGTTTGCCTGGGCATATATTGCGAGCAGCGACGACCGCGCCCGCCAGCGGGAAATGCAGGCAAAAGCCGATGCGCGGCAAAAAGAATATTTGGAAAGCAAGGCCATCTTTGAAGAGCGCTGCAAAAGTGCAGGCGAGAAAATCTATCAAACGGTGGAGAATGTGGAAGGAATTACCTTGCTGAATGTTCCTGAAGATAGTCCACAATCATCCTACAACGATCCTATGTGGGAAAATGCTGCGCTACCTTGGTCAGGTACCGAGGAAGAATACATCAAGAAATTTCTGTTTTGGGAAATTAGATACGATAATAATTCAATGATTGATTTACAAACCGTTGACCCTAGGCCTAGCGCCCGCGAAACCCAAATCAGGCTGTGGGGACATCCGACCAATATGTCAGAACATGAGAAGGCTTATCGCGGCTATCGCTACGCCGATGCCCAGCAAAAAGACAAGCATTTTTTGCGCTACCGCTTCCCGGATGATAAAGACCGTAAAGACAAAGAAACACTGCTTGTCCAAGCGATAGAACGGCCTTCGCGCTACGCGCTGGAATACAAGCCTATTGTCGATCCGGCAGACCGCAAGCACTGGATTGCGGGTTTGACTGTCAATATCTATGACCTGCAAACCAATACGCTAATGGCGACCAAAACGTGGTACGCCTTAAACCCGTCACAGGGACATGCCTATCAAACGTGGGAGTGGTCCAGATTAGAAAATTGTCCTGCTGGCGAGGCGGATATTACATATATCCGCTATTTTCTGAACCGTGTCATTCAACCTAAACAAGGAGACTAACCATGTCACAGAACCAAAGTAAACAACCTTCCGTTGCAGAACTGCTGGAAATGAGCCGCACCCAAATCGTTGCAGAAGCGTTTCTAAAAGACGAGGATAAAAAACTAGAATTTCTTCATCCTGAAGGATATACATTTAAAAATGTTGCTCTTGACTCCAAAATACTGGAAGAGGGCAATAACCATACCAGTATATTAACAGCACCACAAATAAAAGAATTTATGGAAAACTGGGAAGTAGTGGCCTACCTACCGAACACCACTACCGGATTCTCTGGCACTTTGTTTAAAGCAAAACGCGATATACCGGGAACGACCATCAAGGCAGGCGAAAAAGTCATGTCACTGCGCAGCACGGAATTTATCGACGACGCAGTACGTGACAATCAAGCCACCAATAAAATGGAAATTGCTGATAGAGGCTGGGCATTTGGCCAGATTGATGACTTGGAGCAGTGGTTCCAAGGACTCCGAAATGAGAAATTGATTGGTGATGGCGAACAGATCCGTATCACCGGTTACAGCTTGGGCGGGCACCTTGCTACTGCCTTCAATATCCTGCACCGTGATGAAGGTTTGATAAAAAATACTTACACCTTTAATGGTGTGGGTGTGGGCAGAAAGACCAAAGAAGAAGAGATGGATAAAGAAACACTTAAAAACATAATCCATCAATTTCATGAAACAAGATATAATGGCATAAATTCCACAAGATATAATAATAATTTCTTGGTTCATTATAATAAATTGACAGATATTCTTGAACAAATATCTCATGCAGACGATAGTAAAATTGATGAAATAGAATCTTCTTTAAGAGCATATATTTATGCCATGACCACGCATGCAATACCTGCAGATGATGATGTAAAAGAAATATTGAATAACATCACTAAAATAATTGATGAAAATCGCCGGGTTCGTTCTCTTTCCAGCGGGACTGAACAAAAAGCAAAAATAGTTAATTACAGTGATATTGCGGCTCTTGGTCTAAATTACCAAATTGCCCTAAAAGAAGCTACGCAAAGGGCTTACGCGTACCCAAAACTAACCGGACTAGAGACAACAATTCTGAATGAACGTTTGTATTCTAATAATCGCATTGAAAATCTATATGAAATTTATGCAAAGAACCCACCCAGTATGGTTGCTTCTTCCCAACTTCATTATGGCACAGAAATTCCTATATCAGTAGAGAATCAACGGAGATAGGTATACTTATGATGTGGTTAATAGCCTGTTTGAAAAATTATTAGTGAATAATTATAATTATAATTATAATGATTTTGGTGATACTCATAGCATTGCATTGCTAAATGATTCCCTGGAATCCATGGATGTATTAAACAAGCTGAATCAGCAAGATGATATAAATATATGGGATTCTTTGATAAAGTTATCTTCTAACAAGAAGACATTGATGGATGAAAAACTGTCAGATACGCCTTGGTGGGTGGATATGGAAAAAGCTATTGCGTCCATTTATACTCCTAATTCTATAAAACGTATCGTAAAAAGAGAAGCTCATAAAAAAATGCGCGAGTGGGATATGGACTGGGTTAAAGATAGTCCTAAAAATCAAGGTTACGCTGATGGCGATGCCATAGAAAGCCTGGTCAATGCCTTGGCAAAAACTTTTGGCGTGGATTCTGACCTGAAGGGCGATCCCAATGGCAACACTTGGTATCTGACGGAGTCGCATGAAGGAAAAGACGAAAACGGTGAAACGCATACTTTTAGCGGACGTACCGACCTGCATAGCAAGCTGCGAGAAATTTCCAAAAAGATAGAATCCTACAATCTGGGTAATGATGTTGAACTTAAGCCAATGGATACTGCGTTTACCAGTACTTTGAATACTGCAATGGTGCGAGAAAATTTTGGTTATCTGGTCTCATTGTATACACTCTCGCCTTTCTCTCTTGTTTCAAAAGGCAATAGCACTGCGTTAGACAAGGTTTGGACAGATAACTGGAATGAACTCTATCAGCAGTGGAAAGATGACAAAGCTGCATACGATAAAGGGAGGCTGCAACACATTTTTCTGATGAGTGGATTAATGACAGAATTCAGCTTTTAACCACCAAATCATTTTTAAATTTCTATAATATTGATTATGATTCAGATTCTGAAAACTTTGTCCGCGATGTTTATCTGGCTGCAATTGATGATTCTAAAGGAATTGAAGAATTCGATAAACTTTCAAAGGCGGAGAAAGTTCATTATGCCCATGAAGCATTAAAAAAACGCTTTCCCTATTTGGGTAATTTCGAGCTTACCTCTGTAGATGACAATATACATATTGCTTTATATAAGATGCTTGAGGATAAAGAATCCCTTGGAAAGATTGTTTTTGGTAGTGAAAAAGATACAAAACCGCTTATAGGCAGTGATAAAGATGATCATCTCTATGGTACAGGTGAGAATGATGTCTTGATAGGTGGCAAGGGTAATGACTATATGGAAGGTGGCGCGAAGCACGATATCTACAAATTTTTCGTCAGCGATGACGGTGTAGATACCATCTTTGATTCCGACGGTAAGGGTAGTCTTGAGATTGACGGCATAAATCTCGGTGAGCAGACTTTCTCCGGTACTGCCCATCCCGACGCTCCCAAAGCTGGTGATGCCTATTATTCTGAGGACAAAAAATACGGCATGACCTACAACGGCGTGAATTGGGAGTTTTCCGTGCAGGATACTCCCGGACACTATAAAACATTGGCAAATATCCGCCACTGGCAGGATGGCCAACTGGGTATTTCACTCAAACATGCAGATGATCCCGACGCGGCCCCGGCACTGGTTGATTTTGATCTTGACCATCGCAATAACCGCAATTACATCGTCTATGATGGCACATATGCTCCCAATGGCATCAAGGTGCATGGCAGCAATTTTGCCTCCTCACAATTTACGGGTAGCGGGCGCGCGGATGTCATCCATACTGGAGACGGCGTGTTGCACCGGGTAGTTACCGGAAATGGCGGCGATACGGTCAAGGGCGGCGCAGGCCGTGAATATATCAATGCCGGAATCAAAAATCCCAAGGCGGAGGATGATAACGACACGGTTTATGCTGGTGACAACAGTGATATTGTTCTTGGCGGTGCCGGCCGTGATGAAATATGGGCAGGAAACGAGCATGAGGATTATGATACTGCCGTTATTGATTACAAAAAATATGAAGGTGTAACAGATCCGGAATTACTTAAAAATTTTGAGCGTGAGAAAAGGGGAGACTGGGTTCATGGTCAATATGGCAATGACACCATATATGGCAGCGCCAAAGAGGATATTTTGATTGGTGGTGAAGGTTTTGACACCATTCGTGGCGGCGCCGGAAAAGACCTGATTCTTGGCGACGCTGACTATATTCCTTTTGCAACAAGTCCGGCCATTCTGGGGAATATTACCGGTTATCACTGGTTAGCCGATGGCACTGTTCCCCGCCCCAAGAAAGAGGGCGTGATGTCTCTTCCCAATGGAAATGTTTTCAGCTGGCAATGGAAAACGGAGGTGAAGGAAAAGGATTCCGGCAATGAAAGCTGGGATTTCACTATTTCTCCCGGCCCCAGTCATACCGCACTTTTGCGTAACGATCGTTTCCAGCAACTGGAAAACGGAAACTGGAACGATACGATTTATGGCGGTGAGGGTGATGATATTATTTTCGGTCAGTTAGGTGATGACACGATACACGGTGGCGATGGCGACGATGTACTCCATGGTGATGATTTCAACCCGTTACCCGACAATATGCCCGGTGGCAAGGATACGCTTTATGGCGGTGCCGGTAATGACCGCCTCTTTGCTGGAGGCGGTAACGCTACCATGAATGGCGGTAGCGGCAATGACATCTACCATAGCGGCAAGGGCAATGACACCATGACCGATGAAAGCGGTGATGATGTTTATTGGCTGAGTTCAGGTCTCGACGGTGTTAATGATCAGGGTAGTGGCTATGATACTTATCACATTGCCTTTGACGGTTCGATGATATCGGGTTTTACGACCATTAGTGATGCTGACGGCAAAGGCAGTATTACTTACCGGGGAAAAGCACTGACTGCTGATCAGGTTCAAGCTACCGGAGATAACGAGTGGCGCACCAATGATGGCACAGCCAAACTGACCCGCATGGGTAGCAGCCTCATTATCACTAATACTCTTGAGGATTTTAAGGGCAGGATTATTTTTAACGGCTTCTTCAATACCGGGGAATCCCTTGGACTGAAATTGCCGTCTTTGGATGATGACAACAAACCCAATCCTGATCCAAAAACACAGCCTGATCCCAAACCCAACCGGAACAGCCGCAGGCGCCAACCGCTGGCAAACCGCTGGCGGCGCAAAGCATTCATGAAAAGGAAAAGCTGACTTATACCCTTGCGGAGGATACATTCCACACCGCCAACAAGGACGACAAACTGACCTACAGCGCTCGCTTGGCAGATGGCAAACCGTTGCCGGGCTGGCTGAGTTTCAATCCACAAACCCGCACATTCAGTGGCACGCCTGGTAATGACGATGTTGGTATGCTGAATGTTGAGATAAGCGCTAAGGGTAAAGGGGGAAGTGCTAACCAGCGCTTTACACTGAATGTGATTAACGTCAACGATGCGCCGCAGGCAGGACAAAAATTACCCACGCTACAAATAGAACATAACAAGCTTTTTTATTACCAGTTACCTGAAGATACCTTTAAGGATATTGATAAAAATGACAAGCTGACATTTAGTGCTACAAGTGAAAATGGCCAATCATTACCGAGTTGGTTAAAGTTCGATGCATATAATGGTACTTTTACAGGCTCACCCTCAGCAAATACGCCACAAGGAAATTATCGTGTTACTGTTACCGTTACCGATAGTGGTGGTCTAAAGGCGCATCAGACGCTTGTGCTTAACCTTGCGCAAGGTACACCACTAAAACCGGTGAATGGAACGGATAGAAATGATGTATTAATCAGTTCGGCTGATAACGAACTATTGGCAGGTAAAGGCGGTAAAGATGTCTATCAGTTTTCACGAGGATTTGGTCATGACTTAATTAACAATCACGATGAAAATTCGAATCAAGATGACGTCGTGACATTTACCAACATGAACCGCAAGGATTTCTTAATAATGAGGGATTACACCAGCCTTTACTTGCGTAGCCTTTCAGGAACGGATGAACTGCGGATTATGGGGCAGTTCCCCGCTAATAGCAAATGGCGTATAGGCGAGATCAGATTTGCTGATGGTAGTATTCTGACCGCCGATGAGATTGAAAGAGAATTGCAAAAAACTACTGAGGGTGATGACCATATCTATGGTAGCAAAGACAATGACATTATCAACGGAAAAGGCGGTAATGATGTTATAAGCGGTGAAGAAGGTGATGATGAACTCTATGGAGAAGATGGTAATGATAACCTCATTGGTAGTGTCGGGAATGACAAGTTGTCTGGTGGAGCGGGAGAAGATTCCTTGAATGGTGGGGATGGGCGAGATCATCTTTCGGGTGGAGCTGGAAATGACGAATTGATTGACGGAGAAGACGATGACCAGCTTCATGGAAATGAAGGAGATGACAAGCTATATGGAGGAACAGGCAACGATTTACTTATTGGCGACAGTGGCAATGATGTTCTCAGCGGTAGTGCCGGAAATGATATTTACCGTTTTGCACGCGGATTCGGTCATGATGTCATCAATAATTATGACGGCGGATTGGGACGACATGACAGTATTGATTTCAGCGACATGAACCGCAGCGATTTTGACATCCGCCGCGAAGGCAACAATCTTGTTCTACATAGTAAAGATGGTAAAAACCAAATTACTGTTACCAACCATTTCTTTAATGGCTGGCAAATAGACAGTATCCGCTTTGCCGATGGCACGACGCTTGACCATGGCGCTATCAATAGCGCGGTTAGCACACAAAATGCGCCGCGAGGAAACTATATGCATCCTGCTGCCCAAGCTTTACAGATGAATCAAATGATTGCTTCCCTGAACAATCAGGCGCAGCCGCTGCATGCGCTAGCCATCCCGGATGAGAAGCAGCCATTGTTAGCCGCAGTAAATCCGTATTAAATGACGCTTCTAAGAGCCCTCCCGTAATAAAAAGCCCCTGCTCATTGGCAGGGACTTTTTATTTAATGTATGGCGATCCGTAAATATGTATACCTATAACTTTAATTACAATAGATATACTCGTGATTTCTAGCTTACCACCGCAAGTGCTATTGACACCAAGTAATCATGCATCGTTGATATATAGCTGGACACTCTAACGGAAATACTACGACACTGATGAATGCTGATGATTTTCCTAGCGACAAAATCATCCAGTCAAAAAGTCTGCGAATTTGCTAAAATGCGCGACCGCCGCAAAGACAGCGCGATATTCAAGAAGGGATTACCGCGAAGAAGCTCCTCTCGCAACTAATTGATAAGAAAGATGAAAGTACCACCAAGCCAAGTAGCATTTACAAACTAGTTCATTTACATACACCCCGAGCGCTCAGCTGTAATGTAAACCAACCAGCCCGAAACCCCATGAAAAAACAAACCTTCCTCCTCGCCGCCTTCGCCCTCATCCTCGCCGCCTGTAGCAGCCGTACCCCCGAAACCCAGCGCGACAGCCGCCTCATCCGCCGTCCGCCGAACCCCACCCTGCAAGACCGCCTCGAAGCGCGCGGTTTCCGCTTCGGCGCACCCGCCTTCATCCGCATCTTCAAAAAAGAAGAAGTGCTCGAAGTCTGGCTGCAAAAAGACAGCGGCGAATACGCCCTTTTCCTTGACTACCCCATCTGCATCTACTCCGGCGAACTCGGCCCGAAAACCCGCGAAGGCGACAAACAATCGCCCGAAGGCTTCTACGCTGTCGGCCGCGAAGCGATGAACCCCAACAGCCAATACCACCTCTCCTTCAACCTCGGCTACCCCAACGCCTACGACCGCGCGCACGGCTACAGCGGCAGCATGCTGATGGTACACGGCAAATGCGTCTCCATCGGCTGCTATGCCATGGGCGACCGGCAAATCGAAGAAATCTACACCCTCGTCGGCTCGGCGCTCCAGCGCGGCCAGCCCTACGTGCGCGTGCACGCCTTCCCCTTCCGCATGACAGACGCCAACCTCGCCGCCTACAGCGAGCACCGCTGGTATGACTTCTGGCGCATGCTCAAACCCGGCTACGACTACTTCGAGCGCTACCACCAACCGCCGGAAATCGACGTCATCGGCGGCCAATACGCCTTGAGCGGGCGCAACCCGCACCCGGCCGTGCGCCCCGGCGAACTGCCGCCCGGTCGCAGCACCCCCACCATCCCTAGCGAAAACCTGAACAGCAACCCCTTCACCGGCACCGCCATTGCCAGCGCCGCGCAGCCTTCCGCCGCGCCCCGCCCGCTGCTGAGCCCCAACCCTGCCGCGCCCGCTGCTACGCTAAACAACGCCTTCCAGGCTGCCGCCAGCAACAGCGCCTTGTCTCCTGCCACGCCACTTAACCACAGCTCAACAGCGAATAGCACCATGTTCACCAGCGGCACATCGCCTGATAACGCCTGGCAAACCGCCGCTGCGCCGTCCGCAACTACCACTGCCTACAACGCCCAACCCGGCCTGATGACAAACGTGAGCAGCGCCCGCCTTGGACTGCCCGCGATCCCGGCCAATGTCGCGACAAACCCCTTAACCCTGACCAGCAGCGACGAACCCACCACGACGACCTACCCACAACACAACCTGTCACCAGCAGCGAATACCCCATACCCCGGCGTAGCCCCCTCCCCTGCCCCGCTACCGCCCGCCAACAGCAGCGCCGAACCGATGCCCGTCCTGCGTGGCGTCCTGCCCTCCCCCGCCCAACCGCTTGACCTCACCAGTTACGGCACACCATCTGCCCCCGTGAACTGAGAGCCCATTCAAAATCCTGTGACAGCCGCGATGCGCGCGGGTTTCGGCGGTCTGCGGCGTTGTAAAACCGGGCAAGCTCGCCCACATTGCTTGCGTTTTGCGCCTTGCTCCCTACCCAACCCACTCCGGAATCTTGAGCAGACTTTAAAAAGAAACCCCGCTACGGCGGGTTTTCTTTTAAGCGATACACCGCAAGCCTCAGACAAGACGCATTGTCGAAGACAGCGCGGGCGCCCGTTCAGGTGGCGCAACACCGTATGAAGCGTTAGGGCGTGCTGACAATTGAGACATCCCCCTCCCCCGCAGGGCGAAGCCCGCAGCGGGCGGGTACCCATGCAAAATGCGTCCGCATTTTGCATGGAGCCCGGGGGAGGGTCGGGGAGGGGGTGGACAATGCCGCTTACGAGATGAAATTTCGATTTTTCAATCGTTTGCTGCCCTCACCCCAACCCCTCTCCCACAGGGACAAGCATTGCTCGCGTAGCGAGAGAGGGGCTAGTTCGCTGAATTGTAAACAGCCCCTAGGAGATGGCTAGACAAAACACCCCAAAGAAAAAGCCCGCATTATGCGGGCTTTTTCTTTGGGGTGGCGCTTAGCTTTTCTTGCCATATTTGCGTTTGAAGCGGTCAACGCGGCCAGCGGTATCCACAATGTTCTGTTTGCCGGTATAAAACGGGTGGGACTGGCTGCTGATATCAACGCGCACCAGCGGGTATTCTTTGCCGTCCGTCCAGGTGATGGTTTCTTTGGTTTCAACGGTAGATTTGGTCAGGAAGGCGAAATCGGCGCTGTTGTCCTGGAAGACCACCGGGCGGTAGTTCGGGTGGATGTCTTTTTTCATGGGATGTCTCCTAAAAATTCGGGGGTTTAAGGCTGGAAGAACCGCGCGATGTTACAGGCTAGGCGCTGTTTTTGCAAGCCATATTCGCTGGAAACGGGCGGCGAGTGCTGCTCCTGCCGCGTCTGCATCGAGCGCGACGCCAAGGTCGCGCAGTTGGGTCATTTGCATGCCAACAAGGCCGCAGGGGTTGATGCGGCTAAAGGGTTCGAGATTCATGTCCACATTCAGCGCGACGCCGTGGTAGGTGCAGCCGCCACGCACCCGTAGGCCGAGCGAGGCGATTTTTTTGCCGTCCACGTAAACGCCGGGGGCGTCGGCACGCGATTGGGCGCGAATGCCCTGTTCTTGCAGGAAGCCGATGACGCTTTCTTCAATGAGGCTGACCAGCGCGCGGATACCGATGCCGGCGCGGCGAATGTCGAGCAACAGGTACATTACGGTCTGCCCGGGGCCGTGGTAGGTGATTTGTCCGCCACGGTCTATCTGGATGACGGGGATGTCGCCCGGCGCCAGCAGGTGTTCGGGTTTGCCCGCCTGTCCCTGGGTATAAACGGGCGGGTGTTGTACCAGCCAGATTTGGTCTTCGCTCGTCGCGTCGCGCGCGGCGGTGTAGGCGCGCATGGCATCCCAGATTTCCTGATACGGACGCAGGCCGAGGTTATGGATTTGCATCAGAACAGCAGTTTGATGCTGTGCCACATGCGCTTGAAGAAGCCCGCTTCTTCAACGGGTTCGGCAGCGACCGCCGGCAGGGTGGCATAGATTTTGTCGCCGATGCGGATGCGGATGGTGCCGAGTTCTTGTCCTTCGCGGATGGGGGCGACGAGCGGGGTTTGCAGGTCAAGCGCGGCGACAGCTTTGCTGCGCTCGCCAACGGGCAGCAGCAGTTTGACTTCGTGCTGCGGGCGCACGTTCACTTCGTTGGTTTTGCCTTTGTAAACGGGCGCGGTAGCGAGCTTTTGTCCGGCTTGCAGGACGACGGCTTCTTCAAATTGGGCAAAGCCGTAGTTGAAGAGTGCCTGCGAGGCGTCGTAACGGTCGCTTTCTTTGTCGGCGCCGAGGACGACGGCGATGAAGCGGATGTCGCCGCGTTTTTCGGAGCTGGCGAGGCAGTAGCCCGCTTCTTTGGTGTGTCCGGTTTTCAGGCCGTCAATGCTGGCGTTGCGCCACAGCAGGCGGTTGCGGTTGTCCTGTTTGATTTTGTTGTAGGTGTAGCTTTTTTGTCCGTAGTAGTGGTAGTACTGCGGGTGGTCGTTGATGATGTGGCGCGAGAGGATAGCGATGTCGCGCGCGGTGGTGTAGTGCTGGGGATCAGGCAGGCCGGTCGGGTTGGTGTAGTGGGTGTCTTTCATGCCAAGCTCGGCCGCTTTGCGGTTCATCATACCGGTGAAGCCTTCGGTCGAACCACCGAGGTATTCGGCCAGCGCCATGGCCGCGTCGTTGCCCGACTGGACGATCAGCCCTTGCAGCAGGTCTTCGACCCGCACTTGTTTGTTCACTTCGATGAACATGCGCGAGCCTTCTTGTTTGTAGGCGTTCTGGCTGACGGTAATCGGCGTTTCCATCGTCAGTTTGCCGCTATCGAGCGCTTCGACGACGAGGTAGGCGGTCATCAGTTTGGTGATGCTAGCCGGCGGCAGTTTTTCGTCGGCGTTTTTGCCGACCAGGGTTTGTCCGCTCGCCGCATCCATCAGGATGTAGCTTTTGACCGGCAGTTCCGGTGCGGCCTGGGCAAAGACAACGCCGCTGTAAACAGCGGCGATGATGAGGGTGAACAGTCGGAGGATGGCGTGCATCTCGGTTCCTATTGTAGGGCGCGGATTTGGACTTGGGCGACGCCAGCGTTCAGGGTTCCGAGTTCTTGCGCGGCGGCGCGCGACAGGTCAAGTACGCGGTTGCCGTGGAAGGGGCCGCGGTCGTTGATGCGGACGACGACTTTGCGACCGTTGGAGAGGTTGGTTACTTCTACTTTGGTGCCGAGCGGCAGTTCTTTGTGCGCTGCGGTCAGTTCGTTCATGTCGTAGGTTTCGCCGTTAGCGGTCTTGCGTCCGTGGAAGGGGTTGCCGTACCAGGAAGCAGGGCCTTGTTGTTCAAAGCCTTTGCTGTCGGCCAGGGTTTGGTAGCGTTTGCCGAGTACGGTGTAGCTGTAGCTTTTGCGGCCGCTGCTTTTGGTGTAAACGTCGCCTGCTTTGGCCAGGGCATCACCCTTGGCATTGTAGTCCACCAGTTTGCGCAGGTTGGGTCGGTCGAATTCGATGTCGCGCAGCTCTTTTTTGTCGTCGCCGGCGAGCAGCGCACGGGTTTTGGCTTCTTGGGAAGCTTCGGTTTTTTGGGGATGGGTAAAATCGATCACTTTAACGATATTCACCTGCTGTTCTGTGGTCGGCGCAGCGCCGGTTTTGTCCGCCGCGATTTCCGCATGGGCGGCAAGGCCGGTTGCTGCGATACTCAGCACCAGAAGTTGTTTTACGTTCATTGTCTCAATTTGCTCTCTCGTTTGTGTCTGATTCGGTCGGCAAGTTCGCCAACCGCCATGGCATAAAGCGGGGACGCATTATAGCGGGTGACCACGTAGAAGTTGTTATAGGTTATCCACCATGATTTTTCCTGCTCCGATGCGTCAACTACTAGGCTTCCGACCATTTCGTCCGCATTATCGCCGATTTCTTTTATTAAATCTACGTCATTTTTCAGGCGTTCGTCTTGTAGTATGGCGCCGATTTTGTAGCCGGGTTTGTGGTCTTTGCCGAAGTCGGAAATGTTCGGTTCTAGCGGTAATTGGTATTTGTAGCGACCGCCTGGTTGCCAGCCGCGTACTTGCAGGTAATGGGCGATGCTGCCGATGGCGTCCGCCGGGCTGTGCCAGAGGTCCACGCGGCCGTCGCCGTCGTAATCAACGGCGTCGTTGTAGTAGCTGCTGGGCATGAATTGTGCCATGCCCATCGCGCCCGCATAGGAGCCTTTGATGGCGAGCGGATTTTTGTTTTCGCGTTTGGCGAGGCGGAGGAAGTAGTCGGTTTGTTCGCAGAAAAATGGCGCGCGTGGCGGATAGTCTATACATAAGGTAAGAAGCGACTGCCACACGGGTGTCGATCCGCTCACTTTGCCGTAACGGGTCTCGACGCCGAGGATGGCAACGATGACTGCTGGGTCAACGCCGTACTGCGCTTCTGCCTTTACCAGTGCTGCTTCGTTGTCGCGCCAGAAGGCGACGCCGTCGTCGGTACGCGCTTGGTCTTCAAAGATTTTGCGGTATTCGTACCAGGGTTTGGTTTTTTCCGCCGGACGGCTGATTTTTTCGAGCACGCTGTCGTCGCGCGAGACGGCGAGCAAGAGTGATTGCAGGTAGTCGCTGTCGTAGCCGTCGCGGACGGCCAATTCTTGCATCATTTTGACGGCGGCGGGGTTGTCGCCGTAGGTTTCGGCGACGGCTGTCAGGCTGCACGCAAGGGCAAGGCAGGCGAGCCAGCGTTTTTTCATAGGTGTTCCTCATCTTGGTTTTCGCGGAAGCCGCCAGCGAGGTTCATCGCGAGCGCAAAGCCCGCCATCAGCGACAGGATGGAGCTGCCGCCGTAGCTAATCATCGCCAGCGGCAGGCCGACGACCGGCAGGATGCCGCTCACCATGCCGATATTGACGAAGACGTTGATAAAGAGGGTGAGCAGGATGCTCGCCACCATGATGCGGGCGAAACGGTCGGAGAGGTGCAGCGCGAGGTAGAGGCCGCGTGCAATGATAAGGCCGTAGCAGATGAGGAGGACGCCAACGCCGATGAGGCCGGTTTCTTCGGCGATGACCGCGAAGATGAAGTCGGTGCTGGATTCGGGCAGGAATTCGAGTTGCGACTGCGTGCCCTGCATGTAGCCTTTGCCAAAGAGGCCGCCAGAGCCGATGGCGATTTTCGACTGGATGATGTGGTAGCCGTTGCCGAAGGGGTCGGCTTCGGGGTTAAACAGGGTCAGCACGCGGTCGCGCTGGTAGTCCTTGATGCCGAACATCCAGAAGAGCGGCAGGGCAATGGCGGCGAGCGCACCGCCGACGAGCATAATCCAGCGCGGCATGCCGGCGAGGAAGAGGGTGATGAAGCCGGAAGCGCTCACCAGGAGCGCGGTGCCGAGGTCAGGCTCCATCAGGATGAGCAGGCCGGGGACGGCGATGATGAGCAGGGCGAGGATGACGCTGCCGATGCCCGGCACGGCGACGCGCACGGTGACAAGCCAGGCGACCATCAGCGGGATGGTGAGTTTTGCCAGTTCGGAGGGCTGGATGCGGGCGATGCCAATGTTGAGCCAGCGTTGGGCGCCGCCCGCCTTGCTGCCGAGCAGGAGGACGAGGACGAGGAGGATGAGGGTCAGCCAGTAGGCGGGAGCAGTCAGGCGGCGGATGTAGCGCGGCGGGATGGCGACGATGGCGAGCAGTACGCCGAAAGAGGCGGCGAAGCGCAGGGTTTGTCGCATCAGGATGCCTTCGTCGCTGCTGCCGGCGCTGCGCAGGATGAGCAGGCTGCCGCCCATCAGCGTCAAGAGGCCGAGCAGCATCGGGATGTCGATGCGGCGCAGCCATTCGCCCACCATCTGCCATATGGTTTTTTTGCGCACGTCATGCATCAGCAACATGGTTCATTCCCTGCAGGTAATAGTCTGAGATTTGTCGCACTAAGGGTGCTGCGGTCGAGCTGCCGCCGCCGCCGCGCTCCACCACCATACTGATGGCAAGGCGCGGTTTGTCAGCGGGGGCGAAGGCGATGAACATCGCGTTGTCCTGTTCTTCTGCGCCCAGTTCGTGCACGTGCACGCGGCGCTCGGTTTTGAAGGAGACGACTTGCACGGTGCCGGATTTGCCCGCCATACGGTAGGTGAGGCCGCGCGAGATGTTGCGCGCCGTGCCGTAGGTGCTGTGGATGACGTTCATCATGTCTTGCCGCACGGTATTCCAGATGCCCGGCTCATAGACGGCGACTTTGCCGGTGGCGAGCGGCGCTTTCAGTTCGACTGCCGTCGCGCTTTCCGGGTCATAGACTTTGCGCAACAGGCGCGGCGTGAATTCGCTACCGTCGCGGGCGATAAGCGCGGTCATGTAGGCGAGTTGCAGCGGCGTAGTGGTGAAAAAGCCCTGGCCGATGCTGCAGTTGATGGTATCGCCGATGTACCACTGCGTTTTGAAGCGCTTTTGTTTCCACTCGCGCGTCGGCACCACGCCGCTGCCTTCGTCCGGCATGTCGATGCCGGTCGGGATGCCGAGGCGGAAGTGGCTGGCAAACTCGGCGATGCGCTCGATGCCGAGCTGGTAGCCGAGGTGGTAGTAGTAAACGTCGCAAGATTGTGCCATGGCGCGGTCGGCATTGACTGAGCCGTGCCCGTGCCGATTCCAGCAATGAAAACGCCGCGCCGCGCCGGGAACGCGGAAGTAGCCGGGGCAATTGACGCGGGTGTAAGGGGTGAAAACGCCGTAGTGGTAACCGGCAAGGCTCATAAACGGCTTGATGACCGAGCCGGGCGGGTAGCGCCCTTTCAGCGCGCGGTCGTACATCGGGCCGTGCGGGTCTTCCTGCAAGCGCTTGTACTGGCGCTGGCTGATGCCGCGCGCAAAGAGGTTAGAATCAAAGCCGGGCTTGCTCACCATCGCCAGCACCTCGCCCGTCTGCGGGTCAATCATCACCGATGAACCGCGGTAATCGCCGAGCGCGTGGTAAATGAACGCCTGCAATTCAATGTCCAGACTTAAATAGATGTCCTGGCCGCGCACCGCCGGTTGCTCGCGCATGAGGCGGACGATGTTGCCGTTGGCGTCAGTCTCGACCTGCTGGTAGCCGGGCTTACCGCGCAGGCGCTCTTCATACTGCTGCTCGATGCCGGATCGGCCGATATATTGCAGGCCGCGGTAGTCGTCCGGGTTGAGCGTTTCCAAATCTTCTTCGCTGATGCGGTTGGTGTAGCCGATGACGTGCGCCGCCAGCTCGCCGTAAGGATAGTAGCGCTCGTAATATTCCTCGACCGATACCCCCGGCAAGCGGTACAACTGCACCGCAAGGCGGTAATAATCCTGCTCGCTGATGGACGCCTTCAGCACCGCCGACTCATAGCGGCGCGTCTGCTTATAAAGACGGAAGAAGCGCTCGCGCTCCTCTGGCAAGAGCGGCAGGATTTCATCGACCGCATCGACCGTCTCGCGCACGTTCACCGTCTGCGACGGGCTGATGATGACACGGTAGCGCAGGATGTTCTCGGTCAGCGCCCTGCCTTTGCGGTCAAAAATCGTGCCGCGCTCCGGCACGATAGCCTTGAGGCGCATGCGGTTACTCTGCGAGCGGGTGCGGTAGTAGTCATAACGCAGCACCTGCAAATAACCCATGCGCACAAACAGCCCCAAGAAACCGGCAAAGACCAGCGCGGCAGAGAGAAAAATGCGGCGGGAAAAAGATTGCTGCAGCTTGGCCTCGATATCGCCCTGTTCGCCTTCGCTCAACGGGTCGGCGCGCCAGCGTTTCATCGCGCCACTCCGAGAATGCGCTGCGCGCTGCGGTCAGCGAACCAGCGCAGGATAGGCAACAGCAGCAGCGAGAGCAGCCCGCCCCACAGCCAGCCGGGCGGCGCGGGTACCCCCTGCCACAAGAAAAAGAGCAGACAGCGCACCACTTGCAGGGCGAAAGCGAGCACGCCCAAGACCAGCACGCTGACAATCGGCGCGGCCATGCGCCAAATATTGGGAAACGGCAGCGCCATCAGCGCGGCAAGCGCATAAAAAAGCGCATGAAAACCGAAAGGGCTGCCGGAGGCGACATCCATCAACAGACTGGTTGGCAACAGCCAGCGCCACAGCGGCAGTTGCGGAATAAAGAGAAAAACATAAAGCGCGGTCACCATTACCACATCGGGCAGGACGAACCACGGCGCGTAATAATCGGCGCCGACCATCAGCGCCCACAGCGCGAGAAACAGCCCGCCGAGGGGCGTCGTACTACGCATCCGCATGGGGTTTCTCCGCCGTCGCTGCCGCGTCTTTTTCCTCGGCGTTCTTGCTGAGCGCTTCCGGCACCGGCGGGCCGACCGGCACTACCGCCTGCGGCGGGTACGCAATATGGCGTTGATCCAGCAGCAATACCTCCAGCATTGACTGCAAATGGGCGAGCGGGCGCAGGCGTACCGTCATCGAGGCGGCACGCGCATCGCGTTCAATCGCCGTGACCTCGGCCACCGGATAACCGCGCGGGAAAATGCCGCCAAGACCCGAACTCACCAGGCGGTCGCCCACCTGAATATCGCTGTCGGCGCGCAACATTGGCATCTCCAGCGAGCCGTAACCATTACTGCCGGAAACCAGCGTGCGCTGCTGCGTGCGCGCGACATAAACCGGCACACGGCTGCGGGTATCGGTAATGAGCATGACGCGCGACTCACGCGAGAAAACCTCCACCACCTGCCCGACCAGACCATAAGGATCAATGACCGCCTGATTGACGTACACCCCGTCGCGCTCGCCCTTGTTAATCGTTACCGACTCGCGATAGCCATCAATCGAAGTATCGCTTAGCTCCGCAATCAGCACCGGGTCGGTAACGTTCAGCAAAGAATCCATCAACATGCGCAGGCGGCGGTTCTCCGCCTGAAAATGCCCGAGCAACTGCACCTGCGCGCGCAATTCCTGATTCTCCTGCTGCTGTTGCAGGAGCAGCGCGTGTTCATCCTGCTTCTCGGCAAACACCTGCCAGCCGTGCTGCGTCCATTGCAGCGGCGCATGCAGCGCGGTGCGCACCGGCGCATACACGCCGTCGTGTACCCAGGCATAAGGACGGGAAAGCCAGCCAGTGCGCTGCGTCAGCGTCAACAACACCACGGCACAGACCAGCACCAGCAGCACGGGCCGCAGACGCAACTGCGGCGGCGTCTGCGATTCCGGCATGGAATAAAAACTCATGCGCGACTGGTCAGGACATCAAAAACGATGCCACACCGCGTTGATCAAGCAGTTCCAGCACCTTGCCGCCCCCACGGGCGACACAGGTCAGCGGGTCTTCGGCAATAATGACTTTCAGCCGGGTTTCTTCCATGAGCAGGCGGTCGAGATCGCGCAACAGCGCGCCACCGCCGGTTAAAACAATACCGCGGTCGGCGACATCCGCCGCCAGTTCCGGCGGGGTCAGCTCCAGCGCCTGCTTGATGGCACGGACAATCCCACCGAGCGGCTCCTGCAACGCTTCCAGCACCTCGTTGGAGTTGATGCTGAAACTGCGCGGCGCGCCTTCCTGCTGATTGGTGCCGCGCACTTCCAGCTCGCGGATTTCCGAAGACGGATAGGCGCAGCCAATTTCCTTCTTGATGCGCTCGGCGGTCGGCACACCGATGACGATGCCGAAATTGCGGCGCACATAATCAATAATGGCACCATCAAAGCGGTCACCACCGATGCGGACGGAAGTTGAATAGACGATGCCATTCAACGAAATCACCGCCACTTCAGACGTACCGCCGCCGATATCAACTACCATGGAGCCGTAAGCCTCATCGACCGGAATACCGGCGCCAATCGCCGCCGCCATCGGTTCCTGAATCAAAAAGACCTCGCGTCCGCCCGCGCCCTCGGCGGCATCACGGATGGCGCGCTTCTCCACTTGGGTCGCGCCGGACGGCACACATACCAAAATACGCGGCGCCGGGCGGAAAGCGCCCTTGCGGCGATGCGCGCGGTGAATAAAATGCTTGAGCATCATTGACGTAATCTTGAAATCAGCGATAACGCCATCCTGCATCGGCCGAACCGTCGTCAAATTGCCCGGCGTGCGGCCAAGCATCTGTTTCGCCTGCGAACCGTAAGCGACAATCTTCTTCCGCCCGTCCTGCGGATCTTCCGCGATCGCCACCACCGAAGGCTCATCCAGAACCAGTCCTTCACCACGCACATAAATCAGCGTGTTGGCAGTGCCCAAGTCAATCGACAAATCGCTGGAAAACATCCCGCGAAACACATTAAAACCCATAAAAAAGCCTCTGCTTGCAAATACATTTCCACCGGAAACGGTGCAATCCAAAGCGCGATATGATACCTTCCTACGCGTTTTTTTGAAGGATTTTTTAACCGCCATGAGCCAACTGGACCCCGCTACCATCGCCAAAACCGCGCACCTCGCCCAGCTCGAAATCGAAGGCGCGGAACTCACGCGACTTGCCGCCGAACTCGAACAAATCTTCGCGCTGTTTAGCGCCATCAACACCGCAGAAATCAGCGCCACCCCGCCGCTGTCGCACCCGCTCGGCGACACCCAGCGCCTGCGCCCGGACATCGCCATCGCGCGCGACATGATGCCGAGCATCGAAAAAAACGCGCCGCGCGCCGAAGACCGCTTCATCACCGTCCCCAAAGTCATCGAATGACCATGCACCACGACAGCCTCAAAACCCTTGCCGCCCGCCTCGCCGCGCGGGAAATCTCGGCGCGCGAACTCTGCGAACACACCCTCGCGCGCATCGCACAACACAACCCGGCGCTTAACGCCTACATCACCGAAACCTCCGATCACGCCCGCGCCGCCGCCGACGCCAGCGACGCCCGCCGCAGCAAAGGCGAAGCGCGCTCGCCGCTGGACGGCATCCCGATGGCGCACAAAGACATCTTCTGCACCCAGGGCGTGCGCACCACTGCCGGCTCAAAAATGCTGGAACACTTCATCCCGTCCTACGACGCGGGCATCGTCGAAAACCTCGCCGCCGCTGGCGCTGTCATGACCGGCAAAGTCTCGATGGACGAATTCGCCATGGGCTCCTCCAACGAACGCAGCGCCTTCGGCGCGGTGAAAAACCCGTGGCAACACGAACACGTCCCCGGTGGCTCCTCCGGCGCATCCGCTGCGGTCGTTGCCGCCCGCCTCGTACCCTACGCCACCGGCTCCGACACCGGCGGCTCCATCCGCCAACCTGCCGCCTGGTGCGGCATCACCGGCATCAAGCCGACCTACGGCACCCTCTCGCGCTGGGGCATGATTGCCTACGCCTCCAGCCTCGACCAGGCGGGAGCCTTTGCCGTCAGCGCCGAAGACCTCGCACTCATCCTTAACGGCATGGCCGGACACGACCCGCGCGACTCCACCAGCAGCGCCCAAACCCGCACCCGCTTCGATGACGAACTGAACCAGCCGCTCGCCGGCATCCGCATCGGCCTGCCGCGCAACTACTTCCGCGACCTCAACCCGGCGATGGCCGACACCATCCACGCCGCCGCAGCCCTTTACGAAAAACTTGGCGCGACGCTGGTGGACATTGACCTCGCCTACAGCGACGCGGCAATCGCCACTTACTACATCATCGCCTCGGCCGAAGCCTCCTCCAACCTCTCGCGCTACGACGGCGCCCGCTACGGACACCGCAGCGCGCAGGCGAAAACCCTGCAAGACATGTACCGCAAAAGCCGCAGCGAAGCCTTCGGCGACGAAGTCAAACGCCGCATCCTCATCGGCACCTACGCCCTCTCCGCCGGCTACTACGACGCCTACTACGAACAAGCCCGCCGCGCGCGGCATGCCATCCTGAACGGCTACAAAGCCGCCTTTGCCGAGGTGGACGTTATCCTCTGCCCGACCACGCCGACGCCCGCCTTCAAAATCGGCAGCAAAATCGACGACCCGGTGGCGATGTTCCTTGGCGACCTCTACACCGTCTCGGTAAACCTCGCAGGGCTCCCTGGCCTCAGCCTCCCGGCAGGATTCATTGACGACCTGCCTGTCGGTTGCCAGCTTATCGGCCCACACTTCAGCGAACCGCGCCTGCTCAACCTCGCGCACCAGTTCCAGCAGGCAAGCGACTACCACCTGCAAGTACCCGCGGCGTATCAATAAACCGCAGACACAAAAAAAACCGCCGTTACGGCGGTTTTTTTTATGATTTGTGGTAGGCCCGGAGGGACCGTAAAGTTCGAGTATAACCTAATGAAATCATATATCTGAAAACTGCATCCTTTTCTCTGCCCCCCACAATATCCCCAAGAATGCTATTTACGTCACGATGTAATACGACACGACGCACACGCGCGTACGCGCGTACGCGCGGGGCGCGAAATGCTCCCAAAAGTCTTGGGGGGTCGCGGGAAAAGTGTAATAACTGTAAAAATCCGAAAAATCGCCTCCAACCACATAAAAACAAAGGGAAATTCCAGAACGGCAAAGTGTAAGAAAAGTGTAATTAAAGTGTAAGCAGATTACACTTTTTTTTGTAATTTGAGCGTCTATTAAAAACAATCGCTTACGCCAGATTACACTTTTGGTTACAAAATATTACACTTTTTTGTAATCTCAAATATCCATTTATAACAAAACGATAGCCCCTCAAAAAATGGGGCTTTACGGATATTACACTTTTCCCGCAACCCCCCTGCTCCTTTGGAGAAAAATCCAAAAAAAAGAGCCATATCGGCTCATTTTCGTTGCATCGTTGCTACTGCGATGCGCGTCGCTTTTCGGTGTGTTTATTCGTCGCACGCCCCCGCTACGGGCGGCGGCTGACTGGGAAATCGCAAAAATGTGATACCCCCCACGAAGAGGCGGCGGGCGAGGGGCGGAGTTGAGCGCGCAGCGGCGGGTGTAGGTGCTGCTGGTGATGGTGGCCGCTGGCAGGTATGATGCGGCTATTTAGATGAGAAATCTAAACTAAATGATAATCAAATTTTGATGGGTGGCTGATTTTGTGCGCACAGAAATGCACCGGCGACCGGCAAAAAATGGGGGTACAGAAGATTTCCACAAATGCGAAATGTGGAAACAGCATGGCTGACAACACGCGGGATGCGGCGTAAAGTTGCGGTTCTGTCGCCCCGGTGCGCCGGTTGTTTTGCTGCCGCTAAATGCGGCAAGGCACACGCGGGGACGGCAGCCAAAAAGAAGACGGCGACGCCGCGATGCTTGGAACACCGCGACGCCAGCCCGCAGCGTAACCTGCAAGCCTAATGCCGCCGCTCGATCGAGCGCGGTGGATTCTACAGGAATAAAGGACGCTGCATGAAAATCCGTTGCATCCGCTGCAACAAACTGCTCGCCTGCGGCGTGGGCCGCCTTGAAATCAAATGCCCGCGCTGCAAGGCCACCAATACCATAGACACCTGCCCCGGCGGCTGCACCGCCCCCTCGCGAGCATCGCGAATGCCATCACCAGAACTGAATGGCAAAAAAGATGCACAGCAAAGCCCCGCTCCCCTTCATCGGACAAAAGCGGGCATTCCTCAACCAGTTTGCGACCGTCCTGCACCAGATAATCCCCGATGATGGCGACGGCTGGACAATCCTCGACGCCTTTGGCGGCTCTGGCCTGCTCTCGCACGCGGCCAAACACCACAAACCGGCAGCGCGCGTCATCTATAACGATTACGACGGCTACGCCGAGCGCCTGCGCCACATCCCCGACATCAACCGCCTGCGCCGCATCCTCGAAGACGTCCTGCGCCATCACCCGCGCGGCGTCCACCTGAAAACGGCCAAACGTGCCGAGGTCGTGGCGGCCATTCGCGCCTTTGACGGCTATACCGATCTCAACTGCCTGATCAGCTGGCTGCTGTTTTCGGGCAATCAGGCATCCAGCATTGAGGAGCTTTGCGGCAAGCATATGTATCACGCCGTGCGCCGTAGCGATTTCCCGGCCGCCGACGGCTACCTCGACGGCCTAGAAATCACCCGTGAAAGCTACACCACCCTGCTGCCACAACACACCGCCAACCCGCGCTGCCTGCTCATCCTCGACCCACCTTATATCTGCACCATGCAGGGCGCATACAAACAGCAAGGCTATTTCGGCATGGTCGAGTTTTTGCGCCTGATGCTACACGTCCGCCCGCCGTTTATCTTCTTCTCGTCCACCCGGAGCGAGTTGCCCGCTTACCTGCAACTGGTCATCGGCGACCGCCTCGCTGGCTGGGAGCGATTCATTGATTATCAGACCATCAGCATCAACACGGTACTCAACTCGACGGCGCGCTACGAAGACAACTTGATTTACAAATGCTGAACAAAAACAACGCCGGGCATTCCCGGCGTTTCCTGTTTTTCGCCCTCATTTGAGGCGACGCAAATCAACTTGGATCGAGCGCCGCGATCTCATAGCCCTCGAAGGCGATGACCGGCTCGCCGAGCCAATCGTTAATCTGCAAAAACCGGTCCTGCAACGGCCGCACCTCATTGCGGGCGAACACCGTCGCCGCGTCCGATATGCTGCCGAAGCCGCTGGAATTGGTCGGCACAATGCCAATCAGGTTCGGCGGCACGCGGCAGGCGGCGAGCTGGTCGTCGCGCGACACCGCCTTGATGTTGAAAAATTCGTCTTTGGCGGCAACCTCGGAAATCGGCAGCAACTTGATGCCGTCCGGTTTGCCATTGGGCGCGTACAACAGCAAATTGCGGAAATTCCCCGGTCCTTTCGACAATTTCAATTGCTCCTGCAAGGTGTCAATATCCGCCTCATTGATATTTGCATCTGTCAGATACATGATATAGCCTGCGTGCGAGCCATTGCGGTAATAGCGCAGCCGGAATTTGGTTGCTGCCTCATTGAGTAATGCCGACTGGATGGCGGGCAACCATTCCGGCACACCGTAAATTTCCTGATTCACATCCGGCTCGAATAAATGAAAAATTGAGCCTTTGGGGAAATCGTGAATGGCGTAGCCGCTGAAAAAATCGCGGTCGCGCACGATGAATCGGTAACGGTTATCGCGGCTGCGGCGGGTGAATTTTGCCGGGGAATGGCGCAACGCCAGCAATTTGCCGCTGCGAGCATATGACCGCTCAAGATAGGCATTGCCAAACCACAAATAATCCATAATCAGCTTTGAAAATTCCTGCCGCGACAATAACGGGTGCGGCTGGTAGCAACTGGTCAGGATATTGGCTTTGGCCTGCAAAGCGCTGCGGATATACAGCAAAGAGTAGTAATATTTGGCGTGCGCATCAATCGAAAACGGCAATTCGTAATACTCGCCGTTGAAAGCGCATTCGAGGTATTGCAACAGCATTGCGCCGGTTACTTCGATTTCCTCGCCCGCCCATTGAAACGAAAACACCCGCTGCGCTTCAGCGGTTTTTTCTTTTTTGCCTTTGAACATTAAAACTCCCAAAATTAAAAAATACGGGCAAAACCGCGTTTGCCGGAGAAGCCGGCCTCATCAATAGTACCGAGTGGATCGTTGATGAGCGCGTGCATTGTCGCCCATGCCAAATCAGCATGGCCGGTGGCCGCAGTACGGTTTGCCTTGTAAGTAACCTGCCGCCCGCTGCCCGTCTGCGCCTGATGGATGGTCAAAAAGGCGTGGGCGATGTCCGTCCATCCGGCGTCCCATTGCAGGCGCCCGTGGTGAATGAGTTGCTTCGCCTTCAGTACCATTTCATTCTTGGCTTCGACCGTGTAAATAATTTTCCTGGCGCGCGGATAAAACTGGCGCACTAGGTCATAAACCGCCTGACCGATGCCGGTGGCATCAATGGCAATATTGGCGACGTTATAGATGGCGCAAAACTCCCGAATTTTTTGCGCCTGACCATCAAAATCCAGCCCGTTGAAACTTTGCTTGTCAACAATGCGGAAAACCCCGCCTTCCACCCGTGGCGGCGCAATGACGACAAGCGAGGCATCATCCTGCGAGCGGCTGGGATCATAACCAATCCACACCGGCGCATCATCGAGAGGGCGCGGGGCGAGCGGGGTGTAATCTTTCCACAGCGTCCACGCATCGACCATGCAGCGCTGCAATTCCGCCATCTTGAAAATGCTGTCCGTGTCATTGACGAATTGGCACATGAGCAGGTTTTCAAATTGCCCCGGCGGGAATTTAATCCGCAGTTTTTCCATTGTTACCCGGTCAAAACCGCTGTTAATGGCGTCCTCGATGGTAATCACCTGACGGAAATAGCCGTCCTCGCACAGCCGCCCATCCTTGAGCGCCTTATGCGACACGTCCAAATCAATATGCTCGGATTTTGGGCGGCCTTTGTTGAATTCCGCCCCCGTCCATAACGGATAGGCCTCATGGGTAACGGTTGAAGGCGTGGAGAAATAGGTAATGCGGCGGTCATCGTGAACCGTCATCCCGGCGGCAACGTGCTGGATTTTCTTGAATTGCGGAATCCAGAAATATTCGTCAATGTACAAATCGCCGGAATAGGATTGCGCCGTATTGGAATTGGTGCCGAGAAAATAAAGGGTGGTACCGGGCGACAATTTTATATGTTCGCCCTTGAGCTGCACGCCCAACACCTCATCGACGAAGGCGATAATATTGCTGCGGAAAATGTGCGCCTGACTTTTCGAGGCAGAAATGAAGATTTGATTTTTCCCCGTTTCCAATGCCGTCAATAATGCTTCCTGCGCAAAATAATACGTCGCGCCAATTTGGCGGCTTTTGACGTATTGGCGCATTTCGTATTTTTTCGAGTGTTCATACCATGCCATTTGGTGCGGATACATCCGCTCCCGAAATGCGCGCTTTAATTCGGCAATCATGTCGGCGTCGAATTTTCCGGAATCGCCGCGCTCCTTTGCCTTTTTGCGCTTGCCCTCATTGCGTCTGCGCACATTGGGATTCAAATCCGCCTCATTGCCGCCGTCCTGATAACGACCAATCCGTGCCGTCCGTTCGAGGATTTTGGCAAGTTTGTCCATTTCGTTGTAGTCCTTCTCGGACTTGTCGTCTTTGGCGACGAGGACGGCGAGGCGCACGTCGATTTGCTCCTCAATACGGCGAGCGATGGGCGCCCTGTCCCAGCCTTCGCGCGTTTTCCACGAGCGCACGGTGGTATCGGGGATACCCATTAGACGGGCGATTTCCGCACAAGTAAAACCCCGCCAGAATAAAAGGCGGGCATTTTTTTCAGGGGATAAATCAGGATGAAGCAAAGTAGTCATGCCGCGCATGATGGACAGGCGCGCACGCGGGCAAAAGAGCATTATTTCCACAATCCCGCATTGTGGAAACGCGCCGATTGAGTGCAGGAGCAAAGGCGACAACAATCGTGCCACCGAATCACCAGCCCCGGAGCATCCCTTGAAATACCACATTGTCGCCACCGAAGGCGCAACCATTGACGGCCGCCACATCAGCGGCGAACAGCTCGAACAAATGGCGAAGAATTACGACCCCGCTAAATACGGTGCGCGCATTTGGCTGGAGCATATCCGTGGCCTGTATGCCGACAGCGCTTTCCCGGCATTGGGCGACGTTACCGCGCTCAAAACCGAAAAGAACAAGGACGGCAAAACCGTCCTGCTCGCCGCCATTAACCCGACCCCGGAACTGGTGAAAATCAATCAGGCGGGGCAAAAGGTTTACACCTCGATAGAAATCAATCCGAGATTTGCCGATACCGGCGAAGCATACCTTGTTGGATTGGCTGTTACTGACAGCCCGGCCAGCACCGGCACCAGCCGCCTTTCCTTTAGTGCCATCCAGAAAGAACCGGAACATTTGTTTTCCGATTATGTTCAGGCTGATTTGAGCGACGAAGAAAAGCCGTCGCCCGGCATCATGGACAAAATCAGGGCGATATTTTCCAAACAGGAAAATGCGGAAAAAGACAACGGCAAACGGTTCGCCGGAATTGAAGAAGCCATTACCACCGTCGCCAATGAATACAGCGCGGGCAAACAGGCATTGCAGGGGGAAATTGACACGCTGAAAAACCAGCTTTCCGGGCTGCAAAAACAATTTACCGAATTGAAACAGGCGATGGATACCACCCCGGCCAATCCGCCAGAACCGGCACAATTATTTGCTGCCCCGCGTCCCATTGCCAATGGCACGACCGACATCCAAACCGATTGCTAAGGACTACAAATGCACAAGCAAACCCGCGACCATTTCAACAAATTCCTGCACCGCATCGCAGAATTAAACCATGTTGCCGACGCCACGCAGAAATTCAACGTCGAACCATCCGTTGAACAAAAGCTGCTGGAGAAAATTCAGGAAACCAGTCCTTTCCTGACGCTGATTAACCATATCACCGTTGACCAGCAAGAAGGCGAAAAAGTCTTTATTGGTGTGAATAGCACCATTGCCGGGCGAACCGATACCAGTGGCAATGCCGAGCGGCAAACGCGCGACGTCAAAACCTTGTCCAATGACAAATACCGTTGCGAACAAACCAACTTTGACACGCATATCCGCTACAACACCCTCGATAGTTGGCGGCACCGCCCCGAATTTCAATCATTGCTGCGTTTGGCAACCAGCAAACAAATTGCGCGCGACCGCCTGATGATCGGCTTTAATGGTACATCGGTTGCCGCTGATACCAACCGCACCACCAATTCCAAACTGCAAGACGTCAATATTGGCTGGCTGCAACAACTACGCGCACATAAATCCAGCGCAGTCATGAATGGCAAAAAAATCGGCAACCTCAATGACAAGGACTACCCGAATATTGATGCCGCCGTATATGACGCTGCGCACGAATTGATTGAGCCGTGGTATCACGATGACGAGTTAATCGTTATCGCCGGACGCAAATTGCTGACCGACAAATACCTGCATTTGATTGGCGACAACGATAAACCGACCGAGCGCCGCGCGCTGGAAAGCCTAATGGTCAGCCAATTATTCGGCGGTTTGAAAACCATTGCGGTGCCATTCTTCCCCGAAGATGCCTTCATGATTACGCCGCTGTCAAATCTCTCTATCTATACGCAAGCCGGTTCGACTCGCCTGTATTACCTCGATAACCCGAAAAAAGACCGCATCGAAGAATACCGCAGCATGAATGAATGCTACGTCATTGAAGATTATGACGCCTGCTGTCTGGTCGAAGGTATCAAAGTACCGAAAGCCGACGGCTCTGGCTGGGAGTAAAACATGGCAAGCCCTGCACGATTGCACAAACAGCGCGAGGAAGCCCGCCGCGCCGCCGAACGTGCCGCCACCGAAGAAACCCCGGTGCGCGGCAGCGCGCATGAACTGGCGCTGGCGCAACTGGCGCAAGACAAGCGCCAGCTGAAAGAAATCCAGTCCACCGAACGACGCCAAGAACGCAAGGCCGAGCTGATGGCAGAAAACTGGAACGCCTATATCGACGGCGCACTCGCCGCCGACAGCGGCGCACATGACCCGGTCATCAGCCAAATGCTGCCGTGGTGTTTCGACGTCGGCGACATCGAGCGCGCCTTGCGCGTTGGTGATTACCTTGTCCGTCACGACCTGCCCGCCCCGGAAAGTTTCGCGCGCAGCGCTCCGGCACTCTATGCCGAGCTGGCCGCCGAGGCATGGCTGCAAACCCCGGACGGCAAAATCCCGCCCGTCAGCGCCTTGCAACTGGGCGACGTGCTGGATGCGGTCAGCGGTCATGACATGGTGGACGAGATTGTCGCCAAACTGCACCGCGCCCTCGGCGAGGCACTGTATTCCGAAGGCGACAACGAACGCGCCCTTGACCATCTGCGCCGCGCCGTCGAGCTGAATGCCAAAGTCGGTGCGAAACCGCTGATCGCCAAAATCGAAAAAGAAATCGCGGAACAGGCGGCGGCAAACCAACCCCCGTCGCAATAACCCTCTCAACCAGCCCGCGCGGGGCGCGGCGGCGCAAAGGCTTTCCGTTAGTTTCACCTTTGTCCGCTGCAACCGCGCACCTGTGGGAAGCCTGCGCGTGGCAGGGATGACGGGTTTTTCTCCTGTTACCGTCATCAACCACGCACTTTTTCTTATAAGGATTTTGCCATGAGCGAATTAAATACATTCGGCGAAACGATTAAGGCGGCACGGAAAACTGCAAAGCAATCGTTAAAGGCAATGGCGGCGGAATTAGATATATCCGTACATCAATTAGCTGCCATCGAAGAAGGCCGTAAAGCCGTATCGCTACCGCTGGCCAAGAAGATTGCCGAATATTTCAAAGCGCGCAATGCGTCGGAGGAATCATGAGCGTCGTTATCCCGCATGGCCCCGGCAATCCGAAACCGAATGAAGACCTGATTACGCCACCGGATGATTTTTATCCGCCGTTATCCGTTGCCGAATGGAAGCTGCGAATGCGTGTGGATGATAACGTCAGTCCCGCGCGCAGTATCGAAACCCTTAACCGCGCCATGCTCGACATCACAGACGAGCTGCAACCGTGGCGCGCGCAACAGACCACCGCCACGCTCGCCGCAGGCCGCGACACCGCGCGCTACCTGCAAGCGGTGTGGCAACGCGCCAAAGCGTATGAGCTGGAGCAATACCGCGACATCGACACCACCGACAGCGGCAGCCGTCGCGCCGAGGGTATCGAGAGCCGCATTGATACCGCGCTGCAACGCTCCCGCGAGGCATTACGCCGCCTGATGGGACGCGGCCGCGCGACCATCGTCCTGATATGAGGAGCGCCATGAATGCAAACCGCTTACGCACACCAGCACGAAACCCTCGACGACGTCCTCTACCGTATTACCGGCAACACCGCGCCGATAGCGCAAGTTATGGCGGCCAACCCGCACGCCTTGCACTCGCCACGGCTGGCAGAGGGGACGCCCGTCCATATTCCACGCATCCCGGCAGCCAAGCCCACGCCCACCGTCAAACTTTGGGAATAACCATGCCCGACCCGATTACCAACAGCACCCTCGGCGGCGCGGCGCAACCCGCCCTCGGAGCGGTACTGACCAAAATCCTCATTTACATCGTCGGCCCGGTCGCCGCCAGCATCGTCGTCATGACGATGGCGCAGCCGAAAAGCCCCCGCGAATGGTTTAGCGCCATCATCAGCACCGTCATGTGTTCGATTGGCCTAGGCAGTTACGTCATCAGCCATTACCTCAACCTGCAACCGCTTGCCGATGAGCTGGCCGGGATGCAGGCGGGAGCCATCTATTTTTTGTGCGGTCTGCCCGGCTGGACGGCGGTGCGCGCCATTTTTTACACGTTGGAACGCTACCAGCAAACCGACATCCTCGCCATCCTCGCAAAACTACGGAGCCATGACCATGACCAAAGCAACCCGCCAAATGACCCAAACCGGCATTAAATCCCTGCTCGCCCGCGAGGGCAGCCGCAGCAAAATGTATTACGACGCGGCAGGCCTGCCGACCATCGGCGTCGGCCACCTGCTCACACGCTCGGAGATGACCAGCGGCAAAATCTGGATTGACGGCGAGGCCATCCACTGGCGCGACGGCTTGAGCAACGACCAGATTACCCGCCTCTTTGACCGCGACAACGACCTTGCCGAAGCCGCCGTCAGCGATTTGGTCAAGGTTGCGCTGGCTGACCACCAGTTCGATGTGTTGGTCAGCTTCGTCTTCAACGTCGGTATCAACGCCTTTCGCAAGTCCACCCTGCTGCGCAAATTGAACGCTGGTGATTACGCCGCCGTCCCTGAACAGTTGCATCGCTGGATATACGCAGCGGGCAAACCCGTCCTCCGCCTGCGCCGCGAAGAAGAGGCACGCCAATGGGAGACGCCCTATGCTGTCTAAACCGCTGGCCATCATGAGTGCGGCGGTGCTGATTGCCTACAACATCGCCTCGGTCGGCTATGCCTACCGTGCCGGACAGGCGAGCGTGCAACGTCAACAACTGGAGACCTTTGTCGGCGAGCTGCAAACGGCCATTGACCGCCACAACGTGCAACTCCTGCGTTATGACGTGCTGGCCGCCGAATTTGCCGCCAACCACGAACGCACCCAAAACCAACTGAAACAAACCGGGGACACCCTCAATGCCTACCTTGCAACGATTGACCGGCAAAAGCCTTGCCTTGAGTCTGGCGCTGTCAGCCTGCTCAACCAGCACATACGTCCCTCCACCCAGCCCGCCGGTATTGCCCCCGCCGCCGGTCGAAGCGAGCGCCCTGCGCCCCTGCGCCGACCTGCCGCTACTCAATGACGGCAGCCTCGGCGACCTCATCGATTGGATCAGCCGTGCCACCAGCCAATACCGCGACTGCCAAACCCGCCACGCCTATGCCACCGACTGGATTAACACCACCCGCACCCAATGGACATCGCCGACAAAGCCGCCGAAATCGAAGAAATGAACCGCGCGCAAGCGCTCGCCGCCCGCCGCCGCATCCCCGCCGCCCCCGGCTGCGCCGAATGCGAAGATTGCGGCGACCCCATCCCGGAAGCGCGGCGCCGCGCCTATCCCTCGGCCACACGCTGCACCGAATGCCAAGCCCGCCACGAACGCCATGCAAAAAATCGCTGACCTGCGACAATCCCTGCTCGAAAGCGGCCTGAACATCCAGCCGGAAGACCTCACCGTGCGCGTCAAAACCGGCACGGTGCGCAGCCATTACGAACACCCCGACCAGGCGACCAACCAGAACCTGCGCCTCGAATACAGCGCCGAAGTGCTGATTGTGGAGTACCACGGTTCGCCGGCTGCCGCCTGCTGGATGGTCGCCCGGTGGTTGCACAATGCCCAACCCGGCCATAAACCGGACGCTCTCAAATTTGAGGCGGATATATTGGACGACGAGCGTGCCGACCTGCTGATTACCGTCAGCGGTCTCACCGACATCTACCACGTCCGCAACGCCGCCGACGGCATCCACATGGATGTTTGCACGCCGACCCATATCGACCGCAAGGTGTACCCGTGATAATTACGATGGAGAGCAACTTTGGGGCGCTGGAGCGCTGGATTGCCGTCACGGTCGCCCGCCTCTCGCCCGCCGAACAGCGGCAACTATTCCGCCGTGTCGGCGAGGACTTGCGCCGCGTCAATGCCCGCCGTATCGGCGCACAGACTGCGCCGGACGGCTCAACATGGCTGGAGCGCAAACCACAAGAGCGCCGCCGTGCGCGCAATGGCAAGATGATGCTCAAGCTACGCCAGCGCGGCCACCTGCGGCAAAAATTCATCGGCGACGGCGTGCGCGTCGGATTTTTCGGCCGTGACGGCTATCTGGCCAACGTCCACCATTACGGCAAGTCCCAGCAACTACGCTACGGCATCGCCCAATACCCGCGCCGTGAACTGCTCGGCATCAATGAGGCAGATCAGGCGATGATCCGCGAGAGCCTGCTCCGCCACCTCCACATGATTACCAACCCATGAGTTTTCTCCGCGCCGACATCCCTCGGCAAACCAACAACGTGCTGCGCATCGCCACCGTCGCCGCAATCGACTGGGAGACGCGCCAATTCCGCGCACAGACCGGCGAAATAACTACCAACTGGCTGCCCTTCCCGGCGTGGATTAGCCATAACTACCGCCATTGGCTGCCGCTGCGCGAGGGTACGCAAATCGTCCTCACCGTGGACGGCGGCGACTACAACACCGCCACCGTCGTCGGAATGCTGTGGTCGGATGACGTCCCCGCGCCAGATATCCCGGTTGATGACCGCCCGTGGATTGACCGCCTCGAATTTGAGGACGGCACCCGCGTCGAGTACGACAGCAAGCGGCAAAAGCTGCTGATTGACACCCCCGGCGAAATCACCCTGCGCGCGCAGGCGGTCAAAATCGAATCCAAAACCCTCACTCACAACGGCACCAACGTCGGCGATACTCACACCCACCCCGGTGTCATGCCCGGCGGTGCCAGCACCGGCACACCGCAATGACCGCCAGCGTGCAAACCATCCGCCGCGTGATTGCATTCCCCGCGCCCGAACGGACAGCACCGAAATTCGGGCAAAAATATTTCATGCCGCATTTCGGCTACGGCTATCCGAAAGCCGAAAGCCGCCGCTGGTTTAGCTTGCCGCTGGACTGGCGCAATCTGGAACATGGTTTGGTTCATCTCACCCCAACGGCGGCAATGGAACACGCAAGAGCGTTATGGGAGCAAAAATAATGCCCATCGAACAACAAGCCGATACCCGCCCCGGCAACGGCGCCTTTGCCGAAACCGACATGAGCCGCGACAGCGGCCGACCGGTCGCCGACAAACTGGCCGCCATCCGTCAATCGTTACATGACATCTTCACGACGCCCATCGGCTCGCGCATCCAGCGGCGCGAATACGGCAGCTACCTCTTTGCCCTCATCGACGCGCCGATGAACCCGGCTAACCGCCTGCGCCTTGCCGCTGCGCTGGTCGATGCGGCTACCCGCTGGGAGCCGCGCGTCACGTTGGAGAGCGCGATTATCGAGGTCGGCATGGACGGCAAAACCGTCCTCAACTATCGCGCCCGCCTGCTCGATGACGCAGAATTGCAGGCGCAAGCCATCCTCCAATAACCGACTTAATTTCCACAATCCGCGTTTGTGGAAATCCGCCGCTCGCCCGCATGCAATGCCGTTGCGACAATGCGGGCATGAGCGCAGCAACCCCCGAAATTCCCAACGTTATCGAAGCCCTCGATTACGAAACCATCCTCACCCGCCGCAAGGCGGCATTCGTTGCGCGCTGGCCGCAAGACCAGCAACAGGCGTGGCGCGATACCCTCGCCCTCGAATCCTCACCCGTCACCAAACTCCTCGAAGAAAACGCCTACCTCGAACTACTGTTGCGCGCACGCATCAATGACGCCGCCGCGAGCAACCTGCTCGCCTTCGCTCGCGACCGCGACCTCGACCGCCTCGCCGATTTTTACGGTTTGGAGCGCCGCGCGGACGAGAGCGACGAGGCATTCCGCACGCGCATCCGCGAGCGTATCCGTGGCGCATCCACCGCTGGCCCCGCCGCGCATTACCGCTGGCACGCCCTCTCTGCCGACCCCGCCATCCGCGACGCCCATGTGGACAGCCCGCGCCCCGGCTTGGTCCGTATCAGCATCACCAGCCACAGCGGCACGGTGGATACCGACCTGCTCGCCCGTACCCGTGATTACCTCAACCGCAACGACATCCGCGTCCTCACCGATACGCTGGACATCCGCGCCGCCACCGTCAAAACCATCGACGTCGCCGCCACCATTTGGCTGCTGCCCGACGGCAACGCCGACCTCATCCACACCCTGCCCGATACCTTGCGCACCGCCGTCGGTACCCAGCTCGGTTTGGGTCGCGACCTCACCCGCAGCTGGCTCATCCGCACCCTGCACGCAGACGGCGTGCAACGGGTTGTCCTCACTACCCCGGCGCAAGACGTGGTCATCGCAGCTGACGAGGCGGCAGCCATCGGCGCGGTCAAACTCACCCTCGGCGGGCGGGATTACTGATGCGGCAGGATTTGCTACCCCCCAACAGCACCGCGCTGGAACAGGCGTTGGCACAGATTGGCGCGGGCATCCTTGAGCTGGGCGACGACGACGCCATCCGTGGCCGCAAATTCAACCCGCCGGACAACTGGCTCGATGCGCTGATTTACGAGTACGCCCTCGGCGAGATAACCCCCTACATCCACGACAAGCGCCAGCTCATCCGCGAGGGCATCCGCTGGAGCCGCTGCCGTGGTACGCCGCAGTCGCTGCACCTCGCTTTCGCGTGGGTCGGCCTATCCGCCGACATTATTGAGTCCGGCCCATCTGCCGAGCGCAATGACCCCGGTGCAACTTACCAGCCGCACCGCCACTTTGCCGAGTACGACCTGCATCCGCACGGCGTCCTCACCCCCGAACAAATCTGCCTGTTGGTACGCCTTGCCCTGCTGTCGCAGCCGGTGCGATCCCGTCTGTGGCGGCTGGTGTACGGCTACGACCGGGGCGTCTTCCGCCTTGACCACAGCCCGCTGGATTGCGACCTGCTCGACGATGATTCCGGCATCCGCATCGGCCGCACTGAATTGCCCTGCCTGCCACCGGGTAGCGACCCAAAAATCTCCTTTCGCAACCGCCACGCTAGCCACGCCGTCCGCGAAGAAAGCGAAGCGTGGGCGGTGGTCATCATCACCGTGGCCAGCCATGCAATCAGCCGCGAAAGTCACGTCCTCTATCTCGACGACCTGCCGCTTCCCTTTGAGATTTACACCGCGCTCTCCGCCGCAGGCAACCCGCGCGGCGTCGCCGTGTACTACGGGCAAATCTGGGCAGACCAGCCGTGGCCGCGCAGCAACTGGACCAACACCAACGCCATCATCACCAACTGCAAGGAACCCGACTAATGGCCATCCTTACCACCAGCGGGCGCGTCGCGCTCGCCACCGCCATCAAGGCCAGCACCCTGCATCTTGCCTGGGGGCGCGGCCTGCCCGCATGGGACAGCGACACCCCGCGCGAGCCGCGCAGCGCATTGGCGCTGACCGACGAAATCGCCCGGCGCAAAGTAAACGCCGTCCACTACTGCAAACCGCAGGACGACGGCGACATCGTCATGCTGGGCGCGCGCTTTGCCCGTAGTGACACGCCGACCGCCAACCTCTACCTGCGCACCGAGTTTGAGTTTAACGACGGCCTCGGCGAGACCGTCCGCGAACTCGGCGTATTCCTCGGCACCGAAATCCTGCCCAACCGCCCCGCCGGGCAAACCTACTTTCTGCCCGGCGACCTGCAAAGCCCCGGCACGCTGCTCGCCATCGACTACATCACCGCCATCAAGCGCGGCGTCGGCGCGCGCCAGACCTTTGATTTTGTCATCACCTTCTGACCGCCATGCCCAATACAGACATCAATCTTGCCAACTACTACCGCCGCGACACGGCACACGAGGAGCAAATCCTTTTCCGCGCCGGCCTCGGCCTACAGTCCCCCGAACTGAACGAAATGCAGGCCATCCATGCCGCAGTCATCCGCCGCATTGCCGACCGCATCATGAGCGACGGCGCCATCATTTCCGGCGGCGCGGTCGTCATTGACGCCGATACCGGCGCGACTACCTGCGCCACCGCCGAAATCTACCTGCGCGGCCGCGTGCGTGATGTTGCCGAACGCAAACTCACCATCCCGACCAGCGGCACGGTGGAAATCGGCGTCTGGCTGACCGAAACCGTCGTCACCGAACTCGAAGACCCCACCCTACGCGACCCCTGCGAAGGCACACGCAACTACGACGAGCCGGGGGCGGCACGCCTGCGCGTCAGCGCCGTTTGGGGATTGTCCACCGACGGCGGCACCGGCAATTTTTACCGCGTGTACGACGTCGAGGACGGCCACCTCAAAATCAAGACCGCACCGCCCGACCTTTCCGGCTTTGCCGCCGCCCTCGCCCGTTACGACCGCGACAACAACGGCGGCCATTACGTCATCGACGGCCTGCGGCTGGTGTGGGTATCAGCGACCGACACCGAAGAAACCTACTCGCTGCAAGAAGGTAAGGCGCACGTCTATGGCCACGAAATCGAGCTGGCCACGGCCTTGCGCCTGCGCTACCCGTTTGACCCCGACCTGCAACTCATCCAGTCCGAGCCGCACCAATACAACGGCGGCGCCACCGGCAAGATGCGGGTCAATGTAGATCGCGCCCCGATCCACGACGTGCGCAAGTTGACCATCCACCGCGAGAAAACCGAGACCGTACTGCACGGCAGCTATGCGGGCGTCGCCGATGCCCTGCCCGACCCGGCCGTCATTGAAATCGTCAAGGTGCAACAGGGCGGCACCACCTACAAGCAGACCAAAGATTACACCCTCAACGCCGGGCAAATTGACTGGTCACCCGCAGGTGCCGAGCCTGCCCCCGGTAGCAGTTACAGCGTGACCTACCGCCACATCGTGCAAGTCGAGCCGATTGACCTCGACGAGCGCGGCTTCACCGTGGAAAACGCCGTCGCCGGCTCATTGGTGCAAGTCGATTACCAGACGCGCCTGCCGCGCACCGACACCCTCACCCTGGACCGCAAGGGCAACCTGACCCGCATCAAGGGGATGCCGCGCCGTGTGAACCCGAAAGCACCGCCTGCAACCACCGGCCAGCTGGAGCTGGCGCAGTTGCATCACACTTGGTTCAAGGATGCGCCAACCGCCGTGCGTATTACTGCCATCGTCGCTGTCAGCATGGGGACGTTGCAGGATATGCGTCGCGACATCTTTGACCTCTACGACCTCGTCGCCATCCTCAATCTCAAGACCGACGCGTCCTCCACTGCCCCGGCGGCGACGCGCGGCGTCTTTGTCGATCCATTTACCAACGATGCCATGCGCGACCTCGGCCAAAGCCAGACGGCAGCGATTGTCAATGGCGAGCTGATGCTCCCCATCCGTGCCGACGTCGCGCCGTTATCGGACGCGACCGCACCGCTCACCCTGCCATTCAAAAAGGTGGTACTGGTCGAGCAGACGGCACGCACCGGCCATATGCGGATTAACCCCTACTCTGCCTTTGACCCGATTCCGGCGACCGTCACCCTGACGCCGCCGGTCGATTACTGGACGCAAACCGAGACCGTCAATGGTGCGGACGTGACCCGCATCTTTGGCAGCGGTGGCGCAACGCGCACCAGCGAGAGCATCGAGCGGCGAACCGTCGGCACGCGCAAGGCCGAGACACTACGCCCCATCACCATCACCTTCCGCGCCGAGGGATTCCGCCCGGACGAAGAAATCCGCCGGGTCATCTTTGACGGCATCGAAATCGCCGTGGAGGCGGCATAACCATGAGTATCCATGCAGACCACAGCGGCATCGCCCGCGGTAAATTTGCCATCCCGACCGGCATCCCGGCAGGGGTCAAAAGCGTCGAAATCATCGGCGAGCGCGGCAGCCGTGGCCTCGCCCAGTTCACCGGGCGCGGCGAGATTACCCTCGAAGAACGCCGCCGCGTCATCACCGTTACCCGTTACGACCCGCTGGCGCAGACCATCACCCTGCTCACCGAGGGGCGGCACATTGCGGCCGTTGGCCTGTGGTTTGAGGACATCGGCGACAAGCCCGTAACCGTACAAATCCGCGAGACGGCCACCGGCCTGCCAACCGGCGCGGTACTCGCCGAGGCGCGCATCACCGCTGCACAAATCAAGGGCAACGGTGAAGAAACCGTCGTCGATTTTGCGACCCCGCTCTACATCGAGGCGCTACAAGAAATTGCGGTCGTCATCCTCACCGACGACAACAAACACAGCCTCGCCATCGCCGAAGTCGGCCAATACGACCGCCGCGCCGGCCGCTACGTCACCGAACAGGGTTACAGCGTCGGCGTGCTGCTGTCCTCATCCAACGCCTCAACGTGGACGCCGCACAACAACGCCGACCTCGCGTTTCGGCTGTATGCCGCCGAATTCACCGCGACCGAACACACCATCGACCTGAAAACGCAAACCGCGCACCACACCTCCGACCTCTACCTGATGGCGGACGTTGAGCGCCCAGGCGTCGAAACGGACGTCAACTTCACTTTCGTGGCGGACGAGCGCCGCTACCCGCTGCAAGACAAGCAGACCGGACGGCTGGACGTGCGCACCGACGGCGACCTGACCGCCAAAGTCACCCTGCGCGGCAGCAAAACCCGCTCGCCGGTGGTGTATCCCGGCGCATTGCTGGCGCTGGGCGACCTGCAAGAGACCGCGACCTACATCAGCCGCGCCGTGGTCGCCGGCAGCGGGCAGGCCATCGTCACGCTGGAGAGCAACACCCCCAGCGGCAGCGCGCTGACCGTAGAAATCGAAATCGACGGCACATGGAAATCCTGCACTCCGGAAAACGGCGAACCGCTCGGCGACGGCTGGGTGCGCAACGAATACAAACAGGCGATCAGCGGCGGCGACACCGTGCGCTGCCGCATCACCCTCTCCGGCAACATCAGCGCCCGCCCGCGCGCCCGCGCCCTGCGCATGGTTACGACATAAGGAGGCACAAATGCCAAACGACCAAACGGCCCACTACAAATTCCCGCTGCCGCACCCGGAACACCTGTTGTCCGAAGACGTTGACCGCATACGCGAAAGCCTGACCGCCGCCGACCGTGCCATCTATGAGGCAGCACAAGAGGCAAACAGCGCGCTCGCCGCAGAGGCCACCGCGCGGGAAGCGGCAATCACCGCCGAAACAACGGCACGGGGTAAAGAAAAAGCGGCAACCGATGCCGCCATTGAAGACACCCTCGTTTTAGCACTTGCTGGTTTGTAAAACATCCTCCTCCCCCCGTGGGGGAGGGCCGGGGTGGGGTTTGCCCGCATACCTCGCTGTCTAATGAACCAACCGAAACCCGGAACCCAAGCACATGACCCCTGAACAAAAAGCGGCAATCGCCGCCAAACTCGGCGCAGATTTGAGCAAGTTGCCAGCGTTGCAGCTGGTCAAACTCTGCCTGCTGCACCGCGCACAACCGACCGCACTCGACACCTTCCCGGCAGCCCTTGCCGCCGAAATCACCCGCCGCTACACCAGCGAGGAACTCGGCAAAGACAGCACCTATTACAGCGTGCTGCAAAACTTCGCCAACCAATTCCAAAGCCCCATTTCGCGCTTTCATGCGGCGCTGTTGGAAATGGCCGGCACCGTGAACCGCGACATCTGGTTCACCGACCACGAAGCACTATTCCGCAGCGCAATTGACAACGACGAAGTAGCCACGTGGCTGGCCGCCAAGGCGCAAGAGGACATCCTCAACAAATGCCTGCGCAACCGCATCGCTCTCGGTTACCTCGCGCAAAGCCAAACCACGGCCACCGCCATCCTCGCCAACGAAACCGCCTGCGCCCTGTGGAAAGACGCGCCCGATCTGTGGCAAGTGTGGCCGCAACACGCGCCCGGCATGACGGTCATCGCCAAAAGTGCCGAGCTGACGCAATACATCACCGACACCCCGGCTGCACTGGCTGCGGTCGTCGCATCTGCCAACGCCATGCAAGCCTTGATTGCATCACCTACCGCCCGCCGTGTTTGGGTGGATTCCGAGGTGGCGATGCGTACCGTTGCCGCAAGCGAGGTGGCGATGCGTGCCGTTGCCAGTAGTCAGGTAGCGATGGCAGCCGTTGCCGGTAGTCAGGTAGCGATGGCAGCCGTTGCCGGTAGTCAGGTAGCGATGGCGGCCGTTGCTGTTTCAAGCGTAGCGCTTGCCGAAATCATCCAAACCGCTACTGGTCGCGCGGCGCTGATTGCCCACAACGACAACCTGCAAGCGGTGCGCCAACAAATCTATGACACGGTCAAAGCCAGCTGGAAACGCAAAGTGAATGTTAATGGCGGCAGCAGTAGCAGCCCCGGTGTGGAGGCAACAATTACCAACCCCATCAAATCACCGGAGAACGCATTGGTTTTTGCTTGCTTGGGACACTACAACGGACATACAAGGGGCGTCCATCAACTCAAACACCCAGACGGGAGCATCGCCGCACAAAATCCGCCCGGGCGCGTACATCCAACCAGCATGGTCGCCGTGGATGGCATCAGTTTTGGCGGCGCCAGCATTTATGTCGCAAGCAACTTCGGCTATTCATACGTCGAACTTTGGACGAAGGAGTAAATCATGGGCTACCACATTTTGAACGCCGACGGCGAAATCTGCGGCTGGACAGAAACCCCGTTTGAACCTGCCGAAGGGCAGCGGCTGGTCGATGAAAACGACTACCACCACGACCCGCAAGCGGCGCTCGCCGCCGCAAAAACCGCCAAACTGCACGCAGCCGCCAGCGCCGCACAAGCCTTTATCGAGGCAGTCGCTGGCCTCAATGGTGTGCCGCAATTCGAGCGCGACTCATGGGCGGCGCAGGCGTTGGAGGCGCAAGCGTGGGCGGCGGACAAGCAGGCATCCACGCCAATACTGGCAGGCATCGCGCAGGCGCGTGGTGTGCCTCTGGACGAGCTGCGCGCCAAGGCGCTTGCCAAGAGCAACGCCTTTACGGCGCTGACCGCCAGCGTTGCCGGACAGCGGCAGGCGCTTGAAGACCAAGTCCGCGCCGCCGAAGACCTCGCCGCACTCGATGCCATCGCCATCCACTACAAGCCACCGATGATGCCAATGATGCCGGCAGCACCTGCTGGAGGTGACGCATGAGCGTTTACGTCGCCTTTTACAAAGGTCGCCCACGCCCCGGTGCATCGCTGCGTGAGCGCGTCAAATACCTGTTCGACGGCACTATCCGCCTGCTCACCCGCTCGCCCTACTCGCATTGCGAACTGGCCATCCCGGATACCGCCCGCCCCGGCGTCTATTTCTGCGTGTCGGCGTCGGTGCGCGACGGCGGCGTGCGCGGCAAATTCATGGCGCTCCCCGGCGACCGCTGGGACTTACTGCCCGCCATCGACCCTGAATACCTGCGCGATCCCTCCCACTACGACCGCGCCCTGCGCACCCTGCCCGCCGAAACAGTCAGCGACTGGCTGCGCCGCTATCAGGGGCAGCGCTACGACTGGCTCGGCGTCTTCCGCTTTGTCTTTCCCTTCCTGCGCCAGTCCGGTATGCGCTGGTTTTGCAGCGAATTTGTCGCCACTGTCCTCGGCATGGACAACCCCGCACAACAATCCCCCCAATCCATCTATCAGTACCTCTATGGAGTAAGCACAAAATGAGTACCGAATATTTGCATGGCGTTCGCGTCATCGAAATCAACAACGGCAGCCGCCCACTGCGCACCGCCTCGACTGCGGTGATCGGGCTGGTCGCCACTGGCGAAGACGCCGACGCGGCCACATTTCCGGAAAACCGCCCCGTCCTCATCAGCAACCTGCCCGAAGCCATCGGCAAGGCGGGAACCAAAGGCACGCTCGCCCCGGCGCTGTCTGCCATCTACAAGCAGACCAACGCCCTGACCGTCGTCGTCCGCGTGCCGACCTCGAAAGAAAATAACGACAACGGCGCCGACCAAGACGCCAAGACCATCGGCGCGTTTGAGAACGGCCGCTACAGCGGCGCGAAGGCGCTGCTCGCTGCCAATGCCGAACTGGGCGTCGTGCCGCGCATCATCGGCGCGCCGGGGCTGGACAGCCAAGCGGTTACGACCGAGCTGGTGGACATCGCCAAGAAAATACGCGGCTTTGTCTATGCGCGCGCCATCGGCACCACCAAAGAGGAGGCGGTTGCCTACCGCGCCAACTTCAGCGCACGCGAGCTGATGCTGATTTGGCCGGATTTCACCGGTTTCGACGAGACGGCGAAAAAAACCAACACCATCCACGCCACCGCCGTTGCCCTCGGCCTGCGCGCCAAACTCGACCACGAGGTCGGCTGGCACAAAACCATCTCCAACGTCGCCGTGGACGGCGTGACCGGCCTCACCGTGGACATTGGCTTTGACATCACCAGTACGGCGACCGACGCCAACTACCTCAACAGCAAAGAGGTCAGCACGCTGGTCCGCGAGCAGGGCTTCCGCATTTGGGGTTCGCGCACCTGTTCGGATGACCCACTGTTTGCCTTTGAATCCTATACCCGCACCGCGCAAGTCATCGCCGAGACCGTCGCGCGCGGCCACCTCTGGGCCATCGACAAACCACTATCGCCCGGCCTCGCTGGCGACATCATCACCGGCATCAATGCCTCGCTGCGTACCCTGACCAGCGACGGCTACCTGCTCGGCGGCGAGGCGTGGTACGACGACAAGATCAACAACAAGGACACCCTCAAAGCCGGGAAACTGGCCGTAAGCTACAACTTCACGCCGGTGCCGCCGCTGGAAAACCTCAACCTGCGGCAATCCATCACCGATATCTACCTCATCGACTTCGCGCGCCGCGTCGAAGCCGCCAATTAAGGAGTGACCCATGCTACCCAAGATTATCAAAGACGCGATCCTGTCCGTTGATGGGCGGGGCTATGCGGGCATCGTCGATAACGTCGAATGGCCGAAAGTTGCCCGCAAAACCGAAGAATACCGCGCGGGCGGAATGCTCGGCCCGGTCATGCTCGACCTCGGCCAAGAAGCGATGGAGCTGACCTTTGAGGCCAGCGAACAGACCAGCGAAATGATTGCCGCCTACGGCGTCTGCGGGTTGGCCGGTGTCACATTCCGCATCAACGCCAGCGCCGAATCAGAGATGAACTGCGACGGCCACGGCATCGAAGCGATTATGACCGGCCGCCTGAAAGAAATTGATTTTGGCTCCTCGAAGCCCGGCGAACTGCAAAAAACGAAATACACCGTATCACTCGCCACCTTCAAGTACGCCATCGATGGCCGCACCCTGTACGACATTGATTTCCCGAACAACATCTACATCGTCAATGGCCGCGACCTGCTGGAAAAGCGCCGCGCCAACCTCAAACAGTAATCCCCTGACACATAGGAGCAAACCATGAAAGAAAACGAAGCCGTCAAACCGCGCGTCCTCAAACTGAAAACCCCCATCATCCGCGACGACAAACCCGTGCATGAAATCAGCCTGCGCGAACCGAGCGCGGGCGAGCTGCGCGGCATCCGCCTGTTCGATCTGACCCAGGGCGACGCCGAGGCGGTAATCAAACTGCTGCCGCGTATCAGCTCCCCGACGCTGACCCCGGCGGAAGCAAACAAGCTCGCCCTGCGCGACTTTGCCCGCGCGCTGATTCTGGTCGCCGAAATGTTCGCCCTTGATGACGAGGACGGCGAGGCGGCGGGAAAGCCATCCCCCGCAGCGTAGAAGACGCATGGGCCGATATCAATATCGTCTTCGGCGGCGGCTGGCCGCCGAGCGAACTCGACCGCATGAGTCTCGCCGAGCTGCTGCGCTGGCACGCTGTCGCCATCGAGCGTAACCGGCAGGCGCAGCAACCGGTATGAAAAAGCCGCCCAGAAGGGCGGCACAAGCAAGGAAGAACACATGAAAAATTATCTGGTACGGGACGCCTGCCACTCACGCTCGGCCTTGATGCGTTCGCGACGTGCCTTGACCTCGGCGCGCCACAACTGGTACGGCTCGATGATTTCCTCAAAGAGGAAATTGCCCAGCCCTTTAAGAAATGCGGCAGAAACCAAAATGACCACCGTCCATACAACGCACGACAAAATAACCTGATCCATGATTGACCTCCCGTGTTTTACCTGTCCCCATCATACAATAACCCGCTGAAAAGGTAAATATTTATGGCTGATTTGAATTTGCAGGTGCGTCTGCGTGCGCTTGACGAAATGAGCCGCACATTCCGCAACATCGGCGCGGCCAACAGCCGCCTGATGCGGACATTCGACCAAAACCGCAATGCCCTGCGCCGCCTGAACGACCAGCTGCGCAATGTTGAGGCGTACCGCCGCCAACAAGAGTCCATGCGGCAGACTGCCGACAACATCGAGCGGATGCGCAACCGGATGCAGCGGCTACAGCAACAAATGGGCGGGCTACGGCACGGGTCGCAACGCTGGCGAGAGCTTGCGAGCCAGTTTGATCGCGCCAGCCGCGATCTGGCGCGACTGGAAAGCATCCAGAACCGCGAACAGCAACGGCTGGTCGAACTGACGCAACGCCTGCGCGCAGCGGGTATCAATACACGCGAACTGGCGCGCGAGGAAGACCGCTTGCGCAACAGCGCCAACCGCACCAACGCCGAACTCGAACGGCAGGCGCAGCGGCTGCAACGCATCGCTGAACGACACCAGCGCAACGAGCGTCGCTTGCAGACGGCGGCGAATGCCTCAATGGCCGGTTACGTTGGCATCAACACCGCGCAGCGCGCCGGGCAAATCATCGCCTCACCGGTCAAGGAATATATGCAACAGGAGCAGGCCTCGACAGACCTAAAGGTAACGATGATGCGCGCCGACGGCAGCTATGGTGCGTTTGAGGAAATCAACAAACAGGCGATACAGCTCGGCAACGTCCTGCCCGGCACCACCCAAGACTTTATCAACCTCGCCCGCTCCCTGAAAGAACAGGGCGTAAAAGACGCGGTCATGACCGGCGGCGGCCTGCGCGCGGCGGCAGAAATGGCCGTGCTGATGAACATGGGACAAGAGGAAGGCGGCACCTTCGCCGCGCGGATGATTGAGGCACATGGCCTCAACCCGGACGACATCAACAAGGCGGCCGACATGACCCAGCGCGCTTACTTCGCCTTCGGCCTCAAGAAGGACGACATGGCCGAGGCCATGAAATATTACGCACCAACGGTCAATTCGCTCGGCATCACCGGCGAAGAAAACTACAAGAAACTGCTCGCCATTCAGGGCATGGCGGCACGGCAAGGCCTCGAAGGCTCGATGTTTGGCACGAACTTTTCCGCGATGCTGGGCCGGTTGGCCAAAGGCCCGGAAATGATCCGCAAGGCTAAAAGCGGCATGAAGGCCGAAGCCAAACACATCATGCGCGGCGCAGGCGTGGATTTCGATTTTTACGACCAAAAAGGCAAATTCAAAGGCACCGAGGCCATGATTGCCGAACTGGAAAAATTGAATACCATCCAGAAAAAATTTGGCGAACAAAAGGCGCTACTGGTCGCCAAAGAGCTGTTTGGCGAAGAAGCCGGACGTCCGGCAATGATGTTGGCGCAACAAGGGCTGGAAGGTTACCGCGCTGCTTTGGCCGACATGGACAAACAAGCCGACGCCAATGCGCGTATTGCCGAAAAGACCTCAACGCTCTCGGCCGCCTTTGAGCAATTAGGCGGCGTCGCCGGGATGCTGTCCGGCATGATTGGCGAAACCTTGCGCGAATCCCTGCTGTGGTTTGCGCAAGCCGCGCAAGATTTTTTGGGAGACACTCTGCAACCGTGGCTCAAGGAACATAAAACGCTGGTGAAATGGGTCATGATTGGCGCGACCGCTTTTGCGGTTCTGGCTGGCGTGAGCGGCGTTGCCCTGCTGGCCTTCGCCGGATTTAATGCGGCGTTGGTTGCGGGCAGCAAAATCCTGTTCGGCTCGATTGGCATCATCAGTAGACTCGGCAGCCTGTTGTCGCGCCTTGCCATTGGCGCCGGGGGGTGGGCATGGATAATCGGTGGCAAATTGTTTGGCGCATTGCGCCTGTTTGCCGTCTTCGCCGGAGGTTTTGCAAAAATGGCACTCACCACACTCGGCAACGTGGTTTTATGGCTTGGGCGGGCATTCCTGCTGTTAGGGCGCTTCATTATTGCCAACCCGATTGTGCTGGCGATTGCTGCCATTGCCGCCGCTGGCTGGTGGCTTTACAACAATTGGGAAAACGTAACCGGCTTTCTCAAGGAATGTTGGGAGGGACTAAAAAATTGGTGGCTGAATAACCCCGTTTCCTCTGCCATCATTGACGGCTTTTCCCAGGCAATCGAGTTCTTTGCCAATTTGCCCGGCAAACTTTGGGACATGATGATTGCAGCCGGGACGTCCATTATCAACGCAATCGGCAATTGGGACGTTTACAACGCGCTGGTCAGTGCTTTCAGCGAAGGCATTGAATGGGTCGCCAATAAAATCAAATGGCTGTCTGACAAAATAAAAGGTGCCATCAATGCCATGAAAGAGTTGCTCGGCATGGGGGAAGAAGGGAGCATACTGGAACGTAAAGACCTTGCCCCGAAATCCCTGAAAGACGCCCAACAGCTTCGTGAATATGACAACAAAATGAAGCAGAAAGCAGACATGATGGAAAAAGCGGGATTCCCCCTCAAACCCTATGACGGCGTTCCCCGCCCTGCCAAACCCCTTGCCGCCCGCAACAACCTGTCCTCAAACAGCAACACCACCGTCAACATCAACGTCAGCGGTGGCGGCAGCAACAAAGAGTTGGCGGCAGCCATCGGCAAAGAGGTGCGCGGCGCACTCGCCAACGAACGGCGGCGGCAGGGCGGCAGCAACCGCAGCGCTTTCTACGACACCGACGCCGCGCTCGCATAGGAGGCCACCATGTTAATGTGTTTGGGTATGTTCGTTTTTGCCGTCCAGTCGGCACCCATCGACAGCATCCAGCGCGCCACGCAATGGCGCTGGCCTGCCAATAACCGCACCGGCGGCGAGCCGGCCTACCAGTACGTCGGCCGCGGCGAAGACCAAATAACCCTGTCCGGCGTCCTTGCCCCGGAGTACACCGGCGGCCCGGCCAACATCACCATGCTGCGCGAAATGGCCGGACGCGGCGAGCCTTACCTGCTGATGCACGGCACCGGCGCAGTCATGGGTTACTGGCTCATCGACAGCCTCAATGAGACATCCAGCGTCCTCATGCCCGACGGACAGGCGCTCAAAATCGAATTTACCCTGTCGCTCAAGCGCTACGACGGCCGCCACGCCCCGTTCGGCCGCCTGTCGCCGCTGCTGCAACTCATCACGAGGCTGTTCTGATGACGCCCGTCTATACCCTCATCCTCGAAGGCAAACCGCTCGAACTCCACGGTCGCCTGCTGTCGCTCACCGTCGCCGACAAAAGCGGCATGGAGGTGGACGAGCTGACGATAGACATCGACGACAGCGACGGCCAAGTCGAACTGCCGAGCAAGGGGAAAAAAATCACCGCCATTTTCGGTTACAAGGGCATGGAGCAAAACCGGGGCGAGTACATCGTTGACGAAATCAGCCATCAGGGGCCGCCAGACGTCATCACCATTCGCGCCCGCTCGGCGGATTTTCGCCAGACGCTGCTGGAGGAACGCGAAACCAGCTACCACGCCACCACCCTCGGTGACATCATCGGTACCATCGCCAAACGCCACGGGCTGATTCCGGCAGTTGCGCCCGACCTCGCCGGTATTGCCATCCCGCATATTGACCAGACCAATGAGAGCGACGCCCACCTTGTAACCCGGCTGGCGCAGGAGCATGACGCCGTCGGCACGGTCAAGGACGGCCGGCTCATATTCACGGTGCGCGCTTCCGGCAAAAACAGCGGCGGCAACGAGCTGCCAACGGCCATCATCGAGCGCCGTGACGGCGACAGCCACAGCTACAACGACGCCGACCGCGACGACCGTGTAACCGGCGTCATAGCCTACTGGCACGACAAAAAGGGCGCCAAACGCAAAAAAGCCGAAATCGGCAAAGACGGCTACCGCCGACACCTCAAACACACTTACAACAGCGAGGCGGAGGCAAAGAAGGCAGCCGAGGCGGAAATGAAGCGCATCAAAACCCGCGCCCGCACCCTCTCGCTGAACCTAGCCTTTGGCCGCGCCGAGCTGTTCGCCGAACAACCGCTCAAAGTCGAGGGATTCAAGCCGCAGATTGATGCGGTACGGTGGTTCATCAAGGAGATTACGCACACCCTCGGCGACAACGGTTACACCGTGCAAATCAGCTGCGCAGAAATGTTTTAATAAAATTATGTGGTTATAAAAATAATAGGGGTGTGATGCAAAAAATACTCGCGCCGATTACTGTAACACAGTAAAATTCAACCCATCGAAAGACACGCCGCAGCCTCTCGATATTTGATTAACCAGCGGCACGAAAACTCAAGGAAAATACCATGAACGCAAATGTAAAAGTAACCAGCATCCCGACCAAATTCGACATTTGGGAAACTGAATACGTTGTCAATGACCACGGCGACCGTATTGTAATTGAATACCCATGCGCCAAGACAGAACCTCACAGCGGTGGAAATTCATGGACGCTCGGTAGCAAAAAAGAAACCATCACCGACCCGAATACAATGGCACTGGTTCGCAAAATGGCCGAAGCAGGTACCCCGTATCTGACCGTAAAAGCAGACGGAAGCATCTTTGACGCTAATATGGTTTGGTCAGGAGCTCTTACTGGCTACGGTTGGAAACCCGAACAGTTTGAATAATCAACCTTCCCCCTGCCGCCTTTCGGCGGCGGGGCCGTAACAGGCGGCAGTGTGTATCTCTATCATATCAATATCACTACTGGTGAAAGCTATCGCACCCGCGAGGCAGACGGCATAGTCGTTGCTCGCCTGAAAGATTGGCTGCAAGAACCCCGTACACCGCTACCATTGAACGATGAATATATCTGTACCTTACAACAGCGACAGCGCAAACTGCTGGACGTTATCGTGAAACGACAGGGGAAGGATGTCCGCCGCATCGTTGTTTGCACACATAGTCGATATAAAGCAACAGCATGGGGCATTATCGCCGACGGTGGCAAAGCGCCGACCGCGCCCTTTGCAGCTTGCCGTATATTGGCCGAGTCTGGCGACACGCTGGCGCTGGATAATTTCGAGCGCGACCTTGCGCACGCATTTTTTGAGCGGCAAAAACCCCATGAGTTACTGCAAAACCCCACGAGCCAAAGCGCAGCGCGCACAAACCGCGAAAGCGGCGCATGACAAAATCCTGAAAAACGGTGGTATCCGTTTGAGCGCTATCCTCGAAGCACCCTATGCACAACAATTTGAAGCCTTATCTAATGAAAAAGGAAGTAAAAAGGCTGCGTTATTGCACCTACTGGATTATTACCAGCGCGGGCAAAAACAATAAAAAGAAAACCGCCAATAAGGCGGCTTTCTTTATTTAATCTTTTTTTTCTTCCGCCAGTTTTTCAATGCTGCGATAGAATTAGGATGGATATTGACGGGCTTCCCTCGCTTGGTTGCAGACATCTTTGCGCGGGAGAACTGGCTTCTGGCATGTTCACGAGCATTTTCCGCTATTTCTGGGGTAATTTTCTGGGCAAAAAGTTCCCTGTAAAGACGTTGCGTTCCGTCGTTATTTTGTCGATTCACACCGAGTAAGCGTCGCCATTTAGCGACCGTCGTCGCCCCAACATCAAACCAGTCACAAACGTCTTTCGCTGCCTCGATTTTTACGGCCTCAACCAAATCGCCGCATAAAATCAGCGAATGCGAGCTGCGGCTTTTGCGATACGGCCATGAGATTTTGGCATCGGTGAATCCACCAACCTGCACACGCCCGTAAATTTCATCATCAAGCCAGCTCCCAATACGGCAGGCGGGTGGTCGATAGTCTTTCATTTCCTGATGCGTATCTGAATTATCCACCGGGGCAAATCGTTTCGCACGGCACGCCATCGCCGTCACGGTCAAGCCGCCTCAATCCGCAATGTTTGAGCAAATAGCGCGCCTCTTCGCACGAACTGATATTACTGCACCTCTTGCCGCTGCCGCAGCTGTATTTCTTCGCACCGGATTTCTGCGGTTTCGTAGCACGATGGTTATATCCCGTATCTGCCGCATCGGTCGCGCCATACACAGGCAAGGATTGCGGCAACAGCGTGATTTCTCCCGGAGCGGGGCGCTGCGCCTGCAACGCCACGGTTTGCGGTCGGCTGGGTGCATCCGAGTACAGTCCATTCAGATTCTCGCAACCTGCGAGGACGATCAGGCAGACGCACCATTTGGGTATTTTCCAAAACATATTTTTCTTTTATTTACAAATGGATTCACAAGGAATGCCGTCGCCATCCCGATCGAGACGACTTAGGCCACATTGTTGCAAGTAAAACTTGGCCTCGGCGCATGACGCCATTTGCTTGCAGTAGCGCTTGCTGCCGCAGGCAACATCCGCTTGAGTGGCCTGCTGTGCCTTGACCGCTTTAACCTGCTCCTGTACGTCCTTTTGCCCGTGCCGCCAATCGCTCGGCTTCACAATTTGCGCCTCTGGCAATGACCACAGCCCTGCTCCTTTGCTTTTCGCCGCCTCTTGTAACGGCGGCAGGTCAGCGCGTGCGTTGTACTGCTCATAGACCCACGCATGACCGGTCGCAACTAAATCGGCATTGACGTCAGCCCCATCCACGATAACGGTGCAGACGTCACGCCCGTATTTGTCTTTTTCGCGGCAATCTGCGATTACTGTTTTTCCGGCGACCAGCGACCGCAGGCGTTGCTTCGCACGGTTGCCATACGGTTGCCCAGATTCCGGGGCGTCAATATCGGCGAGCCGAATTTTGTGTTGGGCATTTGTCGCATCAAGGATGGTCAGCGTATCGCCATCGGCTACACCAACAACCTTGCCGGTGATTTCGTAGGCGAGTGCATTACCGACAAACAATATGAACAAAAATGTAAAGATTTGCCTTTTCATGATTAGACAAAATATTTTTCTTTGAAGCGTGTAGATTCATGTTCCCATTTAGTACGTGCGGCTTCTAATTTCCCTTTATTCTTATGGTTGGATTTGCGTTCATACTGAAGCTCTGCCTGCTGGCAACGACGAAAACAATGAAACATTTTTTTTCTGTCTTCTCTTTCTTCAATGGTACTAGCAGCGGCCACCCATTGACGCGCACGTTTTTCAGACATGAAAATTCCACACACGTATGCGCAAACTTTGAAAATAAGCCCAAGCTCTGCCAAAGCAAATACTAATGCAACCACCATTAAATATATATTAAAAGAGGTTATTCCATACAAACTTATTCCTAATACTACTGACAGCATCGCTATGATTCCTAAATAAAAACCAATCATCATTAGGAATAATTTTTTAACAAATCTATCATCATAAGTTTTCATTGTTTCTTCAAATATATATTTTGAATCTAATCCTTTACTCATTTCTTCTCCTCAAAACTTAGAAAAATTCCATGCCCCAACAACCAGCGCAATAATACGAAAATCGTCAGGTTCTAAAATATCAAATGATTCATAATATTTATTATCAGATATGGCTTTATATCCCCCCCTCGGCTTCCGTTGTAAACGTTTGATATACACTTCACCAAATAATTGAAACAAATAAATAGCATCCTGCTGAAAATTTGTAACGCCAATATCTACCAAAAGCGGTGTGTTGTCAGAAAAGGTCGGAGCCATACTGTCCCCACGACCATGAATAATGCGCAGATTATCCGCTTTTGAATACGTCCCCATCGTGCGATCAATCCAGTCTTTTGAGACGGTGATGTACTCAAGCACATCATCATGTGCAAGCGCCCCATCAATACCGCTCCCCATACTACCGCGCGCGCTCATTTTGGGGATGCGAACATAACCTTCTGGGATTTTTGTGGTTCCCGTTAATAGATACAGTACGTCATATCCGGCATCATGCAAACGCTGGAGATAGTCAATATCAGGTTTTCTTAACCCTTTCTCATAGTTACGTTGTGCGGAAACGGCAACACCCATTTGGGCCGCAAAATCGCCCTGTGTTATACCAGACCCCTCTACTATTTTTCTCAATCTTTCATGACGTTGCATAATTTGTGGCGATTCATGATTTACTTCCGCCTCGTTTGAGGCGTATAGTTAGCACAACACTAAGCGAGCCGCTTAGTTACACAAGGCGGAGAGCAACCCCAAGTCGCCAAACTATCCGGTTGCTCTCCTATCCCCCCAACAAGTCAGGAGGCTTATGGCTTCGTCACGCTTACGCTTAGACTTAGCCGTCTGTAATGATACATGAACATCAAACCGCCCGAAACCCGCAAAGACAAGCCGGTTCTTGTCCGGCTATCCCAACAAGACCGCCAGCGGCTGCAACGTGCCGCACGCAAGTTGAATCTGCCAATGGCAACCATCGCCTACCAGTGCGTCAAGCAATACCTTGACGCCGAGTTTGGCAAAGGCGGTCAGTCATGACCATCAAACCTTTTCGCAACTCGCCTTCCCTGTTGCAATCCCATTTGTGCGCCATCCCCGTCCCTGCAATCCGTGATGCGCTCTCCCTCGACGACAGCGGCGTCAGCCGTATCAAAACCGGCGAACGCAAGCTCACGTTCGATGAGTTCTGCGCCATCATCGCTCTGCCAAGCGCTACCCATCCGCAAGGGCTGGCTCTCGCCCCGGCCAAAGCCATCATCATCGGCCCCGAACTGTTCAAGGCGCTGGTCAATCTTGCAGGCGACAGCATCAATATGATGCGCGAGGACGGTGCCGCATGAGACAGCCGACCATCCGCTACTACCGCGACCCGCACGCGACACGCCTTGATGCTATCCGCAACGTCTGCGAAATCCTCGCCTGCCTCGCTTTTATGGCCTTTTTCGCTGTGATGTTTGTCAAAGGACTGGTTGAAGATGACCCGTTCTACCGCACCGACAACGACGCGCACTATCAGCGCATCGCCGACCTCTGCCCTAATTTGAGCGGGCAAGACCAGATTGATTGCTACACATGGCTGCGCAAGGGAGGACGTCATGATTAAAGGGAATCCTGAAAATAAATGCTTCCATCGGCCACTGGAATTTATATTGCCGCCGTCCCTTTCTGAATTTAGTGAGATGGTGGACTCGTTACAAGCTTCATTCAAGTCACGTGCATACAATTGGGCCTGTTCTTTCTACGGAATAGATTTTGATTACTTCACAGGGTATATGTATGTCAATTTTACATTAGTCGATGAGAACAGGCCTGCAGCAAACAGCGCATTTTATCCTATAGATATTCGCATAATCGACGGAAGAATTTATGTCGAATATCCTCCAAAATGGTACAAAGAGGAGGAAGTTAAATCGATAATTGAGGTGTTTACTGCCTGCATTGATACGGTACAACAGAAAGTAAAGGCGGCGCGGCATGAGTAAAAAAAAGCACTATTTTTTAGGGCATTTCCCATGCCCTGCCTGCCGCGCGCCAGTGCGTATCCGCACCAGCCATCAGGTGCTGGATGGACTACGCGAGCAGTACGGAAACTGCACGAATCCGTACTGCGGTGCCAGTTATGTTCTGCGTACCGAGGTAGCGAATTTGCTGTCTCCACCGTCAGCGTTATTCGCTGACAACGTCAAGGCAATCCCCGTATGCAATGACGTGAGCGCGCTGCTCGCCGGTATGGTACGCGAGTATGTATCCCGCCCGTGGCAGGGCATTTTGTCGCGCGATGACAAAATCAACGCCTGCCGCGAATACCTGCAAGGTGTGGTCGATATTGATGACCGCCGCGCCGAGCTGCTCGCCGCTCACGCCATCGCCGAACAGGAATCTGCTGACGTCGCCGCCAACTGGTCGCTTGCGCTGGATGAGAGTACATCCGTCTGCGTCATCCTCAAAAACGGCGTGCAACGCTACGCCATCTCGCTCAAAGAGTTGGCCGGATTCGCCGAGGCACGCCGCGCTGCGCTGGAAGACGGGCGCGATACCCTACAAACCCGCCTGCTGTAACGGGAGACACCCATGTCTGAAATGTCGCCCGAACTGCGCGGGCGGGTGCTACCGCGCATCCTTGCCGACTACGGCTTTAAGCCAAGCGCCGACAAGAAATGGCTCAACCAAGGCAAATGCCCCGCCTGCGGCAAAAGGGAGCTGTTCACCTCAGCGGAAAATCCGTGGGTATTGCGCTGTGGCCGCGCCAACAAATGCGGCCAAGAATTCAGCGTCCGCGACCTCTACCCGGAAGAATTCCGCGATTTCACAAAACGCTTTGAGGCGACGCCGCAAAACCCGACTGCCACCGCTGACGCCTACATGCGCGAAGCGCGTGGTTTGAGCGTCATGCGCATGAAAGGCTACTACACCCAAGAGAAATGGTGGAGTAGTCAAGCGAATGGCGGCACGGCGACCGTGCGGTTTTACTTGCCAAACAGCACATCTTACATGGAGCGCTTTGTCGACCCGGTAGAGGTGGTCAAATCAGACGGCAGCCGCGAAGTGCGCAAGCAGAATTTCGGTGGCCCGCACGCCGGCCTGTGGTGGTGTCCGCCGGATATCGCCCTGCAAGCGGGCGACGAGGTATGGATCACCGAGGGGATCATCGATGCAATCTCTCTGTGGCAAAACGGCGTCAAGGCCGTCGCCATCCTCTCCTGCGGCAATTACCCGACGCACGCGCTGACGCAAACACCCGACGGCAAAAACATCCATTGGGTGTGGGCGCTGGACAATGACAGAGCGGGCAAAAACGCCATCCGCAAACACGTCGCCCGGATGCGCAAAGACGGCTACGAGTGCAGCGCGGCCATCGCCCCGGCAAAAAGCAAATGCGACTGGAATGACCTGCACCGCCTCGAAAAGCTCAAAGCGGAAGACCTCACCGAATACCGCTACCACGGCGCGCTGCTGATTGCGGCCACGGTCGAGGAAAAGGCGGGGCGGATTTTCGCGCATACCAAAACGCATAGTTTTGTCATCGACCACAACAATCAAACCTACTGGTGGGAGATTGACCCCAAAGAATTTGAGCGCATGGTCGATGAGGGCGAGTACATAGGGGCAAAATCTGAAGAGGATGCCAACCGCATGGTTGCCGAGAAAGCAGGAAAGGTACGCATGATTTGCAACACCCGCATTGAATTTCTCTATTTCCAATTCAATGAGACCTTGCAAGAAAGCAAGTTTTTTGGCCGCGTGCATTTCCCGGATGGGCGCACACCGATCAATGTCATTTTCTCAAATGGGCAAATAACCACATCGAGCGAATTCAAAAAACAACTTGCCTCGGCGCAAGGGGCATGGTGGCAAGGCGATGCAAAGCATTTGGACTGGATTGGCAGCCGCTGGCTGCGCAATCTGAAAACCGTGGAAGCAATCGACCACCTCGGCTACAGCCGCGAGCATGGTTGCTATATCTACCCAAAAGTGGCGGTTTGCAATGGTCGCATCCATGAAATTAACGACGAGGATTATTTCGACCTGCCGAAAAAGACGATTAAATCGCTATTTCGCGGGGCAAACATGACGCTGGAAACCACCAGCGAACATTATTACAAAGAATGGGCGCAACTGGTATGGCGCGCATTTGGCACCAACGGCATGATTGCCGCCGTGTATTGGTTTGGATCAATGTTTGCCGAGCAAATTCGCCATGTGCAGTCATCGTTTCCCTTTCTGGAAATTATCGGCGAACCGGGCAGCGGTAAAACCTCGCTGATTGAATTTATCTGGAAACTCTTTGGCCGCGAAGACTATGAGGGCATCGACCCAAACAAAAACAGTTTGGTCGGCAACCAGCGCAGCATGATGCAATACGGCAATTTGCCGGTGGTATTTATCGAGGCTGACCGCGCCGAAGGCTCGCACGCCAAGCGCTTTGATTGGGACGAGACCAAGGGATATTACAACGGGCGCGGCACCCGTGTGCGCGGCCAGCGTAATGCAGGCGTCGAAACACATGAGCCGCCCTTCCGTGGCACGCTGGTCATCGCACAAAACGAACCGGTCAATGCCAGCGACGCGGTGCTGGAGCGTATCGTGCAACTGCGCTTTACCAAAGCCGGACACAACGACGACTCTAAAGCGGCGACCGATGAAATGCAACGCATGAGCGCCGAGCAATTGAGCTATTTCACGTTGCTCGCCGCCATCCATGAAAAACAGGTCGTCGATTACGTCCTCGAAAAAACCGGCAAGTATCAGGAAATGCTTTTGAAAGTGGATGGCATTGACCACGCGCGTCTGGCGAAAAACCATGCGCAACTCATCGCCCTTGCCGAGAAATTCGCCGAATTGGTCGGCTTGAGCGACGACCAGAAAAAGCAAACCTGCGCGGCCATTAAAGAGGCCTGTATTGCACGGCAAAGCACCATCGCAGCCGATCATCCGATGGTCGCGGAATTCTGGGAGGCATTCGATTTCCTTGATGACAAATACGACGAATTCGGCAACCGCACGCCTGCATTGAATCACAGTCGCGAACCTACCGAAATCGCCGTAAACCTGAATGAGTTTGTTGAAAAAGCGGCCAATGCTAGACAACAAATACCGCCGCTGACAGATTTGAAGCGTCACCTGAAAACCTCGAAACATCGCAAATTCATCGAATCGAGCCGGGTTGTTTCATCCGCTATCACTTATCGCGCGACGCGCTGCTGGATATTCAAACGCTCCCGCGCGGAAATCATTAACCAACAGAAATAGGAGAACTGACAATAAAAGTAATAAACCACACACCGCGAAACCCCAAACCCAACCGTCACGGAAATCGTGACAGTTGCCCCAAAAACCTCAATCCACAACCGGAGACAACCCATGAAAGACTACACCGACGTCGTTTGCGAAAGCGCCAGCCCACATCCAAAAACGTCGGGCATCGGCGCTGGGTGGCGCGGAAAGAGAAAAAATAAAGGAGAAAAACCATGACGCATTATCGCTATTTTGTTTACGACCCCGAAAACGGCTGCGAGTTTTTCGCCACGGAAAAAGAGGCGCTGGACTACGCCGAAGAAGTGCTTGATGCATACCGAGAAGTTGCATATGACGACGGCTGGGATGAAAGCACTGAACAAATCGTCGTAGGAACAATCACCCACCAGGTCGAAAAATGTAATGTGGTGACAAAAAAAGGGACGTTGGATGATGATGGCTATGACGAAAACGGCGTGTATTGGGGAAGTTTAGAATCAGATGAAATGCATGACTATCAATTAGTAAGAATCGGAGCGCAACGGTGAAATCCGCCGCAAAGAAAATGACAGAAAAAACAGAGTACGAAAAAGCCTGCGACCGCATCAAGGCCAACGCGCAGAAAGTGGACATCATCGCCGAGCGCGAAGCCTTTGAGGCATGGCAGAAACAATGCGGACTGCTACCCATAGACCCGCGCCACCACGACCCTGAGACCGGCTACCGGGACACCATTACCGGACGCAACCTCGACCGCTGGGATGCGTGGCTGGCGCGGGCGGTGGCAGGGGAAACCGACGGGGAATAACTCACACCCCATACCCGCGAGAGGGAGGACGAGCGGCAAGTGTCCGTAATAACTGCCGCAGCGTTTGCCGAGTTTATACCTCGCCCGGTGAAAACGCCGACTTGCCGCCGTAAGCGGCAACCTTTGAACAAACAAACCGGAGATAAATATGGAACTCATAAAATATGCCCAATATAGAACAGTAGAATACTTCGGAGAAGAACTGGATATACCTAAGCATCATTGCTATGTTGCAACTGATGCAATCGGAGAGGTATTCAGCTTTTACAACCGACCATACTGCAAAGACGGAGAATGGGTACATGATGATGAGGAAACCGTGCACAGCGTGCAATACATTGCGCAATTTAGTCTGCAAGAATATAGCGCAGAAGATACTTTAGCCCAATATCCAATAATAACATTGAGTGTAATATGAACCTCAGTAGCTTAGGGAATGCGGTAGCGATGGCAGGAGAGAAACGATGAAACGATACATTTTTAAAGGGGGTCCCGATGATATTTTCGGAGAAAGTAATATTACCAATATTGATGGAGTATCAAGAGGCCGAGCGATAGCGTCTACCGAATTACAGGAGCAAATAATGAAACAAACAGACATCATTAAAAATATTGAAAACTGGTTCCGTACAGCAGTTCCTTCACCTGGAATCTTCGATCAGAATGTGCAGGCAAGCTGCGTTATAGAAGAAATAATGGAGTTTGTTGTACATCTTGGATATGACAACAAAACACCCCTATATAGCCTAAAGAACCAGTTGAGAAGTGGGGCAACCCGAATACAAATAACCGATGCGGCTGCAACATTAGATGATTTGTGCGACGTGATTATCACCTGTATCGGTATGGCTTACGTGCTTGGCTACGATTTACAGGGTGCACTTGCTGAAGTGAATCGCAGCAACTGGAGTAAGTTCGAAAACGGCAAAGCATTACGAGACGGAAACGGGAAAATAATGAAGGGAAAGGATTACTCGCCGCCAAATCTTGCCCAATTCATTAAATTTCAGGGTAAATAACAGTAGCTATGAAAAGAAAAAAAACCATGCACAACAACGAACAACGCAACCGCGCAACCGCAAATGCGGGTTGCGATGAAATGAGAGGCACACCATGAACACACCCAACCCCGGCAGCGATGCCGCAATCGAACAAGGCTGCACCTGCCCCGTGCTGGATAACGCACACGGCAAGGGCATCATGGGAGGAGAAGAACTGGGATTTTGGATAACGGCGGGCTGCCCGCTACATGGGCAAGAAATCAAATCCCCTGAATCCGAGAGATTTACAAAGGAGAGAACATGATAAGAAACATCTCACGCAAAGAGTTTGCCGCGCGGGCAGGATTGAGCTTGCGCACCTTTGACCAAATGATAGCCAACGGACAAGTGCCGACGGGAAGAAAAATCGGCAGCCGCCGCTTTTGGCTTGAGCCGGTAGTTGACGCTTGGATTATCCGCGCTGCAGGGCATCCCTACCCCGCGCCGGAACTACCGGAAGCGTTACAAGCAGAACTTGATGATGCGCTCAAGAACCTGCGCGAAGCCCCTCGAGATAATCAGCCCATGCCTGCATGATTTCTGTCCGCTGCTTGAGATAGAGCGCATGGTTATAAGCAGAAGAGACGCTACTACTATCCCAATGCGCAAGCTGCATATCGATATGTTTATGGTCGTAACCCATCTCATTTAACAACGTTGAAGCCGTGCCACGGAAACCGTGGCCGCACATCTCATCCTGCGTAAATCCCATCGAGCGCAGCGCAGTAACAATCGTACCTTCACTTATCGGGCGTCCCGGACGTAGTCCGGGAAAAACCCGCCCCTTATCTCCACCCAAACGCTGCACATCCATCAAAACCTCAACCGCTTGCCGCGACAACGGCACGATGTGATCGCGGGACATCTTGATTTTCTCTGCGGGGATAACCCATATCTTGCGGTCAATATCGACATCATCCCAAGTCATTGACCGCAACTCCTTCTGCCGGACAAACGTCAGCGACAAAAACTTCATCGCCAGCGTCACCTGCCAAGTGCCATGATAAACATCAATCGCGCGCACTAACTCGGCCAAACGCGCGGGGCGGGTAATACGTGCATGGTTTTTCACCTTTACCGGCTTAATCACACCCTTTAGCGGCTGCGCAGGATTGTAATCTGCCTTGCGCTTGCGGATGGCCAAATCATAAGTTTCGCGCACCAATCCCAACACCCGCCGCGCCATGTGGTTCTTCCCAGCCTCATCAATGGCGACAACCAAATCCTGCAAATCATCCGACGACAGCCTCGGCAGCGGCAAATGCCCGAAGCGTGGCACAACATACTTATACAAACGGCTGCGGCACTTCTCCACATGCTCCGGCACACAGCGACGAGCTTTATCGGCAAGCAAATCATCAATCGCTTCCAAAACCGTATAACCCCCTTCCAGTCTCCGGCGACGCGCGTGCGCCGAATGAGGGTCGGCATCATTATCCAGCATCCCGCGATATTCAAAGACCTTATCGCGCGCGTCCTTGAGGCTCATGCCGGGATACTTGCCCAAAGCCAACTCGCGTCGCTTGCCCAAAAACTGATAACGCATGCGCCACAGCTTCGAGCCGTTCGGTTGGACAAGAAGAAACAGACCGTCGCGGTCGAAGAGCTTATATTTACTAGACTGCGGTTTGGCCGCTTTGATTTTCGCGTCGGAGAGCATGTGGGGGTTCAAAATTGGGCGCTTCATTAAGTACCCCCCATTTTAACCCCTACTTTTTGCGCGTTGCAATGCGTTGCAAAGGGATGCGAGGCGCTGCAAATAATGATACAACCTACTGCTTTATCTAGTATTTTGCAGCATATTGCAGCGCGTCGCTAAAGAATTTGGTAGGCCCGGAGGGACTTGAACCCCCGACCAAGCGATTATGAGTCGCCTGCTCTGACCGACTGAGCTACAGGCCCGGAAATGAGGCGCGCATCATACGCGAATTGCGCTGTCTTGTGAACCGCGATGCGCGCCGCGAGATTTAATGCGCGACGTCTGATTTGTCGAGGAAGAAGACGACGAGGTCATGGAACTGGTCATCATTGACGGTTGAGCCGCCTTTCGGAGGCATGGCGTTAATACCTTTGATGCCTTGTTGTACGAGGCCGTCTAGACCGCCCGCCTTGTCCAGCCGCTCTTTCCAGGCAGCGCTGTCGCCGAGTTTCGGCGCGTTCATCAGGCCAATGGCGTGACAGGTGGCGCAGAGTTTGTCGTATTCGCCTTGCGGATTGAAGTTGGGGTCGCGCGGTGCGGAAGCGCCACCTGCAGCAGCGACTTCGGTTTTGGCTTCTGCGGCGGGCGCTGCGGCGCTGCTGTCGGCAACGGCAGGAGCTTCGATTTTGGCTTCTGTGGCAGGAGCTTCGGTTTTGGCTTCTGCGGCAGGTGCAGCGGCACTGCTGTCACCCGCAGCCGGTGCGGCCGCACCGCTTCCGCCTTGCGGGATATTGGCGTTTTCCAGCAGGTAAACGACGACGTCGTGGAATTGTTCGTCGCTGATGCCTGCGCCGCCTTTGGGCGGCATGCTGCCCAGTCCCTGGATGCCCTGTTTGACCAACGCGTCAAGGCTGCCGTGTTTGTCGAGGCGGGCTTGCCAGGCGGCGGTGTCGCCGAATTTGGGCGCGCCCATCAGCCCGCTGCCGTGGCAGGCGGCGCAGATTTTGTCGTATTCGCCTTTGGCGTCAAAGGCGGGAGCGCTACTACCCGCATCGGCAACGGCAGCACCGCCAGCGGGTGCCGGTGCGCCGACGGTCAGTTGGCCGACCGGCGCGAGGCGCGACGCCTGTAATTCTTTGTCGATGGTGATGCTATCATCTTCGCCGCCCCAGAAGAAGAAGGGCAGGATGAGGAATACCGGCATAAAGAGTGCCGCTATTGTCATGATGATTTTGGTTTTTTGCGGGATGTCGGTTTGCGCCATGATGATGCTCCATTTTCGGAAGTTTTTTAGGAATTTGCGGTGCAAATTATCACAAATGCGCCCAGACGGCGCAAGCATTTGCGCGGTTTATCAGGTACACTTCGCCGCTTTCGCAAGGGGATATTTTTAATGGATGTTTCCAGGGTTCATTTTTTGACGGTCACGGCGGATGACGCCGGGCAACGGCTCGACAATTTTCTGCGCAAACGTTATCCGGCACTGCCGAAAAGCCGCATTTATCAGATGCTGCGCCGCGGCGAGGTGCGGGTGAACAAGAAGCGCGCCAAGCCGGAGTTGCGCGTCGCGGCCGGCGACGAGTTGCGTCTGCCGCCGCTTGCCGACGCCACCCGCCCGCCGCAAGACGTCCCCGCCTTTTGGTGCGAGCGTATCGCGGGCGCCGTTCTTTATGAAGACGACGATTTCCTTATGCTCAACAAGCCTGCGGGCATCGCCGTGCATGGCGGCAGCGAGCAGCCGTATGGCGTGATTGACGCGGTGCGGCAGGTATGGGGCGCGGGTTATGCCGAACTGGCGCACCGCCTCGACCGCGACACGTCCGGCGTGCTGGTACTCGGCAAGAACCGCGCCGCCCTCGCCGGATTTCAGGCGCTGATGCAGGCGGGCGGCGTGGAGAAGCGCTATCTCTGCCTGGTGGATGGCCACTGGAATCCAGCGACGCGCGAGGTGCGGCTGCACCTGGCCAAGGCGCAGTTGCAAGGCGGCGAGCGCATGGTCGTCGGCGCGGCGGACGGTCAGGAAGCGCGCACCCGCTTCCGTCTGCTGCAAACTTTCGCCGACGCCAGTCTGCTGGAAGCGACGCTGGACACCGGCCGCACCCATCAAATTCGCGTTTCGGTACAACACCGCGGGCACGGCATCGCCGGTGATGACAAATACGGCAAACGCGATTTCAACCGCGCCATGCGCAAGCGCGGCTACAAGGGCATGTTCCTCCACGCCGCGCACATCGCCTTCGCCTATGATGCGCGGGCGATTGCCGTGGAAGCGCCCCTGCCCGCGCCTGCCGCGCACCTCTTAACCCTTTTACGACAGGAGATTGTATGAACTTTGACGAAGAACGCGCCCTTGCAACCGTCGCCCACGAAGCCATTGTCGAAATGCGGCGCAAACGCCGCTGGAAAATCTTTTTCCGCATCTTCTGGGCGCTCTACTGGCTGCTCCTCCTCAGCTTCCTTTTCGGCCTGAAAGGCAGCGACCCCAAAAGCGAAGGGGCGAGCTACCGCGGCAAACACCTTGCCGTCGTCAGCGTGCAGGGCATGATCGCATCCGACATGGAAGCCAACGCCGACGACATCATCTCCGGCCTCGAAAAAGCCTTCAAAAACCCGATGGCCGAAGCCGTCATCCTCGACATCAACTCCGGCGGCGGCTCGCCTGTACAATCCGGCGCCGTTTACCGCGCCGTCAAGCGCCTGAAAAGCGAGCGCAGCGACCTGCCGGTGTACGCCGTCATCGCCGACGTCGGCGCATCGGGTGCGTACTACATCGCCGCCTCCGCCGACGAAATCTACGCCGACCCGGCAAGCATCGTCGGCTCCATCGGCGTCATCAGCTACGGCCTTGGCTACCGCGACCTGCTCGGCAAACTCGGCCTGGACGCGCGCGTCTTTACCGCGGGCGAACACAAAAACTTCCTCGCCGGCGACAAACCGCTCGACCCGAACGAAGTCGCGCACATGCAGGCACTCTTGGACAACATGCACGCCCAATTCATCAAAGCCGTGCGCGACGGCCGCGGCGAGCGCCTGAAAGAAACGCCGGAGATGTTCAGCGGCCTCTTCTGGACGGGCGAACAGGCACAGCCGCTCGGCCTCATCGACGCGCTGGGCGACAAAAACACCCTGCGCAACGCCAAATACAAAGACCTCGACTTCGTGGAATACAAACCCGACCGCACCCCGCTGGAAAAACTGCTGCGCGACATGGGTACCGAAGCCTCAGTCGGCCTGCGCAGCGCGCTCAATTTCAGCGAACAAGGCCACACCGTGCTGCTCAAATAACTCGCGCAGCGCAATCAGCGGCAAACCGACCAGGGCATTCGGATCGCGCCCTACGAGCGCGTCAAACAACAGAATGCCCAAACCCTCGGACTTGAAACTGCCCGCACACTGCAGCGGCGATTCCAGCGCCACATACGCGCGAATCTCCGCTTCCGTGAGCGGGCGGAAGCGCACTACAAACGGCTCGACACAAGAAAACACCACATCACCGCGACGCAGGCACAGCCCGGTCAAAAACTGCACCTCGCGCCCGCTGAAACGCGACAACTGCGCCACCGCATTTTCCACCGTATGCGGCTTGCCCAAAACATCACCATCCAGCGTCGCCACCTGATCCGAACCAATCACGAACGACTCCGCGTCCGCCGCCACCGCGCGCGCCTTTGCCACCGCCAGCCGTTCCACCAGCGCCTGCGGCGCCTCACCCGGCAGCCGTGCCTCATCCACCTCGGGACTCACCGCCGCAAACGGCAAAGCCAAATTGCGTAAAATAGCCGCGCGAAACGGCGACGAACTCGCCAAAACCAACTTCATAAAAAACTCCCAAAAACACACATCATAAAGGGAAACACCTTGCCCAGACAGCTCCTCTCCCCCCGCTACCTCGGCCACTGGCTCATCGCCGCCCTGCTCTGGCTGCTCGTCCAACTGCCGCAACCGCTACGCATGACCGTCGGCGGCACCCTCGGCCGCTTGCTCTACCGCCTCATGCCGTACCGCCGCAAAATCAGCGAAACCAACCTGCGCCTCGCCTACCCCGAACTGGATGACGCCGCCCGCGCCCGCCTCCTGCGCGAAAACGCCAAAAGCGTCGGCCGCGGCATCATCGAAACCGGCATGGCGTGGTACCTCAGCGAAGAAAAACTGCGCGCACTCTCCCGCTTTGAGGCTGACCCCGCCTCGCTCGCCCTCTTGCGCGACCCGGCCACGCCAGTCGTCCTCATCGGCTCGCACAGCACCCTGATGGAACTGGGCGTGCGCCTGCTCGGCCTCTACGTGGACGCCGGCGGCATGTACCGCCCACTCAACGACCCCTTCTACCACCACTGGATCAAGCACCACCGCGCCCGCGCCGCGACCGAACTCATCCACTACAAAGACATGCGCCACACCCTGCGCTTCCTCCAGGGCGGCGGCAACCTCTGGTACGCGCTCGACCAGGACATGGGCCCGCGCGTCAGCGTCTTCGCGCCCTTTTTCGGCGTGGCCGCGGCAAGCGTCAACATCCTGCCCAAACTGCGCCAGCGCACCGGCGCGCACTGGATACCGGTGTACATGTGGCGCGAAGCCGACGGCCATTACGTGGTGCGCGTCGCCCCGGAAATAAAGCCCGTCGCGGGCGAGAGCGACACCGACGTCATGCGCCGCGTCAATACCGACTACGAGCGGGAAATCCGTCAACACCCCGAACAATACTACTGGCTGCACCGCCGTTACAAAAACCGCCCGGACGGCAGCCGCTACCCCTACCCGGAAAAACGGCGGAAAAAGCCCTAATCCTGAGCCCTCATGAAAAAAACCCTGCTCCTCCTCGCCCTGACCATCGCCTGCGCCCACGGCGCCAACGACGCCCCCTTTGCCGCGCTGGAATCCGTCAGCGGCGAGCGCTTCGCCGCCGTTGCCAACCGCATCGAATACCAAAACATGATGCTCCTGCCCGAATACGCCGTGACCGCGCGCCACTACTACCTCGCGCCCGGCGACGCCTGGCTGGCGCACGTCCAACAAGGCGACAACGCCGCCCACGCCTGGCAGGGCAAGCGCAAACTCATCACGAGCCGCAGCGCCGACAGCGACCGCATCGAATGGTGGACGGATGACGCCCGCCAGCACGCCGCCGCGCTCATCATGAGCAACGAAGCCGTCGATAACCGCGGCAACCACCTCCTCGCCTGGATAACGCTCTCGCCCGCCCAAGGGCGGCAAGACGCCGAAGCCGTCACCCAGGCGATGCTACAGGCGCTTGCCCAGCGCGACAGCGCGCGCATGGCGGCGCTGCTTTACGTCCCCGCGAAAATCACCAACCACACGCGCTACCGCCACGCCCTGCAACAATGCCTGCGCCCGCACCTGGACGAAATCGGCGACAGCGAAGCGCTGCGCGAAGACGGCCACAGCCGCGCCATCCGCATCCATATGCAGCGCGCTGATGGCACACGCGACGCCACCTTGCCGCTACAGAAAAGTGATGACGGTTACGCCTTCATCCTCGACACCGACGCCTTCAGCCATTGTCAGAAAAAACACCCGCGCCGCTTGCGGCGGCGATAAAGAAAAACCGGCGCGTGTCGCCGGTTTTTTTGTGGGTACGGAACGACCGCTACAGACGGCTTCCGCCGTTTACTGCGGAATAAACAGCATCGTATAAACGACGATGACGACTACCGCGACCAGCGCCGGAACGGCGTTGCGCTTGACCAGCAAGAGCGGTGAAATTTTCGCCGCGCCGGAGACGGCGACCATCACGCCAGAGACGGGCGAGATGACGCGGCCGGTGTTCGAAACCTGCATCATCGGCGCGATGAGGTAGCCGGGGTTGAGGTTCATTTGTTCGGCAAGACGCGGCGCCAGTTCGACGAAAGCGAAGAAGGCGGCGTTGCCCGAACCGGCGGCGACGGCGACGACGAGGGTGATGACGACCAGCGCCAGCATGACGACGTTGGCCGCGCCCGCGCCTTGTACGGAGTCAATCAGCGCCTTGACGAAGCCGATGGTTTCGAGGCCGTGCGCGAAGATACCGGCGGCAACCAGCAGCACGACCACGCCGGAGAAACCTTCCGCCATGCCGCGGTAGCAGACTTCGAGGCCGTCGTAAGTTTTGCGCGCGTCCAGACTGCGCAGGAATTCAATCAGCGCGGTGATGAGGATGGTGAGCACGACCAGCCCGCCCAGTTTGATTTCCGGCATGCGCTCGCCGTTATAAATGAAAAGCCCGATAATCGGCAGGAAGGGCAGGATGAAGTAGTACAGCGGCGCATCGCTTTTCAGCGCAGCGGCTTCGGCGGTTTCCAGCGCTTGAGCCGCGCCTTGTGTCAGCCCTTCGCGGCGGTCGCAGTAGCGTTGCCAGAAGAAATGGGCGATGGCGACGAAGAACAGCGCGACGATGGACATCGGCATGATGGTCTTGAAGCTGAAAGTGATGAGGTCGGCGTTGGCTTTTTCCGCAGCGAGGATGACATCGGCGGCGGTCGGCGCGAGGTTCACCAGCGTGGTCGAGGAGCAGATGGCAGCGGCAGACGGCACGCTGATGCCGAGGCGCACCATGATGGGGAAAAGCGTCGCCATCAGGAAAACGCCGAGCGCGGTCGCCGAGTGAATGGCGAACGACATCAGCGCCGAGAGGATGAAGCCGCCGACGAGCAGCACATAGGGCGAGCGCACATGGCGCAGCGGTTTGTAGAGGACGCGGATGACGACGTCGTTCGCGCCGACGTGCGACATATAGGCGGAAAAACCGATGAGGATCATGATGATCATGCCGAGCGCGCCGCCACGGTTTTCAAAGAGGCCGTAGATGTGGTTGCTGATATCGGCGACCGGATCACCTCCGGGGGTTTTGGTGATGGCGTTGCCCATGGCGTAAGCGATGGCCATGAGGACGATGCCGATGCTGAAAAGCACGCCTTTGGCGTTGTAGCCTTTGATGATGAAGCCACCAGCGGCGATGAGCGCTGCGACGCCAAGGAGAATGCTGAGGTAGGTGCTGTTCATGATGTGTGCCTTGATGTTGAGAGTGTTTTTTGTCGGATTGGAGCGGGCGAGCGCTGCCGGTCAGTAAGCGTGGGGCGGGTTAGGGCATGTTTGCAATTCAATAAACAAGCTCCTCTCTCGCTACGCGAGCAATGCTTGTCCCTCTGGGACAAGCATTGCTCGTCCGTAGGACGAGAGAGGGGGTGGGGTGAGGGCAGCAATCAATTGAAAAACCGGAATTTCGATTCATCAACGACATCGCACATCCCCTCCCCAACCCTCCCCCGGGCCCCATGCAAAATGCGGACGCATTTTGCATGGGGCCCGCCCGCTGCGGGCTTCGCCCTGCAGGAGAGGGGAATGTCTCAAATTGTCAACACGCCCCTAGGCGTAGCCATAACCTTACCTGGTGGCGCTTATATTGATTACGCGCTTACCTCCGCCCTTTCCACGAACGCCTGCGCGATGCCGATGACGACGTTCGCCGCCTGTTCCATCACATCCAGCGAAATAAACTCCAGCGGGCCGTGGAAATTCTCGCCGCCGGTAAAAAGATTCGGCGTCGGCAGCCCCATGAAAGAAAGACGCGCGCCATCAGTACCGCCACGGATGGGCTCAATCACCGGCGTAATACCCTGCGCGCGCATCACAGATTCCGCAATATCAATCAAATAGCGGTGCGGCTCAACCCTCTCGCGCATATTGCGGTAATGCTCATGAATTTCCACCTTGCCGCAACCCTCGCCATAATCGCGCTGCATCGCGCTCATGGTATCGGTCAGCATCTTGCCCCAGGCGGCGAGCTCCTCGCGGGTGAAACTGCGCAGCGCGTAAAGCAGGCGGCATGCTTCCAGCGAGCCTTCGATTTTGCGCAGGAAGATGAAGCCTTCGCGGCCGCTGCTCGTCTCTGGGGTTTTGTGCGCGGGCAGGCGGCTTTGGAATTCGCAGGCACGCGCCCAGCCGTTAATCATGACGTCTTTCGCCGTGCCGGGGTGGACGCTGCGTCCGTAAAGGGTGACGGTCGCCTCGTCGGCGTTGAAGTTTTCGTACTGCAATTCGCCCAGCACGCTGCCGTCCAGGGTGTAGGCGACGTCCGCGCCAAAGGCGGCAACGTCAAAATGATGCGGGCCGCGGCCGATTTCTTCATCTGGCGTAAAAGCGATGCGGATTTTGCCGTGCGCGATTTCCGGGTGCGCCTGCAAGTATTCAACCGCCGACAAGATAATGGCAATGCCGGATTTGTCATCCGCGCCGAGTAGCGTCGTGCCGTCGGTCGTAACCAACGTATGCCCGCGTAATTCACGCAAATGCGGAAACGCCCGCGGCGACAGCGTCAATTCACTGCCGGCAAGGTCGATGACGCCGCCGTCGTAGTTTTCAATCACCTGCGGTCGGACGTTTTCGCCGCTGAAATCCGGCGCGGTATCGACGTGCGCCAGTAGCCCCAGCACCGGTACGGCGCGGTCGGTGGTCGCAGGCAGCGTAGCAAAGAGATAACCCTTGTCGTCCAGCGTAACATCGGCAAGCCCCATTGCGGTGAGCTCATCGCGCAGAAGATGGAGCAAATCCCACTGCTGCGGCGTACTCGGCACAGTGTCGCTTTTCGCATCCGAAGTAGTGTGGATTTTCACATAGCGCAAGAGACGCGCAAGAAGCGGTTCTTTCAGGGAAATAGCCATAATAAAAACCTCGTCATGAAGAAAAATTACGGCGGCAATCATAGCACCTGACGTGAATTTGGCGTGTTTTGGTGCGATATTTTTCTTAGAGCGTCACAAAAAAACACAAAAACGACACCATGACGATAAAAAAACCCCGCCAAAAGGCGGGGCGAAAAAGAATGAAGGAGAAATGCCTGGAGCCGGTGAAGGGACTTGAACCCATGACCTGCGCGTTACGAATGCGCTGCTCTACCAACTGAGCTACACCGGCGAAGCGGGCGCAATCATACACAGCCGCGCGCACCCAATCAAGCCGACCTCCACCTACCTGCAACACATCCCGCGCGCCATTGATGAAGCCGTCACCGCAGGCATACTGCAAGACGTGAGCGCACCATCGAGCCGCGGGGCAACACCGGAAAAAACACATGAACCACTCCCGCACTTGACTCTCCTGCCTTGCCGCTGCGGGCGCGCACAAGAGATCGTCATTAGCCGGAGCATCTTCACCATCAGCGGCGCATAGCAGGTAAACCGCCCCACCGATTAAGACTACGGCGAATTTACAATTCAAGTGCAACAGCCACAAAAAAGACATCCATAAGCGATACTGCAAAAAAACATCAAAACATTGCAGGAGACCAAAAATGGATGCCTACAGTCATATTACGCCCATTGAGCGGGGTTGCATAATGACTTTGTTCAACCAGGGTCATTGCCCCGCCGCTATTGCTACCATGTTGAAGCGCCACAGATGCACCATCTTGCGCGAACTGAAGCGCAATAGCGATGGCGAAAACTACGACGCCAGCAAGGCGCAGGAGAAATACGACAGCAGGCGTAAGCTCTGCCGCCGCAAGCGTAAACTTGATGACCCGGAACTTTTTGCCCTGGTCAAGGAGAGGTTTCTGAAACTGCACTGGTCGCCGGAGCAGATTCAGTACCGCTTGCGCCACGAAGGCCGCCCGCACGCCATCAGCTACGCGACTATCTACCGCGGTATCTACGCCAAGCGTTTCAATGACCTCGACTGGGTGATAAGCGGCAAGCAAAGGCTGCGCCACCGTGGCAACGCGGCACGAACGAGAACACCAACGGCTTGTTGCGTGAATATTTTCCGAAGCATCAGGATATTGCGCAATATCCAGATGATTACATTGAAAAGGCGGTGCTGGCATTGAATAACCGCCCGCGCAAATGTTTGCAGTGGAGGACACCTTATGAAGTGTATTTTGATGAGGTGTTGCACTTGGTTTGACAATTCGCCGGTGCGCATCTTGCAAGACGCAAGCCACACCTTCACCGGCTTCCATCTCTACTACCCCCACCGCAACATCTCGCCCGCCTTGCGTTGTGTGGTGGAGCGGTTGCGGGAGGGATAAAGTGCGGTCGGTTTTACTCGAAATCCTTTACTGGATTTCTCGGCTCTTTGATCCCGTCGGCAGAGCCGACGTTCAAAATGCTTGACCGCATTTTGTGGGGAAGTTTTTCAGGCAGCCTGAAACCCCAAAAGCTCACGCCGCGAAGTGCGGTGCGATGTTTTCGGCGAAGTCTTGGATGGTTTCCAGCGCGCCGCGCCGTGTGGGTTTCAGGTTGACGGTGATGTGCGCCACGCCGTCGGCTTGCTGTTTTTGCCAGAATTCGACGATGCCTTTGGCGCCGCCGCGCAGGTAGATGTTATTGTAGAACTCGGCGGGCGCGTTCGGGTCTTCCAAGAGTTCGACGAAATTCGCCACGCCAAAGGGTTTCCAGGTTTCGCCGTCGCCCAATTCTTTGAGCGTGTTGACGATGTCGCCCAGTTTTTCGGGGGCGATGCCGTACCAAATCCATGCGTCGCTTTCGCGGGCAATCCATTCCAGCTCTTGGCGGGCGCGGCCAATGGCGAGCATCGGCAAACCGTGTGCGGGTTTGGGCACCAAGTCCAAATTGCCGCTGAATCTGCCGTAGTGTTCGCTATTGAATGCGGGGAATTTTTCCTGCGTCAGGCGGCGGATGATTTGCCACGCTTCGCGGTAGCGTTCGGCGCGGTTGTTGAAATCGGAGGCAAAGGCGGGGTATTCGGTGGGACGGTCGCCGCTGGCCAAGCCGAGCAGGAAGCGGCCGCCGCTGATTTGTTCCACCGACGCGGCTTCTTTGGCGGTGAGCACCGGTTCGCGCAGCGGCGACACATAGCCCGCCGAGCCGAGCGCAACGTTTTGGGTGAGCGCGGCGAGATAACCCAGCGTTACCGACGGGTCGTAAATCTGCGCGACATCGCCAAAACTCGGGTCGTAAAACGGCACATCGCGCACCCACAGCGTGGCAATGCCGCTTTGGTCGGCGGCTTTTATCACGGTGGCGAAGTCGTCCATTTCGGGCACGGGGCTGTCGGGATAGCCTTTGAAGGGCGCAATCAGGCCCAATGTGAGTTTGCCCGGTTGGAAAGTGCGGGCGAAACCGCGATGGTTTTGCAGGCGTTCGGGTAATTTCAGCGCAGTCATTTTTTTGCTCCTTGTGATGAGTTTTTGAACGAGATGAAGTATATTTGTTTTATTCGGGAATGTGCTTCCCCAATCTCGGGCAAGAAAACACCAAATGTAGGTCGGGCATTGATGCCCGACGTTTTTAAATTTACCTGTATTTGTCGGGCATAAATGCCCGACCTACGCAAGAAAAATTTATGGAACTCAACAATCTCAACGATATAACGGCCTTTGTTGCCAGCGTCAAAAGCGGCTCGTTTACCGCCGCCGCCAAACAGCTCGGGCTGACCCGCTCCACCATCGGCAAACGCATCGCCCGCCTTGAAGCGCGGTTGAACGTGCGCCTTTTGCAGCGCAATACGCGCAACCTTGCACCTACCGACGAAGGGCGGCTGTTTTACGAACGCTGCACCGCCGTGCTGGAAGAATTGGACAACGCCGAGCAATGCCTCGCCCAACGCAGCATCAAGCCGCAAGGCCGTCTGAAAATCAGCGCGCCGCTGGTGTTGGGCAAAACCATCTTGCCGCCGCTGTTGGCGGATTTTCTCCACCGCTATCCGCAAACCAGCGTCGAACTCTCGCTCACCGACGACTACGCCGACCTGATTTCAGACGGCTACGACCTCGCCCTGCGTAACGGCAATCCGCCCCAATGCGACAGCCTGATCGCCCGCACCGTGGCGCAACAAAAAATGCTCACCTGCGCCGCCCCCGGCTACCTCGTTCAACACGGTACGCCGCAAAGCCCCGACGATTTGGCGCACCACCAATGCCTGCATTTTCTCCACGGCGGCCGCGTCAGCCGCTGGCATTTCCAACAAAAAGGCAAAGAAACCACCTTTCAAGGCAGCGGACGTTTCAGCACCGACAACGGCGAAGCCCTGCTGGAACTCGCGCTGTCCGCATTCGGCATCGTCCAGCTGCCGCATTATCTGGTGCAAGCCGCCCTCGATGCAGGCAGCCTGAAAAGCGTTTTATCCGATTTCCAACCCAAACCCGTGCCCGTGATGGCGGTGTACCCCAGCCGCAAACAGCTCTCGCCCAAAGTGCGGGCGTTGGTGGATATGATGGGGGAAGCGTGGGGGAAGGCCGTCTGAGATGCCGCCGGCCATTCCAAAAAAGCTGCCTGAAAAACAAAAAAGGCCGTCTGAAAACCTAATTCCGGGTCTCATATAAAAATAAATCGATAAGGTCTATAATTGGCGCGCAATCCATCATTTCACAGAGACAAATTATGCACACACAAAATCTTATTATCGGCTTTGGCAAAGCGGGCAAAACGCTGGCGGCAGATTTGGCGAAACACGGGCAGCAGGTCGTGCTGGTGGAACAGTCGGCGCAGATGTACGGCGGCACTTGCATCAACATCGGCTGTATTCCCAGCAAAAAACTGATTGTCGAGAGCGAGCAGCGCGGGCATAACGCCGACAAAGCGGCAGTGTTTGCGGCGGCGATGAACGCGAAAAACACCCTGATTCCGAAATTGCGCGCCGCCAATTTCGCCAAACTGGACAATCTGGACGGCGTAACCGTGCTCAACGCGCGCGCCGAGTTTCTCGACGATCGCACGGTCAAACTGACTGACCCAGACGGCGGCGAGCAAACCCTTACCGCCGAACGCATTTTCATCAACACCGGTGCCACCCCGCGCCGCCTGGGTGTGGCGGGCGAAGACAGCCCGCGCGTACTGGACAGCACCGGTGTGCTCGCGCTGAACGAACGCCCGCGCCGCCTCGTCATCATCGGCGGCGGCTACATCGGCTTGGAATTTGCCTTTATGTTCCACGCTTTCGGCAGCGAAATCACCATTCTCGACGGCGGCGACCGCTTCCTGCCGCGTGAAGATCGCGACATCGCCGAAGAAATGCTGCGCGTATTAAACAGCAAAGGCATCAAGGTGTTGCAAGGCGTGAAGATTGAAGCGTTCCGCGACAATACGGCGGACACCAGCGTCATCACGTCGCAAGGCGAATTTACCGCCGACGCGGTGTTGGTGGGCGTGGGGCGCGTGCCGAACACGCAAGGATTGGGCCTGACAAACGCGGGCATCAAAACCGACCAGCGCGGCTTCATCCTCGTTGACGACCATCTGCGCGTGCAAGGCAAAAACCACATCTGGGCGATGGGCGACGTGGCGGGCAGCCCGATGTTCACCTACATCTCGCTCGACGACTACCGCATCGTGCGCGAACAGCTTTTCGGCGACGGCAAACGCAACCGCGCCGACCGCACCCCGTTCCCGACCGCCACCTTTACCGAGCCACCGCTCGCCCATATCGGCTTAACCGAAACCGCCGCGCAGCAATCGGGGCGCGAGGTGAAAGTGTTGAAACTGAAAGCCGACGCGATTCCGAAAGCCAAAATCCTCAACCAAACCGACGGCCTGCTCAAAGCCGTGGTGGACGCGCACAGCGGCGAAATTCTCGGTGTAACCCTGTTCTGCGCCGAAGCGCACGAGATTATCAACCTGTTCAAAATGGCGATCGATCACCGCATCCCCGCCACCTACATCAAAAACCAAATCTTCACCCACCCGACCATCGCCGAAGGGCTGAACGATTTGTTCGCGGGCTGCTAAAAAACTGGTTGTAAAACGACCGCACTTGATACGGAAATGCCGTCTGAAAGCGATTTCAGAATCGGTGCGGGTATGTTGTTTGTAACCAAGTTTGTAGAGGCCGTTTTTCTTTGTCCAGCGGGCATCTTTATCTTTACTCGATGTGGTTTGGCCGCTGACTTGTCCCTCCTCATCAACTTCTATGGCCTGACGCTGTTTGCTGCCGGCGGTCTGAATAATGGTGGCGTCAATGACGGCGGCGGATGCTTTCTCTATTTTTAGGCCTTTTTCGGTCAGTTGGCAGTTAATCAGTTCCGGCAATTCGGACAGGGTGTCGTCTTGCGCCGTCGGTTGCGGTAACGGCATAAGGTGCTGTAATCGGGGATGCTCAACTCGTCAAAACGGCAAAACAGGTTGAAGTCGATGCGGGTGATGAGGCTGTGTTCGAGTTCGGGATCGGAGAGTCTGTGCCATTGTCCGAGCAGGACGGCTTTGAACATGGACAACAGGGGATAGGCGGGACGGTCGCGGTGGTCTCGGAGATAACGGGTTCTTTGACGGTTCAGGTACTGTTCGATCGGTTGCCAATCAATCACCTGATCCAACTTCAATAGAGGGAAGCGGTCGATGTGTTTGGCAATCACGGCTTGGGCGGTTTGCCGGAAGAAGGTGCTCATGGAAAATCCTCTAAATGTCTTGGTGGGAGTTTAGGGGGATTTTGCAAAGATCTCTCATCGCCACCCGCACGCTTTATGGTGGCACTTACAATCTTTTTGCCCACACTCTGCCGCGGCAGGGTATTGAAGTGCGCTTTATTGACCCGGCGCATCCGGAAGACATCGCCCGCCTTTGCGACGCCCGCACCCGTCTCGTTTATGGCGAAAGCATCGGCAATCCGGCGATTAACGTCCTCGATATTCCCGCTTTTGCCGCCGCCGCGCACGCCGCCGGTCTGCCGCTCATCATTGACAACACCGTCGCCTCGCCCGCACTTTGCCGCCCGCTGGAGCTGGGGGCGGATATCGTCGTTGAATCTCTGACCAAATATATCGGCGGCCACGGCAACAGCATTGGCGGCGCCATCATTGACGGCGGCCGCTTCCCTTGGGCAGAAAGCGAACGCTTCACCGTCCTCGCCAGCCCCGACCCGTCCTACCACGGCGTGAATTACAGCGAACATTTCGGCGCTGCCGCCTTCATCGCCCGCGCCCGCGTCGTGCCGCTGCGCAACACCGGCGCGGCCATCAGCCCGCTCAACACTTTCCTCATTCTGCAAGGTCTGGAAACGCTTGAACTGCGCATGGCGCGCCACAGCGAAAACGCCCTTGGCGTCGCCCGTTATCTGCAAGCGCATCCGCAAGTCGCCTGGGTGAATTATCCCGGTCTGGCGGACAGCCCCTACCACGCGCTCATCCAGCGCGATTTCGGCGGGCTTGCCTCCGGCCTGCTCAGTTTTGGCATCAAGGGCGGCATGGACGCGGGCGCGCGCTTCATCGACGCGCTGCAACTCATCACCCGCCTGGTCAATATCGGCGACACGAAAACGCTCGCCACCCATCCGGCCAGCACTACCCACCGCCAGCTGAACGAAGTAGAACTCAAGGCGGCGGGCGTCAGCGCCGACATGGTGCGTCTGAGCATCGGCATCGAGCATCTGGACGACCTCCTCGCCGATTTGGAACAGGCGCTCGCCGCCGCGCAGGGCTAGGGGGGTGTTTGCATTTCGTTTTGAATGCGGTCGCTACGCGGTTTTCACACCCCCTCCCTGCCCCTCCCCCGCTTCGCAGGGGAGGGAAATTCAAATTGCAAACAGCCCCTAAATCGCCGCGCAAAAAAACAGCCTGTATCAACAGGCTGTTTTCATCATGTTTTCGCGATACCCGGCGGCTTTGCCGCAAGGTTTCAGGCGGTCTATGCCGATAACGATGCCTCAAACCCGCCGTCTTCCACCGCCTCAATCAACGCGGCCGGATTCGTTTTTGCCGGATCGAACGACACCGTCGCATTCTTGGCTTCCAAACTGACATCCGCACGCGCAACACCATCTACGCCCTGCAAAATGCCGGTAACGTTCTTGACGCAGCCGCCACAGTTCATCCCGCCAATATTCAAAACAACCGTTTGCATAACACCTCCAGAAAACCAATAAACACGCGGCAAGCACATCGCCGCACGGGGCGCACTATACGGCTTCCGCCGCGTGCAGGCAAAGCGCCGTCGACCCGGCATCGCCCCTCCCTTGCAGGGCGAAGCCCGCAGCGGGCGGGTACCCATGCAAAATGCGTCCGCATTTTGCATGGGGCCCGGGGGAGGGTCGGGGAGGGGGTGGGCGATGTTGTTGATGAATCGAAATTCCGGTTTTTCAATTGATTGCTGCCCTCACCCCACCCCCTCTCTCGTCCTACGGACGAGCAATGCTTGTCCCAGTGGGAGAGGGGCTCGTTCGTCGAATTGTCAACAGCACCTATGACCTGCCCCGCATATAAAGCACCCGGCCGTCGCCGCCGACAATCAGGCGGCAGGCGGGACTTTGGATGCCGTAGCAGCCGTTGGCTTCCTCAATATGCAGCGGGGCGGTCGGCAAATGATAGCGGGTGAGCAGCGCGGTGGCATAAGCGCGGGCGGCGCGGATGGTGAGCAGTCTCATGACAAATCCTCGCGTTTTTTCAGGTCGTACCAGTCGAAATGGCGTGTGCCGTACATCACCCCAGCGAGCGTGGCGAAGAGCAGCAGGCTGCCGATGAGCAGGGTGTATTCCTGCGACTGCAACAGGAGATAAAGCACGGCGTAGGCGGCAAGCAGCAGCGCGCCGAGGGCAGCGGCGCGGCGTGTGCCGCCTAGCACCGCGCTCAAGTAGCCGGTTATCAGGCCGTTGCAGGCGAGCGCGGCGACCAGATAGGCGGCGGTGAAGCCGATATGTTCGCCCAGCGAGAGCAAGAGCAGGTAGAAAATGCAGATGGCCGCGCCGACCAGGGTGTATTGCACCGGGTGGACGCGCAAATCGCGCAGCGTTTCAAAGAGAAAACAGCCGCCGAAGGTGATGAGCAGGAATAACACCGCATACTTGCTGCTGCGTTCGGTTAGGCGGTAGAGGTCAAGGCGGTTGCTGAGGGTCGCGCGCGCCTGATAGGCATCGGCCTGGGTGGCGACGTTTTGCTGCGCGATTTCCGCGTAATGCTCGCGGTCGTGCACAAGACCGTTGAACAACTGCATGGCAATCAGCAGGATAGCGCAGATAACGGCGATGATGACGAGTTTTTGCGTGGTTTTTTCCATGAGGAAGCTCCGAAGTTTAGGAGCGACCAGTATCGTGCGGATGGCAGGCGGCTGCTTGAAGCGGCGGTGAATTGTCGGTGAATTGGGCAGGGCGATGAGCGCAATCACGGCAGACACGGCGGCAAAAAACAGCGCGGCATAAAGATCGAAAAGGTCAAAATGGGCGTGATTGAAGCAAATCACAATGCCGCACCAGGACAATGCACCCGCCGGCGCTGCCAGCAGCAGCCCGCGCAGATTGCGGCAGCATTGCAGCCGGGCGAGGACAACACCGCAGACGGACACCGGGGCGGCGCAGACAAGGGCGGCAATAAGCGCGTACCCTACGGTTTTCCCTGCGGACGCGCCAAGGAACGCTCCTAACAGGAAAAACAGCACAAAGACGAAGACAGCGACCAAAATGGCGCCGATGGCAAAACGGCGGATGACCGCCCCGCGCGGATAGACGGGGCGGGGCGGCGGTGGGACAAGCGGAAACAGCGCGGTAGTCGTGCGATAGCGGTAAGCCATAAAACCTCCAGAAAAACAGGAGGCCGCAGTATCGCGCGCGGCGGCAGGCACTGTGTGAAGGCAGGGTGAAATGTGCGGGGATTTTGTGCCGCTATCCATCAAGAGGAAGTGTTGTACGACCATCCTCCGAAAACCGCATACGGTGTTTCGTTGCTGGGGGTATAGGGTGCGCCTTGGCGCACCATTGATACGAATTCTGCGACGGTGCGCCGAGGCGCACCCTATGGCGTTGTTTTCAGCAGCACGCCTTGTATGAGACTTTATGTGTATCACTAGACATGAGCAAAAAGGCTGCCATCGGCAGCCTTTCTTTATATTCAAATCACGGCAAAAACGGATAATCAATATATCCCTGCGCGCCGCCGCCGAACATGCTCGCGTGATCGGGTGCATTTAATTCGGCACCGAGCGCGAATCGTCGCGGCAAATCGGGATTGGCAAGGAATGGCGCACCAAAGGCGATTAAATCGGCAATGCCTTTTTCCAGTTCTTTTTCGCCGCTTTCGGCGGTATAGCCCGTACCGGCGATGAGGGTTTTTTCCACCATTGTGCCGAATAATTCGAGTTCATCTGCTTGCGGGTAATGCGGCAGGAGCGGAAACATTGGTGAGCGTTTCATGATTTCCACAAAAGAGAAATCCAGTTTGTTTAATGCGCCAATCAGGTAATGGTATGTGGCGACCGGATCATTAAAGGCAATGCCGGCATAGGGATGCAGCGGGCTGATTTTAATGCCGACTTTGTCGCCACCAATGGCGGCAATAATGGCCTGCATCGCTTCCAGGGTAAAGCGCGCCTTGTTTTCGATGCTGCCGCCGTATTCGTCGTTGCGCTGGTTGCTGGAATCGGCGAGGAATTGTTGCGGCAAGTAGCCATTGGCGGCGTGGAATTCGACGCCATCGAATCCGGCTTTGATGGCATTTTTTGCCGCTTGGGCGTAATCGGCAATGATTTGCCGGATTTCGGCGCGCGTGAGTTCACGCGGGGTCAGGTATCCGCTGTCTGGGCGGGCAACCTGAAAGGCACAGCTGGGGCATCGGATTATCGTCCACGGGCGCAATCCTGCCAAAACCGCCGCCTCAAATTCAGCCCCCGCCCCTGCAACGGCGGCTCAGCGAACACGACGCCAGCTACCAAACCCTGCTCGATGCCGTCCGCCTTGCCGTCGCCCGCCAAATGCTCGCCGACACCGCAATGGAAAACGGCGAAATCGCCTTTTATCTCGACTTTAACGAAGCCAATTCTTTCCACCGTTTCTTTATCGGGCAAACAGGCAAAACGCCGAACGAATGGCGGGCAGAGAAGCGGGCGTAAGCCAAAGCATTGCAAGGCGTTGCGGGATTAGAAACGGTGCACGTTATGTAGAACGCGCGCCGACTTGTACTGCGGTCATGGAGAGCGAGCCGCCGATGATTTCGTCGTTAAAAAGGCGCACCGGCTCGCCGGAATCGCGTTGGGCGAGGACGTAGAGCAGCGGCAGGTAGTGTTCGAACGGCGCGGGTACGGCGCGGCGGACATCGTCAAGCGCGAGGTAGTGGATAAGGGCGTCGCGGTCGTCTGCGAGGATGGCGCGGTTGATGCGGTCGCGGAAAGCCTCCGCCCAGTCGTAGGCAAAGGGTTCATCGACGCGGGCGAAGTCCAGCTCGCGCAGGTTATGCACGATGTTGCCGCTGCCCATGATCAGCACGCCTTCGTCGCGCAAGGGGCGCAGTTTTTCGGCGAGCGCCCAATGCCAGGCGGCAGGCTGCAAGACGTTCAGGCCAAGTTGGACGACCGGTACGTCGGCTTCGGGATAGAAGTGGCGCAACACCGCCCAAGCGCCGTGGTCCAGGCCGCGGTCGGGGTCGGCGTGCAGCGCGTATCCTGCCAGCAGTTCGCCGACGCGCGCAGCGAGTTCCGGCGCCCCCGGCGCGGGGTATTGGGCTTCATAGAGTGCGGCGGGGAAGCCGTGGAAGTCGTAGAGGATGGGGTTATGCACGCCGCTCATGATGCGCAGGTCGCGGCCAATCCAGTGCGCCGAAACCATCAGGATGGCTTGCGGTTTGGCGATGGCGGCGGCGGTTTGCAGGAAGGCGCGGTTGTAGCGGCTGGCGGGGTCGATGGCGTTCATCGGGCTGCCGTGGCCGAGGAAGATGGCGGGGAGGGTCATGGTGGCTCCGGTTTTTTTAGGGGATTTCTGCCCAGCGTTGCGTCTCGCAGGCGTGGTTTTGCCAGAGGGCGGCGAAGGCGTCGCTCGTCAGGTAGCGCCATTCGTTTTCGCGCGCGGGTTTGATGTCGTCCTGCCAGTCGTCGCCCGGCACGGCGGGGTGGCACATGATGACGCTGCCGTCGGGTGCGGCGGCGAGCCAGCGTTGCCAGTGGCCGGCGAGTGTTGCCGCGTCGGGTTTGAAGTCGTAAACGCCTCCGAAGCAGGGGTTTTTGCGCCAGCCGTCGCTGTGGCGGTCAAGGTGCTGGCCGCCGAGGGTGTGAATGAGGCGGGATTTGTGGTCGCGCGCGAAGGGGCGGGTGCTGCGCAGGGCGGGACGTGCGGGGTAACGCGCCGCGGCCTCTTGTAGCAGGGTTTCGCGGATTTGCGGGAATTGGTGGACGTGCTGGTGGCCGTCGATGAAGGCGGGCGCGTGGCCGGTGAGGTCTTCAAAGCGGTCAAACTGGCGGCGGATGAGGTCGCGCAATGCGGTCGGCTCAAAGCGGCGCAGCCAGGCGCGGGCGAGGGTTTGTTTCAGCGTGCCGCCCACGGCGGGGTATTGGCGCGCAGCAAAGCCGGTGAGGTCGAGGTGCAGGCCGATGTCGCAGTCGCTGGCGTGGAGGCGGGCGAGGGTTTCGTGCGGCAGTTCGCCGAGGCTCATCAGGCTGGTGGACTGGATGCGGCGCGCTTCGGCGAGGCGGCAGACGGCTTCGTTGACGGCGGGCGAGAGGCCGAGGTCGTCGATGTTGAGGGTGAGTTTTTTCATGTAAGCGGCGGGGTCGGTGGGTGATGTGATATTGGTGGCAAGGACGTGTTTGCCATTCAAGGTGTGTCGTCGCTGCGCGGGTTTTCACACCCCCTCCCCAACCCGCCCCCGCTGCGCAGGGGCGGGGGTTTTGCGTGAAATGCCCAGTATTTGCCGGCGATGAAGCTGAAAGCGGTGACGGCAAGGGTGACGGCGAACCACAGCGGCAGGTAGTACGCCGCGCCCAGCCAGGCGAGGCCGAGGGCGAACAGCGCCTGGTTGGCGGCAAAGCCGGTGAGTGATACGGCCAGCCAGCGCAGGACGCTGTCGCGCCAATGCGCGCCGCTGTGCCGGAAGGTGAGGCGGTAGTGTCCGGCGAAGCTGACGCAGAAGGCGACGGCAAAGGCGATGAGGTTGGCGCTCAGCGGCGGCACGTGCGCGCCTTCAACGGCGAGCGCCAGCACGGCGAAATGTACGGCGGCGGCGGTCGCACCGACGAGGAGGAAGTAGCCGCCTTGTTTGGCGCTGTGGGCGGCGCTCATGGTTGTGCGGGTTCTGGCGGCGCTTGCCAGATGGGTTTTTGCGCGCTGCCGTAGGTGATGTGTTTCGGTCTGCCTTGCACGCGGATTTCCCGATCCAAAGCGCCGCTGTATTTGGGGTTCGCCAGCCGCTGGTAGAGGGTGATGTTTATGGTTTCGCCGTCGGGCGCGATGTGGATGTCCGAGGCGGCAACGCCCATCGCGCTGTTGGCGAGCAGTCCGGTCAGCTGGATTTGGGTGGCGTTATTTTCGTTTTGCACGGCGATGTTAAAGTCCAGCCATTCTTCTGGGGTGATTTCTTTGGGGAACAGGCTGTTTTTCGCGGCAATGGCGGCGGTGGCGAGGATGGCAATGGGCAATAGGGTCAGGAGTGTTTTTTTCATGGCGCGTGTGGTGTGGTGTGGTTTACGTCCGTGTCGCTGCGCCATTCATCCGCGACGAGATAGAGCGGGCGCTGCTTCACTTCTTCAAAGATGCGGCCGATGTATTCGCCGATGATGCCAAGGCAGATGAGTTGCACCCCGGCAGAGAACATGATGCCGGCGGTGACGGTCGTCCAGCCCGGCACGTCGCGGCCGAAAAACAGCGTTTCCAGCACGACCCAGATGCCGTAAAAAAGCGAGGCGAGCGAGACGAGGATGCCGGTGCGGGAAATCCAGCGCAGCGGCTTCAGCGAAAACGAGGTGATGCCAACAATGGCCAGCTCAAACAGGCGCGGATAGTTGAACTTGCTTTCGCCGGTCTGGCGCGGTGCCGCCTGAAACGGCAGGTAAACCGTTTTGAAACCGACCCAGGCGTACAGCCCTTTCATGAAGCGCTGCCGTTCCGGAAGCGCCAGGAGTGCGGCGACGACTTTACGCCCCATGACGCGGAAATCGCCCGCATCCGGAGTGAGCGCGTAGCGGCTGCCGTCCTGCATGAAGCGGTAGAAACCGCGCTTCAGGAAACCGAGCAGGCGGTTTTCGTGGCCGCGTTTCGCCTGCACCGCCGCCACCATGTCCGCGCCCTGACGGTGCAGGGCAAGCATTTCGGCGAGTACCGCCACCGGATGCTGGCCGTCGGCATCCATCATGGCGACCGCCTCGCCGCGCGCCGCTTGCAGTCCGGCGCTTAACGCCGCCTCCTTGCCGAAATTGCGCGACAGCGTCAAAAGGCGCAGCACGACGTTCTCCGGCAGTGCGGCGGCGGTGCAGACGGCACGCACGTCGTCGCGGCTGCCGTCATCCACGACGATGATTTCCGCACGCGCTTGGCTGGCGAGCCAAGCGGTCAGTTCGGGGAGGAAGGCGGCAAGCGCGGCGGCGTCGTTATAAACAGGAAGAATGAGGCTGAGGGGGAGGGTGTTCATGGTTGGTTCTTGAATATTCTCCCTCCCTCGCAGGGCGAAGCCCGCAGCGGGGGAGGGTTGGGGAGGGGGTAGCGTACCGTGCTTTCAGGAGAAATGCTGACAATATTGCCGGATTTCCGCCAACACGCTTTCCGTTTGTTGCAACACATCATGATTCCAGAAGCGTAACACTCGATAACCCTGACTTTGTAAGAATGCGCTTCTTTGCTGGTCATAGGCTTGCTGGATGGCATGTTGCCCGCCATCCAGTTCGACAATTAACCTGATTTCAGGGGCGGCAAAATCAGTAATGTAGTTGCCGATAACGTACTGGCGACGAAATCTGATGCCATTTAACTGTTCACTACGCAAATAGCGCCACAAACGGCGCTCAGCGTCCGTCATACTTTTACGCAGTTCACGCGCGAAGTTTTGCAGTTTTAGATCGCGTGTTGTTCTCATAGTTTTGATACCGCTACGAGGAAAATCAGCATTGTCACCCCCTCCCCAACCCTCCCCCGCTGTGGGCTTCGCCCTGCGAGGGAGGGGGGAAGGCTTCAATTTTCCAACATTTATTGCCTCAATGGCGCCACCCAATACACCACCGCCCGCTTCTCCTGCGGGCGCGGATAACGCCAACCCTGCGCGCGGTAAACTATTTCCTGCCGCAACACCGCCGCGCCGCGTGCCGCTAGCCACGCTTCCGCCTGCATTTCGCAAGCCGCATCATCTCCCGTGCCATACGTGCCGGTGCAGAAAATCGCGCCGTGTTCGCGCGCCCACGTCGGATGCGGATTGACCAGCGCGGGCATGGCGTCCGGCACGCCGGGCAGGGCGCGCGGATGCGACGGCGCAAAGAAGGCAAACGACGCACTTTCCGCCCAGGTACCGCCGACCCAGCGCAGCGTCGCGCCGGGATAACGTTCGGCAAACGCCGCCTCCACCGCCGCCACCAGCGCTTGCCGCGAATAATAATAGCTGGACTTGCCGCGCAGCGCGGTGCTGGTCACATAACCCGCGCTGCCGACAAGAATCAGCAGCGCCACCCCATAAACCGCACGGCGCGCCTGCGGCCACAGCGGCGCTTCCGGCAGCTTCGGCAGCAGCCACAGCGTGAACAGCGCGGGCAGCGCGAACCACAGCGGAATCGCCCAATGCGTCGTCAAATGAATGCCGAGCAGCACATGCAGCGCGAGGGTAATCGCCGCGGGTAACAGCGTGAGCGCGACGAGCGACGTGTGCGGGAAAACCGGCGCGAGCACGGTTGCATGCCGCTGCCACCGCCGCCACAGCCAGGCGAAAAGCAGCCACGGCAGCGCCCAATAATAAAAAGCGGAAAGGGCGAAGGTCGCCATGCGCGCCGCGCCGTCGCCACCGGCGAACTTGCCGGACAGATACTGGCGGAAGGGAAAATCCAGCGTCCATTCCCAATACACATGCGGCGCGAGCAGCGCGGCAAAAACTGCCAGCGCCACATACGGGTGCGGGCTGGCGTACCAACTGCGCCACGGTCGCAGCAGGGAAATCAGGAACAGGCTCAACAGCAGCACGCCGGAAAAATACTTGCCGAGCATTGCCGCCGCCGCCAACACGCCGAGCGCCACGCTCCAGCCGAGCGCCGCGCCCGGCCGCGCCGCGCGGAAAAAACAAAACGCCGTCCACGGCCACAGCGACAGCAGCACGGTATCGGCGTTGAACTTGGCGGCGAGGTTGGCATAAGGCAGGGAAGCGAGCGCGAACAGCAGCGCGAGCAGGCGGGCGTTATCGCGGCGCACATCATGGGAAGGCGGCAGCCACAGCGTAGCGAGGGCGACGATGCCAAGCGCACCGACGGCGGCATTTACATAAGAAAGCAGAAAATACGCCCACACTTCCGTCGGGAAGACGCTGAACCACAGCCGCACCAACCAGGCAAAGAGCGGTGGATGCTTGAAAGAGCCCCATTCCCAGGTCTGCCCCCAGGCGTAGTTCTCGACCATGTCGCCGTAGCTGTCGAGCGAGGGCGAGCGCAGCCACGACGCCAACAGCCACACGGTGATGTAGGCGGCAAGCAGCAGCGCCCACGGCGTTTTTCCGTTTTTGTGCATCGTGTTCTCCCTGCATGAAAAGCGCGGATTTTACCGTCGCGCGGCGGGATGCGGAAATGAATGCGTCACCCCGTGGGGTCAGGCGGGCGGCGTTTCGTTTTGCATGCCGTTATGAAAACACCCGCCGGAGCGGGTGTTTGTGATGGAGGACGATTCAAGCGGTTGCGAATTGTCCGTAGGCGCGGATTTTGTCCATCCGCTTTTGCATGCGCGTGGCGCTGTCGAGTTTTTCCAGCGCGGCGAGCTCTGTGGTGAGGGTCGCGCGCAGGGTTTCTGCCATGGCGCTTTTGTTGCGATGCGCACCGCCCAAGGGTTCGGCGATGATGCCGTCAATCAGGCCGAGTTTTTCCAGTTTGCCGGAGGTGACTTGCATGATTTCTGCCGCTTCCGCCGCTTTTTCCGCGCTGTGCCAGAGGATGGAGGCGCAGCCTTCCGGCGAGATGACGGAATACATGCCGTATTGCAGCATCAGCACGCGGTCGGCCACGCCGATGGCGAGCGCGCCGCCACTGCCGCCTTCGCCGATGACGACGGCGATGGTCGGGATGTTGAGTTTTGCCATTTCGTAGAGATTGCGCGCGATGGCTTCGGACTGGCCGCGTTCTTCGGCGCCAATGCCGGGATAGGCGCCGGGGGTGTCGATGAAGGTGATGAGCGGTAGTTTAAAGCGCTCCGCCAGTTTCATCAGGCGCAGCGCCTTGCGATAGCCTTCGGGGCGCGGCATGCCGAAGTTGCGCCGCACTTTTTCTTTGGTGTCGCGGCCTTTTTCGTGGCCGATAATCATCACCGCGCGGCCGTTCAGCCGCGCCAGTCCGCCGACGATGGCATGGTCGTCGCCGTAGTGGCGGTCGCCGTGTAGTTCGCGGTAGTCGGTGAAGGCTTCTTTGATGTAGTCCAGGGTGTAGGGGCGCTGCGGGTGCCGCGCCAGTTGGGCAATCTGCCAGTCGTTGAGGCCGGCGAAGATGCTTTCGGTCAGGGTTTTGGTCTTGTTTTGCAGGCGGGTGATTTCGTCGCCGAGATCGACTTCGGTCTGGCTGCTGAACTGGCGCAGTTCGGCGAGTTTGTATTCCAGTTCGGCGATGGGTTGTTCGAATTCGAGGTAGTCGGGGTTCATGCGTCAGCTCATGGTCAGTTCGGCTTCCAGTGCCATCAGGTTGGGGAGGACGATACGTTTGCCGTCTTCGTGCCCGGCGAGGTTGACGTAGCGCGTGATGTAGCGGTGGCTGCCTTTGCCGAGCGCGGGGATGTCTTCTTCGCCTGCGTTCATGATCAGCGGTTCGCCGTGCGCAAGGATAGCATATTGGCGGTATCTGCCCTGCGGGTTGACGGCGTTGACCAGGATGACGCGGTAGTGGCTGCGGTCTTCGTCTTTGCGCTCGGCGAGCGGTTTGTTGGTGAAGAAGTCCAGGAGCGGGATTTTGTCGTTCTGGATGAGCAGGCCGCCGATGACGTATTCGCTGCCGCTGTCAATCAGGAGCGGCGGCGCGTAGGGGAAGACGTGCGCGATGAGTTCGGCCGGCAGAATGAGGTAGTCCTGCGCGGTCGGCACGAGCATGACGTTGATTTGGTTCATGACAGTTCTCCCCGTCTTTTCAGCAGGTGTTCGAGGGTCTGGATGAGGACTTCTTCGCTGTAAGGTTTGCCGAGGTAGCCCTGTACGCCGATGGCATCCGCGCGTTCGCGGTGTTTGTCGCCGGTACGCGAGGTGATCATCACGATCGGCACGTCGCGCACGTTGCTGCTGTTGCGCACGTGGCTGGCGAATTCAAAGCCGTCCATGCGCGGCATTTCGATGTCGAGCAGGATGATGTCCGGGGTGAAGCCCGCCAGCACTTCGATGGCGTCCAGTCCGTCTTTGGCGGTGGCGACGTTGTAGTGGTGGCGCTCCAGGAGGCGCGTGCTGACTTTGCGCATGGTGACGGAGTCGTCCACCACGAGGACGTTCGGGATGCGCGCTTCTTCGGCGGCCGCGACTTCGTCGTGGATGGGCGTGAGGTTCGCAATGCGCCGCGAGAGGTCGAGCAGTTCGAGTACCGGGACGACGCGGCCGTCGCCAAGGATGGTCGCGCCGGAGATGCCGGGGATGTTCAGTACTTGGCGGTTGACGTTTTTGACGATGATTTCCAGGCGGTTCAAGATGCGATCGACGTGGAAGGCGACCGGTTCGCCGCCCGCGTTGATGAACAGCACCGGCGCGCTCTGTTCTTCCACGGCGAAGCTGTATTGCTCCGGCTTGAAGTAGGCGCCCAGGATGTACTGGCGGTAGTCCTGGTCGTTGTAGTGCTGGTACACGGTTTCGCCGTCGAAGCTGCGTTGCAGGCTGTCGCGATCCACCTGGCTGATGGCGGCGATGGAGGACATCGGCGCCGCGAAGGTTTGTCCGGCGATTTCGACGAGCAGCACTTCGGCGATACTCATCGAGAACGGCATGCTCAGGGTGAACTGGGTGCCTTTGCCGCGCAGCGAGTACACGCCAATCTGACCGCGGCGCTGTTTGACCATTTCATTGACCACGTCCATGCCGACGCCGCGTCCCGCCAGTTGTGACAGGGATTCGGCGGTGGAGAAGCCGGAGCGCAGGATGAGGGTGCTCAGGTAGGCTTCGTCGTTGGCGCGTTCGGGGTCAAGCAGGCCTTTGGCAGCGGCTTTTTCGCGGATGCGGTCGTAGTTCAGGCCCTGGCCGTCGTCGATGAGGTCAACGGAGAGTTCGGCGGCATGGACGGAGACGACCAGCTTGATGGTGCCAGTTTCCGGCTTGCCGGTGGCCAGACGCACTTCCGGTTTTTCGATGCCGTGGGCGAGCGAGTTGCGAATCATGTGCTCCAGCGCGGGCAGGATGTCTTCCAGCAGGCGGCGTTCGACTTCAACTTCGCCGCCTTCAAGGATGAAGTTGACGTCTTTGCCGACGCTTTTCGCCGTTTGTTTGACCAGGCGGCGCAGGCGCGCTTCGTGGACGTCAAAGCGCATCAGCTGCGTGGTCAGCAGGTGGTCCTGGATGCTGCGCTGGATGATGCCCTGCTGCGTCGAGAGGTTGCGCAGGATGATGTTGTCCTGGCTCAGCGTGTCTTGCAGGTTCTTGAGGTCGTCAATGGCCTCGGAGAGCTGGCGCGAGAGTTGCTGGATTTCGGAGAAGCGGTCCATTTCCAGCGGGTCGAAGTGGGTGTCGTCTTCGCCCTGCTGTTCGCGACGGTAGAGCATCTGCGCTTCGGTTTCGCTGTCCAGACGGCGCATTTGTTCGGCGATGCGGGTGGCGACGCGGGTCAGTTCGTTCAGGTTGAATTCCGCTTCGCTGATGACGTTTTCCATGCGCGAACGCATGATGGCGGTCTCGCCAGTCATCGCGATCATTTCGTCAAGCAGCTGCGCATCAACGCGGACGTAACGCGGCAGGTTGTCGGCGTTGCCGTCCTTGTCGTCTTTCTTCGCTTCCGGTTTTTTCTCGTCTTTTTTATCCGGCTGGTCGTTGCCGTATTCGATGACGGATTCGACGCCTTCCGGTTTGCCGTCAAAGCCTTTGTCTTTTTCTGGCGGTACAGGCGGCGGCGCGACCGGGGGTTCGCCGGTTTTTGCCGCAGGCGCAGGGCTATCCGCAGGCGCGGCAGAAGCGGCGCTTTCCGCGTGTTGCGCGTGCGTGCTGTGGGCAGCGCTATCCGTCGCCGGCGCGGCAGCGCTTGCAGCGGGTGCGGTGCTGGCAGACGGTGCTGTTGCGGGTGCGGCGGGCGCTGTGCTGGCAGCACTGCTGTCGGTATCGCTGGCGGCAGGTGCTTCGGCGGGAGCGGTTTGCGGTGCTTCGCTTTGTGCCTCTTGCGGCTGTTCTTGCGGCTGCTCTTGCGGTTGTTCGCTGCTGTCTGGTGCAGGTTCTGCGTTGTCGCCGGCTTTTTGTGACGGCGGACGGTACACGCCGCTATCGGCAAAGGTTTTCAGCGATTCGTTTACTTCCAGCGCCGGTTGCGGCATTTCGTGGCGCAGGACGCTGTCGAGCATGTCGTAATGCGCGTCCAGACCGAAGTGGAGCAGGGTCTTGGCTTGTCGCACTTTGCCCTCCGCCAGCTCCGGCACTTTGTCAATGACCGACTCCATCAGGTGCGCGGTGTCGCCGATGGCGGTGAAGCCGACCAAGCGCGCGCCGCCCTTCAGGGTGTGCATGGTGCGTTGCAGTTCTTCCACCACTTCTTTTTTGCTGAAGTCGTCTTCAAGCAGCTGGCTGGTGGTTTGCAGCAGCTCCTGTGCTTCGTCGGTGAAGATGTCCACCAATACCGGATCGATGTTGTCGTCGAAATCGGTGACGATCGGCACTTCTTCTACCGACAGATCTACCACCGGCGGCTCGGCTGCGTGTTGTTCGGCTTCGCGCGCTTCCTGCAACTGCGCCAGACGCGCCGCTTCGGCCGCTTCGGCGACTTCCGGATACGGCAAGGGCTGGTCGAGGTAGCTGTGGATGTTGTTGAGGATGTAGGGGTCGGTCTGCGGCAGGTAGCCGTCGCGCACCGAATCGAGCATGAGCATGCCCTGCCACATCGCGCCGACGAGCAGGCTGGTCGCCTTGCTGCTCGGCTCGGCCTGGCCATTGACGATGCCGTCAATCAGCGATTCCACACCGTGCGTCAAATCGCCGATGGCGTTGTAACCCGCCATGCGCGCGCTGCCTTTCAGCGTGTGCATGTCGCGGCGGATGGAATCGAGACGGCTCAACTGGCTGCGGTTTTCGTCCCAGCGCTCGGCTTCTTCCTGACTGTGGGCAAAGAGCGACATCGCCTCGTCGATAAAGGTTTCCGCCAGCATGGTGTTGGCATTCGGGTCTTCCACCAGCTCGCTGCCCAGCGGATCGCCGCTGTAGGGCATCGCCCCCGGCGTGCTGCCGGGTTTGCCGCCGCCCAGTTCGCGGCGGCTGTTCATCAGCGCGTTGATGGCTTCGATAGCGTCGTCTTCGTTCGCTTCTTCTTCGTAGTTTTCAATCAGGTTGGCGCTTTGGCGCAGCACGGCGGCGCAGCTAAGGCTGACCGGCGTGCCTTCTTGTTTGTGGGTGAGCAGCAGCTGCTCGATGGAGTCCAGCAAACGCCAGACCCACGGCGGCGCCGCATCGCTGTCGATGCTGTCTTCGATGTCGTACACGGCATCAATCAAGTCATCAATCAGCTCCGGCGATTCGGTTTTGTCGGCAAGCTGCGACAGGGTATCGAACTGATCCACCGCGCGCAGGAAGCCGGCGCGATTGCTCTCAACGGATTTTTCCGCATGGATGGCATTATCCAGCCCCGGATGCTGCGCCAATGAGGCAAGCTCCTGGCTGAGACGTTCCGCCGGATTGGCGCGGCGCGGCATGCCCGCCAGAATGCTGTTCAAATCGCCAAGCGAGATGGCGCCACTAACACTCGCCGACGGCTTGCTGCTGGCGGGAGTATGGTTGAAGGAAACGGGCATATCGACGATTTGCGCGTCATCCAGTTCGGGGTGGTCGCCCGGCACGGTCGCGGTATCAATGAAACCGCCCGCGTCTTCGCCCTGTGCGCCCGCATCTTGCGGCGGGATATCAACGAAGCTCGCATCCACCACCTCATGCTCCGCAGCGGTATCGACGAAGCTGTCGCCATCGGCGGTCACATCGACAAATTCTGCGCCGCCTGCGGGGGCTTGCGCCTTCAGCGTGGCCGCATCGGCAGGCGCGTCGCCGTCTTGCGACAACACCGCCTTGACCACCATCGCCGGTGCTTCCGTCTGCAAGCCCGCATCCGCGAAGACTTGCGCCACCTGCTGCGGCGCAAAACCCTGCGCGGCGAGCGACTCGCCCAAATGCTGCTGAACCGTAGCGACCGCTGCCGGATCTTGCGGCAGGCCATGCTGTTGCCAGTTGCGCTGCAACGTAGCCGCCAGCGCCGCCTGCGTATCGGCGTCGCCCTCCTGCAAGCCGCGGCGCAACATGCCGAGCAGGCGGTTGTAAACCTCCGGCGACAGTTCTTCCGGCAGGCGTGCCGGTTCCGCCGCTTTCTCTGCGGCGCGGTTCAAAATGGATTCAATCGTCGCCGCATCGGCCTCGTCCCCCAAGGCATCGCTGATGCGCTTGGCAACGGTGGCACGGGTGTCGCGGTCATAGAGCGAATGCGATTCCGCCCATTGCGCGCCAATACTGGTGGCGAGCATTTCCTGTGCGACGGCGCTGTCGCCCTGCGCCAAGCCGGCACGCAGCGTTTGCAGCATCTCGCCGTAGGCCTCATGCTGCACGCCCTGCGGCAGCGCGGCGGCCTGCATCGCGGCGCGGTGCAAAATATCTTCGACGGCGGCAACATCTGCCTTCCCGCCAAGCGCGGCGCTGATTTGCTGCGCCACCGCGGCGCGTGCGGCAGAATCCTGCAAGCTGTGCGGCTCCTCCCATTGCGCGGCGATGAGCGTCGCCAGCGATTCCGCGGCTGCTTCATCGCCCTGAACGCCTGCCAGCTCGGCATGCAGCGTTTGCAACATCTCGCCGTAGGCTTCGTGCTTGACGCCTTGCGGCAGATTGGCAGCCTGAACGGCAGCGCGCAGCAAAATCCCTTCAATCGTTGCGCTATCTGCTGCACCGCCTAACGCTGCACTGATGCGTTGCGCGACGGTTGCGCGCGCGGCGGGGTCTTGCAACGAATGCGGTTCCACCCATTGGGCGCCGATGGTCGCGGCCAGCTCCTCGGTCGCGGTCTCGTCGCCCTGTGCGGCAGAGAGTCCCGCGTGCAGCGTTTGCAGCATTTCGCCGTAGGCTTCGTGTTTGACGCCTGCGGGCAGCGCAGCGGCTTGTACCGCGGCGCGGTTCAAGATGCCTTCGACGGTCGCCGCATCGGTTTCGCCGCCAAGGGCAGCGCTGATTTGTTGTGCGACAGCGGCACGGGTGTCGGCGTCTTGCAGGCTGTGTTGTTCTTGCCATTGGGCGCCGATGGTCGCGGCAAGCGCTTCTGCCGCCGCTTCGTCACCGCTGGCAGCGCCAATGCCCGCGCGCAGCGTTTGCAGCATTGCGCCGTAGGCTTCGTGTTTGACGCCTGCGGGCAGCGCAGCGGCTTGTACCGCGGCGCGGTTCAAGATGCCTTCGACCGTCGCCACATCGGTTTCGCCGCCAAGGGCAGCGCTGATTTGTTGTGCGACAGCGGCACGGGTGTCGGCGTCTTGCAGGCTGTGTTGTTCTTGCCATTGGGCGCCGATGGTCGCGGCAAGCGCTTCTGCCGCCGCTTCGTCACCGCTGGCAGCACCAATGCCCGCGCGCAGGGTTTGCAGCATTTCGCCGTAGGCTTCGTGTTTGACGCCTGCGGGCAGCGCAGCGGCTTGTACCGCGGCGCGGTTCAAGATGCCTTCGACGGTCGCCACATCGGTTTCGCCACCGAGGGCAGCGCTGATTTGTTGTGCGACAGCGGCACGGGTGTCGGCGTCTTGCAGGCTGTGTTGTTCTTGCCATTGGGCGCCGATAGTCGCGGCGAGCGCTTCTGCCGCCGCTTCATCACCGCTGGCAGCACCAATGCCCGCGCGCAGGGTTTGCAGCATTTCGCCGTAGGCTTCGTGCTTGACGCCTGCGGGCAGCGCAGCGGCTTGTACCGCGGCGCGGTTCAAGATGCCTTCAACCGTCGCCACATCGGTTTCACCACCGAGGGTGGCGCTGATTTGTTGTGCGACGGCGGCACGGGTATTGGCATCTTGCAGGCTGTGTTGTTCTTGCCATTGGGCGCCAATGGTGGCTGCGAGCGCTTCTGCCGCAGCTTCATCACCGCTGGCAGCACTAATGCCCGCGCGCAGGGTTTGCAGCATTGCGCCGTAGGCTTCGTGTTTGACGCCTGCGGGCAGCGCAGCGGCTTGTACCGCAGCGCGGTTCAAAATGCCTTCGACGGTCGCTGCATCGGTTTCGCCACCGAGGGTGGCGCTGATTTGTTGTGCGACGGCGGCACGGGTGTCGACGTCTTGCAGTGAATGTTGTTCTTGCCACTGTGCGCCGATGGTCGCGGCGAGCGCTTCGGCGGCGTGTTCGTCGCCTTGGGCAGCGGCGAGGCCACCGCTCAGGGTTTGCAGCATCGCGCCGTAGGATTCGGGACGCACACCGACTGGCAATGCCGCCGGTACGGGTGTTTGTTCTGCGACTTTTTCGGCGACACGGCTCAAGATGGCTTCTACGGCCGCGGCATCGGTTTCGCCCGCGCCACCCAAGGCAGCGATGACCCGTTGCGCGATGGCATCGCGTGTCGCTTCGTCTTGCAGGTGGTTGTCGGCGTGCAGCTGGCTGCTGATGCGGGCGGCGAGCGCTTCTTGCGCGGCGGCGTCTTGCGCTTCGCCAATGCGGTCGCGCAGGGTTTCGAGGAGCTGGTCGTAGTCGGCTTTGTCGAGGCCTGCCGGGGCTTGTCGCGCTTTTTCGGCAGCGCGGTTCAATACGGCTTCCACCAGCGCGGCGTTGTCGTGTCCGTTGCCACCGAGGACGGCAGCCATTTGTTCGGCGACGGCGGCGCGGATGGCGCTGTCTTGCAGGCTGTTCTGGTTCTGCCACTGGTTGCCAATGGCGGTGGCGAGCATTTCTTGTACTTCGGCACTGTTGGCGTTGTCCAGGCTGGCGCGCAGGGTTTCCATCATTACGCCGTAGGAATCCTGACGCACGCCTTCGGGCAGGACATTCGGCACGCGCTGCGGCACATGCGCCAACATGGCGTCCAGCACGTTTTCATCTACCGCGCCTTCGCTGGCAAGCGCCGCTTTCAGGTGGGCAATGATGTCGTCGCGGGTTTCGCCTTCGGTGGCGATGCCCTGCTGTAGCCATTGACGGCTGATGCTGTCGGAGAGTACCGCCTGCATGTCTTCGTCCGCGCCGGTAGCGAGGCCACGGCGCAGGGTGCTTAGCATGCGGTTATAAGCCTGTTCGCTGATACCGTGCGGGGTTTCGTGCGGCGGCAGTCCGGGAGCAGCGGGCGCGGTGAGGCCGGGTTGTACCGGCACGGCAGTATCGCCAGCGGCATTCGCCTGGGCGAGGATGTCGGCAACCCATTGCGCCTGCGTGCCGCCTTCGTTCTGGAAGCTGGCGAGCAGGCTTTGCGCGATGGCTTCGCGCAACGCCGGATCGTCAGCGACGCTTTGTTGCCATTGGCGGCGGATGGTTTCGGCGAGCGCCGCCTGCATGTCAGCATCCGGCTCGCCCATGCGCAGACCGCGTTGCAGGGTGCGCAGCGCCTTGTCGTAGCCTTCTTGTCCGGCAAAATCGCTGGCAGCGGCAGCCGGTGCGGCGATACTCGCCGGTTCTTCCTGGCGCTCGTGCGCAACGGCATCCGCGCTGGCGGGCGCTACGGTCTCTTGCGCTGCGGACTCTGCCGCGCTATCGCTGAAGGTGAAGTCGTCTGCCGCCAGCGTAATGGCGGGCGCTTCGTGCTGCGGCGCGCCGTCGTGCAGCGCAGCGCTCATATCGGCGGCGGTTTCTTCTGGTGCGGGTTCTGCTGTCTCGCTGGTGAGGGTAATTGCGGGAGCTTCAGATGCGGCGCTAGTAGATTCATCCGCCAAGGCGATGTTATCAAAGGCGGCCCATTCGTCGTCCACGGCAGAGGTCGCGGTTTCCGCGACAGAAACGGTAGCGCTCGTAGCAGATGCGGCACCGTCGGAGAGTCGCAGTTGGCGCGACAGGGCATCGAGCGCCTGTTGTTCGCTTTGCGGCGCATCCAGAAGCGACAGGCGCACCCGCTCGGCGACCAGTGCCTGTTGCAGCAGCGCGCCTTTATGCTCGACAAATTCGTCCTGTGCCTGTAAGACATTGAGCAGGGAAATGGCGTCGCCAACGGTGTCGCGCACCAGCGAGTTGGCGGCAAAATCTTTTTCGATAACGCGGTTGAGCAGCTGTTCATGCTGCCAGGCAAACTCGCCCAGCGCTTCGTAACCAACCGTGCGCCCGGAGCCTTTCAGGGTATGGAAAGCGCGGCGGATATCAATAGTGTGCTGTGCATCATCGGGATTTTCACGCCACTGCGGATAGACTTCATTCATTGTCGCGACGATTTCGCCCAGCTCTTCATTGAAGAACTCGCGGATTTCCTCGTCCATGACCGCATCGGCATGGCTGCCCATAAAGGTCATTTTTTCGGCGGGAACGTCAAAGCGCTCCAGATCGGACAGCGACTTGTTAGCGAAGTAGGCAATACCGACCGGCGCGCCTTGCGTACGGGCGGCAGCGGGTGCGCTTGCCGGTGCAGATGGCGGTTCATCCAGCGCGATGGCCGCAGGTTCAACGGCGCTTTCCGCAGACGCTTCGTCTGCGACTTCCAAAGCGCTTGTGTCTTCTGCGGCGGCTTCGGGCTCGTGTGTTTCGGGCGCTGCGGGTTCTTCCGGGGCGACTTCCGCTGCAGCGGGCTCTTCTGCCGCAAGCGCTGCGTCGTCTGCGGGTACGGTGGCATCTTGCGGCGCGATCGCTTCCGGAGTGGTGGGCGCTTCGGTAGCGGTCGTTGCGTCGCTTTGCGGTGCTGCCGTCTCCGCGCTGACCACAGGCGGTTGTACCGTGGGTACTGGAGATGGCGTTGCAGCTTGCGTGGAGGCCGGCGCGCCCGGCGCTACTGCTGGCGCGGCCGCATCATCGCCTGCGCGGACGGAAATGGCGTTATCGCCCGCAGCGCTGCTTTGCGCCAAGCCCATCGCGAGTTTCGGCGCGGCAGAAACGGTGTCGTGGCTGGCAAGCACGACTGGCGTCGGCTCTGGCAGATCTTCCTCTTCCGGCGTTTCTTCCTCTTGCTCACGAACAGAGAAATCGCCTGCCAAGACTTCCAGCCCGGCGCCCAAAGCGTCTTTGAATTCCTGAATGTCGCCCGTATTTTCTACATCGTCTTCTGATTCTGTCGGCATGCTGTTGGCGAGTTCGACGAACAGCGCTTTGGCCTTGCCGCTAACCGGGCAAATTTTTTCAATCTTGCCGACTGCTTCCGTCAGGAAGGCGATATCCTGCACAGAAATTTTTCCGGCTTCTGCCAAATCACTGAACAGATATTCCACGGCAACCAGTGCATCAATCACCGGCACATAGGTTTGCGCGAGGGTGGCGTCATTCTGCGCCGTAAATTCGGCAAACAGCAATCCCATCTGTTGCAGGGGTGTCGCCAATTCTTTTAATTCAACCAACGCGGTAACGGAGCTGTAATGCACCAATTGTTTTGCCGCATCCGCCCAGGGTTGTTCTTGTTTGACGGTTTCAACCTGCAATACTTCCTTGCGCAGGGATTCAAAAAAGCCTTTGCCCTGCTTGCCGGTATCACGAATCAGCTTTTCAATTTCCAGCTGGCGGGAATGCGCGACTTGTACTTGTACCGCATCGGCATAATTGTTTGCCGTCGGAGCCGTTTGTGTTTCCGGCAATTGCTTTAATGTTTCTTGCACAAGAATCAATGCTTCGGCAACTTCGATCCACTCTGCATAAGAGAGATCCTTGGCCAGCATTTGATTGGCTTGTTGTAGCAGGAGTTGCGGTGTTTTCAGGGTAAGAATGGCAAAAATCTGAATCAGGCCTTCATTCTGGGCAATGATGTTTTCCGCATTAAATGGCGCATCCAGATTACGGATATGCTGCTCAATCAGGTTACGGCTGGTTTCTATGACTGTATTAACTTCGTTTGCCAGTGCCTGATAGGTTTCGCGGCTAATGAAGGGTTGTGTCGTTACCTGGATTTTTTCACCACCATCGGCAAGCCCTTTGACCGCAGCGGTCGCTTGCGCAACGGACTGTTTGTGGTTATCGCTGATATGATCCAACCGCTCGATATAGTCGGCCAAGACCAGCAAGCCAGAGGCAATTTCCGCGCCTTTTTCGGCAAATGCGGCATTCACCCCTTGTTCGCTGACACTTTGGTTCAGAGCCTCAACGCCCGCGACGATCGCTTCTGCCAAGGCAACGGCTTCGGTCTGCCCCATCAGGGAAAGGCCGCCGCTGATTTCTGCCATATGTTCGCGCAAGGCTTCCACACCGCCGGATTCGGGGCGCTCCAGCCATTCGATGAGTTGCCGTTTGATGGTGGCGATGTTGCGTGCCATTTCATCCTGAACACGCGCCAATAATTGATTGCCTAGTTCACTTGCCATGAAAACTCCTGTACCCGGTTCGGCGTAAAGGCCAAACCCTGTTTATTTTCGATTAATATCCTACCGGCAGTTTGAAGCCGGATACGGAGTTTTTCAGTTCTTGAGAAAGCGCGCTCAAGTTTTCGATGGAGTCGGATGTCTTGATGACGTTTTCTGTCGTCGTTACCGCCATTTGGTTGATTTGCGCCATATCGCTGGCGATGTTTTCCGCCATGGTGGAAACTTTACGGGTGGAATCCGATACTCTTTCGATGAGCGAGGCCAGCGAGGTGGAAACGTCTTCGATTTTGCTGAGTGCCGTGCCTGCTTCTTCCGCAATATTCGCGCCATCGACGACTTCTTTGGTGGAGCGTTCCATCGAGGCGACCGCCGCATTGGTATCGTTCTGAATGGTTTTCACCAACCCTTCAATCCGTTTGGTCGCATTGGAGGAGCGCTCGGCGAGACGTTGGACTTCGTCGGCGACGACTGCAAATCCGCGCCCCGCTTCACCGGCAGAGTTCGCCTGAATGGCGGCATTTAGCGCAAGGATGTTGGTCTGATCTGCGATACTTTTGATGATTTCGACGATATTGCCGATTTCTTGCGAGCTTTCGCCCAGGCGCTTAATCAGGGTGCGCGTTTCCTGAATGTTGCCGCGAATGTTGTTCATACCGTTGATGGTATTGCGCACTTGTTGCGCGCCTTCACGCGCAATGCTGACGGAATTGCGGGCAATTTCGGCGGAATCGTTGGTACTCATTGCCACGCGGTCCAGCGAGCGCACCATATCGCCGATAATTTTGGCAATAGAGTGGATTTTTTGCGCCTGCTCGGTAGAGGAGTTTTGCATTTGTTCGGCAATCAGGCGGGTGCTGTTAGACGCATTTGATACCTGCGTCGAGGTGCGGTTAATGGTACCGACCAGTTCGCGCATGGATTCAATCGCGTAGTTTACGGAATCGGCAATCGCTCCGGTAAAGTCTTCCGTCACTTGCGCTTCTACGGTCAAATCGCCATTGGAAAATTCGGCCAGTTCATCCATTAAGCGGAGAATGGCGTCCTGATCGCGCTTGGCACGGAATTCGGCTTCGGTAGAGACGTGCTGGATTTTGGAGTATTGCTCGCCGACGAATTTATACCAGAGGAATCCGGCGCCACCGGCAATAATGACCGCCAGCGGCAATAACAGCGTCAATAACCCGCCGCCCGTAAATAATTGGAACAGGCAAAAGAGCGCCAACAATCCGGCGACCACGGTTGCCGCCATCGCCGGAAGGTAGAATTTGCTGCCGCTGCTTTTGGCAACATTGGTCCGATTTTTTGAACTTAACATAAATCACCCGTTTTTATTGTACGTTTTGAATGAATGAGGTATCTGTCACCAGACTTTTCAAATCAATGCGCAACCATTGAAGACCATCCATGGCTGCCTGACCGTCAAGCCAGCCGCGAGACGACTGGTAGGAAGATACTTCACAGGAGCGGAGTCCCTGAATGGAATCCACTTTCAGGATATAACCCTGCCCTTCGTTATGAAGGACGATAAAACCGCTACGGCTTTTTATGCTTTGCGGTGCCAGTGTGGGATCGACAAAGCGTTTGAAATCCACTACGGAAAACACTTCTCCGCGAATGCCCGCCAGCCCCAATAACCAACCGGGGGTGAAGGGCAACGGGGTGATGTCCTGAATATTGGTGGAGACTTCCTGTACCGCTTTCATGTCGAGCAGGTAGTATTTGTTGCCCGCTGTAAAAGCCAGATAGCTTTCGCCGATACCTTGATAGGTATCCACCACCTTTTTGCGCGCTTCTGCTTTTTCGATATAGTCGCAAAGCACGGCAAAGGGCGTAAGTTCCGTGGTTTTGGTATTCTCGCTATTCATATCAGGGCTTTGATTTGTGCCAATAACGCCTCTTTTTCCGGCGGTTTGACGAAATATTCGCGCGCACCATTGCGCAGTCCCCATGCCCGGTCGCTTTCCTGATCCTTGGTCGTCAGCATGAGTATGGGGATATCGCGGGTATCGGGGTTACGCATCAATTTGCGCGTCGCCTGAAAACCGCTCATACCTGGCATGACTACATCCATCAGTATCAGGTCAGGACGCTTTTCTTCGGCAGTCTTGATGCCCTTGTCGGCGGTATCCGCCCACAATACGCTGTATCCTTCGCTTTCCAGCATGACGCGCACGACTTCCGCTTCGGTCGGGGAGTCATCCACTATCAAAATTGTAGCCATTATCAAGGGTTCCTTTTACTGTACGTGCGTGCGGATGGCATTGAGCAATTCGTCACGCGAAAAGGGTTTGGTCATGAAGTATTCAGACCCGGCAATACGACCGCGCGCCTTGTCGAAGATGCTGTCTTTACTGGAAAGCATCAGCACCGGCGTTTTGGCAAAGGCGGCGTTGCTCTTGATGACGGAGCAGACCTGATAGCCATCAAGCCGCGGCATCATGATGTCGAGGAAGATGAGGTCGGGTTTGAACGACATGACTTTGGACAAAGCGCTGAAGCCGTCTTCAGCGGTGGCCACGGTGTAGCCTTCTTTTGTGAGGATGGCCTCGGCGGTTTTCCGGATCGTGCCGCTATCGTCCACTACGAGCACTTTCACGGATTTTTTATCAGACACGCGAACTCCTTAATTTTCGCTAATACACAGGACATAGAATAGCGGATTGCCGCCAAAAATGCGACGCCAACCGCTACCCTGCCCCACCGTTACCGGCCAGCCAGTCTTCCGCAATGATCGCGGCGGCCATGGCATCAACTTCTTTTTCGCCCGGCAGGCGCGCCCGCGCTTCGTGCGAGCTCAGATATTCGTCGATGTAATGAACCGGTAATCCGAACGCTTCCTGGCATTTCGCGCCAATCCGGCGGATGGGCGCGGCCAACGGATGTTCCTTGCCGTCACGCAGTTTGGGCAGACCGATGACGATATGCGACACCGACCATTCCCGCACCCAGGCGGCGAAATGTGCAGCTTCCAGTTGCTGCGCCGGATGGCGCAAAACTGCAAGCGGTTTGGCCGTTTGTGTCAGCGACTGGCCGACGGCAACGCCGGTTTTCCGCTGCCCGACATCCAGTGCCAGAATCCATATCGTTGCCACCCAAAATACTCCGTAACGCGTCGCGCATCATAATGCACATTAAATTTGGTAAAGGCAAGGTTAATGTTTGCCCGCGCCGCAAATCGCCGTAGAATTGCCGCCTTGCGGTCTTGAATATTTACCTTGAGATTCAATAAGGAGAACATTTTGACTGATACAAAAGTCCTGATTATCGGCTCTGGCCCCGCCGGTTACACCGCCGCCGTTTACGCGGCCCGCGCGGGTCTGTCGCCCGTCCTCGTCGCCGGTCTTGAGCAAGGCGGCCAATTGATGACCACCACCGAAGTCGATAACTGGCCCGGCGCGGCGGAAGGCATCCAGGGCCCGACGCTGATGCAAAACATGCTCGCCCACGCCGAGCGCTTCCAGACCCGCATCGTGCGCGACATGGTCACCCAAGTGGATTTCAGCACCTGGCCGTTCACAGTTGCAACCCGCGAAGAAACCTTCGCCGCCGAAGCAGTCATCATCGCGACCGGGGCAAGCGCCAAATACCTCGGCCTGCCTTCAGAGGAAGCCTACAAAGGGCGCGGCGTCTCGGCCTGCGCCACCTGCGACGGCTTCTTTTACCGCAACAAACCGGTCGCCGTAATTGGTGGCGGCAATACGGCCGTGGAAGAAGCGCTCTACCTCGCCAATCTCGCCCGGACCGTCACCCTCGTCCACCGCCGCGACAGCTTCCGCGCCGAAAAAATCCTCATTGACCAACTGCACGAACAAGTCGCCGCAGGCAAAATCATCCTCAAACTGAACGCCGAATTAGAAGAAGTCACCGGCGACAAAATGGGCGTTACTGGCGCGACCATCCGCTACAAAGACGGACACCACGAAGCACTCACCGTGGACGGCGTCTTCATCGCCATCGGCCACAGCCCAAACACCGCCCTCTTTGCAGGCCAGCTCGAACTGGACAACGGCTACATCAAAACCCGCGGCGGGCGCGACGGCAACGCAACCCAGACCTCCGTGCCGGGCGTCTTTGCCGCAGGCGACGTCACCGACCAAATCTACCGCCAAGCCATCACCTCCGCCGCGAGCGGCTGCATGGCAGCACTGGACGCCGAGCGCTACCTGGCGCAAAAAGCGCTTGGTCAGTGATACAATAAGCCATAGATAACTTGTATCGAAGCCAAATTTGTGAGGTAAAACATGGCAACCCAACCTATCATCGTTCCCGATTTGGGCGACTTCGCCAACGTTGACGTCATCGAAGTCCTGGTCAAGGCGGGCGACAGCGTCAAAAAAGAAGACTCGCTCATCACCCTCGAAACCGACAAAGCCTCGATGGACGTCCCCGCACCGGCAGACGGCGTTATCGCCACCCTGACCGTCAAAGTCGGCGACAAAGTCTCCGCCGGAGACACCATCGGCACCCTCGACAGCGCCGGTGGTGCCAGCGCCGCAGCGACGGCAACCGCCGCCCCCGCAGCCGCAAAACCCGCTCCGGCGGCAGCTGCCCAACCGGCACCGGCCGCACAACCTGCCGCTGCCGCCGCCCCCATCCCCGGCGGCCCTGCCCCGGAAGGCGCGGTGGACATGCTCGTCATCGGCGCAGGCCCGGCCGGTTACTCCGCCGCCTTCCGCGCCGCCGACCTCGGCCTGAAAGTCACCCTGATCGAGCGCTACCAAACCCTCGGCGGTGTCTGCCTGAACGTCGGCTGCATCCCGTCCAAAGCCCTGCTGCACGTCTGCGAAGTCATCGAAGAAGCGCACAGCATCGCCAACTCCGGCATCCAGTTTGACGCGCCGAAAATCAGCGTGGACAACCTGCGCCAGCACAAAGAAAGCGTCGTCAAAAAACTCACCGGCGGCCTTGCCGGCATGGCCAAAGGGCGCAAAGTGAACGTCGTCCGCGGCGTTGCCAAATTCGCCAGCACCCACAGCGTCACCGTCACCGACGACAGCGGCGCAACCCAAACCATCCCCTTCAAACAATGCATCATCGCCGCCGGCTCACGCAGCATCAAACTGCCGTTCATGCCGGAAGACGAGCGCATCATGGACTCCACCGGCGCGCTCGCCCTGAAAGACGTCCCCGAACGCCTGCTCATCATCGGCGGTGGCATCATCGGCCTCGAAATGGCGACCGTGTACGCCACCCTCGGCGCCAAAGTCGATATCGTTGAAATGGCGGACACCCTGATGGCTGGCGCGGACAAAGACCTCGTCAAAGTCTGGGAAAAACGCAACAACCACCGCTTCAACAACATCATGACCGGCACCAAAACCGTGGCAGCGAGCGCCGAAAAAGACGGCATCTACATCACCTTTGAAGGCAGCCAGGCACCGACCGAACCGCAGCGCTATGACCGCGTCCTCGTCGCCGTCGGCCGCGCACCGAACGGCCACCAGCTGAACCTCGAAGCGGCCAACGTCTATGTAAACGAACGCGGCTTCATCAAAGTGGACAAACAAATGCGCACCACCCAGCCCAACATCTACGCCGTCGGCGACATCGTCGGCCAGCCGATGCTGGCACACAAAGGCGTACACGAAGCGCACGTCGCCGCGCAAGTTGCCGCAGGCGATGCCAACAGCTTCTTCGACGCGCGCGTCATCCCGAGCGTCGCCTACACCTCGCCGGAAGTTGCCTGGGCAGGCGTCACTGAGCTACAAGCCGCCGCGCAAAACCTCAGTATCGAAAAAGCCGTCTTCCCGTGGGCCGCTTCCGGCCGCGCGCTGGCAAACGGCTGCGACTACGGCTTCACCAAGCTGATTATCGACAAAAACACCCACCGCGTCGTTGGCGGCGCGCTGGTCGGGCCGAACGCGGGTGACATGATCTCCGAAATCGCGCTCGCCATCGAAATGGACGCGACCGTCCAGGACATCGCGCTCACCATCCACCCGCACCCGACCCTGGGCGAATCCATCGGCATGGCGGCGGAAGTCGCAGAAGGCAGTTGCACCGACCTGCCGCCGCAGAAAAAATTGTTCTAACCGCAGTCCAGCAAAAAGCCCCCGCAAGGGGGCTTTTTTATGCGGGCGATAAAGCCGTATTCACACCGGTTCGTTGTATTCCAGCGTCCACGGGCTGTTTTCTTGCCATAGCGCCTGTTCTTGTTGCAGGTCGGCGTGGGTGAGCGGATGAGCGGCGAGGTAGCCGTCCGGGAAGCGCAGGCGGTAGGTGTCGCCGAAGCGGCGGATGTCCGGGTAGTCAATGGCGGCAATGGGCGTGCGTGCGCGGCAGATGAGTACGGCGAGGCGCAGCGCAAGTGCGTTTTGCCAGACCCAGGCGCGGTGCGCCTCCGGCAGGGCGTTGATATCTTTGTCCGGCAGTTTGCGTTTTTGTGCTTTGACGAGGACGGCGAGGATGTCTTGCATCAGGCGCGAGTAGCCGGGCATGTCGGCGTGTTCGAGGATGTAGGCGCCGTGTTTTTGCATGTCGTTACGCGCGACTGCCCAGCCAGTTTCGTGCAGCCAGGCGGCGTAACGCAGGATGGGAGTGAAGCGCGACGGCGCGGTTTCGGGCAGTTGGCGGTTCAGGTGGTCGGCAAGTGCGGCGACGCGGTCGGCCTGCGCCACGTCCACGGCAAAGCGGTTCTGCATGGCGCGCGCGGTGCGTTCGCGTTCGTCGCTGTCGTTGTCATCACGCCCCATCAGTTCGAGCAGTACACCTTCGCGCAGTGCTTCTTGGCTGACGATAGCGCGGTCGAGGTCGAGGTGTTGGTAGAGCGCGGCGAGGATGCTGACGCCGCCCGTGAAGCCGTAGGCGCGCGCTTCGTCCACGCCCAGTTTTTTCGGCAGTTTGTCGGCGTGGCCGATGTCGGCGAGTTTGTCGAGCAGGGCGTCGAGGTCGGCGCGGTCGATGGTGTCTTTTTTGAGGACGCGGGCGATGGCTTTGGCGGTGCCGGAGCTCAGGACGACGCGCGCCCACGCGGGTTGGCTGCGGTAGGTCGTGATGTGCGGTTCGATGATGGTGCCGGCGTAGTCGCACGCTTTTTTGATGGCGGCTTTGTTGATTTTACCTTTGGGGAAGCAGCGCGCGGCGATGTTGGCGCAGCCGATGGTGAGCGAGCGCAGGATTTGCGGTTCGCTGCCTTCGCCGAGGATGATTTCGGTGGAGCCGCCGCCGATGTCGATGACGATGCTGCGGTCGGTGAAGTGGTTGTGTTTGCTGATGCCGAGGTAGATGAGCGCCGCTTCTTCGCTGCCGCTGATGATTTCTATCGGTTTGCCCAGCGCGGCTTCGCCGGCGGCGAGAAAGGCGTCGCGGTTTTCGGCGACGCGCAGGGTGTTGGTGGCGACCGCGCGGAAGTGGTCTTCGGGGATGTCGGCGACGAGTTGTCCCATTTGGGTCAGCGCTTCGATGCCGCGCGCGATGGCTTCGCCGCTGAGCCGGTTGTTGTCGTCCAGGCCTTCGCCGAGGCGCACCATGTGTTTGTTTTTATCGACGGTTTGGATGCTGCCATCAAGCATTTGCGCGATGACGAGGTGGAAGCTGTTGGAGCCGAGATCGAGTGCTGCGTAGCGGTCTTTCATGGGGTTTCCAGGGTGGTGACGGCGATGATGCCGACGTAGTGTGTCCAGTGGAAGGTGCCGGCGATGCCGGGGATGTACCAGCCGGAGAGGGTGCCGTCGAGGTAGAGCGCGTCATGGCAGCCGAGGTGTTGCAAGGCTTCGGCGAAGCGGTGGAAGCTCGGCCATTCGCTGCCGAGGTCGTAGTCTTCGGTGAGGATGAAATAGAGGCGGTTGTCGGCGGTGGTGCAGACGGCGTTGCGTTTGTGCGGGCTGGAGAGGTTTTTGACGAAGCGGGGGTTGGGCTTGCCGTCCAGCAGGAGCAGCGGCCCGGATTGTACTGCCCAGTCGGGGTGGTGGTTGCCGATGTGGTAGGCGGCGCTGGTCTGGATGCGCGCTTTGCCGCGCTCGATGTAGAAGACGCCGTTCGGCTGGATGTGGAAGTTGCCTTTGCCGTTTTTGCGGTTGAGCGGGACGAGGGTTTGTCCGCGCTCGATCCACAGGCCTGCCGGGGTGTCGTTTTCGCTGTAGATGCCGGCGTTCATGAGGAAGGCGACGCGCGCGCCGCTTTGTTCGAGGCTGCGCTTGAGGGTGGCGAGGTTGGCGTAAGCGCTGCCGTCGGCGGTTTTCCAGTGCAGCGACACTTGCGCCGGGTCGGCCTGGTAGATGCCGTAGCGGACGTTTTTGTAGGTGGTGCTGGCGTAGCTGCCGCCGCTTGCCAACGGTTTGAATTCCGGCGTGGCGGTGCTGGCGGGAGCGGCGAGGAGGAGCGCGGCGAAGGCGAGGAGGGTTTTGCGGATTTTGTTTACATACGCTTGAGCGCTCGAGGTGTATGTATATGGGGTTATTACGTGGGTGCTGTCGCTGCGCGGTTTTTCTGCTGCCCCCACCCCAGCCCTCCCCCACGGGGGAGGGGGCAGTACGGCGGTTTTCATTCCGCTGCCTTGCGGTAATGCAGGCGGTTGTCTTCGGCGGCGGTGATGATGATGTCCGTGCCGGCGGGCAGGTTGTCGCCGGTGATGGTCCACAGGCTGTCGCCGATTTTCAGTTTGCCGTAGCCGTTTTCGATGGGGGTGTCGAGGGTGAACTGGCGCCCGATGTATTGTGCGCCGCGGTTGTTGAGTAGCGCCGCGGTGTCGTTTTTGTTCGCCTGCCAGCGCCGCGCCACTTGGCGCCAGAGGAGGATGGCGACCAGCGATAGTACGGCGAAGATGGCGCTTTGCCAGCGCCAGTCCAGCGTTGGTGCGGCGAGGGTGATGACGACTAATGCGGCCGCTGCCAGTCCCCAGAAGAGGAAGAAGAAGGAGACGGTCAGCACTTCCGCGAGCAGGAAGATGCCGGTCAGGATGAGCCAGTTCCAGAAGGGCGGGTCAAAGGGCATGGGGTTCTCCTTTAGTCAAACGGGGGTTGCCATTGCGGGTCGCGCGCGGCGGTGAAGCAGAGCGCGATTTGCGCGGCGTTGTTTTTTTCGCTGGCAAGCGGCGGCAGGGCGTCGGCGCGGAACCAGCCGCTGGCGAGGGTTTCGTTGTTCGGCTGGAAGGCGCCGCCCAGCACGCGGCATTGGATGAAGATTTTGCAGATGTGCCAGGCGGAGGTGCTGCCGTTGTGTTGGTGCCAGTCGTGCAGGGCAAGGATGCGTTCGGCGACGACGTCCAGTCCGGCTTCTTCTTTGACTTCTTTGGTGATGTTTTCCCGCACGGAGCAGTTCACATCGACCCAGCCGCCCGGTAGTGCCCAACGGCAGTCGCGTTCTTGTACGAGGAGGATTTTGTCGTCTTCGATAATCGCGGCGCGGGTATCGAGTTTGGGCGTCTGGTAGCCGCTTTCGTTGCAGAAGAGGTCGGCAACGCGCGCGGCGGGAAGGCTGCTGTGCTGGCTGATGATGTCGGCGGCAATGGCGCGGATGCGCTGGTAGCGTTCGCGGTCAAAATCGTCTTTGCCGTAGGTCAGCCCCGCCTGCGCGAGGCTTTGCAGTTCGACTGCCCAGTCCAGCCAGCGGATGTTGTCGCTCATTTTTTTGCCGATGCGGTTTTCGGGGCGCAGAGGTCACGAGAGGGCGACTGGGGATAGTTGGCGTCCAGGTCGTGCGCTTTTTGGTACCAGTATTTGGCTTTTTCGCAATCGGCGGGAAAGCCTTCCAGCCCGGTTTCGTAGCCTTCGCCGGTGAGGTAGGCGGTGTACGCGATTTTTTCTGCCGCTTTTTCTTGCCAGGCGATGTGTTTGCCGTTGTCTTTTTCCAGCACGTCTTTGACGCCGTGATGGTACAGCGCGGCGAGCATGGCTTGCGCTTCCGGCACACCTGCTTCCGCCGCACGGGTGAGGAGTTCAACGCCGCGTTTGCGCTCGCTCGTGACGGGGGTTTTGTTGAGTGCCGTGATGTTAAGGCCATGTTTGGCGTCCAGGAGCAGCAGCGCCAGGTGGTACTGCGCTTCCGGGATGTTTTGCGCGGCGACTTTTTCCAGCAGGGCGCGGACTTCGGCGTCGTCCGTGGGCAGGCCGCTGTCTTCCCCGTAGTATTTCACGAGGGCGAGGTTGTACTGCGCTTTGGCATCGCCGGCTTTTGCCAGCTCCGTCCAGATGCGCTCGGCTTCTTTGAAATCGCCCCGCTCGGCGGCGGCTTTTGCCTCCTCCAGCGGCGTGGCGGCGAAGCTGGCGCAGGCAGCGAGGGCAAGGGTTAGTGTGAGGAGACGCTTCATCCTTTTTTCTCGCCTTTGTTGAACATTTCCGCGATGCCGCCCAGCGCACCGATGATGCCGCTTGCTTCCATCGGCATGAAGACGGTTTTTTGTTGCTCGCTTTCGGCGAATTTGCCCAGCGCGCGCACGTATTCTTGCGCGACGAAGTAGTTGATGGCATTCGTGCCGCCCTCGCTGATGGCTTTGGAGACCATTTCGGTGGCGCGCGCTTCGGCTTGTGCCTGCCGTTCGCGCGCTTCCGCTTCGAGGAAGGCCGCTTCTTTGCGTCCTTCGGCTTCCAGCACTTGCGACTGTTTCAGGCCTTCGGCGCGCAGGATTTCCGCCTGCCGCTGCCCTTCGGCTTCGAGGATTTGTGCGCGCTTGATTTGTTCGGCTTTTTTCTGGCGCGCCATCGCGTCCACCAGGTCGGCAGGCGGGGTGATGTCCTTGATTTCCACACGGGTGACTTTCACGCCCCAGGGGTCGGTGGCGTCGTCAATGATGCCGAGCAGGCGGACGTTGATGGCGTCACGCTGCGATTGCAGGTCGTCCAGCGTCATCGAGCCGGCGACGGTACGCAGGTTGGTGGTGGCGAGGTTCAGGATGGCGAGTTCGAGGTCATCAACGGAATAGCTCGCCTTGGCGGCGTTAGTGATTTGGTAGAAGACGACGCCATCGACCGTTACCTGCGCGTTGTCCTTGGTGATGACTTCCTGGCGCGGTACGTCCAGCACCGTTTCCTTCATGTTCACCTTGCGGTCGGCACGCTCCCACAGCGGCACGACGAGGTGAAAACCGGGTTCCAGCGTGCGGTTGTAACGCCCCAGGCGCAGCACGGTGCGCTCCGTTCCCTGATCGACGATCTGGATGGCGCGCATGCCGAACCAGAAAGCCAGAACAATCAGAACGATGACGAAAATGGTGCCGCCGCTGAGGAGAAAGGCGAGAGATGGGGTCATGGGTATGCTCCGTGGTGGTTGAAACTGCCCTTGATTGTATTACGCGGCTTGCGCGAATGTCACGTACAGACGGCAAAAAACGCTAAAATGCGCGGGCTTTCACGTTGGAAGCGACAAACACGGAGAACCCCATGAAAAAAATGACCAGAATCGCCGCGCTCATCACCTTCGCCGGCCTGCTCTGCGCCTGCAATACCGTGCAAGGCTTTGGGCAGGATGTTGAAAAAGCCGGGCAGAAAGTGTCTAACGCTGCCGAACGCGCCAAGTAAGCGCTGCCGCGATTGTGCTTCAGCCGCCGTAGGGAAGCCACGGCGGCTGAAGCTTTTTTAGCGCACAAAAAAACACCGCCCGCAGGCGGTGTTTTTACAAAGATGCCCCATTACAGCAACATCTTCGCAAAAGCCAAGCCGAGCACCAGGCTGAACGCCATGCTCAGCAGCCCCGGAATCATGAAGCTGTGGTTGAGGATATAGCGGCCGATGCGGGTCGTGCCGGTGGTGTCGAAGTCGATAGAGGCGATAATCGGGCCATAGTTCGGGATGAAGAAGTAGCCGTTTACCGCGACGAACGTACCTACCATGATTTCCGGCGGGATGCCGAGGGAAACCCCGAGCGGGAACAGGGTGGCGACGGTTGCGCCTTGGCTGTTTACCAGTACGGAGAAGGCAAACAACGCAAAGGCAAACGTCCACGGCGCGGTTTCCACCAGACCGGAGACCAGCGTTTTCAGTTCGTCCAGGTGGGCGTTAAACAGCGTGTCGCCGAGCCAGGCAATACCAAAAATGGCGATAACTGCGCGCATTCCGGCATGGAAGACGGAACCACGGGTAATGGCAGTGCCATCCGGCTTGCAGAACATAATGATGAACGCAGCGGCGGTGAGCATGACGATTTCGATGACGTGCGGCATATTAAGCAGCTTCATATCGCCTTTGGCATCAGGGAAAGACGGACGCAGGTGCGCCATCAGTTCTGCTGGCAGATATTTCGCCAGTTTATCGAGTGAGCCGAGGATAACGACCAAAATGGCGGCACTGATGAAAATCTTGAGCGATGTTCTGGCGCTTTTTTCGTTGATGACAGTTTCTGTGCCGGAAGAGGATTCCTGCGCGGCATAGATTTCCTGATAAACAGGGTCTTTCAAGCGGCGCTGATATTCCGGATCGTCTTTGAGTTCTTTACCCATCTTGTTGACGAAGACACAGGCGATGGCGATGCCGAGCGTAGTGGAAGGAATCGTCACCATCAGGATTTGCGGGATGCTGATGTGGTACGGCGTGAGATAGCTCGCCGCAGACGTGACCGCTGCCGCAATCGGGCTGGCAACGATGGAGAACTGCGAGGCGATGACTGCCATGGAAAGCGGGCGTTCCGGGCGTATGCCGCTGCGGCGGGAGACTTCTGCGATGACGGGCAGCACGGAATAGGCAACGTGACCGGTACCAGCGAAGATGGTGAAGATATACGTCACGGCAGGCGCCATGAAGGTGATGTACTTCGGGTTCTTGCGCAGGATGCGGGTGGCGACGCGGATCATCAGGTCGAGACCGCCGGAGGCCTCCATCGCTGCCGCCGCAGAAACGACCGCCATGATCATCAGCATGACGTCGATCGGCGGGCTGGTCGGCTGCAAGCCAAAACCAAAGGTCAGAATGGCGAGACCCAAACCGCCGAAAACACCGAGACCGATGCCACCGACGCGGGCGCCCAACAAAATACACAGCAGCACGATGGCGAACTGTATGAGAAATTGCGCAGACATGAAGAACTCCAAATTTTTAGGATAATCAATTAATTCAGAAGACGCGGGCGGGTGCATTGCCTTATCCGGACAGCCGCCGCACGGCAGGCGGGGTTTCCGCGTCAGTCTGTGACAATCACTAAGGGATTTCCGCTTGATTTGCCAAGGAAAAGCGACAAAGCGGCTAATTCGTTAATAATCATCCACGCGCATTGTAGTACAGATTGCACAGCGGTAACACCAGAAAATCCACATTTTTTACCGCTGCACGTGATGATGGTTTTAGCGCTGTATTTTCATCGTGTTATGAGATGTGGCGCGAAATATTTTGCGATTTCTGCGCGCAACGATTGTGGTTTTCTGTGTTCATTGGAGCGTTTTGCACGGCTCTCGCGTCAAAATTCGGATACATCTCCACAGAAAACCACAGGAATAATGGGCCATTTCCCCAAATGAACACGCGGGCTGCTTGTTATTTAAATTTCCCTCCTCTGCGAAGCGGGGGAGGGTTGGGGAGAGGGTGAGTGATATTGTTTATGAACTGAAATTCTGGTTTTTCATATTTGCTGCCCTCACCCCAGCCCTCTCCCACAGGGAGAGGGAGCATATCGGCGGTTTACCTCGCTTTGGCCACTACACAGGACACTAAAAAAGTAGCTTCTCCGCGATTTCGAACAGGCTCTAAGCTGAACGCGCGTTATGCCTTCAGCAGCGGTTTTAGAAACTGCCCGGTGTAGCTCGCCGGGTTTTCGGCGACTTGTTCCGGTGTGCCGCTGGCGATGATTTCGCCGCCGCCGCTGCCACCTTCCGGCCCCAAATCGACGATCCAGTCGGCGGTTTTGATGACGTCCAGGTTGTGTTCGATGACGACGATGGTGTTGCCGCCGTCGCGCAGGCGGTGCAGGACGTCCAGCAATTGGCGCACGTCGTGGAAGTGCAGGCCGGTGGTCGGCTCGTCCAATATGTAGAGGGTGCGGCCGGTGTCGCGTTTGGAGAGTTCGCGCGCGAGTTTCACCCGCTGCGCTTCGCCACCGGAGAGGGTTACGGCGTTTTGTCCGAGGCGGATGTAGGAGAGGCCGACGTCGAGCAGGGTTTGCAGTTTGCGTTGTAGTGCCGGGATGGCGTCGAAGAATTGGTGCGCTTCTTCGATGTCCATTTCGAGGACTTCGTGGATGGTTTTGCCTTTGTAGGTGATGCCGAGGGTTTCGCGGTTGTAGCGTTTGCCGTGGCAGATGTCGCAGGCGACGAAGATGTCCGGCAGGAAGTGCATTTCGACTTTGATGACGCCGTCGCCCTGGCAGGCTTCGCACCGTCCGCCTTTGACGTTAAAGGAGAACCGCCCCGGCGTGTAGCCGCGCGCGCGTGCTTCTTGGGTGCCGGCGAAGAGTTCACGGATGGCGGTGAAGATGCCGGTGTAGGTGGCGGGGTTGGAGCGCGGTGTGCGGCCGATGGGCGATTGGTCGATGTTGATGACTTTGTCGAAGTGATCCAGTCCTTCGATGCGTTCGTAGGCGGCGGGGTCGTCGCCGGCGCGGTTGATGTGTTTGGCGGCGGCTTTGGCCAGGGTTTCGTTAATCAGCGTGGATTTGCCGCTGCCGGAGACGCCTGTGATGCAGGTGAAGAGGCCGACGGGGATGTTCAGGGTGAGGTTTTTCAGGTTGTGGCTGCTGGCGCCGATGAGGTTGATTTGTCGCTTGAGGTCGCGCGGCGTGCGTTTTGCGGGGACGGCGATGGTTTCGCGGCCGGAGAGGTATTTGCCGGTGAGGGATTCGGGGTGCGCTTCGATTTCGGCGGGCGTGCCTTGCGCGATGATGCGCCCGCCGTGGATGCCCGCGCCGGGGCCGATATCAACGACGTAGTCGGCGGCGCGGATGGCGTCTTCGTCGTGCTCAACGACGATGATGGTGTTGCCGAGGTCGCGCAGGCGCAAGAGGCTGTCCAGGAGGCGAGCGTTGTCGCGCTGGTGCAGGCCGATGGAGGGTTCGTCGAGGACGTACATCACGCCGACCAGTCCCGCGCCGATTTGTGAGGCCAAGCGGATGCGCTGCGCTTCGCCGCCGGAGAGGGTTTCGGCGCTGCGCGCGAGGGTCAGGTAATTAAGCCCGACGTTCACCAGAAAGCCGAGGCGCTCGCGGATTTCTTTGAGGATTTTCGCCGCGATTTCGCCGCGCGCGCCGGGCAGGTCGAGGCGGTTCGCCCAGGCGGCGGCGTCGGCGACTGACCAGCGGTTGATGTCCGGCAGGGTGGTGTCTTCGATGTAGACGTGGCGCGCGGCGCGGTTCAGGCGTGTGCCGTGGCAGGAGGGGCATTCGCGGCTGTTCAGAAATTGGCTGATTTCGTCGCGTACCCGCGCCTTGTCGGTCTCCAGGTAGCGGCGGTTCATGGTGTTGATTATGCCTTCGTAGGTCGCGTCCCGATAGCGCACCGCGCCGCCTGCGCCGATGGTTGGCAGCGGGATTTTCTGCGTGCCGCTGCCGTAGAGGATGACCTGCTGGATGTGTTCGGGCAGGTCTTCAAAGGGGGTGGTTTCGAGGTCGAAGTCGTAGTGCGCGGCGAGTGCCTGCATTTGCGGGTAGAAGTAGGGCGTGCGCCTGTCCCAGCCGCGCACTGCGCCGGCGGCGATGGAGAGGTAGGGGTGCATGACGACGCGGCGCGGGTCGATGAAGGTATTGACGCCGAGGCCGTCGCATTCGGGGCAGGCGCCGTGCGGGTTGTTAAAGGAAAAGAGGCGCGGCTCCAGCTCGCTCAGGGCGTAGCCGCAGACCGGGCAGGCGTATTTGGCGGAGAAGGTGTGGGTGGCATCACCATCCATCGCCACCAGTTGCACGATGCCGTCGGCAAGTGCCAGCGCGGTTTCCAGCGATTCGGCGAGGCGCTGCGCGATGCCCTCGCGGATGGCGAAGCGATCGACGACGATGCCGATGTCGTGTTTGCGGCGGCCGTCAATGGCGGGCAGGGCGTCCAGCTCGTAAATGTCGCCGTCGATGCGCGCGCGGACGAAGCCCTGCTGTTGCATGTCTTGCAAGAGTTTCGTGTGCTCGCCCTTGCGCCCCTGCACCAGCGGCGCGACCAGCATCCATTTGCTGCCTTCCGCAAACGCCAGGATGTTATCCACCATCTGGCTGACGGTCTGCGCGTTCAGCTCGATGCCGTGGTCGGGGCAGCGCGGAATGCCAACGCGCGCGAACAGGAGGCGCAGATAGTCGTGGATTTCGGTAATGGTGCCGACGGTGGAGCGCGGGTTGTGCGAGGTGGATTTCTGCTCGATAGAAATCGCCGGCGAAAGGCCTTCGATGTGGTCCACGTCCGGCTTGTCCATGATGGAAAGGAACTGGCGCGCGTAGGCGGAGAGCGATTCGACGTAGCGCCGCTGTCCCTCGGCGTAGATGGTATCGAAGGCGAGCGAGGATTTGCCGCTGCCGGAGAGGCCGGTGATGACGATCATGCGGTCGCGCGGCAGGTCGAGGTCGATGTTTTTCAGGTTGTGGGTGCGCGCGCCGCGAATGGCGATGGTTTCCATGGGAATTCCGGGTGAAAAAGCGCTTATGATATCGCCATCCCATTTATATGCCATACAGACAGGCCTTGACCGCGTAAAAAGTGGCGCATCCCGGTGCGCCGGTTTTTATACGCTTGGCGTCTGCCCTGCTGCCCCGTGATAAGCTACGCCGCAGTTTTTCCTCATGGTGAATGTTATGCAAAAAACCTTTTCTACGGGCGTAACCGCCAAAACCACAAGAGAAAAACCGCCTGCCGCCCGCTTCGTATTACTTCAGGAGAAAAAGCCATGGTAAAAGCCGCCCTCCCCACCGCTGCGCACAAAATCCGCATTATCGGCGGCAAACACCGCGGGCGACGCATCATGATTCCAGACCGCGAGGGACTGCGACCCAGTCCCGACCGCGTGCGCGAGACGCTATTTAACTGGTTGCAATGGGAAATTGCCGGGGCGCACGTGCTGGATGCGTTCGCAGGCAGCGGCGCGCTCGGCCTGGAAGCACTATCGCGCGGCGCAGCAAGCGTGCTTTTTTCCGACAACGATGCCGATAGCGTCGCCCGCCTGCGCGATTTGCTCGCCGCGTGGAAAGAGCCGCATGCGCGGGTGCAGGCAGGCGATGTGTTCCGCTTGCAGCCGTCTGCCGCGCGTTATGACCTGATTTTTCTCGACCCACCTTTCGCCGCCGATTTGCACGCGCAAGCGGTCAGCCATTTCGTCAATGACAAATGGCTGAAAACGCACGGCAAGGTGTACGTGGAAATGCCATTCCCGCTGGAAGAACTGGCGCTACCGCCGGGCTGGGTCTGGCATCGGCAGGGACGGGCGGGGCGCGTCTTTTTTGGCCTGCTGCACCGCAACTATGCCGACGAGGCCGCCGCATGACGCGCATCGCCATCTATCCCGGTACGTTTGACCCCATCACGCGCGGTCATGAAGACATCATCCGCCGCGCCGGGGCGCTCTGCGACCGCCTTTACGTCGCCGTCGCCCGCGCCCATCACAAACAAACACTCTTTAATATTGAAGAGCGGCTGGCGATGGTGTGCACCGTCTGCGCGGACATCCACAACGGTTGCGACATTCGCCCGGTCGCGTTTGAGGGACTATTGGTCGAGGCCTGCCGCCAGTACGCCGCGACGATTATCGTGCGTGGCATCCGCAGCGTCGCCGATTACGAATACGAACACCAGCTTTCCGGCATGAACCGTCATCTGCTGCCGCAGGCAGAAACCGTTTTCCTGATTACCGCTGACCACTATTCATTTGTATCTTCGAGCCTTATCCGCGAAACCGCCCGGCTGGGTGGCGACGTCGGCGAGCTGGTGCATGCGAGCGTTAAGAAAAATTTAACTACTAAGGTTTGTACGCAAAGTTAAAGTTTGTGTATATTAGCGCCTGTCATTTTTGACGCTAACAACTTTAGGAGTTCATATGAAATCTTTGAAAATTGCTTCCATGGCTGCTATCGCTCTGATCGCTGCCGGTTGCGCCAGCCAGCCGAAAGTGGACGAAAACTCTGAAATCGCCGCTCTGCGCGCTGACATCGCTGAAGTCAAATCTATCGCGATGCAAGCTAACGAAAACGCTATGTTGGCTCGTCAACAAGCTCAAGAAAACAGCGAAAAAATCAATCGCTCTTTCCGCGGCAAACAATACAAGTAAGCAACAGCCGAACGTATTCCGAAAAAAGCACCGCAAGGTGCTTTTTTCTTGCCCGCAATTTGCCGGTGCGACATTTCCGCTTCCCTTTTAGCGTCAAATCCGTACAATATGCCGTCTTTTCACACCCCTATTTGAGAGGAACATACATGTTAGCCATTCGACTCGCCCGTGGCGGTTCAAAAAAACGTCCTTTTTATCATATCGTTGCCACCAACAGCCGCAACGCCCGTGACGGACGCTTCATCGAACGCCTCGGCTTTTTCAACCCCATCGCCAAAGGCCAGGAAGAAACCCTGCGCATCGAGCTTGACCGTTACAACTACTGGGTCGGCGTTGGTGGACAAGCCAGCGATCGCGTCAAAAGTCTGGTCAAACAATACCAGCAACAGGCTTGATACGTGTCGCACGACAGCGCTGACATCATCGTCGGCCGCATCGTTGGCGTACACGGTATTCGCGGGCAGGTGAAAGTCCATTCGGACTGTCGCCCCCGCGAATCGCTTTTTCAGTACCGTCAATTTATTGCCCGGCAAAACGGTCGCCCGGACATTGCCCTGCAACTCCTGCGCGGGCAAACCTCCGGCAAAGGACTGGTCGCTGCTTTCACTGGCATCAACGACCGCGACCAGGCGCTGGCGCTTGGCGGCTACACCCTCTACATCAGCCGTGACCAACTGCCCGCGCCACAAGACGGCGAATACTACTGGGCTGACCTCATCGGGCTGCGTGTCGAGAACCGGCAAGGCATCACCCTTGGCCGAGTCAGCGAACTCTTTGAAACTGGCGCGAATGACATCCTTGTCGTCAAGGCCGACAACAGCAAAGCCGAAATCCTCATTCCCTTCGTCCGCCCGCGCTACGTTGAGGCAATTGACCTCGCAAACGGTCTGATGCGCGTGGATTGGGAAACCGAATGGTCGCAGGTCGGCGCCGACGACCGCGAATAAAACGTGCGCATCGACATCATCACCATCTTCCCCGAGCTTGTGCGCCACTGGTTCGACCAAGGCGTCGTTGGACGTGCGCTTGCCAAAAACGATGCGCCCGCCAGCCTGCATTACTGGAATCCCCGCAGCTACAGCGACGACCGCCACCAGCGTGTCGATGACCGTCCCTTTGGCGGTGGCCCCGGCATGGTGATGCAATACGAACCATTGGCGCGTACCGCTGCCGCCATCAATGCTGACGGCGACAAACCGCTGCACATCTACCTCAGCCCGCAAGGCACGACCTTCAACCACGAACTCGCCGCCGAGCTTGCGCGCAAACCGCGCATCGCCCTGTGGTGCGGGCGCTACGAAGGCCTTGACCAGCGCTTCATCGACGAACACATTGACGCCGAAATCTCCATCGGCGACTTCGTCCTCTCCGGCGGTGAAATCGCCGCTGCAATCATTATTGATGCTGTGTTGCGCCTCATTCCCGGCGTTTTGGGCGATGCCGCCTCCGCTGCGGAAGACTCCTTTCACCACAAATTGCTGGACCATCCGCACTATACACGCCCGGAAAATACTGCTAAAATTCGCGCCCCTGAAATTCTGCTCAGCGGCAATCACGCGCTCATCGCCAGATGGCGCCTGAAACAAGCGTTGGGCAGAACTTTTTTGCATCGTCCCGACATCCTCAACCAACTTGAGCTCAGCGACGCGCAGCAAAAACTACTTAACGAATTTCTAACCGAACAGCATCTTGGAGAGCCGTCATGAGCAACATCATTGACACCCTGGAACAGGAACAATTCAAACAGAACCTGCCGAACTTCAATCCTGGCGACACCTTGGTCGTACAAGTCAAAGTCCGCGAAGGCAACCGCGAACGTCTGCAGGCGTTTGAAGGCGTGTGCATTGCCAAGCGCAACCGCGGCATTGGTTCCTCCTTCACCGTGCGCAAAATCTCTCACGGCGAAGGCGTTGAGCGCGTTTTCCAAACCCACAGCCCGCTCGTGGATTCCATCACCGTCAAACGCCGTGGTGACGTACGTCGCGCCAAACTCTACTACCTGCGCGGCCTCGAAGGCAAAGCAGCGCGTATTACCGAAAAACTCGATACCAAAAAAAGTGCCTGACCGGCACCTTTTGGGCGCTGACGCGCAGCACCTTGTCAAACAAATCGCTGCTCTCGGACAAAAAACCGGGGCAGCGATTTTGTCGTTCTACCAGCGGCCTGACAGCTACCGCATTCAGCAAAAAAGCAACCACACCCCGCTCACCGCGGCCGACCTCGCCGCGCACGACATCCTTATCCGCGAATTGCCGCGCGTCATTGACCTCCCCTGCCTGAGCGAAGAATCCGATGCTGCCGTCCACCAAAATCCGCCGGACGACTACTGGCTGATTGACCCCATCGACGGCACGCGCGAATTCATCGAAAACACCGGGCAATTCTGCATCGTCATCGCCCGCATCCAGCAACACCGCCCGACGCTTGGCTTTATTTACGCGCCCATCAGCGGCGACTACTGGTTCGCCTTGCGCGGTCAGGGCGCGTACAAAACCGACGCGGCTGGCAATACCCGCCGCCTGCATTGCCGCACCGCGCCATCGCCGCTCACCATCATCACCGCACGCGCCCATCTCGGCAAACGCATGCGCGATTACCTCACCCGCAATTTTGGCGACTATCAGCACGTCTGCCGTGGCAGCGCGCTCAAATTCTGCGCCATTGCCGAAGGCGACGCCGACCTCTATCCCAAACTCTCGCCCACCACCAGCCAATGGGACATCGCCGCCGGCGACATCCTGCTGCATGAAGCGGGCGGCGGCCTGCGTCTGCTGGGCAACCACCTGGCCCAATATGGCAAGGGCGACAGCATCAATCCGCCCTTCCTCGCCTATGGTGCGGGCTTTAATGAGACAGCGCTGCAACGCCACTTTGCGTCCATGCAAGAAACGCTCGCCGCCAGCGCCTAAAACCGCGCTTCAATAACGCCGCGTCTGCGCTTCTTGGTACGCCGCCGCCCAATGTTGCAATTTCGCCTGCGCGGCGGCTTCGGCAAATTCCCCTTTATCCAGCAAGAGATCCACGCACCACAAGCGCGGCAAAAAAGCAGGCTTGCCCGGCTCTACGCCCTGCAGCGTGCAGGCATATGCCCAGATGAGCATGCCGTTGCGGCTGGTACAGAGACTGGTGGACGGCGCCGGACGCTCGCCAACCGCTTGCAACCAGCCGGGTTGATTGTGCAGCGCCAGCCATAGTTGCTCGACATACGGCGAAGGTTGCGCGACTGGTGCATCGCATTGGCGGCGGATGATGAGCCAATCGCGCAGCGCTTCATCGAGCGCGGCTTTCTGCTTGTCGCTCAAGGTAAAGTCGCGCAGCATCCGGTCTTTCCACACCGCTTCCGAAATGCGGGCGCGCAAAATTTTGCCGTAAACGGGGTCAAGTTTGGGCTTGGCAAAAAGCCGGTACAAAAAGGCGACGATGGCGAGTAATGCGATACTCATCAGGATTTTGCCAACCGCACCGCTACGCCCCAGCCAAATCAACAATAACAGCAGCAAGCTGACAAAGCAGGCGGCGGCGAATTTCAGTTCGGGTGCGGTGCCTTGCGGACGGACGGCGCTGAGGCGGCGCGGTGCGGTGAGACCAAGCAGGGCGTTCATACGGTTTTCCTTTTTATGCGAGAGAGTCGCCAGCCTATCACGCTTTGCCAAGACTTTCGCGGTACGGCGAGCCGCTTGTGCTACACTTCGCGCCTGTTTTTACTGACGGAATTTCGTTGTAAATGTTTGATTTTTCCAAGAAGTTGGTGCTGTTTGACCGCGATGGCGTGTTGAATGAAAACGCGCTGGTGCGCCGCCCGGAGGAGTTGCGCCTGCTTTCCAATGCCCTGCGCGGTATTGCGCGGCTGACCCGTGCCGGATTCCGCGTCGGCGTTTGCACCAATCAGGGCGCGATTGCCCGTGGCGCGCTGGACGAGGCGATGCTGGCGCAGGTTCATGCGCGGCTGCTTTTGGTCGTGCGCGAGTTCGGCGGCGATATTGCCCGCATTGTTTTCTGCGCCAGCGCCGATGCGGCGCATCCGTGGCGCAAGCCCAATCCGGGGATGTTGCTCGATCAGGCGGCGCATTTTGGCGTGGCGCTCACTGGCGTGCCGTTTGTCGGCGACAGTCTCGCCGATATTGAGGCGGCGCGCGCCGCCGGGGCGGTGCCGGTGTTGGTGAAAACGGGCAACGGGCGCGCGGTGGCGCATAAGTGGCGCGGCAAGCTGGATGATGTCGCGGTGTATGCCAATGTGGAGTCGGCGGTGGATTGTTGGTTGAAGGAGGCGGCGTGATGCTGGTTTTGCGTACCTGGATTTTCAAGATTTTGTTTGTGCCGGTGACGGTTCTGTGGACGGTTTTTATTGTCTGCCTGATTGTTCTGCCGTTTCCGCTGCGGCTGCGCCTCGCTTTCGGCTGGGGCTATAGCACGATTTGGCTGGCGCGGCTTATTTGCGGCATCAAGTGGCAGATTCACGGGTTGGAGAAGATGCCGCCCGGCGCCTGCGTGTTAATGGTCAATCACCAGTCCACCTGGGAGACGGCGTTTTTGCCGAAGCTCAAAATGCGCCAGGTGTGGGTGCTGAAGCGCGAGCTGATGTGGCTGCCGTTTTTCGGCTGGGCGCTGGCGGTGCTGCACCCGATTCCCATCAACCGCAAGAACAAGCGGCAGGCGATGCAGAAGGTGATTGAGGAAGGGCGGCAACGCATTGGCGCGGGCTATTCGGTGATTTTGTTCCCAGAGGGAACGCGTGCGCCGTTTGACGCGCCCTTGCCGTTTAAGGCGGGGGCGGCGCGGCTCGCCGCGGCGCTGGGCGTACCCGCCGTGCCGGTCGCGCACAATGCTGGACAATTCTGGCCGAAACGCGGCCTGATGCACCCTGGCACCGTGCACGTCGTCGTCGGCGAGCCCATCGACCCCCACGGCAAAACCCCGGCGGAACTCAACGCCATCGCCGAAACCTGGATTAACGACACCCGCGCCCGCCTCGTCGCTGCCGAAAAAACCCGACGCGGAGAAGCCTGATGGCCGATTTCGAACAACAAGAAGAACGCCTGCGCCAACCACCGCAGTCGCAGGACGCCGAACAGGCGGTGCTGGCGGGCGTGCTGCTTGATGGCGAGATGTGGGACCGCGTCGCCGGACGGGTGGAAGCGGTGGATTTTTACAGCCGCGCGCACCAACTGATTTTTCAGGCGATGGAGGCGGTATCGGCACGCAGCCAGCCGCTGGACATCGTGACCGTCGCCGATGCGCTGCGCGAGCGCGGCGAGCTGGAAAACACCGGCGGCACCGCCTACCTCGCCAGTCTCGCCGATGCCTTCGGCACGGCGCAGAACGTCGTCGCCTACGCCGACATCGTGCGCGAGGCATCGGTGTTGCGTGCGCTCCTGAAAAGCAGCGGCGACATCGCGCAGAGCGTCTATTTCCCGGAAGGACGCAGCGCGGCGCAACTGCTGGACAGCGCCGAACAGCGCGTCTTTGACATCAAAAACCAGTACCAGAAAAACACGCGCGACGGCTTCCACCAGATGAAAACCGTGCTGGCCGACACCGTCGCCTACATCCAGGAAATCGGGCGGCGCGGCAGCGACGTCATCGGCATCCCCACCGGATTCAAAGACCTGGACAAAATGACCGCCGGCTTGCAGGCGGGCGACCTCATCATCATCGCCGGCCGCCCCTCGATGGGCAAAACCACCTTCGCGATGAACATCGCCGAAGCCGTCGCCATCGGCGCCAAACTGCCGGTCGCCATCTTCTCGCTGGAAATGCCCGCGCGCGCGCTGGTACTGCGGATGATGTCCTCGCTCGGCAGCATCGACCAGTCCGAACTGCGCAAGGGCGAAATCAAGGGCGAAAACGAACGGCGCAAACTCACCATCGCCGTCAGCCAACTGCAAACCGCGCCGATTTACATCGACGACGGCTCCAACCTCACCGCCACTGACCTGCGCGCCCGCGTGCGCCGGCTGAAAAGCGACGTGGGCGAGCTGGGGCTGGTGCTGGTGGATTACCTGCAACTGATGCAACTGCCGGACAGCAAAAACGACAACCGCGCCGCGCTGGTCGGCGAAATCTCGCGCGCGCTCAAACTGCTCGCCAAAGAAATGGAAGTACCGGTGATAGCCCTGTCGCAGCTCTCGCGCCAAGTGGAAAACCGCCCGAACAAGCGGCCGATCATGTCCGACATCCGCGAATCCGGCGCGATTGAGCAGGACGCGGACGTCATCATGTTCGTCTATCGCGACGAAGTCTATAACCCCGACTCGCCGGAAAAAGGCATCGCCGAAATCGTCATCGGCAAACAGCGTAACGGCCCGATTGGCACAGTCAAACTGAGCTTTCAGGGACAGTACCTGCGCTTCAACGACCTCGCGCACGGCTACGGCGGCGCGATACAAGAAGGATTTGATAACTGACCCCCTGCCCTCCCCTCTCATCACAACCCTCACACACCATGGAACACGCCGCGCACACGCCGATGATGCAACAATACCTCGGCATCAAAAAAGACTACCCGGACACCCTCGTCTTCTACCGCATGGGCGACTTCTACGAACTCTTTTTTGACGACGCGCGGCGCGGCGGCGAACTCCTCGGCATCAGCGTCACCACCCGCGGCCAAAGCGCGGGCAAACCCATCCCGATGGCGGGCGTGCCGGTGCATGCCATCGACAACTACATCGCCAAACTCGTCAAACAAGGCCAGACCGCCGTCATCTGCGAACAAATCGGCGACCCGGCGCTTGCCAAAGGGCCGGTCGAGCGCGCCGTCACCCGCATCATCACCCCCGGCACCCTCACCGACGAAGCCTTGTTGGACGAAGCCAGTGACAACATTCTCCTCTGCCTCACCCCGACCGGCGAACACTACCACCTCGCCTGGGCGGACATCAGCAGCGCGCGCTACCACCTCAGCGAAACCCTGACACTGGACGCACTCAAAAGCGAAATCGAGCGCCTGCGCCCGGCAGAAATCCTCATCCCGGACAGCGCCCGCCTGCCCGACCTCGGCGCCAACAAACGCCCGCGCCGCCAGCCGGACTGGTACTTTGACGCCGACAGCGCCCTGAACCTCCTCCTCCAGCACTACCAGACCAAAACCCTGAACGGCTACGGCATCGCAGACGACGACCCCGCCATCCGCCCCGCCGGCTGCCTGCTGCAATACCTCTACGACACCCACAAACAAACCCTGCCGCCGCTCGCCCCGCCGCAGCGCGAAAACCGCGACGACAGCCTCACCATCGACGCCGCCAGCCGCCGCAACCTCGAACTCGAATACACCCTCGGCGGCGACGCCAAACGCAGCCTCATCGGCAGCATCAACCACTGCCAAACCCCGGCGGGCAGCCGTAACCTCAAACGCTGGATCAACCGCCCCTTACGCGACCACACAGCCATTGCCGCCCGCCACGATGCCGTCGCCGCCCTGCTGGCAAGCAATGAGCGCGACGCCCTGCGCGACAGCCTGCGCCACAGCGCCGACATCGAACGCATCACCACCCGCATCGCCCTCGGCAGCGCCCGCCCGCGCGAACTGGCACAACTGCGCGACACCCTAAACCGCTGCCCGGACATCGCCGCCCACCTCGCCCCCGCCGCGCAAACCTCCGCCCTGCTCGCCGCGCACCACCCGGCGCTCTTGGCGCTTGCCCCCGTCGCCGAACACCTGACGCGCGCGCTGGTCGAAAGCCCGCCGCTTATTACCAAAGACGGCGGCATCATCGCCCCCGGCTACGACGCCGAACTCGACCGCCTGAACCAACTCGCACACGACAGCCACAGCATCCTCGCCCAGCTAGAAGCCGCCGAAAAACAAAAAAGCGGCCTCAACAACCTGAAAATGGGCTACAACAACATCCACGGCTACTACATCGAAATCCCGCGCAGCCAAAGCGACCTCGCCCCGCTGCACTGGATACGCCGCCAAACCCTGAAAAACAGCGAACGCTACATCACAGAAGAACTCAAAACCCTCGAAGACCAAGTACTGGGCGCACGCGACCAGGCACTCGCGCTGGAAAAACAACACTACGAAGCCCTCCTTGCCGCGCTCGACCAACACCGCGACGCCCTCTACCGCTGCGCGCGCGCCCTCGCCGAAACCGACACCCTCGCTGCTTACGCCCACCTCGCCGAAAAAAACCACTACCAGCGCCCCAGCCTGCACGCAGAGCCGCTATTACACATCGAACAAGGCCGCCACCCCGTGGTCGAACAACACCTGAGCGAACCCTTCATCGCCAACGACCTCGACCTCAACAAACGCCGCCAACTGCACATCATCACCGGCCCCAACATGGGCGGCAAAAGCACCTACATGCGCCAGGCGGCGCTCATCCTCATCCTCGCCTGCGCGGGCAGCTACGTCCCGGCGAAAAGCGCGCGCATCGGCGACCTGCGCCGCATCTACACCCGCATCGGCGCGAGCGACGACCTCGCCGGCGGCCGCTCCACCTTCATGGTCGAGATGACCGAAACCGCCAACATCCTCAACAACGCCGACGCGCACAGCCTGGTCATCATGGACGAAGTCGGACGCGGCACCGGCACCTACGACGGCCTCTCGCTCGCCTGGGCCGCCGCCGAACGCCTTGCCAGCCAGAACCACGCGCTGACCCTGTTCGCCACCCACTACTTCGAGCTGACCGAACTGGCGGAAACCCACAAAAACATCAAAAACATCCACCTCGCCGCCGTCGAACACCACGACAACATCATCTTCATGCACCACGTCGAAGAAGGGGCGGCGAGCAAAAGCTACGGCCTGCAAGTGGCGCGGCTCGCGGGCGTGCCGGTGGATACCATCCACGCCGCCACCGCCAAACTCCGCCAACTGGAAACCCGCCGCGACCACGGCAGCCCGCGCCTCAAACAAAACGAACTGCTGCCACTCACCGCACCCGCCCCCGCCGCCCCTGACCCCAAACTACAAGCGCTCGCGGAAGAACTGGCGCTGACCAACCCGGACGAACTCACCCCGCGCGCCGCCCACGAACTCATCTACCGCTGGAAACAACAACTACAAAACCCGAAACCGTAGGTTGGGTTACGACTTCGCCTAACCCAACCCACGCAGACTACAAAGCGCGAAATAACGAAACCCCGCTGGCGCGGGGTTTCTTTCAGACAGTTTCGCGCAGGAATTCCAATCTCGCGCGCGCAGGCGGTTTTCTGCCGCTTTAGAGTTGCGCCAACAGTGGCTTTAATGCTTCGTGTAATGCGGTTTGCGTTTCCGCGTCAGCCTTGCCGTCGGTGAAGTGCTGGCCGTAGCTGCCGCGGCTGTATTGGCCGACGATGTTCGCGCCCTGGTAGCCAAGCAGTTTGTTCAGCAGGGCGAGGTTGCTTGCGCCGCCTTTTTCACCCGGCGAGGTGGAAAGCAGCAGTACGGGCTTGTCGGCAAAGAGTTTGTGGCTTTGGCTGTTGGCATAGCGGCTGCCCCAGTCGATGAGGTTCTTGCAGGCAGCGGGCGTCGCGCCGTTGTGCTCGGGGCAGGCGATGATGACGGCATCGTGCGCCTCAATCAGTTCGTAAAAGGCCTGAATTTCTTCGGGGTAGCCTTCTTCGGCTTCGATATCCAGCGAGTAGAGCGGCAGGTCGATGTCGCGCAGAGCGCTGTAGGTTTTTTCGTGGCCTTCGACCAGCTCGCAGGCTGCGACGAGCAGATCGTGGTTGATGGATTTTTGGCTGTTGCTGGCGCAGAAGCAGAGGATTTTGGCCATGCGGGTTCTCCGGTTGGTTGGGTTTGTGATGGTTGGTTTGCGATGGGGTAAGGGGCATCGCCGATGAAACGCTTGCTCCCACCCCGGGGTGAGGAAGCATGGGCATTATATCTGCCAGCGGCCGCGGTGCTTGTCCGGGTTGTCCGTGAGGCGGGCGAGGTAGTCGCGGCGCGGAATGGCAATGGCGCCCATGCTGATAAGGTGCGGGGTGAGAAATTGGGTGTCCAGGGTGTCAATGCCGTGCGCGGCAAGCCAGGCGCAGAGCTGGACGAGGACGATTTTTGAGGCCGACGGCCGCAGGCTGTACATGGATTCGCCGCAGAAGATGCGCTCCAGCGCGACGCCATAGAGACCGCCAACGAGTTCGTCGTCTTGCCACAGTTCGCAGCTGTGCGCGCGCCCTTGTTCGTGCAGGGTGAGGTAGGTTGCGCGCATGACGGGGGTTATCCAGGTGGCGCCGTGGCTGCTGGCGCAGTGGTCAATGGTGGCGGTAAAGGCGGTGTCCAGCGTCAGGCGGTAGGTCATCCGGCGCATGTGTTTGCGCAGGCTGCGGCTGGTGTGGATGGCGGCGGTGGGGATGATGGCGCGCGGGTCGGGACTCCACCAGAGGATGGGGTCGCCGGGGTTGTACCACGGGAAGATGCCCTGACTGTGCGCGGTGAAGGCCATTTCGGCGTCAATGTGGTCGCTTTGCGCGACAAGGCCGTCTTCGTCGGCACGGTCGGCAGGCGGGAAGCGGTAGCGGGTTTCAAGCATCGGGCAGTCTCCAGACCCAGATCATCACCGCAAGAATGAGGAGGACAAGTGGCAGGATAAAGGCGAAATAGCGGTCGCCAAGGAAGTAGAGGGTGATGCTGACGGAGACGGCAAGCATCAGGCTGGCAGCGATTTTGCCGCTGCGTGGCACAGCGCGGCGTTCGTTCCAGGCGGCAATGGCGGGGCCGAAATGCTGGTGTTCGGTGAGCCAGCGGTGGAAACGCGGACTGCCTTTCGCCCAGCACCAAGCGGCGACGATAAGAAACGGCACAGTCGGCATGATGGGCAGCAGCAGGCCAATCAGGCCCAAGAGGAAGGCGAGGAATCCGGCGAGGTTCCATAGGTGTCGGGTCATGGGGGACTCAGATGGAGGGAGGCGGGACGGTCGCGGCGTTGCCAGTCTTCCCGTCCCTTTGCTATTATGCCGCCTTTTCTTTCCTACGTGGTTTTTTCTATGCGCAACATGCTGATGATGCGGGTTTTCCCTTATGCCGCCGCTTTGTTTTTTTCAGCTTCGGCTTTGGCCGAGTCTTTTCAGGTTTCTGACGTCCGTATTGAAGGTTTGCAGCGCATTTCCGCTGGTACGGTTTTCACGTATTTGCCGGTAGCGCCGGGCGACCGCTTCGATATGAACAACAGCGCGCAAGCGATTGATGCGCTGTATAAAGCCAACCTGTTCTCGCAGGTGCGCCTCGCCCGCGAGGGGAATGTGCTGGTGGTGCAGGTTGAAGAATTTCCGGTCATTGCCGAAGTCAAACTCCAGGGCAACCGCGACCTGAAATCGGAAGATTTGCAAAAGGCGCTTGCCGCCGCCGGAATTTCCGAAGGACAGGCATACAACCCGCAGATGTTGCAGCAATTGGTGCAGGAGCTGACCGAACAATATCAGGCGCGCAGCAAGTATGCAGTGAAGATTGACCCGAAAGTGCGACAACTGCCGCGCGGCCGCGTCGCCATCGACCTCAACATCAGCGAAGGCCGCTCCAGCCGTATCAAAAGCATTGACTTCGTCGGCAACAAAATCTACCCGGACAGCCAGCTCCTCGGTCTGTTCGACACCAGCACGCCGCGCTGGAATTCCTGGCTGACCAAATCCGACCAGTATGACCGCGACAAATTGCAGGCCGATATCGACCGCCTCGAATCCTTCTATCAGGATCGCGGCTTCATGGACTTCAAAGTCACCTCCACCCAGGTCTCGCTCTCGCCCGACCGCCAGTGGATATACCTGACCATCAACGTCGATGAAGGCAAGGTTTACCGCGTCAAAGGCCACCAGTTCAAAGGTGACCTCATCGTGCCGCAATCCGAACTCGAATCGCTCGTCACCTTCAAATCCGGCGACCGCTACAACCGCAGCGAAATCCGCAAAACCACCGACGCGCTGCGCGTCCGCCTCGGCGACGAAGGTTACGCCCAGGCGCAAGTCAATATCGTCCCGGACGTGGACAAACTGAGCGGCGAAGTAAACCTCGACATCCTCGTCACCCCCGGCATCAAAACCTACGTGCGCCAAATCGGCTTCACCGGCAACAACAAAACCTACGACCGCGTCCTGCGCCGCGAGCTGCGCCAACAAGAAGCCAGCCTCTTCTCCGGCTCGGACGTCGCTCGCTCCGAAGAACGCCTGCGTCGCCTGCCGCAAGTCGAATCGCTGGAGCAGGAAATCCGCCCCGTGCCCGGCTCGCCCGACCAGATTGACCTCGAATACAAAATCAAAGAGCGCAGCACCAGCAGCATCGAAGGCGGCATCGGTTACGGCCAGAGCAGCGGCGCCCTCTTTAACATCAAATACAACGACAACAACTTCCTCGGCACCGGCAACAGCTTGGGCATCAACTTCGGCAAAAGCTCCTCCGAAGAAAGCTACGGCTTTGACTTCACCGACCCGTACTTCACCGCCGATGGCGTCAGCATCAACTACGCCTTTGACTACACCAAAACCAACTACCGCCGCGAGCGCCTCTCCGACTGGGCGGCCGACACCATGGACGCCACCGTCACCTTCGGCTACCCGCTCACCGAATACCAAAACGTGTACTTCGGCGGCGGCTACCGCAACCTCAAAATCAACACCGGCAAAGACGTCGCCAGCGAAATCACCGACTACCTCAACCAAAACGGCCGCCGTTACAACGAAGGCGTCGTCACCCTCTCTTGGAGCAAAGACACCCAGGACAACACCTACCTGCCGACCTCCGGCAGCCTGAACCGCATCAGCGGCGAAGTCACCCTACCGGGCAGCAGCGACACCTACTACAAACTCGGCTACCGCAACCGCACCTACTTCCCGCTCAACAGCGACAAAACCCTGCTGCTTGGCCTGCGCGGCGACATCAGCTACGGCGGCGGCTACGGCAAAACCGAAGACCTGCCGTTCTACCGCCACTACTACGCAGGCGGCCTCAACACCCTGCGCGGCTTCGAATACGGCTCGCTTGGCCCCAGATACCAAAACGGCGACAACAGCGGTGGCGACTTCCGCACCACTGGCGGCCTTGAACTCATGATGCCGTGGAAAAGCGACGAAAAATCCAACAACGTCCGCGTCGGTACCTTCCTCGACTTCGGCAACGTGTACAACAAAGTGGGCGACTTTGACGCCGGCGAATTCCGCTACTCCACCGGCCTCTTCCTGCAATGGATGTCGCCCATCGGCCCGCTCAACCTCAGCTACGCCGTCCCGCTCAACAAAAAGAAAGGCGACAGCACCGAAGCCTTCCAGTTCAGCTTCGGCATGGGCTTCTAATATATCCTGCGGAACTGCCCCCTCCCCCTGCGGGGGAGGGCTGGGGTGGGGTTAGCCCGCAAACCACCGATGGCAAAGCGCCCACCAATAACAAGCCCAGCCAAATCTCACGCGGAAGCCCGCCCCATGAATCACAAACCCCTCGCCCTGACACTCCTGCTTCCCCTCGCCCTGCACGCGCAGGACAACGCCGCCGACCCCGCGCTCACCATCCCCGAGCCGCCGCCGGCCGCGCCCCTGCTTGACGACACCACCATCACCAGCGACCCGCTGCCCGCCGCATCGCCCGCCGAAAAAAACAACGACAAAAGCGCTGACCCGCAGACTGCCGCCGTAGATCCCGCCGACCTGCGCATCGGCTTCGTCAACTTCCGTCGCATCATGGCCGCTGCGCCGCAGCGCGAAGAAATCAACGAACGCCTGGAGCGCGAATTCGGCGTAGAGCGCGACGCCCTGCTACAAGCACAAAGCGAACTGCGCAGCATGGAGCGCCAACTCGAAACCCTGCAACACGGCGACAACTACAACGACTACGAACGCCAAGTCATCAACAAACGGCGCGACGTCGCCCGCCGCGACAGCGACTACCGCGACAACATCAACGTCCGCCGCAACGAAGAAATGGCGAAACTGCAAAAAATGATCGGCGACGAAATCATCAACCTCGCCAAAGAAGCCCGCTACGACATCATCCTGAACGACATCGGCGTCTTCTACGTCAGCGAACGCGCCGACCTCAGCCCGCAAGTCATCACCCGCCTCCAGCGCAAGGCCGAAAAACCATGAACCAGACCACAGGCGACATCGCCGCCCGCCTCGGCGGCACCCTCCACGGCGACCCCAGCGCGCCAATCCACGGCGCCGGCACCCTGCAAGACGGCCAACCCGGCGAAATCGGCTTCCTGAGCGAGCCCCACTACCGCAAATACCTCGCCGACACCGCACTCACCGCCGTTCTCCTCGCAGAGCCCTGCCCCGAAAGCCGCGCCACCCAAATCATCGTCGCCGACGTCAAACGCGCCTGGCGCGAACTCGCCGCCAGCTTCGCCCCGCAGCTGCCACCGCCCGCCATCTCGCCACAGGCGCACATTGACCCCACCGCAACCATTGGCACAAACGTCGCCATCGGCGCGGGTGCCGTCATCGGTGCGGGCGCCGACATCGGCGACGGTTGCCGCATCGAACCGCTCGCCTACATCGCCCCCGGCGTGCGCATCGGCGCAGACAGCCACATCGGCGCAGGCGCGCGCCTGCTCGCAGGCACCACCACCGGCGCGCGCGTGCAAATACTCGCCAACGCCGTCATCGGCGAACGCGGCTTCGGCAACAACTTCGAAAACGGCCGCTGGCTGCCGGTCGCCCAACTGGGCGGCGTGCGCATTGGCGATGACGTCGAAATCGGCGCCTGCACCACCATCGACCGCGGCGCCGTGCGCGACACCATCATCGGCAACGGCGTCAAACTCGACAACCAAATCCAAATCGGCCACAACGTCGTGATCGGCGACCATACCGTCATCGCTGGCTCGGCCGTCATCGCCGGCTCCGTCACCTTCGGCAAATACTGCGTCGTCGGCGGTGCCTGCGTCTTTACCGGCCACATCACCATCTGCGACGGCGCCCAATTCACCGGACACAGCTCCATCAGCAAATCCGTCACCGAACCCGGCGCGTACTCCTCTGGCATCCCCGCCATGCCCGCGCGCCAATGGAAAAAATTCTTTGCCACCCTCAAACTGCTCGCCAAGGAAAAACCATGAACCCCAGCACCGCCATGGATATCGAAGAAATCCGCCGTTACCTGCCGCACCGCTACCCCTTCCTGCTTATCGACCGCATCACCGAAGTCGAAATCGGTAGCCACATCAAAGCCATCAAAAACGTCACCGCCAACGAACCCTTCTTCCAGGGACACTTCCCCGGCAAAGCGGTGATGCCCGGCGTGCTAGTCATTGAAGCCATGGCGCAGGCAGCGGGCATCCTCGGCGTAAAAAGCGGACGGCGCGAACTGGGCCTTTCGGACGAACCCGAAGAAGACGGCATCTACTTCTTCGTCGGCATCGACAAGGCGCGCTTCCGCCGCACCGTCGTCCCCGGCGACCAACTGCACCTTGAGATCAAAATCATCCGCTCGCGCCGCGGCATCTGGTCATTCACCGCCGAAGCGCGGGTGGACGGCACCCTCGTCTGCGAAGCCGAAATCATGTGCACCACCGCCGGCCGCGGCGGCAACTAAAAAACGGCGGCGCCTCCCGCTGTAGAGGCGCGTTCGCGTGAAATTATCGTCGCGCGCCGCCTGCCTTCGCAGAGTCCTGCGCCCTCAACCATATCCGTAGCCGCCCCACGGCGGGCAAGACAGCGAAACCGCACGACCACCCTCACCAGAACATCAAAAAACACACTCACACAGGAGACCGCCATGAGCCAGATCCACCCCACCGCCCTGATTGACCCCAAAGCCGAACTCGATAGCGACGTCAGCGTCGGCGCTTACAGCGTCATCGGCGCAGGCGTACAAATCGGGCACGGCACCACCATCGCGCCGCACGTCGTCATCGAAGGGCCGACGCGCATCGGCCAAAACAACCACATCTTCCCCTTCGCCTCACTCGGCGCCATCCCACAGGACAAAAAATACGGTGGCGAAGACACCACCCTCGAAATCGGCGACAACAACACCATCCGCGAATTCGTCACCTTCAACCGCGGCACCGTGCAGGACATCGGCAAAACCGTCCTCGGCGACGGCAACTGGATCATGGCCTACGTCCACCTTGCGCACGACTGCGTCATCGGCAACAACACCACCTTCGCCAACAACGTCATCCTCGCCGGGCACGTCCACATCGAAGACCACGTCGTCATGGGTGGCGCGGCGATGGTGTACCAGTTCGTGCGCATTGGCGCCTACACCATGGTCGGCTACTGCGCCGGCGTCAAACAAAACGTGCCGCCTTATTCGCTGGTGGTTGAGTCCCCGGCGCGCATCGCCGGTATCAACCTCGAAGGACTGAAACGCCACCACTTCAGCGCCGACGACATCGCCGCCATCAAGCGCTGCCATCACCACCTCTACCGCGAAAACCTGCTCTTGGACGAGGCACGCGACAAAATCAACGCTCTCGCCAGCGAATCCGAACCGGCGCGCCGCATCGCGGAATTCCTCGAAAACACCGGCAAACGCGGGCTGATTCGCTAAATGTTCGTTGATTACCGCGAGCGCCTCCGCCCGGTCATCCGCTACCTCGAACAACACTACCGCGAACCGCTCGACCTCGCCGTACTGGCAGAACGGGCGGCACTCTCGCCCTACCATTTTCACCGGGTTTACAAGGCAGTTACCGGTGAGACGCCCGCTGCAACCGTGCGCCGACTGCGTCTGGAAAACATCGCGCGTCAGCTTTTTTTCGCCGCAAACGCCGACATCACCACACTTGCCCTGGAGCACGGCTACGCCAGCTCACAGGCGCTTGCCAAAGCCTTCCGCGCCCATTTCGGCATGACCGCGAGAGACATCCGCGCCTGTCGCGATTTTGAAAGTTGGATGCAGGCCATGCAAAACAGCAAAATCGGATACCTTTTGCACAAGAACGGACACGCCGCCCACGCCGCAAATGGCGATACTGCACCTGTCATCAACCCACAGGAGCAAGCCATGACAACTGACATGCAAACCACAACGCTCGCGCCGTGCACCGTCGCCTATATCCGGGTAACCGGCGAATATGGCAAAAACTACGAGCCTGCGACCAACCGCCTCTACCAATGGGCGGGCGCACACGGCCTCGCCGACGGCGAATGCCTCTTTATCTACCTCGACAGCCCGGAAATCACCCCTGCCGACAAATGCCGCACCGACATCTGCCTCACCGTGCCGGACGACACGGCAACCGGCAACGGTATCGAAAAACGGCACCTGCCCGGCGGCAGTTACGCCCTCATCCGCCGCAGCGTTACCGACCCGGCGCAGTACCGCGTGTACTGGGAGGAAATCATGTCTGCGGTTATCGCCGCGCAACTGGAAATCGACGACCGCCCCTGCTTTGAGCAGTATCACCACTACGATGCGGCGACGGGCAAGGCGGACGTGAGTTTCTGCGTTGCCGTAGTCCTTTAAGCATTGCAGAAAAGCGCCCAGCGGGCGCTTTTTTATTAGGAACGGTCGGGCGATGCCCGGCTTTCCTATGCTTGTATTTATAGCGATACACCCTAAAATAATATACTCAACAAAAGCCTGCCTTACCGCCTGTAGTAAATCCATCCCCCTGTCCAGCCATTGTCTCACCTTGCATTTGACTGCCACCCAGCATCGTTCTATCGGATTAAGCTGCGGCGAATAGGGCGGCAGATAGACCAGCAAACAGCGCGCCCTCCGCAAAATCTCCTTCACCCTTCCCCCTTGTGAAAAGCCGCATTATCCATCACTAAAACATGGGGTTGCCTTTATCCATTCCCATCTCGCGGCAACTGCTCTACCAATGCCTCCAGCCAGCTTTCTACAATTTCCCGGGTACACGCACCTTCAAATACCAGCGGCTCTATGAAGTGTCCTAGACCGTTCACCGCCGCAATGAAATTAACCCGCCTTTGCCTTTTGCCCGCCAGCATGTCTGCTTCATCCATGTAAAGAAAGTATTCTTTGCCCATACGCTTTCCCAGCCTTTTTATTTGCTGGGTAAAGCGAACCTGTGCTTTTTGCTCGCCTTCTGTATACGTCAGACTCTTTCTTTATGCATAAATCCAGCACGATGCACCCAACGGCGTAGGGCTTCGTATTTGATTTTACGCCCGAAGCGCTGCTCAAAGGGGGTGCAGGTCGTAAATCGTGTTAAATGGGGGCTCCTCAAGAAACAGGCGAAAAGCTTCAATATCTTCAACATGATGGCTATGACCCTGCTGATACTTGGCTTTGGCGTAAGTTCTGCCTTCTTTCTCATAGGCGCGCAGCCATTCGTCGAAGGTACGCCGCTGTATGCCGAATATTCTGCAAACTTCGATCTTCTTCATCCCCTGTTCCAGATGAGCGGCTATGGCTCTTTCTCTCATGGCTTGTGGGTATGGCATAGCTAGGCTCCGGAAAAATTAGTGATTGCATAGGGTTTAGAGAGGATTGCTATACCTTGAGAAATGCGTGCGCAAATTGAACAACCGCCCACGCAAGAGTTTACAGTGGAGGACACCTTATGAAGTACATTTTGACAGGGCGTTGCACTTGGTTTGACAATTCGCCACATACACCATAGTCGCTACCCTGTATGTATATTTTCCGGATGTTTCGTTTGGGAAGCGTCGTTACGCGCCCCCTACAACCAGAACCTTTTCTGTCAGATAGAAAAATAACCATCATTACCCAAAAAATCATTCAGCCCGCTTAGCGGGCTTTTTTATAGCTATAAACAAAATTGTCATACTGGTCAGCATCAGCCAGCATCACTATCATGCGCGCCAACAGCTCTCACATAATCAAATAAACTCACAAAGACGCAATCACAAAATTGCCAAACTGGCAATTCAGAATACAGGTACTATCATACAAACAAAACATAACAAGGAGAAACATCATGTGGAAATTAATTACACGCGCAATGGTTGTAGCTGCCGCATCTGTTGCTACCAACTCAGCTTGTGGCGCAGTTAAATCTGCATATAAAAACTTCGATACCAAAGTCATGCCTAAAAAAGGTAGCGTACTTTATTGCGATTTATCCTTTGGTATCGCAGAACACTCCGGCATCTATGTCGGCGACAACCGTATCGTGCACCTTAATGGAAAAGGAGAAATAGAAGCCGTATCTCCTGCAGAATTCCTGTCCTTATTTGCATTGCAGGATATCTACGTTTCCTGCATGGAAAATAGCGCCGTTGGTAGCGAGCACGTGGCAAATCGTGCCCTGTCTATAGTTGGCGAAAAACGCAGTTACAACCTCATGCTGGATAACTGCCACCAATTCACCACGGGTTGCCTGACAGGAAATTTTGAAAATTCCAAAAACTTCCTGTGGATGCTCAAAATGCAGGCAGAAAAAACCTTAAATGCAGATACCTGGAATTTATGGGATAGATAGCATCTATGCCAAAGAAAAAGCATAAATAATAACAAAATTTTATCACCAGAGATGAAAATAAAAAACACCTACATCTTACCAACAAAGAAAAAACAACCAGGCCACCACAACCAATAACCAGTTTTTTCTGTCTACCCCGAAATTAAAACCCTAACGAATCAAATAAAAAAGGAGAAACATCATGTTACCATCTATCATCCTGCGTTATGCCGCTGCCGCTACTGCAACAGTAATCGCTTGCGGTGTAACAAAATCCGCATATAAAAACTTCGATACCAAAGTCATGCCTAAAAAAGGTAGCGTACTTTATTGCGACCTGACAGGAAGTTTCTTGGAACACTCCGGCATCTATGTCGGTGACAACCGTATCGTGCACCTCAATGGAAAAGGAGAAATAGAAGCCGTATCTCCTGCAGAATTCCTGTCCCCATTTGCATTGCAGGACATCTACGTTTCCTGCATGGGAAATAGCGCCGTTGGTAGCGAGCGCGTGGCAACGCGTGCCCTGTCTATGGTTGGCAAAAAGCGTAACTATAACCTCGTGATGAATAACTGCCACCAATTCACCACTGGTTGTCTGACTGGAAATTTTGAAAATTCCAGTAACCTCCTCACCTTCCTCAAAATGCAGGCGAAAGACACCTTGGGTGCCGATACCTGGCACCTCTGGGACAGATAGCGCCCAAAACCAGCCGTGGAAAAAAACCATGCCGCACCGCATCCCCTACCTCATTGCCTACGACATCACCAACACCCGCACCCAGGCGCGCGTACGCCGCACCCTCCAGGGCTACGCCACCGGCGGCCAACAATCCTTCTACCACTGCTGGCTGACCGCCGCCGAATACCGCCGCCTCCTCTACACCCTGCCGCCACAACTCGACCCCGCCACCGACCGCCTGCACATCTTCCGCATCAACGAACAAACCGAAACACGCCTGCTTGGCAAAGCCAAAACCGCGCTCGCCGCCGACGCGCCGCTGCTCATCATCTAAAAGGAGAAAAACCATGAGCACCCTCTACATCGACCGCCAAAACACCCGCATGACCGTCTCCGGCAACACCCTCATCTTCTACGAAAACGGCGAACGCGCCAGCACCCTGCCGCTACACATCATCGACCGCATCTGCATCAAAGGCGACCTCGCCCTAAGCGCCGCAGACCTTGGCAAACTCGGCGAGCACAACATCGGCGTCCTCATCCTCAGCGGCCGCGAACAACAGCCGACCATCTACCTCCCCTGCGCCCGCAAAGACGCCCTGCGCCGCCTCGCGCAGGCGCACTTCAGCCAGGACAACACCTTCTGCACCCGTCAGGCACAAAGCTGGATTACCGAAAAAATCCAGCGCGAACAAGACCTCTTGCGCGAATTACAAACCCGCCCGCACCGTGGCGGACACCAACTGCACGAAAACCTCGAACAACTCGAAAAAAGCCGCCTTCGCCTACAAAACCCCATCAACGACCTCGCCACCCTGCGCGGCATCGAAGGCAGCGCGGCGAGCAGCACCTTTGCCGCCATCGCCTGCGTCCTGCCAGAAAGCCTCCACTTCACAAAACGCAACCGCAACCCGCCACGCGACCCGTACAACGTCGGCCTCTCCCTGGGCTACACCCTGCTGCACTACGCCATGGTGCGACAAATCCACCTCACCGGACTGGATCCCTGCATCGGCTACTACCACAGCATCGAACACGGCCGCGAATCCCTCGCCTGCGACCTCATCGAAGCCATGCGCCCACTCGTCACCGCTTGGACCATCGAAGCCTTCCACGACCGCATCCTGCGCCCCGAAGACTTCACCATGCAAAATGAAGCCTGCCAAATGGGCAAAGCCGCCCGTGCCCGCTACTACCCCGCCTTCGAAAACGCCCTCAAAAACTGGCAAGGCGAAATGCGCGCACGCTGTGTGGCACTCCTGCGCGCCCTCGGCAAAGCCTGCTTTAACCACCCACAAACCCGCGCCTGTGCCGAAGCCTTCCTCGAACAAGAAGAACTACTGACCCTATAACAAGCCGCACAAAAAACAACATACATACACCTGAGCGCTCGAAGTGTATGTAAAACACCGCCCTCCCTCCCCTTGAAAAAGGCGAACACCCTTACCAAGAGACCCCAGGGAGGAGAGAAAAAAATCGCGTAGCGACGAAGCTCACAACAAACTGACAACACGCCCTGGCACACCAACCCCCGAAAAAAGAAAAAACCATGCCCGACTACCTTATCGCCTACGACATAGCAGCGCCCAAGCGCCTACAAAAAATCCACAAACGCCTCTGCGAAGAAGCCATCCCGCTACAAAACAGCACCTTCCTCTACCGCGCCAGCCCCGGCCAATTCGAACACCTCTGGCAAGAACTCGCCCTGATGAGCAAAAACGAAGACGACCTACGAGCCTACCGCCTCCCCGCTGCAAGCCTCTGCTACGAATACCACCCCAAAACCCCGGAAGGCATCTACTGCCTGTAGCCCCTTTCCAAAACCACCCGCAAAAAAACAAAAAAACCGTGCCAGCATAGAAAAAACCAACCAAATACAATAAAATACGCGCGCTATCAGCGAAGCAAAGTCACCCCAAACACCCCATGAAAAACCCTAATAAAAACAACGGCCGAAGCGCCAACTTTTTCACAAAAACAAAAGTTGGAAACACCCCCTGCAACACATTGAAAACAAGGAGAAAAAACACCCCTGACTATTAAAAACCTGTCCCTGACCCAAAGGGATTGCGACGGCGCGGTCGTACTTGGCGCAGACGTCTGCGGGATTAAAAACCTGTCCCTGACCCAAAGGGATTGCGACCGACAGGCGACGATGTAAGCGCGGGTGACGACGCATTAAAAACCTGTCCCTGACCCAAAGGGATTGCGACCGTGTTAAAGTCAATGTAAACGCCTTCGTCATCATTAAAAACCTGTCCCTGACCCAAAGGGATTGCGACTCACCGTCTTCGTCGTATTCATCTTCGTCAATGATTAAAAACCTGTCCCTGACCCAAAGGGATTGCGACAAACAAAACTTTAGCTAAACTGCTTGGCTGTACATTAAAAACCTGTCCCTGACCCAAAGGGATTGCGACACGGCAAGTCCTTTTATTTGAATTTGGTTGAAAATTAAAAACCTGTCCCTGACCCAAAGGGATTGCGACTGCTGTAACGGCAAGCCATTCACATATTCGATACCATTAAAAACCTGTCCCTGACCCAAAGGGATTGCGACTTGGCGTTGTGCGGAAGATTTCAGTTTGAAAGTTATTAAAAACCTGTCCCTGACCCAAAGGGATTGCGACCGCTCTTGTTACGTTATCCCCAGTTTTTATAGACATTAAAAACCTGTCCCTGACCCAAAGGGATTGCGACGCACCAAGGATAATTTGTTTTAACATGATAGACATTAAAAACCTGTCCCTGACCCAAAGGGATTGCGACAGGTAGCCTTCGTCGAGGGCTTTTTCTTTAAGTGATTAAAAACCTGTCCCTGACCCAAAGGGATTGCGACTTTTAAGCCTCCTACGGACTATCTATTTAAAGTGATTAAAAACCTGTCCCTGACCCAAAGGGATTGCGACATAGTTATTGAAAATATCATCGAAATACTGTTCTATTAAAAACCTGTCCCTGACCCAAAGGGATTGCGACCCGCCGACTCGTAATGCTGTGGTGCATAATGCCATTAAAAACCTGTCCCTGACCCAAAGGGATTGCGACGTACTCATGCGGCACTCTCCATTTGCGCTAACAGATTAAAAACCTGTCCCTGACCCAAAGGGATTGCGACTTTCCATCACTTAGGAATTTGATTCCTACTGGCATTAAAAACCTGTCCCTGACCCAAAGGGATTGCGACTTGATAGCTCTATCAACTGGCTTAAGTATACGCATTAAAAACCTGTCCCTGACCCAAAGGGATTGCGACAAAAGAACAATTGCAAATTCAATCATGGGGAAAATTAAAAACCTGTCCCTGACCCAAAGGGATTGCGACGGTTAGGGTTGTGGTTTCGCACCGTTACGCCAGATTAAAAACCTGTCCCTGACCCAAAGGGATTGCGACGCCGAAAAACTAAATTCATAAGCGTCATATCTTATTAAAAACCTGTCCCTGACCCAAAGGGATTGCGACAGATGAGTACTGAATAAGATATCCAGAGGAGGAAATTAAAAACCTGTCCCTGACCCAAAGGGATTGCGACGTTCCTTTCATTCTTTATCAGCGGGCATTAAAATTAAAAACCTGTCCCTGACCCAAAGGGATTGCGACAGAAGGAAGCCTTCTTCACTCGCTTGTTCTTCAAATTAAAAACCTGTCCCTGACCCAAAGGGATTGCGACTACAATCGAGGGCTTGCCAGCAATATACTCAACCATTAAAAACCTGTCCCTGACCCAAAGGGATTGCGACAAAAGCCGCTCGATAAACCTGAAAATCTCGTCAAATTAAAAACCTGTCCCTGACCCAAAGGGATTGCGACCGACAAAATAGATATCTTCTTCTTGGAAGTCAGATTAAAAACCTGTCCCTGACCCAAAGGGATTGCGACGCCCGTTGTTGCCGCGCTTCGCTGCGGTAGTAATTAAAAACCTGTCCCTGACCCAAAAGGATTGCGACCAGGTAGAGATGCACGATCGGTTGCGGGTCATGAATTAAAAACCTGTCCCTGACCCAAAGGGATTGCGACAACGGTAGTTTTGTTTCAATTCGCGCCCCGAAGGATTAAAAACCTGTCCCTGACCCAAAGGGATTGCGACTTCTCGAAATAATCACGTCTTCCCTCCCGGATAGATTAAAAACCTGTCCCTGACCCAAAGGGATTGCGACTGACGGAAGTTGAGGCGGTCGGTTTTTGCCTGGCCATTAAAAACCTGTCCCTGACCCAAAGGGATTTTTTCCTTAATCTGCCCGCTTTTGCGGGCTTTTTTATATGACAAATTTGTCGTTGCAGACTAGCTATAGCAGGTGCGTTATTCTTGTATGTTTGTTAAAACACTGTTTAGACATCTTTAAGCGGTGCGTCACAAAATTGTCAAAACAGATAGATTTTTCTTTCTGGCGTAATGTGCCTGCATCGCAACAAGATGATGCAATGATAAGAGCGATGCCTGCTTCCAGTGTAAAGAACCGCCCAGACGTACCGAGTATCTTTTTTGCGCCCGCTGTCCAGAATTCCACCAAACAGCAATGGGTGCTTGTTTGTTTTACTGATACTGGCTGCACTTATAGCGATACACCGAAAGCCTCAGACAAGGCGCGTCGCTGAAGACAGTACGCGGTTGTACGGCGAAGCGACGCAACGCCGTATGAGGCTTTTGGGGGATTGCTATATATTCTTGAGGTGCCGGTTCTGTCTTAATCAGGCTGGCGATAAAAATCCCATTATTGCGTCTTTTTTAGAAGACAAATTTGTCATCGCTGACTGTTTGTATCTTTCATTCTATTATCGCTGCCCATCGAAAAGCACCGCGTCATCATAAATTCCGATACGCCATAATTTTGTCAAAAAGGACAAATATTCCATCTCGCTATAGTATGAACCCATCACAACAACCGGAGTAAAAAATGTTCTTGGTCATGAAAGCAAAAGATCTCTCGCACGCCATTTGGTTTGAAACGGACAATCCGAATGCTGAGGAACACGCAGCAGAGCTCGACAATCTGGAGAAATACCACCCCGAACCGGTCGCGCTTGAAATTTATGAGCTAAACGGCAAGAAGTGGCACCGTTACTGGTTGGAGCAAGATGCCTGGGAACTGCATCAGCAGGAAAAACACGAGGAGATTTTACATTCCGCTGCAGAAAATATGCCTGCACCGGCTATTGGTGCTGATACTTGGTTTTCCTTTCTTTATGATTCTTTGGCGCAAATACGGCAAACGCTGGAGCAAATTCATGTACAGCAAACCATGGTGCTAAATATACTCAAGAATGTGGAGCGTCCGCCTTTTTAAGCTTTATCCGTAAATAGTCATCATCGCAGGGTGGGGCTTGCCCCACCTTAATATCCTGCTTATCAGAAATAAAACCACCATGTAGAGAAAATCATGCACAGTGATTTTGCAACCAGCGAATTTAAGGCATTGGTATTGGGTTATCAGAAGGTAATAGATGCGCGTGCCTATGGCGGCGTTTATTATCTCAAGGATAACAAGCGCTGGATTTTTAATCTGCCCGCATTATCACGGGCGCTCGGTATCTCAACACCACAGGAATTTGCTGCCGCCGGTTATGCCATTGAGGATTATTTGCTTTATAACCATATGTCCATCGAGGAGATGGTGGTTGCTGTCTTTGGTAAGGATTCTCCGGAATATGAGAAGTATTGTCATGCCTTTGCAGCGGAAGACGACTATAATGACGAGGATTTTGATTTTGACGATGGCCTCGCTTCTGTCATGTGCGATATTTACGAGATAAACGGCGGTGATGGCAGTGGCGATGTTTATATTGGTGATGGCACTTGGGTCAGTGCCGACGGCAGTTATCGCTGCCGTTAATTGAGGGCGTTTTTATGCGCGAGAAACGCAAGATTTTGGTCGCGGTGACGGGTATGTCGCCGCAGATTGTTACGGAAACGCTTTTTGCTTTGGTCACACAGCAAGGCTGGCTGCCGGACGAGGTTCATGTTTTGACGACTGGACGCGGGGCAGGGAAGATTGGTGCCGCGCTTTTTGCGGAGGGGCATTTTGCCCGCTTTTGTGCGGATTATGCGCCGGAAGGTATCGCGTTTACGCCGGATAATATTCATTTGATTCGTGATGCGGCAGGCAATGTTCTCGATGATATTCGCACGCCGGAGGAGAATAATCTGGCGGCGGATATGATTGTCCGCTTTATTCATGACTGCTGCCGCGAGGAGGATACGGCGCTGCATGTGTCTATTGCGGGCGGCCGCAAGTCGATGGGTTTTTATATTGGTTATGCTTTGTCGCTGTTTGGTCGTGTGCAGGACAGGCTCTCGCATGTGTTAATCAATGAACCGTTTGAGAATAATCCGGCATTTTTCTTTCCGCCACGTCTGCCACAGTTGATTGCCACGCCGCAGGGTGAGGTTTCTACGGATAGGGCCGAGGTGATGCTCGCCGATATTCCTTTTGTGCGCATGCGTGACGGGATGCCCAATTTGGCGCTGGATGCGAATTGGACTTACGGGCAGGCGGTCGCGCAGACGCAGTTGCAATGGGAGGACTGGCGGGTGGAGATTGATGTTGGGGCGCAATCGCTGCGCTTTGGCAATATGCCGCCGCTGAAGTTGTCGCCGCAATTGTTTGCCCTTTATGCGGCAATGGTGGCGCTGTATGAGGAAGGCAAGGCGATTGGCAAGGAGGAGATGGCTTTGCTCGCGCATTATTTTTGTCGCTTTTATCCGAAGGAATATGCCGAGAATGGCGAACGCTATGGCGATTTTCTTGCCAGCCGGGGTTATGAGGAGATGCACCGCATTTTGCGCGAGGGTTCTGCCCGCATTTTCAAGGCGCTGGACAAGCATTTGGGCGCGCCCGCCGAGAAGTTCCGCATTGCCAGCAGTGGCCGCAATAATGCCAAGGTGTATGCGCTGGCGATGGGCAAGGTGCAGATTGTGTGGCGCCGCTGATGGCGCGCCGCAATCGCCACCCGCTCAGGCCGCTATAATGCGGCCTTTCTTTTTTCTGGAGTGCGAGATGCGTCCTTTGGTGAAGGTGATTGATGTGGCGGCGCTGCGCCACAATGTGCGGGTGTTGCGCCAGCAGGCAGGGGCGGCGAAGTTGGTTGCGGTGGTAAAAGCCGATGCCTACGGGCATGGCGTGGCGAATGTTTTGCCTGCGCTCACGGATGTGGACGGTTTTGCCGTCGCGTCCATGGATGAGGCCTTGCAGCTGCGCCAGTTGGGCGTTGGCCAGCCGGTGCTGTTGCTGGAGGGGATTTTTGCCGCAGATGAGGCGGCGCTCTGCGCGCAGCACGATTTTGTGCCGTGTGTGCATTCGCCGGAGCAGCTCGCCTGGCTACGCGGGGTGGACGGCATTTCGGCGTGGGTCAAGGTGGATTCGGGCATGCACCGCCTCGGTTTTGCCGCCGCTGATGCGGCAAGCTGGTTGCCGCAGGTGCTCTCGCTCCAGCAGGTGCGCTGGCTCGGCGTCGCTTCGCATTTTGCTTGTGCCGATGCGGAGGATTTAAGCGACGCGCAGGCGCAGTTGGCGCGGCTGGATGCGCTCGCCCTGCCCGCCGGTTGGCAACGCTGTCTCGCCAATTCAGCGGCGCTCTTTGCCCTACCTGAAGCGCGCGGCGAGGTGGTACGTGCCGGACTCGCCCTCTACGGAATGTCGCCGTTTGCCGATGGTGACGCGGCGCGGCTCGGCTTGCGTCCGGTGTTGTCGTTGCAAACCCAGGTGCTGGCAGTCAGGCGGCTGCAAGCGGGCGATTTTGCCGGTTATAGTCACGGGTTTCAGGCGCAGGTGGCGGGTAATCTCGCAACCATCGCGCTGGGCTACGGCGATGGTTTTCCGCGCGCGATTGTAAGCGGCGCGGTGCAATTGCTGCTCAACGGCAAACGTTATCCGCTGGTCGGGCGGGTGGCGATGGATATGGCGCTGCTCTGGCTGGGCGAGGATACGGCGGCGGTCGGTGATGCGGTGCTGGTGTTTGGTGAGGGCAATCCGGCGGAGCGGGTCGCGGCGCAGGCGGCGACGATTCCTTATACGCTGACGACGATGCTGACGGCGCGGGTGCGCGCGGAGGTGGTCGATGGCTAAGGCGAAGTCGCGTTTTGTCTGCCGCGATTGTGGTGCGGCGTATCCGAAATGGCAGGGGCAGTGCCACGAGTGCGGCGCCTGGAACACGCTGGAGGAGGAAGCTGCGCCGGTCGCGCCGCCGCGCGCGGGCAAGGGCGGTGGTTATGCCGGGGTTGCTGCCGGACAGGTGCAGCGGCTCGATGCGGTGGAATTGCAGGCGGAGACGCTGGTACCAAGCGGCATCAGCGAGTTTGACCGCGTTCTCGGCGGCGGGCTGGTGCGCGGCAGCGTGGTGCTGATTGGCGGTGACCCGGGCATCGGCAAATCGACGCTGTTGTTGCAGACGGTGCATCATTTGGCGCAGTCGATGCCGTGTTTGTATGTCAGCGGCGAGGAGTCGCCGCGCCAGATTGGGCTGCGCGCCGAGCGGCTGGGGCTCGCCCGCGAGCGCATCGTGCTTTTCAGTGAAACGCAGATTGAGCGTATTTTGGCAACGGCCGCGGCGGAGCAGCCGGCGGTGCTGGTGGTCGATTCGATTCAGACGCTTTACAGTGAGGCGCTTTCTGCCGCGCCGGGTGCGGTCAGCCAGTTGCGCGAGTGCGCAGCGCAGTTGGTGCGCTTTGCCAAGTCGAGCGGCACGACGGTCTTTCTCATCGGCCACGTTACCAAGGAGGGCGCGATTGCCGGCCCCCGCGTGCTGGAGCATATGGTCGATACGGTGCTGTATTTTGAAAGCGAGGCGGGTAGCCGCTTCCGCATGCTGCGCGCGGTGAAAAACCGCTTCGGCCCGGTCAATGAGCTGGGGATGTTCGCCATGCTGGAGAATGGCTTGAAGCCGGTGAGCAACCCGTCGGCGATTTTCCTCTCGCGCCCGGACGGGCAGCAGCCGGGCAGCGCCGTTTTTCCGGTGTGGGAAGGCTCGCGCGCGCTCTTGGTCGAGGTGCAGGCGCTGGTTGATGGCGGCGGCGGTGGTTATGCGCGCCGCACCGCGCTGGGTTTTGACAGCGGGCGGCTGGCGATGCTGCTCGCGGTGTTGCACCGCCACGGCGGCGTCTCGCTGCACGACATGGACGTCTATGTGAACGTCGTCGGCGGCCTGAAAATCAGCGAACCGGCAGCAGATTTGGCGGTGCTGGCGGCGGCGCATTCCAGCCTGCGCGGCGTTGCCATTCCGCGCGATGTGGTCATCATGGGCGAGGTCGGCCTGGCGGGTGAACTGCGCCCGGTGGCGAACGGCGAGGCGCGCATCAAGGCGGCCGCGCAGCACGGTTTCAAACAGGTCATCTTGCCCGAAGGGAACAAGCCGCGCGGCTCTGCTACAATGCGCGGCCTGCAAATTCACGCGGTTGCGACGCTCGCCGCCGCCCTTGACGTACTCTCATCCCTATAGGAGAAAATCCCATGAGTGAAGCCGTAAAACTTGCCGTGTTCCCGGTCGCCGGATTTGGCACGCGCTTTCTGCCCGCGACCAAGGCAACGCCGAAAGAAATGCTGCCGGTCGTCGATAAACCGCTGATTCAATACGCGGTCGAAGAAGCCTACGAAGCGGGCATCCGCAACATGGTCTTCGTGACAGGCCGCAACAAATGGGCGATTACCGAACACTACGACGTCGCCTACGAACTGGAAACCGAGCTGGAGCAGCGCGGCAAAAAAGAATTCCTGCAACTGGTGCGCAGCATCAAGCCGCGCGACATGAGCGTTACCTACATCCGTCAGGAAATGGCGATGGGGCTGGGGCATGCCGTTCTCTGCGCCGAGCCCATCGTGCGCGACCGCCCCTTTGCCATCCTGCTGGCCGACGACCTTGTCATCAACGAAGGCAAATCCGTGATGCGGCAAATGGTGGAAGTCTTTGAAAAACACCAGCAGGGCGTGCTGGGCGTAATGGACGTGCCGCGCGAAGACACCAAACGCTACGGCATCATCACCGAAGGCGCGGCGCTCTCCGAACAAATCGTGACCGTCGATGCCATCGTCGAAAAACCCGACCCGGCGACCGCACCTTCCACCCAAGCCGTTATCGGGCGCTACATCCTGCCCGGCTACATCATGCAGCTTTTGAAAAACACGCCGAAAGGCGCGGGCGGCGAAATCCAGCTGACCGATGCCATCAGCGCGCTCATCAAAGAACGCACCGTGCTCGCCTACCGCTTTGACGGCAAACGCTACGACTGCGGCGACAAACTGGGCTACCTCGAAGCCAACGTCGAACTCGGCCTGCGCCACCCCGAACTGGGCGAAGGCTTCCGCGAGTATCTGAAAAACCTCGAACTCTAAAAACATACCCTGAACACTCCCCCCCCCTGCGCAGCGGGGAAGGCGTGTAAAACCACGAAGCGACGACCCTCCCATCGTCGCTTCGCCACATTTCACCCCGCAAAAATCCCCATGCCCATGCCCCCTACCTCACCCATCGCCGTCCTGCTCATCAACCTCGGCTCGCCCGCCGCACCGACCAAAAAAGCGCTGCGCCCCTACCTCAACGAATTCCTCTCTGACCGCCGCGTCATCGACCTGCCGCGCTGGAAATGGCTGCCCATCCTGCACGGCATCGTGCTGAATACCCGCCCCAAACGCTCCGCGCACGCCTACCGGCAAATCTGGCAAGAAGACGGCGCGCCGCTCATTGCCATCACCGCGCGGCAAACCCTCGCCCTGCGCAGCACCCTCGCCGCACGCGGCCTCGGCCACTACCACGTCGCAAGCGCCATGCGCTACGGCCAGCCGTCCATCAAAAACGCCCTGCGCGACCTCGCCGCCCGTGGCGTCGAAAAACTGCTCATCGTGCCGATGTACCCGCAGTACAGCGACGCCACCACCGCCAGCGTCTTTGACGGCGTCGCCCAGGCGCTTGCCAACCAGCGCGCCATCCCCGAACTGCGCCTGGTGCGCGACTGGCACACCCACCCGCGCTACATCGCCGCGCTTGCCGACAGCATCCGTCGCCACACCCTCGCCCACGGCGCGACCGAACAACTGCTGTTCTCCTTCCACGGCCTGCCCGCACGCTACGCCACCGAAGGCGACCCCTACCCGCGCCAATGCGAAGCGACCGTCGCCGCCGTCGCCGCCGAACTGCAACTGCCCGCCGAACGCTACCGCCTCGTCTACCAATCACGCTTTGGCAACGAACCCTGGCTGCAGCCCTACGCCGACGAAACCATCCAGGCGCTCGCCGCAGAAGGCTACAAAAACATCCGCATCATCTGCCCCGGCTTTACCGCCGACTGCCTCGAAACCCTCGAAGAAATGGCGATGACCAACCGCAGCCTCTTCCTGCAACACGGCGGCACGCACTACGACTACATCCCGGCGCTTAACGACGACCCAGCGCACATCGAACTGCTCGCCGACCTCGTCGCCGCACACACGCAGGGGTGGTAGCAGAAAAACCGCCGATTTTCCTTGCAATTATTTGAACGCGACGGTGCGCCAAGGCGCTCCCGCTTCGCGGGGGAAGGAATGTGTAAACCGCGCGCAGCGCGTAACCCGACAAAACCGGTTCTAGCCATACAACGCCTCGCGCATCGCCACCAATGCCGCGATCGCCGCCTCTTTGTCCACCGCGTCCGGCAAGGATGATGCGGCAAACAGCGCCGCGCTTTCTGTCATTAGCGCTTCGGCGCGAGTGAGTAGTGCGTCGTAGGTGAACGCGCCGTGTTTGATGGCGAGCAGTTCGTCGCGGTTGTCGCGGCGCACGCGCAGTGTGCCATCGCGGGCGAGGTCGCGCGCGGTTTCGAGCAGGCGGATGGTGTGCATCAGGTTTTTCGCGTCGTAGCCCTGGCCGTGCGCCTGGGTGCTGGCGTAGCGCGCCGGGTTGCGTTCGCGCGCCCATTGTTGGTATTCGGCGAAATGGCGGCAGTGCGCGCTGTAGCCGTCGGCGTTGTAGCTCAGGTAGGCGAGCGGTGCGCTGTCCGGGGCGACGCTTTCCGTGCAGAGGCCGGTCGCGGCAGGGTGACGCTGGATGCCGCGGTAGCCACGGCTGCCGTCTGCGTCGTAGTAAATGGCGTAGAGGTCGCGCGCGTGCGCCAGGCGGACGAGGCCGATGCGGCGCTGCTCGCACCCGCTGCGGGCGAGCCAGGCGGCAAGTGGCAGGGCGCGCGCACCATCGAGAATGTGGCAGAAGTCGAGCGGGGTTTTCGCGGCGACGGGCGCGTTGATTTTTTTGTTGAGGCCGCGCGCTTTTTTGATTTGGCCGAGCGCGTAGCCGGCGAAGGTTTGCTGGCACGCCTTGCTGAGAAACCACGCCGGGCGCAGCGCATCCATCAGCGGCGCGCGTTGGCGGATGGTGTCCGGCGGCGCGGCGAGCAGTTCGAGTGCGGTCGGGTTGCTGGCGAGGAGCAGTTCGACGAACCGCCCCAGTTCGTAGTAGGTGGTGTCGTTGCTCGCGTCGCTGATTTGCGGGAGGTAGTCGAGGCCGTAGTAAAGGCGGCGCGGCAGGTAGAAAACGCCCTTGATGTCGGTATCGGACTGCGGCGTGGCGAGGCCGTAGGCGTGGCTGCCGGAGATGGCCTCAAAGAGGATGAGGTTTTCCGCGTGCAGGTCGGCAAGCGTCAGCATGGATACACCCGCTGCAAGGTGGTGCGAAAGAGCGCGTCGAGCGGCGCGGTGGCAGGTGCGGGCGGCGCGGGTGCGGTGAGCGCGGCGACTTCGGCGGCGAGCGTTTTGGTAAGCGCGATGAGCGAGGCGCTCAGGCGGTGGCGGTAGTTTTCCGCTTGCCCGCTTTTGAGGGCGATGAGGTCGCGGATTTCGGCGACGGCGGCGGGCGGCAGGTCTGCCATCAGTTCGGCAAGCGTCATCGGCGGGATGCCGCCGCGCTGCACCGCCCAACGCGCGGCGAGCAGCGGGCGCAGGACGTAAAACCATTTTTTCAGGCGAATCTCGCCGTGCAAATCCATCGCGCCGAGGGCATTGCGCGCGATGCCGCGGTAGTGGTGCAACAGCGGCGCGGCCTGCGCGTACTGCGGCGCGAGGGTGTTCAGGTCGCGGACAAAGGCGCTGTCTGCGGCATAAACCACCGGCGAGCGCAGCCATTCGAGCAGCACTGCGTTGCTTTTGCGCAAAAGACGCAGCGCCTTGCGGATGTCCCAGGCGCCGACGTCAAACCATTCATCTTCAATAAATTCAAAAGTGTCCTTGCCTTCGTCAATCGCCAGATAATGCGCGGACGGGCGGATGTAAAGCGCGCGCACGTCGTAATCGCTGTCGGGCGAGGCGAAGCCCCAGGCGCGGCTGCCGCTTTCCACGGCGAGGAGAAAATGCAGGTTTTCTTGTTGTGCCAGCGTGGCGAGTTTGGCGGGGATGGGTTGCATGGTGTTCTCTCCAGCAAAAGATGCGGCAGGATAACACCGGCGGGGGCGATTGCGGGCGGGTATGTCCCCAGCTACACGCCTCCTATCGGCTACTACGAATCGTCCGAGTATTATCTAAACAGGTCGTCTTCCTCAAGCGACACGTCCCCGCCGCCGGTGCGCGAAAGCCGCTATGGCGCATTTGCCATTTATGCCAATCCCAACGGCTTATGGGATAGCCGCACAATGTTCGCTTCCGTCATCAGTCTTTCTTCAAAAGAAAGCGCCAGAAAGATGGCGCTGCAAGCGTGCAATCAGAAGAGCGGCCACACCTGCCAGGTCTATGACTATGCCAACCAATGCCTCAGCGTAACGACGGGTGAGATTTCCGAAGTCCTGAAAATATTCTCCGCCCTTTCGCCGCAACCGGGGCAGGCACCGCTGGATGCCATGCAGCAATGCACCGCCGCCCAAGGCAAAGACTGCGAGTTTGTCGTGCAGGAGGAATGCTCCCTGCCTGAATAGCACCGGCAATACCCCACCTATCCCGGCTTCCGCAGTCCGCCGACGCCACGCCCGCCGTCCCCGGCTTCAATCTGAACGGGAAAATACGCGCTAGCGTCCGGCGGACGACGTTGTACGGACAATAATCACCACCATACCGCCGCCCACCGGGGCGGCTTTTGATTGCGCGCATCGCCCCCATCTCGTCGCCAAACAAAAGGAGAACCCATGAAAATCGACATCTGGTCGGACGTGATCTGCCCGTTCTGCACCATTGGCAAACGCAAGCTGGAACTGGCGCTCGCGCAAACCGGCATCAACGCCGACATCGAATGGCACAGCTTTGAGCTCAATCCGCACGCGCCGCCCAGCTACGGCATGCCGCTGCCCGGCGTCTTGCACACCCTCTACGGCATGGACGAAGACTACGCGCTTGGCGTGCTGGCGCACGAAGAAGCGGCGGCACGGGCGGTCGGCCTGGAATTTCGCTGGCGCGACGCTAAACCGGGCAATACCTTCGACGCGCACCGCCTGCTGCACCTCGGCAAAAGCGTCGGGCTTGGCGGTGTGGTCAAAGACCGCTTCCTGCGCGCCTACTTCAGCGAAGGGCAGGAAATCGGCAACCCGGCGGTGTTACGCGTGCTGGCGCAAGAAGCCGGGCTGGAAGCGGCAGCTATCGACGAAGTGCTGGCGAGCGACCTGTATGCCGACGCGGTACGCGCCGACGAACGCCGCGCGGCGGAGCTGGGCATCCGCGGCGTGCCGTATTTCCTCATCGACGGCCAGATGGCGATTGCCGGGGCGCAGGACGTCACCGAATTTGTCCGCGTCCTGCAAGCGCGACAAAACGCGGACGCCCGCGGCGCGACTTGCGACAGCAGCGGCTGCGCATTGTCATGAGCGCGGGCAAACTCTGGATGGTACGCAGCGCGCAGGGTTGTCACTATCACGCTTTTTATCAGCGCGGTATTGTCGCTATCGGTTGGCGGCATATCGCTGCCGTCGCCCGCCCCGGTGTTTCGCGCGAAATCCTCGCGGCGCATTACCGCGACGCGCAGCCCGAGGCGAAGGCGGGCAGTATTCGCGCGGGCGTCGCACAGGTCTGGCGCTTTGTGAACGAGATGGGAAACGGCGATGGCGTGCTGACTTATGACCCCGCCAGCCGCCGCTACCGCTACGGCACTATCAGCGGCGCGGCGTGGCATAACCCAGCGGGCGATGAGGCGGCGATGAGTCTTGTCCGCCCGGTCGTGTGGGGCGACGTCGAGGTCTGCCGCGATGATTTAAGCGCGACGGCGCAGAAGGGGCTGAACGCCATTCTGACGGTGTTCGCGGTCAGCCCCACGGCGCAGGCGGAGATTGAGCGGCAGCTACGCCCGTGAGAATCTGTTTAGAGCCTGCGGGCAGATGCGGGGTAAGGGGCGGGCAATATGGTTCTTGAAGTAAGGTTCCCATTTTTCACATTTGCTGCCCCCACTCTAACCTCTCTCTCTTGCTTCGCAAACAATACTTGTCGCTACGCGAGCAATGCTTGTCACACCGGGAGAGGAGCTTGTTCATCCTCCCCTGCGAAGCGGGGGAGGGTCGGGATTCCCTTGAAAAAGACGAACGACTTTTTCAAGGGAACCCGGGGAGGGGGGTGTGACAAGTCGCGTAGCGACGGCGTTATTCAAAACGAGGTAGTCCTCACGCGTATCTTGCATGCGAAGTTTGTTTATCCCTGCCCTCACCCCAACCCCTCTCTCACTGCGTGAGCTGTTCCAGTCCCAGAGGGAGAGGGGCTTGTTCATCCTCCCCTGCGAAGCGGAGGATGAGGATTTTGAACAGGTCCTTCTATTAAAAAACGCGCCATCAGGCGCGTTTGGTTTTTTAGTTTTTGCGGTAGCGCAAGTCCCAGACGCCGTGGCCGAGGCGTTCGCCGCGCCGTTCGAATTTGGTCTGCGGCCGCCAGTCGGGGCGCGGCGCGTAGCCGTCCGCACCGCCGAGGTTTTGCCATTTGTCGTCGCTAGCGAAGACGTCCCGCATCCATTCGGCGTATTCCGCCCAGTCGGTCGCGCAGTGGATTTCGCCGCCCGCGCGCAGTTTGCGCCAGATGAGGTCGGTGAATGGTTTTTGTACGATGCGGCGTTTGTGGTGCCGCGCTTTCGGCCAGGGGTCGGGGAAGTAGATTTGTACGCGCGCAAGCGTCCCGTCGGCGACGTGGTCGCGCAGGATGGCGACGGCGTCGTGGTGGATGAGGCGCAGGTTGTCGAGGCCTGCGGCCGCGGCGGCGAGCAGCGCATGGCCGACGCCGGGGCGGTGGACTTCGATGCCGATATAGCCCGCGTCCGGCGTGGCTTGTGCCATTTGTACTAGGCTTTCGCCGTTGCCAAAGCCGATCTCGAGGTTGAGGTCGCGGTCGTCGGCAAATAGCGCACGCGCGTCAAGGCGCAGCGCGTCGCTTGCGTCCAGGCCGTAGCGCGGCCAGTGTTCGGCGAAGGCGCGTTCTTGTCCGGCGGTGATGCGTCCTTGGCGCAGGACGAAGCTGCGGATGGTCATCGGCGTTCAGTCCCGTTTGTCGTGTTCGATGATGGCGTAGGCGGAGTGGTTGTGGATGGATTCGAAGTTTTCGGAGGAGACGCGGTAGGCCTTGATGCGCGGGTCGGCATTTAAGCGGGCGGCGACGTCGCGCACGATGTCTTCGACGAATTTGGGGTTTTCGTAGGCGCGCTCGGTGACGTATTTTTCGTCCGGCCGCTTCAGCGTCGCCCAGATTTCGCAGGAGCCTTCTTCTTCGCCGATGCGGATGAGGTCTTCGAGGGCGAACGGGGTTTTTTCGTCGTATTCGGCGTTGATGATGATGTGCGAGCGCTGGTTGTGCGCGCCGTATTGGGAGATTTCTTTGGAGCAGGGGCAGAGGCTGGTGACCGCGATGGTGACTTCGACGCTGACGATGCAGTCTTCATGACCGCCGTCGGCGATGAGGGTGACTTCGTAGTCCATCAGGCTTTCGGTTTTGCTGACCGGCGCCTGTTTTTTCACGAAGTAGGGGAAGGTGAGGAGGATGCTGCCTTCGGCGGCGTTCAGGCGTTTGAGCATTTCGCCATGCAGCGCGGCGAAGCCGTCCAGGCTGATGGCGCCCGCTTCGTTCAGGAGGTGGATGAAGCGCGACATGTGCGTGCCTTTTTGGTGGTGCGGCAGGGCAACGGTCATTTCGGCGGTGGCGACGGTCGGCTGCGGGCCGTGCGGCGTGGCGATGTGCAGCGGCATGCGGATGTCGCGGATGCCGACGCGGGTAATGGCGATGTTGCGGGTGTCGGGTTTTCCCTGGACGTCAGGGATGGTCGTTTGGTTCATTGTTTTGGATTTCACTCGGTTAAAGGGCGACTATTATCGTCCGAACGCTGGCGGGCTGCAATTGCACTGGGTGCTTCGGACAGGTTGCGTTGGATATGGGGGCGGTGGCGGGAATGTAAATGGCTAGTCGCGCTTCTGGTAACGCTGGTTTTCGCGCCCGGCGAGCCAGAGGATGAGTTTGTCGAGGAGAAAGGTCGGCAGCAGGCGCTTCGCCGAGCCCATCAGCCAGGTGACGGCGGTGACGTAGTAGCGCGCTTTCGGCCGCGGCGATTCGATGGCGTGGATGAGTTTTTGTACCACCGCTTCCGGCGGCAGGGTGAACGGCAGTGGTTTGTCGCTTTGCAGGCGGTTGATCATCGCCAGATAGCGGTCTTTGTAGCGGCTGTTGTCGAGGTCAATCCAGTGCTGGAACTGCTGGTAGGCGTTGCCGCGAAAATGGCTTTTGATGGGGCCGGGCTCTATCAGGCTGACGTAAATGCCGCTGCCGGCAAGCTCCAGGCGCAGCACGTCGCTCCAGCCTTCGAGCGCGAATTTGGTGGTGGTATAGGCGCCGCGAAAGCGCATCGCGGCGAGGCCGAGGACGGAGCTGTTATTGACGATGCGGCCGTGTCCCTGCGCGCGCATGACGGGCAGGACGCGCATGGTGAGGTCGTGCCAGCCGAGCAGGCCGGTATCAAGCTGGTAGGCCAGCGCGTTGCGCGAGAGGTCTTCCAGCGCGGCGGGGATGGTAAAGGCGCCGTTGTTAAAGAGTGCGTCGAGGGTGCCGCCGGTTTGTTTGAGCACCCAGTCGAGCGCCATGCGGATGCTGTCCGGCTCGGTGAGGTCAAGCTGGACGGCGTCAAGCCCTTCGCTTTTCAGGCGCTCAACGTCGGCGGCATCGCGCGCGCTGGCGAATACCTGCCAGCCGCGTTGTTGCAGGATGTGGGCGGCGCTGTAGCCGATGCCGCTGGAACAGCCGGTGATGAGGATGCTTTTTTTCATGGTTGTCTCATTTTTTGCGTATTAGTGTGTTGCCGGGTAATGTGCGATTTTACATTGCTCATGCGGCAATGCATCCCGCGCAAAGGATTTCTCGTCTTTCGCCTGCATACTGAAACCCATACGCCCCGAACCCTATGACCCGTATCAACCTCGTCCCGCCGCAAGAACTCTGCGACCAACACCTGCTCGCCGAACACCGCGAACTGACGCGCATCCCCAACGCCGTCGCCCGCGGCCGTTATCACCTGCGCGGCCAGCCCGCCGACTACAAACTGGGCGAAGGCCACGTCCGCTTCTTCTTCGACAAACTCGCCTACCTGCAACAGCGCTACCAAGCGCTGCACGCCGAATGCCGCGCCCGCAGCTTCAACGTGCAAAACATCTGGCCGGATAACCTGCCCGCTGACCCCGCGCTATGGCGCGACTACCAGCCGACCGCCGCCGCGCTCGCCTTGAACCGCGCCCGTATCCAAGAGCGCATGCCGAAAACCCCGCGCTTCACCCGCCGCCAAGACTAAGCCATGCCCCGTTTTACCCTCCTGCCCGCCGATTCTTTCGACCTTGACCGCCACGACTGGGCGAGCAACGAACAGCGCCTGATAGACGCCAGCGTGCAACAACAAGGCGGCGTCGCCCTCGTCCATTGCGGGTGCGACGGCATCGTCGTACCACGCAGCTACCGCCACAAACCGAGCTTTGCCGCCGCACGCGCCGCCCTCGCGGCCGACGGCCTGCCCGTCCATATCCGCCTCAGCGGAGGCGGCGTGGTGCCGCAATCGCCCGCAACCGTCAATCTCCAGCTTGCCTACCCCGCCCGCGCCACGCATCCGGCCGTCGCCGCCGAGCAGCATTACCGCCACCTCTGCGCGTTGCTGCAAAAACTGTTCGCCGCCTTCGCCATCCCGACCGATTACCACAGCGTGCCGGGCTCCTTCTGCGATGGCCGCTTCAACCTCACCGTCGGCGGACGCAAAATCGCCGGTACCGCCCAATACTGGCAACGCCGCGCCGCCCCGCCGCAGCACACCGTACTCGCCTCTGCCGTCATCATCGCCGCCGACGCTGGAGCGCTGACCGCCCGCGCCAACCGCCTTGAAGCCGCGCTGCACAGCCCGCAACGCTACCGCCCCGACAGCACCACCGCCATCGCCGATTACGCTGCGGCAAACGCCGAAGCCGTTGCCGCTACCCTGCGCGACCTGCTGCAAAACGGCGCGGCAACGTGGCCGGAAACTTGAACGAAACGGGCGGTGACGACGCAAACGTCTCACCGCCCATTTTCTATCCCGCAATCGCTTGCGTCGCATTCAGCCACGAGAAATGCAGCATGTTGCTGGTCATGGCACGCGCTGTAGGCCGGCGATACGGGCAGGCAGCTCAAGCGGCGCACGCGGAAGGGTTTTAAGCCGTCTTTGCCACGTTCAGGGATGAACAGCGCCGCCACCGATGGCATCGGCCTCAGCTACACCGCTGACAGCTATGCCGCGCCCCATCTCGCCAACGGCCAACTACAGCGGGTACTGGCGGATTGATGCCCGCCGTTTCCCGGCTTTTACCTCTACTATCCCGGCAGACGGCAGATTTCCGCGGCGCTGCGGGCGCTGATTGATGCACTGAAAGTGGCTTAGAAAGCGCCCTACCCTGTCAGTTGCTACGAAATGCACACAGCAAAAAGCCCACAACTGACGTTGTGGGCTTGAGGGCATTTCAGAAGATGGAGGCTGGGGTCGGAATCGAACCGGCGTCCACGGATTTGCAATCCGCTGCATAACCACTTTGCTACCCAGCCTTAGAAATTATAAGAGCCTCAAATGAGGCTCTAAGGAATTTGGAGCGGGAAACGAGATTCGAACTCGCGACCCCAACCTTGGCAAGGTTGTGCTCTACCACTGAGCTATTCCCGCGTTGATGAGGCGCGCATTATAGCGGGCTTTTTTGCGCGGTCAAGCGACGTTTCCGGCTTTTTTTCGTTTTCTTGCCGCTTTTTTTTCATTGCGCTGTTTCTTCGATATTTTTGTCATGGCTATTTTGGTTTGTCGTCGTGGTTCAGGTAGCCGCGCAGCAGGTAGATTTGCGCAAACATGAAGAGCAGTGTGCCGCCCGCACTGCCCCACAGTTTGAAGCCGACCCAGAAGTCGTCAGAGAAGTGATAGGCGATGATGAGGTTGAGTATTGCCATGAAGATGAAAAAGACTGCCCAGGCGGTGTTCAGGCGGCGCCAGAGCGCGTCCGGCATGGTCAGTGCGCTGCCAAGCATTTTCTGGATGAGGTCGGCCTTGCCCATCCATTGGGTGATGAGCAGTACTGCGGCGAAGACGAGGTAAACGATGCTCGGTTTCCATTTGATGAACATCGGGTTTTTCAGGGCGAGCGTGACGCCGCCGAGGACGAGGATAGCGCTCGCGGTTAGCCAGTGCTGTTTGCTGATGGGCTTTTGTCGCAGGCGCAGCACGAGGATTTGCAGCACGGTGCTAATCATCAGCACGGCGGTCGCCCAGTAGATGGCCTGTTCGCTGTGTCCGCTCCATTTGGCGGCGAGGTAGGCGGCGATAAAGGCGATGACGGGGAGGATTTCTTGCATGGATATTCCGGTGTGTCAGGGGTGGGGACGGTGCGCGGCGGCAACCGCCAGCGCGATGATTTCCTGGACGCCTGCGGCAGCAAGTATGCGCGCGGCTTCGTGCAGGGTCGCGCCGCTGGTGACGACGTCATCGACGAGCAACAGCCGCTGCGGCAGTTCGCCACGCACAGCAAAGGCGCCGCGGATATTGCGCCGTCGTGCGGCGTGGGTACGCAAACGCGATTGTGGCGGTCGCCCCGCTTTGGCGAAGACGCCTTCGGCGATGAGCGGTACGCCAAGCGCCTGCGCAGCGGCGTGCGCCGGGTAGAGCGTCTGGTTGAAGCCACGCTGTCGCAGGCGTTGCGCCGAGACGGGCATGGCGACGACGGCATCCACGGCGACGGGTTGCGCACGCAGCAGGCGGCAGGCTTCGTCTTCGAGGACGCGCAATGCACAGCGGTCGGCGTGGTATTTGCCGCGCAGGATGATGTGGCGCACTTCGGTGGTGAACTGCCAGCGCACTAACAAGCGCGAAAACGCAGGCGGGCGTCGCAAGCAGGCGCCGCAGGGGTAGTGGTCGTCGGCAACGCTATTGGCGCAGGTCGGACAATGTTTGCCGATGGCAGGCAGGCGGTCGGCGCAGACATCGCAGAGGCCGACCACTTCCGGCGTGCCGCAGGTGAGGCAACACGGACGGATGAAGCGGGTCAGCCAGCGGGAAATCATGCCGCCGCGATTTGTTGCAGCAGGATGCTGTGCAGATAGGTATTGGCGGCGACGATATTGCCGGAATCGAGCATGGTGTGCTGTCCGGCGAGGTCGGTGACGATGGCGCCCGCTTCTTGCGCGATGAGGATGCCGGCGCAGATGTCCCACGGTTTCAGCCCCATTTCAAAGAAGGCATCGACGCGGTTGGCGGCGACGAAACACAGATCGAGCGAGGCTGAACCGAGACGGCGCACATCGGCGATTTCCTGCAATACGGATTGCAACAGCGCGTATTGGCGCGGCATCAGGTCGGGATAGCGGAAGGGGAAACCGGTGGCGACTATCGCCCGCCCGCCGTCGCGCAAGCCGCTGACGCGCAGTTTGCGCCCGTTCAGTTGTGCGCCTTCGCCGCGGGCTGCGGTGAACCATTCTTCCGTCGCCGGGTTGTACACCACGCCCAGCTCCGGCTTGCCACGCTTGAGCAGGCCGATGGAAACGGCGAATTGCGGCAGGCCGTGCAGGAAATTGGTGGTGCCATCCAGCGGGTCAATCACCCAGCAGAATTCGCTTTCTTCCGCCTGGGCGCGGGTTTCGCCGAACTCTTCGCCGAGGAAATCGTGCTGCGGGAATTTCTCCAGCAGGATGTTCTTGATGACTTCTTCTGCGCGGCGATCCACGACGCTCACCAGATCGCCGCGCCCCTTTTCTTCTATCTGGATTTGGTCGAGCTGACGCAGCCCCATCTGCAGGATTTTTCCCGCTTCTTCCGCGGCACGACGCGCGATGGTAAGCATTGGATTTGTCGCCATTATTTGTTCCTCATGGTCTGAAAAATGGCGGCATTTTAGCAGTATCAAGGGTTTTCGCGGGCAGAAAAAAACCCCGCATCGTCTGCGGGGCAATAATCATCATGAGGCAATGTGACAGTTAGCAATTAGCTGTTCCGTCGGGGCAAATAATAAGGTTTCCTATTTCCGCAATCAAGACTTTAATGGTGCTTGATTAAATTCTTTGCGCAATTCGTTGTTAATAAAAGGGTTAAAAATACCATTTGCCGTTCTCTGGCATTAAAAAACCGCCGTTTCCGGCGGTTTTTTTTCAGGCGGGCGCCAAATCAGGCGTATTTTTTGCGCAGGATTTTTGCTGCTTCCACCATGTTGGCAAGTGCCGCTTTGGTTTCCGGCCAGGCGCGGGTTTTCAGGCCGCAGTCCGGGTTCACCCACAAGCGCTCTTTCGGGATTTGCTTCAGCGCTTTTTCCATCAAATCAACCATGCTTTCGACGCTCGGCACGTTCGGCGAGTGGATGTCATAGACGCCGGGGCCGATTTCGTTCGGGTAGTTGAAGTCGTCGAACGCTTTGAGCAGTTCCATGTCGGAGCGCGAGGTTTCGATGGTGATGACGTCGGCGTCCAGGTCGGCAATCGCCTGCATGATGTCGTTGAATTCGCTGTAGCACATGTGGGTGTGGATTTGCGTTTGGTCTTCAACGCCGTTGGCGCAGACGCGGAAGGCGTGTACCGTCCAGTCGAGGTAGGCTTGCCATTGTTCTTTTTTCAGCGGCAGGCCTTCGCGCAGCGCCGGTTCGTCAATCTGGATGACGCCGAGGCCGGCTTTTTCCAGATCCAGCACTTCGTCGCGGATGGCAAGGGCGATTTGCAGGCAGGTGTCGGCACGCGGCTGGTCGTCGCGCACGAAGGACCAGTTCAGGATGGTTACCGGGCCGGTGAGCATCGCTTTCATCGGGCGCTGGGTCAGGCTTTGTGCGTATTCGCTCCACTTGACGGTCATGGCTTTCGGGCGGGAGATGTCGCCGAAGATGACCGGCGGCTTGACACAGCGCGAGCCGTAGGATTGTACCCAGGCGAAGCGGGTGAAGACGTAGCCGTCGAGCTGTTCGCCGAAGTATTCGACCATGTCGTTGCGCTCAGCTTCGCCGTGCACGAGGACGTCAATGTCCAGCTCCTCCTGGATTTTCACACATTCGCGGATGTCCGCCTGCATGTCGGCGATGTATTGGGCTTCGCTAATCGCGCCTTTTTTGTAGTCGCTACGTGATTTGCGGATTTCCGCCGTTTGCGGGAAGGAACCGATGGTAGTGGTCGGGAACAGCGGCTGCTTGATGGCGGCGTGCTGTTTCGGCGCGCGCGCGGCGTAGGGGGATTTGCGGTCGCCCATTTCCTTGGTGACGGCGGCGGTGCGCGCTTTCACCGCCGGGTTGTGCACGCGCGTGGATTCGCGGCGCGCTTTGAGGGCAGCGGCGTTGGCGTCGAGTTCGGCTTTGACGCTGTCGCGGCCGCTATCGAGCGCTTTTTTCAAGACGCGCAACTCTTCCAGTTTTTGCAGGGCGTAGGCGAGCCAGTTTTTGATTTCAGGGTCAAGACTGTCTTCCTGGTCGAGGTCCACCGGCACGTGCAAGAGCGAGCTGGAAGGCGCGAGCCAGAGGCGGTCGCCGAGGCGGGCGCGGATGGGTTCGAGGGTATCGAGCAGGCGGTTGAGGTCGGTTTTCCAGATGTTGCGGCCATCGACGACGCCGAGGGAGATGACTTTGGTCGCCGGCAGCAGGTCAATCAGTTTGTGGATTTCGCCGGCGGCGTTGATGGTGTCGAGGTGGATGCCATCGACCGGCAGGTCGTGCAGCAGGTTCAGATTGTCGCCGAAGTCGCTGAAGTAGGTGGTGAGCAGGATTTTCGGCGTGGTGCGGTTCAGCTCGTGGTAGGCGGTTTTTACCGCCTGGCGCCAGTCTTTGTCCAGGGTGGTAACCAGGCAGGGTTCGTCAATCTGTACCCATTCGGCACCGGCTTGCGCCAGTTCATTCAGCAGTTGTTTGTAAACCGGCAGCAGGCGTTCCAGCAGGGCGAGGCGGTCGCTGTCGTCCTTGCTCTTGCCGAGCCAGAGGTAAGTGACCGGGCCGATGATGACCGGCTTGACGCTTTTCACGCCGAGCGCTTGCGCTTCCTTGATTTGCTCCAAGAGGCGTTGCGGGTTGAGTTTGAAGCTGGTGTTCGCGTCAAATTCGGGGACGATGTAGTGATAGTTGCTGTTGAACCATTTGGTCATCTCGCCGGCGGCAACGCCAGCGCCCTTGTCCAGCGGGCTGCGGCCGCGCGCGGTACGGAAGAAGGCATCCAGCTCGTCGCCGCCGCCTTCATAGGCGCGTTTCGGCAGGTTGCCGAGGGTAACGCTCATATCCAGCACGTGGTCGTACAGGGTGAAATCGCCCACCGGCACAAAGTCAAAACCGGCCTGGTTCTGCCAGTGGCGGTCGCGCAGCGCTTTGGCGACGTCCTGCAATTCGGCGGCGGTGGTCTCGCCCTTCCAGTAGGCTTCCTGCGCGAATTTCAGTTCACGTTTCGCGCCGATACGCGGAAAGCCGAGGTTATGGATGACAGTCATGGTTACTCCTGAACAGGTTAAAGAAAGGGCGCACTATAGCGGGCTTGTCCCATGATGAAAAATGCTAAAATTGCATCGAATCATGAAAATCGCTCATAGGAAGCGCCATGCTCGAACGCCATCACCTGAACATCATCCGCGCCGTGGTCGAACACGGCACCCTCACCAAAGCCGCCGAAACCCTCTACCTCTCGCAATCGGCGCTCAGCCACACCATCAAAAAACTGGAAGAACAACTGGGCGCGCCACTTTGGAACAAAGACGGCCGCAACCTGCGCCTGACCCAGGCGGGCGAGCGCCTGCACCGCTTCGCGCAGAACATCCTGCCGCAGTTTGACCACCTCGAAGAACAACTCGGCTACTACGCGCGCGGACAAAGCGGCCTGTTACGCATCGGCATGGAATGCCACCCCTGCTACCAATGGCTTCTGAAAATCGTCGCGCCCTACCTGGAGGCGTGGCCGCGGGTTGATGTGGACGTCAAACAACAATTCCAGTTCAAAGGCGCGGGTGCGCTACTCGCTTACGAAGTCGATATCCTCATCACCCCCGACCCGGTACAAACCGCCGGCCTGCACTACCTGCCCGTCTTCCCCTACGAACAAGTGCTGGTCGTCGCGCGCGACCACCCGCTGGCGGCGAAAGACACCGTGCAGCCGGAAGACCTTGCCCACGAAACCCTGCTTACCTATCCGGTGCCGGTCGAGCGCCTCGACATCTACCAACAATTCCTCCTGCCCGCCGAGCGCAGCGTCGCCGCGCACCGCACCCTGGAGACCACGGAAATCCTCCTGCAAATGGTGGCGGCGAACCGTGGCATAACCGCCTTGCCGCACTGGCTCATCCGCGAACAGGCGGCGCATTTGCCGCTTGCCTGCCTGCGCCTCGGCAACGGCATCTACAAACACATCCACCTCGGCCTGCGCGACGGCGAACGGCAAGTGGACTACATCGACGGCTTCATCCGCATCGCCGAAGGGATGCGGTAGCGCTTGCCCACAAAATAAAGACCGCCGCGGCGGTCTTTTCATTTATTCGCTACTGCGCTGCGGCAACCAGCGCCAGCGGCGCCTCGTCAGCATAAGCAGCGACGCCGCCAGCAATCCGGTCGCCAGTCCCGAAGCGTGTACCCAGTCCGCCATGCCGTGAATAATTTGGAAAAATCCGGCGAACATATAAATCAGGCTGGCATAAAACAATGAGGGCGGAATGACGCGGTGATATTCCGGCTCATCAAAACCGCGCAGCCAGACATAGCCAATCAGCGCAAAACACACGCCGGAAATGCCGCCGAAATAACTGCCATAAAAATAGCCGCCGACGGTATTGCTCACCAATGCCGAAAGCAAAAAGAGTAAGAGTAAATGGCGCGAGCCTTCGTGCGATTCAATAACCCCGCCAAGCATCAGCCAGCCGAGGCAATTAAAAAGCACATGAATAAAAATGGCGTTGAATACGTTGAAGTGCAAAAAGACTGGGGTAATCGCGCGCCACCATTGTCCGGCGACAATATCTTCTGACGACCAGCGCAACCAGTTGGTCAGGCTGTTGCTGCCAAACCAGGTGGCGAGCGCGGTCGCCACGCACGTCACCAGAATCAGCCAGGTCACCCATCCCGCCTGCATCCATCGCGGCGAGGGGTCATAAGAGCGGTATCTGTCCACGTTCTTCATCCAGGTTTGAGCATCTATTTTTATCAATAACAACAGGCGCTATGCTAACAGATTCAGCGCCCTTAAGTCTCTTAAATGATACATGGCGGCGCGATGGCGGGATTCAAGTACGGTAATGATTGGAAAAAATGGCAAATGGCACGCAGGTATTGTTGTAGGAATGCAGCAAGCGCAATAGGGACAACACCCGCGCATGAAAAATGCGCGCCGCCGCACGCCGCTCAATGTCCGCCGCAACCGCAGCTTTTTGCCCAGTGTTTCTTTTTCGTCGTTTTGCCGATGCCGGGGTTTAAGCTGTTGGTCGGGTCTTGTGCGCGGTAGAAGTTGGCGAGCGCTTCTTTGGCGGGGTAGAGGTGGCCGACGTTGTGCTCTGCCGGGTATTCGGCGCCTTTGCCGTCTAGATAGGCGAGTAGCGCGTGTTTGACCGCCGCCGCGTCGCTGCCGGGTTTCAGGATGTAGTCCTGGTGCATGACGTGGCAGAAGAAGTGGCCGTAGTAGAGTTTGGCGGCGATGTGCTGGTCGATTTCGGCGGGCAGGCGCTCGAACCAGTCGTGTTCATTGCGGCGCAGCGCGATGTCCAGCGCCAGGAGGTCGCCGACTTCGCGGCCTTTGACGGCGTGGTAGCGGTTGGCGGCGCCGGCGGCGGCGAAGCGGTGCAGGGTCGCCTGCGCGCCTTCTTTGCCGCTGCAGGCGTAGTAGGCACCGTCGTGCGGGTGGGCATCGAAGTATTGTTTGAGGTAGCTGGCGGCTTCGTCCACGCCGCCGTCCGCCATTTTCAGGATGAGGTGGTGTTCGTATTGTTCCCGCATGTGTTGCATGAATGGCGGCAGGTGCGTCGGCAGCATGTCGGTTGCGCATTGGCTCAAGCGGTCGGAGAGGTTTTTCAGGCGCAGTTTTTCGCCCAGGCGGTCGATGCGGTTTTTCCAGCGGAAGAAGGCGGGGATGTGTTTGCTGCCGAGGCGGTCGATGACGAGGTAGGTGTCGCGGCCGTAGCGCTCGGCGATGTCGTAGCAGTCGCGGTGCATATATTCGCCGGAGACGGGCAGGTTTTTGAAGTTTTTCAGGATGTGGCGGCGCAGTTCGGTCAGGGTGTCGGGGTCGTGCGCGCCGATGTAATAGATTTGCTGGCGTTCGGGTTTGGCGAAGGTGTCGATGCGCACTGCGAAGACGATGAGGCGTCCCGCCGAGCCGGAGGCCTCAAAAAGGCGGCGCGCGTCGTTGTTGTAACGCGAGGGGGTGTCGGCGTCGATGTCGCGCACGCGGTCCTGGTATTCGTGGTCGGAGGTTTGGCCGCTGGCGGGGGCGATGTCGGCGTCTGTGTAGTCGCCGCGCTCCAGGCGGTTCAGCAGGCTTTCCGGATGCTGGCCGAGGTTGATGCCGAGGTGGTTGATGAGTTCGAGTTCGCCTTGTTCGTTGACGCGGGCGTAGAGCGCCATTTCGGTGTAGGCGGGGCCGCGGTGGATGAGCGCGCCGCCGGAGTTGTTGCAGATGCCGCCGATGATGGAGGCGCCAATGCAGCTGGAGCCGATGACGCTGTGCGGTTCGCGGCCGATGGCGGTCAGTTCGTCTTCGAGTTCGTAGAGGGTGGCGCCGGGCAGGGCGATGGCTTGCGCGCCGTCTTCGATGAGGCGGATGCCTTTTAAGCGGCGGGCGCTGATGAGGACGACGGGGCGGTCGTAGTCGCCGTAGGGAACGGAGCCGCCAGTGAGGCCGGTGTTGCTCGCCTGCATGATGATGATGAGGTCGTGCGCGACGCAGGTTTGCGCGGTCTGCCACAGTTCGTAGAGACTGCCAGGCTGGACGACGGCGAGGACGTCGCCTTCGCCGTAGCGGAAGCCTTTGCGGTACGGCGCGGTTTTCGCCGGTTTGGTGAGCAGGTGGCGGCGGCCGACGATGGCGGCGAGTTCGGCGATAGCGGGGTGGTTTGTTGTCATGGGTTTTCCTTTGTGATTTTGGATGGGGTTCTGCCGCCGCGCCATTCAAGCGGCTTTCGCAGCGGCGCCTGCCATGAAGCTGTTTACATACACCTCGAGCGCTCGGCTGTATGTAAATGCAAGCGGCAGGAGAAATCGTTAGATGGTAAACGCGCGCCCGGGGTCATCCCCCCTGCGCCTCGTCCATCGGCGTTTTGCGCGAGACTTTGGCGTCGCGGTGCTGGTGTTTCAGGCGGGCGAGGTAGGCGTCGTCAATGTCGCCGGTGATGTAGCAGCCGTTAAATACCGAGCAGTCAAAGGCTTCGGGCAGGCTGTGTTTGCTGCCGGCGCAGGCGTCGATGAGGTCGGGCAGAGTTTGATAAATCACGCGGTCGGCGCCAATCGCGGCGGCGACGTCTGCTTCTTCGCGGCGGTAGGCGATGAGCTCGTCGTGCGTCGGCATGTCGATGCCGTAAACGTTCGGGAAGCGCACCGGCGGCGCGGCGCTGGCGAAATAGACTTTCTTCGCGCCTGCATCGCGCGCCATCTGGATAATCTGCTCGCTGGTGGTGCCGCGCACGATGGAGTCATCCACCAGCAGCACGTTTTTGTTGCGAAATTCCAGCGTCATCGCGTTCAACTTCTGCCGCACCGACTTCTTGCGCAGCTTCTGCCCCGGCATGATGAAGGTGCGGCCGATATAGCGGTTCTTCACGAAACCCTCGCGGTATTTCACGCCAAGCCGCGCCGCCAGCTCAATCGCCGAACTGCGGCTGGTGTCCGGGATGGGGATGACGACGTCAATATCATGCGTCGGCCAGTCGCGCAAAATGCGCTCGGCGAGCTTCTCGCCCATGCGCAGGCGGGCTTTGTAAACATTGATGCCGTCGATGGTCGAATCCGGGCGGGCAAAATACACATACTCGAAAATGCACGGCACCCGCTGCGGCTGCGCGGCGCACTGCTGATGATGCACCGCGCCGTCTGCGGTAATAATGAGCGCCTCGCCCGGCTCCAAATCGCGCACGACGCGAAAACCCTGCGACTCCAGCGCCACCGATTCACTGGCAATCATGTACTCCGTGCCGCCGTCCTCCGCCTCGCGCTCGCCATAAATAATGGGACGGATGGCAAACGGATCGCGGAAGGCAACGAGACCATAGCCGCTAATCATCGCCACCACCGCATACGCGCCGCGCACCCGGCGGTGGGTAGCGGCGACGGCGTTGAAGATAACTTCCGGCGTCGGCCGCAACTGCTGCTGCCGCTGAATCTCATGCGCGAAAACATTGAGCAACGCCTCCGAATCCGAATGCGTGTTGATATGGCGCAAATCGCTGGCATAAATGGCGCGGATAAGCTCATCGGTATTGGTGAGATTGCCGTTGTGCGCGAGCGCGATGCCGTAGGGCGAGTTCACATAAAGCGGCTGCGCCTCGGCCGCGCTGGACGTGCCCGCGGTCGGGTAGCGCACATGGCCGATGCCATAATCGCCGACGAGCCGCTGCATCTCGCGCTCGCTGAAAACATCGCGCACGAGGCCGTTGTCCTTGTGCAGAAAAAAACGACCGTCCCCGTCGCAGGTTGCGATCCCGGCGGCATCCTGCCCGCGATGCTGCAAAACCGTCAGCGCATCATAAAGTGCCTGGTTTACATAAGATTTTCCAACGATACCCACTATGCCGCACATAACTTTTGTTCCCGGTGAAATGATGCGCGGATTATAACAATCTGCGCCACTCCCTGTGCGCTGTTGCGCGCTCTGCAGACGCACGCGCTTGTAATCCGCACCGCTTGAGTTTAGATTCGCATCCCCCTTACCAACCCACCGGAGAGCCCATGATGAAAAAACTGCTGGCCGCCGTCGCGGCATCCTTGCTTCTGGCAAACAGCCACGCGGCGACGCTGAAAACCGCACAGGGCGAAGTCGAAATCGCCAAGACGCCGGAGCGCATCGCCGTCTACGACATCGGCGCGCTCGACACCCTGATTGCGCTGGGACTGGGCGAGAAAATCGTCGGCATCCCCGGCGAAAAATTCGCCGCCGACTTCGCCACGCCAAACGCCAAAGAAGTTGGCACACTGTTTGAGCCGGATTTGGAAGCACTGAATGCCGTAAAACCCGACCTCATCATCGTCGCCTCGCGCTCGGCGAGCAAACTCGACGAAGTACAAAAAGTCGCGCAGGCGGTGGATTTGAGCATCCCCGGAGAAAACGCCTACCAGGAAGGCCTTGCCCGCCTCAACGACCTGGGCGCGCTCTTTGCCAAAGAAGCCGAAGCGAAAAAAATCAGCGACGAACTGAACGCGCTGCGCGACGAAGTCAAAACCCGCGCGGCCGGCAAAGGCAAAGTGCTGGCGCTCCTCGTCAATGGCCCGAAAATCGCGCTTTACGGCCCGGATTCCCGCGCGGGCTGGCTGCAAAGCGAGCTGGGGCTGCAACTGGTGCATAACGAAAAAATGAGCGGCCGCCACGGCGACCCCGTTTCCTTTGAATACATCGCGCAAGAAAACCCGGACTGGATATACGCGCTTGACCGCCTCGCCGCCATAGGCGAAGACGGCGCCAGCGCTCGGCAAACGCTGGACAACGAGTTGGTACACGGCACCACCGCCTGGAAAAAAGGACAATTCATCTACCCGCAAACCAAACACATCTACATCGACATCGGCGGCCCGGCCAGCCTGCGCCATTCGCTGGAAGAACTGAAAACCGCCTTTGCGAAATAACGGCGGCCGCAGATTGGGGCGGCAACTACCGCCCGCTCTAGGGGCTGTTTACAATTCAGCGAACTAGCCCCTCTCCCTGTGGGAGAGGGGTTGGGGTGAGGGCAGCAAACGATTGAAAAATCGAAATTTCATCTCGTAAGCGGCATTGTCCACCCCCTCCCCATCCCTCCCCCGCTGCGGGCTTCGCCCTGCAGGGGAGGGAGATTTGAATTGTAAACAGCCCCTAGGGCGTGTTGACAATTGAGACATCCCCCTCCCCCGCAGGGCGAAGCCCGCAGCGGGGGAGGGTCGGGGAAGGGGTGGGCGGTGTTGTTTATGAACAGATGTCTGCATTTTTCACATTCGCAACCCTCACCCCAACCCCTCTCCCAAAAGGAGAGGGGCTCGTTCGCCGAATTGTCAACAGCCCCTAGTCATTTACATACACCTTGAGCGCTACCTTGTATGTAAATACGCAAAATCCCGTTTACATACGCGCTGACAACTATCGTGCATATAAAAACGCATACCGCGTTTTTTCATACATAACCCCATACAGGAGATAAACATGGAAAATCAAAAAGGCTCTTTCTGGAGAGGCGTGCTATTCGGATTCTTCTCGTATTGTATTTTCCGGATTTTCTGGGATTACATTTACCCCCATTTGGGTGTCGAATGGAATCGATACATCGTCATGGCTGTATTTTTCCTGCCGCTCGTAGCCCTTTATCTTTATGAGCAGAAAAGACGTGAAAAGAAGCGGCAAGAATGAATGACACGCCATATTTACATATGCCCCGCTACACCCGCCCCCTGCTCGCCGTTCTCGCCCTGCTGATCGCAATGGCCGTCAGCATCGCCATCGGCGTCAAAAACCTCGACTGGTCGCTGTTTTGGATTAGCCGCCTGCCGCGCACCCTTGCCATCGTGCTGGTCGGCGCCAGCCTTTCCGTCGCCGGACTCATCATGCAGCTTGCCGTGCATAACCGCTTCGTTGAGCCAAATACCGCCGGCACCGCACAAGGGGCGATGCTCGGCATCGTCGCCACTACCCTGCTCACGCCGCATTGGCCGCTGCTTGCCAATATGGCGGTCGCAGCAAGCTGTGCCTTTGCCGCCATGCTCGGTTTTCTCGCCATCGCCCGCCGCGTGCCGCCGCAGGAACCGCTGCTGTTGCCGCTGGTCGGCCTGATTTACGGCAGCATCATCGCCTCTATCGCCCCTTTTTCTTCGCCTATCAGTATGAGGCGCTGCAACTGCTCACTACCTGGCTTTCCGGCGATTTTTCCGCGGTGCTGCGCGGCCGCTATGAGTTGCTCTGGCTCGGCGGCGCGATTGCCGCGTTGCTCTACTGGTTCGCCGACCGCCTCACCATCATCGGCATGGGCGAGCAGATGAGCAAATCGCTCGGCCTGCCCTACCGCCAACTGGTGGTGCTGGCAATGGCGGCGGTGTCGCTGATGACGGCGCTGGTGGTGATTACTGTCGGCAGCATCGCCTTTTTGGGGCTGGTGATGCCGAACATCGTCCGCCGTTTCAGCGGCGACAACCTGCGCCGCAGCCTGCCCTGGGTCGCCTGGCTTGGCGCGCTACTCCTGCTCATCGCCGACATCATCGCTCGCCTCGTCCGCTATCCCTACGAAGTGCCGGTGAGTACCGTCTTCGGCATCATCGGCGCGGTGCTTTTCTTCTATCTGCTGCTCAAACCGGTGCGCCATGCCGCATAAACGCCTGCTCGCGCTCGCCGCCATCGTCTGCGGCGGCATCATCTTCTACCTTTGCTATCGCGCCGAGGGCAACTGGGGCTTCGTCCTGCCCTATCGCGGCCAGAAACTGCTGGCGATGCTGCTCGTCGGCAGCGCCATTGCCAGCGCGACCATGGTTTTCCAAACGCTCACCGCCAACCGCATCCTCACCCCGTCCATCATCGGCCCCAACAGCGCGGGCAAAAGCACCCTGCTCTCGCTCATCGCCCGCCTGAACCCGTTGCAAAGCGGCAGCATCCGCGTCGATACCCCCGACATCGCCACAAGCGACAGCCGCGCCATTGCGCGCAAACTCGCCATCTTGCAACAACAAACCCGCTTCATGAGCCGCCTCACCATCGAAGAGTTGCTGACCTTCGCCCGCTTCCCCTACCATCGCGGCCGTCCGCGCGCGCACGACCGCGACATCATCCACAGCACCCTCGCCTACTTTGACCTCACCGACCTGCGCCATACCTACATCGACGCCCTCTCCGGCGGACAACGACAACGCGCGCTGGTCGCGATGACCTTCGCCCAAGACACCGATTACATCCTGCTCGATGAGCCGCTGAACAACCTCGACATGCACTACGCGCGCAACCTGATGGCGAACCTGCGACAAGCGGTGGACGACTACGGCAAAACCATCCTCGTCGTCCTGCACGACATCAACTACGCCGCGCACTACGCCGACCACGTCGTCGCCATGCAGCACGGCCGCATCCGCCACAGCGGCACCACCAACGAAGTGCTGAGCGGCGCAAACATCAGCGCGCTCTACGACATGGACGTGGAAATGCTAAGCCACGACGGGAGAAGGGTGTGTCTCTATTTCTGAAAATGTTGCTTGTAAAAAAACCGCCGAAAGGCGGTTTTTCATGGGCTGAATGGCGGGAACTACAGTCGTGGATAACAGCAAATGTAGGTTGTTCATTTATGGCCAACATCATAGAAACCCTTACTTGGGTTATATCGTATCTACAAAAATCATAAATTATATTATTGCATCTAAGATGCTACTCTCTTAATAAACCCCGCAACTGATTGAACAAATTCTTTGGAATCTAAATAGTAATTTGGATAGGCTTTTTTTAGAGCTTTTATATCGTCTATAGAAATTAATACGACGTCCCAATTCTTTTTACTTTTGGCAATTTCCTTTTCTAAGATAGCATATGATTTCTTTGCTTCCTCTATATTGTCAAAAGGGCTTACATTTAGTCTTCTTTCATCTAACTTTAGTAAGATTAAACAAAATTTGATTTTTTTATTTTTTATTATTTGCTTTTGTTTATCCGCAAAAACTGTTAACCCACTTAAATAGTCAAGCACCTTTAACTCTTCATTTAACTTTTTTAGATCCTTGCACAAATCATTTTTATTTTTATTATGATATTTTTCATCAATTGGTGTATTTTCGCTTATTGCAAACAGATTGCTACATAGACATAAAAATTCTCTAGTCTTATCATCTCCCAAGCCTGATTTATATGATTCTTTCTTATATAATCCTATGATTTCAACAGCTGTAGCCCATTGATGTTGCAATTTTGTCCTTATTTGCAACTCAACATTCAATCCATTAAATTCTGTTTTTGTCAGATTGTCTACTTTAAAAGTTATGTGTAAACTTCTATAACCGTCAGACTTAGGCTCATTAATGTAATTTTTTTCATGATAAATATCATGGGGAAACTGTTTGTAAATATTATCTCTAACCTTATAAATGTCTGGAATATCTTTAACAATAATTCTAACCCCAGCAATATCTTGCATTCTAGACAATTGCATTTTAGGAAAACGATTTAGCTTACTTAGTATAGATGGGGCTCTTTTAAGACGTTGGGCAATTATAACACTTGTTATATCCATTTTAGATACCCGCCACTTTAAATTTACATATATAACATTCATTACATACGCATGTAATGATCTCCAATAATTAAACACCTCCCAGTGATTATCCAGCTCAATTTCATCAACCAAATTAATATCTTTTTGAGCTAGATAAGAGCCACTTCTATTAATCTGTTCTTTAGAATATTTTCTTCCATGTAAATTCATATGAATACCAACTTTTTCACAATGTTTAAAAACAGCGCCATCCGGCGCTGTTTCTCTATCCTCAAAATGACTTACTAAACTCCAGATAGACATCCATATTGTGGTTGTCGTAATAGAAGTGGTTGCTCTTGGTTTTGTCCCAGGAGAAGGTCAGGCGCGGGGTGATGCCCCAGAAGTAGAGGTTGCGGTTCCAGAGGCTGAGGGTGGCGCCGTATTCGTGGTCTTTGCGCACGATGCCGAAGAAGTCTTTGCTGTCATACGGACGGTAGGCAAAGTTGCCGCTCAGGCGGCTGGACATGCCCCAGCCCCATTCTTGTCCCCAGCCGGCGCTGATGCCGTAGCGTTTGAAGGCGTCCGAGCTGTCTCTTGCCTGGCTGCGCATGGCGTTCGCTCCGGCGAACCAGTATTGGCGCGCGTTCGGCGCAAAGAGGACGTTCAGGCTGCCGTAGTATTGGTTGCCGTTCAGCCAGCGGCGGGTGTCGTGGTTTTTGTGCATGGCCTGCATCGAGCTGCTCAGGCGCCAGCGCGGGGTGAGCCAGTAGGAGATGTTGGCGTCGGTGCCGAAGTTGGTGGAGTAGCCTTTGTTGGAGTAGATGCGGCGCTGGATGAAGGGGGTGAGGCTGATGTCCCAGCGCGAGTTTTGCCAGCCTACGCCAGCGCCGGTGCGCAGGCGGAAGTCGTCGAAGTTGTGCGCGTCCCAGAACCAGTCGCCATTGATGCCCGCTTCTACTTGGCCGTAGAAGCCGTTGTGGATGGGGATGCGGCGTTCGGCGGAGACGTCGAAGTGTACGCCGTGCGCGCTTTTGCGTTCGGGGAAGGTCCATTTGCCGTTGCCGACTTGGCGTTCGCGTTGGCGCGGCGCGTCGTTGATGTTTTTGTCGTGGCGGTAGTAGCCGCTGGCGTTGAAGGTCCAGCTTTGGCGTTCGCGCAGGGTATCCAGCGCTTGGCTGACGATGTTGCGGATGTCTTCCGGCAGTTCGTCCGAGCGCAGTTTTTCGAGCTGGGTGCGCGCGGCTTCGTCCTGATGGTCGGCGAGTAGTGCCATGGCAAGGTGCAGGCGCACGGGTTGCAGGCTGGGGTCTTCGGCAATCATTTCGCGCAGGCGGGCGATGGCGCGGCTGAGGTCGCCGTCGGCGCGCGCTTTCATGGCTTCGCCAAAGCGCAGCAGCATTTTGTCTTGTTTGTCGGCGGGCAGTTTGCGGTAGATGGGCAATAGCATGGCGACGGCGTCGGCGTCGCCGTTGATGATGGCGCTGTCGAGGGCGTTGGCGAGCAGCGGCGGGTCGGCGAGCAGTTCGGCTTCGGTGACTTGCAGGACTTGGGCGTTTTGTTGGCGCGCCTGGTTTTTGTCGGCGGCGGCGCGTTCGGCGGTGTCGGGCAGTTTTTCGTCCGGCGTGGCGGTGTCACGTACTGGCGCGGGCGGGACGTTCTGCGCCACGGCTATGCTGCTGAATAAGGTTAGGGTTATCAGGGGGATCAGTCGCATTGGTTGTTCTCTGTTCGGGCAAAAATGAGGCGCAAGTATACACTTCCCGCTTGTATTTTATGCTGTTTCCTTTTTTTTCACGGCGGGTGGTTTTGGTATGCGGGTTGGGTGTTCGGATGTGGGTATATCCTGATGTTTTTTTTTGGTTTTGTGGTTTTGTGTTTTTCTGTTGTTCTTCTGTGTGTGCGCGAGGATAATGTGTCCAGTTTTTCACATGGGAGGCTTTTATGATCGTTCTGTGGTTATTGTTGGTCATAGTCTTTATTGTCTTGGCCACTGCCAGGTTGAAATGGCATCCTTTTCTTGTCTTGATTCTCGCCTGTTTTCTTACGGCTTTTTGTTATGGTCTGCCTGCTGCGGGGATTGCCAAAACGATTGGCACGGGGTTCGGCGGTATTCTCGGCTCGATTGGGCTGGTGATTGTCCTCGGCACGATTATTGGTCTGGTGCTGGAGAAAACGGGGGCGGCGCTGGTGATGGCGGAAACGGTGGTGCGGTTTATCGGGCCGAGGTTTCCGACGCTGGCGATGAGTATTGTCGGCGCGATGGTTTCTATTCCGGTTTTTTGTGATTCCGGCTTCGTTATTTTGCATTCTTTGAAGGAGTCGCTGGCGGCGCGGATGAAGGTGTCGTCGGTGGCGATGAGTGTCGCGCTGGCGACGGGGCTGTACGCGACGCATACGTTCGTGCCGCCGACGCCAGGGCCGATTTCTGCCGCGGGCAATTTGGATTTGAGTGATCAGCTTGGTCTGGTGATTGGTGTGGGGCTGCTCGTTGCCGTCGTGCCGATTGTCGCGGGCTGGCTGTGGGCGAACCGCTTTTTGCATGAGCAGCCGGATGGTCTGGTCAGCAATCCTGCCGATGATGCCCGCGCGCAAGCCATCCGTGACGGTTATGGCGAGCCGCTGCCGCCCGCGCTGGCGTTCATGCCGATTGTCGTGCCGATTGTGCTCATTTGTCTCGGCTCGGTCGCCGCTTTCCCGACGCATCCGTTCGGCGACGGCGCGGCCGCACAGGTGTTCAACTTCTTCGGCACGCCGCTCAACGCCCTGCTCATCGGCACTTTTCTTTCTTTCACCCTCATCCGTGGCGAGGATAAGACCGCGCGCATCAGCGCCATCATCGGCAACGGCCTGACGGTTTCCGCGCCCATTTTGCTGATTACCGGCGCGGGCGGCGCTTTCGGCGCGATTCTCAAGGAAACGCCGGTCAGCAGTTATCTTGGCAGCGCCCTGAGCAGCAGCGGGGTCGGCATTTTCATGCCGTTCATCGTCGCCGCCGCGCTTAAATCGGCGCAAGGTTCGACGACCGTCGCCCTCGTCACCGCCTCCAGCATCGTCGCGCCGCTGCTCGGTCAAATGGGGCTGGACAGCGAAATGGGGCGCGTCCTCTGCCTGATGGCGATTGGCGCGGGCGCGATGACCGTTTCGCATGCCAACGACAGCTTCTTCTGGGTCGTTACCCAGTTCAGCCGGATGAGCGTCGGCCAGGGCTACCGCACGCAAACTGCCGCCACCGCTATCCAAGGCATCAGCGGCATCTTCTGGATTTGGCTGTTGGCGTGGGTGATGCTGTAGCGCAGCCAACCGGTTTACATACACCTTGAGCGCTCAGGTGTATGTAAACCACGCCTTAAACAAACCGGAATTTCAGATCATAAACAATACACTCACCCCCTCCCCGCCCCTCCCCCGCTGCGGGCTTCGCCCTGCGAGGGCGGGAGAATTCGAACAGGCTCTTAACCCCGACAGCACAGGCGATCGCCTATAATGCCGCGCAACCCTCATACCGGAGAACCGCATGACCCGTCCCCTGCACACCGCCTGTTGCGCCCTTGCCCTCGCCTGCCTGCCCGCCATCGCCGCCGACAACACGCGCGACGACATCCAGCCCGCCGACCTCGTCCACATCCTCATCGGCGCTTACGAAGGCGCGGCTGATGCGGCCGACCGCAGCGGTCACCCCTTTGGCGGAGAACGCCTGAGCCACGAAGACCTCGTCCGCCTCGAAGCCAACGTCCAGCAACTCCAGCAGGGACTGCGGGACATCACCAAAGCAGACGGCAGCCTCGACAGCGACCGCATCGCCACCCTGCTCAACGACCTGCAAGACCGGCGCGGCGAAAGCCGCACCATCGACTTCGTGCGCGCGCTGAACACCCTGCGCGAACTGGAAAAACAGCCGGACGGCTTCACCCTCGACAGCATCCTGAACCTCTTTGCCGGCCGCGACGGCAGCCGCAGCGCGAGTAACAACGGCGCTCTCCTGCTCGATACCCTCAAACTCGTCTATGCCGACCGCCAACTGGGCAGCCCTGATGCCGCGCGCGAAGCCGCCGCCCACCGCCTCATCAACGAAACCCTCGCACGCGGTGCGCTTGACCCCGCGCGTCACGCCGAAATCGCCGGCCTGCTCGAAAAACTCGGCGCGCCGTACCGCGACGACTACCAAAAATGGCAGGCGACCCCGCCGCGCATCGCCGTCCGCCCCGACACAAACACCGAGACAGACATCCTGCGCCAGCTGGAAAACCTCACCCCCGCCCAACGCGAACGCATCCTGCAAATCCTGCGCGAAAAAGAGCCACGATGAAAATCAGCGAATACCGACAACAAAAACACCCGGAACACCTCATCGCCTACCTAGAACACATCGAATGGGGCGCGGGAAAACACCTGGCGGAACTCCTCAGGCGCGGCGCCTTTACCGCCACCTACGGCGAAAGCGCCGAATTACACATTGCCGAAGCCGACGGAAAAATCATCGGCTTCGGCGCGATTACCGAGCAAGACTACCTGCCGCGCCCGCAACTCAAACCGTGGATATCATTCCTCTACATCGACCCCAAGGCACGGGGACAGCGGCTGTCCGGAAAAATCATCGAGCACCTGGAACAACGCTTGCGCGAACGCGGTGACAACACGGTGTACCTCGCCACACAACACCACGGCCTCTACGAAAAATACGGCTACACCCTGCAAGAAACCACAGACGAAGGCATCCACGACCGCGATTACCTCTACCACAAAAAACTGCCATAACGGCGGGAAAACCGCCGCCCGGAACCGCTCCAATTACAACCCCCTTCCACGCCCAACCAACCGGAGCCTCCCATGAACCTCGTCATCGCCCTCGACTCCTACAAAGAAAGCCTCAGCGCTGCCGACGCCTGCGCCGCCGTCGCCCGCGGCTTCCGCGCCATCTATCCGCACGCCGACTGCCGCATCCTGCCGATGGCGGACGGCGGCGAAGGCACCACCGCCGCGCTGGTCGCCGCCCGTGGCGGCGACTGGCAAAACATCACCGTACAAGACCCGCTCGGCCGCGCCATCACCGCCTGCTACGGCCGCCTGCCGGACGGCAGCGCCGTCATGGAAATGGCAGAAGCGGCGGGACTACACCGCCTCACCCCCTCCGAACGCAACCCGCGCCACACCAGCACCTACGGCGTCGGCGAAATGCTCTGCCACGCACTTGACCACGGCAGCCGCCACATCATCCTCGGCATCGGCGGCAGCGCCACCAACGACGGCGGCGCCGGTATGCTACAAGCACTCGGCGCGCACCTGTACGATGCAAACGGCCACGAACTGCCGCGCGGCGGCGCCGCACTGGCCCGCCTCCACCATGCCGATTTCAGCGGCCTGCATCCGGCACTACAAACCGTCACCCTCGACGTCGCCTGCGACGTCAACAACCCGCTCTGCGGCACAAACGGCGCCAGCGCCATCTTCGGCCCGCAAAAAGGCGCGGATGCCGCCGCCGTCGCCAAACTGGACGCGGCGCTTGCCCACTACGCCGCCGTCCTCACCGCCAGCGGTCTGCCCGACCAGCGCGAACAACCCGGCGCAGGCGCGGCCGGCGGACTGGGTTACGCATTGGCACTCCTCGGCGCCCGCCTCACCTCCGGCATCGGCCTCGTCATGCAGGCTGCAGGCTTGGCCGCAGCGCTCCAGGACGCCGACCTCGTCATCACCGGCGAAGGCCGCTTGGACGGCCAAACCCGCCTCGGCAAAGTCCCGCTTGGCGTCCTGCGCCTCGCCCAACAACACGGCGTACCCGTGATAGCCATCGCTGGCGTCCTCGGCGCGGGCGCCGAAACCCTCACCGACGAAGGCTTCACCGCCATCTTCCCCTCCATCGCAGCCCTCGCCCCGCTGGACAAAACCCTCGCCCAAGGCGGCGAAAACCTCGAACGCACCGCGCGACAAATCGCAGCCGTACTGGCGTTGGGCGGGCAGATTTAAGCGCCTCCGGTACCGCTTCATTGATAAACGCTGTACGGCGTTGCATGGGTTGCCGAAACCCCGCCACCACCGCGTCCAAACCGCCGCAAACCCTTTGCCAGCGTGCGGGGCGTGTGGCACAATCGCGCCCTGCATTTCTTACCATTCCACAAGAAAAACATGAGCTCTGAAATCACAATAAACCCTGACGACGTCCAAATCGAAACCGGTTGGAAAACCGCCCTCTACGACGAATTTACCAAACCCTACTTTGCCCGCATCAAACAAATCCTGATAGACGCCAAAGACGCACACATCCCCATCTATCCGCCAGGCAAACTCATCTTCAACGCCTTCAACCGCACCCCTTACGACCGCGTGCGCGTCGTCATCCTGGGACAAGACCCCTACCACCAGCCGGGGCAGGCGATGGGACTGTCCTTCTCCGTGCCGCAAGGCGTGCGCATCCCGCCCTCACTACAAAACATCTACAAAGAACTGGCGCGCAGCATCCCCGGCTTCACCATCCCCAACCACGGCGACCTCAGCGCCTGGGCCGATCAGGGCGTACTGCTGCTCAACGCCAGCCTGACCGTCGAACGCGGCAAAGCAGGCAGCCACAGCCGCATCGGCTGGCAACTCTTTACCAACGCCGTCATCGAGCAGCTCTCACGCGAACGTAGCGACCTCATCTTCATGCTCTGGGGCAACTTCGCCAAAGAAAAAATCCGCCTCATTGACGCCGACAAACACTACATCCTCACCTCCGTCCACCCCTCGCCGCTGGCAGGCAACGGTTTCATCGGCTGCTCACACTTCCTGAGCGCCAACCAGATTCTGGAAGCGCGCGGCGAAGCACCGATTAACTGGCAGATTTAAGCGCCCTGCCCTCGCCCACAAAAAAAACCGGACTGTGCAGTCCGGTTTTTTTTCTATCCGCAAGCGGATTAGAGCGGAGAAACGCCTTTGTTGACGCCCCAGCTTTGCGTGCGGTTTTTCTCTTCGGTGAAGTTGTAGTCGCTGACCTTGCCGGTAGCAAGTGAAATATCGACTTCCAGCATTTGCGATTCCTCGCGTGCGGTAACCATATTGTCGCCAATCAGGCCGCCCGCCGCGCCGCCGACGCCGGTCGCAATCGCTTCGCCAGTGCCGCCGCCAATCTGGCTGCCGAGCAGGCCACCGAGCAGCGCGCCGCCGAGACCGGCTGCGGATTTCTTCATGCTGTCATCGTTGCGGTAGGCATAGACCAGCTTCTTGATGCCGAGCTTCTGGTTGGTTTGCACGGAAACCGGCTCGCCGAACATCGAGCGGATTTGCGCTTCAGTCGTCACGCCACGCTGGATGGAATTAATCAGGTTGTAATCCATGCGGTCGCCGTGGTTGATGCCGCAAGCGCTGAGCGAGACGGCAAGCACCAGCGCCAGCGCCAGCGCGCCGTTTTTGTATTTCTTCATAAGAAAAGCTCCATTGTTTGAAGGGATTGAGGGGTTTTAAGGCGGCGAATTATAGCCGTTCAAGTCATTGGAAAACCATACTTTTTCCAGAAATTTTTAACGCGCTGCGCTACTGACTGTGACTTCCACGCGGCGGTCGGGTTGCAGACAGGCGATGAGCTCGCCGCGCGGCAGACTGTCCGCACAATGCGCAAGCGGCTGACTGCTACCCAGCCCGGCAGCGCGGATGCGGCTGGCGGCAATGCCGCCACGCACCAAATAATTTTTCACCGCATCTGCCCGCGCCTGCGACAGCTCGCGGTTATAGGTGGCGCTCCCCAAGCGGTCGGTAAAGCCATCCACGCGCACCTCACCCGTATCGCCATGCGCGCGCACTTTCGCCAGCAGGTCGGCAAGCGCCCGGTCTGCTTCCGGACGCAGCGTCGCGGTATCGAAGGCAAAAAGCGCATCGGCGGCAAGGCGGTACGGCGCGGCGGGTTCGCCATACACCGTAGCGCAATCCTCTGGCAACCAGTACATCGCGGCGATGCGGTCATCGTCGCTATAAATCAGCTTCAAATGGCAGACCGCCTGATTTTCCCGCGTATATTCCGGGCGTTGCAGAATATAGTTCCATTCGCGCGCGCCGTTGATTTCGCGGAAATGTGGCACGTCGAGCAGGGCAAAGACATTCTTGCGCTCAAGCCCCACTTTGACCGCAGCAATCGTCGGCGACGGCAGGCGCAGCGCCTCATCGCGCCAGCTGTCTTTCTGCGACGGCCAGACCAGCTCGCCAACGCTGCCATCGGCGCGCACATTCTTGCTGACGGTGGAAGTACAGCCCGCCAGCGCAACGGCGGCAAGCAGGACGAATAACGATTTTTTCATGAGAAGACTCCTTACCACTGGTAGCCAATGCCGACGACGGCGCCCGCTTCTTTGCTGTTCACGTTCGCCGCGCCCTTGATAATCCACTTGCCGTTGTCGCTGATGGTGGAAACACCAATCGCGACCGCGCTCTGCCCGTCGTAATAGCCACCGGCGGCGGCGACCATACTCGCGCCCGGGCGGTACGCCTGCGGCAAACCGGCGGTGGCAATCGCCGACGCGGTACCGGCTTTCGCGCGCTTGTCCACGTTATCGACATGACGGCCGAGCGCGTATAGCTGCGCGCCATTGACCGCATCGCGGCTGTCGCGCGCAATCCGTCCCGGCGCAACGTTACGAATGGGCAGATTGCCCGCGTCAATGCCCTGCTTGGTCATGCTTGGGCCGTTGTTAATCGCCACGCCCGCATCGCTCATCCGGGTGTCGCCGGTGGTGACGCTATTGACGTTCACATCCGGGTTCAGTTTCACCTGGACACCGCCCGCATCCGCTGCGGTCCTGATATTGCCATCGCCCATGATGGCAACGCTGTCGCCCAGCTTTTTCACGCCGGTCGAGCCGCTGTCGCCATGAAACGTCAGTCCCTGCGTTTGCACGATGTTGAGCGCCTGCACGCCCTTGCCAATATCCTGTTTGGTGCCATTGGAAAGGCTGACTTCGTAATTGGTGACATTGCCGCCGGTATTGGTCGCGGTGACGATGACATCGCCCGCGCCGGAGACGGTCGTCCCTTTGGCATTGACGGTATAAATATCGTGGCCATCATTCGCTTGTGTTTTATCAACGCTGGCGATATTGGTGCCTGCTTTCACTTCGGTGCGCGCCGCTTTCACCTGCTTCACATTGGCGGCATCGCTATCGGCAACACCATCGGCGACGTTGGTGATTTTGTTGCCACCATTATCCAGGCCATTGTTGGTCAGGCTGACCGGATTGCCGCCGCCTGCCGCCGGCGTGATGGTGACGCCATTGCCGTTGGTGACCGTTTTATTGCCTGCGGCATCGGTGGTAGTAACCTGGGTAAATTCAACCTGGTCTTTGGTTGCAACCGTCACTTTTCTGCCATCCTGAATGATGTTGATATTTTTGCCCGCATCAAGGGTCATGGTATTGCCGGGGTTAATCAACTGGTTGCTCGTGCCGCTTACCGTACCGCTGGATGCGCTGGTGGTCAGGGTAAAACCGGAATTGTTGATGGCATTGGCAATCTCACCGGCGGTCATCAATTTGCCCGCGTCTGCTGCCGCAGGTGTGTTCACTTTGCCCGCAGTGGTGGTGAGCGTGGTGGTATTGGCCTTTATTTTGCCATTTGCGTCTTTGGTAATGGTCGTACCATCAGTATTCACGGACAAGTCATAAATCGTCGCGCCTGTTGTCGGATTCTTTTTGCTGCCATCAACCGTTACCGATTTGTCCGTAGATTGCACTTCGGTTTTTGCCGCTGCAATATTGGTATTGAGCTTGCTGATTTCATTGTGCAATTGCCCGCCATTGACGGCGTCCTTGCTGCCCGCAGCAATATTTCCGTCGGCAACATTGGTAATTTTTTTGTCTGCCGCATCAATGCCGGTTTTAGTAACGCTCGGCCCACCAGTAATTTTTAGCCCGTCGTTATTGATGGTGGAATCACCCGCCTTGACGCTATCGACCTTAATATCTTTGGCAAGATTAAAAGTGACGTCATTACTTGTCGCGTTTTTACTCACCACGATATTGCCATCAGTATTTTTCAAATCAACGGTTGCGCCATCGCCCACGGTAGAACCATTGGCGCCTTGTGCGGTCAGGGTAAAGCTGCCTTTTTTCGCCGCTTCCGTCGCCACCGCCTTTAACTGGTCTTCGGTAGCGGCCTGGCCGCTGACGATGCTGTTCGGATTCCAGGTTTTATTGGAAAGGCCGCCCACTGTTCCCGCGTTACCATTAATAGTAACCGGATTACCGCCATTTGCCGGGCCCACGGTAATAGTGTCTTTAAGCCCTAATTGGACACCACCATTAACCGTCGTGCTGGTGATATTGTTGTCACCTTTTACGTTGATGGTATCGCCAAGCTGGTATTTGTTGGCGCCGCTGGTGCCGCCAAAATTGATACCTTTGGCAATATTGGCGGTATTGGCATCCACTTTCTGGTTGGTCTGGAACAATTGCCCGCCATTAACGGCTTCTTTGCTGCCATTGGCGATATTTCCATCCGCCATGTTATTGATACTTTTATTCCCCATATTGATACCGCCGTTATTGATAACCGGGCCACCGTTATTGATGGTCAGACTGTCCGCGGTGAGATTCGGATTGGTGGCAATGGTAATTTCCTTGCCGGTATGGGTAATGGCAATGTTCGTGCCGTTTTTGAAATTCACGGTATCGCCCGGCGCGACATTGGTCGTGCCGCTGCCATTGGTTTGCACATTCCAGCCTTTGTTGGCAGTCGTTTTTACCTCATTGAGTTGCGATACGTTTACCGCATCGGTGTCGTTTGTACCTGCGGCAACATTCTGCAAGGTAACGGGCTTGTTGGCATCTCCGCCGACCAGTTTGACGGTGTTGGTCGGCGTTGTGGAAGCATTGCCACTTGTGTCCTGATATTCCAGCGGCGTATCGAATTTCACCGTGGTTGTGCCTGTGGTCTGGTCAGTGGAAACATTGGCAACCGTGCCGCGCCCGTTGGCGAAATTGATGGTGTCGCCGTGGGTAACGAAGTCTTTTGCCACACCATTGCCCTGCACATTGAACCCGGCATTGAGCACATCATTGACGGTCGCAGCGTTATTGCCTTTATTGGCGAAATCCGCGCGCGCATTGTTTGCCGGATTGCTTGTTACATTGGCCGTATCGGCAAAGTTACTGGCGACGTTGGCAAGCGTGGTCGGCTTGCTGGTCGAACCTGCGGCATTTTGCATTGAGGCAATCACATCCGCTGCGGCAACCTCATTGCCGCCGACGGGCGCGTCATAGAATTTGTTGTCGCGCTTGTAAACCTTGCTGCCATCCGCCTTGGTATAAACCACCGGCAATTGCGCATTGTCGGTAATCGCCTGCGCATTGGTGGCAATGGTGATTTTGCCGCCATCCTGTTGCAGGTCGATACCGTTGCCCGCGTCAAAGGTCAGCGTTTTACCATTGTTGATTTTTTTGTCGGCGGCATTCACGGTTTTGTCAGCGGAAGTACCGCCGCTTTGCGATACCGCCAGATTGAATCCCGCCGCTTTTAATTGCGCGACGTTTACCGCATCGGTATCTGCCGAACCAGCGGCGAGGTTGATGATTTGCCGCGTCGTTTTCGGTACGTCAACACCAGCGTAGTTGCGGTTGTTTGAGCTGCCCACCGATACTGCGCCCGCGTTAGATTGCCAGGTCAGCGAGCCGGCTTGCGCGCCGACACCCAAGGGGTCAGCGCCCAGCGTTGGCGAGCCTTCCAGCTTTTCGCGGTCGGCATGGCTGTAGCGTCCCAAAGCAACGCTGGAATCCGCTTCGGCGACGGCGTAAGCACCAAAGGCGGTGCTGCCGACTTTGCTCGCCTTGGCATTGGCGCCAATGGCGGTGGCGTAAGCGGTAGTCGCTTGGGTATTCAGGCCTTGCGCGATGGCGCCGTAACCGGCGGCGGTTGCCTGGCGCCCGATAGCGATTGCTGCCGCCGATTTGGAAGCGTCTCTGACGTTGGTCAGATTGGTGGTAATCGCCTGCGCCGCGGCAACATCAGTGGTCGCCGCAGGCGCGACGGTCGCCTGGCTGCCAATGGCCAGCGCGTGCCATTCCGGCGCCGTGCTTTTGTAACCAATGGCGGTGGCATAGTATTCGGTTGCGCTGGCGCCATAGCCGATAGCGGTGGTGCGCACTCCTTCTGCGACGGTATCGGCACCGACGGCGGTTGCTTCCCAACTGGTTTTCCCTTTGGCACCGATTTTGGCGTTGCTACCGATAGCGGTGTTCAGCCCTTTGTTCTGCCCGTTGGCAAAGTTTGAGGTATCCGCACCGTCGCCCATCGCTACGGAATTGCTGCTGCCCGCCTTGGCATTGACCCCGGCGGCCAGTGTGTTGGCGGCGGTGGCGCCGTCGTTGTTGTAGTTGCCGCCCTGGTTGCCGCCGTCATTAACGCTGTAGTAGTGGGTCTGCCCCGCCTGCAACTGGTTGGTGATGGCATAGAGCTGGCTGCCGTTAATCGCATCGGTACTGTTGGCATTGATGCGCCCGGCGCCGACGTTGGTGATGGCGCGTTCGTTGCCCGCGCTGCCGACGCTGACGGTGGCATTGACGTTGGCGGCGGCAAAGTTGCCATAGGTGATGCCGTTGATGGTGGCGTTGGGAACCGGGCCAAAGGTGGCGCTGCTGACGGAATCCGCACCGAGGGCAACCGCGCCGTTGTGGGTTACGACCGCGTTGTAGCCCACCGCCGTGCCTTTCGTCCCCGCCTGCGCGCCCGCGCCAAAGGCGGCAGCATTGATGCCGCTTGCCTGCGCCGCCGCACCGACGGCAGTGGTACTGCCCGCGTTGGCGGTGGCTTTCGCGCCGACGGCAACGGCATTCAGGCCGCCCAATCCCCCGGCGGTGCTGGCGCCGGTACCGAGTGCAGTTGAATTGAGTCCGCTGGCATTGGCTTCTGCACCGACGGCGGTGGTCTTGTTGCCGCTTGCCTTGCTTAATTGGCCGATGGCGACCGCCTGCACGCTGCTGGCGGTGGCGCCATTGCCCGGATTGGCGGAGCCGCCAATGGCAACCGTGCCAGACGCGCTTGCCACGGTGTTTTGCCCGGCGGCAAAGCCGTTTTGTCCTTTGGCATCTGCGCCGACGCCGAGGGCGATGGCTGCCAGTCCTTCCGCTTTGGTGCGGTTGCCGATGGCAATGGCGTTGCCGCCGCTGGCGCGGGTGCGTTCGCCAATGGCAACGTTGTTAGTTGTGGTAACGGCAGCCGCGCCCGCGCCAGTGCCGTTGGCATGCGCGCCCATGGCGATATTATGGTTGGCTTGAATGCCCTCTGCCGCGCCAGTGCCGATACCGATGATGTTGTTGACATCTTTTGCTGCGCCGCCCGCATTGCGTACTGCGCCTTCGCCGATACCGATATTACTGAAATTGCTGGTGTTGTCGGCGCCTTTTCCTGCTTGCTTGCCGATAAACACATCGGCGCGGCCAGCAGCGTTGGCGTTCCAGCCCAGCGCGGTAGCGTTTTCGCCTGTGGCTTTGGAGCCATCGCCCAATGCGGTGGAAGCGTTGGTGGCACTGGTGTTTGCGCCCACGGCAACCGCGCCGTCATTGGTTGCCTGCGCGTTGTAACCGGCGGCAACGGTGTTTTTTGCGCTGGCAACCGCGCCCACGCCCGCGGCCAGGGAATTGCTGCCCGTTGCGCCGTCGTTGTTGTAGTTGCCGCCACGGGTACCGCCGTCATTGACGCTGTAGTAGTGCGTCTGCGTTTTTTCGGCGACGGCATAAAGCTGGCTGCCGTTGATGGCATCGGTGCTGGTGGCGCTCACTTCGCCCGCCGCGACGTGTTTCAGCTGCCGCTCGTAGCCTGTTGCGCCAAAGGAAACGATGTCGCCCGGCAGCGTCTTGCCGCCGCCCGCCCAGTTATAGGTGACGCCATTGATGGTTGTGGATTCCTGCTTCGTTCCCGCTTCCAGGGTTTTGGAGCCGCCACCGATGGCAACAGCGTTGTCGAGTGTCGCCTGCGCGCCGGTACCGATGGCGACACTGTTGGTGTTAGCCGCCCCCGATTTGGCACCGAGCGCAACGCCCAAATCCGCCGCCTGCGCCTGCACGCCCACCGCCACCGCCGCCTGTTTGGAGACGGTTTTGGCATATACGCCGGATTGCATGGTGTCGCCGGTCAGGGCTTGATAAGCCTGCCGTACCGTGCCGGTTGTCTGCGCGCCGCTATTGGGGTCGATATAGGTAGTCTGCTGACTCCCTGCCTGATCCAGGTCATCGCCACCGATGGCGACTGAACTGTCCCCATAGGCAAGGGTATCGCTACCGATGGCAAGCGACTGCTCACCATAGGCATAGGTGTGGTGTTCTTTTTGGACGCCAGTACCGCCACCAATGGCTACCGCCTGCCCCACTTCTTTTGCTTGCAGGCTAATTTTGTTAATCGTGCCACCCACATAGATGTCTTTTACTTCCCGGTCTGAGCCGACATTGGCATTGGCACCAATCATCACCCGCTCTCCGCTTCGGCCGCTACTGGCCCCGCTGCCACTTTTGGCACCCGCACCGTAGCCAATGGCCACGTCATCCCGCGAAGTGGCTTTGGCATTGGTACCGACTGCCGTGCTGCCATAGCCCCCGGAAATTTTCGAGTCGGCAGAAGCGCCGGTGCCAATGGCAATATCCGTTGCCTTGGCTGCCGTACCCTCAGGAATGGCGGCCCATGCCTGTCCGCCGACGAGCAGCAAGGCGGAAGCCAGTGCGGTGCGGGCGAAGGTAAAGGCGTGCGCGCCACTGGCATAGCGGTAGCTGCGCGGGGCTTTGCCGCGGTTGCGGGCGATTTCCGGCACGGCGACCCAAGCGCCGAGGGCAGTGTTGTAAAGGGTTTTGTACGTATGGTTCATAAGGGTTTTACTCCACTCGAGTGATTCAGGGCTGCATGGCAGCGGTGTCTTGCTGTTTACCGCCCGCGGGTTGGTCAGTCCGGCAGGGCAGCTAACAGCATCAGGTTGCCGTGCGCTTTTGCACGTGGTCGCAACCCGCTTCATGTTGTTTTTCCGGCTTCCGGCACGTAAAGACCGGGATAAAATCCCGGCCATAAAGTTCTGCTTTTTTTGCTTCCGCAATGCTATGCGTGGAAGTCTTTGTGTTTGTCGTTAATGCAATTTTTATGCCAAGCCGTCGCGGTCAGCGTATTGCGGTACTTCAGGGTTTGTAACGCACCGCCTGTGTTTTTTCGCCGTCGCTAGTGTCGTTTTTTGTCTGGTTTTCGCAGGCGTCTTTGCAGCCGCAGGCGCGTTCGACACCGACGGCGCCGAGACCACCGCAACTGCCCTTGATTGGCTTGCGGCCAAAGATGACGCCGATGGCCATTGCCGCCCCGGCCAGCATCAGCATGATGAAGACGATGATGAAGGTTGTCATGGTTTTTCCTCCTGTACTGCCGCGCGGAAGGCGCGGCTGCGCTCGATGATGAAGGGTTGTTTGTCGTCGCCTGCAAGGATGAGTTCGGCGGCGAGGTTGTATTTGTCGGCAAAGGCCAGCGCCTTCTGGTCGCCGAGAACCATCAGCGCGGTGGCGTAGGCGTCGGCGGTCATGCAGTCTGCGGCGAGGACGGTGGCAGAGAGCAGGCGCGAGCTGTGCGAACGCCCGTCGCGCGGATCGACGATGTGGTAGGCCATTTCGCCGCCGCGTTCGGCGTACTGGCGGTAGTTGCCGGAGGTCGCCATCGCCGGCAGTTTTTCGTTCATGGCGATGATGTTTTCCACGCCTTCACCTGTCGCCAGCCCCTGTTCGGGGCGCTCAATGCCGACCCGCCACGGCGCGCCGTATTTGCTGCCGCTGGCGCGCACTTCGCCGCCGATTTCGACGATGAAGTTCGTGTATCCACCATCGAGCAGGGTTTCAGCGACAACGTCCACGCCGTAGCCTTTGGCTATCGAGGAGAGGTCAATGAAGATTTGCGGGTCGCTTTTGGCAAGTCCCGCTTCGCCCAGTTGCAGTTTGTGGTAGCCGACGTGTTGCAGCGCTTCGGCGATTTCGGCATCGCTGGGTTTGTCCTGCCGCTTCACCGGGCCAAAGCCCCAGAGGTTTACCAGCGGGCCGACGGTGATGTCGTACACGCCGTCGCTTTGTACGCTGATTTCCAGCGCTTTACCGATGACGCGGCGCAGGCCATCGCTGACAGGCTGCGGCGTGGTCGCCGGGTTGTGGTTGTAGCGCATCAGTTCGGACTGCTCGCGGTAGGTGGACATGCTGTCGTTCACCGCTTCGAGCGCGCTGTCAATGCGCTGCTGGAGCGCCGCCTGTGCGGGCGCGTCCAGTTTTTGCGCGATGCTGACGTGCCAGGTGGTACCCATGGTTTCGCCAGTGAGTTTGCTGGTTTCGCCGCCTGTTTTTTCGCCGCAGGCTGCAAGCAAAAGCGCTGTTGCCATCAGCAACAGCGCCCGGAGTGATGCGGTGATTCGTCGCACCTTAGCCTCCGAAGTTATCCAGGAGGATGTTTTCGTCTTCCACGCCGAGGTTGTGCAGCATGTCGATGACGGATTTGGTCATCATCGGCGGGCCGCACATGTAATATTCGCAGTCTTCCGGCGCAGGGTGGTTCTTCAGGTGGTTTTCGTAAACGACGTTGTGGATGAAGCCGGTGTAGCCCGTCCAGTTGTCTTCCGGCAGCGCGTCGGAGAGCGCCACGTGCCAGCTGAAGTTGGGGAATTCTTCCGCCAGTTTGTCGAAATCTTCCTGGTAGAAGATTTCCCGCTTGGAGCGCGCGCCGTACCAGAAGGTGATTTTCCGCTTGCTGTGCAGGCGCTTGAGCTGGTCGAAGATGTGCGAGCGCATCGGCGCCATGCCTGCCCCGCCACCGATGAAGACCATTTCGGCGTCGGTGTCTTTGGCAAAGAATTCGCCGAAGGGGCCGGAGATGGTGACTTTGTCGCCCGGTTTGAGGTTGAAGATGTAGCTGGACATGATGCCCGGCTTGGCTTCGGGGATTTTCGGCGGCGGCGTGGCAATCCGGACGTTAAGCATGATGATGCCTTTTTCTTCCGGATAGTTCGCCATGGAGTAGGCGCGCATCGTCGGTTTGTCGTTGTGTGCTTCCAGTTTGAACAGGCCGTATTTTTCCCAGTCTTCGCGGTATTCCGGGGCGACGTCAAAGTCGCTGTATTTGATGTTATACGCCGGGCATTCGATTTGGATGTAACCACCAGCGCGGAACGGCACGGTTTCGCCGTCCGGGATTTTCAGTTTCAGCTCTTTGATGAAGGTCGCCTTGTTATCGTTGGAAATGACGGTACATTCCCATTTTTTCACGCCGAAGACGGCTTCATCGACTTCAACTTTCATGTTGCTTTTGACGGCCACCTGGCAGGAGAGACGCTCGCCCTCGCGCGCTTCGCGCTTGCTGATGTGGTTAAGCTCAACCGGCAGGATTTCGCCGCCGCCTTCGTGTACTTTGACGGTGCATTGGCCGCAGCTGCCGCCACCACCACAGGCAGAGGAGACGTAGATGCCGTTTTCGGCAAGGACGTTCAGCAATTTGCCGCCCATCGGCACGTCAAGCTCGCGCTCGTTATTGACCAGTATTTTGACGTTACCCAGCGGTACCAACCATTTGCGCGCCAGCAGGATGATGGCGGAAAGCAGCAGAACCAGTCCGGTGAATATCAGTACGCCATAGAATATTTCCATGTTTTTCTCCCTTTACAACTGCACGCCGGAAAAGGACATGAACCCGATCGCCATCAGTCCGGCGATGATGAAGGTTATGCCCAAGCCTTCCAGCCCTTTCGGTACGTCGGCGTAGCGCAGTTTTTCGCGCACGCCCGCCATGGCGATGATTGCCAGCGCCCAACCGGCACCGCTACCCACGCCATAAACGACGGATTCGCCGAAGTCGTAGCTCCGCTCAACCATGAACAGCGAGCCGGCGAGGATGGCGCAGTTCACCGTGATGAGCGGCAGGAAGATACCCAACGCCGCATAGAGCGCGGGGACGTATTTGTCGAGGAACATCTCAAGGATTTGCACCGCTGCCGCGATAACGCCGATGTAGGCAATGAGACCAAGGAAGCTGATATCCACTTCCAAGCCGAGTGATTGCCAGATAACGGCGTTTTCTTTGAGCAGGTAGGTGTAGAGCAGGTTGTTGAGCGGTACGGTCAGGGTTTGCACAACGATGACCGCAGTACCCAAACCGGCGGCGGTGGTGATTTTTTTCGAAACCGCAAGGAAGGTGCACATGCCCAGGAAGAAGGACAGTGCCATGTTTTCGATGAAGATCGATTTTACGAACAGGCTGATGTAGTGTTCCATGTTCCTGCCCCCTTAGTGGTTCGCACCGACGATAATCGGCTTGGCTGCCGCAGCTTCGCTGTAGTCGCGCGCTTCGTTTTGCTCCGGTTTCCAAGTGCGCAGCGCCCAGATGAGGAGACCGATGACGAAGAACGCACTCGGCGGCAATACCATCAGCCCGTTCGGCACATACCAACCGCCATGCTCAGCGCTCGGCAGGATGGTGATGTCAAACCAGGTTCCTTTGCCAAAGATTTCGCGGATGGTGCCAACGGTGAGCAGCATGGCGCTGTAACCGAGGCCGTTACCCAGGCCGTCAAGGAAGCTGGGTACCGGCGGATTGGACATAGCATAGGCTTCCAGACGCCCCATAACGATACAGTTAGTGAGGATGAGGCTGACGTAGACGGAAAGCTGTTTGGAGAGCTCAAAGGCAAAGGCCTTCAGCAATTGATCGACGACGATAACCGCCGATGCTGCAACCGCCATTTGCACGATGATGCGGATGCTGCCCGGGATGTTGTTGCGGATCATACTGATGAACAGGTTGGAAAAGGCGGTTACAAAGGTAAGGCCAATGCTCATCAGAAACGCCGTTTTCATGCTGCCGGTAACTGCCAGCGCGGAACAAATGCCGAGTACCTGCAAGCCAATCGGGTTGTTGGCAAATATCGGCCCAAGAATAATTTCTTTATAGTCGTATGCTTTGTCGCTCATGATTTATTACTCCGTTTTTTGCCCGTTTTGTCCGATTGCGGCCTGCGAGGCTTCACGCAGGTCGGCCAGGCTGATCTCGCCCTTACGGATATGCTCGACCAACGGTTTGTATCCTTGTTCGCCCAGCCAGAAGTTCATCAAGTGCTCAACGCCGTTACTGGTCAGGGTGGCACCGGCAATGGCATCTACCTGGTTTTTCGCAGAAGGATTGCGCACTTTCACCAGATCAACTTGCGGCGCGCCATTGTCATCATAAGGAATGACGCCCGCCCATAATGCCTGCCATGTGGGTTCGGTGATGCGCGCGCCCAGTCCGGGGGTTTCTGCATGCTTGTAGAAAGTAATTCCGGTGATTTCCGGATGTTTTTCCTGGAATGACAAGGCGGTGAATCCGTACATGGTGGACCACAGCCCGTAACCCTGAATCGGCAGAATCAGGCGCGAGATGTGATCGCCATCAGCAACAACGTAGGCAACACCTTCTTTGGCGATGCGCTTGATGCCTGCCGGATCGTCGCTCAGGGCATGCCCTTCGTTTTCGTTACGCGCGGCGTTGTACATGTCGTAGGTCAGCGGGTTTTTGTCACTGACCGGTTTGCCGGTCGCGAGATCAACCACCAGCGGAATGATTTGCGTGAACTTGTCGTTGATTTGCTGGGTCGAGAGATGCTCTTCTGCCCCCGCCAGTCCGGCAGCACGCAGAATGTTGAGTTTCTTCTCGTTATCTGCATTCTCTTTCTGGAAGCCACGCAGCGAAACGGCAGCGGTGGAAACCAGCAGCGAGCAGAGCAGGCAAACGATGGTGGCGAACTTCAGTACGCTCAAAGCAGATTGTTTCTTCTCAGACATGGGTTCTCACCTTGCGACGTTTGGCATTCGCGCTCATCACAAAATAATCAATGATATGGGCAAAGATGTTGGCAAAGAGGATGGCCAGCATGATGCCTTCCGGGAAGGCCGGGTTGACGACGCGGATGAGGATGGTCATCGCACCAACCAGCGCACCGAAAATGTAGCGCCCGGTATTGGTCACCGAAGCCGTAACCGGATCGGTTGCCATAAAGAAGGTACCGAAGGCGAAACCGCCGAGGACGAAATGCCACCAGAACGGCATCGCAAACATATGATTGGTTTCGCTACCGATGAGGTTGAACATCAGCGAGGTAGCAGTCGCACCGGCAAATACACCAACGACAATCCGCCAGGACGCAACGCCTGCCCAGAGGATAATCGCGCCACCGATGAGAATCGCCAACGTGGAGACTTCACCAATGGAGCCGGGCAGGTTGCCAATGAAAGCGTCCCACCAGCTCCAATGCGCGCGCACTGCATCCATGCCGCCTGCAGCAGCTTGGCTTAATGCTGTCGCGCCAGAGTAACCGTCAGGACCAACGACCCAGACTTTATCGCCGGAAATCTGCGCCGGATAGGCGAAATACAGGAAAGCGCGTGCAGCGAGTGCCGGGTTGACGAAGTTGCGTCCGGTGCCGCCAAAGACTTCTTTGCCCAGCACCACGCCAAAGCTGATGCCAATGGCGACTTGCCACAACGGAATGGTCGGCGGCAGCGTCAACGAGAACAGAATCGAGGTCACGAAGAAGCCTTCACTCACTTCGTGCTTGCGCACGATGCAGAACAAGACTTCCCAGGCAATGCCGACGGCAAAGGTAACGATATAAATCGGCAGGTGCAGTTTGGCGCCAAACCAGAGATTGGCAATCAGCCCCGGATCGGCCATGCCTTGCGCCTGCGCGGCTTGCGCACCGACGAAATACCAGCCGGCAAACATCGCCGGGAATACTGCCATCCAGACCAGAATCATCACCCGCTTCAGGTCGATGACGTCGCGGACATGCGACGGGCGTGCCGTCACAAAACGGGGAGAATAAACAAAGGTAGCGGTCGCTTCGTAGAGGGGGAACAGTTTTTCCAGTTTCCCGCCCTTCTCGAACAGCGGCGCGATTTTTTCAAAAAAGTGTTGTTTCGCCATAATCAGCCTTCCTGCTCAATCAGGGTGAGGTTCTCACGCAGAATGGCGCCGAAATCATGCTTGCCGGGGCAAACGAAAGACATCAACGCCAAATCTTCTTCATCCAGCTCCAGCGCACCGAGCTGGACAGCCGTATCGGTATCCTTGACGATGAGCGCCTTGACCAGCGGCGTCGGCAGGATATCAAGCGGCATTACTTGTTCGTACACACCGATCGGCACGATGGGACGCGGAGAACCACGCAGGGAAGTATTGAACTGGAACGGACCTTTGAGGAATTTGCCGATATAGGCATTAGTTTTCGAGAACCAGCCAACACCGGGACGCATAAATCCGAGGAAATAAGCTTCGCGTCCTTCCGGTAGTACCGTGACCTGCTGGTCGTAGGCACCGAGATAGGCGGTGTCTTCATGCGCCTGTCGCCCGGAAAGCGCCGAGCCGGAAATCACCCGCTGCTCGCCGTCTTGCAGATTGTCAGCGAGAAGGTCCGCCATAGCCGTACCCCGGGTAGCACGCACGATGCGCGGATTTTTCACGCCGGGACCGGCAACGGCAATCAAACGCTGGTTATCAAGAATACCGCTACGGAAGAATTTGCCGATAGCAAGCAAATCCTGCACGTTCAAATGCCAGACGATTTTGTTCGCCCCAACGGGCTCAATGAAATGGATATGGGTACCGACCAGACCGGCAGGATGTACGCCGCCAAAACGGTGAATTTCTACGCGGTTCAGATGGTGCGTCGGGATGGATGTTTCCTGACGGCAGCAAAGATGAACTTGTCCGCCAGAAAGCGCCTGCATAATGGCAAGACCGGTCAGCAAATCTTCGTCGCGTCCTTGCATGGCAATGGCCGGATCAAGTGCCAGCGGATTGCTATCCATGGCATTGACGAAGATGGCATAAGGCACAGCGTCAATGGGCGGAATTTTACTAAAAGGACGGGTACGGAAACTTGCCCACAAGCCGCAACTTACCAATCGCTTGACGATTTCTTCGCGCGACAGTTTTTCCGCGGCATCATCGCCAAAAGATTCAAAAACGACGGACTCTTTAGATTCAGGACGGATAATGACAGACAGTAAACGCCGCTTTTCACCACGCACAATTTTTTCAACGACGCCAGAGACAGGCGCGCAAATCAAAACGCCGGGATTTTTTTTATCTTCAAATAACGGCTGCCCCAGAGTAACTTTATCGCCTTCTGCCACCAGCATGGTAGGCTTCAGGCCCTGATAATCCTCACCGAGGATTGCGACAGGATGTTGGGGGGCAATGTCATGAATAATGGCGTCGGTAATGGCGCCGGAGATGGGAAGGTCTAAACCTTTCTTTATGGATATCATGCTAACAATACCTTACCTCAGACTGCGTCTTTATTTTTATTGGTGCCGACGGCGAGACTCGAACTCGCACAGCTTACGCCACTACCCCCTCAAGATAGCGTGTCTACCAATTCCACCACGTCGGCTGTTCTATTTTGTTTCAGCAACCGCCCAAATTATTTTTGAGCAGGTGCAGGAACATCGGTATTTTCAGCAGGGCGCGCATTATCTACACTGACGGGAGGGATGTCAAGCGCGGATTCCTGCTTTTGTGTTTCCAATTGGGTATTGCTCAAAATGCTGCTATTGCCATGATTGGCCGCATCTTTGTTTTGCAGATAACCCAACAGCAAGGCACCTACGAAAAAGATGCCTGCCAGAAAGCGCGTGGTTTTATACAGGAAGGATCCTGCGCCACGCGCCCCGAAAACAGTACTGGACGCACCGCCACTCAATGCGCCCATGCCACCGCCGCTTTTCGGCTGTTGCAACAGGATCAGGGCGCAGAGTGCGAGTGCGGCGATGATAAAAATGACTTGAACAAGGGTAATGGTCATGCCATTGCTCCAACGATTTTGTCGAATGTGTCAGCTTGCAGCGAAGCGCCACCAACAAGGAAGCCGTCAATGTCTTCACCGGCGAAGAGTTCGGCAGCGTTGTCCGGTTTGACGGAGCCTCCGTAAAGGATACGAACTTTATCAGCAACGCCTGCGGCTTTGTCACGCAGCAAGGCGCGGATTTTGCCGTGAACTTCTTGTGCGTAAGCAGCGGTTGCGGCCTTGCCGGTGCCAATCGCCCAGACGGGTTCGTAGGCGATGACGGTATCCGCATCAACCAGCCCCGCTTCCAGTACGGGATTCATTTGGCGCAGTACGGCGGCGTCGCATTGTCCGGCATCATATTCTTGCAGGGATTCGCCGATGCAGTAGATGACTTTCAGCCCTTGCGCTTTGAGTTGTTTCCATTTTTCAATCAAGAGCGCTTCGTTTTCGCCGTGATCGGTGCGGCGTTCGGAGTGGCCGATGATGGCATAGCGTGCGCCTGCTTCTTTCAGCATCGCGGCGGAGATTTCACCGGTATGCGCGCCAGAGGCGTGCGCACTGACGTCTTCGCCCGCCAGTATTTCCAGCCCCAGTTCGTGCGCCTTGCTGATGTAAATCGCAGGCAGGCCAAAGATTTTTTCAACGTTGCCTTGCGGCCAAGCGTGTTTGGCGAAGGCTTCGACCAGAGCGAAGTCGCCGTTCATTTTCCAGTTTGCCGCAGCAATCGGTTTACGCATTGTTATTCCTCCCGGGATATGACTGCTGCCAGTTCGTCAACGATGGCATGCAGTCGCGCTTCGTCATGACCTTCCGCCATTACGCGGATTTTCGGTTCGGTACCGGACGGACGAAGCAGAATGCGTCCGGCATCTCCCAGTTTTTGTGTCGCTTCTTGCAGCGCTTGCTGCACGGCGGTTTTGTTTACCACTGTTTTGTCGGCGACTTCGACGTTTTTCATCACTTGCACCGCCATTTGCAGGTCAGCGACCAACTGGTGCAGGGGTTGTTCCATTTCCAGCATGGCCGCCAGCACTTGCAGCGCGGCGATAATGCCGTCGCCGGTGGAGTTGCGGTCCAGACAGATAATGTGTCCGGAGTTTTCCCCCCCGACGCGTGCGTTAATTTCTTGCATGCATTCGAGCACGTAGCGGTCGCCAACGTCGGTACGGTGCAGGACGATGCCCATGTTATTGAGCGCCCGTTCCAGTCCGAGGTTGGTCATTTTGGTGCCGACGATGTTGTTCAGTTGTTCGCCTTTGAAGGCGCGGTATTTGGCGATGATGTAGAGGATGGCATCGCCGTCGCGCAGTCGCCCGTTGCGGTCAACCATCACCACGCGGTCGCCATCGCCGTCGAAAGCGATACCGGCATCAGCCTGCTCGTCGCGCACGCGACGCTGCAAGGATTCCGGCGCGGTTGAACCTGCGCCCGCGTTGATGTTGCAGCCGTTCGGCTCAGCGTTCATGACGATGACTTGCGCGCCCAGTTCGCGAAAAACTTCCGGCGCTATCGGGTAAGTCGCGCCGTTGGCGCAGTCCACCACGATTTTCAGGCGCTCGAACGGCAGCCCGAGCATGACCGCGTTTTTGCAGAATTCGATGTAACGGCCGCGCGCTTCGGGGATGCGGTACAGTTTGCCCAGTTGCGCCGATTCGACGACTTTCATCGGCAGTTCGAGGTAGCGCTCGATTTCCTGTTCGGCGGCGTCGGGCAGTTTGATGCCGCCGCGCGCGAATACTTTGATGCCGTTGTCGCTATAGACGTTATGCGAGGCGCTGACAACGATTCCCGCGGCCGCATGGAAGGTGCGGGTGAAGTAGGCGATGCCGGGGGTCGGCATGACGCCGAGCAGATGGGCATCCATACCCGCGGCGGAAAGTCCGGCGGCGATGGCGTTTTCCAGCATGTAACCGGAGATGCGCGTGTCTTTGCCGATGATGACTTTATCGCCGGCAAAGCCGCTGTCGCTCAGCATTTTGCCGATGGCCCAACCGAGATGCATGACGAAATCGGGCGTCATTGGCGCTACGCCAACTTTGCCCCGCACGCCGTCCGTGCCGAAATATTTTCGCCCTGTCTCGCTCATGAATGTTCGTCTCCGTTACTGCCCGCGCGCAGCCAAGCATAGCCCGCCAGGCTGGCAATGATTGATGCTGCAAGAATGGCAATTTTAGCATTATTCAGCAATAAATCCTCGCCTTTGAACGCGAGCTCGGAAATAAAAATGGACATGGTGAAGCCGATGCCGGCGAGTATTCCCATGCCGCAAACGTGGCGGAAATTCACGCCTGTGGGCAGTTTGCCGATGCCGAGGCGCACGCTCAGCCAGACGGCGCCGAAGACGCCGACGAACTTGCCAATCAGCAGCCCCAGGGCAACGCCAATCGACACCGGATGCGACACCAGGCTGCCGATGGACGCGGCGTTAATCATCACACCCGCATTGAAGAAGGCAAACAGCGGGATGATGAGGAAATACACCGGGTCGTGCAGGCTGTGCTCCAGCCGTTGCAGCGGCGCCTGCGCCTGATTGATGCCGTAGTTCAGCGTGTGCAGCACGCCGACCAGTCGTTCCGATTCCAGAAAATTATGTTCGCGGCGGCGGTAAATATCGAACTTGTCCAAGAGTTTGCGTGCTTCGCGGCTGAATTCCTCCGGGTTATACAGGGTGCGCACCGGTGTGGCCAACGCGCCCAGCACTCCGGCGATGGTCGCATGCACGCCGGAAAACAACATCAGCGTCCACATCACCAGCGCGATGGTCAAATACGGCCAGGGCTTGCGCACGCCAAAGCGGTTCAACGCCAGTTGCAGCGCGAAACAGCCGAGCGCGGCGAGAAGCGGCCCCACCTGAATCGTCTCCGTATAAAAAAGCGCAATCACCACCACCGCGCCGAGGTCATCGACAATGGCGAGCGCCACCAGAATCGTCACCAGTCCCGCCGGAATGCGGTCGCCGAGCAGAATCAGCACGGCAATGGCAAAGGCGATATCGGTCGCCATCGGAATACCCCAGCCGGCGCTGCCCGCGCCACCGGCGTTAATCGCACCATAAACCAGCGCCGGGACGATCATGCCGCCGATGGCGGCGATAATCGGCAACGCTGCCTGACTAAGCGACGACAACTCGCCGACCATCACCTCGTGCTTGATTTCCAGCCCGACCAGATAAAAAAACAGCGCCATCAGGCCGTCATTGACCCAATGATGCAGCGACATTTCAATCTTGTAGTCACCGAGACTCACCGCCAACGGCTGGTGCAACAAATGATGATAACCGTCGCTCCACGGCGAATTGGCGATGATGAGTGCCGCCAGCGTGCACACAATCAAAAGAATCCCGCTGGCAGAGCTGTTGCGGGTGAAAGCCTCAATCGGCGTCAACAACTTGCCGAACAGGCGCTCCCAGGAATTGGCGTTCTCGCGCTGATACGCCTTGCGTTGAAAAGACTTGTACATTTATGGACTGCCCCAAACAAAGTGGCGGGCAATAATACTATTTCAGCCACGATGGCGACAAACGCCCGCGCGCCGCATTGCCGCAGAGATACCTATATAATGCGCCGCCCACACATCACGAAAGGAACGACCATGAACCTGCAACAAACCATCGAAGACGCCTTTGAGCGTCGCGCCGACATCACCCCTGCCAACGCCTCCCCTGCCCTGCTCACCGCCATCAACGAAGCGCTGGATGCGCTGGAACGCGGCACGATGCGCGTCGCCGAACCGACTGCGAACGGCTGGCAAGTGAACGAATGGCTGAAAAAAGCCGTACTGCTCTCCTTCCGCGTGCATGACAACGTCCCCGTAGAACACGGCTACACCCGCTACTTTGACAAGGTCGAAAGCCGCTTTGCCAACCACGACCTCGCCCGCTTCCAGGCAGAAGGCGTGCGCGTCGTCCCGCCAGCGGTTGCGCGGCGCGGCAGCTACATCGGCCGCGGCGCGGTGCTGATGCCGTCCTACGTCAATATCGGCGCCTACGTTGATGAAGGCACGATGGTCGATACCTGGGTTACTGTAGGCTCCTGCGCGCAAATCGGCAAAAACGTCCACCTCTCCGGCGGCGTCGGCATCGGCGGCGTGCTGGAACCACTGCAAGCCAGCCCGACTATCATCGAAGACAACTGCTTCATCGGCGCGCGCTCCGAAATCGTCGAAGGCGTCATCGTCGAAAAAGGCTCGGTCATCTCGATGGGTGTCTTCATCGGCCAGTCCACCAAAATCTACAACCGCATGACCGGCGAAATCACGTACGGCCGCGTTCCCGCCGGTTCAGTCGTCGTCCCCGGCAACCTGCCCGCGGCGGATGGCAGCCACAGCCTCTACTGCGCCGTCATCATCAAACAGGTCGATGAAAAAACACGCAGCAAAACGGGAATCAACGAACTGCTGCGCAGCTAATCCCTTTTGATAACACGCTGAAAAACAAGGATTAGCTAAAATTAGTCACAGTTTGTCTAATTAGACAGACCGTGGCTAATTCCATATAATGCCGCCCCCTTCTGGAGACGACATGACCCCGAACGATCCGCTTTACTTCCCGCGCGCCCGCCATGCAGAACACCTGATTAACCTGCTGGCAGATGGCATCGTCAACACCTTGACCCTGTTCGCCCCGCGCCGCATGGGCAAGACCCAATTCTTGCTGAATGACATCCGCCCCGCCGCCGAAGCGCAACACATTGACGTGTTCTACTTCAGTTTCATGGATACCAACAGCCATCCGGAGCTGCGCTTCCAGCAAAGCCTGCTCGAATTCGCCGATAACCGCAGCGCCAGCAGCAAGCTGAAAAAATGGCTGGCAAGCATTGAAAGTATCGACATCCTCGGCACCAGCATCAACCGCCAGCAAGCGACCGAACACATCAGCGTCAGCGAAATCATCAGCGTGTTGGCGCAGGGCAAACAGCCCGTGTTGCTGCTCTTGGACGAAATCCAGGAACTGGCGCGCATTGACGGCACGGCGCCGCTCATCCGCTCGCTGCGCACCGGCTTGGACATGAACAAAACGCGCGTCAAGACCATCTTCACCGGCTCCAGCACCAACGGCTTGCGGCAAATGTTCAACGACAACAAGGCACCGTTCTTTCAGTTCTCGCATCCGATTGATTTTCCGAAAATGGGGCAGGAATTCACCGATTTCCTCGCCGACATCTACCGCGACCGCACCGGGCAGGATATCGACAAACCCGCGTTCTACCGCTGGTTTGAGCGACTGGAATACATCCCGATGCACGCCCGCACCATCGTGCAGGACATGATCATCAATCCCGCCCTGTCGCTGGAAGAAGCCGCCGCCCTGCGCCTCGCCCATTTATATGACGACACCGATTACAGCGACACCTGGCGCGAACTGAAAGCGCTCGACCAGCAAATCCTTAAACACCTTGCCCACGGCGAATTCAGCCCCTACAAACAAGAAACCCGCGAGCAGCTTGCCCGCGAAATGGGGATTGACGCACTCAGCACCAGCCAGATGCAAGCGGCCATGCGCCGCCTGGAGCGCGCCGACCTGATTACGCGCGATGCCGCCAGCCAATGGGCATTCAACCACCCTGACCTCAAAGGCTGGATTAAAGAGAACTTCTGACGCTATCCCCGCTCAATCATTGACAAAATTCGGTGCGCCGGTAGAATCCGCGCCCCTGTGGTTCGCAAACCTCCCACAATAAAAAACTAGGAAATCCCATGACAAAACCCGAAGCGCCCGCAGGTATTTCCCTGCTCGGCAATCACAATGCGGCCGTGCCGCACACTTACGCGCCCGAAATACTCGAGGCGTTCCCCAACAAGCATCCCGACAACGACTATCTCGTTTCCCTCGTTTGCCCGGAATTTACCAGCATCTGCCCGATTACCGGCCAGCCGGATTTTGCCACCATCCGCATCGCCTATATTCCCGATGGCAAACTGGTGGAGAGTAAATCGCTCAAGCTCTATCTGTTCAGCTTTCGCAATCACGGCGACTTTCATGAAGATTGCGTCAATATCATCATGAAAGATTTAATTCGCCTGATGCAGCCGAAATATATTGAAGTCTTCGGCGAATTTACCCCGCGCGGCGGCATTGCCATTCATCCGCTCGCCGTTTATGGCCGCCCTGGTACGGTTTATGAAACCCGCGCTGCCGACCGCCTCCACCACCGCTAAGGAATCCGCTCATGCAAACTTTTCATTTCACCGCCGCCGAACGGCGCAAGGCGCTCGTTTGGCTCGTTTTCTGGCACACTTTCGTCATTGCCGCCAGTAATATTCTCGTACAAATCCCTTTCCAGATTGGCGAATTGCATACCACTTGGGGCGCGTTTTCTTTCCCTTTTATTTTCTTGACGACTGACCTCACCGTGCGCATTTTTGGCGCGTCTCTCGCACGCAAGATTATTTTCTGCGTGATGATTCCGGCGCTGTTGCTGTCTTATTTGATTTCCGTGATGTTCCAGGACGGGCATTTTGTCGGCTTTGGCGGGGTATGGCCGCTCGATATTTTTGTCGCGCGCATTGCGCTCGCCAGTTTCATCGCCTATTTGGTCGGGCAATTACTCGATATTACGGTATTCAATTATCTGCGCCAGAATGCGAAATGGTGGGTCGCGCCGAGTGCTTCCACCGTGCTCGGCAATATCATCGACACCATTCTCTTTTTCTCTATCGCCTTTTATCAAAGCCCCGATCCCTTTATGGCGGAGCATTGGCAGCAATTAGCGATGACCGATTACGCCTGGAAGATTACCGCCAGCGGTCTTTTCTTCCTGCCCGCTTATGGCGTCCTGCTGCGCTATTTGACGAAACGGCTGACCACTTTGCCCGACGGCGAACAGCCTGCGCCAGTCAATGCCGCATAAAGAAAAAGCCACCGCACAGGTGGCTTTTTTTATTGATGGCTTGCTGCTCAACCCTGTAACGCTTCTGCCGCGCCAAGCAAACCGGGGTTTTCCGCGGTCACCAGCCACACCGGCACGGCATCGAGGTAGGCGGCAAAGCGGCCTTTGTCGGTAAAGCGCGCGTTGAACGGGCTTTGGTTGATGAAGTAGTCGGCGACACGCGGCAGGATGCCGCCGCAAAGGTACACGCCGCCGCGCGCGCCCAGGGTCAGGACGAGGTCGGCGGCGACAGTGGCGAGGAAGGCGCTGAAGTGATCCAGCACCGCCCGCGCCCGCGCTTCGCCCGCCAGCGCGGCGGCAGTGATTTCGGCGGGCGAGCGGTTGCTGACGTCGTTTTCCGCGTTGGCGAGCGCGCTGTCGATAAGCGAGAGGCCGGCGCCGTTGATGAGGCGCTCGGCGGAGACGTGGCCGTACTGGATGCGCGCGTATTGCCAAATGGCAAGTTCGGCGTCGTCGCGCGGCGCGAAGCTGACATGCCCGCCTTCGCTGGCAAGCGCTATCCAGCGGTCGCCGTTCGGAATGAGGCCGGATACGCCGAGACCCGTGCCGGGGCCAAGCACGGCGATGGGCGTGCCCGCAACCGCTTCTCCCGCGCGCACAGCGCGTTTTTCGGTAGCGGTCAGGCGCGGGATGGCAAGCGCCTGCGCGGTGAAATCGTTGATGACGCGCAGTTTTTCCAGCCGCAGTTCGTGCTGCATGGCGGCGATGGAGAAACGCCAATGGTGGTTGGTCATCTGGATGTGGTCGCCGGTGACGGGGTTGGCGATGGCAATCGCCGCCTGCGCGACCGTCTCACCCTGCGCTTGCAGGTAAGCGCGGATGGCGTCTTGCAGCGTGGGGTAGTCGGCGGTGGGCAGGGTCTGGATGGCGAACAGCCGCGTGCCGTCGCTCAGGGCGAAGCGGGCGTTGGTGCCGCCAATATCGGCGAGCAGGTTCAGGCTTGGCATGGATACCTCCGGGTTGTTGAATTTTGTGTAAAAATTCCGTCATTTCCGCTTTATCTTTGTGTATAATGCGGCGATTCTAATCTATTATATGTACCTGAAATGTTTGCCGCTTCTCACGAAGCGGTTTTTTTTCGCCTATGCACCGCCACAACGCGCGGCGATGACCGCCTGCATGACGCGCGCGCATTGCGACAACTGCGCCGTCTCAATCCATTCATCGGCCTGATGCGCCTGACGGATGCTGCCGGGGCCGCAGATAAGCGTCTGCATTCCCGCCTGCTGGTAGGCGCCCGCTTCGGTGGCGTAGGCGACGTATTGTCGCGCCGCATCCGGCAGGTGCGCGCCGAGCAGCGCCAGCCAGTCGGCGTTATCCGCGTCTTGCAGGGCAGCGACGGTGGCGGTGGTCGGTGTGGTTTCGATGCGCAGGCCGGGGTATTGCGCTTCCAGCGCGCGTTCACGGGCGGCCACGCGGGCGCGGAGGGCGTCGAAGGTTTCGTGCGGCAGATGGCGGATTTCCCAGTCGAACTGGCAGCGGTCGGCGACGATATTTATCGCGCTGCCGCCGGTGATTTTGCCGACGTGCAGCGAGGCGTGCTGCACGTCAAAATGCGGGTCAAGCTGCCCTTCGTCTTGCAGCTCGCGCATCACGTCTTCAATGGCCGCGACAAGGCGCGCCGCCGCATGAATGGCAGAAGCGCCCTGCCCCACCTGGCTGCTGTGCGCGGCGCGGCCATGCACGACAGTACGCAGGTTGGTGATACCTTTTTGCGCGACGACCGGTTGTAGCAGCGTCGGTTCGCCAACCCAGACATAAGCGCCGTCCGCACCGTGCTCGCGCAAGGCGCGGGCGAGACGCGGAGCGGAAAGACAGCCGATCTCTTCGTCGCAGCTAATCGCCAACCACAGCGGCGCGCGTAACGGCGACAGTTGCGGCAGGAGCGCGAGGGCGCAGGCGAAAAAGCCTTTCATGTCGCAAACACCGCGACCGTAGTAGCGCCCGTCCGCTTCGCGCAGGGTAAACGGCTCGCCCGTCCACGGCTGTCCGGCGACGGGAACAACGTCCAGATGTCCGGCGAGTACCAGGCCGCCCTCGCCCTCGCCGATGCGCACCAGCAAGGCTTCAGCGCAGTGAGCGGTTGCGGGCAGACGCTGGCACAGGCTGGCATATGGCGCGACTTCTGCCGTCAGCCAATCCAGCATCGCGCCCATGTCGCTGCCTGATACGCTGGGAAACGCTACCAGCCGCGCCAGTCTCTCGCGGATTTCCGTCATCTCTGTCTCCTGCGCCTTGAGCGCCCTGAATGAAAACTTTATCATGCCGCTTTTTCAACGAATTGTCAGCGAAACATGAGCGATCCCCTTCCTTTTAAAGGACGCAGCGTCAGCGTAACCGCCGTCCTGCTGCAAGATACCGACACCGCGCAGATTGATGAAAGCCTGAGCGCCAAAATCGCGCAAGTCCCCCCCGATTTTTTCACGACGCAACCGCTGGTCGCCGATCTTTCCGCGCTGCAAGATTTCAAGCCCGATTCCAAATGGCTGAAAACGCTGAAACGCATTTTTGAACGGCACCAGTTACCGCTGGTCGGCGTTTGCGGTGCGCCCGTAGAGCGCAGCGCGCTCATCGCGGCCGGACTGGCAGAAGTCACCATCAGCGCCGACAACAAAACGAAAACCGTCGCCGCCGAAAAAAGCGAAGCCGTCCCGCCGCCACCGCCGCCCGCCGCGCCTGCCGTCAAGGCAGCGCCGACCAAACTCATCCGCCACAACATCCGCTCCGGCCAGCGCATCATGGCCAAAGGCGGCGACCTGGTCGTCATCGGCACCGTCAGCCCCGGCGCGGAAATTTACGCCGACGGCAACATCACCGTTTACGGCGCCCTGCGCGGCCGCGCCTTCGCTGGCGGACAGGACAACATCGCCGCCCACATCTACTGCTACGAACTCGATGCCGAACTCGTCTCCATCGCCGGTTTCTATCAGGACAAAGAGCAATTGCAAACCAGCCCGGTGCGCAAAAACGCCTTCATCAGCCTGAATCCCGATGAAAGCATGCAAATAGTAACGGTATAATGCGCGCCGTCACACAACCCAAGAGAAAAAACATGAGTAAAGTTATCGTTGTAACCTCAGGCAAAGGCGGAGTAGGGAAAACCACGACCAGCGCCAGCATCGCCTGCGGCCTCGCCCTGAAAGGGCTCAAAACCTGCGTGATAGACTTTGACGTCGGCCTGCGCAACCTCGACCTCATCATGGGTGTCGAGCGCCGTGTCGTTTACGATTTTGTGAACGTTATCAACGGTGAAGCCAGCCTGAAACAGGCGCTCATCAAAGACAAGCGCGTCGAAAACCTCTACATCCTGCCCGCCTCGCAAACCCGCGACAAAGACGCGCTGACCAAAGAAGGCGTCGGCAAAGTCATCGACGACCTCAAGGCGATGGACTTCGAATACATCATCTGCGACAGCCCCGCCGGCATCGAACAAGGCGCGCTGATGGCGCTCTACTACGCCGACGAAGCCATCATCACCACCAACCCCGAAGTCTCCTCCGTGCGCGACTCCGACCGCATCCTCGGCATCCTTGCCAGCAAATCGCACCGTGCCGAACTGGGCGAAGACCCAGTGAAAGAGCACCTCGTCATCACCCGCTACAACCCCGAGCGCGTGCAGCAACAAGAAATGCTCTCGGTGGAAGACGTCATCGAAATACTCTCCATCAAACTGCTCGGCGTCATCCCCGAATCTGAAAGCGTGCTGACCGCCTCCAACCAGGGCGAGCCGGTCATCCTCTTCCCGGACAGCCAGGCGGGACAAGCCTACTCCGACCTCGTGGAGCGCTTCCTCGGCAAAGACCTGCCGCACCGCTTCCTCGATGCCAAGCGCAAAGGCCTATTCTCCAAACTCTTTGGAGGTTAAACCATGAGCCTGTTTGACTTCTTCAAAAAAAGCCGCCACAACTCGGCCGCCACCGCCAAAGAGCGCCTGCAAATCATCGTCGCCCACCAGCGCAACCAAAGCAGCCAGCCGCAATTCCTCGAAACCATGAAGCAGGAAATCCTCGAAGTCGTGAAAAAATACTTCGCCATCGACCTCGACGATATCAAGGCGGACATCTCGCACGAAGGCGAGACCGAAATGCTCGAACTCAACATCAACCTGCACAACAAAGAAATCCCGCAGGCCGCGCCCGCCAGCAGCGGTGACGAAAACACCGCATGAGCGACCACGACAGCGTCCGCCTCGACCAATGGCTCTGGGCGGCACGCTTCTACAAAACCCGCGCGCTGGCCAAAGCCGCGATTGAAAACGGCCAAGTCCTCGTCAACGACCAGCGCGCCAAACCGGCGCGCACCCTCAAACCCGGCGACCGCCTACACATCGACAAACACGGTGCGCAAATCTACGACCTCATCGTTGAAAAAAGCGAAGCCAAGCGCGTCGCCGCGCCCGTTGCGCAAACCTATTACCAAGAAACCGCTGACAGCATCGCCCGCCGCAGCGAATTGCAAGCGCAACAGCGCGCCGCCCGCGAACTCGTGCAATACCCCGAACGCCGCCCGGACAAACGTGACCGCAGACAAATCCGCGCCTTCCGCCACGGCGGCGAATAATCGCCCTGCCCTCGTCTCTCGCTATACATAAAAAAACCGCCCCGAAGGGCGGTTTTTTTTTTGCGGAAAGCCAAGGGGCGGGTTTACCAGCCTTTGACCGCAGCGCCTTTGAAGACGTTTTCCGCAGCTTCTTCTACCGGTTTGCTGTGGTAGGCATCGACGAATTTTTTCACTTCGTCTTTATCTTTGTCCGCTTCGCGCACGACGATGATGTTCACGTACGGTGAATCCGGGTCTTCGAGGATGAGCGCGTCGCGTTTCGGCAAGAGGTCGGCGTTGATGGCGTAGTTGGAGTTGATGAAGGCGAGGTCCACATCCGGCAGGGTGTTCGGCACGAGCGAGGCATCGACTTCGCTAAATTTGTAGTTGTGCGGGTTTTCGGCGATGTCCATCACAGTGGATTCGAGGTTTTTGCTGTCTTTCAGTTTAATCAGCCCCTGTTTTTCGAGCAGTATCAGGCTTCTGCCTTCGTTGGACGGGTCGCCCGGCAGTCCGATGGTGGCACCGTCTTTCAGTTCTTTGATATCTTTGATTTTTTTACTGTAGGCGCCGATGGGGTACACAAAGGTGTTGCCGACCGGCACGAGTTTCAGGCCGCGGTCTTTGACCATGACGTCCAGATAGGGTTTGTGCTGGAAGGCGTTGGCGTCAATGGAGCCGTCGGCAAGGGCGACGTTCGGCGCGACGTAGTCGTCAAATTCGACGACTTCCACGTCGAGATTGTGTTTTTCTTTGGCAACTTTAGCCGCAGCCTTGACGAGGTCGGCTTCTTGTCCGCTCATCGAGCCGACTTTGAAGGGCGCGGCCTGGGCGGCGAGGGCGAAGCCGGCAATGATGGCGGCAAGGGTCAGTTTTTTCATGGGTCTCTCCGGTTATGGGTATATGGGGTTAAAACTTGGTTTGGGTTTGCCTGGAAATCCCCCTCCCCTGCAGGGCGAAGCCCGCGGCGGGGGGAGGGGGATTTTTAGCGATGGTCAAAGCGTTTTGCCAGCATGTCGCCGAGCCACTGGATGAGCTGGACGAGGACGACGATGGTGCAGACGGTGTAGAGCATGATGTCCGGGCGGTAGCGCTGGTAACCGTAAGCGTAGGCGACTTTACCGAGGCCGCCCGCGCCGAGCGAGCCGGCAATCGCCGAGTAGCCGATAAGCGCAATCAGGGTGATGGTGAGCGCGTTGGTGAGCCCCGGCAGCGCTTCGGGCAAGAGCACTTTGCGCACGATTTGTACGGGCGAGGCGCCCATCGCCTGCGCCGCTTCGACGAGTCCGGCGGGGACTTCGTTCAGCATGTTTTCCACCATGCGCGCGATAAAGGGCGCGGCGGAGAGGGTCAGCGGCACGATGGCGGCGGTGTTGCCGATGGAGACGCCGACGATGGCGCGGGTGAAGGGGATGATCCACAGCGCGAGGATGAGGTAGGGGATGGAGCGGCCGATGTTCACCACGATGCCGAGCGGGTAGTACACCAGCGGGTTGGCGAGGAAGCGGCCGCGGCGGGTGGCGTAGAGGATGACGCCGAGCGGTACGCCGAGCAGGGTGGCAAAGGCGGTTGCGGTCAGCGTCATGTAGAGGGTTTCGCAGGTGCTGACGAGCATGAGCCAAGCGGTGTCGCCGATGAGGGCGTGCAGCCAGGTGGTGAAGGCGTCCCACCATCCGCTGATGGCATGCCAGAGTTTGAGGAGGTTATTCAACATAGCCGAGGATTTCCGTGCTGACGGGTTGGGTTTGCAGCCAGGCGACGGCGTCGGCGGTGCGCGTGGCGTCGCCGAGGATTTCGGCGATGATGAGGCCGATGGTGGTGTGGCCGATGTGCTCGATTTTCGCCTGGATGATGCTGACGTTCACGTCGAAGCGGCGGGCAATGCTGGAGAGCAGCGGTTCATCGACTTTGTTGCCGAGGAAGCGGATTTTGATGACGGGGTGGATGCCGTCGGCGCGCAGGCGCTGCTGGTAGCTGTCCGGCAGGTCAAAGCGCTGTGTTTGTGCGACGAAACGCTGGCCGAGCGCGGACTTTGGCGCGGTGAAGAAGGTATCGACATCGGCGGTCTCGACCAGTTGTCCGTCTTCGATGAGCGCAACTTTGTGGCAAATCTGTTTTACCACTTCCATTTCGTGGGTAATCATCAGGATGGTGAGGCCGAGTTTTTCGTTGATGTCGCGCAGGAGGGCGAGGATGTCTTCGGTGGTTTTCGGGTCAAGCGCCGAGGTGGCTTCGTCCGAGAGCAGCACTTGCGGTTCGGCGGCCAAGGCGCGGGCAATGGCGACGCGCTGTTTCTGTCCGCCGGAGAGTTGCGCTGGGTAATGGCTCGTCTTGTCTTCGAGGCCGGTCAGCGCCAGCAGCGGGCGGACTTTGGCTGCGATGGTTTTTTTGTCCGCGCCGACGAGTTCCAGCGGCAGGGCGATGTTGTCGTACACCGTGCGGCTGGCGAGCAGGTTGAAGTGCTGGAAGATCATGCCGATTTTGTGGCGCGCCTTGAGGAGTTTGGCGGGGGCGAGCGCGGTGAGTTCTTGTCCGGCGACGATGACGCGGCCGCTGTCCGGGCGCTCCAGCAGGTTGACGCAGCGGATGAGGGTGGATTTGCCCGCGCCGCTTTGGCCGACGACGCCGTAGATTTCGCCGGGGGCGACGTGCAGCGAGACGCCGTGCAGCGCGTAGATTTCGCGGCCTTTGTGACGGTAGGTTTTTTGCAGGTTTTCGAGGGTAATCATGTGGGTTTTCCGTGTGGACGGGCGATTATAGTCGCCCGCTGCGCGCCGCGGTATGAAAGGTTTTCATGACGCACTGAAGGTTTGTCATGGGTCAAGTAATGCCCCTCCCTCGCAAGACGAAGCCCGCAGCGGGGGGCAAAGCGGTGGTACGGCGCGTGTTAAATCAGGCTTTTGCTGTAGTAATTGAGTTCGCTCTGCTGGCGCCAGCCCTGTTTCGGCCAGTAAGCATTGCCGAGGGCATTGTCGCCGAGGACGAGCAGGCGCATTTTCAGGATGCCACGGGCGCGCAGACGGTCTTCCGCGCGGGCGAGCAGTTGCCGGGCGATGCCCTGCCCGCGCCAGTCGGCGGCGACGGCAAGGTGATAGAAGGTGGCGCGGCGGCCGTCTTCTCCGCAGAGCAGGGTGGCGATGATGGCGCCGTCGGCAAGGGCGATGTCGCTCAAGCCGGGATTGCGTGCAAGGAAGGCGGCAAGCGCGGCGGGTTCGTCGGCGGCGTCCAGGGCAAGGCCGGGAATGGTGCGCCACAATGCCAAGGCGGCGGGGATGTCCGCCGCCTGCATGGTGCGATAGGTAATGTCAGCCATGCAGCACGCGCTCCAGTTCGTCGCGGCTGATGGGGCCGTAGGGCGCGTGGCGCGTTTTCGCCGCGAGTTCCATGCGGTAGCGGACGAAGTCGGCTTCGTTGTCTATCAGCAGGAAGGGGTTGCCCGCAAGCTGTTCGCCGAGGGTGGAGGTTTCGGCGATGCCGTAGTGGTGGCCGACGTGCAGGCGGGTGGCGGCAGGCAGGGTCTTCAGCTTTTGCAGGCTGCGGTAGAGGGCATGCGGGTCGCTGCCTTTGAGGTCGGCGCGGCCGCAGCCGTAAATAAAGAGGGTGTCGCCGCAGATGAGGTCGCCGCCCAGACGGTAGCAGCAACTGCCGGGGGTGTGGCCGGGGGTCATGATGACGCCGATGCTGCTGCCGCCGAAGCTGATTTCGTCGCCATCATTAACGAGTACTGCGTCTTCGGGGCAATCCGGCCAGTGCGGCTGCTCGGCTTCGCTGATAAAGAGCGTGATGCGCTCGCCGTAGAGTTCGCGCACCGCGTTCACATGGTCGTGGTGGCTGTGGGTGATGAGGATGCCGGTGAGCATCAGCCCTTCTTCGGCAAGCACTTCGCGGATGCCTTCGGCGTCCCAGGCGGGATCGACGACCATCGCCTCGCCCGTGTGGCGGTCGGCGAGGATGTGGATGAAGTTGTCGTGGTCTTCGGCGATGAGGGTGAGGACTTCATGGGCCATCGTCTTGTTCCTAGTGGATTTTCATCAGGCGTTCTTTTTGCCGCGCCCAGTCGCGGTCTTTTTCGCTGGCGCGCTTGTCGAAGGCTTTTTTGCCCTTGGCGATGGCGAGGTTTACTTTGACGTAGCCGTTTTTCCAGTAGAGGTTCACCGGCACCAGGGTGTAGCCGTCGCGCTCGGCGGCACCGATTAACTTGCTGATTTCATTGCGGTGCAGCAGCAGTTTGCGCGTGCGCGAGGGGTCGGCGATGACGTGCGTCGAGGCGGACGGCAGCGGCGTGATGTAAGCGCCAAAAAGAAAAACCTCGCCGCTTTTGACGAGGATGTGGCTTTCCTTGATTTGGATGCGGCCGGCACGTAGCGCCTTCACCTCCCAACCTTCGAGCGCGATGCCTGCCTCGAAATGTTCTTCCAGGAAGTAATCATGGAAGGCTTTGCGGTTGGTAATGATGTTGTTGTCCTGTTCTTTGCTTTTCTTGCTCATGGAGTAAAATGCCGCCAAATTCCTGAAAGGACGCCTATTGTGCCACAAATCCGCAAGTCGAAAAAATTGCCCTGGACGCCGTCGCAGATGTTTGATTTGGTCGCCGACGTCGAGCAATATCCGCAATTTTTGCCGTGGTGTGCTAACGGCAAACTGGTCAGCAGAAACGAACACGAACTGGTCGGCACCATCACCGCACAAAAAGGCGCTTTTCACAAATCCTTCACCACCCGCAACCGCTTCGATTATCCGCACTGGATGGACATTGCCCTGGTCGAAGGGCCGTTCCGCCACCTGCGCGGCCGCTGGGAATTTGTGGCAACCGACGACGGCGGCTGCGAAGTGCGCTACAGCATGGATTTTGAAGTGCCGCTCTTGCTCGCGCCCATCCTCGGCGGGCTGATGAGCCACATGAGCAATACGATGGTCGATGCCTTTGCCCGCCGCGCGGAACAGGTTTACGGGGCGTGAGCATGCTGAAGAAACCGCTGCCGCTTGCGGCGCTTTTTATTTTGACTAACGCCCTCTATTTCTGGATGGCAAGCCGCACGCTCCCGGCGCTGATGGCATTTGCTGGCGGACTACCGCCGTTGGACGCGCTGCCCTTCGGCTATGCGCCGGACTACCCGGCGCGCCTCTTTGCCGCCTTGGGTGAGGCGGGGCGCGATTACTACCGCGCTCCCCAACTCATTCTCGACAGCTTCTACCCGCTGCTTTTTGCCCTGACCTACGCCAACCTGCTCGCCGTCCTCCTGCGCAAGAACTTCCGCCCGCAGCGCTGGTTCGCCCTGCTGTACGCCTTGCCCGTTTGCAGCGCCGTCTGCGACTGGCTGGAAAACGCGGCGACCTTCACCATGCTGCGCCAATACCCGGACATTTCCCCGGCAATGGCGGGCGCGGGCAGCATTTTCGCCACACTGAAAACGCTAACCGGCTTCCTGACCCTCGCCGGCATTCTGCTGCTCAGCCTGCGCTGGCTGTGGCGCTATTACAAGGCGCGGCGGGGCTGACGATGGCAACCATCCGCGTTGAAATCGCCTACGCCGAACCGGAACGGCAAAAAATCATCACCCTCACCATGAACGAAGGCGCGACGCTCAAACAAGCGGTAGAGCGCTCCGGCATGGTGCGTTTCTTCCCGCATCTTGATTTGCAGAAGGCGACTTTCGGCGTCTTCAGCCTGCCGCGCCCGCTCGATTACGTGCTGCGCGACGGCGACCGCGTTGAAATCTACCGCCCACTCATCGCCGACCCGAAAGAAATGCGCCGCCAGCGCGCACGGCAGCGGTAGGACATAGTGGCCGTCGCGGCGGGTAGCGAAAACCGCCCCGACGACTTGAATACAACACCTCTTGATAAACCGCATGACTTCCCACGAACCCCTTTCCGTTCCGGTAACGTTAACGCCCGCCGAGCAGCGGGCGGTATCGCGTTTAATGCTGCGTTATCTGCCGCCGTTTATCCGGCGGCGTTTGCGTATTTTGAATGTGGCGGGTTGGGCGTTTCATGTGTGCTGTTTCTGGATTTTATTTTCACGGCTGCGCCAGCTGAGCGCACAACTGGAATACTATGGCGAAGGCATGGGCGATATTTACTGGGCTATCGGCGCGGTAATGGCCAGCGCCTTAGTTTTTACCGCTGTCTTTGTTTATGAAATTGCCCTGCGCAAGCAGGCGGCGATACGGCCTTTGGCGCAGCGGCAATTTGTTTATTCCCTCCATGAGGAAGGGTTTGTCAGCGAAGAAGCGGGGCGCGCGCGCAATCTCTATTTTTGGCCAGCGGTGGAGCGGGCCGAACGTACGGAAAGTTTCATTCTGGTTTTTATTGATCAGGCGGCAGCGTTTCCCATTCCTTTGCGGGCATTTGCCAATGATGGGCATGCAGCGGAATTTTGGCAGCAGTTAATGGTTTATCGGAGCGCGTATGCACAATAGTGATACTTTGCAGGTTTCTTTTTCGCTGTCGTCGCGCGAACAGCGCCGTGCAGGGCGGCGGATGTGGCGCTATCGTGCGCCGGATTTGAAGCGGCGTTATTGGTTGGCGACTTTATTATTTGTCGTGATTTTTGCCGCACTGTTTTATGGCTTCAGTGAAAACGTGCGCCGCGTGACCGACTTTTTGTGGGACGGCTATGAGCTGTTTCAGGAAAGCGGGCAAACGGACGAAACGCTGCCGGAATGGGGGCGAGATATCTGGCTTGGCAATACGGATGCGATGGCTGGCAGGCTACAGCATTTGAATTATTGGCTGACAGGACTTTTGTTGCTGGTGATTTTTTATTTGCGCTGGAATTATTCTCTGACGCTGCGGGCGCTATTCGATCCGCTGGATGGGCGACAATTTGTATTGTCTGTTTCTGCCGAGGGTTTGCTTATGGAGGAAGCGGGGCGCACACGCTTGTTTTATTTTTGGCCGGCGGTGTCGCGCGTGATTTTGGACAAGGAGTTTTTGTTGTTTTATGTAAACCGCAATGCCGCTTATTTTATTCCGCTTGACCGCTTTGCGGATCATGCGGCGGCGGCGGCTTTTTTCCAGCAGGCTTTGCAATTCAAGGAGCAGTCTTGATGAAATCTTTGGTGGTGTTGATTTCCGGCAGCGGCAGCAATTTGAAAGCGCTGCTCGATGCGGTCGCGCGCGGCGAGATTCGCGCGCAGGTAAAAGCGGTGATTGCCGACCGCGACTGCGCGGGCAGGCAGCATGCCGAGGCGGCGGGCGTGCCGTTTGTGTTGCTCAATCGCAAGACGGCGGACTTTGCCGCGGCGCTTGATGCGGCGGTACCGGATTGTGATTTGGTGGTGCTTGCCGGTTTTTTGAGCATTATTCCGCCAGCGCTGGTGGCGCGTTTTCCGCACAGAATGGTGAATTTGCATCCGTCGCTGTTGCCGAAGTTTGGCGGCGCGGGGATGTACGGCCTGCGCGTGCATCAGGCGGTGCTGGCTGCGGGCGAGCGCGAGAGCGGCTGCTCGGTGCATTGGGTCGATACGGGGATTGACAGCGGCGCGGTGATTGCCCAGGCGCAGGTGCCGGTGCTGGCGGATGACACGCCGCAGACCTTGCAGGCGCGGATTGCGCCGGAGGAGCATCGTTTGCTGGTGACGACGGTGGCGCGTTTGCTGGATGGCGATTCGTTATAATGCGGCGCTTCGTATCCTTTAAGGAACGGGCCGCACGACAATCCTTCTAACACCCCACCCCTCCCCCACAGGGGGAGGGGGCAGAGCTGCGATTGTTCGGGCTTGCCGTTCCCGACAAGCGAAATGTACGCAATGCACGTTTAACAATACAAAAAGAGGATAACATGCTGAATATTTTGATTATTGGCGCAGGCGGGCGTGAGCACGCACTCGCCTGGAAATTCGCCCAAGATGCCCGCGTCGGGCAGATTTTTGTCGCCCCCGGCAATGCGGGTACGGCGGCGATGCAGCGGGTGCGCAATATTCCGCTGACGCGCGTTGCCGATTTGCTGGCGTTTGCGCAGAAAGAGAACGTCGGCCTGACTTTTGTCGGCGCAGAGGCGCTGTTGGTCGAGGGGATTGTTGATGTTTTCCAGGCGGCAGGGCTCGCCATTTTCGGCCCAAACCGTCAGGCGGCGCAGCTGGAAGGCAGCAAGCGTTTCGCCAAGGATTTTATGCAGAAATATGGCGTGAAAACCGCCGCCTACGCCAGTTTTCGCGAACTCGATGCCGCGCTCGCCTATGTGCAGGACTGCGCTTATCCGACGGTGGTCAAGGCGAGCGGACTTGCCGCGGGCAAGGGCGTGGTGATTTGTCAGAACCGCGCCGAGGCGGAAGCGGCGGTGCGCGCGATGATGGAGACGCGCCGCTTTGGCGATGCGGGCAATGAAGTCGTCATTGAGGAATTTCTCGAAGGCTATGAATGCTCGCTGCTGTCTTTCTGCGACAGCCGCCACATCGTGCCGCTCGTCAGCGCGCGCGACCACAAGACCATCGGCGAGGGCAACACCGGCGAGAATACCGGCGGCATGGGCGTCATCGCGCCGCATCCGCGCTTTGGCGATGCCGAAATGGCCGCCTTCCGCCGCGACATTCTGGAGCCGACGCTCAAGGGCATCATCGCCGAAGGCATGGATTTTGCCGGCGTGATTTTCTTCGGGCTGATGGTGAACGCGCGCGGCGTCTATCTCTTGGAATACAACATGCGCTTCGGCGACCCGGAAACGCAGGCGGTGCTGCCGCTGCTTGAGAACGAACTGCTCGATGCGGTGCAGGCCGCGCTTGAGCGCCGCCTGGATGATAGCGTCTTCCGCTGGCAAGACGCGCACGCCTGCTGCGTCGTCGCCGCCTCTGCCGGTTATCCGGGCGAATTTCGCACGGGTCTGCCGATTGCCAACCTCGAACGCGCGCGCTTCTACGCGCAGATCTTCATCGCTGGCGCCAGGCAGGACTGCGGCGAAATGCTGACCAGCGGCGGCCGCGTGCTGAACTGCGTCGGCGTCGCGCCCACCGCGGAAGCGGCGCGGCAGAAAGCCTACGATGCCATCGCGCAGGTGCAGTTTGACGGCATCACCTACCGCCGCGACATCGGCCTATGAAAAAACAGCACATCGCATCACTGCTCGCCGCCAACGCGCGCTGGGCGGAAAAATTCGGGCGTGACAACCCCGGCATCTTCGACGAACTGGCGGCGCAGCAAAACCCCGCCTACCTCTGGATTGGCTGCTCGGACAGCCGCATTCCGGCAAACCAGGTGATGGGGCTGCTGCCGGGCGAAGTCTTCGTGCACAGGAACGTCGGCAACATCGTGCACGCAATGGACATCAACTGCCACAGCGTCATCCAGTACGCGGTGGACGAGCTGCAAGTCAGCGACATCATCGTCGGCGGCCATTACGACTGCGGCGCGGTCAAGGCGGCGCTCTCGATGAAAGACTACGGCATGCTCAACAACTGGCTGAGCAGCATCAAGGACATCTACAACGGCAACCGCGCCAACTTCGCCCTTGCTGACGAACAGGGCAAGATTGACCGCCTGTGCGAATTAAACGTCATCGAACAAGTGAAAAACGTCTGCAAGTCCAACGAAGTGCAACGCGCCTGGGCGCGCGGACAGCAGCTCTTTGTGCATGGCCTCATCTACAGCGTGCATGACGGCCGCCTGCGCGACCTCAACTGCTCGGTGGACAGCAACGAATCCCTGGAAGAAATCTACCGCTTCAAGCACTAAACCCATGAAAAAACTCACCCTACTCATCCTCCTCGCCAGCCATTTCGCCACCGCCGCCGACTTCCAGCCCGCGCCGCCACCGGAAGACGTACAAGAAGCGCTGCTCGCCGCGCTGAAAAACGGGCGCAACACCGCCGCGATGGTCGAATACATCGACGCCATCGCCACCGTCCCCTTCTCCAGCGACATCTACGAAATCAGCTTCAAAGGAGGCAACAACGAAATCCTCTACGTCAGCAAAGACGGCGGCTACATCTTCCAGGCGGACATCATCGCCGTGCCGGATGCGCTCAACATCAGCCGCGAACGCCGCGACGCGCTTGCCGCCGCCAAAGGCCTCGCCAACACCGCCGACCCCGCACCCACCGCAAAAAGCGCCGACGACCCGCCTGCCAAACCCGGTAAAAAAGCAGGCGACGGCCAATTTGCCGCACCTGCCACCGAACTCGCCCTGAAAGAAATCAAAGGCGACGGCAACCGCCGCCTGTGGCTCATGACCGCGCCCGATTGCAGCATGTGCAAAACCCTCGAAGAACAAATCGGCAGCATCAGCGACGTCACCCTCTACCGCTACCTCTACACCCACGACGACAGCAGCACCCAGCGCGCCATCGCCATCACCTGCCACCATAACCCGAACGAAGCCCTGCGCGACTACCTCCTCTACGGCCTTGCCAGCGAAGACAAACCGGACGAGGCCTGCGCCACGGCAGCCGCCGACAAACTGCGCCGCATCCGCGAAGAAACCGGCAGCAGCGCCGACCGTGCCGAACTGCCGGTGCTGTTCTTCCCGGACGGCGAAGAAACCCGCGTCCTGGCCGCCGACAGCGACGAACTGGACCGCTGGATCACCATGCATCAAGCCGCCAAAACCGACGGCGACAAAACAGAAAGCAAAAGCGACGACACCCCTGCCGCCGCACCGGACAACGCCACGCCCGCCAGCGACACAAACGACAGCGACCCCGCGCCGACCGACAGCGCGGTGGATGTCAGCGACAGCGAAAAAACCGCGCCGCTGGATGCCAGTCAGCCCCCGCAACCGCCTGCAAGCGAAGCGCCTGCCGCACCCGCGACAGAAACCCCAGCCGCACCCGGCGGCGACAACAAACCGCCTGCGGTGCAAGTGCTGCGCCCGCAGTAAGGGCGAGGCGCATCGCGCTATCGCCAGTCCACACGCCAAATAAAAATCCCCACTGATGCGGGGATTTTTTGCGCTTTCCGTCGGCTCATTTCTTGTTCGCCGTATCGCGGCTGGCGCGGCTCAAGAAGCGCTCAATGACGCTCGGCAGCGTTTTTTCCTCGCGCGACTCATCCAGACGCGGGTCGTTGTATTCATTGCCGCGGGTGGTGCGGTGGCCGGCGACTTTGCCGATAGTCATGCCCTGCACGAGGATGGAGAAGACGACGATGGCATAAGTCATCAGCAGGATGATGCCGCGGTAAGGCACGCTTTCCGGCAGCGACAGTGCCATGGCGATGGACAGGCCACCGCGCAGCCCGCCCCAGGTGAGGATGCGCACCGAACGCGGCGAGAAGTAGTACCACTTTTTCAGCACGCTGACCGGCAGCAACACGCTCACCCATCGGCCAAAGAGGCCGATGATGATGGCGGCGATGGCGAGCGCGGTTTGCGAGCCGCTCACCGGCAGAATCAGGATGAGGATGCCGACGAGGACGAACAGCATGGTGTTCAGCACCTCGCCAATCACCCCCCAGAAGGTGTACATGGAAACGCGGCCGGCGGGGGTCATCACCTTTTCGCTCATGTTGGCAAAGACGAGGCCGACGACGACGATGGCAATGGCGGGCGAGACGCCGAAATGTTCGGCGAGCTGGAAGCAGCCAAAGACGAGCGCCAGCGACAGCATGATTTCGATGTGCTCATCATCAACGAGGCCGATGAGTTTGCAGACCAGATAGCCGTAGGCGGCGCCGAGGAGGATGCCGCCGAAGACGGTGCGGGCGAAGAAGGTCGAGACTTCCAGCGCGCCCATCGTCTCCCCGCTCATCGCCAGCGAGAAAAAGAAGGTGAAGGCGACGAGGCCGATGCCGTCGTTAAACAGCGACTCGCCGCAGACGTCCATGTCCAGACCTTTGGAAACACCGATGGAGCGCAGGATGGCAATCACCGCAATCGGGTCGGTGGGCGAGACGACCGCGCCAAACGTGAGACACCACACCAGCGGCAGGTGAATGTGCAGCGCGCTTGCGGCGAAATAGACGAGATAGCCGACGATGAAGGTGGAGATGATGACGCCAACCACCGCCAGCACGCTGATGACCACGAGGCGCGGCCGCATGTCCTCATAGCGCAGGTTGATGGCATCGCCAAAAAGCAGCGCGCCGAGCATGCCCTGAATCAGCGTTTCGCCGAAATTGAAGCGGCCGATAAGCTCGGTCATCACATCATCCTGGATAAAGCCCAGCTGCTTGGCGGCGATGATGCACAGCGACATGACGAGCGCAATCAGCATCACGCCGATGGTGCGGTGCAGCTTGATGATGCGGTCGTTGATGACGGCGAAAATGGCGGTAATGGTCAGCACGATGGCGACCATGCTAAAGGGATTCATGCGGGTTCCTCCTTGAGGCGGGCGAAAATAGGCGGGCATTATAATCACGACGGCATTGGTACGGGTTTTATTCAGGTCAAGGGAGAACAAGAGGCTATCGCGATGATGACGCGCGCCATATGGCACTCCGCGTGTATAGCAATCTTCGGCGTATAGGACAAAAAAGGAGCTATCCATCGTCAGACATGGCGAAATAATCCTTTATAAACTTGACTTTATTCTCTCTTTTCATCCCGTGATGACACCCCAATTTGCGCTGTAAGTCGGCAAAGCGCCCATCCAGCAAATTGGTGGTGTTGCACATGCCCAAAACGGGATACGCTTCAAAGGTAAACAGGTAGTCCAAGTTCCGTTTCAGGCTCAAATACGCGCTTCTCAGCGTCTTGTGCGTGTAGTGCGAACTGCCGCTTTCCTCGTTGGCCGTTCGTTCGTTGAGGAAGCCCTCATGCTGCAAAACCATGCCTGCAGCGCGCCTTGAAACGCTGTCTTGCCGCTGTCCTTCAGGGTGAGCGTCAGTCGCCACAGCGCCTTGCCTGCCGCCGTTTTCGGGTTACGTGTCAGATAACGGCTGACGGTTTTGACCTGGTGAAACTGGCACAGTTGCGCGGGAATCTCGGGAAACATCTGTAGTAATCCCTTTCGCCCGTCGCAGACAATACTTTGTATCTCAACGTCTTTTTCCCGAAGCTCGTTCAGCGCCGCGGCATACAGGGCGTTGGTTTCGTATTTGACTTCATCGACGGACAGCGCCTGCTGGCTGATGCTGTCCATCAGCACCAGCACGCCGAAACTGCGCCCGAAGTATGTGGTATCCATGATGATGTTGGCTTTTTCGGGCAGCGGGTAGTGTGCGCCTTGTGCAGATAGCGGTAGATGGTCTTGCTGCTGCATCCGTACTGGGTGGCGAGCTGCGCAGCCGTTTGTTTGCCCGCGCTATAGGCTGCCCAAAGTTCGTCGTTTTGAAGGCGCTTGCCGCCGTCAAAACGTTTGCCGCAAGCCTTGCATTTATATCGTTGCTTGCCATTTTGCCAGCCATCTTTTTTGATCTGCTTTGAGCCGCAGAAAAAGCATTTTTTGTGTTCAAAGCCTTTGACCCCGCTTAAAGCCTTGCAGCATAAGGCTTACAGCGATTCTTGGCTCCTTTTTTGTCCTATACGCCGATATCGACGATGAAATCAAGGATGGCTTTCATGGCGCGCCCCTAATCATGATGAAAATACACGGCCAGTTTTTGCTCGAATTCATCGGCGCTGACCAGGTTGTTGATGACGATAATCTTGCTGCGGTCAATGCTTGAGCTGTCAACGATGTCCGCCCCCATCACGAAGAGGTCGGCGTCACCGCTGGCGGTGATGGAGAGGTCGGAATGGCCGACTTCTGCTTCGATACCGAGTTTGACAAGCGCCTTCTTGATGTTCATCTCCATCAGGAAGCTGCTGCCAAGACCGTGGGCGCATACGCAAGAATTTTTATAGTGGTGTCTCCTGTTTTCTGTGAATGAAAAAGCGCCACGCGTGAGGGTTACGCGTGGTTTGCTGAATATCATAACGAAAGATTCCACAGGGTTGCGCGGTTTTTCACACGGTGATTTCCAGCAGATTGCCGTCCGGATCGGTGACGACGCTTTCATAGTAGCCGTCGCCGGTGGTGCGTGGCCCGCTCAGGCAGGGATAGCCGGCGGCCACCAGGGTCTCCGTCAGGCAATCCACAGCTTCCCGGCTGCCGACACTGAAGGCGAGATGGATAAAGCCCGTACGCAGGACACGCTCGCTGCTGTCGGTGAGCTGGGGGCGGGTCATCAGTTCGAGACGCGTATCGCTATCGGGGAAGTGCAGGAAATAGGTTTGCAGGCCGGTTTTCATGTTGTGATAGCGGTCATTGGCCGTGGCCGCGAAATAGCGCTCATAGAAAGCGCGGGCACGTTCCAGGTCATCGGTGTAGAGGGCGATATGGTCGATTTTCATGGGATTCTCCTATGTTGTCGTGGGTGTTCTTCGTAGTACGGCAAAAATACTCTTCCAGCAGCCCGCTTGGCGAGCCCAGTGTTTACGTCGCTTGGCGAGCCCAGTATTTACGCCGCTTGGCGCGAGTCCAGTATTTATCCCGCTTGGCGGACCCAGCGTTTATCCCGCTTGGCGGACCCAGCGTTTATCTCGCCTGGCACGAGCCCTGTGTTTATCTCGCCTGGCACGAGCCCCGTATTTATCTCGCTTGGCGGCAAGCCCTGTGTTAGGGGTCAGAGATTTTGGTAGAGCGCGTTGTAGGCTTCTGCGGCGCGGTGCCAACCGAAATCGGCCTGCATGGCGTTATGCCGAATGCCTGCCCATTGTTTGGCGTTGTGCCAGTTTTCCAGCATACGGCCGATGCTCTGGATGAGTGCGTCAGAGGTCGCCTGATGGAAGACGAAGCCGGTGGCACTGCCGTTTTCTACGGTTTCAGGGTTGGTGTCGGTGACGGTGTCGGCAAGACCGCCGGTGGCGCGTACCAGCGGCAGGGTGCCGTATTTGAGGCCGTAGAGTTGGGTCAGACCGCAGGGTTCGAAGCGGCTCGGCACGAGGATGACGTCGCCGCCGGCTATCATTTGGTGCGAGAGCGCTTCGTTGTAGGTGATGCGCACCCCGACTTTGTCCGGGTGGCGCGCCGCCAGGTCGCGGAAGGCGGCTTCGAGGTCGGGCGAGCCGGTGCCGAGGACGGCCAGTTGTAGCGGGCGCGACAGCAGGGTTTCCGCCGCGCCCAAGAGGAGGTCGGCACCTTTTTGTTCGGTGAGGCGGGTAATCATAACGAGCAGCGGCACGCTGTCGTCGGTCGGCAGGTTGTAGGTTTGTTGCAGGGTGTGTTTGTTTACTCGTTTGCCCTGCATGTGGTTTGCCTGGTAGGGTTTGGCGATGTTGGGGTCGGTCGCCGGGTTCCAGGTGTTGTCATCAACGCCGTTTAGGATGCCGCTCAACCGTCCTTGTGCCGCGCGTTCGCCCAGGAGGCCGTGGAAGCCGTAGGCGTGTTCGGGCAGGGTGATTTCGCGCGCGTAGGTCGGGCTGACGGTGGTGATGTGGTCGGCGTAGTAGAGGCCGGCTTTGAGGTAGGACATTTGGCCGTAGAATTCGAGGCCGTAGGTGCCGTACATGTAGGCGGGCAGGCCGAGTTCGGCGAGGTGGTGGCCGCTGAAGATGCCTGCATAGGCGATGTTGTGGATGGTGAAGACGGTTTTGGCCGGGATGTCCCAGGCGTGCAGGTAGGCGAATGCCAGCCCGCTTTGCCAGTCGTGGCCGTGGACGAGGTCGGGTTTCCACCAGCTGTCCGCGCCCGCGGCCAGCGAGGCGCCGACCCAGCCGAGCAGGCCGAAGCGCAGGTAGTTGTCGCCGTAGTCGGCGTAGTGCTGGTCGTGGTAGGGGTTGCCGTCGCGGCGGTAGAGGTGCGGCGCTTCGATGAGGTAGAGGCCGATGCCGTGGTAGTCGGCGTAGCGGATTTCGATGTCGCCGGCGAAGGTATGGAACCAGGCGACGTGGCCGGTTTCGCCGACGCGTTCGGCAACGCTGGGGTACATGGGCAGGACGACGCGCACGTCCATGCCGCTTTGTTGTTGGGCAAACGGCAAGGCGCCGAGGACGTCGGCGAGGCCGCCGGTTTTGACGAGCGGGTAGAGTTCGGAGCAGATGTGCAGGATTTTCATGGTGGTGTTCTCTTTGGTTGGGTGTTTGTCTGTTCTCGTCCCGTTCTCTGTTGGGGATAGAGAAGTCCGTCTGTTGTGATGCCAGGGATGGCGGGATGGTTTGGTGGTTTTTTACATACGCTTGAGCGCTCAGGGTATATGTAAATCTGTAGGGTGGGGCTCGCCCCACCGTTAATCCTTGATGTCATGGTGGGTCAAGACCCACCCTACATCCGTTTACATACACATCAAGCGCTCAGGTGTATGTAAATGGGTGGTGGGTTGGCTGTTTGGAGGAAGGAGAGTAGCGTGCAGTTTTTGATTCAAGGATCGCTACCCCCTCCCCTGCCCTCCCCCGCTGCGGACGCTCGTGCGTCCTGCGAGGGAGGGGGTTCGGTTGTTTATTCAACAACGAGGTTTACCGCCTAACCCCACCCCATCCCTCCGCCGGTTCCCATGAAAAATGCGTTCGCATTTTTCATGGGCGCCCGCCCACAGGGGGAGGGGGTCGTTTGGTTGTTGGTTTTTAGTCCTCCGCTGCTTTTTCGCGTTTGTCCGAGAGTGCTTTGAGCATGGTTTTGGTGACGAGGACGACGCCGCCCTGGCTGACGCGGAAGCGTTGTTTGTCCAGTTCGGCATCGACGCCGATTTGCATGCCGTCCGGGATGGTGCAGTTGCGGTCAATGATGCAGCGGCGCAGAACGCAGTTTTTGCCGATGCGCACTTGCGGCAGGACGACGGCGTATTCGATGTGCGAGCCTTCTGACACCTGGACGCGGTCGAAGATGACGGAGTTGCTGATTTCGGCGTCGGTGATGACGCCGCTGCCGCCGATGAGCGAGTTGTCGATGGTGCGCGCATGGCTGTGTTTGTAGAAGAATTTGGTCGGCGCGGTTTGTTTGGGCACGGTGCGGATCGGCCAGCTTTCGTCGAACATGTCCAGTTGCGGGTATTCGCTGACGAGGTCGATGTTGGCGCTCCAGTAGCTGTCGATGGTGCCCACGTCGCGCCAGTAGATGGTGCCCTGGGTGTTGCGGCCTTTGCTGGATTTTTCGAAGGGGTGCGCATAGACGACGCCTTCGCTCACGCCTGCCGGGATGACGTCGTTGCCGAAGTCGTGTGAGGTGTCAACGCTGGTGGCTTCGCGCTCCAGTACTTCGTAGAGGTAGTCGGCGTCAAAGACGTAGATGCCCATGGAGGCGAGTGAGGAGCCGGGGCGGTCGGGCATGGGCGGCGGGTCGCTCGGTTTTTCGACGAAGGCTTTGACTTTGAGTTTTTCGTTCACGGCCATGACGCCAAACGCGGTCGCCTGTTCGCGCGGGACTTCGATGCAGCCGACGGTGACTTTCGCGCCGCTAGTCACGTGGTCACGGATCATTTGCATGTAGTCCATTTTGTAGATGTGGTCACCGGCGAGGATGAGAACGTATTTGGGTTTGTAGTGGTCTTTCATGATGTGCACGTTTTGCCACACGGCGTCTGCGGTGCCTCTGTACCAGGTTTGGTCGTTGAGTTGTTGGCGCGCAGGCAGCATGTCCACGAATTGGCCGCGTTCGCGCGGCAGGAATGACCAGCCGTGCTGGAGGTGGCGCAGGAGCGAGTGGGCTTCGTATTGGGTGATGACGCCGATTTTGAGGAGGCCGGAGTTGATGCAGTTCGACAGCGCGAAGTCGATGATGCGGTGGCCGCCGCCGAAGTACACGGCCGGTTTGGCGCGCTGGTCGGTGAGTTCGTAGAGGCGGGAGCCGCGTCCGCCCGCCAGGATGAGGACGAGGGTTTCGTTGGCCATTTCTTCGGTGGACGGCAGCGGGTTTTCTTTCGGTGTCATTGGATTGCTCCTGTAGTTGGATTTTGGTTTTGCGTTGTCTCGTCTTTTTTCAAAACGCACACGCTCATGTGCGCAAGGGCAGCCTCACGGGGGTTTTCTTGTTTCAGTCCGTCGCCATGCAGCGGTTGCCAGTCGCCGGCGGGCAGGACGAAGGTTTTTTCGTCCCGGTTGGCGTTGAACAGAATCAGGTATTTGTCCTGTAATTCTAGTGCCAGTGCTTTGCTTGCCTCGTCGTGCCAGTCGGCGTCGCGCATGGCTTCGCCATTTGCGTTGTACCAACGGGCGCTTTCGTGGTGCCACCAGTCGTCATAGACGCCGTCCGCCGCCAGTTGTTTGCGCAGGGCAATGAGCGCGCGGATGTGGCTTCCCAGTTCGGGGTCAGCTTTTTGCCAGTCAAGCCAAGTGGTCGGGTTGTCCTGGCAGTAGCTGTTGTTGTTGCCGTGCTGGCTGTGGCCGCGTTCGTCGCCACTGAGCAGCATCGGCACCCCTTGCGCGAGCAGCAGGCAGGCAAGTAGTGCTTTGCTGCTGCGCTGTCTTTCGGTGTTGATGGCGGGGTTGTCGGTCTCGCCTTCTGTGCCGTGGTTGTAGGAGTAGTTGTGGTTTTCGCCGTCCCGGTTGTCTTCGCCGTTGGCTTCGTTGTGTTTGTAGCTGTAGCTGACGAGATCGCGCAGGGTGAAGCCGTCGTGGGCGGTGATGAAGTTGATGGAGCTTGCCGCGCCGCGCCAGTCGTGGCGGTAGATGTCGTCGCTGCCGGAGAAGCGCTGGGCGAGTGCGCCGAGCCAGCCGTTTTCCCACAGCCAGAAGCCGCGCATGTCGTCGCGGAAGCGGCCGTTCCATTCGGAGAACCGCGCCGGGTACTGGCCGAGGTTGTAGCCGCCGGGGCCGATGTCCCACGGTTCGGCAATCATTTTTACGCCGGCAAGTAGCGGGTCTTGTTGGATGGCGGTGAAGAAGCCCGCCCGGGCGTTGAAGTCGGGGGTGCGGCCGAGGCTGCTCGCCAGGTCGAAGCGGAAGCCGTCGATGTGGTATTCGCTTACCCAGTAGCGCAGGCTGTCCAGCACCCATTGCATGATTTCGGGGTGGGCGAGGTTAAGGGTGTTGCCGCAGCCGGTGTGGTTGATATAGTCGCCGTTTTCGTCAAGCCAGTAGTAGTGGCGGTTGTCGATGCCGCGCTGGCAGAGGAAGGGGCCGTGGATGTCTTGTTCGGCGCTGTGGTTGTACACGACGTCGAGGATGATTTCGATGCCGGCGCGGTGCAGGGTTTTGACGAGGTGTTTGAGGTCGTCGGGGCTGCCGTAGCGCGCGTCCGGCACGTTGTGGGCGAAGACGTTGTAACCCCAGTAGTTGCGCAGGCTGCGCCGTTGCAGGTGGACTTCGTCCAGGTGCTGGCTGATGGGCAGGAGTTCGACGGCGGTGATGCCGAGGTTTTTCAGGTATTCGATGCTTGCCGGGTGCGCCATGCCCGCAAAGGTTCCGGCGATGTCGCGCGGGATGGCGGGGTTCTGGCGGCTGAAGCCTTTGACGTGTGTTTCAAGGATGATGGTGTTTTTCCACGGGGTGCGCAGCGGGGCGTCGTTTTCCCAGTCGAAGTTGCTCGCGCCGACAACGACGCTTTTGGCGGCGAAGGCGGCGTTGTCACGCGGGTCGCTGTGGTGATGCAGCGCCAGTTCGTCGGCGTCGCGGTATTGCGGCAGGCCGTCGATGGCTTTGGCGTAGGGGTCGAGCAGGAGTTTTTGTGGGTTGTAGCAGCCGCCGCTGTGGTTTTCGCCATCTACCCGCCAGCCGTAGCGCTGTCCGGCGGTCAGCCCGGCGACGAAGATGTGCCAGATGTCGCCGTCTTTGTGGGCGCTCACGCGCCGCTCGCCGCCTTCTGCGTCAAAGAGGCAGAGGGTGACGGCGGTGGCATGGCGGCTCATCAGCGCGAAGTTCACGCCGTCGTGGTTGCCCATGCGGGTGAGGCTGCTGCCGAGCGGGTAGGCGCGTCCTTCGTGGCAAAGCAGCGGCGCTTGGTGCTTCATCAGCCCTCCGCTCCGGTGTCAAGGGCGAGGAAGATGGTCGCCAGCGGCGGCAGGGTGAGGTTGAGCGAGTGCGGTTTGCCGTGGCTGCCGATGTCGTCGGTGTGGACAGTTTTGCCGCCGCTCATGCCGCTGCCGTTGTATTGGGCATCATCCGAATTCAGGATTTCGTGGTAGGTGCCTGCCTGGCTGACGCCGATGCGGTAGTTTTCGCGCGGGACGGGGGTGAAGTTGCTGATGATGATGACCGGGTTGCCTTTGCCGTCGTGGCGGGCGAAGGCGACCACGGATTGTTCGGCGTCATCCACCACCAACCATTCGAAGCCTTCCGGCTGGCAGTCTTGTTTCCACAGGGCAGGGTGGGCGCGGTAGGCGTGGTTCAGGTCGCGTACCCAGCGCTGCACGCCTTCGTGCCAGCCGCCGTGCTCAGGGGCGAGCAGGTGCCAGTCGAGGCTTTCTTGGTAGTTCCATTCGCGGCCTTGGGCGAATTCGCCGCCCATGAACAGCAGTTTTTTGCCGGGGTAGCCCCACATGTAGCCGTAGTAGGCGCGCAGGTTGGCGAATTGTTGCCAGCAGTCGCCCGGCATTTTGGAGAGCAGCGAGCCTTTGCCGTGCACGACTTCGTCATGCGACAGCGGCAGCACGAAGTGTTCGCTGTACTGGTAAATCATGCCGAAGGTGAGCAGGTTGTGGTGGTATTTGCGGTGGATGGGTTCTTCGCGCATGTAGCGCAGGGTGTCGTTCATCCAGCCCATGTTCCATTTGAATTGGAAGCCGAGGCCGCCGATTTCGGTGGGGTGGCTGACGCCGGTGAAGGCGGTGCTTTCTTCGGCGATGGAGACGGCGCCGCGCTGTTCGTTTTGCAGGATGGCGTTGGTGCGTTGCAGGAAGTTGATGGCTTCAAGGTTTTCTCGCCCGCCGTATTGGTTCGGCACCCATTCGCCTTCTTTGCGCGAGTAGTCGCGGTAGATCATGGAGGCGACGGCATCGACGCGCAGGCCGTCCACGCCGTAGTGTTCGACCCAGTAGAGGGCGTTGCCGGTGAGGAAGTTGCGCACTTCGTGGCGACCGAAGTTGTAGATGAGGGTGTTCCAGTCTTGATGGTAGCCTTCGCGCGGGTCGGCGTGTTCGTAGAGCGGCGTGCCGTCGAAGCGGACGAGGCCGTATTCGTCGGTCGGGAAGTGGCCGACGACCCAGTCAAGCAGGACGTAGATGCCCGCTTCGTGCGCTTTGCGGATGAAGTCGCACAACGCTTGCGGGCTGCCGAAACGGCTGGTCGGCGCGTAGAGGCCGAGCGGCTGGTAGCCCCAGGAGCCGTCGAACGGGAATTCGGAGAGCGGCAGCAGTTCGATGTGGGTGAAGCCCATTTCTTTGACGTAGTTGATGAGTTCGTCGCCGAGTTGTTCGTAGGTGAGCCAGTAGTTGTTTTCCGGGTTGCGCCGCCACGAGCCGAGGTGGACTTCATAGATGCTGATCGGCGCGTCTATGCCGTTCACCGCGATGCGTTCGGGGTTGTACGGCTGTTTTTCCGGCAGTTTGGCGACGACTGAGGCGGTTTCCGGGCGCATTTGCGCGGCGAAGGCATACGGGTCGGATTTGAGGCGGATGTTGCCGTTGGCGTCCAGGATTTCGTATTTGTAGAGCGCGCCTTCGCCAAGGTCGGGGATGAAGATGTCCCAGATGCCGCTTTGCGGGTGGAAACGCATGACGTGGCGGCGGCCGTCCCAGAGGTTGAAGTCGCCAACGACGGATACGCGCCGCGCGTTCGGCGCCCAGACGCTGAAATTGACCCCGGCGACGCCGTCGTCGTGCTCGACCAGATGCGCGCCGAATTTTTCATACGGACGCAGGTGCGTGCCTTCGGCCAGCAGCCAGTTGTCGAAATCTTGCAGGGTCGAGGTGAAGCGGTAGGTGTCTTCGATGATCATTTTCTGCTCGCCGTACTGCACTTCGAGCAGGTAATGCAGGCGCGGGTCGGCGTCCAGCGTGGCGATGAAGAAGCCGCGCTCATCAAGCACGCTCATCTCTGCCAGTACTTTTTTGCTGCCTTTGCCGCCTTTGCCGTTCCGGGCGAGCACGCGCACCGCGTCCGCCCCCGGCAAGAGTACGCGGATGACGAGCCCGTTACCGCTTTCGTGCGGGCCGAGGTACGAGAACGGGTCGGCGAAGGTACCGGCAAAGAGCTGGTCTATCAGGTATTTATCTACGGATGTCACTTCTACTCCTCCTATCAGTTTGGCAACAGGTGCGGGAACGACGACTGCGGATGGCCGACGTTCACGAATGTACGCGCGGGTGGCGACGATTTGCCGCAACAGCGCGTGTAATTGCGGGTCTTTGCCCATCGCCGCAATGTCTTCCGGCAGACGGTAGCGCCAGTTCGGGTAGGCATTGGCGATACCGGGGATATTGAACGACGCGGTAATCGGCAGCAGGTTTTCCGGCTGGATGGCGAACAGTTTGCTGCAGCTCATCGCCACGAAGCGGTGCAGCGCCAGCACGATTGCCTCATCCAGAATTTCGCCATCGTGACTGGTATCAATCACGTCCGCCTGTCTGAGTGCGGCGAGCATTTGCTGTTTGCGCACCCGCCGCTGTTCAAGGATGCGCTGGTACTGCTCTTGCGTTTCAAAGATGCCCAACTCGTGCATGGTTTCCAGATCGTTGCTGGTCCAGAAGCCCAAAAGCGGCGGCAAGTCGTGCGTACTCAGCACCGCCAGCGACTGATCGTGATAATCCTCCGGCATCCAGTAATAGCCGTTGTTGTGGTTGAAATACATCACGCTATAAGAATAGACGCCGTAATCGCGCAGCGCCTTGCGCATCTCTTCCGGGACAATGCCGAGGTCTTCACCGACGACGACACAGCGCTCGCGATGGCTTTCCAGCGAGAGAATCGCCATCAGGTCGGCGAGCGGATAGCGCACATAAGCGCCGAAATTGGCGTTGTTGCCATAAGCAATCCACCACAGGCGGCAGAGCGCCATGACGTGGTCAATGCGCAAAATGCCATAGACGCGCATATTGGCGCGCAGCATCTCGATGAAAACGCGGTAGCCGCTGCGTTTCAAACGCTGCGGATGCAGCGGCGGCAAATTCCAGTTCTGCCCGGCGGGCCCCAGCTCGTCCGGCGGCGCGCCGATGGATACCTGCAAACAATACATCTCGCGGTGCATCCACGTATCCGCCCCGCCGCGCGACACGCCGACCGCCAAATCGCCATACAGGCGCAGACTCATCCCTGCTTCATGACAGGCCAGACGGAGAATATCGAGCTGCTCGGCCATCAGCCATTGCAGCCACATATAAAAGCGGATATCGGCCTCATGCGACACTGCAAACGCCTGCACCGCCGCGCTATCGGGATAGCGGTACGCCTCCGGCCAGCCCAGCCAGCCGACACTGTCCTCACTAAAAGGAATCGAGCCGGTCTGCGCATAAAAATAATGATCCAGCGCTTCAAAAGTGGCGAACAGACGCAAATCACGCCCGCCGCGCTGCAAAAACTCGGCAAACGCCTCGCGCGAATCAGCGAACATCTCCTGCGCATCAAAATCATGGAAAATCAGGCGCAGCGCGCGCATCTTCAGCGCCATCACCTGCGCATAATCGACCCAATCGGCCTCGCGCAAACGCTGCAAAATCGCCTGCGTTTCCGCATCGGAAAACCAAGCCTGAGCCGAAGGAGAAGTCTGAAAGAGCGGCATCCCGCCCACATCAATATAAATCGGATTCAGCCAGCGCCGCGAAGACGGACTATAAGGACTTGCCCAGTTCGGGCGGGTAGTGAAAAGCGCGTGCAGCGGATTAATGCCGATAAAATCAATCCCGTCGGCGGCAAAATCCGCGACCAGGCGGCGCAGATCGCCAAGATCGCCGATGCCCCAATTGTGCGCCGAACGCAGACTGTAAAGCTGCACATTGATGCCGCTCAGACGTTCGCCGCGGCGCAACACCTCCGGCTGATACACCCGCTGCGGCGCGACAATAACCAAACAGCGCCGCATCTGGTGCACGCCGTGCAACTCCAGCGTGTAATACCCGGCGGGCAAAGGCGGCAACTCCAGCCGCTCGCCTTCCATCATCACAAACGAATACGGCAGACTATTGCCCTTCTCATCGAGCAAATAAGCGGCAGCGCAGCGCGACAACACCCCGCCGACCGAAAGTAGCGACACCATCTCCGGCGCGATCGTAAAAACCTCATCATAATCGGCGAAGAACGGCTGGCCGGGCGCGGTCAAAATCGCCGCGAGCGACGCGAGCACCTCCTCTGGAACACGGACAAAACTACCATCGGCGGCGAAATAATCCGTCTCAATCCCTAACAGCCTGAACTGCTCGCTGTTCATGACACAAACTCCTGCAACAGCCCCTGGGGAGGAACTGTTAAATTAACATGAGCGCAACTTAACACATTAGAATATAAAAAAACACACCAAAGCACATCTACCTGTTTTTATTTCCAATAAAAATCCACACAAGCCGCAAAAAAACTGCACAAAAAAACGTGTTAAAACCACGCAAACAGCACAACAAAACTATTTGGCAACCTTTTGGCAAGAAGCTAGAATAAACCGCTTCATCCCTCACACAATATCTACCGCGAGAACCATCGTGAAAACCGAAATCCTGTCGGGCCTGACCACCGCATTACACGCGGTCGCCCGCGCACAAAAAATCGAAGAAGGACAACTCACCCTGCCGCTGGAACTGGGTCGCTGCAAAAACCCCGCGCACGGCGACTACTCCAGCAACGTGGCGATGCAATACGCCAAAACCTTCCAGATGAACCCGCGCCAATTCGCAGAAGCGCTCATCGCCGCCCTACCCGCGCATCCCGGCATCGCCGCCGTCGAAATCGCCGGCCCCGGTTTCATCAACATCCGCCTGGCGAGCGGCAGCGACAGCGCCGTACTCGAAACCATCGTGCGCGAAGGCGCCGCCTACGGCCGCCACCAGGCAGAACACCCGCAAAAAATCCTGCTCGAATTCGTCTCCGCCAACCCCACCGGGCCCTTGCACGTCGGCCACGGCCGCGGCGCCGCCTACGGCGCGACCCTGGCCAACATCCTGCGCGCCAACGGCCACCACGTGGACAACGAATACTACGTCAATGACGCCGGACGGCAGATGGACATCCTCGCCCTCTCCGTCTATTGGCGCTACATGCAAATCTGCGGCAGCGACCGCACCCTGCCACAAGGCATCTACCAAGGCGACTACGTAGTAGACATCGCACGCGAACACTACGCCCGCTACGGCGACAAACACTACCGCGCGCCCGAAACCTGGGTACCGGCGCACCCCGCCGAATGGAGCGAAGCCGCCATCGACAACGGCGAACGCGACGCCTGGATAGACGCCGCCATCGCCGCCCTGAAAAACACCCTGGGCGAAGCCGACTACCGCGCCGTCTTTGACGCCGGCCTTGATGCCGAAGTCGCCGACATCCGCGACGACCTGCAAGAATTCGGCGTCACCTTCGACCGCTGGTACTCCGAACGCGCCCTTTTCACCGACGGCCGTATCGCTGAAATGCTCGGCGTCCTGCGCGCACGCGGCTACCTCTACGAAAAAGACGGCGCGCAGTGGTTCCGCGCCAGCGACTTTGGCGACGAAAAAGACCGCGTCGTCACCCGCGAAAACGGTATCACCACCTACTTCGCCTCCGACATCGCCTACCACTACGACAAATACCAGCGCGGCTACGACCGCATGATCGACATCTTCGGCGCCGACCACCACGGCTACATGGCGCGCGTCCGCGCCTCGCTCGCCGCCCTCGGCCTTGCGCCCGAAAAACTCGACATCACCCTGGTACAATTCGCCGTGCTCTACAAAGACGGCGCCAAAATGCAAATGTCCACCCGCTCCGGCCAATTCGTCACCCTGCGCGATCTGCGCGCGCAAGTCGGCTCGGACGCCGCGCGCTTCTTTTACGTCATGCGCAAACCCGAGCAGCACCTCGACTTTGACCTCGACCTCGCCACATCGCACAGCAAAGACAACCCCTACTACTACGTCCAATACGCGCACGCCCGCACCAGCCGCGTACTAGAACGCGCCCAAGAAGAAGGCGTCCCCTTCGACACGCAGACAGCACTCGCCCAGCGTGAACACCTCACCGAGCCCGAAGAAAAAACACTCCTGCGCGAACTCGCCCGCTACCCCGACACCATCGCCGCGGCGGGCGCACAAATGGCGGGACACCTCATCGTCAACTACCTGAAAGACCTCGCCGGCGCCTGGCACCAATACTACGACGCCGGTCACAAAGTGCTGCATGACGACGCCGCACTGCGCGACGCGCGCCTGCTGCTCACCCACGCCGTGCGCCAAGTGCTGCGCAACGGCCTCGACATCATCGGCGTCGCCGCCAGGGAGCGCATGTAATGAGCAAAAAACGCAAAAACCAAAAAGCCGACAACTACCTTGCCGCCCGCTTCCTCGGCGGCTCCATGATGGCAGTCGTCCTCATCGTCTTCGGCTTCGTCCTCGGCAACATGTTCGGCCAAAAAGACAACGTGCCCTCCCGGACAAGCGCAAACAACCCGCAAATCGCCAAAGCCCAACCCACCGCCGTCGCCGCACCAAAACCGCCGCGCCCGCCGGTTGCCGGAGAGACGCGCAAACCCGGCCAGCCCAAATACTCCTTCTACGACGAACTCCAGCGCCGCAGCGAAGAAGTACGCAGCGAAAACAGCGCCAAACCGGCGCCTGCCGCCAAAACCGAAAAAACCGACAACAAGGCGGAGAAAAAACCGCGCAGCCCGACCGTCAAGGGCGCGAACTACCGCATCCAGGTCGGCGCCTTCAAAGACAAGGCGCAGGCCGAACAAATGCGGAAAAAAGAAACGCTGAACGGCCTACCGGTCGAAATCATCTACGGCGAAAACAAACACTACCTCGTCCTCATCGGCCCCTACGCCAGCAAAGACCAGGCCATCGGCATCCAGAAAAAACTCGAAGGACAGAGCATGCAAACCCTGCTCAAAACCTTCAACAATGCGCCGTAACACCGCCGCATTACCCATGCCCCAAACCACAGGGTGCGCCTTGACGCACCGTCTCCCGTCAAATACGACAACCGCTGCTCGTCCCCCCGCTGATTTACCCCCTCTCCCTGTGGAGGAGGGGCGGGGTGGGGTTCGCCTGCATACCGCCAATGCAAAATCGCCCGCCGTTCTGCTCCCTCCCCCGTGGGGGAGGATTGGAGTGGGGGCAGCAAAAAAACGCACAGCGACCAAACCCCATCAAACGTCCTCATTTACATACACCCCGAGCGCTCAGGCGTATGTAAAAAAAACCATAGGGTGCGCCCTAGGGCGTGTCTGCAATTCGAATTTCCCTCCCCTGCGATGCGGGGGAGGGGCGGGGTGGGGTTCGCCTGCATACCGCCAATGCAAAATCGCCCGCCGTTCTGCACTCTCCCCCGTGGGAGAGGGTTGGGGTGGGGGCAGCAAAAAAACATACAGCGACCCAACCCCATCGAACATCCTCATTTACATACACCCCGAGCGCTCAAGCGTATGTAAACTGTCCCGCCACCCCATAACCCCGACACCCCATGGATTTACAACTACACCACTACCTCCTCATCAGCGTCCTCGGCGTCATCTGCGGCGTCATCAACGTCATGGCGGGCGGCGGCTCCAACATCATCCTGCCCGTCTTGATGATGATGGGCTACCCGGCGCAAGTCGCCAACGCCACCAACCGCGTCGGCATCGCCCTGCAAAGCATCGTCGGCGTGCGCGGCTTCCTGAAGGCAGGCAAACTGCCGACGCATGACCTCCCTGGCATCATCGTGCCAACCATCATCGGCGGCATCTGCGGCGCGGTCGTCGCCGCCTACGCGCCGCACCAAATTATCAAACCGCTCCTGCTCGGCACCATGCTGGCGATGGCAGCCATCATGCTGTTCGTGCCGTCAGTCGTCATGCCGCCGCCCGGCACCGTACCGTTTACCGTCAAACAGGCGGGTTGGCGTGCCTGGTTCTGGCTCTGGCTCGGCGGCGTTTACGGCGGCTTCGTGCAAGCGGGCGTCGGCTTCGTGCTGATTACCGCCATCGCCGGCTGCCTGCGTTACGACATCGTCCGCTCCAGCGCCCTCAAACTCGTCTGCACCCTCTTCTTCACCCTGGTCGCGCTCGCCATCTTCGTCTGGCGCGGCCAGGTGGACTGGACGACCGGCCTCGTGCTTGCCGTCGGCAACATGATCGGCGCGCACTACGGCGTGCGCCTCGCGATCAAAGTCAAACCTAAGACCCTGAAATGGGTAATGTTCTTCATGACACTGGTCGCGGTCATCGCCGCTTTCCTCAAATAACCCTGCAACCCTTAAGGAGTCCCCATGACCCAACGTACCCACTGGAACCAAACCCTCTCCGCCGAAGGCCTCGCCGCGCTACAACAGCCGGGCGGCGTCATCGTCTGCCCGACCAAAGTCGGCTATATCATCATGGCGACCGACAAGGCGGGTCTGGAGCGTAAATTCGACGCCAAAGAACGCAAGCGTAACAAACCCGGCGTCGTCCTCTGCGGCAGCATGGAGCAGCTGCGCGCGCTCGCCCAAATGAACCCCGAAATTGAGGCTTTCTACCAAAAACACTGGGACGCCGACATCCTCCTCGGCTGCATCCTGCCGTGGCGCGCAGACGCCAAAGCCGCACTGCCGCAAGACGGCCGCGACGAACTGATGATGGACGGCCGCGGCACCAGCTGCTTTGTCATCAAATTCGGCGTGCCGGGCGAACAACTGGCGGAACACCTCTGGCGCACCGAAGGCAAAATGATCTACGCCTCCTCCGCCAACCCCTCCGGCAAAGGCAACCGCGGCAAAGTCGAAGGCATCGGCGAGCGCATCGCCAGCAAAGTGGATCTCGTCATCGAAGCGGACGACTACGTCGCCTCCATCCAGCCGGACAAAACCGTGGAAACCCGCTACGAACAAGGCGTGATGGTGTCGATGGTTGATAAAAACGGCGCGCTGGTGCCAGAGCAAAAAGGCGAACGCTCCGTGCAACCATGCCCGGTCGTCATCCGCAAAGGCCTGGACATTGATCGCATCATGATGTACCTCGCGGACGGCTTTAACACCTGGGATTACCGCCACGGCGAATACTACTGACAAAAAAACAGGCGGGGCTTGCCCCGCCTTTTCATTTATGCGCCGTGGTGGGGCAAGCCCCACCCTACCAATACACGATAAAGGGAAACACCACCATGCAAATCCCGCAAAACCTCGCGCCCTGCCTGCGCGACAATCTTAACCCCGCCTTTCTCGCCGAAAAACACGGCATCCTCGAATACCTCAATCCCGAATACCTTTCCGGCGACAACGACAAATATCGCAAACTCTATGACCGCCTGGCGCCGCTGTATGATTTCGGCGAACGCTGGATCGGCCTCCTCAAATACGGCAACAGCGTCGCCAAAATGCGGCGCGAAATGATGCAATTACTGGAATGGCAAAACGGCGCCAACGTGCTGTACGTCTCCATCGGTACCGGCAAAGATTTCAACTACATCCCGGCGAATGTGGACGCGAAAAGCCTGCAACTCGTTGGCGCGGACATCTCACTCGGCATGCTGCGCCGCGCGCAAAAAGTCTGGAGCCGCAAACTGGAATTGTCGCTGGTGCATTGCGCCGCCGAAGACCTGCCCTTTGCCGACAATTACTTTGACATCGTCTTTCACGTCGGCGGCATCAATTTCTTCTCCGACAAAGCACGCGCCATTGCCGAAATGCTGCGCGTCGCCAAACCGGGAACGCGACTGATGATTGCCGATGAAACCCAGGATTTCATCGAAAGCCAATACCAGAAAAACGCGCTGACGAAAAAAGCCTATGCCGACGCGCAATTTGATTTGGCGGAAATCGAAAACGCCATTCCCGATAGCACACGCGAGCGACAAACCCATTTCCTCTGGGATAACCGCTTTTATGCGATGACCTTCAGAAAGGCATAGCCTTCACGAAAAACGAGCGGTTACGGATTCCGCCTTAGGGGCTGTTGACAATTCAACGAACGCGCCCCTCTCCCTCTGGGACAAGCATTGCTCGCATAGCGAGAGAGGGGATGGGGTGAGAGCAGCAATCAATTGAAAACCGGAATTTCGATTCATCAACAACATCGTCCACCCCCTCCCCGGGTTCCCTTGAAAAAGGCATTCGCCTTTTTCAAGGGGAGCCCCGACCCTCCCCCGCTGCGGGCTTCGCCCTGCGGGGGAGGGGGATGTCTCAATTGTCAACACGCCCTAGAGACTGTTTACAATTCGTCTAAGCACTTGAAAAAACGAAAAACGGCAGGATAAAGGAAGTTCCTCAACAACCCGTTACCCCGCCGTGCCCCGAACATTGCTCACTGATGAACTTTGGTCGAAGCTGCTCATTATTTTGCTAGAGCTTGGCTTGTATGACAAATCCAATCTGCGCCGCACCATTGAAGGCATCCTCTACAGGATGCGCACCGGCTGCCCCTGGCGCGACCTGCCGCCCGCATCTTTCGGTAAATTCCAAGCCGTCTATAACTGCTTTAACCGTTGGTCAAAGAAAGGAATTATTCAGGAAATCTTCAAAAAATTATCCACTGATACCGATAAGGAATGGCTGATGATGGATGGCAGCCATATCAGGGCGCACCAACATTCGGCAGGCGCTGCGGCACACAGCGGCGAAGACGACCATGCCATCGGCATCAGCCGGGGCGGCACGACCAGCAAAATTCACCTGATAGTCGATGCTTGCGGCAATCCGCTGGAAGTCATCATTACGGCTGGTAATGTCAATGATGTCAGCATTGCCCCCGAACTGATAGCGGCAGTAGTTCTGGCAGAAACGGAGGTAGTTAGCGCAGACAAGGGCTATGATTCAGACAAATTGCGTGCGCAAATTGAGGAAGAAGGCAGCAAAGCCAATATTCCCTATAAATGCGACCGAGAGAAAAAGAACAAGGATATGGACTGGTATCTTTATAAAATCAGGCATTTGGTTGAGAATGCTTTTGCCCGTTTGAAACACTACCGCGCTATCGCCACGCGTTATGACAAGCTCAAGCACAACTATCTCAGTACGGTTCTTTTGGGGTGCATCATGGTCTGGCTGCCGCTATGAGTGAAATGCAAACAGCCCCTAGTGGCAGAGGGTGTTGCCCGCGCCCATGATGAGGTTTTGCGGGCGGGTGATGCCGCTTAAGGCGATGGTTTGCAGGCCGCCGTCGCGCAGGTCGTAGGCGGTAATCGCCGCTTGGCCGTCGCTCGCGATCAGCGCGGTTTTGCTGTCGGCGGTGATAAAGAGGGCGCGGGTCGCCGCAGGTAGCGCCTGTTCGTCTTGTTCTTCGGCTTTGCCCGGGTCGCTGATGTCCCAGGTTTTCAGGCGGTTGCCGACGGCGATGAGGCGGGTGTCCAGCCAGCCGGTGGCGTAGCGGTCGGTCGGGTTGGGCGCGCGGATGGTCTGGATGGCGTCGGGCTGGTTGCGCGGTACGAGGTGGCCGTTGCCGTTGCGGTCGATGTAGATGTAGAGCTGGCCGTTGTTGTCGATGTAGGGTTGTACCAGCGGTGCGGTGAGCGGGATTTGTTGGGCGATGGTCGCGGTGTCGGTGTTCCAGTTGATGCCGAGGGGTTCGCCGCTGGCGGTTATCGCGCCAAAGAGGAGGTTTTGGTCGTCCGGGCTGATGGCGGCGGCGGTAAGGTCATGCCAGCCGTCCGGCAGCGGGTGGCGGGTCTGGCTTTGGTCGGTGAGGTGGTAGCGGTAGAGCGCCGGGCTGTCGTCGAGTATCCAGAGTTGGCGCGCGAGCGGGCTGTAGAGCCAGGCGCTGATGTGTTGGTAGCCGTCCAGGGTGCGGGTTTCGCCGCTTTGGCTGTTGAGCAGGGTGAGGCGGTCGGCGCCGCCCGCGATGAGCCAGGGGCTGTCGGCATCGAACTGGAGGCGGGTGACGGGGTGGGCGAGGGTATGGTTTTTTTCGCTGTGGTCGCCAAGTTGGCGGATGGTGACGGTCGTGCCGCCGTCGTTGTAGGCGAGCAGGCCGAGGGTTTTGTGGATGGTGAGGTTGCGCGCGGGTTGTTTGAGGTCGAGCAGGCTGGTCTGGCGGTGCGCGTCAAGGTCGATGACGGCGAGTTTGGGCGCGTCGGCGTCGCTGATGAAGGCGTAGCGCGCCGGGGCGTTCATGTCGAACAGTTCTTGCAGCACGGTTTCGGGGGTGAGAGTTTTGCTGTATTGGTAGCCGAGGTAGAGGGCGGCGGCGCAGGCGAGGGTGGCGAGGAGGAGCAGGGTTTTTTTCATGGTTTTCCGGGGAGCGTGCATGTTTTTGCCCCTTTCCCGCCGGGCGGGAAAGGGGCGTTGGGTTTGCCGTCAGGCGGCGGGTTTAGCCGTGTTTGTGTTCGTGCTTGGCTTCGTCTTTTTTGTCATGCCCGTCTTTCATGTCATGTCCGCCTGCCTTGCCGTCTTCTACTTTGAAGTGCTCAATGGCTTCTTTGACGGTGATGGTTTTGGCGTCGCATTTGAGGGTTTCGCCGTTGCTCAGTTTGAGTTCGAGCGGGTAGGTTTCGCCGACTTTCGGGAAGTTTTTGTCTTCGATGTCCATCAGCATGACGTGGTAGCCGCCTTTTTTGAAGTGATGCACGCTGCCAGGGGGGACGTTGTATTCCTGGATTTGGCTCATTTCCATTTTGCCGTCTTTGTGGATCATTTCGTGCAGCTCGACGTGGCTGGTGATTTTGTCGGCAGCCGCGCCGGTGAGTTTGACGTCTTCTTTGCCTTTGTTTTCGATGTCGAAGAAGGCTCCGGTCATTTGTTTGCCGGGGATGACTTCCTGGATGAGGCAGTTGCTGACGCTAACGTCTCCTGCTGCCATTGCTGCGCTGCTGATGAGTGCGCCGAGGATGAGGATTTTTTTCATGGGTTGCTCCTGGGTTTGGGAAGGGGTTTGTCTGTGAACTATGAATGGTTTTTCACGGGTTTCCACACGACGCGCGCAACTATATCACAAGTTATGCTCACGATTGGTTTGATTGTGGTCAAGTTTTGGGGAGGGTCATGAGCGCCCTGTGCCAGCGGTGCGGGCTGGGTTTTAGTCGATTTGCAGGAAGCGTCGATAGGCGCTGTTGTCGGTTTCTTCGCTGTAGTCGTAGCCGATGGCGGCAAGGTGCGCTTCCAGCTGCGCCGGGTCGCTGCTCTGGATGCCAGCGAGGACGCGGCCGTAGTCGCTGCCGTGATTGCGGTAGTGAAAGAGGCTGATGTTGTTTTTTGTGCCGAGGGTTTGCAGGAAGTGCATCAGCGCGCCGGGGCGTTCGGGGAAGCCGAAGCGGAAGATGCGCTCGTCCGCCACCGCCGTGCTGGCGCCGCCTATCATGTAGCGCAGGTGCGATTTGGCGAGTTCGTTGTCGGTCAGGTTTTCGGTGTCGTAGCCGTGCGCGCGCAGTTTTTCGATGACGGCTTCGAGTTGGGTGCGACCGCCGCTCAGTTCAACGCCGACGAAGATTTGCGCCCGCGCCGCGTTCTGGTAGCGGTAGCTGAATTCGGTGACGTTGTGCGTGCCAAGCAGGGTGCAGAAGTTGAGGAAGGTGCCGGGGATTTCCGGGATGGTGACGGCAAGCAGGCCTTCGCGCTGTTCACCGATTTCGGTGCGCTCGGCGACGTAGCGCAGGCGGTCGAAGTTCATGTTGGCGCCGGAGACGATGTTAATCAGCGTCAGGTTTTTCGCGTCTTGTTGTGCCGCCCATTTTTTGATGCCGGCGGCGGCGACGGCGCCGGAGGGTTCGGCGATGGCGCGGGTGTCGTCAAAGAGGTCTTTCATCGCCGCGCAGATTTCGTCGGTGCTGACGGTGACGAAGTCATCAACGTGCTGTTTGATGAGTTCGAAGGTCAGCTCGCCCGGCATTTTGACGGCGACGCCATCGGCGAAGATGCCGACCTGGTCGAGCGTTTGCCGCTTGCCGCCGCGCACCGCGGTGGTCATGGACGCCGCGTCTTCCGGCTCAACGCCGATGATTTTGATGTCTGGCCGCAAGGCTTTTACCAGCACGGCGATGCCTGCGAGCAGGCCGCCGCCGCCGCAGGGGACGAAGATGGCGTCGATGTGGTGCGGGTGCTGCGTCAGGATTTCCAGCGCGATGGTGCCTTGTCCGGCGATGACGTCCGGGTCGTCAAACGGGTGAATGTAGGTGTAGCCGTGCGCTTTTTGCAGTTCGCGCGCGTGCTGCGAGGCGGCGTCGTAGAAGTCGCCATGCAGGACGATTTCCACCTGCGCCCCGCCCAGACGCCGTACCGCGTCAATCTTGATTTGCGGCGTGGTGACGGGCATGACGATGACCGCGCGCATGCCGAGGCGGTTGGCAGAAAGAGCGACGCCTTGGGCGTGGTTGCCCGCCGAGGCACAAATCACGCCGCGCGCGCGTTCTTCGGTGCTCAGGCGGTACATCTTGGTATAGGCGCCGCGCAGTTTGAAGGAAAACACCGGTTGCAGGTCTTCGCGCTTGCAGAGAACGTTATGTCCGATCCGGTCGGAGAGGCGCGGCATCGCGTCCAGCGGCGTCTTCGTCGCCACGTCATAAACCGGAGCGGTAAAAATTTTCTCGATATAATGCTGCATGCGTGAATTTCCTTAAAAATGAGGTGAAAAAGTGGATCAAAATGCCCTGAAAATGCTGGCGGCCAAAGCGGCGCTGCATTATATCGAAGACGGTATCACATTGGGGGTCGGCAGCGGCTCGACGGTCAATTGCTTCATCGAAGCGCTCGGCGCGGCAAAAATGCAGTTCGCCGACATCGTCACCGCCTCGGACGAAAGCACGCGCCGCCTTGAGGCGCTCGGCTACCGCGTGAGCGATTTGAACAGCGTCGGCCGCATTGACGTGTACGTCGATGGCTGCGACGAAATCAACCCGCACAAGGCGATGATCAAAGGCGGCGGCGCGGCGCTGACCCGCGAGAAAATCGTCGCCGCCTGTTCGGCCAAATTCGTCTGCATCGTCGATGAAAGCAAGCAGGTGCCGGTGCTGGGGCGCTTCCCGCTGCCGGTGGAAGTCATCCCGATGGCGCGCAGCTTCGTCGCGCGCGAGCTGGTGAAACTGGGCGGCGAACCGCGCTGGCGCGAAAACGTCGTTACCGACAACGGCAACTGGATTCTGGACGTCTATCACCTCGAAATCGCCGAACCCTACAAGCTGGAAGAAGCGATTAACAACATCCCCGGCGTGGTAACCAACGGCATTTTCGCCCGCCAGGCGGCGGATGTGGTGATTACCGCCTATCAAAGCGGGCGGATTGGCACCCGTTGAGGCATTTACGCATAAAAAACGCCGCAACTGCGGCGTTTTTTATGCGCAAATAAATAGCGGGATATTAACGCTTGGCTCCATAAACCGCAAAAACGCCCGCGGCGGAATAAGAACCGGCAATTTCTTCAGCATTCGGTCCATAGAAAACTCCACCAACACTATTATTACTATTGGCGCCAATAAATAAGTTGTTATCTATGGCAGCATCAATACTACCCTGATGCGAAGCACTATTCAGACTAAATTGCAATTTCCTCGCTGCGAAATCTGCATCGGCACGCACCGTCCCAAGTTCCGTTTTATTGAAATTTTCGCCGTTAAATGTTGCGACGATAGCATCACCGCGATAAGTCGCGGTGCCACTGGTGGGCATGCTTCCAACAGGTTGCCCGCGATAAAAACCGCCGAGCGTATTGTCTGAAGCATAGGCAAAGCCAAATTGGCTGTAAGCGTAGCTGTTGTCGCTAACCTGAAAAGACTGATACGAACGGTTATCTGGCGCGGTGAAATGGCCGTCTTTGCCAGTAGCGGAGCCATAGATGAGCATATTGCCTCGTTGGTTCGCGCCTTCTGATGTTCGTGGCAAAATGAAGCGGTCGCCATTACTCGTAGTTAGCGTAAGATTGCTGGAATCATTAGTACCAACCGTCTCGTGAGCGCTGGATTGGTTGGCAGGAGCCATAAAAATGGCTCCGATATAATTCGCCGTTTTACCAAGCTGTTGTGGTTTATTATCAACAGTAGGGTTATCGCCACCGCTACCACCACCACAAGCAGCAAGACCTAAAGGCAGGACTGCAAACAAAATATTACGATTTTTTCTGTTCATTGAACGCTCCGGTTTTTTGATGAGAAGAAAGTATATAAAGTGATGCCGCAAGATTACTCAATCGTACTCAAAATGTAAACTATGAGATTCTTTTTGGCTCTTATGGTACGTTGTTGATATGCCGGGCTGACGGGAAACTTCCCGGCATGAAAGAAGCACAATCTACTGAAAGCATTCCTGAAATCCGGCTGCGTTTTGCGCAGAACCTGCGAACCTTGCGACGACTAAAAAACATCTCACAAGAGGAACTCGCCTTTTCGGCAGGGATCAGCCGGGTTTACTTGAGTGATGTCGAGCGGGGTAACCGCGCTGTCACTATTGATGTCATGGGGAAACTGGCCGTAGGGCTAGATGTTGATCTGGTTGTGCTGCTGGATAAAAACCCGCTGCAGCATTTGGCATAGTCGTGATTCAAAACATCGCATCGTAAAAAACGCCGCAACTGCGGCGTTTTTTTATGGATGACGATCTATGGCGCGAATGTTTTGGCCGACCGTCTGCCCTCATTTTCAGCTCAACATCCGCAGATGCACTTTGTCGCCGTCGGTGATGGCTTGTTGCAGTACGGGTTTGAGCGCGGCGATGTCTTCCAGGATGAGTTCCGGGGTGAGTTCGATGATGTCGTCGCCATCTTCGGCGTCGTAGTCTTCATCGCCCGCGCAGCAGCCGCAGCTGTCGTCGCAGTTGCAGCCGTCATCGTCGTCATCAAATGCGTCATCATCATCGTCGTCATCAATGGAGACGTTGTAGATGTCATCCGGCCGGGCGCGCAGGTGTTGTTCCAGCGCTTCCAGAAGGGCGAGCAGCGCGGCGGGGTCATGCCAGGCTTCGGGGTCGAGCAGGTCGTTCGGGTCGCCGCCAATTTCTTCGATCAGGTCGTCGTAGTCGCCGCTGGCGAGCATTTCCTGGCGGAAGGCGTAGTCATCAACGTATTCGCTGAGGTAGGGGACGCCCAGTTTTTCACAGAGCGCATCGAGGTTGAGCTGGAAGTAGTAGAGGCCGTTCAGCGCCTTGTCGTGGAGGGTGGCGCCGTGTTGGTTCATGAGGTTGTAGGTCATGGGTGCTCCTTGTGGTATTGCGGGCTGTGTTTGTGTACGGCTTCGATCATCGCTGCCGCGTGTTCGGGCGGGATGTCCGGAGTGATGCCGTGGCCGAGGTTGAAGATGTGGCGGTGGCCGTGGCCGTAGTCGGCAAGTACGCGGCGTACTTCGTTTTCGATGATGTCCGGGCTGGCGCGCAGGATGGCGGGGTCAAGGTTGCCCTGGAGCGCGATGTTTTCGCCGAGGATGCTCCGCGCGCTGGCGAGCGGGGTCGTCCAGTCCAGGCCGACGGCCGCCGCGCCGCTGTCTTTCATCATGTCCAGCCAGTTGCCGCCGCCTTTGGTAAAGAGGATGACCGGCGCTTTGTCGCCGATGCCGGTGATGATGCGCTGCATGTAGGCGAGAGAGTATTCGCGGTAGGCCTGCCAGGCGAGGCTGCCGCCCCAGCTGTCAAAGAGCATCACCGCCTGCGCGCCCGCTTCGATTTGTGCCAGCAGGTAGGCGGTGACGGCGCGCGCGAGTTTGTCGAGCAGCAGGTGCAGGGTGCGCGGCTCCTGGTAGAGCAGGGTTTTGGCGGCGGCGAAGTCGCGGCTCGCCTGCCCTTCGATCATGTAGGTGGCAAGCGTCCACGGGCTGCCGGCGAAGCCGATGAGCGGCACGCTGCCGTCCAGTTCGCGCCGGATGAGGCGCACCGCCTGCATGACGTAGCCGAGGTCGTCGTGCATGTCGGGGATGGGCAGGGCCTGTACGTCGGCGTGGCTGCGCACCGGGCGGTCAAACGCCGGGCCTTCGCCGGGGACGAAGGAGAGCCCCAGCCCCATCGCGTCGGGGATGGTCAGGATGTCGGAAAAGAGGATGGCGGCGTCCAGGCGGAAGCGCGCCAGCGGTTGCAGGGTGACTTCGCAGGCAAGTTCGGGCGTCTGGCAGAGGGTCATAAATTGTCCCGCCGCCTCGCGCGTGGCGCGGTATTCAGGCAGGTAACGCCCGGCCTGGCGCATCATCCAGACGGGGGTTCGCGGGACGGGTTCGCCGCGCAGCACGCGCAGCAGCAGGTCGTTTTTCATGAATTATCCTTGTGATAGCGTGGCGGTATTGTAACACCACCCCCGCTTCACGCCGTTATAGTGCGGGGCGCTTTCACTAACACAGGAGCGCTTTATGACTATCCACATTGGTTCAGGTCTTATCTACACCATCGTTATTGGTTTCCTTGTTGGCCTTGTCGCCCGCTTTTTCTATCCGGGGCGCGATCCGATGGGCTTCATCTTCACCACCCTGCTTGGCATTGGCGGTGCAGTGGTTGCGGGCTATATCGGCCAGGCGCTGCATTGGTATCGCATCGGCCAACCCGCCGGGTTTATCGGCTCGGTACTCGGCGCCATCCTCATCTTGCTGCTGGTAAACGCGGTTGCGCGCCGATGAGCATCCGCAGTTTCAGCAAAATGCACGGCCTCGGCAACGATTTCATCGTGCTGAACGCCCTGCAACAACCCTTCGACTGGCCGCGCGCGCGCATCTGCGCGCTGGCCGACCGCCACAGCGGCATCGGCTTTGACCAACTGCTCATCATCGAACCCGCGCCGGATGCCGCGCACGATTACGCCTACCGCATCTACAACGCCGACGGCAGCGAAGTCGAACACTGCGGCAACGGCGCGCGCTGCTTCGGTAAATATCTGCGCGACCACAGCCTGCACCCGCTCGACCGCCCGCTGCGCGTCGCCATCAAACGCGGCAGCATCACCATCGCCTACGTCGGCACGGACAGCGACGGCAGCGAACAATACCGCGTCGATATGGGCGAGCCGGACTTCACCCCCTTCACCCCCGCCCAAACCGAGCGCCTCTACCAGCCGGTCAGCGCCGCGGGCGAGACGCTGGAAATGGGCATTGTCAGCATGGGCAACCCGCACGCTGTCTGCGTCGTGGACGACGTAGCGACCGCTCCCGTCGCGGCAGTCGGCGCCGCGCTGCAACAACACCCGCTCTTTCCCGCCGCCGTCAATGCCGGATTCATGCAAATCCGCGACCGCCGCCACATCCGCCTGCGCGTCTACGAACGCGGCGCGGGCGAAACCCAGGCCTGCGGCACCGGCGCCTGCGCGGCAGTTGCCGTCGGCATCATGCGCGGCCTGCTCGATCGCGAAGTACAAGTCGAACTGCCGCGCGGCAACCTCACCATCCAGTGGCAAGGCACGGGACAGCCCCTCTACATGACCGGCCCTGCCGCGACCGTCTATCACGGCGAACTGGCGGGATAAACAGCCGCCCGCCCCCGACCATGAACGACATCGACGACCACCTCGCCTACCTGCGCTACGAACGCGGCAAAGCGGCGCAAACCCTTGCCACCTACCGCCGCCTGCTCTACCAGTTCGCCGAAGCCCACCGCGACCGCGACCTGCACGCGCTGGAGCCGCGCGACCTGCAAAACTACCTGACCAAAACCCTCGGCGGCGGCAAATACAGCCCCGCCACCCTCAACCAGCACCGCGCCGCCCTGCGCAGCTACTACCGCTGGCTGCACCGCCTGCGCGGCCTGCCGACCGACCCTGCCGCCGCGCTCAAACTGCCGCGCCAAGCGCGCCAGCCGCTACCCGACGCCCTCACCCCCGAACAAATCACCACCCTGCTGGAAGCGCCCGCGACCGACAACCCCAACCTCATCCGCGACCACACCATCCTCGAACTTTTCTACTCCGCCGGCCTGCGCCTCGCCGAACTCGCGTCGCTCGACAACCGCGACCTCGGCCCCGACAGCGAACACCACATCATCCGCGGCAAAGGCGGCGTTGAACGCCTCATCTTCATCGGCAGCAAAGCGCGCGAAGCCCTCGCCCGCTGGCAGACGGTGCGCGGCCAGCTCCTCAAAAAAGCCGACGAACCGGCGCTATTCCTCAACAAAAACGGCGGCCGCCTGACCGAGCGCGGCATCGCCCTGCGCCTCAAAGCCTACGCCGCCGAGCGCCTGCCGGGGGTGAACGTGCACCCGCACATGCTGCGCCACACCTTCGCCAGCCACATCCTGCAATCCTCCGGCGACCTGCGCAGCGTGCAAGAACTGCTCGGCCACAAAAACCTCGCCACCACCCAAATCTACACCCACCTCGACTACCAGCACCTCGCCCGCACCTACGACGAAAAACACCCGCGCGCGAAAAAAAAACGCGACGGCGAAACAAGCTGAAGCGGCGGCACGTCGCTTTTTTGTCGCATACATGAAACACGGCGTGTAGTTTTAATACAACTTCCTTACAGATGATTTATAATCGCCGCGTAGTCAAAATTCCCTTGTTCATAAAGACATTTGGCTTCTGATACGACAGGATGAAAGCGGATTTGTTGCAAAACAACCACTTCACCTACGGGGCGATCCGCGGTATCTCCCGCATCCGGTTGCAACGGGCGGCACCGCCGTCATTTCAAAAGGAAGAACGATATGAAACCCATGAAAACACTCCCGCTGCTGCTCCTCGCACTGGCAGTCGGCGCACAGGCACAAGACGACAGCGATACAGGATGGCACAGCTCGGTCGGCATGTCGGCTGGCCTCGCACCGCGTTACCTCGGCTCGGACGACTACCACGCCACCATCAGCCCGGAATTTAGCTTCACCGACGGCACTTTCTTCGCCGATTCCGCGCGCGGACTGGGCGCGCAATACCAGAACGACGCCGGATTTGCCGCATCGGGCTCCCTCAATTACGACCCCGGCCGCACCGAAAAAAACAGCATTTACCGCCCCGGCTCGAAAGAACTCAAAGGCATGGGCAGAGTTAAAGGCAGCGCGCTCGCCAACGTCAGCGTCAGCCAGGAAATCACCCCGTGGCTGGCGGTCGGCGGCGACGTGAACGTCCCCTTGGCCGGACAAAAACACCGCGGCGTGGATTACAGCCTCGGCGTCAGCTCAACCCTGCCGATGGGCGACAGCGACCAGCTCATGCTCAATGCCAACGCGCTTGGCGGCAGCGGCAATTACAACCGCACCTACTTCGGCGTCTCGCCCGAACAATCCGCACGCAGCGGCTACCGCGAACACAAAGCCAAGGCGGGCATTTACGGCTACTCGGCGGGCGCAGGCTGGGAGCACCAGCTCGATGAAAACTGGACGACCGGCGCCAGCGTCGGCGTGACCCGCCTCACCGGCAAGGCAGGCGACAGCCCGATCGTCAAGAAAAAAACCGCCGCCACCGGTATGGCGACCGTGCGCTACAACTTCTGATAGCCACCCCATAAAACCGCTGCATACACCCCGCCTGCGGCGGTTTTTCTTTTGCGCCCTGCCTGTGGCGGCGCTAACATGCCGCCGTTTTCACATATGGAGATCCTGATGAACCCGTCCATCCTCGCCCGCTACAACCGCCCCGTCTTCTTCTACTTTTGGTCAATCACCATCCCGTGGTTTTGCTGGTTTCTCGCTGGCTACCTCAGCCAACTGCCGCAGGCTGCCGACTACGCCTGGCTGCAAGGCACACTCGGCATGGCCGGCCTGCTGGCGCCGATTGCCGTCGCCGCCTGGCTATTCGCCGCCGACTCGCTGCTGCTCGCCGACCTGAAAGCGCGGCTTTTCACCCGGCGCGGGCTCAACGCGCCCATTGTCGCCTTCACCCTCATCTTCCCGCCGCTTTCCATCATCGTGGCGATGGCCATCTCGCTCGCCTTCGGCTACAGCGCCGACCAGTTCGTGATTAGCGGCTCGCCCAGCTTCAGCAGCGCGCTGTTTTCGCCGTGGTTCATCCTCCTCTTTGCCGCGCTGGTCGAAGAACTCGCCTGGCACACCTACGGCACCGACACCCTGCTGCGCCGCTTCAACCTCTTTACCACCTCCATCATCTTTGCGCTGTTCTGGGGCGCGTGGCATCTGCCACTCGCCACCATCAAGGGCTACTACCAGGCGAACCTCGTCGCCGAAGGCTGGCAGTACGGCGTGAACTTCCTCGTCAGCGTCTTCATGTTCGTCTTCATCATGAACTGGGTTTACGCGAAAGCCGGGCGCAACGTGTGGATTGCCGTACTCTTCCACGCCGTCGCCAACATCTCCAACGAAATCTTCGCCGCGCACCCGGCCAGCAAAATCATCCAGAGCGGCCTATTTCTCATACTGGCGGCGTACCTCCTCACGCGCGATCGCAAACTGTTCTTCCAGCGCGGCAGCATCGCATGAAGCGACTACCGCGCCGCATCTGCCTGCTCGGCGGCCTGCTGCGCACCCTCTACTACCGCCGCGTGGACATCCTCGGCACGCCCTGCCGCGACCGCCCGACGCTCTACCTACTCAGCCACCGCAACGGCGCCATCGACGGCTTCGTGTACCAAAAAGCCCTCGGCGATACCCCCTCGCTCATCTCCGTGCAACTGCTGCGCGGGCCGCTGCGCCTGCTGTTTGACGGCATCCCGGTCGTGCGCGGCAAAGACCGCGCGCGCTACGGTATCCCGGCAGACGCCGTCGCCGCGCCCGTCGCCGCTGCCATCGCCCAACTGCGCGCCGGTGGCAGCCTCGCCCTCTACCCCGAAGGCACCAGCGACTGGGGATACCGCCCGCTACCGTACCACAGCGGCATGGCGGTCATCGTCGCCAAACTGCTAGCGGCGGGCGCTGATTTCGTCGTCCAGCCCGCCGCCGCCTATTACAGCAAACCGGACGGCTTCCGCAGCCGCGTCAGCCTCAACATGGGCGCGCCGTTCACCCCGCAGGGCGAAAGCGTCGCCGAACTGCAAGACGAACTCGCCGCCGCGCTGGATGCCGTCTCCGTGAACTGCGCCGACGCTGCGCATTTCAATCAAGTCCAGCACGCGGCATGGCAGGCGGCACAACAAGGCGAAGATTACGGCGTGGCGTTTCTGCGGGCGCAGCGCGCAAACCACCCCGCAAACATAGGGTGCCGCACCCTGCCCTGCCCCGTAGAGGGAAGGAGCGCACCAGTTGCCGAATCGCCCACCATTGCCAAGCCTCCCGCCGATCTATCCCCTCCCCCCGTGGGGGAGGGTCAGGGTGGGGGCAGCAAACCACCCGCGCCAGCGACGCCTCAAACCGCTACATTTACATACACCATGAGCGCTCAAGTGTATGTAAACCGCTTTGCCACCCTCGCCCTGTGCCTCACCTGCCCGCTCATCGTCGCCGGCGCCTGCCTCGCCGCGCGTGCCGCCGATGGCCGCAACAACACCAGTTTCTTCCGCATCCTCGGCGGCATGGCCGGCGCGCTGCTGCAAATCCCGCTCTGGCTCGCTGCCCTATACCTCGCACCACTCGCGGGCGGCCTGTGGCTCGCCGCCGCCGTCCTCACCTGGCGCGCCTACCCCGAACCCGCTCCCCTGCCCTTGCCGGAAACCCCATGAACCGCACCCTCGTCCACACCACCCTCGCCCTGCTTGCGCTCATTCTTGCCCTTGCCGCGCTCGCCCTCATCGCCGCGCCGCAGCCACAAAGCCTCGCGCTGCTTGCCGCCTGCCTCATCCTCTGGGGCGTGGTCTACCGCCTGCGCGCCAGCGCCTGGAACGGCGCGCTGCTTTTCGCCCTCATCTGGCTCGCCTTCCCGCTGCTCAAACCCCTCAACCAGCACTGGCTGCACTCCCATGCCGACGCCCTCCTTGCCACCGCCGACAGCCGCCTCTGGGGCGGAAAACCGCTGCCCGCCTGGTTTCATTACGAAGCGCACCCTGCACTCACCGACCTGCTTGCCGCCTGCTACTTCGCCTTCTTCCCCATCGTCCTCGGCGGCGTCGCTTACTACGCCTGGCGGCGCCGCGAACCGTCTGCCGCCCGTTTCTACAACGGCCTCATCGGCATCTATCTCGCGGGGCTTGCAGGCTACCTGCTCCTGCCCGCCGCCGGCCCTGCCTTCACCACCCTGCCCGACCAAGGCGCGGGCGGCATCCTCGCACCGGCGGTCATCGCCATCGTCAAGGACGGCGTCACCGGCATGGACGTCTTCCCCAGCCTGCACACCGCGCTCACCCTCTACATCACCGCCTTCCTCTGGCGCGACGGCAAGCGTAAAACCGCACTGCTCCTCGCGCCCGTCACCGCGGGGACGATTGCCGCCACCATCTGGCTGCGCTACCACTACGGCGTGGACGACCTCGCCGGACTCGCCCTCGCGCTGGCCGCGCTGTATGGCAGCCGCGAGAAAACTGGCTGAAACCGCCGTATCCGTTGTCGTGGTTTTCAGACCAGCCCGCAGCGCTGGAAGAAGGCGCGGTAGGCGGCGATTTTTTGTGCGAGTTTGAGCGGGTAGGCGCGCGAGGTGGAAGGCAGGCGGGTAAGGCTGAGTTCGCGGTCGTCGAGGCGGAAGGTGAGGTTTTCGCCAGTTTTTAGTGAGGCTTTGGCATCGCCGGTGAAGCCAAGCAGGACGTCGGTCGCTTTGCCGCCGGTGGTGATGATGTGGCGCAGTTGCGGCATTTGCCGCACTACGGCGGGCAGGTCGAGGGTTTCGATGATGCGCAGGTGCGCGTCGGCGGCGTTGCCTTTTTCGCGGATGGCGCGGCGCACGCTGGGGCAGATGGCGATGCCGCGTGCGACAAGGAAGGCGCGGATGCGTGCGGCGTCGAAGCGTTTTTCGCCCGCGACTTCAAAGTGCTTGGGGTCATCGTAGAAGATGGCGCCGTAAACGCGCCACATGTCGTTCTGGTAGTTGGGGTAGTGGAATGCCATGCTGCGCTTGTCGGCGGTGGGTGGGAAGCTGCCGCTCATCATCACGGTGGCGTGTTCCGGCAGTACCGGCGGGAAGGGGTGGGTTTCGATGTGCATGGTTGGGACGGTCTGGATGTGAGAAAGGGAGCCGAGGCTCCCTGTTTTGGTTGGTTTGGGTTACGCGCTTCGCGCTAACGCAACTTGCGATAATGACGCGGGTTTTACGGCTGTAACGCGAGGTAGAGGTTCTGCCCGTTGCGGTAGATGAGCAGCGGTACCGGGCGTTTGCTGTTGGCTTTTTCCAGCAGGCGCTGCGCGGTTTTGGGGTCTTCGACGCGCTTGCCGCCGACGGCGATGATGATGTCGCCCGCACGCAGTCCGGATTTTTCTGCCGCAGAGCCAGGTTTGACGCCGCTGATGCGCACGCCTTTGCCACGGTAATCGAGCGCTTCACGGTCTTCGTTTTCGAGGGTGCCCAGGCTGAGGCCGCGGATGCTCGCGCTGGCTTTGCCGTCGCCACTGACGTCGTTGAGGTTGCCGATTTCGGCTTTGACGGTTTCTTCTTTGCCGTCGCGCAGCAGTTTGATTTCGACTTTTTCGCCTATCGGGGTGGAGGCGACGTAGGCGGGCAGGTCGGCAGATTTGCTCACCGCTTTGCCGTTATACTGGAGGATGACGTCGCCGTTTTCGATGCCGGCTTTGGCGGCGGGCGAGTTTTCTTCGACGGAGGCGACGAGCGCGCCTTGCGGTTTTTCCATGCCGAAGGATTCGGCGAGCGTTTGGTCGAGTCCCTGGATGCGCACGCCGAGCCAGCCGCGCACGACTTCGCCTTTGTCTTTCAGTTGGTCGGCGATGTTTTTCGCCATGTTGATCGGGATGGAGAAGGCGAGGCCGTTAAAGGCGCCGCTGCGGCTGTAAATTTGCGAGTTGATGGCGATGACTTCGCCTTTGCTGTTAAAGAGCGGGCCGCCGGAGTTGCCGGGGTTGATGGCGGCGTCGGTCTGGATGAAGGGGACGTAGTCGCCGCTCGGCAGGTTGCGCGCGACGGCGCTGACGATGCCCTGGGTCGCGGTGTGGCTAAAGCCGAAGGGTGAGCCGATGGCCAGTACCCAGTCGCCTACCTGGACCTGGTCGGAGTCGCCGATTTTGGCGACGGGCAGGTGGTCGCCCTGGATTTTGACGAGCGCGACGTCGGTGCGTTTGTCGAGGCCGATGACGTCGGCGTTGTATTCTTTGTTGTTGTTGAGCTGGACGCGCACTTTTTCCGCGCCTTCCACGACGTGCGCGTTGGTGAGAATGTAGCCGTCGCTGTCGATGATAAAGCCGGAGCCCTGGCCTTGCAGGATGCGCTGTTCGCGCGGCGCTTCGAATTGTTGGCCGAAGGGTTCGGGGAAGCCGAAGAAGTCTTCAAAGATTTCCGGCGGGAAGCCGTTGATGGTGGATGGCGCGCTGACGCGGCTTTCCACTTCGATGCTCACCACCGCGTCTTTGGTTTTGGCGACGAGCGCGGTGAAGTCCGGCGCGGGGTCAGCGAAGCTCATCGGGGCAGCAAGTGCCAAAGCTAAGATAACCAATGTTTTATTCATGAACACCTCTGATTGCTTTAAGATAGGGCGCATATTCTGGCGAATGCAACCTTAACGCGCCAGAACCGGTCGATTAAAGAAAACTTAGGAGAACTTCATGCACGTTCTGATCATCGAAGACGACAAAGACGTCGCAGCCTATATCACCAAAGGTCTGAGCGAAAGCGGCTATGTCGTCGATGCCGCGCACACCGGCACCGAGGGACTGTCCATGGCACAAAGCGGCCAGTACGACATCCTCATCGTTGACCGCATGTTACCCGAACTGGACGGCCTCTCCGTCATCGAAAAACTGCGCAAGGACGGCATGAGCACGCCCGTCCTCATCCTCTCTGCCCTCGGCGAAGTGGATGACCGCGTCGAAGGCCTCGCCGCCGGCGGCGACGACTACCTCGTCAAACCCTACGCCTTCTCCGAACTGCTCGCCCGCGTGCAGGCGCTGACCCGGCGTCGCGGCGGCGAAATCCAGGATCAAATGATGCTGGAAGTCGCCGACCTGCAACTCGATCGCCTCAAGCGCAAAGTCACGCGCAGCGGCCGCAAAATCAACCTGCAACCGCGCGAATTCCGCCTGCTCGAATACCTGATGAGCAACGCCGGCCAAGTCGTCACCCGCACCATGCTCCTCGAAAAAGTGTGGGAATACCACTTTGACCCGCAGACCAACGTCATTGACGTCCACATCTCGCGCCTGCGCAGCAAAATCGACAAAGACTTCGACCCACCCCTGATTCATACCGAACGCGGCGCAGGATACAGCCTCTATGACCCAAACGGCTATAACTAAGCGGCTGCGCGACTGGGGGAAGGCGGTAAGAACTACCGCCTTCAAATTTTCCCTGCTCTTTACCCTAGCATCGAGCTTCGTCACCGGCATCTCGATGTACACCCTCTACCGCAGCGCCGAAAAAGAAATCCGCGAACAAATCGACTCGCGCCTGCTTGCCGAAACCACCAGCCTGCGTCGCCGCTTTGAAGAGCGCACCAGCATCGGCCTTTACACCCCGGTACTTGGCATCATCGAGCGCGTTCCCGGCGACCCGAACATCACCTTCTGCGTCACCGCCAAAAGCCCGCCCAGCGGCAGCAACGGCCTGCCCTTTACCAATCGCAACAACAACGCACCCGCAACCATCGACACCAGCGCCGCCGACCTCATCATCCTGGACAGCAGCGTCGCCGACCTCTGCCGCATCAACCCCGCGACCGACCCCGGCAGCGACATGCGCATCAACCTCGTCATGCGCGTCGTCATCGTCAATACCGCCGACAACCGCTACACCCTCATCACCGCCTACGACACCACCAATGAGCGCAAAATGCTCAAGCGGATGCTCGACAACAGCATCTACGTCACCGGCCTGCTCCTCATCGCCTCCTTCATCGGCAGCTTTCTCATCGGCTACACCATCATCCACAGCATCTCGCGCATCAGCCGTACCGCGCGGCGCATCGTGGATGGCGACTTCTCCGAGCGCGTCCCCACCCACGCCAATGACGCCGACGAAATGAGCCAGCTCGCCGACGACCTGAACCACATGCTCGATCGCATCGAAGCGCTCATCACCAGCCAGCGGCAAGTCACCAACAACATAGCGCACGACCTGCGCAGCCCGCTCAACCGCATGCGCAACCGCATGGAAGTCGCACTGCTCGACCGCAACAGCGAAGCGGCCGCCCTGCGCGAAGTCATCGCCGACTCCGTCGAAGACGCCGAAAACCTGCTGAAAACCTTCAACGCCCTGCTAAACATCGCGCAAGTCGAAAGCCGCGCCAAAGACGACTTCAAACACGAAAGCCTGAGCGCCATCTGCGACGATCTCGCCGAACTCTACGACGTCATGACCGAAGAAGGCGAACACAGCTTTGAAGCGCACATCGAACGCGGGCTGGACATCATGGGCAACCGCCAACTTATCGCCCAGGCCATCACCAATCTGCTGGACAACGCCGTCAAATACACCCCCAGCGGCGGCCACATCACCCTCACCGCCGAACAGCGCGGCGAAAACATCCACGTCAGCGTCGGCGACAACGGCCACGGCATCCCGCCAGACAAACGCGACGACGTCCTAAAACGCTTCGTCCGCCTGGACAGCGCGCGCAGCACCCCCGGCAACGGCCTGGGACTGTCGCTGGTGAGCGCCATCGTCGCCCTGCACAACGGCAGCCTGCAACTGCACGACAACAAGCCCGGGCTGCGCATCGAAATCACCCTGCCGAGCGAAACCGCCTACCTGCGGCGGCAGAACGAAAGCGAGTTCTGAAAAAAAGAAAACCCGCAGCAATGCGGGTTTTTCCTTGTCCGTGGATACCATAGCGAATGGACACAAACTTCTTTCACTATCTAACCAGGAACTCAGGACAGATTTTCGTAGTTTGCCGCAAGGCTGGTACGATGCAACGGGTCAAAGCGTATTCACAGATGGCTCCAATATGCGCGATACTGTAAAAATTCGCAGCTATAACGGATTCTATAGCGGTGCTTATATCCAAAAAACCACCAAAGGCGTTTCCCTGAATATGGCTTATGGCGTAGAACCACTAACTGCAGATAATATGCCTACTCGCGGAAAAGCTACTTATACCGGTGTTGCATTTAATAATGAAGAGAAAGGGACACTGGCTTACGATGTAGATTTCGGTAAAAAAGAAGGTCAGGGCAAAATAGAAGGATTAAGCCAATATGGTACGATTACATTGCAGCCCGCAAAATTTGACCAATATAATGAAGCTGATTATGTCTTTGCAGAAGTTAACGGCATTGCCAACGGAAAATTTGGCACAGCACAATATGACGCACGTTTATGGGGACCCAGTGCAGCAGAAATATCTGGAAAAGTAAAATACCCCAATAGCGAGGGCTTGGCCGTATTCCAAGGAAGCCGCGGCGCGATTAGCGAATAACATACAAATTTCTTGCAATAAAACTCCGTTAGCGTAGCGCTGACGGGGTTTTAGTTTAATTACCCGAGCCTATAGCCATCGACATAAAATTTCAGACAAGGCGTCCCCTACATCCCCCAGCAATGAAACGCCGTATGAGATTTTTGGAGGATCGCTATAAGCCCGCTACAGCAATTACCCGCATAGTTCCTGACAAAGAACCACACAGTCCGGAAATCCGCGGGACACCGCGCAAAATCTTGCGCGAATGACCCATTACGCCACCGTCGCTACCGCTTCGCCGTTGTCAAACAACAGCGTCCGCTCCGGCCAGCGCAGGGCGGCGAGGCGGTACGGCGACTGCTCCGGCGCGGTGCCTGTGGCGCGGTCGCGCCAGCGTGCGCCGACGGCGAAGTCGCAGCAGAAGACGTTGCGACGCGCGCCGTGCCAGTGATGGGGCGGGAAGGGAAAGAGCGGGTTCGTGTCGCCGCGCCAACGCCGCCAGTAGTGGCCGATGACGACGGCGGTGTCATCACGATAGTCATCCCACCACGCCTGGCGCTCGACGAAACGCCAGCGACCGCCCGCATAGAACGGCACGGCGGAAGGAGCCTCCACACCGCAGGTCAGAACACGCACCGGATTGCCACGGCTGTAATAAACGTCGCGCGCGGCAGTGGCGGGGCGGAAGGCGGGCGCCTGCTGCGGGTCGCCCAAATCTCCCGCCAAGCCTTCTTCCGCGCGCCAGTCCTGATACCACGGTTGCGCGGGCGCGCCATCATCCAGCGCCGTCTCCCAATGGCAATGCAGGCTAATGATGTCATCCGCCGCTGCCGTTTGCAGATGGGCGACAGCGTCGGCATCCCAGGCCGCATGCACGATGCGCAGGTCGGCGCGCTGCAATACCAGCGGCTGTGTGTTGAGGAAGGCGACAAGCGCGGCTTTCCGTGCGGCGGGATAGCGCTGCCACGGCGCATAGATGCGGGCATCGCGCGCGGCGCGACGGTCAAAAAACCAGCCGCTGCCGTCTTTGGCGTCGTTAAGCAGCAGGTTAATTTCGTGGTTGCCGAGTACGGTCTGCACCCTGCCCCGCGCGTGCAGGCGCTGGTACCAATCCAGCACGGCGGGGACATCCGCGCCGCGATCCACCAGGTCGCCGAGGAGGATGAGATGCCGCCCCTGCGGGTGCGTGCCGTCCTCGTCGTAGCCGAGGTGACGTAGCAGGGCTTGCAGCGCCGCATACTGACCGTGAATGTCGCCGATGATGTCAAGACAGCCTTCAGGCAGGGTTTGGATGCAGGGCATAATGCTACGATGCCGCGCAATCCACACGTGAAAGATCCACGCATTCCGTGATATGGCTCGCATTGAAGCGCGTCAGCAACGCCTCCAGCCCATCACGTTCCTTGAGTGCAAATTCCGCTGGATAAAGCGGTACCAGCGCATAAAAGTTGATAACCTCGCCATCTGCCGTTTGCAGGCGCACAAAGTCTTCCGGCAATGTGCGCGGCGGCAATACCAGCAGGCTGTTAAACGGCGTACCCAGCAGCGTCGCTGTTGCGTCCTCGCTAAAAGTAATCGTATGCCCGTAACCGAGCCAAGTGTGCTGCTCGTGCGGTAACCGCGCCAGAATCTTCAGCCATTGCATCGGCCAAGTGCTAACGTCTTCCTGTGCCCGCACATTCCAGTCCGGTGGCAACATCACGAGCAATTCCGCACGACGCAGCGCTTCATATCCATCATCTGGAAACGCCATCGGCAGACTGCTCATGCCGCTGGTAATTAACAATTGAAACGGACGCCCCGCATCGGCCGCGACATGATAGACATGCACCCGCAGTGCCCCTGGCGTCATATCATGCAAGACCCCGTCTATCGCACCCAAAGTCCTCTCAATATGCGCCCCGATTTCCGCATCATAGAAGTCGGCTGTATCCAATTCATCCAAATGTTCGCCCAGTGCCTGCAAAGTTTCGCCAGTATGCGCGAAAAAAGATTCCATATCCTGCATCGCTTCATTATCCAAATCCTCAATAATATCTTCCAGACAGGCGTCAAAAGTATCAAACATCAAGAGCAAATCCGTGCTCTCACCATCCGGCTCGCCACGCACGGCGATTACCTGCCCTGCCCTGCCCGCTTCCGCCGGTGCAAAATCCAGACAATAATAATCGTCGTTGTCGTTCTGGAAAATCGGCAAGCGCTTATCATGAAAAAGCAGATTTCGCACCATATCGCCATCTTCAAAACCATCCAAACGAAAATCTGCCCAGTTTTCGCCAAATGCCTGCTGCACCTGTGCCAGCAAATGCGCCTGTACCGTAACCATTTCAGCCAGTGGAATCAAACGATAGGGGATCTGATTCAAAATTTCGCTCTCCTGACCGCCCAGATGCAAATACAGTTCACGCAGCGCAGCGGGCAAAGCTATACCTTGCGCCGTTTCAAAAGCAGTAATTTCATCATCACTTAATGGCGGATAAGCATAAGTATCCAACCCATGCTCCTTGAGCCATTGCAAATAACGCGTCACCAAATTCATTATTCCTCCTACCATTTCAATTTCTGCCAAATTCAATTCCTACCAAAACTTCCATTATCAATACACTACCATGACCGCTAACTCTATAGTAGCGGATACCATTATCAAGCGTTCTGGCATTATACCAATCCACACAAATCCCTGAACGGCATTGCAGCATCCGACCGGGCTTCCTTACAGGAATGACAAAGCTACTCTTATCCTCCAAGAGGAGAAAGGAAACCTTCATCATCCATCATCTATAGCCATCCCCCGAAAGCCTCATACCGTGTTGCGCCGTCTGAACGGACACCCATAAAAATGGTGAAGCTATTTTTATGGGAAACCCGCGCCGTACAACCGCGTACTGTCTTCAGCGATGCGCCTTATCGGAGGCTTTCGGTGTATCGCTCTAAAAACGTACGACTTCAGTCGCGCTTGTCTAGCAATCCCCGTAAGCATCTACCGCGAGGCGGCGCAACACAGTATGAGGCTTTAGGAAGATGGTCATACAAGCCTCAGCAAATAAAAAACCGGCTCAAAAAGCCGGTTTGCAAACAAAGTGCCGGAAATCATTACTCTGCATCAGCAACAGGACGATCCACCAGCTCAACATAAGCCATGGGAGCCTGATCGCCAGGGCGATAACCGCACTTCAAAATGCGAACATAACCACCCGGACGCTCCTTATAGCGCGGAGCCAACTCGGCAAACAACTTCTGCACCGCTTTGCGATCACGCAAACGAGAGAAGGCCAAACGGCGTCCCGCTACGTCGTCATGATTTTTTGCATGAGTAATCATCGGCTCAATAATACCGCGCAAATCCTTGGCTTTTGGCAACGTGGTTTTAATCAGCTCATGTTCAATCAACGAAACTGACATATTCTTGAACATCGCCTTGCGATGCGCGCTGGTGCGGTTAAATTTACGTCCCGCTAATTTATGTCTCATAAATAAAACTCCTAATTATCTCGATGGATCACGACTCAGTGACTGTCCCTACCGGACCAGTTCTCCAGATCCATACCCAGTTCCAAGCCATGCGCGGCCAGAACCTCTTTAATCTCGTTCAGTGATTTCTTGCCCAAATTCGGGGTCTTCAAGAGCTCAACTTCTGTGCGGCGTACCAGATCACCAATATTATTAATGTTTTCCGCCTTGAGACAGTTGGCACTGCGTACGGTCAATTCCAGATCATCAACCGGGCGCAACAGTACCGGATCAACCTGTACCTCTTCCTCATATTCGGCTTCAACTTCGGTAGATTCCAGATTAACGAAAACCGCGATTTGCTTATGCAGAATAGTCGCCGCCTCGCGAATAGCTTGCTCCGGATCGATCGTACCATTGGATTCAATATCGATAACCAATTTATCCAAATCAGTATGTTGCTCGACCCGTGCAGCCTCAACACGATATGCAATACGTTTGATGGGACTAAAAGACGCATCTACGCGCAATACATTCGGAGCATGAGTAGCCGTATCAATTTCCTGCGTTGCCACGCGATACCCGCGCCCCTTCTCGACCACTACGGTCATACTGAAAGAAACATCTTGGGTCAGATGTGCAATGACATGATCAGGATTACAAATTTCAACATTAGAAGGCGCACTAAAATCACTGGCTTTGACTTCTCCCGCCTTGTTAACGGACAAACGCATCTCGGCGCGTTCGCCCTCGTGCAGAATTAAAGCCAAACCTTTAAGGTTGAGAAGAACATCTATGACATCCTCACTCACCCCTTCAATACCGGAATACTCGTGCAAAACCCCATCGATTTCACATTCGGTAACAGCAGCGCCTTCAATGGACGAAAGCAGAACGCGACGCAAAGCTGTACCCAAAGTATAACCAAAACCGCGCTCCAGCGGCTCCAGCGTCACCCGCGACGTATTCAAACCCATTTCCTGGATTTTGACAATGCGCGGAGTTAATAATTCTGATAAAGCCATATCAAACGCCTATAAAATAAAAACCACAAAAAGCAAGAAATCGCAAAAATTACTTCGAATATAGCTCTACTACCAGTGATTCGTTGATATCTGCGGACAAATCAATACGCTCTGGTACACGTTTGAACAATCCAGACATTTTTGCCGTATCAACTTCAACCCAATCTACAAAGCCTCGTTGCGCAGCGACTTCCAATGAGCTCTGAATGCGAACTTGCTTGCGACTCTTCTCGCGCACGGCAACCACATCTTCTGCTCTCACCTGGTAAGAAGCTATCGTAACGCGTTTACCGTTTACCTCAATCGCGCCATGCGATACAAGTTGACGCGCTTCCGCACGCGTAGCACCATAACCCATACGATAGACAACGTTATCAAGGCGTTGTTCCAAAAACTGCAACAAGTTTTCACCCGTAGAGCCCTTCTTTTGAGAGGCCTTCTTATAATAGTTGCGGAACTGACGCTCCAATACACCATAGATACGCTTCAACTTTTGTTTCTCGCGCAACTGGTTACCATAGTCAGACAAACGTCCACGACGCGCACCATGCTGCCCAGGAGCAGAATTCATGTTGCACTTAGATTCGGTAGGACGAATACCAGATTTCAGTTCAAGATCGACACCCTCACGGCGCGCCAAACGGCACTTGGGTCCAATATATCTAGCCATTAATTACTCCGTATAAATTCAAACGCGACGCTTTTTGGGAGGACGGCAACCATTATGCGGAATCGGAGTCACATCGGTAATGCTGTGGATATTAAAACCTACAGCATTCAATGCACGTACTGCTGATTCACGTCCAGGGCCGGGTCCTTTGATATTCACATCAAGATTTTGCACACCAAATTCTTTGGCTGCATTCCCCGCACGCTCTGCTGCAACCTGGGCCGCAAACGGAGTGCTTTTTCTTGAACCGCGAAAACCAGAACCACCAGCAGTTGCCCAAGAAAGCGTGTTACCTTGACCATCAGTAATGGTCACGATCGTGTTATTAAAAGAAGCGTGGACGTGCGCAACAGCATCCACCACAACACGCTTTGCTTTTTTTCTTACATTTTTTTGTTTACTAGCAGCCTTAGCCATAACATTCTCTCTAAATTAACGTTTAATAGGACGACGGGGACCTTTACGCGTGCGCGCATTAGTCTTGGTGCGTTGACCACGTACAGGCAAACTACGACGATGGCGTAGCCCACGATAACAGCCCAAATCCATTAAACGTTTAATATTCATGGAAACCTGACGACGTAAATCGCCTTCCACCTGATATTCAGCAACCGCCGCACGCAAAGCATCAACTTCCGCATCAGACAAATCGCGAATTTTTTTACTTGGCTCTACTTTAGCTGCGACGCAAATATCACGTGCCCGAGTAGGCCCAATACCATAAATTGAAGTTAACGCAATAACAGTATGTTTTTGCGTTGGTACATTGATTCCGGCAATACGAGCCATTCTTCTCAACTCCTAAAAACTATAAAATCATAAAATCAGACATTCAATTACTACCGAGTAGTAGTTATGTTTCTGCCGCAAAAAATTAACCTTGGCGCTGTTTATGACGTTTATCCGAACAAATGATACGCACACTACCGTGGCGACGGATAACACGACAGTTACGGCACATAACTTTGACAGATGCACTAACTTTCATATAAAACTCCCTAAAATACTTGATTCAGCGAAGACTCTGCCCGCCCAAGCCGGACAAATTCGCTTTCTTCATTAAAGACTCATACTGTTTGGACATTATATGAGACTGAACCTGTGACACAAAATCCATCGCAACAACAACAGCGATCAATAATGAAGTTCCACCAAAAAGAAACAATGCCTGCCCTGAAGCAGAGCCCAAATTCATCAATGTTGGCATAATACATACAAATGCAACATAGATAGCGCCAACCAGCGTCAAACGCTCTTGCACCATATCCAGATATTCTGCAGTCTGCCTACCTGGACGGAAACCTTGAATAAAAGCGTTAGATTTTTTCAGATTATCGGCAAGCTCTCTGTTTTCAAACATCATTGCAGTGTAGAAAAACGAAAACAAGATGATAAGTAACGAAAATGTTGCTATATATAACCAGTTACCTTGAGAAAACCCGTGAGCCAAATCTGCAAAATAACGTCCAACTGCGCCCGAAATATTGCCCAACAGTGCAAACAGTGACACCAATAGCGTGATAATGGCAGACGCAAAAATTGCAGGGATAACCCCTGCCATATTAATTTTCAACGGCAGGTGTGAGCGTTGTCCCATAGTCTGCATTCCCATGCCTTGGCGCTTGGCATAATGTATGGCAATTTGCCGCTGTGCCCGCTCTACGAAAACGATCAGGCCAAACAAGGCGACTATTATAAACAACATCAAGAAAAAGCCCAAGAAGCTGATATTACCATCTTTCGTCTGCGATACCAAATTAGCAATGCCTGCGGGAATATGAACTGCAATACCTGCAAAAATCAACATAGATACACCATTACCTATGCCACGTTCGGTAATTTGTTCACCTAGCCACATCATGAATAGCGCACCCGTAGCCAAACAAATCGTCCCCGTAATCAGAAACGCCTGGCCTGAAAAAAGCGTCAACCCCTGAGCTATAACCATACGCGAAATAGCAAATCCTTGAACTAGCGCAAAAACTAGCGCAAGATAACGGGTATATTGACTAATCTTTTTCTGCCCACTACTACCCTGCTGCCGCAATTCTTTCAGAGGCGGATACATATGCGTAAAAAGTTGCAACACGATAGATGCTGAAATATATGGCGCTACACCTAAGGCGAGTAGAGAGGCATTACTCAATGCCCCCCCTGAGAACATATTAAAAAGTTGGAAAATAGATCCGTCACCACTGTCAAACAACTGACGAACCTTTTCATGATCTACACCTGGGACAGGAATATGAACACCAATACGATAAATAATTAGTGCAAAAACCAAGTACCACAACCGCGAAATCAACTCTTTATGTGAATTGCTGGCGGGTTTTGCCATGAATACACCTTTTCGTTAAAAAATATGGGTTACTCAGATATTGAGCCACCGGCCGCTTCTATAGCCGCTTTAGCACCTGCTGTAACGCCAATACCCTTGAGCGCAAAGGCCGCTGTAACATCACCACTTAAAAATACTTTAGCAGATGAGGCACTCACAGGAACCAAATTATGCTCTTTAAGAACCGCGAGATCTATTGTGGCAGAAACAGACGCGAGCAGATTCAGTTCAGAGGTACGAAGTTGAGCAATTGCCCCTTTGCCGCGACTACGGAAGCCACGCTTTGGCAAACGACGTTGCAATGGCATTTGACCACCTTCAAAGCCAACTTTATGGTAGCCTCCTGCACGGGCTTTCTGCCCTTTATGCCCTTTACCACTGGTTTTACCCAATCCAGAACCGATGCCGCGACCAAGGCGTTTACGTTCTTTACGAGATCCAAGAGCTGGACTTAAATCATTTAATAACATTAACGCACCTCTTCCACTTTAAGGAGATAAGAGATTTTATTAATCATCCCACGATTTTCAGGCGTATCACTAATAACGCGGGTTTGATGCATCTTACGTAAGCCCAGACCAACAAGGCATTTTTGATGATTTTCCAAACGTCCATACTTGCTTTTTATAAGCGTAACACTAATTTTTTTATTCGACATTTGCCAATACCTCTTCAATTGGTTTTCCGCGTTTCGCAGCGACTTCGTATGCTGTGGTCATTTTTTGTAATCCAGCTATAGTCGCACGAACAACATTACCTGGATTGCGAGTTCCCATGCATTTTGCCAACACATCTTTGACGCCCAAAACCTCAAAAACCGCACGCATGGCACCTCCCGCAATAATCCCCGTACCTGCAGAAGCAGGTTGCATATAAATTTTTGCCGCGCCATGAGTGCCCACCACGGGGTGCTGCAATGTTTCGTTATTCAAGCTGACTTTTACTAGGCTTTTCTTGGCTTGATCCATAGCTTTTTGAATAGCAACGGGGACTTCTTTAGCCTTACCATAACCATAACCTACACGGCCATTGCCATCACCAACAACAGTTAACGCTGTAAAAGCAAATTGACGGCCACCTTTTACGACTTTAGTTACACGATTTACTGCAACCAATTTTTCCAAGAACTCACTATCTTGAGGGCGTTCTTTTTGTTGCGCCATAAGTACCTCTTAAAATTCCAAACCTGCTTCGCGAGCAGCATCAGCCAATGCCTTAACCCGACCATGATAGCGAAAACCGCTACGATCAAAAGCGATGCTATTCAGCCCTAACTGTTTCGCTTTTTCAGCAATAATTTTACCAACCTTTGCCGCTGCCTCAATATTGGCAGCATGCTTCAATCCTTCGCGCACTTCAGCCTGCAAGGTAGATGCACTCGCCAATACACTGCAACCATCTGCACTAATGATTTGCGCGTAAGTATGTTGCGAAGTCTTATTTACGATTAAGCTAACTTTTCCAGCTTCACGAATATTCAAACGAATACGCTTTCCACGGCGAATACGATTAATTTTTTTCTGATTCATCATCTCACCTTGTTATTTCTTTTTGGCTTCTTTCATAACAACATGCTCATCTACGTAGCGCACGCCCTTGCCTTTGTAAGGCTCTGGGGGGCGATAAGCTCTTATTTTTGCTGCAACTTCTCCAACCTGCTGCTTATCACTCCCTTTAACAAGAATCTCTGTCTGACTGGGCGTTTCCACAACAATTCCTGCCGGAACATTAAATTCTATTGGGTGCGAAAACCCCAAGGAAAGATTGAGTTTTTGCCCTTGAGCCTGAGCGCGATAACCAACGCCAATCAGCTGTAATTTTTTTTCAAATCCTTGACTGACACCAATAACTATATTATTCAACAAAGCACGCATAGTCCCACACATTGCCCAATGTGCTGAATCTTGCTGCTCTGGTATCAAACAAACGACATTATCTTCTTGGCTAGCATTAATGTAAGCATGAAGATTAAGCGTCAGACTGCCTTTACTCCCCTTAACCGTAACTTGCTTACCCGCAATTGTAATATCCACACCTTTAGGAATAGAAATCGGCTGTTTACCAACACGTGACATTATTATTCACTCCTACAATAGTTTAAGCTACGTAACAAATTACTTCGCCGCCGATCCCTTTCTGACGTGCCATATGATCACTCATGACACCTTGGGAAGTTGAGATAATCGCAATACCTAGCCCACCTTGAACCCGAGGCAACGCATTCTTACCTTTAAAAAGCCGTAATCCTGGGCGGCTAGCACGCGCAATCAATTCAATAACGGGTTTCCCCTGATAATATTTTAAGTTTATGGTGAGTTCGGCTTTCACGTCTTCCTTGACCTCAAACGAGTGAATATAGCCTTCATCTTGCAGCACTCTAGCAATAGCAACTTTTTGCTTTGATGCCGGCATTACTACTAAAGAACGCCCTATACGTTGGGCGTTACGGATACGAGTCAGCATATCAGCGACCGGATCAGTTAACATAACTACCTCTTATAATTCAGTATCAGCTCAAATAACGAGCCTGGAACTTAAATAGCCAACTCGAATATTACCAGCTAGCCTTCTTGATACCGGGGACTTCTCCCCGCATGGCCAATTCACGCAACTTATTACGCGACAGACCAAACTTGCGGTAAACAGCATGTGGCCTCCCAGTAATGCGGCAACGACGCTGAATACGCGCAGGCGACGCATCCCTGGGTAACTTTTGTAATTTTTCTTGCGCAGCCATACGCTCTTCTTCCGAATAAAATTCTACTTTACGAATGATTTCTTTTAGTTCAAATCGTTTAGCAGCGAACTTCTTCACCAATTTAATGCGTTTGGCCTCACGGTTTACCATGCTTTTTTTAGCCATAATCTTAACTCCTAAAGGGGAAACCAAACGATTCTAGGAGCGCTTTTGCGCCAGCATCGTCTTTAGCACTCGTGGTAAAAGTAATGTCCATACCACGCATCGCGTCTGTTTTCTCAAAATCAATCTCTGGGAAGATAATATGCTCTCGCACACCAAAACTATAATTTCCTCTACCATCAAATGACTTTGAACTTAAACCACGAAAGTCTCGAGTGCGTGGTAAAGAAATATTAATTAAACGGTCTAAAAATTCATACATTTGCTCCCGGCGCAATGTAACTTTACACCCGATAGGCCATCCGTCACGAATTTTAAAACCCGCAATTGATTTTTTAGATTTTGTTACTAAAGGTTTTTGCCCTGCAATTAATGCCAAATCACGGACAGCATTGTCCATTAGTTTTTTGTCATTAACAGCTTCACCTACACCCATATTAATCGTAATTTTGATTAATTTAGGAACTTCCATGACATTAGCCAATCCAAGTCGCTTCTGCAGCGCCGGTGCAAATTCCTGGCGATATTGCTCTTGTAATCTAGCCATAAATATTTAAATCCTCAATCTACTTGTGCGCCTGTAGATTTATAGACGCGAACTTTTTTACCTGACTCTATCTTGAAGCCCACTCGATCACCCTTACCGGTACTCGGGTTAAATAACATCACATTGGAAATATGAATGGGTGCTTCTTTTTTCACGATTGAGCCTTCTGTCTGCATTTGACGATTTGGCTTAACATGCTTAAAAACATGATTAATACCATCAACAACGACATAATCATTGGCTACCTTTAAAACAGTGCCGCGCTGTCCTTTATTTTCCGCCTTGCCTGCGATGACAATAACCTCATCGCCCTTACGAATACGTTTCATGTTTTACCTCTCTTACAGCACTTCAGGGGCAAGTGAGATGATCTTCATAAATCTTTCACTACGTAACTCACGTGCTATAGGTCCAAATACACGAGTGCCAATAGGCTCCAATTTATTATTCAACAGCACGGCTGCATTGCTATCAAATCTCAAAACAGAACCATCTCTGCGCCTAACACCCTTTTTGGTCCGAACGATTAAGGCGTTATATACATCACCTTTTTTGACGCGCCCCCGAGGCAATGCCTCTTTTATAGAAACCTTAATTACATCGCCAATACCTGCATATCTACGATGAGATCCACCAAGAACTTTGATACATTGTAGTTCTCGAGCGCCACTATTATCCGCAACAGTTAAACGTGATTGCATTTGAATCATGATGTCACTCCTCAGCCCTTAGCTCGCTCAACGATTTCAATTAAACGCCAAGTTTTGGTCTTTGAAATCGGACGACTTTGTGCAATACGTACAGTATCACCAATATTACACTCATTATTTTCATCATGAGCGTGACACTTCAGAGTACGTTTAATATATTTACCATATACGGGGTGGCGTTCATAGCGGACAACTGTCACTGTAATAGATTTATTGCCCTTATTACTAACGACTTGTCCTTGCAATACCCGCTGAATGCTTTGTTTTTCAGTCATAAAATTAAACCTTAACCTTATGTTGAGACAACAAGGTTTTTATACGAGCAACATCACGCCGAGCCTGACGAATCTGATGCGTCTGCTCCAACTGCCCACTAGTTTTTTGCATAGTTAGCTTCAGCTGTGTCTGACGCAAGGATAAAAGCTCCTCACGCAGCTCGTCTATACTTTTTTCTCGCAATTCTTTAAAAGACATTACATCACCTTGCGCGTTTCAAATACGGTACGAACAGGGAGCTTTGCTGCTGCCAAACGGAATGCTTCCCGCGCCAGCTCTTCACTCACACCTTCTAGTTCATACATTACTGTTCCGGGCTGGACTTTAGCGACCCAATATTCCACATTACCTTTACCTTTACCTTGGCGTGTTTCTAAAGGTTTATTAGTTACTGGAACATCAGGAAAAATACGAATCCACATTTTACCGCCGCGCTTCACATGGCGATTTATTGCACGACGCGCTGCTTCAATCTGTCTAGCTGTAATTCTGCCGCGCGTTGTAGCTTTTAAACCGTATTCACCGAAGCTAACTTCGTTTCCTGACTGAGCCAAGCCACGATTACGCCCCTTGTGTTGTTTTCTAAATTTTGTTCGTTTAGGTTGTAACATTTTACTTCACCTTTAATCTTTGCGTCGCGACGTACGAGGCTTATTGTTGCGTCTAGCGCGCTTTTCTTCTGGCACCTCACCAACGACATTGCCATTAGCATCGAGGCCCTCTAGATTCTCACCTTTGAAGATCCATACTTTAACACCAATAACGCCATAGGTGGTATGCGCTTCTGCAAAGCCATAATCAATATCTGCGCGCAACGTGTGCAAAGGAACGCGGCCTTCGCGATACCATTCTGTCCTGGCGATTTCGGCACCATTCAAGCGACCCGCGATACTTACTTTTATTCCAGCAGCTCCTAAACGCATAGTAGATGCAACCGAGCGTTTCATTGCACGGCGAAACATAACACGTCGCTCTAACTGTTTCGCTATACCGTCCGCAACTAAATAAGCATCAAGCTCAGGACGACGGATTTCTTCTATGTTGACTGATGTAGGAACGCCCATAATAGAGCTTATTTCCTGCTTCAAAACTTCAATATCTTCACCCTTGCGCCCAATAACAATTCCTGGGCGGGCGGTAAAAATAGTAATTTGCGCACCGTTTCGTGGTCGCTCAATTTGAATCTGACTAACTGAAGCGTGTGCTAATTTCTTGCGAATAAACTCACGTACTTCAAAATCTTTCTCTAAGAAATTAGCGTAATCTTTGCCTTCCGCATACCATTTAGAGACCCAATCTTTGGATACTCCTAAACGAAAACCGATAGGATGTACTTTCTGACCCATAAATTCAATCTCCAATCAAACTTCTTGTACGCGAATAAAGATATTGCTCGTCCGCTTCAGAATGCGATTCCCGCGCCCTTTGGCTCGCGCAGCAAAGCGCTTCATAGTCATCCCTTCGCCCACCTGAATCTCAGCAACACGCAAAACGTCTATATCCGCACCCTCATTATTCTCCGCATTAGCAATAGCGGAATTTAACAGTTTCAAAATAATAGTAGATGCCTTTTTCTGGCTAAACGTTAGAATTTCGATTGCTTCATTCACATGCTTACCGCGAATCTGATCGGCAACCAATCGAGCTTTTTGCGCAGAAATCCGAGCCGCTCGTAATTTTGCAATAGCTTGCATTACTTTTACCCCTTATCTGCCTTTCTTATCCGCCGCATGTCCGCGATAATTGCGAGTAGGTGCAAATTCACCCAATTTATGCCCAATCATGTCCTCACTTACTAAAACGGGAACATGCTGTTTACCATTATGTATAGCAATTGTTAGTCCGATCATTTCCGGAATAATCATAGAACGACGTGACCAAGTTTTGATTGGCTTTTTATTGTTGGTTTCTACAGCATTCTCGATTTTTTTCACCAGATGCAAATCAATAAAGAAGCCTTTTTTCAGAGAACGTGGCATATTTTAACCTCTCTTATTATTGCGATGCTGAACGATCATTTTTTCAGTACGCTTATTCTTACGAGTTTTATAACCCTTAGTAGGTGTCCCCCAAGGAGAAACAGGGTGACGACCTCCAGAAGTACGACCTTCACCACCTCCATGAGGGTGATCAACTGGGTTCATAACAACACCACGGACAGTAGGACGAATACCACGCCACCGCTTTGCCCCCGCTTTACCCAAGGAGCGCAAACTATGTTCATGATTACCTACTTCACCCAAAACTGCTCGGCAATCGCTCAAAACTCGACGGCGTTCACCTGATTTCAAACGAATGGTCGCATATTTGCCATCTCGAGCAACAATCTGTACAGATGTGCCTGCACTACGAGCCAATTGTGCACCTCGCCCAGGCTTCAACTCTACACAATATACTGTTGAACCAACAGGAATATTACGGATGGGCAAACAATTTCCTGTTTTAATTGGAGCATCGTCACCATTTCTAATAAGGTCACCCGCTTTCATACCGCGAGCAGCGATGATATAGCGGCGCTCACCATCCGAATAACAAACTAAAGCAATATAGGCAGAGCGGTTAGGATCGTACTCAAGTCGCTCAACAACCGCTTCAATCCCATCTTTTTGACGCTTAAAGTCAATAATACGATACTTTTGCGCATGGCCACCTCCACGATGGCGCGTAGTAATTCGCCCAACGTTGTTGCGCCCACCAGTACTCGATTTTTTTTCAACTAATGCAGCAAATGGCTGCCCCTTATGCAAGGCAGGTCGTGATACATCTACAACAAAGCGACGTCCGGGAGATGTAGGTTTTTTTCTGATAATAGCCATATCTTTTCCTTATGCCTGCTCTGACAATAAAGCTTCCATATCTACGCCTTTATCCAAGCTAACGTAAGCCTTTTTAAAATCCTTACGGTAGCCTGCGCGTTGACCAAAACGCTTACTTTTACCTTTGACATTTATCGTATTAACGGCGACCACAGTAACTTCTAATAACTGTTCTACCGCTTCTTTAATCTCTTCTTTAGTTGCTTTACGTGCCACTTTGAAAACGAGCTGTTTTTTTGCCGTTGCTGAAGAAGACTTTTCGGTAACCAAAGGCCCCTGAATGATTTGTAAAATATATTCTTGTTTCATGACAGCCACTCATTAATTCGCTCAATCGCAAGTTTGTCAATCGCCACTTTTTCATGACGAAGCAACAACACAGGATCGATAGCCTCAACGTCCACAACCACAACAGAAGGAATATTTCGAGAAGCCAAAAACAGGTTCTCATTAAGGGACTCTGTAATCAGAAGAAAGTCTTGTCCAAATCCCATCTCAGCGGCATATGACACGAAGTCTTTCGTCTTGTTTGAAGAAAAATTCAATTCTTCCACAAGACAAAGACGGTCTTGACGTTGCAGTTCAGAAAAAATACTACGCAACGCAGCACGATACATTTTGCGATTGACTTTTTTACTATAGTCACGCGGTTTTGCAGCAAACGACACGCCACCACCACGCCAAATAGGTGAACGAATGGTACCTGCGCGAGCACGACCTGAACCTTTTTGTTTCCAAGGTTTAGCGCCACCGCCAGAAACTTCCGAACGTGTTTTTTGCGCTTTAGTTCCAGAACGTGAGCCTGCGAAATATGCGGTCACCACTTGGTGAACTAAAGGTTCATTAAAAGCCACATTAAATATATCATCTGCAACCGCGATGGAACCGGAAGCATTTTTAAACTTAATTTCCACGAATGCCTCCTTTATGCTTTTACTGACGGACGAATCACAACAAAACCGCCCTTCGCACCTGGAACCGCCCCTTTAATCAGAAGCAGATTACGCTCGCCATCCACGCGTGCAATTTCCAAGTTTTGGGTGCTACGCATTTTGTTTCCCAAATGGCCAGACATTTTCTTTCCCTTGAAAACACGACCTGGGGTTTGGTTCTGACCGATAGAACCCGGCACACGATGCGAAAGCGAGTTACCGTGTGTTTTACGCTGCCCGCTAAAATGGTGGCGCTTGATGGTGCCGGCAAACCCTTTACCAACGCTGCGCCCACGGACATCAACACGCTGCCCCTCTGAAAACAGAGAAACATCAACCGCGCTACCCAAACTAAATTGAGCAACATCTTCTGCGGCAATACGGAATTCCTTAATAACAACACCGGCAGCCACGTTAGCTTTGGCAAAATGCCCCGCAAGCCCCTTGCTGGTGCGATTTGTTTTTCGTTCGCCCACAGAGACCTGAACAGCATTATAACCGTCAGTAGCGAGCGTTTTGATCTGTGAGATGATGTTAGGCTTAACTTCAATAACCGTTACGGCGCAAGCACTACCATCCTCATTAAATATACGGGTCATACCTATTTTTTGACCCACTAAACCCATTGTCATATTTTTCCTCATGTAAATGAAAAAGGCGAGAGGAGGGCGGGTAACCCTCTTCGCCTTTCAGGACTTTCAAGAAAGGTGCGCGATTTTACTGCAACTCAATCTTTACGTCAACACCTGCCGCGAGATCTAACTTCATCAACGCATCAACGGTTTTGTCCGTAGGATCAACAATATCCATGATACGTTTATGCGTGCGCATTTCATATTGATCACGCGCATCCTTGTTGACATGCGGAGAAATCAATACGGTATAAATCTCTTTTTTCACAGGAAGCGGTACCGGCCCCTTAACTTGGGCACCGGCACGCTTAGCGGTCTCAACAATCTGCTTCGCGGAAGCATCGATCAGACGATGATCATATGACTTCAGACGAATCCGGATTTTTTGTGCATTTGCCATGGCGTTTACTCGATAATTTTAGCGACGACGCCAGCACCTACTGTACGACCACCTTCACGAATCGCAAAGCGCAGCCCTTCGTCCATAGCAATCGGCGAAATCAGGTGAACGTTCATCTTCACGTTGTCGCCCGGCATGACCATTTCTACGCCTTCCGGCAGAATGCATTCGCCGGTTACGTCGGTGGTACGGAAGTAGAATTGCGGACGATAGCCTTTGAAAAACGGGGTGTGTCGTCCACCTTCGTCTTTGGACAGAATGTACACTTCCGCTTCAAATTTGGTGTGCGGCGTGATAGTACCCGGCTTGGCCAATACTTGGCCACGCTCAACTTCTTCACGCTTGGTACCGCGCAACAGTACGCCAACGTTATCACCTGCCTCACCTTGGTCCAGCAGTTTGCGGAACATTTCTACACCGGTACAGGTGGTTTTCGCCGTCGGACGGATACCGACTATTTCGATTTCTTCGCCGACTTTGATAACACCACGTTCGATACGTCCGGTTACTACGGTACCACGACCAGAGATAGAGAAGACGTCTTCAATCGGCATCAGGAACGGTTTGTCAATGTCACGCTGCGGCTCCGGAATGTAGCTGTCCAGCGCGTCTACGAGTTTGATGATGGACGGTACGCCAATGTCTGACTGATCGCCTTCAAGTGCCTTCAGGGCAGAACCGATAATGATCGGGGTATCGTCACCCGGGAAGTCATATTCGCTCAGCAGATCACGAACTTCCATTTCAACCAGCTCAAGCAGTTCGGCGTCGTCAACCATGTCTGCCTTGTTCAGGTAGACAACGATATACGGCACGCCTACTTGACGGGAGAGCAGGATGTGCTCACGGGTTTGCGGCATCGGACCATCCGCTGCAGAGCAAACAAGGATTGCGCCATCCATTTGTGCCGCACCGGTGATCATGTTCTTGACGTAGTCGGCGTGTCCCGGGCAGTCTACGTGTGCGTAGTGACGGTTCGGGGATTCGTATTCAACGTGTGCGGTTGAGATGGTGATACCACGCGCGCGCTCTTCCGGCGCACCGTCAATTTGGTCGTAAGCCTTGAAGGTTCCACCAAAACGTTCTGCACCTACTTTGGTCAGCGCAGCTGTCAGGGTAGTCTTACCGTGGTCAACGTGGCCGATAGTACCGACGTTTACGTGCGGTTTGGTTCGGGAAAATTTCTCTTTAGACATGATTTAACTCCAAAAATAAAAATCAGGATTTGCTCTTGATGACTTCGTCAACAACGTTGCTCGGCGCTTCATTGTAGCAGTCAAATTCCATGGAATAGCTGGCGCGACCTTGGCTCAATGAGCGTAATGAGGTGGCATAGCCGAACATTTTTGCCAGCGGGACTTGAGCGCGGACAATCTTGCCGCTTGCTTCATCATCCATACCTTGGATGAGGCCGCGACGGCTGTTCAGGTCACCGATGACGTCGCCCATGTAATCTTCGGGTGTAGAAACTTCCACTTTCATCATCGGCTCCAGCAATACCGGCTTGGCCTTGCGTGCCCCCAGTTTGAAGCCTTCAGAACCGGCCAATTTAAATGCCATTTCTGAGGAATCCACTTCGTGGAATGAACCGTCAAACAGGGTAACTTTGACATCCACCACCGGATAGCCTGCCAGTACACCATTTTGCATTTGTTCTTGCACGCCCTTGTCAACAGCAGGGATGTATTCTTTGGGAACGACACCACCGACAATCGCGTTGACGAACTCGTAGCCAAAACCAGGCTCCTGCGGTTCGATACGCAGCCAGACGTGACCGTATTGACCACGGCCACCCGATTGACGCACAAATTTACCTTCTTGCTCGACACTTTCACGTAGTGCTTCACGATAGGCGACTTGCGGTGCGCCGACGTTAGCTTCTACTTTAAACTCACGCTTCATACGGTCGACGATAATTTCCAGGTGCAGCTCACCCATACCGGAGATAATGGTCTGCCCGGTTTCTTCATCAGTATGCACACGGAATGACGGATCTTCTTGCGCCAGCTTGGCCAAGGCCATGCCCATTTTTTCTTGGTCAGACTTGGTCTTCGGTTCAACCGCGACAGCTATAACCGGCTCGGGGAATTCCATCCGCTCCAGAATAATCGGCTTATTGACATCACACAGGGTTTCACCAGTAATGACATCTTTCAAGCCGACGCACGCTGCAATATCACCCGCATAGACTTCTTTGATTTCTTCACGGGTATTGGCATGCATCTGGACGATACGGCCGATACGTTCGCGTTTGTCTTTGACGGAGTTGAGCACAGTAGTGCCTGCTTCCAGGACGCCAGAATAGCAACGCACGAAGGTCAACGTACCCACGAACGGGTCAGTAGCAATCTTGAATGCCAGAGCGGAGAACGGTGCATTGTCATCCGCTTCGCGGCTATCCGCTTCTTCGGTATTCGGGTTGACCCCTTGAATCGCATCGATATCAACCGGGCTTGGCAGCAATTCAATAACCTTATCCAGCATCGCCTGTACACCCTTGTTCTTGAAGGATGAACCGCAAACGACCGGAACAATTTCGTTATTAATCGTGCGCTCACGCAGACCGGTGATAATTTCTTCTTCGCTCAGCGCCTCACCACCCAGATATTTTTCCATCAGGGTTTCGTTAGCTTCAGCAGCGGCTTCAACCAGTTTTTCACGTTGTGCTTCGCAGGCTGCAAGCAGATCAGCAGGAATATCGGCATATTTGAAGGTCATGCCTTTGTCATCCTCATTCCAGATAATTTCTTTCATCTTAATGAGGTCAATGACGCCTTTGAAGTTTTCTTCAGCACCAACCGGCAGTTGCAGCGGAATCGGTTGCGCATTCAGACGGTCTTCCATTTGTTTGACAACGCGCAGGAAGTCCGCCCCGGTGCGGTCCATTTTGTTGACGTAAGCGATGCGCGGAACGCGGTACTTGTTAGCTTGACGCCAAACGGTTTCAGTTTGCGGCTGTACGCCGCCGACTGCGCAGAGTACCAGGCAAGCGCCATCAAGCACCCGCAGTGAGCGCTCTACTTCAATGGTGAAGTCTACGTGCCCGGGAGTATCGATGATGTTGATGCGGTGTTCATCGAATTGACCACCCATGCCTTTCCAGAAGCAGGTCGTCGCAGCGGAAGTAATCGTAATCCCGCGCTCTTGCTCCTGTTCCATCCAGTCCATCGTCGCTGCACCTTCGTGCACTTCGCCGATTCTGTGCGACATACCGGTGTAGTAAAGGATGCGCTCGGTCGTCGTCGTTTTGCCGGCGTCGATATGCGCCATGATACCGAGGTTACGGTATCGGTTAATTTGGGTTTTGCGTGCCATGTGTTTGTTTGACTCCTTATGGTGAACGCGTTACCAGCGGAAGTGGGCGAACGCGCGGTTCGCTTCCGCCATACGGTGCGTATCGTCGCGTTTTTTGACAGCTGCGCCACGATCTTCCAGCGCTTCGAGAAACTCGGCAGCCAGACGCTGCGCCATGGATTTCTCGTTACGTTTGCGTGCCGCATCAATCAGCCAGCGCATCGCCAAAGCGTTTTGACGGACCGGACGCACTTCGACCGGAACCTGATAGGTCGCGCCACCCACACGGCGGGATTTGACTTCTACCGCCGGACGGACTTTTTCCAGTGCTTCTTCCAGTACTTCTACCGGTTGCAGCTGTTTTTTCTCGGCAGCTTTTTCCAACGCTTCATAAACCACTTTTTCTGCGACGGATTTTTTGCCACTCACCATCAGGATGTTGATGAATTTGGCAACGACGACGTTACCAAATTTCGGATCCGGCAGAATCTGACGGATCGGTGCACGTACTCTTCTTGACATAAGACGGTTTCCTTAAGTTATGACTTGGGACGTTTGGCGCCGTATTTGGAACGACCTTGTTTGCGGTCTTTCACGCCAGCGGTATCCAGCGCACCACGCACGATGTGGTAACGCACGCCCGGCAAGTCTTTGACCCGTCCGCCGCGAATAAGCACCAGGGAGTGCTCTTGCAGGTTGTGCCCTTCACCGCCAATATAGGCGGTTACTTCGTACTTGTTGGTCAAACGGGTACGTGCAACCTTGCGCATCGCAGAGTTCGGTTTTTTCGGCGTGGTGGTGTACACACGGGTGCACACGCCACGTTTTTGCGGACAGCCCTGCAGTGCAGGAACGTTGTTTTTTTCTTTCTGGCGCGTACGCGGGCTGCGCACGAGCTGGTTAACAGTTGCCATGAATAAAGTTCTCCAAACTTTTCATAAATTTAATTTCAGCGGCGCTACGCCAAAGGTGGCGCATAGTATGCCCCTGCTTCTGGGATGTCAAGCCCGCGCAACGCTCACGCTGCCGCGGGAACTTGACTGGCATGATGACTTACTCGGTGTCGTCAGCACCGTCGACTGGCATTTCTGCTTCAGCCATCACCATTTTTCCGGTTTCTGCCAGCGTTTCCGCTTCGGCATCTTCTTCTTTGACCATCTCGAACAGCGCCTGCTCTTCTTCGCGGTTGGCGCGACGCTGTTGGTGATAGGCCAAGCCTGTACCTGCCGGAATCAGGCGACCGACGATAACGTTTTCTTTCAGACCGCGCAATTCGTCGAAACTGCCCAGCACCGCGGCCTCGGTCAGGACGCGGGTGGTTTCCTGGAATGAGGCCGCCGATACGAAGGACTCGGTTGCCAGGGATGCTTTGGTGATACCCATCAACACCGGTTCGTAACGCACCGGCAGTTTGCCCTGGGCTTGCAGGCGGTCGTTCTCGCTGAGAACGCGCTGCAAATCGACCTGCTCGCCGACGATCAGACGGGATTCGCCGGCATCGAGCACGATTACCTTGCGCAGCATCTGGCGCACGATAACTTCGATGTGTTTGTCGTTGATTTTTACCCCTTGCAGGCGGTAAACGTTCTGGATTTCGCGCACGATATGTGCTGCCAGTTCCGCCACGCCACGCAGGCGCAGGATGTCATGCGGGGTCAGTTCGCCATCGGCCAGCACGTCGCCCTGTTTGACCTGTTCGCCTTCAAAGACGTTGAGACGACGCCATTTCGGGATAAGGATTTCGATGACTTCGTTATCCTCTGCGCTGATGATGAGGCGTTGTTTGCCTTTGGTTTCTTTGCCAAAGGAGACGGTACCGGTTTTTTCAGCGAGAATCGCCGGCTCTTTCGGTTTGCGCGCTTCAAAGAGGTCGGCAACGCGCGGCAGGCCACCGGTGATGTCCGCGGTTTTCCCAGACGCCTGCGGCATACGCGCCAGAACGTCACCCACTTCTACCTTGGCACCATCGTCCAGGTGAACAATCGCGCCGCCCGGCAGGAAGTAGTTGACCGGGATATCGGAACCAGCCTGTTTTACCGGCTGGCCGTTGTCGTCCAGCAGTTGAATCAGCGGACGCTTGTCCTTGGCGGAAGTGGAGCGCAGCGCGTTATCCATGATGGTCCGTACCGTCAAACCGGTGTCGGCATCGGAGGATTCCTGGACGGTAACGCCATCTTCGAAATCCTGGAAGACGATGCGACCGCTCACCTCGGCGATAATCGGGTGGGTGTGCGGATCCCAGCTGGCGAGCAACTGTCCCTGTTTGACTTCGTCACCGTGCTCGATGCCAAGCGTTGCACCGTAGGGCATTTTATAGCGCTCACGTTCGTGGCCGTTCTGGTCAATGACCGACAATTCGCCAGAGCGGGAAACCGCGACCAGTTTGCCGTCTTTGTTAGTGACCGTTTTGATATTGGTCAGGCGCACGGTACCGTTGGTCTTCGCTTCAACGGAACCAACCGCGGCCGCGCTCGATGCTGCCCCGCCGATGTGGAAGGTACGCATCGTCAGCTGGGTACCCGGCTCACCGATGGATTGCGCGGCGATGACGCCGACGGCTTCGCCGACGTTAACGCGGTGTCCGCGCGCCAAATCACGGCCATAGCACTGCGCACAGACGCCGTAGCGCGATTCACAGGTAATGACCGAGCGCACCACAACGCGATCCACGCCCGCGCTTTCCAGCACGGCGATTTCTTTTTCTTCGAGCAGGGTGCCCGCATCCAGTACGACGGTACCGTCTTGATTGACGACCGGTTCGGCCAGTACGCGTCCCAACACGCGGTCACTCAGGCGCTCGACCACATCGCCGCCTTCAACCACCGCCTGAATTTCAAAGCCGCGCGTCGTGCCGCAGTCTTCTTCGTTGACGACTACGTCTTGCGAAACGTCCACCAAACGGCGGGTAAGGTAGCCGGAGTTTGCGGTTTTCAGCGCGGTATCGGCCAGACCTTTGCGCGCGCCGTGGGTAGAGATGAAGTATTGCAGGACGTTCAACCCCTCACGGAAGTTCGCGGTAATCGGTGTTTCGATGATGGAGCCGTCCGGCTTGGCCATCAGACCACGCATGCCGGCGAGCTGACGAATCTGCGCCGCAGAGCCCCGCGCGCCGGAGTCCGCCATCATGTACACGGAATTGAAGGATTCCTGCTTGACGGTTTCGCCGTCGCGGTTGACCACATCTTCCTGGCGCAGGTTGTCCATCATCGCCTTCGCCAGTTTTTCGTTGGCGCGTGACCAGATATCGATGACTTTGTTGTATTTTTCGCCTTGGGTAAGGAGACCGCTGGCGTACTGGTCTTCGATTTCCTTCACTTCGTTTTCAGACGTTTGCAGGATTTCCGCTTTCGCCGCCGGCACGACCATATCGACGATACCGATGGACGCGCCAGAGTAGGTCGCGTAGCGGTAACCGGTGTACATCAGCTGGTCGGCGAGGATGACGGTTTCTTTCTGGCCAATCTGGCGGTAGCACTGGTTGATCAGGTTGGAAATCGCCTTTTTGTTCATCGCACGGTTGATGAGGTCAAACGATAGCCCTTCCGGCAGGATTTGCGACAGCAGCGCACGGCCAACGGTAGTCTGGATGCGGCGGAAATTTTTGCTGCCGTCTTCAAAGAGGTCCAGACGCACTTCAATCTTCGCTTGCAGGTGCACTTCGCCCGCTTGGTAGGCGCGCTCTACTTCTTTGATATCGGCAAAGCGCATGCCCTCGCCTTTCGCATTGACGCGTTCGCGCGTCATGTAATAGAGGCCGAGTACCACGTCCTGCGACGGCACGATAATCGGCTCGCCGTTGGAAGGCGAGAGGATGTTGTTCGAGCTCATCATCAGCGCGCGCGCTTCCAACTGCGCTTCCAGCGAGAGCGGTACGTGCACGGCCATCTGGTCGCCGTCAAAGTCAGCGTTGAATGCGGCACAAACCAGCGGGTGCAGCTGAATTGCCTTACCTTCAATCAGGATCGGTTCAAACGCCTGAATGCCGAGGCGGTGCAGGGTTGGCGCACGGTTGAGCATGACCGGGTGTTCGCGGATCACGTATTCCAGCGCATCCCAGACTTCCGGCTCGTCGCGCTCCACCATCAGCTTCGCCGCTTTGATAGTCGGTGCCTGTTCTTTTTCAATCAGCTGCTGGAAGATGAACGGTTTGAACAGTTCCAGCGCCATGCGTTTCGGCAGGCCGCATTGGTGCAAGCGCAGGGTCGGACCAACCACGATAACGGAGCGGCCGGAGTAGTCGACGCGCTTGCCCAGCAGGTTTTGCCGGAAACGCCCCTGCTTGCCCTTGATCATGTCGGCAAGCGACTTCAGCGGACGCTTGTTGGAACCGGTGACGGTGCGGCCACGACGGCCGTTATCGAGCAGCGAGTCAACCGCTTCTTGCAGCATCCGCTTCTCGTTGCGGACGATGATGTCCGGCGCGAACAGCTCCAGCAGGCGCTTCAGGCGGTTGTTACGGTTAATGACGCGGCGATAGAGATCGTTCAAATCGGAAGTCGCAAAGCGGCCGGAGTCGAGCGGCACCAGCGGACGCAGGTCAGGCGGCAGTACCGGCAGCACGTTGAGAATCAGCCATTCCGGTTTGCCGACGACTTTTTTCGGGTCATCCGGGTCAGGGACGAAGGCGTCAATCAGGTTGATGCGCTTCACCAGACGTTTTTTCTTGGTTTCGGAAGAGGTTTGCTCCAACTCTTCTTTCAGCGTTTGCAGGACATCGCGCCAATCGGTGCTGCGCAGGATTTCCTGAATCGCTTCCGCGCCCATCATCGCCTTGAATTCGTGACCGTATTCTTCCACCGCATTCAAATAGGCTTCTTCGTTGAGCAGCTGGTTCTTTTCCAGCGGCGTCATGCCCGGATCGAGGACGATGAAGGATTCAAAATACAATACCCGCTCGATTTCACGCAGGGTGAGGTCAAGCAGCAGGCCGATGCGCGACGGCAGCGATTTCAAAAACCAGATGTGCGCGACTGGAGTAGCCAGTTCGATATGCCCCATGCGCTCACGACGAACGCTGGATTTGGTGACTTCCACGCCACATTTTTCGCAGACAACACCGCGGTGCTTGAGGCGCTTATATTTGCCGCAGAGGCATTCGTAATCTTTGATAGGCCCGAAGATTTTGGCGCAGAACAGGCCGTCGCGTTCCGGCTTGAAGGTGCGGTAGTTGATCGTTTCAGGTTTTTTGACTTCACCGAACGACCAAGAGCGGATCATGTCGGGAGAAGCGAGGCCGATGCGGATGCGATCAAAGTCATCCACGCCGTCCTGCGGTTTGAACATATTGATGAGTTCTTTCATGTGAAAACCTGCCTGCGTTGATTATTCCTGTTCCAGATCGATGTTGATGGCGAGGGCCTTGATTTCCTTGGTGAGTACGTTGAACGACTCCGGCATGCCGGGATCGATCTGCAAGTTGCCATCGACAATGTTTTTGTACATTTTGGTGCGGCCTTCGACGTCGTCCGATTTCACCGTCAGCATTTCCTGCAGGGTGTAAGCGGCGCCATAGGCTTCCAGCGCCCACACCTCCATCTCCCCGAAACGCTGCCCGCCGAACTGGGCACGGCCACCAAGCGGCTGTTGGGTGACGAGCGAGTACGGCCCGGTAGAGCGCGCGTGCATTTTGTCATCAACCAAGTGGTTCAGCTTGAGCATGTACATGTAGCCGACGGTGACGTCGCGGTCGAACGGTTCGCCGGTGCGGCCGTCGTAAAGGCGGGTCTGACCACTCTTCGGCAGCCCGGCCAACTCCAGCATGCGCTGCACTTCGGCTTCTTTCGCCCCGTCAAAGACTGGCGTCGCCATCGGTACCCCGGCACGCAGATTTTGGCAAAGGGCGACGAAATCACCGTCATCAAGACTGTCGAGCGCTTCGCGCTGGCTGTCATGGTTATAGACTTCGTTCAGATAATCCCGCAATTTGCGCGGTTTTTCATTCTGGTCAAGCATTTCGCCGATGCGCAGCCCGATACCACGCGCCGCCCAACCGAGGTGCGTTTCCAGCACCTGGCCGATGTTCATCCGCGAAGGTACACCGAGCGGGTTGAGGCAGATATCAACCGGGGTGCCATCTTCCATATATGGCATGTCTTCCACCGGAACGATGCGTGACACCACACCCTTGTTCCCGTGGCGACCCGCCATTTTGTCACCCGGTTGCAGGCGACGTTTGACGGCAAGATAGACTTTGACCATTTTCAGCACCCCCGGGGCAAGGTCGTCGCCTTGGGCAAACTTGGCCTTTTTTTCCTCGTAGTAGTCCTGCAACTCGCGCCGCTTGTCGAGCAGCAACTGGTGCATACCATCGAGCTGTTCGTTGATGTCAGCTTCTTGCAGGCGCAGATCAAACCACTGCTCCGGCTTGAGTTCGTTCAACAGCGCCTGATCGACCAAGTCGCCAGACTTACGCTTCGGCGCCTTTTTGACCGCCTGACCGAGCAGCAATCGCGCCACCCGTTCGTGAATATCGCTTTCAAAGACGCGCAATTGGTCTTTAATGTTTTTGGCGATGCTCTCGATTTCCATCGCCTCGATTTCTTTCGCGCGCGCGTCTTTTTCCACACCATCACGGGTGTAAACGCGCACGTCCACCACGGTACCGTCCATACCGGTCGGCACGCGCAGCGAGCTGTCTTTGACGTCAGAGGCTTTCTCGCCAAAAATCGCACGCAAGAGTTTCTCTTCCGGTGACTGCGAGCGCTCGCCCTTCGGTGTAACTTTACCGACGAGAATATCGCCCGCTTTCACCTCCGCACCGATATGAACGATACCGGTGCCATCCAGTTTCGCCAACGCACTTTCCTTGACGTTCGGAATATCGCTACTGATTTCTTCCGAGCCGAGTTTGGTGTCGCGCGCGACGCAGGTCAGCTCCTCGATGTGAATGGTGGTAAAGCGGTCTTCCTGGACAACACGCTCGGAAATGAGGATGGAGTCCTCGAAGTTATAGCCGTTCCAAGGCATGAAGGCGATGAGCATATTCTGCCCCAGCGCCAGTTCGCCCAAATCGGTGGACGGGCCGTCGGCGAGTACATCACCACGCGCGACCACATCGCCCGGCTTGACCAGCGGCTTCTGGTTGATACAAGTGTTCTGGTTGGAGCGGGTGTATTTGGTGAGGTTGTAAATATCCACCCCCAGACCGCCCGGCTGCACTTCATCATCATTGACTTTGACGACAATACGCGAGGAATCAACGAGATCAATCACCCCGCCACGCTCGGCGCGCACCAATACGCCGGAATCGCTAGCAACGACCCGCTCCATACCGGTGCCGACCAAGGGCTTATCGGCGCGCAACGTCGGCACCGCCTGACGCTGCATGTTCGAGCCCATCAACGCACGGTTAGCGTCATCATGCTCCAAGAATGGAATAAGCGAAGCGGCGACGGAGACGATCTGCTTCGGCGAAACGTCCATATAATCAATACGGTCAGCACGCGCCAGCATGAATTCATTTTCGTAGCGGGCAGAGACAAGATCGTCGCGGAAAGTGCCGTCTTCATTAAGCGCGGCATTCGCCTGGGCGATAACGTATTTGGATTCCTCAATTGCAGAAAGATATTCCGTTTCCATCGTCACCTTGCCATCCACGACTTTCCGATACGGCGTTTCAAGGAAACCGTATTCATTGGTTTTGGCATAAACGGCAAGCGAGTTGATCAAGCCGATGTTCGGACCTTCCGGCGTTTCAATGGGGCAGAGACGACCATAATGCGTCGGGTGTACGTCGCGCACTTCAAAACCCGCGCGTTCGCGCGTCAGGCCACCCGGGCCGAGCGCGGAAATACGGCGCTTGTGAGTGACTTCCGACAGCGGGTTGTTCTGATCCATAAATTGCGACAACTGCGAAGAGCCGAAGAATTCTTTGATCGCGGCGGAAACCGGTTTTTGGTTAATCAAATCTTTCGGCGTCAATTGTTCGGATTCAACCTGGCTTAGGCGCTCTTTAATCGAGCGCTCGAGGCGCACCAAACCAATGCGGAAAGCATTGGCTGCCATTTCACCGACGCAACGGATGCGGCGATTACCGAGGTGGTCAATATCATCAACCGTACCGTCACCATCTTTAATGGCAATCAGTGTTTTCAGGACGCGGACAATATCTTCCCTGGAAAGCACGCCGCTACCTTCTTTTTCCTCAATCCCCAAGCGGCGATTGAATTTCATCCGCCCGACGCGGGAAAGATCATAGCGTTCTTCATTGAAAAAAAGATTTTCAAAAAGACCATCTGCCGCATCTTTCGTTGGCGGTTCACCCGGACGCATCATGCGGTAAATTTCCGCCCGCGCATTATCCTGATCAGTGCTTTCATCAGCACGCAAAGTATCAGCAATATAAGCGCCACGGTCCAGCTCATTGACATAAAGCGTTTCAAACGTTTTTACGCCCAATTCAATAAACTTCACGATATGCTCTTCGGTAAGAACCGTATTGGCCTGTAAAACCAACTCGCCGCTTTCCTTGTCAATTAAATCCTTGGCAAGAATCTTGCCAACGACAAAGTCCATTGGCACGACTTGGCTGGTAACGTTCTTTTCTTCCAATTGGCGCACATGGCGGGAAGTGATGCGTTTGCCAGCTTCGACCAACACTTCGCCATCGGCCATAATATCAAAAGCAACCGCTTCACCCTTGAATTGCGCTGGCTGGAATTTCATTTCCAGCTTGTTTTTGCTGATTTTGAAAGTTTGCGTTTCAAAGAACTCGCCGAGAATTTCCGCATCCGTATAACCAAGCGCGTGCAAAAGCACGGTCACCGGCAATTTACGACGGCGGTCAATACGGCAATAGAGCAAGTCTTTGGCATCGAATTCAAAATCCAGCCAAGAGCCACGATAGGGAATAACGCGGGCAGAAAACAACAATTTGCCGGAACTGTGACCAACGCCTTTATCGTGGTCAAAAAACACCCCCGGAGAGCGGTGCAGCTGGGAGACAATGACACGCTCGGTACCGTTAATCACGAATGTTCCGTTATCGGTCATCAACGGCATCTCGCCCATAAAGACCGGTTCAGATTCAATAATTTGTTTCAGCTTGCGCTTGTCGTGATTCCCCTTGTCATAAATGGCAAGACGCATCCGGACCCGCAATGGCGAGGCATAGGTCACACCACGTAACTGACATTCGCGTACATCGAATTCAGGTCGCCCCAATTCATAGCCGACATATTGCAATTCGACCAATCCATTATGGCTTTCAATCGGGAAAATGGAGGAAAACGCCTCATGCAGGCCAATATCGGCGCGTTTGTCCGATGGAATACCCTTCTGCAAAAAGTCACGATAAGAATCCAGCTGCATCGATAGCAAATAAGGTGTATCCAGCACGGTGGGATGTTTGCTGAAATTTTTGCGGATGCGTTTTTTCTCGGTAAACGTATAAGTCATAACGGCATTAACCTCGGACGTCAGAACATGCGCAGGGCACGGAAAATCGGGATTCATAAAAGATCATGCGATAACAAACGGCTGCATCAAGCTGCCATTTCCAGTCGCATCATCTTTCACAGACGACAAAAAGTACCGGCGCGCAAGCGCCAGTACTTTCAGAAAAGAACCAAAGGAACTTACTTGAGTTCCGCTTTGGCACCGGCGCCTTCGAGTTCAGCCTTGATTTTTTCAGCTTCTTCTTTAGCAACGCCTTCTTTCAGGGTAGACGGAGCACCGTCAACTGCTTCTTTGGCTTCTTTCAGACCCAGACCGGTCACAGCGCGCACGACCTTGATGACAGCAACCTTGTTGGCGCCAGCATCAGTCAGAACGACGTCAAATTCAGTCTGTTCTTCAGCAGCAGCAACCGGGCCAGCAGCAGCCGGCGCAGCAGCAACTGCAGCAGCCGCAGTAACGCCGAATTTTTCTTCCATTGCAGAAATCAGATCAACGATGTCCATAACTGTCATTTCAGCAATGGCATTGAGGATATCTTCTTTAGCGATAGCCATTTTATACTCCAAAAATTAAATCAAAAATGTTAAACAATACCCAAGGCGCAATTACGCAGCCTTGCTTTGGCGAATAGCATCAATAGTACGAACCAGTTTGCCCGGAATTTCGTTGAGGGTGCGCGCAAATTTGTCAAGCGGCGCACGCATACAAGCCATAAGCAATGCCAATGCCTCTTCTTTAGTCGGCAGCTTGGCCAACCGTTCCAGTTCACTGCCCGGCAATACTTCACCGGAAACACTCAGAAACTTGACCATTTTTTTGTCAAGCTTGTCGTTTTCCTTGAAGAAGTCGCGCCACAAACGTGCAGCTGCGCCCGGGTCTTCCATTGAGAAAGCCAAAACCAGCGGACCAACCAGACGATCTTGCGTACACGCAAATTCCGTCCCGTCAAACGCCCTTCTGGCCAGGGTATTTTTAACCACCCGCAGATAAACCCCGGTTTCGCGGGCACGTGCATGCAGTTGCGTCATATGCGCCACAGTCAGACCGTGGTATTCCGTCGCAACCAACGCGTATGCCTTACCAGCGACTTCGCTGATTTCCGCAACAACCGCTTTTTTGCTGGTTAAATTTAAGCCCATTCCATACTCCTTAAGTCGGATCGGGTTACCCTAACACCACCAGTTACCTAGTGGACCTTGGTATAGCCTTTTTCAGATAGCTGAAGTTGACCTACCATCTATGCAGGAAATTAAGTTCTGGCGAACACCTGCAGTCTTTGACGATAGCTGCCATGCAGCTATCCCAAATTCCAAGTTCTCTTACACGCCCAATGAAGCGACATCCACCGCGATACCCGGCCCCATGGTGGTAGACAAAAATGCTTTTTTCAGATAAATGCCTTTAGCTGCAGCCGGACGTAATTTGTTAACCTCAGCAACCAAAGCACCCAAGTTTTCTGCCAGCTGTTGCTCGGTGAAACTGACTTTACCGATCATCGCATGAACTACGCCACCTTTGTCAGCACGGAAACGTACTTGACCAGCCTTGGCATTTTCTACAGCAGTTTTAACATCCGGTGTAACCGTACCCACTTTCGGGTTCGGCATTAAGCCGCGCGGCCCCAACACTTGCCCTAACTGCCCGACAACTCGCATGGCCGCAGGTTCTGCGATAACCACGTCAAAATCACTACGCCCACCCTTGATTTCATCGGCAAGCTCATCCATACCAACCAGATCAGCACCAGCCGCTTTTGCTGCGTCGGCAGCCGCACCTTGTGCAAAGACGGCGACACGAACAGATTTACCTGTACCATTCGGCAGCACTGCAGCACCACGCACGACTTGATCGGACTTGCGTGGATCAATACCTAAGTTGATAGCCACATCAACAGATTCAACGAATTTCGCCGCAGGGATAGATTTCAGAAGTGTCAGTGCATCCATTAACGAGTACACTTTGCCAGCTTCTACTTGTGCGCGATAAGCTTTAGCGCGTTTAGACAATTTGGCCATAATCAATCCTCAACCTTCAAGCCCATGGAACGCGCACTACCTGCGATGGTATTAATACCTGCCTGCAAATCTGCCGCAGTTAAATCGGGCTGCTTGACCTTAACGATTTCCTCCAACTGGGCGCGGGTAACTTTTCCTACTTTCTCCGTATTGGGTCGACTACTTCCAGATTTAACTCCCGCTGCTTTTTTCAGCAGATAAGATGCAGGCGGCGTCTTGGTAACGAAAGTGAAACTGCGATCACTATAAACTGTGATCACGACTGGAATGGGCATACCTGCTTCCAGACTTTGCGTCTCAGCATTGAATGCCTTACAGAATTCCATAATATTTACGCCATGCTGACCAAGGGCCGGACCAACCGGAGGACTCGGATTCGCTTTGCCTGCCGCAATTTGCAGCTTGATGTAGCCAGTAATTTTCTTAGCCATGATTTTACTCCTGATGGGTAATAACGCCTTGCGGCTCCCCTGTTTTTACAGATCTTTCTCAACCTGGTGGAACTCAAGCTCCACCGGGGTTGGTCGACCAAAGATGAGTACGGAAACTTTCAGCCTGCTTTTTTCATACATAACTTCTTCTACCGTACCCATAAATTCAGCGAACGGACCATCAATAATCCGCACTTCCTCACCTACTTCAAACAAGGTTTTCGGACGTGGTTTTTCAATCCCCTCTTCGATGCGACGCAAAATCGCTTCCACTTCATGTGCAGGAATGGGCGCAGGACTCTCAGCAGTACCACCGACAAAACCCGAAACACGCGGAATGCTACGCACGACATGCCAGGTCGTGTCATTCATTTCCATTTCAACCAACACATAATTGGGAAAGAATTTGCGCTGCGAATTGCGCTTCTTGCCATCCTTGATTTCGACAACTTCTTCCGAAGGAATCAAAATTTGCCCAAAACTATCCTGCAATCCTTCGCGCTCAATGCGTTCCATCAAAGCACGCTTAACCTGCCCCTCAAATTGGGAATAGGTCTGCAATACATACCATTGCTTTGACATCAGAGTAGCGCCTTGACAATACTTGTGAGTATCCAGTCAAAAATACTTAGCACAATAGAAAAGATCGCCACCAAAAGCAAAACCACCATTGTCGTCTTGACTGCATCATCTTTGGTCGGCCAGCGCATTTTGCGCATTTCAATTCTTGCGCCACGCATCAAAGAAAGGATATATGTGCGATGGCTGGTCGGCCATAGCGCGGCTGTAGACGCAACTAGAGAAGCCACAACAACGCCAAAGCGGACAAAACCGGAAGCCCCGGTTAAAAATGTTGTTGAACCTGCCAGATAAAAACCGCCCAAAAACAAAATTACGGCCAACGCCGTAAACAAGGGATCTGTCGATTTCTTCTGCTGTTCTGCCGTGCTTTGTTGCATCACGTCCCTCTGGAATCTGGCAGGCGAGGAGGGACTCGAACCCCCAACCGACGGTTTTGGAAACCGCAACTCTGCCAATTGAGCTACTCGCCTGTACTTTCTGTTGAAAAGAGGGCGGGGATTATATCACCGCCCTCTGCATTTTCAAGTTTTATTACTCGATAATTTTAGCGACGACGCCAGCACCTACTGTACGACCACCTTCGCGAATCGCAAAGCGCAGCCCTTCGTCCATAGCAATCGGCGAAATCAGGTGAACGTTCATCTTCACGTTGTCACCCGGCATGACCATTTCTACGCCTTCCGGCAGAATGCATTCGCCGGTTACGTCGGTGGTACGGAAGTAGAATTGCGGACGATAGCCTTTGAAAAACGGGGTGTGTCGTCCACCTTCGTCTTTGGACAGAATGTACACTTCCGCTTCAAATTTGGTGTGCGGCGTGATAGTACCCGGCTTGGCCAATACTTGGCCACGCTCAACTTCTTCACGCTTGGTACCGCGCAACAGTACGCCAACGTTATCACCTGCCTCACCTTGGTCCAGCAGTTTGCGGAACATTTCTACACCGGTACAGGTGGTTTTCGCCGTCGGACGGATTCCGACGATTTCGATTTCTTCGCCGACTTTGATAACACCGCGCTCGATACGACCGGTTACTACGGTACCACGACCAGAGATAGAGAAGACGTCTTCAATCGGCATCAGGAACGGTTTGTCAATATCACGTTGCGGCTCCGGAATGTAGCTGTCCAACGCATCAACGAGTTTGACAATAGACGGCACACCGATGTCTGACTGGTCGCCTTCAAGTGCCTTCAGGGCAGAACCGATAATGATCGGGGTATCGTCACCCGGGAAGTCATATTCGCTCAGCAGATCACGAACTTCCATTTCAACCAGCTCAAGCAGTTCGGCGTCGTCAACCATGTCTGCCTTGTTCAGGTAAACAACGATATACGGCACGCCTACTTGACGGGAGAGCAGGATGTGTTCACGGGTTTGCGGCATCGGACCATCCGCTGCAGAGCAAACAAGGATTGCGCCATCCATTTGTGCCGCACCGGTGATCATGTTCTTGACGTAATCGGCGTGTCCCGGGCAGTCTACGTGTGCGTAGTGACGGTTCGGGGATTCGTATTCAACGTGTGCGGTTGAGATGGTGATACCACGCGCACGCTCTTCCGGCGCACCGTCAATTTGGTCGTAAGCCTTGAAGGTTCCGCCAAAACGTTCTGCACCTACTTTGGTCAGCGCAGCTGTCAGGGTAGTCTTACCGTGGTCAACGTGGCCGATAGTACCAACGTTTACGTGCGGTTTGGTTCGGGAAAATTTCTCTTTAGACATCTCAATCCGCCCAAAATAAAATTATGAAGAAGAATAGGAAACAAAAAAGATGGAGCCCATAACCGGATTTGAACCGGTGACCTCTTCCTTACCAAGGAAGTGCTCTACCTGCTGAGCTATATGGACTTTTTAGGTGCTGGAGCGGGTGATGGGAATCGAACCCACACCATCAGCTTGGAAGGCTGAGGTTCTACCATTGAACTACACCCGCAAGTTGAATGGTGGAGGGGGTAGGATTCGAACCTACGAAGGCTGAGCCGGCAGATTTACAGTCTGCTCCCTTTGACCGCTCGGGAACCCCTCCGGGAAAGTAGGCGCGCATTATATACAGCGCGCTTGCGACGTCAAGCGCTACTTGATTTTTCCGCCCTGAAGTTTTTTAACTCTTTAGATTGCAAACGGTTTATTTCGCAGAAAGCGTCGCAGCAAGACGGCGATTTTCCACATCATACGCAGCCAGCTGTCCGCCCCAGGCATAACCGCCATCCAGGCAGACGATATTCCCTTCCGTACGCAGCCCCAAGCTCGCCCAATGTCCGAACAGTTGCCGCCAACCGCAGGTTTGTGCAACACTGAACCACGGCTGCAATCCTTTTGTTTTCTTTGGTTTGTCCTTCGCCTCCAGATTCAGGCTGCCGTCTTCATTAAGGTAGCGCATCCGGCAAAACGCATTGACGGCGAAGCGCCAATAATCCATGCCGCGCAACTCTGACGACCACTGGTTTGGCAGATTGCCAAAAATCTCGCGCAGGAAATCGCGGTAGCCGCTGCCGCGCAACTGCGCCGATACCGCAGCGCTTGCTGCCTGCCCTTGTTCCAGCGACCACTGCGGGAACAGCCCTGCATGCGACATCACCGTCTGCAAGCGTGTATCGGCATATAGCAGCGGAAATTTTCGCAGTCCGTCAATCAATTCCTCGCCGTCATCCGCTTGCAACACTTCCAGCGTGGACGCTTGCAACTTGTTCCCCGGAAAGCGCTGCGCCTGCACCAGAATCGAAAAATCATGATTACCGAGTACCACCCGCTTGCGCGCGAGGCCATGCACAAAGCGCAGTACTCCCGCCGAATCCGGGCCGCGATTGACCAAATCGCCGACAAACCACAGCTCATCGCCATCGCCATAACCCGCCTTGTCTAACAAGCGCAACAGCGCCTCGTAGTGCCCGTGCACATCACCAATCGCCAGAATCGCCATAACCGTCCTTCGCTATAATGCCGCGTAAAAACCGGTATTTTACATGAACATCCTCTACAACCTGCTGCTGCACCTCCTCGCTCCCTTCGCCCTGCTCCGCCTCCTCTGCAAATCACGCAAAAATCGTGATTACTGCCGCCATATCAGTGAACGTTTTGCCCGTTGCCTCCCCCCTGCCCTGCCAAACGGCCTCTGGGTACACGCCGTCAGCGTCGGCGAATTTCTCGCCATCCGCCCGCTGCTTGACAGCCTCCTCGCCCAACACCCCGACCTTAACCTCTGGCTCACCTGTACCACCCCGACCGGTCGCGCACAAATTGCCCAATACCAGGCGCGCCACCCGCAGCGCATCACCTACAGCTACCTGCCCTACGACACCATTGCCAATTGCCGCCGCATCCTCGCACACATCCGGCCGCGCGCACTCATCCTCATGGAAACCGAAATCTGGCCGAACCTCATCCGCCTTGCTGCCCGCGCTGGCGTGCCGGTCATCCTCACCAACGCCCGCCTCTCGGCCAAATCCCTGCGCGGCTACCATCGCTACGCCCGCCACCTGCTGCGCGAACCGCTCGCCCATCTACAAATAAACGCGCAAACCCGTAACGACGCCCGCCGTTTCCGCAAACTGGGCGTACCCGCCGCAAACATCAGCATCACCCCCAACCTCAAATACCAAACCCCGCCGGAAACCCCGCTGCCGCCAGACATTGCTGCCGCACGCCAACCTGACACCTGGATTGCCGCCAGCACCCACCCCGGCGAAGACGAAAGCGCCATCGCCGCACACCGCATTCTCCAACAAACCCTGCCGCACGCACGCCTCATCCTCGCGCCACGCCACCCCGAACGCCGCGACAGCGTTGCCAAGCTGGTGCGCGACGCCGGTTACACCCCGCGTCTGCGCAGTCGGGGCGAAACCGCCAGCGGCGACCGCGACATCCTCATCCTCGACACCCTCGGCGAACTCGCCCACTACTACCGCATCAGCGACCTTGCCTTCATCGGCGGCAGCCTCATCGCGCGCGGCGGCCACAACCCGCTCGAAGCGCTGCACGCGGGCATTCCTGTCACCTTTGGTGCCAGCATGTACAACTTCCAGCACATCCGCGACCGCCTCGTGCGCGAACCCTTCGCGCGCGAACTCGCCGACAACCGCCCCGAAACCCTTGCCGCCGCCCTGCTCGCCCTGCATGCCGCCCCGCACAGCGCTGCCATCCGCGCCTGCATGAGCGGCTACGAAAACATTGTTGCCGCCCACCTGCGCCATCTCGAAGACCATATAAAATGAACGAAACGCAACAACGGCAAACATTGCCCAAAGCAGACCAGCGGGGTACATTACGCGCCGGCAAACCCCTATCCATACAAAAGGAGCCCTTTCAATGACGAAAACCCTCAAACCCGCCGGACTGCTCGTTGCCTTCCTGCTCACAGGCTGCTTGGGTGGCGGCAGTACCCCCACGGCAACCACCGCACCTGCCAACAGCCAAACCAGCCCGCCGCCTGCCGCTGCCGCAACTGACCCGTTCAAAGGCACCTACAACGGCGTACTGCCCTGCGCCGACTGCGATGGCCTGCAAACCAGCCTGACCCTGGACGGCGCCGGCAACTACACCATCCAGTCCACCAAACTCGGCAAAAAACCGGAAGACCACACCGCCAGCGGCCTCTACCGCTACACTACCGACAAGAAACACCTGCAACTGGACAACAACGCCAGCAACCTCACTTTCATGGTTGGCGACAGTTTCCTGGAAGTCCGCCTGCCGGATGGCAGCAAAGGTGAGCGCAAACTGCCAGACGACAACTACCGCCTCAAGCGCCAATAAACGACAGACAACAAAAAGCCGGATGCAAATCCGGCTTTTTTGTTGCAATACCGGCGCATAGGACAAAATGAAGGCATAAAAACGCTGTAAGCCTTGTGCTGCAAGGCTTACAGCGATTCTTAGCTCTTTTTTGTCCCATACGCCTTTTTACCGCGACATTGGCGCCGGAGCAGGCTTCAATACCGCCTTCGCCACAAAGGTAGTCCGTATGCCATCAACTACGCCACCCCGGCAAAAAGTGCCTGTACAAGGGCGCTCCTGCACGCGGCGACTTTGCGAGAGAACACGATCAGAGCGCCCGGCAGTCGCAGAAGCGAGGGAACTGCTGAGCGACTGGGAGGCTGACAACGTCGTCGAGACTACCGGCGGAGCGGTAGTGATGACGCTGACCGAGCGGGAAAAACTGTTACCTGCCTTTGCCCGCGAGTGGGTGGAATGACGGCGGACGGAATGAATACGGCGATGGGTAAACTGCTGGAAAATCAGGTGCGGCACGCCATTACGCCGGACCGGACAAAAAGCTCGCGCAGCACGCGGTGGTGGCAGAAGTCTTGGGTAGTAAAAATTTACTTTCCGCCACCGCACCAACCGTGGCGCGCGGAGCGAACGAAAACACCGACGGCCTGCTGCGGAAATATTGCCCGAATGATGAATACATCGAGAAAGCTGTGTAGACATTGAACAACCGTCCGCTTTAGTGCTTACAGTGAAAAACGCTTTATGAGGTGCATTTTGAAGAAGCCTTACACTTAATTTAACAATTCACCGCATATTTTTTGGTTTTGCAGCTCGTTATTCTTCTTCACCCATTTCTTCGGCGGCACTTTGCAATTCTCCTTCGTGGAATTTGTGTGCCGGAGCGGCAATATAATCTATCGCCGATGTATTCAAAAAAATTTCATAATAATATTCTTCAGACGCCAAGCGCACCATCTCTTGTTCGCCACTCCATTGCAAATCATAAAAGGCTTCATATAAATCTCTGCTTTCATAAACCGAAATACAACGACTACGCAAGCCGGGAATTTGCCACGTAATATCTCGTGCCCTTGCGAGATACAATTCTGCGGTTTCTTCCGCTGCTTTTTTCACCGCACTACGTTCTTCCGGTTTGATACTACCGTTTGCAATTAGTTCATCAAGTTCGCTGTCGTCAAATAACAGTTTTTTCATAGCTTCATTGATTTCGTTTTTATCAAACTCACCATCGAGGAATTCCGGTTCCTCCAACTGCTAGATGATTTGCCAGAATTTTTCATCAGGAAAAATGCCGAGATGTTGTGAGCCATAATCTTCTTCGGGGCCATAATCATCATAGGCTTCCTCAGAAAAAAATACATCTGCAATGGCTTTACGGCGTACAGAGACAATACGGTTATCCAGTGATTCAATCCGAATAAACGATGCTTCTCCTTGTAGCGCGGCATAAAGATTTAAGCGCTCAGCTTGCGTTATCGTTAATAGCAGCGGAGGGGAGCCGCTGGCAAAATGGATGGAAACTTCACCAAAATATTTGCGTTCATCGGAAACGCTGGCATCAACATTGAGCAAGTCAAACGGCTCCGGCTGCCCCTCTACTTGTCGCTGAGTGATACCCAATATTTTGGCTAGTTTGGCCGCTTTGGTTTTGGGAACGCTGTTTGTCCCGCTTTCCCAGCGTTGATAGGTTGGCTGGCTAACACCGACCGCTTCAGCAACTTCAGTTTGCGTCAGCCTAGCAAGGAGTCTGTATTTTTTAAGCTTTGATTTCATAACAATACGCACCTCAAGCATTATTTAATAAATAATATTCATCATGTACAGTACTCCACCAGCGGCGTATAGGACAAAAAAGGAGCCATCATCGTCAGAAATGGCGAAATAACCCTTTATAAACTTGACTTTATTCTCTCTTTTCATCCCGTGATGACACCCCAATTTGCGCTTTAAGTCGGCAAAGCGCCCATCCAGCAAATTGGTGGTGTTGCACATGCCCAACTCAAGGTGCTCCTCGAAGGTAAACAGGTAGTCCAGGTTCCGTTTCAGGCTCAAATACGCGCTTCTCAGCGTCTTGTGCGTGTAGTGCGAACTGCTGCCGGTTTCCTCGTTGATTGTTCGTTCGTTAAGGAACTCTTCATGCTGCCTAAACCACGCCTGCAGCGCGCCTTGAAACGCTGTCTTGCCGCTGTCTTTCAGGGTGAGCGTCAGTTGCCACAGCGCCTTGCCTGCTGCCGTTTTCGGGTTGTGCGTCAGGTAACGGCTGACAGTTTTGCCTGATGAAACTGGCACAGTTGCGCGGGAATCCCGGAAAACATCTGTAGTAATCCCTTTCGCCCGTCGCAAACAATGTTCTGTATTACAACGCTTTTTTCCCGAAGCTCGTTCAGCGCCGCGGCATAGAGTGCGTTGGTTTCGTATTTGACTTCATTGACGGACAGAGCCTGCTGGCTGATGCTGTCCATCAGCACCAGCACGCCAAAATCGCGGCCAAAATAGGTGGTATCCATGATGATGTTGGCTTTTTCGGGCAGCGGGTAGCGCTCCCTGATTTGCACCCTGCGAAGGCGGCGATAGATGGTTTTGCTGCTGCATCCATACTGCTTGGCAAGCTGCGCGGCCGTTTGTTTGCCTGCGCTATAAGCTGTCCAAAGCTCGTCGTTTTGAAGGCGCTTGCCGCCGTCAAAACGTTTGCCGCAAGCCTTGCATTTATATCGTTGCTTGCCATTTCGCCTGCCATCTTTTTTGACTTGCTTTGAGCCGCAGAAAAAGCATTTTTTGTGTTCAAAGCCTTTAACCCCACTTAAAGCCTCGCAGCATAAGGATTACAGCGATTCTTGGCTCTTTTTTGTCCTATACGCCTCAGAAGATTATCCGCTGATGCCAAACAAGGAATCGGTAATGGGACGGCAGCTGCATCCAGGCGCACACATACAGACACATCAGCATGCAGCAGGTGCTGCAGCATGTAGCGGCGAAGATGGCCATGCCATTGACGTCAGTCGGGAAGGAGCGGCTAGCAAGATTCACCAGATGGTTGATTCTTGCGGCAAAACACTGGAAATTATTATTACAGCGGGCAATATGAATAACGTCTGTGCCGCCCCGAGTTGATAGCAGCGGTAGATTCAGGGGAAATCGGGGCTGTGAATGCAGACAAGGGCACCATTCAGACAAACTGCGCGCGCAGATTGCCGAAAGCAACAGCAAGGCTAACATCCCTACAAACGGGATCGGGAGGAAAAAACAAAAATATGGACTAGTATCTTTATAAAATCAGACTTTTGGTTGAGAATACATTTTCCCGATTGAAGCGTATGCTACAACAAACTCAAACGTAACTTTCTCAGTACGGTTCTCTAGGAGTGCGTCGCGGTCGGGTTGCGTTTGGAGTGCATTGTCTACTACCCTAGCTTCCATAAGAAAAGCGGCGCGTAAACGCCGCTTAACATCAATTCACAATGGAATTATTTAGACCAACATGCTATTGAAACGGGATCACGACTACCTTTTTCTGGTAGTTTATTATCTTTTGACGCCATTTTGACACCACTCTGATCATAGAAAAAATATGGACAATCAGTATCTCTTTTAGCTTGAAAGCCAACTGCAGCCGCCTGAAGAATGTAACCATTTTCAGTAATAGAGCCATTTACAAAACTTATTTCATATCGAGCATCTCCGTTTGCTGGGATCTTATCCATATGCCAGTTCTTGATAATATCATCAGACAACTTAGTTTTATTATCCGCCATTAATTTATAGTTACGGGTGACTCGATAATTTTGTTCAATCAGATTTGCTACTGCCTGTAGTGTGTCGCGAGCTTCCACGCGTTGGGCTCGAACGACATATCGCGTATAACTTGGTATGGCAATAGCAACGATAATTCCTATTACCGCAATGACAATCAACAATTCCAACAAAGTAAAACCGTTATATTTTTTCATTACTACTCTCCCTTAAGCGCCCACCCGACGAAATACTTAATATTGAAGTATGCACTTTATTCTTTATGACTAAAGAAGCACCAGCATTTGTATTCCTCAGACGACCATTTCCCAAAAACATCAGTTTACCTTGGGCTCCAGTAAGATTCAAGTCTATACTAAGGTTTTTATCACTAATAACTACATCTTGAAGAACATCTATACCATTACCATTTTCATGAAGCACAAGCCATCCGTTAGCAAAATCATTACTTTCACTACACTTTTTCCCTCCAGCATCAGCAGAACAGAAAATCACATTATCTTTAAGTCGTAAAGCCTCGCTCTGAGCATAATAAAACGAACTTTTCCACTCATTAAGTGCTGAGCGAACCTTCTGGCGTTCCAAAAATCTATAATAGCTAGGCGCAGCCAACCCTATTAAGACACCTAAAACCGCTATAGTAACCATAAGCTCCAGCAAAGTGAAACCTTGGCGATATCTATTATCCTTTAACATGTAATATCACCCCTTATCCATTAAGAACATAGATTGCTTGCATTACTGCATTAGTCGTATTGACGTTACTACCTCCCTGACCATTCCCCTGACCATTCCCAAATCCGACCGCAGTAATTCGAAACACTACAACATCACTACTCTTCAGCGTTAATGATTGATCTGGGAAATCCATGTTTTTCAAATCACTAGCCAGAAATCTTTCTATGACAAACCGTGGCTTAACCCCAGACGTAGTTTCACATTCAGTACACTCAATAGACTCCAGCTTATTCAAGCTAGCTCCTGCCTTATCATTAAGCTGCTTGCCCGTAACCGCAACGGATTTTGCATTAACAGTCCAATCAATGCATGTCCAGAATGGCCTACAATTCGAATAGTTATTTGCAATAAAAGCATATGTATATACACCTTTATTTAGAACCTGCTTTTGCCCAATCTTATCAAGCGCAGTACCTAGATCGCCATCCGAATTCTTCCATAATATATTTGCCAATTCTGCTTGATTCTTATCTTCGCATTTCTGGTTTACACCGTTACCTGGGGAAGTAGGCGCATTAGGCGAAGTATTATTTGATTTAATGCAGAGCTGCAACCCCTGATCCATAATATATTTCACTGCTTGACGAATAGCCATCTGCGCAGAATGACGAGCCGTCATCATTTCATAGTCTACACCCGCTTTACGCTCCTCTAAACGAGCACTCGTCATTACAAAACGAACTATACCCAGTAGAATCAGCAAAAAAACAAGACAACTAAGCAAAACGACTCCCAGCTCTCGCTTTCTGCATAAGACTATTTTTTTCATGACTATTCTCCTAAATTTTATTATCTTTCAACAATTCTGGCACATATAAACTATTAGGCATAGTAATTATTTGCACATATCGCTTAAAATAACGAGAATCACCTGTTCTCCTCTCGATATCTGCCTTGAATGGCGCTTTAGGTTCTGTAGCATTTATATTCTGACGCTCACAGGTAGGAACTTTTGTCTGAATAGCAGAGAAAGAAGCATCTCTAGTTCCATCTACAGGTTCTACAGCAACAATTATGCAAACTTCAACGCCTACGACACTAGCCCATTTTAAGCTATTACTAACATCCTCTACCTTATTCGCAGGCAAATAACTGAGAGTTTCTAAGCCGCTCGTGGCATCCTTAAATACTATTTTTTCACCAGCAGCAGTTTTATTATCTGGGGTCACAAGATAGCGAAACACCATTTCTTCTACTCCTTCCACAATACCCTGCCATTCACCTACGCTACTGCTACAACCAAAACTTCCTACTACATTGTTTCCAATCTTAGTCTTGCCGTCACGTACATCATAGCGATTAATTATCAAGCCATTCGTATCAATAATCTTTCTACCAAGACAATCTCTTCCAGCACCACTAAAGCTCTGATCTTGCTCTTGTACTTTGAATGCCAAAGAGCGAGATGGCGCCTTTATGGGATCAGAATTCTCTTTAGCTTGTATATTATCAGGGGCAACAGATTGATATCCCATTTGAATTCCCTGGCGCAAACTGAAGGCATTATTTTGGCATTTAGCCAAATTACCTACGCTAGGCAAGGTATCATTGAAGTTTCCATTGCATCCAAGTAATGGAGCCATCTTTCCTTCAGTAAACTTACCTAACGGGGTTGCCTCCTCTAATTTCGCATTTAAATTCGCTGTTTGTCTTGCATAAATAGCTAAAATTTGCGGATCCGCCGTATCAAAGGCCGCCTTAGCTGCAGCTGCACTAGAAAAAGGATCGAGATATCCGGCATTATGCAGATCATACTCCAAGCGGCTTATCACTTGCCGTGCAGTTTCATCTAGATTCTCTGATATAGATCGTCGTTTGGATGATTGATTAGCTGTCATAAAAACAGTTACCAAGCCTAATAAAAGGAGTACACCCAACCCCATAGCGATCATTAATTCTATTAACGATAGCCCTCTTTGTTTATTTAAATAATTCATTTTGTCTGCCTTCTTTTTTATTACAAAATCACAATGTAAACCAGACGCGTGTTCCTTGTACGGGAGCATCGTTAGTATTTCCTGTAGCAGATACGTGTCTCCACATCAGAATCACCTCATAGTGTTCCTTGTCTTTTGCAATTAATGCCCTACCTCCAGGCAATGTATTTATTATCTCATCCACCCAAGCATTAACATCTTCTTTTGCATTGACTTCTGCTGGCGTGCATGCAGATTTACACTGTAATTTACCCATCAATCTTGATAAAACTATGCCTTTATCTGTCGCGTTATATATAGGATCTAACTCGTTATATAATGCGTTATAGTCTATGTCCCCCGAATTTGGGGTATTTATTCCACTAATGATGTAGGTATCTTTTGCAACCACATTCGCTCGCATCGTATCAATAATCAACTGGCTTTTTTGTAATGCAAAAGCCGTATATTCAGCTGTATCACCAAAACGGTTTGCAGTTTGGATCATTGATATGCTCATCACTAATCCCAACGCAACTACCAACATGGAAATGACAACTTCCAATAATGTCATTCCTCTTTGATGGGCGCGCATTGCGCCCATCAATACTCCTTTTCTCCACTTCATAGATCCTCCTTATTTACAGTTGTATTTCACGTTCACTTGCACGGAAAAGGGAAGGATCGCCACAACGTTTTCCATCTAACGGATTATCCTGCAGTGCGGTTTTACTATCATTTGCAACGACAATATTAGGTTTAGCATCCTTAGCCAAACAGTCATTTCGTGGAGGTGTACCTTTTTCTCCTGGAGGGGTCAGAGGAGAAGCCACTCCATCCTCATGATCACCATTCGGTAGGCGTGCCTCAATATCGGGAGCTACTTTATTAGCATCAATTATTGCACCTTGAGAAGATATGCTATTTAAATTTTTTCCTGCCGTATTCTCCGCTTCCCCTTTAAATACTGTCCCACTACTGTATGTAGGTGCCGTGCCTGTTCTCACATCAATTGACATCAGCCAGCTAGTTCCCCCTGTTTCAACTTTGGAATTTTCTTCAAAACAAGTGTTACCCTTAGTAGCGCCTGAAGGTAAAGCGGTCGCGGTTTCTTTGTATTCATATATGCGACTCGTGATATATGCTGTACTTAACAACATTTGTGGCTTAGATACCACTTTTTCTGAAGCAACAGTCCTTCCGTCGCTAGTCGAAATGGCTCCTGGTTCTAAGTTGATACGCCACGCCGAATGTGTTTTAGGATCAAAATTGTTTACTTCAATTTTGCGAATTTTATTATCACTCGTAAAAGCCTGTTGGGCAATACGGCTATCATTTGGCAGCAAATTAACAGGATCCTGCGTCAAATCATCATGAATCCCCATAATCATTTGCTGATTCATGTCTTTTCGATCATCCTCAAAAATATCAGATCCCGTTCCAAAAATAACAACATATTTGTTGCCATCTTTTCTATATACAGCTGGCGCTGAAGTAATTGGTTGCGTAGGAATTCCCGTATACATTTTGTTTACTTTCCAACCAGAAGGAGCACTTCGGAAGTCAAAGCGATATAAATTCCCAAATTGGTCACCGGCGTACGCAATATCTATAACGCCATCGAAATCGACATCTACTACTGTGGGGCTGGATAATGCACCCTCCGCTCCTCCTACTGAAATCTTCTTAATAAACTGTCCTGGCTGGTTGCCATTGCTAATATCTCCAGAAGTTTTGGTCGTATCCGTGCCAAATTCCTGACCCAACATGTCATATATATATAGTGTCGGCGATTCATAAGATACTGCTGCATTTTTTGCCTTATAGCCATTTGCTACAAATGCGTAATAATGAACCCCAGCATTTCTTACTGCCTCTCCGTTATTCCAGCGTGTCGCAACTTGAGCTAACGTCCCTTTACTTACGGTATAACCTAAAGTGTTTTTGTCTCCCTTTTTTGTTTCCCACAATGGAACTTCATCTAACCAATCTGACTCTGGCGCATTCATTCCCGCTGGCGTATTTCCATTACGATCTAAGCGCTTTTTTCCTCCTATCGTTAACCCATACGCACCTCGTCCCCCTTGACCCATAGTAGCCAAAACTACATATTGTTGGTTTAAGCCATTTGTTTTTGCTGTTAATCCCCAAGTAAGGCCTCCATTATGCAGATACAAATGTGGATAATTGACATTATCCTTGCCATATCCTTCTTCTGCTATCGCATGGATTGCCTTGCCGACCGTAATCGAATCATCGGCACTTTCCCGCTGCATTCCAGCCGGAAGATAATTAAGCTTCAAGCCATACGGTCTAGCAGGATCTCTAGTGGATTGGAATACGTATAACATTCCATCATTAGCAGCGGTAATCACGAATTCCTGCCGATTATCTTGGTCTTTTCCTAATGCAATAGTCGGCGCATCAAGAACGTCTCCCATTTGACGTGACGGATCGTCTGCCTGAGCGCTGCGCTTACGATATTTCTTAACTGTACGAGGCGTTACTCCTGCAACATCCAATTCAATTTGCTCATCCGTTTTATTAGAGCGCATTAACCATGGAACAAACCCATCCTTAAACTCTTTATCGCTCAAGATGGCAAAATCTTCTTTTTTTGCATCACTCCCATTTAGCCAATATTTTTGCGTTCCATTATTAACCAAAACTCGTCTGTCTGCATAAATAGCAGGAACAGGGGGAGCTAAGTTATTTTGCCCATCTCTCAATAATTCGCCAGCAGTAGGCCCGCTGGTCGAAAATTTATAAAATTTAAGCTCGCTACTCCATTTTCCCGTATCCAAAGTCAAAAATGCCGCCAGATCGGCCACACTAGACCCCGTTACTGAAGGTGTTGATATAGAACTGGTTTCTTTAGCTTCTGCTGGTGTTTGAGTTTGAACTTTAGCTAGCGCTTTAAGGAATGCATCTGCCAACTCACTCGCATTATTAGCAAAATAAGCGCCTTCTGAAGGTTGCGCTGCATTTTTTAAATAGTTTCGTCCCTGTGGAGTTAGACCATTGCCATATCCTATAGTGATAGTCTCAATATTTTGCTTAGGATATTTAGGATCGTCCCAACTCCCTCCTTCTACATCCGTTCCGCCAACACGCATATCCATGTTATATAATTTGCTAGAAAACACTGACACTCCCTTCCCGGGGTCTCCGCTATTGGGACCGCTAGAATCATGCTGACTCCACCACTGCGGCTGCGTTCCATATACCCCACCTGGCCATGGGAATCCTCCCCCATTTGCCTCACCATCTGACATAAAAACTATATAGTTTTTCTGGCAGCGATATTTTATTTGATGGTCTAGAACATTAGCGGCTTTTAAATATCTTTCTGTAGCGGGCGTCCCAGCTATTGGAGACATATTATTTACTAACTTACGAGCTTTTTCAGCGCTTAAGCCAACCGAGGCCGTTCCAATATTGTCAAATTTATAAAATCCACCATTAAGGTGTCTAAACTCAGAACCCCACAATGTTAGCAAATGCCAATTTACAGAATCACCCGTCTTAGTTAAGACTTCATTAATCGCATTAATGTTAGCATCCATCCTAACTTGAGCAGCCGGTCTTAAAAAGCTTTTAGGTCCTGGTGGCAACCCTTTGTTTCGATAATATATTATGTCAGCATTATAATAATACAAACACCGACCCATTGAAGGATTTGTTTGCTGACCATTGCCCGGCAATAGATTCCTGCTAATCAGCAAATTATTCTGATTATAAGTACAGTTTCCCAAATAGGTATTCCATAGATCCGGAATCCTATAGCTTCCTGTATTAGCATTTTCAAGCATGCTTCCCGAATCATCCAAGAATAACATTACATTCGGTTTCACTCCTCCCGCTGAGGTGGTTTTAGATTCCGATTGCAGATGCAAAGGCCGATTGGCAAATGGGGTATCGTTAATAGAAGGAGTTGATTGTGCCAATGTGTTTTGGCATATAAATCCTACCGCTGAAGCAATCATCAACGGGCGAAAATGGTATTTTACTACTGAGTGATGAGTCATAATTTTCTCCTGTTTTCAGTATGTTGCTGACCGAAATCCTTAAAATATTTGAAGTCAAGGCGTCATCTTGCAAAAGGCACGAATCAAGCCAAGCACCATTTTTCTTTATTTATTAGACCACTGTAGGATAAACACGAGCCGTCTACTGACGACCAAGACTTGCCAGGCATAGATCAATATTAAAATCAACAACTTACACCTCATAGGTTTACTAATGCACCAATGTGATTCACAAGATGAGTCACTTTTTTGACCTTTTATCGATATTTTAAGGTTTGTACGAGATAGCGGTTTCTGCGCTACGGTGTTTATTCTTTACTTTAATGAATTGTCATTCGATAGTTTTTTCGTTATCCAGAGAAAGCGCCTCTCTAGCTGTATTCACCGCTATCCACGCGACAAAACCATGTATTTATCGTAATTAAGCAAACGATTTTAATCTTGAAGCCTCTATCAATTAATCGTGCCCTCAGAGTATTTTGCCTTGCAGGTAATCCGTCAGCCACTGGTAGCTGCGCGCCACGCTGGCGATGTTCACTTTTTCGTCCGGTGAGTGCGGCGAGACGATGGTCGGGCCGAAGGAGGCCATTTGCCAGTGCGGGTAGTGGGTGTAGAGGATGCCGCACTCCAGCCCGGCGTGGATGGCTTTGACCGGCGGCATCTTGCCGTAGATTTTCTCGCCCAGTGCCGCCAGTTTTTCCACGAGTTCGGCGTGCGGTTGCGGCTTCCAACCGGAGTAGGCGCCGGTGTATGCGGCGCTACCGCCAGCGAGGTTTAGCAGGGCTTCCATGCGTGCGGCAAGGTCGTCGCGGGCGCTATCGACCGAGGAGCGCAGCATGCAGCGCACGCGCAGGGTGTCATCGGTTCTGACGACGGCGACGTTGTTCGAGGTTTCGACCAGCCCGGGAATGTCCACACTCATGCGATCCACGCCGTTGTGCAGGTTGCGCAGCACGGCGATGACCCGGGCGGCACTTTGTCCGTCCAATACGCGGCTGATGGCTTCGCCCGGCTCCAGGCTGATTTGCAGTCCCTGGTCTTCCGCGGGCAGTTCGGCGCGGATTTGCGCGGTGAGTTCGTGCAGGGTTTGTTGGGCGGCGGCAAGTTGGCTGCCACTCAGGGCGACCACGGCATCGGCCTCGCGCGGAATGGCGTTGCGCAGGTCGCCGGCGGTGATGCCGGCAAGTTTGAGCGCATAGTCTTTGTCTTCGTGCAGGGTTTGCAGGGCGCGGGCGAGGATTTTGATGGCGTTACCTCGTTGCAGGTGGATTTCCACCCCGGAATGGCCGCCTTTGAGGCCGCGCACGCGCAGCTGGTAGCCTTGGCCGTCAAGTGCTTCGTATTGCAGCGGCAAGGTGTAATCGCCATTGACCGCACCGGCGCAGCCGATGCACAGTTCGCCTTCTTCTTCGTAGTCGAGGTTGAGCAGGATGTCGCCTTGCAGCCAGCCCGGCTGCACGGCCAGCGCGCCTTCCAGACCGACTTCTTCGCTGGCGGTAAAGAGGCCTTCGAGTGGCGGATGGCTGAGGTTCGGATCGGCGAGGACGGCGAGAATCATGGCGACGCCGATGCCGTTATCCGCGCCGAGCGTGGTGCCGTCGGCATGTACCCAGTCGCCTTTGACGACGGTGCGGATCGGGTCTTTGCTGAAGTCATGCACGGTGTCGCTGTTTTTTTGCGCGACCATGTCAAGGTGCGCTTGCAGAATGACGCCGGGTTCGTTTTCGCGCCCGGCACTGCCTGCCTTGCATACGCGGATATTGCCGCGTGCATCGCGTTCGGCGGGCAAGCCGAGGCGGGCGGCTTCGTCAAGGATGTATTGCTGGATTTTTTCTTCCTGATGCGAGGGGCGCGGGATTTGCGTGATTTGGTAAAAGTATTGCCAGACGCCACGGGGGGCCAATTCTTGGATGCTCATCAGCGGGTTCCTCTTGTTTGTGAAGACGATAGCGCGTTTATCGGATGCGGGCTTTCAGCGGTCGCGCCTGGATTTTGCCGAGAAAGCGGTGTTTGATTTTGTCCAACCAGCGCTCCGGTACGTGTTCTTCGAGCTGTACCAGTTGGTGGCTGTGCAAGTGAGCGAGAATGTAGTCATCGCTGGTGCCGATGGCGTCAATCAGGTGATTTTCCACGGCCTGCGCACCATACCATGTTTCGCCGGTGGCGATGGCGTCGATGTCCAGTTGCGGGCGGTAGCGGTGGATGTGGTTCTTGAACAGGTCGTGGGTGACGGCCAGCTCGTGGCGGAATTGTTGCCGGTCTGCGTCGGTATTTTCACCAAAAAGGGTCAGGCTGCGCTTATGCTCGCCCGCGGTGTGTTCTTCGTAGCGGATGCGGTGTTGCTTCAGCAATTCGTTGAAATTGGGCAGCGCGCCAATGACGCCAACCGAACCCAGAATGGCAAACGGCGCCGCTATCAGCTCGTTGGCAAGACACGCCATCATGTAACCGCCGCTGGCCGCGACTTTATCAACCGCAATCACCAGCGGAATTTGCCGCTCGCGCAGCCGCGCCAGTTGCGAGGCTGCGAGGCCGTAGGCGTGCACCAGGCCGCCGCCGCTCTCCAGCCGCAGCAGGACGCGGTCTTCCGTTCCCGCCACCTGAATCACCGCGCTGATTTGTTCGCGTAATTGCGCGACCGCCGAGGCTTCGATATCGCCATCAAAATCCAGCACGAAAATCCGCGGTTTGTGCTGCGCGCTATCGTGTTTCGCCGCTTTTTTCTCCGCTTTGCGCTGCGCCTTCAGCGTTTTCTTGTCGAGCAGTTCGGCGTTGAGGCGCTCGCGCTGCTGCTCGAAATGTTCGTTCAGCAAGCGGATACGCATCTTCTCGTCGTCATCATCATCGCGGTGGCGCCGGCTCGCCGCCGCACCGGCAATGACCAACAGGAGGCAAACCGCCACAGTCAGCGATTTGGCGAGGAACATGCCGTAATCAAAGAGAAAATTCATCATCAGGTATTCCGGTTCCAGAACAGGGGGATAAGGGTGGCGAACAGCAACAGGTGCATCGCCGCAAAAACGAGCGTCTGCATGCTGGCGATGCCGCGATAAAGCAGCGCGACGTGCTCAAAGGGCGAAAACCAGCGCAGCATTTCCACCGCCCACGGCGGCGTGGTGGTCAGCACCGGCAACAGCCACAGCAACAACCACAGCAAAGCCAGCAGGAGCGAGGCGGGTAGCGGCTGCTTTTGCGAAGCCGAGACCGTAAGCGCCAGCAGCGCCGCATAGCCCGCGACGAAAATTTGCGCGAGCATGAGCGCTAACAGCAAAGCGCCATCCCAAGCGCTACTGCGCGCCAGCCAGGCGGCGAACAGCCAAAACGGCAGGGCGAGCAGGGCGAGGGCGGCAAGCAGAACGACGGTTTTTGTCAGTAACAGTCGCCACGCGCCACCACGCACGCCGCGCAGCAGCACATCGGTATGCCAGAGGCGCTCACCGGCGAGACTGCGCGCGCCGAAATAAATGGACCAGAGAATCATCAACCATTGCAGGAGTTGCGTCGCGCTGCCGAGCAGGGTTTCCGTCGCGCCACGGCGGTTTTCCAGACCGGCCAGTTTGGGGGCAATCGCCTGGTATTCCAGCAAACCGCTGATGAGAAACCAGCCAAGCGTGAACCACGAAGCGGTCAGGGCGACAAAAAAAGCCGGGGTTGCCAGCAATCGGCATTCTTTGCGAAACAGGCTACGCCACATGCGGATGCTCCTCCGCCGACTGACGCATTGCGGCAGATAATTTTTCCTGAAAGGCATCATCGGGATAGCGCTCGTAAAAAGCGGCAATTCCCGGCAATGCCGCTAACCGCTGCCAGAGCAACTGACGCGCCGCGTCAGTTCCGTCATACGCGAAAGCGAGGAAACGACCGTCTTGCAAAACGGCGTCCTGCGCCAGCGCTTGCGCCTGCGCCAGCGTTTCGCACGCTAGCCACAGATGCGGCGACGCCACGCGAGGAATCGTGATTTCCTGCAAAACGCCATCCTGCAAGCGGTACACACGATGCGCGACCGCCAACACTTCGTCCCAGTTATGGCTGGTCATCAACACGCAGCCACGCTCGCCCAGTCCCGCCAACAGCGGGCGCAACGCCGCTCGCTGCTCGCTATCAAGCCCGTTGGTCGGCTCGTCCAGCACCAACAGCGGCGGGCGGTGAACCAGCGCCTGCGCCAATCCGACGCGCTGCCGGTAACCATGCGACAACTCGCCGCAGCGTTTGTGCGCCACCGCCTGTAAATAACAGCGCGCGATAACCTCATCCACCGCCGCTTTGCTGTCGTGCACGCCGCGCAATTCCGCGCAAGTCTGTAAAAATTCGCGCACGCGCCATTGCGGATAAAGCGGCGCCTTGTCCGGCAGATAGCCCAACCAGAAACGCGGTAATTGCCCGTGATAGCGCACGCTGCCACTATCGGGCGCAAGCGCGCCGGTAAGGATTTCCAGCAAAGTCGTCTTGCCTGCACCATTGCCGCCAATGAGTGCGACCACTTCTTGCGCGCGCAATGTCAGCGAGGCATCGCGCAGAATGGTTTGCCTGCCGCGGCGAAAGGCGAGATGTTGGGCGGAGAGTATCGTGTCCATGATGCGAAAGATATAAAAAAACCCGCGAAGGCGGGTTTTGCTGCAAAGCGCCAGAATTATTTGATTTTGGCTTCTTTGTAGATAACGTGTTTGCGGGCAACCGGATCGAATTTTTTGATTTCCATTTTTTCCGGCATATTGCGCTTGTTTTTGGTCGTGGTATAGAAGTGACCGGTACCTTCGGAAGATACCAAACGGATTTTGTCACGCGCGGTTTTCTTGGCCATGATTCACTCCTTAGATTTTCTCGCCACGGGCGCGAATTTCTGCCAGAACGGCATCAATGCCTCTTTTATCAATAATGCGCATACCGTGCGTAGAAACTTTCAGTTTGACGAAACGGTTTTCGCTTTCGACCCAGAAGCGGTGCTCTTGAATATTGGGAAGAAAACGACGCTTGTTTTTGTTGTTTGCGTGGGAAACGGTATTACCGACCATCGGCTTTTTACCGGTCACCTGGCAGATGCGGGACATAGCCGGACCTCAATTAATACTTAAAAAGGAAAATAGAATGGTGGCCAAGGGCGGAATCGAACCACCGACACGCGGATTTTCAATCCGCTGCTCTACCAACTGAGCTACTTGGCCGTGGAAAGGACGCGCATTAAACAGGCAAACGGGTTTCGAGTCAAGCCTTGCCACGGGATTTTTTGCGCGTGACGGCAAAATGCGCGCCGATGCGCCGCCGCGCCCGTGTTAAAATTGCGTTTTTTCGGGAGCTTGCATGAGTGCAGTCATTATCGGCATTGAGGGAACGATGCTGCTCGCGCAGGAAGCCGCGCAACTTCGTCGCCCGTTTTGTGCGGGCGTCATCCTTTTTAGCCGCAATTACAGCAGCCCGGCGCAGCTCAAGCGCCTCTGTGCCACCATCCGCGCGCAGCACCCGGATGCCATCATCTGTGTTGATCAGGAAGGCGGGCGGGTGCAGCGTTTCCGCGAAGGCTTCACCGCCCTGCCCGCGATGGGCGCGCTTGGCCGCTGTTTTGACCGCCGTCCGCTGCTTGCCTGCGAGCTGGCGGAAGCGGTGGGCGTCATCATCGCTTATGAATTGCGCCAGTTCAGTATTGATTTCAGCTTCACGCCGGTGCTGGATTTGCATGACCCCGTCTCGGAAGTCATCGGCGACCGCGCCTTGCATGCCAACCCGGCCGTCGTGGTAACACTCGCCGATGCCCTGCGCCGTGGCCTGGGTAACGTCGGCATGATCGCCGTCGGCAAACACTATCCCGGACACGGCCGCGTGGTCGGCGACTCGCACCACGTCCTGCCGCAAGACCCGCGCAGTACCGACGAGCGCGAGCCCGACCTGTACCCCTTCATTCGCCAGATAGAAAGCGGCATTGAAGCGCTGATGCCGGCGCATATCGTCTTCCCGCAGCGCGACCACCGCCCCGCCAGTTTCTCGCCCGTTCATATCAAGGAACTGCGCGCGCGCGGCTTTGACGGCGCGATTATCAGCGACGACCTCGACATGGCTGGTGCGCTTGGCATCGCCGATCCGGCAGAACGCATCCAGGCAGCGCTGGACGCGGGCGCAGACGTCACCCTGATGTGCAACGATTTCTCCGCCATCCGTCAGGCGCTGACCCGCAACTACTTCCACCGCGACCCCGCCGCCAGTGCGCGCCGTCTCGCCAACCTGCGCGGACGCCCCTTCGATGCGGCGGCGCTCGAACCCGCCTACCGCGCGGCGCAGGAAAAACTGCAAGCGCACGCGGCGCAACTTCTATAATGCGCGCCAACCCGGAGCAACCATGGCCGAAAAACTCGTCATCATCATATTGAACAGCAACCCGCAGAACAACGCGGAAGTCCTCGAACCCGTGTACCACGCGACCATCGCCGCCTCAATGGACTACAGCGCCGAAATCATCCTCGCCGGGCGTGCGGGCGAACTCGCCATCCGCGGCGTTGCGGACAAAATCGAGTCGGGGCGCAAGGCGGGCGAAACCCTCTACGACCTGCTCAAAGAAGCCTACCAGAGCGGCGTCGTTATCAAAGCGAGCAAATTCGTCGTACAAAAATGGGGCGACAACCTCATTGCCGAAGTCAGTGAAGTCGTCAGCGGTGGCTACATCGTCGGCGAAATCATGAACACCAACGTCAAAACCCTGAGCTACTAACCATGAAAACCCTCACCAACCAAGAACTCGAAACCGTCCTGCGCAACAGCGAATGCCTGATCGACAGCGGCCGCATCAACGCCGCCTACGACCACCTCGCCGCCCAGCTGAACCTGCACTACGCCGGATTGAACCCGCTCATCCTCGTCGTCATGAACGGCGGTCTCATCCCCGCCGGACAACTGCTGACGCGCCTTTCCTTCTTCCACCGCATGGACTACCTGCACGCCACGCGCTACCGCGACAACGCGGCGAGCAACGACCTCGTCTGGAAAATGCGGCCGACCGCGCCGATTGCGGGCGAACACATCCTGCTCATTGACGACATCTTCGACGAAGGCATCACCATCAAGGCTATCATTGACGAGCTCAAGGCGCAGAACCCGCAGAGCCTGCGCAGCGCGGTACTGCTCAACAAAAAACACGACCGCAAAGTCGCGGGTTACGCGCCGGACTTCGTCGGCAGCGAAGTGGAAGACCGCTACATCTACGGCTGCGGCATGGACTACCACGGCTACCTGCGCCACCTGCCGGGCATTTATGCGCTGAAACAGTCCTGAAGCAGCGCCTTTCGGGAGAAGGATCGGGGCGAACGTTACCCGCAAAACACCCCTTTCGTGTGCCGCATCGTTCCGCTCTCCCCCGGGCATCCTTTATATTTCACGCCCAACCACCGAGGTCCCCCGCCATGAAACCCCTCTTTCTCGCCGCCCTGCTTGCCCTTGGCGGCTGTGCCCAGAGCGACTACTTCGGCGACTACCACGAAAGCAGCACCGTCACCTACGGCATGGCGGGCAACAGCATCAGAAGCGACACCAGCGGCTACTGGCACGAACGCGGCGTGAGCGCGCCGCAAGGCGACGTCGCCATCTGGAACGACAGCGTCAATATCCACATCAACAGCAACCCGCCCTCGAACTACTACCGCCCCGGCGGTTACCGCCGCGGCTATGGCGACGAACCCTGTTACGTCGAACGGCAGGTCTATCAACACGGCCGACCGGTCACCATTCTGCAACCCTGCCACAGCTCGCCGTATTTCTGAAAGACTCAATTCAAAGCCCGCATCAGCGGGCTTTTTTGCACACATTCTGTCGGGTCGATAAGCATCCGGTGCGCTACTTATCGCGGCGGATCAAGATGACCGCGATGAGGGTAATCAGCAGCGCGATGACAAGCGGCTGGAGGAATACTTGCGCCGTCCACCAGCCGTACGCGCCGACCGGGTGCTCGGGGGCGAGAAGGATTTCTTTGGGCTGCGGGGAACGCAGGCTGCCAGCGGTCTGCCAGCCCATCGGCAGGTGGCTGGTGACGGGGAATTCGCGTCCGCTCAGGTCGCCAGTCGCCAGCACGGTGTATGGTGCTTTTGCGGGAGGACGCGGTCGGGCAGTTTGCCGCGGTTTTCCCAGGTGATGTCTTCGGCGCGGCACGTCCAGCCGGTTCCTAATGAGGCGCCGTCGCGTGTGCATGCGACCTGGCGGGCGATGCCGTTGCCGCGCACTTCCGCTTCGATACCGCCGCCGTGCGTCCATGCCAGCCGCTGGGCGATGCCCAGTAGCGCCGCGACGGTAAACACGATGGTGTAGATGGCGCCCGCAATCCATTTCATGGATGGTTCGCGGCTGGCGCGCGGGGTGTCTGCGGTGGTTCGGCGTGTTTTTTTCATGGGATAGCTCGTGGGGGCAGGCGCTTATTTATACATACACCTGAGCGCTCGATGTGTATGTGGCGAATTTACAATTCAAGTGCAACAGCTACAAAAAAGACATCCATAAGCGATACTGCAAAAAACATCAAAACATTGCAGGAGACCGAAAATGGATGCCTACCGTCATATTACGCCCATTGAGCGGGGTTGCATAATGACCTTGTTCAACCAAGGTCATAGCCCTGCCGCTATTGCCACCATGTTGAAGCGCCACAGATGCACCATCTTGCGCGAACTGAAGCGCAATAGCGATGGCGAAAACTATGACGCCAGCAAGGCGCAGGAGAAATACGACAGCAGGCGTAAGCTCTGCCGCCGCAAGCGTAAACTTGATGACCCGGAACTTTTTGCCCTGGTCAAGGAGAGGTTTCTGAAACTGCACTGGTCGCCGGAGCAGATTCAGTACCGCTTGCGCCACGAAGGCCGTCCGCACGCCATCAGCTACGCCACTATCTACCGCGGTATCTACGCCGGGCGTTTCAATGACCCCGACTGGGTGATAAGTGGCAAGCAAAGGCTGCGCCACCGTGGCAAGAAGCGGCGGCGCAAGGGCGAGCCGACACGTGATAACTTCCCGGTTGAGCATGCGCTGTCGGCGCGTCCGCCAGAGGCGCAGGCGCGGGAGCGCATGGGCGACTGGGAAGCTGATACCGTTGCAGGCGTGGTGGGTGGTGCGGTGTTGCTGACGTTGGTTGACCGCAAAAGCCGCTATCTGCGGTGCGTCCGGCTGGAGAAGAAGACGGCGGACGGCGTGAATGCGGCGATGATTGAAGCCTTGCGCGGGCAGACGGTACACAGCATCACGCCGGACCGGGGCAAGGAATTTGCGCGGCATGCGGTGGTGGCGGAGGCGTTGGGGATAAAAATATACATTCCGCCGCCGTACCAGCCGTGGCAGCGCGGGACAAACGAGAACACCAACGGCCTGTTGCGTGAATATTTTCCGAAGCATCAGGATATTGCGCAATATCCAGATGATTACATTGAAAAGGCGGTGCTGGCATTGAATAACCGACCGCGCAAATGTTTGCAGTGGAGGACGCCTTATGAAGTGTATTTTGATGAGGTGTTGCACTTGGTTTGACAATTCGCCGTGGCGAATTTACAATTCAAGTGCAACAGCTACAAATAAAGACATCCATAAGCGATACTGCAAAAAAACATCAAAACATTGCAGGAGACCGAAAATGGATGCCTACAGTCATATTACGCCCATTGAGCGGGGTTGCATAATGACCTTGTTCAACCAAGGTCATAGCCCCGCCGCTATTGCCACCATGTTGAAGGGTCACAGATGCACCATCTTGCGCGAACTGAAGCGCAATAGCGCTGGCGAAAACTACGACGCCAGCAAGGCGCAGGAGAAATACGACAGCAGGCGTAAGCTCTGCCGCCGCAAGCGTAAACTTGATGACCCGGAACTTTTTGCCCTGGTCAAGGAGAGGTTTCTGAAACTGCAATGGTCGCCGGAGCAGATTCAGTACCGCTTGCGCCACGAAGGCCGCCCGCACGCCATCAGCTACGCCACTATCTACCGCGGTATCTACGCCGGGCGTTTCAATGACCCCGACTGGGTGATAAGCGGCAAGCAAAGGCTGCGCCACCGTGGCAAGAAGCGGCGGCGCAAGGGCGAGCCGACACGTGATAACTTCCCGGTTAAGCATGCGCTGTCGGAGCGTCCGCCAGAGGCGCAGGCGCGGGAGCGACTTGGCGATTGGGAAGCCGATACCGTTGCAGGCGTGGTGGGTGGTGCGGTGTTGCTGACGTTGGTCGACCGCAAAAGCCGCTATCTGCGGTGCGTTCGGCTGGAGAAGAAGACGGCGGACGGCGTGAATGCGGCGATGATTGAAGCCTTGCGCGAGCAGACGGTACACAGCATCACGCCAGACCGGGGCAAGGAATTTGCGCGGCATGCGGTGGTGGCGGAGGCGTTGGGGATAAAAATATACATTCCGCCGCCGTACCAGCCGTGGCAACGCGGCACGAACGAGAACACCAACGGCTTGTTGCGTGAATATTTTCCGAAGCATCAGGATATTGCGCAATATCCTGATGATTACATTGAAAAGGCGGTGCTGGCATTGAATAACCGCCCGCGCAAATGTTTGCAGTGGAGGACGCCTTATGAAGTGTATTTTGATGAGGTGTTGCACTTGGTTTGACAATTCGCCGTATAGCGATACACCGAAAGCCTCAGACAAGGCGCATCGACTAAGGCAGTACGCATGTACGGCGAGGAGATGCAACGCCGTATGAGGCTTTCGGGGGATTGCTATAAATGGCTAATGGATTTAGCGGATGGCGCCGCTGCGCGGATTATCTGCTGCCCCCGGTAGAACACAGACCTTGTTTACACTTTAACCTAAACACGTTGTTTACACCGAGGGGTTTCCGGGCGGACAATCTCGCGCCACTGTGTCAGCGGTTCAATCCTGCCCGTCCGGTCGTTGAGAAAGCCAAGCGGATGAAAGCGGTAGCGCACTTCCCACACACCGTCGCCGTACGGCAGAAGCGCTATCCGCTCGCCCGCAAGCAGCGCGCTTGCATGTACCATCCGTCCGCGCCATTTGATTTCCCCGCTTTGCCGTACGCTGCGGATGATCGCCTGGCTATCGTATTCGTATGGCACGATGCGCCCGGTGTATGCGCGCGGCGACGGTCGGTACAGGGCCGATGGCACCGCACCACCCAACCCTTCATGCATGCGTTTTTCGTTGTATTCTTTCATAAATGCGTCGAGGCGCATCCGCAATGTCGAAAGCTCCTCCCGCACGCTGTCCACCCCTGCCAGCCATGCTTTCAGGCTGCGGTGCATGCGTTCGTGTCGGCCATTTTGTTCGGGATGCCCCGGGTTGGTGCGCTCCACCCGGATGCCCAAATCTATGAATTGTTTGGACAAGCGGCTCAATCCACCCAGGCTGCGCGTGGCAAAGGGTGTACCGTTGTCGCTCAGGATGCTCCAGGGCATGCCGTTTTCGGCAAACAGCCGCTCGAACTGCGGCCAGACGCCTGCGTAAGCAGTACTGGCAAGTCCATGACAACACAGCAGTTTGCGGCTGTAGTTGTCGCTGACGGTGAGCGGGAAGCAGCGTCCGCCGCGCATGGCGAAATCCCCCTTGAAGTCCACGCTCCAGCTTTGGTTGGGCGCATCGGCGGCGGTAAACGGGCTGGCATCGGCGCTGATGCCGCGCCGGGGCTTGCGCGCTTTGACCAGGCCAGCGCGCTTGAGGATGAGGTCACCGGTGCTGTCGGCAGGCCAGGCCTCATGCGGCGCACGGCGGCGCAGCAGGGCAAGCAGCTTTTTCGCGCCCCAGCTGGGATGCTCGCGCTTGGCGGCGCAGAGCAGCTCGCACAGGCGGGCATCGGTGGCGCGTGGGCAGCCTGCCGGGCGGCTGGAATGGTCGGCAAGGGCGGCCATACCGCCCTGTTTGAAGCGCACAATCCATTTGTCGCCAGTCACGCGGCTGATGCCAAACTGGCGGCAGAGCGCGATTTTGCTGTATTTCTGGCTGAGCCAGGCGTTGATGAACATTTCTCGTTGTTGCATGACGTTCGTTTGTCTCCAGGGCATGGGTATCTCCGAGGGGGCGATACCGTAATGTTGGATGTAAACGAGGTCTTTAGGTTGTTTTGTAAAGGAGGTCTTTGGGTTGTACCCCCACCCCGACCCTCCCCCACGGGGGAGGGGGCGTATTTGTTATGAAAATGACAGAACGCCATCGTTTGCAGGGTGGGTCTTGCCCCACTCTACGCTTTCCGCCGCCGCAGCAAGCGCCCCAGGTCGTCCATCAGGGTGTAAACCACCGGGATGACGACGAGGCTTAACAGTGTCGAGGTGACGAGTCCGCTCACCACCGCTGCCGCCATCGGCTGCGGGAAGGTCGGGTCGCCGCTGCCCCAGCCGAGCAGGAGCGGCGTCATCCCCGCGCCCATGGCGATACTGGTCATGATGATGGGGCGGGCGCGTTTGTGGCAGGCGTCAATCAGCGCGTCAAAGCGGTTCATGCCGTCGCGGCGTTCGGCGATGATGGCGTAGTCCACCAGCAGGATGGAGTTTTTGGTGGCAATCCCCATTAGCATGATGAAGCCGATCATCGACGACATGCTGATGCTGCTGCCGAGGATGAGCAGCCCCGCAAACGCGCCGCCAATGGAGAGCGGGAGCGCCATGAGGATGGTGAAGGGTTGCAGCACGCGGTGGAAGAGCAGCACGAGGATGGCGTAGATGCAGAAGATGCCGACGCCCATCGCCAGGATGAAGCCGCTGAACAGTTCTTTCATCATTTCTGCCTGGCCGATGTCGTTGGCGCGTACCGCGGGCGGCAGATTTTGCATGGTCGGGGTATTGCGCACGGCGTCGGCGAGTTCGCCCAGCGCGCCGCGCCCGACTTGCACGGTGATCATGATTTCGCGCGCGCGTTCGTAGCGGGTGATGGTTGCAGGGCCACCGGCGAAGGCGAGACGGGCAACGTCGCCGACGCGCGTCTTGCCGTCGATGGTCAAATCTTCCAGCGTCGCCAAATCGGCGCGCGCCGCTTCCGGCAGGCGGACGACGACCGGCAGTTGGCGGCTGTCGAGATTGAGTTTGGCGAGGCGCTGTTCGTAGTCGCCTTGGGTGGCGATGCGCAGGGTGTCCGCCAGTTGCAGGGTGGTAACGCCACGGTCGGCCATCTTCAGCGGGTCGGGGTAGAGGCGCAGCTCTTCGCGCGCGAGGCTCTTGGTGCTGGTCACGCTGCCCGCGTTGGGCAGGGCGCGGATATCGCGCATCAGCGCCTGCGCGGTCTCATCGAGGATTTGCGGATTATCGCTGGTGAGCGAGACGATATAGCCCGGCGCGCCGCCGTTACTGAGCCCCACGGTAAAACGCGCCCCGGCGACGTTTTTCAGCCGCGCCTCGATTTCGCGCTCAATCGCGCTTTTGCTCGGCCGGGTGCCGCGCGGCGCGAGGACGAGTTCCAGGTCGGCGCGGTGCCGGCTTTTGCCGCCGTTGCTGCCGATGTCGCCCGCCAGCCGCCCGACGGAGCTGAAGATGTGGGCAACGCCCGGCACGTCGGCAATCGCCCGCCGCGCCGCCTCGCTTACCGCCAGCGTGTCTTCCAGCGTCGCATCCGGCGTCAGCTCGATGCTGACGCGGCTCTGGTTCATATCATCATCCGGCATGAACGTGCTGGGCAAATGCCGCGCGAGCGACAGGGAAAAAACAAACAGCGCGATGGTGACAGCGAGCGTCGTCCAGCGCCAGCGCAGGGTAAAGCCGACAAAAGCAAGATACGCGCGCATCAGGGCGCCGTCGCGCCGCACCACCTCGCGCGACTCCGCCTTCAGCACATAAGCCGCCATCATTGGCGTTACCAGACGGGCGACGGCCAGCGAGAAAAACACCGCAATCGCCGCCGTCCAGCCGAACTGGCGGAAAAACTGACCGATGACGCCACTCATGAACGCCGTCGGCAAAAAAACTGCAATCAGCGTAAACGTCGTGGCGATGACCGCGAGACCAATCTCGTCCGCCGCCTCCATCGCCGCCTCATACGGCGACTTGCCGCCGCGCAAATGGCGGATGATATTCTCAATCTCCACAATCGCATCATCGACCAGCACGCCAATCACCAAAGACAGCGCGAGCAGCGAAATAATGTTCAAACTAAAACCCAGCAGCCACATCACCAAAAACGCCGGAATCACCGACAGCGGCAGCGCCACGGCGGCGACCAGCGTCGCCCGCCAATTCCGCAAAAACACAAAAACCACCACCACCGCCAGCAGCCCGCCCTCAACCAACATATCGAGCGAATTCTCATAATCCTCCTCGACCGGTGTGGCGCGGTCATAGACCTTGGTAATCCTGAACTGCGGAAAATCCGCCTGAACACGCGCAAGCTCCGCCTCAATCGCGTGCATCACCCCGACCTCGCTCGCGCCCCGGCTGCGCACCACCTCAAACGCCACCACCGTCTCGCCATCAAACAGCGCATGCGAATCCGCCTCCGCCGCACCATCGCGCACCGTGGCAAAATCCCCCAGCCGCTGCGCCCCACCCGCCGACTGCACCCGCAAATCGGCAATATCCGCCGCCTGCGACTGCGCACCGAGCGCCCGCACCGACTGCTTGCCGCCGCCAATCTGCGCCTCACCGCCAGACACATCGCGCTGCAATGCCGCCACCTGCGCCGCCACCGCGCTAATCGGCAAACCAAGCGCCTTCAGACGCACCGGATCGGGCAGCACCTCCACCGTACGCGACAAACCGCCGACACGGCTGACACTGCCCACCCCCGGAATCCCCAGCAGACGGCGCGACAAACGATCATCCACAAACCACGACAACGACAACGCATCCATCCCCTGCGCCGCCACCGAAAACGTCAACAGCGGCATCCCGCTCGTCCCCACCTTGGAAATCACCGGATCCAGCGCATCGGCGGGCAAATCACTGCGAATCTCGCCGACCGCCGAGCGCACCTCATCCACCGCCTCCTGCAAATCCTTCTCCAGACGGAACTCAATCACCGTCGTGGACAAGCCGGTCTGCAACGTACTGCGAACATTCTTCACCCCGTCGAGCGACGCAAGACGACTCTCCACCTTCTTCGCCACATCCGACTCCAACTGCTGCGGCGACGCGCCGGTGAGCGCCACCGACACCACCACCACCGGAAAATCCATATCCGGAAACTGCTGCACCCGCATCGCATGAAAACCATGCCAACCACCGAGCGACAACAAAATGAACAACAACACCGCTACCAGCGGATTGCGAATAGACCAGGCAGAAACATTCATCGAAAAACCTTCCCACTCACACAACAAAAAAACGGCGCGCCCTTAAACAGCACAAACCCCGTAGGGTGGGGCTTGCCCCACCGCTTCTAACGAACACGCAATACCGCAAACCGCTCACCAATGCGCTCCCTCCCCCGTGGGGAGCCCGGGGTGGGGTTACTGGCGTCACGCGCAGCATTTCTGACGGAGCACCATTACATACACATCGCGCGCCCAGATGCATACCAATCACTCCCCGACCACCCGCACCACATCACCATCCTGCAAAAAACTGCCGCTGCGCAACACAAACCGCGCGCCCTCCGGCAGCCCGTCGCGCACCACCACACGGTCGCCGAGGCGCTCACCCAGCACCAGCGCCTGCCGCCGCACACGATTCCCCGCCTCGACCAGCACCACAAAATCCTGCCCGTCCTCGCGCACCAGCGCCGACACCGGCACCGCCCACACCTCCTCCTTGCCGAGCAAAAACTGACCGCGCAACAACAAATTGGCGCGCAAATCCGCATGCCGCTCCAGCGCGACAAACACCACCACCCGCCGCGACTGCGCATCCGCGACCGGCGCGAACAACCGCACCCGCCCCGGCACCGCTACCTCACCCACCAACACCCGCGCGGGCGTGCCGACCTTGAGCCGCTGCGCATCCTCCGGCGACACCTGCGCCTGCCACTCCAGCGCGCCATCGACCTGCAACACAAACAGCGGCGAACCCACCCCCGCCGTCATCCCGACCTCTGCCGGACGCGCCGCGACCACCCCGGCCACCGGCGCACGCACCTCCGCATAACCCAGCCGCAACTGCGCCAACTTGCGCGCAGCCACCGCGCCATTGAGCGCCGCCTGCCCCTCGCGCACCGCCGACGCCAACTGCTCCGAATCACTGACACTCACCGCGCGCTCCTGCACCAACTTGCCCGCCCGCGCCGCATTGCGCTTTGCCTGGGCAAGCGCTGCCTGCGCCCGTGCCTCCTGCGCCTGCGCCTGCGCCAACTCCTGCTGCAACAACGCCGCATCAAAACGCGCCAACACCTGCCCCGCCTGCACCCTATCGCCAATATCCGCCTCAAGCCGGGCGAGCGACACCCCGGCGACCTGCGCATTGACCGCCGCCAACTCGCGCGCGACCACCACACCATCGGCGGCAAGCGAACGCTCATGCGCGACGCGCGCGGCCTGCGCGACCTCAACCGCGAGCGCCGCCTGCTCCTGCGCCTGCACGAGCGCCGCCAACAACAAACCCATCCCAAAAACCAAACCGCGAACCATGACGCACTTCCTTTACCTATCAAGCGATAACCGCAGTCTAACAAAAACGGATGGACAAAAATTGCGCAAGCTACGGCGGCAGACAACAAAGAACCCCGCCGAAGCGGGGCCAATCCGTAAGGTGGGGCTTGCCCCACCGTGAAAAAACAAAGGGCGGGTTACCCCGCCCCTGCCCGTTACTTCTTGTAATCCTTCTTCACAAACGGCATGGCGACAACCTCCACCGCCACATCCTTGCCGCGTACTTTGGCGACCAATTTCGTGCCGACGGCGGCGTGCGCGGCCTGCACATAACCCATCGCAATCGGCGCATTCAGCGTCGCGCCGAAACCGCCGCTCGTCACCTCGCCGACTTTCTCCGCGCCCAAATACAACTCGGTGTGGGCGCGCACCGGTGCGCGGCCGTCAATGGCAAGGCCGACGCGCTTGCGCGGCGCGCCATTTTCAATCTGCTCGCCGACAACATCCGCGCCCGGATAGCCGCCCGCACGCTCGCCACCCGGACGGCGCACCTTCTGAATCGCCCAGATGAGACTGGCTTCAATCGGCGTGGTGGTCGCATCAATATCGTTGCCATAGAGGCACAGCCCCGCTTCCAGACGCAGACTGTCGCGCGCGCCGAGGCCGACCGGCTTGACGCGCGGGTCTTTGCAAAGCAAATCAGCCAGCACCGCGGCGCGGTCATCCGGCACGGAAATCTCATAGCCATCCTCGCCGGTATAGCCGCTGCGGCTGACCCAGCACGGAATACCGAGCAGGGTGAACTCGCCACCGTGCATAAAAGTCAAATCGCGCACCGCTGGCTCAATCGCCGCCAGCACCTCCACCGCCTCCGGCCCTTGCAGTGCAAGCAGCGAGCGCGCCTGCCACCAAGAAACCTCACAATCCGGCAGCCCCGCGCGCAGCTTGGCAAAATCGGCGTCCTTGCAGGCGGCATTGACGACCACATAAAAATCCTCCGCGCGCCGCGTCAGCATCAAATCATCATCAATCCCGCCCTGGGCGTTCATCAAAAGCGCATAGCGCTGCTGGCCGACCGCAAGCCCCTGCAAATCCACGGGCAAAAGACGCTCCAGACTCGCGGCGACATCCGCGCCGTGCACCAGCACCTGCCCCATGTGCGAAACATCAAACAAACCGGCGTGCTCGCGCGTCCAAAGATGCTCCTTGACGATGCCGTCCTCGTACTGCACCGGCATGGCATAACCGGCGAAAGGAACGATTTTCGCGCCACGGGCGACATGCCAGCCATACAAAGCAGTGTGTTTTTCTGTGCTCATGTGTTGCTCCTGTGTGAAAGAATCGCTAAAGATTAACACGTTTCCGGCAGCGGCGGGCGCGATAACCGCGCGGCGCGCTTTGTAATTGCCCCGCCAACTTGCTACAATCCGCGCGTTTTTTCCCCTCCATACAGGTAACTATGTCCAAAGAAGAAAACATCGAAATGATCGGCACCGTGGTGGAAACACTCCCGAACACCACCTTCCGCGTCGAGCTGGAAAACGGCCACATGATTAACGCCCACATCTCCGGGCGGATGCGCAAACACTACATCCGCATCCTCACCGGCGACAAAGTGAAAGTCGAAATGACGCCGTACGACCTCTCCAAAGGCCGCATCATTTTCCGCGAAAAATAAACCGCCACCCGCTTCCAGCCCGACACCCGTCGGGCTTTTTCTTATACCACTTTCACAACCCACGGAGAAAAATACGGGCGGTTAGGCCATTGTGCCGACCTTTCTTCTAAACGTAGGGTGGGGCTTGCCCCACCATTTCCCCCGCATCCGCGGATGGCTCCCGCCTAAATACGCCCGCGATGGATGCGCGGTGCGCCAAAGTGCGACCTATGGCGGTCATCGTGAGAGGCAGAATGTTGAATCATCTTTATCCCGCTTCCGTATATGTAAACCGCCTTTCGCCCCGCCAATGCTCAAAAAACCCCGCAGGTACGGGGTTTTTTCCGCTATGATATTCATAAATCCACACATCAGGAACACAAAATGCTCGCAAATTACCTGCCCGCGGCGCATATTCAGCGCGTGGCACAGGTCGCCGATTGGCAAGCCGCGTTGCGCCTTTGCGCGGCGCCGCTGCGCGCTGGCGGTTTTATCACGCCCGCGTATGTGGACGCCATCATCGCCACGCATGAGAAAATCGGCCCGTATTATGTGCTGGCGCCGCAGATTGCCCTCGCCCACGCCCGCCCGGAAGACGGCGCGCTGCGTCAAGGTCTGGCGCTGCTGGTGCTGGAGCAGCCGGTCGCTTTTCACAGTACGGAAAATGATCCGGTGGATTTGGTGTGGATGTTCTGCGCGACCGACCACAAGGCGCACTTGTCGATGCTCGCCGCGCTAGCCGAGTTGTTGGACAACGCCGCCACGCTCGCCGCCATCCGCGCCGCCAAAGACGCGCCAGCCATCGCCGCGCTGGCCGCGCCCTTCTGATTTCTTAAACGCAAACGGGAGAACACTATGAAAATCATGGCAGTATGCGCTCACGGTCTCGGCAGCAGCTTTTTGATGGAGATGAACATCAAGAAGGCGCTGGCCAAATTAGGAATTGAAGCGGAAGTCGCCCACTCCGACCTCTCCGTCACCGCCTCCGGCGATGCCGACCTGTTCGTGATGGGCGCGGACATTGTCGATAGCTCCAGCATTGAGCGCAGCAAGGTCATCGTCATCAACAATCTCGTCAGCGCCGACGAATTTGAGCGCAAGCTGGCGGTTTACTTCCACCGCGACTAGGAGCGACTCATGAAAGCGCTGCTCGACTTCATCGTCGATATTCTCAAGGTGCCGTCCGTGCTGGTCGGCATCATCGCCCTCATCGGTCTGATTGCGCAGAAAAAGCCCGTCGCCGATATCATCAAGGGCACCATCAAGACCATCCTCGGCTTCATCGTTTTGGGCGGCGGCGCGGGCGTGCTGCTCGGCTCGCTCAACCCGCTCGGCGACATTTTCCAGCAGGCGTTCAACGTGCAGGGCGTGGTGCCGAACAACGAAGCCATCGTCTCCACCGCGCTGGAGAAATACGGCACGGCGACCGCGCTCATCATGGCGTTTGGCATGGTGGCAAACATCGCCATCGCCCGCTTCACCCGCCTCAAATTCATTTTCCTCACCGGCCACCACACGTTCTATATGGCGTGCATGATTGCGGTCATCCTCGTCGTCGCCGGTTTTGAAGGTGCGCATCTGGTGCTGGTCGGCTCGCTCAGTCTCGGCTTGGTCATGGCATTTTTCCCGTTCATCGCCCAGCCCTTCATGCGCGACATCACCGGCAGCGACGAAGTCGGCTTCGGCCATTTCGGCACGGTCGGCTACGTGCTGGCGGGGCTGGTCGGGCGCGGCCTGCGCGGCAAATCGCGCTCCACCGAAGAAATGAACCTGCCGAAAAACCTCGGCTTCCTGCGCGACAGCTCCGTTTCCATTGCGCTCACCATGATGGTCATCTACCTCGTGCTGGTCATCGCCGCCGGGCAGGACTTCGTGCAAGGCCAATACAGCAAAGGGCAGAACTACCTTGTCTGGGCGGTCATCCAGGCGATTACCTTCGCCGCGGGCGTGTTCATCATCCTGCAAGGCGTGCGCCTCATCCTCGCCGAAATCGTCCCCGCCTTCACCGGCTTCTCGCAAAAACTGGTGCCGAACGCGCGCCCGGCGCTCGATTGCCCCATCGTCTTCCCCTATGCGCCGAATGCGGTGCTGGTCGGCTTCCTCGCCAGCTTCGCCGGTGGCCTCGTCGGCCTCTTTATCCTCGGCAAACTGAACTGGGTGCTGATTCTGCCCGGCGTGGTGCCGCACTTCTTCTGCGGCGCGACCGCAGGCGTGTTCGGCAACGCCGTCGGCGGCCGCCTCGGCGCGGTGGTGGGCGCCTTCCTGCACGGCATCCTCATCACCTTCCTGCCGGTGTGGCTGCTGCCGGTGCTGGGCGACCTCGGCTTTGCCAACACCACCTTCTCCGACGCCGACTTCGGCGTGGTCGGCATTGCGCTTGGCTGGCTCGGCAGCCATGCCGGACGCTTTGCCATCACCGCGCTGGTAATTGGCATCGTCGCCGCGCTGGTCGCTTATAACTACGCCGTGCCAGTGAAAGCGAAAGTCGCGGACAAGGCGAAAGGCTGACGCCACGCATCCCGGTGGGGCAAGCCCCACCCTACGCATCCAAAGCAAAGCCCGCATCATGCGGGCTTTTTTTGCGGCGGATTTCAACCGCCCCTAGGTGCGTCTTAGCGCACAACGTTTATCGCCCTACTCCGCCCGGATTTGTTGCAGGAAGCGCCGCGTGCGTTCGTGCTGCGGGCGGTGGAAGAGGTCGTCCGGTTTGCCCTGCTCGACGATGACGCCGCCGTCCATCATCACCACCACGTCCGCCACTTCCAGCGCGAATTTGACTTCGTGGGTGACGACGATCATCGTCCAGCCTTCCGCCGCCAGCTCCTTGATGGTGTTCAGCACTTCTTGCACCAGCTCGGGGTCGAGCGCCGAGGTGGGTTCGTCAAAGAGCATCAACTCGGGGCGGATGGCGAGCGCGCGGGCGATGCCGACGCGCTGTTGTTGGCCGCCGGAGAGTTGCCAGGGGTAATGTTCGCCTCTGTCGGCGAGGCCGACTTTTTCCAGCAGGTATTGGGCGTCGTCGCGCGCTTCGTTCACGCTTCTGCCCTGGACGATGACCGGCCCTTCCATGATGTTTTCCCGCGCGGTTTTGTGCGGAAAGAGGTTGTAGTGCTGGAAGACCATGCCGGATTTGCGGCGCAGGGCGAGGATATCTTTTTTGCCCGGTTTGCGCGCGAAGTCAATGGCAAGGGGGGCTGCGCCGTCGAAGGTTATCGTCCCCGCTTCCGGCATTTCCAGCGCGTTCAGGCAGCGGAGGAAGGTGGTTTTGCCACTGCCGGAGGGGCCGAGGATGACGACGACGCTGCCTTTGGCGATGTCCAGGTCGATGCCGTGCAGGATGGTGTGGTCGCCGAAGGTTTTGTGGATGTTGCGGATGGTGAGCATGTTATTTGGCGATGTAGCGGTCGAGGCGGCGCTCCAGGCGGCTTTGCGCCAGCGAGAGGCCGAAGCAGAAGATCCAGTAAACCAGCGCCGCTTCGATATAGACCGGCAGGAAGTCGTAGCTGGCGTTGGCGATTTGTTGTGCGGCGCGGAACAGTTCGGTGATGGTGACGGTCGAGGCGAGCGAGGTTTCTTTGAAGAGACCGATGAAGCTGTTGGACAAGGGCGGCACGGAGACGCGCAGCGCCTGCGGCAGGATGATGCGGCGGAAGGTTTGCAGGTAGGTCATGCCGATGGTGAAGCCCGCTTCCCATTGGCCGCGCGGCACGGAGAGGATGGCGGCGCGCACGGTTTCGGAGGCGTAGGCGCCGACGTTGAGCGAGAAGCCGATGATGGCGGTCGGCAGCGGGTCGAGGGTGATGCCCACCGCGGGCAGACCGTAGAAGACGATCATCAGTTGTACCAGCATCGGCGTGCCGCGGATGGCGGAGACGTAGGCATGCACCACGGCCAGCAGCAGGCGGTGGGCGATGCCCGTCGCCGGCACGACCCGCACCAGCGCGACCAGTAGCGCGATGATGAGGCCGATGATGAAGGCGACGACGGCGAGCGGGATGGAATAGAGCACGGCGGCAATCAGCATCGGGCGGAAGGCGTTGCCGACCAGCGTGACCCGCGCCTCGCTCATAAACGGCAGGCTGCCGATGAGTTCGCGCCAGCCGATGATAAAGACGCCCGCTGCCAGTACGGCGACGGCGAGCGCGGCAAGTATCCAGGAGCGGTAGCGGTTAGCGGACGTCGCGGACACTGACGTCGGCTCCGAAAAATTGTTCGCTCAGGCGCTTCAGGGTGCCGTCCGCCTGTAACTCTTTTAGCGCGGCGTCAATCGGCGCCAGCGCCGCTTCGTTTTCTTTGGCAACGACCAGTCCGCTCGGCTCCCATTCCGCGCGCGGCGCTTCCCAGGCGACTTTCAGCCCGGAATCCGGCGTGCGTTTCAGGTAATCGAGCATGGAGAGGGAGTCGTGCAGGGTCAAATCGGCGCGCCCCTGCTGCACCAGCGTCAGCGCCTGCGGCAGACTTTCCACCGGCACCAGTACCGCGCCCGCCGCTTCGGCGCGCTGCGCATGGTTGCTGTTCAGCGTTTGCCCCGCTTTCAGCCCCTTGAGGTCGGCGATGTCATGCACGCGGTCGTCATCTTTGCGGGTCAGCACCATCGCACCCGTCCAGCTGTAAGGAATCGCTCCGGCAAAGGCGGCGCGACGCTCCGGCGTGCCGAGCGTCACCTGGTTGGCGACCGCATCAAAGCGCCCGGATTTCAATCCGGCGAGCATGCCGTCCCACAGCGTTTCCTGAAAATCAACGGTTATGCCGAGCTTTTCGGCGATGGCGCGGGTGACTTCGATGTCGTAACCGGTGAGCTTGCCGCTCGCGTCGTGGTAGTTAAACGGCGGATAGGCGCCGTCGGTGGCGACGACGATGGTGCCGTGGTTGTTGATGCGCGCCAAAAGCGATTCGGCGGCGTGGGCGGTGAAAGAAACGGCCGCAAGCGCGGCGAGGAGGAGGGATTTGAGCATGGGTGGGTTCCTTGGGATGAAAGGTAATGGGGCATTTACATACACCTGAGCGCTCATGGTGTATGTAAATGTTCGGGCGTCACTGGCGCGCTTATTTCGCGCTCACATCCTCGCCAAAGAACTGTTCGCCGAGTTTCTTCAGTGTGCCGTCGGCGCGCAGTTCTTCCACCGCCGCGCTGATTTTGGCGAGCGCTTCGTCGTTGCCCTTGTTGGCGACAAATCCGGCGCCGACTTTTTCCGCCGCGTCCGCGCGCCAGGCGACGCGCAGCCCGGAATCCGGCGTCTTCTTCAGATAATCGAGCAGGGCGAGCGAATCATTGAACGTGAAATCGGCGCGTTTTTGCTGCACCAAAATCAGCGCCTGCGCCAGTCCATCGACCGGCACGATTTCCGCGCCCGCCGCTTTTGCCATCTCGCCGTAGTTGCTGGACAGCGTCTGCGCCGATTTCAGCCCTTTGACGTCGGCGAGCGCCTGAATGCGCGTGTCATCGGCGCGGCTGACCGCCATCGGCCCGGAATAGCTGTACTCGGCGGACTTGTCGAACGTGGCGCGCCGCTCCGGCGTGGTCAGCGCCACCTGATTGGCTACCAAATCAAAGCGTTCCGCCTTGAGCCCGGCGAGCATCGCATCCCACGCTGTTTCCTTGAAATCGACCTTGAAACCGAGCTTGTCGGCAACGGCGCGCGCGACTTCCACATCATAACCGGTGAGCTTGCCGCTCTCGTCGTGATAGGTGAACGGCGCGTAAGTGCCTTCCGTGCCGATGGTGACGGTGCCGTGCGCGTTGATGCGCTCCAGCAGCGAGTCCGCCGCGTAGGCGTGGGTGAAAGCCAGGGCGAGGGTAGCGAGTAGCCATTTTTTCATGGGGGGTCTCCAGCAGGGAATGAAAGGCGCGCATTGTAGGCAGCGCCCTGCCGCCCGACAAAGAACGCTTTTTTCTGCGCCTATAACTTTTCGTTCTATGGTGGCTGCGGCAACGCCAGACAGAAAAAAACGGCGGAAGCCTCCGCTTCCGCCGCGTCATACCACGCTGAGCCGCTCAATCCAGGTGCAGCGTTTTGCCGTCGTAAGAGAGGACATCGACCCGCGGGCTGGCGCCCTGATTGTCCTTGCCGCCAAGGAGCAGCAGTTTGCCCTGATACGGCAGCGTTACCCCGTAAGCGGCGGGCTGCGGCAGGGCGCTGGCGACCTGCCAGACACCGTCGTGCAGCGCGTAAACCGTCGCATGCGTTACCTTGCTCAAGCCCTCATGCGCATAGAGATGGCCTTCGTCGTAGCGCTGTGCCGCGCCGGGGAAATTGGCGCCACCGGCGAGCAGGTAATAGTTGCCGCTAAAGCCGCTGTACGCCCCCGCCAGTCCTTCCTGACGCGCGCCGGATTCTGCCGCAATCAGCGGCGGCAGCGTCTGCCATTGCAAACGCCCCTGGGCATCAAATGTGCCTTGCGCGACCGCATCGGTGCGCAGACCGGGTTTAATCTCGCCGTTGGCAACCATCACCGTATCGCCATGCACGCTCACCGCCGCACCGGCGCGGCCGGAAAACGGCAGCAGCCCTTCGTTGTGCCAGCGGTTGCCCTGCGGCTCATAGCTAAAAAGGGTGGTGTTGAAAAAATAATCCGGCGCGGGCTGGTCAAAATAGGCGCGCATCACCGCCTGCTTGCCCGCCTCATCATCACCGGCGGCGCTGTAATCCTGAAAATAGCCGTTAAAAATCGACAGGTTGCTACCGCCAACGACATAAATCCGCCCGCCGTGGGTGAAAGCGGCGGCACCAACCAGCCCCAAAGGCGCGCGCGTCGGCAGTTTCTGCCAGGTTTTCTGCGCCGGGTCATAAACATGGGCGTCGTTGACCAGTTGCAGCACCCCCGCCGCGTCCTTCTGCAAACCGCCGAAGACATAGAGCTTGCCGTCCAGCGCGGCGACCACCGGCTGACTGCGCGCCCCGCCGGGGAAGGGCGGCAGGGCTTGCCACGTCGCCTGCGGTGTCTTCAGATCAAGGGCAAAAAAGCCGTCTTCAGCGCTGCCGAGACCGACATAAGCGGTGTCGCCAATCAGCGCACCACCGCCGTCGGCAAGCGCGACCGGCAAATCGGGATACGTTTTGCCCGTCGCAGAGAGTGCCAGCACGGCCAAGAGAGAAGCGGTTAACGATTGTTTTAGCGTCATTTTTCAAACTCCCGCGGGTTGGTTATGAAATTTGTTGCCCAGAAGCATAATGCCGTTTGAAATTTATTTCAAGACGACCTATACTTCATCCAACATCCCGCTACCAAGGAATGATTCATGACTCAAACTGCAACCCGCGCGTTACCGGCGAACCTGCAAGGCGGATTGATCGTTTCCTGCCAGGCACTCGCCGACGAACCGCTGCATTCATCTTTCATCATGGGGCGGATGGCGCTCGCCGCTGCCCAGGGCGGTGCGGCAGGCATCCGCGCCAATTCGGCGGAAGATATCCGCGCCATCCGTGAAAACGTCAACCTGCCGATTATTGGCATCATCAAACGCGATTACCCCGACAGCGAAGTGTTCATCACCGCCACCATGCGCGAGGTGGACGAACTGATGACCGTCGCCCCGGAAATCATCGCCATAGACGCCCGCGATGCGCCGCGTCCGGGCGGGCAAACGCTCGCGGCATTCGTCGCCGCCATCCGTGCCGCCTATCCTGAAGTCTTGCTGATGGCCGACTGCGCCAGCCTCGCCGAAATGCAACACGCCGACGCCCTCGGCTTTGATTTCATCGGCACGACGCTGGTCGGCTACACCCCCGCGACCCGCGGCGCGCGCATCGAACACGACGATTTCGCCCTGATTCGCGCCGCGCTCGCGTCCGTCAAGCGGCCGATTATCGCCGAGGGCAACATCAATACCCCGGAAAAAGTGCGGCGTGTGCTGGCACTGGGGGTTTACAGCGTCGTAGTCGGCTCGGCGATTACCCGCCCGAAGTGGATTACCGAGCAATTCGTGCAAGCGACCAAACCATAACCGGAGAAAACCCATGTCTTCTACACATCACGATATCAAAGGTTTGATTTCCGCGCTGCTGGTACCTTTTACCGCAGAAGGCAAAATCAACGAAAAAGGGCTGCGCCAAATCGTGCGCCACAATCTGGACAAAATGCAGGTGGACGGCTTGTACGTCGGCGGCTCGACCGGCGAGAATTTCATGCTCGATACCGCCAGCAAAAAAGAAATCTTCGCTATCGTCAAAGACGAAGCGGGGGATAAAGGCGCACTCATCGCGCAAATCGGCAGCCCCAACCTTTACGAAGCCATTGAATTGGGACAATACGCCACCGGTTTGGGCTATCAGGCCATTTCTGCCGTCACCCCGTTTTATTACAAATTCTCTTTCGAGGAAGTCAAACAATATTATTTCGACATCGTCGCCGCGGTTGATAACCGCATGATTGTTTACTCCATTCCTTTCCTGACCGGCATGGACATCGGCCTGTCGCAATTCGGCGAGCTCTTTGCCAATCCGAAAATCGTCGGCGTCAAATTCACCGCGGCCGATTTCTATCTGCTAGAGCGCCTGCGCAGCGCCTATCCCGATCACCTGATTTATTCCGGCTTCGATGAAATGCTGCTGCCGGCATTGGTTAATCGCGTGGATGGCGCTATCGGCTCGACTTACAACGTCAATGGCATCCGCGCCCGGCAAATCATCGACCTCGCAGCCGCCGGAAATTACGCGGAAGCCTTAAAAATGCAGCAGGAAAGCAATAACCTCATCGCCGATATTCTGGCGAACGGACTGTATCCGACGCTGAAACAACTGTTGGTGCTTTGCGGTTGCGATTCCGGCCCCTTCCTCTCGCGCAAACCGATGGCTTCTGCGACGCCGGCACAAATCGCCCGCGCCCGTGAAATTTATGCCCGTTATTTCTAACCCTAGCTAATGGAGATACTGCCATGACTATCCGCAAAACCCTGCTTGCTGCCGCAATCGCTGCCCTTGCCACTCATGCGGTAGCTGCCGAATATGAATTGACGTTTGGCATGAATGCCGGGACCACGTCCAACGAATACAAGGCGGCGGAACATTTCGCCAATACGGTAAAAGAAAAATCCGGCGGCAAAATCGAAATTGCCCTGTATCCGAACGGACAATTGGGCGATGACCGCTCGATGATGGATCAAGTCGGCGGCGGCGCACTTGATTTCACTTTTGCCGAAAGCGCACGCTTCCAGATTTATTACCCGCTGGCGGAAGTCTATGCGCTGCCTTATATGATCAAGGATTTCCCCACCGCACAAAAAGCGCTGTTTGATACCACTTTCGGCAAGGATTTAATCAAGAAAATCCACGACGAAAAAGGCATCACCATTCTCGCCCAAGCCTATAACGGCACCCGCCAAACCACATCCAACCGCGCGATTAACAATATCGGCGACATGAAAGGGCTGAAACTGCGCGTGCCGAACGCGGCGACCAACCTCGCCTATGCCAAATATGTCGGTGCCGCCCCTACCCCGATGGCTTTTTCGGAAGTATATCTGGCACTACAAACCAATTCCGTGGATGGCCAGGAAAACCCGCTGCCCACCATTCAGGCACAGAAATTCTACGAAGTGCAGAAATATCTTGCCCTGACCAACCATATTCTCAATGACCAACTCTATCTGGTCAGCAATGAAACCCTGGCGTCGCTGCCGGAAGATTTGCAAAAAGTAGTTCGCGATGCGGCAGAAGATGCGGCGAAATATCACAGCAAACTATTCCAGGACGGCGAAGCGGAGCTTATCGGCTTTTTTGAAAAGCAGGGCGTCACCGTTACCCGCCCCGACCTTGCCGCGTTTAAGGAAGCTATGCAGCCTTATTACGCAGAATTTATCCAGAAAAACGGCGAGGCCAGCAAGGCTGCCATTGCCGAAATTGAAGCGCTTAATCCTTAAATGAAATGACAGCGGGCGGCCGCATTCCGCCGCCGCCCTTTTCATCGGCCGTCTGCTGCGGCAGACGGCAAACGGCAACGCGGAGGGAAGCATGAAAGTTTTGAATAAATTGGAAGAATGGGTTGGCGGCAGCTTATTCCTGCTGATATTCGTCATTCTGGTCGCGCAAATTTTCTTTCGCCAAGTATTGCATCACCCGCTCATTTGGTCGGAAGAAGCAGCTCGCCTGCTTTTCGTTTATGTCGGGATGCTCGGTGTTTCTATCGGCATCCGCAGTCAGCAGCATGTGCTGATTGATTTCATTACCAGTCATTTGCCCGCCACATTACGGGTCTGGGTTTTCAGTCTGGCGCAATTGATTATTTTCAGCGCCATCTTGCTCCTGTTTTATTATGGCGTCACCGTTTTCACCAAGGCTTCTGACCAGCTGGTTTCTCTCGGCATTTCCAATAAATGGCTTTATCTTTCCCTGCCGGTTTGTGCCGTCTTGATGTTCTTCCGTTTCTTGCAGGCACAGCAGGAGAATTACCGCAAGGGCGACAGCCGCATTCCCGTTTGGGTTTATATGGTTTTGGCCGCGGCGGTGCTTTTGGTGGCTTTCATCGAGCCTTCCTGGTTCAACGCGCTGCGCATTAGTGAGTATGTCAAATTCGGCAAAAGCTCGGTTTATGTCGCGCTGATTATCTGGCTGGTTATTATGTTTGCCGGGGTGCCGGTGGGCTGGTCGCTTTTTATCGCCGCCGTATTGTTCTTTTCTATGACCCGCTGGGGTACCGGTAATTTTGCCGCGACCAAATTGGTCGATAGCGTTAATAGTTTCGGCCTGTTGAGCGTGCCGTTTTTCATCCTTACCGGCATTTTGATGAATAGCGCCGGTATCACTACCCGCATTTTCAATTTCGCCCTTGCCATGTTGGGGCATTACACCGGCGGCATGGGGCATGTGAATATCGCCGCCAGTCTGATTTTCTCCGGGATGTCCGGCTCGGCATTGGCCGATGCGGGCGGTCTGGGGCAGCTGGAAATCAAGGCGATGCGCGACGCCGGTTATGAAGACGACCTCTGCGGCGGCATTACCGCAGCCTCCTGCATCATCGGCCCGCTGGTGCCGCCGAGTATCGCGATGATTATTTACGGTGTCATTGCCGATGTTTCCATCGCCAAGCTCTTCCTCGCCGGTTTCGTCCCCGGCGTGCTGCTCACCATTTTGCTGATGGTGATGAACACCATTGTTTGTAAAAAACGCGGCTATGGCAAAGCGCCGAAAACGTCCGCCGCCGAACGCAGACGGGCGTTCAAACAGGCGTTTTGGCCGCTGCTGACGCCGATACTCATCATCGGCGGCATCTTCTCCGGCGCCTTCACCCCGACGGAAGCCGCCGTCATCGCCGCCCTGTATTCCATCATCCTCGGCATGTTCGTCTATCGCGAACTCACCCCCGCCGGACTGTTCACCTGCTGCGTGGAAGCGATGGCGATTACCGGGGTAACGGTTCTGATGGTGATGACCGTCACCTTCTTCGGCGACATGATTGCCCGCGAACGGGTGGCGATGCAGGTCGCAAGCGGCTTCATGACCTTTGCCGACAATACCTTGATGGTGCTGCTGATGATTAACCTGCTGCTCCTGTTCCTCGGCATGTTTATCGACGCGCTGGCGCTGCAATTCCTCGTGCTGCCGATGCTCATCCCCATCGCCCAGCAGTTCAACATCGACCTTGTCTTCTTCGGCGTGATGACTACACTTAACATGATGATCGGCATCCTCACCCCGCCGATGGGCATGGCGCTCTTCGTCGTCGCCCGCGTGGGCAACATGAGCGTCAGCACCGTTACCCGCGGCGTCATCCCCTTCATCATCCCCATCGCGCTCTGCTTGCTGCTCATCACTCTTTTCCCGGGCATCGTCACCTTCCTGCCCAACCTCATCATGGGATAAAAACATGGAACTCCTCTCGCTTGACCACGCCACGAGCTACCGCTCACCCGCCGCGGAAAAAGTCTGCCGCTGGCTTGCCGGCAAAGACCTGACAACCTGGGCGGACAAACAATATCCGATAGACGGCGACGACTTTTACGTCAACATCTTCCACTACCCAACCGCCGAGGCCGACGCGCGCATCTGGGAAGCGCACCGCGACTACATTGACGTCCACCTCGTCCTTGACGGGCGCGAATGGGTGCGCCAGGCCTTCCTTGCCGACTGCGCGGCGGGCGAATACCACGCCGACCGCGACTACCAGGCGATTGACAGCGCCCACGCGCGCAGCAGTCTCCTGCTCGAACCGGGCTATCTGGCAGTATTCTACCCCGAAGACGCGCACCAGACCGGCCTCATCGTTGAAGCGCAAAGCGAGACCCTGCACAAGGCCGTCTTCAAAATCCGCCTGGAAACACTGCGGTGATCGTCTTCAGCAAAAACGCCCGCCCCTACATCGAAGCGCACCTGCAAGAATTCAGCCCGGTTGAGCGCAAAATTGCCGATTACTTCCTCGGCGGCGGCGAAACCCCGCCGGAAGAAACCGGCAAAGCGCTGGCGAAGCGCCTGGGCGTGTCCGAAGCCGCATTGACCCGCTTCTCACAAAAATGCGGCTTCCGCGGCCTGCGCGAACTCTTCTACGCGCACAACCAGACAGAAAACCACGGCGGCAGCGACTTCGTCCAACCCGTCCTCGCCAGCTACCAAGAACTGCTCAACAAAACCTACGCCATCATCGACATGCGGCAAATCCGCCGCATCACCGCGCTGCTCCTGCACAAAAAGCGGGTTTACATCTACGGCAAAGGCAGCTCCGGCATGGTCGCGCAAGAAATGAAATTCCGCTTCATGCGTATCGGGCTCATCTGCGAAGCCATCACCGACGACGATATGATCCGCATGACCGCCGTCCTCACCGACCCCGAATGCCTGGCCATCGGCATCAGCATCAGCGGGCGCAGCAAAATCATCATCGAAGCCCTGCAAACCGCTAAAAGCCAAGGCGCCGCCACCGTCCTCCTCACCGCCAACGCTGACCGCGAATACCGCGACACCTTCGACGAAGTCCAACTCTTTGCCGTCAAAAACCAGATGGAACACGGGCGGCTCATCTCGCCGCAATTCCCCGTCCTCGTCGTCCTCGACATCCTCTACGCCGACTACATGAACCACGACGCCGCCGAACGCGACCGCATCTGGCAGCGCACCTACCGCGCCCTGCAACGCAACAAGGAACAAACATGACCATCCTCACCCTCGACATCGGCGGCAGCGAAATCAAGGCCGCCCTCTACCAGACAGACGGCAGCTGCACCCAAACACTCCCCAACCAAAAAACCGCCGTCAGCGCGCAAGACAACCACATCGGCGAACAAATCGTCCGCATCTGCCGCGAAGAACAAACACACACCGCACTACAAGGCGTCGCCATCTCCAGCGCCGGCGTCATCGACCCCTACCGCGGCACCGTGCTGCACGCAGGCCCTAGCATCCCGGGTTACAGCGGCACCGCACTCAAACAAACCATCGAAAGCCAATGCGGCCTGCCGTGCAGCGTCGAAAACGACGTCAATGCCATGGCGCTCGGCGAAGCCTGGCTAGGCGCGGCACAAAACAGCAGCTCCGCCCTCTGCCTCACCCTCGGCACCGGCCTCGGCGGCGCCATCCTCCTCGAAGGCAAACTGTGGCGCGGCGCCAACTACGCCGCCGGAGAAATCGGCGTCTGCCCCCTGGGTGACGGACGCCGCCTCGAACAAGCCGCCTCCACCACCGCCCTGCTCGCCACCTACGCCGAACGCCGCGGCGAACACATCGACGGCAAAACCCTCTTTCAGCGCCTGCGCGCGGGCGACGCCGACGCCGCCTACGCCCTCGACCACATGCTGGGCGCCCTGACCGACGGCCTGCTGCCCGCCATCCACCTGCTTGCGCCGGAAACCCTCCTCATCGGTGGCGGCATCGCCGCGCAACACGACCTGATCGAACCGCGCCTCCGCGCCCAACTGGCAGAAAAACTGCCCGCCCTGCACTTCATGCCGAAAAACATCCGCTGCGCCAGCCTGGGCAACCGCGCCGGCATGATCGGCGCCCTGCGCTGGTACCTCGACAGCAGGCCAACGCGCCCGCAATAAACACATTGCCCGCCCGCTGCCGCCTCGCTCAAAATCCGTAAATCCGTAGCAAATCCACCTTTTCCTGTGCCTGCCATTGCTTGAGGAGCAGCGCCTGCGGTCGTGGGTAGGCTTCGCCCGTTTTCGCGTCCTGTATGCGGTCGCAACGAAAATGACGAAAATCCTGACGCAGTTCGCACCAGGCGGCGAGCAGGCGCGAATCCTCAAAATAGCCGATGGCAAGCGGCCAGACCGTGCGCTCACTGCTATGTCCGCTGGCGTCGGTGTAACGGAAATGGAGTTTATGTTGCTCGCGCAGGGCGTGACGGATTTGCGCGAGAACTTGAAGTTCGCTCGCGCTATAGCCGCTGTTTTCCTTGCCGCTCAACGGATAAAGCGCTTGTGTCGCAAGACGTGCCGACCATTTCGGCGGCAGGGCATCATGAATTTTGCCAAGCAGGCTGCGTGCGGCGCTGACCAACGCGCCGTCGCCCTGAACAATGACGGAGCGGACGCCGAAAACCAGCGCTTCAATTTCATCTTCATTGAACATCAGCGGCGGCAAAAGAAAATCAGTTTTGTGCAGGATGAAGCCGATGCCCGCTGCGCCGCGGATGTCCGCGCCCTGCTGGCGCAGCGTTTCGATGTCGCGATAGATGGTACGCAGACTGACACCAAAGACACCCGCCAGTTCTTGTGCGGTGATGGCTTGGCGGCTTTGTCGCAGGTGCTGCAGCAGGGAAAGGAGGCGGTTGGTGCGAAGCATAATCAGCGCTGAAAAAAACCGCCCAGTGCGGGCGGTTGGTAATAGTGGCGGAGAGAGGGGGATTCGAACCCCCGATACGCTATTAACGTATACACACTTTCCAGGCGTGCGCATTCGACCACTCTGCCATCTCTCCGGTTTGGTCGGGTTAAAACGGGCGCGAATTATAGCGGATTTTTTGCCTCTTTGATAGAAAGCCTGACGCGGCCTTGGCGGTCGATTTCCAGCAGTTTGACTTTGACTTCCTGGCCAACGCTGAGCTCATCTTCCACGTTATTGACGCGGTGCTCGGCGATTTGCGAGACGTGTACCAGTCCTTCCTTGCCGGGAAGGAAGGCAACAAAGGCGCCGAAGTCGGTGATTTTGACGACTTTGGCGTCGTAGATGCGGCCGATTTCCGGTTCGGCGGTAATTTCTTCGATGATGCGGCGCGCGTCGTCGGCAGCGGTTTTGTCCACCGCGGCGATTTTGATGGTGCCGTCGTCTTCGATTTCGATGGTGGTACCGGTGGTTTCAGTGATACTGCGAATGGTCGCGCCACCTTTGCCGATAACGTCTTTGATTTTTTCAACGTCAATGCGCAGGGTAGTGAAACGCGGCGCGTATTCGGAGATTTCGGCACGCGGTTGGGCAATGGCCTGGTTCATGATCTCAAGGATATGCAGGCGTCCGGCTTTAGCCTGGGTTAGCGCCTGTTCCATGATTTCACGGGTGATGCCGTCAATTTTGATGTCCATCTGCAGGGCGGTAACGCCATTGGCGGAACCGGCGACTTTGAAGTCCATGTCGCCCAGGTGGTCTTCGTCGCCCAGGATGTCGGAGAGGACGGTGAAGCGCTCTCCTTCTTTGACCAAGCCCATAGCAATGCCTGCCACCGGGGTTTTGACCGGTACGCCGGCATCCATCAGCGCAAGACTGGTGCCGCAAACGGAGGCCATCGAGCTGGAGCCGTTGGATTCGGTGATTTCGGAGACGACGCGGATGGTATAGGGGAAGGTGCTTTCTGGCGGCAGAATGGCGGTCACGCCACGGCGGGCGAGACGGCCATGCCCGATTTCGCGGCGCTTCGGCGAGCCCACGCGGCCGGTTTCGCCGACGCTGAACGGCGGGAAGTTGTAATGCAACATGAAGATGTCGCGGTATTCGCCGGTAAGGGCGTCGATGATTTGTGCATCGCGGCCGGTGCCGAGGGTGGCAACGACCAGTGCCTGGGTTTCGCCACGGGTAAAGAGGGCGGAACCATGCACGCGCGGCAGGACACCGGTGCGGATGGTAATCGGGCGCACGGTGACGGTATCGCGGCCGTCAATGCGCGGTTCTTTGGCAAGGATACGGTCACGTACGACGCGGTATTCGAGGTCGTGTACGGTATTGCCGACGGCGGCGGCATTCCAGCCGTCTTCGCTCACCAAGGCAGCTTGCGCGGCTTCGTGAACGGCGGCAACGGCAGCCTGGCGTTCTTGTTTGTCGGCGATTTGGTAGGCCGCGACGAGTTTGTCGTGCGCCAGTTCGCGTACTTTGGCGATGAGCGCTTCGTCAGCAGGCGCAGGTTGCCAGTCCCAGGCGGGTTTGCCCGCTTTGGCGGCCAGTTCGCGGATGGCGTTGATGACCACCTGCATTTGTTCGTGGCCGTACATGACGGCGCCGAGCATGACGTCTTCCGGCAGTTCGTTCGCCTGCGACTCAACCATCAGCACCGCACCTTCGGTGCCGGCGACAACGAGGTCAAGGTCGGAGGTTTGCAGCTCTTTGTCGGAAGGGTTGAGCAGGTAAGCGCCGTTTTTGTAACCGACGCGCGCCGCGCCAATCGGGCCGTTGAACGGCACGCCGGAGAGGGCAATGGCGGCAGAGGCGCCGATCATCGCCGGGATGTCCGGACTAATGTCGGGATTGACCGACATGACGCTGGCAATGACTTGTACTTCGTTGAAGAAGCCTTCGGGGAAGAGCGGGCGCAGCGGACGGTCAATCAGGCGCGAGACCAGTGTTTCGTTTTCGCTGGGACGGCCTTCGCGACGGAAGTAACCGCCGGGGATTCGTCCGGCGGCGTAGGATTTTTCTTGGTAATCGACGGTCAGCGGAAAGAAGTCCTGTCCTTCGGCGACGGTTTTTTTGGCAACCGCTGTCACGAGTACGACGGTGCCTTCCATATTGACCATGACGGCGCCATCTGCCTGGCGGGCGATTTCGCCGCTTTCCAGGGTAACTTGGTGTTTGCCGTAGCTAAAGGTGATGTTTTCTTTCACGCTGACTGCCTCGCTCGGTCTTTAATTAGCGGCGCAGGCCGAGGTCGGCGATGAGCTGGCGGTAGCCGTCGTAATTGACGCGCTTGTAGTAGTCCAGCAGGCGACGGCGTTGGCTGACCATTTTCAAAAGACCGCGACGGGAGTGGAAGTCTTTTTTGTGGGTGTTGAAGTGTTCTTGCAGGTCAAGGATGCGCGCGGTGAGCAGGGCGATTTGTACTTCGGGCGAGCCGCTGTCCCCTTCTTTGCGCTGGTATTTTTTGATGATTTCGCTTTTGTTTTCAGCGGTAAGCATGTTTGTCTCCAATTAAGTTTCACGTTGCCGATGGCGTTGGGCCTGTGAAAAGAGCGCGGATTTTACGGAGGTTTTCCGGCAAAAGCAAGGCGCTTTTCGCGCGGCGACGGTTTTAGGGCGCGGCGGTGATTGGCCTGAAATTTTAGTATTTTTTTCTTCCCCATTTCTTTTGTGGTGCTTTATATTAAGCGCGGGTAAATTTATTGTGAGGTTATGTTTATGTCTGTGAATTCGCCTGTTACTTCCAACGAAATCAAGGGCTTTTTTCCGCCCGGCATTGTTACTGGTCTCGGGATTATTCTCGTCGCGCTGGTAGTCGCCAAACTCGCCTACGGCGTACTGCCGTATTCACCGGATGCCAACAAGGGTCTTGCCCTGTTGATTTTTATTGCAATTTTATGGTTCACCGAGGCGGTGCACATCAGTTTGACCGCCATCATGATTCCGATCGGCGCGTTGCTGCTGCATCTGCCCGCCAGCGTCGGCAAGGATGGTACGGTTACCGCGATGACGATGAAGTCGGCGCTGGCCGGTTTTGCCGACCCGATTATTTATTTGTTCCTCGGCGGTTTTGCGCTTGCCACCGCCTTGCAGGTGCAGAAGATTGACAAGAAGATTGCCAGCGCCATTATTCATATGGCCGGTTCGAGCATGTTGTGGTCAGCGGTGGGTCTGTGCGTCGTCACGGCTTTCCTTTCGATGTGGATTTCCAACACCGCCACCGCGGCGATGATTCTGCCGTTGGCGCTCGGCCTGCTTTCGTCCGTGGATAAGAATGACCGCGGCACGCGCGTTTTCGTGCTGCTCGCAGTTGCTTATTCGTCCAGTATCGGCGGGATGGGGATGCTGCAAGGCTCGCCGCCGAACGGTATTGCCGCCAAGGAGCTCGGCATGGGCTTCACTGAGTGGATGAGGCTCGGTCTGCCGATTACTTTCATTCTGATGCCGGCAATGTTTGTCACGCTGTGGATCGTCTGCAAGCCGAATTTCAAACAGAAAATCCGCCAGGATAATGAGGAAGACATTCCCTGGACCGGCATCCGCGTGCTGACGCTGGTTGTCTTCGCGCTGACTGCATTGGCGTGGATTTGTGGCGATCAGCTGAAAGCGATGGGCATCAACGCGCCTGATACTTTCGTTGCCCTCTGCGCGATTATTGCGGTGGTCGTGCTGGGGCTTGCCAGCTGGAAAGATGTGACCGACAACACCGACTGGGGTGTACTGCTGCTCTTTGGCGGCGGCATTACCCTGAGCAGCGTTCTCGGCGCGTCCGGGGCGTCCAAGGAAATCGGGCAGATGATTGCCAGCGCCTTCGGCAGCAGCTCGCCTTTTGTCATTATTTTGGTGGTCGCCACGTTCATCATTTTCCTCACCGAGTTCACCAGTAACACCGCCTCGGCGGCGCTGCTCGTGCCGGTGTTTGCTTCGGTCGCGGCGCAAACCGGCATGCGCGAAGACGTGCTGGTTATGGTCATCGGCATCGGGGCTTCCTGCGCCTTCATGCTGCCGGTCGCCACTCCGCCGAACGCGCTGGTTTTCGGCACGGGCGAGGTCAAGCAGCGCGACATGTTCCGCGCCGGTCTGGTGCTGAATATTGTCAGCATCGCGGTGGTCACGCTCTTTGCTTATTACGTCATTCTGTAAACGTTTACCCAAAGGAAAAGCCCGCCATGTGCGGGCTTTTTTCATGCGGCAAACGGCTCACAATTGTCGCAGCAACCGCTCTTCTTCGGCGCTGGGCGCGAACTCGCGTCCCTCGTAGAAATCGAGAATGGCGGCGACGACCGCATCGGCGTCATCCACCAGCGTCATCAGCTGCATGTCTTCGGCCTTGATCAGCCCCTGCGCGACCATTGTCGCTTCCATCCAGGCGAGCAGGCCACGCCAGAAGTCGCTGCCGACGAGAATCACCGGAATCTTGCGGCTCTTGCCCGTCTGAATCAGCACGAGAATTTCCGCCAACTCGTCCAGCGTGCCGAAGCCGCCGGGCATGACGACGTAAGCGTTGGCGTATTTGACGAACATCACCTTGCGCGAGAAAAAGTGGCGGAATTCCAACGAAATATCCTGAAACTGGTTGGAGGACTGCTCATGCGGCAGCTGGATGTTCAGCCCGACCGACAGCCCCTTTTCGCCCGCGTACGCGCCTTGGTTCGCCGCTTCCATCACGCCGGGGCCGCCGCCGGAAACCACGGAAAAACCCGCATCCGAGAGGCGTTTGGCGATTTCCCGCGTCTGCTGGCAGACCGGATGCTCGGCGGGCAGGCGCGCCGAGCCGAAAATGCTCACCGATGGCGGAATCACCGCCAGCTTTTCAAATCCCTCGACGAATTCCGACATAATGCGGAACACCCGCCACGCTTCGCCCTGCAAGCCCGGCACATTATCGGGATGCAACTCCTTCGGCGGACGACGCTTGCCCATAAAACACTCCCTTAACAATTGACAACCACCCGCAGCGCCCAAACAATACGGCGTCCCGCGGACAAGAAGCCGCGCATTGTGCCGCAAAGCCCCGCCCATCACAACGGAACCCCCATGCACCAGCCCGACCCGAATCACCTCGTCGTCCTTGTGGACGGCTCGTCCTACCTTTTCCGCGCCTACCACGGCCTGCCGCCGCTCACCACCCGCGACGGCCACCCGACCGGCGCGCTGCACGGCGTCATCAAAATGCTCGCCAAACTCTACGACGACCACCAGCCCGCCTACTTCGGCGTCGTCTTTGATGCCAAAGGCAAAACCTTCCGCCACGACCTCTACCCCGCTTACAAAGCGCACCGCCCGCCGATGCCGGACGACCTGCGCGTGCAAATCGAGCCGCTGCACCGCCTCATCGAAGCGCTCGGCTTCCCGCTCATCATCGAGCCCGGCGTGGAAGCGGACGACGTCATCGGCACACTTGCCATGCAGGCGCTCTCCGAGCACTACCAGGTCGTCATCTCCAGCGGCGACAAAGACATGGCGCAACTGCTCACCCATGCCGACATCACCCTGCTCGACACCATGAAAAACGCGGTAACCACCACCGCCAACATCGCCGAGCGCTTCAAAGTGGACGCCCTGCGCGCCGACCAAGTCATCGACTTCCTCGCCCTCGTCGGCGACAGCGCGGACAACATCCCCGGCGTGGCCAAAGTCGGGCCGAAAACCGCCGCCAAATGGCTGGCCGAATACCAAACCATCGACAACCTCATCGACCACGCCAGCAAAATCCCCGGCAAAATCGGCGATAACCTGCGCGCGGGCATCGACACCCTGCGCCTCTCGCAAACCCTCGCCACCATCAACACCACCCTCGACCTCAACACCCGCATCGCCGACCTCGCCCTGCAACCGCGCCAGCCGGACAAACTCGCCGCCCTCTGCGACACCTACGAACTCGCCAACATCAAAGCCCAATACCTGAAAAACAGCGCGCCACCGCCGCCCGCCGCCCCCGTCGCCACCCACTACCGCGCCATCACCACCCTGGACGAACTCGACGCGCTCATCAACCGCCTGCAAAACAGCGACGGCTACGCCATCGACACCGAAACCGACAGCCTCGACTACATGCGCGCCAACCTCGTCGGCATCAGCGTCGCGCCCGCGCCTGGCGAAGCCTACTACCTGCCGCTCGCGCACCAGTTAAGCGCCAACCTGCCCTACGCCGAAACCCTCACCCGCCTCAAACCACTACTCGAAGCGAGCGCTCCGCCGAAAAGCGGCCAGCACCACAAATACGACCGCCACATATTCGCCCGCGCCGGCATCGAACTGCGCGGCATCAAAGACGACACCATGCTGATGAGCTACACCATCGACAGCACCGCCACCCGCCACAACCTCGACGACCTCGCCGACTACTACCTCAACCACCAGACCACCACCTTCGAAGACATCGCCGGCAAAGGCGCGAAACAACTCACCTTCGACCAAATCCCGCTCGAAACCGCGACCGCCTACGCCTGCGAAGACGCCGACATCACCCTGCGTCTGAAAAACCACCTCGCACCCAAACTCGCCGCCGTGCCACAACTCGACGCACTCTACCGCGAACTCGAAATGCCGCTGGCAGAACTGCTCTACAAAATCGAAGCCACCGGCGTGCGCATCGACCCGGCAGCGCTCGCCGCACAAAGCGCCGAAATCAGCGGCCAACTCGCCGCCCTCGAACACGCGGCGCACACCCTCGCCGGCAGCCCCTTCAACCTCGGCTCGCCCAAACAACTCCAAGAAATCCTCTACGACCAACTCGGCCTGCCCGTGCTGCGCAAAACCCCGAAAGGCCAGCCCAGCACCAACGAAGAAGTGCTGGCAGAACTCGCCGAAAGCCACGGCGCCGAACTGCCGCGCCTCATCCTCGAACACCGCGGACTCGCCAAACTCAAAACCACCTACACCGACCGCCTGCCCGAACTCATCAACCCGCACACCGGGCGCATCCACACCAGCTACCACCAGGCCGTTACCAGCACCGGCCGCCTCTCCTCCTCCGACCCCAACCTGCAAAACATCCCGGTGCGCAGCGAAGCCGGCCGCCGCATCCGCCGCGCCTTCATCGCGGAAGACGGCTGGCAAATACTCGCCGCCGACTACTCCCAAATCGAACTGCGCATCATGGCGCACCTCTCCGCCGACCCCGGCTTGCTCGCCGCCTTTGCGCGTGGCGACGACATCCACCGGGCGACCGCCGCCGAAATCTTCGGCGTCGCGCCCGAAGCCGTCAGTCGCGAACAGCGCCGCGACGCCAAAGCCATCAACTTCGGCCTCATCTACGGCATGAGCGCCTTCGGCCTTGCGCGCCAACTGAACATCCCGCGCGGCCAGGCCGCCGACTACATCGACACCTACTTCGCGCGCTACCCGAAAGTCCGCGACTACATGGACGCGACACGCGAAGCGGCACACAAACAAGGCTACGTCGAAACCCTGCTCGGCCGCCGCTTGTATCTCCCGGATATCAACAGCAAAAACCCGCAGCGGCGCCAGGCCAGCGAACGCCTTGCCATCAACGCACCGATGCAGGGCAGCGCCGCCGACATCATCAAACGCGCCATGCTCGCCATTGACCGCGAACTCGAACTATCCCCCCTCCCCGGCGCGGGCGGCACCCACAATACCAACCCCCTCCCCCGCGAAGCGACCGCAGCAAAAAACCGCGACGACCTGCGCCTCATCATGCAAGTGCACGACGAACTCGTCTTTGAAATCCGCCCGCAAGCCGCCGCCGAACTCACCCCGCGCATCGTCGCGCTGATGGAAAACGCCATGACCCTGAGCGTACCGCTCATCGTCGAAACCGGCCTCGGCGCCAACTGGGACGAAGCGCATTAATGCAAGAGGCGGTTACGGCGTAAGCACGTAACCGCCTCAACGATAAAGTAGTCCGCGTTACAGATCGGCGACGCGGGCGGGGCGTTTTTCCAGTTGCGGCGTTTCGGTTTTTTGCATGAAGTCGCGTGCCAGGAAAGCGCTGACGGCGGTCTGGTTGTCGCGGCTGACGCGCGCGACATAGATATCAGGCAGGCGCATGCGCACGTAGTTCAGTCCGTTGCCGAGGATGATGTGTCCCCAGTCGTCCGATTGCGGTTCGAGTTGTGGCGCGTGCGGCAGGGCGCGGGCGAGCGCTTCGCGGCTGCGCGCAATGTGCGGATGCGGGATGCTGTGCGCCGGTTGGTGCATGTTGAGCGCAAAGGCGCGCACCGCCTGGTTGATGGTGGCGATGCCGTAGGCGGCACGGGCGCAGGTACAGCCGCCGCGCAGGACGCGGTCATCCAGGTAGTTCATGATGATGAGGGTTTCGCTGAGGATGTTGCCGTCGTCGCAGAGGAGCGCCGGGATTTGGCTGTAGGGGTTGATGGCGATGAGCTCGGCCGGGTTTTCCCACGGCAGGACGTAGTGCAGTTGCAGGTCGCGCTTGCCGCTGTGCAGCGCAGCGATGAGCGCGAGGCGGGAGTAGGGAGAGGTGGTGCTGAGGTAGAGTTTCATGGGGGCTCCGGGTTTGTAGGCTGGCTGACGGCTTGGCGTCATTCAACCGGCGACGCTTCTTTTTATTGGATGGTTTGGCGCAGGGCGGCGATGCTTGCTGGTCGTTTTTCCAGCGCTTCGGGGCGGACGGCACGCACGTCCGGGCGCATCTGGTATGCGGCGAAGGCGCGGCGGTTGTCGGCGTCAAGCTGCGGGTAGAGCGCGGGGTGGCGCAGTTCGGCGTAGGAAAATGCCATTGCCAGCAGGTGTTGGGCGATGTGGTTGCTGGCCGGGTCGAGTTGGGGCGCTTGTGCGAGGCCGCGGACGACAGCGGCACGGGCGCGTTCGATATGCGGGTGTTCGGCGCCATGTTCCGGCTGGAAGCGCGCTAGCGAGTAGGCTTTGATGATTTGTTCGAGCAGGGCGGTGGCGTATCCGGCGATGGCGCTTTGCCGCGCGCCGCGGAAGGGGTGGTCAAAGAGGTAGTCGGCGATGGTGAGGGTGTTGTAGATGGCGGTGCCGTCGGCGGTGATGAGAACGGGCACTTGTGAGAAGGGGTTGACGGCGGTGAGTGCGGGCGGGGTCGTCCACGGGTCGGCGTAGGCAAGTTGCAGCGCGTCTTTGCCCTGCGCCAGCGCGGTGAGGATGATGGCACGGGCGGTGGGGGAGGTGGTGCTGGTGTAGAGTTTCATGGGTTTTCCTCGGTCGGGTTGATGGTCAGGCGGCGGATGATGCCGCTTTTCGGCCAGTATTCTACGCGGATGCGCGGTAGTGGGGGGTGGTTGAGCGCTTCGTAGTCCGCGCTGTCAATGGGGAATTGGCCGCGGATTCCCCGGATTTCCAGGCGGTAGCGGCTACTGAAGTCGTAGCTGCTGTAGCTGTGGCGGTGGTGCGAGCGGTATTTTCTGCGCACGTGGTAGTCGTCGGTGATGAGGGTTTTGCTGCCGTGGGCGAGGTCGTGGATGCCGGGGATGATGTAGAGGTAGCAGGCGACGCCAAGCAGGATGTAGATGACGATGTCGGAAAGCCATTCGTCGCGATTGTGGCGGGTAAACCAGCGTTCCAGCGCCGCCGGGATGAGGAGAAGGCCGCTCAGGATGTTGGCGTTGAGCGCTCTGTTACCGGTTGCCGGTGTGAGGAATTGCAGGGCGGCAAAGGTGATAGCGAGGCCAAGAAGGATGGGCGATTTTTTCAGGCAGTCGTAGATGATTTCTTTCATGGGCTGTTTTCGTTGGGAATTTGCAGCTGTTTGAGGGTGCGGCTGTGCGGCCAGTATTCAACGCGGATGGGCGGCGGCCGCTCGTTACGCTCGTCACGTGCTTGGTTCAGGTGGTCGTAGGTGGCGCGGCTGATGCGCAATTTGACGGTCTCGGTGGCGAGTGGTTGCAGGGAAAGGTCGAGGTAGTAGTGGCCGGGCAGGCGGGCGCTGCGGTCGGTGCTGTACCAATGCGGTTTGATGCTTTGTGTGCCACCGACAAGGTCGCGCAGCGCAGGTATCGTCAGAAATATCAGCAGAATGAGGGTAAGGAGCGGCGTTTCCCAGGCAAAATGGTAGGCGAGGGTTTCGCGGCGATCATGCCAGACCCACCAGCAGAACAGCAGGCCGCTGAGACCAAGTGCGACATCGGTGTAAAGCGATGCGGTACCTTCCAGCGGACGGATGTGTGGGATGAGGAGGATGTTGGCGATAATCCAGATGAAAGCGAGGGTTTTATGCTGGACGGCGGTCATACGAAAAGCCCCGCACGGGGCGGGGCGGTTAAATGCACGCTTTATTTAAGCAGGTTTTCGACGGCGGCACGTTCTTCACGCAGTTCGCGCTCGGTCGCGTCCATTTTTTCGCGGCTGAAGGCGTCAATTTCCAGCCCTTGCACGATTTCGTAATCGCCATTTTTGCAGCGGCAGGGGTAGGAATAAATGATGCCGGGGGCGATGCCGTAGGAGCCGTCGGACGGTACGCCCATGCTGACCCAATCGTCACCATCGGTGCCCAGCGCCCAGGTGCGCATGTGGTCAATCGCGGCAGAAGCGGCGGAGGCGGCGGAGGATGCGCCGCGCGCCTTGATGATGGCGGCGCCGCGCTGTTGGACGACGGGGATGAAGGTGTCTTTGTACCAGCTGTCTTCCACCAGGCCTTTCGCCGCTTTGCCCTGCACGGTGGCGTGGCTGATGTCCGGATATTGGGTGGAGGAGTGGTTGCCCCAGATGGTCATCTTGGCGATATCGGTGCTGTGCGTGCCGGTTTTTTCGGCAAGTTGCGACAGCGCGCGGTTGTGGTCAAGGCGGGTCATCGCCGTGAAGTTGCGCGGGTTAAGATCGGGCGCGGCGGCTTGCGCGATGAGGGCATTGGTATTGGCAGGGTTACCGACAACCAGCACTTTGACGTGGCGCGAGGCGTGGTCATTCAACGCCTTGCCTTGCGGGCCGAAAATGGCGCCATTCGCGGCGAGCAAATCCTTGCGCTCCATGCCGGGACCGCGCGGGCGGGCGCCGACCAGCAGGGCATAATCGCAGTCCTTGAAAGCGACGTTGGCATCGTCAGTCGTGACCAGGCCGCGCAGCAGCGGGAAAGCGCAGTCGTTGAGTTCCATGGCAACGCCCTTGAGTGCATCCAGCGCCGGGGTGATTTCTAGCAATTGCAGGATGACCGGCTGATCCGGACCAAGCATGTCGCCAGCCGCAACGCGGAAGGCAAGCGCATAGCCGATGTTGCCGGCAGCACCGGTAATAGTGACACGAACGGGGTTTTTCATGAGGAATCTCCTGTATGTTTTGAGGAATTTTGGGGAAAATAATTATAGCAGGAGTAGCTTCTTTTCTGAAAATTAATGTTAGAATGTGTCCGTCTTTTTAGATAAGGAATTCACCATGAAACTGAGAACTTCTGTATTAGCTTTCGCCATTTCAGTATCTTGTGCTGCCGTGTGGGCGCAGGATAGTAAGCCTGCGGCTGCGGCGGAGGAACGTCCGCCGGAAATCTACACTAACCCCAACGCACAGCCGCAGCAGATCTTTTATAAATGGCATGCTCGTGGCAAAACGCACTACGCCAAGTATGTGCCGCGTGGGGTGAGTAACTACACCAAAGTCAACAGTCAAGGCATGCTTGTGAGCGACCTGCCGACGAGCGACAGTATTACAGTATTGCGTCCGTTACGTCCGGCAGAAAATGCGCCCGCAGCCGCATCTGCATCTGCCGCAGCTGCAACCAACCAGCCACTTCCACCGGGAACGATTACACGGGAAGAGCGCTGTGCTACTGCGCAGAAAGACTTAAAGACCATCCAAGAAAAAAGCAATATCGTGGTAGATGACGGTAACGGCAACTTGGTGCCGCTGTCACAAGATCAAATTAATGAGCGTAAACGACTGGCAGAAAACAATTTACGATTCTGCCAACCTGCCACTTCAACAGGCGGACTACCTGTACCGCCGAGTAGCAACGGTAAGACAGCAATAGCGCCTGCGGTTGCGCCTTCATCCATTCCGCCTGCAGTAGCGCCTACAGCGCCCGTTGCACCTGCGGTACCCAGCAACACCTCTCAACCTGGTATTGATCCGGTACCAATGCCATCCGAGGCAGAACTCGCTAAAGAAGCACCCAAAGGATAACCTGCCCCATGCGCCTTTCCCGATTCTGGCTGACCACCCAAAAAGAAACCCCGGCGGATGCAGAAGTCATCAGCCACCAGCTGATGCTGCGCGCCGGCATGATCCGGCAGAACGCGCTTGGCGTGTATTCCTGGCTACCGCTGGGGCTGCGCGTATTGCGCAAGGTTGAGCAGATTATCCGCGAAGAAATGAACCGCGCCGGTTCACTCGAGCTGCTCATGCCGGGGGTGCAACCGGGCGAACTCTGGCAAGAATCCGGGCGCTGGCAGGACTATGGCCCCGAACTGCTGCGCTTCCTTGACCGGCACGAGCGCGAATATTGCCTGGGGCCGACGCATGAAGAAGTCATCACCGACCTGATGCGCCGCGATCTGTCCAGCTACAAACAATTGCCGCTGAACGTCTATCAAATCCAGACCAAATTCCGCGACGAAATCCGGCCGCGCTTCGGCGTGATGCGCGGGCGCGAATTCCTGATGAAAGACGCCTACTCCTTCCACCTTGACGAAGCGAGCCTGCAGGCGACCTATCAGGACATGTACGACGCCTACTGCCGCATCTTCGACCGCCTCGGCCTCGATTACCGCCCGGTGCTGGCCGATAACGGCTCCATCGGTGGCACCGGCTCGCACGAATTCCACGTGCTGGCGGCGACCGGCGAAGACGCCATCGTCTTCTCCAGCAGCGGCAGCTACGCGGCCAACCTCGAAAAAGCCGAAGCACTGCGCCCAACTGCGCCGCGCCCCGCGCCGGCGGCTGCGATGGAAAAACGACCGACGCCGGACTGCAAAACCATCGCCGCGCTCGTTGAAAAACACGGCGTACCGATTGAGCGCACCATCAAAACCCTGATGGTTGCCGGTGCCGAAGGCGGTATCGTTGCCCTCGTCATCCGCGGCGACCACGAACTGAACGCCATCAAGGCCGAACACCTGCCGGAAGTTGCCGCGCCCTTGCGCATGGCAGAAGAAGCCGAAATCCGCGCCGCGATGGGCGCGAGCGCAGGCTCGCTGGGTCCGGTTGGCGCAAACGTACCGGTCATCGTTGATTACGCCGCCGCTCACATCGCCGACTTTGCCGCGGGCGCCAACGAAGACGACTACCACTACTTCAACATCAACTGGGAGCGCGACGTACCGCTTGGCAAAGTCGCCGACCTGCGCAACATCGTCGAAGGCGACCCCGCCCCGGACGGCAGCGGCACGCTCGCCATCCGCCGCGGCATCGAAGTCGGCCACATCTTCCAGCTTGGCAAAAAATACTCTGAAGCGATGGGACTGAAAATCCAGCTGGAAGACGGCGGCTCTGCCATTCCGCTCATGGGCTGCTACGGCATCGGCGTTACCCGCGTCGTTGCCGCCGCCATCGAACAAAACCACGACGAACGCGGCATCATCTGGCCGCAGGCCATTGCACCGTTCACCGTCGCCATCCTGCCGCTGAACGCCGCCAAATCACCGGAAGTCATGGCCGCCGCCGAAGCGCTCTACCAAAAACTGCTGGCTGCCGGTGTGGACGTCGTCCTCGATGACCGCGGCAAACGCCCCGGCTTCATGTTCGCCGACATGGACCTCATCGGCATCCCGGCGCGCGTCGTCATCTCTGACAAAACCCTGGCGAATGGCGAAGTCGAATACAAAGAACGCCGCAGCGACAGCGCCGAAATGGTTGCGCTGGACGCCATCTACGACCGCCTGACCGCGTCGCGCTAAAGCGTCAAAACCATCCCCGCCGTGAGCCGCAAGCCTCACGGCTTTTTTATGAGCGAGAACCCCCATGCCCAAACCCCGCGCCACCCTGAAACAAAGCCCCGCCGACTTCCGCGTCGCCGAACAAATCGACTTCCCCTTGACCGGCCACGGCGAACACCTCTGGTGCTACGTCGAAAAAACCAGCCTTAACACCGCCTGGCTCAAGCGCGAATGGGCGCGCCTCACCGACTGCCCGCCCAAAGATATCGCGCACAGCGGCCTCAAAGACCGCCACGCCATTACCCGCCAATGGCTCTCGCTTCCCGCCAAATACAGCGCGCAACTACCCGACAATGGCGACGGCTGGCAGATTCTCGAGCGCCAGCAAAACGAGCGCAAACTGCGCGTTGGCGCGCACCGCTACAACCAATTTGCCATCACCCTGCGCGACATTGATGCCGACCGCGCCCACATTGAGGCCGCATTGACGGCGCTCACCCGCGACGGCTTCCCCAACCATTTCGGCGACCAGCGCTTTGGCCATACGAACCGCGACAAGGCACAACGCTGGGTCGAACGCGGCCAACTGCCGAAAAAACACGACGAACGCGCGCAAGTACTTTCCACCCTGCGCGCCGACGCCTACAACGCCCAACTGGACGCCCGCCTTGCCGCAGCAACCCTACATGCGCCACAACCCGGCGACCGCGCCATGCTCGCCGGTAGCAACAGCCATTTCACCATCGAAGCGGTGGACGATGCCCTGCTGGCGCGACTGGCGAGCGGTGACATCGCCCTCGGCGGCTGGTTGCCCGGCAAAGAAAAAGCACCACTGCCGCCTGCGGTTACCGCCTGGCTGGAAGCCGCCGACGCCACGCAACAAGCGGCCGTCCGCTACCTTGAAAAATACGCCGACGGCGGCTGGCGCGCGCTCACCGTGCGCCCGCGCGACCTGCAATACCACTGGCCGGACGCGCACACCCTGCACCTTGCCTTCACCCTGCCGCGCGGCAGCTACGCCACCGCCCTGCTCGCCAGCCTTTTCGACCTCCACGACGCGAGCAGCGCAAACGGCCCAAGCGATATTCCATCCCGCCCGCAAAATCCGTAAAATGTGCGCCCCATTCACAAACGGAGACTCACACATGAGCGAACACAACTGCGGCTGCGGCTGCCACGAACCGCACCACGCCAACCACGAACACCAGCACGGCCCGAATTGCGGTCACACCACCATCAAACACGAAGGCCACGTTGATTACCTGCACGACGGCCACCTGCACCACCCGCACGGCAACCACGTCGATGAACACCGCATCGCCGTCAGCGCCACCAACCCGGACGTCTGCACCCCAGATCATCACTGCAACGGCCACGAAGCGGGACATGTACACGGCCCCGGCTGCGGACACGAAGCCGTACCGCATGGCGACCACACCGACTACCTCGTTGATGGCCACCTGCACCACCCGCACGGCGACCACTGCGACAACCACGGCCCGGTCGAACTCGCCTGATTGCCCGCCTCATACAGCGGCTTCCGCCCCGGAAGCCGCTTTTTCTTTGCCGCATAAGACGTTACACTTTGCGCCAACCCACCACCGGAGTCTCCTATGAAACGCCTGCCCTTCATCCTTCTCGGTCTTGCCATCATCCTCGGCGCTTACGGCGTCGCCCTCTACAACAGCCTGCAACGTGCCGATGAGAGCGTGAATGCCGCCTGGTCGGAAGTCGTCAACCAGTACCAACGCCGCGCCGACCTCGTCCCCAACCTGGTCGAAACCGTCAAAGGCTACGCCAAACACGAACAGACCCTGCTGACCGAAATCACCGCGGCGCGCGCGCGGGTAAGCAGCATTGCGCCGACTCCAGAGATGCTCAGCGACGCCGCCGCCCTGGAGCGCTACCGCGCCGCGCAGAGCGAGCTGGGCAATAGCCTCGCGCGCCTGCTTGCCGTCTCGGAAAACTACCCCGACCTCAAGGCGAGCCGCAATTTCGAGAACCTGATGACCCAGCTTGAAGGCACGGAAAACCGCATCACCACCGCGCGCAACCGCTACATCGAACAAGTCCGCGACTACAACAGCCGCCTGCGCACCTTCCCTGCCTCGCTCATCGCCAGCAGCATCGGCATGACCGCCAAAGCCAACTTCCAGGTGGAAAACGAAGCCGCCATCAGCACGCCGCCGCAAGTGAGCTTCCCATGAAACGCTGGCTCCTCCTGCTCGCCTTGCTTGCAGGCGTAGCGCACGCCATTGCGCCGGACAAACTCACCCTCGGCAAAGAACCCGTCGTCGATCAGGCGGCGATGCTCGCACCCGCCGAAACAGCGGCGCTGAACCAAAAGCTGCGCACGCTGCACGAGGCGCAAGTGATGCAGGGTGCCATCGTGCTGATCGATAACCTGAACGGCATGAGCGATTTTGACTACGGCATGGCGGTTTTCCAGCGCTGGCAGCTGGGCGACCGCACGCGCAACGACGGCCTGCTCATCCTCCTCAGCGAAAAAGAGCACGCCATCCGCATCATCACCGGGCGCGGCATTGAGGGCGACATCCCCGACGCCTTCGCCAAAAAAGTGATTAACGGCATGGTGCCGTCGTTCAAACAAGGCCGCTTCGCCGCCGGGCTGAACAAGGGCGTGGACGAAATCGCCGCGCGCTTGCAGACCGACCCGGCAGAACGCCTCGCTTTGGCCGGACACACGGATGATGCCGGGCACACGGCGGATGCGTTTTCAGAAACCACCGGCATGCTGACCTTCCTCCTCACCTTCGTCGGCCGCCTGCCTGCGCACCCGGACGCGCATTGTGCTGCTGGCGCTGGCCGGGGGCGGCTTCTACCTCACCGGCCACGCCCTGCCGCAGGTTCTTACCATCGTCCTTGCCGCCTACATCGTCGCGGGCTCATTACGCGGCATCTTCCGAGGACTCATGCGCGGGAAAAGCGACGGGGGCGGCTCCGACGATGATGATGACGATGACGGCAGCGGCGGCTACAGCAGCCGCAGCAGTTTCGCCTCTCCTTTCTCCTCCTCCTCATCATCGTCGTCCTCCTCGTCTAGCGATTACGGCGGCGGCGGTGGTAGCTCCGCCGGCGGTGGCGCGGGCGGGACGTGGTAGCCCGCAGCAAGACGGTTGAAAAGCGCCCCTAATGGGGCGGGTATGGATTGCACGCGCCTGAGGATGAACATAGAAAACCCGCCATGACGGCGGGTCGTTTGTTTAGGCGGGCGGGAGCCGGACTCACTTCTTTCGCAGATAAATCAGCGCCTCATATGGCCGCAGCAGCACTTCTTCCGCCAAGACCGCGGGCGAGTCGGCATAGTTGCCCAGCAGCAGCTGATAGCCCGCCGTATCCGCGAGCGGCGCTTTCGCCCCCTCGCCGTAGAAATTCGCCAAGACAAGCAGCGTCGCCGCGTCATTCTCGCGGCGGTAGGCGAATATTTGCGGATGGTCGGCGAGGAGCGGGCTGTAGTCGCCGTCCTGGACGACGCGCTGCGTTTTGCGCAGTTGAATCAGCGCGCGGTAGTGGGCGTAGATGCTCCGCGGGTCGCGCGTTGCCGCCTCGGCGTTGATTTCCGTGTGGTTCGGATTCACGCGCAACCACGGCGTGCCGCTCGTGAATCCCGCCTGCGCGCCCGCCGTCCACTGCATCGGCGTGCGCGCGTTGTCGCGGCTGCGCGCCCGCAGCAGTTCGTGAATGGCCGCCGCGTCCCGCCCCGCCGCTGTTTCGATGGCGTAGAGGTTGGTGCTTTCGATGTCGCGGTAGTCGTCGATGTCGTCGAAGTAGGCGTTGGTCATGCCGATTTCTTCGCCCTGATAGACGTAAGGCGTGCCGCGCAGCATGTGCAGCGCGCTTGCCAGCATGGTCGCGGACTCAACGCGGTAGCGGCGGTCATCGCCGAAGCGGCTCAAGGCGCGCGGCTGGTCGTGGTTGTTCCAAAAGAGCGCGTTCCAGGCGTTACCCGCCGCCATGCCTGTCTGCCAGTCGCTGATGAGGCGCTTCAGCGCCGCGAAATCAAAGGGTTGCAGCGCCCATTTTTGTTGGTCTTTGTAATCCACCTTGAGGTGGTGGAAGGTGAAGACGCTGGAAAGCTCGCCGCTTGCTGCGCCTGCGTACTGCACGCATTCGTCGAGTCGGGTCGAGCTCATCTCGCCGACGGTGAAGCTCTCCGCATCGCGACCGAAGCTGGCACGGTTCAGCTCGCGCAGGTATTCATGCACGTGCGGGCCGTCGGTGTAGAACTGGCGACCGTCGGCGTGATTGGGGTCGTCGGCAAATTCGCGCTTGCTGATGAGGTTGATGACGTCAAAGCGGAAGCCATGCACGCCTTTTCCCTGCCAGAAGCGGACGATGTCGGCGACTTCCGCGCGCACCGCCGGGTTGGTCCAGTCCAAATCCGCCTGGGTAACGTCGAAAAGGTACAGATAATACTGCCCGACTTCCGCCGCGTATTGCCAGGCGCTGCCGCCGAATTTGGACTGCCAGTTGGTCGGCGCGCTGCCGTCAGGCTTGCCGGGGCGGAACAAATAATAGGCGCGGTATTTGGCGTCGCCGGCGAGCGCTTTTTGGAACCACTCGTGCGCGGTCGAGGTGTGGTTGAAAACCATGTCGAGCATGATGTCGATGCCGCGCGCTTTCGCCTCGCGGCAGAGGCGCTCAAAATCCGCCATCGTGCCGTAAACCGGGTCAATGGCGCGGTAATCGGCGATGTCGTAGCCGTTATCGCGCTGCGGCGAGGGATAAATCGGATTGAGCCAGAGATAATCCACGCCGAGCGCTTGCAGGTAATCGAGCTTGCTGATGATGCCCGGGAGGTCGCCGATGCCGTCGCCGTTCGTGTCGCAGTAGGATTTGGGATAGATTTGGTAAACGACTTTGTCTTTGAAGTTCATGGGATCTCCTAGTGATGATTGTCGCGTGCAGTAGAAGAGGGTTTTGTATTCCATGGTACGAGTATATGAAAAAACCCTTCTCCGTTACCGGAGAAGGGTTGCGGGGTAGCACACCGATTACGGCAACAACGGTTTCACCGTGCTGTCCGCTGCGGCAGCTGCAAACGGCGGCTGTTGCAGCGGCGGAGTAGCAAGGTTGTCCGCCGTCGCGCTGCGAGTATCGAAGGCAGCCATAGCTTCGATCAGATGTTGTGCCTGAGCGGCAGCCTTGGCATCACTTGCGGTGGCAGCACTTTGTGTGCCGCTCGTAGTTGGTGTTACTGAATGGCTGTCCGTCGTGGCAGCACCGTCTTGTTGCCCGGCATTTTCGGCCTGTGCCGCCAAAGCCTTGGCTGGAGCGGTAGCAGTGGTATCACGATCAGCCGCAGCGGCTTGTTGTGCGACTGCCGCTTTTTCTGTTGATGACGTCCCAACAGATGTCGCAGGCGCAGTTCCCGCCTTCGCTTCTTTAACTGTTTGTGCAGAGGCTGCCGTCTCCGTCGCTGTTTGCGCAGTGACGTTTTCTGCCGTCTGTGTTGTCCCGGCAGATGATGCAGGAGCGGCTTCCGCTTTCGCTTCTTTAACCGTTTGTGCAGAAGCAACCGTATCCGTCGCTATTTGCGAGGCGGAATTTTCCTCCGTTGCGGCGACACTCGCGGATGGCAGACCATCTTTGAGAAGATCGCGGCTGCGGATACTTGCAGCATCGTAAGTCACATCGTCGAATCGCAGATTGTAGTGGTTCTGGCCAGGACGGTCGTAGTAGCTTTGTACAGTGACCTGGTCGCTTTCGTTACCATAAGCCCGAATAGTGAGGTCACCACCTACACGTCCGAAGACAGCATCTTTGGCTTTGGCACCATGGAAAACGAGTGTGTCAGCTTCGGTTGTACCGCGTGACCAGTCATAGACGCTGTCTTTGCCGTGACCTTTGGCGAAGAGGTAGGTATCGCTCTCGTAGTCGCCGCCCTGCATGTGGTCGTCACCAGCGCCGCCAACGAGGGTGTCATGGCCTTTGCCGCTAGTTCTACTAAGACATCTACTCTTGCCATAATAACCTCCATGCAATACAATAAATCTGCTGATTGCAATAAATGAAAATAACCTTACTCAGATATTAAAAGGACTTCTTTATAACTAAGCTGGAAAAACAATAGCGATATAAATAAACTTGAATTTGTTACTACGTGTTTACAAGCAAAAATTCAAGAACTAGTTATAACGTTATTGCATGCCGTCTTTGTAAAAAGAAACACATCATACCAATCCTAAGAAATAATCTGAGCGTATTAGCGCATCTCTCCGTGTTCTCTACACAAGATTTCTTTGATCCGTCTTCTCAGCTTAATTCTCAGGATGGACATTAATGTTACTCTTCTTATTTTTTAGGTAAAGAATTTTATTTTTTCTTTAATTATCAATAAATTAAATTCGGCGTGTTAAATATTTTTCTCTGGAATGGCATTAGAAATGCTCGTCAAACCAGCGGCGGATACTGCCAAACGCCAGATTGATGAAGAAAAAAGGCCAAAAGACCGGGCCGGCGAGGCTGAGGATGGGGTTGAGGAGGAGGCTGAATTTGAGGGAACAGCCGGCCTTGGTCAGATAGTGGCAGCCGAGGATCAGCCACAGCCACACCGCGATATACAGCACGTTTATCCAGAAAAGGACGCGGCCCGGCGCAGTGCCATCATCGCTTTGCCGGGAGAGCGGCGGCAGCGGGCGCTGATGGATGACGGCATCGGCGGCCGCAGCAATTTCCTGCCCGGTTTTTTCGACGTCTTGCAGGTAGTCGATGTCGATTTCGCGCGCATTGCCGAGGCGGTCGGTGATGTCGAGGCGGTAGTGGCCCGGCCCTTTGTACGGCACGATTTTCCGGTATGCGATGCCTTTCATCTCCGCCCAGCGCAGGCTGATGGTGTTGCCAAAGGGTGTGTAGAAATGCAGGCCGTCGCCGTCTATCGCCGCCTCATGGCGGCACCGGTAACGACAGCATTTCCGGCGATGACGGCAACGATACTCTGAACGGTAACGACGGTAACGATACCCTCAACGGCGATAACGGTGACGATACGCTGAACGGCGGTGCGGGTAACGACACCCTCAAAGGCGATAACGGTGACGATACGCTGAACGGTGGTGCGGGTAACGACAAGCTCTATGGCGGCAAAGGCCATGACACCCTCGTTGGCGGCGCTGGTGACGACCACATGCAGGGCGGCGACTACGAGAGCGATACCTACCTCTTCGCCAAAGGTCACGGCAGAGACAGCGTCTATGATTGGTCACGCGGTACAACCGAAGCTGACACACTCGTTTTCCATGGCGCCAAAGCCAAAGATGCTGTCTTCGGACGTGTAGGTGGTGACCTCACTATTCGGGCTTATGGTAACGAAAGCGACCAGGTTACTGTACAAAGCTACTACGACCGTCCTGGCCAGAACCACTACAATCTGCGATTCGACGATGTGACTTACGATGCTGCAAATATCCACAGCCGCGATCTTCTCAAAGATGGTCTGCCATCCGCGAGTGTCGCCGTAACGGAGGAAAATTCCGCCTCGCCAACAGCGACGGATGCGGCTGCTTCTGCACAAACGGTTAAAGAAGCGAAAGCGGAAGCCGCTCCTGCATCATCTGCCGGGACAACGCAGACGGCAGAAAACGTCATCGCGCAAACAGTGACGAATACGGCAGCCTCTGCACAAACAGTTAAAGAAGCGAAGGCGGAAACTGCGCCCACGACATCTGTTGGGACGTCATCAACAGAAAAAGCGGCAGTCGCACAACAAGCCACTGCAGCTGATCGTGATACCACTGCTACCGCTCCGTCCAAGGCTTTGGCGGCACAAGCCGAAAGTGCCGGGCAACAAGGCGGTGTTGCCACGACGGACAGCTATCCGGTAACACCAACTACGATCGGTACGCAAAGTGCTGCCACCGCAAGTGATGCCAAGGCTGCCGCTCAGGCACAACATCTGATCGAAGCTATAGCTGCCTTCGATACTCGCAGCGCGACGGCGGACAACCTCGCCACTCCGCCGCTGCAACAGCCGCCGCTTGCAGCTGCCGCAGCGGACAGCACGGTGAAACCGTTGCTACCGTAATCGGTGTGCTACCCCGCAACCCTTCTCCGGCAACGGAGAAGGGTTTTTTATTGGCGGATTCGTTAGTAAAAAACGCCTTTCCCTGCGGAAAGACGTTGTCTACGGGAGAGGTGTTCGTCAGGGCTCAAGCGTAGGTATAGTTAAACATGGCGTATAGGACAAAAAAGGAGCTATCCATCGTCAGGCATGGCGAAATAATCCTTTATAAACCTGACCTTATTCTCTCTTTTCATCCCGTGATGACACCCCAATTTGCGCTTTAAGTCGGCAAAGCGCCCATCCAGCAAATTAGTGGTGTTGCACATGCCCAACTCAGGGTGCGCCTCGAAGGTAAACAGGTAGTCCAAATTCCGTTTCAGGCTCAAATACGCGCTTCTCAGCGTCTTGTGCGTGTAGTGCGAACTGCCGCTTTCCTCGTTGGCCGTTCGTTCGTTGAGGAAGCCCTCACGCTGCCCAAACCACGCCTGCAGCGCGCCTTGAAACGCTGTCTTGCCGCTGTCCTTCAGGGTGAGCGTCAGCCGCCACAGCGCCTTACCTACGCCCGTTTTCGGGTTACGTGTCAGATAACGGCTGACGGTTTTGACCTGGTGAAACTGGCATAGCTGCGCGGGAATCTCGGGGAACAGCTGCAACAATCCTTTCCGCCCGTCACAAACGATGCTCTGTATTACAACGCCTTTTTCCCGAAGCTCGTTCAGCGCCGCGGCATACAGGGCGTTGGTTTCGTATTTGACTTCATCGACGGACAGAGCCTGTTGGCTAATGCTGTCCATCAGCACCATCATGCCGAAACTGCGCCCGAAGTATGTGGTATCCATGATGATGTTGGCTTTTTCGGGCAGCGGGTAGCGCTCCCTGATTTACGCCCTGCGAAGGCGGCGATAGATGGTTTTGCTGCTGCATCCATACTGCTTGGCAAGCTACGCGGCCGTTTGTTTGCCTGCGCTATAAGCTGTCCAAAGCTCGTCGTTTTGAAGGCGCTTGCCGCCGTCAAAACGTTTGCCGCAAGCCTTGCATTTATATCGTTGCTTGCCATTTTGCCAGCCATCTTTTTTGATCTGCTTTGAGCCGCAGAAAAAGCATTTTTTGTGTTCAAAGCCTTTGACCCCGCTTAAAGCCTTGCAGCATAAGGCTTACAGCGATTCTTGGCTCCTTTTTTGTCCTATACGCCGAAATTTGCTATAACGGCTTCCCGCACATCACGTGCTTAATCAAAAGGAGTCCCCATGCTTACCTTGCATTATTTCCCCGGCAGTTGCGCCTTCGTGCCGCACGTCGCGCTGGAATGGTCCGGCCTGCCTTACCGCGTGCAGGCGGAAACCAAAGCCAGCATCAAGGAGCCGGCCTATCTCAAATTGAACCCGATGGGACAGGTGCCGCTTTTGGAAGACGGCGGCTGGACGCTGACCCAAAACGTCGCCATCATTGATTATGTGAACGAGCTTGCGCCGCAGGCGGGCATCTTTACCCACGGCGACGCCAAACAGCGGGCGAAAGCGCGGCAATGGCTGGTCTTTGCCAATGTCGATTTGCACCGCCAGTTCAGCCTGGTCTTCGGCCCGGCGCGCTATGTGGATGATGAGGCGGCACAACAGGCGCTGGCGGCGAAAGGGCGCGAGGCAGTTTTGCGTCTGTACGGCATCGTTGAAGAAGCGCTCGCCGGGCAGCCGTTCCTGGCGGGCGAATTGAGCATCGCCGATGTCTATGTGTACACGACGCTGCGCTGGGCGAAAGGGCTGAAGCTGGATTTGTCCGCCTTCCCGCGTCTCGCGGCGTACTTCGACCGCGTCGGCGCCAATCCGGGCGTGATGGCGGTCTTGCAACAGGAAAACGGCTGAGGTTTTCCGCCATAAAAAAAGCGCCCGGTTGGGGCGCTTTTTTTGTGACTTTACCGTCGCCGCTCGTAGCGGCAGAAACTCATGGGGTAGGGATTGGCATCGTCTACCGCGTGGTTTTCGCGTGCCGTTTCCTGCCATGCGCCGGGTTCAATCGGCGGGAAGTACGCATCCGCCTGCGCCACCGTGGTGTGGACGTGCGTGACCAGCAGGGTATCGGCCAGCGGCAGCGCGAGGCGGTAAATTTCCGCGCCGCCGATGATGAAGATTTTATCGCCGCGCGCGCGGGCGATGGCCGTTGCCAGATCGGGGCAGGTTTCTGCATCGGGCAGAGCGAGCGCGGCATTGCGGCTGATGACCAGATTTTGCCGCCCCGGCAGGGCGCGGCCGATGCTGTCGTAGGTCTTGCGCCCCATGATGACCGGATGGCCGAGGGTCTGCGCCTTGAAGTGTTTCAGGTCGCGCGGCAGATGCCACGGCATGGCGCCTTGGTGGCCGATGGCGCGGTTGTCGCTTTGCGCGACGATGAGGAGGATTTCGGGCATGCTCATTCCACCGAGACGTTTACCGTTTGCGGGTTGAGTACGGCGAGGTCTTGCGGGCGGATGATGACCTGAAAGCCGCGTTTGCCGCCGTTGATGCAAAGGCGCTCCAGCGCGTAAATGCTTTCTTCCACGTACACCGGCAGCGCGGTTTTCGTGCCGAAGGGCGAGGTGCCGCCGAAGAGGTAGCCCGTCCATTTGCTTGCCTGCGCCGCCGTTGCCGGTTCGATGTGCTTCATGCCGAGCTGGCGCGCGAGATTGCGCGTCGAGATTTCGCGGTCGCCGTGCATGAGGACGATGAGGCCGTGTTTGGCCTCGTTCGCCAGCACGATGGTCTTGATGACCTGGTGTTCGTTGAGTCCCAATTCGGCGGCGGTTTGCGCGGTGCCGCCGTGTTCTTCATAGGCAAATACGTGCGGCTCGTAGGCGATGTGATGCTCGCGCAGGAAGCGGATGGCAGGGGTGACGGGGTATTTTTCTTTGCTCATGGCGTTAATGGCTGCGGTGGATGATGCGCGCAAGCAGCGCGCAGAGATGCGGTGCGCCGTTAGGCAGGCGGGCGGCGGCGGCCTGGGCGCGGGCGCTGTGTTCGGCAAATATGGCGCGGCTTTCCTCCAGACCGAGCAGCACGGGATACGTGTTTTTGCCCTGCGCCGCGTCCTTGCCGGCGGTTTTGCCGAGGGTGGCGCTGTTGGCGGTGGCGTCCAAAATGTCGTCAGCGATTTGATAGGCGATGCCGAGGTGTTCGCCGAGCTCGTCCAGGGTGGCGGCGTGCGCGGCGTAGTCGGCGGCGGGCAGGGCGCCGAGGTGCAGCGCGGCACGAATGAGTGCGCCGGTTTTGCCGCGGTGAATGGCTTGCAGCTGCGGCAGCGTGAGGGTTTTGCCGGTCGCGGCCATGTCGCCCATCTGCCCGCCAATCATCCCCGCCCAACCGGCAGCATCGGCAAGGGTCTGGATTTGCGCCAGCCGGGTCGCGGGCGGAAGCGGACTGTTCGCCAGCAGCGCGAAAGCGAGGGTGTTCAGCGCATCCCCGGCGAGGATGGCGGTGGCTTCATCAAAAGCGCGGTGCGTACTGGGACGGCCACGACGCAGGTCGTCATCATCCATCGCTGGCAGATCGTCGTGAATGAGCGAGTAGGCGTGGATGGCCTCAACCGCGCAGGCGGCGGCATCAACACTATCCGGCGGCACGCCGAAATCGTCTGCCGTTGCATACAGCAGCGCCGCGCGTAGCCGCTTGCCGCCACCAAGGGTTGCATAACGCATGGCGTCGGCAAGGCGCGCGCCTGCAGGCGGCAAGGCACGGCTCAGGGCGGTTTCAATGCGCGTCTGATAACGCGCGAGGGGTTCGGTCATGAAGATGAATGCAGTAAGTACAAATTCGGGCGCGATAGTATCACGTTGATTAGCGCCGTGGATGATGGACGTACAAGACAACATGGAGGAGCGATTCTAGCGTGTTGACAATTGAGGTACCCTCTCCCCGCAGGGCAAAGCCCACAGCGGGCAGGTACCCATGCAAAATGCGAACGCCTTTTTCAAGGGAACCCGGGGAGGGAGTGAGCAATCATTGACGAACCAAAATTGCTGTTTTTCAATTGATTGCTGCCCTCAGCCCACCCTCTCTCTCGCCCTGCGGACAAGCATTGCTCGCGTAGTGAGAGAGGGCTCGTTCATCTAATTGTCAACAGCCCCTAGTCTCCATATCGCCCTGTACGCTAATATGGAATTAAGGCGTATAGAGCAAAAAGGTGCTACCCACCGTCAGACATAGCGAAGTAATCCTTTATAAACCTGAGCTTATTCTCTCTTTTCATCCCGTGATGACACCCCAATTTGCGCTTTAAGTCGGCAAAGCATCCATCCAGCAAATTGGTGGTGTTGCACATGCCCAACTCAGGGGGCGCCTCGAAGGTAAACAGATAGTCCAAATTCCGTTTCAGGCTCAAATACGCGCTTCTCCGCGCCTTAATGCGGGCGTCTTGCGCTTGTTTTGCCACCAGGGTGGGATTTTGCATGTCCTGATGTTTGCGGTACCAGGCACGTAACGTCTCGGGATTACAGCCGATTTTAGGTGCAATTGCCAAAATGGCAGCCCAGTCGGAAGGATGCTGCGCGCGGGCTTCTTCGACTAACCGGATAGCGCGCTCGCGTACTTCGGGAGGGTATTTTAGGGTGCATCATGGTCTGGTTGCCGCTTTGAGTGAATTGTCAACACGCCCTAGTAGCATATACATATAGCAGATCTATACAATGAAAAGGCCAACGACTCGTTGGCCTTTAATTTCCGCGAGACGGCTAAGACTTAATTACCCTTGTCAGCAGCCTCGGTAGCCTTCTTCGCTTTGGAGACTTTTTCTTTCCCCTTGCCTTCCGTATTTTTCGCGTCAGTCGCGGCCTTGTCTTCGACTGCCTTCACAGCCTTGCCCTTCCCTGCCTTCTCTGTCGCTGCCGCTTTATCTGCTTCTCCGCCTTTATCTTCAACTCCTGCGGATTTGGCTTGCTCTACCGCCACGCCCTTGTCACCTTCAACTACGATTTCACTACGCAGTTTTTCCAACGTTGCCTTACCTACTCCCTTGACATTGAGCAGTTCTTCCACGTTTTTAAAACCACCGTGCGCTTCGCGATAGGCAATGATATCTGCGGCCTTCTTGGCACCAATACCTTTCAATGTTTGTAATTCTTCCTGGTTTGCCGCGTTGATATCCACTACAGCCAAAGCAGCTGTGGACAGTCCCAAGATTGCGCTCATCAGCAAGACTTTGATGGTTTTCAGCATGGTTCATTCCTCGCATGTAAAAAATGGATTAAATGCGTCCGTTTCCTGGACGCCAAGCCATTCTGGCATATCCTGCCCCGCCGAATCAACAAAAACCTCTAGATGGTATAAAGAAAAAGCCTCCGGTTTCCCGGAGGCTTTGTATTAAAACCTGACAGTGTCCTACTCTCACATGGGGAAGCCCCACACTACCATCGGCGATGCTGCGTTTCACTTCTGAGTTCGGCATGGGTTCAGGTGGTGCCACAGCTCTATGGCCGTCAGGAAAACCGGTTACATTCAATTCCCTCTGATGCTTTGCATCAGATTCGCGTAATTCTTTTCGCCTCAACTTCTGAGCAGCTCAAAATAACTTGAGCGTTGTATGATCAAGCCTCACGATCAATTAGTACTCCTTAGCTGCATGTATTACTACACTTCCACATGGAGCCTATCAACGTCGTAGTCTTCAACGGATCTTTAGAGACCTTTAAGGTCTAGGGAGATCTTATCTTGGGAGGGGCTTCCCGCTTAGATGCTTTCAGCGGTTATCCCTTCCGAACATAGCTACCCGGCTGTGCCACTGGCGTGACAACCGGTACACCAGAGGTTCGTCCATTCCGGTCCTCTCGTACTAAGAACAGCTTCCCTCAAATCTCCAACGCCCACGGCAGATAGGGACCGAACTGTCTCACGACGTTCTGAACCCAGCTCGCGTACCACTTTAAATGGCGAACAGCCATACCCTTGGGACCTGCTACAGCCCCAGGATGTGATGAGCCGACATCGAGGTGCCAAACTCCTCCGTCGATATGGACTCTTGGGAGGAATCAGCCTGTTATCCCCGGAGTACCTTTTATCCGTTGAGCGATGGCCCTTCCATTCAGAACCACCGGATCACTAAGACCTACTTTCGTATCTGCTCGACTTGTCTGTCTCGCAGTTAAGCGGGCTTCTGCCTTTGCACTCTTGGTGCGATTTCCGACCGCACCGAGCCCACCTTCGCACTCCTCCGTTACTCTTTGGGAGGAGACCGCCCCAGTCAAACTACCCACCAGACACTGTCTGCAACCCGGATTACGGGTCTACGTTAGAACATCAAAATAAGCAGGGTGGTATTTCAAGGTCGGCTCCACAGAAACCAGAGTCTCTGCTTCAAAGCCTCCCACCTATCCTATGCAACTTATTTCAATGTTCAGTGTCAAGCTGTAGTGAAGGTTCACGGGGTCTTTCCGTCTTGCCGCGGGTACACTGCATCTTCACAGCGATTTCAACTTCACTGAGTCTCGGGTAGAGACAGCGCCGCCATCGTTACGCCATTCGTGCAGGTCGGAACTTACCCGACAAGGAATTTCGCTACCTTAGGACCGTTATAGTTACGGCCGCCGTTTACCGGGGCTTCGATCAAGAGCTTGCACCCCATCAATTAACCTTCCGGCACCGGGCAGGCGTCACACCCTATACGTCCACTTGCGTGTTTGCAGAGTGCTGTGTTTTTGATAAACAGTCGCAGCGGCCTATTCTCTGCGGCCTCCAACAGCTATTCACTATCAGAGGCATACCTTATCCCGAAGTTACGGTATCATTTTGCCGAGTTCCTTTACCCGAGTTCTCTCAAGCACCTTGGAATTCTCTTCCTACCCACCTGTGTCGGTTTGGGGTACGGTTGTCATAATCTGAAGCTTAGAGGCTTTTCCTGGAAGCAGAGCATCAACCACTTCGTTTCCGTAGAAACTCGTCATCACGTTTCAGTCTTAGGAACCCGGATTTGCCTAAGTCCCCAACCTACGCGCTTAAACACACATCCAACAGTGTGCTGGCCTAGCTTTCTCCGTCCCCCCATCGCAATTATGATCAGTACAGGAATATTAACCTGTTTCCCATCGACTACGCGTTTCCGCCTCGCCTTAGGGGCCGACTCACCCTGCGCCGATTAGCGTTGCGCAGGAAACCTTGGGTTTTCGGTGTGCGGGTTTTTCACCCGCATTATCGTTACTCATGTCAGCATTCGCACTTGTGATACCTCCAGCATGCTTCTCAACACACCTTCTTCGGCTTACACAACGCTCCCCTACCACTTGCATCTTCATGCAAATCCGCAGCTTCGGTAGACAGTTTAGCCCCGGTAAATCTTCCGCGCAGGACGACTCGACTAGTGAGCTATTACGCTTTCTTTAAAGGATGGCTGCTTCTAAGCCAACCTCCTAGCTGTCTAAGCCTTCCCACTTCGTTTCCCACTGAACTGTCATTTCGGGACCTTAGCTGGCGGTCTGGGTTGTTTCCCTCTTCACGACGGACGTTAGCACCCGCCGTGTGTCTCCTGTAGTAAAACTTTACGGTATTCGGAGTTTGCATCGGGTTGGTAAGTCGGTATGACCCCCTAGCCGAAACAGTGCTCTACCCCCGTAAGTCAATCTACAAGGCACTACCTCAATAGTTTTCGGGGAGAACCAGCTATCTCCGAGCTTGTTTAGCCTTTCACTCCTATCCACAGGTCATCCCCGCATTTTTCAACATGCGTGGGTTCGGTCCTCCAGTTGATGTTACTCAACCTTCAACCTGCCCATGGATAGATCGCCCGGTTTCGGGTCTACACCCAGAGACTTATCGCCCTATTAAGACTCGCTTTCGCTACGGCTCCCCTATTCGGTTAACCTCGCCACTGAATGTAACTCGCTGACCCATTATACAAAAGGTACGCCATCACATATCTTCATATGCTCTGACTGCTTGTATGCACACGGTTTCAGGTTCTATTTCACTCCCTTCACCAGGGTTCTTTTCGCCTTTCCCTCACGGTACTGGTTCACTATCGGTCGACAACGAGTATTTAGCCTTGGAGGATGGTCCCCCCATCTTCAGACAGGATTTCACGTGTCCCGCCCTACTCGATTCATTGTGTATGGCTTTCGTATACGGGGCTATCACCCTCTATGGCCACCCTTCCCAGGATGTTCTACTAGCTCATACGCAACTTAATTGGGCTTCTCCGCGTTCGCTCGCCGCTACTTGCGGAATCTCGGTTGATTTCTTTTCCTCGGGGTACTTAGATGTTTCAGTTCTCCCGGTTCGCTTCCGCAGTCTATGTATTCAACTACGGATGACCCTAAGGTCGGGTTGCCCCATTCGGAGATCCCCGGATCATTGCTTGTTATCAGCTTCCCGGGGCTTTTCGCAGATTTCCACGTCCTTCTTCGCCTGTTGTCGCCAAGGCATCCACCGTGTGCACTTATTCACTTGATCATACAACCTCAAGTTATCTTTCGGTTGTGCTGTTCTCTCTTTACTACTCTACGTTTTCAGATTCTGAAGTATGCTTCGCTTTCGCCTTGCTCTCTCATCATCTGTTGGCTACGCAGAGGAAAACATAAGTAACAACGTCTTGTTTTTCTCAGCTACTCAATTTAGTTGTTTAAATTGAATGTTTCCGGTTGTTATAGATCATTGTCCTAAGACAACAAAAAATTGAACACCATGTGCTCCATCTGTGTTCTTACATCAGCTTTAGCTTCATGTTCAATTTTCTGCTCTCTTTAGCAAACTACGTTTCAAATGGTGGAGCCAAGGAGGATCGAACTCCTGACCTCC
>NZ_LR134365.1:155000-735000 GCF_900637305.1 Cardiobacterium hominis | reverse complement strand
CTGCCAGTAGTGCGCCGATTTGTGTTCGAATACAGGCAAGGATGTCTGCTGCGGCGATATTTTTATCGACGACCAGCGCCAGATCGCGCCGCACCGCCGGGAATTTGCCTATTGTGCGGTAACGCGGCAGGTGTGCGGCGGGTAACCACGCAAGGTCATCCAGCTCAAAGGCGTAGATTTCGCCTCCGCGACTGTCCAGTGTTTGCAAGAGCTGTGGATGCAGGGCGCCGACGCAACCAAGATAGCGACCTTCGCTGTCATAGATGTCGGCACCTTTGCCCGGATGCAGATATGTCTGTTGCGACGGATGGTAGCTGATACCCGGTATTTGTAGCAGCAATGTTTCCACCACAGCTTTGACATCAAAGAAATCTATTTTGCGTGCCTCGGCTGCCCATTGTTCTGGCGCGGCGAGACCGCTCATCACCCCGGCGAGACGGGTCGGCTGCGCGCAATCGGCGATGGTTTTGTCTGTTTGCGGCAGGAAAACGCGGCCAATTTCAAAGAGACGCACGTCTTGCTGTTGGCGGTTGCGGTTGTAGATGACCGCATTGACCAGCCCCGGCAGTAGGCTCAGGCGCATTTCCGCCAAGTTGGCGCTGATGGGGTTTTGCAGGTTGATGGTCGTCGCTTCCGGGAAAAACGCCTGATGGCTAGCGCGATCAATGAAGCTATAGGTAACGGCTTCTTGAAATCCTTGCGCAACCAGCACGTCGCCGTAATAGCGCAGCGCGCGTTTTTCACCCGCGCCATGCTGGTATTCCACTGCGGGCAGGCGGTCGGGAACGTGTGCGTAGCCGTCAATGCGAGCGATTTCTTCGATTAAATCGGCAGGAATCGCGAGGTCAAAGCGCCAACTCGGCGGGATGATTGTCCAGATACCATCGCGGTATTGCACATCGCCGCCCAAGCCTTCCAGAATGTGAGTGACGATTGCGTCGTCGTATTCGCGACCAACGCGCTGCGCGATCGCCGCGCGTTGCAGGGTGATGGCACTACGTTGGGGTAAATCCGTGGCGCTGACACTGGCGGCAATCTCCTCCGCTTCGCCACCGCAGATTTCGGTAATCAGGCGGGCAGCGAGGTTTATCGCCGTTTCTTGCAGGGTGTAATCGACACCGCGCTCAAAGCGCTGCGCGCTGTCGCTGGAAAGGCTGAAGCGGCGCGCTTTGCCCGCGATACGCGGCGGGTTAAACCACGCGGCTTCAAGGATGATGTTCTGCGTCGTATCGCTGCAAGCGCTATCTACACCGCCCATCACTCCCGCGATTGCCAGCGCTTTTTCTGTATCGGCGATAAGCAGCTCGTCGCCCGTAAAGGTCGCTTCGCTGTCGTTGAGCAGGCGCAGGGTTTCGCCCGCATTCGCTTGGCGAATGATGATACCGCCCTGCACTTTGTCCGCATCGAAGGCATGCAGCGGCGTACCGAGGGTCAGCATGACGTAGTTGGTGATGTCCACCACCGGATCGTGGGTGCGGATACCGGCGCGACGCAGTCTTTCAGCAATGTGCGGCGGTGTTGCGCGTCCGATATCAATGCCACGAATAATGCGTCCGAGGTAACGTGGGCAGTCTTGCGGCGCGCGGTTTTCAATGGTCAGCGTCGCATCGCTGCTGATGGCGACACCCGCCGTTTCCAGCGGCGGCAAGCGGTAATCCGCGCCCAGTTCGGCACGACACAATTGGGCAATTTCCCGCGCGAGTCCGAGCATGGAGAAGCAGTCGGCACGGTTCGGCGTCAGGTCAATGTCGATGATGGCGTCGTTCAGACGCAGGTAGTCGCGGATGTCGGCACCGACTGGCGCATCTTCCGGCAGGATGAGCAAGCCCGCATGCTCGTCGCTCAGCCCCAGTTCGCGCGCAGAGCACAGCATGCCGAACGATTCCACGCCGCGCAGTTTGGATTTTTTGATGCGCAGGTCGCCAGGCAGCACCGCACCAATAGTGGCCAGTGGCACTTTGACGCCGACAGCGACGTTGGGCGCACCGCAGACGATTTGCAAGGGTTCGCCGTGACCGCTATCCACGCTGGCGACGCGCAGTTTGTCCGCATCGGGGTGCGGATTCAGGGTCAGCACTTGCGCAACCACCACTCCGGAAAATTCAGGCGCGGCGCGTTCCATGCTGTCCACTTCCAGCCCCGCCATCGTCAGCCGTTCCGCCAACAATTCTGGCGGCAGCGCAATGCCATAGGCTTCTTTCAACCAATCTGTACTCAACAACATGGCTCGTCCTCAAAATTCATGACGGAACTGGCGCAGGAAGCGCACGTCGTTCTCGAAAAACAGGCGCAGATCGTGCACGCCGTAGCGCAGCATCGCCAAACGTTCAATCCCCATGCCGAAGGCGTAACCTTGGTATTTTTCGGGATCAACACCGGCATTGCGCAGCACTTGCGGATGTACCATGCCGCAGCCCAGCACTTCCAACCATTTCACGTTATCACCGCTACCCGCCTCAAAGAAGGCGATATCGACTTCCGCCGACGGCTCGGTGAACGGGAAAAAGGACGGGCGGAAGCGCACCTGCAAATCTTCGCGCGCAAAGAAATCGCGCAGGAAATGGATGATGATGCCCTTGAGGTCGGCAAAGGTGCTGTGGCCATCAACGACCAGGCCTTCGATTTGATGGAACATCGGCGAGTGCGTCGCGTCCAGGTCACTGCGGTAAACGCGTCCGGGAGCGACAATGCGCAGCGGGGCGCCGTCGCGTTCCATCGTGCGGATTTGTACGCCAGAGGTATGCGTGCGCAGCACGGTTTTCGGATCGAAGTAGAAGGTATCCTGCATCGCCCGCGCCGGGTGATGTTCGGGGATGTTCAAAGCAGTGAAGTTGTGAAAATCGTCTTCGATTTCCGGGCCGTCTTCAACGACGAAGCCGAGGCGAGCGAACCAGTCTTCGATGCGGCGGCGCGTCAGCGTCACCGGATGCAAGCCGCCTTGAAATGTCTGCCGTCCGGCGAGGGTCACGTCCACCCGCTCGGCTGCCAGTTTTTCCGCCATCTCCCGCGCACGGAAAGTGTCAATCTTTTCCTGCAACGCTTGCTGGAAATGGGTCTTCGCGTCGTTGATGATTTTGCCCAGTTGCGGACGTTCCTCGGCGCGCGCCTTGGCAAGCTCCTGCATATGCGCGGTAAAGATGCCTTTTTTCGAGAGATAGGTGTTGCGCAGCGCCTCCAGCGCGGGCAGGTCAAGCGCGTCTTTCAGCGCGCGCAACCCGTCCTGCAAGGCTTTTTCCAGCGCTTCCCTGACAGACGATTGTTCACTCACGTTTCTGTTCCCGTGTCATTGATGCCGCTTGCTGCGGCTGATAAAAAACGGCTGCGGGTGCAGCCGTTTTTCGCATGGGTTCCTGCTTACAGGGCTGCTTTCGCTTTTTCGGCGAGCACAGCAAAAACCTGCTTGTTATAGACAGCCAGTTCAGCCAGCATCTTGCGGTCAATCGCGATGCCTGATTTCTTCAGGCCGTTAATGAAGCGGCTGTAGGAAAGACCGTGCTGACGCGCACCGGCGTTGATACGGATAATCCACAGCTGACGGAATTGACGCTTTCTCGCTTTGCGGTCGCGGTAAGCATATTGGCCTGCCTTGATGACCGCCTGTTTGGCGATACGGAAGACTTTGCGGCGGGCGTTGTAATAACCTTTGGCCGCTGCCAGAACTTTCTTGTGGCGGGCGCGTGCGGTTACGCCTCTTTTGACTCGTGCCATGTTTCCTCCTTAACCAATCATCTGCTTGATGGCTTTAACGTCGCTTTCGTGCACCATGACAGTGCCACGCAGCCCGCGTTTACGCTTGGTGGATTTTTTGGTCAGGATGTGACGCGCGTGGGAATGCGAACGCTTGTAGCCGCTCGCTGTTTTTTTGAAGCGCTTGGCAGCGCCCCGGTGGGTTTTCATTTTGGGCATGATAAAACTCGCATTGTTTGTTTCAGTTTCCGCAGCGATGCTGCGGCATGATTGGCAGGTTATTTTTTCGGAGCGAAGACCATCACCATCTGGCGGCCTTCCATCCCCGCTTTTTGCTCAACGACCCCGACTTCCGCCAGATCGGCTTCAATGCGGGTGAGCAATTCCTGCCCGAGACCCTGGTGCGCCATTTCGCGCCCGCGGAAGCGGACGGTTACTTTGGCTTTGTCACCATCAGCAAGGAAACGGTTCAGGTTGCGTAGTTTGACCTGGTAGTCTCCCTCGTCCGTTCCCGGACGAAATTTGATCTCTTTGATTTGGATGCGCTTCTGGTTTTTCCGCGCTTCCTGTTGCTTTTTCTGCTGCTCGAAACGGAATTTGCCGTAATCCATGATTCGGCAGACTGGCGGCGCGGCATTGGCTGCCACTTCCACCAAGTCCAGATCCTGTTCGTAAGCTGCATTCAAAGCATCTTCGATTGATACGACGCCCAGCTGTTCGCCGTCGGCGCCAATCAGGCGAATCTCTGCATCCGTGATCTTTTCATTGACACGGGTTTCTTGTTGCTTAGCTATTGCTAAATCTCCTGTGCTTTCGTGCTGTTCAATTGCTGCAAGTGCGTAATCAGGTCATCGACGCTCATGACGCCGAGATCCTTGCCGTCGCGTTGCCGCACCGAAACGGAAGACGCCGCTTTTTCGCGGTCGCCGGCAACCAGCATGAAGGGTACGCGCTGCAAAGTGTGCTCGCGGATTTTATAGTTAATTTTTTCATTCCGCAAATCTTTTTCCACGCGAAGCCCCGCCGTTGCCAGTTTTTCCGCGACCGCCGTCGCGTAGTCGGCTTGCGCATCGGTAATGGGCATGACGACCGCCTGCACCGGCGACAGCCACAGCGGCATTTGTCCGGCGTACTGCTCAATCAGGATGCCGATAAAGCGCTCCAGCGAGCCGAGGATGGCGCGGTGAATCATCACCGGCGTTTGCCGCACGTCGTTTTCGTCGATGTAGTGCGCGCCAAGGCGTTCCGGCATGGAGAAATCGAGCTGTACCGTACCGCATTGCCAACGGCGGCCGAGGCTGTCTTTCAGGGTAAATTCGATTTTCGGCCCGTAGAACGCGCCTTCGCCCGGTTGTAGGCGGAAAGGTTTGCCCTGCGCTTCCAGCGCCGCTTGCAAATCGGCTTCGGCTTCGTCCCAGATTTCGTCAGAGCCGACGCGCTTTTCCGGACGGGTAGAAAGCGCGAGCTCCACTTCGTCGAAACCGAAGTCGTGGTAAACCTCGTACACCATCTGGCAGACGCGCTCGATTTCCTCGCGAATCTGGCTGCGGGTGCAGAAAATATGGCCATCGTCCTGGACGAAGCGGCGCACCCGCATCAGCCCGTGCAGCGTGCCGGACGGTTCATTGCGGTGGCAAATGCCAAATTCGGCGTAGCGCACCGGCAGTTCGCGGTAGCTGCGCAGTCCCTGGTTGAAAATCTGGATGTGCCCGGGGCAGTTCATCGGCTTGATAGCGTAGTCGTGTTCGTCAATGCAGCAGGTGAACATATTGCCGCCGAACTTGTCCCAGTGGCCGGATTTTTCCCACAGCGAGCGGTCCAGAATCTGCGGCCCCTGTACTTCTTCGTAGCCGTATTTGCGCAGTTTGCCGCGCATATAGTTCTCGATTTCGCGGTAGATGACCCAGCCCTTCGCGTGCCAGAAAACCATGCCCGGCGCTTCTTCCTGCAAATGGAAGAAATCAAGCTGTTTGCCGATGCGACGGTGGTCGCGTTTTTCTGCTTCTGCCTGCTGTTGCAGGTAGGCATCCAGCGTTTTCTGGTCAGCGAAGGCAACGCCGTAGATGCGTTGCAGCGGTTCGCCGCTCGCGTCGCCGCGCCAGTAAGAGCCGGAAAGCTTGGTCAGTTTGAACGCCTTGACGTGTCCCATATGCGGCACGTGCGGCCCGCGGCACATGTCGAGGTATTCCTGATGGTGATACAGGCCGACTTCCTTGACGCTGTCGTCGAAGTCGTCAATCAGGCGGAGTTTGAAATCCTCGTGGCGGTCACTGAACGCCTTGCGCGCGTCCGCCACCGGCGTCCACACCTTCTCCACCGCATAGCCGGTCGCTGCCAGATCTTTCATGCGCGCTTCCAGCTTCTCCAAATCTTCCGGCGTGAAGCGGTGTTCGCTGTCGATGTCATAGTAGAAGCCGTTTTCAATCACCGGCCCGATGACCATTTTTGCCTCCGGCCACAGCTGCTTCAGCGCGTGACCGAGCAGGTGCGCGGTGGAGTGGCGGATGATATCCACCCCCGCATCTTCCTTGGCGGTGATGATGGCAACGCTGGCGTCGGCGGTAATCGGGTCGCTCAAGTCGCGCTCAACGCCATCAACGCGCACAGCAAGCGCCGCTTTGGCGAGACCGCTGCCGATACTGGCGGCGATGTCCCGCCCGCTGGTCGGGTTTTCATATTGACGGACGCTGCCGTCGGGCAAAGTGATGTTTAACATAGTCAGTTCCTTGTTACGGCGAATACCACACGCCGTTCAATACCAAAAAAAAGAGCGGGCATTGTACGCCAATGCCCGCGATTTTTCAGGGGAATCATGCCAATCCGCACACGCGAACGGAGCGCAGTCAGCACCGGTTATACATACACCTGAGCGCTCAGGGTGTATGTAAATTGGGCCTTATACCGTCTGCGTGACTTTTTGCAGATAGGGCGGTTCGTCGGGGTTGAGGCCGCGGGCTTCAGAGAGTTGCGCGGCGGCGACGTACCACGAGAGGATGCCGGTGAGGCCTTGCAGCGCGTCGTGGCCGGCGTCGATGTGCGGCAGGTGCACGGTTCCGGCGACTTTTTTGTCGCTGGCGAGCAGGACTTGCGCGCCGCGCGCCGCGAATTTTTCGGCCAGTTGCAGGGCGTCGGCCTGGTAGTGGTCGGGCGGAGCGAAGAGCAGTACTGGGAAGCCGTCATGGACGATGGCCATCGGCCCGTGTTGGACTTCGGCGGCGGAGAAGGCTTCGCCTTGTAATTGACAGGTTTCTTTGCATTTCAGCGCCGCTTCTTGCGCGATGGAGAGGCCGGTACCGCGGCCGACGACGAACAGCCGTTCGCGCGGGGTAAGCGCTTCTACCGCTGCTGCCCAGTCGGCGTTCGCGGCTTGTTCGAGTTTGTCCGGCAGGGCTTGGAGCGCGTCTTGCAGTTTGCGGTCGCCGTTCCAGTGGGCGAGCAGGTGCAGGCCGAGGGCGACGGTGGCGATGAAGCTTTTGGTCGCGGCGACGCTTTTTTCCGGCCCGGCTTGTACGGCCAGCACGTGCTGGCTGGCTTCGATGATGGGCGACGGCACGACGTTCACCAGCGTCGCGGTGCGGGCGCCGCCTGCCGCCAGCGCTTTCAGCATGGCGATGACGTCCGGCGGGCTGCCGGATTGGGAGGCGCCGAGGGCGAGGTAGTCCTGCACCTGCCACGGGGTTTGTAGGACGCTGCTCAGGGACGGCGGCAGCGAGGCGACCGCCATGCCGCGCGTGTGCATGAGGAGGTAGCCGAGGTAGCCGAGGGCGTGGTCGGAGGTGCCGCGGGCGACGCTGACGATGCCGCGCGGGGTTTGGCTTTTGAGCGCCTCGGCAAGGGCGAGCGCCTGGCTCGTGTCCTGGTTGGCGACGATGGCGGCGCTTTCGCGCGCTTCTTTTAGCATGTATGACATGGGATGCTCCGTTGTTATGATGTGTGTAGCGCGCATCATACTATGAGTTGATTCCGCGCCGCAGTTCTGTGTGGCCGCCCAATTTTTTACACACTTCAACCACACAGCGCATCAGACTGTTTTTCCGACGGTTCGAGCCAAATCTCCGCCGCTGTCGCCGGAATTTTCACAGAAAATCACAACCGATAATTGCAAAAATCCGCGCGTTACACCATTTTTTCACGTGGATTATTGACACCTCTTGCGTGTCGCCGTAACATTCTTCGTGAACCCCCACTATGCAGGGAGCATGCAATGTCCATGAAGTCCGATACTACGGTTGATCGGCGCGCACAAATCCAGACTTTATTGAACGAGCAAGGCGTCGTTAATTCGCAGGAATTGGCGGAGCGCTTCGAGGTTTCGTTGATGACGATTTACCGTGACCTCGATTATTTGCAGGAACAAGGCGTTGCCAAACGTCAGCACGGCGGCGCCGTCTCTGCTGACCGCTTTATTTCGCCGCTGAAACGCAGTCTGCGCGAGTCGCAGAATGTGGAAGCCAAGCGCCTGATTGGCCGCTGGGCGGCGGAGCATTTGGTTAATCAGATTGATGATTCGCTCATCGTTGATTCCGGCACGACTACGCTGGAGTTCGTGCGCGCCCTGCCGGACGTGCCGATTAATGTGATGGTGAACAGCCTTGACGCGCTTTCCATCCTCGCCATTCATAAGAACACCAACGTTTATGCGCTCGGTGGCGAATTGCGCAAGGACGTGATGGCGTTTGAAGGGGCGATTACCACCGACAATCTGCGCCAGTGCCATTTTTCCAAGGCGTTCATCAGCGCCGACGGCATCGACCTCGAAGCGGGGCTGACGACCACGAACGAACAGCGCGCCCGCCTCACCCGCCTCATGGCCGAACACGCGCAGGAAGTTTATCTGCTCGCCGATTGTTCCAAGTACGGCAAGCGTTCTTTCCGCACCTTCTTCCACTTCGACCGCATTACCGCCGTCATTTCCGAGGCGGACGTGCCGGAGCTTTATAAACAGCATTTCCGTCAACACGACATCCGTCTCATCGAGGTAAGCGACGATGGAAAATAGAGTTGCGGCCGTCATCGCCGCACACAAACGACACGGGTGCGGCGGCATCGTTTCCGTATGCAGCGCCCACCCAGCCGTCATCCGCGCCGCTGAAGAACTGGCGCGCGAATACGGCGCGACCCTCCTGCTCGAATCCACCTCGAATCAGGTTGACCAATTTGGCGGCTATACCGGGCTGACCCCGGCGCAATTCATCGCTCAGGTGAAAGCCCTGCTGCCCGCCGACGCCAACCCCGTCTTCGGTGGCGACCATCTCGGCCCGAACCGCTGGCAACACCTACCCTCGGACGAGGCGATGAAAAACAGCGAAGAACTTATCCGCCATTACGTCCAGGCCGGTTACGAAAAAATCCACCTCGATTGCAGCATGAGCTGCGCCGGCGACCCGGTGCCGCTGCCGGACGCGACCGTCGCCGAACGCGCCGCCCGCCTCTGCCGCATCGCCGAAGACACGCGCGCCGCTATGCCCGGCGCCGTGCCGCTGGTTTACATCATCGGCACCGAAGTACCCGTGCCCGGCGGGGCGAAAGAAGCGCTCGATGGCGTCACGCCGACCACGCCGGACGCCGCGCGCACCACCTACGCCGTACATAAAGACACCTTCGCCGCGCACGGCCTCGGCGATGACGTCTGGGCGCGGGTCGTGGCGCTGGTCGTCCAGCCCGGCGTCGAATTTGACCATCACGGCGTCGAAGACTACCGCCCCGAACGCGCCACCGCACTCTCGGCGGTCGCCAACGACTTTCCGCACGCCGTCTTTGAAGCGCATTCCACCGATTACCAAACCCCGCAGGCGTTCAAGGCGCTGGTACGCGACCACTTCGCCATCCTCAAAGTCGGCCCGGCGCTGACCTTCGCCTACCGCGAAGCGGTTTATGCGCTAAACCACATCGCGCGCAAGCTGAAACTAAACGCGCCGGACGTGGAAGCGGCGGCCGAAGCGCTGATGCTGGCCGAGCCTGCGCAATGGCAGAAGTATTACCACGGCGACGCGGACGAACAGCGCCTCTTGCGCCACTACAGCCTCTCCGACCGCATCCGCTACTACTGGAGTCAGCCACAACTGGACGAAGCCGTGCAGGGGCTGCGTGCCGCCCTCGGTACGCGCCCCTTGCCCTTCGGACTCGCACACCAATACCTGCCGGACGCGGTTGAAGCCTGCCGCGCGCGTGGCGAGGCGCTGACGGCAGAGAACCTCATCCGTCACCACATCCGCGCCGCATTGGTGCCGTACTACGAGGCGTGTGTCTGATTCATTTACATACACGAAAGCGCTCAAGGTGTATGTAAACAACTAGCCCTCAACCAAACCGCATTGCAGTTGGGTTATGCGCTTCGCGCTAACCCAACCTACCCGGCTTGCGCCCATAAAAACCACAACGGAGCCATCATGCTATTTGGCAAAGAACCCCACTGGTTCGCCAACCACGGCGCAACCGCAACCGCGCGCGAAATCCATCAACAAGGCGACTGCTGGCAGAAAATCCCGGCGTTGCTCGCCGCTACCGACCCGGCGCTGAAAAGCCGCCTGCACGCCGCCCTGCACGACGCGCGTGCGACCATCGCTTTCAGCGGCGCCGGAACATCCGCCTACGTCGGCGACATCCTCGCCCCCGCCATCCAGCGCCACAGCCGCGCACATTGCCTTACTACCGCTAGCACCGATTTGGTCGCCCAACCGGCAGGCAAACTGCCACGCGATGCACACGGCTTCCTCTTTGCCTTCGCGCGCAGCGGCAACTCGCCGGAAAGCGTTGCCAGCCTGGAAAAAGCGGCGGCGGTTGCGCCGGAGCTCGTCCCCGTCGCCGTCACCTGCAACGACCACGGCGCGCTCGCCGAACATTGCCGCAACGGCCACGGCTACTGCTGCCAAATGCCGCCGGAAACCCACGACGAAAGCTTCGTCATGACCTCCAGCTTCTCGACGATGACGCTGTTTACCGCCGCCCTCTGCCGCGAAGCGCTCGACTTGCCGCCGCCGGACTTCGCCGCGCTTGCCGCCGCGCAGCGCCGCATCAGCGACACCTTCTACACCTCAACCGCGCTGGATGCGCTCGCCGCCTGTAACCGCATCATCTACCTCGGCAGCGACGCGCTCTACGGCGCGACCCGCGAAAGCGCGCTGAAAATCCTGGAAATGACCGCAGGCAAAATCCCGACGATGGCGGAAACCACCCTCGGCTTCCGCCACGGCCCGAAATCGCTGATTAACGGCGAAACGGCGGTGTGCTTCCTCGTCTCCAGCGACCCGTACACGCAGCAATACGACCGCGACCTGGCGCTGGAAGTGCTGGGCGACGGCAACGCCGCGCAAGTGCTGATATTTGCGCCCGCCGCCTTCCTCGCCCGCTACCCGGAACTCGCCGCGAGCCGCGCGCACGTCATCGCCTTCGATGCGGCGCTGGACGGCCAGGACGACGCGGCGCTCGCTCCGCTCTACGTGCAATACGCACAACTGAGCGGCCTGCGCTGCGCACTCGATGCAGGCATCTCGCCGGACAACCCCAGCCCGGACGGCAGCGTCAACCGCGTCGTCAAAGGCGTTACGGATTACCCGTATCCAGCGTGAGCCGTGGGGGATGACTGACGCTCTCCCCACAACCCCATCCCAACAAATAAAGGAGCCTTAAAAACATGGCAGAACCCAATATCCTCCTCACCCGCATCGACAACCGCCTCATCCACGGGCAGGTCGGCATGACCTGGACGAACTGGCTGGGCGCGAACCTCGTCGTCGTCGCCGATGACGAAATCGCCGCCGATCCGGTACAACAAAACCTGATGGAAATGGCGATTACCGGCAACGTCGGCGCGCGCTTCTTCACCCTGCAAAAAACCATCGACATCATCCACAAAGCGGCACCCAGCCAAAAAATCTTCCTCGTGGTGCGCACCCCGCAGAACGCGCTCACCCTCATCAAGGGCGGCGTGCCCATCAAGGAAATCAACGTCGGCAACCTCCACTTTGCCGAAGGCAAAAAGCAAGTCTCCAAAGTCATCAGCGTGACCGAGGACGACATCCGCTGCTTCCAGGAACTCGAAGCGCTCGGCATCGCCTGCACCGCGCAGGGCACGCCGGACGATGCGAAAAAACCCATCCTGTCCCTCATCCTCTAACCCCATCCCCAGGAGCTCACCATGGAAATCCTCCATCAAGTCACCTTCCTGCAGGCGTTGATGGTCGCCATCTTCGCCGGACTGGCAGGCATCGACCTCTTCAACGTCCTCACCCACATCCACCGCCCGATAATCGCCGGCCCCATCGTCGGCATCCTCATGGGCGACCCGCAGGCGGGACTCGTCGCCGGCGCATCCTTTGAACTGATGTGGATGGGCCTCGTACCGCTCGCTGGCGCCCAACCGCCGAACGTCGTCATGGGCGGCATCATCGGCACCGCCTTCGTCATTGCCACCGGCAAAAGTGCGCAAGAAGCCATCGCCGTCGCCATCCCCTTTGCCATCTTCGTCCAGGTCTGCATCACTTTCCTCTTCACCGCCTTCTCGCCGCTGATGAAAAAAGCCGACCACTACGCCGACACCCTCAACTTCGGCGGCATCGCCAGCCTGAACTACCTCGGCATGGCAATCCTCTTCTGCTTCTACTCCATCGTCGCCTTCGGCGTGGTGTACTTCGGCGCGGCCAAAGCGGCAGAATACGTGCACTTCGTGCCGAAATGGATCTCCGAAGGCCTCGGCATGGCAGGCGGCCTGATGCCCGCCATTGGCTTCGGCATCCTGCTCAACATCATGCTGCGCAAAGAATACGTCGCCTACTTCATCCTCGGCTTCGTCCTCGTCGCCTACCTCAACCAACCGCTGCTTGCCATCGCGCTCATCGGCACCGCATTCGCGCTGATCGAATACTTCATCCGCGACAGCCAGCCCGCCAAAACCTCCGCCCCGCAAGAAGAAGAAGGAATCTAAGCCATGAGTACCGAAAACTACGACGTCTACAAAGACCAAAGCGCCGCAAAAGTCATCACCTCAAAAGACCTGAGCCGCATGGCGTGGCGCTCGCTCTTCCTGCAAGCCTCCTTCAACTACGAACGGATGCAGGCCAACGGCTGGCTCTACACCATCCTGCCCGCACTGCGCAAAATCCACAAAAACCCGGACGACCTGCGCCAGTCCATGCGCATGCACCTCGAATTCTTCAACACCCACCCCTTCCTCGTCACCTTCATCTCCGGCCTCGTCGTCTCGATGGAAGAAGCGAAAGAAAACATCTCCACCATCCGCGCCATCAAAGTCTCCACCATGGGACCGGGCGGCGGGATCGGCGATGCCGTCTTCTGGCTGACCCTGCTCTCCATCTGCGGTGGCGTCGGCGCGTCCTTCTCGCTCTCCGGCTCATGGCTCGGCCCCATCTTCTTCCTCGTCGCCTTTAACGTTGTCCACTTCGCGCTGCGCTTTGGCCTTGCCAACTACGGCTACAAAATGGGCGTCTCCGCCATCGCCAACCTCAAAGAACAAACGCGCAAACTCAGCCACGCCGCCTCCATCGTCGGCCTGACCGTCATCGGCGCGATGACCGCGAGCTACGTCCGCCTCGAATCCGGACTACAACTGGTGCGCCACGTCGAAGGCGTCGAAAAACCCTTCGTGTACAGCCTGCAAAAAGACCTGATCGACCCCATCATGCCGAAACTGCTGCCGCTCTTGTGGACACTCTTCATCCTCTGGCGCATCAAAAAAGGCACCTCCACCCTCAAACTGGTGGTATGGACCATCATCTTCGGCCTCGTCTGCATCGGCCTGCCGGTACTGGTCAAACACTGGTTCGGCGTGGACATCATCGACCCGGCCGTCCTCGCCGAACGCATGAGCCAAGGCTAACCCATGACCGCCATCATCATCACCGGGCACGGCCAATTCGCCACCGGTATCCACTCCGCCCTCACCCTCATCAGCGGCACGTCGCCAGACGTGCACGCAGTGAACTTCGAAGAAGGCGACACCCCGGACGCGCTCGGTGAGAAACTGGCAAAAATACTAAAAATATATGAGAATGACAGCGTGGTCATCTTCACCGACATCATTGGCGGCGCGCCCTTCCGGCAAGCCGCCCTGCTCGCCAGCAGCAGAGAAAACATTGACGTCGTCTATGGCACCACACTGCACATGCTCGTCGAAGCCACCCTTGAAAAAGACGACTACGACGCAGCCCGCGCCCTGGTGGCGCAATTGCTGGAAAACGCACGCGAAGGCATCGGTAGCCTGAGCAGCTACAGCCGCAAAGTGCCACCACCACCCGCAACAGAAGAAGGACTGTAAACATGCAAGAAAAAAACCTCACCCTGAACAACCCGTCAGGCCTGCACGCCCGCCCGGCCAAAGACTTCGTCCAACTCGCCAAAGGCTTTGAAGCAAACGTCACCATCGTTAAAGACGGCAACGAATACAACGGCAAATCCCTGATGAAACTGCTCCAGGCAGGCCTCAGCAAAGGCGACCAGCTCGTACTGAAAACCGACGGCGCCGACGAAGCTGACGCCCTCGAAAAACTCGCCGACTACATCACCAACCTCGCGGAATAACCCGCACCCCCTGAGCCTGTTCCGAAGAACAGGCTCAAACATACCGCCGCAGCGGGCAGCGGCTGCGGCAACACACCGCCAACCCTAGAGGAGCACCTCATGAAAAACTACGAAGGACTCGCCGCCTCCCCCGGCATAGCAATCGGCCAAGCCTGGATCTTCCGCCCGCAAACCCCGAACATCGATACCCGCAGCATCACCGAAGACGAAATCAAAAGCGAATACCGCGCCTTCCGCAATGCGCAGGCCAAAGTCGATGCCCACTTAGAAGCCCTCTACAACCGCGTCCTCGAAAAACAGGGCGAACACGAAGCTGCCATCTTCGAAAGCCACCGCGAACTGCTCGCCGACGAAGAACTCGAAAACGACATCCAGGCACTCATCCGCGACGAACGCAAAACCGCCACCGCCGCCGTCAAAGAATACCTTGACCAAGTCGCCGCCAGCATGCGCGCCCTCGAAGACGAATACCTGCGCGAACGCGCCGCCGAATTCGAAGACCTGCAAAACAACCTCCTCCTCGCGCTCAACGGCCTGCCGTTTGCCTCCCTTGCCAGCGCGCCGCCGGACAGCGTCATCTTCGCCGAAGACCTCACCCCCTCCGAAACCGCACAACTTGACGTCGAAAAAGTACGCGGCTTCGTCCTCGAACACGGCGGACTGACCAGCCACGTCGCCATCCTCGCGCGCAACCTCGGCATGCCGGCCGTCATGGGCATGCGCAACATCATGAACGAAGTCCGCAGCGGCATCACCGCCCTGCTCGACGGCGACACCGGCAAACTCATCCTCGACCCGGACGACAAAACCCGCGGCCTCTACACCGAGAAAAAAGCCCAACAAGACGCACAAAAAGCCGAATACGCCAAACTGCACGGCAAACCGGCGACCACCGAAGACGGCAAAACCTTCGCCCTCTACAGCAACATCGGCTCGCCGAACGACCTGCACCTCATCGACGAAAACGGCAGCGAAGGCATCGGCCTCTTCCGCAGCGAATTCCTCTTCATGGAAAACAAACAGGCGCCGAGCGAAGACCAACAATACGCCATCTACCGCAAAGTCGCCGAACACATGAAAGGCAAAACCGTCATCCTGCGCCTACTGGACATCGGCGGCGACAAACCACTCTCCTACCTCAACTTCCCCAAAGAAGAAAACCCCTTCCTCGGCTGGCGCGGCGTCCGCCTCTACAAAGACAACCCCGAAGTCTTCCTGAGCCAAATCCGCGCCGCCATTCGCGCCGCCGCCTACGGCGACCTATGGGTCATGATTCCGATGGTCATCAGCCTGGACGAAGTGCGCTGGGTCAAACAACAAATCGCCGAACAATCCGTCAAACTCGAAGCCGAAGGGCGTAACCACAACCCGCACATCAAAGTCGGCATCATGATCGAAACCCCGGCGTCCGCGCTCATTGCCGAACAACTCGCACAAGAAGCGGCATTCTTCAGTATCGGCACCAACGACCTCACCCAATACACCCTCGCCGTTGACCGCGGCAACACCAAAATCAGCGTGCTGTATGACGGCCTGCACCCCGCCGTACTGCGCCTGATGAAAATGACCTGCGACGCCGGGCGCAAAGCGGGCATTGACGTCGGCATCTGCGGCGAAATGGGCGGCCAGCTGGAAGCGACCCCGCTGCTCGTCGGCATGGGCTTCAACGAAATCTCCATCAGCGGCAAAATGCTGCCTGCCGTCAAATACAGCATCAGCCGCCTGAACGCTGCGGCCTGCCGCGAACTGCTGGACAAAGCGATCGCCGCCAACGACGCCGAAGCCGTGCGCAAACTGCTGCAAGACATCAAACACTAAACCTGCTGCGATTGGGTTAGGCCAAGCCGTAACCCAACAAAAACAGAAATGGGGCGGTTACGGGATTTACCCTAACCGCCCCTATTACTTTGAATGGATGGGTATAAAGCGAATAACCATCCCCTACAGCCGCCTCATCCCGCCCCGCGCAAATCCGCAAGAACCTGTTGCAGCGCAGGCACCAGCAAGAGCAAAAGCAACGCCAGCAGCGCGATCTCGCCCGCTTGCAGGCGCGGGAAACGCCCGTGGAAGCGCGTCTGCGCATAAAGGAACAGCGCGACGCCAGGGACATAAAGCAGCACCGACAACAGCAGATAGCCCATACCCGCCGCGTAAAGAATCCACAGCGCATAAAGCGTCGCCACCGTGCCGACCGCGACAATATGCGGCGCGAGGCGCTCACGCAGCGTAATCTTCAGCAAATACGCGCCAATCAACAGATACGGCACAAGAATCATCGACGTCGAAATCTTCAGCAGCGCGTTGTAACTCTCGCCGGTGAGCAGCACCAAAAGCAGACAAACCTGCACGGTGATGCAGGAAAAGCGCAGCGAGTGGTGCGGCACGCCGTTTTCATTCTGCGCGGCGAGGGTGCGCGGAAAGGCGCCATATTGCGCGCCGTAGAACGGCACCTCCATCGAGTACAGCGTCCAGCTCAAATACGACGCCAACACGGACACAATCAGACAGGTGCTGATGATGATGCCGCCGGCGCTGCCCATCATCGCCTGCAACACCCCCGCCATGGACGGATTCGCCAGCGCGGCGATTTCTGCGCGTGGCAACACGCCCAGCGCCAGTACGGTAATGGCGACGTAGAGCGCCAGCGCAATCAAGATGCCAAGCACAGTCGCCAGCCCCACATCGCTGCGTTTGCGCGCGTGCGCGGAAAGCACCGCCGCGCCTTCCACGCCGGTGAACACCCACAGCGTAATCAGCATGGTGTCTTTCACCTGAGTCAGCGTCGTCGCTTGCAGCCCCGCGCCGTGCCAGTCGGCGGCAAAGGTCTCGCCACGGAAAAACCACAGCGCGAGGCCGATAAAAAGCAAAAGCGGGAAAACCTTGACCAGCGTCGCCACCAGATTGACCCCCGCCGCTTCCTTGACGCCGCGCGCGGCGAGCCAATACACCGCCCAGACAATCGCCGACTCGCCGACAAAGGCGGCGGGCGTGTTGCCCTTGCCGAAAAACACCTGCCCCGGCGTATCGGTGAAGCCGCCGAGCGCCTCAAACGCGACGACAAGATAGCCGGTAACGCCAATGGTGGCGCAGAGCCAATAGCCCCAGGCGGAGAAAAAGCCGACCAGCTCGCCAAAACCGTCGCGGGCGTAGGCGTAAATGCCGCCGTCCAGCGTCGGCCGCAGCCGCGCCAGATACCAGAAAGAAAGACCGAGGGCGATGATACCGACGCCGGTAATCGTCCAGCCGATGATGAGCGCTTCAGCGCCCGCCACCTCCGCCATATTTTGCGGCAGGCTAAAAATGCCGGATCCAATCATCGAGCTTAAAACGAGGGCGGTAAGCGCGGTCAGGCCGATTTTTTGTGGCGTCATAAGAATCCTTTAGGCGTAATTAAAAATAGGGTCGCGGTGATATGCGACGAATTCGAAGTCGATTTGCATCAAAACAGCATACTGTCAGCAGGCCAGCCAGCATTACAGTAGCGCGTCTCTCCACATTATGCAGGATAAATTATCCTCCTATTGTACCTTGCAAATCCCGATGCCAGCCGGATATTCAACGAAAGCTAGGGGCTGTTTGCATTTCCGTGGATAAGCCCCTCTCCCTTTGGGAGAGGGGTTGGGGTGAGGACAGGGATAAACAAATTCGCATGACAATATACGTTTAGAGGACTACCTCGTTTTGAATAATACCGTCGCTACGCGATTTTTCACACCCCTCCCCCCGCTCCGCGGGGGAGGGGGACTCAAATTGCAAACAGCCCCTAGTACTACTGTGTCCCTCGCAAACAGCGTCGATAATATTGTAGCGCTGCCAGCGAATATTTCCTTGCTCTATTTTCCCCGTTTTTCAGCCGCCTGTTGTGCGAGAGAGCGCCATCTTTTTTTAGAAAAAGTCCATTGACGCAAATCTTAAGCTGCCGTAATATCTGACATACAAATTATCTAAAGAAGATTGGCGTTTTAAACATATTGCTTATCGTAGGCGAGTTGAAACTAAAAATAGCCTGCGGACGCCTATCCTGTTGTCGCCTTTCTGCAGAAGGGCGTGGATTAACCAAGAGGAAATAATGGCCATGGGAATCAAATTACATATCTGGGGAAAATATGCCTGTTTCACCCGACCGGAAATGAAAGTGGAGCGTGTATCTTATGATGTAATCACACCCTCTGCCGCGCGCGGTATCCTGACCGCCATACACTGGAAACCCGCGATGCTCTGGGAGATCAAAAAAATCCACGTACTCAAACCCATCCGTTTTGAATCCGTACGCCGCAACGAACTGGGTGGAAAAATCTCTGCCAGCAACGTAACTAGCGCGATGAAGCGAAAAAGCGTGCAAGATTTATACACCCTTATCGAAGACGACCGCCAACAGCGCGCCGCAACCGTACTCAAAGACGTTGCCTACATCATCGAAGCCCACATTCAGCTCAATCACGCATTCATCGCGCAAAGCGATCGTGCTGAAGAAGAAAGCGTTAACAAACACCTAGAAATGTTCAAACGTCGCGCCCGCAATGGCCAATGCTTCCAGCAACCCTGCATGGGCGTACGCGAATTTCCGGCAAACTTTGCACTTATCGAGGATAGTGAATCGCTACCCGCCTGTGAATTACCCGAAAACGAACGCAACCGCGAGCTTGGCTGGATGCTGCATGACATGGATTTCGCACACGGCAATACCCCGCATTTCTTCCGTGCCGAAATGAAGAATGGCATTATTGAGGTTCCGCTCTTTCGTGCCAAGGAGGTAAAATCATGATACTGCAATCGCTGGATCGTTATTACTATCGCCTGTTATCTGAAAAAGACAGCGAGGGAAAAGTCAAAGTTCCAAATTATGGGTATAGTGATGAAAAAATAGGATGGATTCTAGTATTAAGTAAAAATGGACAAGTCATTGATGCCATCCCTCATTTAACTACAGATAAAAAACCGCAACCCAAGCGTATGTTTGTGCCACAGGCTTTCAAACGACCAGGAACTACACCAAAACCTTTCTTTTTATGGGATAAAACCAGCTACACGTTAGGGATTACTGCTAATAAAAACAAGGCTACTGTAAAGACACAACCTTATATAATAAAAACAGATACTTTTGATAGTTTTAAAGAAGCACACCTGAAGCTACTAAAAAATACCAATGATGTCGGGTTGCGAGCATTTATCCATTTTCTAGAAAGATGGGAGCCTGAACACTTTGCTCTCTCTCCGTTCAATACTGAAATGATAGATGCCAATATTGTATTCAAACTGGATGGACAGAGAAAGCAACTATTCGAGCAACCCGCTGCTCAAGCTTTATGGGCAAAATGGCTAAACTATGTTGCTGCAGATAAATGGTTTGAGTATCAGGAAGAACAGGAGCCCTCTCTTTTTGATGAGCCTCAAAAAAAATCTCCAAAAGAATATGGTATCTGTTTGGTTAGTGGAGACTATGAGCCCGTTGCTAGAACTCACCCCGCTATTAAAGAAATATGGAGAGGACAAAGCTCTGGCTGTTCTATTGTTTCCTTTAATGGTGATGCGTTTGAATCCTTTGGTAAAGAACAAGGAGCCAATGCGCCTATATCTGAGCGCGTAGCTTTTTCTTATGTCGCTGCTCTAAATTATCTGCTACGTCGTGAAAATAGGCATTGCCTCACCATTGGCGATGCCAGTACCGTTTTTTGGGCAGAAGCACCCGATAATAATAGCGCTGAAGCGGAAGAGGCCTTTTTTCTCGATATGATGACGGTTACAGATGGCGAAGAAAATCAAAAAGTATTCGACATTTTGCAACAAATCGCCAAAGATCGCTCGCTCAAAGAAATTGCACCCAACCTGCACGAAGATACTCGCTTCTATATTCTGGGACTTGAACCTAACGTCTCACGTATATCCATCCGCTTTTGGCTAAATACTACTTTTGGGCAGTTGGCACAAAATTTGACAGCACACTGGCAAGACTTGGCAATAGAGCCTTGCCCTTGGCAGACACCACCATCTATCTGGCGTTTGCTGATCCAAACCGCACTGTTGGGCAAGACAGAAAATATCTCGCCAATTCTCGCAGGTGAAATGACACGCGCGATTATCAATGGCACGCCTTATCCGATGAGCTTGTTATCACAATTACTCGCCCGCATTCGTGCTGACGGTGATGCCAACGGGTTGCGTATCGCCATGATCAAAGCAATATTGGCACGTAAATTCCGTAAAGGTTTAATCAAAGAAGGAGTTCCTATGAGCTTAAATAAAGAAAGCACAAACCGTGCATATCTGTTAGGCAGAATGTTTGCTGTTCTGGAGCGCATCCAGTATCAGGCATTAGGTGATATCAATGCCAGCATTGCCGATCGCTATTATGGTTCAGCATCAGCCGTGCCTTTCTCAGTTTTCCCCCGTTTGTTGGTAGGAGCACGCCATCATCTTTCGCGTCTACGTAAAGACAAGCCTGGATTAGCCGTAAATCTGGACAAGGATCTAGGAGAAATTATTGCCGCTTTGCCGGAGCATTACCCGCGCCATTTCAGCATTGATGAACAAGGCCGTTTTTCCATCGGCTATTATCAACAAAAGCAAAGCTACTTTTCCCCTAAAGAAGCTGTAACTACAACTGAAGAATAAGGAACCTGCCATGTCTATCCAAAACCGCTACGAATTTGTCTATTTCTTTGACGTCACCAACGGTAATCCCAATGGGGATCCAGATGCAGGAAATATGCCTCGTCTTGACCCGGAAAGCAGTAAAGGCCTGGTTACAGACGTTTGCCTGAAACGAAAAATCCGCAACTTTATTGAAGTTACTTGCGAAAACGCGCCAGGCTATGAAATCTACGTTAAAGAAAAAAGCGTACTGAACCTGCAAAACAAACGTGCTTATGAAGCATTGGGTGTCGCACCGGAAGCCAAAAAACTTCCTAAAGACGAAGCCAAGGCGCGCGAAATTACCGCGTGGATGTGCAATAACTTCTTTGATATTCGCAGCTTTGGTGCAGTTATGACGACCGAAGTCAATAGCGGGCAAGTGCGCGGCCCGGTTCAATTGGCGTTTGCACAATCGCTTGATCCCATCGTACCTCTGGAAGTTTCCATCACGCGCATGGCAGTAACCAACGAAAAAGATCTCGATAAAGAGCGTACCATGGGACGCAAACATATCGTGCCTTATGCCCTTTATCGTATGCATGGCTTTATCTCCGCCAACCTTGCCGCCAAAACCGGTTTTTCAGACGACGACTTAGCCAAACTCTGGCAAGCCCTGACGCTGATGTTTGAGCATGACCGCTCCGCCGCCCGTGGCGAAATGGCGGCACGCAAACTGATTGTTTTCAAACACGATAGCGCACTCGGCAGCCAGCCTGCACATAAACTGTTTGACGCCGTAAAAGTCGAACGCGTAAACGGCGAATCAGGTACGCCCGCAAGCGGATTTGGCGATTACAACATCAGCGTGGTTTCAGACGGTCTAAATGGCGTGAGTGTGGAAGAGTTGCTGTGATAACGAATTATTGATAAGGAGAAAATCATGAAATACGATAATTTTTTCTTTCCTGCAGACGATCTTGCTGCTAGCTGCCACTTTTACCAAGATGTACTGGATTTGCCCGTTAAATTTGACTTTTCCGAAAATGGCATGGTTGCTTTTCGGGTAGGCAATGAAGAAGCTGCCATTATTCTCAAAGAGCGGAAAAAATTCCCTGATATGACTCCTACTGTGTGGATTGAAGTGGAAGATGTGCGGACAAAATACGCAGCATTACAGGGGAGAAATATCAATTTTCTAAGCGAACCCTTTCGCATTCGTACCGGATGGGTGGTGGAATTTATCGATCCATCGGGTAATCGTTTGGGGTTTGTCGATTATCAGGAGTAAACGCAGATTTAAAGGATGGGAAATATGAATATCCCCCTTTCCGCCCTGCAACACTACGCCTTCTGCACGCGCCAATGTGCCTTGATTCATAACGAGCAGGCGTGGGCGGAGAACTATTTGACCGCGCAGGGTAAAGCGCTGCATGAGCGAGTGGATTCGGGCGAACCGGAAACGCGCAAGGGCGTGCGTTTTGAGCGGACGGTGCATGTGTCGGCGGAGAAACTGGGCATCAGCGGCGTGTTGGATTTGGTGGAAGTGGGCACGAAAACAGGCCGTCTGAAACCTGTGGAATACAAACGCGGCAAACCCAAACCCGACCCAATGGACGAAATCCAGCTTTGCGCCCAAGGCTTGTGCTTGGAAGAAATGATGGGGCAAACCGTCTCTGAGGGCGCGCTGTGGTATGGACAAACCTGCCACCGCGTACCCGTCATGTTTTCAGACGGCCTGCGCGCCAAAACCCTCACCACCATTGCCGCCGTCCGCGAACTCTTAAATAGCGGACAAACCCCGCCACCCGACTACGGCAAACGCTGCAAAGCCTGCTCGCTGGTGGAAATCTGCCAGCCGGAGTTGCTGGGGAAACGGGATAGGAGCGTGGGGTATGTGGAGGGGTTGTTTGAGTAAATGAACTATGGAAAATTTATATGAATAAAACTGTGCATTGGTTTGAATGTTTAATGAGTCATTTGGAGATAATGGAGGAGGAAAAGCGTAAATTTGTTCTATCACTTATTGACAAGCCTCTTGATATCTCAGACTCAGATATCAAAAAATATATTCCAGGTGTTCTAGGAAGAGAATTGTTCCTACTTAGGAAATATATTTCATACAGCCTAGCAAATAAGAAACATTTATTTACCAAAGGAGTAAAAAGCATCGGATGCAAAACATATATATTAAACAATGGAGAAGAAAAGTTAATAGATAACGCTAAAATTATAGAAAATGAATATCGAGAAAGGATAAAGGATGATTTGGTTAAAAATAATCTTCCACTCTGGTACCAACTATCATATCAAGATAAATGTAACCTTTATGCTTTTTATGCCTTTAGTGAATTTGTTTCATATATTTTACTGGGGGTTATAGAGTATGATAGTAATTATGAAGGATGTAAAAAGTATAAATTAAATAAAGAATTATTGAAATCTTATAAGATGATTTGGTTTGCACGATACTTTACTAAGCAAAGTCATTTCTCTGATGTGATATTTAGGAATGAAATTGGTCGTAAATTAATTCATAGAGATTCTTATTTATTCCAGGATTTTGTAGATATTGTATTAGATAAATATATAAGCTTCCATCCACTCTATACAAAATTTTTAGATTCCGCTGATAATGTGATTTTTTCAGATATCAGAAGATTAGCAGAGATCGTTTCATTTTTTTCATTGCAACATGATGTTAAAGATATAAACAATACTCAGCCAATTATTAGCAGGGATAAATTATATGAATTTGGTTTTTCTGAAGATGAAATTAAATACCTTTTTAAAAAATTAGATGATTTTGAAGTCCATGAAAATGATCGCATAGTAACAGAGCTAGATAATAAATTAATAAGACTAAATAATATCAATCTTAAATTTGCAATTAAAACAATATCATCTAAATATTTAACTAACATGGATAAGATTGGTTCATGGTTTGAAGGTGATTATCTTTTAGAATACCTAAAAAATAAGCTCGATAGCAATAGATTTATAGTAACAAATGGTATAAATGATCCCAAAGAGAAATATGATGCAGACATCATTATTTATGATAGGTCATCTAATCTAATATATTTCTGCCAGATTAAGCATAGAATCGCGACTATTCATCCATTTTTTAAGGACGAATTTAATGAATATTGCAGAAATGAATCATTGAATCATGGGATAGATCAGTTATGCTCTCTACGTTCAAAAGCACTAACTGATAAAGTTAAAGAGCGACTTATATCAAGATTGGGTAAAAAAATAGTTAATAAATTAGATATGGCAAAAAACTGCAGATTTATACTGATACATTCTATCGAAAACCTTGATATGTGCACTAAAAATGGTATATCAATGTATGAGTGGAATACTTTTAGAAATATTCTCCAAGGAAAATTTTCATCTTTTAAAGTTTTGTCTAAAGATGCTAATTTGAATTGCATATATTACAGTAATAAGCTACTTGATTTTTCGGATATTGTGAGCGTCCAAGACTATTTAATTAAAAATCTTCAAAAGATTTACGATGACAGCCTAAGTACTAACTTGGGTCCTGCAGAAGAGTGGGAAATTTTAAATGGAGCAAGAGCGTTGTTTATGTTTAATACATCTATTTCCTGTATGAATAGACCCTTTCTTACATATAAATGGATATCTTGGGAAATTCCACTAATTATATAACGTTTTAATTAAGATTATTTCATTTAACTGACTGTTTTTTAGATAAATAAACTAAACATTCCTTTAAAAAGCATAGTCAAAACCTAAGGAGTTTTCCCATGCGGAAACTGCAAAACACGCTCTATATCACCACCCAAGGCAGCTATCTGCATAAGGAGCGGGAGCGTAAGAAGGTAGCACAGTCGCCAGTGCATTCCATCGGGCATATTTTCTGTTTTGGGAATGTGCTGGTGTCGCCGTTTCTGCTGGGGTTTTGCGATGAAAATAATGTGAATTTGGCGTTTTTTACGGAAAACGGACGTTACTTGGGGCGGTTTCAGGGGCGGCAGAGCGGCAATGTGCTGTTGCGTCGGGCGCAGTATCAGGTGTCGGAGCAAAATCCTGTGCCGATTGCGCGCAATATCATTGCGGCGAAGATTCAGGCGAGCAAGCGGGTGCTTCAGCGGCAGATTCGCAATTATGGCGAGAATGTGGCGATTCAAAGTGCGGTCGATGCTTTGAACATTTCGCTGCGGCAGTTGAAGGGCGCGGAGGAGCTGGACGTGGTGCGCGGCATTGAGGGCGATGCGGCGGCGCGTTATTTCGGCGTGTTCGGGCAACTTTTGAGCGAAAAAAGCGGCTTTACTTTTGACGGGCGCAACCGCCGTCCGCCCAGAGACCGGGTGAATGCGCTGTTGTCGTTTGTGTACAGCATTTTGGGCAAGGACATCAGCGGCGCGCTGCAAGGCGTGGGGCTGGATCCGCAGGTGGGGTTTCTGCATGCTGACCGCCCTGGACGCGACAGCTTAACGCAGGATATTTTAGAAGAATTCCGTGCTTGGTGGATTGATCGCTTGGTACTTAGTCTTGTGAATCGTAAACAGATACAAATTAGTGATTTCGTGACAGAAGCTAGTGGTGCCGTACAGCTTAAAGATGATTCCCGTAAGCATCTGTTTCAAGCATTACAAGCAAAAAAGCAAGAAAAAATCATACACCCCTACTTACAAGAAGAAATAGAAATTGGTTTGTTGCCGCATATTCAGGCATTACTGTTGGCACGCCACTTACGTGGCGATCTTGCGCAATATCCACCTTTCTTGATGCGATAATGTTGGTATTGATTACTTACGATATTTCCTTTTCAGATACAGCGGGTGCAAAACGTCTGAGACAAATAGCAGCGCATTGTCAAGATTATGGCGTGCGGGTGCAATATTCCGTTTTTGAATGCGATGTGAATCCCGAACAATGGGTACGGCTAAAAGATAAATTATTACAAACCTACCAGCCGGAAACTGATAGCTTACGGTTCTATATGCTTGGCAGCAAGGGACGTAATAAAATTGAACATCATGGTGCCAAAGCAGCCCCAGATATATTTCGTGATGCATTGATTATCTAGCGCTAACCATTAGTTCTCATCGAAAGGTGGGAGTATTGACGGCAGATATAGCGTGCTGAATAGAAATAGATTTAAACACATAGCATACGAATTGCATCTTACCCTACTGTACTTTGTCTGCTTAGCTAGCGAATAGTGCGCTTTCTATGCAGGCTGTACCTGCCATTGCATGATGGCAGTCGCTCCCCATGCGGGAGCGCGAATTGAAACTGCGCTTCTACCGCAGCTACATGGGGCGCGATTTGTCGCTCCCCATGCGGGAGCGCGAATTGAAACACGGCAAAGACCGGGAAAACCCATGCAGGGGCGGTCGCTCCCCATGCGGGAGCGCGAATTGAAACGGATGCCTTCTTGGCACGCTTTGTGGGGCTGACGTCGCTCCCCATGCGGGAGCGCGAATTGAAACCGCGTTTCGCTTTTGGCGTCATCGTTGCGACACAGTCGCTCCCCATGCGGGAGCGCGAATTGAAACGTCCAACGCGGCCAGCACCCTGTCCATCGCCAAGGTCGCTCCCCATGCGGGAGCGCGAATTGAAACGCTGAGGCAGGTAGCAGGCATGCGCTACTGGAGGTCGCTCCCCATGCGGGAGCGCGAATTGAAACCTTTGGTGGATTTGTTGTTATCGCCGCTGTATCGGTCGCTCCCCATGCGGGAGCGCGAATTGAAACCTGCGCTGGAGCAGCGATGGCACAAAAATCGAAAAGTCGCTCCCCATGCGGGAGCGCGAATTGAAACAATAAGTCTCGTGGCGTTTGCCCTGCCGCACGATGTCGCTCCCCATGCGGGAGTGCGAATTGAAACCGCCGCGTCGGCGAGGACTTGCGCCGCGTCAATGGTCGCTCCCCACGCGGGAGTGACATTTTATGTAACCAAATGATTTTATTGTGTTCTTCCACTCAATATGAGCATCTTACCCGCAAGCATTGTGGATAACTTGGTGCATAAACTGCGGGGGATTGTGAAATTCACAGTGCGTGCCACAGCTTACACATGACGATGCAGCAATATTGGAAAAATAAACCTTGTTGAAAAACAACGTAGTAAGCAGAAAAACCTGTAAGAAAAGCATTTTTTTAGGTTGCAATTCGCCAAGGCGCGCCAGTATGCGATTTGTGCATAACTTTGCTGTTATCGCCATCCCCCGAATGCTTCATACGGCGCTGCGCCGCCTGACCGGGCATCCATAAAAGAAAGTGGCGAAGTCATTTTTATGGGCAACCCGCGCCGTACAACCGCGTGCTGTCTTCGGCGGCGCGCCTTGTCTGAGGCTTTCCGTGTAATCGCTATAGTACGGGAACTCACCGCTATCGTCGCAGGGTTTTCAGGTGTTGTTTCCGGTGCATCCGGCAATGAAAGTCTGTTTCTGCGGGAATTCTTGTTGATGCGCCCCTATGGCTGGATGGGCGCGTGCATAAAAAAACGCCGCAGTTGCTGCGGCGGAATGAACGATGAAATGGATTTGCTGTTATTGGAGTAATTCAGAGTCCGGCGACGCGCAGGCGCTCTGCCGTTGGCGCAAGTGCCTTTTCTGCCGGCGCGGCCGCGATGCCGCCGAAGACGAGTTGCGCGCGCAGGTGCCAGTTGGCGGGAATGTCCCAGGTTTGCGCGACGGCGCTGTCAATCAGCGGGTTGTAGTGTTGCAGGTTGGCGCCGATGCGCTGCGTGGCGAAGGTCGTCCACAGCGCGTATTGCAGCATCGCGCCCGCCTGATCGGCCGAGCCAGGGAAGGTGTCGGCGTAGGAAGGGAAGCGTTCTTGCAGTCCCTTGATAACGTTGCGGTCTTCAAAGAACAGTACGGTGCCGGCGGCAGCGCGGAAGCCCGCGATTTTTTCCGCTGTCGGCGCGAAGACCTCCGTCGGGACGACGGCGCGCAGGGCGTCGGCCGTCATGTCCCACAGTTTTTCGTGCTCCGCGCCGAACAGCACCAGCAGACGGGTCGATTGTGAGTTGAAGGGAGACGGCGCGTGACGCAGCGCGTGTTCGATGGTGGCGACGATTTCGTGCGGCGGCAGCGGCAGGTCGCGGTTTAGCGCGTAAACGGAGCGGCGGGTGGCGATGGCCTGTTCGATGGCGTTCATGGTCAGTCCTTTTTGCAGCAGAGGCGGTCAAGCGCGAGGCAGCCACCGCCAGCAGCGGCGAAATAAAGGAAGATGAAGGAGAACAGCACTGCCGATTCGCCGTGGTTGAGCAGCGGATAGAGGAAATTGTCCGCGCCGGCATGGAACATGAAATAGGCGACCGCCATTTGTCCGGAAAGAATGAAGGCGACCGGGCGGGTAAAGAGGCCAAGCAGCAGCAGTGCGCCGCCGACCAGTTCCAGCGCGGCAGCGGCGCCGAAAATGCTCATCCATTCCAGCGGGTACTGCGGCGCACTCGGAAAGCCGAAGGCCTTGGTGGTGCCGTGCAGGATGAACATATAAGCGCTGGCGATGCGCACCAGGGAAAGAATGGTGGATTGGTAAGGGGCGAGGAATCGCATGATTAACTCCTGTGGTTTAAGTAAGGGGGCGCAGTATAGAGAAAAGCCAGCGCCTCACCTATACTCGCTTCATTGACGCAACTTTTCCCCAAAGGAAACGATGGACACCCTGCTCAGTCTCAAAATCTTCGCGCAAATCGTCGAAAGCGGCAGCTTCACCCGCGCCTCCGAATACCTTGGCATCTCCACCGCGATGGCAAGCAAACACCTGAGCCATCTGGAAAAACATCTGGGCATCCGCCTCATGCAGCGCAACAGCCGCAGCCTGAGCCTCACCGCCGAGGGCGAGGTGTACTATCGGCAAAGCATCGAAGCGCTACAACTGCTGGACGCCGCGGCGGCGCAGGCGGGCAGCGGCCGCGAAACGCCGCAAGGCCATCTGCGTCTGACCGCGCCCATCTGGTGCGCCAACCCCGTCTTTGCCGACTGGATGCGCGAATACCGCGCGCGCTACCCCGAGGTCAGCCTTGACATCATCCTCGATAACGACATGCGCGATCTCATTGGCGAAGGCATTGACCTCGCCCTGCGCGTCAGCCGCGCGCCGATACCGAGCCTTGTCGTCCGGCGGCTGTTTGAAGTGCGCTTCGCGCTGGTCGCCTCGCCCGCCTACATCCGCCGCCACGGCCTGCCACGAACGCTTGAGGACGCTGCCAGCCACAGCGCCGTTCTCCCATCGTATGCCGACATCAGCCGCATGGACTGCCGCCGTGGCGACGAAAGCCACACCCTGCACCTGCACAGCGCCCTGCAAAGCAACAGCACCGTCATGCTGCACCAACTGCTGCTTGCGGGCAGCGGCATCGGCTACCTGCCGCTGTGGCTGGCGCAGGACGACCTCACCGCCGGGCGGCTGGTGCGCCTCCTGCCGGACTGGCAGTTACGCAGCATCACCCTGCACGCCGCCTACCCCGACCGCCGTCACCTCAGCGCGAAAATCCGCAGCTTCATTGATTTTCTGGTGGAGAAGGCGAAAACGGTAGAGGGCGATTGAAGTGACAGGGTGTTATTCGCTCCCCATGCGGGAGCGCGAATTGAAACGATGTGGTCTATGTCGATCAAGGCAAGCCGGTGCGTCGCTCCCCATGCGGGAGCGCGAATTGAAACGCGGTGGTCATTCTCACCGATGACAACACGCACAGCGTCGCTCCCCACGCGGGAGCGCGAATTGAAATTTACAAAACTCGCAGCGGTCGCCACGAGCGGAAAATCGCTCCCCACGCCCTAACCGTTCCCCATTTTTGGGCGCTCCGCGCCGTTCAAATGTGCACGGTCTTCGCTACGGAATGTTGTGTGTATAGCGGGCTGTTGTATGGAAATAAATGGGATGGCGATACCGCGCCAACCCGCAACACCGCTTTGGTGGGCGGTTTTTTTCACCGCACCGTTGCGGGTAAAGCAAAACCCGCCGGGTGGCGGGTTTTGGCGAGTGTGTTGTGTGTAGTTATTGGTTCGGTTGTGGCGCGGTGCTTTATTTTTCCAGCAGGGCGCGCAGCATCCACGCGGTTTTTTCGTGGGTTTGCATGCGGGTGGTGAGGAGGTCGGCAGTCGCTTCGTCGTTGGCTTCATCGACTGCCGGGAAGAAGGCGCGGCAGGTGCGCACTACGGTTTCTTGTCCGTCCACCAGTTCCTGGATCATGGTGAGGGCGTCGGTTTTGCCGTTGCATTCTTTGATACTGGTGAGGGCGGCGAATTCGCTGTAGGAGCCCGGCGCCGGGAAGCCCAGGGCGCGGATGCGTTCGGCGATTTCGTCCACCGCGGTGGCGAGTTCGGTGTACTGCTCTTCAAACATGAGGTGCAGGGTGCGGAACATCGGCCCTTCGACGTTCCAGTGGAATTTGTGGGTTTTGAGGTAGAGGGTGTAGCTGTCTGCGAGGACTTTGGCGAGGCCTTCGGCGATGGTTTTGCGCTGGGCTTCGCTCATGCCAATGTTGATACTCATGGTGTTTTCTCCGGTTGGTTTATGGATCTTTCAACGGCGCGCATTGTAGCGCTTTATTCGTTTTTGTCAATTGAAAAGAAGTTTTTGATTGGTTTTATTTGTCCATCCAGCAGGACGCTGCTTTGTAGTTTGTTCGGGTAAACCGGGTAGCTGCCGGGGCGCTGGCTGTAGAAGTCGTGGTCGCGCAGGTAGCCGTAGGTAACGAGCAGCAGGGTCGGCAGGAGGGTCAGGGCGGTGGCGCGCCAGAGGATGCGCCCGGCGAGCGGGATGTGGTCGCGCAGGAAGGCGCGGTAGAGCGCGAGGAAGCCGGCGAAGCCGAGGATGGTCGCGGCGGTACTGGCGCCGGTGCTGTTGAACTGGAAGCTGTACCAGTCGGCGGCGGCGGTCAGCAGGTCGCTCAGGGTGCTGTAGGCGCTGATGAGGCCGAGTACGGGCAGGATGAGGTAGCGTCGCGCCAGCGGCTGGATCATGCTGTGGGTAATCCAGGTGAGGCCGAGCAGGATGATGACGGCGGTGATGAGGCGGTTGTAATCGACGATGTAGCTTTGCGGGCTGTCGAGGTAGCCTTGCCACATGGTGAGGAAGATGGCGGCGAGAAACCAGGCGGTGACGGCGACCGGATGGGTGAAGAGCGGCCACCAGCGCCGCTGTTTGTGCGCAAGCGGCATGGGTTTGCCGGAATCCAGCCAGAGTTTCAGGGTGGCGGTGCCGATTTGCAGCAGGGTGTTGTTGGTGAGCGGCCGAGTGGTGGGGATGCGCTCGCCGTTGGCGTGGCTTTGTTCGAGGCTGCGGATGGTGAGGCCTTGCGCGCCTTGTTCGATGACGGCGTGGTAGTCGGCGACAAAGGGCGCCTTGACGATGATGTCGTTGTCTTTGGCGCGGCCGATGCGCACTGGGTAGGTGTGGACGCGGTAGATGTTGTCCTGGTTTTCGACGGTCAGTTCTGTTGCCATGTGATTTGTTCCAGTAGGTGTGCCATGACGCGCTTGCCGAGGTTTTCCTGGATGCCGGTGAGCATCATGGTGATGGTAAAGCCTTGTTGTTTTTCACCGATTTGTGCGGCGATGAGGTAGAGGTCGGAGACCGGCTCGCCGTTTTTGATGAATTTTTTCGAGGGCTGGGTGCAGTAGGTGGTTTTGAAGGGTTTGCCGCCGATGCTGACGAAGTCCGCTTTGCAGGCGAAGTCGCCGAAGTCGCGGCTGCTGCGGTGTTCGTAGGGCAGGCGGTATTCTTGGCTGTAGAGGTGGTAGAAGCGCGAGGTGAGGATGGGGTCGCGCGCGTAGAAGTTGCTGTAGATGAAGCCCATCGCGCCGAACTGGATGTCGTGGCTGATGTAGGTGGTGCGGTCGGACTGGCAGATGACGGATTCGCTGACGGCGAGGTCTTCCAGTTGTTGTTCGGGCGAGACGTCCCAGCAGCGCAGGTCGCCGCCGCTTTCGGTCGGCACGGTGAAGTGGCCGATGGTCGCGGTTTTCCATTTGCCGCTAAAAAACGGGGTGTAGTATTTGTCGTTGTCGGCGATGAGTTGGTCGGCGATGGATTCGTTGATGTTCACCGCGCCCGCTTCCGCTTGTTTCAGCAGGTCGGCGAGGTGGTTCGCTGGGACGAGGAAGCCGATGTCGTTGCCCTGGCTTTCGACGTTGATGCCGACGACTTCGCCACTTTTGTTCACCGTCGGTCCGCCGCTCATGCCGCTGTTAATCGCGCCGGAGAAGAGGATGCGCGAGCGCGCGCTTTTTTGCAGGATGCCGTTGTTGATGCCATCGACGATGATGAAGCCCAAATCGCCGGGGTTGCCGAGGGCGTAGAGCGCTTCGCCCTGTTCGGGGATGCCGCCCAGTTTGAAGGCTTTGCCGAGCTCGTGGTCGGCGGCGACGATGGCGAGGTCATGCACCACGTCCACCGCCAGCAGGCGCAGTTTGCCTTCGCGGTCGTCGGTGCTAATGTATTCGATGTCGTGTTTTTCTTTGTTTACCGCGTCGGCGATGACGTGGTAGTTGGTGGCAATCATTTTGCCGTCGCCGATGACGAAACCGGAGCCGATGCTGGTTTTCTGCCCCGTGGCGGCGTTGATGGTGCGCACTTGGTAGATGCTCGGTTTGTAGGAGGCGAAGAGCGCATTGACCGAAAACGGCACCGCTGCGGGTTCGCCGTTTTCATTCTGCGCCGGCAACACCGGCTGGGCGAGCGCGCCGCCCGCAGACAGCGCGCACAACAGGGCGAGTTTTCTCATACCAGCACCACCTTGACGATGCGGCGTTTGCCCGCCTGGACGATACCGCTGAAGCCGCGCTCCAGTTTGAAATCGCGACTCGCGACCCGTTCGCCATCGACTTTGACCGCGCCGCCATCGACCATGCGCAAGCCTTCGGACGTACTGCCAACCAGCCCCGCCGCCTTTAAGACGTGTGCAATACCGAGTGCGCCGTCGGGCGCGTCAATGCGGAATTCTTCGAGGTCTTCCGGGATTTCGTTTTTGGCAAAGCGGTTGACGAACGCTTCCTGCGCCGCCGCTGCCGCCGCTTCATCGTGGAAACGGGCGACCAGTTCGCGCGCCAGCTCAAACTTCACGTCGCGCGGATTGCGCCCGGCGGTAACTTCCGCTTGCAGCGCCGCAATCTCGTCCATGGAACGGAAGGAAAGCAGGGTAAACCAGCGCCACATCAGCTCATCGGAAATCGACATAATCTTGCCGAACATCTCGTTTGCCGGATCAAAAATGCCGATGTAGTTGCCGAGCGACTTGCTCATCTTCTGCACGCCGTCCAGACCTTCCAGAATCGGCATGGTGATGATGGCTTGCGGCGACTGGCCGTACTCGCGCTGCAAATCGCGCCCGACCAACAGGTTGAACTTCTGATCCGTGCCGCCGAGTTCGACGTCCGCCTCCATCGCGACCGAATCATAGCCCTGCGTCAGCGGGTACAAAAACTCATGCAGCGCAATTGGCCGCCCCTCGGTGTAGCGTTTCTGAAAATCGTCGCGCTCCAGAATGCGCGCCACCGTGTACTTGGCGGCGAGACGAATCATATCCGTCGAAGACATCGGCCCCATCCAGTGCGAGTTGAACATCACCTCCGTCTTCGCCGGGTCCAGAATCTTGAACACCTGCTCCTTGTACGTTTCCGCGTTGGCCAGCACCTGCTCCGGCGAGAGCGGCGGGCGCGTCGCGCTCTTGCCGGAAGGATCGCCAATCAGCGCGGTGAAATCACCAATCAAAAACAGCACCTGATGCCCGGCATCCTGAAACTGGCGCAGCTTGTTCAGCACCACCGTGTGACCAAAATGCAAATCCGGCGCCGTCGGGTCCATGCCGAGCTTGACGCGCAGCTTCTTGCCCGCGGCGAGCTTCGCGCGCAACTCCTCCTCGCCAATAAAATCCACCGCGCCGCGGCGAAACAACGCCAACTGCTCATCCAAAACCATAAAACCTCCAACAAAAAAGCTAAAATGCGCGCCAACACTGCGCGCCGGAACCCGAACCATGCCACAACACCCGCACAACGACCGCACCCAACAACGCCTCTTGCCGTGGATAGCCCTCATTGGCTTCCTCGGCGTCGCCCTGTACGCCATCTTGCCCGCGGACTTCTGGCTGCCCGAATACAAGAGCGCGCATCATACCGTAACCCCGCCGCAAGCCATAACCGCCGACGACTTCGAAGACAACGACTGGGAAGACGAAATCGCGCAACAACCGCCGAAACTGCCGCCCGTTACCGCCCCGCCCAAAGAAATCCCCGGCCCGCCACTCTCGGCCAAACCAAGCGCGCAGACCGCCGACGGCGGCCAATTCAAAAAACACTACCAAACCTACCGCCTGCCCGGTGACTACTGGCACAACCTACAAAAAAGCGGGCTGAACCCGACCCTGCTCGCCCAACTGGAGCCCCTGCAAACCCGCCTCGAAAACCCGGCGCTGACCCACCTCGAACTCCTCTACAGCGACTACTACAAAGACGGCAAAACCGACCCGAAAAACAGCAAAATCATCGCGGTGCGCCTTAACACCGCACGCGGCAGCGACAGCTGGTACGCCCGCCACGAAAACCAAAACACCTGGTACTACGACGCCGACGGCAACGCGCCCGAAGCAGCAATGGACCGCATCCCGCTCGCCAGCTACGACCACATCAGCTCGCCCTTTGACCCGGTGCGCCTGCACCCCATCACCCGCATCATCCGCCCGCACGAAGGCACCGATTTCAAAGCCGCCTACGGCGCGCCGGTACGCGCCACCGGCGACGGCGTGGTGCGCTTTGCCGGTTGGCAGGGCGGCTACGGCCGCGTCATCATCATTGACCACGCCAACGGCTACCAAACCCGCTACGCCCACCTTTCCGACATCAACGTCGAAACCGGCGCGGCCGTCAAACGCGGCCAAACCATCGGCAACCTTGGCAACAGCGGACGCTCCACCGGCAGCCACCTGCACTACGAAGTGCGCATCAACGACATCCCGCACGACCCGATGACCGTGGATTTACCCAGCACCCGCCCGCTCGCCGCCAACTACAAAGATGCCTGGCAATACCGCTGCGGCCAGTACGAAAAAGAAATGAACGCGCTGGCGAAAAACAAAACCACCCGATAAACGCCCCATGCACATCGAAATCATCGCCGTCGGGCAGAAAATGCCGGATTGGGTCAACCGCGGCTATGCCGACTACGCCGACCGCCTCACGGGCGACCTCACCCTGGGGCTTACCGAAATCCCGCTACAAAAGCGCGGCAGCGCGAGCCAACTCGCCGCTGCGCAAAACAAAGAAGCGGCGCAAATCCGCAGCGCCCTGCACGCCTGCGACCACATCGTCACCCTCGACATCCCCGGCCGCGAACACAGCAGCGAAAGCCTCGCCGCACGCCTGCAACATTGGCAAGAAAACCACCGCCAGCTCGCCCTCATCATCGGCGGCCCGGAAGGCATCGCTCCGGACATCAAAGCGCTCGCGCACGAAAGCTGGTCGCTCGGCAAACTGACCCTGCCGCACCCGCTGGTGCGCATTATCGTCGCCGAAGCGCTCTACCGTGCCTGGAGCATCAACCGCAACCATCCTTACCACCGCGCGTGAGGCTTGTCATACGACCGCGGTAGGGTGAGGCTCGCCCCGCCGTGTGAGGGCTTTTTCGGTTTTCGGTGGGGCAAGCCCCACCCTACGCGATTATAGTCATCCACATAAAGTTTCAGACAAGGTGCACCGTCGCGTAAACATTTGTTTCTTAATCAATGGTGCGCCAAGGCGCACCCTATAACCCCGGCAACGAAACACCGTATGAGGCTTTCGGAGGATTGCTATAAAAAACGCCGCAGCAAGCGGCGTTTTTTTGTGCTGGCGGTTCAGGTTTCCAGCGGCTGGATGTTGAAGTAAGTGTAGAGGTAGCCGCCAGCGCGGTTTTCGCGGAAGGTGAGGTCGGCATCTTCGGCGACGTAGCCGGAGGCGACGACGAGGTTAAGCAGGTATTGGGTGTCGCGGCCTGCCGCTTCTTCCAGGCTGACGACGATGCTTTCGACTTGCACGCCCGCCGCCGGGACGCGCAGTTTTTGGTAAAGCCCGGTGTATTCAAAGAGCGGGAAGCGGTGTTCTTCGAGGATTTCGCCGCTGTCGGGCAGGCGGATGCGGGCAAAGGGGTCGGTTTCAGTCATGATTCGGATAGCGCTGTCTAGTGGTAATTTTCCTCGTTATTGGTGCGGTACAGCCGCAGTTGGCCGTCCTGCCAGCGGTAGAAATGCGGGCTGACGGGGTTGGCGGTTTTGTGGCTGACTTCTTCGACCAGGGTTTGTAGCTCTTGCAGGTTGGCGGGGCTGTCGTCTTTCACCAAGAGTAGCTCGCCGCGCGACGGGGCGGCGATAACCGCGCTGTGCAGCCAGCTCGGCGGCAGGATTTCGTCGAGGATGAGCAGCAGCGAGACGTCGTACACGCCATCCAGCACGATGCTGTAGGCGCCGCCTTCCAGCCCGTAGAATTTGCTTTGGTTTTTGCGTTTGCGCAGGTTTTTGACGGCACGGGTGCGCAGCAGGTCGGGGTTGGCGTAGCCCATCGCCTCGGCTTCTTCCGGCGAGAGGTAGCGCAGGCCGGCATCGCATTCGTAGGCGTAGCAGATAAAGAGGTCGGCAAGGTAGGGCTGCACGATCATCAGGTCTTTCAGTTCTTTGTCAGGCTGACGTGCATAGATGCGTTTTTGCAGGTTTTGCAACCAGCCCGCGCTTTTGATTTGCGGCAGGATGTTTTCCGGGTTGTCCGCCGGTGTTTGTTGCACGTTGTATTCGCTGATGCGCTTGAGTTCGAAGGCGATGAGTTTTTCGCGTTCTTCCGGGTGCTGGTAGTAGTGCTGGTAGAGGCCTTGCAGCGAGAGGGTGAGCGGCTGCGGCAGGTGGACGTGCAGCAGGGTCAGCTCCGGCTCGCGTTCGTTTAACTGGATGGAGACGCGCACGTGGAATTGGCGGCTGATGGTTTCGGCGAGTTCGCGCGCGAAGGCTTCGGCGGTGAGTAGTTCGGTCATGGGCGACGCTCCGGGGCGAGCAGGGCGGTACAGGTTTCCGGCGGGGTTTTAATCGGTTTGGGCTTGGGCGGCTTCGGCGGTTTGGGGTTCAAGATGGCATCGCTCTGGTCGGCGACCCATTTGTAGAGGTCGGCATCGCAGCCGTCGCCAGGCGGGATAGCGGCTTGGGTGACGCATTCCGGGCTGCCAGGCGGGCAGTTGAGGCGCACGTGGAAATGCGAGTCGTGGCCGATCCACGGACGGATTTTGTGTAGCCAGCGGGTGTCGGATTCCGTGTCGCACAAATGCGCCTTGATGACGGGATTGACGAAGATGCGATTGGTTTCCGGGAAGGTGGCGGCGGCGTAGAGCGCGTCGCGGTAGGCGGCCTGCCACAGTCCGGGGACGAGCGTGCCTGCCGCGCCATCGACCATCGACGGCGGCTCGACTTCCTTGTCCGGCTGACTGCCTGCGGGTACGGCGTAGAACCAGATATCCACGTCCAGCCCGTTCTGGTGGCTGCTGTGGCCAAACGGCATCTCGCCGCCAACCGGCTGGCTCAAATCGCCGATGAGGATTTTCGCGCCGTGCATCGTCGCCACTTCCTGCCCGACGCGGCGCACCAGTTTCAGCGTAATCGGCTGACTATAAAAGCGGTTACGCCAGCGGCGGATGCTGATGAAGCCATCGCCTTCCGCTTCCAGCATCTGCGCGCCGAGCTGGCAGCCGTTCGCCGCGCTGCCCACCGCCTGCGGCGTCGCGCCGACGGGCGCGCGCTGCATACTCCATACATTTACCTTGTCGGGATCCTTCGAGAGCGCCGCCGTGGCGCACAAGACAAGAAAAAGCGTCAAAAATTTCATAGTTACAAAAACAAGTGTTACGGTTCGGAAATCATACACGAAACCCGCCACTTTGACAGTTTTCACGAAAAACCGCACAATCCGGCGCTTTCCCCCGGAGAACGCCATGAATTACTGGAAAAACCGCAGCCTGCTCAAACTCGCCGACCATCCGCGCGAAGCCATCCTCGACCTGCTTGACCGTGCCGCCGCGCTCAAAGCCGCGAAAAAAGCGGGCAGCGAAACCGCGCGCCTTGGCGGCAAAAACATCGCCCTGATTTTCGAGAAAACCTCGACCCGTACCCGCTGCGCCTTTGAAGTCGCCTGCTTTGACCAAGGCGCACATTGCAGCTACCTCGGCCCCGGCAGCAGCCAGCTTGGCGACAAAGAAAGCGTTGCCGACACCGCGCGCGTCCTCGGCCGCCTCTACGACGCCATCGAATACCGCGGCTTCGCGCAAAGCACCGTCGAAACGCTGGCGGCGCACGCCGGCGTTCCCGTGTACAACGGCCTGACCGAAGCCTGGCACCCGACACAAATGCTCGCCGACCTGCTCACCATGCGCGAGCACAGCGCCAAACCGCTCGCCGACATCGCCTACGCCTACCTCGGCGACGCGCGCTACAACATGGGCAACTCGCTCCTCATGGCAGGCGCACTAATGGGCATGGACGTGCGCATCATCGCCCCGGCCGCACTACAACCCGCCGCCGAACACATCGCACAAGCCCGCCGCCTCGCCGAAAAGAGCGGCGCGCGCCTCACTATCAGCGACGACCCGCAACACGTCGCGGGCGTGGACTACCTGCACACCGACGTCTGGCTGTCGATGGGCGAAGACAAAAACCAATGGGAAGCGCGCATACAACAACTACTGCCCTACCGCATTGACGCCACGCGCGTCGCCGCCTGCAACAACCCGGCAGTAAAAATCATGCACTGCCTGCCCGCCTACCACGACCGCAACACCCCGGCAGGCGCCGACTTCTACCAAAAACACGGCCTCGACGGCATCGAAATCAGCGACGACATCTTCGCCAGCGCCGCCAACATCGCCTTCGACCAGGCAGAAAACCGCATGCACACCATCAAGGCGCTGCTGGTGGCGACGCTGACAGCATAAAGCGCCCATACATTCCCCTTCGGAGAACCCCATAAAAAAACTGCTCCTTGCCCTCGGCACCTTGCCCGCCATCGCCGCCCCGCCGCCGATGCCATCCCCAAACACCTCGACGCGACCCTGCCCGACGCGGCGGCCGTCGGCGGTTTGTCCCAATGCTTTGCGGTAGTAGCCGCCGGGGCTGGCGGTTTCGGTCGGGTTGCCGTCGTGGTCGAAATACCAGGTTTGTTCGTCGCCGGGGGTGTAGTCCAGCGCGATGGTCGCCGCCTGTTTGGCGTCGAGGATGTTTTCCGGCAGGGTGGCGGTGATGCGCTCCGGGGCGGCGAGTGCGTTCACGGCGACTTCGGGTTTTTCGGGTTGTTCTGCGGCGGGCTGCGGGTGCAGCGAGGCTTCGGGGTTAACGATGGCGGCGGCGAAGCCGAGGGTGAGCAGGATGACGGGATCTGGATCATGACGGGGTCTCCGTAGGTGGGGGAGGTGCATTATGCGGGGTTTTTCATCGTGGCTTACAGACGGCTCAGCAGGCTCGCGTGGGTTGCCCGCGGCGCTATGCCCCGCGCCTTTGTCTCCTGTCTTGGTTAAGGATTAAGTAAGGGGTTTTGTGGTTTGTCAGGATGCAGGCGAGTCTGGTAAAGCCGGTTGATTGACAGCAGGTGTGGTTTGCCCAAAACTATGCGGCGGGAAGCCGGACTTGGCTTGTTTTACCTGTAACCCGTTTTTTAATGAGGATGTTTATGACCGATGCTCAACGAATTTATGGCGCATGGACTCAAATGTGGAATGGCAATCTCGATATTGCCGACGATATTCTCTCGCCTGACTTTAAAGCGCATTTGACCGCAGATTCTACCCAGCCGCCTGCGCCTGTTATGGATATTGCCAGCGCAAAAGCCTGGATTTCCACTATCCGCGCCAAAGCGGATTCGCTGCATTATGAGATTGTGCTTGGTCCATTCCAGGATGGCGCTGTTATTTCCGCTTATTGGCGTGTTACTGCGACTATTGGCGAAAAAAGTGCCGTCAAGGTTGGTGCGGATTTTCTGAAAATACGCGACGGCAAAATTACCGATTGCTGGACAATGAATAATAACGCGCCTCAGTAAACTGCCTTCAGCATCCAGCCCGGCACGGTGATTTTGCTGGTATTGCCTCGGCGGGTCAGTCAGTAATAGAGGCGGCCACCCACTTCACCACCAGTGGCCGCACCAGCAGCAGGCTGGCGAAGGCGACTGGCCAGGTGATGAGGTAGGCTTTCAGCAGGCGCAGCGGATAACCGGCGTCGATGCCGGTGACGCGGCTGAAGGTGGCGACGATGTCGCGCGGCGAGAGGATGTCGCCGATAACGGGCAGGGTTTGTCCCTGGTATTGCGCGGGCCGGGCGAGAATTTCCGCGATCGCCGGGCCGGTGGCGGTGAGCGGATCAACGAAGGGCGCGCGATAGTCTTCCGGCAGGTAGATGGGCAACAGCAGCGTGTCGCCCTCGCGGCGCGGGATGTAGTATTCGAGCAGGTTGGTGTAGAAAAACGCCAGCATGATGAAGCTGTGCGCCACCGGCAGCCCGCGGATGTGGTCGGCGATGCGCGCCTTGTCGGTGAAGTGCGGCGCGTATTTGTCGCCGTGGCTGATGGCGGCGACGTTTTCCAGCGTGCTGAAGATGAGGTGCGGCACGCCTGCGGCGACGGCGGCATCGGCGAGCGCGCAGCCGAGGGCGAATTCGTCCGAGTCGTTCGGCGGGGTGGGCGGGGTCATGAGAGGGGTCATGAGAAAGGCGCTGTCTGCGCCACGAAAGGCAGCACGCCAAGCAGCATCGTGACCGACTAAACCAGCCGTTACAGCACGGATTTTTCCGCCTCGATAAACACCGTATTGTCCCAGGATAGCCCGGCCGCCGCGTCGTAAAGCGACGAGCCCGGCACGAGGGCGTAGAACTGGTTGCCGAAGTGTTTGGCGTTGATGACTTCAACCAGCCCCGCTTTGCTCAGCTCGCGCAGCGTGCTTTCCGGCACTTGCACGGTGTAGCGCTGTAATTTTCGCAGCAGGCCGCCGATGGTGTCGGCGTGTTCGAGGGCGTTAATCAGTTGTTCGGCTTCGGCGTTGAACGGGATAAGCACGGGCAGCATGTGTTTGCTTTCGATGACGCGGCATTTGTCGGCGATGGTCTGGAAGGGGAAATTGAGTTCGCGTCCCGCGTTCTGGATTTCTTCCAGAATGCGGTGTTTGTCCAGTTCGTTACCGGCAAAGTGATAGATGTCGGCGAAGTATGCGGTGATGGCGTCCGGGCTGAGCAGGTCGGCGCCGTATTGACGCACGATGCCGCGCATGCAGGCGGCAAAGGTCGCCAGTTCCGGCGGCGCTTTCCACTGTTCTTCCGGGCAGAAGATCAGCACTTCGCTGTCTTCGGCTTGCCACTGGTTTTCGCGGTTGCAGCGCCCGGCGGCTTGCGCGATGGCGTCCGCACCCGCCTCCGCCCGCATCAGGCGCGGGAAGCTGACGTCCACGCCTGCTTCGATCAGCGAGGTGGCAATGAGGCGGCAGGGTTCGCCCGCTGCCAGCCGCGCGCGGATGGTTTCCAGCGTTTGGCTGCGGTGGGCGGCGCACATCAGGGTGGTGAGGTGGTAGGTGCCGTCAAGGTGTTTGGCGCTGTCGTAGAGGCTGCGCGCGTGACGGCGGTTATTGACGATGATGAGGAGTTGCGGCTGCGCGCTGAGTTGTTCGAGTAATTCGGCGTCGCTTTGTTTGCCGATGTGTCGCACGGTGGTGCGGCGCAAGGCGGCGTAGAGGCGTGCCGGTTCGGGGGCGATTTCGCGCACGTCTTCAAAGCCGCCGTAGAAGCCGTTGTCGGCGCTGATGGCAGGCTGGGTCGCGGTACACATGACGACGCTGCAGCGGTAGTTGCGCGCCAGTTCGTCGATTGCCGCCATGACCGGGCGCAAGAGGTGCAGCGGCAGCATTTGCGCTTCGTCGAGGATGATGATGCTGTTCGCGATGTTGTGCAGTTTGCGGCAGCGCGAGGCGCGGTCGGCAAAGAGGCTTTCGAAGAATTGTACGGCGGTGGTGATGATGACGGGCGCGTCCCAGTTTTCTGTGGCGTGGCGCAGTTTGTCGCGGCTGTCGCGGTCTAGGAGTGTGCTGTCGTCGAAGGTGCTGTGATGTTCCAGTACCGCCGCCTCGCCGAGTGCGCCAAAGGCTTGGCGGAATGCGGCGGCGTTCTGTTCGATGATGGTGGTAAACGGCACGACGTAGATGATGCGCCGCTGGCCGTACTGGCGCGCGTGTTCGAGGGCGAACGCCATCGAGGTGTAGGTTTTGCCGCCGCCGGTGGGCACGGTCAGGGTAAAGAGGCCGGGCGGGAGCGCTGCTTGTTGTTGTGCGTGCTCGAGGATTTCGCTGCGCAGGCGGTTCAGTTCGGCCTGGCCGCCTTTGCTGTTTTGTGCTTTGGCGCGGGTGTTTTGTAAGTGCTGCGCAAAGGCCTGTTGCAGCGCGCTTAGGGCGGGGTAGTCGCCGCGCTCGACGGTCTTGTTTTCCAGTTTGGCGTAGAAGGCTTCGGTGTCGAGGTAGTCGGCATCGACCAGACAGGAGTAGAGCATGCGGGTGAAGAAGGCCTGCGTGAAGCCGCGGTATTTGGGGTTGGGTTTGAGCGGCGGCGCGGCGATGTGCTCCGGCAGCGGGATTTCCGTTTGCCAGACGGCATTGAGCGGCGGGACTTCGGCGGCGAGGCGTTCTTGCAGGGTGCTGCGGCCTTTGCCTTCGCCGCTGCCGTTGGCAAGTCCGGCGTGGTGCCCGGCGATGCAGTACGCCATCAGTTTGCCCATCAGCTGCCAGCGGGCGATGGCTTCTTTGGCGCCAGCGGTAGCGTGATCAACGCGCTGCGGCGAACCGGCAAGGCGCAATTGGAAGGGGTCGCTGTATTTGCCGAGGTCGTGCAGGAGGCCGGTGTAGCGGGCGATGTCGGCGGCGCCGAAGGGTTCGGCGAATTGGGCGGCAAGCGCGGCGACGTTTTCGGCGTGGCTTTTCAGGGTTTGCCAGTCGCTCTGCGGGCGGTTTTCGGCGGAGTGACCGTAGTAGGTGGGCATGGGGCGCTCCGGTTGGGATTGGCGCGTTATGGTAGCGCCGCTTGAGGGCGCTCTGCATAGGGTTCTGTACGGTATCGCTCCTTATCATAGATATCGCTATAGCCCTCACCCCAACCCCTCTCTCGCTTGCGCGAGCAATGCTTGTCCCAAAGGGAGAGGGGCTTTTACGACACCGCTGCCATTTGCTCGGTGTAGAAACGCATGCCTGGCTTCGCACGCATCCCGTGGGAACGGTGCGCCAAGGGGCACTTTATGCGACGGAGGGTGCGTAGACATAAGAAAAGCGCCCCGATGGGCGCTTTTTTTTCAGGCTAAAGGCTTCAGGAGGAAGTCTCTTTTTGCAGCAGTTTCAGCAGGTCGTCCGGTTTGTAGTAGCCGGGGATGAGCGCGCCTTTCGGGGTGATGATGGCGGGGGTGCCCTGCACGCCTAACTGGTGGCCGAGCTGGTAGTGTTTTTTTACTTTGTCGGCGCGGGTTTCGGCGATGTCTTTGCCGCTTTCCAGGTCTTCCAGCAGTTTGGCGCGGTTTTCCGGCGCGCTGAAGACGGTTTCCATTTGGCGGGCGATTTTGCTGCCGGTGCCGCTACGCGGGAAGGCGAGGTAGCGCACGGTGATGCCGCGTTCGTTGAGCGCGCCAATGTCTTTGTGCAGCAGTTGGCAGTAGTGGCAGGAGGAGTCGAAGAAGACGGTGATGGCGTATTTTTCGTTTTTCGCCGGGAAGAGGATCATTTCGTCCTTGAGCGCTTCGAGTTTGGGCAGGAGCGGGCGGTTACTGAGGTCGATCGGGCCGTTGTCGCCGAGTTCGACCAGGTCGCCTTGCAGGTAGTATTTGCCGTCTTCGGTCGCGTAGAAGATGCCCTGCTCGGTGATGACGCTGCGCAGGCCGGGCACGGGGCTGTCGCCGATTTCTACGGTTTTCAGGCCGAAGGCGTGCAGTTTTTGGGTGATGGCGGCGTCGTCGGCGTGCGCGGCGGCAGCGAGTGCCAACAGGGTCAGGGAAATGGTTTTTTTCATGTTTTTCTCTGTCATGGGGGAAAGGTCGCGGATTATAGCGCATCGTTTCCTATGCTCGGGTCGCGTTTTGTTGTGGCGGCGGCTCATGCGGGGCGCTTTGGCGTATGATGGCGGCTGTTTTTCGTGGAGGTTGCGATGTCCTGGTTGTTTTTTGCGCTGTTGTCGGCGCTGTTTGCCGCGCTTACTGCTGTTTTCGCCAAGCTCGGCTTGCAGGGGCTGGACAGTGATTTTGCGACGTTCATCCGCACGCTGTTTATTGTCGGCATTGTCGCGCTGTGGGTGAGTTTTCTCGGCAAGTGGCAACCGCTGGCGGCGGTCGGCGGCAGGCAGTGGCTGTTCCTCGCGCTTTCCGCTGCGGCGACGGGGCTGTCGTGGCTTTTTTATTTCAAGGCGTTGCAACTGGGGCAGGCGTCGCATGTGGCGCCGGTGGACAAGCTCTCGGTGGTGTTCGTCGCTTTGTTTTCGGTGACGTTTTTGGGCGAGCGTTTGAGCGCTCGCGAGTGGCTCGGCATCGTGCTGATCGTCGTCGGCGTGATTTGTCTGGCGCTGCCGTCTGCCGCGCCGGTTTCTCAGGTTACGGAGCAAGGTTATGACAAGTAAGCGTTTTCAGCTGTTGGTGATTGGCAACGAGATTTTGAGCGGGCGGCGGCAGGATGTGCATTTTGCCAACGCGCGCGCGGCGTTTGCGACGCGCGGGCTGCGTCTCTCGGCGGTGCATTTTCTGGGCGACGACGCCGACGCGCTGGTCGCGCATTACCGCCGCGCGCTGGACGACGGCGAGGTGGTGCTGAGTTTTGGCGGTATCGGCGCGACGCCGGATGACCGCACGCGGCAGTCCGTCGCCGCGGCCTGCGGCGTGCCGCTCGCGTTTCATCCGGAAGGCGAGGCGCTGCTGCTCGCCAAGTATGGCGCGGACGAGTTCACGCCGGGGCGGCGCGAGCTGATTCATTTTCCGCAGGGCGCGAGCCTGATTCCCAATCCGGTCAATGGGATACCGGGTTTTTCTTTGCGCGGCATTCACTGCGTGCCGGGCTTCCCGCAGATGGCGCAGCCGATGATGCATTGGGTGCTGGATACGTTTTATCTTGCGGACGGCCGCCCGCAGCATTATGCGGCGCTGGATGTGTTCGCGCCGGAAAGTCTGCTGGCGCCCGTCATGCGCGAGCTGGAGGCGCGCTGCCCGCAGGTCGCGGTTTCCAGTCTGCCGAAGCTGCATTTTGAATGTGAATTGGGCTTTGATGGCGCGCCTGAAGCGGTCGCGGAAGCGCTCGCCGCCGCGCGTGAGTTGCTGGATGCGGCGGGGCTGGAGTGGCGGGCGCATTCGGGAGCGACATAGTCCGCTTTGCGTCTATAATGGCGGGGTTCTTCTCTGCCCGCAGGTGTCGTCATGGCTGATATCTTTGAAAAACATTACCTTCTTGCGCCGTTGTCGCCCGCCGAACGCGAACGGCTGACCCGCCACCAGCACCGCCGCCGTTATTCCGCGGGCAGCATGGTTTTCACCAAAAATCAGAAAACGACGGATTTTTTCATCGTCCTCTCCGGCACGGTGCGCCTTTATTTTTCCGCGCCGGACGGCAAGGAGAAGACGGTCAAGCTGTTCAGCCGCGGCCAGAGTTTCGGCGAGGCGCTGATGTTCATGCGCCACGACACCTACCCCGCCAACGCGATTGCCACCGAGGACACCGAACTGCTGGTCATCAGCAACCGCGAATTCCGCGATATTCTCTTGAAAAACGTGGAGTTATGCCTCGCCATCATGGGAACGATGGCGGAATACGTGCAGATTTTGAGCTCGCAGATTGAGATGTTGAGCGTTTTCGACGCCCGCACCCGCCTGCTGCATTATTTGCGCGACCATATGCAGGGTGAGCGCAAAAACGGCACGCTTTATCCTTTGGATATCAACAAGAAAGACCTCGCTGAATATCTCGCCATCCGTCCGGAAACCTTGTCGCGCCTGCTCAAGCAACTGGAGCAGGAAGCGGTGCTAGTGTGGGATCAGCGCGGCGTGAGGGTGCATGACTGGGCGAAGCTGAAAGACGCCTGAACCGCCCCTGTTTCGCGCTAAAATACCGCTTTATCACGCGAATCAAGGACACGTTCATGCACTGGCTCACCCAGCTCTTTACCCAACACGAAAGCGTCGCCTACACCGCCGTCATCTACGCCCTCACCATCTTCAGCGGCGCCGCGCTTGGCCGCCTGCGCATCTTCGGCATCACCTTCGGCGTGACGCTGGTGCTATTCACCGGCATCATCATCTCCGACCTCGGCTTCACGATAAACGAACACATCGCCCATTTCGTCAAAGAATTCGGGCTGATTCTGTTCGTTTACACCATCGGCCTGCAAGTCGGCCCTGGCTTTTTCGCCTCCTTCCAGAAAGAAGGGCTGAAATTGAACGCGCTGATGCTCATCGTCATCCTCTTTGACATCCTCATCGTCCTCGCCTTCTTCCGCTTTACCAACAACGACCTGCCGACGCTGGTCGGCATCATGCAGGGCGCGGTCACCAACACCCCCGGCCTCGGCGCCGCCCAGCAGACCCTGACCAACCTCATCGGCGACGGCACCCTCGCCGTACAAATGGCCGCCGGTTACGCCGCCGCCTACCCCGGCGGCGTGATGGGGCTGATTGCCACCATCTTCCTCGTCAAATACGGCTTCCGCATTAACGTCGCCGCCGAAAAACGCCTGACCCTGCGCCGCCTGCGCGCCGGAACCGCCTCCGTCACCCGCATCGCGCTGCAAGTGGACAACCCGATGCTTGCCGGCAAAACCGTCGCCGCCGTGCGGCAAATCCTGCCGACCAGCTTCGCCATCTCCCGCCTCTCACGCGATGGCGAAATCACCCTCGCCGAAGAAAACAAACGCATCCAGCAGGGCGACATCCTCCTCATCATCGCCCGCGACGACGAAACCGAGCGCCTGATGACCCTCATCGGCAGCCAGGTCAGCACCAGCATCTTCAGCGACAAACCGCGCACCGCCTCGCCCGCCTACATCAACGCCATGCGGGTGAACATCACCCAAAGCGCGGTCTGCAACAAAAAACTCTCCAGCCTCAACATCCACGAACGCTTCGGTGTGAACATCACCCGCGTACGCCGCGCCGGCATCGAATTCGTCGCCGACCGCAACACCCGCCTGCAATTCGGCGACTCCATCACCCTCATCGGCGACGACGCCCACCTCAAACACGCCGTCGCCGCCTTCGGCAACTCCAAGCGCGACCTGCAAATCCCGCACATCGCCGAACTCTTTCTCGGCATCACCCTCGGCATCATCCTCGGCGCCATCCCCATCCCGATACCCGGTGTACCGGTGCCGGTCAAACTCGGCCTCGCTGGCGGCCCGCTCATCATCGCCATCCTCATCAGCCGCTACGGCGGGCGCTTCTCCGTCACCCACTACGTCTCGCAAAGCGCCAACCTCATGGTGCGCGAACTCGGCCTGGCGCTGTTCCTCGCCAGCGTCGGCTTAAGCGTCGGCCCCGCCTTCTTCGCCGCGCTCAAAGACGGCGACGGCCTCTACTGGATGGCGCTCGGCATCATCATCACCACCGTGCCGCTCATCATCACCGCCATCGTCGCCCGCCTCTGGGGCAAACTCACCTTCCCGGAAATCTGCGGCCTGCTCACCGGCTCGCACACCGGCGCGCCGGTGCTGCCCTTTGCGACAGAAATCTCCCAATCCGACCAGACCGCGCTCAAATACACCGCCGTTTACCCGCTCACCACCTTCCTGCGCATCATGGTCGGCCAAGTGCTGATAGTGCTGCTCTACCAAGTGCCGGTGGCATAACGCGCGACCATAAAGCAAACCGAACCTCACCTTTCTGGCAACGCGCGAAAAAGCGTACTACCATGCGCGCTCCATTCACCCACAAGAGGAAAACACCATGACTACACTCTACACCGCACACGCCCACGTTACCGGCGGCCGCGACGGCGCTGCCAAAACTGACGACGGCAAACTGGACGTCAAACTCGCCCCGCCGAAAGAACTGGGCGGCAACGGCGCAGGCACCAACCCCGAACAACTCTTTGCCGCGGGCTACGCCGCCTGCTTCATCGGCGCGATGCGCCTCGTCGCCGGCAACGAAAAAATCGCCGTGCCGCAAGGCCTTGCCATTGACGCCGACGTCAGCCTCGGCAAAGACGCGCAAGACCACTTCCGCCTCGGCGTCGTCTTCAACATCGCGCTGCCCGGCATGGACAAAGCCGCTGCCGAAGCGCTCGTCGCCAAAGCGCACGAAGTCTGCCCATACTCCCGCGCCACCCGCGGCAACATCGACGTCACCTTCCACGTGAACGTCTAACGGCTTGCGCGCAAAACACAAAGGCGGGGATAACCCCGCCTTTTTTATAGCAATCCCCCGAAAGCCTCATACGGTGTTGCACCGCCTCGCCGTACAACCGCGTACTGTCTTCGGCGGCGCGCCTTGTCTGAGGCTTTCGGTGTATCGCTATATTGGCTGCAATACGCTACGACTCGCGGTGCGGGCAGACCGGACAGCAGTCGCATTCGATGAAAATGCGCCGCAGGTATGGCTCTTGCGCGTGCAGGTGGGCGCGCAGGCGGCGCTTGAGTTCGCAGAGCGTTTCAATCGTCTGCCCGTTGCCGACCAGGAGGCGCAGGTCGATGTGATACTCGCTGCCCATCTTGCGCACCAGACATTCCTGCACGCCATGCACGCCCGCCTCGGCCTTGGCGATGCTTTCGATGCGCTGGCGCAGGGCATCGAAGCGGTCTTCATCCATGATGTCAGCCAGCGCCGGGCGGAAGATGCGCCAGGCGTTGTAAGTGATGATGGCGGCAGCGGCGAGCGCCGCCCAATCGTCCGCGCTTTCCCAGCCCTTACCCATGATGAGCGAAATGCTGATGCCGAGGAAGGCTGCGAAGGAAGTCAGCGCGTCGCTGCGGTGGTGCCAGGCTTCGGCTTCGAGCGCGCTGCTCGCGGTTTCGCCGCTTTTGCGCTGGTAGTAGCGGTAGAGTCCTTCCTTCACGCCCACCACGGCGATGAGGACGATGAGGGTGAACGGCGCCGGATTCTTGTGCGGGGTGATGATGTGGGCGATGCTTTTGTAAGTGATGATGCCCGCCGAGGCGAGGAGGAAGGCGACTGTCAGGAAAGTGGCGAGTGATTCGGCGCGGCCGTGACCGTAGGGATGGTTGGCATCCGGCGGCTGGTTGGCGACGCGCAGGCCGAGATAAAGCAGCAGCGAGGAAAAAACATCGGTGGTGGATTCAATGGCGTCGGCAATCAGCGCGTAAGAATGGCCGAAAACCCCGGCGACGCCTTTAATCAGCGCGAGGGCGGCGTTGCCGAGGACGCCAAGAAGGACGATTTTCGCGGTCGGTGCGCTCATCGGCTCGCACCGCCGGGCAGGTTGCGGGTGGGCATGGAATTTCAGCATAAAAACGGGCGCGTATTTTGCCGCATTTGCGCCTGCCGGGGTTACGAAAAAATGCGGCGGCACGGCACAGGGTGCGGGTTATACTGCCCGCTCCTTTATTTGACTGGAGCCTTTGACCATGTCCTTCAGAAAAACCCCGCTCGATGCGGAAAACAAACAGCGCCTGCAACAATCCCTCGACAGCGGCCTGATGCCCTTCCCGCTCGCCGCCATCCCCGACGAATGGTGGGCCGATGCCGACCGCGATGCCGCCTTGTGGGCGACCCCGGCTGAAGGCACCGCACCGCTCGATTTCCTCTGGCACTACTATTTGAGCATCAACGGCGAGTATTATCGCTTCCTGCTGCAACCCGAACCGCTGCCGTCGGCGCGCATCACCTTGTACAAGCTGAAAGAAATCGTGCCGTCCGACCGCTACGGCACGCCACGCGAAACCATCATCGCCACCCTGAAAGCGGCGCTCATCAGCAAAACGGCAAGCGGCGAACACGAAGCGTTTTTTAACTTCTAGGGCGCGACCGCGCACCGCTTGCATCCCGCCAACCACCGGAGCATCCCGATGCCAAAACATCCCCTCATCCTCGCCCTCCTCGCCGCCAGCGGCATCAGCCACGCCGCCGGTTTATGCGACGACCTCGATAGCGACGCCCCGCCGGTGGAATACGCCGCCAGAAGCGCGCCCGTTCTGCAAAAAGCGGCCGCCAGCCCGCAGGCACAAGCCATCCCCGACCTTTCCAACCGCCTCGGCGTCAATATGCCCGTTCCGGCGGGTGCCAACCCCCAATGGGCGCTAAACAAATCCGTCGCCAGAATGGGCATTCGCGGCACGGTAGAAGTGCAAAACCGCGAACGCTACGCCCATAGCGACGCGAACCCGGTACACCGCGTCAGTGATGCGCCCGTCTCCACCTTCAGCATTGACGTTGACACCGGCAGCTACAGCAACATCCGCCGCATGCTCACCCGCGAAAACCGCCTGCCGCCCGCCGATGCCGTGCGCGTCGAAGAAATCCTCAACTACTTCGCCTACGGCTACCCGCTGCCGCAGGACGGCAAACCCTTCGCGGTGCACACCCAAACCGTCGATTCCCCGTGGCAAGCGGACGCCAAACTCATCCGCATCGCCATCCAGGCAGCCGACCTTGCGCCAGAAAAACGCCCGCCCGCCAACCTCGTCTTCCTCATCGACACCTCCGGCTCGATGGACGACCCCGACAAACTGCCGCTGGTGAAAAAAACCGTCTGCCACTTCGCCGAAGCGCTGCGCGCCGACGACCGCATCAGCCTCATCACCTACTCCGGCAGCACCGCCGAAATCCTGCCGCCGACCGCGGGCGACCAAAAAGAAACCATCATCGCCGCCCTCAAACCGCTGCGCGCGCACGGCGCAACCGCGGGTGGCGAAGCGCTGCGCATGGCCTACGACGCGGCGGCGAAAAACTACCGCAAAGACGGCATCAACCGCATCCTGCTTGCCACCGACGGCGACTTTAACGTCGGCATCAGCGACCCGGCGACGCTCAAAAACTACGTTGCCGACAAACGCAAAAGCGGCATCAGCCTCACCACCCTCGGCTATGGCAGCGGCAACTACAACGACGAAATGATGGAACAACTGGCGGATGCGGGCGACGGCAACTACAGCTACATCGACAGCGAAGCCGAGGCGAAGAAAGTACTGGTGCGCCAGCTCACCTCGACGCTGGCCACCGTCGCGCGCGATATAAAAATCCAGCTCGAATTCAACCCGGCAGCGGTCAAAGAATACCGCCTTGTCGGCTACGAAAACCGCCTCTTGCGCGAAGAAGACTTCAACAACGACCGTGTGGACGCCGGCGACATCGGCGCCGGGCATAACATTACCGCCCTCTACGAAATCATCCCGCAGGGCAAAACAGGCTGGCTGGACGCGCGCCACTACCAAAACGCCCCCGCCGCGAGCGGCAAAGCGGACGAATACGGCTGGCTGAAACTGCGCTACAAAGCGCCAGAGAGCGAACAAAGCCAGCTAATCGAACAGCCCATTGCCGCGAAAAGCATCCCGCTTGCCGACGCCGAAGAAGCGACGCGCTTTGCCATCGCCGCCGCCAGCTACGCGCAAGCGCTCAAAGGCGGCAAATACAACGGCGCACTCGACTGGGCGGGCATCCTCCGCCTCGCGCAAGCCGCCCAAGGCAGCGACCCCTACGACGAACGCGCCGGGCTGCTACAGTTGATAGAAAAAGCGCGCGAACTATCTTCAGGAAAATAAAAAAAAACGGCAGACGGTTGGCATCACCCGTGCATCGAAGGAGAACGCGCCGCCCGGCGCGTTTTCCCCACGAACCAGGAGCGCACCATGCCACAAACCCTCTACCACGCCAGCGGCCTCACCGCTGACAACGCCGACAAGCTTAAAGACGCCGGAATGAATGTACCTGGCGTCAAATGGGTGAACATCAATAACGGCAATATTGTCGTCACTCACGAAGACGGCTTTGATGCCGATGCGTTCGCCGCCGCTTTGCACGGCACCGACGGCAGTGTCAGTTTGAGCCGCTGAAATTCTGCCGCAGATGAACGCAGCCCCGGCTGCGTTTTTTTGTGTGCCGTTATCGGGCGAGGCAGGGGGCAAAGCCCGTAGCAGGCTGTGGTGCGTCAAGATGCGCCCTATGGCTCTCGCGCTTCGTGCGAACAAGGGTTAGATGGCTATAAATGGGTAAAAAGATGCCCCGCTGCGGTTTCGCCGGAGCGGGGCTTTTGCAACGCGGCTTAGAGGCCGTCTTGTTGCTGCATTTGCCGCAGTTCGTCCAGGCGCTCCAGCGCGGCGTCGAAGGTTTGGCGGCGCGCTGTCTGTTCGTCGGCGGGGGTGTGGTTCAGGGTGTTCCAGTATTTTTGCAACACGACGTCGTTGTTGCGTTCGCCGTGGTAGGCGGCAAGCGGTCGGCCGTTGTTGTCGTAGAGGATTGCCCATTCGCAATCGTGATTCCCGCAAGACAGGCCGTTTCTGCCGTATTCAAGTGCAAGCAGTTGGCCGCTTGCGTAGTAGTAGCGGCTGCCTTGGCTCGCTTCGCCGGCGCTGCTGTAGGGGTCATCTGTTTCTGCAACGCCTGCGGGCTGTTCGCTTTGTACGGCAAGGCGGCCGTCACGGTAGTGGTTGAGGCGGCTTATGGGCGCGCCGTTGCGGTATTGCTGGATGGCGAGGATGCTGCCGTCCGGGCGGTACCAGGTGATTTTGCCGTCCACCGCGCCGGTGGTGTAGTCGCGCGGGTCGGCGTCTTTTTTCAGGGTGAAGGGCGCGGTTTGCGGGGTGTTGCTGTCCTGGTAGTAGTCCTGGACGACGCGGCGGCCGTCTGCGGTTTTGCCCAGGGTTTTGCGGAGGTAGCCGCCGGGGGCGGGTTGGTCTGCCGGTTTGCCGTCGCGGTCGGCGTATTGGTCGGCTTCTGGCGCCGGGGTGTAGTCAATGGGGTTTTCGGCGGCTTGTTTGGCGTCCAGCACGGCGGCAGGCAGGCGCGCGGTTTGTGGCGCGGGCGCGTCAAGGGCGTCGGGTTCGATGCCGGTTTGGGGCAGGTGGATGCCGCCGAGGTTGTATTTTTGCTCGGGGTTTGGCGTGGTGTCGGCTTCGTTTTGGTTTGCGACGGCGGCAGGTGTCGCGTTTGTGGCTGTGTCAGGTTGGGAGGCAGGCGCGGGCTGCTGTGCGCCGGGTTCTTTTGGGGTTGGCGGGCTGTCTGTGCTTCCTTCCGCGCTCATGGGGGGAGCGGGCTGTTCTACGGCGGGCGCGGTGTTTTTTTCAGGCTGGGTTTCGCTCGGTGCTTCTACGCTTTCGGCGGCTATCATGTTTTCGATGTGTTCGCGGCGCTGGAGTGCTTCTTTGATGGCCGTCTGTTTGTCAGGCTGTTCGTCCAGTACGCTCCAGAGGGCAGGCGGCTCGCCCTGGCGCGAGCGGTAGGCGGCGAGCGGGTTGCCGTCGCTGTCGTAGAGGATTTCGTCGCTTTGGTTGGCGTAGTGTTGGCTGAGGTAGAGCAGGTGGCCGCTGCTGTGGTAGAGGCGCAGGCCGTCGGCGAGATCACCCGCGCTGCGGTAGGGGTCGGTGCTTTCGTCCAGGTCTTGCGGGCGCGGCATTTGGGCGACGAGGCGGCCGTCCTGGTAGATGTTCATCCGGCTTTGAGGTTCGCCGTTTTTGAAGGCCTGCACGGCGTAGGTGCTGCCGTCTTTGCGGTACCAGATGACGCTGCTGTCTGCGGTGTCGTTCTCGAAGTTGTGCGGGTCGGCGTCTTTTTTGAGGATGAAGGGCGCGGTTTGCGGGGTGTTGCTGTCCTGATAGTAGTCTTGGACGACGCGGCGGCCGTCGGCGGTTTTGCCCAGCGCTTTGCGGTAGTAGCCGCCGGGGCTGGCGGTTTCTGTCGGTTTGCCGTGTGGGTCGAAGTGCCAGGTCTCGCCGTCTGTTTCGGCGCTGTAGTCGAGGGTGAGGTTGGTTGCCTGTTTGGCGTCCAGCACGCTTTCGGGGAGGAGGGCGGGTTGTGGCGCGGGGGCGGGCAGGGTTTTCTGCGGCGGCGCGTCGTTCATGAACATGAATTCGAGGTGGCTGACGAGTTCCAGCAGGCGCTGTCTTTGCGTTTCGAGGGCTTTGATTTCTTCAAAGTCGGGGCCGTCTTCGCGGGCGTTGCCGTCTTTGTCCCAGCTGCTGATTTCGCTGAGTTTGCCGTCGGGCGTGCGCAGGGTGGCGATGACGGGGCTGCCGTCTTCGCGGTAGGTGATTTCGGCGCGGCCGTCGTCATCGGCGTGGATGTAGCCGAGGGGTTTGCCGCTCGGGTGGTAGAGGCGCAGGCCGCTGGCAATGGGGTCGCCGCGGTAGGGGTCGTCTTCGGTGTCGCTGCGGCTGTCGTCCAGCGGCATTTGTGCGGCGAGGCGGCCGTTTTGGTAGATGTTGAGGCGGCCGTAGTGCGCGCCGTCGCGGTAATCCTGCACGGCTTCGATGCTGCCGTCTTTGCGGTACCAGACGGTTTTGCTGTCGGCGTTGTCGCTGTTGAAGTCGTGCGGGTCGCTGTCGTTTTTGAGGATGAAGGGTGCGGTTTGCGGGGTGTTGTTGTCTTGGTGGTAGTCCTGCACGACGCGGCGGCCGTCGGCGGTTTGTCCCAATGCTTTGCGGTAGTAGCCGCCGGGGCTGGCGGTTTCGGTCGGGTTGCCGTCGTGGTCGAAATACCAGGTTTGTTCGTCGCCGGGGGTGTAGTCCAGCGCGATGGTCGCCGCCTGTTTGGCGTCGAGGATGTTTTCCGGCAGGGTGGCGGTGATGCGCGCCGGGGCGGCGAGTGCGTTCACGGCGACTTCGGGTTTTTCGGGTTGTTCTGCGGCGGGCTGCGGGTGCAGTGAGGCTTCGGGGTTAACGATGGCGGCGGCGAAGCCGAGGGTGAGCAGGATGACGGGGATCTGGATCATGACGGGGTCTCCGTAGGTGGGGGAGGTGCATTATATAGCGGGGTTTTTCATCGTGGCTTACAGACGGCTCAGCAGGCTTGCGCTGGTTGCCCGCGGCGCTATGCCCCGCGCCGTATCCGGTAATGGCAGACGGGGTTTCCTTGGAATTCGACGATGTTTTCCAGTACGCCGCCGTTTTTTTCGATGACGCGCCGGGATGCCGGGTTGTCCGGGCTGCACGTCAATAGCAGTTCACGCAGGCCGAGCGCGTCGCATTGTTGCAGGGCGAGGGCGAGCATTTCGGTCGCATAGCCCTGGTTCCAGCAGGCGGGGTGGACGGAGTAGCCGATGTGGCCGCCGTACTGGCGCAGGAATTCATTGAGTTCGTGGCGGATGTTGATGATGCCGCGCATTTGCGCGGCGGTATCGTCCCAGGCGAGGTAGGTGGAATCGGCGACTTTGGCGACGCCATTGGGCATCAGCGTGCCGCCGGGGGCGTCGCAGAAGGCAATCCAGCTGGCAACATCGGGAAACTGCTCCAGCACGGCGCCATGCAGCGGCAGTCCGGCGGCGTGGACGGCATCAAGGTAGGCGCGGATGGCGCTTTCGTGGGCAAGCGTCGGTTTGACGAGGCGGATGCGGGGCATACTGACTCCTGTTTGTTGGGGGAGGTCGCATTGTAGCCCGGTGCGCCGGATTTCAGGGTTGTTTCCGACGGATGGATGCGCTGTGCATCACCATGATTTCATGGATGCTGCTTTTCATCTGTCTCGCCGGAAGTGCGATAAATGCTTTGGTTTGCTGCCCCCACCCCGACCCTCCCCCACCGGGGGAGGAGGCAACTTGGCGGTTTACATACGCCTGAGCGCTCAGGGTGTATGTAAATGGGGCGTCTGTTTCTGCTGTCTTGGTATCGGTGGTATGCGGTCGCCCCGCCCTTCCCACAGGAGAGGGCACTTTAATGCGCTACCCCGAATGGCACCGCTTCGCCACGCCAACCGCTATGGCGCAGGAATTGTTCCCAAGTGAACGCGGTCGGGTCGATGCGGCGGCTCCAGGCAAGGTCGCGTTCGGGGCGGTAGTAGCCGTATTCGACGGCATAGCTCGTCATGCCGAGCAGCTCCCGCACCAGCAGTTCGTTGGCGGCGAAGGCGGGGAAATGGTGCAGCAGGCCGTCGCGGTCGTAGGCGCTGCGGTATTCGGCGCGGATGCCGGTGACGCGGCTGAAGGTAGCGACGATGTCGCGCGGCGAGAGGATGTCGCCGATAACGGGCAGGGTTTGTCCCTGGTATTGGGCGGGGTGAGCGAGGATTTCGGCGACTGCCGGGCCGGTGGCGGTCAGCGGATCGACGAAGGGCGCGCGATAGTCTTCCGGCAGGTAGATGGGCAACAGCAGCGTGTCGCCCTCGCGGCGCGGGATGTAGTATTCGAGCAGGTTGGTGTAGAAAAACGCCAGCATGATGAAGCTGTGCGCCACCGGCAGCCCGCGGATGTGGTCGGCGATGCGCGCCTTGTCGGTGAAGTGCGGCGCGTATTTGTCGCCGTGGCTGATGGCGGCGACGTTTTCCAGCGTGCTGAAGATGAGGTGCGGCACGTCTGCGGCGACGGCGGCATCGGCGAGCGCGCAGCCGAGGGCGAATTCGTCCGAGTCGTTCGGCGGGGTGGGCGGGGTCATGAGAAAGGCGCTGTCTGCCCCGTGAAAGGCGGCGCGCCAGGCGGCGTGATGGCCGACGGCGAGCGGTGCGGCGACGACTTCCGCGCCCAGTTGCGCCAGCGCGCGGGCTTGTGGTGCGGCGGGGTTGCGGGTGAGCGCGCGCACGCGGTATTGTCCGCTGCGTAGCAGGGTGGCAACGACGCTGCGGCCTTGTTTGCTGGTTGCGCCCGCGATGGCAATGAGGGGTTGCATGGGGTTCTCCGGTTTTAAGGGGCGGCCAGTATCGGCGCGCGCGACAGGGAGAACAAGAGCTATCTTTTTCAATAGGTTGGATATGAAGGAAGAATGTGTGAGCGATTTTGTCCGCCTGAACGGCAAGGTGTATCCCTGCCCGCTCAGTCTGGCGATGGATCTGGTCGGCGGTAAATGGAAGGCGGTGATTCTTTACCATTTGCAAGACGGCGCGAAGCGCTTTGCCGAGTTGCTCCGCGCCAGCCATAGCAAAAGCGCGGGCAATGCCGAGGCCGATGCCGTCGCTGCCGCCGGTGATGACAGCGTGTTTACCGGTGAGTAAGGTCATGATGAAGCTCCGTGAAGTAAAAGGAAGGGTGTCTAGAACGTTTGCAAATGCGGTAATACGGGATAAACTGGCAGTATTTGATGAAAATTGCACAAAGAGGCCATGATGAATCTCGACTGGAACGGCATCCGCTACTTCGCCACGCTGGTGGAAAAAGAAACGCTGACCGCTGCCGCTGCCGCGCTGGACGTGCAACACAGCACCGTGTCGCGGCAAATCGCCCAACTGGAACAGGCGCTCGGCCTGCGCCTCTTCGATCGCATCGGCAAGCGCTACCTGCTCACCGCCGACGGCGAACGGCTATACCGCCATGCCTGCGATTTATGCAAAGAGATGAACGTGTTACAGCGCGTTGCCCGCGAACAGGCGGCGGTGCGGCACAGCGTGACCGTCTCGGCGCCACCGTTTGTCGTCCGCCTGCTGCTGATGCCGCATCTGACCGATTTCTACCGCAAACACGCCGATATCCGCCTGCACCTGCTCGCGGAAGCGGCGCTGGCCGATTTGCATGGGCGACAGGCGGATATCGCCCTGCGCCTCGTCCGCCCGACGCAAAACGATCTCGCCGTGCGCCGCCTGCGCGGCTTCGCCTTCCGCCTCTGCGCGCACCGCGATTACCTCACGCGCCGCCGTGCCGACTGGCAGTTTGTCCAACTCGCGGTGGAAGCGCGGCACAGCCGCTGGTTCATGGAGCAGATTGGCGAGGACGCGGACATCGTCTTTGCCAGCAACGACTTCGCCGCCGTCAAACAGGCGATTGCCGGACAAATCGGCATCGGCATCCTGCCCGATTTCGCCGTTTCGCCCGCAGACGGCTTGCAGACAGTGGCACTGCGCGCAGACGAACCCCCGCCCGCCTGCGCGGCGGCGCTGTATCTGGTCATGCACGAAGACGTGCGCCGCAGCCCCGCCGTGCGCGCGGTGGCGGATTTTTTCGGGGAAGCACTGGCGGGCGCATGAGCGGCGATGAATGGAGGCAGAGGTTGTGTGGGATGGGAGAACGCCACCAAGCGGCGTGGTTGCTGGATTTCGTAGAGACGTTGCAGGCAACGTCTCGGAAACGAAAAGCCGTATTGCGCCGCGCAATGTCGTTCTTAGAACGTGTTCATTGTCTCAGCCTCTGCTGTAAACTATCGGCATGAACAGAAAAACCTACCCAAGCGATATCAGTCGCGAGCAATTTGCGCCTCTCCTTCCCCTGCTGGAAAGTGCCCGTAAACGCACAGCGCCACGCCAGGTGGACTTGTACGATATCTCGTGCCATTCTCTATCTGCAACGCACCGGCTGCTCCTGGCGCGCTTTGCCGGGCGATTTCCCCAAATGGCGCACCGTGCATTCCTACTTCCAGAGATGGACTGAGCTACGCGAGAGTGGCATCAGCATCCTTGAGGAAGCATTAAAAAAATCAGGTAGTTGCGGAGCGCCGCAAGCAGGGTCGCCATGAAGCAACCACTTTCCTGATTATTGATGCGCAGAGTGTGAAGAACACGGATACCGCCATGGAAAAAGGCTACGATGCGGGCAAGAAGGTTAGCGGTATCAAGCGGCATATAGCGGTTGACACGCAAGGTTTGCCGCATGCGCTTGCGGTAACGACGGCGGATGTTACGGATAGAAAAGGCTGCCTGCTAGCCTTGGAACGTGGGCGGGATAATCTTGGTGCGGTACAAAAAATCCTTGCTGACGGTGGTTACACGGGTAAGGCATTTGCTTCGTCGGTACAGGAGTTGATTGGTGCGGAGGTAGAGATTGCCAAACGAATTGCCGCCGCCTCAATGCGACCCTGCACGATACCCGCCTCGCCCTCGCCAATCTTAAAACCGAAATCGCCGGCGAGGTGCGCCTTGCCGCGCCGACCAGCATGGCAAACGCCGCCGCCTTTCAGCGCGCCCTGCGGCGCATCGGCGACGAACACCCCGCGTTGCGCCTGCAATTGCATTTCGGCGAAGCGCTGGCGGATCTGCGCAGCGGCGCGATTGATATTGCCCTGCGCGGCGGCGATCATGCGCTGGACGCGCCCGACCTCGTCGCGCGCCCTCTCGCCGAGTGGCGTTGGCAGATCTGCGCTGCGCCCGCCTGGCTGAAGCATGCCCCGCCCATCCACACCCCCGCCGATTTGACGCGGCAACGCTGGCTGCACCATCTGCCGCTGCATCTGGAAATACAGCGCGGCGAGGCGCGCTATCTGCTGGATATTGAAGACAGTCTTTACTGCAACCAGCTCGCGGCGGTGCGCGTGCTGTGCGAAGCGGGACTGGGGCTGGCGCTGATGCTTGAGGGCGAGGCGGCAGCGGCGCTGGCGTGCGGACGTTTGCAGCGCGTCTTGCCGGAATGGACGCTGCCTGCGGTCAGCATCTACGCCGTCACCCCGCACCGCGTGCAAGCGGCGAAAATCGCAGCGGTGCTGGCGATTCTGCGGGAGACGTTTGCGGGGTGAGTTTGTGTTAGGCGCCGTGGCGGGGCGTTTGTTGTTCGGCGACGTAAGCACGCCAGCGTTGCAGGCGCGTTTTGCTGGCGGCGGTGAGCAGTTTGTTTTCGTGCAGGATGCGCAGCGCGATGTGGTCGATGGCGTCGAGGTGGGCGGGGTCGCCATCCGCCTCAAAAGCCGCTTTGGCGGCGTCGATGGCGGCAAAATCGCGGCGGATTTGGTGCAGCATCAGCGCCTGTCCGCCCATGACGATGACGATCAGCAGCAGGCAGATGGCGCTGCCGTAGCCGTGTGTCACCTGGTGCAACAGCGCGGCGAGGACGATAAGTCCGCCGACGAGCGGGGTGCAGGGTTTGAGCGGCGCGGGTTCGGGCGCATCAGGCGTCTTCTGTGCCACTGCCGTGCCCCATGCTGTGGATGATGGCGTCGTTGTCGCGCCAGTTTTCTTTGGTTTTGACGTGGTTGCGCAGCATCACTTTTTTTTCCAGCAGTCCTTCCAGTTCTTCGCGCGCGCGCTGACCGATGAGGCGCAGCGTCTGCCCGCCCTTGCCGATGACGATGCCTTTTTGGCTGTCGCGCTCCACCATGATGGTGGCGTCGATTTCGACGAGGCGCTCGTCTTCTTGGTACTGGTCGATGATGACGCCGAGGGCGTAGGGGATTTCCTGGTGCAGGTAGCGGAAGATTTTTTCGCGGATGATTTCAGCAGCCATGAAGCGCATGCCGGCGGTGGTGATGTGGTCTTCGGGGTAGAGCCACGGCTGTTCGGGGAGAAACGGTATCAGCGCGCGCTCCAGCGTGTCGAGGTTTTGCCGCTGTTGGGCGGAGACGGGGATGATCGCCTGCCAGTTGCCGAGGCTCTGGATGTGTTCGAGTTCTTTGAGCAGCACGGTTTTGTCGCGCAGGCGGTCGATTTTGTTCGGCACCTGAATGACGGGTTTGTCGCCTGCGGCCAGCGCTTTGGCGATGCGCGCGTCTTCGTCGTTCCAGCGCCCGGCCTCAGAGACCTGCAGGATGAGATCGACGTAGTCCATGCTTTGCCAGGCGGTGCGGTTCATGTGGCGGTTGATGGCTTTTTCCCGGCTTTGGTGGATGCCGGGGGTATCGACGAAGATGATTTGGTTCTCGCCCGTGGTGTGGATGCCGAGCAGCGCGTGCCGCGTGGTCTGCGGTTTTTTGCTGGTGATGGCGATTTTCTGGCCGATGAGGTGGTTAATCAGGGTGGATTTGCCGACGTTGGGGCGGCCAACGACGGCGATGTGTCCGGCGCGCGTGTTCATGGGGGTTCCTGGGAGGTGATGGGTAGGGGGTAGTCCGCTTGAGCGCTCAAGGTGTATCAAAAGGTGTATCAAAAAGGGCTGGTTCAGGCAGGTCGGTGGCGGTTCTCTCGCGGTTGTGCCGGTTGAGGTCGCTGTTGTTCCGCAGCTGTTGTTTGATGTCGTCCCGGCGGGCGAGGGCGGCGTTGATGCTCTGGCGGCGCGCGGCCTGTTGTCCGGCCGGGGTGGTGTTGAGGGTGTTCCAGCTGTGGCTGGAGATGATGTCACCGCTTTGGTCACTCTGCCAGGCGAGGAGCGGGGTGCCGTCCGGGGCGTAGAGGCTTTCGCCTTCTTCGCAGTAGAAGGCGGCGAAGCAGCTGCCAATGCGCCCATGCTGGTATTCGAGGGCGAGGATGTGGCCGTCGTCGTAGTAGTAGCGCGTGCCTGCTGTGGCTTTGCCGCCGATGCCGTAGAAATCGTGGTCGCTGCCGGGACGGGGTTTTTGTGCGACGAGGCGGCCGTTGCGGTAGTAGCTCAGGTATCCGGCAGGCTGGCCGTCATGGTAGTGCTGGATGGCGTACACGCTGCCGTCCTGGTTGTACCAGACGAGTTTGCTGTCGGCGTTGATGATGATGGTGGCTCGCGGGTCGCCGTAGCGGTTGAGGATGTAGGGCGCGGTGCGCGGGTGGTCGCTGTTTTGGTAGTAGTCCTGGATGACCCGGCGACCATCGGCGGTTTCGCCCAGGATTTTGCGGTGCCCATTGTTGGCGGGGATGTTTTTGGCGGAGGGGTAGGGGGTGTAGGTGATGTCGGTTTTGGCGGCTGTGGCGGCGTCGTACACGCTGGCGGGCTGCGGCTGCAGGACTGGCGGGGCGTCCATGTTGTCGGGTTTAGGGGCGGCGCTGCTCAAGGTGTGCAGGTTGTCGGGTCTGTACAAGTGATGCAGGTTGTAGGGTTTGTCGGGGGAGGTGGCGGGTTCGCTGTTCGGTTTGGCGGCGGTGGAGAGGTTGGCAGCGAGGGCGAGCAGGAGGGGGATGGCGATGTGTTTGCGCTTCATGGGGTTTTCCGGGTTATTTGTGGTTTTGGTATTGGGCAAGCAGGTCGGCGGCGGCTTGTTGTTCGGCTTTTTTGCGGCTGCTACCGTGCGCGATGGCGCGGTAGTCGCCGCTGGTCGCTTCAATCTGGAATTCACGCGCGTGTTCGGGGCCGCTTTCTTCGGTGATTTGGTAGTCCGGTAGCGGCAGGCCGCGGCCTTGCAGGTATTCTTGCAGTTGGGTTTTCGCGTCTTTGAGGCGGGTCGCGGTTTGTGGCAGGGCGCTGAGGTCGTCTTTGAGGAGCGCGAGGGTGATGTGTTCGCAGGTGGGGTAGTCGCTGTCCAGGTATACCGCGGCGATGAGCGCTTCGACGGCGTCCGCCAGGATGGAGTTGCGCCGCGCGCCGCCGCTTTTCAGTTCGCCGCTGCCCAGATGCAGGTGTTGGCCGAGGTTGAGGCGGCGGGCGATGGCGGCGAGGTTTTCGCCGCTGACGATGGTGGCGCGCAGGCGGGTGAGGTCGCCTTCGGGTACGTCGCGGCGGTTCTGGTAGATCCAGATGCTGCTGATGGTTTCGAGCAGGGCGTCGCCGAGGAATTCGAGGCGTTCGTTGTGTTTGGCGCTGTGGCTGCGGTGGGTCAGCGCGCGGGTGAGGAGGGCGGTGTCGGTGAAGCGGTAGTTCAGCGCTTGTTCGAGGGGGTGCATGGTTGGGGGGATGTAGGGTGGGGCTTGCCCCACCGTAGAATGGTTTGGTGGTGGGTCAAGACCCACCCTACGATGGGTGTTTTAGCGGATGCTTTTGCCGATGTGGTTGCAGTCGCCTTTGCCGAGGATGCAGTTGCTGTTCATCCAGATGAAGGTGGCTTTGCCGACCAGGTTTTTTTCCGGGACAAAGCCCCAGGCGCGGCTGTCTTCGCTGTCGTCGCGGTTGTCGCCCATGACGAAGTAGTGTCCTGCCGGGACGGTCAGGCTGCCTTCGACCATGCCGGGGCGGGTGTTGGGGTTTTCGGGGTAGAGTTGCGCGCGGTGTTTGCCGTAGCCGGTCAGGGTTTCTTCGTAGATGGCGGCGGGGATGCGGTAGCTGCGCTCGCCGTACTCACGGTTGATTTCGCGTGTTTCGCCGGTAGGTTCCAGCGGCTGCGCTTCGTCGTTGATCCAGACGTGGTTGCGCTCGTAGCGGATGTGGTCGCCGGGCAGGCCGATGACGCGCTTGATGTAGTGCAGGCTGGGGTTTTCCGGGTAGCGGAAGACGATGACGTCGCCGCGCTGCACGCTGCCGGTCGGGATGAGGGTCGTGCGCAGTACGGGCAGTTTGATGCCGTAGCTGTATTTGCTGGTGAGGATGAAGTCGCCGTCGTAGAGGTTCGGCTCCATCGAGCCGGAGGGGATGCGGAACGGCTCCCACATGAAGGAGCGGATGAACCACACGGTGAACAGCACCCAGAACATGCCGCCGAAGAATTCGATGATTTTTTCTTGCGGGTACACGGGGTGTTTGAGCCAGTAGAGTTCGGCGCCTTTGAGCGGCTCTTGTTGGGTGAGGGCGTGTTGGGCGCGGTCGAAGGCGTTTTGGTGTTTGCGGCGCACGCCTTTGCCCTGGATGACGGTGGCGAGGCGGGTGGCGTAGGCGATGCGGTCTTCCTGGGTTTCGGTGCCGGTTTTGAAGGCGCGGTAGAGGCGCTTGCGCGTTTTGCGGTAGCTGCGGCCGTCGATGAGGTAGAAGATGAAGCAGATGATGACGGTGACGGTGAGAATCAGCTCAAAATGGGTCATGAATCCGGCGAGGATTTGCTGGATGGTGTTCATGTGTGAGGGGGTTCCTTAGTTGCTGTTGTTATCGACTTTGAGGACGGCGAGGAAGGCTTCTTGCGGGATTTCGACGCTGCCGACTTGTTTCATCCGTTTTTTGCCCGCTTTTTGTTTTTCCAGCAGTTTGCGTTTGCGCGAGACGTCGCCGCCGTAGCATTTGGCGAGCACGTTTTTGCGCAAGGCTTTGACGGTTGAGCGGGCGATGACCTGGTTGCCAATCGCCGCCTGGATGGCGACTTCAAACATTTGCCGCGGGATGAGGTCGCGCATGCGCTCGACGAGGTCGCGGCCGCGCGATTGCGCGTGTTCGCGGTGGATGATGATGGAGAGCGAATCGACTTTGTCGCCGTTAATCAGCACGTCCAGGCGGACGAGGCTCGCCGGCTCAAAGCGGCGGAATTCGTAGTCAAACGAGGCGAAGCCGCGCGACACCGATTTGAGGCGGTCGAAGAAGTCCAGCACCACTTCGCTCATCGGCATTTCAAAGCGCAGCTGCACTTGGTGCCCGGCGAACTGCATGTCTTTCTGCACGCCGCGTTTTTCGATGCACAGGCCGATGACCGCGCCAAGGTAGTCTTTCGGCACGAGGATGTTGGCGAGGATGATTGGCTCACGGATTTCGGCGATGTGGTTGGTCGCGGGCAATTTGCTCGGATTGTCAATGTGCAGCGTTTCGCCCGCGGTGGTTTCCACTTCATAGACGACTGTCGGCGCGGTGGTGATGAGGTCGAGGTCGTATTCGCGCTCCAGCCGCTCCTGCACGATTTCCATGTGCAGCATGCCGAGGAAGCCGCAGCGGAAGCCAAAGCCCAGCGCCTGCGAGGTTTCCGGCTCGTAAAAGAGCGAGGCGTCGTTTAAGCGCAGTTTGGCGAGCGCTTCGCGCAGGTCTTCGTAGTCGTCTGATTCCACCGGAAACAGTCCGGCGAAGACGCGCGGCTGCACTTTCTGGAATCCGGGCAGGCGCTCGGCGGTGGGGCGGGCGGCATCGGTGAGCGTATCGCCGACGGGCGCGCCGTTGATGTCCTTGATACCGGCGATGACAAAGCCGACTTCTCCGGCGCGCAGCTCGCTGCGGTCCTGCGCTTTCGGGGTGAAGATGCCGAGTTTGGTGATGAGGTGCTCATCGCCGCTGCTCATGACCCGCATTTTCTGCTTGACCTTGAGCGTGCCGTCAAAGACGCGCACCAGCGAGACCACGCCGACGTAGCTGTCAAACCATGAGTCTATGATGAGCGCTTTCACCGGCGCGTCCGGGTCGCCCGTCGGCGCCGGGATTTTTTCGATAATCTGCTCCAGCAGGTCGGCAATGCCTTCGCCGGTTTTCGCGCTCACCTTCAAGGTTTCGGATGTGTCCAGGCCGATGATTTCTTCGATTTCTTCCATTACCCGCTCCGGCTCGGCGGAGGGCAGGTCAATCTTGTTCAGAACGGGCAACACTTCCAGATTCTGCTCGATGGCGGTGTAGCAGTTCGCGACCGACTGCGCCTCCACGCCCTGCGCCGCGTCCACCACGAGCAGCGCGCCCTCGCAGGCATAGAGCGAGCGCGACACTTCGTAAGAGAAATCGACATGGCCGGGGGTGTCGATGAAGTTGAACTGGTAGGTCTGCCCGTCGCGCTTCGATGTGTAGTTGAGCGAGACGCTCTGCGCCTTGATGGTAATGCCGCGCTCGCGCTCCAAATCCATCGAATCCAGCACCTGCGCCTCCATTTCGCGCTCGGACAAGCCGCCGCACATCTGGATGAAGCGGTCGGAGAGGGTGGATTTGCCGTGGTCAATATGGGCGATGATGGAAAAATTGCGGATGCGCTCAAGCATGGACTGTCAAGGGGCTGGTGGAAAGGGGCGGCATTATAGCCGCTTCCCCGTGCATTCCATACAGTATCCGTTTGTTTTCGCGATTTATGCCTGCATCGCGCGGGTGATGCGGGCGAAGTCGGCGGCGAGGACGGAGAGCAGGCCGAAACGGAAGACGTAGCCCCAGCGCTGCGGGTCAGTGATGAAGGTGAGTTGCGGCAAGAGCGGGCGGATGGGAGCGGGGCGGACGTCGGCGGCAAAGCGCACGTCGCGACGCCAGGGGTGGAAGTCGTCCGTCATCGCCACCTGGTACGGCTCGCCGGGCAGGATTTCGCCACGGGCGACGAAGGCTTGCAGCGGGGTTTTCGTGCCGAAGGTTTGCGTCGGTGCGTAGTAGATGATGCCGTCGCCAGGGCGGATGCGGGCAAGTGGCGCGCGTTTGCCGTGGCAGACTTGCATGAAGCCGCCGGCGATGCCGCGTGCGACGTGGTCGGCGCTGGCTACGGCGATCCAGTAGCGCGGCGCGGGCGGGATAAGGGCGAGCTGGTGGGGCATGGTTTTTGTGAAGGGTTTTGTGTAGGTCTGTAGGTTGGGTTAGGCGCAGCCCAACGGGTCATCAGGATTTATGCAAGTGTTGGGTTACGCGCGTTCCTCGCTAACCCAACCTACGGAACTGCGCGCTACCCCATCTCCGCCAACAGCGCCTCGTCCAGCGCGATGGCGCGTTGGTGTGCGGGGCGGGCAAGGTGGCGGTTCATGTAGTCGAGATAGACGCGCTCGGCGGGCAACACTTGTGCGCGCTGGATGAACCATTGGAGCAGGCCGCTGTAGTAGAGGTCGAGTGCGGTGAAGTGGTCGCCGACGATATGGGCGCGGTCTTGCAGACGGGCTTTCAGCGTGGCGAAGGCGGTGTCGAAGTCGCCGTAGCCGATGGCGACGCGCACTTCTTCGCTGTTTTCGATGGCGCGCTTGCGGTCGATGGCGGCGTATTCGAGGTGCAGGGCGAAGCAGAGCCAGCGGTAGTATTCGCCGCGCGCGTCGCTGCCTGCGGCCGGGATCAGCGCTTTTTCCGGATAGCGTTCGGCAAGCCAGGTGATGATGGCAACGGTTTCGGTGAGGACGGTGTCGCCGTGGGTGAGCGCCGGAACTTTGCCCATCGGGTTGATGGCGCGGTAGGTGGGCGCTTTCATTTCCGCGCCAAAGGGTACGGCGACGGTGTTGTAATCGGCGCCGCATTCTTCCAGCATCCAGCGGACGTTCGTGCCACGGGAATGCGGGTTGGTGTAAAGGGTGAGTGTTGGCATGGGGTTCTCCGTTTTGTTGGGGGAACGCCATGATAGCGCGCGGCTGTGTCAGTTCTTGTCAGGAGTGTTGGGCGCGAGGTAGATGTCGTAGCGGGTGTTGGGGCCGTCAATCGCGTGATGCGGGGCGATGTCCGCCAGCGGTGGCGCGTGCTGCGGGCGTTTGACGATGACGCGCCGTGTCGCCGCGAGGCGCGCGCGGGCAAGTAGCGTCGCGTCGTCGCCGTGATGGCCGATGAGTTGTTGTAGCGCCTGCATGTGTTTTTTGACTTTGGCGCTTTTGCGCCGCTCCGGGTACATCGGGTCGAGGTAAACGGCTGCGAAACTGGCGGGCGCGAGTGCTGCCGCGGCGTCGGCATGGTTGAGGGTGAGGCGGGCGGCAATAGCGGCGGTGCGCGGGTTTTCTTGTGCGGCGGCCAACGCGGCGGCGAGCAGCGTGTGCAGGTAGGGGTTGCGCTCGTAGAGGGTGAGGGTAAAACCGCGGCTGGCGAGCAGCCAGGCGTCTTTGCCCCAACCGGCGGTGGCGTCGGCAATGGGCGCGTCTGCCAGTCCGCGCAGGGTTTTCGGCAGGGTTTCGCTGCCGCTACGGCCAAGGTAGTCGGCGAAATCGAGGGTGAGCGGCGGGTGGCGGTTTTGCCGGTCGCAGAGGTGGTAGCGTTCGTCGCGCCAGTGCAGATAATAGTCGCCGTCGGCGTCTTCGGGTCGGGCGATGCGGTGCGCGTCAGGCGGCGGCAGCGGCGATTCGCCGAGGAGGTTGAGTTTCATGGGTGTCGTGGGCGGAAATGTCGCCGAATTGTGCGGTTTTTCGCGGAGGCTGTCAAAAGGCGGGGCGCGGCTGTGAGACGGTGGCGTTTTTCGAGGCGACGGCTTTTTCGCGTGTGTATCAAGAAAGAGAGGGAATGATGGGTGAGACGGTCTGGTTGTTGTTGGCGGGCGATTTTGTGCGTCCGTCGCGGATGCCGCGGGCAGATGAGGTGGTGATTGCAGTGGATGGCGGGATGCGTCATGCGGCGGCGCTGGGTGTTGTGCCGCAATGGTGGCTGGGCGATTTTGACAGCAGCGACGCCCTGGATGCGACGTCGCCGCGCCTTTCTTTCCCCGTGGAAAAGGACGAGACGGATTTTGAGCTGGCGCTGGCTTTTGTGCGCGCACGCTGGCCGCAGGCGCATTTGTGGGTGCTGGGCGCGGATGGCGATGAGGCCGATCATGGTTTTGCCAATTTGTGGGTGTTGCCGCGCTTCGGTCTGCCCACGTTATTGTTGGGGCGCAACGGCACGCGTGCTTTTGCCTCGGGCGCAGCGGCGTGGCAGTTGTGCGGTCAGCCGGGCGACAAGGTGAGCGTGTTCGCGTTGTCGCCGTTGCAGGGCTTGCGGTATCAAGGGCTGCGCTGGAGAGCAGATGGGCTCGCGCTCCCGCCTTTCGTCGCCCTCGCCGCCCGCAATGCTTTGGCGGCGGAAGCGGCGACGGTGCGCTGGCAATCGGGCGACGGGGTGGTTTTCACGCCGCCGGGGGTGACGGTGGTGTGGGCGGGGTGAGTTTAGCGCCCTGCCCCCGCCACAGACTTCGTCCTGTTAGTTACACGGCGGCAGGATTTTTACCGCCAGGCCGCCGGTGGAGGTTTCGCGGTATTTGGAGTTCATGTCGCGCCCGGTTTCGTACATGGTCTCGATGACTTCGTCGAGGCTGACGCAGGGCTGGGTGGTGCGGCGCAGCGCCATGCGGCTGGCATTGATGGCCTTGACCGCGCCGATGGCGTTGCGCTCGATGCACGGCACTTGTACCTGCCCGCCGACGGGGTCGCAGGTGAGGCCGAGGTTGTGCTCCATGCCGATTTCCGCCGCCATGCAGACCTGTTCGGGGGTGCCGCCCATGATTTCGGTCAGCCCGGCGGCGGCCATGGAGCAGGCGACGCCCACTTCGCCCTGGCAACCGACTTCCGCACCGGAGATGGAGGCGTTCATTTTGTAGAGCGAGCCGATGGCGCTGGTAGCGAGCAGATAGCGCTCGATGGTTTCCGTGCTGAGCGGGTGGACGAATTTGTCGTAGTAGGCGAGCACCGCCGGAACGATGCCGCAGGCGCCGTTGGTCGGCGCGGTAACAACGCGGCCGCCGGCGGCGTTTTCTTCGTTTACGGCGAGCGCAAAGAGATTGACCCAGTCGATGATTTCCATCGGGTCTTGCATGTCGCGTGCTTCCAGAACGCGACGCAGAGCGCAGGCGCGGCGCGGCACTTTCAGCGGCCCCGGCAGGAGGCCTTCAGCGTGCTGGCCGCGCTCGATGCAGTCGGCCATGGTTTGCCAGACGCGAGCGAGGTAGGCGGCAAGTTCGGCTTCCGGGCGCAGGGCGAGTTCGTTTTTGCGCATCAGCGAGGAGATGGGCAGCCCTTGCTCGCGGCAGTGGCGCAGGATGTCTTCGGCGTTTTTGTAGGGATAGGGCACGGCGACCGCGTTGTCGTCGCTTTTGCCGAATTGCGCTTCTTCGACGATAAAGCCGCCGCCGATGCTGTAGTAGGTTTTGGTGAGCAGCACGGTGTCATCCGCCTTCGCCGTGAGCGTCATGCCGTTTTCGTGCAGCGGCAGGAAATCGCGGTGGAAGGGCATGTCCGCCTTGAAATCAAAGGCGATGTTTTTGCTGCGCGCCGGCTCGGCCTCGTTCAGGGTGAGGCGGCCGTCTGTCTTGACGGCAGCGATGGCGGGCTCGATGTGTTCGATGGGAACGCTATCCGGCAGGTAGCCCATCAGGCCGAGGAAGATGGCGATGTCGGTATTGTGACCGCGCCCGGTGAGGGAGAGCGAGCCGTAAACGTCGGCGCGGACGGCGGTGGTACGCGCAAGCAGGTTGTCGGCCAACAGCGCATCAATGAACTGCCTGCCCGCTTTCATTGGCCCGACGGTGTGCGAGCTGGACGGGCCGATGCCGATTTTGTACATGTCAAAGACGCTAATCATGGGGAGTCCGCGAAATCCGTGGTTAAAACAAAAGCGATATCTTACCGGAGCGAAGTGCCGGCTTCATGTGGCATAGCATTTTGGGGTTGCGTGCGCCACCAAAGAGGCGCATATAGCAAATATCCTGCCAACATAAAAAATTTCCTTTGGAAAGACCCCAAGAATCAGACGAACGGCCAACAAGGCGAATTCCGTGGCCCGCACTACGACGGCTGGCGTGAAGAACTGCAAAGCAACTCACCCTACGACGGCTATGCCATCCGCTACAGCGACGAACGCATCTGGAAACCGGGAACCCCTGGCTACAAAGCCGAATACGAGAAAAAATTCGGCGCCAACCTGATCTGGTGGAGTACCCAGGACAGCGCCTTTGAAAACTGGGCAACGCTTGAAGGCTGGGATCCACGCGCCCGCCGTGTTGATAACAACGTCAGCGGCAAAGGCGGTGAAGGCTCCGAAGACCTTGCTTGGGGCGCAGGTGATAACAAAGGTGGCGATCCCGTCCGCGACCGCGACATCGAAATCCAGCCGACCGGCGACATCACCAACGGTCTGATTCGCGTCGGCGACAGCGATCCCTATCGCAGCGCCAAAAACCCCGGCCGTGCGACGCTCGGTGAAGAACTGAAATGGGATAGCACTAAACAGATTTGGGTTGACCACCACAACACCAAAACCCGCATCTTCGGCCATTACCACCTCGCCTATGCCGATCAGGAAAAAAGAGAGGTCAAGCCGGTCAGCATGAACAGCTATCTGGGCGTACGCTCCTTCGTCGCTCAGGTTAAAGACAGACTGGCGCAGCCCTCCGTACAGGCGAGAAAAGGCTACAACCACGAACTGTGGGCAGACCTCGAAAGCCAGCCGAACGAATACAGCATTGGCGCCGTGCCGAATACCCTCAAAAACGTGCAGTATGGCCGGGTTACCACCAAGCTGGATCTCGCCGATGGCGAAGGCCCGTTCAAAGACGGTTTCCTGCGCGCACCGCTCACCTTCAAAAACGACCCGAATGGCGTAGACCACTACTTCTTCCGCGGAACGAATGCGACCAGCATCGAGCAAATGGGCGCGCTGCCGAGCAATGCTGTCCTGCAATATAGCGGTCACGCGCTGATGTACGGCATTGACAACAGCTTCCACGGCTATACCGGGGATATCAAAGACGACAAACGCCCGCTGCCTAATGCCTTCGGTTTTGATAACGGCGCTGCGGGTGGCAATGCCAAGATGGGCCTGGGTAACTTTGTCGATGCCTCCTTTGACGTCGGTCAGAAAAAAGTCACGGGTGACGTATATAACGCCTGGTTACAGGACCTGAAAAAACCCACCGTGCTGAAAGACAAACTCGTCCACTTCCAGGGCGACGTCATTGGCAACACCGTCCTTGGTACGGCTGACCGCACCTACATCCCGGGCAATGACGAAGCGACCTTCCGCGCCGCATTCTTCGGCAAAGACGCTGACGAAATGGGCGGCTCGTTCAACTCCGTCAAACCGGAGGACAAATACGGCTCCGCCTATGAAATCGGCGACTGGGGCGGCGTCTTTGGCGCCAGCAAGACCGGCGGCGGCGGCAACAACACCTTCCAGGGTGATGATGGTGCCAATAACTACGGCAATACCAACGTAGCGCCCGCCAACAACTACAACCAGTAATCTGCTGGTGCCCTAAAACGAAAACGGCCTCGCAAGAGGCCGTTTTTTTTTGCATGCCCTTTACACGCTCGCATCACGATACGATGGCGCTCATAGAGACGACGACGTGGCGGCGAAAAACTACCGCAAAGACGGCATCAACCGCATCCTGCTCGCCACCGACGGCGATTTCAACGTCAGCATCAGCAAAACGGCAAGCGGCGAACACGAAGCGTTTTTCAACTTCTAAACTACACAACGCCCCGCAAGCAGCGCCCTACGGCGAGCGCGCCGAATTGCTGCGGCTGATTGAAAAAGCGCGCGCTATCTTCAGCCAAATAAAAAGGTAACGGCAGCCGCTTGGCATCGCCGTACATCGCAACAGAACGCGCCGCCCGGCGCGTTTTCCCCACGAACCAGGAGCGCACCATGCCACAAACCCTCTACCACGCCAGCGGCCTCACCGCTGACAACGCCGACAAGCTTAAAGACGCCGGAATGAATGTACCTGGCGTCAAATGGGTGAACATCAATAACGGCAATATTGTCGTCACTCACGAAGACGGCTTTGATGCCGATGCGTTCGCCGCCGCTTTGCACGGCACCGACGGCAGCGTCAGTTTGAGTCGCTAAGCGCCGCTTATTAAAAAACGCAGCCTCCGGCTGCGTTTTTTGGTGCGGTGTGGCGGGATGCCATCGTGTGTTTTTCGTCAGGCGTTTTGTGCGCGCCACGCGGCAAGTGCGGCGATGTGTTCCGGACCAACGCCACAGCAGCCGCCAATGATATCCGCACCCGCCGCGCACCAGTGTTTCGCCCAATCCAGGTAGGCGGTGGGAGTGAGGTCGGTGCGGATTTCGTCGAGGCCGTCGTTGGCGGGCAGGGCTTCTTCGTCTGTGCCATGCGCCGCAAAGGCGTTGGCATAGACGCCGAGGCGCATCGCGCTGCCCGCCGCGTCAATCGTGGCACGCGCGGTTTTGAGCGCGGCGGTCATCGCTTCGGGGTGGCTGCAGTTAAAGAGCAGCGCGTCGAGTTTGAGTTCGAGCGCGGCGGCGACAGCAGCGGCAACGGTTTCGCCACTACGCAAGCGGGGCGGCTCGGCAGGCGGTTCGTCTTCAAGGGTGAAGGATGCCCAGAAAGGGCGGTCGCGTGCGGTGAGGGCGTGCAGGGCGCGGACTTCGGCGATGCTGCTTTGGGTTTCGGCGAGCCAGTAATCAACGTACGGCGCCTGGCCGTCGATGAGCGGGCGGGCGATTTCTGCGGCGCGCGCCGGGTCGAACAGGTCGGGGCGGTAGGAGCCGAAGAGCGGCGGCAGCGAGCCTGCGATGTGGACGGTTTTGCCGCTTTTTTTGACGGCCTGGCGCGCCAGTTTGCCCGCGAGTGCGGCGAGTTCGCCCGCGCGGGCGCGGAAGCGCTCTTCACCGATGTGGAAGGGGACGAGGGCGTAGCTGTTGGTGGTGAGGGTTTCGGCACCGGCGGCGATGTAGGCGGCGTGGACGTCCTGCACGGTGGCGGGTGCTTGTATCAGGGCGAGCGCCGACCATTCGGGTTGGGCGAAGGGCGCGCCGCGCCGCAAGAGTTCGCGGCCCATGCCGCCGTCAAGGAGGTGGAGGGGGTGGGGGTGGGTCATGTGTGGCTCCGTGGGGGGGTGGGGGTTATTTACCCGCCCCGTTTTCTCCACTCGTCGGGCGGCGTGGCAGGAACAATGCGCGCGGCTCGCGCCGGATTTCTTCGCGCAGCACACTGATGAACTGGCGTAGCGGCGGGAAGCGGGCGTCTCTGGCGCGCAGGGCGACGCGCAAGGCGAGGGCGAAGCTGACCCAGAGGTTGACGAGGCCGATGGCGATGACGGCAAGGAAGCCATAGAGGAAGGTGCCGATGCCTTCGGGGTGGCTGGCGGTGGCGTAGGCGAGGTTGGCCGAGGAGAAGGCGATGTGGCGGATGTCCAGCGGCAGTTCCAGCGTTTTGCCAATCCACGGGGTGATGCCGAGCAGTACGCCGAAGAGGAAGTTGCTGGCGAGTGCGCCGAGGTGGTCGTGGACGAAGTCGGCAAAGCGGGCGCGGGCGGGTTCGCGCAGGAGGCGGCGCAGCAAGGGGTTTACGCGCAGGCGTTCGCGCAGGCGCAGGTATTGGGCGCGGTTGTCGTAGTAGCCGGCGATGATGCCGGAGCAGAACAGCCAGACGGCGGCAATGGCGGCGTAGAACAGCGCCGACGGCATCGCCAGCGCCGCCATTTGGTGCTCAGCGCTGTGATGGTCGAGCAGCGGCGCGCCGCTTTTGTCCGCCCACAGCAGGCTGAGCAGCACGGCGGTGAGCATGGCGAGGCTCAAATTGCCCAAAACGGCGATGCTTTGTGAGCGGTTTACGTCGATGAGGAGTTGTGCCAGTTTGCGCGCCCCGGCGCGGCCTTGTTGGGTTTGTTCGATGGCTTCTGCCATGCGTGCCGCGGTCATCGCCGGTTGTTTGGTGGCGACGGTGCAGTGGCAGAGGTAGATGAGGACGAAGCCGATGCCGTAGTCGAGGCTTGAGAGCAGGATGTAGGCGTTGTAGCTGGGGACGGCGCTGGCGAGTTTGATTTTGAGCAGCGCCATCAGCGCGATGATGACGCCCGCGCCGGCGGCGCTTAGGTACATGCGGCGGTATTCTTGCCAGCCGCGCGCGATGTAGTGTTCGCCGTGCGCGCTTTTGTGCTGGGTGATGGATTGGCTCAGCAGGTAGGCGCTGCGGCTCCAGAGGTGGCGGATGTTGCGGCGGCGCAGGCCGTTTTCGATGAGCTGGTTCAGGAGCGCCAGCCAGTGGCGCGCTTCGCTTTCCGGGCTTTCGGCGGTGAGGACGGCGAGCAGCGCTTCGAGGCGGTCGAGGCTTTGTGCGAGGCGTTCGAGCAGGTGGGCGGTGGCGAGCGAGCTGCCGGAGGCGATGGCGCGGCTGTTCAAATGGTGCAGTTGTTGCCGCGACTGGTCGATGAGGACGTGCGCCTGTGCCAGCGTCGCCGCGTCGGTGGCGTCATTCGGGTGGTCGCGCCAGCTGGTGATGAGCCGCGCCAGTTCGCGCTCAAGGGCGACGAAGGGCGAGTCGAGATCCAGCAGGCGTTTGTCCAGCCGTATCAGGTCGGGCGCGAGGTCTTCGGCGCTCAGGCGGATGGCGAGCATTTCCAGCGCGTAGGTGCTTTCTTCGCGCATGAGGCGGCGGGTGCGGCCACGCTGTTCGTCGTTTTCGCTGAGGCGGGCGAAGAGGCTGAGCCATTGGCGCGGCGCGATGGCGCTTAACCATTCGAGGTCTTTGCTGCCGTTAAAGACGCTGTCGAGGACGTCTTGCAGCTGGTGTTCGTCTACCGGTAGCGGGTTCAGGCGGTCGTAGAGCAGGGTCGCGGTTTCGTGCAGGACGCCGGTGCGGGCGAAGATGCCGACGCTGACCAGGCTGGCGTAGAGGTGCAGGTTTTGCAGCCAGCCGTGGATGTGCGCGCCAATCAGCGCGCGGTGCGAGGGTGCGCTGTCCAGCTCGCGGGTAAAGGCGGCGAGGCGCTCGCCCGCACCACTCGCGCCGCCCTGGCGCAGCCATTCGGCGAGGTAGCGCAGCATCAAGAGCGCGTTTTCTTGCGCGACCAGCAGGATGCGCAGTCCGGCAGCATCGCAGGCGGCTATCTGCTGGCGTTCGCGGCGGGTCAGGGTTTTGTCGGGCATGGGTCGTTCCTTGTGCGAAAAAGGCGGCAATCATAATGGAAAACGTCGTCAAATGCCGCCGCGATGCGCGTTTTCACATCATCCACAGTAATTCACATTTTTTTGGACTAATTGATTCAAGTCAACCTGCCAAAGTGGGGCTGTCTCTATAATCTTAAAAATTTTTTACAAACCCACAACCTAAACAGGAGCGCTTTATGCGAAAAACTTGGTTATCCCTCTCCGTCGCAGCATCACTGGCGATTGCTGCCCCTGCCAGCTTCGCCGCAGAAGGCGCAGCGCACACCGGCGGCCTTGAAGGCTACAAGGTCGGTGTGCAGGCAGAAGGTCTGGACAAACTGGAACACGTCAAGCAAGTTCTGGTGCCGCCGCCTGCCGTGCCGGAACACACACTGGAAGCACCCGCCAAACCGCGCGTTGTCCAGGTCGAGATGAACATCGTCGAGAAAGAAATCGAAGTTGAGCCGGGTGTCTTCATGTGGGCGTTCGCCTATAACAACACCGTTCCCGGCCCGATGATTGTCGTCCACGAAGGCGATTACGTTGAGCTCACCCTGAAAAACGACAGCAAAAACCAGCTCATCCACAACATTGACTTCCACGCCTCCACCGGCGCCCTCGGCGGCGGCGACCTGACCCACGTCGCCCCGGGTCAGGAAGTGGTACTGCGCTTCAAGGCAACCAAACCGGGCGTCTTCATCTACCACTGCGCACCGGGCGGCGCGATGATTCCGTGGCACTTGGTGCACGGCATGAACGGCGCAATCCTCGTTATTCCGAAAGACGGCATCAAGGACAAGAACGGCAACAAGCTGCACTACGACAAGGCCTACTATATCGGCGAACAGGATTACTACATCCCGAAAGACAAAGACGGCAAATACAAACGCTACGACAACCCGTCCGCCTCTTTCGCTGATGACAAGGAAGTGATGGACAAACTCATCCCGACCCACATCGTTTTCGGCGAAAGCAAAGGCTCGTTGGTTGGCGACAATGCCATGACTGCAAAAGTTGGCGAAACCGTGATGTTCTACCACTCACAAGCGAACCGCTACACCTACCCGCACATCATTGGCGGCCACGGTGAATATGTTTGGGAACGCGGCAACCTCGCCGACCCGCCGGCACAAGATCTGGAAACCTGGTCTATCGCCGCAGGTTCTGCCGGGGCAGCGATGTATACCTTCAAGCAGCCAGGTACCTATGCCTACGTTAACCACAACCTGATCGAAGCGTTCAACCTTGGCGCCGCTGGTCATATCCGTGTGGATGGCGAGTGGAACAACGACCTGATGGAGCAAGTCAAAGCTCCGGGCCCGATGGCTGGTGGTGAAAGCGCTGCCGCTCCGGCTGATTCAGGCCAGGCAGCACCGGCGAAAAAATAACTGCCGCTTGCAGCAAAAAAGGAAGGCGAAAGCCTTCCTTTTTTTGTGGGCAGAACTAGGGGTTGTTTGCATTTCAGCGGATAAGCCCCTCTCCCGCTGGGACAAGCATTGCTTGCGCAGCAAGAGAGGGGTTGGGGTGAGGGCTGGGATAAACAAACTTCGTATGACAACATACGTTTGAGGACTACCTCGTTTTGAATAATGCCGTCGCTACGCGGTTTTCACACCCCCTCCCCGGGTTACCTTGAAAAAGGCGTTCGTTTTTTCATGGGGAGCCCCGACCCTCCCCCGCTCCGCGAGGGAGGGGACTCAAATTGCAAACAGCGCTTAATGTAATGCCTCCGACAAGGGCAGGGGCTGTACCCGCGCTTGGGGTGGCGCTTTACAGCACTGGTGGGAAGGGCTTGATTTTGGGATTGCCGCTGCTGGGTGCGTTTTGGATGCGGCTTTCCCCTTGACGCTCGACTTTGTCGATGCGGATGATTTGGTGATAAGGCACGAAGGCGGTACTGACGTCGCCAAATTCGGCGGTGAGCTTTTCTACACGCGGGTCAATCAGCACTTGCGTTTCTTCGTGAAAGAGGAAGCCTTCCAGGCAGATAAAGCCCGCCATGTCAGCGGGAAAGACGTGGCGCACGTAGAGGTCGTAGTAGTGCTGTTCGGTTTTGAACTGCACGCGGTAGATGGCGTCATCCGCACTCATGCGCCGCGTTCCGCCCAGGCTTGCAGGAATTCCTGCCAGTGTTCGCTTTCCTGGTCTTGCAGGAAGCTCTGCGCTTCTTCCAGGCACTCTTGGTAGCTCACCGCGTTGAGGTTGCCGCGCATCAGCTCGAATCGCAGGTAAACGAGGTAGGTGTTCAGCACGTCGGTTTCGCAGTAGTCGCGGATGCCTTTGAGGTCGCCATTGGCGTAGCGTTCCTGCACGGCGCTGCCGTCCATCGCCAGCTTGCCGGGGAAACCGCAAAGTTTGGCGACGTCATCGAGGCTTGCCACGGTGCGCGCCTGGTAGCCGGAGAGGACGTCCATCAGGTCGATATGGCGCCAGTGGTAGCGGTTCTGGTAGTTGTTGAATTTGTAGTCTTTGTCGTGGTCGCCGATTTCAAAGTAGCGCTGCGCGTTGATGCCGTGGAAGAGGGCGCGGTAGTGCAGGACGGGCAGGTCGAAACCGCTGCCGTTCCAGCTGACCAGCGTCGGCGCGTATTTGTCGATGCCCTGGAAGAAGCGCTGCACGATTTCGTATTCGCCGCTCGTCTCGTCGCCCAGCGACCAGATTTTCAGCCCTTGCGCGGTTTTCATCGCGACCGAGATGGCGACGATTTTGTGCAGGTGGTGGCGCATGAAGGTGCTGCCGGTCTCGCCAAGGCGCTCGCTGCACATCATGCGGTAGATGGTGGCGTCGTCCAGGTCTTGCGGCGGGTGGTTGAGCAGACGGTAAGCGGCAACGTCGGCGACGGTTTCGATGTCGAAGATGAGGACGTTATGAATCATGGTGGTAGTGGCGAGGTTATACATGCAATTCTCAACCGCCGGAAACGGCGGTCGAGGCGCAGCCTACGATGCGAATTTTATTTTAGTGGGTAAACACGTCCATTTTGGCATCAATATCGGCGCAGGCTTTGGCAACAGCGGCGTCCAGTCCAATAATGGCTTTTGTAGTACCTTCGGCGCGCACCGCATCCACGCTGGCGAAGCCAAGGAGGCGCAGCACGTCTTGCAGATATGGCACGGTGTGCTCCATCGCGGCACGTCCGCCTTCGCTGAAGACACCACCGCTGGCTTGCAGTATCAGAGCCTTGTGTGTGGTCAGCAGGCCTTCGGGGTTGCCGTTCGCACTGTAGCGAAAGGTTTCGCCGGGGACGACGATGCTGTCAATCCAGTCTTTCAGGCGCGCTGGAATACCGAAGTTGTACATTGGATAAGCGATGACGAGGCGCGGCGCCGCTTTGAATTGAGCGACGTTCGCTTGGATACCGGCGAAGTGTTGCGCTTCTTCGGCGGTCGGTTGTTCTTGGCGGAAAACGGTTTTGATGAAGATATCCAGCACCGCTTTATCGAGGCTCGGCTGCTTGGTTTCCGCAAGATTAACGATTTCCGTGCTACCCACAGGCAGTTTGGTCAGCAGATGCTTCACCATGCGGTTGGTCGCAGAGTAGGTGGAATGCGGGTCGGGATGGGCGTTGATAATCAAGGTTTTCATGTTGTACTCCTTTCTTCGAGGCGATGCGCCGGAACGCCCTCTATGATGCTTGCTTTGTAGATTGAGTCAGACCGAGGGCGGTAACCCAACAAAGCATGTCAGATTGTTGGGTTACGCGATGTACTAACTCAACCTACGTAGTGATGCGGTTTATTTTTTCTTCCAGCCGCCGCCGCTTTGGTACCACCAGCCGCTTTGTGCCTGGCTGATCCAGCGTTCGGCAAAGGTTTTCTGGATTTGTCCTGCCCAGCCGGGTTGGTTGTTGGCGTCCGCGATGGCTTGGTAGAGCGCTTTGCGGTCTTTGTTTTCGGCGCTGACCAGTTGGTTCATGCGCGCGCGGTCGGCAAGGCTGGCTGCGTTGGCGTCATGTACGGCGATGAGGCCGTCGGCGGTCAGACCGATGGCGCCGCTATCGAGGAAGGGGCGCAGTTCGCCAAAGCGGCTCGCCATGCGAGCCTTGATTTGTTCGATTTGCGGGGATGAGGCGTTAAAGTCCACGTTTTGTGCGTGCGCTTCGCCGCTGATGGCGCTGAGTGCCGCGACGACGATGCGGCGCGGATCAAGCGCGCTGTGTTCGTTTTTCGCGCCGCTGTTTTTGGCAGCGGGCGGGGTTGTTGCCGCTTTTGTCGCCTCCGCTGCGCCGCCCTGCTGGTGCCAGACGTCAAGGATGATTTGGTCGGCCGCTTTTTCGGCGGCGGCCGCCGGGAAGTAGATGTTGACGGTGACGCAAGAGACGATTGCGACAGGGGCGAGCAAGGCAAGGCTGCGTTTGTACATGGGGATTCCTCCCGGTGGGTTATTCTTTGGCGCGTCCGAGGTATTCGCCGCTGCGGGTATCAACGCGGATGACGTCGCCGATGTTCATGAACAGCGGTACGCGCACCACGGCGCCGGTTTCCAGTGTTGCCGGTTTGCCGCCACCGCCGGAGGTGTCACCGCGCAGGCCGGGGTCGGTATCTACGACTTTGAGTTCGACGAAGTTCGGCGCGGTAACGCTGATGATGTTGCCGTTCCAGAGGACGACGGTGCACAGCGCCTGTTCCAGCATCCATTTGTCGGCGTCGGCAACGGCGGCCTGGTCGGCTTGCAGTTGTTCGAAGGTTTCCGGGTGCATGAAGTGCCAGCTGTTTTCGTCTTTGTAGAGGTACTGCATTTCGGTTTCGTGCACGTCGGCCGCTTCGACGCTGTCGCCGGATTTGAAGGTGCGCTCGATGACGCGGCCGGTTTTGAGGTTGCGCACTTTGACGCGGTTGAAGGCTTGTCCTTTGCCGGGTTTGACGAATTCGTTTTCGACGATGTTGTACGGGTCGCCGTCCAGCATGATTTTCAGGCCAGCCTTGAATTCGTTGGTTGAGTAGTTCGCCATGGTTTTGCTCCTTTTGGGAAATGGGTGGGGGATGGTATCAGACGTTAAATCGGAAATGGATGACGTCGCCTTCTTGTACGCGGTAGTCCTTGCCTTCGAGGCGCCATTTGCCCGCTTCTTTTGCGCCGGCTTCGCCATGGTAACGGATAAAGTCGTCATAGGCGATGACTTCGGCGCGGATGAAGCCGCGCTCGAAATCGGTGTGGATGACGCCCGCAGCCTGCGGCGCGGTGGCGTTTTCCGGCATGGTCCAGGCGCGTACTTCTTTGACGCCGGCGGTGAAGTAGGTGCCGAGGCCGAGCAGTTGGTAGCCGGCACGGATGACGCGGTTTAGTCCCGGCTCTGCGAGGCCGTAGCTGGCGAGCAGTTCGCCCTGTTCGGCGGGATCGAGTTGCGACAGTTCGGCTTCTATCGCCGCGCAGACGGTAACGACAACGGCGCCGCTTTGTGCCGCCTTGTCGCGCACTTGCTGCACGTAGGCGTTGTCGCCGTCGATATGGGCTTCATCAACGTTGGCGACATACATCATCGGTTTCATCGTCAGCAGGAACAGTTCGCGCAGCGCTTTGCGCTCTTCGTCGCTCATCGGCAGGGTGCGGGCAAGGTTGCCGTCTTCCAGATGCGGCGCAAGGCGGGCGATGATGTCCAGTTTCAGTTTGGCGTCTTTGTCGCCGCCTTTGGCGACGCGCACGAGGCGCTGTTGTGCTTTTTCCAATGAGGCCATGTCGGCCAGAATCAGCTCGCTTTCGATGACCTGGATGTCGGCGAGCGGGTCAATTTTGCCCGCGACGTGGACGACGTCGTCGTTATCAAAGCAGCGCACCACCTGGGCGATGGCGTCGGTCTCGCGGATGTTGGCAAGGAACTGGTTGCCCAGACCTTCGCCTTTGGATGCGCCCGCGACGAGTCCGGCGATATCGACAAATTCCATCGTCGTCGGCAGCACCCGCTCCGGTTTAACGATGGCCGCCAGCGCGTCCAGCCGCGGGTCGGGCATGTAAACGATGCCGGTGTTGGGCTCAATCGTGCAGAACGGGTAGTTCTGCGCGTCAATCCCGGCGTTGGTCAAGGCATTGAAGAGTGTCGATTTGCCGACGTTCGGCAGGCCGACGATGCCGCAGTTAAATCCCATAGTATGTTTCCCTCTGGTTTCGCATGAAACGGCCGTGTTCAACCGTCGGTATGCAGGCGGTGCATGGCTTTTTCCGCGCCGTCACGCACGAGTACCGGCAGAATGGCGAGGCCGCGCGCGATGGCGTCGTCAATTTTTTCCTGCTCGGCCTTGCCGGGCGGATGCAGGACGTAATCGACGACCTGGTTGCGGTCGCCCGGATGGTTGATGCCAAGGCGCAGGCGGTAGAAGTCTTTGCTACCGAGCGCGGCGATGATGTCGCGCAGGCCGTTGTGACCGCCATGACCGCCGCCGTATTTCAGCTTGACCGCGCCTTCCTGCAAATCCAGTTCGTCGTGGACGACGAGGATTTCTTCCGGCGCGAGGTCGTAGAATTTGGCGAGCGCGCTTACTGCACGACCGCTGGCGTTCATGAAGGTCAGCGGTTTGAGTAGATGTACGGGCTGATAAGCGAGGGCGATTTTGCCGTACTCGCCCTGAAATTTTTTGTCTTCGGCCAGCCGCCCGCCTTCGGCAGCGGCGAGCTGATCCAATAGCCAAAAACCCGCGTTGTGGCGGGTTTTTTGGTAGCGGGCCCCGGGGTTGCCGAGGCCGACAATCAGTTTGATCATCCGCGATTACTCGGCAGCGCTGTCGCTCTCGCCGGTTTCTGCTTCAGATTCTTCTACCGCACCGCGATTCGGGTGGGTGATTTGCGCGACGACGGCTTCGGCACGGTCGTCATCATGCAGCAGGCGCACGCCTTGCGGCAGTTTCAGGTCGCGCAGGTGGATTACGTCGCCAAGAGCCACGTTCGCCATATCGACTTCGATGTATTCCGGCAGGTTACGCGGCAAGCAGACGATTTCCGCGCTGTTGAGGTGGTGCTCGACGATACCGCCCGCCTTGACGCCCACGCTGGTGTCTTCGTTGGTAAAGTGCAGGCTGACAGTCGCTTGCAATTCTTGACCGCGGACAACGCGCTGGAAGTCCATGTGTTGATAGAGCGGTTTGTAGAGGTGGCGTTGCACGTCACGGACGATAACTTCAACATCGCCCTGGCCTTCAACTTTCAGGCAGATGATTTGCGAATAGAAGCTGTCAAAACGGCCGAATTTGACCAAATCGTCCTGTTTGACGGCGACGGGAAGCGCCGCGCCTTCGCCACCGTAAACGATAGCGGGCACCAGTCCTTCACGACGCAGGCGGCGGCTCGCACCTTTCCCGCTGTCCTGGCGAACGATGGCGCTCAGGGTGTATGCATATTCACTCATAGGTTTCTCCATAGTATAAAAAAGAGCGCTTGCGACCAGCGCTCTGTTGGTTTTCGCGGTGCGTCTTAATTGACGAACAGCGAAGAAATCGATTCTTCCACGTGAATGCGGCGGATGCTTTCGGCAACCAGGCCGGCGATGGAAAGCACGCGGATTTTTTTGCAATTTTTAGCCGCCTCACGCAGGGGTACGGAGTCAGTCACAATCAGCTGGTCCATGCCGGATTTTTCGATGTTTTCAATCGCGTTACCGGAGAGGATGGCGTGCGTGCAGTAGGCCGTTACCGTGCGCGCCTTGCGCTCTTTCAGCGCAGTTGCCGCATTGGCAAGGGTGCCGGCGGTATCTACCATGTCATCGACGATGATGCAGTCGCAGCCTTCGATGCTGTCGCCAATGATATTCATGATTTCTGACTCGTTTGGACGCGGGCGACGTTTGTCGATGATGGCCAGTTTGGCATCAATCTGTTTGGCGGTAGCGCGGGCGCGCAAAACACCGCCAACATCCGGCGATACGACCACCGGATTTTCGAAATCTTGTGCCAGCAGGTCATTCAGGATGATCGGCGTGGCGTAAATATTGTCCACCGGGAAGTCAAAGAATCCCTGGATTTGGTCGGCGTGCAGATCCAGCGTCAAGACGCGGTCAATGCCGACACCAGCAATCATATTGGCGACGACTTTGGCGGAAATCGGCACGCGGGCAGAGCGCGGGCGGCGATCTTGACGAGAGTAGCCGAAGTAGGGGATAACAGCGGTGATGCGGTTGGCAGAAGCACGGCGCAAGGCATCGCTCAGAATGAGCAGCTCCATGATGCTGTCATTGGTGGGATGACTGGTCGGCTGAATAACAAAAACGTCCTTGCCGCGGACGTTTTCTTGTAGTTCCACCCGAATCTCGCCATCAGAAAATTTATCAACGATGGCGTTGCCAAGCGGCAAGCCGAGATGCTGGACGATCTGACGGGCAAGTTGCGGATTCGCATTACCCGTGAATACGGTCATACTGCCTCTGGACACGTTTTCACCTTGGATTTGGGTAGGAAGATGGCTGGGGTGGAAGGATTCGAACCTACGAATGCCGGGATCAAAACCCGGTGCCTTAACCACTTGGCGACACCCCAATTGGTGATAACGGGTTATCCGCCCGTCCTCTGCCATGTCGGCGAGAGGCGCGCATTATAGCGATTTGTCCTATACGCGCAAGGCAGCACCCGTTTTTTTTGTGCATCTGTTTATATTGTCGTCATTTTTTGCACGACAAGGCGCATTTGGTAGTCTTTTTGTTTCAGGCGGATGCTGCGGTAGTACGCCCCTTGCCAGTCGCGCACGTCCACTTGCCAGCCGTCGGCGTTGAAACTTTCGTCGCTGCGCTGGGTGATGAGCCAGTTGGCGATGGATTCGAGCGGTACCGGTAGGCCGACTTCTTTCGCCAATTCTTCTTTGCTCATGACTTCTTCGCGCGTGCCTTCGCGCACGTTGATGACGCCACCGCGGTAGTCGATGCGCATCCGCTCCTGGCCGAACGGGTCGGTAATGACCAGCAGTTCGTCCTGGTTGTGGTGTGTCCACGCCATGTTGGCATTGACGCCTTTGTCTTCGCAACCGCGGTTGTGGTGGCATTCGGGGTAACGCAGGGCGATTTTGCCTTCGGCGCGCCAGTGTTGCGGATTGAGCGTCGCGGTGTAGGTGACGTTTTCGTCTGCGGGCGGGGTTTGCGCACAGCCGGCGAGGAGCAGGGTGAGGCCAAACGCCGCCAGTTTATTTTTTCTTGTCATGGTCGAGTCCCAGTTTTTTTCCGATGGCTTTGAGGGCAGCGTTGTCCGGCTGCCCTTGTTTTTCGTAGTGATAGACTTCTTCGGCGAGCGCCTTGTCGCCGGAGGCATGGAGCACTTCGATGTAGTGCGCGGAGATTTCGTTGCTGCGGTAAGCGGCGTAGGCGCGGCGCAGCCAGTTGAGCGCGTCTTCGGTCTTGCCCTGACGGTAGAGCAGCCAGCCGTAGCTGTCCTGAATGGCGGGCGAGTCGGGGTAGAGTTTGATGGCCGCTTCTATGAGCTGTGCCGCTTTTTTTTCGTCGTCGCCCTGGGTTAGCAGCAGGTAGCCGTAGGCGTTGAGCGCGTCAATGTTGGCGGGATCGATGGCGAGGATTTTGTTGAACTGTTCTTCGGCTTCTTTGAGGTCACCGCGCGCGGCGTGCAGTTCAGCGAGAACGTAAAGCAGATCAACTTGTTCGGGATAGCGCGCCAGCGCCGCCTTGAGCAGTTTTTCCAGCCGTTTCCATTGTTGCGCCTGTTGCAGTTGTGCCGCTTCCATTAAATAGGTATCGAGCACTTGTGCGTCGTCAGGGAAGTCTTGGCGCAAGGCGGCGAAGCGCTCTTGTGCCGCGTCGTAATCCTTGCGGGCGAAGGCGAGCAGCGCGAGACGCTCCTGCGCTTGCAGATAACGCGGCGAGTCTTTGCTGATTTCGTCAAGCAGCGTCGCCGCCATTTCTTTTTGGTTGGCACGTTCGGCGGCGTTGGCGACGAAAAAGAGGTAGCTGTTGAGGTCAATGCGGTGCGCGTCCAAGATTTCGCGGAAGGCCTGCAACGCTGCCGGATAGTCGCCGGCCGAGGCGTAGAGTTGCGCCACCAGTTGCCGCACGGTTGCATCCTGCGGGCGCAATTCTTTCCAGCGCAGGGCGAGGGTAATCGCGTCCTGCCACTGGTAATGCGCGATCAGCATGTCGATGTAGGCGGAGAGGAGGTTGATGTCTTGCGGGTAGCGGGTGGTGATGCGGTCCATGATTTTGCGCGCTTCCTGCAATTTGCCGATGCTCGCCAGCACCTGCGCCTGCATCAGTTCCAGTTCGCGCCAGTTGCCGTCCAGCGCGATGGCATCGCTGAACGCCTTGACCGCGGTCGTCACCTTGCCCTGCTCTTTCGCCATCAGGCCAAGGTAGTAATAAAGGTAGGGATTTTTCGGAAACTGCTCGCTCAGTTTTTGCAGCAGGCCGAGGCGGGTTGCGCTATCCGGGTATTCGGCGAGAACACGGAAAATCTGCGCGACGTTTTGCGGGCCGCCGTCGGTTTCCAACAGTGCCGACATATGCACCAGCGCCTCGTTGGCACGGCCGTCGGCAAGCAGGACGCGCAACAGCGCCAGCCGCGCGTCGTTATCCTTGGGGAACGCTTCCAGCCAGACGCGGGCAATCTTTTCAGCGCGGGAAAAATCGCGAGTGTCCCAGGCGAGACCGTAGCCATATTCCAACGCATCATACTCGCCGCTTTGCACCGCGACATCGGCAATCGTATTGAGCGCGGCGCCAAACTTGCCGGCATGATCCTCAAAACGGGCGGCCATCGCGCCATAAAGCCAAGCGGAAGACTGCGACCATTGCTGCTGCGTTTGCTTCTGCGCGGGAACGGCCAGCGCCAGACCGCCGAAGACGGGCAGCGTGCAGAACAGGGCAAAAGACAAACGGTTACGACGTGGCAATTTTGACACCATCGGCTGAAAGAGAAAGCGCGATAGCTTAAAATAGATACATGAAAAAGTTAATGACCATATGTTGAACCCCTCCGACCCGCCCGGCAAAACCATCACCGCCTTCGGCATCAACCACCACACCGCTGACGCCGCGTTGCGCGAAAAATTCGCCTTCACCCCGGAAGAAACCCTGACCGCCCTTGCCAACTGCTGCGAGGCGACCGGCGCGAGCGAAATCGCCCTCTTGTCCACCTGCAACCGCAGCGAAATCTACGCCGTCGGCGGCGACCGCGCGCGCCTTGTCCAATGGCTGGCGGCACACAAAACCACCGCGCCGGACGCGCTCGAAAACCTCACCTTCCACTACCGTGACCGCGACGCCATCCGCCACATCTACCGCGTCGCCAGCGGCCTTGACTCCCTCATCCTCGGCGAGCCGCAAATCCTCGGCCAACTCAAACAAGCCTACCACCTCGGCAAAAAAGCCGGCACCATCGGCGGCATACTGGAACGCCTCTTCCAGCAAAGTTTCTCGGTGGCCAAACAAATCCGCCACAGCACCGCCATCGGCGCCAACAACGTCTCCGTCGCCGCCGCCGGCGTCAAACTCACCCACCGCTTCTATGACGACCACAACCGCCGCACCGCGCTCATCGTCGGCGCGGGCGAAACCGCACAACTCGTCGCCAAATACCTGAAAGACACCGACATCAAGCGCCTCATCATCGCCAACCGCACCCTCACGCACGCCCAAACCCTGGCCGAAGAACACGGCGGCTTCGCCATCAGCCTCGAACAACTGCCCGCACAACTGCACGAAGCCGACATCATCATCGGCGCGGCGCGCAGCGACCGCACCCTCATCAGCCGCGAACACCTCAAAGAATCGCTCAAACGGCGGCGCAACGCCCTGCAAGTCCTCATCGACCTCGCCATCCCGCGCAACTTCGACCCCGCCATCGACACCCTAAACCAGGCCTTCCTCTACAGCGTCGATGACCTCGAACAAATCATCGACGACAACCTCAAAGCCAGACAAAACGCGGCACGCCAGGCCGAAGCCATCATCAACCTCTACGGCGACGACTTCATCGGCTGGCTGCGCTCCAAACCGCAACAACAAATCGTGCGCAAAATGCGGGAAAACGCCAACACCATCCGCGAACAACTCCTGCAAGAAAGCTACCGGCGCCTGGCGCACGGCGAAGACCCGGCGCACCTGCTCGAACAACTCAGCCGCAAACTCACCAACAAACTGCTGCACAACCCGAGCGAACTCATCCACGCCATCCCGCCCGACCACAAAGACTGGCTCGCCATCATCGCCGACACCTTCAAAACCGAGACCCACTAAATGCACCCCGCCATCCGCGAAAAACTCGCCAGCCTGCGCGAACGCTACGACGAACTCAACGGCCTGCTCGCCCTGCCCGAAACCGCCGCTGACCCCGACCAACTGCGGCGCTACGCCCAAGAACACGCGCAACTCGCGCCCGTCATCGCCATCCTCGACGACACCGAAGCGCTGGAGCGCCAACTCGCCGACCTCGCCGACCTCGAAACCGACCCCGAAATGGCCGAACTCGCCGCCGCCGAACGCCCGGCACTCGAAGCACAAATCGCCGCCAACGAACACCAACTGGCGCGGCACATGATCCCCAAAGACCCGCTGGACGGCGCCGACATCTACCTCGAAATCCGCGCCGGCACCGGCGGCGACGAAGCCGCCATCTTCGCCGGCGACCTCTTCCGCATGTACGGCAAATACGCCGAACAAAAAAACTGGAAAATCGAAATTCTCAGCGAAAACCCCGGCGAACACGGCGGCTACAAAGAAATCATCAGCCAAATCAGCGGCAACAACGTCTACTCCACCCTCAAATACGAATCCGGCGCGCACCGCGTACAGCGCGTCCCCGAAACCGAATCCGGCGGCCGCATCCACACCTCCGCCGCCACCGTCGCCATCCTGCCCGTCGGCGACGACATCCAGCCCATCGAAATTAACCCCGCCGACCTCAAAGTCGATACCTACCGCGCCTCCGGGGCGGGCGGACAGCACGTCAACAAAACCGACAGTGCCATCCGCATCACCCACCTGCCGAGCGGCATCGTCGTCGAATGCCAAGAAGAACGCTCACAACACAAAAACCGCGCCAAAGCCATGCGCCTGCTTGCCGCGCGTCTCCTGGACGTCGAGCGCACCAAAGCCCAAAACGAACAAGCAGCCGAGCGCAAAAGCCTGGTCGGCAGCGGCGACAGAAGCGAACGCATCCGCACCTACAACTACCCGCAAAGCCGCGTCACCGACCACCGCATCAACCTCACCCTCTACAGCCTCGCCGACATCCTCGAAGGCGGCCTGGACGCCATCATCACCCCGCTCCAACAAGAACAAGAAGCCAACGCCCTGCTCGACCTGCAAAACAGCCTCTAGGGGCTGTTTGCATTTCCGTGGATAAGCCCCTCTCCCTCTGGGACAAGCATTGCTCGCGTAGCGAGAGAGGGGTTGGGGTGAGGGCAGGGATAAACAAATTTCGCATGACAATATACGTTTAGAGGGCTACCTCGTTTTGAATAATGCCGTCGCTACGCGATTTTTCACACCCCCTCCCCAGCCCTCCCCCGCTGCGGGCTTCGCCCTGCAGGGGAGGGGGGATGTCTAATTGTCAACGCGCCCTAAAGCCCAAAACCGCAAGGCGGGGTTTGCCCCACCAAACAACAAGAACAAATAGACGCCCTCCCCGTGGGGGAGGGTTGGGGTGGGGGCAGCAAGCCCGTCGCAAGGCGACAAAAGAAAACCAGCCAAAACCATCACCGTTGAATAACCAACACCATCAACCGATTACAAACACCACCAGCGCCCAAGCCAATAACCCACAGACCCCACCCATGACCACCCTCCTCGAACAACACCTCGGCCTCATCCTCGACAAACAAGCCACCTTCGCCGCCCACATCGACCTTGATGCCGACTGGAGCGCCGACCTCGAACACGGCGAACTCGACATTGGTGACGCCTCCCTCACCGTGCGCGGCATCGGCAGCTACGCCCGACAAAACCAAAGCTGGCTGTGGCTATGGGCGAACCACAACATCACCCTGCCCGCCGACGCCGCCCACAGCGCCAAAACCCTGCGCGACTATGACCGCCGCCAAACACCCGCCCGCGACAACCACGACGACCGCACCCTCTTCCAAAACCCCGCCGACACCGCGCTGCTCAACACCGCCCAATTCCTGCTGAACGAAGCCGAACTGCCCAACCTCGGCATCATCGCCTGCGCCCTAACCGGCGCGGACGCCTACTACTACGGCGACTACGACAGCGGCCTCGCCCTCTTCACCATCCACGAACCCGAACTGGCCCGCCTCTGGCAACAAGAAAACGGCCTGCCGCGTACCCTCGCCACCCTCGCCCAAATCACCGCATCCCCCGTGAACCACCGCCGCGCCATCCGCGCCTACCTCAAGGCCAAACACTACCGCCTCGAAGAAAACGCGCGCCAACTGCGCGCCCACCGCCGTGACGGCGAGCTCACCGCCGACTTTGACGCGCGCGACCACCTGAGCAACATCCACAGCGAAATCCGCCCCGCATGAACACCGCCGAAACCCTGCTTGCACAAACCCTCGCCGCCAACGCCGCCGCGAACTACGCCGACATCGACCGCAGCGCGGACGCCCGCGCCGAACGCGCCCGCCACCACGCCTACCTCGCGCACAAAAACCGTATCGAAGGCCTGCCTAACCCGCCTACCGACAGCCTCGAAGCCCGCCTTGCCCAACACCACATCAACGGCGAAATCAGCGCCGCCCAACTCGTCGCCATCACCCGCCTGCTGCCGCGCTAAACCATGCACCTCCACCACTGGCTCGCCCAAGCCATCGCCGCCCATCCCGACACTGAAGTCGCCGCCATCGAAACCCGCCACCTCGCTGCGCACATCACCGGCCTCTCGCCCACCGCGCAGCGCATCCACGACCCCGAACTTGAGCCCGCACAACAACAGGCGCTGGACGCCCTCGCCGCCCGCCTGCACGCAGGCGAACCGCTCGCCTACCTCCTCGGCCACCAACCCTTCTGCGGCCTTGACCTCAAAGTCAGCCGCGCCACCCTCATCCCGCGCAGCGACAGCGAAATCCTCGTCGAACGCGCCCTGCACCACCTGCGCGATCTGCACGCGCCGACCGTCATCGACCTCGGCACCGGCAGCGGCGCACTGGCGCTCGCCATCGCCACCGCCCGCCCCGACGCGCGCATCACCGCCACCGACCAAAGCGCCGAAGCGCTCGCCATCGCCCAAGAAAACGCGCACGCGCATCGGCTGACCAACCTCACCTTCCTTCAGGCCGACTGGCTCGCGCCCTTTGCCGCCGACTGTGCCGACCTTATCCTCAGCAACCCGCCCTACATTGCAGCCAACGACCCGCACCTTGCCGCGCTCACCCATGAACCACCAAGCGCGCTGATTGCCGCCGCAGACGGCTACCGCGACCTCTACACCATCATGCAGCAAGCACCGCGGAACCTAAAACCCAACGGCTGGTTACTCATGGAACACGGCTGGCAACAAGGCGAAAAACTGCGCGCCCGCGCCACCTCCAGCGGCGACTGGCACAACATCGCCACCCATCAAGACTACGCTGGCCGCGACCGCATCACCGAAATGCAAAAACGCGGCTGACGCCCGCAGCGGTGCGCCCAAAATAATGTCATCCGCCCGTAAACAATTGGCAACAATCTTGCTTGAAAGAGCACATTCCCACCAACTGGCGCACCCTTATGAACTGGCAAATCCTCCTCACCCTGCACCGTGCCGATGGCGCGGTCGTCGCTGAATATCCCGTTGATGGCGCAGGCGCTGCGCTGCACATCGCCGCTGAAGACGGCGCGTACTACCAGTTCACCGACCTTGCCACCGGCATCGGCCCGGAAAATCTCACCACCGCGCGCACGGGCGACGACCTGCTCATCCACTTCGACGGCGACGGCCAACCCGACCTCGTCATCGACAACTACTTCACCCGCGGCCAGGGCGCGCTGGTCGGCGTGCAGGAAAACGGCGGCCTTGCCAGCTATCCGGTCACGCGCGCGCCGGAACATGCGCTCGCCAGCGAAATCATCACCGCGCAGCCGCTGGGCGCTGACCAACCCGCACTCGCCCCGCTGGGCGTATTGGGCGCGGTTGGCCTGGTCGCCGGCAGCATCGCCTTCGCGCGCGACCACGGCTACAAGAGCGACAGCGGCAACTACCCACAACCCAACCCACAACCCAACCCACAACCCAACCCGCAACCCAACCCGCAACCCAACCCGCAACCCAACCCGCAACCAAACCCGCAACCAAACCCGCAACCAAACCCGCAACCAAACCCGCAACCAAACCCGCAACCAAACCCGCAACCAAACCCGCAACCAAACCCGCAACCAAACCCGCAACCAAACCCGCAACCAAACCCGCAACCAAACCCGCAACCAAACCCGCAACCAAACCCGCAACCAAACCCGCAACCCAACCCGCAGCCACAACCCAACCACGAAGGCACGGTCAAAATCAGCGGCGCGGCGAAGGTTGGCGCGACCTTAACCGCCGAGGTCAGCGACGTCGATGGCGTGCCTGCCGACATCCGCTATCAGTGGTTCGCCGATGGCAAGCCCATTGCGGGCGCGAGCGCGCAGGCGTTCACCCTTACCGCCGCGCAGCAGGGCGCGAAGATTACGGTGCAGGCGACTTATACCGACAACGCGCAGTACGCCGAGCAGCCGCAAAGCGCGGCGACGGCCGCCGTCACGGACGATACGCAGCCGCCATCTGCCGCCACACTCACCGTGCGCGAGACGGACGACGCCACGCCGGGCAGCATTGCCGTGGGCAAGCTGGGCGCGGGGGAAGCGCTCACCGTCGGCGAGACGACGTTAAACGCCGCCAAACTCGCCGACCTTGCCCATCAGCCGCGCACGGTCATTGATGACGACAAGGGCACGCTGACGCTGACCGGCTACGACGCCGCGAGCGGCACGCTTTCCTACAGTTATGACCCGAAAGCACACGCCAGTCACGACAACCAGCAGGCGGCGGTCGATTTCATCATCGGGCGCGAGGCGTTTCGCGGCACCAACGGCGTCGGCGTGCAGCCGTTCAACCCGCGCTGGGCGGGCGACGACAGCACCGCGATTGAGGAAAGTTACGCGCGCGCCGCCGCGCTCGGCGTGAAATGGGTGCGCATCACCGCCGGCTGGAACCAGGTGCAGCCGCAAGACGACGGCAGCTACGACTGGCGCTATGTCGATGATGCGGTCAGGCTGGCGCAAAAATACGGCATGAAAGTGCTGATGCAGGTCATGGGCACGCCCAACTGGGCGAGCGACATCGGCGACCTGCCCGCCGCGCAGCAGCAAAAACTGGCGCAGGAAGGCTACTGGACGAGCACGCACGCGCCCAAAGCGCAGCACGACGCCGATTTCGCCCGCTTCTTCGGTGAAGCGGTCAAGCGCTACAGCGCGCAGGGCATCCACGATTACGAATTCTGGAACGAGCCGGGCAACAAATTCTGGCGCGACACCTGGGCGAATCCCAACCCGAACCCGGAGCATTACACCCGCCTGCTCAAGCTGGTGTATGAAGCGGCGCACGCCGCCGACGCGGAAGCGAACGTACTAGCGGGCGGCATGACCGTCGGCGACAGCCGCGCCGATGGCAGTTACATCAGCCCGCAAGAATTTCTGGAGCGCATGTACAAAGCGGGCGCGCAGGGCTACTTCGACGCGCTCTCGCACCATCCCTACGGCATCCTCGCCAAAGACTTCAAGGACAACGGCTGGGCGCAGATGAACGGCGACATCGTCGCCCCCGGCGCGGGCGAAAAAACCCTGATGCAAATCCTGCAGGCGCACGGCGACGGCGGCAAGCACATCTGGCCGAGCGAAGTCGGCTGGGACGCGATGTTTGCGGGCCTTGCCGAAACCTGGCAGGCGAACACCATCAAAACCCTGCTCGAATGGCAGCAAAAAGCCGACTACACCGGGCCGATGATTCTCTACCAGGCGCAGAACGACCGCGCCGCTTACGTGCAGGGCATCCTCAACCGCGACGACAACGGCGACGGCATCGTGGACGTCAATATCGACACCAACGGCGACGGCATCCCCGACGCCAACATCGACGCCGACCACAACAACCGCCCCGACCTGCTTGACGCCGCCGACCGCGAGGCCTACTACGGCTTCTGGCGACAGGACGGCAGCGCCAAACCGGCGGTGGACGCCATCAAACAAGGCACGCCGCAGACGCCAGCGGCGGCGACACTCAACATCACCATCGAAAACGTCGATACCCCGCAGCCGCCGCAAAACCACGCCCCGGACGACATCACGCTTTCCGCCAGCCAAGTCGCCGAAGGCCAAGACGGCGCGACCGTCGGAAAACTCACCACGCACGACCCCGACAGCGGCGACACCCATACCTACAAAACCAGCGACGACCGCTTTGAAGTCGCCGCCGACGGAACGCTGAAGCTGAAAGCCGGACAGCATCTTGACTACGCGGCGGAGAAAACCGTGGCGCTCACCGTCACCGCGACCGACGCGGGCGGCCTCTCCACCCAAAAAACCTTTACGCTCAACGTGCAGGACAACCCCGCCTACCCCGCGCCCAACCAGCCGGGCAGCATCAGCATCACGGGCGAGGCCAAAGTGGGCAGCACGCTGACCGCCACCGTCAAGGATGCCGATAACTTCGACGCCAGCGCGGTCAAATACCAGTGGTTTGCTGATGGCAACCCGATTGGCGGCGCAACCGCGCAGACCTTCACCCTCACCGCCGCGCAAAAGGGCGCGAAAATCACCGTACAGGCGACCTACGACGACAACTCCGCCCATCACGAAACACCGACCAGCGCGGCAACCGCACCGACCGCTGATGACGCCCGGACACCGCCCAATTACCCCGTCACCGACGGCAACGATATCATGCTGCGTGTCAACCGCGCCGAGAAAAGCGCCCGTGATTCGTTGTTGAAAATTGAGGCGGCAAGCCCTGATGAAATCGCTGATTTGCGCGACGGCAAATGGGGACAGAGTTTTACTGAGCGCCTGCAAAAAGCGCTGGATGACCCCAATATCCGCATCATCGACATACCCGCGGGTACGCACCGCATCAGTTCGGTGGTGTTGGACAGGGCGCAGGACAAACACATTCGTGGCCAAGGCAGCGCCACCGTGCTGGAATTCGACAAGACAGATGATGTTGCCCCCTTCCTCGCCACCTCGGGTGGCAAGGCGAAAAACCTGCTCTTCAGCGAATTCTCGCTCGACATGAGCTGGAAAACGGGCGATGCGGCGGTCAATGCCTTCCAGTTCACCAACGCCGACAGCATGCAGGTCTATCACGTTGCCATCAAAAACGTCGGTGGCAGTGCCATATTGGCGCAGGGCTTCCGGCAGGCGGGCAGCGGCAGCAAGAATCTGTTGGTGCTGGACAGCGTCATCGACGGCGCGGGCTTGATTGATCACACCGACGGCTTCGGGGTAATGGTCAAGGACGACTCGCCCAACGCGGCCATCGTCGGCAACCAAATCCACAACGTCAAAGGCGGCATGGCAGTCGGCGGCCACGCCACCACCCTCGGCGCGCCGGTGGAAATGGTGATAATTGACAACCACGTCGGCAACCAACAATCAACCACCGCCTTTGAAGGCATCGGCATCACCAAAGGGGTGGATCGCAGCATCATCGCCAAAAACATCAGCGATCCTTCCTTTGACAACGGCATCTCGGTTACTTCCGACGACAACCTGGTGGTGAAAAACCACATCGGCTCGGCGTGGAATCACGGCATCGCCATTGAAGGCAAGAACAACACCGTGGTCGCCAACGAAATCCACAACATCGGCCGACAAAATGCCGCCCTCGGCGAAAACGAAGAATATGCGGCGATAGCCATCGAAAACGGCGCCAACAACTATATCGCCAACAACACTGCTTCCGGCGGCGACATGGTGTACGCCGTCAAATACAACGGGCAACAACTGGGCGACAACCAAATCGGCCACAACGATTTTTCCGGTTACAGCAAGCGCGAATTTAGCATCCCGCCGCACAGCAGCGACAAAACCGATGCCAGCGTCCCCGACACCGGCCTTGCCCCGCAAACTGCGACCGAGCGCGTGCAAGTCGCTGGTGAAGCAGGGCCTTCAGCGGGAGCGTTCAACCACGCACCGACCGACATCGGGCTTTCCGCCCTGGAAGTACCGGAAAATCTGGCAGGCGCAACCGTCGGCAAACTGACCACGCACGACCCCGACGCGGGCGACACGCACACCTATAAAACCAGCGACGACCGCTTTGAAGTCACCAGCGACGGCACACTGAAACTCAAAGCCGGGCAGCATCTCGACTACGCCAGCGAGCCGACGGTGAAACTGACCGTCACCGCCACCGACGCGGGCGGCCTCTCCACACAAAAAACCTTCACCCTCAACGTGCAGGACGACCCCGCCTACCCCGCACCGCCCACCGTGGGCGCGCGCGAAAGCGGGCTGAATCTGGACATCGCCCGCCACTTCTACAGCGCGGACGTCATCAAACAATTCATCGACACCCTCGCCAAAGCAGGCGGCACCTTCCTCCACCTGCACCTCTCCGACCACGAAAACTACGCGCTGGAAAGCGCCCTCCTCGGCCAGCGTGCGCAGGACGCGACGCGCGACAGCGCGGGCAACCATGTGAACCCGCACACCGGCAAACCCTTCCTCTCTACCGCGCAAGTGGCGGAACTCGCCAGCTACGCCAAGGCGAAAGGCATCGAACTCGTGCCGGAGCTGGAAACGCCGAGCCACATGAACGCCATCTTCCGCCTGCTCGCGCTGGAAAAAGGCGAAGATTACGTCAAAGCGCTACAAGCGGCGAACTCTGACCCCGCCGCGCGCGAAATCGACATCACCCGGCCGCAAAGCCTCGCCTTCGTGCAGGCGCTCGCCCAAGAAATCGCGACCGCCTTCGGCGATAGCGCCCGCCACCTCCACCTGGGCGGCGACGAATTTGGCTACAGCGCCGCCAACAACCACGAATACATCAACTACATCAACCAAATGGCGGCATTCCTTGCGCAGCATGGCCTGAAAACCCGCATCTGGAACGACGGCGTCATCAAGGCGAACCTCGCCAGCCTCGACCACACCATCGAAATCACCTACTGGAGCCACGACGGGCGACAAGACGGCAGCATCGGCGAGACCAACCGCGCCCTGCGCGCCAGCGTGCCGGAACTACTCGACGCCGGCTTTAACGTGCTGAACTACAACGCGGGCTACCTCTACGCCGTCCCCAAACAAGGCATGGGCGACTCGACCGACAGCAACTACGACAGCCGCCTCATCCTGCGCGACTGGAACCCCGGCATCTGGGACGAAAAAAACCACGCGAACGCGGTGGACGGCAAACGCCTGAAAGGCGCGGCACTCTCCATCTGGGGCGAAAACGCGGGCACGCTGGACGATGCCAGCATCGCCCGCTACTACGCCGACGAAATCACCACCCTCGTCGAAAAAACGCGCGCGCTGGACGACCCTGCCCTCGCACAAACCCTGCAAAACCGCGCCGCCAACGACTTCGCCGCGCTCCAGCAAGACACCTGGCTCGACTTTGAACAAATCGCCAACCACGCCACCCTCGACCTCGGCGGCAACGGCAGCCAACACCTGCGCCTGTTGCGCGAAGACACGCTGGACGCCGCGCGCGGCCTCGACATCCGCATCAAAGGCACGGACGCTGACCGCATTACCCTCGGCGACAACTGGCACGCCACCGGCGACAGCCAAACAGAAGGCGGCGAACAATACCGCGCTTACGAAAACAACGGCAACCGCCTGTGGATAGACAGCGACATCGCCGTACAAAACGCCGCCCCGACAAGCGCCGCCGACACCTTCGCCCGCGAAAACCTGCCGCCGGGCGCGGCCTACCAAATCGTCGCCGACCTCGGCGCCGCCAAAACCGCCATCGCCGCCGACCCGACCCTACAAAACCTCATCATCAGCGACGGCAACCACCACGCCCTGCTACAAAAAAACAGTACCGGCTACAGCGACGGCATGCCCCCCGGCTGGACACTCACCTGCAAAAACCACATCCCGGCCGTCGCCTTCCACGACGGCGGCGCCGACCTCGCCCCCGCGCTCAACGCCGCCGCCCAGGCCGCAAAAACCCTGCAACTGGGCATCGAACTGCCCGCGCAGCGCGAATACCAACTTGGCAGCCAAATCGTGCTGGAAAACGGCGTCCCCTACCTGCACGGCAACGGCAGCACCCTCGCCGTACAAAACAGCGTCAACGAAGCCGCGCTCAAACTGCCCAACGGCGCGAGCCAAGGCGAAATCAGCGGCCTCACCCTCAACATGAACGCCGCCCCCGGCGTACACGGCATCCTCGGCTACGACCTGCACGACTACCGCATCCACGACAACCACATCCTCCACCTCGGCCAGCGCCCCGGCTACCCCGGCTACGGCATCACCGTCTACAGCGGCAGCGGTCACACCGAAAACATCACCGTCGAAAACAACCACATCAGCGCCAAACCCGGCAACGGCGCGCACGCACACGCCGACGCCCCGGTCGGCATCGCCTTCAACGGCGCGCAACAACCCGGCAACCCCCAATGGCGCGACGCCAAAGCGCCCGTCTGGCGGCAATACGTCGAAGACGGCACCGTCGCCGAAGCCGACCCCAGCCGCACCATCAAACACATCACCGTGCGCGGCAACCAAGTGAGCGGCACCTACTACGGCGTCGCCTTCTCCACCGTCAGCGACAGCGAAATCAGCGGCAACCACCTCCATCACAACACCCGCAACATCTCGCTCCAAGACCGCAGCAACCACAACACCGTGCGCGACAACATCCTCACCGATGCCCACTCCAGCGCCATCCACATCGCCTACGCCTCCAGCGACAACCACATCGAAAACAACCACATCATGACCACCCGTGCGGGCGGCCAGGCCATCCTGCAAGCCTACCAGGGCAGCAAAAACAACCACTACCACAACAACCACATCGACGTCGCCCACGACGCCACCACCAACTTCATGTACACCGCCACCGACTCCAGCGGCACCACCTACCGCGACAACATCGCCAGCGGACGGGTCAGCCGCGCCAGCATCGGCGCCGAAAGCATCTGGGACAAAGCAGGCGCGGGCGACGAAAAAAGCGCCTACGGCAACAACATGCAAGACCCCAACCTCTACGACGGCGACATCACCCACGGCGGCGGCCACGGCGCGCTCACCGGCCTCACCATCAGCGGCAACATCCTCGCGCCCGAACCCACCTTTGCCGGCGCGCCCATCACCTACCTCGGCGCCGACAGCAGCCACGGCCTGCACGGCGACAAAACCCTAAACGGCGACCTCGACGCCACCCTGAACGACAACACCTGGCTCGGCGCGGACGGTCGCGAAGCCGTGCGCCAACACCAAAGCGGCGACTCCCACGTACACCTGCACGGCAACGGCATCGCCCACGCCGACGGCACGACCTACCACCACGGCACCACCGCCTACAGCATCGGCGACTACACCCTCGCCAACGACGAAACCACCCTCTACCTCCTCGGCACCCACGCCACAAGCGGCAGCGGCAACAGCGGCGACAACCAACTCTACGGCAACGCACAGACCAACCGCCTGGACGGCGGCGCGGGCAACGACCACCTCGACGGCGGCTACGGGGCCGACGTCCTCACCGGCGGCGCGGGCGCCGACACCTTCACCTTCGCCAGCCTCCTGGACGGCAAAAACATCGACACCATCACTGACTTCAACGCGGGCGAAGGCGACAAAATCGCGCTGAACCAAGCCGTCTTCGGACGCCTCGGCGACAACTGGTACACCGCCGCAGGACAACACATCACCCACACCACCCGCGTATACCAACAAGGCGACACACTCTACCACGACCCGGACGGCAGCGGCAGCGCCTACACCGCGACCGCCTTCGCCAAAGTGAATGTGACGTTGGAAGAAGGACATTTCAGCCTGATCTGAGCGCCCCGCCCGTAGGTTGGATTAGGCGCAACCGTAACCCAACGCGCCATCAAGATTTACCCCAACGCTGGGTTACGCTTTTAGGGCGTGCGGCGGGTGGAGGCCAGCTCCAGTCCCAAGGCATATTCGGCGGTGTGGCGGTAATTCAGGTATTCGACTTCCAGCAGGTAGCGGCCGGGCTCAAGCCAGAGTTGCGGCGGTACTTGACCTGCATGGCCATCTGAAACGAGGTGGCGGTCAAGGATGATGCGGGCCAGTCCTCCACCCTGCGGTTTGAACTGGTAATAGCCGCCCTGGGCGATGTCAATGTAGCCCAGCCAGCAGGCAGCAAAGTCTTCGGCGGGAATGCGCTTTAGTTCGTTGTAGTTGTAGTGGATACGGATGCTGCTGCTGTTTTCTTCGGCTATCTGCCGTCCCGCCTCGCGCCAGCGGTCGGCGTAGCGGGCGAGCGATGGTTTTTCTTCGCCGACGCGCGCCCATGCGACGACGCTCCCGTCCTTTTTGTCGTAGTTGTAAGGGTGATAGGCGCGGTGGAGGCGCTCCAGTTCGCCGTGATCGAGATAGTAAGCGTTGAACCCTTTGCCGGGTGTGCGGGCAGAGAGTACTTCGCTCCAGCGGTTTTGGGCGAGTGGCAGGTCTTGCAAGCGGTTCCCCTTGGCGATGACGAGGGTAGGTTTGCGCGGAGCAGGTTGTGGTGGTGGTGACTGGGCGGCAGGCGGTGCCAATGGCGCAGCGGTGACGGCAAAGGGCGGAGGCTGGCGCTGTTGCGGACGGTTGAACGCAAGATAGGTCAGGAAGGCGATGAAGGCGGCAAACCAGACAAGTCGGCGGTAGTTACGCGATCGCGCCCAGAGGCTGCGCTGCGGTCTGCGGTAGCGGCTCATGCGGGGTCAGCGGCTTTGCGCATCTTCGGCAGGGGCGGTTTCCAGTCCCAGTTCAAATTTGGTGGTGTGCCAGTTGTTCAGATATTCGACTTCGAGGGTGTATTGGCCGGGGTCAAGCCAGACGCGCGGGCTGTTTCTGTCGTGGCTGCCTTCGTAGATGCGGTGACGGTTGAGGAGGATGCGCGTATCCGACCAGCTTTGGTTTATACGGAAGCGGTAGTAGCCGCCTTTGCGGATGTGGATTTTGCCCGTCCAGTAGGCGGCGAAGTCTTCCGAGGGGATGTTTTTGAATTCGCTCCAGGCGTAATCCATTTTGATGGTGCCGACGTGCTCGCGGGCAACCACGCGCTGCGGTTCTTTGCGCCAGAGGTCAGTGGCGCTGTCCAGGGTGCTGGCACTGCGGTTTTCAGGGCGGTACGGCGGTATGCCACTACGCGGTTCAAACGGGCGTAGCCCTTTCAGATCGCCATCGGTCATGTAGGCGACGTTAAAGCCGCTGCCCGCAGGCGAGATGTGCAGGGTGTCGCCCCAGGTGCGGGAAACGTCCGGGTAGTCTTCGAGACGGTCGCTGTGCGGGTCGAGGATGGTCAGCGGTTGTGCGTTATCCGCTGCCCCATCCGGCGAACGGGCGGAAAGGACGCCGATGTTGTTGCCCGCGCGGTTGGTTGCGGGCGGTTGTTGTGCCGAGCGTTGCAGGGCTTCGGCGACGCGTTCTTCTGCGCTTTTCGGCGCAGCGGGCGGGGCTTTGGGCGGCGGCGGGGTGTATTGCGCCGTGGTTGGTGTAGGCGCGGGCGCACTTGTGCTTGCCGGTGCGGCGGCAGGGGCAGAAACAGGAACAGGCGACGCGCTGTGCCGGTTCAGGGCGATAATGGCGATGAGCGCGAGGAAGCCGGCCGTCCAGGCAAGGCGGCGGTAGTTAGCCGAGCGCGCCCACAGGCTGCGGCCGTGACTGTGGATGCTGCGGTTCATGCGGTGCTCCGTGGGGCGGCAGGCGGGTTGCTACGGTGCATTTTCGCTTTGACTTTGCCGTCTTCGCGTTTAAGTTCGATGGTGTCGTAGCCGCGTTCTTTCGCCTGGATGAGCGAGTCAGCGATGGATTCTTCCAGCGCGCGCACGAGGTCGCGGCTGCTGGCGGCGCGCCCCATGCGTTTGTAGCGCTCCATCAGGTCGATGATGATTTGCGGGTCGATGCCTTTGCCCGCGACTTTCAGGCCGTAGCCGTTAATCATCCGCTCCATTTCCAGCGCGCAGACGCGGGCGATATCCAGCCCGCTAAAGGGCGCGAAGACGAAGATGCGGTCGATGCGGTTCAGCACTTCGGGGGCAAAGCCTTGTTCGCGCAGGGTGGCGACGGAGGCGCTGCGCAGGGCGTCCGGGTCGTGGCCGAGGCTTTGTTGCAGGTCGGCGAGCTGGTCGGTGGCGGCGTTGGAGGTGAGGATGAAGATGGCGTGGCTGCTGTCGATTTGTTTGCCGTCCGAGGCTTCGGTAATGAAGCCGTCGTTCCAGGCGGTGAGGAATTTTTTGAGGACGTCCGGATGCGCTTTTTCGATTTCATCGAGCAGGACGACGGCTTCGGGGTAGTCGCGCAGTCCGGCGGTAAGCGCGCCGTAGCTGGTCGAGCCGACATAGCCGCGCGCCATGCCAAAGAGTTGTGAGGCGCTGTAGGCGCCGGAGGCATGCTGGGTCATGTCGAAATGCAGCAGTTTGCGCCCCAGCACTTGCGCCAGCACTTTGGCGAGCCAGGTTTTGCCGGTGCCGGGCGGGCCGGCAAAGAGGAAGACGCCGACGGGTTTGTTGCGCTGGGTGAGGGCAAGGCGGCGGCGCAGTTGCCAGGCGAGATCGTGGCAAACTTGATCCTGGCCGACAACCTGGCTTTGCAGGCGGGCTTTTACTGCTTCGGCGTCAATGAGGATGGCTTCTTTGTCGAGTTTGTCTGCGGCCTGTTCGATGTCGGCGCGGTTACTGAGGCGGTCGAGTATGTCCATGGGTATTATCCGGTAAATCCAGTCGGGGGCGCGGTCGTGCGCGTGCAGCCACACGGCACGCAGCAGGACGAGCATGAGGAGGAACGCCGCCAGCAGGTACCAGCGGATGGCGGCGAGGAAGTCGAGGATGCCGTCTTTGGCACCGGAGACGTACTGCCAGAGCATCAGGCAGAGGCAGATGAACATCATCAGCGGCAGCAGGCGGTAGATGGCATTCATGGGTTATTGCAGGTAGAGGCTGATGACCTGGCCTTCCGCCATGACCGGCAGCGACACCGGCTGGCCGGAGCCGGTGAAGCCGAGGGTGATGCCGCCGCCGCCGTCGTGGATGCCGGTGATGGTGACGGGAACGTCGTACTGCGCCGGGAAGTACATGGTCTGCTGCGCGTGGGTGATGGGGATGGTCTGGCTGTAGCCGAGCGAGCTGACTTGTACCACGTCGCCGTCTTCCGCGACGTTATCCCACAGCACCAGCTCCACCATTTGCTGTCCGCCCTTGTCCCAGGCGGGTTGTGCCGCTTGTGTCTGGCTGTCAGCCGTCGGGACGATGTTTTGCGCCAGCGCGGTTTTTTGGTCGTCCGGCAGCGGCAGGTTCTGGATGGCGCTGCGCGCCTCGTTGGCGTCCAGACGGCGCAGCGTATATCGCGGCACGGCGCTGAATTGTTGCGCACGCGCGTCTTTTTCCGCTTGCGTCAGGTTGTCGGCCGTGGCGGTGGCGACCGCGCCGCCGCTGTTGCCGCCGTCAAAGAGTTGCGTCAGCCCCCAGCCGCCGAGGCCGATTATCAGCGCGGCGGTGATGAGGGCGAGGGAAAGGCTCGATTTTCGCGGTTTTTCGCGCTGCGGTTCGGGCTGGAGTTCGGGTTGCGGGCGGTTATCTGGCATGGAATTTCCTTTTCGTTACAGTGGAGTTACCGCATTATAAGGGGTTGGTTTCAGTGGCGGAAAGCGCTTTATTCATACCGCCATTCCACCCCGCCCGCGGTGTCTTTGATAATGATGCCCTGCGCGGCGAGTTCCGCGCGGATGGTGTCGGCGCGGGCGTTGATGCGGGCGAGGATGTCCGCTTCGCTCAAGGTGCCGCTGTTTTCGCCTTTGAGCCAGTCGGCGGGGTTTTGTTGTAAGAGGCCGAGGCGGCCGCCGAGGTTTTTTAGCGTCGGCGCTAGCGCGGTTTACAATTCACTCATAGCGGCAGCCAGACCATGATGCACCCCAAAAGAACCGTACTGAGATAATTTCGCTTGAGTTTGTCATAACGCGTGGCGATAGCGCGGTAGTGTTTCAAACGGGCAAAAGCATTCTCAACCAAATGCCTGATTTTATAAAGATACCAGTCCATATCCTTGTTCTTTTCCTCTCGGTCGCGTTTATAGGGAATATTGGCTTTGCTGCCTTCTTCCTCAATTTGCGCACGCAATTTGTCTGAATCATAGCCCTTGTCTGCGCTAACTACCTCCGTTTCTGCCAGATCTACTGCCGCTATCAGTTCGGGGGCAATGCTGACATCATTGACATTACCAGCCGTAATGATGACTTCCAGCGGATTGCCGCAAGCATCAACTATCAGGTGAATTTTGCTGGTGCGCCGCCCCGGCTGATGCCGATGGCATGGTCGTCTTCGCCGCTGTGTGCCGCAGCGCCTGCCGAATGTTGGTGCGCCCTGATATGGCTGCCATCCATCATCAGCCATTCCTTATCGGTATCAGTGGATAATTTTTTGAAGATTCCCTGAATAATTCCTTTCTTTGACCAACGGTTAAAGCAGTTATAGACGGCTTGGAATTTACCGAAAGATGCGGGCAGGTCGCGCCAGGGGCAGCCGGTGCGCATTCTGTAGAGGATGCCTTCAATGGTGCGGCGCAGATTGGATTTGTCATACAAGCCAAGCTCTAGCAAAATAATGAGCAGCTTCGACCAGAGTTCATCAGTGAGCAATGTTCGGGGCACGGCGGGGTAACGGGTTGTTGAGGAACTTCCTTTATCCTGCCGTTTTTCGTTTTTTCAAGTATTTAGACGAATTGCAAACAGCCTCTAGGGGCTGTTTACAATTCAAATCTCCCTCCCCTGCAGGGCGAAGCCCGCAGCGGGGGAGGGATGGGGAGGGGGTGGACAATGCCGCTTACGAGATGAAATTTCGATTTTTCAATCGTTTGCTGCCCTCACCCCAACCCCTCTCCCACAGGGAGAGGGGCTAGTTCGCTGAATTGTAAACAGCCTCTAGCGCGGTTTCGCCGCTGTTGATACGGCGCGCGAGCATCGACGCCATCAATGCGGAAATCGCCGCGATTGCCGCGGATGAGACCTGGGAACTGCTGCAGGGATTCGCCGATGAGGCAGCGCTACAGGATTATCTGGACGGGCAACGCGAACTGCTGCTGGCGGAGCTTGCGGTGTTGCAGGAACGCTGGCAGGCGTTGCAGGGGTAATCGAAGCACGTCCCGCATATTAGCGCCTCATTTCCCGCCAATCTGATGTACAAACCCGTTTGTCGCTCATATTCCGGCTAAAATGATGCGCAAACCATCCCCGCCCGCACGTTGCGGGCTTTTCTCTGCCCTCTGCAATCTTTATGACCCAACCCACACCCGCCGCGCCCGCCTGGGGCGTGCATCTGAAACTCCTCGGTATGACTGCCCTGTGGGGCGCGTCCTACCCCTGGGCGAAAGCGGTGACGCAGGCGATGCCGATTCTGACCGCCGCCACGTTGCGCTTTTTTCTCGCCGCCCTCGCCCTGCTCCTCTGGCTGCATCACTTGCGCCGTCTGCGCGCGCTGCTCGCCCTCAACCGGCGGCAATGGGCGGCGATGGCGCTCGCCGCGCTGTGCGGTATCGCCGTTTATACCGCCAGTTTTATGTACGGCGTGCAGCGCATTCCGGCGGGCAAGGCGGCGGTGCTGTTTTCGTTAAGCCCGGTTCTGACGCTGCTGTCTGCCGCCTGGCTGTTCGGCGAACGGCTGAATGCGCGCATCGTCGCCGGTATGGCGCTGGCAGTCGCCGGTTCGGCGGTGGTCATCGCCCAGGGCAATCCGCTCGCATTGCTGCGCGGCGGCATCGGCACGGGCGAGTTGCTCATCGGCCTCTGCGTCTTTTGCTGGACGGCCTACACCCTCATCGGCCGCCGCGCGCTCGGCGGCATGGACGCGCTGACCACCACCGTCTGCACCCTGCTTTTGGGCGCGCTGATGCTGCTGCCGTTCGCGCTCGCCTTTGAAGGCGTGTCCGCCTGGGGCGCGCTGTGGCACGCGCCGGGGCGCGTTTGGCTGGCGCTGCTTTGTCTGGTTTTCGGCTCGACGGTGCTCGCTTATGTCTGGTATTTCGAGGGCATCCGCGTTCTTGGCGCGGGCACGGCGGCGGGTTATCTCACCTTTGAGCCGGTTTTCGGCGTGCTGTTCGCCGCGCTATGGCTGCATGAGGCGCTGCATTGGTCGCTGGTGGCGGGCGGCAGCGTCGCCTTCGCCGGCATGGTGCTGATGTATCTGGGGCGGCGCGCGCTCACCACAGGGCGAGGCCGTAGCGCAGCAAGCCCCAGGCAATAAGCCACATCACCACGCCAATGGCGGCGTCAAGCAGGCGCCAGGTCAGCGGCTGGCGAAAGAGCGGCAACAGCAAACGCGCGCCAAAGCCCAGGCCGAAAAACCACAGCGCCGAGGCCGCGACCGCCCCGCAGAGAAAGAGCGCCTTGGCGACGGGCGAGAGCGTACCGGCGATGCCGCCGACGATCACGACGGTATCGAGATACACATGCGGGTTGAGCAGGGTAATCGCCAGCGTCAGCAGCACCGCCTGCCGCGCGCTGCCGCCCGCCTCGTGCGTCCCCAAATCCATCACCGCGCCGCCGCGCCAGGCCGAACGGAATGCGCGCGCACCATAGACCGCGAGAAAAAGCGCGCCGATGAACGCCAGCGCCACCGACGCCACCCGGCTTTCGCCAATGAGCGTTCCCAGCCCGAAAACGCCAAGCGTCATCAGCAGAAAATCGCAGAGAAAACAGGTCAGCACGATGGGCAACACCCGCCAGCGCTTGAGCCCCTGCTTCAACACAAAGGCGTTCTGCGCGCCGATGGCGACAATCAGCCCGCCGGAGACGAGAAAACCTTGCAGCAGTGCGTTCATAAAAACCTCGCAAAAGGCGCTGTTATAGCACCGCTTGCCGCTCCGCGCAGGGAAAGCCTCATGGGGCACGCTTTGGTGCACCGTTTTAACGCCCATCATCCCCAACTTCGCAAGAAAACCGCTGGTAAAACAGCCGCATTTCCCGTACCCTTGCCGCTCCTTACGCTCCCCCCCCTACGACCATGCAACAAACCTTCTGGCGCCTGATGCGACTTGCCCACTGGGTCATCGGCGCATTCATCCTCACCACCCTCACCTTCTTCGCCGTGACCGGCTTCATGCTCAACCACACCGCCTGGTTCGAACAAGAACCGACGCAGCACGACGCCGAATACACCCTGCCCACTGAACTGCCGCTACCGGAACTCAGCGACGACCCGAACGCGCCCACGCCCGCCCTAGCGCCCGCACTCACCGCCTGGCTTGCCGAACACAGCCCCTACCCCATCAGCGCCTACCAGCTCAAAATCGAAGCGCCGGAAATCCTCCTCGAATACCAAGGGCCAGGCAGCGAAGCGAGCCTGACCATCGACAGCGAAAGCCGCGCCGTCGCCTACCACGAACAAAAAAACGGCATCGTCGCCCTGCTCAACAACCTGCACAAAGGCCGCCACACGCCCGCCTTCTGGAAGCGCTACATGGACGCCTTCGCCATCCTCACCGTGCTGGTCGCCCTCAGCGGGCTGGCGCTGCTCGTCTATTACCGCAAACAGCGCGGCAGCACCTGGCTGTGGACAACCACCGGCATCACCATCCCGCTCATCATCATCCTGCTCGCCATCCATTACTGACCCAGCCTCCCCGCCAAACAGCCCCCTCCCCCTGCGGGGGAGGGTTGGGGTGGGGGTACAACCCAAAGACCTCCTTTACAAAACAACCTAAAGACCTCGTTTACATCCAACATCACGGTATCGCTCCCTCGGAGATACCCATGCCCTGGAGACAAACGAACGTCATGCAACAACGAGAAATGTTCATCAACGCCTGGCTCAGCCAGAAATACAGCAAAATCGCGCTCTGCCGCCAGTTTGGCATCAGCCGCGTGACTGGCGACAAATGGATTGTGCGCTTCAAACAGGGCGGTATGGCCGCCCTTGTCGACCATTCCAGCCGCCCGGCGGCCTGCCCACGCGCCACCGATGCCCGCCTGTGCGAGCTGCTCTGCGCCGCCAAGCGCGAGCATCCCAGTTGGGGTGCGAAAAAGCTGCTTGCCCTGCTGCGCCGCCGTGCGCCGCATGAGGCCTGGCCTGCCGACAGCACCGGTGACCTCATCCTCAAGCGCGCTGGCCTGGTCAAAGCGCGCAAGCCCCGGCGCGGCATCAGCGCCGATGCCAGCCCGTTTACCGCCGCCGATGCGCCCAACCAAAGCTGGAGTGTGGACTTCAAGGGGGATTTCGCCATGCGCGGCGGTCGCTGCTTCCCGCTGACCGTCAGCGACAACTACAGCCGCAAACTGCTGTGTTGTCATGGACTTGCCAGTACTGCTTACGCAGGCGTCTGGCCGCAGTTCGAGCGGCTGTTTGCCGAAAACGGCATGCCCTGGAGCATCCTGAGCGACAACGGCGCCCCCTTTGCCGCGCGCAGCCTGGGTGGATTGAGCCGCTTGTCCAAACAATTCATAGACTTGGGCATCCGGGTGGAGCGCACCAACCCGGGGCATCCCGAACAAAATGGCCGACACGAACGCATGCACCGCAGCCTGAAAGCATGGTTGGCAGGGGTGGACAGCGTGCGGGAGGAGCTTTCGACATTGCGGATGCGCCTCGACGCATTTATGAAAGAATACAACGAAGAACTCATGCATGAAGGGCTGGGTGGCGCGGTGCCATCGGCCCTGTACCGATCGTCGCCGCGCGCATACACCGGGCGCATCGTGCCATACGAATACGATAGCCAGGCGATCATCCGCAGCGTACGGCAGAGCGGGGAAATCAAATGGCGCGGACGGATGGTGCATGCAAGCGCGCTGCTTGCGGGGGAGCGGATAGCGCTTCTGCCGTACGGCGACGGTGTGTGGGAAGTGCGCTACCGCTTTCATCCGCTTGGCTTTCTCAACGACCGGACGGGCAGGATTGAACCGCAGACACAGTGGCGCGAGATTGCTCGCCCGGAAACCCCTCGGTGTAAACAACGTGTTTAGGTTAAAGTGTAAACAAGGTCTGTGTTCTACCGGGGGCAGTCCGCAAACCACGTTACCCAATCAACCACCCATTCCCACCATGAACCCCACCCTCGCCTACACCCTCCTCGCCGCACAAACCCTCTACTGGCTCTACTACCTCTGGCAACGCCGCCCGCGCCCCGCGCGCGACGACAGCGCCCTGCTCCTCCTCTACGCCAGCCAGGGCGGACAGGCGGAAACCCTCGCCAAGCACCTCGCGCAAAACCTCAACACCCGCGCCGAAAGCCTCGACGCCTGGCACGCGCACCACCCGTTGAAAATGCTCGGCGGCAAAACCCTCATCCTCATCGCCAGCACCACCGGCGACGGCGACCCGCCGGACAACGCCATCCGCTTCACCCGCAGCCTACAAAAAAGCGGCGCCGCGCTCACCGACACCCGCTACCACCTCCTCGCCCTGGGCGACAAACGCTACCCGCACTACTGCGCCTACGGCCACCTGCTCGACCAAGAACTGGAGCGCCTCGGCGCCACACGCGAAAGCCCGGTCACCACCGTCGATAACCTCGACCCGCAAACCATCGCCTACTGGCAAAAACAACTGGGCGAACACCTGCAAACCACGCTGGACGTCCCGGCGCAACCGCCGAGCGTTGCCGCCACCCTCGCCAGCCGCAGCCGCCTGAATCCCGACAGCGAACAAGCGCTCTACCATCTGCGCCTTGCCTGCCCCGAACTCGCGGCAGACACTGCCCTCATCGAAATCACCATCCCGCACAAAAAAGACGAACTGCGCCGCCAATACAGCGTCGCCAGCATCGCGCCGGACGGCAGCCGCGGCCTCGACCTCATCATCCGCCTGCAAACCCATCCGGACGGCACGCCCGGCACCGGCTCACACTACCTCACCCAAACCCTCCAGCCGGGCGAAGCGCTGAAAATCCGCGCGCTCACCCACCACCCGGCAGAACTGCCGGACGCCCCGCGCCCGCTCATCCTCATCGCCAGCGGCAGCGGCCTCGCGGGCATCCTCGGCATCCTCACCCGCATGGAAGCGCGCTACCCCGCACGCGAACACAACTTGCAACACTGGCTCATCTACGGCGAACGCGACCCCGAACACGACCGCATCTACGCCTCCTGCCTCGAAAAACAGCGGGAAGACGGCGTCCTTGCCTGGCTGGACCGCACCTACAGCCGCAGCAAAAGCCGCGAATACGCGCAACAGCGCCTCATTGACCACGCCGACCGCCTGCACGCCCAACTGGAGGCAGGCGCGGTCATCTACATCTGCGGCAGCGCGGACAAAATCGGCGTGGGCGCGCAAGACACCCTGCGACAAATCCTCGGCGAAAAAACCTGCGACCGCTTAAGCAAAGCTGGCCGCATTCGCCTCGACACCTACTAAAAACCGCTGACTACCCGTGAAAAAAACCTTGCCCGTCACCATCGCCCTCGCGGGGCTCGCCATGGCAACCACCGCGCTTTACACCCAAAAACCCTGGCAAGAAGCCGCGCCGCCGCCCAAAATCCCCGTGGCCGAGCGCGACAAAATCCTGCGCGAAGCCAATGCCAAACTGCCGCTGATGATTGATGAAAAAACCCGGCTCGACAAAATCGACCTCAGTGCGGAAGGCTTCATCTACTACTACCAATTCCCGACAGAAAGCGCCGCCGCCATGCCGCCTGACTGGCAGCGCGACCTCACGCAGAGCATTCAGACTGGCCTGTGCGCCAGCCCGCAAACCCGCCCGCTTCTGGACGCAGACCGCAGCTACACCTACCACTATGCCGACAACAGCGGCGCGGAAGTCTTTACCCTGACAGTGCGCAAAGCGGACTGCCGCTAACCTGCCGCTGCGCTTGCCAGGCGGCGCAGTACGTCGCCGTCATCTTCTTCGCGCTATCCTCCTAGGGCGTGTTGACAATTGAGACATCCCCCCTCCCCCGCAGGGCGAAGCCCGCAGCGGGCGGGTACCCATGCAAAATGCGTCCGCATTTTGCATGGGGCCCGGGGGAGGGTTGGGGCTCCCCATGAAAAAGGCGGATGCCTTTTTCATGGGAACCCAGGGAGGGGGTGAGCAATCATTGATGAACCAAAATTCCTGTTTTTCAATTGATTGCTGCCCTCACCCCAACCCCTCTCTCTTGCTGCGCAAGCAATACTTGTCGCTTCGCGAGCGCTACGTGTCCCAGAGGGACAAGCATTGCTCGCGTAGCGAGAGAGGGGCTCGTTCACTGGATTGTCAACACGCCCTAAAGCCTCATACGGCGTTACGTGCCTTAGCGCAACGCAATCATCATCAACCGACTGGTGCTTGGTGGTGTGAAAACGCGCATTTATCTGTGGTTTTGTGGTTTTTTACACTGTAATATTTTGTTGTTTATCCAGAAAATGCGAAAAAATCCACAAAAAAAGACCGTCGCCCCGCTTTTTTCCGTGAAAATTCACGCTACAATGCGAAGTGTTAAAACATTTTTAGCATTCACATATGGGGGCCTTATGAATTACACCTGTCGGGACATCATGATTGACCATCCGCTGACGCTGCATCCGGCGATGACCATCGCCGAGGCGTTTGAGGTCATTCACCACCGTGGGGTGCGCTATTTTCCGGTAGTGGACGATGCGGGGGATTTTGTCGGCATTTTCAGCAGCATGAGCCTGATTGAGTTGCTTTTGCCGCGCGGCATTACCGCCAATCCGGCGCGCGGCAAGAAACTGCCGGAGCTGGATTTTATGAAGACGACGGTCGAAGAATTACGCAGCCGCCTGCGTGAGCGCGGGCAAGAGCCGATTACCGACCACCTCGTCACCGAAAACATTCCGCTGCTTTATCCGGAAACCAGCCTGATGGAGGCGCTTTACCTGATTTACCAATACCATAGCCACGCCATCATCGTTGAAAAAGGCGGGCGCCGCTTCCTTGGCGTGGTCAGTATCAACGGCATTCTCGACCATATTCAGGGCGCCAAAGGATAATTCCATGAACGCACACGCGATTTTCGGCCTGAACCCGATGTGGCTCTCCGGCATCATCCTCGTTATTGTCTATATCATCCTGATTTTGGAGAAGTTAAACCGCGCTGTCATCGCCCTGTTCGGCGCGATGCTGATGATTTATTGCGGCCTGCTCAATCAGGAGCAGGCGCTGCGTGCGGTGGATTTCAACACGCTCTGGCTGCTCACCGGCATGATGATGATGGTGAACATCACCGCCAAAACCGGGGTGTTTCAATATGTTGCCATCCGCTCGGCGAAGTGGGTGCGCGCCGACCCCATCGGCATCATGCTGATGCTGACCGGCATTACCGCGCTGTTTTCGGCGCTCCTCGATAACGTCACCACTGTGCTGCTGGTCACGCCGATTACGTTACTGATTACCGAGCAGCTGCGGGTGCGCGCCTTCCCTTATCTGTTTGCGACCATCGTTGCCTCAAACATCGGCGGTACCGCGACCCTCATCGGCGACCCGCCCAACATTATCATCGGCTCGAAAAACGGCCTCAGCTTCGCCGAGTTCATCTACCACCTGACGCCGATCGCCGTGCTCATCCTCATCGCCGTGTGCGCGATGCTGTGGCTGACGCAGCGCCGTGGCCTGAAAACCACGCTGCGCGCCCGCGCCAGCATCATGCGCTTTGACGAGAGAGAAGCCATTACCGACGTCAGCCTGCTGAAAAAATGCGGTTTCGTCTTTGCGCTCGTCCTCCTCGGTTTCTTCGCCGGTCACCCGCTGCACATCGAACCCGGCACCGTCGCCCTCTCCGGCGCCGCCCTGCTGATGATGCTTGCTTACGGGCGGCAACCGGCCGACAAACAAAGCGAAAACGTGCATCACGCCTTCACCGAAGTCGAATGGATCACCATCTTCTTCTTCATGGGGCTGTTCATCATCGTCGGCGCGGTCGAGCACAGCGGCCTGTTGGAAGTGATGGGCGCGAAACTCATCGCCGCCACCGACGGCAACGTGCCGAAAATGGCCTACGCCGTGCTCTGGGTTTCGGCGCTGCTTTCTTCCGTATTGGACAACATCCCCTTCGTCGCCACCATGATTCCGCTCCTGCAATCGGCCGGACAGGGCATCCCGCCGGAAACTTTTGAACCGGTGTGGTGGGCGCTCGCCCTCGGCGCCTGTCTCGGCGGTAACGGCACACTGATTGGCGCCAGCGCCAACCTCACCGTCGCCGCCTTTGCCGAAAAAGCCAAGCAGCCGATCGGCATGGTGCAATTCGCCAAATATGCCTTCCCGCTGATGCTCATGACGATCCTGATGTCGCATGTTTATCTGTGGTTGCGCTATTTCTGACGCTCACGCGCGCAAGCCGCGCGGCGATGGTTTCGTATGAAACTCACGAAAAAACCCCGCTATGGCGGGGTTTTCTTTAGGCGCGCCGTGCTGGTGGGGCAAGCCCCACCCTACGCTTTCTACTCGCCCTCCCGTGCGGTGGGGGAAGGCTGCGGGCGGGCGGCTTCGTTGTCTTGCAGGTTGCCACCGAGGGCAAGGTGCAGGGTCAGGCTGCGCGTGAGTTGTTCGTAGCGGTTGGTTAGCAGGCTTTCTTCCACGCCGCGGGTGGCGTTTTCTTTGTCCAGCACGTCTTGCAGGCTCGCCGCGCCCGCTTGGTAGCGGATGCGGGTGAGGTTTTCGATGTCTTTCGCCTGCGCCAGGCGTTCTTGCAGGTGGCGCGCTTCGTCCTGGCTTTGTTTGAGGTTGAGGATGGCGTTTTGGGTTTCGCCGAGGGCGCGGTAGAGGGTCTGGCGGTAGTTGGCGAGGTTTTGTTGGTAGCTGGTTTCGGCTTCGCGGCGCGCCAGTTCTTTTTTGTGCGCGTTCAGGAAGGGCAGGGTGATGTTGGCGCTGATGGCACCGATGGGGTTGTGCAGCAGTTCGAGCAGGCGGTTGGCGCTGGTGCCGAGGTTCGCGCCGAGGGTGAGGTCGGGGTAGTAGTCGCGCTCGGCGATGGCGATGTTGCCGAGGTTTTGTTGCAGGCGGTATTGGGCGGCGCGCAGGTCGGGGCGCTGTGCGAGGAGATGCGCCGGGATGCCGCTGTCGATGGCAGGCACGGTCAGTGTTTTCAGGCTTGGCTCTTGGTTGATGACGCGGCTGACCGGTGCGCCCAGCAGGCTGGCGAGGGTGGTTTCGGCTTGCTGGCGCTGGTTTTCGAGGCGGTCGCGGTTGGCGTCAAGGTTGGTGCGGTTTTGTTCGGCTTCGCGCAGGTCGAGCGGGCTGGCGCTGCCGGCGTGGACTTTGGTGCGGGTGAGGTCGAGGGTTTGCGCGGCGTTTTTGCGGTAGGCGGCGTTCAGCGCCAGTTGGTCGTTGAGTGAAGCGATTTGCAGGTATTGGTTGATGATGTCGCCGATGAGGCTTAAGCGGGTGGCGAGCAGGTCTTCGGCGGTGGCCTGGCTTTCCCAGGCTGCGTTGTCGCTGGCAAGGCGCAGTTTGCCCCAGAGGTCGGCCTGGTAGTTGATGCCGAGGCTGCTGCCGTAGTTTTGGTTGCTGTGGCCGCCGTGGCTGAGGTTGCGCCCGGCGCTGGCGTTCACGCCGCCGCTGTAGTCGGCGCCCCGGTTGACGTCGCTGTTTTCCAGCGCGATGCGGCTTTTTTGCCAGGCGTAACCGGCGGCGGCGAGGTTTTGGTTGTGGGCAAGGCCGCGCGTGATGAGTTGGTCGAGCGCGGCGCTGCCGTAGTCGCGCCACCATTCGCGGTGGCTGTTTGCGGCGCGGTCGCTGTTTTGGAACATCCAGGCGCTGGGTATGGCGCTTTGCGCGAGGTCTTGTTGCAGGTTGTGCGGGGTGGTGGCACAGCCGCCGAGGAGGGCGGCGAGGAGGAGCGGTTTGGCGTTCATGGTGTCCTTTTGTTGTGCGGTTGTGGGTTGGGGCTTCGTCTTATCCAACCTACGGCATTTGTGCGAGTGGTGGGGCAAGCCCCACCCTACGGTTCTGCGGGTGTTTGTTATTCGCGGCTCAGGGCTTCTACCGGGTCGAGGCGGGCGGCGTTGCGCGCCGGCAGGAAGCCAAAGAGCAGGCCGATGCCGCTGGCGCAAATGACGGCGGCGATGGTCGAGGCGGTGGAGTAGACGAGTTTGAATGCCGCCTGTTCGCCGCCGCTTGGCGCGGCGCTCCCGGTGTTGTTCATCACCCAGCCGAAGCCGTAGGCGAGGCCGACGCCAATCGCGCCGCCCAAGAGGCAGAGCATCAGCGCCTCGATGAGGAATTGCATCATGATGTCGCCCTGGCGCGCGCCGACTGCCATGCGGATGCCGATTTCCTGGGTGCGCTCGGTGACGGAGACGAGCATGATGTTCATCACGCCGATGCCGCCGACAACCAGCGAGATGACGGCGATGGAGGAGATGAGGATGGAGAAGACCTGGACGCTTTGCGAGATGGCTTTGCGCAGGCTGTCGCTGTTAAAGAGCGAGAAGTCCTGGCTGCCGTGGCGGCGGGTGAGGATGCGGGTGATGGCGTCTTCGGCGACCGCCGGGTTGGCGCTGTCGCTGATGCGCAGGATGATGCTGGAGACGCTGCTACGGCCGAGCAGGCGGTTCATCGCCGCGGTGTAGGGCATGTAGACGCTGATGTTGTTGCCGACTTCAAAGCGGCTTTGGCTGCTGGTATCAACGATGCCGATGATGCGCACCGGGGTGTTGCGCAGCAGGATGACCTGGCCGAGCGCGCCCGCGTAGCCGTTCGCGGCGCTGGCGTTAAAGAGGTTCTGCGCGCCTTTTTGGTCGAGGATAGCGACGGCGGCGTAGTCGTCGATGTCTTTTTGGTTGAAGCTGCGTCCGGCGACGATGGGCAGGTTCTGCACCTGGAAGTATTGTTCGCCCGCGCCGGTAACTTCGCCGGTGAGTTCTTTGTTGTCGTGGCGCACGGTGGCGCTGGCATTGACCACCGGGGTGGCGCTGTCGATGAAGTCTTGTTTGGCGAGGATGACCGCGTCCGAGGGGACGAGGGTGCGGATGCGCCCGGCGCGGCGGTCGCCGAATTTGCCCGGGAAAATCTGGATGGTGTTGGAGCCGAGGTCGCTGATGTTTTCCAGCACTTGTTGTTGTGCGCCCTGTCCGAGGGCGACGACGCTGACGACGGAAGCGATGCCGATGATGATGCCGAGCATGGTGAGAAAGGCGCGCAGTTTGTGGCCGAGGATGGCGCGCCACGCCATGCTGATGGCAGAGGTGATGCGCCCGGCCGCGCCGAAGACGGTTTTTTTGACGGCAGGGGCGGCGGCGCGTTTGCTGCTGGCAGCATCGCCTGTATCTTGACGGCGGTCGTCGATGATTTCGCCGTCCTTGATTTCGATGATGCGGTCGGCGTGGTCGGCGATGTGGCGGTCGTGCGTTACCAGAATGATGGTGTGGCCTTCCTGGTGCAGTTCGCCAAGGATTTTCATCACTTCTTCGCCGCTGTGGCTGTCGAGCGCGCCGGTGGGTTCGTCGGCGAAGATGATTTGCCCGCCGTTCATCAGCGCGCGGGCGATGGAGACGCGCTGCTGTTGCCCGCCGGAGAGTTGCGCGGGCTTGTGTTCGGTGCGGTCGCCGAGGCCAAGTCGGGTCAAAAGCGCCTTGGCGCGCGCTTCGCGCTCATCCGCCGCCGTGCCAGCGTAAATGGCGGGAATGGCGACGTTTTCCCAGGCCTTGAGGTCGGCGAGCAGGTGGTAGCGCTGGAAGATGAAGCCGATGTTTTCGCGGCGCAAGGCGGCGCGTTCCTGCGGCGAGAGGTCGGTGGCGTTCTTGCCGTTGATGAAATACTCGCCGTCGCTGGGGCGGTCGAGACAGCCGAGGATGTTCATCAGCGTCGATTTGCCGGAGCCGGACTGGCCGATGATGGCGACCATTTCCCCCGCTTCAATGTCGAGATTGAGGCCTTTGAGAATCGTCACCTCGCTCTCGCCGCTTTTGAAACGGCGGTAGAGGTTGCGGATGCGGATAATCGGCCCGCTCATCAGAACGGCCCTCCCGGCCCCATCGGGATGCTGCCCTCGCCGGTGCCGCTACTGACCACCACCTGCTCGCCCGCCTTCAGCCCCGTCACGACTTCCGTATTGACGCCGTCATTGATGCCGAGCTTGACCACGCGCGGCTGCGGCTTGCCATCTGCCGCCATCACCTGCACCTCGTCCTCGCCCTGCGCATTCGTTTGCAGCGCGGTCATCGGAATCGTCAGCACGCCCTTCGCCTCGCGCACGTTAATCACCATATTCGCCGTCATACCGATGCGCAGCTTGCCGTCGGGGTTCGGTACATCCATCTTGCCGTAATAATAAACGGCGGTATCGTTCGAGCTGCTGCTGGCGCTGGTCGTATTCTTGGAAGTCGCCAGCGGCGCCGGGTCGATGGATTTCAACTTACCCTCAAAGCGCGTCTTGTCCGCACCAAGCAGGGTGAAATACGCCGCCATGCCGGGCTGCACCGCGCCCACATCCGCCTCGGCAATCTCCGCCTCGACCGTCATCGTATTCGTCTGCGCGAGCGTCACCAGCGTCGGGCTGTCCTGCACCGCGTTTACCGTCTGCCCCTTCTCGACCGCGACCGAAATCACCACGCCGTCCATCGGCGCGGTCACACTCGTATAACCCAGCCGCAAGCCCGCGTTGTCCAGCTCCAGCTGACTCTTGCGAATATCGGCTTTTGCCTGCTCCACCGCACTCTGCGCCGACTTCAACGACGCCTGCGCCGCATCCAGCGACTCGCGCGCCGCCGCGCCCTTCTTCACCAGCTCCTGCTGACGGTTGAAATTCTGCTGCGCCTCGCGCAACTTCGCCTGCGCCGCAGACAGCGCCGCCTTGCTGGAAGCCAGTGCGGCTGCGGCACTATCGCGCGTATTCTGCTGCGTACTCGCATCAATCTCGGCGATGCGGTCGCCCGCCTTCACCTTGTCGCCGACCTGGACGAACAACGCGCTAATCTCGCCGGACACCTGCGCGCCAACCTTGACCGACTTGAACGGCTGCAGCGAACCGCTTGCCAGCACCGTCTGCGCCACATCACCGGACTTCACCTCGGCGGTGATGAACTTGATGGCGCCCGCCTCATCGGGCTTGTCGCGGAAATGCCACCAGGCATAACCCGCAGCGGCAACAATGACCAAAAAAACCAAAAACCGCATTCCTGCGCGGCCAGACTGACTATTCATCAAAAACCTCATGAAAACAAAAAAACGCGACCGCAGTCGCTGACGGGGCGGATTGTACCCGCAAAAGCAGGCGCGGTGGATTAGCCGCAGCTTGGCTGAAGGCTACGCAAAATTCATCGAGCCGCCCGCGCTTTACGCTGCGCGGCACAAAAAAGTGCGCCGAAGCGCACTTTGCCGTCTGGCAGGATATTTAACGGCTGCTGTCCTTGCGGTGAATATCAACGACTTCACTGTTGATGCCGGTTTTGTCGAAGTGTTCGAGCAAGACGTCCAGCCCCTGTTCGCTTTTGAGGTCGATTTCGCCGGGGTAGAGCGGGATGAGCGCGTAGAGGTTCAGGCGCGTGCCGTCGCGGCTGTGGAAGGCGTAATATTCGTGCGGGTGGCTGACAAATGGCGGCAGCACAAGGACGCCGCTAAACGGGGTGTCGGCGATTTCTGTCATCGGGTCGCCGTTGGGGAAGACGTAACCGGTGCCCAGCCAGTTGCCGGGCGTGCGCGCGAAGTCGGCGAGCATGGTCAGCCAGGCAATCGGCCAATAGCCTTGTTCGCTATTGAGGTTGTCCGGACTGATGTTCCATTCGGGCGGCAGCATGATCATCAGCTCGGCGCGCTCGCCCATGGTTTTTTGCGGGACGCTGTCCGGGATGTCCATCGGCCGGTCGGAGAGGCCGAGGGTGACGAGGGTGTGATACGGACGGTTGGCGCTGGGGCGCAACCAGAGGAGATCGACCGGGCTGTCGCTGTCTTCGCGGCGGAAGGTGGCGCTGATGGGGCCGAGGTGTTTTTCGATATGCGCGATGATTTCTTGGCGGTAGCTGGCGCTGGCGGCACTGATGTGCGCCGGCAGGTCGTCTTCCGGGTAGAGTTGGTAGCTGAGGTAGGTGTAGAGCCATTCGTCGAAGGTGTCGTATTCGGCGAGGATTTCGTAGTCGGCGGTGTTGTAGATAACCAGCGGCTGGCCTTCGCTGCCTTCTTCGCCCGGCGCGTAGTCCAGCGCGATGAGGATGTCGCCGCTTTGGTAGATGGGCAGCCACAGCGGGTGGATGTAGTTCGGCTGGGTCTGCGGCGATTCGTCGGCGTCCGGACGCGGGGTGGTTTCGGGGTCACTGCCGAGACGCTCTTGCAGTTTGTGTTGCCATTCTTGCTGGACGGCGCTGATGTCGTGGTGGCCGATCCAGCGTTCGCCTTCTGCGGTCTGCGCGCTGTAGCCGTTGTAAATGTTCCAGATTTTCTTGAGGTTCGCCGGGAAACGGATGCCGTGCAGGTGTTCTGTGATGCGGATGTCGTTCGGGTTGGCTGGCGGGTTGAGCGGCAGGGCGGGGTTGGCTTTTTGCCAGGCGAGGTATTCGTCCAGCAGGGTGGTGAGGCCGACGGCACGGCGGTTGGCGGTGAGCGCGTGCGCGTGGTTGTCAAACCACTGGCTGAAGCTGTCTTCGAGGTGGATGATGTCGCTGTTTTCCGGCTCGGTGTTGATTTGCGCGTAGAGGACTTGCCCGCTGTTGCCATTGGGCTCGGGGTCGTAGTCCAGGCAGTAGAAGCCTTCGTTGTCCGCCATGAAGGGTATCCAGAAGGGGTTATAAAGGGTGTTTTTCGCTTTTCCTTCGGCGTCAATGCGCGGCAGGCGCACTTGCGGCCAGTGGTTGCCGTAGTAGGTTTCGCAGAATTCGCGCCATTCTTGTTGTTTGCCGTAGATTTCGTCCAGCGCCAGCCAGCGCGGTTCGCCCGGCGGGATGCGGTCGTGGATTTGGCCGTTAAAGGCACGATAGACGTCTGCCAGGGTTTCCGGCAGGCGGATGCCGTGTTCGCTTTCGAAGTTTTTCAGGTCGGCTTCGGTCGCGCCGGGATTGAGTGCGCCACTTAGGCCACGGGTCGCAAGGGTTTCGAGGTATTGTTTGAGTTTTTCGGCGATGTCCATCGGGTTGTCTGGGTTTTGGTTTTCGCCGGGCATTGTACGGGCTTTTTTACCGGCTGGCGCGTAGAATGCCGCCGTTCTTGTTATGGAGGTTTTGTTTATGTTCACTTTTGCGCCCCACGCCCGCCTGTTTTCGTTTCCGGTGTTTTTTGACGGCGGCTGTGCGCCGTTTGTCCGCGACGGTCTGGCGTCGTTTGCTCTGACGCAGCCGCAGGTGCGGGCGCAGGCGCAGGTGGATGATGTGTTACTGGGGCTTGCCGACGAGGATGGTCGGGTGCGGATGGTGTTCGCCCTGGTCGTCGATGCGGTGCTGCCGTGGATGGATTACAGCGCGCAATGCCGCACAGGCGAGCGCCGCCGCGTGCCGCGCAATGTGCTGGATGCGGCGGATGCTATTTTCCCGCCGCAGGGGCGCAATCCGCTGCCGTCGTGGTCGGGGCATATTGCCGCCGATTTCGCCCGCGATGTGGAAGAAGGCAGGCACGCGCTGACCAGTCGCCGCTTTTGGTATTTCGGCCAGGGCGAGCGCATCGCCGCGTGGTTGCCTGACGATTTGCAGGCGCTGTTACCGTCCGCAGGTTTCCGCCAGCGGGCGAACGCGCCGCTCATGCCACGCTTTGCCGCTTTCTTTAATGAACTGCTCACGGCACACGGCGCGCAGGAATACGGCAGCTACGGACAGCCGCGCGAGCAGCCGGTGCTGGAGGGGTTCGATTTCATAATGTCGTGCAGCACGCTGTCGGCGAGTGCCGATGGTTGCGGCGCGCAGGTGGAAGGGCGGGTGCCGCTGGATGTGTTGCGCGACGCCGAACGCGCCAACGATGCGATGGGTGAAGCGCTGTAACATCATGAGTAAAAAATGTTTTGCTTTTTGGCGGGTGCTTTATTACAATTTTGAAACGACATAGTAACGTCCGCATGACTCACCGTGGCAGGCAAGGACCAAAACCTGTGTTGTTTATCAGGGAGTTCGCCACGATTCTTCAAGGAAAATTTTATGGCTGCGATACACAATTATTACCGCATCTTGGGCATCAAAACGACCGCTGGCATTCAGGAAATCAACCAGGCAATCGCCGCCTTGCGCCAGAAGGACGCCGCTGGCAATTACAGCGCGACCATCAACACGATTGCCGCGACCCTGTCCGAGCCGCAGAAACGTGCTGCTTATGATGACGAACTGGGGCTGGACGCGGCGCTGCGTGGTGATTATTACGTCGCCATCAAATCCAGGGAAGAACCGAAAAAACAAACCTTTGTCGATGTCAGCGGCAGGGAATACGGCAGCGAGCAGGCACTGCGTAACGCGCAAAAGGCACGTTACAACCAGATGACGCTGGAGCTGGAAGAATGGGAAAAGAGCGTCGCTACCCGCACTCGCTTTCTCTCGATGGGGCGCTCCATGGTCTTTTTAATCATGCTGGCGTTGGCATTACTCATCGGCTTCTTTTCCGGCAAGCCGTTTTACGACGACTATCAGGCACAAAAACAGGCTGAAGCCGCGTATGTGGAGCTCACCAAGGCAGGCAATAGCGTCATGGACTATATGCGCGCCAACCAGACCTTCCCCGATACCGTGCCTTCGTTTGCGCGCGAAGGCGACTATTACGACATAAAGATTGTGCCGGAAAACAGCATTGAACTGCGCTTCAACCAGAATGCACAGGACGGTTTGCAAGACAGCAGTATCCTGTTTGAGCTTTACCAAATCCCTAATGGGGCGCTGGATTGGCGCTGCCGCGCACGCGTGCCGACGAAATACATCCCGGCGCGCTGCCCTGTGAACTAAACACCTTGAACCACAACAGCGGGCGACAGCAATGTCGCCCGTATTTTTATGCCCGCGCAGCGCCCGTGCGACAGAAACGCTAAAATATCGCCCTTTTCACCCTTCCATGGAGCCACTCATGAGCCAAGCGACCATTCTGCAAAACCTGCCCGTCGGCGAAAAAGTCGGCATCGCCTTCTCTGGCGGCCTTGACACCTCCGCCGCCCTCTTGTGGATGAAACAAAAAGGCGCACGCCCCTTCGCCTACACCGCCAACCTCGGCCAGCCGGACGAAAGCGATTACGACGCCATTCCGGAAAAAGCGCGCCGCTACGGTGCGGAGCGGGCGCGCCTCGTCGATTGCCGCACGCAGCTGGTGCGCGAAGGCATCCACGCCATCCAGTGCGGCGCCTTTCACGTCTCAACCGGCGGGCTGACCTACTTCAACACCACCCCGCTCGGCCGCGCCGTCACCGGCACCATGCTGGTCGCGGCGATGCAGGAAGACGACGTGAACATCTGGGGCGACGGCAGCACCTACAAGGGCAACGACATTGAGCGCTTCTACCGCTACGGCCTCATGACCAATCCGCACCTGAAAATCTACAAACCCTGGCTGGACCAGCGCTTTATCGACGAACTGGGCGGCCGCGCGGAAATGTCACAATTTCTGAACGACAACGGCTTCGACTACAAAATGAGCGCGGAAAAAGCCTACTCCACCGACTCCAACCTGTTAGGCGCCACCCACGAAGCCAAAGACCTCGAATACCTGAACAGCAGCATCCGCATCGTCGCCCCCATCATGGGCGTGGCCTTTTGGCGGGAAGACGTCGCCATCGCTCCGGAAGAAGTGCGGGTGCGCTTTGCCGAAGGCGTGCCGGTCGCGCTGAACGGCCGCGAATACGCCGACCCGGTCGAGCTGATGCTGGAAGCAAACCGCATCGGCGGGCGGCACGGCCTCGGCATGAGCGACCAAATCGAAAACCGCATCATCGAGGCCAAAAGCCGCGGCATCTACGAAGCCCCCGGCATGGCGCTCCTGCACATCGCCTACGAACGCCTCGTCACCGGCATCCACAACGAAGACACCATCGAACAATACCGCATCAACGGCATCCGCCTCGGTCGCCTCCTTTACCAAGGCCGCTGGTTCGACCCGCAAGCACTGATGCTGCGCGAAACCGCGCAACGCTGGGTAGCCAAAGCCATCACCGGCGAAGTCACCCTCGAACTGCGCCGTGGCAACGACTACAGCATCTTGAACACCGAATCGCCGAACCTCACCTACGCGCCGGATCGCCTCTCCATGGAAAAAGTCGAAAACGCCGCCTTCACTCCGGCCGACCGCATCGGCCAGCTGACCATGCGCAACCTCGACATCAGCGACAGCCGCGACAAACTGGCGCTTTACCTGGAAACCGGCCTCATCGCCGACAGCAGCGACAGCGTCATCCCGCGTCTCGGACAAGACCGCTAAACGCCGCCATCCGCAAAAACCGCGCGCTCACCCCGCGCGGTTTTTCATGCCCCCCCTGCCCGCAGACGCTGCACCAGCGCGGCAATCGCCGCGTCCTCATCCTCGACCCCATGAAAAATACGGTCAAGAATCTCCGGATCCTGATACTCCAACAGCGCGGCAAACGCCTGCTGCTCCGCTGCGGTCGCATCCGCATAACCATCCTGCAAAAAACCTTGCAGCACCAAATCCAGCTCCTTAATACCGCGGCGCGACAGCCAGGCCAACCTTGCGTCCATAAAACCCTCCAAACCTTTCCAGTTTTTTAACAAAGCGCAGAATGCTACAATATCACCGCGCGAATCACAAATATTCACACATATCAACGCACAGCGAAACACGGCGATACCCCGCCGTGCATCCATCCGCGAGGCACACAACATGAAAGACGACACCCTCATCCTCAAAGCCACCGGCATAGACGCCGGCGCCTTCCTGCAAGACCAACTCACCTGCGACATGAACGCCCTCGCCGCAGGACGCTGGACCTACGCCGCCTGCTGCGACCCGCACGGCAAAGTACTCGCCGTCCTCTGGATATTCCCCTGGGCAGACGGCGTCCTGCTGCGCCTGCCACGCTCGGCCGCCCCCGCCTTCCTTGCGCAAACCCGCGAAAACATCGACGGCCGCGAAGTGCAAATCGCAGAAACCCCGCTGCACTTCGGCGCACTTGCAGGCGACAACCCCAGTACCGAACAGCGCCTGATTACCGCTGCCGACAAAACCCTCATCGGCGGCGTCCCCGGCGTCATCCCCTTTATCAGCGAACAGCCGCAGGCAGACGCCCTGCCCGCCGAAGCCTGGTACGCCGCCCGCATCCGCGCGGGTATCCCGGAAATCTACGCCGACAGCGCCGGACACATCCTGCCGCAAGCGCTCAACCTCGAAGCCCTCGGCGGCTTCAGTCGCGACAAAAGCGGCTACATTGGCCACGAAGCGCTCGCCCAACACAAAAACCACCGCCACCTCGCCACCGCCCGCGTTCCCGCCCTTGCCAGCGGTCAGCGCGCGCTCTACGACGCCAAAAACAAACACGTCGGCACCCTGCTGGACTACGGTCACAGCGCGGACGAAACCCTCGTCCAGGCCGTCATCGAAGACCGCGCCCTCGGCAAAGCGCTGCACCTCGCCGATGATGACCAAACCTTGACCTTCAAAGCCGTGGCGGCGAAATAACCCTATAATCCCGACAAACCCTAACCGGAGCACCCTATGGACCAAAACATCATCATCGCCGCAGCCGCCGGCTTCTTCATCGGCGCCGTCCTCGTCTGGATTATCAAAAACACCAACCAAAGCAACGCAGAACACCTGCAAGAAGAAAGCGAGGCGCTGCGCAAAGAATACGAAGCGCTGAAAAAAACCTTCGCCGACTACCGCAACAACGTCAGCAACCACTTCGCCAAAACCGCCGACGCGGTGGACCAGCTCACCGACAGCTACAAAAACGTCTATAACCACCTGAGCGCTGGCGCCCGCGCCCTGATGGACAAAGAAAGCCTGCAAAAACAAATCGAAAAACGCCAAGGCAAAAGCGTCACCCTCGCCTACCTCGCGCAGAACCAGGAAAACGACAAAGCTGCGCCGATAGAGACGCCCCAAGCCGAAACACCCGCCAAACCGGCCGCTGCAGAACCCGCAAAAACAACACCGCCCGCCAAACCCGCCGCTGCAGAACCCGCCAAAGCAACACCGCCCGCCAAACCCGCCGCCGCAGAACCCGCAAAAACAACAGCGCCCGCTAAACCCGCTGCCGCTGCAGAACCCGCAAAAACAACGCCGCCTGCCAAACCCGCTGCCGCAGAGCCTGCAAAAACAGCAGCGCCTGCCAAACCCGCACCCGCTGAAACAGACAAAAACGAAAGCCCGCAAGAAGCGGTCAAACGCCATCTGCATAACAACCAAGGAAAAACGCCATGAAAAAAACCAGCCAAACCGTCGGCCTCATGACCGCGCTCCTGCTTGCCGCCTGCCAAAGCGGCGCTTCTGACGCCCTGAAAATTACCGACGACCACGGCAACAGCCCGCAACACGGCGGCGAATGGATACTCGTTGCCGGACAAGTCAAAGGCAAAACCCTAAACGTCCAAGACGGCAAAATCACCCTCAAACAAGACAAAGACGCCTTCACCGGCATCTCCGCCATCAACCACTACCGCGTGCCGGTAAAAATCCGCGGCAACACCATCGAACACCCGGACGAACCGCCGACCACCACCCTCATGGCAGGACCGATGGAAGCGATGCGCCTTGAAAGCGACTATTTGGAAGCGATGCGCGTCGTCAACAACCTGAAGCGCGAAGGCGACCAACTCACCATCAGCGGCGACGGCATCGAACTACAATTCCGCCCCGCGCGATAACACCCGCACCCACAAAAAACCCCGCTACTGCGGGGTTTTTCTTTCACTGCCCTACCAACGCGAACATTTAACGCGCCGCACCCAACACGGTGAGTAGCGCTTCCTGATCGCTGCCGAGCGCGATGGCTTTGCCGCTGCTCTTGGCGAGCGTCGCGCGCTGCTCTTGCAGTTGGCGCTGCACTTCGGCGAGCGCGGCAGCATCGCCGCTTTCCGCCAGATAATTCAGGCGGTAATCCAGCGCGTTTTCCGCCGCCTTTTGCGCACGGTTGCCGCCTGCGAGCAGGTCGCGGCACAGAGCCTCCAGCGCCGAGAGCAGCTCAATCGCGCCCTGTTCGCCGTTTTCGTCGTCGTTTTTCTCCCAGAGGTAGTCAATCAGGCGGCTTTGCAGCGCGGTGGCCAGCGCCGGGTCAGCCCCGCCCTGCCAGCTTTGCTCGAGCAGATCGCGCGCTTGCGCGAGGATGTCGTCGCCGTCGTTTTTCACGAGAAAGGCGATAATCGCCGGGTCGCGTGTCAGCGGGTAGAGGTTCCAGGCGGCAAGCGCCGCAGGGGTTTTGTGCTTCATGACGGGTTCCTTTTTTGTTTTTTGTGGTGGAGGGTGGTGCGGTTTATGCGTCGTCGGTGTCGTTGTCGCTGCCGACGGGGGCAACATTTTCACCGCGCAGGATGGCGGCGATGTCGTTCGCCATTCTGATGTCATAGGCTTGCGAGATTTCGATCATTTGCTGGTTTTGGAATGGCCCCAGCGCCGGGTCATGCACCCGCGCCTGTTCGACCATTTCATGTCGGTCGGTATGGAAGTAGTAATGGGCAATCTTGTCGGCAATATCGCTTTTTATGCCGAGCAGTTTCAGGGCGCCTTTACCGGAGCGGACAGAGGCATCGAATACTTCGCGGACAATGTCATCCGCCCCTGCCTGATAGAGGGCAAAGGTATGGAGGCGGTCAAAGGCGCGGGCGACGATTTTAATGTTCGGGTTAATCTCGCGGGCAAAGCGGACAATTTGCAATGCCTGTTCGCGGTTATCAATGGCGACGACAGCCATGCAGGCTTTTTCAATCCCGGCGACAATGAGCAATTCATGGCGTGAGGCATCACCAAAATGGGTTTTGACGCCGTATTGGGTAAAGTTCTGAACCACCTTCGGATCCAAATCAATGATGGTGGTTCCGTATCCGCTCATTTGTATCATTCTTTGAATGTGCTGGCCGAATCTGCCCATGCCAATTATCAGAATCGGATTTTGTTCTTCGATGGTATCGGCTGCGCGCGTTTCCATTTCTTCAGCTTTCGCAAAACGGTTATGCAGAATAATCATCAGCGGCGTAAATACCATAGAGAGCACGACAATCGCCGTCATATTGGCGTTGACCGTTTCATCAATCACCCCTTTGCCCAATGCGCCGGAGAACAGGACGAACGCAAACTCGCCGCCCTGCGCCATAATCACCGCGCGGTCGAGCGCGTCGGCATGGCTGCTTTTGGCGAGACGCGCGACGGCGTAGATGCACGCCGCTTTGGTCGCCATCAGCGCGGCCACGCCGGAGAGAACCAGCCACCAGTTACGCGCGACCACGGCCAAATCGAGCGACATGCCGACGCCGAGGAAAAAGAGACCGAGCAGCAGGCCACGGAAGGGCTCAATATCCGCTTCCAGCTGATGGCGGAAGGAGGATTCGGAGAGGAGAACACCCGCGACGAACGCGCCCATCGCCATGGAAAGCCCGCCCGCTTCCATCAGCAGCGCCGCGCCGAGGACGACGAACAGCGCGGCGGCAGTCATCACTTCGCGCGCGCGGGTGGCGGCGAGGATGCGGAAGAGTGGGTTCAGCACGAACAGCCCGGCGACGACCAGCGCGGCAAGCGCGCCGAAGGCGATGGCGGCGGATTGCCACAGTGGCCGTACCGCTTCGCCGACCGGCTCCAGCGGCGAGAGGAAGGCGACGATGGCGAGCAGCGGCACAATCAGCAAATCTTCAAAAAGGAGAATGGAGACAATGCGTTGCCCACGCGGGGCGGCGATGTCGCCGCGCTCGTTCAACACCTGCATGACGATGGCGGTCGAGGTGAGGACGAAGCCCGCCGCGCTGATGAAACTCACCTGCCACGGGAAGCCGTAAAGCATCCCGACGGCGGTGAGGAGGATGGCGCAGACCACCACTTGCAGGCTGCCGAGGCCGAATATCTGGCGGCGCAGCCCCCACAAATGCGAGGGCTTCATCTCCAGCCCGATGACGAACAAAAACATCACCACGCCAAATTCGGCGATATGAATGATGGCGTGCGGATCGGTAACCAGTTTCAGGCCGAACGGGCCAATGGCAAGCCCGGCGGCGAGATAGCCGAGTACCGAGCCGAGGCCGAGCCGTTTGAAAAGAGGCACGGCGACCACCGCCGCGCCCAATAAAGACACCACGCGGACGAGTTCGCCCGCTCCTTCTGCTGCCATGAAAGACTCCTGAATGAAAGAAAAAGCGGCATTGTAACGGGTTGGGCGGCAAACTGCTGCATGGAAATCCGCGCCTTTCAGGAATATAGCAATTCACACAAAGTGCTGTACAAGGCGCGTCGCCGAAGGCAGTACGCGGTTGTACGGCGAGGCGACGCAACACCGTACAGGGCTTTGTGTGGATTGTTATAACAAGAATCTGAACGCCGAATGCCGTTTTTAGTAACGCGGAAAAATACGACAGACAAATAAAGTATTTATCCCGAAATTTACGGCGTTATGAATTGTGCAAACTTGACGCAACCCATTGCCCGTCAAACAATAATACGCATGGCACGTACACGTTTGCGCGTGCCTGCCATTTATCTTTAATCTTCAGGAGACAGCCATGTCAGCCAAAATAATGAGCGGAATATGCCTTGCAATGCTGCTTGCCGGTTGCGGCGGCAGTGATGGCGATATTAAATTCACTCCCGATCCCAAACCCGCGCCGAATCTTCCTTCGCCCAATCCGCAGCCGGGGAAAAATGTTTATCGTCATTTGAGTTCCTATAATGCCAAACAAGGCGCATTTGGCGGTTCCGTTTCCAATAGCGCGCCCAGTATGGATATCTTGAGTTTTAATGGCGTCGAATTGCCATTGGTCATTGAAGGCATGAAACCGGGGCGGCTTGCCAATGTCGATAATTTGACGCTGGGCGGCACTTCTTACAAAAAATTCGTGTCCGGATTAACGCGCGGCTCCAATGCCCGCTATGGCGCACTCACTTATCAGGGCAATAATATCGTCTTCCATCAGGGGCATTTGACTACCAATATACCAACGCAAGGCACGGCGGAATATGTCGGCGATGTCGTGCACGTCAATAACGCCAATTTGGTTTTATCAATCTACCTGCCGATTTAAACGATTGGTTACCTGAAAGTATAAATATTGAAAAATCTAAATATGTCTGTATAATCATGCTCCCATGAACGCAAACGCCATTTTCAAAGCACTCTCCAACGAGCACCGCCTGCAAATCCTGCTGTGGCTGAAAATGCCTAAGCAGCATTTCGCCGCCGAACGCCTTTCCACCGCCGAAGAAACGGGCGTGGTGGACGGTGTGTGCGTGAATGCCATCGTGGAAAAAACGGGGCTGACGCAATCTGTTGTCTCCACCTATCTGACTGTGTTGAAAGACGCGGGGCTGATTCGCACCGAGCGTGCCGGAAAATGGACGTATTGCTTCTACCGGCCTGAAACCATGGCGGAATTTTTGGCTTATTTGCACGGTAACTTTTTGCCGTGAACCGTTTTTTTAACCCATTATATCTATAAATTAGATATATAAATTGAAAGGTATCCACATGAAAAAGACCCTTGTCATCGTCGCCCATCCCGATATTGCCCGCTCCACCGTGAACCACACTTGGGCACGCACTCTTGCCGCGCAGGAGGACCGCTACACCGTGCACGAACTTTATGCTGCCTATCCTAACGGCAAAATCGATGTAGCCGCTGAGCAGGCCTTGATTGAAGCGCACGGCAGCGTGATTTTGCAGTTTCCCGTGTATTGGTTTTCCTGCCCGCCGCTGCTGAAACAGTGGTTTGACAGCGTATTCACGCACGGCTGGGCGTTCGGTTCGTCCGCCACCGCGTTCAAAGGCCGCAAATTGGGTTTAGCTGTATCGCACGGCACGCCGCCGCAAGACTATTCGCACACGGGCAAAATCCGCCATACGCTGGCTGAAACGCTGATTCCGTTTGAAATCATCGCCAACTATATCGGCGCAGAATATCTGCCGCCGTTCACCTTTCATGCGCTGGAATTTTTCACGGAAGAAGAGATACGAGCCAATCACGATAAAATGGTGGCGCACGCAGAGCAGGCCGCGAAGGATTTACTGGCACATTTGGAGAAATTTGCCTAATCTGCAGTGTGCCAATTAACTGGCTATACAAGGCGGTGAGCCGCTGGCAGTGCAGCATTGCGACGAAAATGAATACAGCAATGGCATTTTATTCGCGCATGCCAATTTCGCCGACAAGAAACTGAAGCTGGATTTCACCAAACCGGGGGAGTAAAGCAATTTCGTACCGCGCTCGCTCGATGCCACGATTGACGGCAACAAATTCACCGGCAAGACGAACGACACCACGGTCAATGGCGCATTCTACGGCGACAACGCCAAGGATATTGTCGGCCATTACGCCAACCCGACGGAAAACTTCCAGGGCGCGTTCGGCGGCTCGCAACGCTGACCGCCTTTCTCTCCAGATATTTCTCCCAAGAAAAAGCCGGATGTTCGCATCCGGCTTTTTTAGCGCTTGTTCGAATTCGCGTGGCAGCCGCGATGCGCGCGGGATCGAACAGGCGCTTAGCGGTAGGCGCGCATCAGGCTGCCGGAAAAGGGTGTCCAGAGGACGTGTGTTAATCCGGCGGCTTTCAGGCGCGCATTCGTCCAGGTGTTGCAGGTAGTGAACAGGCTGTAGCTGCCGCGCGCTTCGTAGAAGGCGTCGTGGTCGCCGTAAGCACGGCCGCCGATAGCGATGGCGCGACCGTCGTCGCTCCAGCGGAAGCTGTCGCGGATGCTGGCAACGAGCGCCTGATATTCGTCGCGGCTGACGGGAATGGCGATGCTGTGCGCGGTTTCGCGCAGCGGCGGCAGGAAGGTCGCATGGATGATGGTCGCGCCTTGTCCGCTGATGGCGTTCCAGGCGGTCGTGGCTTTCAGGTCGCGCCAGTGCGGCGTTTCGAGGTAGAAGGCGCGGTCGCCCCAACCGAATGCGACGTAAGCGGGGGCGAAAGCGGTATCGCGGGCGTCTTCAGGGCGGATGAACGTCGTCCAGTCGTAGGTGTCGTTGGCAAGCGGCAGGGCGAGGTCGGTATGCACGCCGTTATCAAGCAGATAGAGGGTGATGTCGCGCCTGCCGTGCCGTTCGGGGGTGAGAACGATGCTGCCGAGGGTAAAGGCGGCGAGCAGGTAGGCAAGCAGCACGGCAAGCAGGGCGGCGAGGGTTTTGCCAAGGCGGCGGAGGAAGCGGTGCATCGCGCTTTTTTCTTGATGAAAACGCCACCGGAAGGTGGCGTTTGTGGTTCGTCGCGCGTTTCAGCGCAGCGGCCGGATTTCGGTGATGCCACCCATGTAGGGCAGGAGCGCTTCCGGAATGGTGATGCTGCCGTCGGCGTTCTGGTAGTTCTCCAGGATGGCGACGAGGGTGCGGCCGACGGCGAGGCCGGAGCCGTTCAGCGTATGCACCGGCTGCGGTTTTTTGCTGTCTTTCGGGCGGTAGCGCGCCTGCATGCGCCGTGCCTGGAAGTCGGTGCAGTTGCTGCAGGAGCTGATTTCGCGGTATTTGCCCTGTCCCGGCAGCCAGACTTCGAGGTCGTAGGTTTTGGCGGCGGAGAAGCCCATGTCGCCGGTGCAGAGCAGCACGACGCGGTAGGGCAGGTTCAGTTTTTGCAGGATGTTTTCCGCGTTGGCGGTGAGTTTTTCCAGTTCGTCGTAGCTGGTTTCCGGGGCGACGATTTTTACCATTTCTACTTTGTCGAACTGGTGCTGGCGGATCATGCCGCGCACGTCGCGCCCGTGCGAGCCCGCTTCGGAGCGGAAGCAGGGGGTGTGCGCGGTGTAGTAGAGCGGCAGGTCGGCTTCTTCGAGGACGCTGTCGGCGACGAGGTTGGTCAGGCTGACTTCCGAGGTCGGGATGAGGTAGAAGTGGCGCTCGCCCAGCGCAGTTTTGAACAGATCTTCTTCAAATTTGGGCAGTTGTCCGGTGCCGAACAGCGCCTGCGCGTTGGCAAGGTACGGCACGTACATTTCGGTGTAGCCTTCGTCGCGGGTGTGGGTGTCGAGCATGAATTGGGCGATGGCGCGGTGCAGGCGGGCGAGGTCGCCGCGCAGCACGGTAAAGCGCGCGCCCGCAAGTTTCGCGCCCGCATCGAAATCCAGCCCGATGTTTTCGAGGTCGGCGTGTTCTTTTGGCGGGAAGTCAAAGACGCGCGGCGTGCCCCAGCGGCGCACTTCGAGGTTGTCGTCTTCGTCTTTGCCGACGGGGACGCTTTCGTGCGGCGGGTTGGGTACGGTGGCCAGCAGCGCGTCCAGGGCGTTTTGGATTTCGGCGTATTGTTGTTCGCTGTCTTTTTGTTCGCTGTCCAGCGCGGCGACTTGCGCCATCAGCGCGTCGGCATTCTCGCCGTTTTTCTTCGCCTGGCCGATTTGCGCGGAGAGGCTGTTGCGCGTCGCTTGTAGTTGTTCGGCTTTGACTTGCGCGGTTTTGCGCGCGTCTTCCAGGCGTTGGTATTCGTCCAGCGGGAAGGTGTAGCCACGGCTTTGCAGGCGCGCGGCGATGGCGGCGGCGTCCTGGCGCAGCAGTTTGCTGTCTATCATGATGTGTTCCTTTATTTTGTTGCGGTGATGTTTTGTTGTTCGACGTGGGCGACGGTGTCGGCGGCGCTGTAATAGACGACGAGGCGGCGGCTGTAGGTGCGCTTGCTGTCGCCGGCGAAGTAGCGGTAGAGGTAGTTGGCGCGGTCTTTGTGGAAGGGATCGACCAGCTGCGGTGTGCCGAGGATGCGCTCGACTTCGGCGCGGCTCATGCCGGGCTGGATGCGGGCGATTTCGTCATCGGAGAAGACATTGCCTTGTACGACGTCGGTTTTGTAGAGGAAGGGGGCGCTGCCGCAGCCGCACAGGCTGAGGGCAAGCAGGCAGGTGAGGGCAAATCGCATGGAATTTCCTGTCGTTGGAGAGGCGGGCATTATAGCTTATTGGCCGGGGCGGCGGCGGCACGGCGGCTCATGCGCGGTTTCATGTGAACCGCCAGAGTTGGTGAACAGGGGCGTCATTTGCAGCTGTTGGCGCAGGTTTTTTCAGGCATGGCGGGCGATGTTCACGCTGGCTTTGCGTGCCAGCATGCTGCGCGCGTGTTCGCGGCTGGTGTCGCTGTCGGCGCTGCCGAGCATGCGCGCGATTTCGGTGATGCGCGCTTCGTCGTCCAGCGCGGTAACGCGGGTTTGGGTTTCTTTGCCGTCGCTGTGTTTTTCGATGCGGTAGTGCGCGTCGGCGTAGGCGGCGACTTGCGGCAGGTGGGTGATGCACAGCACTTGCCGGCTTTGTCCGAGGGTGTGCAGCAGGCGACCGACGGTGTCGGCGATTTCGCCGCCGATGCCGGTGTCGATTTCGTCGAAGATGATGGTCGGCGGCGGCGTCGGCGTTTCGTCGAGGCAGGCGACTTCGATGGCGAGGCTGACGCGCGAGAGTTCGCCGCCGGAGGCGACTTTGGCGAGCGGTTGTAGGGTCTGGCCGGGGTTGGCGCAGAGGGTGTAGGTGATGTCGTCGTTGCCGTGCGCGGCAGGGCGGGCGGCGGGCTGGACGTCGATGGCGAAGGTGGCTTTTTCCATGCCGAGTTGTTGTATCCATTGTTCGACGTCGCGGGCGAGTGCCGGTGCGGCTTTTTGCCGGGCGGCGCTGAGTGCAGCAGCTTTGGCGTGGTAGTCGGCTTCGGCGGCGCGGCAGGCGGCTTCGAGTTCGCTGCCGCTTTGGTTTTTTTGCGCGAGTGTCTGGTGTTCGGCGGCAAGGGTTTGCCAGTGCGCGGGCAGTTGTTCGGGGTCGATGTGGTGTTTGCGCGCGAGCGCGTGCAGGGCACTCATCCGCGCTTCGGTTTCGGCAAGCGCTGCGGGGTCGTGTTCAATTTTATCCAGTTGTTTGGCCAGCGCATCGCTGGCCTCACTCAGGTACACGGCGCTTTGTTCGAGCAGTTCGGCGGTTTCGCGGTAGTTGTCGTGGATGGCGGCGAGGTGTTCGGCTTCGCGCTGGGCTTGGCGCAGGGCGCTTTGTAGGTTGTACTCGCCGTCGCGCAGTTGGTCGGCGAGTTTGCCGCCGCTGGCGAGGATTTGGTCGGCGCTGGCAAGCAGGCTTTGGCGGGCAGCGAGTTCGTCAAATTCGCCGTCTTGGGGCGCGATTTGTTCGATTTCGTCGAGCTGGTAGGCGAGCAGGGCGAGGCGTTCTTCGTCGTTCGTGCGCGCGTTTTGCCAGGCTTCGTGCTCTTTTTCGAGGTGTTGCCAGTGGCGGTAGGCGTTAGCGCAGGCGGTGAGCAGTTCGCGGTGGTTGGCGTAGCGGTCAAGGCGGCGGCGCTGTTCGTCGTTTTTCAAGAGCGCCTGGTTGTGGTGCTGGCCGTGGATGTTTACCAGGGTGGCGGCGAGGGTTTTGAGTTTGCTGCCGGTCACGCTTTGGTCGTTCACCCAGGCTTTGCTGCCGCCGTCGCGCAGGGTGCGGCGGATGTGGATTTGGCCGGGGTTGTCCGGGTCGTCGAGGCCATCTTCGGCAAGCGCCTGCTGGTGTGCGCTGCTCAGTTCGCTGAAGGTGGCACTGACGGTGGCGCGCGCCTGGCCGTGGCGGATGCTGCTGGCATCGGCGCGTTCGCCGAGGACGAGGCCGAGGGCGTCGATGAGAATGGATTTGCCCGCGCCGGTTTCGCCGGTGAGGACGTTGTAGCCGGGGCGGAAGGGGATTTCGCTGTGTTCGATGATGGCGATTTGGTCGATGGTGAGTTGTTCGAGCATGGTTTATCCGTGGCTGTCTTCGGGGGCGATGCCCCAGTTGAGTTTGGCGCGCAGGCGATCCTGGAAGTGGTAGTTTTCCGGATGCAGCACCGGCAGCGGGATGCCGGCGCGGATGGTGATGCGGTCTTTGTGGTGCAGGCGGTGTTGTTGTTGGCCGTCGATGCTCAGTTGTGCGCCGCTGCTTTTAGCGCCGGGGGTGATGGTAATGGGGCTGTTGGCGTCAATGACGACCGGGCGCTGGGTGAGGGTGTGCGGGCAGATGGGGACGACGAGGCTGACCGGCAGGTTCGGCTCGATGATGGGCCCGCCGGCGGCAAGCGCGTAAGCAGTGGAGCCGGTCGGGGTGGCGATGATGAGGCCGTCGGCGCGGTAGTGGCTGAGGTAGCGGTCGTGGTTATAGACGTCCAGCTCGATCATTTGCGCCTTGCTGCTGCGGATGACGGCGTCGTTGATGGCGAGGTGTTCGCTGCTGCCGTCGCGGCCTTCGATGGTGACGCGCAGGGTGTGGCGCTGTTCGCAGTGGTAATGGCCGGCAAGGATGTGGTCAAGCTGGTCGGCAAGATCGTCGAGGGTGAGGTCGGCGAGAAAGCCGAGGCGGCCGGTGTGGATGCCGATCAGCGGGATTTGCCGGTCAATCAGCGCGCGGCTGGCGTAGAGGAAGGTGCCGTCGCCACCGATGACGATGCACAAGTCAACGTCGTCCCAAGCGCTAATCGGCCGCGCGGCGGGGACGATCTGGTATTCGGGCGGCACGGTGTCGGGGTCGAGGCTGTAGCGCAGGCCGCGTTGTTCCAGGACGGCGACGGTGCGCGCGAGGGCATCCTGCACGCGGATGGCGCCGAGTTTGCCGATGATGCCGATGTGGCGGAAGGTCTGGGGCATGGCGTTGCGGGGTGGTGAAAAGCGCTTATTATAGCGGGGTTAGGTTTTAGGCAGCGCTCGCTGCGGGAGAATGCGATGGAGATTTTTTTGGTCGGCGGCGCGGTGCGCGATGCTTTGCTCGGCCTGCCGGTGCATGACCGCGATTGGGTCGTGGTCGGCGCAACGGCGGAAGAAATGCTGGCGCAGGGTTTCCGTCAGGTCGGCAAGGATTTTCCGGTGTTTTTGCATCCACAATCGGGCGAGGAATATGCATTGGCACGGCAGGAGCGCAAGACCGGGCGCGGGCATCAGGCCTTCGCCTTCGATTTTGCGCCGGAGGTGTCGCTGGAAGCGGATTTGTTGCGCCGCGATTTGACCATCAACGCGATGGCGCAGGCGGCCGACGGACGGCTGGTTGACCCTTACGGCGGTCAGGCCGATGTGCAGGCGCGGGTGTTGCGCCACGTCTCGCCCGCTTTCGCCGAAGACCCACTGCGCGTGCTGCGGCTGATGCGCTTTTACGCGCGCTTCGCCCCGCTTGGTTTTAGCATTGCAGCGGAAACGCTGGCGCTGTGCCGCGCAATGGTCGCCGCGGGTGAATTGCAGCATTTGAGCGCGGAGCGCATCTGGGCGGAATGCGAGAAAGCGCTGGCATCACCCGCACCACAGGCATTTTTCAGCGGATTGCAGGCGGTCGGGGCGCTCAATGTGTTGGGATTTGACGCGAGTGATGCGCAGCTTTCTGCGATGAACGCGCGCTTGCAAGCGGTGCTGGCGATAGAGAGCAGCGCTGAACACCGCCTCGCAATATGGTTGCAAGGAGAAGATTGCGCCGCCGCACGTACTGCGTTGCAGAAGGCGTTGCCGCTACCAAAGCGCTATCGTTATTGGCTGCAACTGGCCGCAGATTATGGCAACGCCATTCGCCGCTGGCACGAGCTGGACGGCGAAACGCGCTGGATGCTGCTAAAAGCGAGCGGCAGCCTGCGCGCCGAAGGTGATGTCCTGACGTTAGCGCAGTTGATGCAGCTGGATGTAGCACTATATGCGGAAATTAAAAACGCCCGCGAACGGGTGCGGGCGTTGTCATTAGAGGAATTAACCGCACAGTATCGCGGCGCGGAATTGGGTGAGGCGATACGGAGGGTACAGATATATAAATTGCTTGTTTAGCACCACATTTAATTATTATCTAATTTTTGTGTCAGCTTGCGATCAAATTCATAGTAAGTAATTTTCGCTTCTTTAAAAAGAGGAATCTTTACTGTTATTTTTGTGGTTGTCTTACCAATCAGAATATCGCCCCCTTTACTTATCAAATCTGGGACTGAGCCGTTGACATTAGTTGAAAAAGTCACATCGGCATAATCTTTGAAGAGATCAGCATGATCTACGGAGTAATTTTCAAGTTTGTCTTGTATGTATCCATTCTGGCTTTTTTGGGGTTTCTTAAAATGCATTGCTGATTCTAAGAAATAAGTACAGGCCGCAGACTTTCCGCCGTTAATATCATATTTATAGCGCGTATATTGATCCTTAATGACAACAACTACATCTTCTGCCAATAAATCACAAAGTGCTTGCGGGTTAGCCTCGCGGTTAAAATTCACCTGCTCTACTACCCATGGGCGAAGATAAGCCTCATGAAACGACTGATAATTGTGAAATAAATAAGTCGCCAATCCCAAAGCGATCAAAATCAATATGTGTATCATGTTTTAGTCCTTTCTTGGCAAATAACAAGTCGGGCAGAGTTTCCTTCCGCCCGTTTTTTATCCCCGGTTGGCGCGTTCAACGATGCCCATCATTTTGTAGGCAAGATCGGCCGCAGTGAAGTCGTAAACGTGCAAGCCACGAATCGGCGCGAATTCAACCAGGTCCATACCGACCACCTGCCGCTGTCGCGCGATGGAAGTCAGCAAATCCAGTAATTGCCACCAACCGAGGCCTCCCGGGACTGGTGTGCCGGTGGCCGGCATAAGCGCAGCGTCCAGCCCATCAATATCCACGGTAATGTAGATTTTTTCTGGGAAATGCGGTGGCAGGCTGAGGTCGTGCAGCGGCGGACGGCAGATGTCACGGGCATCGTAAGCGGTGATTTGCGCCGGAAATTCGTCGCGTACCGCCTGTTCGTCCAGGCTCATTGCGCGCACACCAACTTGGAACAGTGCTACGCCTTCATCAACCAGCCGTTTCATCACGCAGGCATGGCTCCAGATGCTGCCTTCGTAGTTTTCGCGCAGGTCGGCGTGCGCATCGAATTGCACCACACCGATACGCTCGCCGGGGTAGGCATCGGCCACGCCCATCACCGCGCCATAGCTGACGGTGTGTTCGCCACCGAGGACAAACGGCAGATTGCCTTGTGCGGCAACTTCGCGTACACGCTCGCGGATGCGTAGCAGCACGTCGCCCGCTTCGCCACGACAATCAATTGCCGCATGGGTATAGATGCCCGCGCGACAAGGTTCGCCGCCCAGCTGGTCATAGGTTTCGAGCTGGTCGGAGGCTTCGATAATCGCCGCCGGGCCTTCAACGGTACCGCCGCCATAGCTGACGGTTTTTTCGTATGGCACGGGAATGATGTGGAAACGCGCCCCGCCGGGTGCTGGCTGTTGGATTTCCGAGCCGAGGAAAATTCGCTGGGTCATGGTTTATTGTGCCAAGTCGCCTTTTAGCGCTACACCGGCAAGCACACCGCCAGCATGGCATTCGTAGCGAGTGGTGCTGGAGAAGGGTTTTTTCTTGTAATAGCTAATCAGGTTGACCACTTTGGTTGCGCCGGCATCACGCGCGGATTGTTGAAACTGTTTGACTGCGGAGAGGAAAGCACGGATGCAGGCTTCTTCATCGCTTTTGTTGGCGGCGTTGGTTTTTTTGTTGCTGACCAGTCCGTGACGCAGCACTTTGCCGCCACCGCTGGCGAATTCGACTTTGATGCCCGGATCAAGTACTTCTTGTGCCAGGGGAGAATTCATTGCGTCAGAGATAAGCAGTTCGTGTTTGGTATCGCGACCGCAGCCTGTCGCCAGTAGTGCCGTCATCAGGCAGAGCGCTGTCATTTTCAGAGATGTTTTCATGTAATTTCCTTGTGTTAACGAGGGCGACCACTCAAAATGCATCGCTGCATTTCAAAACTGTTGTCATTGTAACCAAAGCCTTACCATTTGCCAATGTTAGCGCCGCGCCTTTATTACACCCCGCCGCAACGGGTCATTTATCGTCCTGATGCCCTCGATGCTGCGGATTCTGCCCGTGTACAACGTCAGCCGCATTTGCAGACACGCGCCGACTGGCGTAGTAGCCGCGCGCTGAAGCAGCTTCTGCCACAGCCGCGGCCACCTTTTTCGCTGGCACATCGCAAGGGGCATGCGGTGTTGCTTTGGGGAGCGCCGTGTGTCGGAGTGGATTTGGAGTATTTGCAAGCGCGTGATTTTGCCGCGCTGCTGCCGTGGTTCGCTGATGAGGCGGAACAGCATTGGTTCATGACCCAGGCGGACAAACGGCTGGCGTTCTACCGCTTATGGACGTTCAAGGAGGCGTTGCTCAAGGCGCTGGGCGCGGATTTCGCGTCGCTGAAGTCTTTAACGGTAGCGACGGCTGCGCCGCCCGGTTTGCACTGGCAGCGCTATGCCTGGTTGCTGGACGAACATTGGCTGGTGAGCGCGGTGCTTGCCGCGCCGCAAGCGCTACCGCCGCCGCAGGTCATCGGCGCGGCGTCAGTCATAACGTTGCCGTCATTCTGACCAGCGGCGGAAGATAAGCGAGGTATTGACGCCACCGAAGGCGAAGTTGTTGTTCATGACGTGTTCGGTGGTGATGGCGCGGGCGGTATTCATGATGAAATCGACGGCGCCACAGCGTTCGTCGGGGTGTTGCAGGTTGATTGTCGGCATGAATAGGCCATCTCGCATCATTTCTATGGCAAACCAGCTTTCTAGCACACCGCACGCGCCAAGTGTATGGCCAAGGTAGCTTTTTTGTGAGCTAAGGGGAACGCCGTGCGGGAAAAGCCGCGCCGTCGCGCGGGTTTCCGCAATGTCACCTTGTTCAGTAGCAGTGCCGTGCCCGCTGACATAGCCGATGACCTGCGGTGGCAATGCAGCTTGCGCCAGCGCCGCTTCCATGCAGCGGTACATGGTTTCCTGTTCAGGGCGGGTGACGTGCGTGCCATCGCAGTTACTGGCAAAGCCGACGATTTCGGCATAAATCTTTGCACCGCGCGCGCGGGCGTGTTCCAGGGATTCAAGCACCATCATGCCCGCGCCTTCGCCGATGACGAGGCCGTCGCGGGCGCGGTCATAGGGGGCGGGCGTGGTCTTCGGCGCATCGTTTTTCAGGCTGGCGGCATAGAGCGAGTCGAAAACGCAGACTTCCGAATGGCAGAGTTCTTCGCCGCCGCCTGCGAGCATCATCGGGATTTGCCCGTAGCGGATGGCTTCGTAGGCGTAGCCAATGGCCTGGCTACCCGAGGTGCAGGCGCTGGAGGTAGGAATCAGCCGCCCTTTCAGGCCGAAGAAGATGGCGAGGTTGGCTGCGGTCGTGTGCGGCATCATGCGGATGTATGTGTTGGCGGAGAAGCCTTCGGAATGGCCGTACATGATTAGTTGGGCGAGGTCGCAGATATCGCGCGGGGAGCCGGTAGAGGAGCCACTGGCAACGCCCATGCGGCCATCGCGGATGGCGGGGTCGTCCAGCAATCCGGCATCTTCCAGCGCGCGTTCGCCCGCTTCAACGCACATTTGTGAGACGGGCCCCAAGCTGCGCAGCTGTTTGCGCGTCCAGTGTGCGGGGGGATGGTAGCCGTCCACCGGCGCGCCCAGTTTGGCATTGAGGTCGGTCACTTCGCGCCATTCCGGCATATAGCGCACCGCGTTTTCGTAACGCAGCATTGCTGCCTGTATCTCCGGCCAGGTTTTGCCAAAGGCGGTCACGGCACCGATGCCGGTAATCACTACTCTGTTCAACACAGTCCTCCATTTACCGACAGCACTTGGCGGGTGATATAGCCCGCCCCTGCGCTCATGAGAAAGCGTACTGCTTGGGCGACGTCATCCGGTGCGCCCGCACGGGCGAGCGGGATCATTTTGACGATTTCTGCGACCGGGACGTGCGCTTCGACCATCTCCGTTTCGATCAATCCCGGCGCGACGGCATTAACGGTGATGCCGCGTTTGCCCAGTTCGATGGCGAGCGCCTTGACTGCGCCAATCAGCCCTGCTTTTGAAGCGCTGTAATTGACTTGTCCCCTGTTGCCGATGAGTCCGGATACAGACGATACCGCGACGATACGCCCGCCCCGGCGCAGACGGATCATCGGCATGATGAGCGGCTGTAAAACGTTGTAGAAACCGTCAAGGTTGGTACGAAGCACCGCGTCCCAGTCTTCGCCGGTAAGCGCCGGGAATGCGCCGTCGCGCGTCAATCCGGCGTTCAGCACGACGCCGTAATAGGCGCCGTGCGCGGCGATATCCGTTTCCAGCGCCTCGCGCACCGCTTCGCGGGCGCTGACGTCAAAAGACAAAACCCGTGCGACACCGCCTGCGGCGGCTACCTGTGCCGCCGTTTCATGGGCATCATCGAGGCGGCCACGGCAATGAACCACGATATTGAAACCGTCCTCGGCAAGACGCACGGCGATGGCGCGCCCAATGCCGCGGCTCGCACCGGTGACCAAAACCGTTTCTTTTTCACACATGGGCAACTCCGTACGCCCCTTCCGGCGGCATATAAACATTGAGGGCGGCATCGGCGAGCAGCGCCGTGCCGCAATAGAGGCGGCAGTCAAAGACGCCAAAGCCGCTCTGGTCCTGGGTGGATTCCTGTATTTCACTGCGCAGCGTCGCCGGCAGCGGCAGGTCGCCATGATGCAGCGTCAGCTTGCGCGTCCCCAAGAGGAAACCGAGGCGGATCGGCTCGCCGGCATCTTCTGCCAGCGCCCCAACCAGCACACCAATGGCCTGCGCCATGATTTCGAGAAACGCCCAGGCAGGCAGCACGCCGTTTTCGGCGAAAATATGGCGCGCATCGACATCTGACTCGGTGACAGCGCTATGCGCGTCGTAATGCAGCAGGCGGTCTATCATCACCATACGCCCGCTATGCGGCAAGAGATGGGCGACCGGTTCAAGCGGCGTTTGCATCGGCTTCTCCAATAACCAGCGCGGCGTTGCTGCCGCCAAAAGCAAATGAAGTGCTCATCGCGATCCGTCGCCCGTCCGGCCAATGTGCCGCTGTATCCGTGAGATGGATCGGGGCAAGCGCCGGATCGTAATCGTGAACGGCCATCGGCGGCAGGCGTCCGCCAGGGTTGTCGCGCCGCGAGACGGCCAGCCAGCATAGCGCCGCTTCCAGCGCGCCGGCGGCGGCCAGGGTGTGTCCGGTAAGCGGCTTGGTGCTGGTACAGGCCACCTGCGGCAATACGGTGGCAACGGCCAGCGCTTCCATTTGGTCGTTCTGCGGCGTTCCAGTGCCGTGCAGGTTGAGCCAGCCGACCGCCTGCGGCGCTACCGCCGCCTGCGTTAGCGCTGCCTGCATTGCGGCAATGGCGCCCGCCCCGTCCGGGCGCGGGGAGGACATATGCCAGGCATCGCTACTGGCACCGTAGCCAAGCAGGCACAGGGCATCGTCATGCAACGCTTCACGTGTGGCAACGAAAACGGCAGCGGCTTCACCCATGTTGATGCCGTCGCGCGCCGCAGAAAACGGGCGAGCGATGCCGGAGGACAAGACTTCCAGCGCGGCAAACCCGTGCAATGTCAGCAAGGACAAGGTATCCACGCCGCCGCAAATGACCGCATCCGCCGCCCCGCTTCGTAACAGGCGGGCGGCGCTGATAAGCGCGCGGGCACCGGAGGTGCAGGCGGTGGAGATGCCATAGCAAAGGCCGCGTGTACCAAAGACAGCGGCAGTGAAATCGGCGGGTGCGGACATCAGTTGCCGCGGCACGGAAAAACCGGTGGTGGCAAGCGGCGCACCGTCAAGACAGGCCTGCAACGCGCTGCGGTTATCGTCGCCGCCGCTGGTGGAAGTGCCGAGGATGACGGCAACGCGCTCCGCACCGTAGCGGGCAAGCGCCGCATGGATGGTATCTTCAATCTGTGCCAGCGCCTGCCAGAGCAAGGTGTTGTTATGGCTGCGGTAGTCCGGTGGCAGCGGGGGCGGGGATAGTCCGTCGCCGTGATAGCGGCCAACCGCGATACGGCGTCCGCGCAGCCAGCCCTCTTCGTATTGCAGACGCGGGATTTCCGGTGCGCAGGCAGCGGTAAAAGACGCAGCGCCGCTCCCAAGCGCGCTGACCAATCCGGGGCGGTGCAGGTAAACCGTCATGGCGTGAGCGCCTTCACCTGCCAGCGTCCGGCGGGAGTGGTGAGTTCATGTACCGCGTTACGGGTTTGTTCATGCAGCCAGCGCTGGCCGCGGAAGCGGTAGTCGTCACCCTCACGTTGTACCTGCGGAAAGGCAGCGGGGTTTTCGCGCAGCATAAGCGCGGTAAACAAAGCCGTCGCGCTGCGGTTGGGCGGAAGGAATCCGTCGTTACGCCATTGGCCGCTTTCATAAATTTGTCGCGCCAGCGGCGCACCCAGCGGCGAGGTTTGCAACCAGCGCCAGCGGTCGTCGCCCTGATATTCGCCGACGACGAGGCTGTCCGTGCCGTCTTCCGCCGTTACCTGGTATTGGCTGATAAACGGCGCGCGGACATCCCCTTGCGCCAGCGGTAACGCCGCGCTACAGGCGGTTAAAAGCAAGGCCAGCGATGCGGCGAGGATTTTCACCGCTGTCCCCGCACGACTTCGGCCAAGGCGGCGAGACGGCGTTGCGGTTTTTCCACGTAGGGGTTATCGGTGTCCCAGGCGTAACCGGCAAGAATGGCGCAAATCATGGCGCGGATTTCGGGATTGTCTTCGCTGGCGTAAATGACGTCCTGGAACGAGCCGTCGTACCAGCCAAGCACGTAAGTTTTGAAGGCTTCAACGCCGACCGCCAAGCGCTTGGCATAATCGCGCTGCCAGTCCACCGCTTCACCGCGCAATTGGCGATCCAGCGCCGCCGCCGCCAGTTGCGAGGAGACAACGGCAACCGTCACGCCGGAGGAAAATACGGGGTCGAGAAACTCGGAGGCATTGCCGAGCAGGGCGAAATGATCGCCGTATAAGGTACTGACGTTGGCGGAATAATTGCGCAGCGAACGCACCGGCATGCCGGTATTCCAGTCGGCATTTTGCAAGAAGCGGGCAAGCAGCGGCACATCGGCTACTGCCGCACGCAGCATGGCCTCCGGATTATCGCCAAGCGCTTCCAGCCGCGCCGGTTCGCCGACTACGCCCAGTGAGGCAACGCCGTCGGCAAAGGGAATCAGCCACAGCCACACGTCGCGCAGGCGCGTGGGCGTCGAGATGAGAATTTTCTGACGGTCGTAATCGGGGTCTGTGATGTTGTCTTTAATATGCGTGAAGCAGGCCATGCGCTCGGGCAGTACCGACGGGCGCTCCAAATCCAGCAGACGCGGCAGGACGCGGCCATAGCCGCTGCCGTCCAGAACAAAGCGCGCGCGCACGGTATAAGCCGCGCCGTCTTCCGGCTGCACGTCCACTTCGGCACCGTCGCCCGTATCGCGGAAGGCGGTCACGCCGTGGCCGTAACGCACTTCTGCTCCCTGTTTTGCCGCTTCGTCAATAAGCAACTGGTCGAAAGCGGCCCGGCGCACTTGATAGGTGATACCGGGCCCGGCAGTGAATTTGCGGGTGAAATCGAAGGCGGTATAACGTTCGCCCCAAGTAAAGGCGGCGCCGTTTTTCAGCTGGAAGGCGAGCGGTTCGGCCGCCTGCCGGATAGCGGCGGTCATGTTGGCCGCAGAGAGAACTTCCATACAGGCAGGCAGCAGGCTTTCACCGATGACGAAGCGCGGGAAATGTCCTTTTTCCAGCACCAATACCTGCCAGCCTTTTTGCCGCAGCAAGGCAGCAGCGACCGCACCGGACGGACCAGCGCCGATGATGACAACATCACGAGTTTCCATGAATATTCTCCGAAAGTGGCGGCAATAGCCAAGTGGCGAGTGCCAGCGAAAAAGCGATACCCAGCGCGACGCAAAGACCAAATGCGGCGACCGCCGGGGTGGAAGAGAAAGCAAGGATACCGAAGCTCATCACCGTGGTCAAAGCAGCCAAGAGCATGCCGCAAAAGCGCGTGGTTGCGGGGCTGCCAACGCTTTGCGCATAGACGGCATAGTCCACCCCCAAGGCGCTCGTAAGCAGCAGGCCGAAGGCGGCGAAAAGGCTGAGCGGCAGACCCAGCGCGCTAAACACGGCAACGGTGAGGACGGCGGCGGCGAGTGGCACCGCGAGAATTTTCAGGCTGTCGCGCGGGGAAAAGGCCGCGGCGCGCAAGATGATAAAAGCGACGAGATAGGAAGCGAGCTTGAGCCATAGTGCTTCGCTGCGTGTCGTAGCAAAGAGCGCGTTCAGGCGGACGCGGCGGTCAAGATAGCGTATGCCGTCGCCATCTGCCAGTGCGGCAAGCGCGGCGCTGTCGCGCACGCCGTAGAGGGCAACGCTGCTGTACACGGCGCCGTCTGCGTCTTGCCGCCCCACATACAACCCCTGCCAGCGCGCGGCAAGCGGGTTGGCGAGTTGTGCGGCAACGGTTTGCACGGGAGGCGCCGCGACCGCGCGCAGGGCAGCGGCGATCGTATCCGGCGCGACGCCAGCGTCGGTCAGCGCCTGCCACGCTTCGGGGCGCGAGGCGAGCGCACGCAGGCTGACCGTCATCGCCTGCTGTTCATCGTGCCGCCAAACCCATTGGCTGATGGCGCTGTAATCCTGCAAGGCGCCCCCCGCTTTTGCATTTTCCAGCCGAGCCGCAAGCGCCGCATCGCGCTGTAGCAAAGTATCGTCGTCCGGCGCGTGGATGAGGAATTGCTGCGCCGCCGGTTCGACACCGCCAATCTGCGCCGCCGCTTGCGCCTGTTGCAACCAGTGCGGTGGCAAGCTGATCCATTGGCGGATATCGTCCTGCCAGTCACTATGCCACAGCAGCAGGGCAACGATAAATGCAGCGGGGACGAGCAAACGGCGCTGGCGCAATCTTTGCAGACTGCGCCCGACAGCCACGGCACCGGCAGCAAAATGCGGGTTGGCACGCGGCAAGTAGTGGCGGAAAAGCGGGGGCAACGTCCACAACGTCGTCAGCCAGGCAAGCGGCAGGGCGACCAGCGCAAAAACGGCGGTTTGCCGCAAAATGGGCAGCGGAGTCGCAAGCAGGAAGGCGTATCCGGCAAGAGTGATGAGCAGACTGATGAAAAAAGGGCGGCGGAGGGCGGCAAGCGCGGCATACGGCTGCCAGCCTGGGAGGGTGCTTTTGCCCAGCCAGTGCAACGGAAAATCCAGCAGAAGCCCGATGAGGCTACTGCCGATGACCAATGTCAGCAGGTGCGCGTTACCGCAAAGGGCGACGGTCGCTGCCAGCCCGCCGAGCAAGCCGCAAGCCATCGGCAGCGCGATGAGCAGTACGCGCAGGCGGCGGAAAACGGCAAGCGCCAGCGTCAGCGTCAAAGCCGCGCCAAGGATACTCATCCAGCGGCTTTCCGCTTCGCCACTGGCGCGTCCGGCGGCGGCGAAAATGGCAGCGCCGGCGACATGCGTTTCCCCGGATAGCGCCTTGGCTTCCTGTTCGCTACGGGCAAGGAGTGCGAGCAAACGCGGGTCTCCGAGAATACCGCTATCCGCGTTCAGCGTTGCGCGCAGCAACAGCCAGCGCTTGCCGTCCAATTCGCGGGACAGCAGACCGTCCGCGTCAGGCTGCCAGGCCGCGGCAAGCGTCGGCGGAAAATAGCGGCTGAAGCCCGGCCAGTCCGCATCAGGAGGCAGGACGGCGACCGCGAAAGGGTTGATTAACGCCTCCGTGCGGTCGCGAAAATAAGCGGCAGGGTCGTCGCGCAATTGTTGGCGGGCAGCGGGCGGCAAAACGCGGTAAGCGGCGTGGCGGTAGGCATCGCGCAGGGTTTCCAGAAGCGGCGCACGTTGCAGTTCGGCCGACACGAAAAGCCCGCTTGCCAACCAGTCATCGCGCAAGCGCTCCGCCAAGGGCAAAGGCCGGGCGGCGCCGACGAGCAGAAGCAGTTGCCGGTTTTGCGCCGTCTCACGCGCTTGCAGTAACCGCTGCTCCGCTAGGGGTAACGCCGCATCGGGCGGTAACAGCGCTTCCATGTCGCTTTGCCAAAAAGGCGCGCGGCTGGCAAGAAAAAAAGCAGCAAGAATAGCGAGCAAGAGTGGCGCGAGCGCGCGGACGATGCTCACGGTTCAGGCTGGAAAAACAGTTCGCTGCGGTCGCCTTGCGCTTCTTCCAGGACAACCCGTGCGACGTAAGCCCCGCCGTAAATATCAATGCGGCGGAAAATCTGCCGCATCAGTGCGGTTTTCGGTGACAAATGCAGCGTCCATGCGGCCGCTTCACCCTCGGCACTCATATCGAAATATTCGCCGAGCGTGGCGCTGTCCGCACGGAGAAACGCAAGAAAAAGACGGGTTTGCGCGTCGTTGAGCGCCGTCTGTCCGGTCGTGCGCCAACTGCCATCCTGCCACTGACTAACCCCTTCAGGCGTGATCCTCAAACGACTGGCGAAGGGTTTTTCCAGCGTCCAATAAAGCGTTTCGCCATCCAGCGCGAAAGTGCCGCTGGCCGCAAGCGGTTGGCTCATGCCGCGCAGATAACGGGTCTGGGTAAAACGGCCGGAGGGAGCGTGCTGTGCGCGCAATTGCGCGGTGATATCAGCCACGCTGATGGCGTGGGCAAACGCGCTGCACAAAAACAATAGCGGAAAAAGAAAAGCACGGATACGGTTCATGGCGGTATAGACAGCGGTTCGTAAAAAAGCCCGCGGTTGCGGGCTTTTTGCATCAAGCAGCAGATTATTTGCTTTCTGCCGGTTTGTCGCCTTCAGCGGCAGGTGCGGTGGCATTGGCAACGCTGGTGGCGGCGTCATGAACGTGCTCTTTGGCACTGTCCATCGCGGCGCCAGCGGCTTCTTTGCCCGCTTCAACCATTTCACCGGCTTTCTCTTGCGCAGCAGCACCGGCTTCTTTGGCTTTGTCCATCGCAGCGCCAGCGGTTTCTTTTGCCTTGTCCATCGCGTCACCCGCGACTTCTTTGGCCTTGTCGGTGGCTTCTTTCGCGCCTTCTACGGCTGCGGCACCCGCTTCTTTGACGTCTTTGGCAGCAGAAGCGGCAGCTTCTTTGCTCTTGTCTTTGGTTTCGTCCGAGCAGGCGGTCATCAGGCTGGCAGCGGCCAGGACGGCGATCATCAGTTTGTGCATTTGCATAAGTACCTCGTTTAGTTGAAGGGATCGGGCGCAGTATAGCGGTTTCTCTAGTACTGAATCCTAATTATCGGCAATGCGTTCACACGATGCCGGTAACCTCGCCCGCCCCCTGACGCAGGAGCAGCGGCGGCATTTCGGTCAAATCCAGCACGGTGGTCGGGCGCAGCGGCACATCGCCCGCGTCCACCATCAGCGCCACTTGCCCGGTAACAGCGGCGGGCAGCTCGTGAATATCGGCGTCGTAAGCGTCGCTGTCAAAAAGAGAAACCCCCATCAGCGCTTCGCCATGTTCGGCAAGGATTGCCTGCAGCACCGGATGATCGGGGACGCGGATGCCGATGGTTTTGCGCTTGTCGTTCTGCACGCGGCGCGGCACTTCGCGGCTGGCAGGCAGAATGCAGGTGTAGGCACCGGGGAACAGCGTTTTCAGCAGGCGGAACTGCACGTTATCCACGCGCGCATAGCGGGCAAGGTCGGTCAGGTCGGCGCAGAGAATGGTGAAGGGGTGGTCGCGTTCCAACTCACGGATATGGCGGATTTTTTCCGCAGCGGACTTGTCGTCGAGCTGGCAGAGCAGCGCATAGCCGGAATCGCTCGGCGCGATGACCACGCCGCCGTGGCGTAGCGTCTCCACAATGCGGGCAATGTCGCGCGGCTTGATGCGCGCCGGGTGAATTTCAAGAATTTCGCTCATGGGATTACTCCTTTGGGGTTTCAATCGGGATGATTTTGGATGAGGATGGCAGATTGGGCAATACTTCTAAATCGGGGTAAATCATTTTTAGTATTTTTAAATTTGCCGGTGTCTTCATTTGCAAGAAATACCATTGCCCATTTTCTTCTATTGCTAGCATATGACTTTCTTCTTCCATACGGATGTCATCGCTCGCCAATATAGTGGTAGTTGGAATAATCATGTATTTTCGCCCCGCAGATGAAGTACCGCGCTGCGCCTGCTCCATGTCGTAATCAAGCTTTTCAAAACGTGCAACGTCCTTCAATTCTTCGAGTTGCGCTCGCACCGTTTCTTTGAGTTTTGACAAAGATGTTCCCGCCAGTTCTGCCATCTTTGGCATGAGATATGGTGGCATCATTTCCATAATGGCAACAGTATCATCCTTTTGGGCATACACAATTATCTTATCCATCCGCGCACGAATCTTTGCATCATCCTGCGATGAAGCAGCGCACGCAACGATTCCTAACCCCAATAATACGAACAACCATTTTTTCATCACTGTTATCTCCATAAGAATTACAACCCCCCCAGACGACAGCATAAGGCGCGTGCCGTCAGGATTCTGTGCGAGAATAGCACGACCCGCCAGAACCGGAGCAACCCATGTCGATACCCACCCTTGCCGAACTGCGCGCGCAAATCGACGCGCTTGATGCCGACATCCTCGCCAAACTCTCCGCCCGCGCCCGCTGCGCACAGCAAGTCGGCGAAAGCAAAAGAGCCGAAGGCAGCACGCAAGTCGCCTACTACCGCCCCGAACGCGAGCGGCAAGTGCTGGAGCGCGTCGCCGCCCTGAACGCAGGTCCCCTGCCCGACCAGGAAGTGATGCGGCTGTTCCGCGAAATCATGTCCGCCTGCCTCGCCCTGGAACTGCCGCTGGAAATCGCCTATCTCGGCCCGGAAGGCACCTTCACCCAGGCCGCCGCGCTCAAACAGTTCGGCCATTCCGTGCGCACCCGGCCGATGCGCTCCATCGGCGACGTCTTCAAGGCGGTGGAAAGCGGCGCCTGCAACTACGGCGTCGTCCCGGTAGAAAACTCCACCGAAGGCATGGTCACCCACACGCTGGACAGCTTCGCCACCTCGCCCCTCTCCATCTGCGGCGAAGTGCTGCTGCGCATCGGCCAGAACCTCCTCACCCACGCCGCCACCCTGAAAGACATCCGCCGCGTTTACTCGCACAGCCAGTCGCTCGCGCAATGCCGCGGCTGGCTCGCCGAAAACCTGCCGGATGCGGAAACCATCACCGTCTCCAGCAATGCCGAAGCCGCCAAACTCGCCGCCGCCGAAGCGGACGCGGCGGCGATTGCCGGCAAAATGGCGGCAGAGCGCTACGGCGTGCCGCTGCGCTACCCGCATATCGAAGACGACGGCAACAACACCACCCGTTTCCTCGTCATCGGCAAACAAGCGAGCAGCCCAAGCGGACACGACAAAACCACCATCCTCGTCTCCTCGCAAAACCGCCCCGGCCTGCTCTACAAACTGCTCGAACCCATCGGCCGCCACGGCATCAACATGACCCGCATCGAATCGCGGCCAAGCAAACAGGGCATCTGGGAATACATCTTCTTCATCGACCTTGACGGCCACCAAAGCGAGCCGCAGATGCAAGCCCTGCTTGCCGAAATCGAAGACAGCGCCAGCCTGTTCCGCGTGCTGGGCAGCTACCCGCAGTCGGTGTTGCAGTGAACTGGCTGAAAAAATGGCTGAAGCCGTCCGCACCCGCAAACAGCGATGCCATGAACTGGGCGGAGCAGTGGCTGAACCGCTCGCAGTGGTTCAAAGACAAATACCTGAAAGAACGCTATCTCGTCGCAGAAGCGGTCCTGCACGCGTTGAGCGACCCCAGCCCGCGTGTGGATTTACCGCTGCCCTATGCGGATATGGACGAATTTATCCGCGCCCTTCTGGACCTTGAAAAGATTGCTGGCAAAAACCTCTTTCACCCACAGCAGCCCAACGCCACACCAATATGGCGCACATGGCTCAACCTCAGCCACCCCGATGGCCGCATCCGCGAACAGACACTGCACACCCTGCCTGCACGCATTCCCAGCACCCTTTACGCCATCCTCGTCCTCCTGCGTCTGAACGACTGGGCGATACCGGTGCGCGCCGCTGCCCACTGCCGTCTCGCTGACTTTGCTGCTGCGACCGACCCCCGGCATCTCGCCGCCGCCCTCACCCACACCCTGCGCCACTGGACAAACTGGCGGCGGATGCAGACAGCAGAGCGGCAAAACGCCCTCGCCGTCCTGTTAAACGACAACGTCGTCACCGAACTCGTCACCATCCTCGCGCGCAGTCCGGCAGGTCCCATGATCGGCCTTCTCTCCCAGCTCGGCCAAGTTGCGGCCATCGACCCGCACCTGCCCTACCTCGCCGCCCAGGCCATCCAGCCCGCCTTGCGCACCAAGGCCTATCAAAGCCTGCTAAGCGGCAAAACCACTTGGGTCGCCGGCAAAGAACAAGAATGGATAGAACGGCGCCACAACCTCTACCGCTGGCGCACCCACCTCGACAGCCGCCCGCTGACCATCACCGTTGAGCACGACCCCACCCTGCAACAAGCCGCTGCCGACCGTTCGCCCATCGTCCGCCGCGTCGCCGCTGACGCCATCATCGCCGCCCTGCCCCACCTTGGCCCCTGCGAACAACACCTCGCCGCCCGACTCGCCGCTGACCCTAACCGTAGCGTCGCCGAACGCGGCGCCTGCATCCTGCGCCATAACAACCCCGCGCGCTAAAATAGCCCTACACCCCAAACGAGTCCCCTCTATGGCCAAAACCTACTACGACATCCTCGGCGTCGCCCAGAACGCCAGCGCCGCCGACATCAAAAAGGCGTATCACCGCCTGGTGCGGCAGTACCACCCCGACATCAGCAAAGACCCCGATGCTGACAAAAAAACCAGCGAAATCAACCAAGCCTACAACACCCTGAAAGACCCGGAAAAACGCGCCGCCTACGACGCCGCGCTCGCCAACCCCTTTGCTGGACAGGCAGGCGACGCAGGCTTTGGCGGCTTCGACCCGCGTCAGGCGGGTGGCTACCGCGAATACCACTTCGACGACAGCCGCTTCGGCGACGGCCAGCCCTTCGGCAGCGGTGATTTCCGCTTCGACGACATCTTCTCCGCCTTCGGCCACGCGCACAGCGGACGTACCCAGCGCCCCAGCGGGCCAGTCAAGGGCGAAGACCAGCATGCCGAACTCGCCATCGACATCGCCGCCGCCTACCAGGGTAGCGAGCGCAGCTTCAGCCTCGATATGCCGACCCTCACCGCGCAGGGCGAAATGACCTACACCCGCAAAACCCTGCACGTGAAAATCCCCAAAGGCATTATCGAGGGCCAGCAAATTCGCCTGCGCGGCCAAGGGCTGCCGGGATTTAACGGCGGCGAAAACGGCGACCTCTACCTGAAAATCCGCTTCCACGAAAACCCGGCGCACTACATCAAAGACCGCAAAGACGTCTGGCAGCGCCTCAACATCGCGCCATGGACGGCCGTCCTCGGCGGACACATCGAAGTGGCGACACCGGCGGGCAAACTGGGGGTGAACATCCCGGCGGGCAGCCGCAACGGGCAGAACCTGCGCTTAAAAGGCAAAGGCATTCCCGCCAAAGAAGCGGGCGACCTTTACCTGACGCTGAACATCGAACTGCCGCGCGCCAGCGACGACACCGCGCGCGCCCTGTGGCAACAACTCGCCGACCACTACGCCCAAGGATAAACCCATGAACGAACAAGACATCAAGCTCAGCTACCACGAAATCATCCGCGCCTGCGACCATGACGCCGACTGGCTGCTGCGCATCATCGAAGCGGACGTCATCGGCATCAGCGGCGCTCCGGAAGCGGCCACCTACAGCGGCTACCAACTCGCGCGCATCCGCCGTGCGCACCGCATCAGCCGCGACTTCGAGGCGAGCGCCCCCGCCACCGCCCTCATCCTGCAACTTCTGGACGAACTGGAAAACCTGCGCAAAGGGCGGTAAACGCCACCCATAAAAAAAGCCCGCCTGTCGCGGGCTTTTTTGCGTATTAGGGGCTGTTTGCAATTTAAGTCCCCCTCCCCCGCGGAGCGGGGGAGGGTCGGGGCTCCCCTTGAAAAAGGCGAATGCCTTTTTCAAGGGAACCCGGGGAGGGGGTGGGCAATGTTGTTGATGAATCGAAATTCCGGTTTTTCAATTGATTGCTGCCCTCACCCCACCCCCTCTCCCAGAGGGAGAGGGGCTCGTTCGTCGAACGTCGAATTATCAACACGCCCTATCGCTGGCGGGCTTTCAGCCGCTTGTCGCTCTTGCAGATGACAAACAGCTTGCCACGGCGGCGCACCACCTGACAGTCGCGACTGCGGTTTTTTGCCGATTTCAGCGAGGATAGCACTTTCATTTCAGTCTCCATTTCTCTAATTGGGTCGGGGAATTATAGTCGTTTTTCGTTACGACGTAGCAAAAAATTTCACGCCGGATACAGCGCCCCCAGAATGCGCGGCTTGCCGCCGGTAGTCGCGCCGAGATCCAGCGGGCGGCGGTGGACAAATTGCGCGGCAAGCCAGGCAAAACCGCTCGCTTCCAGCGCCTGCACCGGAATGGGGCAGGGCGCGCACGATTTGCCCAAGCGGACGAGTTCCCCTTCGATATTTTCAACGAGGTAGCGATTTTTCGCGCCGCCGCCGGCGAGGTACACCACGCCGGGATGATTAGCGCCGCGGATGGCGTCGGTGATAGTTATAGCGGTCAGGGCTAACAGGGTGCGCTGCACGTCGGCAGGCGCTTCATCGCCGCGCAGGTGGCGCGCCAGCCAGTCGAGGTTGAAATAGTCGCGGCCGCTGCTTTTCGGCGGTGCGCGGCGAAAATACGGGTCGGAGAGAAAGCTGCCGAGCAGGTCGGGCAGGAGGTTGCCGCTGCGCGCCCAGTCGCCGTTTGCATCATAGGGCAGGCCGCGGTGGTGCTGTATCCAGCTGTCCATCAGGCCGTTACCGGGGCCGGTGTCATAGCCGGAGCAGGCGGCGGCGCTGATGTGGCTGATGTTGGCGATGCCGCCAATGTTCACCAGCGTGGCGGGGCAGTCGCCAAGCAGGCCGCGCTGAAAGAGCGGTGCCAGCGGCGCGCCCTGCCCGCCTGCGGCAAGGTCGCGGCTGCGGAAATCGGCGATGGTGTCGATACCGGTGCGTTCGGCAATCAGCGCCGGATTTTGCAGCTGGATGGTATAGGGCGGGCTATGGTCGGGATTGTGGCGCAGCGTTTGCCCGTGCGCGCCGATGGCGGTGATATCGCGCGCCGCAAGGCCGGTTTTCTCTAGCAAGGCGATAACGGCTTCAGCGCTCGCCGCGGCGTGTTGCCAGGCAGCGACCGCAGCGCGGTGCAATTCATTGTCGCCCGGCTGGCACAGCGCTTGCAGCGCGGCGCGCAACGCGGGCGGCATGGGTTGCTCGTGATGGGCGAGGTAGCGGTAGCGCTCGCCCTCTTCGCGGATAAGGGCGACATCAATGCCGTCCAGGCTGGTGCCGGTCATGATGCCGAGGTAGTAGCGGAATGTGGTCATGGTTCGGTGCGGTTAAGCCACCAAAAACAGCGGCGGTTGGCGCGCTGGATGAGGCGCGGATGTTTGTACCAATAAAGATGTGGCATGAATAATCGGGTTTGTGGCTAAGCGGGCGCGATGGCGGCTCATATTCCACGCCCCGCCATCTCCTGCGGCCGGACATGAGGCGCAGGGTTCGGGCGGCAGGCGGGAGCGCGTACTTTACGCCTTTTGCGCTACAATCGCCGCCCCAAAAATAACCGAGCATCATCATGAGAGCAGAACAACCCGCCGTCGGCTTCATCAGCCTCGGCTGCCCGAAAGCGCTGGTCGATTCCGAGCGCATCCTCACCCAAATCAATGCTGACGGCTACGCCATTACCGACCGCTACGACGACGCCGACCTCGTCATCGTCAATACCTGCGGCTTTATCAACGAAGCCGTCGCCGAATCGCTCAACACCATCAGCGAAGCGCTGCGGCAAAACGGCAAAGTCATCGTTACCGGCTGCCTTGGCGTCAAACCCGAAATCATCCGCGCGCGCTGCCCGGACGTCCTCGCCATCACCGGGCCGCAGGCCTACGAATCGGTGATGAGCGCGGTACACGAACACCTGCCCAAACCGGCGCACAACCCCTACCTCGACCTCATCCCGCCCGCCGGACTCAAACTCACCCCGCGCCACTACGCTTACCTGAAAATCGCCGAAGGCTGCGACCACCACTGCACCTTCTGCATCATCCCCGACCTGCGCGGCCGTCTGGTGAGCCGTCCGGCCGATGCCGTGCTGAAAGAAGCGCAGAACCTGGTCAAACTGGGCGTGAAAGAACTGCTCGTCGTCTCCCAGGACACCTCCGCCTACGGCGCCGACCTCGGCGCGCGCGGCATCCACGCACTCGCGCGCGAACTGGGCAAACTGGATGCCTGGGTGCGCCTGCACTACGTCTATCCCTACCCCGACGTCGATGACCTCATCCCGCTGATGGCAGACGGTGCCATCCTGCCCTACCTTGACATCCCGCTACAGCACGCCAGCCCGCGCATCCTAAAAGCCATGCGCCGCCCCGGCAACCGCGAACGCACGCTGGAGCGCATCCGCCGCTGGCGCGAAATTTGCCCCGACTTGGCGCTGCGCAGCACCTTCATCGTCGGCTTCCCTGGCGAGACCGAAGCGGATTTCGAAGAACTGCTCGCCTTTATCGAAGAAGCCGACATCAACCGCGCCGGCTGCTTCGCCTACTCGCCGGTAGAAGGTGCGGCGGCAAACGCCCTGCCCGACCAAATTCCCGAAGACATAAAACAAGAACGCCTGCAACGCTTCATGGCGGCACAAGAAGCGGTCAGCGCCCGCCTGCTCGCGGACAAAGTTGGCAGCGTCCTGCCGGTGATGATTGACGCAGTCGATGCCGACAACCTCGCCGCCACCGGACGCACGCCCTATGATGCGCCGGAAATCGACGGCGTCGTCCACATCAGCGACATCGACGGCATAAAACCCGGCGACATCGTCCACGTGGAAATCGAAGACAGCGACGCGCACGACCTCTACGGTCGGGTGTATTGAGCGGCTCGCCGCCACGCTACCTAAAAGCCTGTTCAAAATCACATAGAAGCAACTTTTTTAGCGTTCTGTGTAGTGACCAAAGCGCGGCAAGCCGCCGATATGTCCCTTTCCCCGTGGGGGAGGGCTGGGGTGGGGGCAGTAAATGTGAAAAATTGGAACTTCATCTCGCAAGCTGCATAACCCCCTTCCCCATCCGCACTTTGTATGGGTACCCGCTCGCTGCGGGGGGGGGGGGGTGAACAAGCGCTAAAAAAACCGCCCTTGGGGCGGTTTTTCTGTTTTCTGTTTTAAGGCTTCGTTGCTGGGTTTTCCTGATCGTCTTTCATAAAATAATCCATCCCCGCCTTGATCCAGGCGGGCGTCATCACTACCGAGCCGACCGTATCTGCCGAAAGCGTCGCGGGCAGCAGCGCAATATTGCTGACGATATTGACCATATCCGTCTCGCGTTTCTGGTGGCGCACCTTGATTTCTATCGGCAGCGATTTCTGGAAACGCTGGTCGTAGGGCAGGTTCGGCGGCTTGATGAACATCGTCCCGTTCATCGCCAGACAGCGGCCATAGGCGGGGTAATGCCCGATTTTCTGGGATTTGAAATCCAGCGCCTGCAATTTCGCAACTTCCGCCGGGTCGGTGGTGTCATAGCGCAGGCACACTTCGCTACTGAAATGCTGCCGGTCTTTTTCGTCCAAGATGACCGGCAATGCCTGATAGTTTTTTGCCCCGCTTTTGTCTGTGAACAGGAATTGCTGCGGCAGATCGCTGGTAAATACTCGCGTCAATTCCGCCGATTCTGCTTTGTCTATCGCAAACCAATAGATTTCGCCGACCAGGATGAGTTGTCCCGCCTGCAAGGGCGCATGGTCTTCGCTGACTTGGCCGAAGGCCACTAGGTTATCGCCGCCTAGCGGCTGGTCTTCGTTTACTGTGGTCAGGGGTGGGTTTTTCGTCCATTGTTGCGCCGTCATGCAGCCGCCGAGGGCGAGCGCTGCGGCGAGGGCAGTTATTTTGGCTAAAGGGTGTTGCATTTTGGTCTCCTTTTGGTCTCCTTGAGATGGTCGCGCCATTTTACCGAAATGCGCGCTGTGGTTTTTTAGGCAGGCAATCCCTGGGCTTCTGCCGCCAGCGCTTGCCGGATGCGCTGTTGCCAGTCGTCGGGGGTTTGGTATTGGGTTTCGCCGCTTTCGATGTGGACGGCGATTTGCATGGTGGCGCCTTTCGCCATTTTTTCGCCGCTGTCGCGGTCGAAGATGAGGTAGTCCAGCTTAAGGCAGCTTTCGTATTCGCGCAGACCGGTGCGGATGGTGATGTGCTGGCCAAAGCGCGCCGGACGGATGTATTTGAGGTTCAATTGGGCGACCGGCCAGGCGTAACCGCCAGCCATCATTTGCCGGTAGCCGTAGTCAAAGCGCTCCAGCCAGGCGCATCGCGCCAGTTCGAGGTATTTGACGTAGTGGCCATGCCAGACGATGTGCATGCTGTCCACGTCGTAAAAGGGGATTTGGTGCGGGTAGTCATGGATGAGGCGGCTGTTTTTCATCGTCGTTCCAGAAGTCGTAGAAGTTGTACCACTGCAAGGGCGCTTGGCGGCATTCGCGCTCCAGCAGGGCGGCGTAGCGGCTGGCGGCAGCTTGGATGATGGCGGTGCGGCTGTGTTTTTGCCAATGGATGCCCGCCGCGAAATTGGCGAGGTAGAGGTGGTAGCGACCGTTTTGTTTGCGGCAAAACAGGGTGTTGATGCGGGCTTGCAAGAGGCCGGCAAGGAGCCAAGGTCCTTGGGCGATGCGGGCTTCATCGCCGAGGAAGGAAATACGGACGGTTTTTTCGCCACGAACGGGGAGCCGGTCGGCAGCGATCGCCAGCCATTCGCCACGGTTGATGCGGTTTTGTAGTTCCAGCATGACAGCTGCATCGAGCTCGCTCACTTGTATCATGCGGATGTCGTCAGCGCCGGCTTTTTTCAGGGCGCGGTTGTAGGCCTCGGCATGTTTGTGGTGCACCAGGATGTTGAGGGCGAAATGGCGGTGGTGTGCGACCAGCGCCCGGCAGATTTCCATGTTGCCGTGGTGGCTGCAAAGCAGGATTTCGCCGCGGGCGCCCGCTTCGGGGTGGTCAATGCGCTGATAGAGGTTGTCCGGATCGTGCACGGTGAGGTCGCGGTAAGTGAGGCGGTGTTGCCAGACGGCAAAACGGTCGGCAATGGCTTCGGCAAAGCTGCGGATTTGGCGGTAAACGGCGTGTTTGGGCAGTTGCAGGCCGGGTGTCGTGCGTTGCAGGCGCTGCTGGTAACGGGTGATGTTGCGTCGGGCGCGCGGGCTGGTGTGGTAGTAGTAGCGGCTGATGATGCTGACGGCGATGGGCAGCAGCCAGGGCGGCAGGTAACGCACGATTTGGGTGGTGAGCCAGAGCGCCAAGCGGTTGCCGCGTTCGGGCTGGTTGGCCCAATGGTTTTGGTTCATGGGCGTCGCAGCCGCCAGAGGAGGCCGCTGAGGAAAAGGCGGGCATGCATGGCGCTGATGCGCAGGTTGTCGCGCCACAGGCGGAAATGTGAGCGGCCGTCTGCGGGATAGTGGACGCGGGTGCTGATCCAGTGCATCGGTGTGCCGTGGCGGTAATGGTGGACGAGGATTTCGATGTCGAAATCCATGCGGTTGCCGGTGTAGTGGCGGCGGAGGAGGGCGGCGGTCGTAGCGACGGGATAGAGGCGGTAGCCGCACATGCCGTCCGGGATATCGTGGCTACCGGTGTTTATCCAGATCCAGAAGTTACTGATTTTGCGACCGTAAAGGCGGGATTTGGGGGCATCGGCGCTATAGACGGGGCGACCGCAGATGAGGGCGTCAGGGTACTGTTGTCCGGCGGCGAGGAAGCGGGGAATGTCGGCGAAATCGTGCTGGCCGTCGGCGTCAATTTGCAGGGCGTGGCTGTAGCCTTGCTGCGTGGCCCAATGGATGCCGTCTTTGACGGCGGCGCCTTTGCCGCCGTTATGCGTGCGTTCGAGGAGGGTAATGGCGGGGTCGTGCGCCGCGAGTTCTCGCGCTGCGGCAAGGTCTGCGACGTTGGAACCGTCGTCAATGACAAGGACGGGCAATCCGTGCGCACGCAAGGCGGTGCAGACGGTCGCGAGGGTGGCACCGTGGTTGTAGTGCGGGATGAGGGCAATGGGCTTCATGGGAGGTCGTAAACGATGCGGCCGGACGCGCATTTGCCGTGGCCGTTGTCGCAGCTGAAATGCAGCTTGCCACGGCTTGCGTCGTAGCGCAGGCTGAGGGTGAGTGCATCGTAGGGGCGGAGGAGTTGCTGGTATTTGAGTTGTTCGATAGCGCGCACGGGCGCTTGCAAGCCGAGGTGTTCGGCGGCAAGGGCGAGTGCCCAGCGGCATTGGACGACGCCGGGGACGATGGCGATGCGGTCAAAATGGCCTTTGCAATAGTGCAAGTCCAGCGGCACGCGGGCGCGGAAGATGTAGCTCTCGCCTTGTTCTTCGGGAGGTTGCCAGAGTGGCGCGAGGATGGGGTCGCGCAGGGCATGAAGCCAGTCGGCACGGGTGATTTTGCCCTGGCTGTTACGCGGCAGGCGGTCTGTGACGCGGATGTGGCGCGCCACGGCGAGGCGGTCATGCTGTGTTTGCAGATGCGCACGCCATTGCGCCATGAGCGCTTTGCGCCCCTGTTCGCGCCAGGCGGTGATGCCTGCTTCGTTCAGCGCCAGCCAGGCGCAGATCTGTCCGTTATCCGGATGAACGGCGCAGTAGCTATCGGCGATGTACGGATGCTGAATCAGGGTCTGTTCGAGGGTATTGAGCGAGATGCGCTTGTCGCCGCGCTTGATGACGCGGTCGGCACGACCGAGCAGTTGCAGGTTTTCATCGACGAGATCGCCGGTGTTGAGCCAGCCGTCCGTCCACGGGCTGCTGACGTGCAAGATGCCATCCGTATCACGGCGGACCGCAACGCCGGATAGCACTTCGCGCCCTTGGCCGTCATCAACGGCGATAACACCGCTTTCGGTACTGCCGTAGATATCAAGCAGCGGGCAGGCAAGCTGTTCGCGCAGGCGGGCGGCATCCGCCGGTTCAAGCCTGCTTCCGGCGCTGGTAATGAGGGCGACGCGGCCACGCCACGGCGTAAGGTCATGCGCGGCAAGCGCGTGGAGCAGACTGGGACTGCTAATCCAGATTTGCGGGGCGCTATGCTGACGGCTGGCGTCGAGCAGAAGTTCGGGGTAGCGGTATTGTTCGCGGTCGATGTGCCAACCGGCGAGCAGACTGAGGAAGATGCGGAAAGTGAGACCGTAGAGGTGTTGCGGCTGGACACTGCCGAGGGCGGTTCCGCCCGCGGGCAGTTGCGGTAAGGTGAGGAGCGCCGCCGCCTCGCGCAACATCGCGCCAAGGGTTTTGCTGACGGCGCTGCCATCGCCGCTGGTTCCCGAGGTGTGCAGGGTGAGCGCGATGTCGGCAAGGGGCGGCAGGGAAGCGGCAGCGGCGGGGTCAAGGGCAATGCTGCTGTCGCGTAGTGTGTCGCTTGCGCCATCATCACGCGGCAACAGGTCGGCAGGCTGTCCGGCGATGGCGCAGGCGAGCAGGGCGGTGATGAGCGCGAGCGGGTCGTCGCAGGCGAGACGTTGCGCGGTATGCAGCCGCGGCGCAAGTTCGCAGGCGGCGGCGATAAGGGTGCGTCCGTGCAGGGTAGCGGTGAGCGGACGGTCGAGGGCGCGGGCGAGGATGGTATTCATGCGGGCAGGTAAAGACGGCGGTAAAGCCATTCGCCGGCAAGGAGCGCCCCCATCAGCAGGTAGGAGATGAGACCGGTGTACCACGTCCAGGCACGATGGGCATGCAGCAGGGCGAGTGCGGCGATGATGCTGCCGTTTATGACGAAAAAGCCGCACCAAATTTGTGTAACGCGGCGGGTATAACGCACGCCTTCCGGTGGCAGATCGGGATGCTGCAGGCGGGCGAGACGCTCGATAACGGTCGGCGGATGGATGAGGCTGGCGGTGAATATGGCCAGCATGGCACCGTTCACCAGCAGCGGATAAAGCGTCAGGCTGCCACTGGCATTGCGCAGCGCAGCGAGGAGAAAAAAGGCGGCAAGCGCTACGGCGCCAGCACGCATAGTGGCGCTATCGGCGATAAGCGCCCGGAGTAGCCAAGCGGCGGCCATGACAGCGGCCAGCGCCCGCGCGCCGCCGCCGTAGTACCACAACCACGGGTAGGCGAGCGTAAGTAACCAGATGGCAAGACGCAAAGTACGTCGCATCAGTTGCCCTGTTGCTGTTTACGCAAAAGCGCTGCCACGACGTCGCCGATGGTACGCACGCTGCGGAAGTCCTCGGCTACCAGGCGGTATCCCGTCTTGCGCTTGACGTGATCAATAAGGTCAATGGCGTCAATGCTGTCAATTTCGAGATCTTCGTACAGATTGGCGTCCATGCTGATGCGCTCTGGCTCAATTTCAAAAAGTTCGATCAGGGCGGTGCGCAGCAAGTCGTAGATTTGGGCTTCGTCCAGCGGGGTCATGGGGATTCCTGTTGTTTGTGTTCAATCCAGGCGGCGAGTGTATCGACGCTGTAAAAGTGATCGCGCAGGGTCTGGGCATCGTTTTCCATCGGGAAATGGAAGTTTTTTTGGATGGCAAGGCCGAGCTCCAGCGCGTCCACGGAATCCAGGCCAAGTCCGTCATCGGCAAAAAGCGGGGCGTTGTCGCCAATGTCGGCGGGGGTGATGTCTTCCAGTCCAAGCTTATCGATGATGAGCTGTTTGAGCTGCAATTTTAAGGGGTTTTCCATGTGGTGGTTTCCTTTTGGAAGTAGCGGGTGAGATCTTCGTTGAGCAGGCGGGCCGCAAGAGGCAGCGGCTTGCGCTCAAGATAATCCTGCGGATTGATGTCGTCGCCGACGTGGATGTCGTATTGGTACGGACGGGGCGGGATTAAATACCACGGGTCGCCGCGCTTCAGGCCGGGCGGGTTCATGCGGATGACGACCGGCGTGATGACGCGCGCGCTGCGCAGGCCGATGGAAATGGCGCCGCGGTTCAGACGGATGATGCCGTCATGGCCGGTGCGCGTTCCTTCGGGAAAGATGATCAGCGTCTGCCCTTCGATCAGGACGGCGTCGGTTTTCTCAATCAGTTCAAGGGATTCGTCGTTAGGGATGAAACCGCAGGCGCGGATGGCGGGCCGCATGCTCGGGTTTTTCAGGAGCGAAGCTTTGACGACACAATTTCCCTCCGGCACGGCGGAAATCATGAACAACACATCCATCAGCGACGGGTGGTTCACCAGTATCAACTGGCCGGGACGGCCGAGACGCTCACGTCCATGCCATTGCACGCGGAAAATACCAGTCAAGCGCATCCAGACGAGATAACCCGACCAGACACGCGCCACCATCCGGCGTGCACGCAGCTGCCCCGGTAAACCCGGCGGACAAAAGCGCAACAAGACCGGCAATATCAGGGCAAGACTGCAGCCGACCACACCAAAAAGCAAATAAGCAAGCAGCGTACTGAAAAAACGGCATAGGCGAAGCACGGCATTCATCGGCGGTTCCAATGCCAGCGTGCATCACGAGCATCCAACGTCTGTGACGGCAGTTGCAAACATTCGCCACGAATCCAGTCCAACGCACTCCAGTAAGGGATAGACGTACCGCTGACCGCTTCGCGCACGAGGCGGTGCGAACAACCCGTTGCAATGAGCAGGGCGAGGGCGAAGGGAAACGGCGCTTGTTCCGGCAGGGCGTATTGCCCTTGTGGCGGATCTTCCGTAGTCACCACCAGCACCTGGGGCGCACCTTCGGCGAGTAGCGCGCAAGCCTCAACAATCGCTGTTTCCAATCCGGCCTCGCGTGCGCAAAGCGCCGTGTGTTCCGCGGTATCGCCGCTGTGCAGCGACCACTGTCCGGCAAGCGCGTTATGAACCGACAGGCCGAACGACATCGGTGAAACCACGCCTTCGGTCAGCAAGTCGTGCCACAAATCAAAACTGCGCCGCATCTCGCCGTCGTGCGAAACAAAAACCAGCGGCGCCGTACCATGTGCCGCCAGTGGCGGATGAACAGCGGCGAACATCAAACGCGCTGCCGGACTCAGACGGCGGCGCTGCAAAGCGGGAACGTGCGCCAAATCGGGCGCACGTTCTGGTAACGTCGTCAATATTTCAGGATGTTCCGCCCAACGTTGCCAGTCCTCGCGGACGTGCAAGCGTGGCGCAACCGCATGCCACGCCTTGAGTTGAAACGGAAAATCCATGCTAAAGCCTCTGTAATGAAAGGCAGATATGCTACTACATCAAAGATTTGCGCGCTATATGACGGCAGGAATTTTGCACGGATACAAGAACAGATCACCCGACACTTGCCTGCTGCCACTACCTCATCAGCAAGATCACGCCCAGGTTCTGCTATAGCAGCGTGTATTGAGCGGCTCGCCGCCAAAGCACCTAAAAAAACCGCCCTTGGGGCGGTTTTTCTGTTTTAAGGCTTCGTTGCTGGGTTTTCCTGATCGTCTTTCATAAAATAATCCATCCCCGCCTTGATCCAGGCAGGCGTCATCACTACCGAGCCGACCGTATCTGCCGAGAGCGTCGCGGGCAGCAGCGCAATATTGCTGACGATATTGACCATATCCGTCTCGCGTTTCTGATGGCGCACCTTGATCTCTATCGGCAGCGATTTCTGGAAACGCTGGTCGTAAGGTAAATTCGGCGGTTTGATGAACATCGTCCCGTTCATCGCCAGACAGCGGCCATAGGCGGGGTAATGCCCGATTTTCTGGGATTTGAAATCCAGCGCCTGCAATTTCGCAACTTCCGCCGGGTCGGTGGTGTCATAGCGCAGGCACACTTCGCTACTGAAATGCTGCCGGTCTTTTTCGTCCAAGATGACCGGCAATGCCTGATAGTTTTTTGCCCCGCTTTTGTCTGTGAACAGGAATTGCTGCGGCAGATCGCTGGTAAATACTCGCGTCAATTCCGCCGATTCTGCTTTGTCTATCGCAAACCAATAGATTTCGCCGACCAGGATGAGTTGTCCCGCCTGCAAGGGCGCATGGTCTTCGCTGACTTGGCCGAAGGCCACCAGGTTATCGCCGCCTAGCGGTTGGTCTTCGTTTACTGTGGTCAGGGGTGGGTTTTTCGTCCATTGTTGCGCCGTCATGCAGCCGCCGAGGGCGAGCGCTGCGGCGAGGGCGGTTATTTTGGCTAAAGGGTGTTGCATTTGGGTCTCCATGAGGATGATCGCGCCATTTTACCGAAATGCGCGCTGTGGTTTTGTGGCTTATCGGTGAGGTCATATCCACCGACGGTGCAACACCGTATGAGGCTTTAAGGGGCCGCATAACCCATAAATAAAAACCCCCGCAAAGCGGGGGTGGATTAGGCGGCGATGTTCAGTGTTTACTGAGCAGCAGGTGCGGGTTGTGCAACTTGACGCTCAACGAGGCCATCAACATTGACCTCTACGCGACGGTTCTGTGCGCGGCCTTCGGCTGTCTTGTTGGTAGCGACCGGGTGGCTTTCGCCCTGACCGTAAGCTTCGATCAGTTGTGACGGTACGCCGTTTTCAGCCAAGTAGTTGGCAACGGTAGAAGCACGACGCTCAGAGAGTTTCTGGTTGTAAGCATCCGTACCTTTGGAGTCGGTGTGGCCGACTACAGTGATTTTCTGGATGTTGGCACCACGTTGGTTCAACTGGCCAGCCAGATCCTGCAGCGCTTGTTTGCCTGCCGGTTTGAGGTTGGACTTGTCGAAGTCAAAGTAGGTATCGGTACCCAGGGTGATGACTTCACGCTGCATTTCCATGACCGGAGGTGCCGGTTCGGGCGCTTGCACGCCGCAGTCACGCAGTCCCTTGTTGGCGTTTACGGTAACGCATTCGCCCCAACGGTTTTTGACCAGGTCTCCGCCACGGGAGGTCAGGTCTTCTGTTGCAGACAGATCTGCAAATGCCGGCGCTGCGACAGCAGCTACAGCGGCAAGTGCAATCAGGTTTTTAAGTTTCATATACTTCTCCCAATAACAAAACTTGCAAGTTTATTGTTAAGACTGGTGGACGGTTGTCCGTCCAAGATTGACGGCACCCGTGCCCACGAACAGGCAAGAGATACCCATCCGCGCGCAATCATAAGTGTTTTGTTGCAAAAATGCAAAGGAAAAAGCGCTGAAGTGACACATGCGGGCCCGATTCTGTTGCAAAAATGATACGAAAAGTGCCCGCGGCGGGATGGCGCAGCGAGGGTTGCCCATTCGTGATACCATAGCTCCCGTTTGCCGCGTCAGGCGGTTTTTTCACGTTATAAGGTTGAAAACAATGAGTGATTTTGCCAAAGAAGTGTTGCCGGTTCGCTTGGAAGACGAGATGCGCAGTTCGTATCTTGATTACGCGATGAGCGTGATTGTCGGCCGTGCCTTGCCGGACGCGCGCGACGGCCTGAAGCCGGTACATCGCCGCGTGCTGTTTTCCATGCACAAACAGGGCAATGCCTGGAACAAGAAATATGTGAAATCCGCGACCATCGTCGGCGACGTCATGGGGAAATACCACCCGCACGGCGACAGCGCCATTTACGACACCCTGGTGCGCATGGCGCAGCCTTTCTCGCTGCGCTATCCGCTGGTGGACGGCCAGGGCAACTTCGGCTCGCTTGACGGCGACCCGCCTGCCGCTTACCGCTACACCGAAGCGCGCATGGCGAAAATCGCGCACAGCCTGCTGACAGACATTGAAAAAGAAACCGTTGATTTCGCGCCGAACTACGACGGCAGCCAGCAAGAGCCGACTGTATTACCCACGCGCGTACCGAACCTGCTTGTCAATGGCAGCTCCGGCATTGCCGTCGGCATGGCGACCAACGTACCGCCGCACAACCTCGGCGAAACGCTGGACGCCTGCCTGCACCTGCTTGACCACCCCGACGCCGACACCAGCGCCCTGATGCGCTACCTGCCGGGGCCGGATTTCCCCACCGGCGCGCTGATAAACGGCGCCAAGGGCATCCGCGAAGCCTACGAAACCGGACGCGGCCGCATCTACATCCGCGCCAAAACCCATATCGAGACCGACGACAGCAACGGCAAACAAACCATCGTCGTGGACGAACTGCCCTACCAAGTCAATAAAGCCAACCTGCTCGGTAAAATCGCCGAGCTCGTCAAAGAAAAAAAAATCGACGGCATCACCGCGCTGCGCGACGAATCGGACAAAGACGGCATCCGCATGGTCATCGAACTGCGCCGTGGTGAAGTTGCCGAAGTCATCCTGAACAACCTCTTCCAGCTCACCCAGCTACAAATCGTCTTCGGCATCAACATGATGGCGCTGGTCGGCGGCCAGCCGCGCCTCTTGTCGCTCAAAGAAGCGCTGCAAGTCTTCATCGCGCACCGCCGCGAAGTCGTCACCCGCCGCAGCATCTATGAACTGCGCAAGGCACGCGAACGGGCGCACATCCTGGAAGGCCTCGCCATTGCCCTTGCCAACATAGACGAAATCATCGAACTCATCCGCGCCTCCGCCGGCCCGGCAGAAGCCAAAGAAGCGTTGCTGGCGCGCGGCTGGACGCCGGGACAAGTAGTGGACATGCTCGCCCGCGCCGGAGCCGAAAACTCGCGCCCGGACGGCCTCGGCAAACAATACGGCATGCGCGGCGACGCCTACCACCTCTCGCCCGAACAGGCACAAGCCATCCTCGACCTGCGCCTGCACCGCCTGACCGGCCTCGAACAAGACAAAATCATCCAAGAATTCCAGGAAATCATCCACGAAATCGAAGCCCTGCTCGAAATCCTGCAAGTACCGGAGCGCCTGCTCGCCGTCATCAAAGAAGAACTGCTCGACATCAAAAACCAGTTCAACGACGTGCGCCGCACCCAAATCCTCGATACCCACCTGAACCTCTCGCTTGAAGACCTCATCGCCGAAGAAGACCGCGTCATCACCCTCTCGCACGAAGGCTACATCAAGGCGCAGCCGCTCGCCGACTACGAAGCGCAGCGCCGTGGCGGCAAAGGCAAATCGGCGACCGCGGTCAAAGACGAAGACTTCGTCGAACAACTCATCGTCGCCAACACCCACGACACCATGCTCTGCTTCACCAACCGCGGCAAAGTCTACTGGCTGAAAGTCTACGAACTGCCGCAGGCGGGGCGCAACGCCAAGGGCAAGCCGATGGTGAACCTCTTGCCGTTTGAGCCGGGCGAACGCCTGAACGCCGTGCTCACCACGCGCGACTACCCCGAAGACCAATACCTCATCTTTGCCACCAAAAGCGGCACGGTGAAAAAAACCCCGCTCTCCGAATACTCGCGCCCGCGCAGCATCGGCATCATCGCCATCAACCTGCGCGAAGACGACGAACTGGTGGACGTCGCCCGCACCGACGGCAGCCGCGACATCATGCTCTTCTCCGACGCCGGCAAAGCCGTGCGCTTCAACGAAAACAGCGTACGCAGCATGGGACGCGACTCCACCGGCGTGCGCGGCATGAACCTGGACGACGGCCAGCGCGTCATCGCCCTCTGCGTCGTCGAAGAACAGGGCGACATCCTCACCATCACCGAAAACGGCTACGGCAAACGCACCCCGGTCGCCGACTACCCGCAAAAAGGACGCGGCACCAAAGGCGTCATCTCCATTGCGTGCAGCGCGCGCAATGGCCAGGCGGTCTGCGCCGTACAAGTCCTGGAAGACGAACACATCATGCTCGTTACCGACAACGGCACCCTGGTACGCACCCGCGTTGCCGAAATCTCGACCAGCGGCCGCAACACCCAGGGCGTGCGCCTCATCCGCACCACGGACAGCGAAAAACTCATTGCCGTCGCCAAAATCGTCGCCGAGAGTGAAGACAGCGAAGGCGATGAAGGCATGACAGAAGAAAGCGGCGAAGAATAAGTGCCTTTCCCATAAACAAAAAAGGTACGCTCCGGCGCACCTTTATTTACATTTACATACACCAACCCCGCTACCCTGTATGTAAAACCATTACTGTAGGGTGGGGCTTGCCCCACCGCTAAACTTGAATGTTCCGTTAAGGTGGGTCAAGACCCACCCTACACCTGCCTTCGGCGGCGTAGCTTATATGAGACTTTATGAGTATCGCTATATTTGCCTCTCACAGCAGGCGCGCAATATATTCGCCAAATCCTTTGATATTCAAAAAGGTCAACTCATACATGCTACTCATGGCAACGCTATCCATATCTTCTATATCTGTTGCCAAAATAATAAAATGACTGGCAGAAACATTCAGCCGTTTACGCAGCCGAATATATTTTTCAATATCGCGTCTAAATTCGCCCGACTTACACTCTACAATCACAGGCGTTTTTCTCTGGGACAACCAGACAACATCCAGCTCGTGCACGTCTTCATTAGCGAATTCAAGTTTCACATTGCGCGCACAGGAAAAAGAATAATTTTTCCCCTTCTCCTGTGCCTGTTGCAGCAATATATTTAGCGCAAACCATTCTAGCCAGGCGCCGGAAAAGAAATTTTCAATTTTACTGGCGCGCTGCAATTTCAGACGGATCACTTTATCTTGTTTCTGATAGAAATAGCCTGCAAACAAAGTGTGACTGTAAAATTGCCGACACAACTGATTTAGCGCTTGCCCGTCTTTTTGCGACATTTTCCCCAAGTCTACATTTAATCCCGTATGCTTTTTGCGGTATGACCAGTTGATCTTGCCTAACAGGTCTTCCGTTAAGGCATAGTGTTCACCCAAAGATTGCGCCGCTTCATCAAAATAGCCACTCATGTCAACCGCGCTATAATCAAATACGGCCTTGGCGTTTTGTGCCGCCAGCCAATTGGCAATCGGTTTATGCTGTTCAGCATTGGCGAGCGCAGTGGAATTATGAATATCTTCTTCCAGCCAGCCTCCATGTTCATGATTGACTTCCGGGGAATCTGATTGTTCCTGTTCCGCCTCCACAGCTTGCAAGGCTTTCAATTCTCGCACAGTCGCCATATAACGTTCCAACAATTTCTGTACAAAGAATGGCGTATCATAAACCGCAACCATATTACCGCATTGTTTGCAAGCGACGGGATCCATTCCCGCCATATAATTATGTTCAGCAACAGTACCGCATTTATTGCAACGATAGACTCCCATAGGCTCTCCTGATTTCAATTATTCTTAATTATACATTTATTCCACAATAAAAACATGGCCAAGGCTGCGTTTTTATTGGACCGTCATTCAAGGTAGCCGCACGCGCACAATATGCTGATCCATCTTGCGCCGTCCCCATTTGGTCGCATAAATCAGGCGGGCGATGAGCAGGTAGCGATGGCCACAAACGCGGCTTAGCTCGGTTTCTGCTTCCAGCTTCAGCCCCGGCAGCCATTGTTCCAGTTCGCGGTTATCTTTGAGCGACCATTTGAATTCCGGCGCTTCTTTGCCCATTTTGCCGAGGGCGTCGTGCCGTTTTGCCTTGCCGACGAGGACGGGCGGCACGATGTCAAACACCAGCGTTGCCTGCGGCAGGTGGCGGGCAAGGGTGGCCAGCCAGTCCTTGACGGTATCGGTATCGAAGTACATCAGCACGCCTTCGCACAGCAGCAGCACCGGCTTGCCGTGGGCGGCGACGGTTTGCATCCAGCTTTCGTCAAACAGGGAAATGGCGAAGTAGTGGTTTGTGCTTTCCGGCAAAAGCTGGCGGCGCAGGGTGATGACTTCCGGCAGGTCAAGGTCGTACCAGGCGGTGATTTGGGGACGGCCAAGGCGCTCGAATCGTGCATCCAGCCCGGCACCCAGCTGGACGACGACGGCGTCGGGATGGGCGGCGATGAATTTTCGTGCTTCGTTGTCAAAGATTTGCGCACGGCCACAGCAGCCAACTTGCGACATGACGATGTTTTTGAATTTGCTGAAGTCGTAGTCGATTTGCGCCAGCATCCGCGGCGCTTCGGGGTCGGTGAGCAGGCGCTCCTCGCGCTCTTGTTCGACGGCTTTTGCCCAGAGCGGGATGAGCAGGGTTTCGGAGAGGACGGTCATGTCCGGGGTGATTTTTGCGGTCATTTGAGCCTCGCGGGTTGTTGCAAATTCTTCGCATTATAGCGGACAGATATGTCTGTATCGTTATCTCCCACGGTTTTAGAGGCGGTTCAAATGCCGTTTCCCGCAGATAGCTTGGTGATGTGTGCGACGGATGCCTTCTGCGATAGCGCTATTCTGCCAAGGGGTGCAGTCCTTCAAGGTCGGGGGTGTCGCGCTGGTAGTTGATTTTCGCCCAACCGGTTTTGCCGTCTTTGTTTTGGATGAGCAGCCACAGGTCGGCGCAAAGGTCGCTGTCGCCCAGTTGTGCGTCTTTGGCACAAGGCTGGTTCGGGTCTGCGAGGAGAATACGCAGCGGCTCGCCCGCTGCGATTTTTGCCACGGTTTTTTTGCCGCCGATGCGCTCCAGCAGGCGCAGCGGGGTTTTGCGGTCGTGTGCGCCGCTGTCGGCTTTGAGGATGCCGCGGTATTGGCTGGCAAGGCCGAGGTAGTGGTAAGGCTGTTCGTTTTCCTGAATTTCGCCGTTGTGTAGTGTCCATTTTTGCCGGACGCGGTAGTAGCGGCTGTTGCTGTCGTCCGTGTCGCTGTAGATGGCGCCGTTGCCGGGTATGTAGAAGGTTTGTCCGGGCAATCCGGCGACGTTGGTGCGGCGGATTTTGCCTTGTGCGGCATTCAGGAACAGGCAGTGGTAATCGCCGCTGGCGCCGGCTGAGCAGTCGATGTGGTAGCGCGCGCCGTCCGCTTTGAGTGCGGTTTCGAGCAGGCGATCGTAGGTGGTGTAATGCGGCGCCGGTTCGTCCGCCGCTGGGTCGGGCGGCAGGCCGGGCGAGGGGGTGTCCGGCTCGGCTTCGTTGTAGTAGTAGTGGTTGTTCTGCGGTTTGCCGAGTTGGGGGTGGTAGTAGAGGTCGATGTTGAGCGTGTCGTCGTGGCGCAGCGCCAGCGCGGGGAAGGTTTCGCCGCTGTCTTCGCCCGCCTGTGCCTGCGCCCAGCCGGTGATGCCGAAGGGGGTTTTTGCGAGGGTGTGGCCGTCGGCGTCGCGCATGAGCGCGGTGATGCTGCCGCCGGCCGGGATGACGGCAATGGTGTCGCCGCCATCCGGTTCGCGGGTGAGGGTAAGGGTGGTCGCCGCGGTGGTTTCCCGGTTCAGCCAGATGAGCGGCGCGTTAGCGCTGTTTGTGGCGACGGGGTCGGTAAAGAGGGCTTCACCGTGCGCGCGAGTGATGGCAAGAGCGAGGAGGAAGGGGAGGGCGGAGGCGTTTCGCTGCATGGGGGCTCCGGCTGTGGTTTATTGTGGTTCGTTGTGGTTTTGCCGGAGATTATAGCGGGGCGGGGGCGGATGGTGCGTGGGTTTTCGTTAGGGACTATTTGCAATTTGAGTCCCCCTCCCCCGCAGGGTGAAGCCCGCAGCGGGCGGGTACCCATGCAAAATGCGTCCGCATTTTGCATGGGGCCCGGGGGAGGGTTGGGGAGGGGGTGAGCGGTGTTGTTTATGAACAGATGTCTGCATTTTCACATTCGCAGCCCTCACCCCACCCCCTCTCTCTTGCTGCGCAAGCAATACTTGTCGCTACGAGAGCAATGCTTGTCCCAGAGGGAGAGGGGCTAGTTCGCTGAATTGTAAACAGCCCCTAGGGAAAGGCGCTCACGACTGGAAGGGATTGACCCACAGCGCCTGCGGGAAGATTGCGCGCACCGCCGCTTCGTCGCGGGCGCGGCAGAGGATTTTCACGTTCGGCCCGGCGTCGATGGTGGCGTAAATTTCCAGCCCTTCGGCGCGTGCCTGCCACAGGCGGTGCAGGGTGGTGAGGGTTTGCGCTTGCAGGTAACACAGCGCCGGGCGCGCGGCGAGCATGGTGGCGTGCATGGCGAGCGCATTCGCCTCCGCCACGCTGCCGAGCGCACTGAAGTCGCGCGCGTGGATGGCCGCTTCAATGGCGGCGAGGTCGGCTTGTGCGGTCGCTGGCCAGGCGGCATAGAGCGGGCTGGTGGCGGTGGTGTGGTTCATGCCGTCGCCGCTCGCGGTTTTTTTCGCGCCGCTGTCGATTTCTACCAGGGCGATGCGCAGTTCCTGCCAGTCGCTGGCAATCGGCGCGGCGATGCTGTCGCGCCCGTCGTCGCGCGTGCCGCGTTCCCATTTGACGAAGCCGTGCCAGAGCGAGCGCGCCGCGCTGCCGCTGCCGAGGCGGGCAAGGGCGGAGAGGTCGCCTTCTGGCAGGTCGAGCTGCCAGTAGCGGGCGAGCGCGCGGGCAAGGGCGGCGAAGCCGGAGGCGCTGGAGGCCAGTCCGGCGGCGGTGGGGATGGTGTTCGTGGTTTCCACGTGTAACGGTTGCGCCGCGCCGCGCCGCCACAGGTCGATGTAGGCGAAGGTGCGGCGGTGCAGGGTGCTGTCCGCTGCGGCGTCCGTGCCGTTTAAGGTGATGCGATCGTTTGCGGCGGCGCGGACGGTGGTGTGTGTGCCGAGCGCGCCGAGCGAGATGGAGAGGCTGCCGTTTAGCGGCAGGTTGAGCGCGCGGTCGCGTTTGCCCCAGTATTTGGCGAGGGCGATGTTGGCGGGTGCGTAGGCGGCTCCGCTTTCGCCAGGGATGAGGCGGGCGGGGAGGAGGGCGGCGAGGAAGTCGGTGGGGGTCATGGGCATTTCGTGGTCAGGCAGGGTGTTTCAGATGGTACTCAATGCTGGCGATAGCGTGCAGCAGGCAGAGCAGGATAAAAGCAGTCATCACCCATTCGCCGCTGTCTTGATAGATGCGCAAGGCGAAGGCGCCGATGCCAATGGCGTTAGGCAGATGGATGGCGAGCAAGGCGAAGCGGGCGAGGGTTTGCCCCAGCGGTTCGAGGCGGCGCAGCAGACGGGGCAGCGCATAGCAGCGGTAATGGTAGCCGAGGGTTAGCGCCAGCAGCGGGCAGATGATGAGCGGCCAGAGCGTCGGTGCGTCTCCATTCACAAACATGAAGGCGGCGGGAATGGTGAGCGCACCTTGGTCAAGGAAGGCGCGGCGTGCGGTGATGTGAGCGACGGGAACGCGCCACCAGCAGAACAGGTAGAGCGCGACGCTACTAACGAAGGCGACAGGAAACCGCTCGGGGTCGCCGTTCGGTATCAGGCTGAAGGCCGTGCAGGCAAGCCAGGTCAGGGCAATGAATAGCAGCAGGCTGCGCGACGGCACAAAAGCAGGCGGCGTTTGCGCGGCGATGACCCGCTTGTATTGCCAGAGGAGGTAAAAGGCGCGAATGATGAGCCAAAGGATGGTGACGGGCGTGGTCGCGTCGTTGTCGATGCTTAGGGTGATGACAGCAATGTCTGCCAGCAGCCACCGCAGCCAGTAGGGGAAGCGGCGGTAGGCTTGGTCGAGGCCGCGCAGCGGCGGGCAGGCGCGGAACAGCAGGCGTTTGCCGTTATGGACGGGGTCGAGTGACGGCACCCACCAATCGCGGTTAGTCAGCAGTCCGATTGTCCAGAAAATGCCCGGAATCGGGTTCGGCGTGGTGAAAATGGCGATGACAGCAGTCAGCAGTAGCGCACTCATGATGAACAGGCGCAGGTGGCGGCGCCACGCCTGATGGTAAGGAAGCAGCGCGCTTTGCAGGCTGGCAAGGAGGGCGTGCCATTGGCGGTGTGCGGGAAGTTCGCTTTCTACCCGCCAGTCCTGCCAGCGCGCGCAGAACCGCTGCCAGCGCGACAGCTTCAGCCAGGCGGCGAGTTCGGGATAATGCGGCGCCAGCGCCGCGACAAAGGCGGGACGCTGGCGCAGGGCAACCAGCGCGGCGAGATAGATGCGGCGGTATTCCGCGTCATGGCTGTGGTGCAGCTGGTACTGCTCACCCGCCCAAATGGTGCTGCGCGGCAGATGGTCGCGGCTGGCAAGGTGCTGGCGCAGGGCGTCAAGGTAGTCGCTGCGCAGGTCGATGTGTTGCAGCGCCGCTTCGTCCGCTTGTGCTTGCAGGATGGCGAGCAGTTTGTCGTCGCTCGCGTCCTGCCATTCGCTTTGCAGGCGGGCGAGTAGCGCGGCGGGGTTTTCGCGGGTATCGGCAGGGCGGTCGCGGTAATCATGCGGCGCGGGGCGCTCAAGATAGGCGACGTTTTCCGGCTCGCGCAGGGTTTCCGTGATTTCCGGCGGCAGGGTGGCGATATAGCCGTAGTAGGCGGTATCGGGCGGGGTATGGGGTGTTTCCGCTGCGGCGGGCGGGCTCTGGTCGGCCATCGCTTCCGAAGCCGCATCCGGCGCGGCTTCTGCCGCACGGCGGCGCTGCATTTTTTTTTCGTGATGCGGGCGGATGTAGGCGCGCAAACGCAGCGCTTCTTCGTAAGCGGCGCGGACGGCACGGAAGCCTTCCGGGTCGCGGTCGGGGCGGTGTTCGCGGATGCGCGCGGCGTAGGCTTGTTTGATGGCGGCTTCGTCGGAGATGGGCGCGATGCCGAGGGTTTGCCAGCAGGTCATGGGGGGTCAGGGTAATTGCTTGGTTTTAGCCGCGCAGCGGTTCATCGTCTGCAAAGCCTTGCAAGAGCCAGGCGAGGTAGTGCAACGCCAGCAGCACGCCAAGAACGAAGACGGGCAGGTAGCCGATGCCGTGCGCGGCGCTCCATGCGCCGAGGCGATGAAGGCTCGCGCCGAGGTACAAGACGGCGGTGGTTTCTACGGCGATGGCAAAGGCGGTCAGCGGCAGCACGTCGCGCCAGCGCGGGCTATATTGGTAATAGAGGGCGAGCGCGAGCAGCGGCGCGAGGAGGAGTGCGCCGGCGCTGTAATACGGGTCGCTGTCGCCAAGGAATGCCAGCGGCGGGATGAGGACGGCGGGGGCGAGATCGAGCATGGTGCGGCGCTGTGCCGACTGGTCGGCGGGGAGACGCAGCCAGCAGAGGCCGTAAAGGCCGATGCCGAGCAGGGCGGTGATGGCGTACAGCAACGGCATGGCTTCACCATTGAGCGCGCGGGGCAACCACAGGCCAAGGCAGGCGAGCTGGATGGCGGTGGTCATCAGCGGCTGGGCGGCGTCGGGCACATCCTGCGGTTGCCAGCCGACGAGGACGGCGCGTTTCAGCGACCACAGGGTCTGGAAGAAGCGGAGGATGAACCACAGCGCGGCGAAGCCCGTCCACGGCGGCTCCGGCACGGTCAGGGTGCGGGCGATGACGGCAAGGTCTGCCAGCAGCCAGTAGGCGCCGTAGGGCAGCGGGTGGTAGGCGTGGTCGAGGGTGCGCAGCGGCGGGCTGCTGCGGTAGAGGTGGTATTTGGCCAGATCGTATTCGGGGAAGTCGCTGGTCGCCAGATAGATGTTGTAAAACAGCACGAGGAGGATCTGGACGACGCCGGCGGTGTTGCCTCCGAGACTGGCAATGCCTGCCAGCGCAAGGCTGGTGGCGACGAGCAGGCTGCGCCGGTAAAACAGTTGTCGATCAAGTCCGGGCGCGGAGGCGCTGCGCAACTGCGGCGCGAGGTCATGGTAAAGCGCCTGCCATTGGCGGTAAGCGGGGTGTTCGCGCGATGCCGTCCAGTCGCGCCAGAGGGCAAGGCGGCGGCGCCACGGGCTTTGTTGCAGCCAGTCGGCAAGCGCGGCGTAGCGCGGGGAGTGGATGAATTCCGGCGGCTGGTTCAGGGCGACGCGCGCGGCAAGGTAACGGCGGCGGTATTCCGTGTCATGGCTGCGGTGCAGCTGGTACTGTTCGCCCGCCCAGACAGTGCTGCGCGGCAGATGGTCGCGGCTGGCAAGGTGCTGGCGCAGGGCGTCAAGGTAGTCGATGCGCAGGTCGATGTGTTGCAGCGCCGCTTCGTCCGCTTGTGCTTGCAGGATGGCGAGCAGTTTGTCGTCGCTCGCGTCCTGCCATTCGCCTTGCAGGCGGGCGAGTAGCGCGGCGGGGTTTTCGCGGGCATCGGCAGGGCGGTCGTGGTACTCATGCGGCGCGGTTTCGCGTTCATGCGGCACGGGGCGCTCAAGGTAGGCAACGTTTTCCGGTTCGCGCAGGGCTTCGGTAATTTCCGCCGGCAGGGTGGCGATGTAGCCGTAATAGGCAGTATCGGGCGGGGTATGGGGTGTTTCCGCTGCTGCGGGCGGGTTCTGGTCGGCCATCGCTTCCGAAGCCGCATCCGGCGCGGCTTCTGCCGCACGGCGGCGCTGCATTTTTTTTTCGTGATGCGGGCGGATGTACGCGCGCAAACGCAGCGCTTCTTCGTAAGCGGCGCGGACGGCACGGAAGCCTTCCGGGTCGCGGTCAGGGCGGTGTTCGCGGATGCGCGCGGCGTAGGCTTTTTTGATGGCGGCTTCGTCGGAGGTGGGCGCGATGCCGAGGGTTTGCCAGCAGCTCATGGCGGCGTCGGCAGGGCTTTGCGGCTGAAGCGGTCAGGCTGGCGCATCCCCCTACGCGCCCCGCTGCTGCATCAGCTCAAGGGTGCGGCGGATTTGTATGGCCTTGGCGTGGTCGGGATAGCGGGCGAGCAGTTGTTGCAGCAGTTGTTGTGCTTTGTCGCGCTCGCCTTTTTTCGCCAGCGCCCGCGCGCTCAGGAAGTAGTTTTCGACGATGTGCGGGTGGCCGGGGTGGTGTTTGGCAAAGCCGCGGGTCAGTTTGAGCACGGTGTCATAATGTTGTTTGCCCGCCGCGGTTTGTGCCAGCGGCAGAATCCAGTCGGCTGGCAGCACGCCGTCCGGGGTTTCGTCCAGCACGTGATGGATAGCGGCGTAGCTGTGCGGGTTGCCGCTGGCAGTCGCCTCTATCAGGCGGATTTCCATGGCCTGCATGTCGTCAAGGCGGTTCTGGCGGCGGTAAAGCTGTTGCAGGCGTTTGTAGGCGGGCAGGTAGTGGTTGGTGTCGTGCAGGCCGTCGGTGTATTTTTCGAGCAGGGCGATGGCTTGTTCGTTCTCGCCCTGGCGAATGAATACATCCGCCTGCATCAATTCTTGCGCAAAGGTGCGCTGCTCTTCGGCGCTCATGTGTTCGGTATCGGCTTCGCGCAGCAGGTTGAGGTCAATCGGCGGCGCGCGGCGGTGACGCTGTGCCACACGTTCTTCTTCCGCCTTGAGGCGGTTGAGTTCGGCAAGCAGGGCGTCGTCCATGTTGATGTGGGCGAGTTCGCTGTCGTCGATGTCGAGCTTGGCGGGGTCAATGGTTTCGGCGGGCGGCGGGTAGAACCAGGAGAAGTAAAGCAACGGCAGCGCCAGCAGGGCGGCAAAAATGAGGCCGCGCAGTATGATGACGATGTACACAATGACTGGCGCGCCATAGGCGCCGCTCGTGCTGTTGTAAAGGTTTAGCGCTTTCGCCGGGAGAATGAGGCGGGCAAACAGGATGTAGATGACGAGGATGAGCAGCGCAAACAGGAAGGGAACGAGCAGCGCGATAAGATAGCGGCCGATGCCGATGTCGTGAATGGCACGCTTCCACGCGGCGGGGTTGAAAACCGCGCGCAGCCCCTCGCCTTGCAGCAGGCCGAGGACGATGGCAGGGGCGAGCGCGTAGAGGAGGACGGACGCCGTCTTGAAGGCAAACGCGCGGCTTTCGCCTTCCAGTGGCAGCTGGATGAAGTAGATGATGACGCCGTAGAAGATGACGGTGATGACCGCTTCAATGGCGACGCTTTTCGGCAGTTTGCTCAGCACGTCCAGCGGTACCGGCTCGGCTTCCAGCCCCAGGATGAGCCGCTGGATGCTGTCCAGCATTTTGCAGGCGAAAACGGCAATCAGCGCAAAAGCGGCGAACCAGATGAACATGCCCACGCCCGCAAGCCCCTCATCACCCAGCAGGCGCAGGGCGATAAAGACGGCGGCAAGCGCGCCGCAATAAAGCAGGTTGCCGGGGCGGAACAGGTATTGCAGGCTGCGTTGCAAATAGCCCAAGGCGGTGTTGTCGTGCATGGAAAATCCTTTTGTGTTGTTTTTCAGTAGATTGTTTTGGTGGTAACAATGCGTTAAAGATAAGCGCGATGTATGCCAAGCAGCAGCTCAGGTTTTTTCCTGTAACAGTTTGAGCGTGTGGCGTATTTGCGCCGCCTTGGCATGGTCAGGGAAACGGGTGAGCATCTGTTGCAGCAGTTGCTGCGCCTTGTCCACCGCGCCGATTTTCGCCAGCGCACGCGCAGCAAGAATATAGTTATCAATCAGTTGCGGATGTTCGGGGTGATTCTTCGCAAACTGGCGGGTAATGGCGAGCACCGTTTTGTAGTGCTGCTGCCGCGCGGCAAATTGCGCCAGCGGCAGTACGCTGTCAGCGGGTAATGTCGCCGGATCAATGCTTTCCAGCTCCGGACGGATGAGGTCAAAACTCGGCTGATGCCCGCGCGCGGCAGCGGCAATAAGGCGGTGCAGCAAGTCGTACTGCGGCTTTAGCGCGTAAATACGCTGATAGGCGGGGAAATAGGCGGCCGCATCGTGGTTTTCATCGGCGAACGGCGCGAGTAACGCGAGTCCGGCGTCGATTTTGTTGCTGGTCAGCAGCGCATCGGCGCGGGCGAGGGCGAGGGCAAAGGCTTTTTGCGTTTCAATGCCCATGTTGCTGGTGTCCGCGTCAGTAAGCAGGCTGAAATCGGGCAGGGGTTCGGCGGCTTTCTTTTCTGCTTGGGGCGCAGCGCTTACGCCATGTTCAGCAAGCGTCGCGGTTATCCCTTCGCGGTCAGAGATATCCATGCCGTATTCGCCGTCTTCATCATCTTCGCGCGGGAAAAAGGTGGCATAGAAATGGTGGTTGAAAAAGGCGAGCAGCATAATGCTCAAGCTGGAAATGAAGCTGTAAATATAAAACACCATTGGCAGGGAAAAGGACTTTTTACCAGAGAATGCCTGTTCAAGAAGATTTCCTACCAGGTTCTGTTGCAAAGCAGGCTCTAGCCAAAAATGGGTAACGCCCCACCAAATCAGGAAAGTAATACCGGCAATCAGCAAAGCCACAATGTAATTCACCGTGCCAATTTCAGAGATGGCGTGAGCTAATGGGCGGCTGGAAAATGCAGCACCTGCGGTTTCTGTCTCCAGCATGGCGAGCAGCATTGCTGGTGTCAGGGGAAACAATACGATAATAAATGCGCCAAATACGATTTGGTTACTGATGATATTGCCCAGGATGGCAGCAATAATGCCTGTTACGAAACCAAACAGCATAATGATGCCTGTGTAACGGAGCGGCAAACTAAGACTCACAACGCTGACCGGATTTAATGAAATTTCTTCATTATCCAAGCCTAAGCGCAAGCGGCCGGTATTATCCAGTACTTTGCATATTAGAATGACCCCCGCGACCATTTGAACCAGCATTGCAAAAAGACTCGGTGTGAGTTCTTGTCTGGTAACGGCTTGCTCAAGCATATGGCTGGCATTGATATTCATGCTGATACTAAGAATGACGGCGATACCTACGATATAAATGAGATTGCCGGATTTGAAAGTGAATCGCAGCGCACGCTGGAGGTTGGCGAGGATATTGTCGTTCATGGAGACTCCTTTCGGTGAGATGAATCTGGAGGCAGTTTACAGGGTTTCAGGCGGATAGTGATACACGCAAAGTGCTGTTCTAAAAGATTAAGGATAAAAAACGCGCCGGGTGGCGCGTTTTTTGTGGCAGGGCGGTCAGAACAGGCCGCTGATGTTGCCGTCTTTATCAACGTCGATGTTGTTGGAGGCGGGCGCTTTCGGCAGCCCCGGCATTTTCATGATGGCGCCGGTGATGGCGATGACAAATCCCGCACCGGCGGCAATCTGCACTTCGCGGATGTTTAGCGTGAAGCCTTGCGGGCAGCCGAGCGCTTTCGGGTCGTCCGAGAGCGAGTATTGGGTTTTCGCCATGCAGACGGGCAGGTTGCCGTAGCCCAGTTTTTCCAAATCCTGCAAGGTTTTGCGTGCGTCGTCGCTCAAGGCAATGTCCGCTGCGCCGTAGAGTTTCTGCGCGATGGTGCGGATTTTTTCGGTAAGCGGCAGGTCGTCCGGATAAAGCGGCGCGCAGCGGCTTGCGCCCTGCTCGCAGGTGTCGATGACTGCGCGGGCGAGCGCTTCGCCGCCTTTGCCGCCATGCGCCCACACTTCGCACAGGGCGATTTTCACGCCGCGTTCGGCGCAGGTTTTTTCGATGAGCGCCAGTTCGGCGTCGCTGTCGCTCTGGAAGCGGTTGATGGCGACGACGACCGGCAGGCCGAAGGCGTTTTTCAGGTTGTCGATGTGTTTGAGCAGGTTGGGCAGGCCTTTTTCCAGCGCGGCGACGTTTTCCGTGCCGAGCGCGTCTTTGGCGACGCCGCCGTTGTATTTCAGCGCGCGCACGGTGGCGACGATGACGGCGCAGTCGGGTTTGAGTCCGCCCTTGCGACTCTTGATGTCGATGAATTTTTCCGCGCCAAGGTCTGCGCCAAAGCCCGCTTCGGTGACGGCGTAATCGCCAAGCGCCAAGGCGCTGCGGGTGGCGATGAGACTGTTGCAGCCGTGCGCGATGTTGGCAAAGGGGCCGCCGTGCACCAGCGCCGGCGTGCCTTCGATGGTTTGCACCAGGTTCGGCTTGATGGCGTCTTTCAAAAGCGCCGCCATCGCGCCTTGCGCTTGCAGGTCGCGGGCGTACACCGGTTCGCCGCGGCGGTTCCAGGCGACGATCATCGCGCCGAGGCGTTCTTTCAGGTCGGCAAGATCGCGCGCGAGGCAGAAGGCGGCCATGACTTCGCTCGCCACGGTGATGTCAAAGCCATCCGGGCGCAAGGTGCCGTCCACGGTTTTGCCGAGGCCGCTGATGATGTGGCGCAGTTGGCGGTCGTTCATATCGACCGCGCGTCGCCAAGTGATGCGTTTCGGGTCGATGTCGAGCGCGTTGCCGTGGTGGATGTGGTTGTCGATGAGCGCGGCGAGGAGGTTGTTGGCCGCGCCGATGGCGTGGAAATCGCCGGTAAAGTGCAGGTTGATGTCTTCCATCGGCAGCACTTGCGCGTAACCGCCGCCCGCAGCGCCCCCTTTGATGCCGAAAACGGGGCCGAGCGAGGGCTCGCGCAGGGCGATGACGGTGCGCTTGCCGAGGCGGTTCAGCGCATCGGCGAGGCCGATGGTAACGGTGGTTTTGCCTTCGCCCGCGGGGGTGGGGTTGATGGCGGTAACGAGGACGAGTTTGCCGGGCGTGCCGCTTTGCGGCGGGATTTTCGCCTTGTATTTGCCGTAGTGTTCCAGCTGGTCTTCAGGGATGCCGATTTTGGCGGCGATAGCGCTGATGGGCTGCATGGTGGCCTGACGGGCGATATCTGCGTCGGTCATGGGATGCTCCGGTTGTGGGGGGAGCAGGGATTGTAAGCTGTGCTTAGGGTTGTGGGAAGGCGTCAGGCGGTTTTTTTGCGGCAGACGAGCAGGCGCTTACGGCTAACTGCCCCTACGATGTCGCTTTAGGCGCGTGTCGGCGGCAGCGACCACAGTTTTTCCAGCGCGTAGAGTTCGCGGGTCTCCGGGCGCATGAGGTGGACGATGATGTCGCCCAGATCGACCAGTACCCAATCGCGGCTGTCTTCACCTTCGATGCCAAGCGGCGGATGGCCTGCGGCTTTGCTGTCGTCGTGGATTTTGCCGGCGAGCGCGTGCAGGTGGCGGTCGGAGGTGCCGCTGGCGACGATCATGTAGTCGGCGATGTCGGTTTTGCCGGCAAGTTCGATGGTCTGGATGTTCACCGCTTTGAGGTCTTCAAGGCTGGCGAGGACGAGGGTTTTGAGTTCGTTGGCGTTCATGGGGTTCCTGGGATGTGTTCGGGTTAGAAGTTGACCAGCGGGCTGTACGGCGGCAGGTAGGCGATGAGGGTGTAGAGGATGCCGAAGTTGGCGACGATGCTTGCCCAGAAGAAGCCGCGGAAGCGTTTTTGGTTGAGTTTGTGGCGCAGAAGCGGGCGGGCAATGAGCGCGCCCGGCCAGCCGCCCAAGAGGCTTGCCAGATGCAGCGCGCTGTTGGGGATGCGCTGTGTGCCTTGTTCGGCGGCGCGTTTGTCGTAGCGGTAGAGCGCCACGGTCAGTACGCTGATGATGGCACTGCCGATGGCAAGCGGGATGGAGATGAGGGTCAGGCCGAGGAAGTAGAGGACGTCAAGGAAGGCGTAGAGGTAGCCTTCGAGTTTTTTCGGCTGGCTGTTTTCGGCGATGTCGTAGATGCCTTCTTCCATGATGGCTTGTTCGTGTTCGCGCAGGAGGACGCGGCTTGCCTGCCAGCCGCCTTTTTGTCCGGGAACGGCAAGGACGGTAACGGCGGTGTCGGCGGCGGGGCGGCGGTGGTGGTAGGCGAAGGTGCTGATGTGGAAGAACAGGTTTTCGTGACCGGGCATGAGCTGGATGAAGCCGTAGCCTTTTTCGTCATTCCAGTTGATGATGCGTCCTTGGTAGGGGCGGCCGGTTTCCAGCTCTAGCGGAATGCGCCGTTTTTTGCGCGGGGGTACGTAGCTCATGCGGGTTGTCGTTGTTGGTTGTTTATTAGGTGTTGTTTCAGGGTCTGCCAGTAGTCGCCGGGTTCGGCGCCTTTGGTGATGCGGTCGAGTTTGGCAGCCAGGCGCAGTTGCAGGCGCAGCGCGCCCGGCGGGTGTTTGGCAAGCGCCGTCTGGTAGCGGCGCTGTTGGCTGTCGTAGATGTTGTATTGTTTGTAGAGCGCGCCGTGGCTGTTTTGTGCTTCGTTGTGCAGGCCGATGAGCAGGCTGGCATCGCGCTGCAAGAGCCAGGTGATGAGGGTGGTATCGCGCGGGTTCTCCGCTTGCAGGCGGGCGGCGATGCGGTGCGCTTTCGGCCAGTCGGCGCCGAGGATGGCGTCGCTCAGGGCAAAGGTGTTGAATTGGGAGAAGTCGTCCAGCAGTTCGGTGAGCAGGGTGTCGTCAATGATGTTTTGTGCCTGCGGGTGGATGGTGAGGCGCTCGATTGCCTGTTTGGCGGCAAAGAGGTTGCCCTGGCAGTTGGCGACGAGCAGTTCGTAGGCGGCTTCGGTCAGGCGCAGTTTGGCCGCTTGCAGGCGTTGTGCGATTTGTTTGGCAAATTGGGGCGGGTAGAGCGCCGCGCTTGCAATGGCGAGGTTGCCTTGGCTGAAGAGTGCTTTGTACCAAGCGGTGGTGTGCGGTTTGTCGAGGTTGGGCGCGAAAATGATGAGGCGGCTGTTTTCCAGGCGCAGTTCGGCGAGGCGGCGCAGGATGTCGCTGGTCGCCTTGTCGGTTTTTTTGGCGTCCAGGTGGAGTTCGAGCAGGCGCTTCGGTGCAAAGAGCGACGGGGTTTCGAGTTCCTGGATGAGGCTGTCGATGCGGCTGTCGCCGTAGAGGCGCTGGCGTTCGTCGTAACCGTCGGCAAGGGCGCGGGCGCGGGCGGCGTCCAGGGCTTCGCTGTTAAGCAGCGCTTCGCTACCGTAGATGAGGGTGACGGCAGGCAGCGGGTGTTGTTTCAGGTAGTGGGCGGTGTCTTGCGCGGCGAGGTTCATCGGATACGAGCGTTCATGTAGCGGATGAGTTTGTCGGCGTTGTCGCGCGCAAGCTGTTGGTGCGCCTCGATTTCTTCTTGGCTGCTGCCGAGGTAGGTGTCGCTGCGGTAGCGCACGTTGCTGCGGCTGCTGAAGGTTTGTTCGCCAAGGGCGGTGCCGTTGTGTTCGAGGCGGGCGTGGATGCTGTCGATAAGTTCGATTTCCTGGGTGTCGCCTGTGCCGCCGATGGCGGTGCGCACGCGCTGGCGGTCGGTCGGGTCAAGCTGGACGCGCAGCGGCGCTCCGGCGCGCAGGGTGATGTTTTGTTGTTGTAGTGCGGCTTTGAGTGCGCTGTCGAGTTCGCCATCGACGCCGTTCGGCCAGTCCAGTTGCAGTTCGCGCAGGCGGTTGTCGCCGCGTGCGGTGCCTTTGAGGTGAAATCCGCAGGCAACGAGCAGCAATGGGGTGAGCGCGAGGGCGAGGTGGCGTCGTTTCATGGTGGTGGGATGGTTTCAGATGTGTGAATTGTAACAGATTTGTCAGGATACGACGGGCAGACGGGACGCGGCGCGCCCTTCCGCTCAATCCCACGGCGCGTCGTCCATGTGGTTGAGGTAGTCCTGCAATTCTTGCGCGGCTTCGCGGATGAGGCGCTTGTCCTGGCTGTCCAGCGCGGCGGTGAAGATGGCGATGCGGTGGCCGATGGCTTGTCGTTCGTCGCCAAGGCGCTGGGTGTAGAGGCGCTCGGCGCGAGCCAGCAGGGTGCGGTTTTCGGTCTGCTCGCGCGGGTGGATTTTCAGCGCCGCCAGTTTTTCGTGCGCTGCCTGAAGCGCCGCTTCGTCGAGGTTTTTGCCGCTGTTGTGGATGGTGAGCTGGCGCGTGCTGCCGTCGGCGGGCAGGTGTACGTCCACTTCCAAAAGACCGCTGACGTCGTAGGTGAAGCGCACTTCCGCCGGCATGTATTCGGGGTCGCTGTAGTCCGGCAACGGGATTTCGATTTCGCCGAGGTAGATGTTGTCGCGCACGAGGCGCGCTTCGCCCTGGTAGATTTTGAAGAGCAGCGCGCTTTGGTTGGTCTGCACCGGGTAGTAGGTTTCCATGCGGCTGACCGGAATGACGGTGTTGCGCTCGATTATCGGGCTGAAGATGCCGCTTTCGTAGCGGTCTTGCCCGGTCTGGATGCTGGTTTCGACGCCGAGCGAGTAGGGGGCGACGTCGGTCATCACCACTTCTTCCAGCGCCTGGTCTTGTGCGACCAACCCTGCCTGGATGGCGGCGCCGATGGCGATGGTTTCGTCCGGGTTGAGGCCTGTCGTCGGGAAGCGGCCAAAGAGGCGCGCCATGGTTTTGCGCAGCACCGGCATGCGCGTCGCGCCGCCGACGAGGATGATGTCGTTCAGGCTGGCGGCGCGCACGCCCGCATCGCGCAGGGTTTGTTCGATGGGGATGCGGCAGCGCTCCAGCAACGGTTCGCAGCGTTTTTCCCAGTCGGCGACGGTAATGCGCCATTCGAGCGGTGCGCCGTGGTGATTCACCTGCATGCTGGTGTCGCCGCTGCCGAGCGCCTGTTTGGCGCGTTCTGCCGCGGCGTAGAGCGGACCTTGGCTGTCTGCGAGGTTAATGGCGCGGTGCGCGGTGGCAAAGCCCTGGATGAGCAGTTCGGTGAAGTCTTCGCCGCCGAGCATGTTGTCGCCCGCGCTGGCGCGCACTTCCATGATGCCGGCGTACATGTCGAGCAGGGTGACGTCGAAGGTGCCGCCGCCGAGGTCAAGCACGAGGAATTTTTGGTCGTCGCCGCCCTGGTGCAGCCCGTAGGCCATTGCCGCCGCGGTCGGTTCGTTGAGCAGGCGTTGCACGTGTAACCCCGCCAGTTCGGCGGCGTGGCGCGTCGCCTTGCGCTGGGTGTCGTTGAAGTAGGCGGGCACGGTGATGACCGCCTCGCGCACCGTCATGCCCAGCGCCGCTTCGGCGTCGGCCTTGAGCGCACGCAGGACGAGGGCGGAGAGTTCTTCTGGGCTGTATTCGTGGCCTTTGCCGAGGCGGTAACGTTTGCTGCTGCCCATGTAGCGCTTGAAGGCGGCGGCAGTGGCGAGCGGGTGCGAGACGAGGCGTTCGCGCGCGGCCTGGCCGACGAGGATGGCGCCGTCGTTATCCACGCTGACCACCGACGGGGTGAGGACGCTGCCCAAGGCGTTCTTGATGAGTTGCGCCTTGCCGTCGTGCCAGTAGGCGACGAGGCTGTTGGTGGTGCCGAGGTCGATGCCGAGGATGGGGGCGGTGTTCATGGGTAGCTCCGTGCGGGGGAAAGCGGCGGATTATAGCGCCGTGAATAGTCTTTTATATACGCCACGAACGCCTGGATGCATTAGAGCGTGTTGACAATTCGACGAACGAGCCACTCTCTCGCTACGCGAGCAATGCTTGTCCCTCTGGGACTGGAACAACTCGCGTAGCGAAAGAGGGGTTGGGGTGAGGGCAGCAATCAATTGAAAAACAGGAATTTTGGCTCATCAATGATTGCTCACCCCCTCCCCGGGTTCCCATGAAAAAGGCGTCCGCCTTTTTCATGGGGAGCCCTGACCCTCCCCCGGGCCCCATGCAAAATGCGGACGCATTTTGCATGGGTACCCGCCCGCTGCGGGCTTCGCCCTGCAGTCAACTGTGTTTCTCCGACCCGTCGGTCGGGGAAACCAAACTCGGTAGTTATGCGCTTTGTGACTCGCTTTCCTCCGTTTCTTTAAGGCTTGCGAGATAGTCCCGCATCCGCGCGTTCAGTATGCGCAGCAGTTTGTGCATGCAGGCGTTTAGCGCTACCTTGAACGCCTTACCCCTGCTCATCAGCTTCTCGTAAAACGCCTTGATCTTCGGCTCACTGCGCGTCGCCGTCAGCGCTGCCATGTATAGCGCGTTTCGCACCACCATCCTGCCGCCGACGCAGCCGCTTTTCTTTTCTTTCTCGCCGCTTTGGCGTGGCGGTGGCACGACTCCCACCAACAGCGCCGCGCGTTTGTGTGGCACTTTGCCCAACTCCGGCAACATCGACAGTAAGGTGGCGCAGGTTATTCTGCCTACTCCTTTCATTTCACTGAGTATCTCGCCTTTGCCGTTAAATCCGCCGCGGTTGCTTTGGTCGATTTCTTTGTCCAACGCGGCTATCAGCTCGCCCAGGTGTTTAATCATCGCGACCACGCTCGCTTTTTGGCTGGCATGGGTTTGTTCGAGGCGGTTTTTCTCCATTTTGCGCATCTCAACCAGCTGGCTGCGACGCTTGACCAATGCTTCAAGCGCCAGCGCTTCTTCGCTCGGCGGGGCATAACACATGTCGTCGGCCATCTTTCTGCTATCCAATGCCTGGGCGTAATCTGCCAGCATCTTGGCGTCGAGGTGGTCAGTTTTGCCTAGCGAGAAGCTCGCGGCATATTGGTGGGTGCGCTGCGGGTTGGCAATGACAACACGTATGTCAGCCGCGTGTAGCGCGTTGGCTAATGGCACTTCCAGCCCGCCGGTGCTTTCGAGTACGACAAGGTCAACGTTGTGTTTTTGCAGGTACTCAACCGCTTTGGCGTGGCCTTTGGGCGTGTTCGCCTCGGTCTTGGTCTTGTCTTGGCCATAGATGCCGATGACGAAGTTTTTCTTGGCGACATCAATGCCGCCGTAGTTTTTGGGGTTCATCAAGAAACCTTCCTTGCATTCGGTTGTGTGTTTCAACTGTTCGGTTGTGTTGATGATGGCTGCCCGCTCGCGGACTGCAGGTCGGATGTGGTAATCCAAGGGGAGGAACTGAGGCGGGCGGCCTGTTTGGTTGACAGGCTACATCGGTTCGATATGCTCGGTTGTGTGTTTCAACTGTTCGGTTGTGTTGATGATGGCTGCCCGCTCGCGGACTGCAGGTCGGATGTGGTAATCCAAGGGGAGGGACTGAGGCGGGCAGCCTGTTTGGTTGACATGCTACATCGGTTCGATATGCAAGGCGGGCAGCCTGTTTGGTTGACATGCTACATCGGTTCGATATGCAAGGGGAGGGGGATGTCTCAATTGTCAACACCTAGCAGTCGCGGTCAGTGATTGCTGGCGATGACCACGTAGGCCTGTCCGTGCGCGGCAAGTTCGCAGCGGCTGTTCGGGGTGAGGAAGGCCGCTTCGCCGCTTTGCAGTTCGAGGGTCTGTTCGCCTTCGCGCAGGCGCAGTTTGTCTTCGAGGTTCAGCACGATGGTCGCCTCGCTGCTTTGTAACAGCAGTTGTTCGCCTTGCGGCAGGCGGGTGGTGGCGAGGGTGTAGTCGTCCACCGGCGCGGGGTAGGTGTAGGGCGCGCTGCCCGCGGGCGGTGGGATGATGGCCGGGCGTACCGGGTCGGTATCGACGATGTGCAAGAGTTCGGCAAGGTCAATGTGTTTCGGGGTGAGGCCGGCGCGCAGGACGTTGTTGGATGCCGCCATCAGCTCGATGTTCTGCCCGCGCAGGTAGGCGTGCGGCAGGCGCGCGCGCTGGAAGATGCCTTCGCCGTTTTGCATGTGGACGATATTCATCAGGTAGAAGGAGAGCAGGCCGTGGTCGGGGTGCAGCGGGTCGATGCGCATCAGGCGCATGGTTTCGTGCAGCCAGTAGTCGGGGTTGTCGCAGGGTGTTTTCGGCGCGGGCGCGTCCAGAAGCGGCTTGAGCCAGGTGGTGACGGTGCTGCGCGGGATTTGCATGATGTGGGTGTAGGCTTCTTTCAGGCCGCGCGCGCGGATGAGATGGGCAATGGTGGCGAGGCTCGGGCGGCTGGCGAGGCGTTCTTCGATGACTTCCAGCGGGGCGAAGCCGTGCAGCAGCCAGAAGTCGCCCAGCGCGATCATGCTTTCCGGTTTGTGGTTGTCGTCGGGGTAGTTGCGGTTCGCGGCACCCTGGCTGATGCCCGCCGCTTCTTCGCGCGCGTAACCCGCTTCCGCCTGCGTCTTGTCCGGGTGTACCTGAATGGAGAGTGGCAGGCGCACGTCGAGGATTTTCAAGAGAAAAGGCAGGCGGTCGCCGAAGCGGGCGCGCGAGGCGGGGGTAAGCGCGTGGTTCAGGTTTTTTTGCAGCCAGTCATTAAACGGCAGAGTGATGCCGTCCGCTTCGATTTGCGACGGCGCCTGCGGGTGGTCGCCAAACCACAGTTCGGCGGCAGGCAGGTTGCTCGGTTCGCGCCGCAACAGTTGCGGGATGTAGTCGTGGCCGCCCCAGGCATAGGGCTGGATGGTGCCGTGCAGTCGGTAAATCATATGGGTTGCTCCGCTCGTGGTGTATGTGTCGCTATGCTAGCGCTTTTTGTGCCGTGCGGTGAAGCGGCGGGCATATCGTCCGCATTTTGAACGGAAGCGGGGGAAGGGCAGCGTTTGTAACCTCCCGCCATAGGGTGACCGTACACGCATCAGGGTGTGTTTGTGATTCGTACACCGGGATTACGGGCGCTATGTTTGCGACAAGCACGGGAGCGGTGCGCCAAGGCGCACCCTATGGCGCAATGAAGCGGCAGACGCATTTTGTTCGGTGGGGCAAGCCCCACCCTGCGACTGCCGCCTTGATTGGTGCACAGTCGCCACCTTGACGGTAATTTGCAGACACCTTTGTTTGCACGGCCATTACGGACGCATTTGTGGAAAGCATCACCGTTTTCACAGAAAATAGCAAAAAATCGGATGCGAAACATTACGATTTGCCGGCAGCGGGCAACCCCTTGCCATTAGCGGCTTCAGCAGGTTTTGTTCATGGAAATTCATACGTGAAAAGCGGTGTTTTATGACGGTGTGTTAATGGTTTTTCTTGACGCCTTTTGCCGGGGGGGTACTATCTCCCCCGCAAGGGAACTTGCACTTTTGTTAATTAACCTTATGGAAGGTAAACACTATGAAAACTTTAACCGCTAATGAAGTTCAGACTGTATCTGGTGGCAGAATTAGAGAATTTTCTGGATTGGTTTTTCAAAGAGGTGGATATTTTAACCCAGTTCAAGGAGTTGTTTTTGCTGCTCTCAGAGAAGTGGCAAAGAAGATTGCTGAAGATCCCGGCGCTTATGGGCGCGGTGTAACAACATGGCCTCACTACTTTGGTAGAGGTCGGGCTTTTTAAATAAACTTATTTTAGGCTACGGAATGTTCTGTAGCCTATAATAAATTACTAAGGTAGAATCATGACTAGAAATAGTATAAATTATATCTTTTTAGCATTATCGTGTTTAACACCTTTTGTATTAGGGGATAGATTTTTTACTAATTCTATAGATAATCTTATTCTACATACTGCGGTTCTTTTTGTTATATATATAATATATATAATAGTAATAAAAGTCTTATATGGCACTAACTTCTTTATAAATAACTTATATACATATATCTTTCTAGCTGTGTCTATACTTCTTGGTTTATGTGCTGCGTATCTATTTAAACCGAATTTTCCAATTAATATATTGACAATGTTGTCAATATTGTTAATAGCTGTTTGTATTTATTATCCATACGCAAAAACATGGCATATTAATAAAAATAAAAAAAACAAGGATAAACTTTAATTTATATTGTTTATATATCTCTCTTCCGCCCCGAAGCCCTTGCCGCGCAACAAAACTCTGCCTTGGGGAGAATCCTTCTTTTTACGCCGCGTATTTCCACCTTTTTGGTGGCTTTTATTTGTTTTGTTACCGTCCTGCTTATTGCTTATTCTATTCGTCATTTTCGGCAGTTATACGAAAACGCATCAGAGTTGCCGGCGAGCACGTCGCGCAGGTCATCGACACTACCTCGGCAGGCGACGCCTTCAACGCTGGTTTCCTCGCCCGCTACCTGCAAGACGCCGACCCGGCGGCATGCTGCCGCGCTGGCAACCGGCTCGCCGCCATCGTCATCCAGCACAAGGGCGCGATTATCCCGGCAGAACATTGCCAGCTCGCGCGGTAAACCCCGCGTTATTGCCGGCCACGCCGCAGCTGGGCAGGGCGGTGGCATGGGAATATATATACATACACGATAGTCGCTACCCTGTATGTAAATGAAGGAGATCTCTTTGCTTGCTGATCGGCGTGTTTTCTATGGGAATATTCTCAATCTTTACCACCGATATTGTGGAAAAATAGCTATATCCACACAAAAATGACAAAAAAACGGATGCGAAACATTATATTTTCCGGCGGCGGACAATCCCTTGCCATTATTGCCTTCAGCGGTTTTCATTCATGGAAATTCATGCGGGAAAAGCGGTGTTTTATGACGGTGTGTTAATGGTTTTTCTTGACGCCTTTTGCCGGGGGGGTACTATCTCCCCCGCAAGGTAACTTGCAATTTTGTTAATCAACCTAATGGAAGGTAAACTATGAAAGAGTTAACTGTAAATGAAGTTCAGGCTGTATCTGGTGGATACAATCTTCCAGAATTAAGCATGCGAGACATAGGACTAATGACGCTTGGTGCTGCATATGGAAAATATGTTTATGAACCCGCAGATGCAGCGGTGCGCAAAGGTCTTCGTGCTTTAGGAGATTACTTAAATGAGCTTGGTATGCAACGGGTTAGAGAGCTTGAAGCAGATCCCGAAGGATTTATTCAAGCAGGTGATTAATTTTATCTAAACATACCTGTTTAAACTTATTTAACAGGTTTAAACAGGTATTCAAGGTTTAAAATATATGAAAAATAAAAAACGCCCTATTTTTCCTGCTTTACTTGCTGGCTTTTTATCTTATTTCTTATTTAGAATATTTTGGGATTATATCTACCCAAATTTGGGTGTAGAATTAAATAGAAAAGTTACTTTTATTTGTTTTTTTGCAATAGCTGCCTTAATACTATTCCTGTATAATATTAAAAGATATAGGAAAAATAAAGAAGGATGTTAAGAATCTATAATTACATTTTCATAGCCACATCATACGCTATTAGTTATTATTCCTCTTGGTAAAATTATTGGTTATTTAATTATTGTTGCCGTGATTTTTACTAGAAGATTTGATTTATAATATATTTTTCAATAAAAATAACAAAATAGAGAAAATTAATGACCCTGTTCCGCCCCGAAGCCCTTGCCGCGCAGCAGGCCTCTTCCTTGGGAAGAATCCTCCTTTTTACGCCGCGTATTTCCACCTTTTTGGTGGCTTTTATTTGTCTTGTTACCGTCCTGCTTGTTCTCTTTGTCATTTTCGGCAGTTATACGAAAAAGGCGACGGTCTATGGCGAGCTGGTGCCGGTGCAGGGCGTCATTAAAGTCTATCCGCCGCAAAGCGGGCGGGTGGAATCCATCGCGGTGCAGCACGGCGCCAAGGTGCGCAAGGGCGCGGTGCTGCTGCGCATCAACAGCGCGCTCGATACGGCAGGCGGCGACACGCAGGCGCGGGTGTTACAGGCATTGCGGGTGCAGCGGGAGACGCTTTCCGACAATTTGGCGCGCAACCGCGCGGCGCAAAAAGAATATGTGGCACAGATGGCGGCACGGCGCGACACACTGGCAGCACAGGCGGAGATGCTGGCGGCGCAGGAGAAGCTGCTTGCCAGCCGTCGCGCACTGGCGGCAAAAAACGAGGCACGCTATCAGCGGCTGATGAAGCAGGATTATGTAACGCGCGAGGCGTATGAGGGGCAGATGCAGGAGCGGCTATCGCTGGATGTGCAGTTGCAGCAGTTGAAACGCGAGCGCAATTCGGCAGAGCAGCAGTTGCTGGCGCTTGCCAATGAGGAGACGCAGCAGAATGACTCGTTTGCGCGCGAGGCGCATGAGTTGTCGCGCCAGCAAGCGCAGGTGGAAGCGCAAATCGCGGAGACGGAATCGCGGCAGGAGATTGTCTTGCGCGCGCCGCAGGATGGTATTGTCTCGGCGCTCTTGGTCGAGGTAGGGCAGCAGGCGCAGGCGGGGCAGCCGCTGCTCGCGTTGGTGCCGCAGGAAGCGCGCTATGAGGCGAATCTGTATGCGCTGAGCCACAATATGGGTTTCGTCCACCCAGGGCAGACGGTGTATCTGCGCTATGGCGCCTATCCGTATCAGAAATTCGGCCAGTATGCGGCGCAGGTGCGCGATGTGGCGAAAACCGCCGCGCCGCTCAATGAGCTGACTGATACCGCCTTCCCCGCCTTGCAAAATCAATCCGCCTACCGTATCCGCGCCGAGTTGGCGCAGGATTTTATTTTGGCGTATGGCGAGAAGCAGCCGCTGATGGCGGGAATGCAGTTTGAGGCAGATATTGTGCAGGACAGGCGGCGCATTTATGAATGGATGGTGGAGCCGCTGTTTTCGATTCGCGAGAAATGGAGTACGAATGCTGAGTAAGCTGAAACTGGGCTTTGGCCGCACGCTGCCGCTGATTTTGCAAAATGAGGCGGCGGAATGCGGCCTTGCCTGTTTGGGGATGGTGTGCGGCTTTTATGGCCGCCGCTTCGATATGCTGACGCTGCGCCAGCGCTTTAGCACGACGCTGAAAGGAGCGACGCTGGCGCATTTGATTGATATGGCAAACCGCCTGCAACTTTCCAGCCGCGCCCTGCGGCTGGATTTGCATGAGCTGCGCGAGTTGCGCCTGCCCTGCGTGCTGCACTGGAACTTGAACCATTTTGTCGTGCTGAAGGCGGTCGGCAAGCAGCATATTGTGATTCATGACCCGGCGGCGGGCGTACGCAAGGTGGGGATGGCGGAGGTGTCGCGCGCCTTCAGCGGCATCGCGCTGGAATTGTGGCCGATGGCGGATTTCGCGGAGAAGGACGAGGCGCAGCCGGTGCCGCTGAAGCGGCTAGTGGGGCGGCTGGAAGGTTTGCTGCCCGCGATTGGCAAGATTTTGCTGCTGGCGCTGTGTATTGAGGTGTTTACGCTGCTGTCGCCGCTCTATATGCAGTGGGTGCTGGATCAGGTGGTGGTCTCGAATGACCGCGATTTGCTGACGACGCTCGCCATCGGCTTTGCGTTGGTAGCAGTGTTGCGCGTTTTGACCGGTAGCCTGCGCGATTATTTGCTGATGTATGTGTCGTCCCTTGCCAGCGTGCAATGGCAAAGCAATATTTTTGCCCATTTGCTGCTCTTGCCGACGGCGTATTTTGAAAAGCGGCATATCGGCGATGTAGTCTCCCGCTTTCATTCGGTAGAAACGATCCAGCAAACGCTTTCTTCTTCTTTTTTCAGCACAGTGCTGGATGGCATTATGGGCATTGCGGTGATTGCGATGATGCTTCTTTATAGCTGGCAATTGTCGCTGCTTTCGTTCTTGCTGATTTTTTTGTATTTGCTGCTGCGGGTCTTTTGGTATGCGCCGCTACGCAGTGCGACAGAGGAAGGGATTGTTCATGCGGCCACGCATGACAGCAATTTTTTGGAAACCATCCGTGGCATTAAAACCATCAAGCTGTTTAACAGTCAAAACCAGCGCATGGCTTTGTGGCAAAGTCTCTTGGCCGAGAAAATCAATGCCGGATTGCGCGTCAGTAAATTGCAGCTTTTTTATGGCCTCGCCAATGGTTTGTTGTCGCGCGTCGGTAATATTTTGATTGTTTTCCTCGGCGCACAGATGATTCTTGACGGCCGCTTTAGTGTGGGCGCGTTAATGGCATTTATGTCTTATCAAGGTATGCTGGATTCTCGTATCACCCAGCTGATTAACAATTATTTTACGCTGAAGATGCTGCGCATTCGGACTTCCCGCTTGGGCGATATTGTCATGACGCAGGCGGAACATACGCCAGAAGCGATAGCGGAGGAAAGAAAGCGCCAGCCGATGCCGCTTGCCGTTTCCCATTTACGCTTCCGTTATTCTGAATATGAGCCGTATGTGATTGACGATGTTTCTTTTAGCGTACAGGCAGGCGAATCGGTCGCTATTATTGGCGCTTCTGGCTGCGGTAAAACGACGCTGCTGAATCTTTTGCTTGGTAATCTGGCAGCGGAGTCAGGAGATATTATGCTGGATGGCAAGAAATGTGCGCTGGAAGATATTATTGCTGCCCGTAACCGCATGGGCATTGTCATGCAGGATGATGTGCTCTTTTCCGGCTCGATTAACGACAATATTTCTTTTTTTGCTACTTCACCCAATCAGGAAAGAATCATTGCCAGTGCAAAATTGGCCGCTATTCATGATGAGATTGAAGTAATGCCAATGGGTTATAACACGCTAGTCGGTGATATGGGTACGGTTTTTTCTGGCGGACAAAAGCAGCGCATTTTGCTGGCGCGGGCGCTATACCGCGAGCCGGATATGCTTTTTTTGGATGAAGCCACCAGCCATCTCGATATTGCCCACGAGAATGAAGTCAATCAGGCAATTCAGCGCTTTTCTATGACGCGCATTATTATTGCGCATCGTCTGGAAACCATTTTGAGCGCTGACCGGGTGATTGTGCTGGAGCGGGGAAAGGTTGCCATGGATTTGAGCCGTGAGGCATTTTTACAAATGAGGACTGCGCCGTGATTCGTTTTTCTTTTGCAGCATTTGGCTGCTTATTTTTTCTTATCGCCTGCGAAACAGGCAGCGATGAAAGCCGCTCGCGTTGGCATGACCCTTTGGGTACACAACGGGTGATGAATGAGGCATTGCATGAATTGCCTTATGCGCCTCCCGTTTCTTGTCCGGAGCCAGACTGGCAGCATTTGGTGTTTGTGGAAAGTATTGTTAGCGGGCTTTGTCGCCATCCCGAAAGCCACGCCGCTTATGCAGAGATTGAAAAACAAGCGGCCAATTGGGGCGAAGCACAAGGCAGCTATTTGCCGACGCTGTCGCTGAATTATCGCAAGGAACGCGACCGCCGCAAAACGGCTTTCCGCGGAGAAATTCCTGCTTCCCACTTACGGCAGAATCCCGGCCGGGCGACGGCGGAATTGCAGTGGGTGTTGTTTGATTTTGGCGCACGCAATGCGCGCAGCCAACAAAACCTGAATCAGGTTAAACTGGCTACTGCAACTTATAGCCAGCAATTGCAGCAGCGCTATCGTATTATTGCCACCCATTTTATTGATTTAAATATTGAGCAACAGCGCATGGTTATTGCCAAACAGAATATGGAAGTGGCAGAAAATAGTTGGAAAAGTGCGCAGGCTCTGCATGATGAAGGCTTGGCTATTGCAGCCGATGCCGGACAGGCGCAAGTAGAATATGATGGCGCACGCTTGCAATTTTTGCAGGCAGAACGTGATCGGGATAATGCCGCGGAAGCACTCGCCGAAAGTATGGGTTATCCAGCCAATACCCCGCTCAATATTGCAGAATTACCGGAGAGTATTTCAGCACAGGCATTTGCTGATATTGAGCAGTTGGTTAATGAAACGATGGATAGCCATCCCGATATTAAAGCAGCAAAGGCACGGCTGGAAGCGACTAAAGCCAGTTTGCAAGCGGTTAAGCGATCAGGCGCTCCGCAGGTTTTTCTTTATGCCAATACGCAGCACAATGACCGGCTGCGCACAGGTAACCATCTTTCTTACCGCGAGCAGGAAAATGTGATTGGTATTGGCGTACGCTGGCCATTATTTGAGGGATATACGCGCCACTATCAGGAAAAGGAACTGTTGGCGCAGCAAGCACAGGAAGAAGCCACGCTGGAAGCATTGCAAAGCCGCCTGTCGCTGGAAGTGCGGCAGGCGTATCGTCAATTAAAAACTGCCGCAGAGAAAAGGACAATTGCCCGTAATAGTGTCGAAGCCGCCGAACTGAATTATCAAACCCGATTGGGGCAATACCGTTCGGGCGTTGGTGGTTTGACGGATTTGTTGCAGGCACAGCGCTCACTGAACACGATGCGGATTGCTTTGGCCGATGCGAATCGTGAATGGCATCAGGCGGCATTGCAGCTGTTGTTCAGTATTGGCAAGGCGTTTCCTGAAGAATAAGCCGATTTATTCACCCGCTTTTGTTGCGGAGCGGTTGATGAGGTGTTGCAGCGCTTCTTCGCCGGTGAAGAAGGCGGCGGCTTGTTCGAGGTCGTCGATGCGGGCGACCGGCAGGATGAGGTTCTGTCCGCCGGTGAGTGTCAGCACGAGTACGCCGTCTTCGGAGAGGCGCATGGCGGTGATGGCGCTGTACGGCCAGTAGCGGCCGCCGGCGGTGAAGCCGTCTTTTTTCAGCCGCCATTTGGGGTAGCGAAAGCCCGCGCCGAGGACGAGCAAGAGCAGCAGGGCAAGGGCGGCGAGGTTGGCGGGGGTACGGTCGTGGCTGATTTCGTAGTAGAACCCGGCGGCGATGATGACGGCGAGGAAAACGGCATCGGCAGCGCGGCGGCGCAGGCGTACGGCGGTGAGGGTTGCTCCGCCGCGACGGGATTGGACGGCGATGTCGTAGGTGAGGTAGGCGAGGTAGCCGAGGTTCAGAAGCCAGAGGCCGAGGGTGGTGAGCATGGGTGATTTTTGATGTTGTAGTTGTTGGTTGGGTTAGGGCGTGTTTACATTTCAGCGGATAAGCGCCTCTCCCTCTGGGACAAGCATTGCTCGCGTAGCGAGAGAGAGGTTAGGGCAGGAATAAACGAACGCCGCATGACAACATTCATTTATGCCGTCGCTACGCGACTTTTCACACCCCCTCCCCGGGTTCCCTTGAAAAAGGCGTCCGCCTTTTTCAAGGGAACTCCGACCCTCCCCCGCTTTGCAGGGGAGGGGGACTCAAATTGCAAACAGCCGCTAACCCAATCTACCGTTTAGGCGAGGATTTTCAGCCAGTAGCCGAGGATGCCGATGCCGAAAATGCCGAAGATGAGCCACAGGGCGTTCACGCCTTTGCGCAGCAGGTACATGCAGAGGAAGGTCATGCCGAGGGCAGGCAGGCCGGGCATGAGGTTATCCAGCACGTTTTGCACAGTGGTGGTCTGTGTGGTGACGACGGCGCCGTCGCGGGTGGTGATTTCCGAGATGACGTAGGGGATGTTGATGTGCGTCCATTTGTTCACCAGCGCGCCCATGACGAAGAGGCCAAGGATGGAAGCCGCTTCAGTGATTTTTTGCAGCGCACCGCCGCCCATATCGGAGACGATTTCCAGGCCTTTTTTGTAGCCGTACTGGATACCCCAGTAGCGCACGAAGAGGCGCACGGCGTTAAAGAGGACGAAGAAGAGGATGGGGCCGAGCAGGCTGCCGCTTTGCGCGATACCCGCGCCGAGGGCGGCAAAAACCGGACGCGCCGTGCCCCAGAAGATGGGGTCGCCAACACCGGCAAGCGGGCCCATGAGGCCGACTTTGACGCCGTTGATGGCGGCATCGTCAATCGGCGCACCGTTTGCCCGCTGTTCTTCCATCGCGAGGTTGACGCCAAGGATGGGCGCGGTGACAAAGGGCTGGGTGTTGTAGAACTCCAAGTGGCGCTTGATGGCGTCTTTGCGTTCCTGGCTGCCTTCTGGATAGAGGCGGCGGATGGCGGGGACGATACCGAAGCAGTAACCGAGCGCCTGCATGCGTTCGAAGTTCCAGGAGCCTTGCAGCAGGTTGGAGCGGATGAAGCAGGCGTTGAGGTCGCTTTTGGTCAGCTGGACTTTTTGGTTTTGGTTTTCCATGGGTGGCTCCTAGTCGAGTTGGTCGTCGAGTTTGCTGCGCTGGGCAACGGCGGCTGTCGCGCTGCCTGTACCTTTGTGGTATTTCGGGTGCATCTGGATGTAGAAGTAGGCCAGCGCCACGCCGAGTACACCGAGGGCGACGAGGTTGAAGTTGGTGAAGGCAGCGACGACGAAGCCGACGAAGAAGAACATCATCAGGTGCGGCGCGCGCATCATGTTGATCACCATCGCGTAACCGACGACGACGATCATGCCGCCGGCGACGTTGAGCCCTCCGGTGACGACAGGCGGGATGGCATCCAGCATTTCTTTGACGGCGTTGGTGCCGACGGTGGAAGCGACAATGACGGCCGGGATGGCAACGCGCATCGCTTGCAGGAGCAGGGCGCTCAGGTGCAGCCAGGTGATGGTGCTGAGGTTGCCGGTTTTCACCGCGTTATCGGCAGCGTGCTGGAAGCCGACGGTGATGGTACGCACGAGGATGGTCAGCACTTGTCCGGCGGCAGCAAGCGGGATGGCAAGGGCGATACCGGTGCCCATTTCCTGTTTGCCGGCGACGACGAGGATGGTGGAGATGATAGAGGCCAGTGCCGCGTCCGGAGCGAGTGCCGCGCCGATGTTCATCCAGCCAAGCGCCATCATTTCCAGGGTACCGCCGATGATGATGCCGGTGGTCATGTCGCCGAGGACGAGGCCGGTCAGCGTACAGGCGATAAGCGGACGGTGTGTCTGGAATTCGTCGAGGATGGAGCCCATGCCGGACAAGCAGCCGACGAGAAAGACCAGGACGATTTGCAGGGATGAGATTTCCATGAGGTGTCTCCGTTAGGGTTTGTATTTTTCGGCGATGAGGGTCAGCACCGGCACTTTTTTGTCGGAAGCGACTTTGCGCACTTCCAGCTCAATGCCTTTGCTATCCAGCTCTTTGAAGGCTTCTACGTCTTTGGCGTCAACAGAAACCGAGGTGTCGAGCATGGTGCGTCCTTCTTTGTAGGCCATGCCGCCGATGTTGATGGACTGGATGGTCACGCCACGGCGTACCAGTTCGAGGGCATCCGTCGGGTTGGTGAAGAGCAGCATGACTTTGTCGTCCGCATATTCGGGGTTGTTATAGACGCGCATCATTTTGTCCACGCTGACCACATGCGCAGTCACGCCCGGCGGCACGGCTTGCTTCAACATGGTGGAGCGGGTTTTGTCTTTCTCGACTTGGTCATTGACGACGATGATGCGCTTGACGCCGGTTTCTTTCGTCCAGCGGGTCGCCACTTGGCCGTGAATAAGGCGGTCGTCAATGCGCCACAGGCCGAATTTCATGTGCGGGCCGTCGTTTGCCTTGGCGGAAGCCTCGGCACGCAGGCGCTGTACTTCGGGGTCGTTTTCATCAAAGGCTTCTTGCGCGGCTGCCGGTGCGGCGGCCTCTGCGGCAACGGGCGCGGTTTTGGCGGCTGCCTGCGTTTTCAGCGCTTTGACGCCGTCTGCCCCTTCGCGCAGGGCAAGCGCTGCCAGTTCGGGCAGGCTGGTGATGTCTTCGCGTTCCATCAGCACGGAGACGAGCATCGGCACGTTCACCCCGGTGACGACTTCGGTATTCGCATCATCGTGAGCGATGCCGCTTGAGGCATTGAACGGCGTGCCGCCCCACAAATCCACCAGCAACAAGAGTCCGCCGGAGGTATCGAGTTCGGCGGCGGCGGCGCGGATTTTCCCCGCCAGCACCTCGCCGTTCTCGCCCGGCACGAAGTCCACACACCGCACATTGTCCTGCGCGCCAATGATCATCTCTGCTGTCGCCAGCAGGGCTTTGGCGGCATGACCGTGCGTTGTGATTACAACAGCTATCGTCATGTTTTTTCTCCTGTAATTGAACGACCAAAGGCAGAACGCTTTGATGCGACCGCAGAGCTCGCCTCCTGCGCTTGGCAACGCGATTTTAGCTTTAACAGGCGCTTTTCACAATTTAACGTTAATTTTTTATAAAAATGAACAAGGCAGCCACAGGGCTGCCTCGTTTTCGGTTTTTTATCTGGTTTTACAAACGCATCGGCATGATGACGTACCTGACGCCCTCATCGTCGCTGCTGGTTATCAGGCAGGGACTGCTGCCGTCGGCGATGTGCAGTTGGACGTTGTCGCCGCTGATGGTGGCGATGGCATCAATGAGGTAGTTGATGTTCAGCGCCACTTCCAGTTGCAGGTTCTGCGGGTTGATGATTTCCAGCGTTTCGTCGGCGGTTTCGTTTTCGAGGTTGCGCGCCGCCAGTTGCAGGCTGGCTTCGCCGAAGGTAAGGCGGATGCCGTCGTGGCGGTCCAGCAGTAGCACTTTGGCGCGTTGCAGCGATTCGAGGAAGGTCTGGCGCGAAATGAGTACCGGCGTTTCTTGTAGCTGCGGCAGGACTTGTTCGTAGTTGGGGAAGGTGCCGTCAATCAGCTGGCTGGTGAGACGATAACCGCCCAACGTCAGGCTCAGTTGGCGTTCGCCGAGGTTCAGGACGACCGGCTGGCTGACGCGGCCCAAGAGCTTGATGAGCTCGCTCACGCCTTTTTTCGGCACGATGAGGTTGGTACCGGCTGGGGCGGGGGTGGCGAGTGCGCTACGCGCGCAGGAGAGGCGGTGGCCGTCGGTGCTGACCGCGTGGATGGCATTGCCGTCTTCGACGATGTTCAGGTACATGCCGTTCAGATAGTAACGCACGTCTTCGCTCGCCATCGAGAAGCGCACTTTTTGCATGATGTCGTGCAGGGCGCGGCTTTCAGTTTCGATACGCCGCTCCATGTCGGCTTCAGCGAGTGCCGGAAAGTCTTCGGCGGGCAGGGTGGCGATGCGGAAGAGGCTACCGGCGGCTTTTACCAGGAGTTGTTCTTTTTCCAGCGAGCAATAGATGGTTGCCTGCGCGGGCAGGTGTCGGACGACGTCCAGCAGTTTGGCAGCGGGGACGGTAATCGCGCCCGCGTCTTGCACATTCAGCTCATGCAAGAGGATTTGTAACGTCACTTCGGTATCGGTGCCTTTGAGCAGCAGGCTGTTGTCCGCGCCCGCCTGTAACAGCGCATGGCTCAGGATGGGTTTGGTGGTTTTGCGTGCCACGATACCGCTGATGTCTGCCAACGGTTCGAGGAATTTTTCTTTCACAATGCTGAATTTCATAGAAACCTCTTATTCAATATCGTCGTCGTAGTCGTCTTTGCGAATATGCGGAAAAACGGCTTAGCTGCGTGTAGTGTAAAGGAAAAACGGAAAAAATAAATGCGGAAAACGCTGTGGAAAACGTGCGGGCAGGATGCGGATAAGTGGGCGGGGAAGCCGGGCTGAAAATTGTCCCCGGGTTATGCACGCGGTTATCCACGACTTATCCACAAGGTGTAGCAATCCCCCGAAAGCCTCATAAGGCGTTGCGTCGCTTCGCCGTACCAATGCGTACTGCCTTCAGCGACGCGCCTTGTCTGAGGCTTTCGGTGTATCGCTATATTTATGCGGTGATGATGGTCTTGATGTTTTCATACTCTTCGCGGAAGCGCGGGTCGGTTTTTTTACGGCTTTCAACGCTTTCCGTGGCGTGTTTGACGGTGGTGTGGTCTTTGCGGTTGAACGCTTCGGCAACCGCTTGCAGCACCATGTCGGTCAGGTCGCGGGTGAGTGCCATGGCAATCATCCGCGGCTCGACGAAGGTTTTTTTACGGCTGCTGGAGAGCAGCTCCGCCTCGCTGATGCCAAAATATTGGGCGACGACGCGTTGGATGTTTTCGACGCTGGTTTGTTTTTTCTGCGCTTGCAACAGGTCGGCGAGCGCCGCCTGGGCGATGGGAACAGTCGCCGGTTCGTTTTTTTTCAGCACCTGGCACTGGAAGATGACTTTTTTCAGCGCGCCTTCGAGATCGCGTACGTTCGATTCGATGTTTTCGGCGATGAAGTAGGCGACGTCATCCGGCAGCGGGAAGTTCTGCTCTTTCGCCTTGCTTTTTAAGATGGCGAAGCGCGTTTCCGGTTCGGGGGCGCGGATGGAGACGGTCAGCCCCGCGCCGAAACGCGATTTCAACCGCGCTTCCAGTCCTTCGATTTCTTTCGGGTAGCGGTCGCAGGTCATGATGATTTGCCGCTTTTTGTCGATGAGTTCGTTGAAGGTATGGAAGAACTCCGCCTGCGATTGGGTCTTGCCGCCGAGAAATTGCACGTCGTCAATCAAGAGCGCATCGACGCTGCGCAGGCGGTTGGAAAACGCCTTCTGCGTTTTGCCAGCGAGCGCGGCGAGGAATTCATTGACGTACTGTTCGGCGTTCATATACATCACCGCGGTGCGGCCGTTGCGGCGCAGGGCGTTGCCAGCGGCATGCATCAGGTGCGATTTGCCGAGGCCGGTACCGCCGTAGATGAGCAGCGGGTTGCTGTCGGCGAAGAAATGCCCGCCGGAGACGCGCTCGGCGGCGGCGAAGGCTTCATTGTTGGAAGGCGCGGCGACGAAGTTATGAAACTGGTAGTCGCTGTTAAGGTTGCTTTCAAACGGCGCGGGGGCGGCGTTGCGCTGGGCGGGCGAGGCACTGGCAAACAGCTCCGGCGCGGCGGCGATTTCCAGCTTTACTTCTTTGATGCCCTTGTTGCGTAGTGCCATGTCCAGCGTCACGAACAGCGATTTTTTGATTTGCTCGCAGGCAAACTTGTTCGGCGCGAGCAGCGTCCATTGTTTTTCGCTTTGCGCGCGGAGGGCGAGCGAGCGCAGTACGGTCATGTCGTCCTTGGCGCATAGCGGCGCCATCATGTCGAGCACGCTTTCCCAGAGTAACTGCGCCTGTGCTTCGTAATTGCTCATGCGAACCTCGCGCGCAGCGCCGCTTCCAGCAGGGTGAAGGTGCGCTCAAAATCGGCGGCCTCGCCGTAGTAGGGGTCGGGCAACTCCGCCCCCGGGTTTTCCGGCAGGGTGTCGAGCATGAAGCCGATTTTTGCGTGCGCGGCTTCGTCCGGGGCAAGCGCGCTCAGGTGGCGGTAATGGCCGCGGTCAGCGACGAGAATCAGGTCGAAGGCGGCGAAGTCTTCGGTAATGAAGGGGCGGGCGCGCAGGTCGTCAATCGGCATGTTGTGCGCGCGCATGGTGCGGCGGGCGCGCGGGTCGGGCGCGTCGCCGGTGTGATAGGCGTGGGTCGCGGCGGAATCGACGCTAATGTCGTCGCGCTTGGCCGCTTTCAGCAGGGCGCGGGCAATGCCTTCTGCCATCGGCGAGCGGCAGATGTTGCCGGTGCAGACCATTAATATTTTCATATTTTTCATTATGTTATCGGTGTTTGTTGCAGCAGTTTAGCATAACTGCCGCCGCGTTTGAGGAGTTCCGCGTGGCTGCCGCTTTCGACGATTTTGCCTTTTTCGAGGACGACGATGCGGTCAGCATTGCGGATGGTGGAGAGGCGGTGGGCGATGATGATCGCGGTGCGGTTTTTGCGCAGGCGCTCTATCGCTTCCTGCACTTTGGCCTCGCTGTGGTTGTCGAGCGCCGAGGTGGCCTCGTCCAGAATCAGGATTGGCGCGTCTTTGTAGAGGGCGCGGGCGATGGCGATGCGCTGTTTCTGCCCGCCAGAAAGGCGGCCGCCCTGCGGGCCGAGGTCTTCGTCGTAGCCGTGCGGCAGTTTGCCGATGAATTCGGCGGCGTTGGCGGACTCTGCCGCAAGTCGCACTTTGGCGCTGTCCGGCGCGGGGTCAGCGTAGGCGATGTTGGCGGCAATGCTGGTCGAGAACAGCACGGTGTCCTGCGAGACGAAGGCGATGGCGCGGCGGCGGTCGGCGAGGCTGACGTCGGCGAGGTTGTAGCCGTCGATGTAGATGGCGCCCGCTTCCGGCACGTAAAAACCGGCGAGCAGCGCGGCGATGGTTGATTTGCCGCTGCCCGACTCGCCAATGAGGGCGACGGTTTCCCCGGCGCGGATGTGTAGGTTGAAGCGCTCCAGCACGGGTTGTTCCGGGTAGGAAAAGCTGACGTCGCGAAATTCGATGTCGCCGCGCGACAGGGTAACGGGCGGCAGCGCGGGCTGCGGTTCGGTCGGCGCGTCGAGGAAGTCGAAGATGCTTTGCGCCGCGGCGAGCCCGCGCTGGATGGGTTCGTTCAGCTTGCCCATGCGCTTGATTGGCGGGAAAAGCAGCGCCATCGTGCCGAGGAAGGAGACGAAGACGCCGGTGGTCATCTGTGCCGGAGCGCTGCGCGCCTTCCAGGCGAAGAGAATAATCACGGTGCAAAGCGCGGCGATGATGGTCATCTCCACCACCGGTGAGGCGCTGGCGGCGATTTTCGTCGATTTCACTGCGTGGAAGCGCACCGCCTCCGCCTGCCGCTCAAAGCGCGCGTATTCGTAGTCCTGGCCGTTGTAGATGCGGACAATCGCCCGCCCGCGCAGGCTTTCATCGACGACGTGGTTCATGCCGCTCATGTCTTCCTGCATCGCCCGCGCCATGGTGCGCAGTTTTTTCGAGACGTGGACGATGATGTAGGCGAGCACGGGCGCGACCACGAACAAGAGCAGCGTCATCCGCCAGTCGAGGTAAAAGAGGAAGACGGTGAGGGCGATGATGGTCACGGTTTCGCGCAGGAGGATGGCGACCGCATCGGTGCTGGCTGCCATCAGTTGCAGCGCGTCGTAGGTGAAGCGCGAGACAATGCTGCCCGCGCTGTTTTCATCGAAATAGCGCATCGGCAGGCGCAGCAGTTGCGCGAACATCCGCCCGCGCAGGGTGTAAACCACCTGTTGCGCCAGCCAGTTCATGCTACAGGTGGCGGTATAGCTTGCCGCGCCGCGCAGCATGAAGCCGAAGAACAGCAAGGCGGTCAGACCGTAAACGGTGCGCATGTCGCCCTCGGCAAAGCCGCCATCGACCAGCGGTTGCAATACGAACGGCACCAGCGGCTCGGTGAGGCCATAGAGAATCGTGCCGCCGGCGGCGAGCAGCACCACCCGCCAATGCGGGCGGATGAAGGCGAGCAGGCGCAGATAGCGGGCGCGGTCGTCGCGGTTAAACATCGGGGCGTCCTTCGCCGCGCAGCGCGGCATAAATCAGGCAGAGCGGCAGGGCAAAAAAGAGAAAGCCGCTGTTGTGGCTGTAGAGCGCCGCCTGCGTCAGGCTGAAGCCGCTGTAGAGCAGCACCTGCGCGCGTCCGGCGAGGCGCAGCGCGGCGGCGTCGGGCGAATCGCGTTCTTCGCCACGGCGGTACAGCCAGAGCGGCACGAGAAAGAGATACAGCACCGCCGCGAGGCCAAGCAGGCCGCGCCGCGCGAAGGCGTCGAGAAATTCGTTGTGCAGATGGCCGAAGGGGGCGAGGTCGGCGGCCGAGCGCCAGCCGTCCTTGTCCACATTTAACTGTGCCGTGCCGGGGCCGATGAGCGGATACGAACTGCCCTCCTGCCAGGCAAAACGCCACATTTCAAAACGCGCGCCGATGGAGGTATCGGCCTTGCCCTGCTCGTAGAGGGCGATGTCGTGGCGTGCCGCGGCGAGCCGCTCCTCGATGACATCCATATTGCCCAGCCAAAAGAGCGCGGCGGTGATGGCGACAATTGTGGCGGAAAGCGCCACGCTGCGCGCGCGGAAATGGCGGCGGCGCAGCGAGAGCAGGCCGAGGAAAAAGAGCGTCCAGGCGAGGGCGAAGAAACTGCCGCGCGTCTGCGACAGCAGCGTCGTGCAAACACCGGCGACGATACCGGCGAGCGCCAGCAGCAATTGCCAGTGGCGCGGCCTGGCGCGCAGGCTGCACGCGGCAATCAACGCCAGCAGCATGGCGATATTGCCGAGCTGGATGGGGTGCAAATAGCGGGCGGCGCGTCCGGCGGGCAACAGCTCCGGCGCGAAATGGCTGTAATACCACGCCGACGCCAGACCGAGCAGCGCGCCGCAGGCCGCCCCCGCCCAAATGGCGCGCCCCTTCGGCGGAACGGTGGCGAGAAAATAAAGCAGCAGCGGTACGGCAAAAAACTTCAGCGGCGCTTCCAGACCGCGTGCACCGATGCCAGAGCGGATGACATCCAGCAGGGCAACGCTTCCGGCGAAAAAAAAGCCGAACGCCAGCCAGCGCAGCGCTGCCTCGCGCGGGCGGCGCGGCCACCAGTGCGGCAGCGTGATGAGGGCGGCGAGCAGCAGCAGCGCCACGCCGTAGCTGTAGCCGCTTTTCACGGCGAGGCTTAGCGCGAAAAAGAGAAACGTCGCACTATTGACCAGACGCGGCAGCAAAGCGTTCATGATTTGTCCTCCCCACGCCGCGCCGCACAGGCGAGCATGAGGTATTTGTTGAAATTGTAGAAAGCCGAACTGGCGGCGAAGAAAAAGCCGTAGCGCCCGGCAAAGAGCGCACCGCGCACGAAATACTCGCGGCAAAAGGCGACCACGGCGCGCAGCGGCAACGCCCACAGATTCGGCGGACGCTTGCCGTTCGCCGCCCGCTCCAGCGCCCAATCGCGGCTATAGCGCAGATTCTTGGCGAGAAAATGGGCGAGATTGTCATTGGTGAAATGCAGCAAATCACCGTCCAAAATGGTCACGGTAGCGTTGCCGCGCGCCAGCGATTCATGTACCTCGTAGGCGTGATAATGGAAATGGGGGCGCGCATAAAGGCGGATGATATGGTCACGGTAACGGCGGTGCATTGTCGTGCCGCAGAAAATATTGCGCAGACGCAGCGCATAGACCCTATCCGGCGCGGGCGGCTGCTGTGCAACCGCATGAATCGCCGCTTTCAGCGCCGCATCTGGCTGCTCGTCCGCATCCAGCATCAGCACATAATCGCCGCTGGCGAGCGCCTGCGCGCGTTGCCGCTGCACGCCAAAGCCGCGCCAATCGCGGTTTTCATACCAGCGCGCGCCGAAGCGGGCGGCAATCACCGCGCCCTCGTCGCTGCTGCCCGAATCGAGAATGACGATTTCATCCGCCAAATCGCGCACCGCAGCGAGACAGGCGGGCAGGTGACGCGCCTCGTTTTTCACAATCATCACCACACTGAGCGGATGCGGGTTCTTGCCCGCAGGCGGCACGGTCAGCGGCAGATTGTGCAGATTGACCGCATGCGGCTGAAAATCGGCGGCGTAGCTTTGCGGGCGGCTGTTGCGGTCGCAGAGCAGCGCGTACTTATTAAACGTATATTGCGCAAAGAGCCAGGCAAAAACCCAGCCGCTGCTGCCACGCAAAAAGCGCCCTGCGATGAAAAATTGGCGGACAAACATCCAGAAACTGCGCGCCCAGACGCCGAGCGGGCTGACCCGCTTGCCACGCGCGGCCGCCGCCTGCGCCCAGGTATTGGCGTAGGCGAGGCGCTTTTCCAGCCAGAAAGCAGGGGTGGCCGCGGTGTGGTGTTCGAGAAAACCGGGCAGCACCTGGGTGCGCGCGCCGCTGATGTCCAGCGATTCATGCACTGTCAGCGTGTTGAACTGAAAACGGCGCGGGTAGAGGCGCCAGTAAGGCTTGCCGCGCCACAGCGGGTGGTCGATGAAACGGCCAAACAGCACATCGAGACGGCGCATGCCATAAACCGTGTCGCCCGGCGTCTCGTCCTTGATGCGAGCGAGGGCGGCAAGCAGGGCGTCGTCCGGCGACTCGTCCGCGTCCAGCGCGAAAATCCAGTCGCCCGTGGCAAGCGCCTGCGCGCGTTGCCGCTGCACGCCGTAGCCCTGCCAATCGGTGTTCACAAACCAGCGTGCGCCGTATTGCGCGGCGACCGTCTCGCTCTCATCCGTACTGCCCGAATCAAGGATAACAATTTCATCGGCGACCGACGCCAGCCGCGGCAGACAGCGGCGCAAATTCGCCGCCTCGTCCTTCACCATCATCACCACGCTTAACGTCGCCATGTCAGCCCCAAAACTCCGCCAGCCACGGCGCCGGACGCACATGGCGGTACCACTTGCCGCCGCCGCCGGCGATGGCGGTGTCGGGGTTAATCTCGCCGTGGAAAATCAAAATATCGCAGTCGGGGCGGCGCGGCGCGAGGAAAAACGACAGCGGCAGTGGATAGAGCGCGTGGTACTTGTAACTCTTGCACCAGTCCTCCGGCCAATAGCGCAGCGCATCGCGTTCGCGCAAATACGCCGACAGCCACGCCTGCTCGTTGCGGTAGCGGGCGCGGATGTCATGAAAATTCGCGCGGAAATCGTCCAAAAGCGCGGGAAACGCGCCGAGGGTAAAACGATAAACCGAGCTGTTGCCGACCATGCGCCACGGCCGTTTCCAGTCGCGGATGATAAAGACGCCGTCGCGCGCATCTGCCGCGTGCGTGAAGAAATGGTCGATATTGCGCAGGATGACCACATCCAGATCGAGAAACAGCGCCGTGCCGCTGAGGCCGTAGAGGTCGGTGGCGAAGGTCGTCAGCTTGCGCCAGCCGCGCTCCGGAATGCCGTCCGGCAAATCCAGCGGCGGGATGGGATGACAGACCACCGCCGGATCAATCCCGGCCGCGTCGTCGGTGAGGCAAATCATCGTGAACGGCAGCGACAAATGCCGCGAAACCATGCGGTAGAGGCGGTTGACGAACTCGGCAGGGTACTTGGTACCCCACTTCATGCAGAGGATGTAGCGTGCGGTCATGAAAATAGTGTGTGATTTCAGATTGCTGGAAGAATGGCGCGGCGGCTAGTATAGCGGAAAGCGGTTTGCGGCGGTTTGCGGTGAAATAAAACTGCCCGCCTCATCATGGGTTAGGGCGTGTTGACAATTGAGACATCCCCCTCCCCTTGCATATCGAACCGATGTAGCCTTGCAGGGCGAAGCTCGCAGCGGGGGAGGGTTGGGGAGGGGTGAGGGCAGAGATAAAGATTTCTCACAAGCAAAGTAGTTTGGCAGGAAGTTCAATATATGCCGCCCGGATTTGCGGGCGGTTACGCTGCCCTAACCGCCCCTACGCACTACTGCTTGTCCAGCAGGCGCTGCGTCGCTTCCTTCAATTCTGCTGCGGTGGTCTCCGGTGGCAAGGGCACGCCGATTTGTACGGTGATGCGCGCGAACCATTTGCGCGGCCCGCCTTTCATCAGGCCGCCGCTATGCGAGAAGAGGCTGCCCCAGAGGTTGCCGATGGCGACCGGTATCACCGGCACCGGGTCGCGCGCGAGCATCCGCTCGATGCCGCGTTTGTAGTCGCCCAGTTTGCCGTCGCGCGAGAGTTCGCCTTCGGGGAAGATGCCGATGAGGTCGCCCTTGCCGAGGGCGTTATGCACGTGTTCAAAGGAGGCGCGGAACAGCGCGGCGTCTTCGCGTTGTCCGGCGATGGGAAACGCGCCCGCGCTTTTGAAGATGTAGCGCAGTAGCGGAATCTGGAAAATTTTGTAATACATGATGAAGCGCACCGGGCGGCGGATGGCGACCATGAGAATGAGCGCGTCCATATAACTCAGGTGGTTGCAGGCGATGATGGCGGCGCCGCTCTTCGGCACGTTGTCGCGCCCCTCGACGCGCAGGCGGTAGCAGCAGGCGATAATCAGGATGACCAGGCAGCGCATGATGAATTCGGGGACGACGGTGAAGATGTAGAGGGAAATGGCGAGATGCAGCACGAGCAGCAGGGCGAACATCGCCTGCAAACTCCAGCCAAGCACGCCCAGCACCAGCACGCCGAGCAGGCTGACGATGACGAGAAAGAGCGCGTTGATGATGTTGTTCGCGGCAATCATCTGCGATTTGTGGCCACTTTCGGCGCGATGCTGGATGATGGCATAAAGCGGCACGGCGTAGATGCCGCCGCCAAAGGCGATGGCGAAGAAGGCGAGCGTGGTGCGGACAAAACGCGGGTCGTGCCAGAAGGCGGCGAGTGTTTGCGCCTCGGCAATGGCGGGGTTGGCGCTGATGGTGATGACGCCCGCAAGTCCGGCGGCGAGGATAAAGGCGCCGACCGGCACCAGCCCCGCTTCTATCCGCCCGCGCGCCAGCAGGTTGCTGAGGAGCGAGCCGACGCCGATGCCGACGGAAAACAGCACCAGCAGGTAGGTGGTTACCGTCGGGTCGCTGTTCAAAATTTCCTTCGTGTATTGCGGGATTTGTGTGAGCAGCGCGCCGCCGAGCAGCCAGAACCAGGAGATGGCGAGGATGCACTGGAAAATCGTCTTCTGCCGCGCGGTGTAGGCGAGCAGCGCTTTGGTTTGCTGCCACGGGCGGAACGGCGGCAGCGCGTGGCGGTCGGTCTCGCCGTGGTAGGCAGGGATGGCATAAGCGGCCAGCACGCCGATGATGACTGACGCCACCATCGCCGCGAACAGCCACGGGTAGAGCGATTCACGCGCGACCAGCGAGGCGCCGACCAGCGTGCCGCCGAGGATGGCAAGGAAGGTACCGGCTTCAACGAGGCCGTTGCCCAGCATCAGCTCCTCCTCGCGCAGCCGCTCCGGCAGGATGCCGTATTTCACCGGGCCGAAGAAGGTCGATTGCAGGCCGAGCAGGCACAGTACCAGCACCATCACCGGGATGAGGTCAAAGACAAAGGCGAGGATGCCGACCGCCATGATGAATACTTCCAGCCATTTGATGCGCACGATGAGAAAGCGCTTCTCGAAGCGGTCGGCGAGCAGCCCCGACCAGGCGGAGAAGAGGAACATCGGGAAGATGAACAGCGCCATGCTGAGGTTGGTGTAGAGGCTGAGGGTCTGGCTGTCGGTGAGGTGCAGGGTGAGGTAGACGAGCAGCGCGTTTTTGTAGAGGTTGTCGGTAAACGCGCCGAAAAATTGGGTGATGAAAAACGGCAAAAAGCGGCGGCTAAAGAGGAGCATGGGTTTCCTTGGCGGGCGAAGAGGGCGGTATTATCGCCGAATGCGGCTGCGGGTGTGGGGTTCATCCATTGCCGATGGCGTTCCTACATCCGCTGGCACTCGCTCACGTTGCCATGCCCGTCCTGCATGTGCAGCGATTTGCCGTCGTGACTGACGATGGTGAGATTGACGCGGTTGTTTTCGCCGCCGTGCTTGAGGCTGGCAAACAGCTTTTCTTCATAAGCGGTAAGCTCGGGCGATTCGGCGAGAATCTCGACCATGCGCGGCTTGAAGGCGCGAGCGATGGTGTAATCAGCGATGTCGATGGTGAGCGCTTTGTCTTGCAGCGACCAGCGGTCTTTGCTGTGCACGTCGTAGTGCAGGAGCCCGGCCTTGAGGAAGAAGGTCATCACGCCGTCGCTTTCGGCGCTGCCGTCGGCGCGGAAGGTGTAATGCTCGTCGAGGCGGGCGGAGAGTGCCGGGTAGGACGTGCTGCACGACCAGTCGCCGATTAGTTCGTTGCGTTCAAGGGCAAAGGCGGGGGCGATGGCGCTCAGCGCGAGCAAAGGGAAAAAGCGCATGGGAAACTCCGGGGATTGCAGGTTAGCCGCTGACCGGTTGCGGCTGGAAGGAGGCGCGCATTTGCCAGCCGCTGGTGTCGCCGTCAAAGACGAGAATCATGCCGTGGTTGAAGGGGAAATAGCCGTGTTCGCCGCGCAGATGCGCCGCCAGTTGGCCAATCCACGGCAGGTGGCCGACGGCTATCAGCCGTTCTTCGCCGCTTTCCAGCAGAAAATCGAGGATGGCGTTGGCGGATTTGCCCGGATTGAGCGCGCTGAACGCCTGCGCCGGCTGCGGGTAATGCGCGGCGGTTTCCTGCGCGCGCAGGGCGGACGAGGTGTAAACGGGTGTTGCCGGGTAGTGCGCGGCGAGCCATTGTCCGCCCTGTTCGGCCTGTTTGTGGCCGACCGGGTCAAGCGCGCGGTCGTAGCCGGTGTAGTGGCTGGCGCTGGCGTGCCGCCAGAGGATGAGTTGCATGGGAGCTCCTGTAGGGTGCGGGGGCAGGGTGTTATTCATACCGCCATTCCACCCCGCCCGCGGTGTCTTTGATGATGATGCCCTGCGCGGCGAGTTCCGCGCGGATGGCGTCGGCACGGGCGTAGTCTTTTGCCGCTTTGGCTTCTGCGCGCGCGTGGATACGGGCGAGGATGTCGGCCTCGCTTAGCGAGCCGCTGTTTTCGCCTTTGAGCCAGTCGGCAGGGTTTTGTTGTAAGAGGCCGAGGCGGCCGCTGAGGGTTTTCAGGGTGGCGGCGAGCGCGGTTTCACCGCTGTTGAGGCGCCGCGCGAGGTCAAAGAGGACGGCAAAGGCTTTCGGGGTGTTGAAGTCGTCGTTCATCGCCTCGTCAAAGGCGGCGACGGCGTCCGCGTCCATCGCGCCGTCCGCGGGCGCCTTGTCGAGCGCGCTGTAGAGGCGGGTCAGCGCTTTTTTCGCCTCATCGAGGGCGGCGTCGCTGTAGTTGAGCGGGCCGCGGTAGTGGCTGCTGAGGATGAAGGCGCGCAGGGTTTCGCCGTCGTATTTTTTCAGGACGTCGCGCACGGTGAAGAAGTTGCCGAGCGATTTGCTCATTTTTTCGTTGTCAATCTGCACGAAGCCGTTGTGTATCCAGTAATTGACGTGCGGGTGGCCGCAGGCGCCTTCGCTTTGCGCGATTTCGCATTCGTGGTGCGGGAATTTGAGATCCATGCCGCCACCGTGGATGTCGAAGTGTTCGCCGAGGGTCTCTGCGCCCATCACCGAGCATTCGATGTGCCAGCCGGGGCGGCCTTTGCCCCAGGGGCTGTCCCACGCCGGTTCGCCGGGTTTTGCCGCTTTCCACAGGACGAAGTCGAGCGGGTCTTTTTTGGCTTCGTTCACCGCGATGCGCTCGCCGGCGCGCAGATCATCAAGGCTGCGGTTGGCGAGTTTGCCGTAGGCGGGGAAGCTGCGCACGGCGTAGTACACGTCGCCGTTATCGGCGGCGTAGGCGTGGCCTTTGGCGATAAGGGTTTGCACGAGTTCAATCATGCCGGAAACGGCGGCGGTCGCGCGCGGCTCAACGTCCGGCCGCTGGCAGCCGAGCGCCGCTTCGTCTTCGTGCATGGCGGTGATGAAGCGCGCGGTGAGGGCGTCTATCGGCTCGCCATTTTCATGGGCACGGGCGATGATTTTGTCGTCGATGTCGGTGATATTGCGCACGTATTTGAGCGCGTAACCGCTCGCGCGCAGGTGGCGGGCGATGGTGTCAAAGACGACCATCACCCGCGCGTGGCCGATGTGGCAGTAGTCATAGACGGTCATGCCGCAGACGTACATGCCGATTTTGCCGGGCTCGCGTGGGATGAAGGCTTCTTTTTGCCGGGTCAGGCTGTTGTAAAACTGCAATGCGTTCATGAATCTCTCCGGGGAAATTTTGCTAGTATAGCCGCCCCTTAGCCAACCCTGAAATGCCATGAAAAACCTGCTTTTCACCCTCGCCCTGCTCGGCGGCAGCGCGCTGGCGACGCCGACCGCCATCATCCACACCTCGATGGGCGACATCACCGTCGAGCTGGACGAAGACCGCGCCCCGGCGACCGTCGCCAACTTCCGCCGCTACGCCGAAGACGGCTTCTATAACGACACCATCTTCCACCGCGTCATCCCCGGCTTCATGATCCAGGGCGGCGGCCACACCGCCGACATGAAAGAAAAGCCGACGCGCGAGCCGATTGCCAACGAAGCGCACAACGGCCTGAAAAACCTGCGCGGCAGCATCGCCATGGCGCGCACCAGCAACCCGCACTCGGCGACGGCGCAATTCTTCATCAACCTCGTCGATAACGACGCGCTCAACCCCGGCGGCGCCGACGCCTACGGTTACGCCGTCTTCGGCAAAGTGGTGAGCGGCATGAGCACTGTGGACGCCATCGCCAAAGTCAAAACCGGCGCCCGCCTGCCCTATGCAGACGTGCCGGAAAAAACCGTCACCATCCAGACCGTAGAAATCCTGCCTGAACCCAAAGAGGAAAAAGCCAAATGATCCGCTTCACCACCAACCACGGCGTCATCGACATCGAACTCGACTTCGACAAAGCGCCCATCACCGCGAAAAACTTCCAGCAATACGCGGAAGACGGCTTCTATAACGGCACCATCTTCCACCGCGTCATCCCCGGATTCGTCATCCAGGGCGGCGGCATGGAACCCGGCATGGTCGAAAAAGACACGCGCGAGCCGATCGAAAACGAAGCCGACAACGGCCTGAAAAACCTGCGCGGCACCCTCTCCATGGCGCGCACCAGCGACCCGCACAGCGCCTCGTCGCAGTTTTTCATCAACCTCGTTGATAACGGCTACCTCAACCACACCAGCAAAACCAACGCCGGCTGGGGCTACGCCGTCTTCGGCAAAGTCGTCGCCGGGCTGGACGTGATTGATAAAATCGCCGCCGTCAAAACCGGACGCAGCGGCATGCACCGCGACGTGCCGGTGGAAGACATCATCATCGAGAAAACAGAAATCCTGTAAACCACCCACCGCCCCTGTTCGCCTGCAACAGGGGCGCTACCAGGCACCCCCGTGAACGAAAATAACCGCGGCACGCCGCTTTGGCTCATCATCGGCATCGCCGTCTGCGTATCCCTTTTGAGCATCGCCGTCTACGATTACCTCAACAAACGCTACGAACGCCAAGAAGCGCGGGAAATCGCGGCGCGGCACGAGCAAGAAAAAGACACCGCTGCCGCAGCGGCAGTGCATAAAGACCGCCTCCGCCATGCCATAAACGCGGGCAGCGTGCTGAAAACCTACATTGCCGAATACCACGCCAATACCGGCGAAACCCCGGCAGATCTCGACGCCCTTGGCTTGCCGCCAGACTGGCTACCCAGCGACCTGCTGCAAGAAGTCGAAGTACGGCCGGGCGGGCTCGTCGTCATGCACTTCACCCCGGAAAGCGGCTTGCAGGGCGAAGTCCGCCTGCAAATGCGCGTTGACAGCGCCGCCTACCAATGGGATTGCAGTGGCAACATCCCCGAAATCGCCGAAGCAAGTGACGGCTGCCGCTATGTCCCGTAAAAACCGGCAGCCTTCGCGCTGGAGATAACCCGGCTGCCCTATGGCCACCTACTTCCTTGCCGACATCCACCTCGCAGAAAACCGCCCGGAAATCACCGCGGCCTTCCTTGCAACCCTCGCCGCCATCGCCCGCGACGCCGACGCCATCTACATCCTCGGCGACCTCTACGACTACTGGCTCGGCGACGACCTCGCCACCCCCTACCAGCAGCGCATCGCCGCCGCCCTCGCCGCGCTGCCTTGCCCGCTGTACTACCAGCACGGCAACCGCGACTTCCTCCTCGGCACCGCCTACGCCCAAACCGCACGCCTGCGCATCCTCCCCGAACGGCACACCCTCACCCTCGGCGGTCGCACCGTCCTCCTCGAACACGGCGACCTCCTCTGCAGCGACGACCGCGGCTACCAGCGCCTGCGCCGCATCCTGCGTTGCCGCCTTCTGCAATGGCTTTACTACCGCCTGCCGCGCGCGCTGCGCCTGCGCATTGCCGAAAAACTGCGCGCCCAAAGCAAAACACGCACCCGCCGCAAAGCCGCGCGCATCACCGACACCAACCCCGCCGCCATCCGCACCGCCCTGCACAGCGCCCGCGCGACCATCCTCATCCACGGCCACACCCACCGCCCTGCCGTGCATCGCCTGGATGACGGCAACACCGTGTACGTCCTCGGCGACTGGCGCCCGCACGGCGAAATCCTGCGCTACGCCGACGGCGCATGCACGCTGATAAACAGCGCCGAAATCATCCATGCGCCCGATAACGCAGGCGCATGAAAAAGCCGCTCGGTTGAGCGGCTTTTTTGTGGCGGTGTGTCGGGTTCATTGTCCCAGCAGATGGCGGGTTTCCAGTACGGGTAGGTCAAGCGGTTGGTGGCTGGTGATGATGGCGGCGCCGCCGTGTTGTCGGTGTTGTTCGAGGTGGGCGAGTAGGGTAGCGGTGGTCGTGGCATCGAGGGCGGTCAGCGGTTCGTCGAGCAGCCACAGCGGCGGGGTATCGAGCCAGAGGCGGGCGAGTTGGCAGCGGCGCTGCTGCCCGGCGGAGAGGTGGCGGCTTTGTCGGTCGTCGTGGGCGTTCAGGGCGACGGCGGCAAGTGCGGCATCAAGGCGCGCTTCCAGTCCGGCGCCGTGCATGCCGTGGTAGAGGCGGGCGGCGTAGCGCAGGTTTTCGCGCGCGGTGAGGGTGGTTTTGATGCCGGGACGGTGGCCGAGGTAGAGGTGCGGCGCGTGGCGGCGGATGGTGCCGCCCTGCGGGGTGATGAGGCCGGCGAGCGCTTGTAGCAGGGTGGTTTTGCCGCTGCCGTTGTCGCCGGTGAGGTGGAGGATTTGTCCGGCGGCGATGTGCAGGCTGTAGTGGCGCAGGAGCAGGCTGCTGCCTTTGAGCAGGGTGAGGTTGTCGGCTTCGAGGAGGGTCATGAGTTAATTTATTTATTCCTCAAATTGTATATTCCAAAGCACGAGATTTTATAACTAAGATAATATTTTGCGCCCTCGCTTTTCTCTTTAATACCTGATTTTCTGTAGAGTTTTCTGGGCTTCGGTTACAAATAATAAATCCTTTTTTTGTTCCTTTGTTATTTGATAAGGTAACGCAAGTATTAATAATTTGTTCTAAAGCTTTTGACAAATCACTTCCTTTAAATTCAATAAAGTACTCTTGAATATCAGGATGGTTAGTTATTTTTAACATATAGTCGCAACGTTGAATGTTTCCTGTTATTGCACACCCATCTACTTTAATAATCTCTATTGTGAACGAATGAGGATTTTTGATTATAATTTTTTGAGGATTTCCTTTATCTTTTAGCGTTATATTAGATTGCGCGGTTGTAGTAATGCAGTTATTAGGTATTTTCATTTATGCCTCTGTATCAAACTCTATATCTAATAATTTATCAAATTCTATGGATATATCTTCTGATGCAGAATCAAGAATTTTAGCATTAATTAAATTGCTGTCTAAATCAATTATATCATTACATACTCCATTTGATAATGAGTAGGCAGATATTTTATCTATAGAAATAATTTCGCTAGATTGAATATGTTCAAATACTTTAGACGTTTTATTTTTATCATTTTTATCTATTATATTCCCAGCTAATAATAAATTATTAAAAGATGCTAGCACATAAGGGCTATGTGTGGTAATAAATAACTGATAACGACTCTCCTCATTATTACATAATCTGGCTAAGAGCTTAATAATTTTATTTTGTGCTATTGGAAATAAATGAGCCTCTGGTTCCTCAATAAAGAAAGTTACCGTCTCTGTTCCGAAAGAAACTCTATTTTTTAATAATGTTTCTAAAATTATAAGAAGAGGTAAAATTTCTTGTTGCCCTGAAGATGCATTAGCAAGGTTAACTTTTCTTTTATCCAAGTGTATTAAATAATCTTTGTCATTTTCTCTCTGGTATGATGACTTTAAAATATCGGATATTATTTTTTCTATTTCATTGTGCCTCTTTTCTTCTTTATTATCTGGCTTTAAGATTCTACCCATTCTTCGATTTAATATGTGTTTAAAATTCTCGTAAATCGAACCAAATTCAATTAAAAAGGGATCTAATGTTTTGTTTGCACTTAAAAAAGAGAATATGTTGGCTTGAAGGTTTGCATAAAAACTACGGCCTGCAGGTATAAAAAATTGTCGACCACAAAATTTCTGTTCATCTTTTGAGAGTAAAAGGTATAAATTTTTCTGTAAATCTTGTTTTAAAAGATGATTTCTAAAGAAATAATCATCTTCTTTTAAAGAATTTTGATCTTGGGCTTTTCGATAAATATTTTTTAAATGTGCAATAATATCATCTAATTTTTTGGTGAATTTTAATTTTAATTTACCTTTGACATCCCTATTAATTGAGATTCCTATTAATTCATCTAGATAATAAGAAATTGAAAAAGGGGATTCTCCGCATGATTCTTTAGGGAAATATGCGTTGAATTTTTTTAACTGCTCATTTTTAAATATTCTTTTATCTTCACCATCTGATATTGATTCAATTATATCAGAAAGAATATTTTTAAAAAAGAAAAGTAGCTTTACTGTGATACTCTTTCCTGACGCTTGAGGGCCAATAAAAATATTAATTTGCCTAAGTTCAACTTCTAAAGAAGTCATTCCACCAAAATTTTTAATAGATATTTTTTCATTGCTCATAATAGCCTCAAATGCTATAGTATACATAACATAGATAATACATATCTAAGAGCCAAAAATCAATATTCAAATGAAAGATTTTAAGTCTCACTAGTATATAGACAAACATTTTTCATTTTGGATACATTAATTTATTTTTAAAACTAATGATTTTATACGGTGCATATATTTTAATTTAAATCAATTAAATTGAGACCAGATTTATTTACGGCAATTCGAGGGTGAGGGTGGCGTTGCCGCTGGCGGTGTGTTCTTTTTCGGCGAGGCGCTGCCCACTGACGTTACCGTCGGCGCTCAGGATCGCGCGGTAGGTGAGTTGCGGGCGGCTGCCGAGGCTTTCGCCGGTCATGCTGTCGCGGTCGGTGAGTTGCAGGGTTTGCGTTAGCGCCGGGGCGGTGGCGCGCACGGCAAGCGGCATGCGTTCGCCCGGCAGGCTGGCGCTCACGTAGAGGCGGGCGGTGGGCGGCAGGCTCGCCAGGGTGTCGGGGTGGATGTGCACGGTGATGGTCGGTGCGTTTGCGGTGTTGGCGCTCGGGGTGTCGTTGTCGGCGGGGATGAGGCGGTAGAGCGGGTGTTCGGGGGCGAGTTCGCGGCGCAGCTCTCCCCACAGCGGCGCGGCGAGGTTTTTTTTGCCGCTTTGGGTGTAACCGGCGGCGAGCAGGATTTTGGCGAGCGGATTCTGCCCGCTTTGTGCGCGCAGGATGGTTTCGATGTCCGGCGGCATCGGGCGGTCGGGGTGGGCAAAGAGGCTGGTTTGGGCGTAGTCGAGGGCGAGTGCGGCGTCGTTCGGCGCGAGTTTGCGCGCGCGGGCGTAGATGTCGGCGGCGATGGGGTATTGGTTGTCGCGGTTGTAGCAGCGGGCGAGGGTGGCGAGTTGCTGCGGGTCGCTGCGGTCGATGCGTTGTTGGAGTGCCTGGCAGTAGATGGTGAGGCTTTCGGCGGGGATTTGCGCGATTTCGCCGAGGTATTGGCTGCGCAGGAGGACGGGCGCGAGTTCGCGGGTGAGGTCGTGCCAACGGCGGCTGTTAGCGTGGTCGGCCAGTTGCCAGAGGAGAAGGGCGCAGGCGCTGGCGAGCAGCATCGCCGGGATGTGCCAGCGCGGCGGGCGCGCGGCGCGGGCGGCTTTGCCGGCGCGCAGGTTTTTCAGAGCGTGGTAGAGGCGGTAGTCGTGTTCGTCCTGGTTGGCGGGGTCGGCGGTGTTTTGTTCGCGCCAGGCGGCAATCAGCGCGCGCTGCTCGGCGGCAGGATCAGCGGGCGCGTAGCGGCGGTGCGCCGCGCGCAGCAGGGGCAGGAGGGCGAGGAGGGTAAGGAGGAGTGGCGGGAGGAGGTAGGGCATGGTGTTCAGGGGGCGGATGTTTGGGAACTGGATTTTGCGGCAGGTTTTTGGAAGCGGGCAAATTTCATCGGGCGGGCGGTGCGGTAGGTGAGGATGGCCGCCAAGCGGCGCGGTTGCGGGCTTTGTCGCGGCGCGGGTTTATGACGCGTTGCCGTGTCATTTGCCGAATTTCTGCAATGCTGCTTTGGCGCTTTCGTCGCCTTGCGCAGCGGCTTTTTCGAACCACTCGCGGGCTTTGCTGATGTCACGCAGTACACCCTCGCCGTTGTAGTAGAGGGCACCGAGGTTGAATTGGGCTTGGGCATGGCCTTGCGCGGCAGCTTTTTCCCACGAGGCACGCGCTTTGCCGTAGTCCTGCGCGACGCCCTGGCCATTGGCGTAGAGGATACCGAGGTTGTATTGCACGTTGGCATCATCTTGTGCGGCAGCCTTTTCATACCACGCACGCGCTTGGGCGTAATCCTGCGCTACGCCTTGGCCGTTTTCGTAGAGGACGCCGAGGTTGTATTGGGCTTTTGCATGATCCTGTGCAGCGGCTTTTTCCCACCATGCGCGCGCCTGGGCGTAATCCTGCGCGACGCCTAGGCCTGCGTTGTAGAGGGAGCCGAGGTTGAATTGCGCTTGGGCATCATCTTGAGCAGCAGCTTTTTCGAACCACGCGCGTGCTTGACCGTAATCTTGCACAACGCCACGGCCTTCGGCGTAGAGGACACCGAGGTTACTTTGGGCTGCGGAAAGTCCTTGGGTGGCGGCTTTTTCGTGCCACGCGCGTGCTTGGCCGTAATCCTGCGCGACGCCTTGACCGTTGGCGTAGAGGACACCGAGGTTACTTTGGGCTGCGGAAAAACCTTGGACGGCGGCTTTTTCAAACCAGGCACGCGCTTTGCCGTAGTCCTGTGCCACACCTTGCCCGTCTCGGTATAGAACACCGAGGTTGTATTGCGCTTGAACCAATCCTTGTGCGGCAGCTTTTTCGTACCAAGCGGCAGCTTGGGTGTAGTCCTGCGTTACGCCTTTGCCTTCGTCGTAGAGGACGCCGAGGTTGTATTGGGCTTGGGCATCATCTTGGGCAGCAGCCTTTTCGAACCAGACACGCGCTTTGCCGTAGTCCTGCGCAACGCCTTTGCCTTCGTCGTAGAGGACGCCGAGGTTGTATTGGGCTTTGGCATCACCTTGCGCGGCAGCTTTTTCGTACCACGCGCGCGCCTGAGTGTAGTCCTGCGGCACACCTCGGCCATTGGCGTATAGGATACCGAGGTTGTATTGGGCATCGGCATAATCTTGGGCGGCGGCTTTTTCGAACCACGCACGCGCGTGACCGTAGTCCTGTGCAACGCCTTTGCCTTCGTAGTAGAGGACACCGAGGTTGTATTGGGCAGCGGCATAACCTTGAGCGGCAGCCTTTTCATACCACGCACGCGCTTGGGCGTAGTCCTGCGCGACGCCTTGGCCGTTGGCGTAGAGGATGCCGAGGTTGCTTTGCGCTTCGGCATCGCCTTTTTCAGCGAGGGTTTGCCATTTTTCCAGTGCGGTGGCGTAGTCCTGCTGTTCGTAAGCCTCTGCGGCGGCGGCCATCAGCGTTTCTTTTTCGCTATCACTCAAGGCATAGGCGGCGCTTGCGGCGAGAAGGAGGGCAAGGCAGAGGGTGATTTTTATGGTTTGGTTCCGTTTTATTGGGGGATTTTTTGCAAGAGCCTGCTGCGCGGCTTGCTGGATTTCTTTGTCATCCGTTTGTGTGGCGGCTTTTTCGAACCACGCGCGGGCTTTGTTGATGTCCTTCGGTACACCCTCGCCGTTGTAGTAGAGGGCGCCGAGGTTAAATAGTGCCCTGGCATCATTTTGGGCGGCGGCTTTTTCCATCCATTCACGCGCTTTGCCGTAGTCTTGCGGCACGCCCAGCCCCGTGTAGTAGAGATCGCCCAAATTGTATTGGGCGACGGCATTGCCCTGAAGAGCAGCTTTTTCATACCACTCGCGTGCTTTGCCGTAATCCTGCGGCACGCCATGTCCTTGGGCGTAGAGAAGGCCAAGATTGGTTTGTGTCCGGGCATCGCCTTGGGTGGCTGCTTTTTCCAGCCATTCGAGCGCTTTGCCGTAATCCTGTGTTACGCCTTTTCCTTCGTAATAGAGGACGGCAAGATTGCTTTGCGCGGCGGCATCGCCCGCCTCAGCGAGGGTTTGCCATTTTTCCAGCGCGGTGGCGTAGTCCTGCTGTTCGTAAGCCTCTACGGCGGTGGTCATTAGCGTTTCTTTTTCACTGTCGCTCAGGGCATGGGCAGCGGCTGCGGCGAGGAGGAGGGCAAGGCAGAGGGTTTTCATGGTCTGTTTCCGCTTTATTGGGGGATTTTTTGCAAGGCCTGCTGTGCGGCTTGCTGCGCTTCTTTGTTGTCTGTTTGGGCGGCAGCTTTTTCCCACCACAGGCGCGCTTGGGCGTTATTTTTTGGCACGCCTTGACCATTGCCGTAGAGGGCTCCGAGGTTGTATTGGGCTTGGGCATAACCTTGGGCGGCGGCTTTTTCGTACCATGTGCGCGTTTGACCGTAATCCTGCGCAACGCCTAGGCCTTTGGCGTAGAGGACACCGAGGTTGTATTGGGCACCGGCATCACCTTGGGCAGCGGCTTTTTCCCACCATGCGCGCGCTTGCCCGTAGTCCTGCGTGACGCCTTTGCCTTCGTAGTAGAGATAACCGAGGTTGTATTGGGCATGGGAATTGCCTTTGGCGGCTGCTTTTTCGTACCAGGTGTGTGCTTGGGCGTAGTCCTGCGCGACACCGTGGCCGTTGTTATAGAGGATACCGAGGCTGTTTTGGGCATTGGCATCATCTTGGGCAGCGGCTTTTTCGAACCAGGCGCGTGCTTGCGCGTAGTCCTGCGCGACGCCTTGACCTTCGGCGTAAAGGACACCGAGGTTGTGTTGGGCACTGGCATCACCTTGGGCGGCAGCCTTTTCGTACCAGGCGCGCGCTTGCGAGTAGTCCTGCGCCACGCCTTGGCCCTCGCCGTAGAGGGCGCCGAGGTTAAATTGGGCATCAACATGATCCTGTGTGGCGGCTCTTTCCCACCATACAGCAGCTTGAGCGTAGTCCTGCGGCACACCTTGACCGAGATAGTAGAGAGCGCCCAGTTCAAATTGGGCGGTGGCGTCGCCTGCCGCTGCACGTTGTTGCAGGTCGGTGAGGGCGCTGTCCGCTGCGGCTTGTTCGGCATCGGCACGTTTTTGCCATTGTCTGAAATCGGCGGTTTGCTTGCTGGTCGCGTCGTCTGCGGCCAAGGCATGAGCAGTTGCAGCGAGAAGGAGGGCAAGGCAGAGGGGCTTGTGCATCGGGTTCTCCTGGGGTGGCTTGGGCGTGGGTCAGTTTTTTTCTGTTTCAGCGACCCATTGCTGCAATTCGCGTTTTTCAGCGTCGCTCAAGCGGTGGGCGACGGGAGGGCGGCGGCGCGCGTGCCACCACCAGGCGACAGCGGCGAGCATCGCCGCAAATGGCGCGATCCACAGGGCGAGGGTTTGGCTTTTCAGCGGCGGGTCGTAGTGGATGAAGTCGCCGTAGCGTTCTTGTAGCCAGCGGTTGATGTCGCTGTCGCTTTCGCCGTCGCGGATGCGGGCGGCGATTTGTTCGCGCAGTTGGCGGGCGAGCGGTGCGTTGGATTCGGCGATGTTGCTGTTTTGGCAGGTGGGGCAGCGGATGTTTTGGATGAGGTGCTGGTAGCGGGTGTTTTCGACCGGGTCGCTGAAGTCGGGCGCGTCGTTGAGCGCGGCATGGAGCGGCAGGGTGAGGGCAAGGAGGAGGGGGAGGAGGCGGCGGGTCATGCTTGTTCGATGTGGGCGTCGATGGTGACGGGGCAGTTCAATGTGTTGGCGATGTAGCAATCGCGGTGGGCGTCATGGTGCAGGGCGAGGGCAAGTGCCGGGTCGGACGCAGCGCTGATGGTAACGCGCGGCTTGAGGCGGATGGCGGTCATGCGGCCTGCGGCTTCGTTCATTTCGGCTTCGGCGTCGTCGCGGTAGGCGAGGACGGTGATGCCGTGGTCGGCGCAGTGGTGCAGGTACCAGAGTTTGTGGCAGGCGGAGGCGGCGGCGAGCAGCAGTTCTTCGGGGTTCCAGCGGGCGGGGTCACCACGGTAGGCGGGGTCGGCGGAACCGGGGATGTCCGCTTTGCCGGGGGCGCGGTGGATATGGTCGCGGCTGTAGGCGATGTAGTGCGCTGTGCCTACGCCGAGGTTGCCTGTCCATTCGGTACGGGTGTGGTAGTGGTGGGTTTTGGCGGTCATGGGCGTTGTGCGGGTGATGTTGTTACGGATGCTTTAATAGCGGCTGGAATTGTTCTTGCCAAACCTGCGGGGTGAGCGCGCCGGCGTGGCGGTATTGGATGGTGCCGTCGGCGGCGATGAGGTAGGTTTCCGGTGCGCCATAGACGCCGAGGTCGGTAATCAGGGTGCCGTTTGCGTCGCGCAGGTTGAGGCGGTAGGGGTTGCCGTGGCGGGCGAGGAAGGCGGTGGCGTCTGCGATTTCGTTGGCATTGTCCGCCGGCCAGTTGATGCCGACGATGGGGATTTCTTTGCCGAGTTGCAGCAGGTAGGGGTGTTCGTCGTGGCAGGCGGGGCACCAGCTGCCCCAGATGTTGAGCAGGTAGGGTTCGCCTTGTGGCAGGTCAGCGCTGGTGTGGCGCTGTTGGTCGCTCTCAAGGGCGGGCAGGTCGATGGCGGGCAGGGTTTTGCCGGTGGTGACAGACGGCAGTACCTGCGGGTCTTTGCCGAGGCCGCTGACAAAGAGGGCGATGAGGGCGGCGAAGGCGGCGAGCAGGGTGATGGCGAGGGTTTTGCGGTTCATGGGGCTGTGGTGTTTTGGTAATTGGGGGAGTGGAAGCTGTTTACGTCGTCTGGGGGTGCGGTCGCTGTGCGGATTATTTGCTGCCCCCACCCTGTTCCTCCCCCACGGGGGAGGGGGTAGTCTGGCGGATTCATCCCACTTTGCGTTGCGGGAGGGCGGCGAGCGCGGCGCCGGCAGCCATGATGAGCGCACCGAGCCAGATCCAGATGATGTAGGGTTTGTATTGCAGGCGCACCGCCCAGGTGTCGGCGTTGATGGCTTCGCCGAGGGCGAGGTAGAGGTCGTGCGTCGGCGTGATGTGGCGCGCGCTTTCGGTCATCGGCATGGTGCTGCTGTGGTAGTTGCGTTTGCTCGGCAGGAGGACGGTAACGGGGGTGCCGTCGGTTTTTTGTACGAGGATTTTGCCGACGGTGGCGGTGTAGTTCGGCCCTTCGCGCGTTTCTAAATCGACCAGCGTCAGGCGGTAACCGGCGAAGTCGAGGACGCTGCCGCGTTTCAGGCTGTGGTCTTGTTCGTTGCTGTAGAGGCCGGTGGCGGTGATGCCGAGCGCGGTGATGAGGTAGCCGAGGTGGGCGAGGGTCATGCCGCTGTAAGCGCGGGTGATGGGCAGGCGGTGGCGCAGGCGGTCGGTGGTATCCACGATGATGGCGGCGGCGGCGGTCATCGCGGCGAAGACGGCAAGCGCGGTGCGGGTTTGCCAGGTGTCGGCGAGGGTGAGGGTGAGCAGGGTGGCGGCGAGGGCCAGCGCGAGTACGGCGGCAAGGCGCGGCACGAGGCGGCGGGCGCGGTCGTTTTTCCAGCGCAGGAGCGGGCCGATGCCGAGGAGGATGAGGCTTGCGAGCGCGAGCGGCACGATGAGGCGGTTGTAGTAGGGCGCGCCAACGGAGATTTTGCCGAGGTTGAGGCTGTCGGCGGCGAGCGGGTAGAGGGTGCCGGTGAATACGATGAGGCAGGCGCCGGTCATCAGCCAGTTGTTGGCGAGGATGCCGGTTTCGCGCGAGAGCAGGGCGTAGGGGGCGCGGCTGGTAAGTGCGGGGGCGCGCTGGATGAGGAGGATGAAGGCGGGCAGGGTGATGGCGACGAGCAGGGCGAGGATGTAGATGCCGCGCGTCGGGTCGGCGGCGAAGGCGTGCACCGAGGTGAGGACGCCGGAGCGGACGAGGAAGGTGCCGATGAGGCTGAGGCTGAAGGCGAGGATGGCGAGCAGTGCCGTCCAGGTGAGGAAGGCGCCGCGTTTTTCGCTGACGATGAGGCTGTGCAGCAGCGCGGTGCCGATGAGCCACGGCATGAGCGAGGCGTTTTCCACCGGATCCCAGAACCACCAGCCGCCCCAGCCGAGTTCGTAGTACGCCCAGTAGCTGCCGAGGGCGATGCCGAGGGTCAGCGCCAGCCAGGCGGCGAGCGTCCACGGGCGGGCGCGGCGCAGCCAGAGGGTATCGAGCCGCCCTTGCCAGAGTCCGGCGACGACGAAGGCGAAGGCGACGGCAAAGCCGACGTAGCCGGTATAGAGCAGCGGCGGGTGCAGGATGAGGCCGGGGTCTTGCAGCAGCGGGTTGAGGTCGGCGCCGTCAAAGGGGGCGGGCAGGGCGCGGCTGAAGGGGTTGGAGGTGAAGCCGATGAAGGTGATGAAGCCGAGGCTGATGGCGCCGAGGACGGCGAGGATTTTCGCGCGCAGGTCGTCCGGCAGCGCCTTGCTGCGCACGGCAAGCGCCGCGCTCCACAGTCCCAGGATTTCTATCCAGAGGAGCAGCGAGCCTTCATGCCCGCCCCAGACGGCGGTGAGGCGGTAGTACCACGGCAGCAAGCTGTTGCTGTGCGCTGCGATGTAGCGCACCGCGAAGTCGTTGGCGATAAAGCCGTAGCCGAGGGCGGCGATGCTGAAGGTGAGCAGCGCGCTTTGTGTTTTTGCGGCGCTGACGGCAAGGGCGCAGGCGGTGCGGCGGTCGGCGCAGAAGGTTGGCAGGAGGGCCTGCAGGAAGGCCATCGCGCCCGCCAGCCACAGGGCGTAGTGTCCGGTTTCGACAAGCATTAGGTGGCGCTCCAGGTTGCTGCGATTTTAATCGTCGGGTGTATCCCTGCCCCCACCCCTCGATTCCCATGAAAAAGGCTGCCGCCTTTTTCATGGGTGCCCTCGCCCCTCCCCCACGGGGGAGGGGGAAAATCGGCAGGCATGCGGACTTTTGTTTTCGTTCGTCGCTTCGGCGCTGCTTCTATTTGTGTAGCACGCAACGGCTGGTCGAATAGCGGAAAGGCTCCCTCCTCCGTGGGGGAGGGCTGGGGTGGGGGCAGCAAACAAGAGGCAGGCGAAATTTTGTCCCCGGCTGTTCGCCTTGTTTCGGTATCCGTCATAGTTTTGAAAAAATTTTATTTTTGCTGGCTCTGGTGCTGGTAGCCGCTGCGCTGCATGTCTGCCTGTACCTCCGGCGGCATGTAGTTCTCGTCGTGCTTGGCGAGGATTTCATCGGCACGGAAAACACCGTCCGCGCCGAGCGTGCCGCGCGCAATCACCCCTTGTTTCTCGCGGAACAGGTCGGGCAGGATGCCGGTGTAAGTGACGGCAAGCGGCGGATGCTGAAAATCGGTGATGCGAAAACGCACGGTGAGGCTGTCACCCTCGCGCGTGAGCGAATGCTCCTCGACCATACCGCCGACGCGGATGCCGGGCTGCTCCAGCGGCACCGCCTTTTCGGCGACGCTTTGCAGCGAATAGTAGTGGTTCAGATCATTTTGCATCGCATAAAGCAAGAGCGCGACGGCGGCGGCGAAAGCGGCAAAAATCAGGCTGATGAGGGTGAGGCGTTTAGTTCTGGCGGGCGTCATCGTGGCGTTTCAGGGTTGCGAGGGTTTGGCGCAGGCGGCGTTGGCGGCGACAGACATACACATGAATGGCGATGAGGGCGGCAAGCGTCAGGCCATAAGCCGTCCACACATACACGCCGTGCGTGCCCATGCGGAAAAACTCGCTCAAACTGGCAAAACTCATGAACCCTCCAACTGCCGCCGGATGCGGGCTTCCAGAATCAAATTGCCGACGCCGCGCAGAATATACACCGCAAACAGCGCATAAAACGCGAGCAGCATGACGATAAGCGGCCAGAGCATCGTGCCATCAATGGACGGGCCGCCCGCGCGGAACAGCGTCGCGCCCTGATGCAGCGAATTCCACCACAGCACCGAATAATGAATCACGGGAATATTGATAACGCCGACAATGGCGAGGATGGCAGAAAGGCGGTCGGCCTGGTCGCGCTCCTCAATACTCGCCTGCAACAACATATAAGCGAGATACAAAAAAAGCAGAATCAGCTCGGAAGTCAGACGCGCGTCCCACGTCCAGAACGTGCCCCAGGTTGGCTTGCCCCAAATCGCGCCGGTGGCGAGGGCGACGGCGGTCATCAGCGCGCCATACGGGGCGGCGGCGCGGGCGAAAAAGGCGGCGATGCGGCTGCGCCAGACAAAAAACAGCAATGAGGCCAGCGCAAGCAACACATAAATACTCATCGACAACATCGCCGCCGGTACATGGATGTAAATAATGCGAAAACTGTTCTTCTGCTGATAATCCATCGGCGCAAACGCCAGCCCCCAGACGGCGCCCACCGCGAGCAGCGCCCAGGCAAGCGGGGCAAGCCACGGCAGCACGGCGGCGCTCAAGCGCTCAAAACCGGCGGGGCTGACCCGGCGTTGCAGCCATTTATGCAGGAAATTCATGTTAATGCCTGATGATGATTCAAGAAGTTAGACGGCGCGCATTATACAAGCAGGCGCGATGGCGGCGAAGGCGTAAAACCGGCGATAAGGCACAGTTTTTCTGATGAAGTGCGGGTAAAGATTGCGGGTATAATGTGCAAAAATTAACGTAGCGAGGTGATTCGATGCGCAAAGACGGTGAAAACCTGTTCAAGTGGCTATGGCGCAAATACAACGAGTTCTACGATGAAGCCGGATTTTCCAAAGTAGGCAGCTGTCGGCGTTGTGTACCGTTCATCAAAGAAGATCCGCCGCTCTTGCGGCCGGACCGTCTGCAAAAACTGAACGAAGACACGCGGCGGCAGGCGCAAAAAGACCGGCAGGATTCGCAAGAATTTTGATTTTTTTATTTCAGGAGTGTAAGTATGATTTTATTTTTTTTCTGTGTGGCCTTGCTGCTGGCAGGCTATTTCATTTATGGCGCGCTGATGGTGAAGGTATTTGGTATCAAACCGCAGCGCTCGACGCCGGCGCATACGCATGCCGACGGCGTGGACTATGTACCGATGTCGCGCACCAAAATCTGGCTGATTCAATTATTGAATATTGCCGGGACGGGGCCAATTTTCGGTCCGATTCTGGGCGCACTTTATGGTCCGGTAGCGATGCTGTGGATTGTCATCGGCTGTGTCTTTGCCGGTGCGGTGCATGATTATTTCTGCGGCATGATTTCCGTGCGCAATAATGGCGCTTCCATTCCGGCGATGTCCGGCCGCTATATCGGGATGCCGATGAAGCACATTATTAACGTCATTGCGCTAATTTTGCTGGTGCTGGTCGGTGTAGTATTCGTTACCAGCCCCGCCGGACTTTTGACCAGTATTACCGAGCAGATTTTGGAACGCTCCGGCGATGCGGTCATGAAAGGCAATCCGCAGCACGATAATCTGGTGCTGACTTGGGTCTGCATTATCTTCGTGTATTACATCATCGCGACGTTGCTGCCTATCGACAAGATCATTGGCCGTATTTATCCGCTTTTTGGCGCGTTGTTGATGTTCATGACGGGCGGTATGCTCTTTGGTCTGCTTTTTGAAGGAATCCCGCTCTTTCAAACGGTTGGCCTGCAAGATGGCGTTTCCTGGAGTAATTTCTTCCAGAATTTCCATCCGGGTGCCAATAGCCTGCCGATTTGGCCGCTAATTTTCGTCACCATTACGTGCGGTGCGATTTCCGGTTTCCACGCGACACAAACACCGATGATGGCACGCTGCATGGAAAATGAACGCGAAGGCCATTTCATTTTCTATGGCGCGATGATTACCGAAGGGGTGATTGCCCTCATTTGGTGTATGGTCGGTCTTTCTTTCTATCCTGAAGTACAGGCATTGAAAGGCGCGATTGATGCCGGTACGCCGTCCAAAGTCGTTTATGATGCGGCAATGAGTATGCTCGGTACTTTCGGCGGCATTCTCGCAGTATTGGGTGTCGTCGTATTGCCGATTACTTCCGGCGATACGGCTTTCCGCGCCGCGCGTCTGCAAATTGCCGAATTCCTCGGCGATTATATGGACACGGATCAGCGCAAGATTGGCAAGCGTTTGCTAATCACCATTCCGCTGTTTGTCGTTGGCGTTATTCTGACCCGCGTCGATTTCACGGTATTGTGGCGTTATTTCAGCTGGGCGAACCAAACTACGGCGACGATTATGTTGTGGACGGCGGCGGCTTATCTCTATCGCCATCAGAAATTCCACTGGGTTTGCACGATTCCGGCGGTCTTTATGACGCAAGTCTGCGCCAGTTATCTGTTCTTCGACCAGAAGATCGGCTTCGGCTGGGTCTGGGCGAAGGTCGGCTTCGGTGAGCATCTGTGGGATGCGGCGATGGTAAGCGGTGCGGTGGTTGCCGCTGCGCTGACGGCGCTGTTCTTCATTGGCCTCAAACCGAGCGGCATGAATGCTGGCGGTATTGTCGCGGTCAGCATGGACGATTAAGCGGAAGCAGGGCGTGTGCCCTCTCCTCAATCCCGTTCCCAAGGGCGGGTAAAACCAAACGGCGCTTCGGCGCCGTTTTTTGTGTGCGCAAGATGGCTTTGTGGAAAGCCGCCGCGTAGGTATGAGCAAGGGGATGTGGATTTGTAGCGTTTTCACCACAAACTGAACAGCGCCGGAGCTGGACGTGCGCAAAGAGGTCACGCTGCCCGTGCGCGCAAGGTGATGTTTTCGCTTTCAGCCATTTGCGGGTCATAAAGGCTATGTCGTACCGCCGTTGTTAAAAAATGTGAAAAATTTTTTCGCATAATTTACCAGCGGTTACCCGCATTATGGCGTGGAAAGTTGTGGAAATATGTTGTTTTGATGTGATGAGATGTTGACACCTGTGGGCGAAATGCCTAAGATTCGCGCCAACAAAGATTGAGCATCTTTAACCTATTTGCCCGGCAACGGGCGAAAAGTATCCGTCATGACGGGTGTCATGATGTGGTTTTTGTAAACAGTCCAGGAGTTTAGCCATGAGCAACTACTATCCGAAAAAATACCCGGCCGAGCCGTTCAAAATCAAAGCGGTTGAACCGATCGCCATGACCGATCGCAAACAGCGTGAGGAATATATGAAAAAAGCGGGTTACAACACGTTCCTGCTTGATTCCAAAGACGTTTACATCGACCTCTTGACCGACAGCGGCACCAGCGCGATGAGCGACAAACAATGGGCTGGCCTGATGATTGGTGACGAAGCCTATGCCGGTAGCCGCAACTTCCACCACCTGGAAGAAGTCGTGCGTGAATACTATGGCTTCAAACACGTCGTCCCGACCCACCAAGGCCGTGGTGCAGAAAACCTGCTCTCTACCATCATGATCAAACCGGGCGACTATGTTCCGGGCAACATGTACTTCACCACTACCCGTGCGCACCAGGAACGCAATGGCGCGACTTTCCGCGACATCATCATCGACCAGGCGCACGATTCCCAAGCGGATTTGCCGTTCAAAGGCGATGTCGATATCAAGAAACTGCAAGCGCTGATTGACGAAGTCGGTGCCGACAAGATTCCTTATGTTTGCGTTGCCGTTACCGTAAACCTGGCAGGCGGTCAGCCGGTCAGCATGAAAAACATGCGCGCCGTCCACGAGCTTTGCAGCAAACACGGCATTAAAGTGATGTTTGACGCGACCCGCTGCGTCGAAAACGCTTACTTCATCAAAGAACGCGAGCCGGAATACAAAGACAAGACCATTCGCGAAATTCTGAAAGAAATGATGAGCTATGCCGACGGCTGCACCATGTCCGGTAAGAAAGACTGCTTGGTCAACATCGGCGGCTTCCTCTGCATGAACGATGACGACCTCTATCAAAAAGCCAGCGAACTGGTCGTATTGTACGAAGGTATGCCTTCATACGGCGGTTTGGCCGGTCGTGATATGGAAGCGATGGCAGTCGGTATTACCGAATCTGTGGACTTCCACTATATCCAACACCGTGTTGCCCAGTGCTACTACCTCGCACAAAAACTGGAAGAAGCCGGTGTGCCGATCGTTAAGCCGGTAGGTGGTCACGCGGTATTCCTCGATGCCAAAGCATTCTTCCCGCATATTCCGCAAGAAGAATTCCCGGCACAAACCTTGGCAGCACAACTTTATATTGAATCTGGCGTACGCAGTATGGAACGCGGTATCGTATCCGCAGGCCGCGATAAAGTGACTGGTGAAAACCACAAACCGAAACTGGAACTGGTGCGTCTGACCATTCCGCGTCGTGTTTATACTTATGCGCACCTGGATCACGTGGCTGAAGGCGTTATTTCACTCTTCAAACACCGCGACAACATTAAAGGCATGAAGATGGTTTACGAACCGAAGTTGCTCCGCTTCTTCACTTCACGCTTCGAACCGATCGCATAATAACTCGCACATCGGGGGGCGTTGTTTCGACAATGCCCCCTTTATTTTCCCCACAATCGTGAAATGACTGAAAAAAACATCATGATCTTGCGCCGCCCGCCAACCGTACCTTGAATCATAACCTCCTGTATTGGTGGGACTGTCTTACAAACAACCCGCATTTTCCATAATGCGCGAAGCGCCTTGATTACGGATTCATCCATTCCACGAACATTTCCGATTCATATCAATCAAGGAGCTTCATTATGAACAAAACCCTTGGCACAACATTGCTGGTCTCCGGCACCATGATCGGAGCAGGGATGCTGGCAATGCCACTTACTTCCGCCGGTATCGGTTTTACCTTTACCGTCGTTCTTCTCATTTCACTGTGGATTTTGCTGACTTATAGCGCGCTGCTATTCGTCGAAGTCTATCAAACTACGGAAAGCGATTCCGGTATCGGCACGCTCTCCGCCCTCTATTTTGGCAATGCTGGCCGCGTCGTTTCCACGACGGTGATGTTTGTCTTTCTTTATGCGCTGCTTGCCGCTTATATTTCCGGCGGCGGCGAAATTCTGATGAAAGCCACACAAAGCACCGGCTTATTGGGGCAGGAAGGGGTTATTGCCAACACTTCGCCGGAAATGACGCTGAAGATTTTCATCGGCATATTCACCGTATTCTTTGGTTCATTCGTCATCATTAGCACCAAAGTGGTGGATGGCTTTAACCGCCTGCTCTTTTTCGTCATGCTTGTCGCCTTGGTCGTGGTGATGTTCGTCATGTTCCCGAAAGCCAGCGTGCAAAATCTTATGGCGATGCCGCTCGATAATGCGCTGATTATTTCCGCCGCGCCCATCTTCTTCACTTCTTATGGTTTCCACGGATCCATTCCGTCGCTGGTCAAATATATGGAAGGCGATGTGCGCGGCTTGCGCATTGCCATCGTCACCGGTTCTGCCATTACTTTGGTCGGTTATATTCTGTGGCAACTTTCCACGCACGGCGTTTTGTCCCAAGGCGAATTTACCCAAATTCTTAAAGAAAAGCCGACGCTTTATGGTTTGATTGAAGCCTGCCGTCGCATTACCGGCAGCGAAATCATCGCCTCTGCCGTGCAGTTGTTCTCCGCCTTGGCGCTGGTTACTTCATTCCTCGGTGTCGCCCTCGGTCTTTTTGACTGCACGGAAGATATGTTGCGCAAAGGGCTGCATATCAATGCTGGTCGCCTGCTGCTTGGCGCGATCACCTTCCTGCCGCCGGTTCTCTTCGCCTACTTCTATCCGGACTTTATCGCCGCGCTGAGTTATGCCGGACAAATGTTCGCCTTCTTTGCGGTCGTGTTGCCGGTCGGTCTGGTGTGGAAAGCGCGCCGCCGCTATCCAAACCTGCCGTACCGCGTCGCCGGTGGGGATATTGCGCTCATCATTGCGCTGGTCATTGGCATCGTCGTCGCCTGTATTCCGTTCTTTGTTAAGGCGGGTATGTTGCCGCCGGTAGTGGGTTAATCCCCGATGTGGCTGGCGCGCAATGCGCCGCCAACAAGGCGGAATTTATCTGCGAAAAACCCTCTCCTGTGGAGAGGGTTTTTTGTCAGCGGCGCTAAGGGCGTGTTTACAACGCCTTGACGAGGTTTTCGACCATTTCGGCGGAGTGGGTCGCCGCCATTTGCAGGAAGGTCTCGAAGCTGTATTCGGCTTCGCCGTCGGCAAGGTCGGAAAGCGCGCGGATGATGACGCAGGGACGGGCGAACTGGTAGCAGGTCTGGGCGATGGCGGCGGCTTCCATTTCGACGGCAAGGGCGTCGGGGAAGTGCGTGCGGATGCGGGCGATTTTGTCGGGGTGGTTGATGAACTGGTCGCCGCTGACGATCAGGCCGCGGTGTATCGCGGCGCCATCAAAGGCGACCGCCGCGCGGGCGGCGTGTTCGACCAGCGTCGCGTCGCTGTCGTAGCGGGCGGGCATCTGCGGCAGTTGGCCGATGACGTAGTCAAAGGCGGTGGCATCGGCGTCGTGGTGCGCGGTCTGGATGCCGACGACGACGTCGCCCTGCTTCATGCCGCCTTGCAATCCACCAGCGCTGCCGGTGTTGATGACGCAGGCGGCCTGGTATTTTTCCAGAAGGATGGTGGTGGTGATGGCGGCGTTTACTTTGCCGATGCCGCTTTGCGCGAGCAGGATCGGTTTTCCGGCCAGCGTGCCGCGGGTGATGGCGACGTGCGCGACCTTTTCATGCTGCGGCTGCGCGATGCGGCTTTGTAGCAGGGCGATTTCCTGCTCCATCGCGCCGATGATGGCGACGGGGGTGTTTTTTTGTGTCATGTGCGTGTTCTCCATGTGAGTTTTCGCGACGCATTGTAAGGGATTTTGCTGCCATCTCTTTCATATTCCATGTAAACCCGCTGACGCCGCGGTCGTTTAGGGAATGCGGCACGGTCCCGCGATCCCGCTATTAATCGCTTATGTATCGTGGCGTGAATGGCCGTCAGAGGATGCCGTCCAGCGGGATTTTGCCGCAGTCGTCTGTTTCGCCGACGCGGATTTTGCGCAGGTAGCATTCGCGGATGCGCGCGCCAGGCTGGAGGATGGCGAGGTTCTCTTTGAGTTTTTTCACGGCGTAGTCGGGTTTGTAGGCGACGGCGACGACCGCGGTTTCGTCGTCGTCGGTTCTGATTTGTCCCAGATAGAGGTATTCGCCGAGGCGGAAATCAGGGGCGTCGATGCGGGCGTATTCGTCGCGCAGATTCAGGATGGGGCTCATGGGTTTCTCCGGTGTTTGAAAGGGATTTGCATCTTGCGCCTACAGGCGCGCGTTGTCATGGATTTCTGTCAAGTGCGCGGCGGTTGCGCGGGTTTTTCTTTATAATATCGCCGCGTTATGCGGCTTTCGCCGTCCCCTGCCACCTGAAATTCGAGGATTACCATGAGCCTTTTGCACGATACTTTCCGCCGTCTGGATTTGTCCCGCCTGCCTACGCCCTGTTATGTGGTCGATGAAGCGCTACTGGAGCGCAATTTGCAGCTGCTTGCCCATGTGCAGGCGGAGAGCGGCGCCAAGGTGCTGCTCGCGCTCAAGGGCTTTGCGATGTTTCATTTTGCCCCGCTGATTTCGCGTTATTTGTCCGGCGTCTGCGCCAGCGGCCTGCATGAGGCGAAGCTCGGCCGCGAGTTTTTTTCCGGCGAGGTGCATACGTTTTCCGCCGCCTACCCGCCCGCCGATATGGACGAGGTGCTGGCGCTGTCCGACCATGTGATTTTTAATTCGTGCAATCAGTGGGAGCGTTTCCGCGCGCAGGCGCTCGCCGCCGCTAAACGCAAGCCGCTGCATTTCGGTCTGCGCATCAATCCGCAGCAGTCCGAGGGGGCGGTGGCGATTTATGACCCGAGCGCGCCCGGTTCGCGTCTCGGCGTGATTCGCGGCCAGTTGCGCCCCGAATCGCTCACCGGCATTACCGGTCTGCATTTTCATAATCTCTGCGAGCAGGATGTGGCGCCGCTGCGGCGCACGCTGGCGGCGGTGGAGCGGCAGTTCGGCGATATTCTGCCGCAGATGCAGTGGGTGAATTTCGGCGGCGGCCATCATGTGACGCGCGAGGGGTATGCGGTCGAGGAATTGATTGCGCTGATCCGCGCCTTCCGCGAGCGCTGGGGGGTTGAGGTGTTCATCGAGCCGGGCGAGGCGGTCGCGCTCGGCACCGGCGTGTATGTCACGGAAGTTCTGGATGTTATCTGGAACCATCTCAACATCGCGGTGATTGACGGCTCCTGCACCGCGCACCTGCCGGACGTGCTGGAGATGCCCTATCGCCCGGACGTCCTCGGTGGCGCGATGCCGCATGAGCGCCCTTATACCTATCGCATTGGCGGCCTGACCTGCCTCGCCGGCGATATCATCGGCGATTACAGCTTTGCCGAGCCGCTGGAAGTGGGCAAGCGATTGATGTTTATGGATATGTCGCACTACACCATGGTGAAGACCAACACCTTCAACGGCGTCAAACTGCCCGCCATCGTCGCCTGGGACAGCCGCACGGACGCTCTTACCACCGTGCGCGAATTTGGCTACGAAGACTTCAAAATGCGGCTTTCCTAGGAGCGGACATGAAAATCGGCGTCCACAGCGACCTGCACAGCGAATGCAGCCTTTGCACCATCAGCAACCTCGCCGAGCTGGACGTGCTCGTCCTCGCCGGCGACATCGGCGACCCGGCGACCGTGCCGCTCTTTTTCGATTACCTGCGGCGCAAGGCGCCAAAACTGCCGGTGCTGTACGTGCTGGGCAACCACGAATACTACGGCTTTGCGCTGAACGAAGCGAAAGACCTCTACCGCAGCATCTGCCAAAAATACGACATCACCCTGCTCGACAACGACAGCATCATCCTCGACGGCGTGCAGTTCATCGGCTCCACCTTGTGGACGGATTTCAGCCTTGGCGGCGATGCGGACGCCTCGATGCGCTGGGCGGGGCGCACGCTGCCGGACTTCCGCGAAATCTACGACGAAAAAGGCCGCCCGCTCACCCCGGAAACCATGCGCATGCTGCACCAGGTGAGCCGCGCCTACATCGAAACCGCGCTGGATCCGGCGGCGGAGGCGCGCGTCGTCATCAGCCACTTCGTGCCGCGCCTCGAACTCGTCGCCAAGCGCCACTACACCAAAGCCGTCGGCCTGCTCCATTCCGCCTACTGGACGACGCACCTGCCGGAACTTACCACGCGCGCCAACCTGTGGATCTACGGCCACAGCCACGACAACATCAGCACCTACATCGGCGACACCCGCTTCGTCAGCAACCAGCGCGGCTACTCGCGCATCTACGATCAGGCGGAGCAGCGCGATTACAACCGCGAGTATTACGTGCTGATTTGAAAGGGCGTGCCAGTTTGGCAAGCAGCTAGGGCGTGTTGACAATTCGGCGAACGAGCCCCTCTCTCGCTACGCGAGCAATGCTTGTCCCTCTGGGACTGGAACAGATCGCGTAGCGAGAGAGGGGGATTGTTCAATTGCAAACAGCCCCTAACCCCACCGGTAACGATGACATTAAAAAACCCCTGCCGGGCAGGGGTTTTTTCTTTGGGTGAAGGTGCGTTTACAGCCCCAACACACCCAGATAGCGGCCCGCGATACCTACCGCGAACATCACGAAGATGATGGCGATGGCGCTCACTTTTTTCTTCAGCAACGTCATGCAGAGGAAGGTCAAAAGCAGCGGGACGAGGCCGGGCAGCAGGTCGTTCAGTACCGATTGCACGGTGGTGACGACTTCTTCGCCTTTTTGGTTGGTGTAGCGGGCGATTTCCAGCGGGATGTTCAGGCTTGCCCAGCGTGCGACGAGGCCACCCATGACAAAGAGACCGAGCACGGAGGCACCGGTGGTCAGTTTCTGCAGCTGGCCGCCTTCCATGTCCTGCACGATTTCCGTGCCTTTTTCGTAGCCGTATTTCATGCTGTACCAGCGGGTGAGGATACGGATAATGTTGATGCCAATGAAGAAAAGCAGCGGCCCCATGATGTTGCCGGTGATGGCAAGCGAGGCGCCCAGCGCGGCGAGGATGATGCGCGCGGTACCCCAGTAGATCGGGTCGCCGACACCGGCGAGCGGCCCCATCAGACCGACTTTCACGCCGTTGATGGCGCCGTCGTCAATCGGGGCGCCGTTGGCGCGTTCTTCTTCCATCGCCGCGGTGACGCCCATGATGGCAGAGCCTATCCACGGCTGGGTGTTGAAGAATTCGAGGTGGCGCTTCAGCGCTGCCGCCTGGTCTTCTTTTTTGCTGTAAAGGCGCTTGATGGCGGGCATCATGGTGACGCAGAAGCCCATCGACTGCATCCGCTCGAAGTTGAACGAGCCGAGCAGGAAGGTGGAGCGCATGTACATGCTGCGCAGGTCACCTTTGGTCAGTTTTTTGTGGTTTTGGGTCATTTCGGTCATGGTCGTTCTCCTTACAGTCCTTCGAGTTCATCGTCGGCAAGCGGCGCTTGTCGGGCGGCAGGGCCTGCGGCGGCGCTCTTGTTGAAGCGCGGGCTTAGCTGGATGTAGAGCGCGGCGAGTACGGTGCCGATCATGCCCAGGCCGATGAGGTTGTAGCTGGAGAAGGTGGCGATGACGAAGCCGAGGAAGAAGAACGGCATCAGCGCCTTCGCGCTCATCATGTTAATCACCATCGCGTAACCGACGACGACGATAACGCCCCCGGCGATGCGCAGGCCTTCGGAGACTTCAACCGGAATTTTGCCGAGGAATGCCTGCACGTTTTCCGCGCTGGCGGTGGCGACGACAATCGCTGCCGGAATGGCGACGCGCAAGCCTTGCAGGAGCAGCGCGCCGTAGTGACAGAGCTCGATGCCGCGGAAATTCGCCTCTTTGGCGAACTTGTCCGCCTGGTGCTGGAAGAAGACGGCGATGGTGCGCACGAAAATGGTCAGCATTTGCCCTGCGACCGCGACCGGAATGGCGATAGCGATACTTTCCTGCGCCGGTTGTCCGCCCTTGATGACGAGAATGGCAGCGATGACGCTGGCGAGCGCCGCATCCGGCGCCATGGCCGCGCCGACGTTCATCCAGCCGAGCGCGACCAGCTCCAGCGTGCCGCCGACCATCACGCCCGTTTTCAGGTCGCCGAGGACGAGGCCAATCAAAGTACAGGCGACCAGCGGGCGGTGCGTCTGCCGTTCATCGAGCACCGATCCCATACCGCAGATCAGGCCGACCAAAGTTACCAGAATAATATCCATCTGAATCTCCTAGAATTTCACATTTGCCAGTTTCGGCATCACATCTTCGGCGGGCGAAGTGGCGAGCTGTTGCAGCGTCATCTTCACGCCCATTTCATGCAGGCGTTTGAAGGCGGCGACGTCATCGGCATCAACCGCGACCGCCTGACTGATGAGCTTGCAGCCCTCGCGGTGGGTCATGCCGCCGACATTCACCTGCTTAATATCCACGCCGCCCTCAATCAGGCGGACGATATCGCCCGGCTTGGTGACGAGCCACAGCACCTTGCGGTCGGCGTACATCGGGTTGTGCCAGACCTTGATGGCCTTATCGACCGTAATCACATACGACTGCAAATGCGCGGGCGCGACCTGGAGCAGCAACTTGCTGCGCAACTCGTCCTGCGCGACCTCGTCGCTGATGGCGAAAATCGCGTCGCACTTGACCGCTTTCGCCCAGGAAGTCGCGACCTGGCCGTGAATCAGGCGGCTGTCAATGCGCAACAGCGGAATTTGCATATGGCCGGAGGTCGGGCGGCCGGCGCGGTGATCGGCCACCGGGGCGGCGGCTTCGGCGGGCGCGGGCGTAGCAGATGCCGTTGGCAGCGCATTGCGAAAAGCTTTCGTCCCCTCAAAAGAGGCGTTATAAGCGCTTGCCACCAAATCGGCGACGGTGCTTTTCTCATCGCGGCTGTCGAGCAGCTCCAGCAGCATCGGTAAATTCACGCCGGAAAGCACGTCGGCTTTGGCGGTGGGGGCGACGACGCGAATCGCGGCGTTGTACGGACTGCCGCCGAACAAATCGACCAAAAACAGCACATCATCCGCCGAACCCGTCTCGGCGATGATCGCCTCATACTTGCGGATCAAATCCTCCGGCCCTTCGCCGGGCATGAACGTGACTGCGTGCACGCCCTCGGCCTCGCCAAAGACCATCGCGGCGGAATTGACGAGTTCCTCGGCAAACCGCCCGTGGCAGGCAACAACTAATTGAATCATCGGGTTATCACTCCTGATGGTGGAAAAAAGAAACAGGCAGCGCGCCTGATCCCGCTACTGGCGCGAGACCGCGCCGCAGCAGGAAAAAATCATATAGAAAATTTAATATCAGCGCCAGAAAAAAGCGGCGCGGCGGCTATTTTTCCGCCCAGCCGCCGCCGAGGGCTTTGTAGAGCGCGATGAGCGTTTGCGCTTGCGCCAGTTGGCTGCGCAGCTGGTTTTCTGCCGCCTGGTTGGCGGATAGGCGCGCGCTGAGAGTGTCGGCGAGGGTTTTGTTGCCGTAGCGGTAGAGTTTTTCGGCATCAGTCGCCTGTTTTTCTGCTTCATCACGCGCTTGGGCGAGGAGGCGGGTTTGCGTGGCAAGGGCGTCGCTTGCCTGGTAGGCGTTATCGACGTCGGCGAGTGCTTGCAGCAGGGTTTGGTCGTATTGCAAGAGCGCGGTTTTGAGACGCGCGTCGGCGGCGTCAATGTTCGCCTGGACGCGGCCATTGGTGAACAGCGGCACTTGCAGGCTGGCGCCGAGCAGGCTTATCAGGCTTTTTTGGGTGTTGTCGCTGTCGATATTGAGTATGCCGTTGCCGAGGAAGTTGAGGGTGAGGCGCGGGTAGAGGTCGGCTTTGGCGCTCGCTACTTTGGCGGCGCGGGCGTTGATTTCGGCGGCGCGGGCGCGCAGGTCGGGGCGGCGCTCTATCAGGCCTTGCGGGGTTTGTCCGCCGGGGGCGGCGGGCGGGTGGGCGAGGATGTCGGCGCTACTCGCGGGCAGTTGGTAGTCCTGCGGGGTTTTGCCCAGCAGCACGGCGATTTTGCGCGCTTGCGCGGCGCGTTCGGCGGCGAGCGTGCTGCGCGCGGCGCGAGCGGCGCTGAGGTGGCTTTGTGCTTCGGTTTTCTCAAAGGCGGTGGTGTGGCCGGCGCGGTAGCGGGCTTCGACGTAGTGCGCGAGTTTTTCGAGGGTGACGATGTTTTCGTCGGCGAGGCGCTGTCGCGCTTCGAGGGCGCGCGCTTGCAGGTAGGCGTCGGCGACGGCGGCGGCGATTTGTAGTTGGGCGATGTGGGTTTGTTCGGCGCTGGCGAGGGCGGCGTAGCGGGCGGCATCGGCATCGCTTTGTTTTTGTCCGAAGAGGTCGGCTTCCCATTTGGCGCTGAGGTTGCTGGCGAGGAGGGTTCTGTGGGTGTTGATTTTGTCGCTGCGCGCCAGCGGGGTGCCGCCGAGGGGGTTGTCGAGGTCGGCGTCGAGGTGGCCGGCGTTCAGTCCCAAGCCAATGGTCGCGCCGCGGTCGGCGTCGGCAAGGCGGGTGGTCGCCTGCGCTTCTTTGAGGCGGCTGCGGGCGATGGCGAGGTCGGGGTTGTTCGCCAGCGCTTCGGTGATGAGCTGGTTGAGGACGGGGTCGTGCCAGGCTTGCCACCAGCGGCGGATGTCGGTGTTGTCGGCGCGCGCCGGGGCGCTTTCGTAGGCGGTGGGCAGGGGGACGCGGCTTGCGGTGGTGATGGTGGTGGTTTGGCAGGCGCTGAGGAGGGCGGCGGTGAGGGCGAGGAGGAGGGGGCGGGGGGGCATGGTTGGTTCCTTTTGTGTTGTTTGTTTGTTTTCAGGCGGGTTTTCAGCGGGGCCTTATCCCCTTTCTGTTACCGCGCGACGTAAATGGGGGAAGGTTTTGGGGGTTCCCGCATCGGGTTTTGCTGTTGTGCCGCTTTGCAGTAAGATGCGGCTTCCACAAATACGAGGAAATTTATGTCTGCTTACGTTGTTTTTATCCGCGATGAAATGAAAGATCAGGCCGCTTATGACCGCTATCTGCAATTGGGTGTGCCCACTCTCGCCCCGTTCGGCGGCGAAATTCTGGTTGCCAATGGTGCGCACGAGGCTTTGGAAGGTGCCGACTTCGACGGTTCGGTGGTATTGCGTTTTCCCGATATGGCATCGGCAAAGGCGTGGTACGACAGCACGGAGTACGGGCAGTTCAAATCTATCCGCCTGGGGGCAACGCTTGGCCGCGCGGTGTTGCTGGAAGGGGTGGATTAAAGCCCGGCAGTTTTCTTCCTGCCATTCGGATCCCTTCCCCTGCTTGCGGGGGAAGGGATTTTTTGTGTACCCGGTTTGGAGGGGGCGTGCGATGGTCATGGTTCAGTTCTGTTGTTCGAGCATTTTACGGAAGCGGATGAGGGCGAGGCCGAGGAAGAGGATGCCGGCGATGCCCATGATCAGCAGTTGCGGCCAGAGTTCGTGCAATCCCGCGCCGCGGAAGATGACGCTTTGGCTGTAGATGGCGTATTGGGTGCTCGGCCAGTATTCGCTGATGGCGCGCGCCAGTTCGGGCATGTTGCTGCGCGAGGTGGTCGCTCCCGAAAAGAGGTTCATGATGATAAAGAGCGGCAGCATCAGCAGGCTGTATTGTTGCAGGCTCGGCGTCAGGGTCGCGATCATGATGGCCAGGGAGGCGATGGAGAAGAGGTAGGTCGCGGTGCCGAGGAGGTAGTCGGTCAGGGTGCCGTTGATGGGGACGCCGATGAGGCCGTGGACGACGGCAAGGAGCGAGCCGGTGGAGGCGATGAGGATGACAAGGCCGTTGGCAAGGATTTTCGCCAGCATGATTTCGCTGGCGGTGACGGGCATGACCAGCAGGTGTTCGATGGTGCCGTGTTCGCGTTCGCGGATGACTGCCGCGCCGACGAGCAGCAGGAGCAGCAGCAGGATGGCGTCGCCCAGCGCGGTGACGGGCATTTGGTAGGCGTTTTCGGCGTTGGGGTTGTAGCGGGTGCGGATGATGGGTTGTACGGGCGGCGCGGCGGCCGGGGTGTTGAGGGTGGCGCGGATTTCGCGGGTAAAGATTTGGCCGAGGTAGGCGCTGCCGATGCCGCCCTGGTTCATGCGGGTGGCGTCGATGTTGAGCAGGATTTCTGGCGCGCGGTTTTGCAGGAGGTCGCGCTCGAAGTTGGCGGGGATTTCGAGGATGAAGACGTAGTCGCCGCGGTTCATGGCGGCGTCTGCTTCGGCGCGTTCGATGGCGTCGGGCGCGCGGAAGTAGGGCGGGCGGATGGCGTCGGCAAGGCGGCGGCTGAAGGGCGAGCGGTCTTCGTCGATGATGGCGACGGCGGCGTTACGGATGTCGGTGTTGCTTTGCGACATGGCGATGACCATGCCGGTGAACATGTAGGCGATGAGGAGGATGAGGATGGGGTCGGCGAGCAGGCTGCGCAGCTCTTTGCCGATGAGGGTCAAGAGGTTGCGGGTCATTCAGCGCTCCTGTTTTTTGAGGTTGAGGACGGCGAGGGTGAGGATGATGAGGTAGTAGCCGCCGAGGATGAAATGTTCGCGCACGAGGTCGGGGTAGCCGAGGCCTTTGACGAAGGTGCCGGTGGTGAGGTTGGCATACCACGCCGACGGCAGGATTTTGCCCATGATGTACGCGCCGCCTTGTAGTGAGGAGACGGGGACGAGGAAGCCGGAGAAGCTCATCGCGGGCATGACGGTGCCGACGGCGGTGATGAAGATGGCGGCGACTTGCGAGCGGGTGAAGCAGGAGACGAGCAGGCCGGTGGCGGTGGTGGTGGCGCACATCAGCAGGGTGCCGGTGAGGAGCGCGGCCGCCGAGCCGTTGAGCGGCACGCCGAACCAGTAGCGCATCATCAGGTAGAGGATGAGGAAGCTCGTCATCGCGGCGGCGAGGTAGGGCAGTTGTTTGCCCAGCAGGAATTGCAGGCGGCTGGCGGGCGAGGCGTAGAAGTTGGCAATGGAGCCGATTTCGCGTTCGCGCACCACGCCGACCGCCGCCATCATCGCCGGAAAGAGCGACAGCGCCAGCATAAGGACGCCCGGTGCGATGGCGAGGATGCTTTTGAAGTCGGGGTTGTAACGAAAGCGCGGCACGAGTTGGGCGGCGTCCGGCGGCAGACGGATGCCGTGCGCGTGTGCCTGGTCGCGGGCGTAGTCGCCGAGGATGCTGGCGATGTAGCCGGTGAGGTTGCTGGCGTTGAAGGATTCGGCGCCGTCGAGGTAGAAGCCGATTTCCGGGCGCGCGCCGCGCAGGAGGTCGCGGCCGAAGGACGGCGGGATGTCGATGATCATTTTCGCGGCGCTGCTTTCGAGGGCGGTGTCGATGTCGGCGTCGGCGGCAAGCGGCGGTAGTTCGCGGAAATGCGGGGAGCCGCTGAAGTATTCGGTGATGGCGCGGCTTTCGGCACTTTGGTCGCGGTCGCGCACGGCGAAGGCGAGATTGCCGACGTCAAAGGAGACGCCCCAGGTGACGGCGGTCATGAGGATGACCGGGCCGAAGAGGGCGAAGAAGGTGCGGACGTGGTCGCGCAGGAGTTCTTTGCCTTCGCGGATGGCGAAGGTGCGGATGGTGGCGAGCCAGCCGCGGAGGGACTGGAAGGAAGCTGCGCTGCTTTGTTTGCTGCCCCCACCCCCGCCCTCCCCCACAGGGGGAGGGGGCAGTTCGGCGGGGGACGGGGCGGCGGTTGGCGGTTCGTTAGCCGTTGTAGCGGATGATGTTTCCACATCGGCGGAGGAAATACGGACGCTACTCCCTCCCCAACCCTCCCCCGCTGCGCTTCGCTGCGAGGGAGGGGGTAGAACGGTGGGAGATTGGGCGGCGGTTGGTGGTTCGTTAGCCGTTGTAGCGGATGATGTTTCCACATCTGCGGAGGAAGTACGGACGCTACCCCCTCCCCAACCCTCCCCCGCTGCGCTTCGCTGCGAGGGAGGGGGCAGAACGGTGGGAGATTGGGCGGCGGTTGGCGTGTCGTCAGCGATGATAGCGGGCGGTTCGTTAGCGGTTGCTGATTCTGTCGCTGTATAACCCCCTCCCTCGCAGGACGCGCTAGCGTCCGCAGCGGGGGAGGGCTGGGGTGGGGGTAAATCGGTGGAGGATTGGGCAGCGGTTGGTGTGTCGCTTGCGATGATGGTGGGCGGTTCGTTATCGCTGATTGTGGAATCTGAAGTGCCTTCTTCCACAGTAAGGCCCCCTCCCCCCGTGGGGGAGGGTTGGGGTGGGGGTAAAGTTGCTGCGGCTTCAGCAGATGCGCTTTCTTCCACAGTAAAACCCCCTCCCCCAGTGGGGGAGGGCCGGGGTGGGGGCAGGGAAGGATTCACCGCCTGCGGTGGCGCGCTTTCGGTATCGGAATGTAAGCCAGCGTTAGTGGTAGGCGCATGTTCGCTACCCCCTCCCAGACCTTCCTCCGTTGTGGATGCTGTTTCAGCAGACATAAAGGAAGCTACGCTGCTCTTTTTGCTGCCCCCACCCCAACCCTCCCCCACAGGGAGAGGGGGCAGAACGGCGGGAGATTGGGCGGCGGTTGGTGGTTCGTTAGCCGTTGTAGCAGCTGATGTTTCCACATCGGCGGAGGAAGTACGGACGCTACCCCCTCCCCAACCCTCCCCCACAGGGAGAGGGGGCAGAACGGCGGGGGACGGGGCGGTGGTTGCCATTTTCCCCGCTTTCTCTTTCTGCGCCGCCTCATCCAGCAGCAGATACTGCACAAACGCCTCTTCCAGATTCGGCGCCTGATACTGCGCTACCAGTTCCGCCGGTGTGCCGACGGCCAGCACCCGCCCCTGGTGCATGAAGGAGATGCGGTCGCAGCGCGCCGCTTCGTTCATGAAGTGGGTGGTGACGAAGATGGTGATTTTGTCCTCGCGCGACATCCGCAACAGGTGCCGCCAGAACATGTCGCGCGCTGCCGGGTCCACGCCCGACGTGGGTTCGTCCAAAATCAGCACTTCCGGGCGGTGCAGGCAGGCGGCGGCAAGCTGTAGCCGTTGGCGGATGCCCAGTGGCAACGCGGAGGGTTTGACGTCGGCGACGTCTGCCAGGTCAAACTGCGTCAAGGCATCACGAATCGCCGCCTTGCTGCGCGCGCCGAGGCGGTAGAGGCGGGCGTGCAGCGCGAGGTTTTGCCGCACGGTTAGCTCCTCATACAGTGAGAACGCCTGCGACATATAGCCGACGCGCATCCGTGTCGCCACGCTGCCCGCATCGACCGGCGCGCCGAGCAGTTCCGCCGTGCCGCTGGTCGCCTGCAACAGCCCGGTGAGCATTTTCATCGTCGTCGATTTGCCGCAGCCGTTACTGCCGAGGAAGCCGAAGATTTCGCCCTGCTGGATGGTGAAGCTGACGTTATCAACCGAGGTGAAATCGCCGAAGCGCTTGGTGAGACCGTGCGCCTCAATCGCGGGCGGCAGCGAGGGGTCGGCGACAAACGGCGTCAAATCCAGCCCGCCCGTGCCTTGCTGTTTTTCCGGCGGCAACAGGCGGATGTAGGCGTCTTCAAGGTTGGCGTGTCCGGCCATCACCTCGCGCGTCGGCGCGTTCACCAGCAGTTTGCCCGCGTCCATCGCCCATAACTGCGCGAACGGCTCCGCTTCTTCGATGTAAGCGGTGGCGACCAGCACGGTCATCCCTGCCGTCTCGCGTTGCAAATCAGCAACCAGCGCCCAGAACTGGCGGCGCGACAGCGGGTCAACGCCGGTGGTCGGCTCGTCCAGAATCAGCAAATCGGGCGCATGCACCAGCGCGCAGCACAGGCTCGCCTTCTGCTTCATCCCGCCGGAGAGCTTGCCGGTGGCGCGGTCGGGAAAGGGCGCGAGGCCGGTCGCTTCCAGCAATCGCGCAATGCGGGCGCGGCGTTCGCGCGCGGGCAGGCCAAAGAGGCGGGCGTGAAAGTCGATGTTTTCATAGACCGACAGCGTCGGATAGAGATTACGCCCCAGTCCCTGCGGCATGTAGGCGATGCGGTGCGACAGCGCCTGGCGGTCGGCGGGCTTTCGCATATCGCCGCCAAGCACGTGCAACTCGCCGCTCTGAATGCGGCGGACACCGGCGATGAGCGCGAGCAGGGTCGATTTGCCGACGCCGTCCGGGCCGATGAGGCCGACGGTCAGCCCGCGCGGCAGGGTGAGCGAAAGGTCGTCCAGCGCCAGCGTCTTGCCGTAGCGGTGGGTGAGGTGGGAGATCGTGAGGGCGGTCATAAGCGGTTACCGGTTGAGGCAGCGGGCGATGCGCGGCATGAAAAGGTGCAACAGCGCCAGCAGGGCGAGGACGAACAGCGCCGCGACGCCACTCCAATGCCATTTCTCCGCCGCACTCAGCGGAAAATCCTGCGCCAGCGCCCAAAAACCGTAAGGCAGGGCGAGCAGACTGGTAATGATGCAGGGAATGTAGCGCCGCCACAGCGCCCATTGCAGCAGATGAACCAGCAAATGCGCGGTAAACACCGCCAGCGCGCCGTACCAGAGGCGGTAATCACCGCACAGCGCCGCGTAGCACGACAGCAGGGTCAGCAGCGCAAACAGCAAGAAAACGCTGTAGGTGAAAGGCGCACCGGCCATGCGCTGCAAATGCGCGACCAACCGCGGCGCGAGACGCGGGAAGCGCTGCAACAGCGCGGCACGGTTGGCGCGCAACCAAGGTTGAAAGCCAATCAGCTCCTCGAAATCATGCAGCATGAAAACCAGCGGCAGCGACAGGGCAAGGGCGGGCAGATTCATGGGTTTCTCCGGGTTGTGGGCGATTTACATACACGATGAGCGCTCAGGTGTATGTAAATGGGTAGGGCAGAAGGAAGCAGCGCGGGTTGCTTGCTGCCCCACAGGGAGAGGGCGTCTTTCCGTGGAAGCAGGCACTGCGGGTTCCTCAAATAGCGATAGCGCGGTACGCCAACCGCTATCCAATCTCCCGCCGAACTGCCCCCTCCCTCGCAGGACGCGCAGCGTCCGCAGCGGGAGGGAGATTCCCGCTTCATCGTGTCCCCTCCAATAATTCAGCGACGGTAACGGGTTCCAGCCCGCGCGCTCGCAGACCGTCGATAATCTGCGGCAGGGCGGCGCGGTCGGCGGCGCATTCATCCGCACAGAACGGATGCAAAAGAATGATGCTGCCGGGGCGGGCGGCGGCGACCGTCTGTACGGCCATCGCCTCCACGCCCTGCGCGCGGAAGCGGTCGGCATCGACGTCCCACATCACCGTCGTCATCCCGCGTTGCTTGAGCACCCACGGCAGGCCGAGCAGCTTCTTGCCGTAGGGCGGGCGGAAATACGCCTTACCGCGATAGCCCGCGGCGCGGATTTGCGCTTCTGTATCGTCAATCTCGCGCGCGATAAAGGCGGGTGATTTCAGCAGGAAACGCGGGTGCGACCAGGAATGGTTGGCGAGCTGATGCCCTTCGGCGGCAATGCGTTGCGCAAGTTGCGGCTGTGCCGCCAACTGCGCGCCGATGGCGAAGAACGTGCCACGCACCCGCTTCTCTGCCAGCGTTGCCAGCACCGCTTCAGTAGTGTGCGGCAGCGGCGCGTCGTCAAAAGTCAGCGCCACCTGCGACCGCGTACCATCGCCGCGACAGACGAGATCGCCGACAAGCTGAAAACAGCGGGCGTTCATCAACCAATAAGTCGCCGCCAGCGCGATCAGGCAGGCGAGGACGGCGAGGGTTTTGCGATAACGACAGGGGTTCATGGGTTACTCCGGGGATTGGCGATTTACATACACGATGAGCGCTCAGGTGTATGTAAATGGCGGGGCGCATCTCTTATGGCAGCCGCACTTCCAGCGCCAGCGGCCACGCCTGCGAGCTGTCGCGGCGCACATAACCGTCGCCGGTCATGCCGCCTTTCAGCAGGCGGTCATAACGCTGCGCCACCTCCGCCGGCACCTTCAACTTGACGCGGAACACCAGCTTCTCGCGCTCGTCCGCCGTTTCCACCGCCTTCGGCGTGAACTGCGCCTCGCTGGCGATAAAACTCACCTGCGCCGGAAAAACCGCATCAATGCCATCCAGCACAAGGCGCGCCTCATCGCCGACGCGCAGCCCGCCCACCGTCGCGTTCGGCAAAAACACATTCATGGACACATCCGCCGGATCCAGCAGACTGATAACGCGGCTGCCTGCGCCAATCACCGTGCCCGGCTCCACCAGACGGTACTCCACCCGCGCCGTGAGCGGGCTACGAATCGCCATATCCGCATCGGCAGACGCCGCCGTATCCGCCTGCGCTTGTGCCTGCTTGACGCCCGCCTGGGCCTCGGCCACCGCCGCCTGCCCCTGCGCGACCGCCGCCTGCGCTTCCGCCCGCGCGGCCTGCGCCGCCTTCACGCTCGCCGTGGCGCGCTCAAAATCCGCCTGCCGCTTGGCAAGCTCCGACGCCGAAACCAAATCCTCGCGCCGCATCTGCTTGGCATTGTCCAGCTCCAGCTTGGCCACCTTCTGCTGCTGCCTGTAGGCGGCAATCTCGGCGTCCGCCCGCGCGACTGCCTGCTGCGCCTGCGTCACCCCGGCGCGGGCGCGCTGCACCAGCTCCGCGGCGCGCAACGTTGCCGCCTGCGCCGCCGCCAACTGACCACTGCTTTGCGCCGACGACAGCTCCACCAGCACCTCGTTCACCTTGACCGCATCGCCCTCCGCGACCAGCACGCGCTCCACCCGCCCCGGATAAAGACTCGCCACATCAAGGCGGTTCAACTCCAGACGGCCGTTGGAGTGAAAAACAAAATCGGGCAGCGCCGTCGACTCCTGCTGCTGATACAGCCACCAACCGCCACCGGCAGCGGCGGCGAGCAAAACAGCCAACAAAACCTTTCTCATAAACCTCTCCAGTGATTCAAAAAAATGCGGTGCGATGCCACACCGAACTGCCCCCTCCCTCGCAGGGCGAAGCCCGCAGCGGGGGAGGGTTGGGGTGGGGGTAGCGCCCGTGATGCCACCACTAAAAACAAATCGTCCACCGGGAGCGGGGCGACACACGCGGCGCTGTTGGGCGAACAACGACAATCGCCCTCATCGCTCCTCCAAAAACAAAACATCCAGCGCCCAATCAATACGCTGCACAATCGCCGCATCCTCCATCACCTGCGGCGCGAACGACGCGGCGAGAAAATCCGGCAACAACCCCGACGCCTGCAAACGCGAGCCGATCAACATCGGCGCCAAAATCGCGCCCATCAAAAACGCCGAACGCTGCAAGGGCGCGGCGGGCGCCAGCAACCCCTGCCGTTCCGCCCGCGCCAACAAATCAATAATCAGCGACACATGCCGCATCCCCGCGTACTGACGGATGAACTCGCGAATGGCGGCGACCGCCGGTGCATCCGAAAACACCCGCACAATCCAGTCCTGATGGGCGCGGGCAAAAAACGCGAGAAACCGCAGCGCATCGCGCAAATTCTCACGCACACTGCGGCCGGGGCGCACCTGCAACTGCAATTCGGCAAAAGCGGCGTCGTACTTGCGCTGCAACACCTCGGCGACAAACGCCTCCTTGTTCGCAAACAAATGATGGAACATCCCCGGACTCAAGCCCGCCTCGGCGGCAAGCAGCCGCACCGACAAATGCTGATAACCGAGTTCGGGATAAAGACGCATCCCGGCGGCAAGAAAGACCTCGCGGGCAGAATCGGGCGACGATACAGGAAGGGCAGAAACAGACATCGGCAAACCGTTGGGGTGATTGGACAAGTGTCCAGAGTATAAAACAGCCGTTGGACGGCTGTCCAGTCGTTGAGGCTTGCGGCGCTCGAAAAGGGTAAGGTCAATCAGATGAGTTATTTGGTTTACCAATTATTGCGTTGTGCAACCATTGGTGGCAAGATGCGCATCACGATGAACCGGTAGCGGCGCGACATTGCAGGTTTTCTGCTGCCTATGCGACGTTTGCTCTGGTTAGCCAATGCCGTTCATCTTCATTCCCTCAAAGACACGGAGCTATCCCATGAAAAAAGCCCTTCTTGCTGCGGCGATTGCCGCATTTAGCCTCTCTGCGGTTGCCAAAGACGACCTGCAATACAGCAAAGCCATCGACCAATCGCTGAAAAGCGGCAAAATCGCCTACTTCATTGAAGGCAAAAAAGGCGCCGGCGAAAAAAACAACGCAGTATGTGAAGACGGCCTGTTCTTTAACGACCATTACCTCGCGGTGTTCGATGGCGCGACCGACAAATCCGGCAAAACCTACGACGGCAAAAAAGGCGGACGGGTCAGCCGCGACATCATCCAGGGCGTTTTCCAGGAGCTGCCGCCAAACACCGACAAAGCCGAAATCCTGAAGCGTATCAACGACAAATATCAAGAATTCTATAACGCGAACACCGATATCGACTTCGCCAAAGAGCCGCTGTTCCGTCCGACCGCAACACTCATCTGGTACAACCTCGATACCAACGAACTGGTCGCCATCGGCGATTCCAAAGCGCGCATCGACGGCAAGAACTACAACGACGAAGCCAAACTGGTTGACATCTTAAACAGCGACCTGCGCGTCAAAGTCATCAAGACCCTCGGCCTCAGCGATGACCAAGTACGCGCCGAAGACCTCGGCCGCTTCTATATCCTGCCGCTGTTGCAGCGCCAAGCCGAATTCCAGAACAACCCGCAGGCGCCGGAAGCCTTCCAGTTCTGGGCAATCGACGGCTTCCCCATCCCGCCGGAAAAACTGCGCGTGTGGAAATTTGAAAAAGCGCCGCAAACCATCGAACTCAGCTCGGACGGCTACGAAACCTACCCGCCGGAAGCGAGCATCGACAGCTACGAAAAAACGCTGAAAGAAGAACTGGCGAGCGACCCGATGCGCATCACCCACCCCTCCACCAAAGGCGTCAGCAAAGACAATTACAGCTTCGACGACCGTGCGGTGCTGATTTACCAGCGTCAATAACACGCCGTGATGCGAAACATCCGGAAACCGCCGATTGCGGCGGTTTCCTTTACGCCTAGGTGGAGATGGTTAGGCAAAAATGGCAAATTGGTTTACCATTTCTTGCGTCAGGCCGCTATCGATGGCAATATGTCGTCGCTATGATTAACCAAAGTGCCCTGTTTTACCCGCGCGGTGCGCTGTTTAGGTTCATCACTTCGCTGACACGGCGAAGATCCATCATTCTTCAGGGTTAAGGAGCTAAAAACATGAAAACCACTTTCCGCTGGTATGGCGAAGGTAATGACACCGTCACCCTCGAACAGATCCGCCAGATTCCGAGCATGACCGGCGTCGTCTGGGCGCTGCATGATCTTGCGGCGGGCGAGGTGTGGCCGGAGGCGCGCATCGCTGCGGTCAAGGCGCAGGCGGCGCAGTACGGCCTCAATATTGATGTCGTCGAGAGCGTCAACGTGCACGAGGCGATTAAGCTCGGCACGCCTGAGCGCGAGCAGTACATTGAGAACTATAAGGAAAGTCTGCGCAATCTGGGCAAACACGGGGTGAAGGTCGTCTGCTACAACTTCATGCCGGTGTTTGACTGGATGCGCACCGACCTTTTCCATCCGATGGCCGATGGTGCGACCGCGCTGTTTTACGACGCCTCGGCGATGGAAGGCTTGGACCCCAAAGCCTTGGTGAAAAGCGTGGAAGAAGGCTCGAATGGTTTGACGCTTCCCGGTTGGGAACCGGAGCGCCTGGCGCATCTGGACAAGCTGTTTGACGCTTACAAATCCGTGAGCGAAGACGATTTACGCCGCAATCTCAAATATTTCCTCGAAGCCATCATCCCCACCGCCGAGCAGGCGGGCATCAAGATGGCCATTCACCCGGACGATCCGCCGTTTTCCATTTTCGGCTTGCCGCGCATCGTCAAAAACTACGCCGACCTCAAGGCGATTCTGGAGATGGTCGATAGCCCCAGCAACGGCCTGACGCTGTGCAGCGGCGCGCTTGGCCCGAACCCGGATAACGACCTGGTGCAGATGATTCATGACTTCCACGACCGCATTCCTTTTGCGCACATCCGCAACATTAAGCGCTTCCCCAACGGGGATTTCATCGAAACCTCGCACATGAGCAGCGACGGCTCGCTGGATATTGCCGCCATCGTCCGCGCTTATCACGACGTTGGCTTTAAAGGCTACTACCGCCCCGACCACGGCCGCCACATTTGGGGCGAGCAATGCCGTCCCGGCTATGGGCTTTATGATCGCGCGCTGGGCATCATGTACATTCAGGGCGTGTGGGATATGTGCGAGAAAGCGGCACGGGGGCAGGCATGAAACTCACCCTGAACGCCCTGCAAGACAAAGCCTGGTGGCAGGAGCGCGGTTACCAGCTGCCGCTCTATGACATCCCGCGCGTGCGCGCCGCGACCTTCAGCGCGCCACGCTGGCTGCACCTCGGCGCGGGCAACATCTTCCGCGCCTTTCTCGCCCACGCGCAGCAGCGCCTGCTCAACCAGCGCGACGCCGAAAGCGGCATCATCGTCGCCGAAGGCTTCGACCCGGAAATCATCGAAAAAGCCTACCGCCCCTGCGACAACCTGAGCATCTTCGTCCGCCTCAAAGGCGACCGCACGCTGGACAAAATCGTCCTCGCCAGCGTCATCGAATCGCTGACCATGCGCGATGACTTCGAGCGCCTGCGCGACATCGCCGCCGCCCCCAGCCTGCAAATGATCAGCCTGACCATCACCGAAAAAGGCTATGCCATCAAAGACCGCGACGGCGCTTATTACCCCGCCGTCGCCGCCGATTTCAAAGACGGCGTCCAGCGCCCGCAAAGCTACATCGGCAACATCGTTGCCCTGCTGCACGCGCGCTGGCGCGCAGGTGGCGCGCCGCTGGCGCTGGTCAGCATGGACAACATGTCGCACAACGGCGAAAAACTGCGCGCCGTCATCATGGAATTCGCCCGCGCCTGGCAAAGCGCCGGCCACGTCGCGCCCGAATTCGTCGCCTGGCTGGAGAGCGCAAAAGTCGCCTTCCCGTGGACGATGATTGACAAAATCACGCCGCGCCCCGACCCCGGCGTCGCCGAGCGGCTGCAAGCAGATGGCCTGAACGGTATCGACGCCGTCGTTACCGGCAAAAACACCTACGTCGCGCCCTACGTCAACGCCGAAGAACTCGAATACCTCGTCATCGAAGACGACTTCCCCAACGGCCGCCTGCCGCTGGAACGGGCGGGCGTCCTCTTTGCCGACCGCGACACCGTGAACAAAGTGGAGACGATGAAAGTCACCACCTGCTTGAACCCCATCCACACCGCGCTCGCCATCTACGGCTGCCTCCTCGGCTACACCAGCATTCACGCTGAAATGCAGGACGCCGAACTGCTGGCGCTCTCGCGCGCCGTCGGCTACCGCGAAGGGCTGCCGGTGGTCGTCAACCCCGGCATCCTTGACCCGCAAACCTTCATCGACGAAGTGGTGAACGTGCGCCTGCCCAACCCCTACATCCCGGACACGCCGCAGCGCATCGCCACCGACACCTCGCAAAAACTCGCTATCCGCTTCGGCCAGACCATCAAGGCACACGGCGCGAACGCGGGCGCGCTCACCGCCATCCCGCTGGTGCTCGCTGGCTGGTGCCGTTACCTGCTCGGCGTCGATGACAACGGCAACACCTTCACCTGCAGCCCCGACCCACTGCTCGAAAGCGCGCAGGCAAAACTCGCCGGCGTGCGCCTCGGCAGCGACGATTTGGGCAACGTGCGCGAACTGCTGCAAGACACTGCCATCTTCGGCGTGGACTTATATGCCGTCGGCCTCGGCGACAAAATCGAAGGCTACCTGCGCGAAATGCTCGCGGGCAACGGCGCGGTCAGGGCGACGCTGAAAAAACACCTCGCATAAAACCGTAGGGTGGGGCTTGCCCCACCGTCGAACCGCCGGAAATGCGACAACCATCGTTCTGCCCCCTCCCCATCCCTCCCCCGGGCCCCATGCAAAATGCGGATGCATTTTGCATGGGTACCCGCCCGCTGCGGGCTTCGCCCTGCAGGGGAGGGAGATTTGAATTGTAAACAGCCTCTAGTGCCGCGCTTAACCCTACCGACCGCCAAAACCATTACTAACCGTTGGCTTACGGCTTTGCCTAATCCACCTACACCCGACAACCATGAAAACCATCGCACTCCTCGGCGAATGCATGATCGAACTGAACGGCCAGCCCTTCGGCGACATGCGCCAAACCTACGGCGGCGACAGCCTGAACACCGCCACCTACCTCGCGCGCGTCGCCCCGCCGGATGCCGTTCGCGTCCACTATCTCACCGCGCTCGGCGACGACCCGCTCAGCCGCGGCATGAAAGCGCGCTGGCAAGCCGACGGCATCGATACCCGCCACGTACTCACCGACCCGGCGCGCCAACCCGGCCTCTACCTCATCCAGCTCGACGCCACGGGCGAGCGCACCTTCCTCTACTGGCGCAACCAGTCGGCGGCGCGCTACCTGCTGCAACACCCCGGCTGGCCGCAAGTGGACGCCGCGCTCGCCGGGTTTGATGCCATCTATTTGAGCGGCATCAGCCTCGCCATCCTGCCGCCCGCCGACCGCGAGCGCCTGATTGACCGCCTTGCCGCCTGCGCCGCCCAAGGCGTACAAATCCACTTCGACGGCAACTATCGCCCGGCGCTGTGGCAGAGCCGCGACGAGACCCGCGCCGCCTATGCCCGCCTCCTGCCGCACGTCCATCTGGCGCTGATGACCGACGACGATGAACGTGCGCTGTGGGACGACGCTGACGCCGACGCCACCATCGCTCGCCTGCAAGCGGCAGGTGTTGCCAAAATCGTGGTCAAATGCGGCGCCGACGGTGCGCTGTACGCGGCGGGCGGCGAACGCATTGCGGTCAAGGGCGAAACCGTCGCGCGCGTGGTGGACACCACCTCGGCAGGCGATGCCTTCAACGCCGGCTATCTCGCCCGCTACCTGCAAGGCGCCGAGCCGGAGGCATGCTGCCGCGCGGGCAACCGCCTCGCCGCCACCGTCATCCAGCACAAGGGCGCGATTATCCCGGCGGAATACTGCCGCCTGGAAGGGTAGGGTGGGGCTTGCCTCACCGCATCAGCCAAAAACATTAAACCCATCCGGCCATTCATCGCCGCAACCCAACCTACGGAGCATCCATGAATATCGAAACCCTCACCCCCCGCCTGCAAGCGCTGAAAATTGTCCCGGTCATCGCCCTTGAGCGCGCCGAAGACGCGGTGCCGCTTGGCGCAGCGCTGTTGCAAAGCGGCATTCCTGCCGCCGAAATCACCTTCCGCACCGCCGCCGCCATTGACGCCATCCGCCGCCTGCGCGATGCCCAGCCGGAAATGCTCATCGCCGCCGGTACCGTGCTAAACGCCGCCCAAGCCAAAGCCGCCCAACAAGCGGGCGCAGACTTCATCGTCAGCCCCGGCTTCAACCCGAACACCGTCAAAGCCTGCCAAGACCTCGGCATCGCCATCACCCCCGGCATCAACAACCCGACCGCCATCGAAGCCGCGCTCGAACATGGCATCACGACCGTCAAATACTTCCCGGCAGAAGCCAGCGGCGGCCTCAAAATGCTCAAAGCGCTGCTCGCGCCCTACGCCATGCTGCAAGTGATGCCGACCGGCGGCATCGGCACACACAACATCCGCGACTACCTCGCACTGAAAAACGTCATCGCCTGCGGCGGCTCGTGGATGGTAGAAAAAACACTGCTTGACGCCCAAAACTGGGAAGAAATCGCCCGCCTCGCCCGCGAAGCAGTCGCGCTAGTGCAGGGAGATTGATAACGCCATGCGTAGGGTGGGGCTCGCCCCACCACATGAACGACGGCGCGCGCAGGGGCATAGATTGCGTTAGGCGCAGTCGTAACCGATAAGGCGATCTTTACCGCTATTGCGGCGTTTCTGCCTCCGCAAACTGTAGCGGCTGAATCATCTCCAGTCGTTTAATGCCTTCCGCATTCAGCACCAGTCGCACCAATTCGCTCGCGGATTGTCCGGCGAAGAATACGCGGCGAATCATATAGACGTGATAAAGCCGCTCGCCCACAATCACCGCATCGTCTTCATCGCCAACCGGCAAATGCTCGAACAAGTGATCAATCTGCCGCAAAAATCCGGAGACATTGAAGCGGGTAATATCAACAATCGAATACTGGGTGCGCTCGAACAATTCCGGCTGATTATGCAAGGCGACTTCCTTGCGGTAGAGCAATACATCTTCGGCACGGCGGTCATTCAATAATTTCAGCCAATGCGCCTGCTCGCGCAGCGCGCGGATTTCCGGCGGCAATTTTTCCTGATGGACAAAGCGGAAGGATTCATGACAGCTGCCTACCTCTAAATGCTCGCCACGATAAATAAGCAAGCGGCGGTCAGGAATCCACTCGCGAAATAAAGATAGCAAGCGCTCGCGCCCGATTTCTTTGATGCGGTCTTTGAAAATATAGGCAATCACCAGCGCCAAGAATAAATTATTGCTCAACGCGCCGTAACGCCCCTGCCAAAAAAAGGCAACGAATGTTGCAAAAACCATCGCAATCGCCGCCGAAATGGCATAAACCGAATGTAGTAGCAGCGGATGCCCTTTGCGCCGCCGCACTTCTAGAAATAAATAGCGGCTGATATATTTGCGCAAGATGCTCCAGCGGTAGAGCACATCTTCATTGTTTCCTTCCGGCGAGGGGATGCTTTCCGGGAAATGGCGGCGGCAATAGGTCATTTCTGTTTGCCATAAGGCATGAATGGCGGCGGCTTGCGGTATGCCGTCCAGCAATACCAGACGGCGCAGATAATGCAGCGTGACCAGCGAAATGAATTCGTCGCAATAGCCAAATGCCTGCGATGCTAAAACGGCTTCATGTGCGGCGGCCAAAGGCGAGAGCGCACGATATGCTGCCAAAACGTCATGAATCTCTGCCAATAATTCGGTGATGGCATCCGCGCTGCGCTTTTGGGCATTGCGCTCCATCCATTTCACCGCCAGGCGCAAGGCGCGTTTGTAAGTGAGCGCATAGCGCTTCAGTGTATTTTCGTATGGTTCCAGGCCTTGTTTGTCTGGCGTGGTCGCAAGAAAAGCGGCAAGCTCCGCCAGCATTTCATCCGGCTCTAACAGTTGCGACAGTTTGCGCGTCGGCGGGCGCAGGCGCACGTAATTTTTCAGGCTCTGCTGAAAATATTTGGGTGAATAGAAATCGGGATTGACTTGCAAGGCGGCGGGTAGGAAAAACCAGGTTTCAATGCGGTAGCGCACTTCATGCGCCCGCCGGTCGAAGGAAACTTTTTGTTTGATTTCCAGTTGGTATTGTCCGTGTACTTTTACCGATTCTTTAATCATTTTTGTCCCAAAGGCGATAAGGGCGCTGCACCAGATTGGCATTGTAATAGCGCGGGTCGGCGGAGACTTCTTTGCCAATCCATGCGGGCTTGCTGAAGGTCTGATTTTCGTCGGCGAGTTCTATCTCGGCGACAATCAGTCCGGCATTTTCACCGAGGAATTCGTCAATTTCCCAGAGCTGTCCTTTGTATGGGATTTTGTAGCGGATTTTTTCGATGAGCGGTTTTTCGGCGAGGCTTGCCAGCATTTGTACGGCGTCGTCGTAGGGGATTGGGTATTCGTATTCTTGGCGGCGGATGCCGCGTGTTTCGCTTTTGATGGTGAGGAAGGCTTTTTCGCCGATAGTCCGGATGCGCACGGTGCGTTCTTTGGCGCTATTGAGATAGCCTTGGCGGTAATGTGTGCCTGTCGCGAGATTGCGCCACGCATCGCCGATGACCAGGTATTTGCGTTCGATTTCTTGGGGCATGGGTTTCCTTTAAGGGTTTAATCGCGCTGTGGCGAGCAGTTACGCAGTCCCCGGACTATTCCGGTGAATTATGCCTGATTTAACCTCCAGCGATTGCCCTCACCCCACCCCCTCTCTCTTGCTGCGCAAGCAATACTTGTCGCTACGCGAGCAATGCTTGTCCCAAAGGGAGAGGGGTCTTTCACAATTTCTCCGCCGCTTCTTGCAGGCGTTTGGGCGAGGCTTTGAGCGGGCTGCCCAACTCTTGTGCGTAGGTCTGGATGCGCCAGGCTTCTGTCAGCCGCCAGTAGTCCAGCAGCGCGGCGCGGGTGCTGGCAGGGGTGCCGCGCGGTGGGGTTTGGCTGGCGCGTGTCATGCCGTGTTTGGCCAGCGTTTGTTGTAGCGTCGCCTCCCACGACGCCAGCTCTTGTTGGCGTTGCAGGTCTTTTAGCGGGTCGAGGCGCGCTTTTTCGATGCGTTTCAGGGTGGCGGCGAGGGCGCGGTCAATGAGGTCAAGGTCGCGGCTGTCGCTGTCGCGGATGAATTCGGGGTAGATGAGGCGGGCAAGGTGCGCTTCGATGTCGCTTTTGATGGCGGGCTGTTTGAGGTTGTGCAGTTGTTGTTTGGCGTCGCTGTAGGCGGCGAGGATGCGTGTCAGTTTGGTGGCGAGTTCGCTGGCCGCCGGGATGAGTTCGCGCTCGCCGCGCGCGAGGGCCGCTTCCCAGGCGGCGCGTGTGCGCGGCACGCCGCCTTGCAGGCAGACGTGTGCGAGCAGGCGGGCGATGATGTCGTCGGCGAGGGTACTGTCGCTGCCGATTTTGCGGTAGTGCAGCGCCATTTGGGTGTAGCCGGGCAGGTTTTTGCGCAGGTATTTGATTTTGGCTTGGAGTTTGTCGGCGAGCAGGGCGTGCACGGCGGCGTGGTGCGCACTCGCTGCCCGTTCGGGGTCGTCGTGCAGGCGCAGGTAGTGTTTGCCGTCTTCCAACGTTAAGGCGGGGTAGCCGGTGATGCCGTTGGGCAGGGTTTCTTGGGCGGGCAGTTCGTCCCATTGCCAGTCTGTGATGGGCGCGTCGTCGGCATGGCGGCTTTGGCTGCGGCGGCGGAATTGGGCGGCGGCGCTGTCGCTGTACTCGGCCTGCAAGGCGGCGAGGTCGCGGCTTTCTGCTAGCGGCTGGTTTTTTGCGTCCAGCAGGCGGTAGTTCATGCGGTGGTGGTCGTCGATTTTGTTTTCGTCGAAGGCGTCTTCGGGGATGGCGGTGCCTTTGATGGCGTACACGGCGGCGCGGATGGCGGTGTGCAGCGGCGCGTCATCGCCGGCGATGCGTTCGCTCACCGCCTGCGCGAAGGCGGGAATGGGAACGAGTTGGCGCCGCCACACTTTTGGCAGGGCGCGCAGCAGCGCTTCGATTTTTGCCGGCAGCATTGCCGGGACAAGGCGCTCGAAGGCGCGCGCGTCCAGCGCGTTCAGCGCCGGCAACGGGATGTTGACGGTGATGCCGTCCGCCGCGCCGCCGGGGTCGAAGTGGTATTCGAGGCGCAGTTTTTGGCCGTTGATGGTGAGGCTGGTCGGGTAGTCGGCTTCATCAATGGTTTCGTCGCTGAGAAGCAGGTCGGCCTCACGCATGGCGAGTGCCGCTTCGCCGTGTTTTTTCGCCCATTGTTCGAGGGTTACGACGCTGTGTACGGTTTCCGGCAGGCGTTCCATGTAGAACGCCGCTTGTTGGCTCTCGTCGGCAAGGATGCCGCGGCTGCGTGTTTTGTGTTCGCGCTCTTCCAGGGTTTCTATCAGCGCGCGGTTTTGCGCGATGACTTTGAGGCGGGTGTTGAGTTCGCCGGGGACGAGCGCGTCGTGGATGAAGATTTCGTGGGCGAGCGCCGGGTCGTGGCGGGCGTAGGGGACGTTGCGCCCGGCGACGATGGGCAGGCCGTAGAGGGTGGTGGTTTGGCTCGCCAGCACGTTGCCCGCTTTTTTTGACCAGTGCGGGTTGCTGTATTGGTGGCGGATGAGGTGGGCGGCGAGGTGTTCGAGTTCGGCGAGTTGGATGGGCGCGCAGGTGCGGGCGTAGGTGCGCTGGGTTTCGACGATGCTCGCCGCCATCACTGCTTGCGGCGGTTTTTTGGCAAGGACGGACGCGGGGAAGAGGCTGAAGCGGCTGTGGCGCGGGCGCAGGTAGTCGCGGTTTTGTTCGTCCCACAGGCCGACTTGGTCGAGGAAGCCGGTGAGCAGCGCGCGGTGCAGGGTTTCTATTTGCGGGTTTTCCAGCGCCAGCCACCCTTTGGCGCCGTCCGGCAGGTCGTTTTTCGGTGCGGCGGGGTGGGCGCTGTCGAGGTGCAGTTTTTGTTCGCGGCTGTCGCGCAGCAGTTGGTTCACCAGTTCGCGCCATTCACGCATCCGCTGCGGGTTCAGGTAGTAGTTTTTGCACCATTGGCGCAGGCGGTTGTTGCTCGCGCTGCGCCGTTCGCGTTGGTAGGCGGCGAAGAGGTTGAGCAGGGTCTGGTAGTCGCTGCTTTTGTCGGCGAATTCGCCCTGTTTTTGGTCGGCGCGCGCTTCTTGCCCGAAGGGGCGTTCGCGCGGGTCCTGGATGGATAGGGCGGCGACGAGGATGAGCGCGTCTTGCAGGCAGCCGCTTTTTTCGGCGGCGACGAGGATGCGGGCGAAGCGCGGATCGACCGGCAGGCGCGCCATGTGTCGGCCCAGCGGGGTGAGGCGGCGGGCTTCGTCGGTGGCTTGTAGTTCGTAAAGCAGGCGGTAGCCGTCGTTGATTTGCCGTTCGTCCGGCGCGTCCACAAAGGGGAAGGCGGCGATGTCGCCCAGTTTGAGGACGAGCATTTGCAGGATGATGGCGGCTAGGTTGGTGCGCAGAATTTCCGGCTCGGTGTAGGCGGGGCGCTGCGCGTAGTCTTCTTCGCTGTAAAGGCGGATGCAGATGCCGGAGGAGACGCGGCCGCATCTACCGGCGCGCTGGTTGGCGGCGGCCTGCGAGATGGGCTCAATCGGCAAGCGCTGGGTTTTGGTGCGCAGCGAGTAGCGGCTGATGCGCGCGGTGCCGGTGTCGATGACCGCCTTGATGCGCGGCACGGTGAGCGAGGTTTCGGCGACGTTGGTGGCAAGGACGATGCGGCGCGGCGCCTGCGGGCGGAACACCGCCTGTTGGTCGGCAAGCGAGAGGCGGCCGAAGAGCGGCAGCACGTCGGTGTCGCGCAGTTGTTCGCGGCGCAGGCGGTCGGCCGCTTCGCGGATGTCGCGCTCGCTGGGGAGGAAGACGAGGATGTCGTTGCGTCCGTGCTGGTCGAGTTCGGCGACGGCGCGCAGGATGGCGTCCGCCGTGTCTTCATCTTCACCCGGCGGACGGTAGCGGATTTCCACCGGATAGGTGCGCCCGCTGACGTTCAGCACCGGCGCGCCACCGAAATGGGCGGCGAATTTCTCCGCGTCGATGGTTGCCGAGGTGATGATGATTTTGAGGTCGGGACGGCGCGCGGCGAGACGGTGCAGGTAGCCGAGGAGGAAGTCGATGTTGAGGCTGCGCTCGTGCGCCTCATCGACGATGATGACTTCGTATTGCGCGAGGTACGGGTCGGAAAGGGTTTCGGCGAGCAGCATGCCGTCGGTCATCAGTTTGATGACGGTGGCGTCGCTGGTTTTTTCGTCAAAACGCACCTGGTAGCCAACGGCATCACCGAGCGGCGTATCGAGCTCCTCGGCGATGCGCGCGGCGACGCTGCGCGCGGCGATGCGGCGCGGCTGGGTGTGGGCGATGGTACCGCGTGCGCCGAGGCCGAGGGCGAGACAAAGCTGCGGCAGTTGTGTTGTTTTCCCCGAACCGGTTTCGCCGCTGATGATGACGACTTGATGCTCGCGGATAAGGCGGAGGATGTCGTTTTTCGCCGCCAGCACCGGCAGGTCGGCGCTGAGTTTTGGCTGCGGCAGCGCGGCACGGCGCACCTCAACCGCTGCGGTGGAAGCGGCATATTCAGCGGCAAAGCGGGCGCGCAGACGGTCGGCGGGTTGGCCGCGCCGCTCGCGTTCGCGGATTTGGCGGTGCAGTTGGCGCAGGGCATGGCGGTCGCGGCAGAGGACGGCGGTGAAATCGGGGGCGGTCATTGTCGTTTGGAATAGGAAAAGGGCGGGCATTATAGCGGGCGCGCGGGTTGGGGTAGGCGCCTCTACCCAACCTACACGCCGCGCGCTAGGGGCTGTTTACAATTCAAATCTCCCTCCCCTGCAGGGCGAAGCCCGCAGCGGGCGGGTACCCATGCAAAATGCGTCCGCATTTTGCATGGGGCCCGGGGGAGGGATGGGGAGGGGGTGGACAATGCCGCTTACGAGATGAAATTTCGATTTTTCAATCGTTTGCTGCCCTCACCCCAACCCCTCTCTCGTCCTACGGACGAGCAATGCTTGTCCCACAGGGAGAGGGGCTAGTTCGCTGAATTGTAAACAGCCCCTAGGGCGTGTTTGCATTTCGTTTTGAATGCGGTCGCTACGCGGTTTTCACACCCCCTCCCCCGCTTCGCAGGGGAGGGAAATTCAAATTGCAAACACACCCTACGCCTTGATGTTCTCCGCGACCCATAGCGAAAGGTCCTGTTTGTTGAGCGCGGCGGCCATGAGGTCCGGGAAGTGGTCGGGGGTGCAGGCGAATGCCGGGACGCCGAGGCTCGCGAGGTATTCGGCGTGGTTTTTGTCGTAATACGGTGCGCCGTCGTCGTTCAGTGCCAGGAGCACGATGAGTTGTACGCCGCTCGCCACGAGTTCGGCCATGCGTTTGCGCATTCGCTGTGCGTTGCCGCCTTCTTCGAGGTCGGTGACGAGGACGAGGGTGGTGTCGCCCGGGCGGGTGATTTGGCTTTGGCAGTAGGCGAGCGCTTGGTCGATGTCGGTGCCGCCGCCCAGTTGGACGCCAAAGAGTAGTTCTACCGGGTCGTTGATTTGGTCGCTGAGATCCACCACCGCGGTGTCAAAGACGACCATGCGGGTGCGCAGCGCGGGCAGGCTGGCCAGTACCGCGCCGAAGATGCCGGAGTAGATGACGGATGTGCCCATCGAGCCGCTTTGGTCGAGGCAGAGGATGAGGTCGCGCACGGCTTTGCGTTTGCGCCCGTAGCCGATGCGCACTTCCGGGATAATGCTTTGGTATTCGGGCTGGTAGTTTTTCAGGTTTTTTTGGATGGTGCGGTGCCAGTCGATTTCGCGAAAACGCGGGTTGCGGGTGCGGGTGGCGCGGTTCAGCGCGCCGAGGACGGCTTGTTGGGTCGGCGCTTGTAGTTTTTGGGTGAGTTCGTCCACGACTTTTTGCACGATTTGCCGTGCGAGGGTCCGGTTTTTTTCGGGGATGGTGCTGCTCAGGCTCATCAGGGTGGCGACGAGGTGTACGTCCGGGGTGATGTTCGCCAGCATTTCTTTTTCGGTGAGCAGTGTTTTGAGGTTCAAGCGCTCAATCGCGTCTTTTTGCATGATTTGTACGACGCTCTGCGGGAAGTATTCGCGGATGTCGCCCAGCCAGGCGCTGATTTTCGGGGCGGATGCGCCGAGGCCGCCGCGGCGTTTGTCTTGTGGCGGGGTTTCGTAGAGGGCGGCGAGGGCTTTGTCCATGCGGATTTCGGCGGCGCTCAGGTCGCTGGGGCAGCTGTTTTCGGCGTCGCTGCCGAGGATGAGGCGCCAGCGTTTTTGGTGTTCGGTGGGGGTAATCATGGGGGTGTGGTTCTTCATGGTGACGGGCGGTTACGCTTCGCTAACCGCTCCTACGTCGAGGTTTAGCCACGCGGCGACGGTTTGTAGGGCGGCAAGGCCGTGGCCGGCGTGGTGTTCGGGTTTTACGGCGGCAACGGGGTGGGTGGTGGCGGGGGTGTCACCGGCGTGTTCGCGCGCTTTGTCGCCCAGCTGGCGGCGTTCGCCCGGCTCGAAGCTGCTGAAGGTGCGGCGCAGGAGCGGCAGCAGTTCGGTGAAGTGTTCGGCGGACAGCGCGCGCAGCCAGTCGTCAAGGATGCGCCACAGTGGGTCGTGCAAAAGGAGGACGGTGCCGGATTGGTAGAGGTAGCCTTCGAGCCAGTAGGCGGCACGTTCGCTCGGGTTGGCAGCGGAGAGGTTTTGCGCCAGCAGTTCTGCGCAGCGGGCGGCGTCGAGGTGTTGTTTGTCAAACAGCAGGCGCGCGGCGTTGCCGGCGAGGAGCGGGTGGGCGTTGGTGGCGGCGAGGATGTTTTGCAGGAAGCGCTGCCAGTAGGTGTTGAGCGCGGGGTTGTCGAGCAGGCTGAGTTGGTAGTCGGCCTGGCGGATGGGGGTAAAGAGGGCGCTGGCGCTGTCATGGTCGATGTTGAGGCAGCCCTGGACGCCACCGGCGGCAAGCCGCGCCAGCAGGGTGTCGAGTACGGCGAGGAGTGGCGCGGGGTCAAGCGCGCGCACGTCGCCGTAGCGCACGGTGTCGGTGAGGTTGGGCAGGGCTGCGAGGCTGTCGGCGAGGTTGTCCTGGGTCGCAGAGAGGTCGGCGATGTGGTGGGTGAGGGTGGCGACGAGCGCGGGCAGGTCGGCGGGCAGGACGGCGGCGAGTAGCGCGGTGAGTTCGGCGAGGCTGCGCGCCTGTTGCAGGCGCTCGGCAACGTAGCCCTGTACGGCGGCGGCGAGGGTGTTGCCGTAGGGCGCGCGCTCGGTGAGGGTGATGTGGCTTTCGGGCTGGTAGCGGTACGTCCACGCTTCTTTGAAGGTGCCTTTGCCGCGCGCGGGCAGGGTTTCGGCGTCGGTGATGCCGAGCAGTTGCAGGCGGTGGAAGTGGATGCTGCGCTGTAAGTCGAGCGGTTTGCGCAGGTCGAGTTCGAGGGTTTTGGCTTCGTCGCTTTCGGCCAGGCGCAGTTTTTTGCGCTGTGCCTGTACGTCGGCAATCAGCGGCAGTTGTGGTGTGGCGGCGGGGACGCTGCCGATGGCGTTGTCAATCAGCCATTCGTGTTCTATCAGGCGCAGTACGGTGTCGTCGCCCATGCCGACGATGGCGGTGAGAGCTTCGAGATGGTCGGCAAGGCGCGGCTGGCTCTGGCCGCGCAGGGCGGCGCTGGCGTTGGCGAGGTGCACGGTTTCGATGACGTGCGCGGCGGAGATGTCGTGGCCTTGCGCGCGCAAGAGGGCGGCGGCGCGCCCTATCCAGCGCACGCCGTCGTCGTCGGGATGCGCCCAGAGGTGGGCGTACCAGCCGGGGGCGGCCAGCCCCGCGCCGTAGCCGCTTTCCAGGCTCAGGCGGCTGTGGGTCCACGGTATCCAGGTGCAATCGACTTTGACTTTGGGCAGGCCTTTGAGCAGGGCGTTGTCGTCCTTGGCGGCGGTTTTCGCGGCAAGCGCCGGCACGTGCCAGGCGCCGCAGACGACAGCGATGCGCCGGTAGGTTTTTTCCGCCTGGCGCAGGGTTTTGCGCATCCATGCTTCGCGCAGGGCGTCGCGCGGGTCAGTGTCGCCGCGGGCTTCGCGCAGGGCGCTGACGGCCTCGGCAACGGCGACGAATATTTCCGTGCTGTCGCGCCGTTGTTCTACCAGCGCTTCCCAGAAGGCTTCGCCGTCGGGCAGGCCGGCGATGGCGGCGAGTTCGTCGAAGGGATCGCTGTGCCGGGGCTCTTCGGCGGTGTCTTCGTCTTCTGCTTCGCCCCCGTCTTCGCTGTCGATTTCATCGTCTTCGGGAGCTGCGTCTTCAGCGGCGTTTTCATCGCTGTCGTCGGGCGTTTCTTCTTTATAAAGGCTGTGCGCCAACGGCAAATCGCAAAACTGCAAGGGAATGCCCGCCTGCGCGGCGTAGCGCATCGCCTGCCATTCCGGCGAGAAGGCGGCGAAGGGGTAGTAAACCGCCTGCTGCGGTGCGTCCGGACGGTAGGCGAGCAGGGCGACCGGCGGCTGCATGTCGGCTTCGGCAGCGAGCGGGAGCAGTGCATCGGCCTCCGGCGGCCCTTCGAGCAGGATGCAGTCGGGCTGGTATTCGCGCAGGGCGGCTATGAGGTGGCGGGCGGAACCCGCGCCGTGGTGGCGGATGCCAAAGAGTCGGGTGGTCATGGGGCGGTTTTTATGCCATGTCGCGCGCGGCGCGGTAGAGGTCTTGCCAGCCGTCGCGCTGTTTGACGACGGTGTCAAGGTATTCCTGCCAGACGATTTTGTCCTGCACCGGGTCTTTGACGACTGCGCCCAAGATACCGGCGATGAGGTCGTCCGCTTTTAGCGCGCCGTCGCCGAAGCCGACACACAGGTTTGGCGGGGTAATCGGCGGGTAGGCTGCGAGGCTGTCGGCGAGGTTGTCCTGGGTCGCGGAGAGGTCGGCGATGTGGTGGGTGAGGGTGGCGACGAGCGCGGGCAGGTCGGCGGGCAGGACGGCGTCCATGCCGCGCAGCAGGCTGTTTTCCTCGGCGCGGATTTTGACATTGAGGATGGCAACTTCATCTTCCGTCGCAAGGCCGAGTTTGCGCCCCGGCGGGTTCATCAGCACGGCAAACCATTTGCGGTTACCCGCATGGCGGAAAACCGCATATCGCGGATAGCGCCGCCACGGGTATTCCGCCGCCACGCCGTAACGCCCGGCAATTTCTTCCAATAACTCAGCGCGATGCATACCGCCTCCGTAAATAAAAACGCCACAGCGCCTTAATCAGGGCATATAAAAAAGCGGCGGGAAAAGCGGCAAAGATGATGGTCATAGCGCGCGCCATCAACAACCCCCTACGCTGTTTAAGCGGGGTAATCCTGTCATCATCGACGCGGTAAACATATTCAAGCGGATCGGAGAGACCGTCATTCCAAAGCGCCGCATAAAAAACATCGCCTTCACGCTGAATAGTCACGCGATAAAAACCTTCTTCATTCTGGAAATTATAGGGTGCCGGGCAGAGGGTTTTCCCCTGCCATTGCGCCTTATCGGTAAAACGGATAAAGCGCGGATAATCTTCTTCCAGAATGCAGACGCTGAAAAATTTATCCGCTGGCCGCCAATCCGGTATGGTGGCGTAATACATCACAACCCCGCATAACGCCCAGCAGCAAAGACCAAGCGGTATCCGCGCCCAGCGCGGACAGGGATTATCCAGCCTTTCCTGCCATGCCCATTCCGGCTTTAGCCGGCTTAATAACGGTAGAAAAGAACGGGGCGCGCGCAGAATAATGGCATCGCCGTCGGTAAAGACCAGTTGCAAATACTCTCGCGGCTGGAAATATCCGGCTGCCCATATTCCAATGACAATACAGATAAGACCGACAAAAGAGAAAGCGGTTTCCAGCAAATCAGCACCGGAAACGACATAAAAAAACAGGGCGGACAACAACAAGCAACTGAGCGACACGGCCAGAAACAATAAAAGCGACCACAATGTCCGCGCCGGATAACCGATAGCGCCAAAATGCATATCGGCTAATGCCTCGGCGGGATAACTTTTGCCGTTATCCAGCGTGAATTGCTTGCCGTCAAAGACGACCATGCCGACTGTCTTATCAATCAAGCGGCGGGGAATGATGATGGGGTAGCGATAGGTGGTCATATGGTTCGCTTCAGCTCATGTCGCGGGCGGCGCGGTAGAGGTCTTGCCAGCCGTCGCGCTGTTTGACCACGGTGTCAAGGTATTCCTGCCAGACGATTTTGTCCTGCACCGGGTCTTTGACGACCGCGCCCAAGATGCCGGCGATGAGGTCGTCCGCTTTTAGTGCGCCGTCGCCGAAGTAGCCGGAGAGTGCCATGCCGTTATTGACGACGGATATGGCTTCGGCGGTGGAGAGTGTGCCGCTGGGGCTTTTCAGTTTGGTTTTTTTGTCAGCGGTGAGGCCGGCGCGCAGTTCGCGGAAGATGGTGACGATGCGGCGGATTTCTTCCAGCGCCGGTTTTTCCGCGGGCAGTTTCATGGTGTTTTGGTAGCTTTCGACGCGGCTGCGCACGATGTCGGTTTCTTCGTCCAGCGTTGCCGGCAGCGGCAGGATAACGGTGTTGAAGCGGCGTTTGAGGGCGCTGGAGAGGTCGTTCACGCCTTTGTCGCGGTTGTTGGCGGTGGCGATGAGGTTGAAGCCGCGCACCGCCTGGATTTCGCTGTTGAGCTCCGGTACGGGCAGGGTTTTTTCGGAGAGGATGGTGATGAGGGTGTCTTGTACGTCGGCGCCGATGCGGGTCAGTTCTTCGACGCGCGCCAGTTTGCCCTGGCGCATCGCGCGCATGACGGGCGTTTCGACCAGCGCCTGTTCGCTCGGCCCTTTGGCGAGCAGTTCGGCATAGTTCCAGCCGTAGCGGATGGCTTCTTCGCCGGTGCCGGCGGTGCCTTGCACGACGAGGGTGGAGTCGCCGGAGACGGCGGCGGCGATGTGCTCGCTTACCCAGCTTTTTGCGGTGCCGGGCAGGCCGTAGAGCAAGAGCGCGCGGTCGGTGGCGAGAGTGGCGACAGCGATTTCCATCAGGCGGCGGTTGCCGATGTATTTGGGTTTGACGGTGAAGCCGTTTTTCAGTTTGCCGCCGATGAGGTAGGTGACGACGGATTGCGGCGAGAGCTGCCAGTTGTCCGGCACGGGGTGGGTTTCTTGTTGCTTGAGTTCGTGCAGTTCTTCGGCGGTTTGTTGTTCGGCGTGTTGGCGGAGGATGTTGTTCATGGGGGTTCCTTTGTGGAAGGTGGGTATAGGGTTTGGGTGGAAAGTTTTGGCAACGAGGTTTGCCAACGAACCCCACCCCAGCCCTCCCCCGCGGGGGGAGGGTGTCAATGGTTACGGCAGCAGCGCCGCAAACTGGCTTTTTTGCCGGTAGTATTCGGCAAGTTCGGCGATGTCTTCGTGTTTGGGGTGGTCGGTGGGCAGCGTACGCAGGCGCTCTGTGATGAGCGCGGCGATGCGGTCGTTCACCGGCAGGCTGGCGGCAAGGCGTTGGTAATTGTCGTCCGGTACGTCGGTTTTGCTTTTCAGGTAGTGCTGGCAGGCGAGCAGGCCGTAGCGCTCGCCCCAGTCTTCGTGGGTGTCGTCGCGCCACGGTCCCCGGTAGGCGTCGTGCCGCAGTTGTTCAAGCAGGCGGCGCGCGCTGTCTTCATTGGCGAGCAGGGTTTCGCGGTCGTCGTGGCTGAGTTCAAGGAAGGCGTCCAGGTTGAGTTCGGCGCTGATGCGGTCGGGGTGTTCGTGCATCACTGTGGGCAGCATGGCGAGGGTAAAGTGGCGGTCGCGCATCTGGTGTATCCAGCCGACACACAGGTTTGGCGGGGTTATCGGCGGGTGGGCGGCGAGGCGGGCGGCGGCTTCTTCTTCGTCGCAGGCGAGATACTGCGCCCAGATGGAAAGCGGCAGGGCCAGGATGATTTGTCGCAGTTGCCAGGCGGCGTCGCTTTCTTCTTTGAGCGGGCTGATTTCTTCGATGCCCGCCGCTTTCATGTCGGCGGTGTAGGGCGCGTCAAGGTATTGCCAGCCGCCCGCGTCCTGCCAGACGAGGCGTTCGCGCAACCAGGCGAGGTGTTGCTGCGCCGGAGCGCTGTCCGGCAGGCGCATCAGCAGGCGGTGCGCGCTTTCTTTGACGGTTTTGCTGCGGTCTTTCAGCGCGGCGGTGAGGAAGGGCTGGTCGGCGGCGGTGAGGTTGTCGGCGAGGATGGCGATGTAGTCCTGGCGGTGGTTGGCAGGCGCGCTGCTCCAGAGGGCGGCGAGTTGTTCGCGCGCCTGGTCGGGGGCTTCGTGGCGCAGGCGGGTGAGCCAGTCCTTGCGTGCGGCAAACGGCAGCAGTTGCCAGTCTTCGTCGGCATCTGCAGCGCTGTTTTGCCGCAATCCGGCTTCGGCAAAGAGCCAGCGGCCGCGTGCGCCGAGGAGGCGGTCTGTGATGTCGGCGGGGTGTTTTTGTGCGTGGGCGATGGTTTCCGGCAACAGCGCCGTCGGCAGGGCGAGGTCGTGCGCGCGCAGGCGGGCGAAGGCGTAGTGCAAGAGGTGCTGGCGTTTTTGTTTGAACCAGCCGCCGAGGATGGCGACGGCTTCCGGCGGCAATGTTTCTTCGGCAGCGGGCGCGGGCGGTATCAGTTGCCAGCCATCGGCGCTTTGTGCGGGTGTCTGCCCGCCGTAGGCGCAGGCAAAGGCAAGCGCGGCGTAGCGGTAGGTGCGGCGTTCGGCGCTGCTGTCGGCAAGTGCTGCCCAGGCGGTTTGCAGGGCGGCAGGCGTGGCGGCGTCGGGGCGGTAGGGCTGTTTTGTCGTGCCGAGCAGGGCGGTGTTGAGCAGGGGGGTGAGCATGGCTTTTTGAGGCGCTTGGTTCAGTAAATATGCAGTTTTCCTGACTCGTCGCTGAAGGAGAGCAGGCGCAGGCCGCGTGTTTCGTATTCGTACAAGAGGAAGGCGCTGAAGGCCGCGCCGCCGCTGCTGGCGAGCAGGTGCAGGCGGGCGTTTTCGCCGAGCGCGAGCGGCAGGGCGTGCGTGTCGTCGATAAGAGCGAGGCTGTCGTCGCGGCGGGCAAGGCGGACGTTGTCAACGCGCAGCGGGTAGTGGCTGAGCAGCGGGTTCACGGCATAGCCCTGTTGTGCGGTTTCTACCGCTTGGGCAATGCTGTGCGCGGCGGGGGCAAGCGGCGGCGGCGCGACGGCTTCCCAGGTTTTTGCCAGCGCGCGCAGGTTGTGGATGCCGGGGTAGTAGCAGAGTTCGCCCGCGTATGCTTGACCGTGCAGCACTGAGGGCAGCGCGGTCGGTGCGCCACGGATGATGAAGTCAAGGAGATAGGCAAAACGCTGGCTGGCGGCGTCGTAGAGCCAGTGCGCGTGCGCTTCGCCGCGGTCGATTTCGCTGATGACGGTGCCGATGTGCTGCCACAGGCCGGGGATGGCCGCGCCCGCCAGCACGGTTTCTTTGGCGACGGGAAAGCCGAGGCGGGCGGTGGTTTCGGCCTGTACGTCCGATGGGAGTGCTTCCAGGCGCGCGTGGTTTTCTGCGAGCAGGTTGAGGCGGGTCAGGCGGTAAAGGTGTTGTTCTTGCGCGTCCGCAGGCAGTTCGCCGATGGCCTGTAATTCGGCGGCGATGCCGCCCAATTGTGCGTCTATCATCCGTTTTGCCATGTCGCGGCAGCGTTCGCGCAGGGTGCCGCGCAGGGCGATGAGGCCGTTGCGCAGGATGTCGTCCAGCCAGAGTTGCAGGTCGGCAAGGCCGGCGGCGGCTTTTTTCCGGCGTGCGTCCTGGCGTTTTTGTTGGGCGGCGGGGTCGGGCGCGGCCTCGGTTTTCGCGGCTTTGGCGGCTTTGGCTTCTTTTGTCTGCGTGCGTTTTTCCAGCCAGGCGGTGAGCCAGTTCGGCGCCTCTGCGGGGGTGAATAGTTCGCTGCGCTGGGCGTGCAAAAGCAGCAGGGCCAGTCCGTGTTTGCAGGGGAATTTGCGGCTGGGGCAGGAGCATTTGAACGCCGGTTCGTGCAGTTCGACTGCCGTCTGGTAGGGGGTTTTGCCGCTGCCCTGGCAATGTCCCCACAGCGCCTGTTCGCTTGCATGCAGCAGCGGCCATTTGCCGGGGTTGGTCAGGCCATGCGCGGCTTTGAGCGAGGCGGCGTCAGGGGCGAGGCTGGCGATTTGTTCGGGGGTGAAGGCGGGCATGGTGAGCGGCGTTAGAAATGTGCGGCGATTTTAGCCCAACCGCGCCTCAAATAAGCGCTTGCTTTGTTTTAAATCGCCCAGCCCGGATCGCTGCTGCTTTGCTGGCGCTGCACGTACTGTTCGACCGCCTCGCGTGTCGCGCCCGGCACGATGCGGTCAATGAAATCATAGTGATAGCTGCGCAGGCGCATATCGTTGTGCCAGACAAGGTAGGTGTTAAACAGTGGCATCCAGCGGTCAAGCGGGAACATGGCGAGGTCGCTGTCGCGCTCGGCGTCAAACGCCATGTCGGCGATGACGCCCACGCCCAGCCCTTGCCGCACGTAATTTTTAATCATCTCCGCATTGCGCGCGGTCAGCACCACCCGCGCCGAGAGGCCGCGCCCCGCCATCGCTTTGGCAAGCGCCGACGGCTCTTTGTGCGAAGTGATGTAGGTAATCAGCGGGTAGGGGGCGAGGCTGGTCAGCCCCTCGAACGGTTTTTTCGTCATTTCATGGCCTTGCGGCACGATCGCCACCGCCGACCAGCTTTCCGCCGGCAGCATGAACACGCCGCGCAGCAGCGGGTTGTACGGCGTCAAATCGCTCGCCGAAAACCAGGCAAAATCGGCATCGCGCTCCTGCACCATCTGCAAAACCTGCGCGTTCGTGCCTTCGATGATGTTCATCGGCAGCTGCGGGTATTCATGCTGAATCGCGGGCAAAATCTGCACCAAGCGGTTATGCGCCAGCGTGTGCGTGGTGGCGATGGAAAGCTGGGTCAGCGCGAACATATTATGATGCTGACTGAGCTGAAGAATATGCTCCATCGACACCATAATCCGCTCAATATCGGGCATCATCGCCTCGCCCACTTCGGTCAGCCCGACCAGCGCCTTGCTGTTGCGGCGAAAGACCGGCAGGCCGAGCAACTCCTCGGCGAGCTTGATCTGCTTGCTCACCGCCGGCTGCGACAAATGCAGCTTCTCCGCCGCCGCCGTCACGCTGAAATTCGACTGCACCACCGCGGCGATGCACTGCAACTGCTTCAACTTCATGCCCAAAATCCTGAAAAACCTGGCGACACCATGCGCCAACCGTACCAAAACCAAAGAAGCGCATCTTAACCCGCCGCACAGCCAGCGCCTATAACCAAAGCGCCGCGGCATATGGCAAAAAGGAATATCCCCGCTGCGGGAAGCGTATTACCATGCGCACCTCAAACCAATCACAGGGAAATCCCATGAAATACAACAGCGTCCTCGATACCATCGGCAACACCCCGATTATCCGCATCAACCGCCTCGCGCCCAAGCACGTCCAGCTCTATGTCAAAACCGAATCACGCAACCCCGGCGGCTCGGTGAAAGACCGCCTCGCCTACGCCGTCATCAACGACGCCGAAAAACGCGGCCTGTTGAAACCCGGCCAGACCGTCGTCGAAGCTACCTCTGGCAACACCGGCATCGCGCTCGCCATGGTGTGCGCCGCCAAAGGCTATCCCTTTGTCGCCGTCATGACCGAAACCTTCTCCGTCGAGCGGCGCAAACTCATCCGCAGCTTCGGCGGCAAAGTCATCCTGACGCCTGCCGCCGAACGCGGCCAGGGCATGGTCAGAGTCGCCAAAGAACTGGCCGACAAAAACGGCTGGTTCCTCGCCGACCAGTTCGCCAACCCCGCCAACCCGCAGTACCACCGCGAAACCACCGCCGCTGAAATCCTGCGCGACTTCGCCGGCGAACGCCTTGACTACTTCGTCAGCGGTTACGGCACCGGCGGCACCATCTCCGGCACCGGCGAAGTGCTGAAAGCGGCGCGCCCTGAACTCAAAATCGTCGCCACCGAACCGGTAAACGCGCAACTGCTTGCGGGCAAAGAATGGGCGCCGCACAAAATCCAGGGCTGGACGCCGGACTTCATCGCCAAAACCATGAACCAGAACATCTACGACTACCTCATCCCGGTCGGCGACGAAGAATCACGCGACACCGCCCTCGCGCTCGCCGCACAGGAAGGCATCCTGACCGGCATCTCCGGCGGCGCGACCTTCAACGCCGCGCTGCAATTCGCGCAACAGGCGGCGGAAGGCTCGGTCATCCTCGCCATGCTGCCGGACGCCAGCGAGCGCTACATGTCCACCTTCCTTTTTGAAAGCATCAACGAAGGCTCGGACGACCACCTCCTGCCCTGATTTCACCTTTACTCCTGTAATAGATTGCCGGCCGTGAGGCCGGTTTTTTTATCGCTTGCCAGAATAGAGACGGTTATACATACACCCCGCTCGCTCAGGTGTATATATGTGGAATAAAACAAAGACAACCTAGTGTTTGTTCAAAATGCCCCTCTCTCGCAGGGCGAAGCCCGCAGCGGGAGAGGGGGCAAGTGATATTTATTGATGAATCGAAATCCGTTTTTTCACATTTGCTGCCCCACCCCATCCCTACCCCACGGGGGAGGGTGCATATCGGCGGCTTGCCTCGCTTCGGTTCGCTACGCAAATACGCTAAACAGGTTTATTGCAAATTTATTCCACCATATAAAAAGCAGCGCATGCTGTATTTGCCATGAATGGCAAAAGATGAAAGCGGTTATTCCCGAATAGCAGAGATCTTTTTTCTTGCATTTCATCACCTATCGGTTATAGTAATTTCTCCCCCAATCATCAGGAGAAAACCATGAAATATCCTCTACTCATCACACTGGTCGCCAGCCCCTTGTTACTTTCCGCCTGCGGTGGCGGTGGTGATGACGATGAACGTTCATTTACGACATCAGACCCGATAGATGGAAGATATGATACGGCCAGAATTTCTGGCGACCTGCAAAAGTATCGTAATATCACGCTCAAAGATAAAAATAATGCCAATATTTTCTTGGTAGATCGTCCAAGTAACCGTTTTTTCGGTGAGCATGCCGTTTTACCCTTTGGTTTTCATGAAAGCAAAGGCCATCTCAGTACAGTGACCAATGACGGCAAATCAGCCAGCGAAGAAGTAACCATTCGTTCCTATCGCGGTCATTACGCCAGTGTCTTGGAAACCAATAAACCCAATACCGTATTTTCCGAAGAACTCAGTCCCAACAGCATCAACGGATTTCGCTCGGACCTTTTCTCCCCCACAGATTTTCTGCCAACAAATGCCATATATACTTATAAAGGCAAGGCATTCAATAGTGTTCCCGCCAATGATGCCGCCCTGACTTACACCATTGACTATGGCAACCGCCGGGGTTCTGGCGAAATCGCTGCCGCCGGTGGGCATGGCAAAATTACCCTGGAAGAAGCGCCGATCCGTTATTATTCTGAATTAATCGCTGGCGTATCGGGGTATGGCGTCAAGGATGGCGTGGCAAAAGAAGCAGCTACAGGCGTTTATCGGCTGGGTATTGCCGGTGAGAATGCAGAAGAAATTATCGGTCATGCCGATTACGGTCAGCAGCCTGCAGATAACACCATTAATTTTGTCGGCTCACGGTAATAGAAAACGAAGCGAAAAACGCCGACATGGTCGGCGTTTTTTTATTGTCATCCCGTTTATATTCCATATACGTTGACTTTGTTTTCCGCAGAAGAAAGGGCTTTCTTCTGCGGGCTGTTTTATGGAATACAAAAGGGGCTCGCTTATATCGGCACAGCGCTTATTGCACTTTCTTCGCGCCGTATGCGCCGCGATAGGCCTCATTGCCCACCGCACGGCTGAATTGTCCGCCCAGTTCTTCGCCGCCTGCGCCATAGAGGCGGGCATTGCCCGTGTCGCTTTCAAAGCGCTGCGTGTTGGCGTTCCAGTTCAGGGTGTCTTCAAAGTCCAGGCGCGCGTCGCGGGTCGCGCTGCTGGCGGTAAAGCTCAAGCCGCTGCGCATGGCTTTGTCCACTTTCAGGCTGAGGGTTTTGTGCGCGCTGCCGTAGTCGAGGTGGGCGCTGACTTCGGCAGTGACGCGGTCATGCTGGCCGAGGTCGCCGATGGCGCTGCCGCGATAGTCCGCTTGCAGGGTCGCGCCGTCGCCCGGCGTGAATGGCTTGCCAACGTTCAAGTAGGCTTCGGGCACACCGCTGTTGTCGCTGATGGCGCCAAAGGTCTGGTATGACCAGCCAGCGCTCTGGTACGGGAACAATGTGATGCGGTGCTCGCGGCCAAGCGCGAGGGTGTAGGGATTGCTGCCAATGCCGCTGGTGTTCGTGCTGTCACGCGGCGCGTTGAGGGTCAGGCGGCCGTCTGCTGTGTATTGGGCGGCGTCGTGCGCGGCTTTGGCTACTTCGTCGCGCCGGATGGGGGTGATGTAGCTGTAGATGCTGCGGGTATTGCCGCCGGTGAAGATTTGCGCCCAGTAGTTGTGCCAGACGCTGTTCGCAGCGTAGTGGTAGCCGATGCCGAGGTTCTGGAAGTCTTTGCTGGTGATGGTCGCGTAGTGGTGCGGGCTGTTGCGCCAAGCGGCGACGATGCTGGCGGCGCTGCTGCTTCGGTCGGCACCGATGTTTTCGGCAAGCGCACCGCTGCCAATGAAGTTGGCGGGATCCAGCGGGTTCTGGCCGTTCGGGCGTTTGTGTTCGACGCTTGTGCCCTGCTGGGTGGAGATTTCCTGGGCACGGATAGTGGCGTAGGCGGCAAGACTTTCGTTGTAGGTAAAGGGCGGCAGGCCTTTTTCGGTGCGCAGTTCGTTAGTGGCGGCAAAGGCTGCGTCGAGTTTTGCCTGGGTGAGGGCATCGGGACGGGCGACGGTGCGCGGCGGCAGGGTGATGTCGCCGATGTGGACGTCGTCGATGACGTACATCGGGGTGATGGGCTTGTTGTCCGGTACGGACGGCGCGGGTTTGGGATCGGCGGGCGCGGTGTTGTCGCTGCTCCCACCGCCGCAGGCGGCAAGAAGGAGCAGGGTGAGGAGGCTGATGGGGGTTTGTGGTTTCATGGGTTTTCTCGTGAGGGGTGTGGACGGTCATGGCGGCGCCATCACCGGATATAGCGATACTCATAAAGTCTCATACAAGGCGCTGCGTGGTAGCGCTTCTTGAAAATCATACCTTGGTATCCGCGGCGCGCAAAGGGTCAGGGCGTCGTCTGGCGGGCGAGTAGCCTGCGGTAGTACGGCCAGTTAAAGGCCGCGCCGGGGTCGGTTTTGCGCGTTGGCGCGATGTCGCTGTGGCCGGTGATGCGCGCCGGGGTGATGCGCGGGTGACGGCACATGATGGCACGGGTGAGCGCGGCGAGCGCCTGGTATTGGCGCAGGGTATAGGGCTGGTGGTCGCTGCCGTTCAGCTCAATGCCTATGCTGAAATCGTTGCAGTTTTCCCGCCCTTCATAAGTGGAGGCACCGGCGTGCCAGGCGCGGGCGGTAGTCGGTACGTATTGTTTGATGTGGCCGTCGCGCAGGATGAGGAAGTGGGCGGCAACGCGCAGGTCGGCGATTTCGTCCAGATAGGGATGTTCGTGACGCTGCGCGGGCAGGGTGCCGAGGAAGAGTGCGCTGATATAGCGGTCGCCGTATTCTTGCGGCGGCAGGCTGATGTTGTGGATGACGAGCAGGCTGATGTCGTCCGCGTCGGGGCGGTCGTTGTGGTGCGGGCTGGCGAGGGGTTCGGTAATGTCCAGCCAGCCGTCGGTGTTGAGGTGCATGGTTGTTAGGGCTTTAAATGGTAAACGGCTCTTTAATGCCGCAGGTGTTTTTTGTAGGCAAGGTAGGCGTTGATCAGTTGCGGGCGCAGGGTTTCTGGGCGGGCGGTGACGAAGATGAGTTTTTCTTGTTTGAGCCGGGCTTCGTTGGTGGCGAAGGTGTTGGCATAGACATCGCGCGCGGCGTTTTCCAGCGCGGCGTCGCGGTTTTCTCCGTCGTTGTCTTCTTCCAGCCACGGCGGGCGGATGTTGATCAGCATGACGTGGTGGCGTTTTTGTAGCAGGCGCAGGAGCGGGCGCAGGTGTTCGCTGTCGTGCGGTTCGAGGATGGTCATGAGGATGATGAGTGCGCGGCGGCGCTCGCGACACCAGACGTCGTGGATGGCTGCAGCGTAGTCGGGCGGTTTGTCGTCGGCATGGTGGTCAAACAGCGCTTCAACCAGCCGGCGGTATTGGCCGGCGTGACGTGAGGCGGGCAACCAGATTTTTGGGGTGTCGGAGAAGGTTTGCAGGCCAATTTCGTCGCCGCTTTTCAGCGCGGCGCGGGCGAGGCGGGTCGCCGCGGCGAGCTGTTCGTCGAAGAGTGCCCGTCCTTTGTAGCGGGTTTGCAGGCGGCGCGAGGCGTCCAGCATGAGGATGACTGGCTGTTCGTGTTCGTAGTCGTATTCGCGCACCAGCCATTTGCCCAGTCGGGCGCTGGCTTTGTGGTCAATGCGGTTGATGCTGTCGCCGTCCAGGTAGTTGCGCAGGTGGGAGAAGTCGCCGTTACCGCCGCGTTTGTAAAGCGGGTGGACGTGCCCGAGTTGCGGCGTGTGAATGCCGGCAAAGGCGCTGTCGGCATGGTCGTGGGCAAAGCGCGGATAAACGCGCACGTCTGCCGGTGCGTCTAGCCGCAGGTCACGCTGCCACAGGGCAAGGCGGTCGGGGTAGCGCAGTTGTAGGGCGGTGAAGCGGAAGCGGCCGCGCGCGTGGATGGTGAGCGGGTAGGCAAGTTCGAGCCGCTCGTCCGCCCCAAGCAGCGTCCGCTGTGGCATGGCGCTGCTTTCGGCCTGCGGTGGGTAGTGGTCAAAGAGGTGCAGCGCGAGGTCGCGCGGCACGGCGTTGTGCAGGGCCAGTTGCATGGTGAAGGGTTGTCCGCTTTGTTGTACGGCGCCGTAGTCGCGATTGATGCGGAAATCCGGTTTTTCCCGCCAAAGCAGCAGGGCGCTGGCCATGAGCAGCATCAGCCAGGCGGCGAGCAGTCCCCAGTTAAGCGCGAGCGGGGCATCAAGCCAGACAAGCAGGGCTTGGATAAGGGCGAGTGCTACCCAGCCGCGCCATTGGTTTTTGTCCGGGATGATCATTGCCGCGGCACAGGCACGGTTTGCAGGAGCTGCGCCAGCAGGGCGTCGGTGCTGATGTCGTCAATTTCGGCTTCTGCCGAGCGTTGCACGCGGTGGCGCAGGACGGCAGGTGCAAGCGCCTTGATGTCTTCGGGGATGACGTAGCCGCGTTTTTGCAATACGGCGCGGGCGCGTGAGGCGACCAGCAGGGCAATGCCCGCGCGTGGCCCCGCGCCGGCGGAGAATTGTGGCATGGCGCGGGTTTTGCGCACGAGCGCCAGGGCGTAATCGACGATGCGCTCATCCACCTGAACTTCCAGCAGCGTTTTTTGTAGCGTGGGTAAGGTCGTGGCATCAAGCAGCGGCGTGATGGCGGCGGTGTTGTTGGCGAGCGGTACTTCAAAGCCGAGCAGGCGGGAAAGCAGCGCTTTTTCTTGGGCTTCTTGCGGGTAGTCAATACGGCTGTTGAGCAGGAAGCGGTCCAGCTGCGCTTCCGGCAGGTGGTAGGTGCCTTCCTGCTCGAAGGGGTTTTGCGTGGCAAGTACCATGAACGGCGCGGCGAGCGGCAGGGTTTTGCCTTCAATGGTCACTTGCCGCTCTTGCATGACTTCGAGCAGCGCCGCCTGCGTTTTTGCCGGGGCACGGTTGATTTCGTCGGCAAGCAGCAGGTTGGTGAAGACCGGGCCACGGCGGAATTTGAAGCGGCTTTCGCCGGGGTCGTAAATCATGCTGCCGGTGATGTCGGCAGGCAGGAGATCCGGCGTGAACTGGACGCGGTGAAATTGTCCGTTGATGGCTTTGGCGAGGCTTTCTACCAAGAGGGTTTTGCCCAGCCCCGGCACTCCTTCGATCAGCACATGGCCGCCGCAGAGCAGGGCGATGAGCGCTTCTTCAACGACTTGTTCCTGGCCGATGATGACCCGCTGCACCGCATCGCGCAGCGCAGCGCCGGTGGCGCACAGTTCTTCTAATGCAGCATTCACAATGTTCTCCTTATTTGCGCTACGGCAATCATGTAATCAATAAAGTCGTCTTCGCTGCGCGGCACGCGCGTCGCCAGCAGCGCTTCAATTTCGGCTTCACTCATGCCGCTGCGGCTTGCCATGTCGGCGAGCTGTGCGGCACGGTCGGGGTAATGGCACTGTCGGGCTTCTATGTCGGCCAGAAGCCGCGTGCGCACCTGCTCGCCGAGAAAACTGTAGCCGTCGCGGTCGGCCGCCCAATAGCTGCCTGCGGCCTGCAAGTGGCGGGCAATGTCACCCGCGTTGCCTGCTGGCGGTGGGCGCAGCGTACCGAATCGCCGCCCCCAGTAATACAGCAGGGCAACGAGCAGCAATACACCGCTGGCGATAAGCGGCCACCAACGTGCGCCCGGCCACGACCATTGCCACGGCGGATGCTCGCCCGGCAGGCTGCCCCGCACCAGCAAGGCGTGTTTTTTGTCCTGCAGCAGTTCGTGCAGGAAAGCGGCGTTGTCGCCCTGCGCCAGCGGCACAGGCGCAGCGGCGGCCGGCTTGCCGATGTAGACAGCGTCGGCGCGGTTTGTCCACAGGCCGAAGTCATGCGCAAACGCGATGACATGCCCGCTGCCTACCGCGCTTTCCAGCGCCAGCGTTTTCCCGCTTTTGCCCGGGTAGGCGTTACCCGTGCCGCTGCTTTCGATGTATTGCTTGACCGGCGTCGTGATCTGCAAGGCGCCATCGCGTCCATGCCAGAGATAGCCATCTTCTTCCGGCGTGAGCGTCTGCCATTTCACGTCAAAAACCTCGCCCAGCGGATGTCCGCTTTCCAGCAGCAAGAGTCCGCCCGCTTCCACCCAGTTGTGCAGGCGCGTTTGCTGTTTCTCTGACAGCGCCTTGTTGCTGTTTTCCAATAACAGGACATCCACATCCGCCGGAGGGAAATCGCCGCGCGGGTGATCGTCCACAACCAGCTCGATGCCGCGGTCGCGCAGAAAATCCTGCGCCAGCGCATAGGGACGGGCGTCCGCCAAACCCGGCCAGCCGCGCCAGACCTTTTCTTTTGCACCCGTGCCGGTTTTTTGCGGCGGCGTGAGCGTCCAGAGCAGCAACAGCGCCATCGCCAACAGCCCGCTTATCAGCCAGAAGCGCTTGTTCATACGCCCTGCCATAGCGTCAGATAGCGCTCAATCACGGCGCGCACCGTCTCGCGGGCAAGCACTTCATGACCATACACGCCGCGCTGCCACAGGGCGAAAAAATCCCGCAAGAATTGCTGTTGCCCGCTGGAAACCTGCGCCTGTGCGCGCTGCAAATACTCGCTTTCGCTCTCGCCGCGGATAAACGCGGGCAATTGGTGACGTTCCGGTTCGGCGACGAGGCGTACATACAACGCGGCAAGGGCGGCAATCATATTGCCCGCTTGCCATTGCGCCAATGCCGCATCACGCGACGGGGCAGCGCCGTCGTGATACACCTGCATGCGGGCGGCATCATGGGAAGATTTTTTCTGCCGGTGTCCGCGCCGGTGTCCGTGCTGCGCCACCATAATCAGCAACCACGCGGCCAACACGATCGCACCGCCAATCAGCAGTACGCGGGAAACCTCGCCGAAACCGCTACCCGGCGGCTGCCATGCAACGGGACTGCCATCGCCCAACGATTCCTGAAACGGAACCTCGCGCCAGGCGTAAGGGCCGGATTTCTCGTCATTAACCCGCGCCTCAACCCACGCCTTGTCTTGCTGCGCATTCCCCGCCAGCGCCGGAGGCACATGAAAGACCGCAAACGCAAGACCCACGGTGAGCAACAAGGCGGGCAAACGCGCCGCCAGCGCCTGCAAATCCAGCGCCAACGCCCAGCCCTCGCTGATGATGCGGCGGTTCAAATAAAACATGAAACCGCAGGAAACATAGAGCACCGTCGTGACCGCACACAGCGGCAGATAAATCAACGCGATACTGGCATAAAGCCAGTACGCCGACTCATGAAACGCCGCATAATCAGTGAAATACAGCCGCACATCAATATCGAAAGACGGCAGCAACTGCAAAAAGGCCATCACCCACGCCATCTCCAGCAGCGCCAGCAAAAACAGCAGACTGTTCCCCGCGCCCGTCCCGTGGAAAAAACGCAGCCGCTCGCGATACTCGCGCCCGCGCACATCCTCCAGCAAAAGCAACGCATGGCGCACCGGTGCCGTCAGCCGTGCGAGGCGCAGTACGGTGAGTTCCGCGACCATCCCGCGGGCAAAGGCACTGCGCTGCTCGCGCCAAAAATCCGTATCCTCATGAAAAACCAGACGGCTCAGGCGCATAAGTGCCGGACGTTCATAGAGCGGCTTCAGCCACCACACCACGACCATTGCCCACAGCGGCTCGCCGCTGACAAACCACGCCGCAAACGCAAGCAAAACCGCCACGCCCCATAATGGCAACACCGCCAACAGCAGACTGAAGCCATAGCGCCGTGCCACCATAAAACCGAGATTAAGCGCTTCCTTGGGCGTGCGCGTGCGCACCTTAATCGAAAGTTGCCGCATAGCCGCGCCCTGCCAGACAAAAATAAGCCACGACCAACGCCCAGCAGGCCGTACCACACAAATATTTCAGCGCGGGCGGCAGCCAAATGGCCGACCAGAACGCCTCCACCAAAGCGGCGACAAAAAAGAGCAGCACCACCGCCACCAAAATAGGGAAAAAGCGTTGCAACAACTCGCGTACCGCGTCACCGCGCCGTTGCCTGCCGGGAATAAACAACCCGCGTGCGAGCGCCAGTCCGCAAGCGCCGGAAAACACAATCGCCGTCATCTCAAACGCCGCGTGCGCAATCACAAACGGAAAAAAAGTCACGTTCGCATAGCCAAGAATAATCATATGCGCGCTAACAATACCGAACAGCCAGCCATTCAAAATCAGCGCGACAAAAACACCAATGCCCAGCAGCGCGCCACCGGCGACGACGCGCAGACCGATACCCGTGTTATTACTCAAATAATGGCCGAACATCGCCACATCACTATCCGCGCCGCGACTCTCGCCCACGCGCCGCTCCTCCCTCGGCTCATACATCTCCGCATAATCCTTGGCCTGCGCGGCGGCAATCTCCGGCCGCGCCAGCCCGATGCCGAGCGCGAGCAGGACAGGGAACACAAACAGCGCCGCCGCCAGCGCGACATAGCGCCACTCGCGCCGCACCGCCTGCGGCAATTGATACAAGAAATAAGCCGCAACCTTCTCGCCGCTGCCGCGCTGACGGCGGTAAAGCAACTGATGCCCCTGCATGGCCATCCGCTGCAAACGCGCCAGCAGCGCGGGCGAAAACCCGGCATTCTCCGCATACGCCAGCTGCTCGCACAACGCGCGATACGCTTGCGGAAACTCGCGCCACGGTTCGCGTTGGCGCAGCCCGCGTTCCTGCCGGAAAAAAAACTGCTCCAACGCCTGCCACTGCGCCTCATACGCGGCGATAAACTGCTGTTCCTTCATACCGTCCCGTCCATGCCGCGCAAATAACGTCCCCAGGCACGCAGCCGCTGCACCCGCTCCCGCGCATCACAATCCGGCATCTTGACCGCGAGCGGCGCGCTCAACTCCACCAAACGCGCCTCGTGATGCGAGTCGGCATATTCGGCAAAATCCATCAACACCCGCTGCTCCTGCCGCGACAGCCGCCACGGCGGCGGCGACACCTCGCCCGGCTGTAACGGACGGACAGCCATCTGCGGTGCGCGTCTAAAAATGACCACCGTGCCTGCCATCCAGTCGCCGAGACGCTGATTCTTCGGACTGAGCACCAAAGCAAGCGCACCCACCCCAAAAAAACCGGGCAACCAGTCCAGATAACGCAGCACATTGCGCCACGCCGCCTGTGCGGCGGAAAGCGGCATCAAATCCGCGCTGATGACTTGCAGGTTCAAGGCGCGCTTGCCTGGTGTCACCCCGCGCCACAGCCATTCAAACAAAAAGAAATACCCCCAGACGAGGACAAAGGCGAGCGCTGTGAAAATCCCCTGCGAAGCCAGTCCGGCAGACAGCAGCGAAAGCAAAACAGCCAGCACATAAAGGCTGACTGCAATAATCAACATATCGAGCAAAAGCGCCTGCGCCCGCGACAACGGGTCGGCAAGCACGGCGGCAAGCTGCACCCCTTCGGGATTTGCAACGTGCAGTGCGTCGTCCAGCAAGTTATTTGCCACCGAGCGCCAATGCAGCAAGTAGCCCCAGACCGCCAAACACGAAAAGAATCAGCGTTAAAATGCCGAAAAAGCGGACAAGGCGCATCTGTTGAAGGCAGGCAAGCTCAATATCGCTGTCATTCTCGCGATCCATTGCGGCTTTGCATGCTTTGCTGTAGCCGTGAAAGAGGACTGCCTGCCAAACCAATAAACCTAACGTGATAAGCGTAGATATGACACCTGTCCCCTGCGGATTCAATAATGCCAGTATTTGGAAAACCACTTGGACAATTGTCACGATTAGCATGATAAATGCCCAACGGGCGGCTTTGGGAAAATGCTCAAGAAGTGCGTTCATAAAAATTCCTTTCTTTTTAACGTGAGTGTAAAAATTTGAGTTATCTAAATGCCGCAGCCGTTCCTAACACGCCCAAAAGAGCAAATACAGCAAGCGCGAACTGCAAAATATTCAGCACACCCATAATCTTGAAGAACGAAGTGCTATTGATAAAGCACAGCTCCGCATCATCCATACTGTTGTCCATGCGCAATGCCTTGCTGGCCTTGGCATAGCGGTGCATCCTTACGCCCAGCATCCATAAAATAATAAGCGTAGGCAGGCCTGCTACGAGCGCAATCATCCGCAAAGCCGCAGCACTAATATCACGACCGGCCAATTCTGCGCCGGCCAATACAAATACCGCTACTGCGAGCAGCACAAAAACAAAGGCAATAAAGTACCCCACGCTTTGCAAACGTGCCCAGAAAGCGCCTTTGGATAAATATTCTCGCGCCGCCGGGGTGAGATCGTCATCCTGTGCTGTTGTTTGCAGACTGGAACGCGGTGCGCGGTATAAATTGTCGTCAGAACTCATGTTATTAACTCCTTTTGATGAATGAGAAGCGGCCATAGACCGGCGGCGAGTATAAAACATTTCCACACGTTCACAAACAGAAATCGCCTTGGCGCACCGTTTCCGTGGAATGATTGGGTCACTGTAGGGCGGGGCTTGCCCCACCGCGCGGCAAACCTGCCAGCTCGCCCCGATGGCCATAGCGGCGCGTCCGCGGTCGCGGTTTATAATGCCGTATCCTTTATTTCTGGAACCTCCCATGCAAATTGTCCTTGCTTCTGCCTCTCCCCGGCGGGCGCTGCTGTTGCAGATGCTCGGTTTTGATTTCACGACTGCCGAGCCGAATGTCGATGAATCGCCGCTTGCGGGCGAGGCCGCGCCGGAGTTGGTGGTGCGCCTTGCCTGCGCCAAGGCGGAGGCGGTGCAGCCCGATTTTCCCGATGCGCTGCTCATTGCCGCGGATACGACGGTCGCCTGCGATGGCGCGATTCTCGGCAAGCCGCAGGATAATGCGGAGGCGCTCGCCATGTTGCGCACGCTCTCCGGACGGCAGCATCAGGTGTTCACCGGTTTGGCGATGCGCTGGCGGCAGGCGCAGTTCACGTATGTGGAGAGCAGCAGTGTGACGATGCCGGAGCATCCCGACGCGCTTCTGCGCGCCTATCTGGCAAGCGGCGAGGCGATGGGCAAGGCGGGCGCATATGGTATTCAGGGGCGCGGCGGCGTGTTGGTGTCGTCGATTACCGGTGATTTTTATAATGTCATGGGCTTGCCGTTACAGGCGCTGTGGCAGGGGTTTTGCGAGTTGGGTTGTAGCGGCGAGTTTTTGCGCGCGCTGGGGAGTTGAATATGGACGGTTCGGGTCTGGTCACGGAGGTTCTGGTCAATCACACGCCGTACGAGACGCGGGTTGCGATTCTCGAAGGCGGCGTGTTGCAGGATTTTTTCGTCGAGCGCGAGCGCAAGCGCGGCATTGTCGGCAACATTTACAAGGGCAAGGTGCAGCGGGTGCTGCCGGGCATGGATGCGGCGTTTATTGATATTGGCCTGGAGCGCGCCGGTTTTTTGCATGTGAAGAATGTGGTGCGCCGCGGCGACAAGCCGCCGGAGCGCATCAGCGACGTGCTGCGCGAGGGGCAGTCGCTTCTGGTGCAGGTGCTGAAAGACCCGATTGGCAGCAAGGGCGCGCGGCTGACGATGGAGATTTCCATCCCCTCGCGTTTTCTCGTCTTTTTGCCGACGGCGGATGAAATTGGCGTGTCCATCAAAATCGCCTCGGAGGAACAGCGGCAGACGCTGCGCGAGGCGGTCGCCGGATTCCACCAGGGGCGGCAAGGCGGCTTTATCGTGCGCACCGCGATTGAATCGGCGGATGTGTGGGCGATGCGCGCCGACATGCAATATTTGCAGCGCGTGTGGGAGGCCATCGTGCAGCAGCAGCGCGGTGCGCGGCCGGGTTCGCTCATTTACGGCGAACTGCCGCTGTATCAAAAAGTGCTGCGCGATTTCGTCAGCCCCGGCGTGCGCCGTGTGGTGGTCGATCACCCCGGCGCGCACCGCGAAATGCAGGCGTTCGCCGCCAATTTTCTCGTGGGCATGGAGCAAACGCGACTGGAGTTTTACAGCGGCGACCGCAGCCTGTTCGAGCGCTACGGCATCGAAGAAGAAATCAGCCTGGCGCTGAAGCGGCACGTCGCGCTCAAATCCGGCGGCTACCTCATCATCGACCAGACCGAGGCGATGACGACGATAGACGTCAATACCGGCGCATTCGTCGGCAAACTCTCGCAGGACGACACCATCTACAAAACCAACCTCGAAGCGGCGCGCGCCATCGCCCGCCAACTGCGCCTGCGCAACCTCGGCGGCATCATCATGCTCGACTTCATCGACATGAACGACCCCGAACACCAGCAGGGCGTGATGGACGCGCTGCTCACCGCGCTCGCCGGCGACCGCAGCAAATACACCATCAGCCCGATTTCGCCGCTGGGCATCATCGAGATGACGCGCAAACGCACGCGCGAAAGCCTGCGCCAGCTGATGTGCGAACCCTGCCCGTGCTGCCAGGGGCGGGGTTACGTCAAAACCGTGGAAACCATCACCTATGAGCTGTTCCGCGACCTGATGCGCGAGGCGCGCGACTTCTCGCCGAAGACGATGACCATCGTCGCCGGCCTGGAGCTGATTGACTTCATCCGCGAAGAAGAATCGCTGACCTTCTCCGACCTGCAGGCGCTTTTGAAAATCCCGATTCGCCTGCAAGTGGACTCCGCTTACCGCCACGGCCAGTACGACATCGCCTTGGGGTAGCGACAAAACCCGCTGCGACGCCGTATCATAAAAATCATGAAAAAACGTCACTACGAACAGCGCTTCCTCCGCGCCCTGCACTATCTGGAAAACCACTACACCGACAGCATCGATCTGCAGCGCATCGCTGATGCCGCCGGACTCTCGCCCTGGCACTGGCACCGCCTCTATCGCGACGTTATGGGCGAAACCCTGCACACCACCGTCAAATGGATGCGCCTGCACCGCGCCGCCTGGCTCATCAGCTACACCGACAAACCCTTCGCCGACATCGCGCGCGAATGCGGCTACAACAACGCCCAATCCTTCGCGCGCAGCTTCCGCGACGCATACGGCCTCTCGCCACAACAATACCGCGAGCGCCCGCCGCCCCGCTACCCGGTGCACCTCGAAACCCGCGCGCCCGTCACCGTCGCCATGCTCGCCCACAGCGGCGAATGCCAGCGCCTCGGCGACACCTTTTACCAGCTTGAAAGCCTGCTGCGCCTGCGCGGTGCCGAAACCAGCCAGGCGCGTGCCTTTAGCATCCACCCCGCCATCGACCCGCTGCACGCCGACAAACACGTTGCTGCCTCGGTCGCGCCGGAATACGCCATGGCCCCGCTCCAAGCGGGCGAAATCGCGGGCGGGCGCTACGCCGTATTGCGTCACCGCGGCCCCTACGCTGACCTTGACAGCGTTTACGACTGGTTCGTGCAAGAATGGTTCCCCGCTGCCGGACAGCACATCGCCAGCGACCGCCCCGTTATCCTCGAATACTACGACCCAAGCTCGGATATTCCCGTACAACAAAAACGGGTGGATATCTGCATACCACTCTCGGCATAAAAAATCCCCGCAACTGCGGGGATTTTTTATAAAGCATAGTGGTGTTCTGAAATATATGCGGAGAAGCATAGCCATCCTATAGGTATTCCATAAAACCAGCCGCAGCATTAAAGGCCATTCTTTTGCGGCGGGTTTTATGGAACACCCCTGAGCCCGCTATATAACGCGTAATAAAGCTATAAACAGCTATTCCCATCCGTTTATCCACTTTTCATGTTCTGCTTCTGCCGCAGGGCACAATGGCTTACTGCTTGCGTTGCATCAAGGCATCTCATGGCGCCTTGTGCAAGCTAATAGCCGCCTACAACTTTAAGCCGCGTTGATAACAGTTGTCGCTTAAAATCCGCGTGGGTTTCTTTTATACTGCTACGCGGTCGTCGCGCTGGCGGCGGTTTTTTCTTAAATAATTTCGGAGGATAGTTATGGCTCGTGATTTGAGCAAGATGACCAATATCGAGGATTTGCGCCGCGTAGCGCGTCGCAAGGTGCCGAAGATGTTTTTTGATTATGTGCGTTCCGGTTCATGGACGGAGAGTACGCTGCACCACAACACCCGCGATTTTGACCCCATCAAATTCCAGCAGCGCGTGCTGGTCGATATGACTAACCGCACGCTGGAGACGACGATGATTGGCGAGACGGTAAAAATGCCGGTCGCTATCGCCCCCACCGGTTTTACCGGCATGATGTATGCCGATGGCGAGATTCTCGCGGCGAAAGCGGCGGAGAAATTCGGCGTGCCGTTTTCGCTTTCCACCATGTCCATTTGTTCGATTGAGGATGTGGCGGCCAATACCAGCAAGCCGTTCTGGTTCCAGCTGTATGTGATGCGTGACCGCGAATTTATGGAAGACCTCATCAAGCGGGCGAAAGCGGCGAATTGCTCGGCGCTGATTTTGACGGCCGATTTGCAGGTACTCGGCCAGCGCCACCGCGATATTAAAAACGGCCTTTCCGCGCCGCCGAAACCGACATTGCTCAATATGATGGATCTCGCGCTGCGCCCGCAATGGTGCTGGCATATGCTGCACACCAAGCGCCGCACTTTCGGCAATATCGTCGGCCATGCAAAAAATGTTTCCGATTTGTCCTCGCTTTCTTCCTGGACGAGCGAGCAATTCGATCCGCGTCTTTCTTGGGATGATGTGGCGCGCATCAAAGACCTGTGGGGCGGCAAGCTCATTATCAAAGGCATTATGACCACGGATGATGCGGAGAAGGCGGCGAAATCCGGCGCGGATGCCTTGATTGTTTCCAACCACGGTGGCCGTCAATTGGATGGCGCGCTTTCTACCATTAAGGTGTTGCCGGATATTGTTTCTGCGGTTGGCAGTCAGATTGAGGTATGGCTGGATAGCGGTATCGTCAGCGGTCAGGACATTCTGAAATGTATCGCGCTGGGCGCAAAAGGCACGATGATTGGCAAATCTTTCCTTTATGGCCTCGGCGCTTATGGCGAGGACGGCGTACGCCGCTGTCTGGAAATTCTCTACACCGAGATGGATACGACGATGGCTTTCTGCGGCCATACCGATATTAAAAAGGTCGGCAAGGAAATCCTCGTTCCGGGTACTTATTGATTTATGGCGGGCGGCATGGCTGCCCGCCTGTTTTAAGGAGATTTTATGGAAGCATTCAATCAACAGTTGCCGCTGGTTCTCAGCATTTTTCCGGTTGTGCTGCTCATCTGGCTGATGGTCAAGAAAAACAGCGTGCCGTCTTATATCGCCTTGCCCGGCGTCGCGTTTTTCATTTATCTGTTGCAGATTTTTTATTTCAAGAATGATTTTATGATGCTCAATGCCAATGCGGCAGCGGGCGTGGTGGCGACTTTAACGCCGATTACCGTCATTTTTGGCGCGATTTTCTTTAACCGCATGATGGAAGCGACCGGCTGCATCAATGTTATCCGCCAATGGCTCGGCAATATCAATCCGAATCCGGTGGCGCAATTGATGATTATCGGCTGGGCATTCGCCTTTATGATTGAGGGCGCGAGCGGTTTCGGCACGCCGGCGGCGATTGCCGCACCCATTCTCGTCGGACTCGGTTTCAAGCCGATGCAGGTCGCCGTATTCGCGCTCATTATGAACTCGGTGCCGGTGTCCTTTGGTGCGGTCGGCACACCGACCTGGTTCGGTTTTGGCGAGTTGAAAAAAAGCGGCATTTTGAGTGATGCAGATATTCTTGCTATCGGCAAGGAAACCGGGCTGATTCACTTCGTCGCCGGTTTTATTATTCCGGTATTGGCGCTGCGCTTTATTACTACCTGGGCGGAAATCCGCAAGAATATCGGCTTTATTTATTTGAGTATTCTCGCGTGTACGATTCCGTATTTGCTGCTGGCGCAGGTGAATTATGAATTCCCGTCGCTGGTTGGTGGCGGTATCGGTCTGCTGCTGTCTGTATTCCTTGCCAACAAGGGAGTCGGACTTGCCAAAACAGAAAGCGCGGAAGCACAGGCAAAACTCACTACCGGACAAGTATTAAAAGCATTGGCGCCGCTTGGGTTGCTAATGCTGATTTTAATCGTTACCCGCATTCAGCAACTGGGCATTAAAGGTTTGCTTAATGATGCAACACCGCTCTTTGCCATCAATTTCGGTATTTTTGATTTTGAGGTGAGCCGCGCGCTGATTTTGAGCTTCAAGAATATTTTTGGCCAAGGCGTTTCCGAGAGTTATAAAACACTCTATGTGCCGGCCTTTATTCCGTTTGTTATTACCGTATGGCTGTCGCTGATTTTCTTCCGTGTCAGTTTCCGCGACAGCTTCAAAGTGTATTACACCACGCTGGGGCAAACCATTAAGCCGCTGTTGGCGCTCTTTGGTGCGCTGGTTATGGTGAAATTCATGATGGTCGGCGGCGATAATTCGATGGTGAAGACGATTGGCAACAGTTTCGCGCAAATTGCCGGAACGAATTGGGCCTATTTCGCCTCGTATCTCGGCGCCATTGGGGCTTTCTTCTCCGGTTCCAATACGGTTTCGAATTTGACCTTTGGTAGTATTCAGCACAGTATCGCCACCCAGGTGCATTTGCCGACCGATACGGTTCTCGCTTTGCAATCCGTCGGTGGCGCCATGGGTAATATGGTGTGCATCAACAATATTATTGCAGTGTGCTCGGTACTTGACGTGCAGAATCAGGAAGGCGCGATTATCAAGAAGACTGCTATTCCGATGTTTATTTATGGCGTGATTGCAGCCATTATGGCGGCTATTTTTATTGCTTTTAAGGTAGCGGCTTGATGGCTGTTATGTGAATGGAAAACGCCCCGCAAGGGGCGTTTTTTTTGTTCTCAGCAGGCAATTTTTTAGTGCAGCGTTAGCAGGGTTTTGCCATTGACGCGCACTTCGTTGCCATTGACGTCAATTTGTAGCAGGTAGTCGCCTTCGCTGTCGGCAGGCAGGCGGTCTTTGCCTAGCGCCAGCATGAGGACGGGCAAGAGGCCGCTGTCGTGTGCGTATTCGCCGTAAAGGCGGAATTCGCCGCGCGTGCCGTTTAATTGGGCGATGTTGTACGGCGGCGGGAACAGGAGCGGGAAGAGCAGGCTGCCGCTGATGTGCGTGGTTTGTTCTTGGTTGCTGGTGATGATGAGGCGGTTGCCGTCCGCTTCTTGTTGGAGCGAGAGGTAGAGGCGGTCGCCGTTCAGCGCTTTGGCGACGGGCAGGTCGAAGGTCGGGCTGGTCTGGGCTTCGAGGTTGCGCAGGCTGCCGTTCGCCCGGTGGTGCGCGGTGATGGTGCTGTGTTGCAGGCGTTGGCTGGTCGGTTTGCCGTAGCTGGTTTTGTTTTTGAAGGTGATGTCTTCGATGTTGTAGCGCTGTTCGGCGCGGGTCAGCGTGCCTTGCAGGTTGTAGAGGGTGATGTCCTGCTGGTCGCTGGTGCTGATGTCGCGCCGGGTGAGGTTGAGTTGTGCCGCGCTGAGGCGCAGGGCTTCGCCGTCGTTGCGGTAGGTGCCGCTGCTGCGCGCGAGTTCCAGGCGGTAGCGGCCTTCCAGCCATTGTTGTTTGCCGAGCAGCCATTCGCCGTTGCCACGGTCAGGCGTGCGGATGTGGCTGTGCCAGCTCAGGCGCAGGCCGTCGCTGTTAAGGTTGGTGGTGTGGTTGGGTTCGATGCGGATGAGTTGGTGGATTTGTCCCAAGATGGCGATGCGGGTTTGCAGGCGCAGGTGGCCGTCCGGCAGATAGGGGGCGTAGCGGCCGTCGCTGTCGCTGTTGGTGAGGGTAGCACTGATGAGGTTGATGCCGCTGTTGAAAAGTGGCGCGTGGTTGATGCGCGCGTGCAGGGTGGTGCGGTACCAGGTCGGCTGACCGTCGTAGGGGCGGATGTTGACGTGGATGTCTGCCTGGCTGCTGAAGTAGCCGCGTTGGTAGTTGTCAAGTTGCAGGTCGATGCCGTTTGCGCGCAGGCGATGTGCTTCGGCGCTGTCGAAGAAGGCGTGTAGTTGTGCGTCAATTTGCGGCGCGAGGAACGACGGCGCAAGGATGGCGATGATGAGCCAGATGACGGCGAGAAAGGCAAGGAGACGTTTAATCATGGGGTGGGTGGGCATCCGCTGCGGGTGGTTGAGGCTAGTGTAGGGGCGGGCAGGGCTGTTGGCAAATGGTTTGTGACGATTTGGTTAGGAATGCCGTCATGGCGGTTGCGTGGGGTGCGATGCTTCTTTATTTATAAGGTCTGCATGAGCGCGATGGTATCGCGCACAGTGCGTTCGCTATATGCGGCGATGTAGGGCGCGTCGGCGTGGTCGAGGCAGAGGTCAATCAGGCCGCAGAACATCATCGAGAGGTAGAAGTAGAGGTATTCGGGGTCGGCGTCGGCGCGCAGTTCGCCGTTTTCTTTGCCGCGCTGCACCGCTTCGCGGCACTGGATTTGCCATAGTGCCTGGTATTCGCGATGCAGTTTTTCCAGCGGCGCGATGCGGCCGTGTTGGTGGAAGGCGCGGAAGAAGCGGAGGCGGTCGGGGCAGCGGATCATTTCGTGGAAGTAGGCGACGATGTTGTCGCCCAGGCTTTTCCAAGTCTCTGGCGCGGCGATGGCAGCGGCGTTCTGCCGGTTTAATTCGTCAAACTGCGCCTGCGCCAGTGCGGCCAGTATTTCTTCTTTGTTTTCAAAGTGCCAATAGATGGCGCCGCGGGTAACTTTGGCTTTGCGCGCGATGGTGCTCAGCGTGGTCTGGGCGTAGCCTTGTTCGTCAAAGAGGATGAGGGCGGCTTTCAGGATGTCGTTTCGGGTTTGTTCGGCTTCGGCTTTGGTTCGGCGCATGATTCGTAAAGGTTTTTTTGTAAGTGGCGCAGTATAGCAAGGTTTCTGGACTTACATACAATGCTGTATATAATACGCGGTTCTTTCTACAAGTTTACGAGGAAATAATGATGGAGATTCGTGTGAGATTTCTGGCGTTTGCCCTGTCTGCGGCAACGCTGTTTGCGCCCGCTGTGGCGCAGGAAAAGCAGGGCGGCGAGAAGAAGGAAGGTAACGCGCCGCCTGCTGCCGCACAACAACAGAAACCGCCGCCGGCAAAGGTGATGGTCGTCAAGCCGCAGACGGTGATTGTGACCGAGAATCTGCCGGCACGGCTGGAGGCTTCGCGTGAAGCGGTGATTCAGCCGCAGGTGAGTGGTATCGTGCAGAAGCGCCTGTTTGAGGAAGGCTCGCTGGTGCGCGCCGGACAGCAGCTGTATCAGATTGATGATGCGGTTTATCAGGCCAATTTGCAGTCGGCGAAGGCGCAGTTGTCGCTGGCGCAGGCCAACAAGGCGTTGGCGCAAAGTACCGCCAACCGCTACGCGCCGCTGGTCAAGGAGAAGGCGGTGTCGCGCCAGACTTATGACCAAGCGCTGACGGAAGTGAAGGTCGCCTCCGCCAATATCATGGTCGCGGAAGCGGCGATCAAGCAGGCGGAAATCAATGTGCAGTACGCCAAGGTACTGGCGCCGATTTCCGGCGTCATCGGCAAGTCGAATGTTTCCGAAGGCGCGCTGGTCGCCCCCGGCAGCACCGCCAATATGGCGAAGATTCAGCAGCTTGACCCGCTTTATGTGAACATTACCCAGTCTGCCGCCAATTTGATGCGCATTAAAAAGGAATTCCAGTCCGGCGCGCTCAAGGGCGTTGATTTTACCGTGCAGATTACCCTGGATGACGGCACGCCCTACCCGCACAAGGGGCGGATGCTTTTTGCCGACCAGACGGTCGATGCCAGCACCGGTGAGTTGTTGCTGCGCGCCGAAGTGCCGAACCCGGACGGCCTGCTCCTGCCGGGGCTGTACGTGCGCGCCGACATTCCGCAGAGCCAGTTCCATAATGCCTACCTCGTGCCGCAAGCCGCGGTTACCCGTGGCAAGACCGACACCTTGCGCGTGGTCGCCGAAGACGGCTCGTTCGCGCCGCGCGAGGTGAAGATTGCCGGCACGCAAAAAAATCAATGGATTATCACCGACGGCCTCAAGCCGGGCGAGCGGGTAATGATTGACACCCTGTCGCAGTTGATGGGCGGTGCGACGCATATCACGCCGGTGGTGGTCAATGCCGACGGCCAGCCCGCTGCCGCGCCCGCCACTGCGGCGGAAGGCAAGCCCGCTGATGCGGCCAAACCTGCCAGCGCGCAATAAACCGGGGGAACCATGTCCAGATTTTTTATTGACCGTCCGGTCTTTGCCTGGGTCGTCGCCATCTTCATCATGCTCGGCGGCCTGCTCTCGCTCTACCGCCTGCCGGTCGAGCAATATCCGAACGTCGGCGCGCCGACCATCCGCCTGAGCGTCGCCTATCCGGGCGCGAGCGCCGCCACCATCGAAGAATCGGTGCTGTCGGTCATCGAACGCGAAATGAACGGCATTGACGGCCTGGATTACATGACCGCGACCGCGATGGCCAACGGCACCGGCACGCTGGAGCTGACCTTCGCCACCGGCACGGACGAAGACATCGCCCAGGTGAACGTGCAGAACAACCTCTCCAAAGTCACCTCGCGCCTGCCGTCCTCGGTCACACAAAACGGCATCACCGTTTCCAAATCCTCCACCGGCTTCCTCATGGTGGTCACCCTCAGCGTCAAAGAAGGCTCCAGCCTGACGGTAGAGGACGCGAGCGACTACGCGGTGCGCAACGTCATCCCCGAACTGCAACGCATTGAGGGCGTCGGCGGCGTACAACAATTCGGCTCCGAAGCCTCGATGCGCATCTGGCTCAGCCCGGAAAAATTGCGCGGTTACGACCTGACCGCCGCCGACGTTTCCGCCGCCATTGCCGCGCAGAACCGGCAAATCCCGGCAGGCAGCATCGGCGCCCTGCCCGCGATTGAAGGGCAGACCTTCTCCGCCACCATCAACGTTCCCGGCCAACTGGCCAACGTCGCCGACTTTGAAAACATCGTGCTGAAAAGCACCGAAGGCGGCGCCACCGTCCGCCTGAAAGACGTTGCCCGCATCGAAATCGGCCAGCAAACCTACGCCACCTCGCTCCGCCTGAACGGCGAGGCCAGTACCGGCCTTGCGGTGCAACTCTCCAACGACGGCAACGCCGTCGCCGTCGCCAAAGCCGTCAAGGCGCGCATGAACGAACTGGCGCAATACTTCCCGGAAGGCCTCGCCTGGTCATCGCCGTATGACAGCTCCACCTTCGTCAACCTCTCCATCAACCAAGTACTGCATACCCTGGTTGAGGCGATGGTGCTGGTCTTCATCGTCATGTTCCTCTTCCTGCAAAACCTGCGCTACACCCTCATCCCGACCATCGTTGTCCCCGTCTCGCTGTTGGGCGCGGTCGCGCTAATGAGCCCGCTGGGCATGAGTATCAACGTACTCACCATGTTCGCGATGGTCTTGGTTATCGGGATTGTGGTGGATGACGCCATCGTCGTCGTCGAAAACGTCGAACGCCTGATGGTCGAAGAAAAACTCACCCCCTACCAGGCGACGCGCAAAAGCATGGGACAAATATCGAGCGCCATCGTCGGCATCACCCTGGTGAACATCGTCGTCTTCGTGCCGATGTCCTTCTTCAGCGGCGCGACCGGCAACATCTACCGCCAGTTCGCCCTCGTCATGGCAAGCTCCATCGGCTTCTCCGGCTTTCTGGCGCTAACGCTCACCCCCGCGCTCTGCGCCACCCTGCTCAAACCGGTACGTGACGACCACCACGAAAAACGCGGCTTCTTCGGCTGGTTCAACCGCATGGTCAAATTCTTCACCCATGCCTACGAAGCCACCGTCGCCAAATTCATCCGCATCAGCTATGCGATGTTTGTGGTGTACCTCGCCATCACCGCTGGCGCGGTGTACATCTACAGCCGCCTGCCGACCGACTTCCTGCCCAACGAAGACCAAGGCTTTATCATCGCCAGCATCCAGCTGCCCGCCGGTGCCACCGCCGAGCGCACCATCGAAAAAATCAAAGAGATGGAAGCCATCCTGAAACAACAGCCGGAAGTCGAAAACGTCGTCGCCGTCCAGGGTTTCAGCTTCAGCGGCCAGGGGCAGAACATGGGCCTCTCCTTCATCACCCTGAAAGACTGGAAAGAGCGTCCCGAGCCGAACCAAAGTGCGAAAGCACTCGGCGGCCGCCTCATCGGCATGTTCATGGGCATCAGCGACGCCACCATCATCGCCCTGAGCCCGCCGCCCATCCCCTCGCTCGGCGTCTCCAACGGCTTCAACCTCATGCTGGAAGACCGCGGCAACGCCGGCCACGAAGCGCTGCTCGCCGCGCGCAACCAACTGCTCGGCATGGCGGCACAAAAAACCGACCAAGTCACCCAGGTGCGCCCGGACGGCATGGAAGACGCGCCGCAACTGCGCCTCGACATCAACCGCGACGCCGCCTACGCGCAAGGCGTGGACATCACCTCCATCGCCAGCACCATCGGCACCAACTTCGGCTCCGCCTACATCAACGACTTCCCCAACAAAGGCCGCCTGCAGCGCGTCACCGTCCAGTCCGACGCCGCCGCGCGCATGCAGCCGCAAGACCTGCTGGCGCTGAACATCCCCAACCGCAGCGGCGGCCAAGTGCCGCTCGGCAGCATCGCCAGCCTCAGCTGGGAAAACGGCCAAATGCAAGCCGTGCGCTACAACGGCTACCCGGCGATGAAAGTTGGCGGTAGCGCCGCGCAGGGCAAAAGCTCTGGCGACGCCATGAAAACCATGCAAGAACTCTCGGCAAAACTGCCGCCGGGCTTCGGCATCGAATGGTCCGGACTCTCGCTCGAACAACAGCGCGCCGGTAACCAGCAGCTCTACGTGTACAGCTTCACCCTGCTCGCCGTCTTCCTCTGCCTGGCCGCCCTTTACGAAAGCTGGTCGATTCCGTTCGCGGTGCTGCTCGTCCTGCCGCTCGGCTTCTTCGGCGTCTCCGCTGGCGTCATGGGCAGAAGCTCGTTCAACGTCTTCATGGCAGCGATGTTCCGCGGGCCACAAGCCGCGCGCAACGCCGAAACCTTCAGCAACGACACCTACTTCGTCATCGGCCTGGTTACCGTGATGGGGCTGACCGCGAAGAACGCCATCCTCATCATCGAATTCGCCAAAGACCTGCAAGAAGGCGGCAGAACCCGCATCCAGGCCGCGCTTGCCGCCGCCCACCTGCGCTTCCGCCCGATCGTCATGACCTCGCTCGCCTTCATCCTCGGCGTCCTGCCGCTCTACTTCGCCAGCGGCGCGAGCTCCGCCAGCCAGCGTGCCATCGGCACCACCGTCTTCTGGGGGATGAGCGTCGGCACCTTCCTCGGCCTGGTGATGATCCCCATCTTCTTCGTCATCGTGCGCAAACTCTTCCCGGGCAAACTCGGCGTTCACGACAAATACGCCCGACCCGAAGACCAGCCCTACTGACCACAAGGAAAGCACCATGAAACACCTGCTCAAACCCATCCCGCTCGCCCTCATGCTGGCGGGATGCAGCCTCGCTCCGAGCTACCAACAGCCCGAAGCCGCCCTACCGCAAAACTGGATGGAAGTCGCCATCGACGAACAAGGCCACGCCAGCGGACAAACCGCGGCCGAAACCGGCTGGCGCGATTACTTCCGCGACCCGCAACTGCAAAAACTCATCGAAGCAGCGCTTGCCCACAACCACGACCTGAAAAAAGCCGCGCTCAACATCGAAATCGCCCAGGCACAATACGGCATCCAACAAACCGACTACCTGCCGACCGTCGCCGCCAACGGCAGCATCACCCGCAACCGCACCGCGCGCGACCTCACCGGCACCGGCAAGGCGCGCGTTGCCACCGTGCATAACCTTAGCCTCGCCAGCGCCGGTTTCGAACTCGACTTCTACGGCCGCGTCAAATCCATGAACGACCAGGCGCTGAACCGCTACCTCGCCACCTTCGAAGCGCGCGACGCCGCCACCCTCGGCATCATCTCCGCCGTTGCCAAAACCTACTACCAGGCGCGCATCGCCGAAGCACAAAAAAAACTGGCGGATGAAGTCCTGCACAGCCGCCAGGAAAGCTACCGCCTCTCCAAACTCCAGTTTGACGCGGGGCTGATGACCGGAAGCGATTTGAGCGGCGTACAAACCCAAATCGAAAGCGCGCGCAGCAGCTCTGCCGAAGCCGAACGCGCCCGGCAAAAAGCGCTGAACGCCCTCTCGCTCCTCGTCGGCAAACCGGTGAGCCAGCTCAACCTGCCGGCTGCGGGCAACCTCAAAAAAGCCTTTGCCGACCTGCGCCTGCCGGGCGGTATCCCCGCCACCGTCCTACAAAACCGCCCGGACATCCGCGAAGCCGAATACCAACTCAAAGCGGCCAACGCCAACATCGGCGCGGCGCGCGCGGCGCTCTACCCGAGCATCAGCCTCACCGGCAACATCGGCTACAGCAGCCCCGAACTCGACCAAATGATCAAGGCGCCGAACCTGGGCTGGAGCATCATGCCGAGCATCACCCTGCCCATCTTCAACCGCGCCAAACTGAACCGCGCGGTGGACATCGCCGAAGCGCAACAAAAAATCCTCATCGAAACCTACCAAAGCACCGTGCAGAGCGCCTTCTACGAAGTCGCCGACGCCTTGGCCGCGCGGCAGACACTTGCCGAACAATACGCGGCACAAGTACGCGGCAACAAGGCGGTGAGCGAGCGCCTGCGTCTCGAAAACCTGCGCTTCGAAGCGGGCATCAGCACCGCGCTGAACCGCCTCGATGCCCAACGCGAAAGCTATGCCAGCGACCAGGGACTGCTCGCCACCGAGCTGCAAATCCTCCTCAACAACGTGGATCTCTACATCACCATGGGCGGCGGCCTGAACGAATACGGCGTCAAAGCTCCGGCGCTGGACGGCAAAGCCAAAGCGCCGACGGCGAAAAAACCGCGCGGCAAATAACCGCGCATAACAAAAAAGCCCGCATTATGCGGGCTTTTTTATGCACGAGCCAACTTAATTCATCGGCGCGCAATCTTTATACAGAAATTCGCTGTTCGGATTCATCACCATCACAGTATTCTGACGGAAATTATTGGCATCCATATAGGAAGTGCTGAGGTTATAGCCTGCGCGATCCTGGAAATACACATCTTGATCACCGGAGCGGTTCAAATCGTATTGCAGGGTGCGTTTGCTGCCATTCAAAATCGCTTCGGCCTTGACCGGCACGCCCGCGCCATTAAATGCATAATTGACTTTCAGGCGGCGCTCGTTGAGGCACATATAGGAAACGCTGCCGGTTTTGGTGATTTTTCCGGCATTTTGGCGTTGCTGCGACTCGGATGATTGCTGTGCTACCGGATTGCAATCATTATAAAGAATTTCGCTGTCCGGCGAGAAAATCATGATCGGTGCTTCGCGGAAATTGCTGGCATCCATATTGGATGTGCTGATATTGAAGCCGCTCTTGTCCTTGAAATAAGTATCGACGTTATCAGAGCGGTTCAAATCATATTTCATCAAGCGTTTTTTACCTTTGAGCGTTGCCGTGGCCTGTGTCGGGACGCCTTGCTCATTAAAAACGTAATTGACGCTGATCTTTTTATTGTTCTGGCACTGATAAGAAACCGTGCCACCGGCAGCGGAAGCGGTCGCCGAAAAAGCGAGTGCCAGAGTGGCAGCTGCGGCGGGAATCCAGATTTTCATAAAAAACTCCTGAAGTTGGAAAGAAAAGCACACAGCCATGAGCGACTGCGGCGCGCAGTATAAAACAGCCATTCCGCGTCGTGCTTGCCAATTAGTAAACTTGCCAAAGATTATGCGAGCGGCGCGGAGCGCTCCATTATAATGCGCGCGTCGCCGCCTGGTGCGGCCGATTTCAACAACAGGAGCTTTCATGAAACGTGCAACTTTCTTTCTTCCGGCATTCGTCGCTTTGGGTTTGACCGCCTGTGTCAGCGGCGGCAATAACAACAGCAGCGTGCCAAACACGCCGGTGCCTAATCCGCCTGCGAACAACTATCCTGCCCCCGCGCAGATGCCGCAAGCAGGCGGCGCCACGCATTTTGACTGCGAAAACGGCCTGGGCGTCAACATCCGCAATTTGAGCGTGAACCAGATTGAACTGCGCCTGGACGACAAAACTGCCGTGCTCGACAACGCCGTCGCCGCTTCCGGCGAGCGCTACGTCAGCAACAACGGCCTCTTTGGCCGCGGCGCGGAATGGCACCAGAAGGGCAGCGAGGCATTCTTCGCCTTTACCGACTCGTATGGCAACAAGGTTGAAACCACCTGCCGCAGCGGCGTGATTCGTAACTGATTTTGTATCGGTAGATGCGCGGGCAGGGCGGTCGCAAGCCACCTGCCCCGTTTTGTTTGGGAGGACGATATGCTGGAAATCGCGATTTTGATGGCCATCGGCAAAATCCAGGACAGCGGCGGCCCGGCGTGGTTTTGGGCGCTGCTTTTTACGGGCATTGACGTTATGGCTTTCGGCTATCACGGCCCGGTGTCGCTGGCGATTACCGCCGGCTACGCCTGGGGTTATTTCCTGCTGCTGCGCCGGGTGGGCGACAGCTTGCTGACGTGGTTGCTGGTCTTGATTGTCGGCGGGGTGCTGCCGCTGGGGCTGACCTACGCGCTGTTGCGCTGAATGCGGACGCACAAAAAACCGCCGGATGCGGCGGTTTTTTTGTGCGCGTGAGAAAGGTGCGGTTAGCCGAGCAGGCTGGCATCGACGGCCTTGCCGCCGGTGATTTTCGGGTTGAACTGGTGCAGTTCGTTGAGGAATTGCAGGATTTCGTCGCCGATGGTTTTGGCGGGAATGGCGCAGAGGGCGGAGTGCGGGAAGGCGCGCTCCAGCGCGGGCACGGGTGCGGGCATGTAGTTGGCGGCGATTTCTGCGGCGCTTTTGCCGTTGTTCGCGACCCAGTCCACCGCCGCGAGCAGGTCTTTGTCCAGCGCGGCGAGGAAGTCGGCGTGTTCTTTGGCGGCCGTCTCGGACACCATCAGCCCCGCTTGGGCGATGCCGCCTTTGGCGGTGTTAAAGGTTTCGCTCCAGATTTTGTCGAGGGAGAAGCTGCGCTCCACGTTCACGCCTTCTTGTTTGCCTTTGAGGGTGGAGGCGCTGGCGAGCGGTTCGGGCAGGAGCGCGTTCGGGTAGTCTTTTTGCAGGAAAAGGGTAACGGCTTCGGGCGGGGTGGCGGTGTAGGTGATGCGGTTTTCGAGGTTAATGCCGTGTTTTTTGGCGAGTATTTGCAGGACGATATCCGGCATGTCGTTTTTGAAGGGCATGACGAGGTTTTTTTCAGCCAAGCCGCCGAGGTCGCTGATGGTGCCCGCTTTGCTCATGACTGCCAGCAGGCCGCGCGTCATGATGTTGTGCAAGAGTACCGGCTGGCCTTGCGCGCGCAGGTTGGCGGCGACGTAGCTCGGCACGACGCTGATTGCGATGCTTTTGTTGAGCAGTCCCGCGCGCAGCATGTCCGGGCTTTGCCAGCTTTTGACGGTAAACGGGCGGATTTTGCGCGCTTCGCCCATTTCGGCGGCGACCGCCAGCAGTACGGTCGGGGTGACGGGCGGCCCCCACAGGGTGAAGGGTTCGGCGGCGCGCAGCGGCAGGGCGCTGGCGGCTGCGGTCGCGGCGCTGATTTGCAGGAAGCGGCGGCGGGTGAGGTGGTGGGTCATGGCAGAGTCTCCGGTTTGGGTGATGGGGCGTTTACATACACTTGAGCGCTCGTGGTGTATGTAAAGGGATGGTTGCAGGTTGGGCTGGCGATGGCTACTGAACAGCGCGGTTTGCGGGCAAACCCCAGACCTCCCCCACGGGGGGCTTTTAGAAGTTAAAGCTAAATCCCAGCCAGTAGGTGCGTTCCGGCGCGGCGACGGCGTTGGGGCTTAATGCGGCGACGTGCGGCTGTTCGTTGTAGGCGTGGTATTTGCGGTCAAGGAGGTTGTCGATGCCGAGGCTGACGGCGAAGCGGTCGCGCGTTTGCAGGCTGGCGTAGAGGTTCACGGTGGCGTAGCTCTGGTAGTGCAGCGGGTTGTCGAAGCCAAGGCCTTTGGTTTTGTCGCTGTCCAGGCGCGTGCTTTTGTGCGCGTAGTGCAGGTTGGCGCCGAGGTTGTAGCTGCCGAAGCTGGCGTAGTCCTGCCAGTCGAGCGCGAGGTCGGCGCTGAGCGGGCGCACGTTGTAGAGCGGGCGGTGGTCGCCGTTGTTTTCGCCGTATTGGTAGCGCAGTTTGCCGCGGGTGGCGAGGTTGCCGGTCAGGCTTTTGGCCGCGCTGATTTCGGCGCCGATGAGGGTGGCGTTGGTGTTGCGGCTGATGATGTTGCCGTCGTTTTTGTGGATGCTGTTTTGCCCGCGCGCGCGGTCGTAGGTGATGAAGTCGTGCACTTTGTCGTAGTCGGCAGCGGCTTCGATTTGCCAGGCGCCGGCAAGGTCGCCGTTGCGTACTTTGCCGTAGTCGCGCCAGCCTTCACCCTGCCAGCTGCCGCTGATGGCGATGCGGTTGTGGCGTTCGGGTTTGAGGTAGGGGTTGCCGATCCAGCCCATGCCGTTTTGCCCGGGCAGTGAGGTGAAGCGCTCCGGGTTTTCCGGCTGGCGGATGCGGCTGTCCACGCCTATGCGGTATTTTTGTCGCTCGCTGGGGCGAAACTCGTAGGCAAGGGCTGCGCCAACGCCGCTGGTGGTGCGTTTGCCATTAAGCGCGCGCCCGTAGTATTGCTGCCAGAGTTGGTTTGGCGCGGGGAAGTTTTGTTCGCCGATTTTTGACGGGGTGTTTTTCTTTTTCACGTCCGCGGTCAGGCGGTCGTAGCTGAGGCCGCCGCTGATTTGGTGTTCCGGGGTGATGTTCCAGTAGTGGTCGTAGTAGAGGTGGTAGTGGTCGCTGTGGATGTCGGCGAAGCGGTAGGCGTTGCGGCGCGCGCCTTGCGGGGTGAGGGCGAAGCGCTCGGCGTTGTGGCTGTCGCGCCCGTATTGTAGGCCGATGTGGGAGCGCTGTTCGCCGTATTGGATGCGGTAGTCGGCGCCGAGGTCGGTTTTGCTGCGTTCGACTTCCATTTTGACGCGCGGGTTGTTCGGCGCGGTGGTGCGCAGTTTGTAGTTGTTGGCGGTGCGGTCGAGTTCGATGTGGCGCGCGGTGAGGTTGATGGTGTTGCTTTGGTCTTGCGCACCGAGGCGGGCGTTGGCGTTCACCACGATGCGTTGGGTTTTGACGGCGTCCATTTGGTGCTGCGGTTGTTTGTCGTCGGCGATGTGGTCGCGCACGACGCCCAGGCGGTATTCTTGCCGCGCGTCCGGCACAAAGCCGAGCATCGCCATTTCGCCGTCGCGCGTGTAGCCGGCATGGACGCGCTGGCCGTTGCCGTCTTTGTAGTCGTCGAGGTGGAGGCGGTAGGCTTGTACCGCGCCGTAGAGGTTGCTGCCGCGCTGGCGGTAGAGCAGGCGCTCTTGGTCGCCGAGGTTGCCGATGCTGGCCTCTATTTGTAGCGGGCGGGTGGTGTTGGTGCTGACGTTTTGCGCGACTGAGGGGTTCACCCACGGGCGCTGGTAGTCAAACTGGTTTTCCAGCGGCTGGCCGAAGGGGGTTTGCGGGGTGATGACCGGCGGCGGGGAGAAGTCGTATTGCGGACGGTAGGCGTCCGCCGTCGCGAGGTCGGTTTTTTCTTCGGCGTGTGCGGCGGCAACGGCGAGCAGCGGGAGCAGGTAGGGCAGTTTCATGTCGGGTTTCCTCAAAGGTTGGCAATGTTCGGTTAATGATAAACCTTCTTCTTTGAGTTTGCATGGGCTGCGGCTGCGCGATGGTTTATGAGAAGCGGGGGCGTGTCTGTGCGGCGGGTTTGCGGGCGAGTGGCAGGATGAGTGCGCCCATGCGGCTTTCGCTGTCAAGCCAGGCATCGAGCGGGGTGCGGGTTGTCGCGGGGCGCTCTGCGGCAAGCGGGGCGATGTTGAGGGGGGTAATCATGCGTTTCTCCTTCTGGTGGTTGCCGGTATTGTCGGTGGCAGCGTACGGGAAGGGAAATGGCTTTTGGTTTGGTGTTTATGCGTTTTGGTTTGGTTGTCGTTTTATTCGCCAAATTGTACGGCGACGAGGCGGGAGACGCCGGGTTCGCTCATGGTGACGCCGATGAGTTGGTCGCAGGTTTGCATGGTGCGTTTGCGGTGGGTGATGACGATGAATTGGGGCTGTCCCGCCATTTCGCGCAAAAGCGCGCTCAGGCGGCCGACGTTGGCGTCATCCAGCGGGGCATCGACTTCGTCCAGAAGACAAAACGGCGCCGGGTTCAAGCGGAAGAGCGCGAAGACGAGGGCGAGCGCGGTCAGCGCTTTTTCGCCGCCGGAGAGCACGCTCAGGTTTTTGACTTTTTTGCCCGGCGGGCGCACGGCGATGGTCATGCCTGCTTCCAGTATGTCGCCCTCCGTCCAGGCGAGTTCGGCTTCGCCGCCGCGGAAGAGCAGCGGGAAGAGGCTGGCGAAGTGGCGGTTCACGATGTCCAGGGTGTCTTGCAGGCGGCTGCGGGTTTCGTTGTCCAGTTTGGTGATGGCTTCTTCGAGCAGTTCGAGGGTGTGGCGCAGGTCGCGGCATTGGTCGTCGAGGCTGCGGTATTCGGCGTCGGCGCTGTCGTAGTCGGCGATGGCGGCGAGGTTTACGGCGCCGAGGGCTTCCATTTGTTGTTTGAGGCTGCGGATTCGGGCGGTCAGGGCGGCTTCGTCCGGCGGGTTGGCATCGTCCATGTCCAGCGGTTCGCGGTTGTCGGCGAGGAGTTCGGCGGTGATGCGCTGGAGTTGTTGTTGGATTTGGGCGAGGTGTTCTTGGTGGTGGTTCAGGCGTTCTTCTGCCAGGGCGCGCTGGTGTTGGCGTTCGCGCAGGGTTTCTTGTTCGCGGTGCAGGTGGTGTGCTTGTTCTTCGACGGCGCGCGCGGTCTGCGCCCGCTGTTGTTCGTGTTGTTGGTGGGTTTCTTCGAGGGCTTCGTGGCTCAGGTGTTTTTCTTCGAGTTCGAGGGCGAGTGCTTCGCTTTGTTCTTGCAGGGCGGCGAGGGTTTCTTCGGCTTCCAGGCGTTCGGCGGCGAGGCGTTGTGCCTGTTTGTCACCGGCGGCAAGGTGGGCGCGGTGTTGTTCGAGCGCGGCTTCGGCGGCGCGGTAGTCGTTTTGTTGTTGTTGCCAGCTGTGGTCGGCGTCCTGGTAGGTCTGGAAGGCGGCGCGGAAGGCGGTTTCCAGGGCGGTAACGGGCGGCAGGGCGGCAAGGGCGGCGGCGGCAAGGTCGGTTTCTTCTTGGGCTTGTTGTTGTTGGCGGCGGGCGGCGGCGAGGTCTTCGGCGAGGGTTTCCAGGGCGCGTTGTTGTTGGGCGCGCAGTTGGGCGCGGTGTGTTTGTTGTTGGGCGACGAGGGCGAGGCGGTGCGCGAGTTCGCGTTGTTGTTGCGCGGTTTGTTGGTGTTGGCGCTGTTGGGCGGCGTGGGTGTCGCGTAGGCGGGCGAGTTGTTCGGCGGCGGCGGCTCCGGCTTCTTCGAGGTTTTGCAGGGCGGTTTCGCTTTTTTGTAGTTCGGCTTCGAGGGCGTGGATTTGGTTTTGTCGCGCCAGTTGGTCGTCGCCGCGCGTTGCTGGCTGGATGCTGTTTTGGCTGATGATGCTGCCGTCGAGGGTGAGGTATTGCACGCCGGGAGCGAGTTGGTCGCGGCGGATGTCGGCGTCGTGCGCGGCGAGTGGTTGGAGGTGGCCGAGCCAGGGGTGGAGGTCGGCGTCGCTTTGGATGTGTGCTTGCCAGGCGGCGGGGACGCTGCCGCGTGCCAGTTGGGCGCTGCCGTGCGCGAGGGCGGTTTGCCAGTGTTCGGTGCCGAGGGCGGCGTGCAGGCGCTCGCCGAGGTAGCGGCCGATGGCGCTCTGCCATGCGGGCACGACGTGCAGGTGGTCGAGCAGTTGGGGGGCGGCGGCGAGTTCGGGTGGCTGGTTTTGGGGCGCGGGCTGGAGGCGGCGCAGGGTGTCGAGCGCTGCTTGTTGTTGGGCGTGGCGGGTGTGGGCGGCGCGGGTTTGGGCTTGTTGTTGGTCGTAGCGGGCTTGGGCGGTGGCGAGTTCGGCGGCGGTTTGTTGTTGGGCGTCTTCGAGGGCGGTGAGGGTTTCGGCGAGGGTGTCGTATTGGGTTTGTAGGGTTTCGGCTTCGAGGGCGTCGTCGTCGGTGTCGGCGGCGGGTTGTAGGCTGGCGCGGCGTTGTTCGAGGCGCTCTTGTTGTTGTCGGGCTTCGTTCAGGCGGTGCGCGGCGCTGTAGTGGCGGTTTTCGGCGTGGTGGCGGTGTTCGCGTTGGGCGTCGAGTTGGTGGCGCTGTTGGTCTGCGGCGGCGCGTGCTTGTTCGGCGGCGAGGCGGGCGGCTTCGAGCGCGGGCGCGCGTTCGGCGAGTTCGGCTTGCAGGCGGGCGATTTCGGCTTGGTGCTGCTGCGCCTGTTCGTGGTCTTCGTCGTGTTGTTGGCTGAGGCGGGCGAGGCGGGTTTGTTGGTCGCGCGCGTTTTGCGCGAGGTGTTGTTGGTTTTGCCGGCCGCTTTCGAGTTCGCGCCGCAGTGCGGCGAGGCGGGCGGCGCTTTGTAGGGCGGCGTTTTCGGCGGCGTGGTGCGCGGCTTTGGCGGCGGCGAGTTTTTCTTCGAGGGCGGCGATTTGGGCTTCGTCGATGCCGCTGTGGGCGAAGAGGTCGTTCAGCGCGGCACGGTCGCGGCTGTATTGTTCTTGCGCGGCTTCGTGCTGGCGGTGCAGTTGGTGGTATTGCCAGCTTTGTAGTTGGTGGCTGGCGGTTTGGGCCTGGGCTTGTAGCGCCCGCCAGGTTTTGGCGGTTTCGGCTTCTTGCGCGAGTTTGTCGCGCTGTTTGCCCAGTTGGTGCAGGCGGTCGTCGTGGCGGGTGAGGTGGTCGCGCACCTCGTTCATGCGCGCTTCGCTTTCTTTGCGCCGGGTTTTGTAGAGGGCGATGCCCGCCGCTTCTTCGATGAAGACGCGCAGTTCTTCGGGTTTGGCTTCGATGATGCGGCTGATCATGCCTTGTTCGATGACGGCGTAGCTGCGCGCGCCGACGCCGGTGCCTTGTAGCAGTTCGACGATGTCGCGGCGGCGCACGCGCTTGCCGTTGATGCTGTATTGGGATTGGCCGTCGCTCTGGACTTTGCGCGCGATGACGAGTTCGGCGTAGTCGGCGAATGCGCCGCCCGCTTTGCCGTCGCTGTTGTCGAAGTGCAGGGCGACGCTCGCCTGTGCCGCGCCGCGCCGGTTGGCCGCGCCGGCGAAGATGACGTCGGTCATCGCCTGGCCGCGCAGTTGTTTGGCGGCGGTTTCGCCGAGGACCCAGCGCACGGCGTCGATGATGTTGGATTTGCCGCAGCCGTTTGGGCCGATGATGCCGGTGAGCGGTGCATCGACGGGGAAGGTGGTGTTGTCGGCAAAGGATTTGAATCCGGCGAGGCGGATGGCGGTGAGGTGCATGTTTTTGGGTGTGTGCGCTGCGAGGGGCGCGTATTATAGCGGCGGTTTGGCGGTGGGCTTATTGTGTTGTTGTAGATGGGGTTTTGTTTGTCGGCGCGGCTTGGGGATGGGGCGGCCTGCAAAGCTTCGCCCGCTTAATGTTAGAGAATTTAGGCAGTTATAAATTCAGTTTTAGCCCTCACCCCAACCCCTCTCTCGCGCTTCGCGCGAGCGCTGCGTGTCCCAGAGGGAGAGGGGCTTTATATGGACTACCCGCGCGATAACGCTACAATGCAGGCGACCGCAGGGATGCTGGCGCGACGGTTTGTCGTGGCGCGCTTCTGCGGTCGTTTTGTTATCCCCCCTGATGTAAGGAGAAGACGATGAAGTTTCTTGCAGTATGTGGTTTTGGCATGGGCAGCTCGATGGTGCTGCGTTTTACGATTGAGAAGGCCGCGGCGGCGCTCGGTATTGATGCCGAGGTGGAGAATACGGATTTGGCGTCGGCGCAGGCGATGAAAGCGGATGCGGTCTTCACCAGTTATGAGTTGGTGGATCAGTTGCGTGGCACGCTACAGGCGCCGGTGCTGCCCGTCCGCAATTATCTGGACAAGGACGAGGTGCAGGCGCAGCTCGCCACGTTGCTCGGAGGTGGGTCATGAGCGCGTTCTGGGATACTGTCGGCAGCTTTGTCCTTAACAATATTCTGCGCAATGCCGCGGTGTTGCTCGGTCTCATCGCCATGCTGGGGCTGTTGTTGCAGCGCAAGAGTCTCGCCGATGTGGTGAAGGGCTCGCTGATGGCGGCTTTCGGCATGGTGATTCTTACCGAGGGCGTCTCGATTTTGATTGGCACGATTGCGCCGATTAACGCCGCGGTGCAGAGCAGCATGGGGCTTGTCAGCGATGCCGCCGCGCCGCCTGATGCCGCTTTTACCGCCGAATACGGCGGCATTGTCGGCATCAGTATGTTTTTCGGGTTGCTGCTGCATTTGCTCATCGCCCGCTTTACGCCGGTGAAGACGGTGTTTTTGACCGGGCATATGCTGTGGTGGTTCCCCTTCGTGATTGTCGCGGGCGGGGTGGAAGCCGGGGTGCGCGGCACGACGCTGGTGGCGCTGAGTGCGGTGCTGTCGGCGCTGTATTGGTCGCTGATGCCGTGGTTGATGCGCCGCTTTGTCTGGGATGCGACCGGCGACGAGAGTTTTTTGATTGGCCACCCGACCGGCATTCTCTCGCTCTTTGCCGGTTATGTGGCGCGGGCGGTCGGCGACAAGTCGCGCTCGACCGAGGATTTGCGACTGCCGCCCAATCTCTCGTTTTTCCGCGAGATTTCCATCTGCGGCGCGCTGGTGATGCTGCTGATTTATCTGGTCGCCGGATGGTTCTTGCCGGGGCTGGTGCCGGAAGGCAAAACGCTGTTTTTTGTGGCGATTGATGCCGGGCTGAAATTTGCCGCCGGATTGTTGGTGATGCTCTACGGGGTGCGGCTGCTCATCAGCCAGATTATCCCGGCGTTTCAGGGCGTTGCCGCGAAAATCGTCCCCGGTGCCAAGCCCGCTTTCGACGTGCCGATTCTCTTTGGTTACCGCCCCAATGCGGTGATTATCGGCTTTGTCGTCGCCATGCTGACTTCCACCGTGCTGGTGCTTATCGTCAATTATTTCAACGTGTTTAGCGTGCTGCTCCTGCCGTTGGTGATTACTAGCTTCTTTGAATGCGGCGGCGCGGCGGTGATTGGCGAAGGGCAGGGCGGTCTGCGCGGCGCGATTGCGGGCAGCGTAGCGGCCGCAGCGCTGATGATTGTGCTGGTCGGTATTTCCGCCGCCATTTACAGCCACACCATCCAGAACTGGATTCTGATTTTCGGCGGCAACGACCTCTCGCTGCTCGGCGTCATCAGCTACTACCTCGGCCTGATTTTTGGAGGCTGACATGTACGCCTACCAGAAAGCGGTGCTTGCCATACTGGAGGAGGCGTTTGCGGCGGAAGGCGCGGCCATTGAGGCAACGGTCGCCGCGCTTTGTGCCGCTATTCACGACAAACGCGCGCTTTACATCTTTGGTGCGAGCCATGCGGGCATTCTCGCCGAGGAACTCTACTACCGCGCGGGCGGCCTGATGCTCATCAACCCCATCTTTGGCAGCGAAATCATGCTCAACCGCGCACCGGTAACCACCACCAGCCGCATGGAGCAGCTCGAAGGTTATGGCACCGTGCTGGCCGACGGCGTGGATTTCCGCGCGGGCGACGTGCTGATTGTCCATTCCGTCTCCGGGCGCAACGCGGTCGCCATTGACCTCGTGCTCGCCGCGCGTGCCAAAGGCGTGCAGATTATCGCGCTCACCAACCTGCGCTACTCGCAAAGCGTCAAGAGCCGCCATTCCAGCGGCAAACGGCTGTTTGAACTGGCCGACATCGTGCTGGACAACCACGGCGTCATCGGCGACGCCGTCTGCGAACTGCCCGGCGTGGCGCAAAAAGTGGGGCCAACCTCAACCGTGGTCGGCGCTGCCATATTGAACACCATCGTGGTCGAAGTCTGCCGCCGACTGGTCGAGAGCGGCATGCAGCATCCGCCGGTGTTCTACTCGGCCAACCTCGATGGCGGCGCGGCACGCAATCAGGCGCTGGCAGAAACCTACCGCGAGGCCATCCGCTACCGCTTGTAAGCGCGATGGGCGCAGCGTAACCGCCTGGCTGACCGCTGGGCGGTTTTTTCCGCGCAGGGCGACGCCCCGCCACGAAAGGAAGCATTGAACGGGCGGCAAACATTGCTATGCTGTTCCCGCTGTATTCCTTGCAAAGAGGTGGTATGAAAAGGATTTATGCCGCGCTGGAGCTCGTATTCTGGCGCTTTTTCATGATGCTCTGGCCGTGGATGCGCTGGCCGCGGGCGACGGCGGCTTCCCTCCGCGGTGATTTTTGGGCGGGGCTGACCGGGGCGACGCTGGTGTTGCCGCAGGGCATCGCCTTCGCGCTCATCGCCGGGGTGCCGCCGCGTTTTGGCCTCTACAGCGCGATGATTGCCGCGGTGATTGCCGCGCTGTTCGGCTCCAGCTGGCATTTGGTGAGCGGGCCGACGGTGGCGCTGTCGGTGGTGTTGCCGACGGTGCTGGTGCCGTATGCGGTGGTCGGCTCGCCTGATTACATCGCGCTGTCGCTGGTGTTGATGTTTCTCGTCGGCGCGATACAGCTCGCCTTCAGCGTCTTCCGCCTCGGCGCGCTGGTCAATTTCATCTCGCCGACGGTGGTCACCGGCTTCACCGCGGGCGCGGGGATATTGATTATTTTCAGCCAGTTGCCGGATTTCTTCGGTGTGCAACTGCCGCGCGGCTTGCCGCTTTTGGACCGCGCGGTGGCGCTCGCGGAAGCGCTGATGTGGACGCATTGGCCGACGCTGGCGATTGCGACGACGACGCTTGCGGTCGCGGTCATCACCCGCCGTCTGCGCCGCCGCTGGCCGTATATGCTCATCGGCATGCTTGCCGGCAGCCTGCTTTCGCTCGCCATGGACGGCGCCGCACACAACGTGGCGATGCTCGGCGCGCTCGATTTGCAGGCGCCGCTGCTGGAACTGCCGCCGTTGCACTGGCAGACGCTGCGCCAGTTGTTACCGGCGGCGGTTGCCGTCGCCCTGCTCGGCCTCATCAACGCCGTATCCATCGCTCGCGCCATTGCCGCGCGCTCCGGACAACGCATTGACGGCAATCAGGAATTTTTCGGGCAGGGGCTGGGCAACCTCATCGGCAGCTGCTGCTCCTGCTACGTCATCTCCGGCTCGTTCAACCGCAGCGGCGTCAATTACGACAGCGGCGCGCAGACGCCCTTGGCGCAAGTCATCACCGCCGTTCTGGTCGCAGCCGCCCTCATCGCCGCGCCCGGCCTCACCCGCCACCTGCCGCTGCCAGCGATGGCGGGCGTCATCATGCTCGCCGCCTGGAACCTCTTTGATATTCCGCGCTTCAAGCTCACCCTGCGCACCAGCCGCAACGAAACCGTCATCCTCCTCGCCACCTTCCTCTCTACCCTGCTGTTTAGCCTGGACTTTGCCATCTACGTCGGCGTCATCCTCTCGCTCGTCCTCTACCTGCAAAAAATCGCGCACCCGATGCTAAGCGGCGTCGATTTCGAGCCGCTGCACCGCAAGGCGCGCGAGACCGACCCCGCATTCACGCCGCCGCTGCGCGCGGTGCGTCTCGACGGCTCCATCTTCTTCGGCTCGATGGAACACGTGCGCAGTCGCCTCGCCGAACTGGCGGCAGAACGCGAAGGGCGCAGCCTGCTCATCCTCGCCGAAGGACTGAACCGCCTCGACATCGCCGGCCTGGAAATGCTGCTGGACGAGCGCAAGGCGCTGCAAAAAAACGGCGGCGACCTCTACATCATCGGCATGAAACCCTACCTGCGGCGCAAACTGCAACACAGCCCGTACTGGGAAATGCTCGGCGGCGACACGCACCTCTTTGAAAGCACCTACGTCGCCTGCCGCGAAATCTGCCTCGCCCTCGGCATCCGCAACTATCGCGGCTACATGAAATATTTGTTTCGAGATTACAACAAGCTGTAGTCATATTGATACTTGCGCGCGGGGCGAAAATCCATACCATAGCCGCCCATCAACCGCGAGACCCCACATGAAACACCTCCTCCTCATTACCGCCCTGCTAGCCGCGCTAGCAGGCTGCTCCAGCACCAAAAAACACGAAGAAAAACGCCCGATGCGCGCGCCACAAGAAAACGTCGTCGAAAACGCGCGGAAAAACGTCGCCTGGCAAGGCACCTACCAGGGCATCCTGCCATGTTCCGCCTGCGAAGGCGTGGCGACAATGATCGTGCTGAACCCGGACATGACCTACACCACACGCACGCGCATGCTCGGCATTGACGACAAGGACCGCACCGGCGAAGGCCGCTTTGAATGGCTGCCGGACAACAGCCACATCGCCATCGACAGCGAAGGCCAGCGCAAAATCTTCCGCGTGCAAAACGACCATCTCGAAATGCGCATGCCCAACGGCGATGCCATCCCGACCGCGAACCCGGAAGCCTTCCAGCTGATGAAGACGCAATAGTTTCAACAATAACTGACACATTACTCGCAAAAAAACGCCGCCCCGTGCAAACGGGGCGGTTTCTTTTTGCGCGCGGGGTTCAGCGGTATTTTTGCAGCGCGCTTGCGACTGCCGCGCGGTCGGGTTTATCGCCTTGGCGCGCTTGTTCTTTTTCCTCGATTTTTTTGAGGAAGTCGAAGCTGTTCACGCCGTCAATCTGGCTGCCCGGTTTGTGAATCGGCTGGTAGGGGTCGGCGCCTTTTTCCAGAAGCAGGGCGACGATTTCGGCGTCGTTAAAGAGTATGGCGGCGTTGAGCGGTTGCAGGCCGGCGATGTCCGGTTCGTTCAGGTCGCAGCCGTTGGCAATCGCCGTGCCGATGGCGATGCGCAACTCCGCCGCGTTGCTGCCGGGCAGGCCGCGCGAGGCGATGAGCGCATGGATGACGGGCAGGGTTTTGTCCTGGCCTTCGATTTTGATGTGGCACTCTTTGGCGTCGCTGTATTGCAGGCCTTCGATGGCAACGGGCGTGGCTTTTGCAGCGGGTTTGGCGGGTTCTGCGGGCGTCTGTTCGGCGGCGAAGGCGGTCGCGGCACAGAGGGCGATGATGAGGGGCAGGGTTTTGCGAAGGTTCATGGTTTGTCCGGGTGATGGTTGGTGATGAAAACGGGGTGAAGGTTTTAGCCTTCACCCCCCTGTGTTTTGTGGGTGTTGTTTGGGTTAGGGCGTGTTGACCATTCGTTGTAAACATCGTCGCTACGCGATTTTTTACACCCCCTCCCCGACCCTCCCCCGCTGCGGGCTTCGCCCTGCAGGGGAGGGAGATTCAAATTGCCAACAGCCTCCTAGCGCGTGCGGCGTACTTGCAGTTCGTCGGTGCCACCGCTGCTGCGCATGGAGCCGCTGGTGATGACGTAGAGGTCGCCGCTTTTCAGGTGGCGGCGCTGTACGAGGTATTCTTCGGCTTCGCGGATGGCTTCGTCGTGCTCTTTGCTGGTGTCCAGTCGTGCCGGGCGGACGCTGCGGTAGATGGACATTTTCCGCTGCACGGCGAGGCTCGGCGTCAGCGCGTGGATCGGCAGGTTGATGCCGAAACGACTGATTTGGAAGGCGGTGGTGCCGCTTTCGGTGAGGGCGACGATGGCTTTGGCGTGCAGCAGCAGTGCGGTGAAGACGGCGCTGTTGGCAATGCCCTGGTCGATGCGCTCAACCGGGATTTCGTCGAAGGTATGCTCAAACGGCAGGTCTTCTTGTGCCTGTTCGGCGGCGGCGCAGATTTGTGCCATGGTGCGCACGGTTTCAAACGGGTAGGCACCTGCGGCAGATTCGGCGCTGAGCATGACGGCGTCGGTGCCGTCCAGCACGGCGTTGGCGACGTCGGAGACTTCGGCGCGGGTCGGCACCGGGTTGGTGATCATGCTTTCCATCATTTGGGTGGCGGTGATGGAGAAGCGGCGCAGTTGGCGGGCGGTGCGGATGATGCGTTTTTGCAGGGCAGGTACGGCCGGGTTGCCCACTTCGACTGCGAGGTCGCCGCGCGCGACCATGACGCCGTCGCTGGCGAGGATGATTTCTTCGAGGTTTTCAATGGCTTCGACGCGCTCGATTTTGGCAATGAGGCCGGGCAGGATTTCGCCGCGGTCTTCGGCCTGGCTGACGAGCTGGCGCGCGAGCTCCATGTCGGCGGCGGATTTGACGAAGCTGACCGCGATGTAGTCCGCGCCGATAGCGACGGCGGTTTTCAAATCCTGATAGTCTTTTTCGGTGAGCGCTGGCGCGGTGAGGCCGCCGCCTTGTTTGTTGATGCCTTTTTTGGATTTGAGGACAGCGGGGTTCTGTACGGTGGTGTGGACTTCTTCGCCAATGACTTTATCAACTTTGAGGGTGAGCAGGCCGTCGTCCAGGAGCAGGATGTCGCCAGCTTTGACGTCTTTCGGCAGTTCGCGGTAGTCCAGGCCGACGCGCAGGTTTTTGCCTTCGCCTTCGTAGGCGGCGTCGAGGATGAGTTTGTCGCCGCGGGCGAGTTCCATTTTGCCGCCTTCGATGACGCCGACGCGGATTTTCGGGCCTTGCAGGTCGGCGACGATGGCGACTTCACGGCCAACGCGGCGGGAGGCTTCGCGTACTTTGCGGGCGTTTTCGCCGTGGAAGGCGGCGTCGCCGTGGCTGAAGTTGAAGCGCACGACGTTCAGGCCGACGCGGATCATGTGTTCGAGGGTTTCTTCGTCGCTGCTGGCCGGGCCGATGGTGGCGACGATTTTGGTGTGGTGGCTGATGCGCGTGAGGTCGCGATGTTCTTTGCTCATGGTTGCTCCTGTGGGTAGGTGTAAAGGGTTTCGCCGCTGGCGACGGCATCCAGCGGCACGTCCCAGGGTTGGCGCGGCAGGGTCGCAACGGCTTGACAAGGGTAAGCGATTCCGAGTAGCCACGGTTTGGCGGCCGGTATTTTACGCGCAAACGTGCGGTCATAAAACCCGCCGCCCATGCCGAGGCGGGTGCCGCGGGCGTCCCAGGCGACGAGCGGGGTGATGACGGCATCGAGCGCGAGCGCCTCCAGCGGGTCGCGGCAGGGCGGGGCGGGAATGCCGGCGGCGTCAGGCGCGAGGGGGGTGTCTTCTTTATAGGGCAGCCACAGTAGTGGCACGTTTTTGTCGCGCACATAAGGCAGATAGAGCGTATAACCCGCCTGCCACAGCGCACGGTTGAGCGGGGCGGTGTCAATTTCTTCCGGCATGGAGAGAAAGGTAGCGATGCGCCGGATGTCGTCGCGCGCGTGCAGCCAGTTGAGGACGGTGGCGGCGGTTGTTTCGCTTATTTGCTGGCGTTCGGCGGGCGGGACGGCACGGCGGGCGGCGCGGATGTCGCGGCGTAGTTGGTTGCGATCGGGGTTCATGGATGGGTTTGGGCAGGAGTGCGGGGGATTCTGGCAGATATTAAACGGGTTTTTAGGGGCTGTTTACAATTCGTTTTAAACGCCGCCGCTACGCGATTTTTCACACCCCCTCCCCCGCAGGGCGAAGCCCGCAGCAGGCGGGTACCCATGCAAAATGCGTCCGCATTTTGCATGGGGCCCGGGGAGGGAGTGGGCGATGTTGTTGATGAATCGAAATTCCGGTTTTTCAATTGATTGCTGCCCTCACCCCAACCCCTCTCTCTTGCTGCGCAAGCAATACTTGTCGCTGCGCGAGCTGTTCCAGTCCCAGAGGGCGAGGGGCTCGTTCGTCGAATTGTCAACAGCCCCTAAGCCCAAAGGGAAAATAGGAAAACCGCCAGAAACTGGCGGTTTTTTGTAGGTTGCGGTTTAGCTGCCGAAATACTGTGCGGCGTTGCCGTAGCAGATGTTTTCGACCATCGTGCCGAGCAGTTTCAGGTCGCGCGGTGCTTCGCCCGCCTCGACCCAGCCGCCGATGAGGTTGCAGAGGATGCGGCGGAAGTATTCGTGGCGGGTGTAGGAGAGGAAGCTGCGGCTGTCGGTGAGCATGCCGACGAAGGTGGAGAGGATGCCCATCTGCGCGTGCGTGGTCAGTTGTTCAATCATGCCGTTTTTTTGGTCGTTGAACCACCAGCCGGAGCCGTATTGCACTTTGCCGCGGATGCCTTCGCCCTGGTAGTTGCCGCACATGGTAGCGAGCAGGGCGTTGTCGCGCGGGTTGATGGTGTAGAGGATGGTTTTCGGCAGTTCGTTGGTTTTGTCCATCGCGTCCAAGAGGGCGGCGAGGTTGTCGGCAATGGGGCGGTCGCCGATGGAGTCGTAGCCGCTGTCTGCGCCGAGGCGGGCGTACATGCGGCTGTTGTTGTTGCGGATGGGGCCGATGTGCAGTTGCATGACCCAGCCGCGGCGGTGGTATTCGCGCCCCAGCCAGACGAGCAGCGCGCTCTGGAAACGGGCGATTTGGTTGTCGGTCAGCGGTTTGTCGTTGAAGCGCAGGGCGAGGATGGCATCCAGCGTTTGTTCGTCCGGGACGGCGGCGTAGCGCAGGATTTCCAGGCCGTGGTCGGAGGCGATGCAGCCGTGCGCGGCGAAGTGGTCGAGGCGTTGCGCGAGGGCGGCGGTCAGGTCGTGGAAACGGCGGATGGTGTAGCCGCTCGCCGCTTCGAGTTTTTGCAGGTAGTTGAGGTAGTCGCCGTGTTCGATTTTGAGCGCTTTGTCCGGGCGGAAGCTGGGACGGATGGCGATGTTAAAGGTCGGGTCGGCGGCGATGGCGGCGTGATGCGCGAGGTCGTCCACCGGGTCGTCGGTGGTGCCGACCATTTTGACGTTCATTTGTTCGAGGATGCCGCGCGCGGTGAAGGCGGGTTCGGCGAGGCGGGCGTTGGCTTCGTCCCAGACGCTTTGTGCGGTGTCGCCGTTTAGGAGGGTGGTGATGCCGAAGGGGCGTTTGAGTTCGAGGTGCGTCCAGTGGTAGAGCGGGTTGCCGATGAAGTGCGGCACGGCTTCGGCGTAGGTTTGGAATTTTTCGCGCGGGCTGGCGTTGCCGGTGATGAGGCGTTCGGCGATGCCGAGGGTGCGCAGGCCGCGCCATTTGTAGTGGTCGCCTTCAAGCCAGATGGCGGTGAGGTCGGCGAATTGGCGGTTCGCGGCGATGTCTGCCGGTGGCAGGTGGCAGTGGTAGTCGTAGATGGGTTGGTGTTTGGCGTGGTCGTGGTAGAGGACGCGCGCGGTGTCGTTGTGCAGGAGGAAGTCGTCGGTAAGGAAGGTTTGCATGGAGGGCTCCGGGGTTTTGGGGAAGGGTAGGGTGGGGCAAGCTCCACCCTACGGGGTTACGGCAGAAGATTTGCGCGCGGTGAGTGCTTGATCAAGCAGGGCGTATTCTTCGCGGTTTAGGCGCGCAATTTCTTCAGCAACGCCGGGTTGTGCCAGCAGTTGTGCTGTCAGTTCTTCATGGCTCAGGAGCTTGCCGTTTTTTTTGATGTGTTTATGTGGCATATGGTTTCTCCGGGCTGTAGGGTGGGGCTTGCCCCACCGTGGGTAAACGGGTTTTGTTATTCCGGGTAGAGGTTGCGGATGCCGGGTTCAATTTCACCGCCCCAGTCGGGTGGAAACAGACCTCGCTGTACGTCGCGATGGAACGATGTGTACGGCCAGTCAATGACGCGCCGGACGTAGCCATGTTTGACCGGGTTGTAGTAGGTGTAGAAAACGTGCCGCTGTAGGTCGGATTCGTCGCGGATGCGGTGTTCCCAGAAGCGCCGTTGCCAGATGCCTGTTTCTTGTTTGTTTTGTTGGCTCGGATTGGGGTTGCGGTAGTGCGCCGGGAGGCGGCGGCTGAAGGCGCTTTTCAGGGCGCTGATTCGCATGGAGTAGTTGTCGTCGTCTTCTGGGAGTTGCAGGATGGCGTGGAAGTGTTCGGGCAGGATGGTGATGGCGATGGTTTTGTAGGGGTAGCGGCTAGCGGTTTCCTGCCATGCTGTGCGAAATGCGGTGATGTGGCGGGTGAGCCAGTCGCAGCGGCGGTCTTGCAGGACGGCGGTGATGAAGTAGGTGCCGCCTTTGGTGTAGTCGCGACGGTAGTTTGGCATGGTGTTTCCGGTGCTGATGGCGGGTTTGTAGTGGGCAAGCCCACTGCGCAATTCAAATATGTTTTTCATGGTGGGGCAAGCCCCACCCTACGTGGTCGTCGCGATAGGTTCGCGTGTTGCCGGTTTTTCATGGTGGGGCAAGCCCCACCCTACGTGGTCGTCGCGATAGGTTCGCGTGTTGCCGGTTTTTCATGGTGGGGCAAGCCCCACCCTACGCGGTTGTCGCGATAGGTTCGCGTGTTGCCGGTTTTTCATGGTGGGGCAAGCCCCACCCTACGTGGTCGTCGCGATAGGTTCGCGTGCTGCCGGTTTTTTATGGTGGGGCAAGCCCCACCCTACGCGGTTGTCGCGATAGGTTCGCGTGCTGCCGGTTTTTCATGGTGGGGCAAGCCCCACCCTACGTGGTCGTCGCGATAGGTTCGCGTGTTGCCGGTTTTTTATGGTGGGGCAAGCCCCACCCTACGCGGTTGTCGCGATAGGTTCGCGTGCTGCCGGTTTTTTATGGTGGGGCTTGCCCTACGCTACGTTTGTTGTACGGCGAGGTTGCCGCTGATGATGAGGCGGCGGGTCTCATTCGGCGGCAGGGTGACGCGCAGGTTGTCGAGGTAGGCGGGTTGGTAGTCGCCGCTCGCGTCGAGGCGCAGGTAGAGTTCGTCGCCGTGGCCGTGCAGGCGCCAGTGTAGTTGCCAGTGTTCGCCGTCTGCGGCGGTGCCGTTGTCGTCGTAGAGGGTGCCTTCGCTTTTTTCGTTGCCTTTGGCCGGGTAGAGGCGCAGGGTGCGTTCGGTATCGGTGGCGGGGCTGTCGGCGTGCATGAGCGCGCCTTCGGCGATGATGCTGCCCGCGCGCACGAATAAGGGCAGACGCTCCAAGGGGGCTTGCACGCGGATGGTTTGTCCGCCGCTGTGGTACTCGCCGCTGTGGTAGTCGTACCAGCCGAGGGTGTTGTCCGGCAGGTAGATGTCGCGTGCGCGCATGCCGGGCGCGGTGACGGGGCAGACGAGGAGGTCGCGGCCGATCAGGTAGTCGTCGGTGTCGGCGTAGGTGGCCTCATCATGTTCGTGGTCGAGGAAGGTCGGGCGGACGATGGCTTCGTCTTGGGTTGCTGCCTGCCACAGCAGGGTGTAGAGGTAGGGGATGAGGCGGTAACGCAGGCGGATGGCGTCGCGCACTGCGGCGGTGATGGATGGGTGCATCCACGGTTCGTTGACGGTGTGGTCGTCGTTCCAGGAGTGGATGGTAAAGCGCGGCAGGAGCAGCGCGCTTTGGATCCAGCGCAGGAAGAGTTCGGCGTCGGGTTTTGGCCCGGCGAAGCCGCCGATGTCGTGGCCGATGTGGTACATGCCGGAGAGGCTCATGCCCGCGGCCATGCGGATGTTCCATTTGAGGGTGTGCCAGCTGGTGCGGTTGTCGCCGCTCCAGGTTTGGACGTAGCGTTGTAGGCCGGGGCAGCCGCTGCGCGAGATGAGGTAGGGGCGTTCGTGCGGGTTGTGTTCGCGTTGCGCCCGCCAGGAGTTTTGCATCATGAGCAGCGGCATCAGCGGGCGGATGTGGCGGATGGCGATGGGTGTGCCGAAGCCGTGGCAGCGTGCGTCGCCGTCCCAGATTTCGTATTCGTTGTTGTCGTTCCAGGTTGAGCCGATGCCGAGGTCGAGTAGTTGTGCTTTGACGTTGTCGCGCCACCATTGTCCGGTTGCCGGGTTGGTGAAGTCGAGGTGTGAGCCTTCGGCGTCCCAGAACATGGAGGTTTCTGGCGCGCCGCTGTCGCTGTCTTGCACGAACAGGTTTTTTGCGGCGGCTTCGCGGTAACGCGGGTGGTCGTGCAGCAGGCAGGGTTTGATGTTGGCGGCGAGGCGGATGCCCGCATCGCGGAAGGTTTGGGCGAGTGCTTTCGGGTCGGGGATTTTGTCGCGGTTCCAGTTAAAGACGTAGCGTTTGCCGTTGATGCTGGTGTAGCCGGAGGAGAGTTGGAAGCTGTCGCAGGGGATGGCGTGTTCGCGGCACAGCGCGATGAATTTTTGTAGTTGTTGTTGGGCGTCCGGGGCGTCGGTGTAGCTCATGGTGGAGCCGGAGTAGCCGAGGCTCCATTTGGGCGGGAAGGTGTTTTTGCCGGTCAGGTGCAGGAAGCGTTTGGTGACGGCGGCGATGTTTTCGCCGTGGATGAGGTAGTAGTCGAGGTCGCCGCCTTCGGCGTGGTAGCTGCGGTAGCGCGGGTGGTAGTTGTCGATTTCGTTGCCCATGTTGAAGCGGGCGGTGTTGAGGTTGTCGTAGAACACGCCGTAGTGCGCCCCCGCCGCGCTGCGTACTTGGTAGTACGGCCAGTGTTTGTAGAGCGGGTCGGTGGTTTCGGCGTTGTAGCCGAGCGCGTCGAGGCTGCGCATTTGGTATTTTTTGCCGCTGCGGTCGATGGTGCCCGCTTTTTCGCCGAGGCCGTAATAGCGGTCGCGGTCGTCATGCGTCATGTAGTGGGCGATGTCATCGCGGCGGCGGCCGAGTTCGTAGGCGCCGGTCGGGCGGTCGGCGGCAAGCGGCTGCCATGCGCCGTGTTCTAACGCTTCCCAGATGAGTTGTAGCGGGCGGCGGATGTGCAGGCGCAGGCGGCTACCGCTGACGGTGAGACCGTCGGCGGTTTCGCTGATGGTAACGGGCGGGCAGGTAAAGCCGTCGCGGCTCGCGCGCGGGCGACCGGTCTCGCCGTTGGGGGTGGCTGGCGGCGAGATGAGCCAGGTTCGGTCCAGCGCTGTCTCGCCGTTTTTTTGTAGCCAGACGCGCCAGATGTCGTCTTCCAGTACGATGATGTGCAGCAGGTGGCGGTCTTCGACGCTGAGGGTGATGCCGTCCGGGTTTTCGTGGTCAAGCGTCCAGTTTTTGAGGGTTTGCATGGTTTAGCCTCCGTAGCCCATCAGCAGTTGCGGCAGGAAGAGCGAGATTTTCGGGATGAAGGTGACGAGCAGCAGGGTGATGATCATCGCGATGTACATCGGCAGCATGTAGGGGATGACTTGCGCCAGCCGCACTTTGCCCACCGAGCAGCCGACGAAGAGGCAACTGCCGACCGGCGGGGTGACGATGCCCATACAGAGGTTGAAGGTCATCATCACGCCGAAATGCACCGGGTCAACGCCGAGCGACTCGGCAATCGGCAGGAAGATCGGGGTGAAGATGAGGATGGCCGGGGTCATGTCCATGAAGAAGCCGACGATGAGCAAAATCAGGTTGATGGTCAGCAGGATGATGACTTTGTTCTCGGAGAGAGCGAGGATGGCTTCTTCGATGATGATGGGGATGTCGGCGTTGGCCATTGCCCAGCTCATGCCGGAGGAGCAGCCGATGAGCAGCATGACGATGGCGTTGGTCACCATGGAATCCAAAAAAATTTTCGGCAGGTCTTTGATCTTGATTTCGCGATAGACGACGACCGCAAGGAAGAGCGCATAGACGACCGCAATCGCCGAGCCTTCGGTGGCGGTGAAGGTGCCTTTGACGATACCGCCGATGACGATGATGATGAGCGACAGCGGCAGGATGGCTTGCAGGAAAGCGCCAACGGCGGCGTTGAGCGGCACGCGCTCGTTCACCGGCAGTTTCTTGCGCCAAGCGATGACACCGGCGACGACCATGATGCCCAGTCCCATCAGGATGCCGGGCAGATAACCGGCGAGGAAGAGGGCGGCGACGGAGGTGCCGCCGGAAATCGTCGAATAGACGATAAAGGTGTTACTCGGCGGAATCAGCAGGCCGGTCGGGCAGGAAGCGATATTGACCGCCGCCGCATAGCCGGGGTCGTAACCCGCCTTGCGCTCCATCTCGCCCATCGTGCCGCCGACGGCTGCTGCTGCGGCGACTGCCGAGCCGGAAATCGAGCCGAAGAGCATGTTGGCGATGACGTTGCAATGCGCGAGCGCGCCGGGCAGCCGTCCCGCCAGCACCAGCGCCAGATTGATGAGGCGCATGGCGATGCCGCCGCGGTTCATGATGTTCCCGGCGAGGATGAAGAACGGCAGCGCCAGCAGGGCGAAGCTGTCCAGCGCGGTAATCATCTTCTGCGCGGAGACGAACATCGCGTTGTCAAACGGCAGCGACAGCAGCACCGTCGCAATCGTCGCCAGGCCGATGGAAATCGACACCGGCACGCTCAAAAACATCAGCAGGAAAAAAACGCCAAAGAGGACGACAATACTCAACAATTCCATGGACATGGCTCAACCCTCCCGCTTCAATTCATCAACAACTGCCACCAGCGAGAAAAACACCAGCAGCGCCCCGGCAAGCGGCACGACCAGATAGACATAGCCCATCGGCACCTGCAACGCGGGCGTCACCTGCGCGTTGGCAAACGTCTTGGCGGTGAGCAGGCAGCCGCCATAAATCATCACCAGCGTGGCGAACAACATGATGCAGCACTCAATGACCAGATTCAGCGCGCGTTTCGCGCCGCCCTTGAGCTTGATGGCGAGCAAATCAATCGCCAGATGCTGCTTCAGCGCCGACGCCTGCGTCGCGCCCAAAAGCCCGACCCACATAAAAATAAAACGCGCCAGCTCGTCAGTCACCGTGCTCGGCGTGCTGGTGACATAGCGCGAGGCCACCTGCCACACCACACACGCGACCAGCGCGAACGCCAGCACCGTCAAAACAAAACCATTGACCCTTTGCACCCACAAAGCAAGCGCATCCAGCCGCGAACGCGGCAACACAGACGGAGTTTCAGACATGGCAGGTTCTCCCAGATAAAAGAAAAAAGAAGCGGGGCGCAACGCGCGACAAATGCAGTTTAACCAGTCTTGAATAATTGGTCAACCAGAGCTTGACATTGGTCGAGTAGCGCGGCAATATACACCTATCACCATTTCATCACCTGAATTTCACAACACTTCACCGGAGAATCACATGAAGAACCTCAAAAAAGCCCTGCTCGCCGCAGCCGTCGCCTCACTTGCCTTCAGTGCGCAAGCCGCCGTCACCCTCAAACTGAGCCATAACCAAAGCAAAGAAATCCCCGTTCACAAAGCGATGGAAGCCTTCGCCGACAAAGTGAAGGAATACACCAACGGCGAAGTCAAAATCCGCATCTACCCCAACGCCCAGCTCGGCACACAGCGCGAATCCGTTGAACTCGTACAAAGCGGCGGCTTGGCGCTGGCGAAAAGCAACGCCGCCGAACTCGAAGCATTTGAGCCGCTCTACGGCGTCTTCAACCTGCCCTACATCTTTAAAAACGAACAGCACTACTACGACGTGCTCACCAGCGACATTGGTGATGAAGTATTGAATGCCTCCAAAGACAAAGGCTTCATCGGCGTCACCTACTACGACGCGGGCAGCCGCTCCTTCTACGCCGGCAAAGCCATCAAAACCCCGGACGACCTCAAAGGCATGAAAATCCGCGTCCAGCCCAGCCCGACCGCAGTGAAAATGGTCGAACTGCTCGGCGCCAACCCGACCCCCATCGCCTTTGGCGAACTCTACACCGCGCTGCAACAAGGCGTCGTGGACGGCGCGGAAAACAACGAATCCGCACTGGTCGACAACCGCCACGGCGAAGTCTCAAAATTCTACAGCTACGACCGCCACACCATGATTCCCGACGTCCTCGTCATGAGCACTAAAGACTGGGACAAACTCACCCCGGAACAACAACAGGCCATCAAAAAAGCCGGACGCGAATCCATGATGCTGCAAAAACAACTCTGGGCGGAAAACACCGAAAAAGTCATCAAAGAAGCCAAAGAAAAACTGGGCGTGACCTTCGTTGAAGACGTTGATACCGCCGCATTCGCCGCCAAAGTCCTGCCGATGCACGAAGAAGCCACCAAAGCCTCGCCGCAGGCCGCCGACCTCATCAAACGCATCAAAGAAAAAGCGCCGAAATAACCTGACCGCGTAGGGTGGGGCTTGCCCACCGCAGCCGGAATACTCGCGCAGGGCAGTTAAGGAAAAAACCTAACTGCCCGTTTTCATTACAAGGTGGTTTGCCAGTTTTCCCGCGCGGCGTACAATAACTGCCGTTTTACATACCGACCGCTGCGAAGCGCTGATCGCGCGGATGCGTGCCGACAACCCGCTGCTCATCACCGACCTGCGCCGCACAAAAAACTACATCTGACCTGCAACCATGACCCAAATTGCTACCAGCCGCCGTTATCCCGAAGTTGCCGCCGAACTGCGCCAAATCATCCAGCGCGGCGGCTTTAGCGTCGGCGACAAAATGCCCGCCGAACGCCAACTTGCCGAACAACTCGACGTCAGCCGCGCGCTTTTGCGCGAAGCGCTCATCATGCTGGAAATCCAGGGACTCGTCGAAGTGCGGCAAGGCTCAGGCGTGTACATCACCCGCCTGCCCGATGACGGCACACCGAAAACCGACGACAGCGACATCGGCCCGTTTGAACTCATGCAAGCGCGGCAAGTGCTGGAAAGCAGCATCGCCGAAGTCGCCGCGCTGACCGTCACCAAAGCCGACATCGACGCGCTGCAACGCATCCTGCAAATCCAGGAACAAGAAGCGCGCGATGGCATCACCGACTACAGCAGCGACGAACAATTCCACCTGCGCGTCGCCCAGGCGACACAAAACAGCGTGCTGGCAGAAAGCGTCAACCGCCTCTGGCTGCAACGCCGCGCCAGCCCGATGTGGGAACAACTGCACCGCCACATCACCCACACCACCTACTGGCAGCGCTGGCTGGAAGACCACCGCGTCATCCTCAACGCCTTGAAGCGCAAAGACCCGGTCGCCGCGCGCCACGCCATGTGGCAACACCTGGAAAACGTGCGCCAAACCCTGCTCGCGCTCTCGGACGTGGACGCGCCTGAATTCGACGGCTATCTGTTCCAGAGCCTGCCGATTAACATCCCGCCAGCACAATAAAACCCAAAACCAAGCGTAGGGTGGGGCTTGCCCCACCATGAAAAAACTACGCCGCCCATAAAAAAACCGCCAACTCTGGCGGTTTTTTTGAATGCCCATCAGCGGGTCAGCGTAATCGGATTTTGCCGCCACATGGCAATCAGGCAGGTGTGTACCGTAATCAACATCTCAATAAACGTGACACCAATCATCGCCCCTAAAAACGCGGTGAGAATCCAATAATGATTCGGCGGCAAGGTTTGCACCAGCGGCAAATACTTCGGCGCGAGCAGCCAGAAACAAAGCCCTGCCAACAACAACGAATACGTAAAAATATCGCCCAAAATATCGGCGAAACATTCGCGCGGATGCTCATAACCGGAAGACTTGTTCGCCGTCCACACCGACCAGCCCAAATAAACGGCGGCGAATGCCAACAAAACAAAAGCGAGCGACAAATCCGTCAGGCGCATAAAACCGACGACAAAACCGGCAAGCGTCAACAACACACCAAGGCGGAAAAAAGACCTGAATAAAGTAAACATAAAAACCTCCGTGGGAAAACCGCCATTTAACACGAATCGGCCAGGCAACGCCAACGACCAAACCGCCATCTCGGCAACCACTTGAGCCGGTTGCCATTCCTCGCGGCAAATGCGCTAGAATCGGCGCTTTCCCCACGGACACCCACATGAACTGGACGCAACTGCTCTCCACCTACCGCATCGGCCAGGCCGCCTGCCCCGAACCCTCGGTGCGCTCCGATTTCCAGCGCGATGGCGACCGCCTCATCTTCTCCGCCGCCTTCCGCCGCATGAAAGACAAAACGCAAGTCTTCCCGCTGGAAAAAAACGACTACGTCCGCACCCGCCTCACCCACTCGCTCGAAGTCTCCTGCGTCGGCCGCAGCCTCGGCAGCAGCGTCGGCACCTGGCTACTGGAAAAAAATCCCGAACTGGCGCGGCACAACATCCACGCCGCCGACATCGGCGACATCGTTGCCGCCGCCTGCCTCGCGCACGACATCGGCAACCCGCCCTTCGGCCACTTCGGCGAACAGGCGATGCGCGACTACTTCCAAAGCACAGAAGCGGGCAACATCCTCGAACGCCTTGACAACGACGCGCAGCGCGCCGACCTGCTCAACATCGAAGGCAATGCGCAAGGCTTCCGCATCACCAACCGCCTCGAAAGCCCGGACAACCACGGTGGCCTGCGCCTGACCGCCGCGACCCTGGCGGCGGCGAGCAAATACCCCGCCACCGCCTACAAAAACCCCTACAAAAAGAACGGCGTCTATCAGGACGACCTCGAAGACTTCGCCGCCATCTACCGGGCGCTTGGCATCCCGCCGCGTGGCGACAGTGGCCAGGCATGGCAGCGCCACCCGCTCTCCTACCTGATGGAAGCGGCGGACGACATCTGCTACCTCATCGTGGACATCGAAGACGCCTACCAAATCCGGCAAATCGAACACCGCACCGCCTACGAACTGCTCGCCGACCTCGCGGGCGACATGGCCGATGGCGCCCGCCTTGCCGCGATGGACAGCAAAAGCGACCAGCTCGCCTACCTGCGTGCCAAAGCCATTGGCCGCCTGGTGCACGAAACCGTCGCCGTCTTTCAAGAAAACGAAGCGGCGCTGCTCGCCGGCGCGCGCGACGAACCGCTGCTGAAAACCATCCCGTCCATCGACAAACTCGCCGCCCTGCGCGCCTACGCCGAAAAACACATCTACATCAGCCGCCCGGTGGTAGAAGTACAAATCGCCGGACACCGCGTCCTGACGGGGCTGATGCAAACCTACTGCCAGGCGGTCGCCAACACCCACGGCCGCGACCACCACGCGCGCGCCGACCAGATGATTCTCGCGCTCTTGCCCGAGCGCTACCAAAAAGGCCGCGACACCCTCTACCGCAAACTGCTCGGCGTCTGCGACTACATCGCGGGGATGACCGACAGCTACGCCGTCTCGCTCTACAAAAAACTCACCGGCATCAGCCTGCCAGTGAATTGAGCGGCCGACAATCAGCGCTTTCCCCCACACACCATGCACAACCGGAGAAACCTATGCGTGCCCTACTGCTCATCGACATCCAAAACGACTTCATGCCCGGCGGCGCTTTAGCCGTCGCCGATGGCGATGCGATTATCGCCCCCGTCAATGCCCTCATGGACGACTACCCGCTGATTGTCGCCACACAAGACTGGCATCCGGCCGGACACGAAAGTTTCGCCAGCGCCCATCCCGGCAAACAGCCGTTTGACAACATCACCCTGCACGGCCTCGCGCAAACCCTGTGGCCGGAACACTGCATTGCGGGCAGCGATGGCGCCGCGCTGCATCCGGCGCTGGATACGCGCCGCATCGCCGCCATCTTCCGCAAAGGCATGGATAAACACACCGACAGCTACAGCGCCTTCTGCGACAACGGCCAGCGCCACAACACCCAACTCGCCGCCTGGCTGCACGCCTGCGGGGTGACGGATATTGATGTTGCAGGGCTTGCCGCCGACTATTGCGTCTATTACAGCATCAAGGACGCGCTCGCCGCCGGATTCCGCGTCCGCCTAATAGAAAACGCGACCCGCGCGATAGATGCCGCCGGTTATGCGGCGAAAAAAGCGGAATTGTTGCAGCATCCGGCGTTTGCGGTCGTTTGAATCATGCCGCTATATAACAATCCTCCGAAAACCTCATACGGTGTTTCGTGACTGGGTGCACCCTATGGCGTTGTTTTCAGTTCGTAGGTTGGGTTAGCGCGTAGCGCATAACCCAACAACCGCGAGGCATCCAGATAGCAAAAAAAACAGGGCGCTTTTGGCGCCCTGCTTTTGCTTCAGACCTTTTCCGGCGAGACCGGCGGCGTCATCCGCACGCTGTCGCCCTGGATTTCCAGATTGTGCACGGTTTCCAGCAAGGCCATAAAGCTGGCAAAACCGTATTCCTTATACGACCAGCGCGGCGCGAGGTATTTTTCCAGCGCCGGTATCTTTACCCAGCCTTCTTTGTTCTGGAATTTGGGCAGGGCGTCGTTGCTGAGGAGTTTAATCAGCTCGCTGTAGGGGATTTTGCGGCAGTACATGCGGCTGGCGTCGTCGTGGCGGAATTGCAGGCCGCCCAGCGCTTTGAGCATGGAGGAGAGTTTGCCGTAGCCGTAGCTGCGGGTATCAAAATCCGGCTGGGTCTGGCTGAGATAGGTGCCGATTTGCCCGACGAATGCCCAGCCGGTGCTTTCGTCGGTGCTGTCTTTCACCGCCTTGTAAAGCAGGCTGCGCAGCGTGCCATCCAGCGTTTTGCGCAGCGGCGAGGCCGATTTTTCGCCGCTCGCCACAGGCGGGGTTGCGCTGGTTTCCGCAGCGGGTTTGTCGGCGCCGGCCGCTTCGTCTTGCAGGTTTTCGAGGTAGATGAAGCGGTCGCAGGACTGGCGGAAGGCTTCCGGGGTATTGCGCTTGCCAAAGCCGTACACAGTCAGACCACGGGAACGAATGTGATTGGCGAGCGGGGTGAAATCGCTGTCGCTGGAGACGAGGCAAAAGCCGTCGAAGATACCGCTGTAGAGCAGTTCCATGGCGTCAATGATAAGGCACATGTCGGTCGCGTCCTTGCCTGTGGTGTAGGCGAATTGCTGTACCGGGACGAGCGCGTGCTTGAGCAGCACGTCTTTTTTCCAGCCTTGCGGTTCGGGGCGGCTCCAGTCGCCGTAGATGCGCTTGACGCTGGCGATACCGTATTTGGCGATTTCGGCGAAGAGGCCGCTAACGGCGCTGGCGGAGGCATTGTCGGCATCAATGAGGACGGCGAGCTTATGCGGTTTTTCAGGGTTCATGTGTTTTCCTTTTTGTCGGTAATGCCGGGAATTTCCATAGCGGTTGTAAGCGTGCGCCGCGAGGGCGCGGATGTTGAATGGGGATGTTCGGTGAAGCGGTGGGGCAAGCCCCACCCTACGGCTCCAACCACGCCAGCAGTTGCGCCTCGTCAATGATGGCGACGCCGAGCGACTGCGCCTTTTCCAGCTTGCTCCCTGCCTTGTCGCCTGCGAGCAGGTAGTCGGTTTTTTTCGAGACGGCGCTCGCGGTTTTGCCGCCGAGGCGGGCGATGTGCGCCGCGGCTTCGTCGCGCGTCATTGTCGGCAGGGTACCGGTGATGACTACCGTCTTGCCGGCGAGCGGGCTGTCGGCGGCAATCACCGGCGCTTCGACGACGGGCCAATGGATGCCCGCCGCTTGCAGCGCGGCAATCACCGCGCGGTTGGCGTCGTCCAGGAAGAAGTGGCGGATGTACTGCGCCATCACCGGGCCGATGCCGTCAATGGCTTGCAGGTCGTCTTCGCTGGCGGCGAGCAGCGCGGGCAGTTCGCGGTAGTGGCGCGCGAGCAGTTCGGCGCTGACGTTGCCCACTTCGCGGATGCCGAGCGCGTAGATGAAGCGCGGCAGGGTGGTCGCCTTCGCCGCTTCCAGCGCCGCCAAGATGTTTTGCGCCGATTTTTCCGCCATGCGCGGCAGCGCCGCCCAATCCGCAAGGGTGAGGGCAAAGAGGTCGGCGGGGCTATGCACGCGCCCGTCCTGCACCAGTTGCTCTATCAGCTTGTCGCCCAGTCCCTGGATGTCCAGCGCCTTGCGCGAGGCGAAGTGAATCAGCGCCTGCACCCGCTGCGCGCGGCAATGCAGCCCGCCGGAGCAGCGCGCCACCGCCTCGCCTTCGGGGCGGATGATTTCGGATTCGCACACCGGGCAATGCGTCGGCATGGCAAACGGCTGACTGTCCGCCGGGCGCGCCTCCAGTACGGTTTTGACGATTTCCGGGATGACGTCACCCGCGCGGCGCACGAAGACGGTATCGCCGACGCGCACGTCCTTGCGCGCCACTTCGTCGGCGTTGTGCAGGGTGGCGTTGGTGACGGTTACGCCGCCGACTTCCACCGGGCGCAGCCGCGCCACCGGGGTAACGGCGCCGGTGCGGCCAACCTGCACGTCAATCGCCTCCACCACGGTGGTTTTCTCCACCGCCGGGAATTTCCAGGCAATCGCCCAGCGCGGCGCGCGCGAGACGAAGCCCGCCGCCTGCTGGTCGGCGTAGCGGTCGGCCTTGTACACGACGCCGTCGATTTCATAGGGCAGGTCGTGCCGCTTCTTGCCGAGCGCGTCCATGTAGGCGACGGCGGCGGCCGCGCTGCTGAGGCTTTCTTGCAGCGGGCAGACCGGCACGCCCCAGTCGCGGTATTGCGCGAGCAGGGCGCTGTACGTGGCGGGCAGGGCGTAGCCGTCGTGCGCGCCGAGGCCGTAGGCATAAAAACTCAAATGGCGGCTGGCGGTAATCGCGGGGTCGAGCTGGCGCAGACTGCCGGCGGCGGCGTTGCGCGGGTTGGCAAACGTCTTGCCGCCGTCGCGCTCTGCTGCAGCGTTCAACGCGGCAAAGGCGGCCTTCGGCATATAAATCTCGCCGCGAATTTCGATGACGGCAGGCGGCGTGGCATCGAGCAGGCGCAGCGGAATGGCGCGGATGGTGCGTACATTGGCGGTCACGTCCTCGCCGGTCGCGCCATCGCCACGGGTCGCCGCGCGGGTGAGGACACCATTTTCATAACGCAGGCTGATGGCAAGGCCGTCGAACTTCGGCTCGGCGGAAAGCAGCAGCTCATCATGGTCAAGCCGCTCCTGCAAGCGCTTGACGAAGGCGGCAAATTCCTCTTCGCTGAAGACGTTATCCAGCGACAGCATCGGCACGGCGTGCGCCACCGGGGCAAAAGCGCCATCTGCCTTGCCGCCAACGCGCTGGCTGGGCGAATCGGCGGGGACGGGTTCGCCGCTCGCGGCTTCAAGCGCGCGCAGCTCGCGCAGCAGCGCGTCGTATTCGGCGTCGGCAATCAGCGGATTATCAAGGACGTAGTAGGCGTGGTCGTGCGCACGGATTTCTTCGCGCAGGGCGGCAAGGCGGGTGGTGTCGGTCATGGTGGGGAAGGGCGGGCAATATAGACGCTACCGCCCGCAGATGCGGGCGGTGTGTGGAAAAGTCAGCTCTGGCGGCGCAGCCAGTTGAGGTATTCAAGCTCGTAGGCTTCGACGCTTTTGCGCAGGCGTTCGAGGTCGCGCTCGTTTAGCGGGCGGCGGTTGTGGTCGCTCAGTTTGCCGCCGCAGTTCTCGCTCATTTCGTGGGCAAGCGCGATGTAGGTTTCCCAGTCTTCCACCGGCTTTTGGCTGACCGGCAGTTGCAGCACGAGCAGCAAGCCTTCGTAGCTCGCGTCGCGGCTGTCGAGCTGCTCCGGGAAGGTCGGCGGGCGGCGGACGTTGAGCAGGGTGCAGAAGATTTCTTGTCCGCCAGCGGTGAGCAGTTCGTAGGTGTGGTTGGGCGAGTATTGCAGGCCGAAGTTCTGCACGAGGCGGGCGACGGTTTTGCCGCTGAAGGGCTGTCCCTGCGGTGCCATGATGGTGAGGGGGATGAGGTGCTCCGGCGGTTTGCCGCGCGGCTTGGGCGGTTCGGGCGCTTTGCCGCCGCTGAAGAAGCCGGGATTCAAACGGCTGGTTTTGTGCATTTCGACGCCGCCCGCTTCAAAGTCGGTAACGCCGTCATCCGGCAGACCGATGCCGCTGTCCAGGCTGGAACTGCGGTAGCGCGGGTGGCCGTCGTGGCGGTCGCGTTCGCGCCGCCGGTTGCGCCGGATGGCAAGCGCGGTAACGGCGATGACGAGGATGATGAGGATGGCAGCGGTGATGCGCAGTATGAGTACGGATGGGTTGGTCATGGTTCCTGGTCTCCTTCTCCGAGTATGTCTTCTAGTCGATAGAGCAGATGGTCATCAATGGCGTGGCCGTCAGCTTCGCTCAGGGCGAAGTGGCGCACGCTGCGGTAGCGGCGGTGCACTTCCTGCCGGTCGCCGCAGATGAGGTAGTGCCAGGGCGGCAGATTTTTGCCTTCTGCCCGCAGGCGGTAGGCACAGGTTGGCGGCAGCCAGCTGTATTCGTGGCGTTTCATTTCCCGCAGCGAGAGGCAGTCCGGGACGTGTTGCTGGCGGCAGGGATAGTCGCGGCAACGCCCGGTTTTGATGTCCAGCAGTTTGCAAGCAACACGGGAGAAGTACACTTCTCCCGTATCAATGTCTTCCATTTTGTTCAGGCAGCACAGTCCGCATCCGTCGCAGAGGGCTTCCCATTGTTTGTCGGAGAGGCGGTGTAGCGGCTGGCGCCACCACTGCTCGTCGTTACGCAATCAATGCAGCCCCTGCATGTAGCGCGCCACCGCTTCGATTTGTTTCGGTGTCAGTTTTTCGGCGACGTCGCGCATCATGCCGTTCGGATCATTGGCGCGCACGACCAGCGATGCGCGGTCGGTTTCGCTCGCCTGTTGGTCAATCAGTGCCGAGGTGCGGAAGGCATCCAGCTGGGTGCGGGTGTATTTGGCGTGCTGGCCGGAGATGCGCGGGAAGGCGGCCGGTTCGATGCCCGCGCCGGTCGGGCCGTGGCAGGCCATGCAGGCAGGGACGTTTTTGCTCATGTCGCCACCGCGGTAAAGCGCTTCGCCCAGGGCGAGCAGTTCTTCGGGGTTGTCGCCCGCGCCTTCGGTGGTCGCCTGCGGCGGGGTTTGGGCGGCGAAGTAGGCGGCAACGTTCACGATGTCTTCGTCAGAAAGCATGCCTGCCTGCGGCTGCATGACCATGTTCGGACGCTCGCCGCTTTTGAAATCTTTGAGTTGTTTTTCAATGTATTTTTGCCCCTGTCCGGCCAATGACGGCCAGTCCGGGTTGGCGCTGACGCCGCCGGGGCCGTGGCAGGCGACGCATACCATCGCCTTTTCTTCCCCGGCCTTGAGGTCTGCCGCCTGCGCCCAGACAGCGATGCTGCCCAATAGAATTGTCACAATGCCTTTTTTCATGACTTGCTCCGCAAGATTTTTCTTTTGTTGTTTGCTGGATGCCTGATATATTCAGGTGAATTTTCCCGCATTTTACTAAAGATGAATAACCGTTACCAGCAGGCCAGCTTTGCCTTTTCCGCCAACCGCGAGGATCAACTCGCCGCCGATGCGCGCATCGAAATCGCCTTCGCCGGGCGTTCCAACGCCGGTAAATCCAGCGCGTTAAATACGCTCACCAATCAAAAAGCGCTGGCGCGGGTGTCACGCACGCCGGGGCGGACGCAGCTCATCAATTATTTCGCGTTACCGGAGGCGGGTTGTTATCTGGTGGATTTGCCGGGCTATGGTTATGCCGAGGTGCCGGAGCAGATGCGCGCGCATTGGCAGGCGCTGTTGGGGCGCTATTTGCTGACGCGCGCGGTGCTGCGCGGTATTGTCCTCTTAATGGATATCCGCCATCCGATGAAGGACTTGGATATCCGTATGCTGGAATGCTGCGCCGAGCGGCAGTTGCCCGCGCATATTCTTTTGACCAAGGCGGACAAGCTCAGTCGCGGCGCGGCGGGCAAGCAGTTGCAGGCGGTACGCGGCGAGCTGGCCAACTGGCACGCGCCGTTTTCCGTGCAGATGTTTTCCAGTCTGAAAAAGGAAGGGCTGCCCGCGCTGGTGGCGCAACTGGATCAGTGGATGGCGGGAGATGACGATGCTTGCTGAACTGCCGTTCTGGATTCTCGCACTGCTGACGCTGGTCGGCATCGTTGCCGGTTTCGTGGATACCCTCGCGGGTGGCGGCGGCATGCTGACCATTCCCTCGCTGCTGCTCGCCGGGCTGCCGCCGGACGCGGCGCTCGCCACCAACAAGTTGCAAGGAAGCTGCGGCACGCTGCTGGCGACGTGGTATTTCGTCAAACGCGGGCAAATCCAGTTCCGCCGCCTGTTGCCGGGCATCGCCGCCTGCGCGCTCGGCGCCGCTTGCGGCACGCTGACGGTGCAATATCTGCCGAAAGAAGCGCTGCAACAGGCGCTGCCGTTGCTGTTGGCGGTGGTCGCGCTGATTTTTATCTTTATGCCGTCGCTTGGCTCGGTAGCGCGTGAGGCGCGGTTGCCATACGGAAAATTCGCCCTCGCGGCGGCGCTGCCCATCGGTTTTTACGACGGTTTTCTCGGGCCCGGCACCGGCAGTTTCTTCATGCTGGCGCTGATTTCCCTGCGCGGTTACACCCTGCAGAATGCGACGATTGAAGCGAAAGCCTACAACGCGACCACCAATCTGGTCTCGCTGCTGGTTTTCCTCATCGGTGGGAAAATCGTCTGGCTGGCGGGGGTTGCGATGGCCGTCGGACAAATCCTCGGCGCGCGTCTCGCCGCCGGGCTGATTATCAGCAAGGGAAACCGATTGATACGCCCGGCGGTGATTGCCATGTCGCTCATCATGAGCGCGGTGTTGGCGCACCGTTATTGGTTTTAGCGCTCGCGTTCGGTGGTGCGTTGCGCCAGCGAAAAAAGCGCGTCCTTGTAGGCGCTGTCAGGGAATGCGGTCAACGCCTGCACCGCTTCATGGGCAAGGCGTTCCGCCGCTTGACGGCTATAGGGCAGGGCGTCGGTTGCCTGCAGGAGGGCGATGACTTCGCCAATCGCCTCGCGGTCGCCCGCTTCGATGATGTCGCGCAGGCGTTGTTTTCCTGCGGCGGGGAGTTGCTGTTGCGCGCGGATGAGCGGCAAGGTCGGTTTGCCTTCGGCGAGGTCGTCGCCGAGTGATTTGCCGATGAGCGCTTCGTCGCCAGTGTAGTCGAGCAGATCGTCCATGATTTGAAAGGCCATGCCGAGTTTGCGGCCGTACACGGCGAGCTGTTCGCTGCGCGCTTCGGGAAGGCCAGCAAGCAGTCCGGCGGTTTTGCAGGCGGCGGCAAACAGTACGGCGGTTTTGAGTTCGATGACGCGGTAGTAGCGCGGCTCGTCCACGTCCGGGTCGTGCATGTTGCCGAGCTGCATGACTTCGCCCGCCGCGATGAGGTTGACCGCATCGGCCATCATCGCGATGACGGCGCTGTTGCCGGTGCGCACCATCAGCTGGAAGGCGCGGGTGTAGAGGAAGTCGCCCACGAGGACGCTGGCGGCGTTGCCGAAGGCGATATTGGCAGAGGGTTTGCCGCGGCGCAGCGCCGATTCATCGACGACGTCATCATGCAGCAGGGTGGCGTTGTGGATGAATTCGATGAAGGCGGCGGCGGTAATGGCGTGTTCGCCGCGGTAGTCGCAGAGGCCGCAGCTCAGCAGGGTCAGGAGCGGGCGGAAGCGCTTGCCGCCGTCGCCGATGGCGTATTGCATCACCAGTTCTGCCAGCGGGACTTCGGACTGCATTTCCGCGCGCATCAGCGCTTCGGTCGCCTGCATATCCTGCTGCACCAGTTGCCGTATCGCCTCGTCGCTCAATCGCTTGCTCATGGGGGTGTTGGATTTCCTGAATGTAAAGAGGCGCTATTGTAGCGGATAGGTTTTTTCTGCGGGCAAGAAAAAACGCCCGTAATGGGCGTTTTTTGGAATTCTGGGTTTGGCTCCCGGAGACGGGCTCGAACCGCCGACCCAGTGATTAACAGTCACTTGCTCTACCGACTGAGCTATCCGGGAATAGTCGTGTTTGTCTTCCTCAATTTGGCTCCCGGAGACGGGCTCGAACCGCCGACCCAGTGATTAACAGTCACTTGCTCTACCGACTGAGCTATCCGGGATTGGAATTGAGGCGGCGAATTCTAAGGAGATTGGCAGTGGTCGTCAAGGCGGGCTTTTGCTTTTTTTACAATGCGCTATTTTTGCTGGTAAGTTTTCAAAAAATCGGCGACTTTGTCTAATGCGCTGCTGAGATCGTCCTTGTATTGCAGGAAGACGACGCGGAAATGGTCGGGCGCGTGCCAGTTGAAGGCGCGACCGTGGACGAGGAGGATTTGTTTGCTGCGCAGCAGGTCAAGGATGAAGCGCTCGTCGTTGCGGATGTTGAAGCGCTCGACGTCAATTTTGACGAAGCCGTAGAGTGCGCCCATCGGTTTGGTCATGGAGAGACCGGGGATGGCGTTGATTTTCTGCCAGGCGAGGTCGCGCTGTTCGCGCAGACGTCCGCCAGGGCGGGTGAGGTCGTAGATGCTTTGGTAGCCGCCGAGCGCAGTCTGGATGGTGTATTGTGCCGGCACGTTGGCGCAGAGGCGCATGGATGACAGCATTTCCAGTCCTTCGAGGTAGCCGCGCGCGATTTCCAGGTTGCCAGAGAGGATCATCCAGCCGGAGCGGAAACCGGCCGCGCGGTAGGCTTTGGACATGCCGTTGAAGGTGACGCACAGGGTGCTTTCGACCAGCGTGGCAATCGGGATGTGTTTGGCGTCTTCGTAGAGGATTTTGTCGTAGATTTCATCGGCGAAGATGACCAGTCCGTGTTCTTCGGCGATGGCGACGATTTCGCGCAGGATTTCTTCGCTATAGACCGCACCGGTGGGGTTGTTCGGGTTGATGAGGACGATGCCTTTGGTGTTGGCGCTGACTTTGGCGCGGATGTCTTCGATAGACGGGTTCCAGCCGTTTTCCTCGTCGCAGAGGTAGTGCACTGCTTTGCCGCCGGAGAGGTTGATGGCGGCGGTCCACAGCGGGTAGTCCGGCATCGGCAGCAGGACTTCGTCGCCGCTGTCCAAGAGCGCTTGCATCGCCATCACGATGAGTTCGGAGACGCCGTTGCCGAGGATGATGTCATCAACGGTCACGCCCTTGATACCGAGGCGCTGGGTTTCGTGCATTACTGCTTTGCGCGCGGCAAAGACGCCTTTGGATTCGCTGTAACCCTGCGCTTTGGAGAGGTTGGCGATGAGGTCTTCGCGCACTTCGTCCGGCGCGTTAAAGCCGAACGGTGCCGGGTTGCCGATGTTGAGTTTGACGATGTCGTAGCCCTGACGTTCCATGCGCATCGCTTCCGCCAGCACAGGGCCGCGAATGTCGTAGCAGACGTTGTCCAGCTTGTGCGATTTGCCGATTTTGCGCATGGGGTTCTCCGGTGGAATGGGCGAAATGAAGGCGGCAATATACGCTCAAGCGGTGCTTTCGGCAATGTGGTTTTGCGGCGGCTGGCGGGCGTTTACATACACCTGAGCGTTCATCGTGATATATATTTTTTTGCCGGAATGCAGGCAAGAAAAAACACGCCTTAAGCGTGTTTCAAAATGCGGGCAGTTGGCATCCCCAAGGGGATTCGAACCCCTGTTACCGCCGTGAAAGGGCGATGTCCTAGGCCTCTAGACGATGGGGACAGATGCTTGAAACTGCGTGATGGTTTCCCGAAAAAATTGATGCCACCCGAAAGGTGGCATCCCCAAGGGGATTCGAACCCCTGTTACCGCCGTGAAAGGGCGATGTCCTAGGCCTCTAGACGATGGGGACATTTGGTGGAGCTAAGCGGGATCGAACCGCTGACCTCCTGCATGCCATGCAGGCGCTCTCCCAGCTGAGCTATAGCCCCGTATTCGGGAAGGCGCGCATTTTATGCAGAACGCACGCCTTCGTCAACGGCGGGACGGTTTTTTTTATTCAGCCCTGATTTTGCGCGATATATTCTGCGGCGAACTGTAAACGGCGCAGGATTTCTGCCGTATTGAGCAGCGACAGGGTAACCGCCAAATCGGGCGACGGTGCGCCGCCAGTGACGGCGAGCCGCGCCGGTTGGCCGACTTTGCCAAAGCCGACGCCGTTTGCTTCGACGCAGGCGGCGATGGCATCGTGCAGCGTTTCCACGTTCACGTCAGCGAGTGCGGCGATGCGCGTTTGCAGGTCTTGCAGCAAGTGCGCGGTTTCTCCGCCTTTGAACGCTTTTTTTGCCGCATCCGCCGGGAAGGCCGTCGGCGCGACGAATATCCACGCCATATGTTCTGCCATTTCTTTCAGCGTTTTCGCGCGCTCCTGGTAATGTGGGATGGCGCGCAGCACGGTCGTTTCATCGGCAGTAACGCCCAATGCGGCGAAATGCGGCAACAACTGCGGCAGCAGCGCTTCTGGCGTCGATTCTTTTATATAGTGCTGGTTGAGCCAGCGCAGTTTTTCGGTGTTGAAGGTGGACGCGGCGCTATGCACGTCATCAATGCGGAAATACTGCAACATCTCGTCCATGCTGAAAATTTCCTGGTCGCCGTGCGCCCAGCCAAGGCGCACCAGATAGTTCAGGATTGCCGGTGGCAGGTAGCCTTCGCGACGGTAATCGAGGACGTTGGTCGCGCCGTGCCGCTTCGACAGGCGCTTGCCGTCGTCGCCGAGAATCATCGGCACGTGCGCAAATTCCGGCACGTCGTATCCCAGCGCGCGGTAGAGGTTAATCTGTTTCGGCGTGTTGCTGACGTGGTCTTCGCCGCGGATGACCAGCGACACTTTCGCCGCCGCATCATCGACGACCACGCAGAAGTTGTAAGTCGGCGCACCGTCGGAGCGGCGAATGACCCAGTCATCGAGCTCGCTGTTATTGACCGTCACTACGCCGCGCACCTTGTCGTGCCAGCTCACGCTTCCTTCCAGCGGATTCTTGAAGCGCACCGCCGGTGTCACGCCCGGCACCGGTTCGCCGCCGTCGCGGTATTTGCCGTTGTAACGCTGTGGCAGGCCGAGGCGCTTTTGCTCCTCGCGCATCGCCTCCAGCTCCTCCGGTGTGCACCAGCAGTAGTACGCCTGCCCGCGCGCAATCATCTGCTCGATAATCGCGTCGTAGTCGGCGAAGCGCTTGCTTTGATAGACGATTTCGCCGTCATGATGCAGGCCGAGCCAGTTCAGACCATCGAGAATCACCCGGGTGGACGCCTCGGTCGAGCGCTCCAAATCCGTATCCTCAATGCGCAGGCGGAACACGCCCTGATGCTGGCGCGCGTGCAGCCAACAATACAGCGCGGTACGCACCCCGCCGATATGCAAATCGCCGGTCGGGCTGGGGGCAAAACGGGTAACAACCATAAAAACCTCTACAATAACAAACAAAAACAGCGGGGGACCCGCCAGATAAGGCGACATTTTACCGCCTAAACCCCACCGCCTGCACCCGCGCGCATATAATGGCGCCCTTTACCACACAACCGGAGCAACCGCATGACCCCGAACGACATCCTGCAACTCATCCACGACGAAAATATCGAATACCTCGACCTGCGCATCACCGACAGCAAGGGCAAAGAACACCACATCAGCTACCCGGCGGACATCGACGAAGACTTCTTTGAAGAAGGCAAAATGTTCGACGGCTCCTCCTTTGCCGGCTGGAAGGGCATCCACAACTCCGACATGATCCTCATGCCCGACCCGGCGACCGCCTACATCGACCCCTTCTACGCGCACAAAACCCTCGTCCTCACCTGCGACATCATCGAGCCGGACACCATGCAGGGCTACGCGCGCGACCCGCGGTCGCTGGCCCGCCGTGCCGAGGCCTACCTCAAGGCCACCGGCATTGCCGATTCCGCCAACTTCGGCCCGGAGAACGAATTTTTCATTTTCGACGAAATGAAATACCAGACCAGCATGCACAAAGTCATGTTTGAAATCGTCAGCGAAGAAGGCATCTGGAACAGCGCCGCCGACATCGAAACCGGCAACAGCGGCCACCGTCCGAACGTCAAAGGCGGCTACTTCCCGGTCGCCCCGGTGGATTCCCTGCACGACCTGCGCGCCGAAATGTGCGAACTGCTGACCCGCGTCGGCCAGGGCGTGGAAGTGCAGCACCACGAAGTCGCTACCGGGCAATGCGAAATCGGCGTGCGCTACAACACCCTGGTGCGCAAGGCCGACGAAGTCCAGCAACTCAAATACATCATCCACAACGTCGCCCACGCGGCGGGCAAAACCGCGACCTTCATGCCCAAGCCCATCGTCGGCGACAACGGCTCCGGCATGCACGTCCACATCTCGCTCATCAAAGACGGCAAGAACCTCTTTAGCGGCGACGGCTACGGCGGCCTCTCCGACATGGCGCTGTACTTCATCGGCGGCATCATCAAACACGCGCGCGCGTTGAACGCCTTTACCAACCCCTCCACCAACAGCTACAAACGCCTCGTGCCGCACTTTGAAGCGCCGATTATGCTCGCCTACTCCGCGCGCAACCGCAGCGCCTCCATCCGCATCCCCTACATCACCAACCCCAAAGCGCGGCGCATCGAAATTCGCTTCCCCGACTCCACCGCCAACCCCTACCTCGCCTTTGCCGCGCTGCTGATGGCGGGCTTGGACGGCATCAAAAACAAACTGCATCCGGGCGAGGCGATGGACAAAGATCTCTACGACCTGCCGCCGGAAGAAGCCGACAACATCCCGCAAGTCGCTTTCTCGCTGGAAGAAGCGCTGGACGCGCTGGAAGCGGACAACGCCTTCCTCAAACAGGGCGACGTCTTCAACGACGACCTGCTGCGCAGCTACATAGACATCAAACGCCAGGAAGTCGAACGGATGCGCCTGCAAGTGCATCCGCTGGAATTCGAGCTGTACTACAGCTGCTAAATCCCAAAAGCTGCTAAATTCCAAACCGCCAACGGCATTCGCCCGCGGCGGTTTTTTCATAGCCGCTGACCGTCGCACGTCGCCTATCCGCTATAATTTCCGCCCGTTTTTCCCGCCACAAACAAGGAGATTGCATGACCGCATTGTTTACCTCCGCCTTCATTTACCTGGCCGCCGCCGTGCTGATCGTGCCGCTGTCGAAGCGACTCGGCCTCGGCTCGGTACTCGGCTACCTGCTCGCCGGCATCCTCATCGGCCCGACCCTGCATCTGGTCGGCCAGGAAACGCACGACGTGCAACACGTTGCCGAATTTGGCGTGGTGATGATGCTGTTCCTCATCGGCCTCGAACTGGAACCGGCGATGCTGTGGAAACTGCGCGCCAAACTACTGGGGCTGGGCGGCCTGCAAGTGCTGGGCACCATCGCCGCCATTGCCATCCTCGCCCTCATCCTCGGTCAGCCGTGGCAGGTGGCGATTACCGCCGGTTGCGTACTGGCGCTCTCCTCCACCGCAATCGTCCTGCAAACGCTGGGCGAAAAAGGCCTTCTGAACAGCCCCGGCGGCCAGGCGAGCTTTTCCGTGCTGCTCTTTCAAGATATTGCCGTCATCCCGATGCTGGCGCTCCTGCCGCTGATTGCCCTGCCGGAGCTGACGGCGGCGGCGCACGGCGCGGGTGGCCATGAAGCGACGCTGTTTAAAGGACTGCCCGGCTACATCCAGGCGCCCGCCATCCTTGCCATCGTCATCGGCCTCATCGCCGCCTTCCACTACCTCTCGCATCCCTTCTTGCGCTACATCGCCCGCTCGCGCATGCGCGAAGTCTATACCGCAACCGCCTTGATGCTCGTCGTCGGCATCGCCGCGCTGATGAGCCTCATCGGCCTCTCGCCCGCGCTTGGCGCCTTCATCGCCGGCGTGGTACTGGCGGACAGCGAATACCGCCACGAACTGGAAAGCACGCTGGAGCCATTCAAAGGCCTCCTGCTCGGCCTGTTCTTCATCACCGTCGGCGCGGGCATCGACTTTGAGCTGCTGCGCCACGAATACCACATCATCCTCGCCTTGACCGTCGCTGTCATGGCAATCAAGGCGGCAGTGCTGTACGTACTCGGCAAAACCTTCCGCCTGCGCGGCACCGGCCTGCCGCTCTTTACCCTGGCGCTGGCGCAGGCGGGCGAATTTGGCTTCGTCCTCCTCTCCTTCGCCGTACAACATGGCGACATGCCGGAAGACACCGCCGAACGCCTGCTGCTCGTCGTCGCCCTCTCCATGCTGCTGACGCCGCTCCTCTTTATCGCCTACGACAAACTGCTGGCGCCGCGTGCCAGCCGCGACGGCCTCAAGCGCGAAGCAGACGTCATCGCCGAAGAAAACCCCATCATCATTCTGGGACACGGCCGCGTCGGCCAGCTGGTGGACGACCTCCTCCTCAGCTGCGGCTACCACACCACCGTGATTGACTACGACGTCGAAACCGTCGAAGGCCTGTCGCGCTTCGGCGTGAAAAGCTACTTCGGCGACGCCAGCCAACCGGCGCTTTTGGAAGCGGCAGGCATCGCCAAAGCCAAACTGCTGATCATCGCCATTGACCAGCGCGAACAGGCAGTTGCCATCACCGAACACGTGCGCCGCGCCCACCCGAACCTGCCCATCATCGCCCGCGCCTACGACCGCATCCACGTGTACGAACTCTACAACGCGGGCGCGAGCGCCATCATCCGCGAAACCTTCGACGCCGCCATCCGCACCGGGCGCACCGCGCTGGAAGTCCTCGGCATGGACGCGGAAAAAGCCCAGGAAATCAGCGAGTTTTACTACCACCGCGACCGCCACGCCACCCAACAAATGGCAGAAGCCTACGACCCCAACCTGCCGCGCTTCGGCAACGAGCGCATGGCGGCGATTGCCAAAGTAAACCGCGCCATCACCCGCGAAATGATCGCCAAACTGCTGCGCGGCGAGCCGGTGGACTGGCAACCGCGCGAAGACAGCGTGACGCGGCACAAAGGCTGAAGCGCCGCTTCAAATAACAAACCATGAAAACCTACCTCGCGCGCCGCCTGCAAACCCTCGCCTGGCTCACGCTCGCCGTCCTGCTCATCGGCCAACTGGGCGCGCTGCACTGGAGCGCCGAACTGTTCAGCCATTTCGTGCCGCATTACGCGGCCGTTTTCGCCCTTGCCGCGCTCTGCCTGCACAACCGTTGGCGTTACCTCTGGGCAGCATGGGCGCTCGCCCTCACCGCCTGGACGCTCTGGCCGCCCGTTCTTGAACCGCCGGACAGCGCTGCTACCCGCCTCATCTGGTACAACGTCAACCTCGACAACCGCGACGCCCGCGGCGAAAGTGCCCGCCTTCTCGCGGCGGACGCCGACATCCTCGCACTCGCCGAAATCCAGCTGCACGACCCCGGCTGGCAGCCGCTACGCCAACACTACCCGCATGGCTGCGTACACGAAGAAAACAGCCCGTTTGCCCTTGCCGTTTTCGCGCGCGCACCGCTCGCTGCCTGCGAAGTCCGATTCATTGAAGACTACCCCTACATTCGCGCCACACTTGCCGACGGCCGTACCCTCTACGCCGCCCACCCGCCGCCACCGATTAACGCCGACCTTGCGCGCGCTCGCATCGCCTATTTGCGACACCTCGCCGACCGCCTCGCCACCGAAAAAAGCGCGCTGCTCCTCGGCGATCTCAACAGTAGCCCGTACTCGCAGCACTACCGCGAACTGTTGCGCCGCGCCGGATTACACACAACGACGCGCAACGGCTTGCCGACTTGGTTGCCGCTCGGACTCAACCTCGACCACGCCCTCGTCCGCCACGGACAGGCCCACAGCAGCGCCCTGCCGTGGCATACCTCCGACCACCGCCCGCTGCAAACCGACTGGGGTCGCCCATGAGCATCTTCGTCCGCCTCTTTCTCGTGTACGGCCTCGCGCTCACCCTCGGCGGCGCGCTGCTGCTGCGCGACGTACAACAACAAATCCGCCCCGGCATGAAAGAAGTGCTGGAAGACACCCTCGCCGACAACGCCCAGGCGCTCGCCGCCGCACTCGCGCCCGCGCTGGAACACGGCGACATCCAAAACCCCGCCTGGCAGGCACAACTGCGCGCCCGCCTCGCCCGCCCGCAGGACATCCACATCCACCAGCACCACAAAACCGCGAACCGCCAACAACTCATCATCACCGATAGCGCGGGCATCGTCCTCTTTCACAGCGAAGCGGCGGAGACCGGCAAAGACTACAGCCGCTGGAACGACATCCTGCGCACCCTGCGCGGCGAATACGGCGCGCGCAGCACCCAAAACACCATGTACATCGCCGCCCCCGTCCACGCTGCTGACGGCCGCCTGCTTGGCGTCGTCAGCCTCGGCAAACCGGGCACCGACCTCATCCCCTACCAACAGCGCACCGAACACGACCTGCGCCAAAGCGGCCTGCTTTACCTCGGCGCAACCCTCGCCCTCATCGCCCTGCTCACCCTGTGGATACGGCGCAGCATCGACCGCGTCCGCCGTTACGCCACCGCGCACGCGCCCATCCCGCCCGCGCCGCGCTTCCACCTCGCCTCCGAACTGAACCGCCTCACCGCTGCCATCGGCGACATGCGGCGCGAACTCGAAGACCGCGCCTACATCACCCGCTACATCGAAACCCTCACCCACGAACTGAAAAGCCCGCTCACCGCCATCAGCGCCAGCGCCGAACTGCTGCAAGACGACCTGCCCGCCGCCGACCGCGCCCGCTTTGCCGATAACATCGCCCAACAAAGCGCGCGCCTGCACCGCCTGGTGCAGCGCCTGCTGCAACTGTCGCGCATCGAAAAAGAACCCGTCCACAAACAGCCGCTGGACCTTGCCGCCCTCTGGCACAAACACCAGCGCGAACAACAGCCGCGCCTCGCACAAAAAAACCTCACCCTGCGCCTCCGCCATAACGGCACCGACGCCGACGAACACACCGCCATCCCGCTCAACGCCGACCCCTTCTGGCTCGAACAGGCACTGGCCAACCTGCTCGACAACGCCATGCGCGAAGCGCCGGCAGGCAGCATAATCACCCTTGCCGTCAGCCAAAACCGCCAAGAAACCCGCATCGCCCTGCACAACCCGACGCGCGCGCCCGTGCCGGACTACGCCCTGCCGCGCCTCTTTGAGCGCTACTACACCCTAAACCGCAAAGAAAACAGCGGCCTCGGCCTGACGCTGGTCGCGCAAATCGCCGAACAGCACGGCGGCACGGCATGCGCGGAAAACCGCGACGGCGGATTAACCATCACGCTGGTGTTGCCCGCTTGAGCGCCGCGCCGCAAGCAATAGCGACAGATGAACCCCCTACCGCGAAAACCCATGAAAAAAATGCTCCTCACCGCCATTCTCGGCAGCGCTGCCCACGCCGCCGACTGGCGCCCCGCACAACTGCCGCAAGCCGAAGAAACCACCATAACCTCCGCCCACACCGGCCGCAGCTACCGCATCCAGACCAGCACCATCGGCGCAGCGCCGCCGGAAGGCTACCCCGTGCTTTACCTGTTGGACGGCGACAATTACTTCCCCTACGCCCTGCCGCTTGCCCGCCCCCTGCTCAACCCGCCCGGCGACGGCAAAAAACAGGCGCTGCTGCTCGTCGGCATCGGCTACCCCGGCGGACAACTGCTCGACCACAACGCGCGCAGCCGCGACTACACCCCGCCGCTGACAGAAGGCGGCGCCAACAGCGGCGAGGCCGAAGCCTTCGCCCGCTTCCTCGATGAAGAACTGCCGCCGCTGCTTGCCGCCCGCCAGCCCATCGACCGCCGCCAACAAAGCCTCTACGGCCACTCTTACGGCGGCCTCTTTGCGCTCTACCACCTCTACACCCGCGCCAGCATGCAGCGCTACTACCTCGCCAGCCCGTCCCTCTGGTGGGAGAACCGCCGCATTGACGATTTTGCCGACCGCCTGACCGCGCCGCGCGACAGCCTTGCCGTCCGCATCAGCGTCGGCAGCCTTGAGCAAGCCGCCGCGGGCGATGCAAAACGCCGTAGCCGCGCCATGGTAGAAAACGCACGGGCACTCGCCGGACAACTACAACAAAACCAGCGCGATACCACATTCACCCTGCTTGACGGCGACAACCACGGCAGTGCCGCCTTCTCCGCCTTGACCCGCCTGTTGCAAGACTTGCGCGATACCGCGCCAGCAAAATAACGCGCCAGGGGCTTGTTCATCCTCCCGCCGCCTTGTCGATGCCCAAGAGCGCCGCGGCCGGGCTGTCGCCGCGGGCGAGGTCGGCGGTCGTGCCGTCCCAGGCGATTGTGCCGTCGTCGATAACGAGGCTGCGCGGCGCGATGCGCAGGGCGTCGTCGAGGTTGTGGGTGACCATGAGCAGCAGCGGTTGGTGGCGCAGGCAGGTGTCGTCCAAAAGGTCGAGCATTTCAACTCGCAGCGCCGGATCGAGGGCGGAGAAGGGTTCGTCGAGCAGCAGCAGCGGGCGGTCGCGCAGCAGGCAGCGTGCCAAGGCGACGCGCTGTTTTTGTCCGCCGGAGAGTTGTTCGGGCAGGCGGTCGAGCAGGTCGGCAAGGCCGGTTTTTTCGGCGGTTTCGTGCAGGCGCGCGCGTTGTTCGGCGGTGAGTTTGAGGTTGGGGTTGATGCCGATGGCGATGTTGTCGCGCACGTTCAGGTGGCTGAACAGGTTGTGTTCTTGGTAGAGCATGGAGATGGGGCGCGCGGCGGGCGGGGCGGCGGTGTAGTCCGTGCCGTCTATCAGCAGGCGGCCGTGTTGTGGCGGCAGGAAACCGGCGATGAGGTTGAGCAGGGTGCTTTTGCCCGCGCCGCTGGCGCCGAGGATGGCAAGGCGCTCGCCCGCGGCGGCGTGCAGGTTGAAGTGCATGTGGTAGGGCGGGTGGCGCCATTCAAGGTTTTCGAGCTGGAGCATGGGCGAGGTGTTCGATGAGGGTGTAGAGGGCGAGGCTCAGGAGGAGGAGGATGAGGGCGGTGACGTCGCTGGCGTCGTTGCGGTAGGCGCCGAGTTGTTGGTAGAGGTGGTAGGGCAGGGTGGCGAAGTCGGCGTTGCCAAAGAGGGCGATGATGCCCAAATCGCCCAGCGAGAGGACGCAGGCGAAGGCATACGCCTGGGCGAGCGGGCGTTTGAGTGCGCGCAGTTCGATGTGTTTGAGGCGGGTGAGGCCGCGCACGCCGAGGCCGGCGCAGAGGCGCTGGTAGTTGCTGGCGATGTCTTGCATCGGCGCGGCGAGGATTTTCAGGGTGTAGGGGATGGCCATCAGGCTGTTGCAGAGGATGATGAGGAAGTCGGCGTGCTGCGGCAGGCCGGTGGTGCGGCGCAAGAGGAGAAAGAGGCCGGTGGCCAGCACGATGCCGGGCATGGCGAGGTTGAGCATGCCCGCGGTTTCGAGCAGGTTGGCGGGCAGGCGCTGGCCGCGCAGGCGCAGTTCGCGGCTGCTCCAGAGGAGCATCAGGCAGAGGGTGAGGCTGATGAGGCCTGCGGGCAGGGCTATGCGCAGCGAGGTGTAGATGGCGCGCCACAGGGCGGGGTCGCGCAGGACTTCGCCCAGGTGCGGGTTGAGTCCGCCGAGGAGAACGGCGATGAGCGGCGGCAGTTGGTAGAGGAGGAACAGCGCGATGAGGAGGCTGTCGGCAAGGCGGGGATACCAGCCGCGCGGGGTGTCGTGCCAGGGGCGGAGGCGGCCGGGGACGGTGTTCAGGTTTTTGCCGAGGGTTTGGGCGATGAGGACGAGGGTGAGGCAGCAGGTGATTTGCACGAGGGCGAGCAGGGCGGCGCGGTCGGGTTCGTAGGTGAAGGTCAGCGCCTGGTAGATGGCGAGTTCGACGGTGGTCGCCTTCGGGCCGCCGCCGAGGATGAGGATGGTGCTGAAGCTGGTGAAGCAGAGCATGTAGATGAGCGCGGCGACGGGCGGCAGTTGGCGGCGCAGCCACGGCCATTCGAGGTGGCGAAAGAGCGGCCAGCCGCGCACGCCGAGTTGGGCGGCGAGTTGGCGCTGTTCGCCGGGGATTTGTTCGAGGGTGTTGAGCAGGAGGCGGGTGGCGAGCGGCAGGGCGAAGAATTGGTGGACGAGGAGGATGCCGGTGAGGCCATAGGGGCGGAAACGCCAGTCGCCGCCGAGCGCCTGCCAGATGTGCGCCAGCCAGCCCTGTTTGCCGTACACGCCGAGGATGCCGGAGATGGCGACCAGCGTCGGCAGGGCGAGGGTCATGGTGGCGAAGCGCAGGAGCAGGTCGCGCCCGGGGAAGTGGCGGCGCTGGAGCGCGCGGGCGAGGAAGATGGCGGGGATAACGGCGAGTGCGGTCGCAAGGGTCGCCTGCCAGAAGGTGAAGCGCAGTACGTGCCAGAGGTAGGGGTCGGCGAGGCGTTGTGCGGGCACGTCTCCGCCTTGCAGGAGGAGAGCGAGCAGGGCGGCAAGGCCGATGGCGACGAGAAATGCGGCGGCGAGGAGGCCGGGTCGAAGCCAGGGGGGAATGCGGGAGGTCGGGGGCGAGTTATACATACGCCTGAGCGTTCATCGTGTATGTAAATGCGGTTCGGCAGGAGCGGTCTAAATGTTCGGTGGCGGCAGCAATTCGCAGCGTGTGTTTTCCGGCAGGGTTTTGCCCTGCGGGTCTATCGCCACGCGCTTGCCGTTTTTTTGTGCTTCCACGCACTCGCGTTCGCGGCTGCCCATCCAGTTGTGGGTGAAGGCTTCGGCTGCTTCGTATTCGAAGGGCTGCACGGTCTTGCCTTGGGGATTGATGTAGCCCCATTTGTCGCCTTTTTTGCCGTGTTGGTCAAAGACGCCCAACGCGCCGCAGACGTGGGGAGAGGCTTCGATGCCTTCGCCTTCCGGCACTTCTATCGGGGCAGGGCAGGGGATGGCGTGGGCGCTTGCGGCGGCGAGGGCAAGCGCGAGGAACAGCGGTTTTGGTACGGGATTCATGTGTGAGCCTTTAGATTAAAAAAGAACGCGCAGGGGCAACCCCTGCGCGCCACGGGACTTATTGGCTTACCGCCTTCTGCCATTGCTCAATCCACTGCGGACGGTTTTTCTGTACCTCGTCCGGGGTGAACTGCAGCGTTTTCGCCGGACGCGGCAGTTTGGCGAACGCCTCCGGCAGCGTGACATCGCCCGCCGGATAGATCCAGTTGGTGGTGGCGATGTTTTCCTGGAAAGCGGGCGTGATGAGGAACTCGAGGAATTTCTGCGCCAGCTCCGGCTGTTTGCTGGTGCGGGTACGCGCGGCGACTTCGACCTGCAAATAATGCCCTTCGTCGAACAGCGCGGCGGCGTAAATGTCCTTGTTTTCCTTCATCAACTGATAGGCGGGCGAGGTCGAATAATAAAGCGCCATGTCGCTCTCGCCTTTGCTAAAGAGGCTGTAGGCTTCGCTGGAGCCCTTGGTGACGGTTACGGTTTTCTTCGCCAGTTTTTCCCAGGCGGCGGGGGCGTCATCGCCAAACACCTTCTGCATCCACAGCATGAAACCTTGCCCCGGCGTGCTGACGCGCGGGTCGGAATAAATCACCGTCCACGGCTCTTGGCTTTCCACCAGCTCGTGCAGGCTGCGCGGCGGGTTTTTCAGGCGGGTCTTGTCGTAGACGAAGCTGAACCAGCCGTAGTCATACGGGACGAACACCGGATCCGTCCAGCCGTCCGGCAGTTTCAGCTTGCTGGTATCCACGCCGCTCGGCGCGAACAGGCCGGTATCGAGCGCGGTTTGCATCAGGCTGTTGTCAATGCCGATGATGACATCGGCGCCGTTCTGCTCGCCCTCTTGGCGCAGGCGGTTCAGAATCATCACGCCGTGATCAAGGGCGACATATTTCACCTCGCAGTCGCAGACTTTTTCAAAGGCGGCTTTCAGACCGGGACCCGCGCCCCATTGGGTGTTGAAAGAGCTGTAGGTATAGACGGTGAGCACCGGCTTGGCACTGGCGGCCGCGGCGGCGAAAGAAAGAAGAATCAGGAGTTTTTTGAACACTTTGCACCTCGTTTTCAAGAAAGAAGACCAGCCGCAAAGGTAGAGAATGCCTCAATCCCTCCGCCGGCATGATCCGGATCAGGTTCTGCGGGTAACTCTCAGCCGGCAGCGCCGACACCCCGATGAGAACGGCGGGCATTATAAGCGGCTTGTGTGGTTTGTGGAAATTTGAGTGAGGGTTGTTAAAAAAACCGAATTTCGCCGCGTTGCGGGTGCGGTTGTGGGGTTTGTGTTGTGGAATTTTGTGAAATGTGCCGTATCCGCGCAGCCGTTTCAGGCAAAACGGTGCAGGCGGTAGGGGGTGAGGTCAATGGGCGGGGTTTCGCCGAAGTAAAGCGCGCTGAGGATTTCCGCGGTGAGCGCCGCTTGCGTCAGGCCAAGGTGCTGGTGGCCGAAGGCGAGGAGCAGGTCACCATCGCGGTCGATGACTGGCAGGCTGTCGGCGGTGGTCGGGCGGAATCCCATCCAGGGCTGGGCATCGCGGGCGTCCAGCGGGGCTTGCAGCAGTTTTTCCGCCAGTGGCCGCAGGTTCTGCGCGCGCGCCATGTTCGGCGGCGCTTCGAGTCCCGCGTATTCCACCGTACCGGCGAGGCGCAGGCCGTGCCGCATCGGTGTCATGACGAAGCTGTGGTCAATGCTGGAAACGGGCAGGCGCAGACGCGCGGCTTCGTGTGGCAGCATAAGGTGGTAGCCGCGTTCGGTATCCAGCGGCACGCGCAGGCCGGTGAGGCTGTCGGCCAGCGCCTTGCTGTGCGCACCGGCGCAGAGGATGAGGCGGTCGGCGTGGTGGCTGTCGCCATTTTCCGCTTTGAGGCTGAAGCCGCTGTTTTCGCGGCGGGCAGCGGTGATGCGACTGTGTTCGCGGATGTTGCCACCGCTCGCGCGTAGCGCTTGGGCGAGGCTCGCGCCGAGGGCGGCAAGGTCGATGATATGCGCCGAGCGCTGGTAGTGGATGCCACCGTGTTGGCGGGCGAGCGCCGGTTCCAGTTCTTGCAGTTGGTCGCTGTGCAAATACTGGCAGGGAAAGCCCAGCGCTTGCAGTTGCGCGGCGTATGCAGGCAGGCGGGCGGCGGTTTTGGCGCGGCTGGCGACGTGCAGGATGCCATCGTGGCGGAGAAGCGGCGCCAGTTGCCAGCGCGCGGCGAGGCGCTCCCAGGCGGCAAGACTTTCCCGATTGAGCGCGAGCAGGGCGCGGTGGTTATGCTGGTAGCGTGCGGGCAGCATGTTGGTGAACATCTGCCAGCCCCAGGGCAGCATTTTCGGCAGGTAACGCCAGTCGATGCGTAGCGGGCCGAGCGGATTGATGAGCATCGCCGGGAGTTTGCGCAGGGTGGCGAGGCTGGCAACGGGATAGTTGTATTCGGTGGCGATGTGCCCGGCGTTGCCAAGTGATGCGCCGCCAAATGGCGTTTCGGCCTCGTGCAGGGTAACGGTTTCGCCGCGTTGGCACAGGTTGAGGGCAATGGTGAGGCCGATGATGCCGCCGCCGATGATGTGGGTGTTCATGGGTTTTTCAGGGGTTGGAAGGAAACGTTGGCTCAATGCAGCTCAAGGTCGAGGTCGCCCTGTTGCATGCGTTGCAGGCGGTCGAGGTTTTCTTGGCTGATGGCAATGCCCTCTTTGGCGGCTGCCGCGCGGGCGGCGTAGCGGCGCTCGGACGGCAGGCGCGCGCCCTGGGCGCGGATGGCGGCAAGCAGTTTTTCGGCGTGGGCGAGGCGGTCTGTGGCGGCAAAGGCGGCGGGATCGAGGGCGATGTGCAGGGTGCCGTGGTTGGGCGCGAGGCCGCCGTCGGCTTCGCTGCTTTCGCTGCTCAGGTGGTCGCCAATCCACACGGCGGCGAGGATTTCGATCATGGTGGAGATGGCCGAGCCTTTGTGGCCGCCAAAGGGCAGGAGTGCACCCGCCAGCACCGCCGCCGGGTCGCGGCTTGGGGCGCCGTCGGCGTCAATGCCCCAGCCGTCCGGCAGCGGTTTGCCGTCCAGGCGGTGCAGTTCGATTTCGCCGCGCGCGACGACGGAGGTGGCGAAGTCGTAAATGTAGGGCGGTGCGTCGCCGTTGGGCCAGGCAAAGGCGAGCGGGTTGGTGCCCAGCAGGGGCGCGTTGCCACCGGACGGGGCGACGTAAGCGCTGCTCGGGCACATGGCAAGCGCGCCAACGCCCAGTCCGGCAAGGGTTTCGACTTCCGGCCAGAGGGCAGAGAGGTGCAGGCAGTGGTTGATGGCCATCGCCGCGATGCCGTGGCGTCGCGCTTTTTCTGCCAGGAGTGGCGCGCCACGGCTGAATGCCAGCGGGCTGAATTCGCCGTGTGCGTCGATTTTGAGGATGGCGCGTTCGGGCGGGTTGTCGATGGTGGGTTCGCGCGCGCCGTGGTTCTGTCCGGCGCGGCGGCTTTTGAGGATGCCGGTCAGGCGGTAGATGCCGTGCGAGCGGCATTGGTCGCGCTCTGCCCGGGCGAGGACTTCCGCGATGGCTGCGGCGTGTGCTTCGTTGTAGCCTCCGGCGCGCAGGGTGGCGGCAAGCAGGGCGTGCAGTTCGGGGTAGGTGAGGTGTGGCATGGGCGACTCCGGGGGTTGGAGATGGGTGGGACAGGAATTTGGGGCGGGTCGGGGAGGGGGTATATCGGCGCACTTTGTACTTTTCTTTGCCTGTATCGCTACAGCCCTCACCCCAACCCCTCTCTCGTCCTGCGGACGAGCAATGTTTGTCCCACAGGGAGAGGGGCTTCGTTTTACCCGGCCCTCCCCCGAACCCCACGCAAAATGCGGTCGCATTTTGTGTGGGAACCCGACCACGGGGGCGTTTGGATAGGGTGTGGGCATTTTTACGCGACGGCGAGTCCGTAGGGGCGGCTCGCTTTTTCGAGCAGTTTCCAGACGTAGTCGGCGAAGCTGCGGCGGATGATGAGGCTGTAGTGCGTGGCGCCGTGTTTGTGCAGGATGATGTGCGCGGCCTCCATCACGGTGCCGATGACTTCGCCGGCGGCGAGGTTCTCGACCGGGTACGGGGTGAGGTGGCGCAGCACGGTTTCGACCGCCTCGCCGTGCAGTTCCAGCCCGGTGTAGCCGCCGCTGTTGTCAACGAGTTGTGCGTGTTGGTTAGCTAGTGCGCGTTGCAAGCGGGTGGCAAGTGCGGTTTTGTCCTGCCACGGGTTTTTTAGCAGCCATTCGTCCGGCGAGAGGCGCAGGATGGTGAGCGCGTCTTTTGCGGCGCTTTGTCGTGGTGCGGTTGGCAGGGCGACGCCAAGCGCGTTTTCGACGGCGGCGAGGTAGGCGCTGTCGTCTGCTTTGCCGCGCAGGATGTGGATGGCGCTTTGTGGCCATTCGCTGGCGCTGATGCCCGCCGCGCCGTTGGGCGCGGGGTGGGCGGCGAGTTGGCGCGCGAGCGGGGTTTCCCAGGTGATGTCAGGCATTTTGGCGTTCTCCGGCGGGGTCAACGAAGTTGGTGCTGCTGATGGTGGCGGCGTAGGTTTTGCCGTGGGCAAAGGCATAGACGGTTTCGCCTTGGCGTGCCGCGCCGTTTTCGATGTTTGCCAGGGCGATGCTGCGGCCGAGGGCGACGCTGTGGTAGCTGGATGTGATGTAGCCGAGGCTTGCCACCGGCGGGTCGTCGCTGCCGGCGCGCGGCACGGCGGGGTCGGCTGTGGCGATGATTTGCGCGCCTTCGGGCAGGACGGTGTGCGGGTCGGCGGCGAGCAGTCCCACCAGTTGTTTGCGTCCTGCGCGCGCGGTGTCGCTGCGCGCGAGTGAGCGCTGTCCGAGGAAGCTGTAGGGTTTTTTCAGGTTCACTGCCCACGGCATGCCGAGGTCAAACGGGGTTTGGGTGGCATCGGTGTCTTGGCCGACGATGATGAAGCCTTTTTCGGCGCGCAGGACGTGCATGGTTTCGGTGCCGTAGGGGACAGCGCCCGCTGCCATCACGGCTTCCCAGATGTGGCGGCCGTAGCCGGCGGCAACGTTGATTTCGTAGGCGAGTTCGCCGGAGAAGCTGATGCGGAAGACGCGCGCGGCGATGCCGGCGACGGTACCCGCCCGCCATTCCATGAATTTGAAGGCGTCGCGGTCAAAGTCGATGTCATCACAAAGGCTTTGCAGGATGGCGCGCGACTCTGGCCCGACAACGGCGATGGTCGCCCAGTGGTCGGTAACGGAGGTCAGCCAGACGTCCAGCTCCGGCCATTCGATTTGGTGCCAGCGTTCGAGCCAGTCGAGGACGCGCGCCGCGCCGCCGGTGGTGGTGGTCATGTAGAACTGGTTGTCGTGGATGCAGGCGGTGACGCCGTCATCCATCACCATGCCGTTCTCATCCAGCATCAGGCCGTAGCGGCATTTGCCGGGTTCGAGTTTGCTCCAGGCGTTGCTATAGACGCGGTTTAGGAATTCGCGCGCGTCTTTGCCGTCGATTTGGATTTTGCCGAGGGTGCTGGCATCTATCGCGCCTGCGTGGCTGCGCACCGCGGCGGTTTCGCGGGCGACGGCGGCGTGCAGGTCTTCGCCCGCCTGCGGGAAGTACCACGGCCGCCACCATTGGCCGACGGCTTCCATTGCCGCAGCGCGCGCTTGGTGCGAGGGGTGCAGGGCGGTGGTGCGCTCCGGCTCGAAGGTGTTGCCCTGGCGGTAGCCGGCGAGTGCGCCGAAGGTTACGGGTGTCCACGGCGGGCGGTAGGTGGTGGTGCTGACCGCGGCGGGCGAGACGCCGAGCGCGGCGGCGGTGAGGTGGATGCTGTTGACGCTGGTCAGTTTGCCCTGGTCGGTGCCGAAGCCGAAGGCGGTGTAGCGTTTGACGTGTTCGATGTGTTGGTAGTTTTCGGACACGGCGATGGCGATGTCGGCAGCGGTTACGTCGTTTTGGTAATCGACGAAGGCTTTGGCGCCGGTGCCTTCGGGCTTGCCGTCTTGTAGGCGGACGATGAAGGCGGGCGGGTTGGTCTCTAGGGGCTCATCTATGCGCGGCAGGGTGATGTCGCCGCTCGCACCGAGTGCGGCGAGGGCGGCGCGGGTGGTGGCTGCGGTTTGTGCCAGCGCGTCTGTCCAGCGGTAGTGGCCGGTGACGGCGCCGATGCCGGCGATGCCGTCGCGGCTTTGGCTGTAGTCGTCCGGTACGGTGAAGGCGTGTGCGCTTTCGTTCCAGTCGGGGCGGCGGGTGTCGTGGCAGTAGAGGTGGACGCTGGGGCTGAGACCGCCGCTGCTGAGGACGGTTTCGACGGCGATGTCGCGTGCTTCGCCGCTACCGGGATGGTAGAGGCGCGCGCCTTCGACCTGTTGGCGACCGCGCACTGCGGCGATGTGGTAGCCGGGCAGGACGGTGATATTGGCAGCAAGTCCGGCAGGTGCTTTGGCATCAGCGCGGATGTCGGCGACGGTGACGCTTGCGCCAGCGGCGGCGTAGTCGGCGGCGGTGTGGTAGATGCCGTCGTGGCTGCCGCAGATGAGGACGCTCTCGCCGGGGAGGACGCCGTAGCGGTTGAGGTAGGTTTGGCCAGCGGCGAGGGTCATGACGCCGGGCAGGTCGTTGTTGCCATAGACGAGCGGGCGGTCGATGCCGCCGTTGGCGAGCAGGATTTGTCGCGCGCGGATTTTGTGCAGGCGCTGGCGTGGCTGGTCGGGGTCGCGGGCGGCAGGCGGCAGGTGGTCTTGTTTTTGTTCGAGCGCTTGCACGTAGTTGTGGTCGTGCACGGCGACGGCGGCGCAACGCGAGAGGATTTCAAGGTTGGGCAGCGTATTGATGCGGGCAAGCAGCGCGGCGCGGTATTCGTGCGCGGGCTGGTCGTCGAAGCGGGTTTGCGCTTCGCTCATCAGCCAGCCGCCGGGTTCGTTTTGTTCGTCAACGAGCAGGGTTTTTAGGCCGGCACGCGCGCTGGCTTCGGCGGCGAGCAGTCCGCAGAGGCCGCCGCCGATGACCAGCACGTCTACGTGGTGGTGCAGGTGGTCGTACCATTCGCGATCGGCGCTACGAGGTGCGTCGCCAAAGCCGGCCAGGGCGCGGATGGCGTTTTCGTAGCGCGGCCACAGGCTTTGCGGCCATTTGAAGGTTTTGCTGTAGAAGCCGGGCGGCATGTAGCGCTGCGCCAGGCGACCGATGAGGCTTTTGCTGCGCCGGATGGCGCTGCTGCGCGCTTTCAGGCCGGGGTAGAGTTCGACTTGCGTCGCTTTCTGGTTGGGGGTGGCATGGCCGCCGTCTTCGAGCTGGACGAGGGCGTTCGGCTCTTCGCAGCCCGCGGCGAGGATGCCGCGCGGCCGCCCGTATTTGTAGCTTTGCCCGACGACGCGCACGCCGTTGGCAAGCAGCGCCGCGGCGAGGGTGTCGCCCGCAAGGCCTTGGCAGGTTTGCCCGTTCCACTGGAAGGTAACGGGCTGGCTGGCATCGACGCGGATGCCGGGTTTGTGGATGCGGCGGGCGCTCATGCTTCCTCCTCGCGCCAGGCGCGTTTGGCTTCGTTTAGGGTGTAGCTGGCGGCGATGGCGTTGGTGACGTTGTGGCGTTTGACGACCAGCACTTTGCGGCAGCCGGCGCCGTGTATCCATTGTTCCCAGACCCAGCCTTTGGGGTTTTTGCGGTGAAAGAGGTAGTCGCCCCAGGCTTCGTCGCTGATGGTGTCGGGGTTTGCCGGGCGGACGATGAAGGCTTCGCCGGCATGGTGGTATTCGCTTTCGTTGCGGGTGTCCGCGCAGTGCGGGCAGTAGATGGCAAGCATGGTTCTCTCCTAGTGGGCAACGGCGGCGGCGCCGTGTTCGTCTATCAGATGACCGCTACTGAAGCGCGCGAGCGCAAAGGGGCGGGCGAGCGGGTGTGGTTCGTCGTGGGCGATGGTGTGGGCGAAGACGTGGCCGGAGCCGGGGGTGGCCTTGAAGCCGCCGGTGCCCCAGCCGCAGTTGAGGTAGAAGCCTTCTATCGGCGTTTTGCCGATGATGGGGCTGGCGTCCGGAGTGGTATCGACGATGCCGCCCCATTGGCGGTTCATGCGCACGCGTGAGAGCGAGGGGAACATTTCGACGATGGCAGCGGCGGTGTGCTCGATGATGTGTTCGCTGCCGCGCTGGCCGTAGCCGGTGTAGCTGTCGATGCCGGCGCCGATGACGTATTCGCCTTTGTCGGACTGGCTGATGTAGCCATGCACGGCGTTGGACATGATGACGCTGTCTATGGAGCGGGTCATGGATTCGGAGACAAACGCTTGCAGCGGGTGGCTTTCCAGCGGCAGGCGCAAGCCCGCCATGCCTGCCAATACGCCGGAATGGCCGGCGACGACGCAGCCGACGCGGTCGGCTTTGACGTAGCCTTGCGAGGTTTGCACGCCGCGGATACGTCCGCCTTCGATGTCCAGCCCGGTTACTTCGCAGTTTTCAACCAAATCCACGCCGAGGTTGCTGGCGGCGCGGGCAAAGCCGCGCGCCACCGCGTCGTGGTGGGCGATGCCGCCGCGCGGTTGGAAGCTCGCCCCCATCACCGGGTAACGGGCGCGGCTAGAGCAATCAAGCAGCGGGATGCGTTCTTGCAGGGTCTTGGCATCGACCACTTCGACGTCCACCCCTTGCAGGATGTTGGCGTTGGCGCGGCGTTCGATGTCGCGCATGTCCTGCAGGGTGTGGCCGAGGTTATAGACGCCGCGCTGGCTGAAAAGCACGTTGAAATTAAGATCGGCAGTCAGCCCTTCCCACAGCCGCAGCGAGTGTTCAAACAGCGCGGCCGCTTCGCTCCAAAGATAATTAGAGCGGACGATGGTGGTGTTGCGCGCGGTGTTGCCGCCGCCAAGCCAGCCGCGTTCGAGGACGGCAATGCGGCCGGGGCGGTGTTCTTTCGCCAGATAGTAGGCGGTGGCAAGGCCGTGGCCGCCGCCGCCGATGATGATGACGTCGTAGCTGTCGGCAAGTGTCGCGCGGCGGTAGGCGGGTTGCCAGTCGCGGTTGTGGCGCAGGCCGTGTTTGAAAAGACTCCACCAGGAATAACGTTCAGTGTGCATAACCCCTCCGCTCATACCATGTAATCATCAACTTCGTCGGCGATTTCTTCCATGTTCTCATCGGCGAGGGTTTGCGGGCCGCGCGGGTCTTTCGGCGTAAACCAGCCCAGCGCCGCATAAATCAGGCCAATCAGCGGCGACAGCCAGCAGAACAGAGCGAACGGCGCATAAATAAACGTACTCAGGCCGAGGGTGGCGGTGACGAACGCGCCGCCGTTATTCCAGGGAATCAGCGGCGAGACCAGCGTGCCCCAATCCTCCAGTGTGCGCGACAAAATGGCGCGGTCGTAGCCCATCTCGGCGAACTTGCCCTTCATCAGGCGGCCGGGCAACACCAGCGACGTATAAATCTCGCCCGCGACCAGCCCGACAATCAGCACCGCGCTGGCTGCGGTCGCCACCAGCGAAAAACGCGAACGAATCAACACATTGAGCTTGGCGAGGATCGCGCGGAAGGTGCCGTAGGCCTCCAGACAGCCGACGAAGGCGAGCGAGAGCATCATCATCGTAATCACCCAGGTCATCGACATAATCCCGCCCTTGGACAGAAGCTTGTCCATCGCCTCCTGCCCGGTGTGCGCCTTAAAGCCGTTCATCAAAATATCCGAGACCGCGCTCAACTTCACGCCCTGATAAACCACGGCGAGCAGCACCGCGAGAAAAATCCCGGTGCAAAGCGTCCCCATCACCGAATACTTGCGGAAACCCATGAAAATGACCACCGCCGCCGGAATCAGCGTAATCCAGCCAATCCTGAAATGATCCATCATCAACTGGCGGAACAGCTCGCGCGTGGCAAGCGACCCCTCGCCCGCATCACCGCCATAATGCAGACTCACCAGCGCGTACACCACGATAGTAATCGCATACGCGGGAATCGTATTGGGCAGCATCGCCTTGATATGCGACCAAATATCGGTGCCCGCGACCGCGGGCGACAAATTCGTCGTATCCGACAGCGGCGACATCTTGTCGCCGAAAAACGAGCCCGAACAAATCGCGCCGACCGTCCAGTGCATCGGCACGCCGAGCGCCTCACCGATGCCGACCATGGCAAGGCCGACCGTGCCGACCGTACCCCAGGAAGTCCCGGTGGCGAGCGAGACCACCGTCGTCAAAATGCAGGTTGCGGGCAGAAACACCGTCGGCTTCAAAATCGACAGCCCATACACCAGCACCGTCTGCACCGTGCCGGCGGCGATGGAAGCGGCAATCATCATGCCGACGCAGAGAATAATCACCGTGGTGGGCAGCGCGACCTTCATCACGCGGTACATATGCTTCTCCATGCCTGCCCATTTGCGCCCCTTGAGCGCCATAAACATGCCGGTGATACAAATGCCGATGACCAGCGGTACGTGCGGCGTGTAATCCTTGAAAACGAAGAACTGCACCATGAGCAAAGCGACCGTCAGCAAGAGCGGCGCCATCTCAAACCAGAACGGATAACTTTCGCGGTTTTTGAATTGACTGAACATACTTCCTCCCGAAAACTGAAATTGAGGCGGAGAAAGCGGCAAACAGGCGGCATTCCCCGCGCGGGAATGCCGAAAGCGATGCGGTCTGGGAAACGGACGGGGTCAGAACCGCATGGCAGAAGACACCCCCACAGTCACTTCATGCAAAGGCTGAAGCGACCTTAACTGCATCATGCATTAACTCGACGTTACAATCAACCGCGAAAAAGAAAAAAGCGTGCACATTCACTCAAAAACACAAAAAAGAAAGTGAAAAATCACAGGCGGGCGCGTGTTTTACAGAAACGCATCCAGCACGTTATTGAGCAGGGCGAAGCCGCGTTCGGTGGTTTTCAGGCGCTGCTCGATAGCGGGGTCGATGAGGCCTTGCGCGATGAGGCGTGCGAGCGTCGGGCGCAGGTCATCCAGGGTGAGGGCGCTGCGCTCGTGCAGGTAAGCGGTCGGGATGCCGTCTTTGAGGCGCAGGGCGTTCATCATGATTTCAAAGGGTTGTTCGTCGCGCGGCACGGTGAAGCGCTGGTCGCGGTAGGGGTTTTCGCCGTTGCCCGCCGCTTTTTGGTACGCCCCCGGCGCGCGGTATTTGCTGCTGCGGCTAATCACGCCGTCGCGCGTCTGTTTGCCGTGCGCGCCTGCGCCAATGCCGAGGTAGTCGCCGTATTGCCAGTAGTTGAGGTTATGGCGGCAGGGGGCGCCCGCGCGCCAGGCGGAGGTTTCGTATTGGCGGTAGCCATGCGCGCTGAGGTGCGCGCTGCCCGCTTCGTAGATGTCGATTTGTGTGTCGCTGTCCGGCAGTGCGGGCGGGTTGGCGTAGAAGGCGGTGTTTGGTTCGAGCGTGAGCTGGTACCAGCTGATGTGCTCCGGGGCGAGCGCGGTGGCTTGGCGGAGGTCGGCAAGCGCACCCGCGACGTCCTGTCCGGGCAGAGCGAACATCAGGTCCAGATTGATGCGCTGAAAGCCCGCTTTTTCGGCGATGGCGACGGCGCGGATGGCTTCGTCGCGGTTGTGGATGCGGCCGAGCGCGTGCAGTTGCGCCGCGTCGAAGCTCTGCACGCCGATGGACAGGCGATTGACGCCTGCGGCGCGGTAGTCGGCGAATTTGGCCTGTTCGAAGGTGCCAGGGTTGGCCTCCAGGGTGATTTCGCAAGTGTCTGGTAGCGGGCTTTGCCGGTTGATGCCGTCCAGCAGCGCGGCGATGGCTGCGGCGCTAAAGAGGCTCGGTGTGCCGCCGCCGATGAAGATGCTTTCTATCGGGCGCGGGTCGAGGTCGTGCGCGAGGTCAGCGAGGAGGTGCCGGACGTAACCTGCTTCGTCAATGGCGCCGCGCAGCGCGTGCGAGTTGAAGTCGCAGTACGGGCATTTGCGCACGCACCAGGGGATGTGGATGTAGAGGCTTTGCGGGATGGGCATGGGAGCGTCGTTTGTCGTGGCGAGCCGGGCAGGGCAGGTTATGCGTCGCTAACCGCCGCTTTTTTCTGCGGGTAGTACATGCCGACGGCGGCGGTTGGTGGTGCGGGTTCTGCTGCTGCGCGCATTTGCGGGTTGAGGTCGAGTTTGGCGAAGAGGGCGGCGTCGCGGTCTTCTTCGGGGTTGGGGGTGGTCAGCAGTTTGCAGCCGTAGAAGATGGAGTTGGCGCCCGCCATGAAGCACAGCGCCTGCATTTGTTCGTTCATGCTTTCCCGCCCGGCGGAGAGGCGCACCGCCGATTTCGGCATGAGGATGCGGGCGACGGCGATGACGCGGATGAAGTCGAAGGGTTCGAGGTCGTCCGCCTGCGCCAGCGGCGTGCCTTTGACGCGCACCAGCTGGTTAATCGGCACGCTTTCCGGCGGCGGGTCGAGGTTGGCGAGTTCGACCAGCATGGCGAGGCGGTCGTCTTCGCCTTCGCCCATGCCGAGGATGCCGCCGGAGCAGATTTTCATGCCGGCGTTGCGCACGTGTTGCAGGGTGTGCAGGCGGTCGTCGTAGTTGCGGGTGGTGATGATTTCGCCGTAGTAGCGGCGGCTGGTGTCGAGGTTGTGGTTGTAGTAGTCCAGCCCCGCATCGGCAAGCGTCTGCGCCTTGGTTTCATCGAGCATGCCGAGGGTCATGCAGGTTTCGAGCCCCAGCGCTTTCACCCGCCGCACGACTTCAACGAGATACGGCATGTCTTTTTCTTTGGGGTCACGCCATGCCGCACCCATGCAGAAGCGGGTCGCGCCCTGTTCGCGCGCGCGTTCGGCGGCGGCCGTGATTTCGTCGATTTTCAACAGCGCTTCGCGGGCGACACCGGTGTGGTAACGCGCGCTTTGCGGGCAGTATTTGCAGTCTTCCGGGCAGGCGCCGGTTTTGATGGATAGCAGGGTGCTGATTTGGATTTGTTGCGGGTCGTGGTGCGCGCGGTGTACGGTTTGCGCCTGGTAGAGCAATTCCATGAAGGGCAGGTCGTAGAGGGCTTGCGCCTGGGCGAGGGTCCAGTGGGTCATTGGGGTGCCATGAGGTGAAGGGGTGCAAAGTGTACAATGCCGCCCCTGATTTTTTATCGCCCCATAGACGATTTTTCTGACTGGAAAAGGAACCCCATGAACATCACCCAAATCCTCGCCACCGAACTCGCCGCCAGCGCCGCACAAATCACCGCCGCTATTGACCTCCTGGACGACGGCGCGACCGTCCCCTTCATCGCCCGTTACCGCAAAGAAGCGACCGGCGGGCTGGACGACACACAACTGCGCACCCTCGCCGAGCGCCTGCAATACCTGCGCGAGCTGGAAGCGCGCAAAGAAACCGTGCTGAACAGCATTGAAGAACAAGGAAAACTCACCGAAGAACTGCGCGCCGCCATCGCCGCCGCCGACAATAAAACCGCGTTGGAAGACTTATACCTGCCCTACAAACCCAAGCGCCGCACCAAAGCACAAATCGCCCGCGAGCACGGCCTGCAACCACTCGCCGACACCCTCCTCGCCGACCAGCCGCAAGACATCGAAACCCTCGCCGCCGCTTACACCAACGACAACGTCCCCGACGCCAAAGCCGCGCTGGACGGCGCGCGCGCCATCCTGATGGAACAGTTTGCCGAAAACGCCGAACTCATCGGCGCCCTGCGTGAAAAACTGTGGGCAGAAGGCGAATTGCACGCGCAAGTCATCGAAGGCAAAGAAAGCGAAGGCGAAAAATACAAAGACTACTTCGACCACCGCGAAGCCATCCGCGCCATGCCGAGCCACCGCGCTCTCGCCGTACTGCGCGGGCGCAACGAAGGCGTGCTGCAACTCGCCCTCAAATACCAGCCGGACGAAACACCTGCGACCGAAGCCAGCGCCTACGAACAAACCATCGCCGCGCACTACCGCATCGGCGAACACAAATGGCTGCGCGACAGCGTCCGCCTCGCCTGGCGCGCCAAAATCTACCTCTCGCTGGAGCTGGACGCGCTGAACCGCCTTAAAGAAGCCGCCGACAACGACGCCATCACCGTCTTTGCGCGCAACCTCAAAGACCTGCTGCTCGCCGCGCCCGCCGGCCGCCTCACCACCTTGGGGCTTGACCCCGGCTACCGCAACGGCGTGAAAAGCGCCGTCGTTGATGACACCGGCAAACTGCTCGACACCGCCATCGTCTACCTGCACCAAGAAAACAACGCGCTCGCCACCCTTGCCCGCCTCATCAAACAGCACGGCGTCAAACTCATCGCCATCGGCAACGGCACCGCCAGCCGCGAAACCGACAAACTCGCGGGCGAACTCATCAAGGCACTGCCAGACATGGGACTGCACAAAATCGTCGTCAGCGAGGCGGGCGCCTCCATCTACTCCGCCTCCGAACTCGCCGCCAAAGAATTCCCAGAGCTGGACGTCTCCCTGCGCGGCGCCGTCTCCATCGCCCGCCGCCTGCAAGACCCGCTCGCCGAACTCGTCAAAATCGACCCCAAATCCATCGGCGTCGGCCAATACCAACACGACGTCAACCAAAGCCAGCTCGCCAAATCGCTGGACGCCGTCGTCGAAGACTGCGTGAACGCCGTCGGCGTGGACGTCAACACTGCCTCCGCGCCGCTGCTTGCCCGCATCTCCGGTCTAAACCAAACGCTCGCACAAAACATCGTCGCCTGGCGCGACCAAAACGGCGCGTTCGATAACCGCAAAACCCTGTTAAAAGTACCGCGCCTCGGCGAAAAAACCTATGAACAAGCCGCCGGCTTCCTGCGCATCCACGGCGGCAGCGAACCGCTGGACGCCAGCGCCGTGCACCCCGAAGCCTACCCCGTGGTCGCCAAAATGCTCGCCGACAAACACCTCGCCGCCGCCGAACTCATCGGCAACCGCGAACACATCCGACAAATCAAAGCCAGCGACTACACCACCGCCCAATTCGGCCTGCCGACCATCATGGACATCCTCGCCGAACTCGAAAAACCCGGCCGCGACCCGCGCGGCGAATTCCAGACCGCGACATTTGCCGAAGGCGTCCACGAAATCAGCGACCTACAACCGGGCATGATCCTCGAAGGCGTCGTCTCCAACGTCGCCAACTTCGGCGCATTTGTCGATATCGGCGTGCATCAGGACGGCCTCGTCCACATCTCTGCCCTTGCCGACCGCTACGTACAAGACCCGCGCGACATCGTCAAAGCGGGCGACGTCGTGAAAGTGAAAGTGCTGGAAGTCGATGCCGAACGCAAACGCATTGCCCTCACCATGCGCCTTGACGACGATGCGACGGCAAGCGGTAAAAAAGACCGCCCGCGCGGCGATAAACGCCCGCCGCAGAAACAAGAAAAAATGACCAACACGGCCATGGCGGATGCGTTTGCTAAATTGAAGCGGTAATTACCGTAAAAAAACAAGCCATTAAAACGTTCATGTAAACAAAAACCCGATTTTTTTACATATCCGCCGCGACATGTCAAAAAAACGGGCTTTTCTTTACATCAAGGGCATATTGTCACTTAGCCGAACACAAACGCATCGCCCTCCCCACGCTCTTCAATAGCGCCAACAACGACTAGCGGCAAAAAAGCGCTGCAGATGTATAATAAAGTATTGAATACTGCATTAAAGGATGCATTTGCCAAATTGAGGCTGAAATAAACTTAACGCTAGGAGAAATCGCATGAAAATTGGAAAATTTATTCTTCTATTGCTAATAATATTAGCATTATTTTCTATTTTTATCTTCCTAATTTTATTATTACTAAATAATAGTCCTCTTACTTTTATAGACACACCTGTAATAGATATCTTTTATATAAAAAATAATAAAATAGATTTAGTGAACATATGTATTGCTTTAAGCACAACAATATCTGCTGCCGGTTTATGCTACTTTAGCTACTTAACCTATAGGAATCAGAAGAGCCAAGAGTTTGAAACATTATATTGCATACTACTAAATGAACATAATAAACTTCTTTCTCAAAAGAATTTTGCCACTGAAATTCGCGAGATAAATTTATCCATATTTAATATTTATAGAAAATCTGTTTTTGAAGAACCAGAAAAATATGATAAATATCTAGAAATACAAAAAATACTTAACAATAATGAAAATATTGAAAAAACTTCCAGTTCTAAAAAGAAAAGAGGACGTCTAACACCAGAAGAGTTAGATAAAATAAATAAAAACCTAGAAGAGATAAGGAATTTTTATTATATTTTATCTGAAAAAGACAAGGAAGAAAATAATTACATAGACATAAATTATATAAAAAATAAGATCAACAAAATCTATTCTAATTTAGGTTATTTTGAAGAACATTTAAAGCATATTATTAATAAGAATCCTATAATAAGGCCGTATTTAATTATTCTATTCAGAATTTTAAAATACATATACAGAAGTAACAAGATTTCTAACGCAGAAAAAAAAGAGTATTCTGGATTAGTGCGCAGCTTAATTAATGAAGATATTTTATTTATAATCCTTCTTAATAGTAAAGGATGGGAGAGTAAAAAAAATAACGACCAGAGCTATTCATTTTTATTAAAAAAAATGGAATTTTTTGAACATTTTAATGTACCAGATTTCGTTCAGAATAATTTTGCCAATGAATCAAATGATAATATTAAAAAAGGATTTGTTGATTATTTAACACAAGGACAGGCAATAGATAAAGCGGCTTTTGGGAAAAACATTTTTATCTAAGCTATTATGACAGTGCTGATGACCAGCCTAAGAATTGCGCCGCTTGGCAGCTTTTGAAATAGCACGGCAGCGCCTATGGCAGAAAGAAAAATGTAGAGACGTTGCCTGCAATGTCTCAAAAGCAAGAGAGGAAGCGGTAAAGCCCAGCAACGACGCCGCTTGGCAACTTTATCCCCCCCTTCCGCCCTGCGGGCACCTTCCCCCGTAAACGGGGGAAGGGAAAAATTCCCGCTTGACGAGCCCAGCACTGATGCCGCTTGACGAGCCCAGTATTTATCCCGCTTGGCGGGCGTAGGGCGGGCTTCAGCCCGCCGAGCGGGCGCAGCCTGCTTTTTGCATTTGGGATAAGAGCGGCATTGCGCGGCGCAATACGGTTTTTCGTTTTTGAGACGTTGCAGGCAAAGTCTCTACGCAATCCAGCAACCACGCCGCTTGGTGGCGTTCTCCCATCACACACAACCCGCCTGTCGGCACCGTCGCCGCTCCCGACTACTTTGAAGAATTGCTGGAGCGCATCCGCGGCATCCGCGCCAGCGAAAAGCGTGTTTACCGCGCATGCGCGAAATATTCACCCTCGCGGCGGACTACCAGCCTGACTACAAAGAAACCACCCAATTCTTCAAAGTTATACAAAACAAACTGCACTTCGCTTGCGCAGGACACACCGCCGCCGAAATCATCCATGCCCGCGCCGATGCGAATAAACCCATGATGGGACTAACCCACACCGCTGGCGACGAAGTCCGCAAAAAAGACATTACCGTTGCCAAAAATTACCTGAACGAAACAGAAATCAGCAACCTGAACCGCGTCGTAACCATGTGGCTGGACTTCGCCGAAGACCAGGCAAAACGCCAAAAACAAATATTTCTGCGCGACTGGCAAGAAAAACTGGAACAATTTCTAACTTTCAATGACCTCGAAGTATTGCAAGGCGCAGGCAACATCAGCAAAAAACAGGTGGATGAAGAGGATTTCTATAAATAAAAATCCCCGCACGCAGCGGGGATTTTTTATTCCGGACATTTAACCTCAAGCCAATATCCCGGCAAAGTTCAGTATAAATAACACGGCAAAACCTACTAAATACACCAGACCGACAATAGCCAATAGATTCATCACCTGCGAGAGTTTATGTTTTTTGTCTTGTTTGACCAGCCCGTAATTGAGCCAGGCGAATACGGGCGCAGCGAGGAAGGCGGAAATCATCGCGAATTTCAGCAGTTCGGCGAGGGCGCTGTTGAACCACAAAATCAGTGCCAGGCCGGAGGCCGATGTCCACAGTATCCAGGCGAACAGTTCGCGCGTGCGGAAGTATTCGCGACCTTGTACCAGCCGCACCGATTCGGCGACTGCGCGCGAGTAGCCGTCAATGACGGTAATGGTCGTGCCGAACATGCAGGCGAAGGCGATGAAGCCAACCAGCGGTCGCGCCCATTCGCCAATGGTTTTGGTGTACATGCCGACGAGCTGCGCCACATATAGCCCGCCTTTCTGGATTTCCAGGGTTTCGCCGTTGCCGTACTGCACGTACACGCCGAGGGCGAGGAAGACGATGGCCAGCACGGCGCTGGTGATGTAGCCGACGTCGAAGTCGAACATGCCGTCGCGGTAGCTGACCGGCTCGTGCCGCTGCCGCGCCGTGACCCAGAGCGAGTTGATGGCAGCGATTTCTATCGGCGCGGGCATCCAGCCCATCAGGGCGATGATGAAGCCGAGCGCGGCAAGATTCCACGGCGAGGGTTCGATGAAGCCTTCTTGCATCTGCATGCCTTTATTGATGGCGATGGCGACCGCGGCGATGGTGGTGATGCTCAGGCTGATGACGATGATTTTGGAGAGGCGGTCGAGCGCCTTGTAGCGCCCCATCAGCAAAATTAGCACGCAGGAAGCGATCACCAGCACCGAAAGGGCGTTGTTTGAGAGAGGAAGTCCCGGTATGGAGATTTTGATGATGACTGCGGTGAGCAGAGCGACCGCGCCGGTGCTGATGGTCGAGGAAAGGAAGCACATGATGAGGAAGATCCAGAGGTACACGCGGTTTTTTTCCGCGTAGCCTTCGATCAGGCTTTTGCCGCTGTCGAGGGTGTAGTGCGCGCTGAAGCGGAAGAACGGGTATTTGAAGAGGTTGGTCAGCACGATGATGAGCGCGAGTTGCCAGCCGTAGAGCGCACCGGCCTGGGTGGAGGCGACGAGGTGCGAGCCGCCGACGGCCGCGGACGCCATGAGGATACCCGGCCCAAGCGCACGGAAGCGGCTTTTCCAGGTGGAGGATGTGGTGGATGTCATGAAGTGATGTCTCCGGTTTGGTGGAAAAAGTCGCGATTATAGCGATATTCGTGCAAAGCGGTAACTGTAAATTCATATTTGAGAGTAAATTACCTAAAAATTCACCGGATGTAGGTGTTTTTCTTTAGATGAAGACGTTGGCCACCGCCGCGTTCCGCACTTCACCACCCTGTTTCTGATTTGTGGTCGTGCGTGCTTTATGAGGAAGACATTAAAAAACCGCGCCTCGGCGCGGTTTTTTATTCTGGAAAATGATTCAGTCATCGTCATCATCATCGCGGTTATCTTCGTAATAACCTTCGCCATGTCCGTGATTGCCGTAGTAACCGTAATAGCCATGCGGGTCATAACCACCGCCATTATGGTAGTCGGGATAGACTTCTATTTCGTCGCGGTCGCGATCCCGTTCGCCTCCCATGTCCAGTAATTGTCCGGTCTTGGCATCGACATAGACTTCATAGGTGCGGCCGTCCTTGCGGATTTCCACTTCATAATAACTGCGGCCATGTTTGCGTTTTTCGTAATCGACATCAACCACCCGCCCGCCAATCGCCGAATTGGCAATCATCGCCGCTTCTTCCTCGCTGATGGTGCGGTGTTTTTTCGCCAGTGCTGCCGGACTGGCCATTGCCAATCCGGTTACGGCGATTGCCGTTAGCAGCCATTGTCTTTTCATCGTCTTGCTCCGGTTATGGGATGCGCGCATTGTAGCGCTGTCAAAATGAGCAACAGGCGACGACAAGGTGAATTACTGCTCATCCGCGGCGCGCTTGCCGCATTGTCATCATTCTGTCAGCGCGCGCTTCATAAAGTAGCGGCCTTTCCCAACAATCAGGAGTCATCATGCCCCGTAAAACCACTATCGCTGCCGCGCTCGCCCTCGCCGCCAGCCACGCCGCTTTTGCCGAAGTCACGGAAACCGTCAGCGAAGGCAAGGATCGCGAGGCGGTCGCCGTCACCATTTATAACGACAATCTCGCCCTGGTGCGCGAGGCGCGCAAATTGCCGCTGAATGCGGGGGCGAACCGCATTGCCCTGCGCGATGTTTCCGCGCGCATCATGCCGGAAACGGCGAGCCTTGTCGCGCGCAGCGGCGCGGCGCTGCAACTGCTGGAGCAGAATTTTGATTACGACCTCCTGAGCGCGCAGTCGCTCTTGGGCAAATACGTCGGCAAGCGTGTTACCACCATCCGCACCAATCCGGCGAATGGCGAGGAAACGCGCGAGGAGGCGACGGTGCTCGCCAACAACGACGGCGTGGTGCTGCAATACGCCGACCGCATCGAAACCGGCCTGCCCGCCAATGTCCGCCTCGCTTATGGCGACGTGCCGGCCAACCTGCGCGACCGCCCGACGCTGACCGTTGATTTGCAAAGCGGGCAGGCGGGCGAGCAGACCGTGGATCTTGCCTACCTGACCGGCGGTTTTTCCTGGCAGGCGGACTATGTGGCGAGCCTCGCCAGCGATGAAAAAACCGTCAATCTCGCCGGCTGGGTAACGCTCGACAACCAAAGCGGCACCAGCTACGACAACGCCACCCTGCAACTGGTCGCCGGTGATGTGGGGCGTGTACAGCCGGATTTTGACAGCATGATGCTGCGCGCTGCCGCACCAGCCGCTGCGCTGGAAAAATCCGCGCCGATGGCGGAAGAATCACTGTTTGAATACCACCTCTATACCCTGAACCGCCCGACTACCCTGAAGAACAATCAGAAAAAACAGGTGTCGCTGCTTTCTGCCGCGAATGTGCCGGTCAATAAAGAATACCGCCTGCAAGGCGCAGAATACTGGTATTACAACGGCCTAAGTGGCGACTCGCCGGAGTTGGGCGACAAGCGCAAGGTGGATGTTCTCGTTGAATTCAAAAACGAGGAAGCGAGCCAATTGGGCATCGCCTTGCCGAAAGGTATCGTCCGCGTTTATAAAAACGACAGCGACAACCGCACGCAATTTATTGGCGAAGACCGCATCGACCACACCGCGAAGAATGACACCGTGCGACTGAAACTGGGCAGCGCCTTTGACGTGAACGGCATCTGGAAAATGGTTGATGCCAAGCGCACCGATAACGGCAAACTGGGCAAACTGATTAACGGCGAACAATTTGAGGCGACGTATAGCATCGAATTAAGCAACGCCAAAAAAGAAGCAGTCACGGTAAAAGTCGTCGAGCCGATTCCCGGTGACTGGAGCATTGAAGAAGAAACCTTCAAGCATGAAAAAGTCGGCGCCAATCTGGCGCAATGGCAAGTTCCCGTGCCGGCCGATGGCAAGGTGGAATTGAAATACAAAGTGCGCATTAAACTTTAAGCGCGTATCCCGTAAAAAAACCGCCCCAGAAATCTGCGGCGGTTTTTTTGTGTCCGGAAACAGGATTTATCCCTCGCGTAGCGGGATGAAGTGTTCGATAAGGCGGATAATGAGGTCCTTTTGCGCGGGCAGGCTTTCGGCGACGAGCAGGGCGAGGGCGACCAGGGTGTTGTCGGTGATGAGCTGCTCCACCGGCTTGCCGAGCAGGGGCGCGTTCAGGCGCAGGTACCAGAGGAAAAGGAAGGCGCCGCTGCGCTTGTTGCCGTCGGCAAGCGGATGGTTCTTGATGACGAAATAGAGCAGGTGCGCCGCGCGGCTGGCGATATTCGGGTAGAAGTAGCTGTCGCCAAAGCCCTGTTCGATGGTGGCGATGGCGGAGGCAAGCCCGTCGCCGCGCAGCTGGCCGAACAGTTCCGTCGCCTCGCCTTTGGCGATGAGCGCGGTTTTGAGTTCGGCAAGGGCGGCGAGGACGTCCTCGAAGGCGAGCGGGCGCATGTCGTGCTGTCGGGCGGTGACGGCGACAAGGTTTTGTTCGTCGTAGCCTTGCAGCAGGCTCCAGCTTTTGGCGTAGTCCTGCACCACCGCAAGCACCGCCGCGCCTTCCGCATTAACCAGCGACTGGTTGGCAAGCGTTTGTTGCAGGAGCGCCAACGCCTGCCCGATTTCGATGCCGCGCTCTTGCAGGCGTTTTTCGTGCAGGGTGTAGCCTTGCACGAGATGCTGGCGCAGGGTTTGGGTCGCCCACTGGCGGAATTGCACGCCGCGCCGCGATTTGACGCGGTAGCCGACGGAGATGATGACGTCGAGGTTGTAGTAATCCACCTGGTAGGTTTTGCCATCGGCGGCAGTTGTTGCATTTTTTGCAACAACTGCTGCGCGCTCCAGCTCGCCTTCTTCAAAAATTTTCCGAATGTGCCGTGAGATCACGGATTTGTCGCGTTCAAAGAGTAGCGTCATCTGGTCAAGACTGAGCCAGACGGTTTCCTGTTCAAGGGCGACTTGCAGACGGACGTGGCCGTCGTCAGAGGTGTAGAGGTGGATGGGGTTTTCCATGCGGGACTCCTTCGCGGGTTTCAGGGCTTGCCGAGGCGGTGGGTTTGCGGCTCCAGCTCGCGTTCGCGGTAGGCGGCGTAGCGACGGCGCGTGCTTTGCAACACGTCCGGCTGCGGGGTGACGATTTCAAAGACGCGGGCGCAGTCGCGCGGCAGGTCGGGCGCGGTTTCCTGGCTGAGGTTGATGAGAACGTCCGTGCGGGCGATGCGCTCCGGTGGCACGGCGAGCAGTACCGCCGCCTCGGCTTCGAGCGGGTCGCCGGAGCGGCAATGGGTGAGGAAACTGTCGGCGCGGTAGTGCCACAGCGCGTGGTCGAGTTGTGCCGCCATGTGTTCGTCAGCGCAGATGATGAGGGTTTTTAGCCGCTCTTGTTGGGCTTTTTCGGCGAGTTTGCAGGCGAGTTCGAGGCGGTTTTCGAGGCCGCTGCCGTCGGGCAGGACGTAGAAGCGGACGGTGGGTTTGGTCGGCATGGCGGGCATGGGGTTAAGGGGTGGGGTCTTCGCGGTCGTCAGACGGTGTCGCAAACAAGAAATGCCAGGCGACAGCGTTGGCGATGAAGAAACAGGCGAGGATGAAGGCGAGCGGCGCGTCGTGGCGCAGCGGCCACAGGCCCACCACCAGCATGGCGAGGAAGGTAAGGTAGCAGAGGGCGGCCGACACGGCGAGAAAACGGAGGTCGTAGTCGCGGTAACGGCGGGCGAGGTCGGCGCCGCAGGGCAGCAGCCAGTACCAGACAAGCCACGGCGCCGGGTTGGCGAGGCTGAGCGCAATGCCAAGGAGGATGCCGCCGTAGCAGCGGTCGCGGCGCGACGGGTCGTCGGCGGGGACGCGGCTGAAGCCCGCCAGCGCCATCAGGAGGCCAACGGCGGCAACCGCCAGCCGCCAGTCGGGCGGGGCGAAGGCGGCAAGCACGGCGAAGCAGGCCATCATGCCGGCATAAAGCGCGGCAGGCGTGGCGGGCAGCGGCTTTTCGTGCTGAATGGCGAGTGCGCCCCGCCACCACAGTTCATGCGCGAGGATAAGGGCAAGACAGAGCGCCGTTTGCGTCCAGCCCTGCCAATAAAAAAGCGCGGCCGTTGCGGCAAGGGCGAGATGCGGCAGGCGCAGGCGCGCCTGCAGACGACGCGCGGCGGGGAAAAGGGCAGTGATGGCCGCATCATCAAGGTGCAGCGCGGTTTGCAGGCGGGCGAGCTGGAGGTCTATCAGGCGGTGGTCGTCCATGACGAACACGTTGCCCAGTCCGGCGAGCCGTTGCCGCCAGCCCGCGAGCGCCAGCCAGCCGCCGAGTTCCGGACTGCGCCGGGCAAGCGCGCGCAGCACCTTGTCGCGCGCGCCAGTGCGGATGAGGGCGCGCAGATAGTCGGCACGCAAGGGATCGTCGTCCGGCAGGCCGCGCAGCAGGTGGTATTTCTCGATAATCCAGATGAGGCTTTGCGGGTAACGCTGCGGGCGGTCGCGCGCTTCAATCCAGCTGGCGATGAGGTCGCGGAAATCAAGCTGCTCGTCAATGGTCGGCAGCGCCGCGCTTTGCGCTTGCAGCAGCGCCAGCAGGGCATCGTCATCCCTGGCCTGCCGCCAGCTGCGGCGGATGGTGCGCACATCCAGAAGCGGTGCGGGTTCGTCGTCATCATGGGCGAAAGTGCCGTACTGCTCGCCACCCGCCAGCGCCGTTTCATAAGCCTCGCGCAGGCGGATGAAGCCGTCCGGGTCGCGGTCGGGGCGGTGCTTCTTCAAGAGTTGCGCATAGGCGCGCTTGATGACGGCCTCGTCGCGGGTCGGCGCGATGCCGAGAATATGCCAGCAGTCCATGTTCGTTCCCGTAAAAAAGGCGGCATTCTATATAATGTCGCCGACTATTCGTTACTGGAGTTTGCCATGAATCTCACCGTGATTGATCACCCGCTGGTCGCCCACAAACTCTCGCTGATGCGCGAGGCCGACTGCAGCACCTACCGCTTCCGCACGCTGACACGCGAACTGGCGCGGCTGATGGCCTATGAAGCGAGCCGCGAACTGCCGAGCGAGCCCTACACCCTGCAATGCTGGAGCGGCGAAATCACCGGACGGCGCATCGCCGGCAAAACACTGACCGTGGTGCCGATCCTGCGCGCGGGACTGGGCATGCTCGACGGCGTTCTGGATCTCATCCCGACGGCAAAAATCAGCGTCGTCGGCCTGCAACGCGACGAAGAAACCCTGCAACCGGTCTCCTACTTCGAAAAATTCACCAGCAAAATGGACGAACGTCCGGCGTGGATTATCGACCCGATGCTGGCCACCGGTGGCTCCCTCGCCGCCACCATCAGCCTGCTGAAAAGCAAAGGCTGCAAGGACATCAAGGCGCTGGTACTGGTTGCCGCACCGGAAGGCGTCAAACTGGTAAACGACGCCCACCCCGACGTGCGCATCTACGCCGCCGCGCTGGACAGCCACCTCAACGAAAACGGCTACATCATCCCCGGCCTCGGCGACGCGGGCGACAAAATCTTCGGCACGGTGATTGAGTAATGTAGGGTGGGGCTTGCCCCACCAAAAAAAAAACAAAACGGCGGGTCAAGACCCACCCTACCCACACCCAAGGAACCCCATGCAACACCCCCTCGTCCTCCCCTGTGCCAAAGGCAGCGAACAAGTCCTACTCGCCGAAGCGGAAAGCCTCGGCCTGCAAAACGCGCGCCTCGGCGTCTCCGTCGTCTCCGGCACGGGCGATCTTGAGGTCGCCTACCGCCTCTGCCTCTGGTCGCGCGTGGCGAGCCGCGTCCTCTGGATTGTCGCCGAAGGCGAAGTCGCAAACCCCGACGACATCTACGCCCTCGCCCGCGCGGTAGCGTGGGACGAACACATCGACGCCGACAGCACCTTCGCCGTCAACTTCAACGGCATCGGCCAGGGCATCCGCAACACCCAATTCGGCGCGCTCAAAGTCAAAGACGCCATCGCCGACCAACTGCGCGACACCCTGCACCGCCGCCCGGACGTGGACGCGAAAAACCCCGACATCAGCATCGACGCCCACCTGCGCAAAGGCCGCCTCACCCTCGCCCTCGACCTTTCCGGCGGCAGCCTGCACCAGCGCGGCTACCGCCTCGCGCACGGCGCCGCGCCCATCAAAGAACACCTCGCGGCGACACTCCTCTACCGCGCCGGCTGGCCGCAACTCGCCGCCGACGGCTACAACCTCATCGACCCCCTCTGCGGCAGCGGTACCCTGCTGCTCGAAGCACTACTGATGGCCGCCGACATCGCCCCCGCACTCAAACGCCCGCGATTCGGCTTCACCCGCTGGCAAAGTCACAAACCCGCAGTCTGGAAGCGCCTCCACGAAGAAGCCGTCGCACGGCGCGAAGCCGGACTCTCCCGCCTCGACCTGAAAATCTGGGGCTACGACCAAGACGGCGCGACACTCGCCACCGCACGCGACAACGCCGCCCGCCTTGACCTCGGCCACTGCCTGCACCTGGAGCGGCGCGAGCTTGCTCGCTTCACCGCCCAGCCCGGCTACGGCGCGCGCGGCCTCATCATCACCAACCCGCCCTACGGCGAACGCCTCGGCACCCTGAGCGAACTCGTCGGCACCTACGACGCCCTCGGCGCGGCCTACAAAACCTTCCCTGCTGACTGGCAAATGGCGATTATCAGCAGCAACCCCGACCTCCTCAAACGCCTGCGCCTGCAACGCCACAAAACCTACCAGGCCTACAACGGCGGCATCGAAACCCAAATCGCCCTCTACCTGCGCAGCGAACAGCACGAAAGCGAAGGGCAGACGCACGACCCTGCCGCGCCGGTGGACGAACAGGCGCGCATGCTCGCCAACCGCCTGCGCAAAAACCGCCGCGCCGCGCAAAAAGCGGCGGAAGCCGCCGAGACCAACGCCTACCGCGTGTACGACCAAGACATGCCCGAATACGCCGTTGCGGTGGACATCTACGGCGACCACGTCCACGTCCAAGAATACGCGCCGCCGAAAACCGTCGCCCCGGAAAAAGCACGCAAACGCCTCCTGGACGCGCTGCACATCATCCCGCAAATCCTCGAAATCCCCGCCGCCCACCTCGTGCTGAAAACCCGCGAACGCCAGCGCGGCAGCGCCCAATACCAAAAACAGGCGGCGCGCGGTGAGTACCTTCCGGTGCGCGAAGGCGCGGCAACCTTCCTTGTGAACCTGCACGACTACCTCGACACCGGCCTCTTCCTCGACCACCGCCCGCTGCGCCGCCGCATCTACGGCGAGGCGCGGGACAAACGCTTCCTTAACCTCTTCTGCTACACCGCCAGCGCCAGCGTCCAGGCGGCACTGGGCGGCGCGGCGCACACCACCAGCGTCGATTTATCACAAACCTACCTCGACTGGGCGCACCGCAACTTCGACGCGAACGAATTGGACAGCCGCCACCGCCTCATCAAGGCAGACGTGATGGCATGGCTTGCTGAAGGCGACAGCCAGTACGACCTCATCCTCTGCGACCCGCCGACCTTCTCTAACACCAAAAAAGAACAGCGCGTATTCGACGTACAGCGCAACCACGTCACCCTCATAGAGCGCTGCATGCGGCGCCTTGCGCCCGGCGGCACGCTCTATTTCTCCAACAACTACCGCGGTTTCAAACTCGACCCGGCAATCGCCGAGCGCTACCACTGCGAAGACATCAGCGCCGCGACCATCGACTTTGACTACGCCCGCCGCCCGAATATCCACAAAGCGTGGAAAATCACGGCGAAAACAGATTTTCAGATTTTGAGCCAAAAATAATTGGCTACCACGGTCGTAAATCAACCACTTTCAGAATTTTCTGCTCCTTATTCGAGAGCAAAACCGTCATATCCAGATCGCCGCCCATCATCGGCAAGAAGCCATCAGCTTCAGGATATTCTTGCAGAACAGCATCAACCTGTTCCTGCGGATTGAATTTTCCCAGATCTGCCAATGGACGAATCTCATGTGCAATTTCCTGCCAGTGTCCTTCAATGGGCTGGTAGAGTTCTGCACGCTGTACTGGAGATTTCCTTTTTTCCAATTCTTGCCACAACCAATCAGACGATTCTTGCTTGTCCTTGGCCGGGCGTACCATAGCCCATTTTGGGCTGCCCCAAGGTGTATGCGCAAAAGGGTCTCTGGCATTGGTGTAATCCATATCTATCGCTTTGACCAGTTCTACACGATAGATATTGATGGTTTGCCATACAGGGCGCCCTTCCGCAATATGCCAGATACCATAAACAAGCGCAATAAATTGAAGAATTATAACTGTCATTAGATCGAACCATAACCCTTTTTTCCCCTCTTTGGCAAGAAAGAGGGTTAGAATAGGGCCGACCGTAACGTCAATACATAATAATAATAGAAAAATATGCGAGACCCCGATGGCTTTTGCAAGCACACCGGGATACCAGATTTTATAAACGATGGCTGCTGTCAAGCAGCCAACCAAGATAGAAAAAATCAAATGACTTAGAAAATAGCGCCGTCTAAATGTCATGTTGCTTCTCTCGCTCTATGCGTTCATTATGTAAATTTTCCAGCATTTCAATATTTGAAGTAAATACCTCATCTGGCAGTGCATTGCCTTTTGGAGTTGAATATTCCAGATAGAGATTGTTATCCGTTGAGACAAAAAACTGCGGTACGCGCAATTTCTGCGCCAGATAGTCCACATCTTTAGGCTCCAACAGCATGCTGTCCTGTAAGGCTTGTGCTTCAGCATTTAGTGGCTGCGCATCGCTTACGACGCTACCATCGAGATGGTAAAGCCCCATCGCATCGACCGAATCACTCGCCACCAGCACACCCTGCCCGCCAACGACATATAGCCAAACGTAACGAAATTCCTGGTGCAGAGTATTCAAAATGTAAAGCAGATCCATCGGCTGCATATGGTGCAGTTGCACCCATTGTTGCAGCACGCCATCTTCTTGCAGCCGTGCTTTCGCCAGCCGGTAGAATTCACGGTTATAGAGGTTCGCTGTCCCCGCAAACCAGATACTGCTCAACTCCATACTGATCAGGTCGTAACGTTTGTTCTGCGTCAGCAGGTAGTTGCGCCCGTCGGTATAGTACATACTGACATTTGGCTGTTGCGAGACTTTGTTGTTAATGTCACCAAAGTAGCGGTCAGCTAAGGCGACAATATCTGACGACAGTTCGGCAATATCCATGTGAGCAAAACCAGCCTCATATAACACCTGGGCCGAATGCCCCGTACCATAACCAATTACTAGTACGTCATCACGTTTGGGTTGATGCAATAGCGGCGCTTCTGCAACTCCTCGTTGAGCAGCCGTTTCAAGAGAATTATTGCCCTGGAATTTGCCGTTGGTCAGTAGGGTTAACATGGTGATTTCCTTACCGTCGTCGGGCACTATGGCCATATTTACTGTTGTCAGCCCGCCCTGGATGCTTTCCTGCGCATCTATCACGTCACCACGTCCTGAAGGAACGAAGTACACATTTGCTCCGGTAGCAATCGCTGTCAGGTTCCATTGCGCCGGATAACTCCACAACGCTGCGGCAATGGCAAGCGCCGTTATGGCCGCAGCAATACGCTGTCTGCCGTGGTGTTGCTTAAAGAGCAGCGCCCAGGCTACACGCCCTGCCCACATCATGTACAGCGCCAGTAACAACGAGAGGATTGCTAGCCCGAAAAGCAGGCGGTTTGAGCCGAGCCAGTTGAGGAAAACAAAGCCTGCCAACAGGACGCCTGCAATATTGCCCAGCGTGTTGCACAGGCTGGCGATACCCAAGCCTGCCGCTTCTCCACGGCTTTTCAACCACGCCGTTGCCAACGCCATTGTCGCCGGGTAGCCCAATCCAATGAAAAACGCCGGCGGCAGCATGATAATGGCGCAGACGCTGCCACGGATTAGCTCACGCGCGCCAAAGCCGAAGTGATGGTATTGCTGCATGAAGCCAAAACTGGCGAAATAGTTGGAAAGCCCGTCCCACTGGAAGGCAGAGATGACGATGCTGAAGAAGATGCCCAGTTGTGCGATGGTAGCAACTGCTGGGTCAGTGAGTAGATGGCGCAGTTTGCCATAGCAGGCCGAACCCAAACCGAGACCAAGAAGGAAAGTGGCCAGCATCAGGCCGAAGGCATAGACACTGTTGCCGGCGATGATCGCCAGCATGTGCATATTGACGATTTCCAGCGCGAGACTGACCACACCGCCGACAGTAACCAGCAGCAAAGCGGCGAGTCCGAGACGGCGGCGCTGTCCGGCATCCTGTGGCGGAAGGGAGGCATAACCGCTTTCCTCCTCCTCATCATCACTTTCTGTTGTTTGTATTGCGACAGGCGCGGTGGCTGCGTTGTTTTCTGTAGTATGCAACGCTTTTAAGCGATCCAGCGCATAGAGCGCAATCATCAAGCTGAGCATCGCTGCCAAACGGGTCGAACTGAGCAGACCGAAAGTCGGCAGCACGAGATACGCTCCGGCGAGGGCACCAAAGGCGGCGCCAATGATGTTGGCGGTATAAAGGCGGGAGATGATGCGACCACGGTTGCTGAGATAGCCGCGCAGGAATTTGAACATGATCGGCAGCGTCGTTCCCATCAGCAGGGTCGGAATGCCAAGCACCAGCGCACCGAGTGCCACCCGCCAGAAGGTAAGTATGGGCGCGTCGGGACGCACGTCGCTAGCCAGCGCAATGTAAATGTGCTCAATCAGTTTGAACAGCGTAGGCGTTGCCAGCGCATACACTCCGATCGCCGCTTCAAAGAGCGCATACCACTTGAGCGGGGTGCGCACGCGCTCGGCAATGATTCCACCGAGCCAGGCACCGAGAGCCATCCCGCCCATATAAGTCGCCATCACGGTGTAAGCCGCAAGTGCGGTGCCACCGAAGATGATGCCTAGGTGTTTGGCAAAGACCACTTCGTAGAGCAGTCCGGCAAAGCCAGAACAGACAAACAAACCATAGACCCAGCGCATTGACTCCTGTTTTTCTTGAGTTTGAGGCTTTGTTGCAATATTTTCTTCGTTCGTGACTTCTCTTCTCTCTGTAGCTGGTGGTGGAAGATGCCAAACTAGCCGCAAGAAATTAGAAAAGCACCAAATAGTTACGCTTATAGTTATTAGTGAGAAGAGTTGCACAAATAACGGAAAATTTATCATAAAAACGCGAGTATTGACACTCCAAAATAGGAGTTCCCAACAAATAAACAGCAAAGTGCATATCCACCAGTCCAAACGTCTATAAAAATTCCATCCAGGAGGATTGATAAGTGCAGTACCCAAAGACATTAAAAAAGGAGCAGCAACTACTAAGTCTATAAAATAATGCTCGCCAAGACCTAGTGTTGCCACACAAGTCAAGAAAGTAAAAATGCAAGCTGCCCAGAAAAAATGTTTTCGCGACAGGCATGCAGTAACTAACATAATTAGAGCGGCGCCAGTAAAGTGCAAAGAAGGCATTCCATTTCGAGGAGAAGGTATAACAGGGTTAACGCCATATCCAATCCCTTCCAATACTGACATTTCATCTGGATAATATCCATTAAATGTCACAATAGGGCCAGCGACGGGGCTTAAACAATACAAAGGGAAAGCAAGTATAAAAGGAACGACTAAAACCCTTAAAATGTTGAGCTGCTCAGATCTTTTGTCACGTATAACTAACCCTGTAGATGCAAAGAGCGCTATAGTCAGAAGGGAGTATGCTACATATACTAAAGTCTGAAAAATAACAGGGGTCGTCATCTGAAATGAACGGTAGAAATTTTCAGTAAATCCCCAATAGGCAGTATCTATTCTATAAAGATCAAAATCAATAGTTTCCGGCAAGATAACAGAAACAATATCTAGGGCGGAATGCGTCGCCATTCCCAACGACAATGTAATAACCGTTAAAAAAAAGTAATTCTTAACATATTCCTTTTCTTGCACTGAAGGTTTATAACCAAAAATAGCCGCTACCGGCTTACAATAATATAAACAAGACAGTAAAGAAATAATACCTATCGGCCAAAATGCTATTAATAATAATGCTCCTGGTGAAGATTCGTTCAACTCTCCCGTTAAAATAAAAGACAAAGTCAATCCACCTATAATTAGGCCTATTGTCATTATTTTGTCAGAAATGACCGTAACTCCACCCAACCAAACAATCATGGCGGAAGCTCCAAAATAGGCTCCTAAATTATTCAACGTTAAAAATAAATCACCTGAAAAGAAACTTGGTATGGTAATTTTGTTGAAAAATAAAAATTTAGCCCATAAGGATGAAATACCTAAAAATATTGAAATGACCGTCCATAATTTTAAATGTCGCATTTTTACTGTCCTCGATAATAAAAAACATCCATCCTTATGGAGGATGGATGTAGATTCAGGTTATTACCTGCATACTGCAGGAAGATACATTTTACCAACGTTAGAACTGCATTCCCAAGTGTATGAACCATTGGTCTCTGTAGGAGTAAGCGTTAACGTTTTATGTTGTATTGTAGCCGCTATTCCAGACGATTTCATTGTAGCCGTAATAACACCACCGCTAGTCACTTCTACTTTTTCAACATATTTTCCGCTGATTTTAGTAGGGTCGCCCATACCTGCTTCTGTGTTATTAGATGGCCAGTCCCCTTTATTGGTTCGAGTTTCAACAACCGCGTTCTTTTGCGCATCCACTAAATTGAAAGCTTCGCCCATTTGCGCCCGCGTAACATAAATTTGATAAGCGGGAAGTGCAATAGCAGCCAACACCCCAATAATAGCAATCACGACCATCAACTCAATCAGCGTAAAGCCTTGCTGTATATTTCTTTTCACTTTAACACCCATGTATCTAGTCTATTTTATACAAACCAAAAGAAGCCACACAAAGTGTGGCTTCTTTGATTCTGCGAACCGCTAATATTAACGGCAAGAAGCAGGAAGATATTTAGCAGAAGCGTTAGATTCGCAAGCCCACTGATATGAACCTTGATCCTGCGGGTTACCTGCTACAGTACCAGTCAAGGTAATTGTTTTACCTTGAATGCCCTTAGAAATTTCAGAAGATTTCATCGTGGCTGTAATTTGACTAGCATTAACAGCAACGTTAGCAACATATTTGCCAGTAATTTGGCTTGCTGCAGCAATACCTGCTTCAGTATTGTTAGAAGGCCATCTGCCTTTGTCAGCGTAGAATTCGCTCAGGGCACCTTTTTGGCCACCAGCAAGGTTAAAACCTTCGGTCATTTGTGAACGTGCGATATAATCTTGGTAGGCCGGCAGAGCGATAGCAGCCAGAATACCGATAATGGCGATAACGATCATCAGCTCGATGAGGGTGAAGCCTTTTTGCAATTTTTTCATGAGATTTACTCCATTAGGTTTTCGGGTTTGAATTACAGCATTCGCTGCGGGTTGTAACAGCGTTTGCTGTTGCGAAGGTATATGCTTTGGCTGTGCCATGGTTATAATTTTTTTTGTTTTCATTAGGTTACACTTCGTTTTTTTGTTATGCACCGGGAAAGCGGGATTCTTTGCGGGATTTTTGGGCCACGCGCGCCCCGTTTTTTGGACGCGGGGCTTGCCGTTTTCCGTCGGTTTTGTCGATTCACGACGTCTTGCGTCGTTTTCAGACGAAATAGTGCGTTTGGGAGCGTATATCGCCGGTATTGTCGCGCCGCCGCTACAGGCCAGTTATGGTAAAGTAAGGCTGTGCCTTGTATAGAGGTGCGTTTTTCAACCGACAGGAGAACCCCATGCGCTATAAGAATGTTTTGCTTGTGACCGATTTGCGTGAAGACAGCGACATCGTCGCCAGTCGTGCCAAATGTATGTTGGAAGGCACGGATGCGAAGCTGCGTGTGCTGCACGTGATGGAGGAAACCGTCCTCACCGCGGGCTATGAGATTGTGCCGATTATCCCCATCAGTAATGAGGATGAAATTATCTCTGGCGCGCGTGAGAAGTTGCAGCAGCTGCTGGCGCGGCACAAGATCGTCGCCGACGACGCTCACGTTGAGACGGCGCTTTCTACCCGCCGCGGCATTCTCGATTATTGCGAGAAAATCAAGCCGGATCTCGTGGTTATCGGCCGCCATGTGCGCACCGGCCTGGCCTCGCTTTTGGGCGCGACGGCGGATGACATCCTGCCTGGTGTGAATTGCGATGTGCTGGTCGTCAAACTCGGCGAGCCGGTATGACGCAAAACGTCCAGCTCTGCGCAGAAATTAGTCTGCCCGCACTGCAAGCCCTGCTCGGCGAGTATGGTCTGAAGGTGGTGATGCTGCCGGATGGCGCGGATATTCCCGGCAGTTATTGGGGCGCGCCGGAAGCGGGTTTGGTGCTGGACTCTCTTTATATTCGCCCGGACACGCCGACGCATTCCGCCCTGCATGAAGCAGGGCACTGGATTTGTATGGACGAGGCGCGCCGCGCCAAGTTGCACACTGACGCAGGCGGTACTGTTCTCGAAGAATGCGCCGTCAATTTTTTGCAGATTCTGCTCGCTGAAGCCCTACCGGATGTGGGGCGCGAGCAGATGCTGCGTGACATGACCATTTGGGGCTATAGTTACCGCGAAGGTAGTGTTTATGCCTGGCTGGAAGGTGACGCCGCCGATGCTATCGCCTGGTTGCAACGTCGCGGCTTGATTGATGGCGACCGTCAAAGAATTACCCACCCGTAAAACCCGCAGCGGTGCCGCTTGTGGCATACTGCGTCCCGCTTTTTCAACCTAATCTTTCCAAGGAGAGAACTGAATGACAAACCGTAAAATCTTGCTTACTGCCGCTATTGCTGCCGTCGTTGGCAGCGTCCAGGCTGCCGATCTCAAGACGGATGCTGACAAAGTCGGCTACGCGCTCGGCGTTGATATGGGCACGACCGTCAAAGAAATCGGCACGAAAAACATCAACCTCGACGCCATCGTCGCTGGCCTGAAAGACGCTGCCGAAGGCAAAGAGCTGGCGATGAAGCGCGAAGAGATGGATCAAACCATGAAATCCTTCGCCGAAGCGCGCATGAAAGAAATGCAGGCGCAATTTGAGAAAGAAATCGCCGCCAACGCCGAAGCGGGCAAGAAATTCCTCGATGAAAACGGCAAGAAAGACGGCGTGAAGACTACCGCTACCGGCCTGCAATATAAGGTCGAGAAAGAAGGCAAAGGCGCCAAACCGACAAAAAGCGACAGCGTGACTGTCCACTACGAAGGCCGTCTGCTGGATGGCACCGTCTTTGACAGCTCCTACGAGCGCAAAGAGCCGGTGACGTTCAAGGTCACTGATGTCATCCCCGGCTGGGTCGAAGGCCTGCAGCTGATGAACGAGGGCAGCAAATATACTCTCTATATTCCGTCCACCCTCGCTTACGGCGAAACTGGCGCACCGCCGAGCATTCCGCCGAATGCCACGCTGACTTTTGACGTTGAGCTGATCAAAGTGGGCGAAGCTGCGAAAGCAGAGGAAAAGCCCGCTGATGCCAAGGCAGAAGCCAAACCCGAAGAAGCCAAGAAAGAAGAAGCGAAGAAGTAAGCGTCCTGCTACCGCATCGCAACGGCACCCGCAATGGGTGCCGTTTTTTGTTAGACGATGAATGTCTTGATAGTCGCGGTGGGGCAGGTCCCGCCCTACCGCTTGCCGGAAGCGGTGCGCTCAGCCACTCTTTATGGCGTCAAATATCCGGTTGATGGTAAAGCGTCCCTTTTTCGCCGTTCTCTCATACGGTGACTGACGCAATGCGTCTGCCGTTCTGTCTGCTTCAGCGATAGCGCATCGTGCGGTTTTTGTCCTTCTGCGTCAGTTTTGCCCACAGGGTGCAGCAGTCATGCGGGCATAAAAAAACCGGATGCCTCGGGCATCCGGTTTTTGGCGTTTGCGCCCTTGTTAGTCGCGTGTACCGCCGAAAGAGGTATTGAGGCTGCTGTCGTTGGGGAAGACGACTTGCCCGGCGGTTTCTTGAGCGTTTTCGCCGTAAAGCGCGCCTTCGTAGCGACCTTTGCTGTCACCGACGACACTTGCGGTGCCTTTGTATTCCGCGCCACGCAGTGCACCCTCTTCCAGGGTGATGTCACGACGGAAACCTTTAAAGATGATTTTTCCATCAACGGTACGCTCGCCGAAGTCCACATTCAGGGTGCTTTCGCCATTAGTCAGAACCTGATCCTTGACGGTATCCCAACGTACGGCGTTACCGTGGTAAACCGCCTTGCCACTTTGCGGGACGTTCACTGTTTTGTCGCCACGGTAGCGCAGTTCTCTTTTCGCTTTGTTGTCATCCACCCAGACGCCGTAAAAAGAGGCGTACTGGTTGTAGCCGCGCAACCTGCCGTTCGGGGTGTTAATGACGACGCTGCCTTTTTTTTCTTTGGACAGGTCAATGTGGACATCGTCCGGGGTGATGGTGTCGCTGGCGCCAGATCCGCCACAAGCGGCGAGCAGGCTGACAACAGCAGTAGAGAGCAGAATGTTTTTCATCGCTGGATTCCTCTTGAGTCGTGAAATGAGCGCTCTGGTGCGCGGCGGCATTATGGCGCGCTTTGTTGTAGAAGTTCGTGGGGATTTGGTCATTTTGTTGCAAGCGTGCTACAAGATGTTGTTCACCCCAGGCGCACGGTTTCGAGGTCATCAATGCTGCGGCCGAGGAAGCGCTCGCCGATGGCGCGGAAGCGTAGCGGGATGTCGCTGACGCAGTAGCGGTAGTGGGCGCTGTCGCCGCTTTGGCGCAGGAGGCCGGCGGCGGTCAGCGCTTGGGCGGTGTGTGCGGCGGTGGTGGTGGCGGAATCGACTAGCGCGAGGCGCGGGGCTTCTTCCCGCAGCAGCGGTTTGAGTAGCGGGTAGTGGGTGCAGCCGAGGACGAGTGTGTCGGCGTCGTCGGCGAGGATGGGTTTCAGGTATTCGCGCACGGTGAGGCGGGTGACGTCGTGCTCCAGCCAGCCTTCTTCCACGAGCGGCACCAAGAGCGGGCAGGCTTGTGACTGCACGCGCGCCTGCGGGTCATGCGCGTGGATGGCGCGGGCGTAGGCGTTGCTGTTGACGGTGGTGTTGGTGGCGATGACGGCGATGTGGTGGTTTTGGCTGGTTTGCAAGGCGGCCTGCGCGCCGGCGGTGATGACGTCCAGCACCGGCAGGCCGCGGGCCTGGGCGCGGATGCTGTCTCCCGCGACGGCGGCGATGGTGTTGCAGGCGATGACCAGCGCTTTGACGCGCTGCGCGAGGAGGTATTCAACGATTTGCGCACTGTAGGTTTCGATGGTGGCGCGTGATTTGACGCCGTAGGGGACGCGGGCGGTGTCGCCGTAGTAGATGAGGTGTTCGAGCGGCAGGCGTTCCATCAGGGCGCGGACGACGGTGAGGCCGCCGACGCCGCTGTCGAAGACGCCGATGGGGCGGTTTTGCAGGGTTTCGGGGTTGGTCATGGGGTTTTGCCAGGTTCGAGTTGGGCGATGGTCATCGCCGCGAAGAGCAGGGCGCAGCCGGTGAGCATCAGCAGGGTTACGGGTTCGTCGAGGATGAGCCAGCCGGCGGCGAGGGCGAAGATGCTTTCCATGGAGAGGATGATGGCGGTCGGGGTGGCGGCGACGTGCCGCTGCGCCCAGCCTTGCAGGAAGAAGGCGATGCCGGAGGAGGCGACGGCGGTGTAGAGGATGTCCCATTTGCTGTAGTTGAGCAGCGCCGGGTCGGTGAGCGCGCCCGCGCCTTCTGTGGCGAGGGCGGCGGGCAGGGTGAGGAGTGCGGCGACGGTGATTTGTACGGTGGTGAGTGTGAGCAGTTCGCTGCGGCGCACGGCGATGCCGTAGTAGTTGACGTAGAGCGCCCAGATGAAGGCGCTGGCGAGGGTGGCGCTGTCGCCCGCGTTCCAGTTGAGCGCGGCGCTGTCGCTGTGGATGGCGGCGAAGCAAGTCAGCCCGGCGAAGGCGAGCAGGGTGGCGAGGATGAGTGTTTTGCCGAGGCGCTCGCCGCCGAGGAGGGCGAGGAGCGGCACGAGGATGACGTAGAGGCTGGTGATGAAGCCGGATTTGCCTGCGGTAGTGTGCTCCAGTCCCCATTGTTGGCTGTACATGCCGAGAAAGAGGAGGATGCCGCAGCAGATGCCGTCGCGCAGCCAGTGTCCCCAGGCGGGGCGGCGGCACAGGGCGAGGATGGCGAGGAGGAAGGCGGCCGAGACGGGCAGTCGCCAGCTCATGAAGATAAGCGCGCTGACGGCGGTGGCGCTGTGGCGCTGGAAGATGAAGGCGATGCCAAAGAGTGCCGCGGTGAGGAGCAGCGCGGCGTGGCCGATATGGAAGCGGGGCATGGTTTGTGGTGGAGGGTTGGGTTTTACATACACGTTAAGCGCTCAGGTGTATGTAAATGGGTTTTGTCGCTGTGCGACTGGTTTGCTGCCCCACCCCAGCCCCCCATGGGGGAGGTGGCTTGGTGTTACGGCAGGTCGTCGATGGGTTTTTGGGCGCGCGGCATCAGGTCTTCGTGTTTGACGCCCATGCGGTAAACGATGGCGCTGGCGACGAAGATGGAGGAGTAGGTGCCAAAGATGATGCCGATGATCATCGCGATGGAGAAGCCGGCGAGGATGGTGCCGCCAAAGAGCGCCAGCGCAATGACGGAGAGCAGGGTGGTGAAGCTCGTTACCATGGTGCGCGCGAGGGTCTGGTTGATGGAGGTGTCGATGACGTCTTTCGGCGTGACTGCGGGCAGTTTGCGGAAGTTTTCGCGGATGCGGTCGTAGACGACGACGGTGTCGTTCACCGAGTAGCCGAGGATGGCGAGCAGTGCCGCCAGCACGTTCAGGTCGAATGTCCAGCCCATGAGTGAGAAGACGCCGGCGGTGATGATGACGTCGTGCAGCTGCGCCAGCACGGCGCCAAGGGCGAATTTCCATTCGAAGCGCAGGCCGAGGTAGATGATCATGCCGATGCAGGCGAGGCCGATGGCGAGCAGGCCTTTGCTGACGAGTTCTTCTTTGTATTGGCCGCCGACTTTGGATTGGCCGGTGAGTTTGGCGTCGGGTGCGTCGGCTTGCAGCGCGCTGACCATGTCGCTCATGGTCTGGTCGATGTTCGCGCCTTCTTGTTCGGCGAAGCGGATTTGGACGTCGCGCGAGGAGCCGTATTGGACGACGCCCGCATCCGGCACGATTTTTTCGACGACGCTGCGCACGTGGCCGATGTCCGCCGCTTGGGCGTATTGCATTTCGATGGTCGCGCCGCCGGTGAATTCGAGGCCGAAGTTGAAGCCGCGGAAGATAATGAGCAGCACGGCGGCGATGGTCAGCACGGTGGAGAACCAGAGTCCCTGCCGACTGTAGTTCATGAAGGGAATGTAGGGGAGTTTGATTTGCATGGGGTCGCCTCAGAGGTTGATCTTCGGGTTCGGCTTGCGCAGGGTGAGGTATTCGACCAGCGCGCGGGTGACGAAGATGGCGGTGAACATGGTGGTGAGGATGCCGAGCGAGAGGGTGACGGCAAAGCCTTTGATCGGGCCCGCGCCGAAGCTGAACAGCAGCACCGCAACGATGAGGGTGGTGATGTTGGCGTCCACGATGGTGGAGAGGGCGTTGGCAAAGCCCATGCGCACCGCCTGGTGGATTTCGATGTGTTCGTGTACTTCTTCGCGGATGCGTTCGTAGATGAGGACGTTGGCATCTACCGCCATGCCCAGCGTCAGCACGATACCGGCGATGCCCGGCAGGGTCAGGGTCGCGCCCAAAAGCGACATCAGCGCCAAGAGCAGGACGAGGTTCACCACGAGGGCAAGGTTGGCGTACAGCCCCAGTTTGCGGTAGTAGATGAGCATGAAGATGACGATGAAGGCGAGGCCAAGGAGCGAAGCGTTCACGCCCTGGTCGATGTTCTTTTTCCCCGCGTTCGGGCCGATGGTGCGTTCTTCGATGATGTACACCGGGGCGACGAGGGAGCCAGCGCGCAGGGTCGCAGCGAGTTTTTGCGCGCGCGAGAGCGGGGTGACGCCGGTGATTTGGAAGCGGTCGGCAAATTGGCTCTGGATGGTGGCGGAGTTCACCACGGTTTCGTGTTTTTCGACGGTGGTGACCGGGTTGCCGTTTTCGTCGTTTTTGGTGACGGGGACGTATTCGACATAGATGGTCGCCATCGGTTTTTTCAGGTTTTCGCGGGTGACTTGCGCCATTTGCGCGCCACCGGCGGAGTCAAGGACGACGTCCACCGCGATGCCTTGTTGGCTTGCCGGGTTTACGGCGGCGTCTATGATGTGTTCGCCGCTCAGCACGACTTTGCGCTTGAGGAGGATGGGCGAGCCGTCTTCAAAGTAGGCGAGTTTGCTGCCAAAGGGCGCGCGTTTCATGCGTACTGCCTGGGCGAGGTCGCCTTGTTCGTCCACGATGTAGAATTCGAGCGTGGCGGTGGAGCCGAGCATTTCTTTGGCTTTGGCGACGTCCTGGATGCCCGGCAGCTGGATGAGGAGGCGGTCGTCACCGACGACTTGAATCGAGGGTTCGGCAACGCCGAGGCTGTTCACCCGGCTGGTCATGCGTTGGCGGTTCTGGTCGGCGGCGCGGCGTTTGAGTTCGCTGATGCCCTGTTCGCTGTATTGCAGGCGGACGCGGTACTGGCCGTTTTCTTCGAGGTTCACTTGTTCGAGGCCTGGCGGCAGCAGGGTGCGCAGTTCGTCCAGCGCGCGTTCGCGGTCGCCGTCGCTGGCAAAGCTGAGGATGACGCCGCCGTTTTGGGCGGCTTCCGCGCCCTGCATCGGGATGTTGTTTTTTTCGGTGGTGGAGGTGGCGATGTCAATCAGCTCTGCCGATTTGCGCGTGAACAGTTCGTTGCTGTCAACTTGCAGGAGGAAGGAGATACCGCCGCGCAGGTCAAGGCCGAGGTTCATCGGCGAGAGGCCCATGGATTGCAGCCATTGCGGCGTGTTCGGCAGGAGGTTTACCGAGATGGCGTTGTCCGGGTATTTGCCGGTGAGCAGGTCGCGCGCCTGGATTTGCACGTCGGTCTGCGGGAAGAAGAGGTTGAGGTTCTGGCCGTCCACTTTCCAGCGGCTCGGCTCGATGTTGGCGGCGTGCAGTTGTGTGGTGACTTCCTGTGCCGCTGCGGTGGCGGCTTCCGGCGAGACAAATTGCATTTGCACGGTCGGGCTTTTGCCGAACCAGTTGGGCAGCGCAAGCAGCGCACCCAATAGGGTGATGGCGATGATGAGGGCGTATTTCCAGCCGGCGAAGGCTCTGTTCATGGTGGGGTTCCGATGGCTTGGGGACTAAAGTGAAAAGGCTGCCCTGCGGCAGCCTGCGGGGAAGTTTAGGCTTTGTCGGCGTCGTCTTCCGCTTCGTTCTTTTCGTTTTTGGCTTCGGCTTTGTCCGCCTTATCGTCGTTGGCGGCCTTGTTGCTGCCCAGCGCCGCTTTGAGCGAGCCTTTCGGCAGGATTTGCACGACCACGCCGCGCTGTACGCGAATGACGGTATTTTTCGCGATCTCCAGATCAACGGCGAAGTTGTCCAGATCCATGATGCGCCCCATGATGCCGCCGTTGGTCATCACTTCGTCGCCTTTTTTCAGGCTGGAAATCAGTAGCTGGTGCTCTTTCATTTTCTTTTGCTGCGGACGGAACATGAAGAACCACATCACGCCGATGAGCAGCACCATCATGATGATGGAACTGGCACCGCCTCCGGCTTGCGGGGCGGCTTGTGCGTAAGCGTCCTGGATGAATAGCATGGTTGTTTCCTCTCGAAATAGGTTAATGAAAGCGCGGCATTATAGCTTATGCGCCTTGGCGCCGCATGGCATAAAAGTCGTCAGCAAAGCTGGCGAAGCGCCCCTGCTCTATCGCCGCGCGCATGTCGTGCATGAGGCGGATGTAGTAGCGCAGGTTATGGATGGTGTTCAACCGCGCGCCGAGCATCTCGTTGCATTTGTCGAGATGGTGCAGGTAAGCGCGACTGTAATGGCGGCAAGTGTAGCAATCACAACCCTCCTCAATCGGACGCAGGTCGCGCTTGTGGATGGTATTGCGCAGCTTCAGCGTGCCGAAGCGGGTGAAAAGGTAAGCATTGCGCGCGTTGCGCGTTGGCATGACGCAATCAAACATATCAACGCCACGGCGCACGCCTTCGACAATATCCTCCGGCTTACCGACGCCCATCAGGTAACGCGGCTTGGTCACGGGCAGATGCGGCAGGGTGTGCTCCAGCGTCGCATTGCGCATTTCCAGCGGCTCGCCGACCGCCAGACCGCCAACGGCATAACCGGGCAGGTCAAGCGCGACCAGCCCCTCCGCCGATTCGCGGCGCAAATCGGGATAGATGCCGCCCTGCACGATGCCAAAAAGATGGTTCGGATTGCCCGCGTGCGCCGCCTTTGAGCGCGCCGCCCAGCGCAGCGAGAGGCGCATGGACTTCTCCGCCTCTTCATGCGTCGCCGGGTAGGGCGTGCATTCATCGAGCTGCATGACGATATTGGAATTGAGCGCGCGCTGCACCTGCATCGAGCGCTCCGGCGAGAGAAACACCTCGCTGCCATCAACCGGCGAACGGAAACGCGCGCCTTCCTCGGTCAATTTACGGATTTTGGCAAGGCTGAACACTTGAAAACCGCCAGAATCGGTGAGAATCGGCTTGTCCCAGTGCATGAACTGATGCAGACCGCCATGCGCGGCGACGATGTCCTCGCCGGGGCGTAGCATCAGGTGGAAGGTATTGCCGAGGATGATTTCCGCGCCCATGGCGTGCAACTCCTCCGGCGCAAGCCCCTTGACCGTGCCGAGGGTGCCGACCGGCATGAACACCGGCGTTTCCACCGTCTGCCCGTTGGGGAAAGTAATGCGGCCGCGCCGCGCGCTGCCGTCTTGCGTAAAAAGCTGGTATTGCATGACAAAAAAGGAAGGCTTGCGCCTTCCTTGTAATGAGTGGCGGCAGGATTACTGCTCGATGCCCATCGCCTGCAGCGTTTCGCGGGTAACACCGCCCACGCCGAGGTTATGCTTGCGCTGATAGGCTTCCAGCGCCTTCATGGTTCCAGGACCCAACGCGCCATCAACGGAAACCTTGTAGCCTTCCTTCTTCAGCGCGGCCTGAACCGCTTCGATGGTTTTGCTGTTCACGCTGTCGTTACACAGCACGCTTTCCCAACGTACCTGCGCATCGGCGACCTTCTCGAACTTGGTCACTTCCGCATACTCGGCCGGGATTTCCTTCTCGCGTTGCTCCGCTTCCTTCACCAGCTTCTTGACCTTGATGGTCTTGTATTCGGCCGGGACTTCGATTTCGCGGGTAGTTTCCTCGCTCACCAGTTTCTGCTTCTTCACCGTCTCGAACTTGGCTTCAACCTGGGTCGGGTTCAGGCGGGCTTCTTCCTGCACGGTCTGCTTGGTGATGGTTTCCATCTGGGCGGGAACCTCAACCATACGCAGCGCTTCGCCAGCGGATGAGAACGTGCGCGCCGGGCCTTCGCTACGCGCGGTCATGTAGGCGGGTTTGGCAACCACTTCTTCCTTCACTTCCGTATATTGCGGCGGGATGACTTCTTGCGTGGTTATCGCCGGCTCAACCTCAATTTGCTCCTCGACCGTTTCGAACACGGCGGGGACGATTTCCAGCTTCTTGCTGGCGGGTTTGATCACGACCTGCTCTTCCGTCCACTCGTATTCAGCGGGAACAATCTCGTAGGACTTGGCGGCATCCTTGATGACGACCTGCTCGGTACGCGGCTCGAACTTGGCAGGAACGACTACCAGCGCCTGGCACTCGCCCGGTTTTACTTGCGGAACAGTCAGGGCAACGCTGTCGGCAGGTGCCTGAGCAGCCGCTTCCTGGGCGGCGTTGTCATCTTGTGCTTGAGCCAGAGCGGCAATCGCCACGGAAGTCAGCAGCACAGAAATCTTACGTTTCATCATTCAAAATCTCCTGGTTACGAGGATTCACATTAAAAGTTGACGTTTTGAACTAGATAGCCGTCCAAAAATCGTCACATACTTTAGCGCAACCCGCAGACAGACGGCAAACAATTCCTGCAAAAAATGTGGGATTTGTCGCCAGAAAATCCAATCGGGTAACGAATGCGTCACTCTATACATAACTCTTGATATGTTCTTGGTGCTTCACAGCATGCCCATGCGGAATCCGCATATGTCGTAAGAGTGACAAACCACCAGAAAAATCACTTAAAAAAACAGTAAACCACAACATTCCACGCCATTTAACGTTGAAATGGTTGATTTGCCACAGATGCAGTTTTAATATCGCTCTCGTTTTTCACACATGACGAGAGGTTCATCATGACGTATGCAGTAGCAGTCATCGGCTTGGGCGCGATGGGGATGGGTGTGGCGCAGTCTTGCGTGCGCGCCGGGCTTGATACTTATGGCGTGGATTTGAATCCGCAGGCACTTGCCACGTTGCAAGCAGCGGGCGCAAAAGATGTTGCAGCTTCGGCGGAAAGGTTTGCTGACAAGCTGAACGCCGTGGTGTTGCTGGTGGTTAATGCCAAGCAGGTGGAAGCAGTGCTTTTTGGTGATGATGCACTTGCCGACAAGTTGAAACCAGGTACGGCGGTGATGGTTTCTTCCACCATCGCCGCGCAGGATGCCAAGCGTTTTGGCGAAGCACTTGCCGCACGTGGTCTCATCATGCTGGACGCGCCGGTATCCGGTGGGGCGGCGAAAGCGGCTGCTGGTGAGATGACGGTGATGGCTGCCGGCAGCGATGAGGCGTTTGCCCGCCTGCAACCGGTGCTTGATGCCGCTGCGGGCAAGGTGTACCGCTGTGGCACGGAGATTGGTCTCGGCGCAACGGTGAAAATCATCCACCAGCTGCTGGCCGGGGTACATATTGCCGCCGGGGCGGAGGCGATGGCGCTTGCTGCCAAAGCGGGCATTCCGCTGGATTTGATGTACGACGTGGTCACCCATGCCGCTGGCAATTCGTGGATGTTTGAAAACCGCATGAAGCATGTGGTCGAAGGGGATTACGCGCCGCTGTCGATGGTCGATATTTTTGTGAAAGATTTGGGTCTGGTCACCGATACCGGCAAGGCGCTGCATTTCCCGTTACCGCTGGCTTCCACTGCCTTCAATATGTTCACCGAGGCGAGCAACGCCGGTTATGGCAAGGAAGACGATAGCGCCGTCATCAAGATTTTCAGCGGCATTGAGCTGCCGAAGAAGGGAGGTTGAGATGATTCAGCTTGGCATTATTGCGGATGATTTCACCGGCGCGAGCGACATCGCCAGTTTCCTCGTGGAAAACGGCCTGCGCACCGTACAGATGAACGGTATTCCGCAGCGCCCGCTGCCGGACGGCGTGGACGCGGTGGTGATTAGTCTGAAATCGCGCTCCAATCCGGTCGATGAAGCCATCGCCCAATCGCTTGCCGCGCTGGATTGGTTGCGTGCGCAGGATTGTCGCCAGTTTTATTTCAAATATTGCTCGACTTTCGACAGCACCGCACAGGGCAATATCGGCCCGGTAACCGATGCGCTGCTGGACGCGCTTGGCGAGGATTTCACCGTCATTTCCCCTGCGCTGCCAGTCAATGGCCGCACCATTTTTAACGGCTATTTGTTCGTTGGTGAAGTGCTGTTGAATGAATCAGGCATGCGCAACCACCCGATTACGCCGATGACGGATGCGAGCCTCATCCGCCTGATGGACGCGCAAAGTCGCGGCAAGACCGGTTTGGTGGCCTGCCCGGATGTCGCGCAAGGGGCGGCGCGGGTACGCGAGCGCTTCGCTGAACTGCGCCGCGATGGCTACCGTTACGCGGTAGTGGATAGTGTCGATAACGCGCAGCTTGCGGTGCTTGCCGAAGCCTGCGCTGATTTGAAGTTGCTTACCGGCGGCTCTGGCTTGGGTGCTTATGTGGCAGCGCGTCTGTCCGGTGGCAAAAAAGGCAGCGATGCCTTTGTGCCACACAAGGCGCTGACCGTCGCGCTTTCCGGCTCGTGTTCGGTGATGACCAACAAGCAGGTTGCCGCGTATCAGGCCATCGCCCCGACCCGCTTCGTGGAAGCCGAACGCTGTATTCATGAAGGCGACGCCTATATTGAAGAACTCTACCAGTGGGCAGTCGCGCATCTAGGCGGCGAATACGCACCGCTTCTTTATGCCACCGTGCCACCGGACGAACTCAAGGCGATTCAGCAGCGCTTTGGCGTGGAAAAAGCCAGCCATGCCATTGAGCAGACGTTTGCCGCGCTCGCCGTCAAGCTGAAAGCGCATGGCGTGCGCAATTTCATCAACGCGGGCGGCGAGACTTCCAGCATCGTCGTGCAGCATCTTGGCGTGGACGGTTTCCACATCGGGCGGCAAATCGCCCCTGGTGTGCCGTGGCTGCGCGTCCTCGACGACGACCTTTATCTCGCGCTCAAATCCGGCAACTTCGGCAGCGAAGACTTTTTCGCCCATGCGCAGGGGATGTTCGCATGACCGAACTTGAGCAAAAGCAACAGATGGTCGCGCTGGCAAAATCGCTGTTCGAGCGCGGCTACAGCGTGGGCGGTGCGGGTAACCTCTCCTGTCGTCTTGAGGGGGAGCGCTTCCTCGTTACCCCGACCGGTTCTTCGCTGGGACGCCTCACGGCAGAGCGTCTTTCCGTCCTTGATGGCGACGGCAACCTGCTCACTGGCGACAAGCCGAGCAAGGAATCCGTCTTTCACCTCGCGCTGTATCGTAAAAACCCCGCCTGCAACGCCATTGTCCATCTGCACTCTACCTACCTCACCGCGCTGTCCTGCCTGCAAAACCTCGACAGCGCCAATGCCCTGCGCCCGTTTACGCCGTATTACGTGATGCGCGTCGGCGCGCTGCCGGTCATTCCTTATTACCGCCCAGGCCACCCGGATATTGCCCGCGAACTGGAAGCGCGCGCCCTTGATGGCCGCGCCTTTTTGCTTGCCAATCATGGCGTGGTGGTGACCGGGAGTGACCTCACCGACGCGGTGGATAACAGCGAGGAGCTGGAAGAAACCGCAAAACTCTTTTTCATCCTGCGCGGTGCAGATATCCGCTATCTCACCGCCGCGGAAATTGACGATCTCAAAAACCGGGGGAAATAACCATGCCCAAATTTGCAGCCAACCTCACCATGATGTTCACCGAGCGCCCCTTCCCGGAGCGTTTCGCCGCAGCCGCCGCTGCCGGATTCCGCTATGTTGAATACCTGTGGCCGTATGGCTATCCCGCCGCCGAGTTGAAAGCGCTGCTCGATCAGCACGGCTTGAAGCAGGTGCTGTTCAACACCGCAGCAGGCGACACCGCAGCGGGCGAATGGGGGCTTGCCGCCCTGCCCGGTCGCGAAGCCGATGCCCGTCGCGATATCGACCAGGCACTGCAATATGCCATTGCGTTGGCATGCCCGACCGTGCACGTGATGGCCGGTGTCGTGCCGGCAGGCGCGCGCCGTGAAGACTACTTCAATACCTTTGTCGAAAACGTCCGCTACGCCGCAGAACAATTCCGCCCGCACGGCATCAACATCGCCCTTGAAGCGCTCAGCCCACAGGTGAAGCCAAATTACCTGCTGAAAAGCCAGTACGACACGCTTGCTGCGGTGGAAGCAGTCGCACGCGACAACGTCTACATCCAGTTCGACTACTACCACGCGCAGAACGTGGACGGGCAGCTATCCGCGATGACTGAAGCGATGTTCCCACGCATCGGCCACATTCAGATTGCCGCCGTGCCGACCCGTTTCGAGCCGGACGAAGGCGAAGTGAACTACCCCTACATCTTCGCCCTGCTCGACCGCCTCGGCTATCGCGGCTACATCGGCTGTGAATACAAACCGCGCGGCAAGACCGAAGACGGACTTGACTGGTTCAAACCCTACCAATAATCACACGAGGTCATTCCTATGAATATCGTCATCACCGGCGGCGCAGGCTTCCTCGGCCAGCGTCTTGCCAAAACCCTGCTTGCCGAACGGCCGGACGCCCAGCTCACGCTGGTGGATGTCATCAAGCCGACCGCGCCCAATGGCGACGCACGCGCCCGCTGCATCGAAATGGACTTGCGTGACCCCGCGCATCTCGGCGACATCATCACGCCAGAAACCGATGCCGTCTTCCATCTCGCTGCCATCGTCAGCAGCCACGCCGAAGCCGAACCCGACCTCGGTTATGAAATCAACTTCCTCGCCACGCGCAACCTGCTCGAAGCCATCCGCCACACCAAGCCGGGCATCCGCTTCATCTTCTCCAGCTCGCTTGCCGTCTTTGGCGGCAAACTGCCGGAGGTCATCCAGGACAGCACCGCCGTCACCCCGCAATCAACCTATGGCACACAAAAAGGCATGTGCGAATTGCTGATTAACGACTACAGCCGCAAGGGTTTTGCCGACGGTATCGCATTGCGCCTGCCGACCGTCTGCATTCGTCCCGGCAAGCCGAACAAGGCCGCGTCTTCCTTCGTCAGCGGCATCATGCGCGAACCGCTGCAAGGCGAAGACGCCGTCTTGCCCGTTTCGTCCGACTTGCGCCTGTGGCTGGCAAGCCCGGATACTGTGGTTGCCAACTTCATCCACGCGCTCACCATGCCGTCCCTGCCGCCGCGCGACTGGCACGTCATCAACCTGCCCGGCTTCACCATCAGTGTGCAGCAAATGCTGGACGACCTTGCCGCCATCGCGGGTAAAGACATCCTCGCCCGCGTCAAACCGCAATTTGATGAAGGCATCAACGCCATCGTTGCCAGCTGGCCGGCCGCGATTGACAACAGCACTGCGCTGAAAGCGGGCTTCCGCGTGGACAGCGACTTCCAGAGCGTCATCCGCCAGTTCATTGAAAAAGACCTGAGGAAATAAACCATGGAAACCGCAACTCCTGCCGCGACCCTCTTTGGCTTGCCGATGTCCATCGTCGGCCTGCTCATCGCCATTTTCGTCCTCATCTACCTCGTGCTGCGTACCCGCGTCCATGCCTTCATCGCCATGCTCATTGCCGCCTCCATCGCCGGCATCTTCGGCGGGCTGAGCGCGACCGACACCATCGCCGCCATCAGCAAAGGCTTCGGCGGTACCCTCGGTAGCATCGGTATCGTTATCGGTCTCGGCGTGATGATGGGGCGTATCCTCGAAGTCTCCGGCGCTGCCGAAAAAATGGCATTCAGCTTCATCCGCTTCCTCGGCGAGAAAAAAGAAGAATGGGCGCTGGCGATAACCGGCTACATCGTCAGTATCCCCATCTTCGTTGATTCCGCCTTCGTCGTTCTCTACCCGGTCGCCAAGGCGCTTGCCAAAAACAGCAAACGCTCGCTGCTGACCCTCGGCGTCGCCTTGGCCGGTGGCCTCGTGGTTACCCACCACACCGTGCCGCCGACCCCTGGCCCGCTCGGCGTCGCCGGCATTTTCGGCGTTGACCTCGGTGCCATGCTGCTCTCCGGCATGTGCTTCGCCGTACCTTGCGTGCTCGGCATGGTGCTCTATGCCCAATGGCTCGCCAAACGCTACCCCGACTTCAACCGCGAAGCCTTCAGCGACGACGAACTGCGCGACAAACTCGATACCTACATCGAACAACAGGAAGCGAAAAAACTGCCGAGCCTGTTCCTCTCGCTCCTGCCCATCGTGCTGCCGATTGCCCTCATCTTCATCAAGGCCATTGTCGATATCGTCGCCAAGACCACGATGACTGACGAAGCGGCGCTGCAAGCCTTCCAGGCGGGCGGCCTCTACCAGACCGTCGCCTTCATCGGCCACCCGATCGTCGCCTTGGCCATCAGCGTGCTGATTGCCGTCTATACCTTGCTGCCGAAAACCAGCGCGCGCGAAACCGCCATTTATCTCGAAGAAGGCGTCACCAGCGCGGGCATTATCCTGCTCGTTACCGGCGCAGGCGGCGCGCTCGGCGCTATCCTGCGTGACAGCGGTGCAGGCAAGGAATTGGCAGAACACATCGCCAACCACCTGCCGTTCTCGCCCATCATGATTCCCTTCATCGTCGCCACCCTGATGCGCTTTATCCAGGGCTCCGGCACGGTGGCGATGATTGCCGGTGCATCCATCTCCATGCCGATTCTCGCCGAAATTGAGGGCATCAACATGCTGATGGCCGCCAACGCCGCGACCATGGGCTCGCTCTTCTTCGGCTACTTCAACGACAGCCTGTTTTGGGTGGTGAACCGCATGATGGGCATCGCCGAAGTCAAAACGCAGATGATCGTCTGGTCCATCCCGACCACCATCGCCTGGGGTATTGGTGGCGCCCTCGTTGCCCTAGCCAACCTCGTCTTCGGCAAAGGAGGCTCCATCGTCGATCCGCTGCTGCCGCTTGTCATCCTGGGTCTCGTCATGGCCTACGTCATGCACATGAACCGGCAACTGAACGCGAAATAACCCGCCAAAGCCCCGCCCCGTGCGGGGCTTTTCGCTGCAAAAACGGAGAACCCCATGAACCAACCGCACCGTCTCGGCAAAATCCTAAGCGGACTGCTCCTGCTGCTCGCCCTCGTCCCCGCCCTTGCTGCTGATTACCCACCGCCGCAAGAACAGGCGTAATGGACAAAATAGGTGTTTTTAGGCCGTCTCCTTTGTGAAATAATCTTTTATAAACCGTAGCTTACTATCCTTTTTCAAGCCCCGATGACACCGCAAAAGCTGCTTCATTTCGCTGAATTTTCCTTCCAGCAAATTGGTTGTATTCGGGATACCCAGGTCGGGAAAACACTCACAGGTAAACAACCATGGCAGATGCCGTTTCAGGCTGTTGTAGGCGGCGCACAGGCGCTTATGCGTGTAGTGTGAGTGGCCTGTTTTCTCGTTCACACTGCGTTCATTCAGGAAGACGGCGTACTGCTCGTACCAGCGCTTGAGTGCCGCTTCAAACGCCGCCTGAGTGCTCTCCGTCAGGGTCAATGACAGGACCCGCAGCGCCTGTGCTGCTGGGCTTTTAGGCTTCCTGGTCAGGTGGCGCACGATGATTTTGATTTGGTGAAACTGGCACATCTGCACGGGAATGTCCGGAAAAGAGCCCAGCAAACCGCTTTTGCCATCACAGATAATGCTTTGTATCACAACATCTTTCTCTCGCAATGCAGCGACCGCCTGCGTGTAGAGCGCATTGGTTTCCCGCTCGATTGCCGTCACTGTCAAGGCTCGCTTGCTGCGAGCGTCGTAGAGAACCATGACGCCCCATTTTCGACCGAAATAGGTGGTGTCCATGACGAGGTTAACAGGCGCCTGTGGCAGCGTGCATTCGGCCTGTGTAGCGGCTTTGGCGAGGTGGCGACGGATGGTTTTGATGCTGCATCCGTACTGCGCGGCAAGCTGTGCGGCGCTTTGCTTGCCTTCGCTGTAGCGCTGCCAAAGGGTGTTGGGATTAAGGCGTTGGCCCCCTATGAATTGGCGCTTACAGGAGCCGCAATGGTATTGCTGTTTCCCGTTATCACGATGCCCGTTTTTCTTGACCTGTTTGGAGCCGCAGAAAAAGCATTTTTTGTGTTCAAAGGTTTTGACCTCGCGTAAAGCCTTGCAGCATAAGGGCTACAGCGATTTTTAGCATGAAATTTGTCCATTACGCCAGCAAATACAAGCTGCGGCACAGGCAGGTGATGCCAGAGCACAAACCACCCTTGGTACGCTTTACAAAGAAGGTGGTGGTGTATCCCAGGACTACGGCAAAGCACGAGAATGGTATGAGAAAGCCGCTGCACAAAATCATGCTACAGCCCAATACCTACTCGGCCTCTTGTATGCCCAGGGTAGAGGCATAGAAAGGGATGACAGCAAAGCCCGTGAATGGTGGGAGAAAGCAGCAAAACAGGGCTTCCCACCTGCGCAAACCGGCATGGGTCTTCTATACACCTACGGTAAAAATGGCGTTCCGCATGACGACAAAAAAGCGCTGGAATGGTTTAAAAAAGCAGCGGCACAAAACGAGGCCTTCGCCCAATACAACATCGCCATAGCTTACGGACTTGGCAAGGGTGTACCGCGCGACTTCGACAAACAGCGTGAATGGTTGGAAAAATCCGCAGCCCAAAACTTCGCCCCCGCCGAGAAAATGCTGAAAGAACTGGACGGCATCTCAAAAGCGTATGGCAATAAATAACCAGCAAAAAGGCACATCCATGCGACGCTTACCCATCTATATCTGTGTCGATACCTCCGGCTCCATGCGCGAAGCACTCGAAGCACTCCGCTCCTGTGTACAAGTATTGATTTCAGCCATGCGTCAAGATCCATATGCGTTGGAAAGTGTTTATCTAAGCATCATCACCTACAACACCCATGCCAAAGAAGTATTGCCGCCAACACCGCTTATGGACGTTGTCGTACCAGCATTCACCAGCGGCGGAGCAAGCTGTCTCGGGGCGGCGCTCGAATGTGTCGTGCGAGCGGTTAGACGCGATCGGATTGCTGCAAACAAAGCACAGCGAAGCGACTACAAACCCATCCTTTTTATCTTCACCGATGGAACACCTAGCGACCCATTCGTTTACAACGCTACGGTTCCTATCATCAAAGCCCTGGAATTTACCAATATTGCCGTCTGTGTTGCAGGTGCGAAAGCCGATGTAGCAGTGCTTAAACAACTTACTGACCTTGTTATCTCCCTGGCTGACGACGAAGCAAGGCAGATAAAAGATTGTATCCGGTGGGTATCCTCGTCTCTCTAAAATTCCTTGGTAACAAGAATAAAGAACCGAAACAGCAGGGTTTCACATCAACTGACCGCCATTACTTCTTCGGTGGAGGCCTGAAAAGTATGCAGGGTCATACAAAACCATAGCGAATATAGTGAAAAGCTAAGTCAAAAGTTTTGAACTGGTATAGCCAATGCTCTTAATCCTTCATACAAATTTTTCCTGAATATTGCGCAAATGCGGAAAAATTGGCGTAAATATCGTATGAAAAAATAAGTTAATTAGCTATAGCGGATATTCTTTAATTATTGCGATGGGTGGGTACCGATGCTTTTCTTGGGGCAGATGGCTTGCGCGGATGTGCGTATTGTTCGCCGGGTGCATGGGGCTGTATGCTGCGCGCCAGATTTGCACCAAGAACGCTCATGAAAACCCTAACTTTCCTTGCCCATTACCTTTCTGAATCCATCGTTAACCGCGCCTGGTCAGGTGCGCTGACGCAACTGGCGCACTACTACCCATGATGCCCGCCAACACCCGTTACCACGCGCAACTCGTCGCGATGGCATTACTGTGGGGGGCGAACTGGTCTTGGGGCAGAATCGTTGTGCAAACCCTGCCGCCTCTCACTGCCGCCGCGCTGCGCTTCCTGCTTGCAGCCGCGCCGCTTACCCTCTGGCTGCTCATCAGGGAAGGACGGGGGCCGCTCAGGGCGCTGCACATACGGCAATGGCTGGGGCTCATGGCAGCAGCGGCCTGTGGCATTTGTGCCTACGCCATTTTCTTCATGCTGGCGCTGAAACATGTTCCGGCGGGCAAAGCGGCGACCATCGTTGCCCTCAATCCGGTGCCGTCCCTGCTGCTTGCGGCATGGTTGTTCAAAGAAAAGCTCAATGGCGGCATCTGCTGTGGCATGGCGCTTGCCGTACTGGGTGCGCTGACTGCCATCACGCGAGGTTACCCGCTTGCGGTCTTCGCAGGCGGTGTTGGCACTGGTGAATACCTACTTCTAACCACTGTCCTCTGCTGGACGGGTTACGCCCTCATTGGTCGCATCCTTTTGCGCGGCATCAGCCCGCTGACCACCACCACCGTAACCGTCTTCATCGGTGCACTCATGCTGTTCGCCCTGGCACTTGTCTTTGACGGTGATACCTTCTGGCAGGACGTCTGGCGCATACCCATGCCAACCTGGGGTATCCTCGTGGCAATGGCAGTGGGTGCAACCATGCTCTGCTACCTGTGGTATTTCGATGGCATCCGCCACCTCGGAGTCGGCACTGCCTCGGCATACATGGCGCTTGTGCCCGTCTTTGGAATCGGCATCGCCGCACTGTGGCTGCACGAACCGCTGCATGTCTCGCTGCTTGCAGGCGGGGTCATGGTTGTCTCCGGAATGCTGCTGATGAATTACGCGGGACGACGGGGCTGAAGGCTGCCCATATTCCGCTCGCCCGTATGCCGGGAGAAAAACACCGCCAAGCGAGGTAAAACCTGGGCTCGTCGCTAAGCGAGACAAACGCTGGGTTCGCCGCCAAGCGAGATAAACACTGGATTCGCCGTAAGCGGGATAAATGCTGGGCCCGTCGCCAAGCAAGATAAAACCTGGACTCGTCGCCAAGCGAGACAAATGCTGCGGTTAAGCAGATTCATTCTTTTCCCGCATAAACAAAGAATATAAAACCACAAGAAGAACAAAAACAAGCATAAAAAACCAAGAATTATCCATTCCTCACTAAAAAATCTTTTTTCAACCCTGAGAAGCATGCTACGCTGTCTTATCCGGATGAATCAGCGGTAACAATCCGATAAACCCCATGAAAAACAAAGAGGTATCCCATGACAGTCAGTACGTCCCGGCGCAGTCTCTTCACCCGTTTCCTTGACGGTGTGGAAAAGGCGGGCAACAAACTGCCCGACCCGGTCTTCATCTTCATCATCCTCTGCGCCATCATCCTCATCGCCTCCTGGCTGTGTGCGCTGGCGGGCGTAACCGCCACAAACCCTGCCGACGGCAAAACCATCACCGCCGTCAACCTGCTGAACCGCGAAAACATCGTGCGCATCATCGAAGATGCAGTGAAAAACTTTGCCAGCTTCCCGCCGCTCGGCGTCGTCCTCGCTGCCATGATCGGCGTCGGCGTCGCGGAAAAATCCGGCTGGTTCGAAACGCTGATGAAAGTCGCTGTCGCCCGCGCCCCCGCCAACCTGCTCATCCCCGTCATCATCTTCGTCGGCATCATGGGCAACATGGCCGCCGATGCCGCCATCATCGTCCTGCCGCCGATCGCCGCGCTGCTCTTTCTGCGCATGGGCTATCACCCCATCGCCGGCATGGTCTGCGCCTACGCTGCCTGTCTCGGCGGATTTGCCGCCAACCTCACCGTCGGCCTCACCGACGTTCTCGCGCTGACCTTCACCCAACCCGCTGCCGCCCTGATTGACGACAAAGTGCCGCTCAATGCCGCGATGAACTACTACTTCATCGCTGCCTCCACCTTCCTGCTGCTCGTGGTCGCCTGGTGGGTAACGGGCAAAATCCTCCTGCCGCGCATGGGGCAGTACACCCCGGAAGCCGGCGTGGTAACAAATGATGATGGCAGCGTCAGCCCCAGCGAACGCAAGGCCATGCGCGCAGCGAATTACACCCTGCTCGCCCTGCTCGTCCTGCTGCTCATCCTCACCGTGCCGGAAGGCGCGCTGCTGCGCAACGCCGAGACCGGCAGCCTCATTGAAAAATCCCCCCTGATGAACGGCATTGTCTTCATCATTGCCCTGCTCTTCTTCTTCCCCGGCCTGGTCTATGCCTTCGTCGCCGGCACTGCCAAAAACGGGCGAGACATATCGCGCATGATGGGCGACTCCATGGCAAACATGGGCACCTACATTGTTATCGTCTTCTTCGCTGCGCAAATGCTCGCCTTCTTCAACTGGAGCAACCTCGGCATCATCATCGCCATCAAGGGCGCGGCACTGCTGGAAGGGCAGAACGGCATCACCCTTATCCTTGGTATCGTTGCCCTCTCGGCGGGCATCAACATGCTTATTGGCAGCGCCTCGGCCAAATGGGCCATCCTTGCCCCCATTTTCGTGCCAATGATGATGCTGCTTGGCTACCACCCTGCCTTCACCCAAATGATCTACCGCGTCGGCGACTCCATCACCAACCCCATCACCCCAATGATGCCCTACATGCCGCTGCTTCTCTCCTACGCACAGCGTTACAGCAAAAACATCGGCATGGGCACCCTCATCGCCGCCCTCATGCCCTACACCATCGCCTTTGCCTTCTTCTGGACCCTGCTGCTTATCGGCTGGTACCTGATGAACTGGCAACTCGGCCCAGGCGGCTTCATTTACCTCTAAACCCAGGAAAACCACCATGGAACCATACCTGCAACAACTCACCGCATGGCGCCGTCACCTGCACCAGCACCCTGAACTCTCCTTCGAAGAAGTGGAAACCAGCCGCTTCATTGCCGAAGAAATGGGCAAACTCAAACACGCAAGCCGCATCGAACGCCTGACCCCGACCAGCGTCGTCGTCGTCTTTGCCACCGGCAAACCCGGCGCCAAAATCGGTCTGCGCGCCGACATAGATGCTCTGCCCATCCAGGAAGAGCGCGACGACCTGCCCTTCCGCTCGGTGAACGACGGCAAAATGCACGCCTGCGGTCACGACGGACACACCGCCATCCTGATGGCCGCCTGCCGCTATTTTGATGATCACTACGACCAACTTAGCGGCGAAATCCACGCCATCTTCCAGCACGCCGAAGAAAAACTGCCCGGCGGTGCGCGGGAAATGGTCGCCACCGGCTACTTCGACGATTTCGACTTCATCTACGGCCAGCACCTCTTTTCCACCTCGCCCGTTGGCATCCTTGACATCAAAGACGGCATGGCTAGCGCCAATACCGACGCCTACTACCTCACCATACGCGGCAAAGGCGGACACGCCGCCATGCCCGAAGGCAGCATTGACCCCGTCGTTATCGGCGCCCAGTTCGTCACCCTGCTGCAAAGCATCGTCGCCCGCCGCGTCTCGCCGCACGATGCCTTGGTCATCTCCAACACCGTCTTCCGCGCCGGCCACGCGCAGAACGTCATCCCCGACAGCGCCGAACTCGTCGGCAGCGTCCGTACCACCAGCGAAGAACACCGCCAGTTTGCGCGCAAAGCCATCGAAGACCTCATCAAAAACCTCTGCGCGGCAAACGGCGCGAGCTACGAACTGGATTACCAAATCGGCTACGACGTCACCTGGAACGATCCGGCGAAAACCGCCATCGTGCGCGAACTCGCCACCGCCCGCTTCGGCGCAGAACACATCGTCAGCCTGCCGGGCATGATGGGCGGCGAAGACTTCAGCGCCTTCGCCCGCTGCGCTCCTGCCACCTACGCCGTGATCGGCTCTGGCGCGCCTAACTTCGACTACCCGCATCATCACCCCAAATTTGGTCTGGACGAACGCAGCTTCGCCATCGGCCTGCAAATGATGATTGACGTCGGCATGAACAGTGTCCGCTTCAAGTCACAGATTTAACCCCCATGCCAATCACAGGAACCCCCATGACCCTCATCCGCCGTTTCCTTCTCACCCTGCCCATGCTTGCCACTGCCGCCCTCGCACAAAACGCACCGCTGACCATTGACAGCCGTTACGACTTCGCCGCCACCGTCACCGCCCTGGAAACCGCCATCCAGGAAAAAGGCATGACCCTCTTCGCCCGCATCGACCATCAGGCGGCGGCGAAAGAGGCAGGACTCGACATGCAGCCCGCGACTGTCCTCATCTACGGTTCGCCCAAAGCCGGTACGCCGCTGATGCAAAACGACCCGACCCTCGCCCTGCAACTGCCGCTGAAAGTGCTTATTACCGAGAACGACGGCAAAGTGCAGGTGCTGCTGAACAGTGCCGAACAAGTGGTAGCGCGCAGCAACACCCCGTACAGCGCCGTGGAAAACACCCTCGCTAACGCGGAAAAACTGATACGCGCGACCGTCGCCGTGCAACCGTAAAACCCAGAAAATGCCCCGCTTGGCGGGGCCGGGATTTATCCCGCTTGGCGGGCGGCAGCGTACAATGCCGCCCGTTTTTTTGTGCGGAGGGATAATGCTGATTTTGCTGAACAAGCCGTTTAACGTGCTATGCCAGTTCACCGACAAATCCGGGCGGGCGACGCTCGCCGATTATGTGGATGTGCCGAACGTCTATCCGGCGGGACTGCTGGATTTTGACAGCGAGGGACTGGTCGTGCTCACCGACGATGGCCGCTTGCAGGCGCGTATCGCCGACCCGCGTTTCAAGCTGGCGAAGCGCTACTGGGTGCAGGTGGAAGGTGAGGCGGATGAAGCGGCACTCGTACAGTTGCGCGCCGGGGTGTGGCTGAAGGACAAGAAGGCGCAGACGGCGCGCAAGACGCTGCCCGCCGAAGTGCACTCAGGCGGCGTTTGAAGCGGCACTCAAGCGCTGGTACGAGCAGTACGCCGCCTTCCTGAACGAACGCAGTGTGAACGAGAAAACAGGCCACTCACACTACACACATAAGCGCCTGCGCACCGCCTACAACAGCCTGAAACGGCATCTGCCATGGTTGTTTACCTGCGAGCGTTTTTCCGAGCTGTGCATCCCAAATACGACCAATTTGCTGGAAGGAAAATTCAGCGAAATGAAGCAGCTTTTGCGGTGCCATCGGGGCTTGAAAAAGGATAGTAAGCCACGGTTTATAAAAAATTATTTCGCAAAGGAGACGGCCTAAAAACACCTATTTTGTCCATTAGAGCGTTACGTCTCGAAAAAAACACCTATTTTGTCCATTACGCCGAAAAGAAAACCCGCAGTTATGCGGGTTTTCTCTTATAGCCACGATGGTTTGTAGCACCGTTATCCTGCTTGAATAACATTCACAATGCGTTAGCCCGGCGCGCGCAAGGCAGTGGTGATGCGCAAGGCGTCGCGGGTGGCGGCGACGTCGTGGACGCGCACGATGTCCGCGCCCTGCCAGGCGGCGAGCGCGGCGAGGGTTACGCTGCCGTGCAGGCGTTCGCCAACCGGGGCGTCGCCAAGGTAGTGGCCGATGGTGGATTTGCGCGAGACGCCAAGCAGCACCGGGTAACGTCCGTGTTTGAAGCGGCGGCATTCGCGTACCAGCGCCATGTTTTGCGCCGGGGTTTTGCCAAAGCCAAAGCCGGGGTCGAGGATGAGGCGCTCGGCGGCGATCCCCGCCGCAAGGCAGGCGGCGACGCGCGCTTGCAGGTAGGCATCCACTTCGGCGACGACGTCGGCGTAGTCGGTGTTGTCCTGCATGGTGTCGGGCATGCCGCGCATGTGCATCAGGCAGATGGCGACGTTCGGGTAGCGGGCGAGCAGCGCCAGCGCGCCGTCGTCTTCGAGGCCGTGGACGTCGTTGATGAGGTCCACGCCCAGTTCGAGCATCGCCGCCATCACCGCGGTTTTTTTGCTGTCGATGGAGACGGGGCGCTGGCCGTCGGCAACCAGCGCTTGCACGATGGGGGTGAGGCGGGCGATTTCTTCGTCTGCCGGGACTTCGCGCGCGCCGGGACGGGTGGATTCGGCGCCGATGTCGAGAATGTCCGCGCCTGCGGCAATCATGTGTCGCGCGTGGGCGATGGCGCGGGCTGGGTCAAGCCAGGCGCCGCCGTCGGAAAATGAATCGGGCGTGCTGTTCAGCACGCCCATCAGGTTGGTATGGCTCAGGTCGAGCGTGAAGCGGCCGCAACGCATCAGTGTTGCTCCGCCGGTTTGTCGTGGCCATCGAGCGAGAAGTCGTCGTGGTGGCTCTGCGGTTTGTTGTCCGTCGGGCCGTCCCAGTCGGCAGGGTCGCGTACCGGGCGACGCGCCATCAGGTCGTCAATCTGGCCTTCGTCGATGGTTTCGTATTTGATCAGCGCTTCGGTCATGCTGTGCAGGATATCCATGTTGTCTTTCAGGATTTTTTCGGCACGGGCGTAGTTGCGCTCGATGATGTCGCGGATTTCGGTGTCGATGTTGTGCGCGGTTTCATCGGAGACGTTTTTGTGCTGCGTCACCGAGCGGCCGAGGAAGACTTCACCTTCTTCTTCGCCATAAGCGAGCGGCCCCAGTTTTTCCGACAGTCCCCAGCGGGTGACCATGCTGCGCGCGATGGCGGTGGCGCGTTCGATGTCGTTCGAGGCGCCGGTGGAGACTTGGTCTTCGCCGTAGATGAGCGCTTCGGCGATGCGGCCACCGTAGAGGGTGGCGATTTGGCTTTCGAGGCGGCGTTTGGAGTAGCTGTAGCGGTCTTGTTCGGGCAGGAACATGGTGACGCCAAGGGCGCGGCCACGCGGGATGATAGTGACTTTGTACACCGGGTCGTGCTCCGGCACGATGCGGCCGACGATGCAGTGTCCCGCTTCGTGGTAGGCGGTCATTTCTTTTTCTTTGTCGCTCATCACCATCGAGCGGCGCTCGGCGCCCATCATGATTTTATCTTTGGCGTCTTCCAAATCCTGCATGGTGATTTTCTGCCGGTTGCGCCGCGCGGCAAAGAGCGCCGCTTCGTTGGTGAGGTTGGCGAGATCGGCGCCGGAGAATCCGGGCGTACCGCGCGCGATGTCAAACGGTTTGACGGCGTCGTCGAACGGTTTTTTGCGCATATGCACTTTGAGGATTTGTTCACGCCCTTTGAGGTCAGGCAGGCCGACGACGACCTGGCGGTCAAAACGGCCGGGGCGCAGCAACGCGGGGTCGAGGACGTCCGGGCGGTTGGTGGCGGCGATGACGATGACGCCTTCGTTGCCTTCAAAGCCGTCCATTTCGACGAGCAGCTGGTTTAGTGTCTGTTCGCGTTCGTCGTGTCCGCCGCCGAGACCCGCGCCTCGTTGGCGACCGACGGCGTCGATTTCGTCGATAAAGATGATGCAGGGCGCGTGTTTTTTCGCTTCTTCAAACATGTCGCGCACGCGCGAGGCGCCGACGCCGACGAACATTTCCACAAAATCCGAGCCGGAAATGGTGAAAAACGGCACTTTCGCCTCGCCAGCAATGGCGCGCGCCAGCAGGGTTTTACCGGTGCCGGGCGGGCCGACCATGAGCAGGCCGCGCGGAATTTGTCCGCCGAGGCGGCTGAATTTGCTCGGGTCGCGCAGAAATTCGACCATTTCGACCACGTCTGCTTTCGCCTCATCGGCGCCAGCAACGTCGGCAAAGGTTACCTTGATTTTGTCTTCCGGAATCAGGCGGGCGCGGCTTTTGCCAAAGGAAAACGCGCCGCCCTTGCCACCGCCCTGAATCTGGCGGGTAGTGAACATAAAGAGCCCGATGAGCAGCAAAATCGGCAGCAAATTAACGAGGATACGGGTAAAGAGGCTTTCTTTTTCCAGCGGCTCGCTGCTGATGTTTACCTTGTTGGCGCGCAGGTCGCCGATGAGAGCGCGGGTGTCAGTCGCCTCCGGGTTGTTGGTGGTAAAGCGCGCGCCGCTGCGGTCGGTGAAGCTGATGCGCGCATTTTGCAGGTCAATCGCCGCACTTTGCACCTCGCCGTTATCCACGCGGTCAAGGAACTGCGAATAGCTGACCTCGCGCGCGCTGCTGGATGTGCCGAATTTGCCCATCTCGCCGACGAGCAACAGGAACAGCAGGATGAGCCCGCCCCAGACCAGTAATGATTTCCGCATATCGTTCAAAATGTTATCCTCATATTTAATGCTGGCGTTTGAACCCGCGTGCCAGCAGATACGTTTCCTGACTGCGCGCGCGCGAGGCTTCGGGCTTGCGCGTCTGCACAGTCAAAAATTGGCTTTTCAAAGAGCGCAGTAGTGTATCAAAACCGGGACCGTGGAAAATCTTTGTTAAGAAATCTCCACCCGCTGCAAGGCGGCTTTGCGCGAAGTCCAGCGCGAGCTCCACCAAATACATGCTTTTCGCCTGATCCACACTGCGTACCCCGCTAGTATTGGGGGCCATATCGGAAATCACAAGATTGACCGCGCTGTCGCCAAGCTCCGCATAAAGCGCGTCCAACACCGCCTGCTCGCGGAAGTCGCCCAGAATGAAAGTGACGTCTGGCAGCGCGTCCATCGGCAAAATATCGAGCGCAATCATCCGCCCGCGCCCGCCGAGACATTGCGCCACATACTGCGACCAGCCGCCCGGCGCCGCGCCAAGCTCCACCACCACCATGCCGGGGCGAATCAGGCGGTCTTTTTCCTGAATTTCCATCAGTTTGTACACGGCGCGCGAGCGGTAACCCTCCTGCTGCGCCTTCTGCACATAAATATCGTTGAAATGTTCTTTCAGCCAGCGCTGACTTGTTTTGCTGCGTGCCATTGTCTTACCATACGCGGAAATTCAACAGGATATAAAAATGTTAAGCAAAAACCAAATCCGTTTTTTGAAAGCTCAGGCGCATCATCTTCATCCCGTGGTGTTAATCGGTGCCAACGGGATTAGCGAAGGGGTCGATCGGGAAGTCAATCGCGCCCTGGACAGTCACGAGCTCATCAAGGTCAAGCTCGGCAATATTGCCGACGATATTCAGGCAGAAATGATTGACCATATTGCGCAAACGCATCACGCCGAATTCGTGCAGAAGATTGGCCATATTGCCGTGTTTTATCGCCGCAATGCGGAGCAGGCGAAGATTGTCTTGCCTAAAGATTGAATTCACGGAAATACAAAAAAGGCGGGAAATCCCGCCTTTTTCTTTATGCGCAGAACGATTAACGTCTGCCGCCGAAACCGCCCACATAGTGAACCGCTTCGCCGTTAGTATCTTGACCGCTCAGACCATAGACACCACCAATTTCTTCAGCAGCCGGGCCATAGAAACGGCCTTTCATTTCACCAGAGAGACCATTAGCCGCTTTCATCGTACCATTGAAATCAGCCGTGCCTTCTGCCCAAGAAGCCGCACCGTTCAGGTTGAGGTCAGGGCGATCTTCAATCACGTGGCCAAATGCGCCGAAGGTGTGCAGGACAGAAGTATCCGTCGTTTCATAGCTCAAGGTACGTGCGCCAAAATCGGCATGGATTTTGTTATGCGCGGTGACTTGCGCCGAGTTGTAGTAAGCATGGGTGATACCGGTGTAATCTGCGCCGTCACGAGTCGGCATTTCACTGGCTTTGGTCGGACGACCAATGCTTTGATAACCGAGCAATACGTCACGGCGGTTTTTCAGATAGCCACCGTTGGCGCCGCCGAAGAAGCTGCCGAAAGTTTGATAGCTCCAACCCGCGGCAGCAGGGCTACGCATATAAGAGGACAGATATTGCTGTTTGTTTTGTACCAGTACCGGGTTCGCAAAGAGCAACACTTCGTTGAATTCGCGACCGATAGAGCCACCGTAATCCTGTAATTCGCCATTGACACGTTTGCGGGTAATTTTGCTGATACCGGCATCTTTCGGAATTTCAGAGTTACCATCGATAGTGCCAAAAGAGAAAATGGTGTGATAGACGCTATTGACGTCCAACATCATCATTGGATCAGTTTTGTCGTCATCATTATTGTTATTATTGTTATTATTGTTATTATTTCCGTTATTATTATTCGTTATTAGTCCTTTACATTTGCTCTTCGCACAAATTTCACTAACGATACCCGGTTGGTCAAAAGCGAGGCGGTCGGTATTGTCAATTTTACCGTTGCTGTTGTTATCCACGGAGACGACGGTCGGGCTCAGTTGCTGACCAATACCATCCTGCCCCTCGGTGAGGAAGCGGTTAATCGCGGGATCGGTTCTGTCGATTTGTTTCGGCGGCGTGCCTTTTTTCTCGTCTTCTTTACCATCCTGACTGGCCGGCGGGGTCAGGAAGCCGATGTGGTGATCTTCACCGACGATGGTGTCGCTACCGCAGGCGCTGAGCAAGGCGATGCTAAGCATGGACAGCATCCATTGCGGTTTCATCATTTTCCGTTGCATAGGTATCTCCATAGAGGTTTGGTTAAAAGGGATTAACTTCCGTTAAGGTGAACAATCATACATTATCGTAACCGAAAAGCAAGCACTTTCACCGGCGCTGTTGCACATGCGCGACAGTATCCGCTTTAGCATTGACGTTTAAGGAGTTTTTGCACGACAACAACGCCCGCATAGAGCGCAAGGCCAACGATGCTACCCACGCCGACGGAGAACGCGGCATCGACCCACCAGGCGCTAAATCCGCCCAAGCCTTGCGTCCAGTGTTGCGCCAGATGGTGCAATGAAGCGATGTTTTCGACCCAGAGATGGCCGCCGACGATAAACATTGCCGCCGTGCCCGCTACCGACAGCGCTTTCAGCAGTTTCGGCGCAAACCACAGCAGCGCCCGCCCCGCCATTTGCAGCAGGCGGTTTTGTCGCGCCGCCCAGTAGAGGCCGAGGTCGTCCATTTTCACAATCAGCGCGACCACGCCGTACACCGCCGCGGTGAGAATCAGCGCGACGGCAATCAGGCCGAGGATTTGGATCAGGAGCGGTTTGCCGACGAAGCTCGCCAGCGCGATGACGATGATTTCCAGCGAGAGGATGAAGTCGGTGCGGATGGCGGCGCGGATTTTTTCTTGTTCGACTTGCGCCGGGTCGCGGTTATCAGCGGTTTCAGCCGCGTGTTCTTCGCCGCGATGCAGCAGGCGGTGCAGGATTTTTTCGACGCCTTCGTAGCACAGGTAGGCGCCGCCAATCATCAGTACCAGCGGCACGGCGGCGGGCAGAAAGGCGCTCAGGAGAAAGGCTGCGGGGACGATAATCGCCTTGTTAAGCAGCGAGCCTTTGCTTACCGCCCAGATAATCGGCAGTTCGCGGCTTGCCTGGATGCCGGTGAGCTGGTTGGCATTGAGCGCCAAATCGTCGCCAAGCACGCCTGCGGTTTTTTTGGTGGCGACTTTGGTCATCGCCGCGACGTCATCCAGCAGGGAGGCGACGTCGTCCAGGAGTGCAAAGAATCCGGCAGCCATGCTCAGCTCTCAACCGGTGCGGGTGTTTCCGCGTAGGGGTCGGCGTAGCCCAGCTGGGCGAGGATGTTGCGCTCGGTGTTTTCCATTTTTTCCGCGTCGGCGTCTTCGATGTGGTCGTAGCCGAGAAGGTGCAGGAAGCCGTGAATGACGATGTGCGCCCAGTGCGCTTCCATCGTTTTTTTCTGTTCTTTGGCTTCGCGGTTGACGACGGCGGCGGCGATGACCACGTCGCCCAAGAGGCGCGGTTCTTCCGGCAAGTCCCAATCGCAGGGGAAGGAGAGGACGTTGGTCGGGTAGTCCTTGCCGCGGTATTCGCGGTTTAATTCCTGCATTTCGTCGTTATCAACGAGGCGGATGGTCAGTTCCAGCGCTTCTTCGATGGCAAGTGTTGCGCGCGCGGTTTCCAGCCAGCGTTGCAGGCGTTTTTCACTCGGGAAACGTTCGTCGTTGCCGAGTTCTTCGGTCTGGTAGTCGATAGTCAGGCTCATGTTGTCGGATGGTCTGTTGGTTGTTCGGCGGCGGCGTAGGCTTCAACGATGCGCTGCACCAGCGGGTGGCGCACTACGTCCTGCGCGGCAAAGCGGGTGAAGGAGATGCCGTCCACGCCTTCGAGGATGCGCGCGGCGTGTTTCAGGCCGCTCATTGTGCCTTTCGGCAGGTCGATTTGTGTCGCGTCGCCGGTGATGACCGCCGTCGAGCCGAAACCGAGGCGGGTCAGAAACATTTTCATCTGCTCAACGGTGGTGTTTTGCGCCTCATCAAGGATGATGAAGGCGTCGTTCAGGGTGCGGCCGCGCATGAAGGCGAGCGGCGCGATTTCGATAACGCCGCGCTCCATCAGTTTGGCGACCCGCTCGCCGCCGAGCATGTCGTTCAGCGCGTCGTAGAGCGGGCGCAGGTAGGGGTCAACCTTTTGCGTCATGTCGCCGGGAAGGAAGCCGAGGCGTTCGCCCGCTTCCACCGCCGGGCGCACCAGCACCAGTTTGCGCACTTTGTCTTCGGCGAGATAGGAAACGGCGGCGGCGACGGCGAGATAGGTCTTGCCGGTACCGGCCGGGCCGATGCCGAAATTGACAGCGTGCTCAAAGATGCGGCGCAGGTAACGGCGCTGGTTGGAACCGCGCCCGCTGATGGTGCCGCGCCGTGTTTCGATGCGGATGTCCTTGCCCTCGTCGCGCGCGGCGATTTCTCCGGCAAGGGTCGCGCCGGCATCGCGCAGGGCGAGGTGGACGTCGTCGGCGTTCAGCACGCCGCTGCCGGTCTGGGCGTAGAGGTTTTCGATGACGAAACGTGCCTGGGCGCAGCGTCCCTCGTCGCCCTCCACTTGAAAGAGATGCCCGCGGTTGCCAATCTGCACGTGCAGTTGTTCTTCAATCAGGCGCAAATGCGCGTTTAGCTGCCCGACCAGCTCGCCGAGGCGGGTCTGGTCTTGCGGGGCGAGCTGGAAGGCCAAAGTATGTTTTTCACTCATGGATTTATGCGCTGTAACGCTGCGGGGCGCGCTGGCTTTCTGCTTCTATCAGGCGGCCACGCAACGAGTTTTTATAGGCGGCGGTGATTTGCACTTTGGCGAAGCGGCCAATGAGTGCGTGCGGCGCCTGGAAATTGACGACGCGGTTGTTCTCGGTGCGTCCGCAGACTTCTTTGTCGTTCTTTTTGGAGACGCCGTCGACCAGCACCCACTGCTCGCTGCCGACCATGTCGGCGGAAATCTGCGCGGCCATCTGCAAGATGCGCGCCTGCAAGCGGGCAAGCCGCGCCTTTTTCACGTCCATCGGGATGCGGTCGGGCATGGCCGCCGCCGGGGTGCCGGGGCGCGGGCTGTAAATGAAGCTGAAGGAGGTGTCGTAGAAGACGTCTTCAATCAACTGCATCGTCGCCTCGAAATCGGCGTCTTCTTCGCCGGGGAAGCCGACGATGAAGTCGGAGGAGAAGCTGATGTTGGGGCGAATTTCGCGCAACCGCGCCAGTTTTTCCTTGTACTGCGCCGCCTTGTGGCCGCGTTTCATCAGCGCCAGCACTTTGTCCGAGCCGCTCTGCACCGGCAGGTGCAAATGGCTGACCAGCTGCGGCACGCGGCGATAGACTTCAATCAGATTGTCGGTGAATTCCACCGGATGCGAGGTAGTGAAGCGCACGCGGTCAATGCCGTCAATGGCGGCGACGTATTCGATGAGCAGCGCCAGGTCGGCGGTGCCGCCGTCAAAGAGCGCGCCGCGGTAGGCGTTCACGTTCTGGCCGAGCAGGTTGATTTCGCGCACGCCCTGCGCGGCAAGCGAGGCGCATTCGGCGATGACGTCGTCAAACGGGCGGCTGACTTCCTCGCCGCGCGTGTACGGCACGACGCAGAAGGTGCAGTATTTGGAGCAGCCTTCCATGACGGAAACAAACGCGGTCGGCCCTTCGGCGCGCGGTTCGGGCAGGTGGTCAAATTTCTCGATTTCCGGGAAGGACACATCGACCACGCCGTCGCGTTTTTCCTGCGCCTCGCTGATGAGGTTGGGCAGGCGGTGCAGCGTCTGCGGCCCGAAAACCACATCGACCGCAGGCGCGCGGCGGCGCAGCTCCTCGCCTTCCTGCGAGGCGACGCAACCGCCGACCGCAATAATCACGTGCGGTTTGGCGTCCTTGAGCGGTTTCCAGCGGCCGATTTGCGAAAAGACTTTTTCCTGCGCCTTTTCGCGGATGGAGCAGGTGTTGAGCAGAAGGATATCCGCCTCCTCCGGCGTATCGACCGGCGTGATGCCGTGCGACACTTTGAGCACGGCGAGCATTTTCGATGAATCGTATTCGTTCATCTGGCAGCCATGCGTCTCGATATAAACGTGTTTTAGCAGTTGCGTCATGATTTATATGAAGATTAGAAAACGGCGCGCATTATAGCCGCTTCGCCGGTGCAATCCATACCGCGCAGACGGCGGCCTACAGCCCGACATCCCGCGCCGCAAGCACGCCCAAATCCACCAGCGCACGGGCGATGCCATCTTCCTCCAGCGAGCCGGTCACATGCGTCGCGACCGCCTTGAGCGCCTCGCAGGCGTCACCCATGGCAATGCCCGCGCCGACGGCAGTAAACATCTCCACATCGTTCAAGCCGTCGCCAAACGCCAACGTCTCCTGCGGGGTAAAACCGAGCGCGGCGCAGGCGTCCCTAATGCCGCGCGCCTTGCTGCCGTCGGCATGAAACACATCCACCGCGCTGGCATGACTGCGCACCGCGCGGTAACGCCCGCCGTGCTCGGCGAGAATCGCCTGTAACGCCGCTTCCTCCGCCTCCGGCGCAAGCACAACCAGCTGATGCACCGCGTGTTCGCGGTAATAATCGGGCGCGACCGTGTAGCACGGATACCCCTGCAACACGCGGTGACTGCTGCCGCGCGAACGCCCCGCCGCCATGTGGTGCTCGGAGACGAACGTGTATTCCCAGTCGCGGGCGCGGAAAGCGGCAATCAGCGAGGCAATATCGGCAACCGGCAAAGGATGTTCGGACAGCACGCGCGCGCCGTAGCGGTTGTACTGCCCGTTACAGGAAATGACCAAATCCATCTCGCCTGCCGCCACCAACTGCGCGATGCGCGGCGGCAAGGCGGCATAACCGCGCCCGGTGGCAATCGCCGGAACAATGCCACGCGTGCGCAAGGCAGCGATGGCCGCAAGACTGGCGGGCGAAACAAAATCGCGGCGATGGTCGTAAAGCGTGCGGTCAATATCGAAAAAAACAGCGCGAGGGGGATTCATAAAAACCTCATTTTTAACCTTCATCGAATCAGCGGCTTCGTAGCGTTACGGCAAAAACGCCAACACCAGCCCGAGCAGCACCGCCGCGCCGACCCAGTTGTTATGCACAAAAGCGCGGAAACAGCGCTCGCGCTCAAGATGGCGCGTATCCCACAACTCATACAAAAAAAGCAGCGCGGCGATGACAAGCCCCAGGAAATACCAGCCATTCAGCCCCGCTGCCAGCCCCGCCAACAACAAAAAAGCGAGAACCGCCGCCGCCATCGCCGCCAAAAAGCGGTGTTCGCGACCGCGTGCGGTGATGGCGCTGGAATAAAGGCCGATTTTCACATCATCGTCGCGATCGACCAGCGCGTAATAGGTGTCATAGACCAGCGCCCAGAAGACGCTTGCTAGAAAGAGCAGAAAACCGGCGAGCGTTACCCGCCCCAAAATCGCCGTCTGTGCCATCAAAATCGGACTGGCAAACGCCACGCCCAAAACAAGCTGCGGCAGGAGGAAAAAACGCTTGCACAGCGGATAAAACAGCGCCACCGCCGCGCAGGCGACGGCGAGCAGCACGCTTTGCCAATTGAGCAGCCACACCAGGGCGAAGCTCACGGCGAGCAGCACGACGCCCAACAGCACCGCTTCAAATACGCTGACCGCGCCGCTGGCAAGCGGACGGTTGCGGGTGCGCTCGACATGGCCGTCAAAATTGCGGTCGGCAAGGTCGTTGAAAACACAGCCGGCGGAGCGCATCGACAGCGTGCCGAGCAAAATCACCGCCGTGACAAACGCCGGCGGCCGTCCCGCGCCTGCCAGCCACAGCCCCCACAAACTGCTCCAGGTGAGGAGCAACGTACCCACCGGGCGATCCAGCCGCATCAGGCGGACAAAAGCCAAACATTTCATAGCAAAGACACCGGAATAAAGATTTCCATAGCATAGCGCCCTTCATTGCCAACACAAAAAGGAGACACCGCTTTTGGTCGCAGCCACCAATCCGCGTTTTGCCCACAGCGATTCGGGGAAAACTGCGGGGCGCCTTGTGGACAAGCGCCCCGGCGCCATGATGCGGCGGCGGTTTTTCAGGTTGCCTGCAATCATTTGCCTTTCGGCTTTTTGTGTGCGTTGGTGTTTTTGAGGCGGAGCATCTCCCAGCCGCCGTTTTTCCAGCAGTAGTCTTCCTCGTCGTAATCCATGATGCTGCTTTTGTATTCGACACGGATGCAGCCCTTGCGGATGACTTCGACGTTGCCGTCGATGGCGATGCCTTGTCCGTCGGGCGGTGTTTGAAACTGCCGTGTGGCGGGATTGAAGAGGTACAGTTCGTCGGCAGACTGGGTGTAGGCGCCGACGATGCGCACGGCGATGTCGGGGTGGCCGTCGCCGTTGTAGTCCTGGATGTTGACCAGGCCGCTGATTTTTTCTTTAAGCGGACCGAAGTCGATGATCTCTTCAATGATTTGCACTTTGCCGGTTTTCTGGTCGGTGATTTTCACCTGGTAGGTGTCGTCGGGGAGGATTTGGGTTTCGACGGCAAAGGGAAAACCGGCGGGCGTGGGGACGGTATAGGTGGCGACGGGCGCCGCATCGGTGGTGGATACCGCGCTGTCGGCGGCAAAAGCAGGGACGGAGGCGGCAAGGAGCAGGGCGGGGATAATGTGTTTCATGGAAGATCCTTTATTTGGGATTGGAATGGCGAAGCGGCGCTTCGCGGTAAGATAGCCTGAAAAAGTCTATTCCGTTTTCAGGCTGCCTTAATTTTACTGCGATACGTCCCAAGAGCTGTTTACAATACAACCCGCCCTGTTGCGGACTTCGCCCTGCGGACGTCCAAACAATATACAAGGGTAGCGACCTAGGTATATGCAAACAAATCCGGCGATTGCGGCAAAACATCAGCGCCCGGCAAGTCCGCCGCAGACACGGACAAAAGCCAAACATTTCATAGCAAGGACACCGGAAAAAGTTTCCCATAGAATAGCGCTCCCATTCCAACCAACGCAAAAAGCGATGACACTACTGATAGTTATCGCGGCGGACGTTAACCCGCGCGTTCCCACGGTGCTTTTTGCCAACGCGCAATGAGAAATTCGCTGAAGCGCAGGATGCGCTGCGGCGTCGGTTCGCGTCGCACCCGCACGATGCTGATGCCACCCGGCGGCGTTTGCCAATCGGGCAGGACGCGGCGCAGACTGCCGTTTTCCAGCGCCTCGCACACATCCCACGTTTCGCGCAGAGAAATGCCCAAACCCGCCATACACCAAGCGTGCAGCACCTCGCCGCTGTCGCTGCTCAAATGCGGGCTTACCCGCACCACCGCTTCCGCGTCGCCGTTTCGCAGCGTCCAACTGTCGGCGGCAAGCCCCGGATAGGCAAAACGCAAACAGCGGTGTTCGCTCAGCTCGGCGGGCGACTGCGGACAGCCGTACTCCGCCAAATACGCCGGAGACGCCACCAAAATACGGCGATTGACGGCAATCCGCCGCGCAATCAGGCGCGAATCGGCCAACTCGCCCATGCGGATGGCCAAATCAAAATTCCCGGCAAACAAATTGCAGACCTCGTCCGACAAACACAGGGAAAATCCCACCTGCGGATAGCGGCGGCTGAAATCGGCAACGGCGGCGGCAACATACTTGCGCCCGAACGGCGCTGGTGCGGTCAAACGAATCATGCCGCGCATCCCGTCTGCGCCCTGCGCCAACTCGCGCATCTCCGCCAATCCGTCCAGCACGCTGCGCGCCTTGTCGCGTAACGCCTCACCCTCGTCGGTGAGGCGCAAATTGCGGGTGTTACGGGTAAAAAGAGCCACCCCCAGCGCCGCTTCCAGCCGCGCCACCTGCTTGCTCGCCACCTTCGGCGCCACATTCAAAGCACGCGCGGCGGCAGAAAAGCTGCCGCATTGCACCGTCTGCAAAAACACAGCGAGATCATCGGGAAGAATTGGGTTCATATCAGGGAAACTCCTGGTCGATTACGCGGCTTTTTAGCATAAAACAAAGCCCGCACAATGCGCATCCCCCAACCATGGAGAAAACCCGATGAAAAAAACCCTCCTACTGGCGCTCGCCCTGGCCGCTGCCTGTGCCGACGCAGCGCCCGCTTACTACCGCCAACAAATCGGCGACTTGCGCGTTACCACCCTCTTTGACGGCACGCTGCACCTGCCGCGCGGCGACATCAAAAACATCCCGGCCGAAGACGTGGCCAAACTCCTCGCCGACAGCAGCGCCAACGAAGACGAAGGCGGCATACTGGCCTCGGTCAACGCCTTTCTCATCGAACGCGGCGGCGAAAAAGTACTGGTGGACAGCGGCACCGCCGACTGCTTCGCCACCAAACCCGACAAACTCGGCCAAGTGCCAGAAGCGCTGGCCGCTGCCGGTATCAACGCCGCCGACATCAAAAACATCCTGCTGACACACGGCCATTCCGACCACCTCTGCGGCCTCATCAACGCCGACGGCAGCGCCACCTACCCCAACGCCACCGTCTGGATAAACGCCGCCGAAAACCGCTACTGGCACAGCGACGCCGAAAAAGCCAAACTGCCCGAAGCCGTCCACTTCCTCTTCGACCAAGCGCGCGCCGCCCTCGCCCCCTACGAAAAAGCAGGCAAACTCAAAACCTTCACCGACGGCGACACCCTGCCGCTCACTGCCAAAGCGGTGAACGCCAACGGTCACACCATCGGCCACAGCGCCTTCCTCTTTAACAACGAACAAGGCGCGGCGCTCTTGGTCTGGGGCGACCTCGTTCACTTCCCCTCAGTACAATTCGCCCGCCCTGATGCTGCCTACAGCTTCGACTACGACCCCGCCGCAGGCATCGCCTCGCGCCAACGCCTGATGCAACAAGCCGCCGAACAACACCTGACCGTCGCTGGTGCGCACCTGCCCTACCCCGGCATCGGCCGCGTCAACAAAGACAACGACGGCCGCGCCTACCGCTGGCGCCCGGTCGAATACACCCCGCAATAACCCCCACCACCACGGAAAAAAACAATGAACAAACGCATCCTCTTCATCCTCACCAGCCACGACCGCAAAGGCGATGCACCGAGCGGCTACTACCTCTCAGAAGTCAGCCACCCCTACTACATCCTGCGCGACGCCGGATACCAGATCGACTTCGCCAGCCCCAAAGGTGGCAAAACCCACGTGGACGGACTCGACCTGAGCGACCCCGACAACGCCGCCTTCTGGAACGACGCCGCCCTGCGCGCACAAACCGAAAACACCCTCGCCCCCGCCGACATCAACGCCGACGACTACGCCGCCATCTACTACGCGGGCGGCCACGCCACCATGTGGGACCTGCCGCACAGCCCGGCGCTGGACGCCATTGCCGCCCGCATCTACGACAACGGCGGCGTTGTCGGCGCCGTCTGCCACGGCCCGGCGGGACTGCTCAACATCCGCCTGGCAAACGGCCGCTACCTGATAGAAAACAAACAAGTCGCCGCCTTTACCAACGACGAAGAACGCGCCGTCGGCCTCTACGACACCGTGCCGTTCCTCCTCGCCGACGCCTTGCAAGAACGCGGCGCCACCCACCTGCCCGCGGCGAACTTCCAAGCCCAAGTCGTGATTAGCGAACGACTGGTCAGCGGACAAAACCCCGCCTCGGCACGCGGCGTCGCCCGGGCGATGCTGTCGCTACTGCGCTAACAACACCGCAGCGCGCCAAAAAACCCCGCTCCCGTTACGACGGCAGCGGGGTTTTCCGCCGCATTGACGCTGTCCGCTGTCTTCCCGCCTCAGGCGCACATAAACAAACAAACGCGTCATAACCAGGACACCAGAAAAAGATTCCCATAGAATAGCGCCCCCCTTCATCACGAAAACAAAAACCAATGAGCCAATACGTATTTACCATGAACCGGGTGAGCAAAGTCGTCCCCGGTGGTCGCTTCATCCTCAAAGACATCTCCCTCTCCTTCTTCCCCGGCGCGAAAATCGGCATCCTCGGCTTGAACGGCGCGGGCAAATCCACCCTGCTGAAAATCATGGCGGGCGTGGATACCGACATCCAGGGCGAGGCGCGGCCGCAGCCCGGCATCAGCATCGGTTACCTGCCACAAGAGCCGCAGCTTGACCCCGAAAAAAGCGTGCGCGAAGTCGTCGAAGAAGCGATGAGCGACATGAAAGACGTGCAAGCGGAACTCGATGCCGTTTACGCCGCCTACGCCGACCCGGAAGCGGATTTTGACGCGCTTGCCGCCAAACAAGCCGAGCTGGAAAACAAACTGGCCGCGGGCGGCGGGCATGATAACGAACGCCGCATGGAAATCGCCGCCGACGCGCTGCGCCTGCCGCCGTGGGAACAACCAATCGCGACACTCTCCGGTGGCGAAAAACGCCGCGTTGCCCTCTGCCGCCTGCTCCTCTCCAACCCGGACATGCTGCTTTTGGACGAACCGACCAACCACCTCGACGCCGAATCCATCGCCTGGCTGGAGCGCTACCTGCACGACTTCCCCGGCACCGTCGTCGCCGTTACCCACGACCGCTACTTCCTCGACAACGTCGCTGGCTGGATCCTCGAACTCGACCGCGGCGAAGGCATCCCCTACCAGGGCAACTACTCCTCCTGGCTGGAACAAAAAGAAAAACGCCTGGCTGTAGAAGAAAAACAAGAATCCGCGCACCGCCGCGCCCTCAAACAAGAACTCGAATGGGTGCGCAACAACCCCAAAGGCCGCCACAGCAAAAACAAGGCGCGCCTCGCCCGCTTCGACGAACTCTCCGGCAAAGAATTCCAAAAACGCGCCGAAACCCAGGAAATCTACATCCCGCCGGGCGAGCGCCTCGGCGACAAAGTCATCATCGCCGAACACCTTGCCAAAGGCTACGCGCACAAAGCCCTCTACGAAGACCTCAGCTTCAACCTGCCGACCGGCGCCATCCTCGGCATCATCGGCCCGAACGGCGCGGGCAAGTCCACCTTGTTCAACATCCTCGCCGGCAAAGACACGCCGGACGCGGGCACCATCGAAATCGGCGATACCGTACAAATCGCCTTCGTGGATCAATCGCGCGACGCGCTGGACGGCAACAAAACCGTGTGGGAAGAAGTCTCGGACGGCCTCGACAACATCATCGTCGGCAACTACACCATCCCCAGCCGCGCCTACCTCGGCCGCTTCAACTTCAAAGGCGCTGACCAGCAGAAGCGCGTCGGCGACCTCTCCGGCGGCGAACGCAACCGCCTGCATCTGGCGAAACTCTTAAAAAGCGGCGGCAACGTGCTGCTCTTGGACGAGCCGACCAACGATCTGGACGTGGAAACCCTGCGCGCGCTGGAAGAAGCCATCCTGGCCTTCCCCGGCTCGGCGCTCATCATCTCGCACGACCGCTGGTTCCTCGACCGCGTGGCGACGCACATCCTCGCCTTTGAAGGCGACTCGCAAGTCGAATTCTTCCCCGGCACCTACAGCGAATACGAAGCCGACCGCAAACGCCGCCTGGGCGACGAAGCCGACCAACCGCACCGCATCAAATACAAGCGCATCCAATAAACCCGCTAAAAAAAACCGCCCTCAGGGCGGTTTTTTTAGTCATCCACATAAAGTTTTAGACAAGGCGCGCGGCTGAAAACAACGCCATAGGTGCGCCTCGGCGTACCGTCGCGTAAGTATTTGTTTCTTAATCAATGGTGTGCCAAGACGCACCCTATAATCCCTCGATGTGTATGTAAATTTGCGATGCAAAATCTCGTCGGTGCGGCGCGTCAGTCTTCCTCCGCCGCCACCGCGTCCGCATTCAGCCGGATTTCGGCGGCAGAGACGATGCCGTCGGCAAAATCCAGCACGCGCGCGCTACAGCCGGGCAGTTCGATTTCGGTGCCCGCTTCGGGGAAGTTGCCCAGCGTTTCGATGATGAGGCCGGAAAGGGTGTTGGGGCCGTCCAGCGGCAGTTTCAGGCCGAGTTCGCGGTTTAACTGGCGCAGCGGGATGCCGCCTTCAACGGTGTAGAGATTTTCTTGTTGTTCGATGATTTCCGGCGGCGCGTCGGCGGTGTCTTCGTCGCCGATGTCGCCGACGATGTGGGTCAGGATGTCTTCAAGGGTAATCATCCCCTGAATGTCGCCGTATTCATCGACGACGAGGCCGCTGCGCGCTTTCGCCTGGCGGAATTGCAGCAGCTGTTTGCGCAGCGGCGTGCTTTCCGGGACGAAGTGGCAGGGGCGCAGCACTTGTTGCAGGCGGGTTTTGTCGAGGCTGTTGTCGCGCAGCGGCAGGATGATGTCGCGGATGTGCAGCATGCCTTCGGCCTGGTCAAGGTGGTCACGGTAGGCGACGAGGCGGCCGTGGCGGCTGCCGGTTATTTGCCGCAGGATGTCTTCCCAGTCGTCGTTCAGATCCACGCCTTCGAGTTCGTTGCGCGGTACCATCGCTTCGCTGACGGAGACGTCCTCAAGTTCGAGGACGTTGAGCAGCATGTCCTGCTGTTCGCTGTTTTCGTCGTCATCGCCGCTCTGGCTGGACTGGACGATGCTGCGCAGTTCGTCGTTGCTTAAGGCTTCTTCGACGGCGTTTTCGGTTTTGATGCCCAGCGGGCGCAGGATGAGGCGGACAATGGCGTTTAAGAGGCGCACCAGCGGCGAGAAGATGCGCACCAGCCAGGCAAGCACCGGCGCGACGGGCAGGGCGATGCGTTGTGCGTTGGTCGCGGCCAGCGTTTTCGGCGCGACTTCGGAGAAGACGAGGACGACGACGGTCAAGATGATGGTGGAGAGCAGCACGCCAAGGTCGCCGTAAAGACGCAGGCCGATGATGGTGCCGAGCGAGGTGGCGGCGATATTGACGAAGTTGTTGCCGAGGAGGATGGTGCCGATGAGGCGGTCGGTGTGTTTGAGCAGGTGGCTGGCGCATTTGGCGCGCTTGTTGCCTTCGTCCGCGAGGTGTTTGAGTTTGTAGCGGTTGAGCGACATCATCGCGGTTTCCGAGGCAGAAAAAAACGCCGAGAAAGCGAGGCAGATGATTAAAGCGAGGATTAACAGCCCTAGCGGAATGCTGTCCACGATAGCTCCTTAATGGTTGAGGATAAATTGCAAAATGACGTTGCTCAGGACATAACCCGTGAGCAGCAGGATGAACGCGGCGCACATTTCCAGCACCAGCGTGAGGCCGCGTTGTTCGCGGATGTAATAGGAAAAGAGCATCCAGCCGAGGGCGAGCCAGGCGAGGAGCGTCAGCACGGTTTTATGGACGAGGTGCTGCGCAAAGAGATCATCGACAAACATCCAGCCGGTAAGCAGGGCGATGGCAAGCAGGATAAAACCGGCGACCGCCTGCAGCATCATCACCCGTTCGAGGCTGACCAGCGAGGAAACACTAATGTCTTTCAATTGTTTGCGTTTTAAGCGACGGAACAGCCAGCCATAGAGCGCGGCGTGGAGGAAAGCGAGCGAGATGAACGTCCAGGCGGCGATGGAAGTCAAAATATGCCACCACATGCCGGGCGAAAGATGCGGGGCGAACGGCTTGTCGCTGACGAAAACGAGCGGCAGGGCGACGGCCACAGCGCTGACCAGACAAATCACCACACCGCCGAGCGCCATGGAGGCGCGCCACAGCCAGAAAACCGAAATACAGGCGACGAACCAGGCGTTCACCGACACCATGTTGAAAATCGAAAGATTGAGATGACCATTGGCCTGGAGCGAGACAATCAGCGACAGCGCATGCCCCTGACAGGCGCAGACCAGAATGCCCAACACCCACAGCGGGTTGATGCGGCGCAGCGGCTTGCGGTACACGCGGACAAAACCGGCGGCGGCGGCAATATAGGCAAAAATGGTAAACAGCGGCAGCCAAAGCTGCATAAAACGTCCTGCGAAAAATGGGAAGGCGGCTATAATACAACAAAATTTCACGTTACCAGCCCAAAGGAAAGCCCATGTTTGACAACCTTAGCGAACGCTTGCAAGGAACCTTCAAAAAACTGCGCGGCCAGGCTCGCATCACCGAAGAAAACATCACCCAGGCCCTGCGCGACGTGCGCATGGCGCTGATTGAGGCGGACGTCGCCCTGCCAGTGGTCAAAGAAGTCATCGAGACCATCAAAAACGCCGCCATCGGCCAGGAAGTCAGCCTCAAACTCTCGCCCGACCAGGCCTTTATCAAAACCGTCAAAAACGAACTCGTCCGCATCATGGGCGAAGAAAACAGCGCGCTCAACCTCGCCACCCAGCCGCCGGCGGTCATCCTCATGGCGGGTCTGCAAGGCTCGGGGAAAACTACATCGAGTGCCAAACTCGCGCGCAAACTCATCAACGAAAAGAAAAAAGTCGCGCTCGTTTCCGCTGACGTGTACCGTCCGGCAGCGATAGAACAGCTGAAAACGCTGGCCGGACAAGTCGGCGCGACCTTCATTCCGTCCGATGCCAGCGAAAAACCGGCGGACATCACCGCGCGCGCCTACGACTTTGCCAAACGCCAATACTTTGACGTCCTCATCGTCGATACCGCCGGCCGCCTGCACATCGACGACGCGCTGATGGACGAAATCCGCACCCTGCACGCGCAGCTGAAGCCGATAGAAACCCTGTTCGTGGTGGACGGCATGACCGGCCAGGATGCCGCCAACACCGCCAAAGCCTTCAACGACGTACTGCCGCTCACCGGTGTTGTCCTTACCAAAATCGACGGCGATGCGCGCGGCGGGGCGGCGCTCTCCATCCGCCACATCACCGGCAAACCGATCAAATTCCTCGGCGTCGGCGAAAAAACCGAAGCGCTCGAAGCCTTCCACCCCGACCGCATCGCCTCGCGCATCCTCGGCATGGGCGACGTCCTCGGCCTCATCGAAGACCTCGAACACCAGGTGGACGAAGAAAAAGCGCGCAAACTCGCCACCAAAATGGCGAAAGGCAAAACCTTCGACCTCGACGACTTCCGCGAACAACTGCACCAAATGCAGCTCATCGACATGGACAAAATGCTGGAAAAAATCCCCGGCATGGGCAACATCCCGCAGGCGGTGAAAGACCAACACCTCTCGCCGAAAAAAATCCGCCGCCAGGAAGCCATCATCCTCTCCATGACCATGCAGGAGCGCCACAACCCGGACATCATCAAAGGCTCGCGCAAACGCCGCATCGCCGCGGGCGCGGGCGTGGACGTGCCAGAAGTGAACCGCCTGCTCAAACAATTCAAAGAAATGCAGACGCAGATGAAAAAATTCCGCAGCAGCAAAATGCTGCGCATGCTCGGCGCGAGCAAAGGCGCACTGCCGATGGGCAAACTGCCGTTCAAATAAACATCGCTTTTGCCCGCAGAAAAACGCCCTCCCCGTGAGGGCGTTTTTTATGAAAGAACGACCACTACGAAACCGCCTACAGCAAAACGCGACCATAGGCGGCGGAGTGAACGCGATGAGCGGCATCAAAAGCTCGCAGGGCGTGCGCGGCGGCGGTTACGCCACCTTTGACCTGATGGCGGCCTACCGCATCACCCCGCAGCTCAACCTGCAAATGAACGTGGACAACCTCTTTGACCGCAAGTACTACACCCGCGTCGGCAGCACCAACACCTTCAACATCCCCGGCGCCGAACGCAGCATCATGGCGACCCTGCGCTACGACTTCAAATAACCGGATAGCGCCTTGAACGCTATAAATGAAAAACTACCGCAAAAAAAACGCCTCTGGTTGCGGCGTTTTTTGTGGGCGCTGCTCAAATAGCGCGGTCATCAAAAAGCGGCACGCGGCTATGCGCGCTCATCGCCTCCACATAGCGGCGGATTTCCGCCGGATAGTGCACACCCTTGACCATGGTGAGGTTGCGCAGTACGGGGAAGGTGATGATGTCTTCATAGCCAAGACGCGCGCCGAGGTGGTCTGGGCTGGTAATGAGCGGCAGCAGCGCGGGCAGGTCTTCATGCAGGCGGGCGAGCAGTTCGTCCGTGCGCGCGAGGTTTTCCGCAAAATCGCCGTACTGCGCGCTTTTTTTCGCGGTGTAGTAGGCGCACGCGGATTCTGTCGCAAATTCTGGCAGGCCGATGCGGATGCTGCGCGGCGAGAGCAGTTTGCCGCTGTATTCGTTCACCTGGTTCAGCCAGGCTTGCACTTCGGGGCGGATGGTCTCGTCCAGGCGTTCTTTGCCCGCGTATTCATCGAGGTAGCGGACGATGTCAAGGCTTTCGCCCATCGCCGTGCCGTCTTCTTTTATCAGGATGGGCACCATTTTTTTGCCAACGAGACCGATGGGGGTCTCTTCGTCGTCGTTGGCGAGCGGGATTTGTTCGACGTTGAGCCCGCGCAGGCCGATAATCATGCGGGCGCGGACGCAGAAGGGGCAGTGGTCGTAGTGGTAGAGTCTCATCATTCAAGTGTCTCCGGCTAGGGGTTGGATTTATACGGCGAATTTACAATTCAAGTGCAACAGCTACAAAAAAGACATCCATAAGCGATACTGCAAAAAACATCAAAACATTGCAGGAGACCGAAAATGGATGCCTACAGTCATATTACGCCCATTGAGCGGGGTTGCATAATGACTTTGTTCAACCAAGGTCATTGCCCCGCTGCTATTGCCACCATGTTGAAGCGTCACAGATGCACCATCTTGCGCGAACTGAAGCGCAATAGCGCTGGCGAAAACTACGACGCCAGCAAGGCGCAGGAGAAATACGACAGCAGGCGTAAGCTCTGCCGCCGCAAGCGTAAACTTGATGACCCGGAACTTTTTGCCCTGGTCAAGGAGAGGTTTCTGAAACTGCACTGGTCGCCGGAGCAGATTCAGTACCGCTTGCGCCACGAAGGCCGCACGCACGCCATCAGCTACGCGACTATCTACCGCGGTATCTACGCCAAGCGTTTCAATGACCCCGACTGGGTGATAAGCGGCAAGCAAAGGCTGCGCCACCGTGGCAAGAAGCGGCGGCGCAAGGGCGAGCCGACACGTGATAACTTCCCGGTTGAGCATGCGCTGTCGGAGCGTCCGCCAGAGGCACAGGCGCGGGAGCGCATGGGCGACTGGGAAGCCGATACCGTTGCAGGCGTGGTGGGTGGTGCGGTGTTGCTGACGTTGGTTGACCGCAAAAGCCGCTATCTGCGGTGCGTTCGGCTGGAGAAGAAGACGGCGGACGGCGTGAATGCGGCGATGATTGAAGCCTTGCGCGAGCAGACGGTGCTCAGCATCACGCCAGACCGGGGCAAGGAATTTGCGCGGCATGCGGTGGTGGCGGAGGCGTTGGGGATAAAAATATACATTCCGCCGCCGTACCAGCCGTGGCAACGCGGCACGAACGAGAACACCAACGGCTTGTTGCGTGAATATTTTCCGAAGCATCAGGATATTGCGCAATATCCAGATGATTACATTGAAAAGGCGGTGCTGGCATTGAATAACCGCCCGCGCAAGTGTTTGCAGTGGAGAACGCCTTATGAAGTACATTTTGACAAGGCGTTGCACTTGGTTTGACAATTCGCCACATACAGCTGAGCGCTCGATGTGTATGTAAGCGGGTTATGAGGAATGGCTCTTGCGGTCGCGGTGTTCGACGTGCAGCCCGGGGAAATCCGGTTTGAGCAGGGCGGCGATTTGTTCGGTAACGTACACGCTACGGTGCTGGCCGCCGGTGCAACCGATGCCAACGGTGAGGTAAGCGCGGTTGCTGCCTTGGACGAAGGCGGGCAGCCAGTTTTTCAGGTAGGCGGCGGTGTCGGCAACGAAGCGGCGCGGTTCGTCGTATTGTTCGAGGAAGGCGATGACCGGCGCGTCGCTACCGCTGTAGGCGCGAATGGCCGCATCCCAGTAGGGGTTGGGCAGAAAGCGCACGTCAAAGAGGAAATCGGCATTGACCGGCGTGCCGTGTTTGAAGCCAAAGGATTGCAGGGTGATGATGAGCGCCGGCGCGGCGTCGCCGAGAACGGTGCGCAGGCGGTCTTTGAGCTGATAGACGCTGTAACCGCTGGTATCGAGGATGATGTCGGCGAGGTTCATCAGGGGATTGAGCAGATGGCGTTCGTATTCGATGGCTTCCGGCAGGGCGCGCGCGCTTTCGGCGCGGATGTGCAACGGGTGCGGGCGGCGCGTTTCGCTGTAGCGGCGCACGAGGACGTCGGTATCGGCGGTGAGGAAAAGGATTTGAATCTCCGCCTGCTGGCGCAGTTCGCGGATTTTCTCCGGCAGGGCGGCGAGATCGACGGCGTTGCGCGAGTCCATCGCCACCGCCACCGGCTGCGCCTGTTTCGGCGCAAAATCGCGCACGAGGCTGGCAAGCAGCGCGCTTGGCAGATTGTCGATGCAGTAATAGCCGAGGTCTTCGAGGGTGTCCAGCGCGATGGTTTTGCCTGCGCCGGCCAGGCCGGTGATGATGAGCATGGTGGTTTCCTTTCCTGGGGGTTGAAGCGCCATTTTAGGCGCATCCGGCGGGGTTTGCACGGGCGGCGGTGTTATAATTGCCACACTTTTTCACACGTCAACACGAGGTAAACATCATGACAACACGCACCGAACACGACACCATGGGCGACGTTCAAGTTCCGTCCGAAGCCTACTGGGGCGCGCAAACCCAGCGCAGCTACCAGAACTTCAAAATCGGCGGCGAAACCCTGCCGCGCCCGCTCATCTACGCCATGGCGCTGGTGAAAAAAGCCGCCGCGCTGACCAACGCCGGCCTCAGCCGCATCCAGCAAGAACAGGCCGACCTCATCGTCCGCGCCGCCGATGACGTGCTGGGTGGCAAACTGGACGGCCAGTTCCCGCTCGTCGTCTGGCAGACCGGCTCCGGCACACAGTCCAACATGAACATGAACGAAGTGCTGGCGAACCGCGCCAACGAACTGGCCGGTACCGGGCTTGCCGCCTACAAGCCAGTGCATCCGAACGACCACGTGAACCACGCTCAATCCACCAACGACAGCTTCCCGACCGCGATACACGTCGCCGCCGCACAAGAAATCAACCACCTGCTGATTCCGGCAGTACAAAAACTGCGCGACACCCTCGCCGCCAAAGCCAAAGCCTTTGAACCCATCGTCAAAATCGGCCGCACCCACCTGCAAGACGCCACCCCGCTCACCCTCGGCCAAGAATTCTCCGGCTACGTTGCCCAGCTTGACCACGGCCTCGCCCGCCTGCAAGACGCGCTCAAATACCTCTACGAACTGCCGCTCGGCGGCACCGCCGTCGGCACCGGCCTCAACAGTCACCCCGACTTCGCCGTCAAAGCCGCGGCACAACTGGCGCAACTCTCCGGCCTGCCCTTTGTCACCGCGCCTAACAAATTCGAAGCGCTCGGCGGACGCGATGCTGCCGTCTTCGCCTCCGGCGCGCTGAAAACGCTTGCCGCCAGCCTCAACAAAATCGCCAACGACGTGCGTTGGCTCGCCAGCGGCCCGCGTTGCGGCCTGGGCGAAATCAAAATCCCGGAAAACGAGCCCGGCTCCTCCATCATGCCCGGCAAAGTGAACCCGACCCAATGCGAAGCGCTGTCCATGGTCTGCTGCCAGGTTTTCGGCAACGACGTCACCATCAACATGGCGGGCGCCTCCGGCAACTTCGAGCTGAACGTCTATATGCCGGTGATTGCCTACAACCTGCTGCAATCCGTGCGCCTCTTGGGCGACGCCTGCAACAGCTTCAACGACCACTGCGCCGTCGGCATTGAGCCCGTGCCGGAAAAAATCGACTACTTCCTGCATCACTCGCTGATGCTGGTAACGGCGCTCAACCGCAAAATCGGCTACGAAAACGCGGCAAAAGTCGCCAAAACCGCCTATAAAAACGACAAATCGCTGCGCGAAACGGCGATAGAACTCGGCCTGCTCTCCGGCGAAGAATTTGACGCGCTGGTGGTGCCTGCCGACATGGTGCATCCGAAATAACATTTGGCATAAAGAAAGCGCCGCATTGCGGCGCTTTGATTTAAGGAAAGAAGTATAGGATGAAGATAAAAAAGATTTATCTGCTCATGGCAGCACTGATGTTGTTGGAGGGGTGCGCCTATACAGACAAGATTATAGGTCCCTTCAAAGCACAATTCACCAAGATGGAAGAACCTGTAGATGGTGACCGTGCCCGTGTTCGTGTAATTTCATCTACTTATAAGGTGCGGGCAACCGTTGGATCTGACTGTATCGATTGGAAGCGTACCGCATCCGTACTTGGCGGTTTTTCTGATACGCATGATTATGATGGGAGAATAATTCCTGGAATGCCGGATCCTAATTCTCATCGCAACAAGAAGAGATTTGCTGAATTCTACGTACGTGCTAATGAACCCATTACGCTAATACAGGTGCAAACGCCGGGTTATACGGCCATCTGTTTTTTGGCGGCAACATTTGTTCCAGAAAAAAATCATGACTATGATTTTACTGCTGATTCTGAATGGATTGTTGATGGGTATGAAAAACAATGTTCTATCATGATTAGTGATATTACGGATGGTAACAGTACCCCCATTAAAATCGAAGAGGCAAAAGAGTGTCGCTAAATCGCACTTGCGTAGGGAGATGCGCCTGACATTTTTTTGCACCATCTGCGCCGTCGCGTCGCTGGCAACACGTACACCGCATCGCCGCGGCAATAGCGGCCATCTTGACGCATCCTCATGACAGTCACGCCTCTCAATCTTGGTGACGTTCTACGACACTTTTTGTCACCCTACTGACGCTTAACCCGCGCCACTACAGCATCTCCCCTGCCGCCGCCCGCTTGCCCCGCTTTTTTGTTAAAATCGCGCCGCTTTTTATCCAACAGGAAATCTTTCATGTCGCACTATATTTTTGTTCTGAACTGTGGCTCTTCCAGCCTGAAATTCTCCGTCATCAACCCGGAAAACGGCGAGGAGCCGCTCAAAGGCCTGGCCGAACGTCTGGGCGTTGGCGGGGTCGGCAATATCACCATCAAGACCGCCGCAGGCGGCAAAACCGAGCAGCAGCTTGACCCCGGCACGCACCAGGAAGCGCTGCACGTCATCGTCGCCGCGCTGAAAAAAGAAGGCCTGATGGACAAAATCAAGGCAGTCGGCCACCGCATCGTGCATGGCGGCGAATATTTCGCCGAATCCGTCCTCGTGGATGACGATGTGCGCAACAAGATTGTGGACTGCATCCGCCTTGCCCCGTTGCACAACCCGGCGCACGTCACCGGTATTGACGCCGCGCGCGAAGCCTTCCCCAACCTGAAACAGGTCGTCGTCTTCGATACCGCCTTCCACCAGCACATGCCGCAGCGCGCCTTCCTCTACGCGTTGCCGTACAAGCTCTACACCGACAACAAAATCCGCCGCTACGGTTTCCACGGCACCTCTTACCGCTACATCGCCAGCCAGTTGCCGGAAAAACTCGGCATCGCCAAGCCGAAAGCCGTCGTCGCCCACCTCGGTAACGGCGCCTCCGTCGCTGCCGTGGATTTCGACCATTCTGTGGATACCACGATGGGTCTGACCCCGCTGGAAGGCGTGGTACACGGTACCCGTTCCGGCGATGTCGATCCCGCCATCTTCGGCATCCTTACCGGGCAAATGGGCATGAGCCCGAAAGAAGTGGATGACATGCTGTGGAAACAGTCCGGCCTGCTTGGTCTCTCCGGCATGTCCAACGACTGCCGCACCGTGGAAGAAGCCTATGCCAAGGGCGACGCAGCGGCCATCCGCACCATGGAGGTCTATTGCTACCGCCTCGCCAAGCACATCGCCGCGCAGATGGTCGGTCTCGGCGGTGCTGATGCTATCGTCTTCACCGGCGGTATCGGCGAAAACTCCTCGCTGGTGCGCGAGAAAACCATCGCCCTGCTCGAATATCTCGGCTTCAAACTCGATAGCGCGAAGAACCATGAAACCTTCCGCGGCAAGGAAGGCAATATCGCCGCCGCGGGCAGCAAGCCGGTGTGGGTCATCGCTACCAATGAGGAGCTGATGATTGCCCGCGATACCGATGCGCTCAGCGCGTAAGGAGGGCGACATGGCAAAAGCAATCCTCGTCGTCGCCACCCACCCCGGCATCGGCCTGACTTCTACCGTTCTCGGCCTCTACCACGCCCTTGACCGCAAGGGCGTCAAGGTCGGCTTCCACAAACCGGTGATGCAATATGACGTCGAAAGCCAGGACGTCGATCACAGCCGCGCCGTGCTGCTGCACTCCTCGCGCGCCGTCGGCGATGACGCGCTGGTCATCCGCCCCGAAGCGGTGCAACAGGCGCTGGATGCGGACAATCTCGACGAACTGATGGAAACCGTCATCCAGAACTTTGAAGCGGCCAAAGGCGATGCCGACGTCGTCATCATGGAAGGCCTGCTGGAAACGCCGAACGTCCCCTACGCCGGCGAATGCAACCGGCAAATCGCCCGCGCGCTCGGCGCAGACGTCATCCTCCTTTCCGACGCGCGCGTCTCCAGCATCGCCCGTCTGGAAAACCGCCTCGACTTCGCTGCCAACGCCTTCGGCGGTTACGAAAAAGGCCACCTGCTCGGCGCGATTGTGAACTACGCCGACGGCGCCGGCGCGCTCAGCCGCGCCGAAATCGAAAACAGCAAAGCCTTCAACGCCAACTTCAAACTGCTCGGCGTCATCAGCAGCCGTCCGGAAATCGCCGCGCCGCGCGTCAGCGACCTGCAACAACACCTCGATGCCACCGTCCTCTTTGAAGGCGAAAGCAGCACGCGCCGCATCCTCGATTACGTCCTCTTTGCGCGCACCCCGGCCAACGCCGCCGACTTCCTCCGCCCCGGCTACTGCATCTTCCTCCCCGCCGACCGCGACGACGCGCTGATGGCAACCACCATCTCCGCCAAAGCAGGCAACAACCTCGCCTGCCTCGTCCTCACCGGGCCGCTGCCCGCCTCCGACGTCGTCATGAACCTGTGCAAACCGCTGATCGAAGAAGCCAAACTGCCGGTGTTGCACCTCGGCACCAGCAGCTGGGAAATCAGCAAACTCATCGAAAAATTCAACCGCTACATCCCGGTCGATGACGAACAGCGCATCCGCGAGACCAAAGAATACTTCGCCGACGGCATCAAAGACGACTGGTTCGCAGGCTACCTCAGCGCCGCGCGCAGCGTCAGCCTCTCGCCCGCCGCCTTCCGTTACCAAATCGTGCAGCGGGCGATTGCCGCACAAAAAACCATCGTCCTGCCCGAAGGCGACGAACCGCGCACCGTAGTCGCCGCCAGCATCTGCGCCGAACGCGGCATGGCGCGCTGCGTCCTGCTCGCCAAACCCGAAAGCGTACAGGCCGTTGCCGCACAACAAGGCGTCACACTGGGTGATAACATCACCATCATCGACCCCGCCGCCGTGCGCGAAAAATACGTCGCCCGCTTGGTAGAGTTGCGCAAAGCCAAAGGCATGACCGAAGACCAGGCGCGCGAAGCGCTCGAAGACGGCGTCATGCTCGGCACCATGATGCTCGAAGCGGGCGAAGTCGATGGCCTCGTCTCGGGCGCGGTACACACCACTGCCAACACCATCCGCCCGCCGCTGCAAATCATCAAAACCGCCCCCGGCGCCAGCATGGTGTCTTCCGTCTTTTTCATGTGCCTGCCCGACCAAGTGCTGGTCTATGGCGACTGTGCCATCGTCCCCAACCCGACCGCGGACGAACTCGCGCAAATCGCCATCCAGTCGAACGACAGCGCCAAAGCCTTCGGCATTGAGCCACGCGTGGCGATGATTTCCTACTCCACCGGCAGCTCCGGCTCCGGCGCGGACGTCGAAAAAGTCAAAGAAGCGACTGCCAAAGTGCGCGAACTGCGGCCGGACATCCTCGTCGATGGCCCGCTACAATACGACGCCGCCGCCGTCGAATCCGTCGGCAAACAAAAAGCGCCGAACAGCCCGGTCGCCGGACAGGCAAGCGTCTTCATCTTCCCCGACCTCAACACCGGCAACACCACCTACAAAGCGGTGCAGCGCTCTGCCAACGCCATCTCGATGGGCCCGGTACTACAAGGCATGCGCAAACCGGTGAACGACCTCTCGCGCGGCGCGCTGGTCGATGACATCGTCTACACCATCGCCATCACCGCCGTCCAAGCGGCACATTCCTGAAAGCCCCTCGTCATAACCCGTGTTTTCCCAAACATCCTCGTGCAAAAGCCCCTCTCCCTTTGGGAGAGGGGTTGGGGTGAGGGCAAAACGCCGCAGCGGCACATGACACCATCTCCATAAAATCAAATACCGCAAACCGCAAGGAACCCCTATGGGAATCAGCCCAATCCAACTCCTCATCGTCCTCATCATCGTCGTCGCCATCTTTGGCACCAAAAAACTCGGTAACGTTGGCGCCGACCTCGGCCAAGCCATCAAAGGCTTCAAAAACGCGATGAAAGACGAAGAAAAACCCGCCGACAAACTCGAACACCAAAAAACCGACGCTGCCGATACCCGCATCATCGAAGGCGAAGCGCGGCGCGAAGAAGAAAAAACCAAATAAGGCCAGGCCGTGTTTGACATCGGATTCTCCGAACTCGTCGTCCTGGGCGTCATCGGCGTGGTTGTCATCGGGCCGCAGCGCCTGCCCGAAGTCGTGCGCACCGCGGTCATCACCGTGCGCAAAATCCGCCGCGCCTTCAGTGACGTGCGCGCCGACATCGAACGCGAGCTGGATTTGGACGACATGCGCAAAATCCTGCACGAAGCCGACATGAAAGCGCACATCAACCAACTCAACCAGGACATCATGGACCTGGACAAAGGGGCCCGCGCCCTCGGTGACGACATCAAAACCGACCTCGAACACGCCTACGACGGCTACACCCCGGAAGACGGCGAAGCCGAAGCCGACACCGGCGTCGAGCCGCCGCGTCCAACAGAAAAAACAGCCGTGACGACGGACGCCGCAGCGCCCGAACCGCCCGAAAAAGAACCGGAAAAATAAAGCGCTTCTTGTCCGCAAACCCCAACGGTTTATACGGCCCCCGTTTATAGCGATACACCGAAAGCCTCAGACAAGGAGCGCCGCCGAAGACAGTACGTGGTTGTACGGCGCGGGTTTCCCATAAAAATGGCTTCGCCATTTTTATGGGTGCCCGGTCAGGCGGCGCAACACCGTATGAGGCTTTCGGGGGATTGCTATACATACACCCTGAGCGCTCAAGTGTAGTAAACGGCAGAATCCCCAAACACCATCCACGACCCATGAGCCAAAACCCCAACACCCCGGAAAACGACGACCCGGAAATGCCCATCGTCGAGCACCTCATCGAACTGCGCACTCGCCTGCTGCGCATCATTTACGCCCTCGGCGGCGTATTCATCCTGCTGCTGCCATTCCGTAACCGCGTGTACGAAACCTTCGCCCTGCCCGTGCTGAACAACATGCTGCCCGGCCAGACCATGCTCGCCTACGACGGCATCGACATCTTCCTCACGCCGATCAAAGTCTGCCTCTTTCTCGCCTGCCTCTTTACCATCCCGTGGATACTCTACCAAGTGTGGGCATTCGTCGCGCCGGGGATGTACCGCCACGAAAAACGGCTGGTGCGCCCCATCCTCATCTCCTCCACCGTGCTCTTTTACACCGGCGTACTCTTTGCCTACTTCGTCATCCTGCCGATACTCTTTAGCTTCCTCGCTGGCATCGAACTCAAAGGCGTCGAATACAAACCGGACATCACCCAATACATGAACCTCAGCCTGACGATGTTCATCGCCTTCGGCGCGGCGTTTGAAGTACCGGTCGCGACCGTCATCTTCATCATGCTCGGCATCGTCCACCCGGAAACCCTTTCCAAAAAACGCCCCTATATCATCCTCGCCGCATTTACCATCGGCATGCTGCTCACCCCGCCGGACGCCATCTCGCAAACCCTGCTCGCCGTCCCCATGCTCATCCTCTTTGAAGCGGGGCTGTACATCGGCAAACGCCTGCTCGCCAAACGCGAGGCGGAGGAGAGCCAAAGCGGCTCTTAAAATCCGGCGGATAGGACAAAAAAGGAGCTATTCATCGTCTGGCGGGCATTATCGGGTAGGCGTGTCATTCGGCAGGGAGCAGGCGGGCGACGGGGCGGGCGGTGCAGCGATGAGCCAGAGTAGCAGGCGGTAAGGGCGGAAGGGGTCGTAACGCCGCCAGATGAGGGTGTTGGCGGACTGGCGGTTGGCGGTAAACAGCGGGCGGGGCATGGTTGGCGCGGGTGGTTGCGATAGGGCGCAGTATAATGCCGCCCCGCATTTCCGCAGCCACCGCCATGATCACCTACACCGTCAGCCAGCTAAACGCCCGCATCCGCGCCCAACTTGAAAGTGATTACCGCGATATCTGGGTCGAAGGCGAAATCAGCAATTTGAGCCGCCCCGCTTCCGGTCATCTTTACTTCACCCTCAAGGATGATGCGGCGCAAGTCGCCTGTGCGCTGTTCAAGGGCAACAGCTACCGCCTCAGCCTGCCTGCGCGCGAACTGGCCAACGGCCTCGCGGTGCGCGTGCATGGCCGCGCCACCCTCTATGAGCCGCGCGGCAACTACCAGCTCGTCCTCGACCAGATTGAAGCGGCGGGCATCGGCGCGCTCGAAGCTGAACTCAAACGCCGCCGCGACATGCTCGCCGCCGAAGGTTGTTTCGATGCCGCGCGCAAGCGCCCCATCCCGCCCGCGCCGCGACAAATCGGCATCATCACCAGCGCGAGCGGCGCCGCCATCCACGATGCCCTCACCACCCTGCGCCGCCGCAACCCGCTGGTCGGCGTCATCATCTACCCCTCGCTCGTCCAGGGCGAACAGGCACCGGCGCAACTCATCCGGCAAATCGAGACTGCCAACCGCCGCGGCGAATGCGACACGCTGCTGCTCATCCGCGGCGGCGGCAGCCTCGAAGATCTGTGGGCGTACAACGACCCCAACCTCATCCGCGCCATTGCCGCGAGCGCCATCCCCATCATCAGCGGTGTTGGCCACGAAACCGACGTGACGCTGGCCGACCTTGCCGCCGACCTGCGCGCACCGACGCCGACAGCCGCCGCCGCGCACAGTTGCCCCGACCTCGGCAGCAGCTTTCAGCACCTCGCCCGCCTCAAGGAGCAGCTGCATGGCGCAACCCGCCGCCGTCTGCAAAACGCGCAACAGCGCCAGCAAACCCTCGCACACCGCCTGCACCAACAAAACCCGCAGCGGCAAATCCGCACCGCACAACAACGCGCCGACCAGCTCGGCGAACGCCTGCATGCCGCCGCCCACCGCCGCTGGCAGCGCGAACAAACGCGGTTGAGCGCACTGATGCAACACCTGCACCACCTGAGCCCGCTCAACGTCCTGCAACGCGGCTACGCGCTGGCCTACAACGCCGAAGGCAAAACCCTCGCGCGCAGCGATGCCGTCCAGCCCGGCGACAAAATCAGCGTTCGCCTCGCCAGCGGCCGCCTGCACTGCACCGTCAATCGCCGCAGCAAAAATTGACGGCACAAAAATCTGCCGAATATTGCGAACCATTCCCAAACAAACTATCATCGCGCCTCCATTCACCCACAGGAAAAATCATGAAAAAAACCCTCCTCACCGCAGCGCTGCTGCTCGCCACCAGCGTCCAGGCAGCGGACTTCAACATAGAAGTCACCATCCCCGACATCAAAAGCAACGAATACCACCGCCCCTACGTCGCCGTTTGGGTGGAAGACAGCGACAAAAAGCTGGTCGAACACCTGAGCCTGTGGTACTTCATCAAGGGCAAAGACGACAACCCGCAGGAAGGCCTCAAATACCTGAAAGAACTGCGCAATTGGTGGCGCAAGGGCGGCCGCAGCCTGAAGCCATTGCCCGATGCCATCACCGGCGCCACGCAAAAACCGGGCAAACACAACATCGAAATCAAGTCCGACGACCCGCGTCTCGCCAAACTCAAAGACGGCAGCTATACCCTGATGATTGAAGCCGTGCGCGAAGAAGGCGGCATTGAAGCGGTCAGCATTCCCTTCAGCCTGCCAGTCAAAGCCAAAACAGAAGCCAAAGCCAGCGGCAAGAGCGAACTTGGCGACATCACCCTCACCATCACCCCGTAACAGGAGCTTCCCATGAAACGCACCCATCTCGCCGCGCTCATCCTCATCGCCAGCAGCGTCGCCAGCGCGCACAACGTCTGGATACGTCCGAGCTCCACCCAGCTTTCCGGCGAAAAAGACTACGTCACCATCGACAACGGCGCCTCCGATTTCCCCTTTGACGTCAACCACCGCGGCCGTCCGGCAGAAAACCTGCACGCCTACGCGCCAGACGGCAAAGAAATCGAAAAAGAAAACCTGATGGCCGGCAAACTGCGCACCAGCTACGACGCCAAGCTGACCCAACAAGGCACGCACCGCTTCACCGACGAACTGCACTATATCCAGTTCAACTACGACGACGGCGGCAAAAGCGTGCGCTGGCGCGGCAGCCCGGAAAAATACCAAAAAGAAAACCCGATGGCGGACAAGAAGCGCGAAAAATACAAACAGCGGACGCTCAATACCGAGACCTTCGTCACCCTCGGCGAGCCGACGGCAGAAGTGCTCAAGCCTGCTGCCAAGGGGCTGGATCTCGAATACCTGACCCACCCGAACGAACTCTACGCGGGCGAAACCGCCAAATTCCGCGCCGTTTATGACGGCAAGCCGCTGGCCAACGCGCGCGTGCGCCTCGCGAAAGACGGCATGCGCTACCGCACGCACGACTTCATCGAACTCAAAAGCGACGCCGACGGCCTCATCACCATCGACTGGCCGGGCGCGGGCATGTACTGGCTTTCCATCGAACACGAAGTGCCCAGCGACATCGTCAAGGACGCGCCTCACGTCCTCGAATACGACGCCGGGCTGGAAGTCCTGCCGCTCTAAGGCACCGCTTCTCCCAAAAGCAAGCCACCCGTCAGGGTGGCTTTTTTTTTAATGTCCGCCGTATTCTGCGCCCCTTTGCGGTGGCGCTGCCTTGACGATGGTAGTACCCCTGCCGCAATAGCGATGCAGAATCCCCGCGTGAACGTGGTATGGTGGAATATTCGGAGATGTGAGAGGTGTTTATGTCGCAAGTTTTACCGCGGGGCGACCGCTGGGCGATGGCCGGACTGGTACTCGGTTGCGTGCTTTTTGGACTGGGCAGCCTGATTATCGTCTTTGTGCCGCTTGGCAGTTTCGCCATGTCTTTTTGGCGGCTGCTGGTCGGCGCGCTGGCGTTTGCCCTGCTGGCGTGGTGGCGGCGTTCGCCTTTTCCGCACAACCGTCGCTGCTGGTGGTTTGCCGCCGCGGCCGGGGTGTTTTTGAATCTGGATTTGGCGCTATGGCACGAGAGTATTCATGCGGTCGGCCCAGGAATCTCGACGCTGCTCAACAGCTTGCAGATATTTTTTCTCGCCGCGATTGGTCTGCTGTTTTTCGGCGAACGCCCCGGCGGTTGGCAGATGGCAAGTCTGGTATTGGCGGTTATCGGCGTGGCGCTGATTGCCAGCCCGGAATTTGCGCAGAATGACCGCGCGGCATGGGGGCTTCTGAGCGGGGTGGTTTCGGGGGCGATGCTGGCGCTGTCCATGGCGTCCATCCGCAAGGTACATACGTTTGCGCCGGTGGCGCTGCTGCCGCTGATGTTGATTTTGAGTGTGTGCGGCGCGGCAAGCGCGCTGCCGGTGGCGCTCCTTGCGGGCGAGGCGCTGCTGCCACGCAGCGCGCAGGCAGTCGGGCTGATTTTGGTGTACGGGCTGGTGATGCAGTGTTTGGCGTGGGGGCTGATTGCTTTCGCCATTCCGCGCCTGTCGCTGGCGCTGACGGGGCTGTTTTTGTTGGCCGAGCCGGTCGCGGCACTGTTTTTGGATGCGTTCTGGTTGGGCAAGCCGGTGTCAGCGCTGCAATGGGGCGGCGCGGCGCTGACGCTGGTGGCGATTTATCTGGGTTCGGTCAAGCGACGTTAGTCGCGGTAGGCGGCGTAGTAGAGCGCGCCGACCATGACCGTGCCGCCGAGGACGTTGCCGAGGTACACCGCGATCATGTTTTCGCCGAACTGTGCCCAGGTGATGTCGCCGCCGCCCCAGATAGCCGCAGGGATGACGAACATGTTGGCGACGACGTGCTGAAAGCCGATGGCAACGAAGACCATCACCGGAAACCAGGTGCCGAGGATTTTGCCGCTGAAGGTGTCTGCGCCGTAGCAGAGCCAAAGCCCCATGCAGACCAGCCAGTTGCAGCCAATGCCGGAGACGACTGCCTGCCCGAAACCGGCATTCACTTTGCCTTGTGCGACTTCGAGGGTTTCGGCGAAGACCGCGCCTTCGGTGAGACCGACGTAGTGGCCGAAGAACCAGGCGACGAAGAAGGCGCCGAGGACGTTGGTCGCCGTTACTATCGCCCAGTTGCGCGCCCATTGGCGCAGGCTGATGCGCCGCTTCAGCCAGGCGACAGGCAGTGCCATCATGTTGCCGGTGATGAGTTCGCCGCCGCCCAACAGAATGCAGACGAGGCCGACCGGGAACACCGCCGCGCCGAGCAGTTTGCCCAGTCCCGCCAGTTCGTGCGGCATGGCGGCGACGATGCGCACGTAGGCGAGGTAGCCGACCGAGATGAAGGCGCCGCCAAGGAAACCGAGGACTGCCAGGCGGTCAGCGCGGTTTTCCGCTTTCGCCGTGCCTTTATGGGCGCTGTATTCGAGGATTTCTTTGGGTTCGAGGACGCTGCCGGCCATGTATGACTCCTTTATTTATAAAAAAGGTTTAAAGACGGCGCGCATTGTATCGCCGCCGCAGCAAACATTGCATCCCGCAGCGCGTCTGGATTTAGACTTGTGTAACAGGATACAATGCGCGCCCGCCATAAAAGCGCCTGCCCAACGACTGGCAGACGCAGCACGCGACAGGGAATCCGTCGCATCGACCCCGCGCCACATGGCAGCGCGCCCCGAACAACAAAAAAGAGGACGGCATGCAACTAGCCGCAACATCGCCCGTGGTTCGCAAACACGGCGAACACCCTATTGATGAACAACAAATTGACCCTCGCGCCCTGAAAATCCTGCGCCAACTGGACGAAGCCGGATTCGAAGCCTATCTCGTCGGCGGATGCATCCGCGACCTGCTGCTCGGCAAACAGCCGAAAGACTTCGACATCGCCACCAACGCCCGTCCCGAACAAATCGCCAGCATTTTCCGCAACTGTCGCCTTATCGGCCGCCGTTTTCGCCTAGCGCATATCCACTTTGGCCGCTACATCATTGAAGTCGCCACCTTTCGCGCCCCGCCGGAGCGCGAAGCCCGCACCGACAGCTACGGCTCTGTCCTCGAAGACAACCACTACGGCACCCTCGAAGATGATGTCGTCCGTCGCGATTTCACCATCAACGCCCTCTACTACGACAGCAAAAACGACGAAATCCGCGACTACGTCGGCGCGCTGGATGACATCAACCGCCGCATCATCCGCATCATCGGCGACCCCGTGGCGCGTTACACCGAAGACCCGGTGCGCATGCTGCGCGCCGCCCGCTTCTCCGCCAAACTCAACATGCCGCTTGAAGCCGATACCGAAGCCGCCATCGTCGCCTGTCGCGACAACCTGCGCGCCGTCCCCGCCGCCCGCCTCTTTGACGAAGTACAAAAACTCTTTATGAGCGGCTACGGTCAAACCTGCTTTGACGTCCTGCAACAACACGGCCTCTTTGAAGCGCTCTTTCCCGACGCCGAAAAAACCATCCACTACCCGCACGCCGCCTACGCCCAATACGCCAAAAACATGATGCGCATCGCGCTCGCCAACACTGACGAACGCATCGCCGCCGACAAACCCGTCACTATCGCCTTCCTGCTGGCGGCCATCCTCTGGCCGGTGTACCAACTGCAATACCGCGGCCTGCTCAAAGAGCGCGACAACTGGCACAGCGCCATGCACGAAGCCATTGACCTCGTCCATATCGCCGCCAGCGAGCGCGTTGCCATCCCGGTGCGCCTGCGCGGCATGATCCGCGAAATTTGGGCGCTGCAGGCCCGCCTGGAACAAGCAGCACGCGGCAACATCCGCAAAATGCACAGCGTCCTCGCCCATCCGCGTTTCCGTGCCGCCTACGACTTCCTCCTCGTGCGCCAAGGCGCCGGCGAAGACCTCGCCGACCTCGTTGAACTGTGGACAGCCCTCCAGCAAGACCCGGACACCGCCGCCGACGTCGAACAATACTGCGCCGAACAAAGCGAAGACGAAGAAAGCGCTGCCGCCCCGCGCAAACGCCGCAGCCGTAACAGCAACCGGCGGAAAAAGCGCGATTAAGCCTCGCTTCCGCAGGACATATATCAAATAGAACAAGCCATGCACACCATCTGGATCGCCTACGGCAGCAACCAAGGCGACCCCATCGCCCAGCTCCTGCGGGCGCGCCAAAACCTCGCCACGCACCTCGATGAGCGCGGCGCATCAGCGCTCTACCGTACCCCGCCTTGGGGTTACACCGCGCAGCCGGATTTCATCAACGCCGTCATCCGCTACCGCAGCGACCTCGCGCCGCTGGCGCTGCTTGACCTCCTGCAAAGCGTAGAACAACAACAAGGCCGCGAGCGCCCCTTTAAAAACGCGCCGCGCACCCTCGATCTTGACCTGCTTGCCTACGACGACTTGCACCTTGACCATCCGCGCCTTACCCTGCCACACCCCGGCATCTGCGAACGCGCCTTCGTCTTGCGTCCGCTTGCCGATCTTAATCCCGAATTGCGCCTTGGCGGGCAGACCGTGCGCGCCCACCTTGCCCGTTGCCAAGACGCCAACATCCAGCCCGTCGCTCATCCCGACTGGCAAACCGCAACCTCTGGAGACAACCATGCACCCTGAAGACGACGATTACGACGACGAAAACTTCGACCGCGAAGCCGAGCTCGAACGTGAGTGGCAAGAAATGGAAGACGAAGAAAACGCCGAAGACTACGAAGACGACTGGGACAACCTTGAACGCAGCGGCGAAGATGGTTGGTACTACGATGACGAAGGTGACGAGCGCGATAACCTTGACGACTACGGTTACGACGACGAATACCGCGACGACGACTAAAAGGAGCAGGCGCGAAAACCGTAACACAAGCGGGTTTCGCGCCTAAATTCTTGAACACGATAAAGTTCACATCAACCTTCACAACCCTTGTGTAAATAACCACAGCCTCCTGTGAATCACGATAAGCCGTGAAAAAACACATAAACAGCAGAAGAAAACCTCTGAATAACGCATTGAAGTAAAATTAAAAGTTCATAATATACGGATAAATTTCCAAATCCGTTTGGAAGAGGAAAACTTTTTGCTTACAATAGAGCGGCCTCTTCAAACGAGTTGACACACGTCAAATCCGCCTCCTAGTAGTGTGGATTATTGTGTAAATATGAGGAAAAACATCTTGTGAAAAAACTTCCATTGCAGAACAATGAGCTGCAACAGAAGTCCCAGGAAGAAAAGACCCATGCCGCTGACAACGGCATAAAACAAGATGTAGCAGCGGTGTCCTGAGGCAAACATCGCTGAAAAAACTTCATACGGACACAAACGGACAGGCAGCGTGGATGCTAGCGGTAGAGCCATTCACAAAGCCTGGTATGAAAATAACAGCATCTGGGGCGAAAGCCATGCAAATGTATGATTTTCATGCATAAAAAAGAGAATTACGAAAAGATCCAGGAGCATTGTTATGTTAATACTTACCCGCAGGGTAGGGGAAACCATCATTATTGATGATGATATTGAAGTCACCGTATTGGCGGTCAAGGGAAACCAGGTGAGATTGGGAATCAAGGCGCCCGACCACATCGCCGTACACCGCGAAGAAATCTATCAACGATTGATGGGCGACAACCCCGGGAATCACTCTGGTAACGAGTGAAAAGTCGCTTTACAGTAGGATGAAAATCCGTATAATGCGCCACTTCCTTGTGGAGAGATGGCCGAGAGGCTGAAGGCGCTCCCCTGCTAAGGGAGTATAGGGTTTATAGCCCTATCGGGGGTTCGAATCCCCCTCTCTCCGCCACCCAATAAAAAAACCACCTGAAAAGGTGGTTTTTATTTTGCTCGGACGAAATGTGCGGGTAATGATCCGAATCTGAAAATATCTGACCGAAGAATCATAATATTATGAAAATAATGAAAATTTCGTCTTCTTTGCAAGAGGGCGTTTCTTCTAGGTAGTTTCAGGTCTTATCGTGCCTGCAGGAATTACGATGATTGCGGCATTTTCTGAAATTCCGGTGCGGATTTTATAGCGGAAAAAGCGGGCGACAGGCTTTTGACGACGTCTGAAAATGGCGTGTGTGCAGCGAAAGTTACGCCTTAATGTTCTGCACAAAATCCGCTTTACAGCGACACAACGCAGCGCTATAGTGTCTGCAAGGCATAACTGCGGGGCAGGCGTTTCCTACAGACCCCTTGACCCTAATTACATCTTGCCTTGGGTGTCAGACGCATCTGGGTGAGCATGCTCACTTCCGGTGAGAAGCCCAAAAGGTTGTTGAGGCACCCACTTGAACCCTGCGGTTCAAGGGCATTAGGTTAAGCGGCTTTCGCGGTTATGCTGTTTTCTGGCAAGGCTTTGCGCCTTGCCTTTTTCGTTTCTGCGGCAGATGGCCGCCCGGTTTGCGCGACGCCCTTTGGCGTCGTTTTTTTATGCATTTTTATCAATGGTACACAGGCGTTTAACGAAATATAAAACCATATATATTGTGTTGTTTGTCTCATGACACTACCATATATTGCGTTTTCTGCATGAGAGCGATGTTTGCTTTCATGCGGTTCAACTTTTTCAGGAGCGCTTATCATGCTGCGGTTTGTTCGGGAAGATGTGGTCTGGCAGGAGGTGCCGCACGAGGTCTCGCTGGCTTATACCATCGCGGGCTGCCCGTTGCGTTGTCCCGGTTGCCACAGCGCCGATACCTGGAACGCGCGGCAGGGCAGGGCGCTGTCACCCGCGTATTTGCAGCGGCGCCTTGGCGATTACGCCGGTTTGCTTTCTTGCGTGCTGTTTTTCGGCGGCGAATGGCAGACGGCGGCGCTGCTGGATTGTCTGCGCACGGCGCGGGCGGCAGGGCTGAAAACCTGCCTCTACACCGGTCTGGAGGAAGCGCCTGCCGCGTTGTTGCCGGAGCTGACGTTTGTGAAGACCGGTGCCTGGCGTCGCGAGCGCGGCGGACTGGATTGCCCTGACACCAACCAGCGCTTTATCCGCACTGCCGACGGCGCAGTGCTCAATCATTTATTCTGGAGATGATGAAATGCTACGACTCACAGCCGAACAAATTCAGCAGAAACTGGACTTTATGGATGACTATGTGCGTGCGCACAACGCCGCCGACGGTTCCAAACTGGACGCCAACGCCAACGTCACCCAGAAAAACATGGCAACACTGGAATCCGAGCTGATGAAAGACCTGATGATTCAGGTAAACCGCGCCCAGGTCAGCCGCAAAATCCGCGAGCTGTTTGGCGAGGCGACCGCTGCCGAATACGTCCGCCAGATAGAGGCGCACGAAATCTACGTGCATGACGAAACCAGCCTCAAGCCCTACTGCGTCTCCGTCTCGATGTACCCCTTCCTGCGCGACGGCCTGACCAAACTCGGCGGCGAGTCGCGCGCGCCCAAGCATCTCGCCTCCTTCTGCGGTTCATTCGTGAACTTCGTTTTCGCCGTCAGCGCGCAGTTTGCCGGGGCGGTCGCCACCGTCGAATTCCTCACCTATTTTGACTACTTCGCGCGCAAGGACTATGGCGACGACTACCTGCGCACGCATGAAAAGGACATCGCCAACCACCTGCAACACGTCGTCTATGCGCTCAACCAGCCCGCCGCCGCGCGCGGCTACCAGAGCGCCTTCTGGAACATCTCCATCTACGACCAGCACTACTTCCACGCCATGTTCGGCGACTTCGTCTTCCCCGACTTCAGCCGCCCGGACTGGCAGAGCGTCGCCGCGCTGCAAAACTACTTCCTCAAATGGTTCAACGCCGAGCGCAAGCGCGCCATCCTCACCTTCCCGGTCGTCACCGTCGCCATGCTCACCGAAAACCGCCGCTGCAAAGACAGCGCCTTCGCCGACCACATCGCGGGCGAACTCGCGGCGGGCAACGCCTTCTTCATCTACCAATCCGACAACCCCGACTCGCTCGCCTCCTGCTGCCGCCTGCGCAACGCCATCGAAGACCGCACCTTCTCCTACAGCCTCGGCGCGGGCGGCGTGGCCACCGGCTCGATTAACGTCATCACCATCAACATGAACCGCCTCGTGCAGGACGGCCGCGACCTCCTCACCGAAGTCGAAAAAATCCACCGCTACCAGTACGCCTACCGCAAGCTGATGGAAGACTACCTTGCCGCCGGCATGCTCACCGTGTACGACGCCGGCTTCATCACCCTCGACAAACAATACCTGACCATCGGCATCAACGGCATGGCAGAAGCGGCAGAATCCCAGGGCATCACCGTCGGCAACAACCCCGCCTACCTCGCCTTCGTCCAAGAAAAACTGAAAACCATCTACCACGCCAACCAGCGGGCGAACGCGCACTACGGCGTGCGCTACAACACCGAATTCGTGCCGGCAGAAAACCTCGGCGTGAAAAACGCTGCCTGGGACAAACGCGACGGCTACCGCGTGCCGCGCGACTGCTACAACTCCTACTTCTACCTGGTGGAAGACGACCAGCGCACCAACGCGCTCGACAAATTCATCCTGCACGGACGCGAACTCATCGACTGGCTGGACGGCGGCTCGGCGCTGCACCTGAACCTGGACGAAGCGCTGAGCCGGGAAGGCTACCGCAAACTGCTGGACATCGCGGCGCACACCGGCTGCAACTACTTCTGCATCAACGTGCGCATCACCATCTGCAACGACTGCGAACACATTGACAAACGCACGCTGACAGCATGCAGCGCCTGCGGCTCGCGCAACATCGACTACGGCACGCGCGTCATCGGCTACCTGAAGCGCGTCTCCGCCTTCAGCGCCGGCCGGCGTGCCGAACACGCCCTGCGTCACTACCACCGCCACCGCGCCGAAAGTGAAAAAGACGCGGCGGCATGAAAAAAGCGGGGTTCTTGCCCCGCTTTTTAATAACAATCCACCCAAAGCCTCATCCGACATGAGGATGACCAACGCGACGGCAATGCCCCTGTGAAAACCGCCAACCTGCCCCCATAATCCCGTTTTCACCCTTACCGGAAACCGTCATGTTCAAAGACCTCCTGCACAACCTGAAAAACCGCTTTTTCGGCGCGGATAGTCGCTGGCTGGACGAACGCGCCATCGCCGCCCTCACCACTGCGGTGAAAAATGGCGAACGCGGTCACGGCGGCGAACTGCGCCTGGTCATCGAACGCCGCCCGCTGCCTGGCGACACCCCGCTACAAACACGGGCCGAGCGCCACTTCTCCACCCTCGGCCTGTGGAATACAGAAGACCGCAGCGCGGTGTTGATTTATCTCAACCTCGCCGCATCGCAGCTATACATCCTCGCAGATAGCGGCGTGCTGGCGGTCATCCCGCAGAACATCTGGGACGACCTTGCCGCACGCACCCTGCGCCAATTCAAGGCGGGCGGCGAAGTCGCCGCGCTGGACAGCCTCATCGCCGACAGCGCCGCGCTCTTGCGCCAACACTTTGGCAAACCCGACGATCCGCACGGCAACGAACTTCCCGACAACCCCGTCATCATCGAATAAACCGGCGGGGGTGCGATAAAAAAGCGGCAGGCATGATGGCTGGAATGTTAAGATTTATTCGCAATTACATTCACAGCCGGAGTTCCCCATGCGCCAACCCTTCCCCGCCCACCTGTCCCGCAAACCGCTCATCAGCCTGACTTCCCTCGCCATGCTTGCGCCTGCCGCCTTCGCGGCATCGGGCGAGCCTGCGACGTTGGCGCCGGTCGTCGTCAATGCCGAGCGGTCGCTGGAAACCAACTACACCATCCCCGCCAGCATCTCGGCTACCGGACTGGACCTCACCCTACGCGAAACGCCGCAGTCCATTTCCGTCATGACGCAAAAGCGCATGGAAGAGCAACAACTTAATAGCGTGAGTGAAGTTATTGCGCACGCCCCTGGCATCTATTTCCAGAAATATGGAAACAGCGCCGACGGCTATCACTACTACATCTCCCGCGGATACCGCATTGACAATGTCAATATCGACGGACTTGACGCCAGCGGCGACGGCTCCGGTTACGGCCTGTCCCTGCACAATACCGACAGCGCCGTTTACGAATCGGCGAGCGTCGTGCGCGGTTCGACCGGCTTGAGAAACGGCATCGGCGATCCGGGCGGCAATATCCAGATGCAGCGCAAACGCCCGACCGCCGAGCCGCATTTCAGCATTGATGTTGGCGCGGGAACATGGGGACATTACCGCACCGTTTTCGATGGCAATGGCGCCTTGAACCACAACGGCAGCCTGCGTGGTCGCGCGGTTGCCATCTACGACCGCGGCGGCCTGTGGCAGCGCCGCGCCCGGCAAGATGGCAAAACCCTCTACGGCATACTCGAATACGACCTCACCCCGCAGACGATGGTCAGCGCAGGGCTGCAACTGAGCGACGTACACAGCAAACACTCGACGCCCGGCTCCTTCTCCTCCTGGTATGGCGATGCAGACAGCGGCTACCGTCTGCTCTTGATGCAACCGCGCGACAACAACGCCGCGGAATGGTCATACAGCAAGCGGCGTCGCAGCGAAGTCTTTACCCGACTGGAACACGATTTTAATGACGACTGGAAACTCAGCGCCGCCTATAGCTACCGCTTCAGCAAGGCCGACAACCACTACGGCATCGGCGGCAGTTACGACGTTAAAGCCGACGGCAGCGCGCAACTCGTCACCATCAAAGAAAACTTCCATCCGACAGAGCACGCCTTCGATATGCACCTTGATGGAAAATACCCGCTCTTTAGCCGCCAGCACGAATTCCAGATGGGCATCAGCCATAACGACTACCGCGATGGCAAAAACGCCAAATACGATACCCGCGCCGATGACCCCGTGGATGACCTTTTCGCCTTTGTACGCGATGGCAAAATTGAGCGGCCGGAAAACGAATTACTGGGTTACGGCACCAATAAAAAACAAACCACTTCCCTGTATGGCGCGACCCGCATCCATCTCAATGACGATTGGGCATTACTTGCCGGAGCGCGTCTCACCAACTGGAAAAGAACCGGATACGATTTCCGCAATGACTACATTCCGCGGGTGCGTAAAGAAAACGGCGTTTTCACCCCCTATCTGGGGCTGACCTACGATTTCACCAACAACCTCACCGCCTATGCCAATTACAGCACCATTTTCCAGCCGCAGGACAATGAGGACATAAACCACAACCCGCTGGATCCAGAAAAAGGCGCGACTTACGAATTGGGCGTCAAAGGCGCATGGCTGGATGACCGCCTGAATGCTTCGGCAGCGGTATTTGAAGTGCGCAAGGACAACCTTGCCGTCAAAGCGGGCGAACACGCCGACGGCTCGGACTACTACCGCGCCGAAGACAACACCAAAGGGCGTGGCTGGGAGCTGACCCTTTCCGGCGAACCGCTACCGGACTGGCGCGTGGACGCTTCCTATACCCGTACTAAAATTGAAGACCGCACAGGCGCGCGCCTGAAAACCGATGCCCCGCTGCATTTATTCAAAGCATTCTCCAGCTATGACGTGAATGAACAATGGACGATCGGTGGCGGCATTAACTGGCAGAGTAAAATCTTTGCCAAAAGCGAGATTGATGATTCCGTCGGAATTGTTGCCAACACACAAAAATCCTATGCCACCGTGGACCTCATGGCGCAATACCGGCCGACAAAAAACCTGCGCTTTACCCTCAATGCCAACAACCTCTTTGACCAGAAATACAAAACCATTCCCGATGCGTTAAGTTTCGGCGCGCCGCGTCATGTGATGGCGACATTCCGATACGAATTCTAGGGGCGCGTTGACAATTGATACATCCCCCTCCCCCGCTTCGCAGGGGAGGGAAATTCAAATTGCAAACATGCCCTAAATATTGAAGCATCGTTTCTTACCGTGCGGGCAAAGGACTGCCACGCGAAAAGCGGGTGGTGCTACACTGCGTCCATATCATCCCAACCGGAGAAAAACATGACGCTGCAAAATGATTTCCACGCGATGGTCGAATATGCGAGCAAAGCCCCTTCCGGGCATAACACCCAGCCGTGGTTTTTTACCCTTGGCGCGGATGCCATCACGATTACGCCCGATTTCAGCAAACGCCTGCCGGTGGTGGATCCCGACGACCGTGAACTCTTTATCAGCCTGGGCTGCGCTGCGGAAAACCTGCGCATTGCCGCCAACCATTACGGCTATGCGACCACGACCGCAGTCAGCGCGGCAGGCACAATTACCGTCCGCCTCGACAAACAGCCCGGCGCGCAGCTGGATCCGCTGTTCGCACAGATTCCGCTGCGGCAGACCAACCGCGCGCGTTACGACGGCCGCAACATTCCGCAGGCGCTGCTGGACGGCATACTCGCCGCCGCACAAAGCGACGACACCGTGCGTCTGCGCGTCTGGGACAAAAACGCGCCGCAATTCGCGCAACTTACGGAATTGGTCATGGACGGCAACCGCGCCCAGTTGGGCGACGAAGCCTTCAAGCGCGAGTTGCTCTCCTGGATTCGCTTCAACAAGGCGCACAGCGAGCGCACCCTGGACGGCCTGAGTTACGCGGTGATGGGCGCGCCCAACCTGCCCGCGTGGATGACCAAACCGATTATCCGGCTCGCGCTGAAGGCGAACGCGCAGAACAAGGCCGACGGCAAAAAAATCGCTTCCGCCTCGCACCTGCTGCTGCTTGCGACCGATGACGACACCATCCCCGCGTGGATTGCCGCAGGCGGCGTGCTGCAACGCCTGCTGCTGCTCCTGACCGAACAGGGCATTGCCAGCGCCTGGCTCAACCAGCCGTGCGAAGTGGCAGAGCTGCGCGCCCGCCTTGGCCGCGAACTCGCCTTGGGCGGCCAATACCCGCAGTTGCTGCTCCGCCTGGGCTACGCCGCGCCGCTGCCTTATGCCAAACGCAAGCCGGTAGAAGCGGTCATCCGGGAAGCGTCGTAACCGCACGGGGCAGAAACCGCCCGCAGCGCGACAACGGAAAAGCACAACCCCGTAATCATCTCAACGAACATTGCCATGCTTGCCGCCATCACCGCCCTCGCGCTGTTTTTCAGCTTCCTCGCCGCGTTTTACGGCTACCTCGCCGCACCGCAACAGCGCCTTTTGCCCGCGCCGTTACCGTGGCGCTACGCGGGCGATATGGCGTGGCGGGCGGCGTTGGCAGCGCTGCTGCTGTGGGTGTCGCGTTTTGGCGGTTACGGCGTGTTGGTCGCCATCGCCGCCGTGCTGGTTGGTCTGGGTGTCTTGCCGCTGCTCGCATTGATGCGGCGTTTTGCCTGGCGTGAATGGCTGTTGGGCGGCGCCGCGCGTCCGGACGGCTGGGGCAGGGCGCTGGCCGCGCTTTGTCTGGGATTGCCGTTGGCGCTTTTTTGCTGGCTGCCGTTTTTGCGCGCCCTGCCGCCCGCCATGCGCGGGGAGGCGGGCGCGTTTTTTGTGTGGATGGTCGGCATTTCCTGGCTGGCGCTCTGCGGCGGCGTGTATTTCCTGCGCAATGCGCGTAGCGCCTGGCGGCTGCTGTTTTGCGCCAATCTGCTGGCGGCGCTGTTTTTCGGCTTGACGGCATGAAAGTCGCGAGCCATCTGCTGAAAACGCATTTGCCGCTGCACACCTGGTGCGGCGTGGTGAGCGCGCTCTTTCTCATCGTCTGTTTTCTCGCGGGCGCGCTGACGCTGTTTCTCGACGACTTGAACCGCTGGGCAGCGCCACCGCCGCCGTCGGTCATGCCCGCGCCCGATGCGCGACAGCAGGCGCAGTTGCTGGATTACATGGCGGCGCATCCTGAAATCACGACGACATTCACCCTGCATCTGCGCACGACGGCGGATGCCCCCGCGCCGCTCTCCTGGGAGCGGGACGGGGAACAGTTCTGGGCGACGCGGGATGCCAACGGACAATGGCGCCGTTTTAGCGCGCCCCTTCCGGCCTTGGGCGAGGTGCTGGACGATTTGCACCGCACGGCGGGCATTCCCGGCGCGGTGGGCGGTTACACGATGGGTGTGGTCGCCGTCTTGTATGCGCTGGCGCTCATTTCCGGCACGGTGCTGCTGTTGCCGCGCTTCAAGCGGCAGCTTTTCGCCTTGCGCCCCGAAGGCGGCCGCCGTCGCGCCTGTCTGGATTTGCACAACCTGCTCGGCCTCACCGCGTTGCCGTTTCATCTGGTGATCGCCATCACGACCGCCGTGTTCGTTTTCTATGCGCCGCTGGAGCAGGCGATGCGGGCGCTGTCGCCCGCCGCGGAAACGGACGTCGCAGAAGCCGCAGGGCAGGGCGAACTGCTGCCTCCCGCCACGCTGCTTGCCCGTGCGCAGGCGTTCGCCCCCGCCTTGCAGGCGGAGCGCATGGTTTTCGATGCGCTCGATGACCGTGCGGAAGCGCTAGTCGTGGTTCTCGGCGGGACAGCCACCGGCGGGCGCAGACTGTATGTGGCGCTCAACCCCTACGGCGGCGCGCTGCGCTACCGCAACAGCGGCGGCAGTTTTTATCACGGCGCCAGCGACGCCTTCGCCGCGTTGCACTTCGGCAACTACGGCGGCTACCCGCTGCGCTGGCTATATTTCGTGCTGGCGCTTGCGGGAGCGGTGCTGTTTTACACGGGCAACCTGCTCTGGCTCGACAAACGCGCACGCGGCGAGCGGTGCGACGTGCGGCTGCTGGCGGCGCTGACCGTCGGCACCAGCTGCGGCGCTATCTGCGGCATGGCGACAATGCTGCTCACCGCACGCTTTCAGCCGCTGCTGCCGCTTGCTGCAGAAACACTGGCACACGCCAGCTACTATCTGCCGTTTCTCGCCGCCAATGCGTACGCGCTGCGACGCGGGGCGGGGGCGACGGCCGCGCTGCTTTGCGTCTCTATCGCGCTGCTCTGCGCCATACCGGCGACGACCGGACTGGCCGTGGTGGGATGGCTGCCGTTTGTGCCACGGTTGTTGTTGCCGGTGGATGCCACGGCGCTCCTGCTCGCGCTCACCTTGTATCCGTTTGCCCGAAAAGCCCGCTAGGGGCTGTTTGCATTTCCGTGGATAAGCCCCTCTCCCTCTGGGACAAGCATTGCTCGCGTAGCGAGAGAGGGGTTGGGGTGAGGGCAGCAATCAATTGAAAAACCGGAATTTCGATTCAACAACAACATCGCCCACCCCCTCCCCGGGCCCCATGCAAAATGCGGACGCATTTTGCATGGGTACCCGCCCGCTGCGCGCTTCGCCCTGCGGGGGAGGGGGAATATTAAGGCGCTAAAACCATTACCGCCCGTTAGCCAAGACAAACACCACAAGCGGCGCAAACGCCAGTATAATCGCCGCCTTTTCCACAGCCTACGGAACCCTCAGATGAGCTTCGGACAATTTTTCCTCGACAACATTTTTCTCTTTCTCATGCTGTTTGCGGCCATCGGCGGCATCATCTATTTCGAGCTGCAAGGGCGCAACGCCGCCGGCGAAAAAGTGAGCAACGCCCGCGCCGCCGTGCTGGCCAACGACAACGGCGCCTTTATCGACCTGCGCAGCGCCCAAGATTTCCGCCAGGGACACATCGCGGGCGCGAAGAATATGCCGCTTGCCGAACTGCACGACCACGTCAGCAAAATCCGCGCCGCCAAGAACCGTCCGCTGGTGATTTATGACCACAACGGCCTGAACACCGCAGCGGCGGCGAAAACCCTGCGCGATGGCGGTTTTGAAGCCATTTATATTTTGGACGGCGGCATCAACGGCTGGCTCGCCGAAAACCTGCCCGTCGTCAGCAAATAAGGAGTGCGCCATGCAAGCCGTCACCATGTATTACAAGCCGACCTGCCCCTACTGCCAGCGCGCGCACCAGTTGCTTACCGCCAAGGGCGTCGCCTACGAAGGCATCGACATCAGCCGCGAACCCGAGCGGCGCGAGGAGATGATCGCCCGCGCCAATGGTCGCAAAACCGTGCCGCAGATTTTTATTGGCGACACGCACGTCGGCGGCTGCGATGACCTGCACGCGCTGGAAGCAGCGGGCAAACTCGACGCGCTGCTCGCGGGTTAAGCCATGCAAATCCTGCCTTCCAAAATCGGCCTGCGCTACAGCTACGCGCGCAGCGGCGCCCGCTTCATCGGGTTGAACGCCATTCTCGCCATCATCGGCATCACCATCGGCATCGCCGCGCTCATCGTCGTCCTCTCCGTGATGAACGGCGTGGTGACACAAGTGCGCGACAAAATGCTCTCCATGACCTCGCACGCCATGCTGCGCAGCAGCGACGGCACCGGTGTCATCCCGCCCGAATTTGACCCCGCGCCGTATCTCGCCAACATCCCCGAACTCATCGCCTACGCGCCTTACGTGCAGGGGCAGGGGCTGATTGGCGACAGCGAACACTTCCAGGGCGTCGTCCTGCAAGGCGTTGATCCGGCAGAAGAAGGCAAAGTGTCGCAGACTTTTGCCAAAATCGACCCGGAAATCAGCGGCCAACTGGAAGCGGGGCATTTCAACCTCATCCTCGGCCAGGTGCTGGCCGAAAAAATCAACGCCAAAGTCGGCGACAAAGTCACCATCATCGTGCCGCAAGTGACGGCGAGCGCCGCCGGCCTCTTGCCGCGCATCAAACGCTTCACCCTCGTCGGCACCTTTAGCAGCGGACACTACTCCTTCGACAACGGCGTGGCGCTGGTCAATTACCAGGATGCCGCCAAACTGCTACAACTGCCCGAAGGCGTTACCGGCTACCACATCATGCTGCACGACCCGATGCAGGCGCCGCTGGTGCGCGAACGCCTGACGCCGCAACTGCCCTACGGCGTGTATGCGAGCGACTGGAGCGTGGACAACGCCTCCTACTTCAGCGCGGTGCAGACCGAGAAGAACGCGATGTTCATCATCCTCTGCCTCATCGTCATGGTCGCAGCCTTTGGCCTGCTCTCCTCGATGTACATGGTCGTCACCGAAAAACGGCGCGACATCGCCATCCTGCGCACCATGGGCATGACCCGCCGCCAAATCGGGCAAATCTTCCTGACACAAGGGCTGACCTTCGGCGCCTTCGGTACCGTACTGGGCGTCGGTCTCGGCATCCTCATCGCGGTGAACGTCCCGGCCATCATGGCATTCCTGGAGCGCCACACCGGCTACGCCCTGCCCGCGCAAATGTACTTCATCAACGAACTGCCGGCGAAAATCGACCCTGCCGTCATCAGCGGCATCAGCATCGTCACCCTCATCCTGACCCTGCTGTTCTCCGTCATTCCGGCGCTGATGGCCGCCCGCACCGAACCCGCCCGCGCCCTCTCCCACGAGTAAACCATGACCGATCACGTCCTGACCGCGACCAACCTGCACTTCGCCTACCAAAGCAAAGGCGAAAGCCTCACCATCCTGAGCGGCACCGACCTTGCCCTGGCGCGCGGCGAAACCGTCGCCGTTGTCGGCGCCTCCGGCACCGGCAAAAGCACCCTGCTGCACATCCTCGCCGGGCTGGACACACCGCAACAAGGCGAAATCACCCTCTGCGGCACCAATCTCAGCCAGGCCAGCGACACCCGCCGCACCCGCCTGCGCAACCAGCACATGGGATTTGTCTACCAATTTCACCACCTGCTGCCCGAATTCAGCGCGGTGGAAAACGTCGCCATGCCGCTCTTAATCCGCGGCGACCGCCCGCAAAAAGCGCTGGCACGCGCGAGCGAACTGCTGGCCGCCGTCGGCCTGAAAGAACGGCTGAACCACCGCCCGGCGGAACTCTCCGGCGGCGAACGGCAGCGGGCGGCAATCGCGCGCGCGCTGGTAAACCGCCCTGATTGCCTGCTTGCCGACGAACCCACCGGCAACCTCGACCAGGAAAACGCCGCGCACGCCTTTGCCCTGATGAAAAACCTCATCGGCGAACAGCACGGCGCGATGATCATCGTCACCCACGACATGAACCTCGCGCGGCAAATGGACCGCTGCCTCTACCTCGTCAGTGGCAAACTGAGTGAAACCCCGCCAGAGGCAAAAACCGCCTAAAAAAATCCCCGCTGTGTGCGGGGATTTTTCTTTTCATAACAGCGCTAGATACAAAAAAACCGTTACCCCATTGCAAGAGGCGTATCCTGTTGCGTCGCAAACCAGACCTGCGACGGAAAACCGGGCAGGCCTTCCGCTAAAACTCACGCAAAACCGGAGAACCGAACATGAAAAAAATCCTGCTGGCCGCACTCGTGGGCGTTTCCTGCCAAGCCTTCGCCGCGCCGAAAGTCGTCGCCACCATCAAGCCGCTGCATTCGCTGGTGGCGCAAGTGATGGATGGCGTCGGCGAACCCGAACTGCTCATCAAACAGGGCTCGCCGCATGGCTACCAAATGAAACCGGCGGATGCGAAAAGCGTCGCCGAAGCGGATGTCGTCGTGTACGTCAGCCACGAACTCGAAACCTTCATGCCGCCGCTTTTGGAAAAAAGCAAAAAAGAACACGCCGTTGAATGGGCAGGGCTGCCCAACCTCTACCCGCTGCCGACCCGCCACGGCGGCATGTGGGAAGAAGGCGACGACGATGATGATGACCACGATCATGAACACCATGACCACGACCACGGCGATGCCCATCACGATCACGATCATGAACACGGCCATGACCATCACGGTCACCACCACGGCACTTACGACGCGCACCTGTGGTTGAGCGTGGCGCGCAGCAAGCTGCTGCTCAATCAAGTCGCGGAAGAATTGGCCGCAGTCGATAGCGCCAACGCCGCCAAATACAAAGACAACGCCGCCCAGGCCGCCGCCGCTTTGGACGCGCTGAAAAGCGACCTTGCCGCGCAACTGCAAGCGGTGCAAAAACGGCCGTTCATGGTCTTCCACGATGCCTACCAATACTTTGAAAAAGACTACGACCTCAATGCCGTCGGCACCGTGCGCGTCGATCCCGAACACGAACCGGGCGCGAAACGCATCGGCGAACTGCACCAGATGATTGCCGACAACAAAGTCGTCTGCCTCTTTAGCGAGCCGCAATTCCCGGCGAAAATCGTCACCAAACTGGCGGCGGACGGCAAAGTGAAAACCGCGGTACTCGATCCGGTTGGCGCTGACCTCGCCCCCGGCAAGACGATGTACGGCCAGTTGCTGCACCAGCTCGCCGATAGCCTCAGCGGTTGCCTCAAACCCTGATACCCGCACAGCAGTAACACACACCTTGCCCGCCACCGTGCGGGCTTTTTTATGCCAAAAACGCATAACGCCAGAGCGAACGCGCATTTCACAGGCGCAGGCGGCCTCCCTATCATGCGGCGCTTTATTATCAGGAGATTGCATCATGAGCCGTCATTTTCCGCTGTTTGCCGACCTGAACAACCGCCCGGTGCTGTTGGTGGGTGCCGGACACATCGCCGCGCGCAAGGCCGAAGACCTCTTGCGCGCCGGGGCGCGGCTGCGCGTGGTCGCGCGTGAACTCTCGCCCGTCTTTCAGGACTGGCTCGCCGCCGGACGCATCACATACCTCGGCGCGGCATTTGCACCGGCGCAGACCGACGGCGTCTTTCTCGTCGTCGCCGCCACCAGCGATAGCGAGTTGAACGCGCGCGTTTTCGCGGCGGCGGAAGCGGCGGGCAAATTGTGCAATGTGGTCGATACACCGCATTGCTGCTCGTATATCGTGCCAGCGGTGATAGACCGCGCGCCGTTGCAGGTTGCCATTTCCAGCGCGGGAACGGCACCGGTGCTTGCCCGCCATTGGCGCCAGCAAATCGAGCTGCTGCTGCCGCGTCACAGCGGCACGTTGGCGACACTTGCCGGACGCTGGCGGGCGCGGGTCAAGGCGGCGGTGCAGGGGACGGAAGCGCGCCGCCGTTTCTGGGAACGCCTCTTTGCCAGCCGCTTCGACACCCTGGTCGCGCAGAACCGCCTGGCGGAAGCGGAGGCGGAAATCGCGCGCCAGCTGGCGGCACAACCGGCGCTGCGCGGCGAAGTCACGCTGGTCGGCGCCGGGCCGGGCGATGCCGGACTGCTCACCCTTCACGCCCTGCAAGCCTTGCAAGCGGCGGATGTGGTTTTCTACGACGCGCTGGTTTCTGACGACATCCGCGCCCTCATCCGCAAGGACGCGACACAAATCAGCGTCGGCAAACGCGCTGGCGCGGCGCAGGTCGCGCAAGGCGAAATTCATGACCTGCTCATCCGCCACGCGCGCGCCGGACTGCGGGTAGTGCGCCTGAAAGGCGGCGACCCCTTCGTCTTTGGCCGTGGCGGCGAGGAGGCGCAGGCCTTGCAGGCGGCGGGCATTCCCTGCCGCGTCATCCCCGGCATCACCGCCGCCCTCGGCGCGACCGCCTACGCTGGCATCCCGCTCACCCACCGCGACCACGCCCAAGCCGTGACCTTCATCACCGGCCACGGCAAAGGCGACCGCGACCTGCACTGGCCGACGCTGGCGCAACGGCGGCACACGCTCGTGGTTTACATGGGTACGCTCACCGCCGCGACCCTGCAACGGCAACTGCTGGCGCACGGCCGCGCCGCCAACACGCCGGTGGCGGTCATCAGCCGCGGCACATGCGCCGAACAGCAGGTGCGCGTTGGCACGCTGGCGCGCCTTGCCGAACTGGCTCATGAAGCGCCGACACCGGCGCTGCTGGTCATCGGCGAAACGGTGGCGCTGCACGCGCAACTGGCATGGTTCGACGCACGCGAAGAACAGGCGGCATAAATACAGCCGCATCGCCCTCCCCCGTGGGGGATTTCTCAAAACCCCCTCCCCCGCTTCGCAGGGGAGGGGGATTCAAACGCTAACCCAACCCTCCCCACAGGGGGAGGGCGTTTTATAAATCAGCCCCACATTTCCCCTGACCAACACAAAAAAAGGAACCCTCATCATGACCCCCATTCCGGCCGACCTCACCGCCGCGCTCGATAGCCTCTCGCCGCTGCAACTCGCCTGGCTCTCCGGCTATTGCTGGGCGCGGGCGGACGGCGGTGCGCTGCCTACCGTTGCTGCCACCGATGTCACCAGCGCAGCCAGCGCAGAACCCGCGCCGCCGCCGCTTGCCGTAACTGTCCTTTCCGCCTCGCAGACCGGACACGCGCGCGAAGTCGCGGACAAACTGCACGCCGCGCTGGCAGAACAGGGCATTAACGCCAAACGCATCAGCGCCGCCGATTACAAACCGAAAACCATCGCCGACGAACAAGTGCTGCTGCTCGTGACCTCCACCCAGGGCGAGGGCGAGCCGCCGGAAGAAGCGCTCAGCCTGCACCGCCTGCTCTTTGGCAAAAAAGCGCCGCCGCTGCCCGCGCTGCGCTTTGCCGTCTGCGGGCTGGGCGACAGCAGCTATCCCGATTTCTGCCAGGCGGGCAAGGATTTTGACACGCGTCTGGCCGAGCTGGGCGGCGAACGCCTCGCGCCGCGCGCCGATTGCGATGTGGATTACCAGGCGACGGCAGCGGCGTGGATAGCCGACCTCGTGCCGCGCCTTGCCGCACTGCAACCCGCCGCCCCGCGCACGCCAACCGCTGCCGCCCCTGCCACGCCCGCGGCATACGACCGCGACCACCCGTTTACCGCGCCGCTGTTGGCGCGGCAGAAAATCACCGGACGGCATTCCACGAAAGACGTGCGCCATATCGAGCTTGACCTCGCCGGTTCCGGCATCAATTATCAGGCGGGCGACGCGCTCGGCGTCTGGTGCGAAAACGACCCGGCGCGCGTTGATGCCATCCTCGCCGCGCTAAAACTGGACGGCGTGACCGTCATTGACGGCAAAACCCTGCGTGAACAGCTCATCCGCGAGCGCGAAATCTCGCAGAACACGCCGCAGTTCGTGCAGGGATACGCCGCGCTTGCCAAGAGCGCCGATTTGGACGCGGAAATCGCCACGCACGGCGCCGCGCCATACGCCGCAAACACGCCGCTAGACGCCATCGTCGCCCGCTATCCTGCGGCCATCACGGCGGAACAACTGCTGACGCTCTTGCGCCCGCTGACGCCGCGCCTCTACTCGATAGCGTCGGCGCCGGAAGAAGTGGGCGAAGAAGTGCATCTCACCGTCGGCGTGCTGCACTACGAACACGACGGCAAAGCCTACAGCGGCGCGGCCTCGGGCTACCTCGGCGAGCGCCTGCCCGAAGACGGCGCGGCGCACGTATTTGTCGAGCCCAACCCGAATTTCCGCCTGCCGGACGACCCGCAGGCCGCCATCATCATGATAGGCAACGGCACCGGCATCGCCCCCTTCCGCGCCTTCATGCAGGCGCGCGTCGCCCGTGAGGCGCCGGGGAAAAACTGGCTGGTGTTCGGCAACCCGCACTTCACCGAAGACTTCCTCTACCAGACCGAATGGCAGGGCTGGCAGAAAGACGGCTTCCTGCACCGCTACAGCCTGGCGTGGTCGCGCGACCAGGCGGAGAAAGTGTACGTGCAGGACAAACTGCGCGAAGAAGCGGCGAGTGTGTGGCAATGGCTCAAGGACGGCGCCTATGTGTACGTCTGCGGCGACGCGGCGCGCATGGCGAAAGACGTTGAGCGCGCGCTGCTTGACATCATCGCCGGCGAGGGCGGCATGGACGCGGACGCCGCCGCCGATTATCTCGACGAACTGCGCCAGGCGCGGCGCTATCAGCGGGATGTTTACTGAACGAACCGGGCAGTCGCCCGGTTTTTTATTGACATACGGGGTAGCCGCTACCCTGTATGTAAACCCCCCGCCCCTCATAGCAAAAACGAATAACGCCAGGCAAAACGCGCATTTCACACGCCCTGGCGCCGTCCCTATCATGCGAATCCCTGCAAACAACTACCACAGGAGATTCCCATGAGTAACACCCTCGCCCTCGACGGGCTGCACACAGAAGACCAAGCGGCAAAAACCGCGCGCCGCGCGCCGCCGCCGGTCTGGTTCAAAAAGGAAGACAGCTGGGCGATTATCATCGGCCTCGGGCTGGTCGTCGCCGCTACCGTCCTGTTTCTCGTGAACAAGAGCGGCGTGCTGCCCTATTTCACCTTTTCCGCGCCCGGCTGGAAAACGCCCGCCGAACTTACCGCCAAGCTGCCGGCGAAATTGCCCGGCGCGCTCGGCCTCTTTTTGCTGCTCGCCAGCACGCTCAGCCTCGGCGCGCGCAGTCTCGGCTATGACACGCGCCGCTTCCTGCGCGGTTTTGTCGCGCTGTATTTGCTTGCCGTCGCCGTCCTCATCATCAGCGCCAACGCCGCCGTCAAGGGCGCGCAGCTGGAAACGCCGCTGGTGGCGCTGTTTGTCGGGCTAGTCATCGGCAATACGCTGTCGTTGCCCGCGTGGTTCAGCGAGGCGCTGCGCACGGAATATTATGTGAAAACCGGCATCGTGCTGATGGGCGCGACGCTGCCGTTTACCATCATTCTGCGCGCCGGTCCCGCTGCCATCGGCCAGGCGCTGATTGTCTCGGTGGTAACGTTTGCCAGCATTTATTTCGCCGCCACCCGCCTGTTTGGTCTTGACCGTCGCTTTGCCGCAACCCTCGGCGCGGGCGGCTCCATCTGCGGCGTTTCCGGCTCGATTGCTATCGGCGGCGCCTGCCGCGCGGAGAAGGCGCACGTTTCCATGGCGATTTCCCTCGTTATCGTCTGGGCGGTGGTGATGATTTTCGTCCTGCCCGCTGCCAGCCGCGCCCTCGGCCTGCATCCGGGTGTCGCCGGTGCCTGGATTGGCACGTCCGAATTTGCCGACGCCGCCGGTTTTGCCGCTGCCGAAGCCATCGGCCATGAAGCCGCCACCGAAGCCTTCACCCTGATGAAGGTGGTCGGGCGCGACATGTTCGTCGGCATCTGGGCGTTTCTCGTCGCCATCCTCGCCGTGACCGTCTGGGAGCGGCAAAGCGCGGCGCAAAGCGAGCGCATCGACCGCCGCGAAATCTGGCAACGCTTCCCCAAATTCATCCTCGGCTTTTTCATCGCCTCATTGCTGACCACCGCCGTCATCAGCGTGCTCAACGCCGACGCGGGCAAGGCCTACAGCGCCGAAGCGTTGAAAACGCTGAAGGAGCTGCGCGGCTGGTTCTTCACCCTGACTTTCCTCAGCATCGGCCTGACCACGCGCTTCCGCGAACTGGCGGCGGTTGGCCTCAAGCCCTTCTTCGCCTTCGCGGTCGGCGTCGCCATCAACCTGCCGCTGGGCTACTGGCTCTCCAACCATGTATTTGACGCCTACTGGCGCAGCCTGGGCGCATAACAAGGAAGCGCGATGCACTTGGTCAATATCCAAATCAGCGTCAATAGCACCCACCCGCCGCACGACCCGCGCAACGGCACGCTGCGGGAATGGCTTGCCGCCCATGCCTTCGCCATTGCCGAAAAACGCGGCGGCTGGCAGGCGGTCAGCCACGACGGCGAAGGCAGCACGCTTAAGCAACAACTGCGCGCCGCCGGTTTCACCGACCGCGATTACCAAATCCGCATCGAATACCAGCGCGCCTGGGGATTTTTATAACGTAGGGTGGGGCTTGCCCCACCGCAAACCCCATAAATTTCATTATGGTGGGTCAAGACCCACCCTACAAACAAAGGAAAACCATCATGACCGGCAAACCTTCCGACAACGAACGCCTCAAAGACCAAAGCGACTACCTGCACGGTACCATCAGCCACGACCTCACCGACGGCATCACCGGCAGTTTCAAGGGCGACAACTTCCAGCTCATCCGTTTCCACGGCATGTACGAGCAGGACGACCGCGATATCCGCGCCGAACGCGGCGCACAAAAACTTGAACCGCTGAAAAGCATGATGCTGCGCTGCCGCCTGCCCGGCGGCATCATCCAGCCCAAACAATGGCTGGGCATCGACCAATTTGCGAGCGAGCACACCCTCTACGGCTCCATCCGCCTCACCAACCGCCAGACCTTCCAGTACCACGGCGTGTTGAAACCCGACGTCAAGCCGATGCACCAATGGCTGCACCGGCTGGGACTGGACTCAATCGCCACCGCGAGCGATGTGAACCGCAACGTCCTCTGCACCACCAACCCGGTAGAAAGCAGCCTGCACAAAGAGGCCTACGAATGGGCGAAAAAAATCAGCATGCAACTGCTGCCGCGCACCAGCGCCTATGCCGACATCTGGCTTGATGGCGAAAAAGTCTTTTCCAGCGAGCCGCCGAAACCGCTCAACAAAGAAATCGCCGACGACGTCGAGCCCATCCTCGGCAAAACCTACCTGCCGCGCAAATTCAAAACCGCCGTCGTCATCCCGCCGGACAACGAAGTCGATATCCACTCCAACGACCTCGGCTTCGTCGCCATCGAAGAAGATGGCCACCTCGTCGGCTTTAACGTGCTGGTCGGCGGCGGCCTCTCCAGCGAACACGGCAACACCACCACCTTCCCCAACAAATCCTACGAATTCGGCTACGTGCCGCTCAGCCACACCCTGCACTGCGCCGAAGCCGTCGTCACCACCCAGCGCGACTGGGGCGACAGAAGCGACCGCAAACACGCGCGCACCCGCTACACCCTAGAGCGCGTCGGCGTCGAAAACTTCAAGGCAGAAGTCGAAAAACGCATGGGCATAAAGTTCGCGCCCATCCGCCCCTACAAATTCACCACCCGGGGCGACCGCATCGGCTGGGTCAAAGGCGAAGAAGGCAACTGGCACCTGACCTTATTCATCGAAAACGGCCGCATCACCGACCAGCCGGGCGGCAAACAACTCAAAACCGGCCTGCGCAAAATCGCGGAAATCCACAAAGGCGACTTCCGCCTGACCGCCAACCAGAACCTCATCGTCGCCGGCGTGCCGCCGCGCGACAAAAAACGCATCGAGACCATCGCGCGCGAACACGGGCTGATTGACCCAAAAACCAGCAAACAGCGGGAAAACAGCATGGCATGCGTGGCGCTGCCCACCTGCCCGCTGGCAATGGCAGAAGCCGAGCGCTTCCTCCCCGGCTTCATCGACCAAGTGGACGCGCTCCTTGCAAAACACGGCATCCCCGACGAACACATCATCCTGCGCGTCACCGGTTGCCCGAACGGCTGCGGCCGGGCGATGCTCGCCGAAATCGGCCTGGTTGGCAAAGCCGTCGGCCGTTACAACCTCTTCGCCGGTGGCAACCGCGAAGGCACACGCATCCCGCGTTTGTACAAAGAAAACATCACCGAGGCGGAAATCCTTGCCATCCTCGACGACTGGATCGGCGCCTGGGCGCGCGAACGTGAGGCGAACGAAGGCTTCGGCGACTACGCCATCCGCCGCGGCATCGTCTTGCCCGTGCTGGACGCACCGCGCGACTTCTGGGCGGCATGAGGGGCGCATCGCGGCAATAGGCGGCAGAACGGGGAATCGCATCCGCCCTACGCCAATCGGCGCCAATGTGGTACAAAGCCGCGATGAACATGAAACCCTACATTGGCCGCTTTGCGCCGACGCCCAGCGGCCCCTTGCATCTCGGCTCGCTGGTGGCGGCGCTTGGCAGTTATCTTGATGCCCGCGCGCATGGCGGGCGCTGGCTGTTGCGCGTGGAGGATGTTGACCGCACGCGCAGCCGCACCGACTACATCGCGGCGCAGTTGCAATCGCTGCGCGCGCACGGCCTGCATCATGACGGCGAAATCCGCGTGCAATCGGCGCATCTCGCCGATTATCAGGCGGCGCTCGCGCAGTTGCGCCCGCATCTCTACCCTTGCGATTGCAGCCGCAAGTATTGGCACGCGCAGGCGCAGATGGGCGCTTTGGGGCTGGTCTATCCCGGCTGTTGTCGTGGCAGGGTGCTGGATTCGCTCGCGCCGGATGATGCGGCGATTCGCCTGCGCCTGCCGGAGGAGACGGTGGCGTTTGCCGACCGCTGGTTGGGCGAATGCCGCTTTGTGCTTGCGCGCGAGATTGGCGACCCGGTGCTGCGCCGCCGCGATGGTGATATTGCCTATGCGCTGGCGGTGGTCGTCGATGACGGTTTGCAAGGGGTGACGGATGTGGTGCGCGGTCAGGATTTGGTGGCGGCGACCGCCATTCATCTGGTGTTGCAGGATATGCTCGGCTTGCCGCCGCCGCGTTATTTGCATCTCCCGCTGGTGTTAAATGCCGACGGCAGCAAGTTGAGCAAGCAAAATCACGCCCCCGCGCTTGACGACGCGACGCCCGCCGCCAATCTGCGCGCCGCCTTGCGCCATTTGCAGCAGGACGATAGCGGCTTTAGCGATACGATGCCGGTAGATGCGCTGTTGGAGGAGGCGGTGCGGCGCTGGCGCGTACCGGTGCGATAGCCGTTTTCCCAGTTAATGGCGTACTTTCAGTCATCCACAGCAATCCACATTAACGTGTGAAATCACCGATACCAAATACACAGGGTTAGCGTTAAAATACGGTAAACCCACTAACCACTGATGAGGTATTTGTATGGAAATCAAGACGATAAAATTCGCCACATTCACCGACCAGCGTCCGGGAACTTCCGGGCTGCGCAAGCCGGTGCCACATTATCAGCAACCGCACTACACCGAGAGTTTTATCCAGTCGATTTTCACCTCGCTCGGCGGAGTGGCGGGCAAGACGCTCGTCCTCGGTGGCGATGGCCGCTATTACTGCGATGAAGCGGTTGCCATTGTGCTGAAAATGGCGGTGGCGCAGGGCGCGAAACTGGTGTTGCTCGGCGAAAACGGCCTCTTGTCCACGCCTGCCGCTTCGCACGTCATCCGCCACTATCAGGCGGATTTCGGCATTATTTTGTCCGCCAGCCACAACCCGGGCGGCAAGGACGGCGATTTTGGCATCAAGTTTAACCTCGCCGCCGGGCAACCCGCGCCGGAGCATGCCACCGAAGCCGCTTATGCCGTGTCCAAGTCCTTGACGGAGTACACGATTGCCGCGGTGGAACTGCCGCCGCTCGACAAGGCGGGCAGTTACCGCATCGGCGACACCGAGGTGCGCGTCATCAGCAGCACCGCCGATTATGCGGATTTGATGGAAACGCTGTTTGATTTCCCGGCGATTCGCGCGCATATCGCCAAGCATCCCTTTGTGTTTGATGCGATGCACGCCGCGACCGGCCCGTATGCGGTGGAGGTGTTTGCCCACCGCCTCGGCCTGCCGCAGAAATACCTGCTCAACACCAAGCCGCTCCCCGATTTTGGCGGCGGCCATCCCGATCCGTCCCCGGCGCATATTGATGAATTGAAAGCGGCAATGGCGGCCGATGAAGCGGTCGTCATGGGTGCTGCAAGCGACGGCGACGGCGACCGCAACCTCATCACCGGGCGGCAGCATTTTGTGAACCCCTGCGACAGTCTGGCGATTATTGCCGACAACCACGCGCTCATTCCCTGCCTGAAGACGCTCAAGGGCGTGGGGCGGACGATGCCGACCAGCCGCGCCGTTGATGCGGTCTGCACCGCGCGCGGGCTCAATTATTATGAAACGCCGACCGGCTGGAAATTCTTTGCCAACCTGCTCGATGCCGACATGATTCACCTCTGCGGCGAGGAAAGTTTCGGCACCAGCGGCAACCATATCCGTGAAAAAGACGGCATCTGGGCGGTACTGTGCTGGCTCAACCTGCAAGCGGCGACGGGCAAGACGCCGGACGAAATCATCGAGGCGCACTGGCAGCGTTACGGCCGCCATATCTTCAACCGCTTCGATTACACCGGGCTGGACAAGGACAAGGCGGGCGAGATGCTCAAAGCGTTTGAAACGCAGCTTGCCAAGATGATTGGCCAGACGGTGAGCGGCCTGCCGATTACCGACGCCGGACAGTTCAACTACACCGACCCGACCAACGGCGAGAACAGCCCGAACCAGGGCTTGCAGGTGCAGTTCGGCCCGCAGGCGCGCGTCATCTGCCGCCTCTCCGGCACCGACACCCGTGGCGCGACCATGCGCATGTACGTCGAATACTGGCAGCAGGACGTGAACAGTGCGCCCGCGCTGGCTGGCACCACCTCTACCCTCGCCAGCATGGCGCAAGGCATGATGAATCTTGAGCATTTCGTTGGCCGCAGCCAACCTGACAACATCGTTTAAGGAATCCCATGATGAGCAATCTCCACGACAAACTGAAGTCGCACAAAGAAACCGTCCTCGGCAAACGCATGACCGAATGGTTCGCTGCCGAGCCAAGCCGCGTCGCCGACTGGACACTGAAAAACGCCGGCATCTACCTCGATCTCTCCAAAAACCACATCAACGCGCAGACCAAAGCGCTGTGGCAGCAGTGGGTAGATGAAGCGGGCGTCGCCGAGGGCATCGCCGCCATCACTCGCGGCGACAACGTCAATACCGGCGAACACCGCCCGGCGCTGCACCACCGCCTGCGCGCCCCCGCCGACCAGCCCTTCGTCGTCAATGGCGAAGACGTCAGCCCGCACATCCGCGCGGTACGCGAGCGCATGAAAGCCATCAGCGAGCGCGTGCGCGGCGGCGAATGGAAAGGATTTGACGGACAGGCGATTACCGACGTCATCCACATCGGCATCGGCGGCTCCGAGCTGGGCCCGCGCCTGCTCTGCACCGCCTTCAAACACCTCGCCGACGACCGCATCCGCGTCCACTTCCTCGCCACGCCCGACCCCATCAAAATCAGCGAACTCAAACGCCGCCTCAACCCGGCAACCACGCTGCTGATCGTCGCCTCCAAGAGCTTCGGCACCGAAGAAACCCTGTCGAATGCGGGCTACATGCGCGAATGGCTGCGCACCGCCGGCGGCGAAAAAGCCGACGGCCAGATGATTGCGCTGTCTGCCAACGTCGATAAAGCCGCCGCCTTCGGCATCGCCGCCGAGCGCGTGCTGCCGTTCTGGGACTGGGTCGGCGGCCGCTTCTCGCTGTGGTCAGCCATCAGCCTGCCGTTCATCCTGCAAAACGGCTACGGCGCTTACGAACAGCTCCTCGCGGGCGCGCACGAAATGGACAAACACTTCCAGACCGCGCCGCTCATGGCCAACATGCCCGTGTGGCTGGCGACGCTGGAAGCCTGGTACAACCACTACTTCAACTGGAACAACCGCGCCGTCATCACCTACTGCAACCCGATGGAGCCCTTCCCGCAATACCTGCAACAGCTTGACATGGAAAGCCTCGGCAAACGCGCCAACCGCGAAGGCAAAGCGCTGACCAAACCAAGCGGCATCATCGTCTGGGGTGGCACCGGAACAGAAGCGCAGCACGCCTTCTTCCAGCTCGTCCACCAGGGACAGCGCAACATCCCGATTGACTTCGTTACCGTGAAAACGCCGCCTAAAGGCTACGAAGACGCACAACGCATCATCCACGGCCACTGCACCGCGCAGGCCGAAGCACTGATGCGCGGCCGCGACGACAGCGACCTGCAAAACATCCCGGAAGCCGAGCGCTATCAGCGCACCTGCCCGGGAAACCGTCCCAGCACCACCATCATTCTGGACGAACTCACCCCGGCCTGCCTTGGCGCGTTCATCGCCCTCTACGAGCACAAAGTGACGGTGCAAGCCATCCTTTACGACGTAAACGCCTACGACCAATGGGGCGTTGAACTCGGCAAAGTGCTGGCGAAAGGCACAGAAGCGAGCCTTGCGGGCAAAACCGGCGCGCACGATCCGTCCACCACCGCCATCATTGACTACCTCAAATCCTAAAACGCGAACGGCGGGCGGCAAACACGTCGCCCGCCCATTCACGAAATCTCCCTCAGGTTATCGATAAAAATTGATAACACTGTTCTTAATGCGAAAAAACCGCCAAACACGGCGGAAAATCCCTGCAAACCAGCACCGCTGTTTGCCATTTTTTTATAAAAAATTTACAATAATTATCAGAACACGAGGCAAGCGCGGCAGTAAGCGCGCTTGCTCCGTACACGTTTCTTTTATCTTGATATAGGAGTAACAGTAACTATGCTGACAAAAACTGAAAATCGCCCTGCCGCTTGGGCCAATTTCATCTCTGGCGACTGGGAAACTAGCGTGAACGTGCGTGACTTCATCCAGAAGAACTACACGCCGTATGAAGGCGACGGCGCCTTCCTCGCCCCCGCCACCCCGGCTACCACCAAACTGTGGGACAGCGTCATGGTGGGCATCAAAGAAGAAAACCGCACCAAAGCCCCGCTGAAAATCGACGCCGACATCGTCTCCGGCATCAACAGCCACGCACCGGGCTACATCGACAAAGACCTCGAAGTCATCGTCGGCCTGCAAACCGATGAGCCGCTGAAACGCGCCATCATGCCCTACGGCGGCATCAAGATGGTCATGGATTCCTGCCGCATCTACGAAACTCCGCTGAACGAGCAGGTCGCCAAAGCCTTCACCGAATACCGCAAAACCCACAACCAAGGCGTATTTGACGTCTATACCCCGGACATCCGTCGCTGCCGCAAATCCGGCGTATTGACCGGTCTGCCGGATGCTTACGGTCGTGGCCGCATCATCGGCGACTACCGCCGCGTCGCCCTCTACGGCATCGACTTCCTCATGGCCGACAAAGTGCGCCAGTTCAACTCCCTGCAAGCCGACTTGGAAGCAGGCAAAGACCTGGAAGACGTCATCCGTCTGCGTGAAGAAATCTGCGAACAGCACCGCGCCCTCGGCCAAATGAAAGACATGGCCGCCCGCTACGGCTATGACATCTCCGGCCCGGCCACCAACGCCAAAGAAGCCGTACAGTGGACCTACTTCGCCTACCTCGCCGCCGTCAAATCGCAAAACGGCGCTGCGATGAGCTTTGGCCGTGTCTCCACCTTCCTTGACATCTACATCGAGCGCGACCTGAAAAACGGCGTCATCACCGAAGGCGAAGCGCAAGAAATGATTGACCACCTGGTCATGAAACTGCGCATGGTTCGCTTCCTGCGTACCCCGGAATACGACCAGCTCTTCTCCGGCGACCCCATCTGGGCAACCGAATCCATCGGCGGTATGGGACTGGATGGTAGAACGCTCGTAACCAAAAACAGCTTCCGCTTCCTCCACACCCTGTACAACATGGGCCCCTCACCGGAACCGAACATGACCATCCTCTGGTCAGAACAACTGCCGGTCGGCTTCAAACACTTCTGCGCCAAAGTCTCCATTGACACTTCCTCCGTGCAGTACGAAAACGACGACCTGATGCGTCCGGACTTCAACAGCGACGACTACGCCATCGCCTGCTGCGTCAGCCCGATGGTAGTCGGCAAACAAATGCAGTTCTTCGGTGCGCGCGCCAACCTCGCCAAAACCCTGCTTTACGCAATCAACGGCGGTGTGGACGAAAAATCCAAAGAACAAGTCGGCCCGAAAGAAGCGCCGATGACCGACGAAGTGCTTGACTATGACGCCGTAATGAAGCGCATGGACAGCTTCATGAACTGGCTCGCAACCCAGTACGTGACTGCCCTGAACTGCATCCACTACATGCACGACAAATACAGCTACGAAGCAGCGCTGATGGCACTGCATGACCGCGACGTCTATCGCACCATGGCTTGCGGTATCGCCGGCTTGTCTGTTGCGGCTGACTCACTGTCTGCCATCAAATACGCCAAAGTGCGTCCGGTGCGTGACGAAAACGGCATCGCCGTGGACTTCGAAATCGAAGGCGAATACCCGCAATTCGGTAACAACGACGAGCGCGTGGACGCCATCGCTTGCGACCTGGTTGAGCGCTTCATGAAAAAAGTCGCCAGCCACAAAATGTACCGCGGTGCGACCCCGACCCAGTCCGTACTCACCATCACTTCCAACGTCGTTTACGGCAAGAAAACCGGTAACACCCCTGACGGTCGCCGCGCGGGCGCCCCGTTCGGACCGGGTGCAAACCCGATGCACGGCCGCGACGTCAATGGTGCGGTAGCCTCCCTGACCTCTGTCGCCAAACTGCCGTTTGCCTACGCGAAAGATGGCATCTCCTACACCTTCTCCATCATCCCGGGCGCGCTCGGCAAAGACGACGCCAGCCGTCAAGCCAACCTCGCTGGTCTGATGGACGGCTACTTCCACCACGACAGCGAATTCGAAGGCGGACAACACCTGAACGTGAACGTCCTGAACCGCGAAATGCTGATCGAGGCGATGAACGATCCGGAACTGTACCCGCAGCTGACCATCCGCGTCTCCGGCTATGCGGTGCGCTTCAACTCGCTCACCAAAGAGCAGCAGATGGACGTCATCACCCGTACCTTCACCCAAACCATGTAAGCGACCCCGCTTGCGACCTAGAAAAAGTGCCGGGCAACCGGCACTTTTTTCGCATCCAAATCCAGTAAAATTGCGCCCAAACACCCATCCGGAACCCTCCCATGCGCTACGGCATCATCCACTCCATCGAAACCTGCGGCACCGTTGACGGGCCGGGACTGCGCTTTGTCGTCTTCACCCAGGGCTGCCTGATGCGCTGCCTTTACTGCCACAACCGCGACACCTGGGACATGGAAACCGACAAATCGCGCAAAATCACCGTCGATGAACTCATGCAGCAAGTCATCCAGTACCGCTTCTACCTCAAGGCGACCGGCGGCGGCGTCACCGCAAGCGGCGGCGAATCACTGCTTCAGCCCGAATTCATCCGCGACTGGTTCGTCGCCTGCAAAGCCTACGGCATCCACACCTGCCTCGATACCAATGGCTATGCCCGCCATTACGACAAGACCCTCGAAGAACTGCTCGACCACACCGACCTCGTCATGCTCGACCTCAAACAGCTCGACAACGAAATCCATAAAAAACTCGTCGGCGTGCCAAACAACCGCACCCTGATGTTCGCCGAGCACCTGCAAAAACGGAACCAGCTTACCCGCATCCGCTACGTCATCGTCCCCGGCTACAGCGATGACGACCACTCCGCCCACCTCCTCGGCCAGTACATCGCGCCGATGGACAACATCGAAAAAGTCGAACTGCTGCCGTATCACGAACTCGGCGCGCACAAATGGGCGCTGTGCGGCGACACCTACCAACTCGAAGGCGTGCACCCGCCGCCGAAAGAAACCGTCGAACACATCGCCGACATCATCAAAAGCTACGGCAAAGAAGTTATGCACTGAAAAACCCCCTCCCTCGCAGGGCAAAGCCCGCAGCGGGGGAGGGTTGGGGTGGGGGTAGCAAACGTGAAAAAATCACCGATGCCGCATCCCCCCCGAACCCAGACCACGTTTACTGCAAGGAACGCCATCGCCATGAAAACCCCCGCCCTCATCGCCCTCTGCCTCGCGCTCACCGCCTGCCAAACCTTCAACCTCGACTTCCTGAAACCCGCCGCCGCAGAAGAACCCATAGAAGAACGCATCCCGGACGATCCCAACCACGCGCAGCTCTACCACCTGATGAAAGCCAACCGCGCGCGGATGAAAGCCGAAAACCCGCAAAGCAAACTCTCGCACAAAACCATCATCAGCGAACTCCTGCCGGGCGAACAGGCAGACATCGAAATCGAACTGGACGCGGGCCAGCACTACACCCTCTTTGCCAACTGCACCGACACCTGCCACGACCTCGACCTTGCCCTCACCCCCAGCGACAACCTGCGGCAAACCGTCGCCGCCGACACCAGCGGCGATACCCCCGCGCCCGTCCTGCGCTACACCCCAGCGCGCAGCGGCAAATACCGCGCCAGCATCATCATGGCCTCCTGCCACACCGCCAGTTGCCAATACAGCCTGCAAACCTACATCAGCCCGGACAAACCGCCAGTAAAATAGTGCCCCGAAACATACGCGCTCAAGCGTATATAAATCACCTGATAACCCAAAGGCGAGATAGTAACGAAATGAACGCATCCCCAGCCGCCATGCTATAATCGCGCCCGCTTTTCAACCCACAACCTAGGAGTGAACCTATGAGTATCAAAGTAGCCATCAACGGATTCGGACGCATCGGCCGTCTTGCCCTGCGCCAAATGGACAAAGCCAAAGGCGTTGAAGTCGTTGCCGTGAACGACCTCACCCCGGCAGACATGCTGCTGCACCTCTTCAAATACGACACCGCACAAGGCCGCTTCCACGGCACCGCCGAACTCGATGGCGACAACCTCGTGATCAACGGCAAAAAAATCAAAGTACTCTCCAACGCCAATCCGGAAGAACTGCCGTGGGGCGAACTGGGCGTTGACGTCGTCCTCGAATGCACCGGCTTCTTCACCAGCAAGGACAAAGCCGAAAAACACATCAAAGCCGGCGCGAAAAAAGTCGTCATCTCCGCACCGGGCGGCAACGACATCAAAACCATCGTTTACAACGTCAACCACAAAACCCTGGACGGCAGCGAAACCGTCATCTCCGGCGCATCCTGCACCACCAACTGCCTGGCACCGATGGCCAAAGTCCTGCAAGACAAATTCGGCGTCGTTGAAGGCCTGATGACCACCATCCACGCCTACACCGGCGACCAAATGACCCTGGATGCCCCGCACCGCAAAGGCGACAAACGCCGCGCCCGTGCCGCCGCTGCCAACATCGTGCCGAACAGCACCGGCGCTGCCAAAGCCATCGGCCTTGTCATCCCCGAACTCAACGGCAAACTCGACGGCGCCGCCCAGCGCGTACCGGTCGTTACCGGCTCCCTGACCGAACTCGTCACCGTGCTGGAGAAAAAAGTCAGCGCTGACGAAATCAACGCCGCGATGAAAGCCGCTGCCAACGAATCCTTCGGCTACACCGAAGAAGAACTCGTCTCCTCCGACATCATCGGCCTCAGCGAAGGCTCCCTGTTTGACGCCACCCAAACCCGCGTCATGACCGTCGGCGACAAACAACTGGTCAAAACCGTCGCCTGGTACGACAACGAAATGAGCTACACCAACCAGCTCATCCGCACCCTGACCTACTTCGCCAGCCTGATCAAATAAATCCGGCACCGCGAAAAAAAAACCGCCCGCAAGGGCGGTTTTTTGTGGGCGCTGGGCGGGCTGTCGCCCATGCGTCATCGGCGTAAAATAGCCGCATCATTCCTACGGAGACCAAAACATGAAAACCGCATATTCGGGCGCGTGCATCTATCACGACGGCATCCTGATTGAAGACCACGCCCTGCTGGCAGAAAATGGCAAAACGCTGGCCGTCGTCGCCGCGGGCGATATCCCGGCAGACGCGACCGTCCACCACTTGGACGGCGGCATCCTCACCCCCGGCTTCATCGAAACCCAGGCGAACGGCGGCGGCGGCTACCTCGTCAATGACCGCTTCGACGCTGACGGCCTCGCCCACATCCTCGCCGCGCACCGCCAATACGGCACCGTCGCCATGCTGCCGACCTTCATCACCGACGCGCAGGACAACTACCACCGCGCCATTGCCTCCATTGCCGAAGCCTCGCGCACCGTGCCGGGCATCCTCGGCGGCCATTTCGAAGGACCATTCTTAAGTCCGGAAAAAAAAGGTACGCACAACCCCGCCTACCTGCGCACGCCGGACGAAAGCGACTTCGCCTGCTTTGCCGCGCACGCGGACGCCTTGCAGCACAGCATCATCTCGCTCGCGCCAGAGCGCGTCCCGGCGGGCACGGTGCGCCGCATCCGCGAGATGGGCATCCGCGTCAATGCCGCGCACACCATGGCGGGCAAGGCAGACATGCAGCGCGCCTGGGCGGAAGGCCTCGGCGGCGTTACCCACCTCTATAACGCCATGCCGCCGCTCGCCGGACGCGATCCCGCCGTTATCGGCAGCGCCGCCGAACTGCGCCTTTACTGCGGCATCATCGCCGACGGCGTACACAGCGACCCCTATTCCCTCGCCGCCGCCTGCAAGCTCATCGGCAAAGACCGCCTGCTGCTCGTCACCGACTCGATGCACACCATCGGCGCGCCGGAAATCACAGAATTTACCCTGCCGGGCGGCATCCGCGTCTTCGTCAAGGAAGACCGCCTGGTGAACGAACACGGCTCGCTCGCAGGCGCCCACGTCACCCTGCTGCAATGCGTGAAAAACGCCATCCGCTACATGCACATCGCGGTGGAAGACGCGCTGGCGATGGCGATCGTCAACCCCGCCCGCTATCTTGACCGCCCCGACCTCGCCCGCATCACCGCGCGGCGTCTGGACGATATTTTGTGGTTAAGCGATGACTTGGCGCTGCAAACGTTGCCGTAAGGATTCGCTCATATAAAAAAACCTCCGCCATAGGCGGAGGTTTTTTATAGGGGTTATAGGGTGCGCCTTGGCGCACCATTGATAAGAAAGAAATATTTCCGCGACGGTGCGCCGAGGCGCACCCTATGGTGTGGATTGCTATATTTTCAGATTTAAAGCATAAAAAATCGGGTACACGGTATCCGATTTTAATGCGAAGTCGTAGATTAGTTTTTCCTCTGCTTAGCCGCTTCCGCTTCCTTGAGGTCTTTGATTTCTTTTTGTATGTTCTCAACGCGGTCACATATTTTCTTTTTCGATGCAGAATTTTTGTTATTGCAACTGGAACTGAGCTTGAATACGTCTGATGATATATCTTCAAGCATATAGACATTTTTCTTTTTGAGTATTTCGTCAATTTTATCAAGAGTTTTGAAATCTCCTCTGGTATATAAAACATCTACACGCTCACACAATTCTTTTTCATGTGGTTTCGCCTTGTTTCTTAATCCTACTACCGGGCATCTGAAGAAGTTTTTGAGAAGTGCATCTTCCGCTTCATCATCAGGCATTTTTTCAATTTGTTCTAACAAAGCGAAATCTTCTTTAAGTTTCTGCTTGCCATCAATAAGGCTTTGAATATAAGCACCCCAGCCCATCTTATCTTCTTTTAGCACGGCCTTTTTCAGGTCTCCCATTTCTATTCCAGCGGCCGCCAATGTAGCTGCTTTACAGGTCTTATCATCTTTAAGTGTGGCAAGTGCATCGTCTGCGGTATTGGCAATTTTTCCTTCGCAATTTGCCATGACAGTTTTAATTTCATCAGGGTGATTATAGTAATATTCTGCATCTTTTTCACCACAGCCGGTAAGCACTAAAGTTCCTAATGCCAAGATAAAGGCTTTCTTCATAACTTGTTCCTCAAGTAGACAATGAATAAACATCTCCGATGTGAAAGTTTTTTACGCATCAGAGGCAACAGATTCTCGCTGATATGGATTTGAATATCAAGGTTGAAAGAGCGATTTAGATGAAATGCGCAACCGCCTTATTTTCTGTGCAATAGGTAAGCATGGCGGCAAAGTGCCTTATTAAGCCTACATCAGCCTTTCCCGCCTGGCAGTTGCGGGATTTCCGGCCAGTCGCGCAGTTGGCGTGCCGGTTGGTCGGGGCTGTCGGGGAAGTAGATGTCCTGTTTCGGGTAGGCGATTTCGATGCCATGCGCGCGGCAGGTTTGCCAGATGCGCTCGATGACGAGGTGGCGGCTGGTCAGGCGGTGGTGGTTTTGCATGTGGATGTGGAATTGTACGCGCCAGGTCATGCCGCGCGGCGAGTAGTCGTAGGCAAAGGCGCCGTAGTCGTGTTCTTGGCTGTCGAGGATGTGGTCTTCTTCGGCGAGTTGGGCCAGCGTTTGCGTCAGCAGTTGTTTGACGTAGCCGGGGTCGTGACGGTAGCCGAGGTCGAGGTAGAGGAGGACGCGGGTGATGGGGTCCTGGTGCGACCAGTTCATGAAGGCGCTGGTTACGAAGTCGGAGTTGGGCAGGATGACGCTTTCGTTGTTGAAGGTGGTGATGGTGAGCGAGCGCATGCCGATGCGCTCGACCGTGCCTTCGTAGTTGCCGACGGTGATGATGTCGCCGTTGCGCAAGGGGCGCTCGATGAGCAGCAGGATGCCGCTGATGAAGTTGTTGGCAATCGTCTGCATGCCGAAACCGATCCCGACACCGAGCGCACCGGCGAAGACGGTAAAGGCGGTGAGGTCGATGCCGATGACGCGCAGCGCGAGGAAGAAGCCGAGGGTAACGGCGGCGTATTGGCTGAAGACGGAGAGGCTGTTACGGATGCCCAAATCGGCGATGGCGTGGTAGATCCAGCGGTAGCTGAAGGATTTTATCCAGCCGCCGACGCGGTAGATGATGTAGAGGAGGATGCTCATCAGCAGGATGTTGAGCAGGGTGAAGTGGCTGTTGTCGCCTTTGGTGATGGGGGTTTTGAGCAGGGTCAGCGTTTCCTGGATGACCGGGGTGTGTTCGTCCCAGCCGTAGGCGCCTTGCAGCAGGCGGAGGATGAGGAGCAGGCTGCCGTAGGTGAGGAAGGTGTGCACGGGGTTGATGACGTCCTGCGTCCAGAAGACGCCGCGCCCGGTGCGCAGCGCGTAGCGTTTGGCGCGGCGCGCGCTGTCTTTGAGGATGGCGGTGATGGCGACCCAGATGAGGGCGTAGAGGATGAAGATGAGCAGGTGCTTGGCGATAATCCAGGCGAGGTTGAGGTAGCCAAGCGTGCCAATCAGGCCGAAGGCGAGGATGCCCGCCGGGATGGCGCGGATGAGCGGGCGCAGGATGCGGTAGGTGGAGTATTCCTGGTAGAAGCCGTCCATGTAGGCAAGGCTACGGCTGGTGGCGCGCCAGACGGGGATGCCGACGAGCAGGTTGTAGAGGGCGAAAATCCAGCGGTAGGCGTCGGTAATGAGGTCGTCGTCCAGAATCCAGTCGGCCATGAGGACGAGCGAGAAGAGCAGGCTGCCGACGGCGGCGTAAATGACGGTCGGGCGGATGATGCGGCGCTTTTCCGGGGTAGCGATGAGGTCGGTGGAAATGAGGTTGCGCGCGGCGTAGTAGGGGATGGTGTTAAAAAGCAGCACCGCGGGCAGGAGCATCAGCATGTGCGAGGCGGGGGCGGTGATGCCGCTGGTGTGGATGAGGACAAGCGCAAACTGGAACAGCGCCAGATACGGCAGATTGTTCTTCAGCATCTTGCAGAGGAAAAACAGCAGGCGTCCGGCGAAGGTAAGCTTTTTCTGGCTGGCGTAGCGGCGGATGGCGCGGTTCAAGACGCGGATGACGCCGAGGGTGGCAAGCGGCAACAGCAGCGCGGCGAAGGCAAGCAGCAGCCATTGCTGCACAGCAAGCGTTTGCAGGCTGCGGTAGAGGGTTTGCAGAGCGACGGCATATTGCCCGACGAACATGCCGCTGGTTTTCAGGATGGCGGTGGCGCGTTGCGGCAGGGCGGCGAGGTCGCCGCCGAAGCGGTACTGCTCGGTGAGCTCGTCCTTTGCCAGCTGCGTGTAGCGGCGGTCGGCGATATCGCGGTTCATCTTCAGGCTCATCATGTTGTTGTCCAATAGGATTTTTAACCGCTGGAACTGCTCCTCCACCGCCTTGCGCCGGGTGGCGACCGCCTCCGGCACCGTGCCGCGCTGGCGCTCATACAACAAAAACTGCTCGCTGATGACATGCTGACTATTATCCAGCTGCGGTTGCAGCGTCTCGAAACGTTGCAGCGTCGTCCCCAACTCGGCGCGGATGCGGTCAATCCGCTCCAGCGACAGCGACGTCAAATCGGCAAACTGCAACTCCTGCAAACGCCCCTCCAGCGCCAACAACTCATGCTCGCTGTTGGTGAAAAAAATCTGCGTATTGACCAGCGCCAGCTCAATATAGCGGTCAAGCCGCGCCTCACGGCTCAAACTGCCGCTGTTTAACTGCTCGCTCAACTGTGACAACTGCCGCTCCAGCCGCGCCAAAGCCTCATCGCGCGCCTTCGCCGTGCCGCCGCCCTGGCGCGACTCCAAATAGCGCTCATTAAAGCGCTGATAACGCGCCTCCAGCGCACTGCGGAACTGCTCGGCAATCGCCACCGCCTGCACCAGCGCATTGCGTTGCCGTTGCAACAACTGACTGTGGCGCTGACTGGCGGAGAGCTGCGCCTCCGTCTGCGCGCGGTCGCCGTACGCCTCGCTACCGCCGCTCAACAGCGGGTTGGACTGCTTCTGCAACAACGCATTCAACGCATCACTGCGCCGCTTGCCCGCCTCAATCTCCTGCCCGATCGCCGCCTGCTCACTGCGCAAGCCCGCCAAATCCGCCTGCACCTGCTCCAGCGCGACACGAATCGCCGCCAACTCACTCTCGCTGACCGCCTCCGGCAAGGCCTCATCCTGCGCGGCGGGCAGCGACTTCTGCCACTCGCCATTGCGTGCCTCCACCTGGACAATCGCCGACTCCAACTGCGCCAGCTGCGCCTCGGACGGCACCGAGCCGGCATTATCGAGCGACTGGGCGAAAGCGGCGGCGACGAAAAAACAGAAAATCAGAAAAAAAACGCGCATAGATGAAGAAAAGGCAGACGGAAAAGGGCGGGTATTGTAGCGGCTTGCCACGCAAAACCGTATTAGGGGCTGTTTGGGAAAACACGGGGAACGCCTTGGCGGGGTGCTATGACTGCAACAGCTTGAGGGTGGCGCGGATTTGTCCCGCCTTTTCGTGTTCGCCAAAGCGGGCGAGCATCTGCGTGAGCATTTGCTGCGCCTTGTCGGCGTGGCCGGTTTTGGCAAGGGCGCGGGCGGCAAGGAGGTAATTGTCGATAAGCTGCGGGTGGTTGGGATGGTGTTTGGCGAACTGCCGCGTCAGTACCAGCACCGTCTGGTATTGCCGCTGGCGCGCGGCGTATAGCACAGCGGATAGATCTCATCCGCCGGGAGGTCGGCGGGGTCGATGCGGGCGAGTTCCGGGCGGATAAGGTCGAAACTCGGCTGGTGGCCACGCGCGGCGGCGGTGATGAGCCGCTGCAACAGCGCGTATTGCGGCGCGAGCGCATAAATGCGGCGGTAGGCGGGGAAATAGGCGGCGGCATCGTGCGCCTCGTCGGCATAGAGCGCGAGCAGGGCAAGTCCGGCGTCAATCCGGTTGCTGCCGAGCAGCACGTCGGCACGGGCGAGGACGGCGGCAAAGGTTTTCTGTGTCTCCGGGTTCATGTCGCTGGTGTCGGCATCAGTGAGCAGGCTGTAATCGGGCGGGGTATCGCCTTTTGCGGGGGCGGGCGGTGGAATGTCGTCCTGAGCAGCAGGGGCGGTAGCAATCGCCGGTTGCGCGCTTTGGTCAATGTCGCGGGAAGAACTTCTCATATCAGCGTGAGTTTCTGTCGATGACCATGCTGCGGACGGCGGGTCGTCATCATCGTCCGAGATGGGTGGGCGCCGCCAGCCATGGCAGAGCATTGTCGGATAGAGGATAGCGAACATCCACACCAGTCCGCCGAGGTAAAGCACCAACATGGAAAGGGCGATAGCTAGAGCCAAAAAAGGCTTCACATTGGCGCCCTGAGCAACCCCCGCGACTAAGGCGAACAAGACATAGGCGACAGGCACCGCCAACAGCATGCCGAACCCTGTCCAAGCGAGGCAAACCATCAGATAAATCAGCAGGATATGGAAGTAACGTGCGAAACCGATACGCGCGTAGGCGGCAAGCAGTGCGGCGGGCGAAAAGATTGCCACGAGGGTACGCGATTCCAGAAAACTCTCATGAATGGCAGGCAGCAGGGCGAAGAGAACCGGCGCGTAAAACTTGGCGGGCGGGAAGGCAAAAGGCAGGGTGAGAATAACGATGCCGGCGAGATACTGCGCGAATTCGGGTAGGCGGAGTTCGCCCGAAAGTGCAGACGTCACAGGCTCAATGCTTTTGCCTGCGCGGATACGGGCGGCATTGTCAATCGTCTTGCAGAGCGATGGCAGCCACAACAGCACCATAATCAGCCATTGCAGCAACGAGCCTAAGATGCCGTCGCCCGTGTCAAAAGTGATGGCTCCTGGTATGAAAAGCAAAGACAGCAGAACCAGGACGGAGGGAAGACACAGCCAAAGCTGGTTACCGCCCTTGAAGATGTAACGTAGGGTCTGGGAAAACATGGGGAACTCCTTGGCGGGGGCTATGCCTGCAACAGCTTGAGGGTGGCGCGGATTTGTCCTGCCTTTTCGTGCGCGCCAAAAGCAGGCGTCTGCTTACTGCCAGACGCGCACATAATCAACCAGCATGGAGCCCGGCCCCGGCTTTTCCCCTTTCATGACCCCGTTGGATAAGACGATATACATCGACGTCGAGGGGATGCCTTCACCGGTATAGCGGTAGACCGCCTTGCCATCAAGCAGCATGGTCATGCTGTCCGGCCGCCAGTCGAGGGTGTAAGTGTGCCAGGCGCCGCCCAGATTCTCGCCATACGTCGGAAAGCCCGCAATCTGCCGCAGGCGCCCATTCTTCTGATAATGCACGTTGAAATGCGCATCTACCTTCCCCTGTGCGCCGGTCGAGAACTCGGCGATATCAATCTCCGGCGGCCAGGTGGAATCCACCGGCGTGGGCAGCAGCCAGAACGTCGGGGCGATGCCGGAAATCCGCGGCAGCCAGATGCGCGCTTCAATCACGCCGTAGCGGAAATTGAAGCCGGTGGCGGTGGTGGCAACGCCCGTGGTGTACGGGTAAGTGGCGCCTTTGACCGTAATCGGTGCTGCTTTCCAGTGAATCCGCAGCATTCCGTTGCTGACCGTGGTATAGCCCGCATCGAAGGCAGAGTCGTCCATATCCGGGTTGTAGGGCTCGCGGTAGCCCGGCCCAAGCCCCCGCAGTTTCATCCAGACCTTCGGATTGAGATTTGTGCCGTTAAATTCCTCGGCGAAAACCAGCCGCCAGGCACCGCTAACCGGTGGCTTCGGTTGGGGCGCGGCGAAAAGCGTTGCAGAAAACAAAACGGCGGCAAGTAAAAAACGACGAATGTCCATAAATAACTCCTTGTTGTGGCGAATAAGCGCAATACCGGCGTGGATGGCTATATTATCGCGAGAGCCATTCTATCAGCGGTATAAATACTGCACAAAAAAGCCACGGCGAACCGTGGCATATTCATCGCATCCGTGGCGCTTATTTCGCCTGTATGCCCTCGCCGGAAACCTTGACGGCAATTTCCGGCGCGACTTCAATTACCGCGCCATAATCGGCGGGCTTCAGGGTAAAGGCCGTTTCAAAACCGCTGCGGTAACCGCCCCAGGGGTCTTTGCCTTCGCCATTCTTGCTGACAGGGACGGTAATGCTTTGCGTCTTGCCGTGGAAAGTCAGCTCGCCGGTTAATTGCCCGTCTTTCCAGCCGGTTGATTTGAATGTCGCTTCCGGGAATTGCGCGCTTTCCAAATATTTCTGCAAATGTTCGTCGCGCTCGGCAAAGCCGGTATCGAGCGAAGGGATTTTGACGACGACTTGGACGTCTTTAATTTCGCCCGTTTCGCTGTCATACACATAAGAACCGCTCACTTCTTTGAACAATCCGGGAATATGGCTAAACCCCAAATGCGAAGCGCTAATCTGTACATAAAAATGGGTCGGGTCAATTTCAAATTTGACCGGCGCGGCAAAAGTGGCAGCGGAACACAAAGTGGCGGCAAATAAAGCGGTGCGTATTTTCATGAATCAGTCCTCCGAATAAATGGAAGCTGCATCATAACGGACGATCGCCATTTCTGCATGACAAAGCCGCTATTTGCGGCTGAAAAAGCGGCGGGTCAGCCAGTCGCCGAGGCGGGGCGCAAGCGGGTAGAGGCGGGCGGCGGCTTCCATCAGGCGCGGGCGGTTGATTTCGCGCACCGGGCGGTGGAAGGCAGCGCAGATGCTGGCGGCAAGCGCCTCCGGTTCGGTCAGCCAGAAGGTGCCGAGCGCTTTTTGGTAGTGGCCGCCCGGGTCGGCATGGTCGAAAAAGGCGGTTTGCATCGGGCCGGGATTGACGCTGGTGACGATGACGCCGCTGCCCATGAGCTCCAACCGCAAGGCGTTAGTGTAGCCGAGCAGCGCGTGCTTGCTTGCGGCGTAGGCGGCGGTTTTCGGCGTGGCGATTTTGCCCGCCTGCGAGATGATGTTGATGATGTGGCCGTGGCCGCGCGCCACCATGAGCGGGGCAAGTGCATGGATGAGCTGGATGGGCGCGAGGGTGTTGAGGCGCAACATCGCCGCCGTTTCCGCGTCGGTCGTATCGCAGGCGGTCTGGAAGATGCCGCTGCCGGCGTTGTTGATGAGGATGTCGAGCGGCGGCAGGGTAGGTAGCCAGGCGGCGACGGCGTCGGCGTCCGTGAGGTCGAGCGGGTGCAGGGTGATGCTGGCGGCGCCGTCGCAAGCGGCGGCGGTTTGTGCGAGGGCGTCTGGCCTGCGGGCGACGAGGTGCAGGTGGTGGCCGCGTGTGGCGGCATGGCGGGCGAGGGCAGCGCCAAGGCCGCTGCTGGCGCCGGTGATGAGGAGGGTGAGCATGGGGTTTTCCTTTTTGTGTGTGGAGGGTTTGGTTTGCAGGCTGCCTATTGTTCTGCGCTGCCGATGCGCCAGTGCCGGGCGGCTTCTCCGGCTTGCCACAGGCGGGCGTAGCGGCCGTTTTGCGCGATAAGGCTGGCATGGTCGCCTTGTTCGACCAGTTGCCCGTGGTCGAAGACGAGAATCTGCGCGGCGTGGCGGATGGTGGCGAGGCGGTGGGCTATCATCAGCACGGTTTTGTCTTGCATCAACGCCGCCAGCGCGCGCATCAAGAGCGCTTCGTTTTCGGCATCGGCAAAGGCGGTGGCTTCGTCGAGAATCAGCACCGGACGGTTTTGCAGGATGGCGCGGGCGATGGTGATGCGCTGGCGTTCGCCGCCGGAAAGTTTGCCGCCGATATCGCCGACGCGGGTTTGGTAGCCCTGCGGCATTGCCATGATGAAGTCGTGGCAACGCGCGGCGCGGGCGGCGGCTTCGATTTCGGCGTCTGTGGCGTCAGCTTTGCCGAGGCGGATGTTGTTGCCGATGGTGTCGTCAAAGAGGTACACGTCCTGGAAGACGACCGAGATTTGCCGCATGAGTTCTTGCTGCGTCAGGGCGCGGATGTCGCTGCCGCCGATGAGGACGCGCCCCTGCTGCGGGTCGGCGTAGCGCATGATGAGGCGGATGAGGGTGGTTTTGCCGCAGCCGCTGTGCCCGACCAATGCGGTCAGCGCGCGTTCGGGAATGTGCAGGTTGATGCCGCGCAACACGGGTTCGGGGTTGGCATCGTAGTGGTAGTGGACGTTTTCAAAGGTGATGTCGTGCCGCGTGGGCGCTGCCGCTTCGCCAACGCGCTCAAGCGGGGCGACGGCAAGCAGTTCCTGCAAGCGCGCGTAACCCTGCTGCACCATGCTGTAGATGCTGCTCATCGAGAGGATTTGTCCGAGCGGCTCGGCAAAGCGGATGCAGGCAACCATCGGCGCGGCGAGCAGCCAGGCGTCGAGGCTACCGCCGGTTAGCCATACCATGCCCGCCAGCAGAATCAGCAGCATCAGCAGTTCAACGGCGGAACCAAGCAGGGCGTTGGGCAGGGCTTCGGCGAGGAGCGCGTCGCGCTGGATGGTCTCGACCGCGCCAATGGCTTGTTGCAGGCGCGGCAGGCGGGTACCGGCGCTGTTCGCCGCTTTGAGGACGGGCAGACCCTGGCTGTATTCGAGCAGTTCGGCGTTCAGGCTGGCATTGGCACGGGCAAGCCGCGCTTTGGCACGCGCCATCAGCGGCTGCGTCCCGTGCTGGATGGGGACGATAAGCGGGAAGCTGATGAGGAGGATGAGGCCGAGGCGCCAGTCCCAAATGAGGGTGATGAGCGCGGTGGCAAGCGGGGTGAAGACGGCAGCAATCAGCATGTTGCTGACGATGAGGGTGTGGTTGTAGGTTTCGTCGATGGTACCGGCGAGCAGCGCATTTAGCTCGCCGCTGCGCTGGCGGTAGAGGATTTGCAAGGGAATGCGGCGCAGGTGTTCGCCCAAATGGCGGCGCATGGTGTCGCCCGCGCGGGCGCAGTTGCCGTGGTAGTCGTAATCTTGCGCACGCCAGCGAAAGATGCTGGAGAGGATGAGCAGCGCGGTGAGTGCGAGCAGCCAGAGGACGGCAGCGCGGTTGTTGCCCGCGCCCAGCGCCAGGCAGATGGGGACGAGCAGGGCGAAGCTCGCGCCTTGCAGGCTGGCAGCGATGACGCTGTCGCGCAGGCAGCGTTTGAGGACGGGCGCCTGTTCACCGGCAGCGCTCAGGATGGTGCGGTAGATGTGGATGGGGTTCATGGGCTCCTTTGCGGTTTCAACGGTTTTCAGGCTGCCTTTGGTGTCAATCCACCCGCAGCACGGCCTCGCCCGCTTTTGCTACGGCGCGGCGGTAGGCGGGGTGGGCGGCGATGCGTTGCAGGTAGGCTTGCAGGTTGGGGTATCCTGTCAGCCCGAAGCGGCTTTCGGCGGCTTGCAGCGGGTAGCTCATCATGATGTCGGCGCCGCTGAGCTCGCCCATAAGCCAGTCTTTGCCGGACAGCTCCTGTTCGATATGGCTAAGATGCAGCGCGGTTTGCGGCGCGATAAACGAGGCTTTGACCTTGGCGCTGATTTTGCGGCTGATGGGTTTGACGAAAAACGGCGCGGGTGCGGTTTCGATTTTGCGGAAAATCAGGCTGAGCAGCAGCAGCGGCATCAGCGAGGCTTCGGCGTAGTGCAGCCAGCGCTGGTACTGCCAGTATTGCGCTGTGCCTTCGGCGGGCATCAGGCGGCCTTGGCCGTAGCTGCGGATCAGGTAGTCGGTAATCGCGCCGCTTTCGGCCAGGGTGAGGCTGCCGTCTTGCAAGAGCGGCGATTTGCCGAGCGGGTGGATGCGTTTTAAGGCTTCGGGGGCGAGCAGGGTTTGCGGGTCGCGCGGGTAGGTTTGCAGCGTGTAGTCCGCGCCGAGTATTTCCAGCAGCCAGAGGATGCGCAGGGCGCGGGATTGTTCGAGCAGGTGCAGGGTGAGCATGGTGTGTTCCTTTTTGTGTGTGGAGGGTTTGGTTTCAGGGTGATGGTGCTGCAAATGTGTTTGGCGAGGCGGTGCAACGCCGTATGAGGCTTTCGGGGGATGGCTATACATACGCCTGAGTGCTCATAGTGTATGTGGCGAATTGTCAAACCAAGTGCAACACCTCATCAAAATACACTTCATAAGGTGTCCTCCACTGCAAACATTTGCGCGGGCGGTTATTCAATGCCAGCACCGCCTTTTCAATGTAATCATCAGAATATTGCGCAATATCCTGATGCTTCGGAAAATATTCACGCAACAAGCCGTTGGTGTTCTCGTTCGTGCCGCGTTGCCACGGCTGGTACGGCGGCGGAATGTATATTTTTATCCCCAACGCCTCCGCCACCACCGCATGCCGCGCAAATTCCTTGCCCCGGTCCGGCGTGATGCTGTGTACCGTCTGCTCGCGCAAGGCTTCAATCATCGCCGCATTTACGCCGTCCGCCGTTTTCTTCTCCAGCCGGACGCACCGCAGATAGCGGCTTTTACGGTCAACCAACGTCAGCAACACCGCACCACCCACCACGCCTGCAACGGTATCGGCTTCCCAATCGCCAAGTCGCTCCCGCGCCTGTGCCTCTGGCGGACGCTCCGACAGCGCATGCTCAACCGGGAAGTTATCACGTGTCGGCTCGCCCTTGCGCCGCCGCTTCTTGCCACGGTGGCGCAGCCTTTGCTTGCCGCTTATCACCCAGTCGGGGTCATTGAAACGCTTGGCGTAGATACCGCGGTAGATAGTCGCGTAGCTGATGGCGTGCGTGCGGCCTTCGTGGCGCAAGCGGTACTGAATCTGCTCCGGCGACCAGTGCAGTTTCAGAAACCTCTCCTTGACCAGGGCAAAAAGTTCCGGGTCATCAAGTTTACGCTTGCGGCGGCAGAGCTTACGCCTGCTGTCGTATTTCTCCTGCGCCTTGCTGGCGTCGTAGTTTTCGCCAGCGCTATTGCGCTTCAGTTCGCGCAAGATGGTGCATCTGTGACGCTTCAACATGGTGGCAATAGCAGCGGGGCAATGACCTTGGTTGAACAAAGTCATTATGCAACCCCGCTCAATGGGCGTAATATGACTGTAGGCATCCATTTTCGGTCTCCTGCAATGTTTTGATGTTTTTTGCAGTATCGCTTATGGATGTCTTTTTTGTAGCTGTTGCACTTGAATTGTAAATTCGCCGTAAATGGATCGCTTGCTGCGTGAAAAAGCCCGCACAAGGCGGGCTTTGGGTTGCCGAAGCGGCGGGGTCAGGCTTCCGCCATTGCCATCAGGCTGGCGTTGCCGCCGGCGGCGGTGGTGTTGGTGCTGCAGCTGGTTTCTTCGTAGAGCGGCAGGATGTCCACTTCGCCGCTTGCGTCCACGATTTTGACGAGTGCGCCGTCGCGCGCGGCCAGCGCGGTTTTGAGCGCGGCGGGCAGCGGTTCGAGCGCCAGTACGTGGCGGGCGTGGTCGGAGACGGGCTCGGCGCTGACGCGAATGAGGCCGTCGGCGGTTTTTTCGAGCAGCGCCAGCGGGTGTTCTTTGGCGACGTGCAGGTGTCCGCCAGCAATGGCGACCGGGATGAGCGCGCTCAATCCGCGTTCGAGGTCGCCGCCGTAGAGGGCGATGTGCGGCGGCAGGTGCCAGCTGATTTGGTTGTTCTCGCCAGTCGGGCCGCCGAGGGTTTGTACGGCGTGGCGCAGGGTGGTTTTTTGTGCTGCTTCTGCCGCTGCTTTGAGGCGGTTTTGCGCCGCGTCGTCCAGTCCGCTTTGCGCGATGAGTGCCTGTAGTTTCGGCAGCGCCGTTGTATCGGGCGCACCCGCGTGGTCAAGTGTCGGCGCTTGCCAGGCGTCGCCCTGGCTGAGTTTTTGCAGGTAGAAGCTGCCGCCCGCTTTCGGGCCGGTGCCGGAGAGGCCGTGCCCGCCGAAGGGCTGCACGCCGACGACGGCGCCGACAATGTTGCGGTTGACGTAGATGTTGCCCGCTTCGATTTGGTCGGTGATGCGCGCGATGGTGCTGTCGATGCGGCTGTGGATGCCGTGGGTCAGCGCGTAGCCTTTTTGGTTGATTTGTTTGAGCAGGCTGTCGAGTTCGCCCGCGCGGTAGCGCAGGACGTGCAGCACCGGGCCGAAGACTTCGCGCTGGAGTTCGTCGAGGTTGTTGAGTTCGAAGAGGATGGGCGCGATGTAGGTGGAGGCCGCCGGGTCGATGTTGTCTGCGACCGCGGTTTCGTGGTGCGCGCGGGCGACGGTTTTCATTTTGTCGATGTGGGCGCGCAGGTTTTGTTGCGCCTCGGCGTCAATGACCGGGCCGATGTCGGTGGTCATGGCGCTCGGGTCGGCGATGCGCAGTTCGTTCATCGCGCCTTTGATCATGGCGAGGGTGCGCTCGGCGATGTCATCCTGCAGGCAGAGGATGCGCAGCGCGGAGCAGCGTTGTCCGGCGCTGTCGTAGGCGCTGTTGATGACGTCCAGGCAGACTTGTTCGGCAAGCGCGGTGCTGTCCACGATCATCGCGTTCTGGCCGCCGGTTTCGGCGATGAGTACCGGGTTGTCGTCGCGCGCGGCAAGGGTGCGGTTGATGCGTTGGGCGACTTCGGTCGAGCCGGTGAAGACGACGCCGTTGATGCGTTTGTCCTGGGTGAGTGCGGCGCCCGCATCGCCCGCGCCGAGGACGAGTTGCAGCACGTCGCGCGGTACGCCCGCCTGGTGCATGAGCTGTACGGCGCGGTAGGCGATGAGGCTGGTTTGTTCGGCCGGTTTGGCGATGACGGTGTTGCCGACGGCGAGGGCGGCGACGACTTCGCCGGTGAAGATGGCGAGCGGGAAGTTCCAGGGGCTGATGGCGACGATGGTGCCGACCGGTTTGCGTGCGGCGCAGGTGGTTTCGGCTTCATTCGCGTAGTAGCGGCAGAAATCCACCGCTTCGCGCACTTCGGCGATGGCGTTGGTGAGGGTTTTGCCCGCTTCGCGCACGGCGAGGCTCATCAGTTCGGCGGTGTGCGCTTCAAAGAGGTCGGCGATGCGGCGCAGGATGGCGGCACGCGCGGCGGGAGCAATGGCCGCCCAGCTGTGTTCGGCTGCTTTGGCGGTGGTGACAACGTCGGCGATGGCGTCCACTTTGATGAAGGCGGCGTTGCCGACGCTGTCTTTGTGGTTCGCCGGGTTCGCGACGTCGTGCACTGCTTCGCTTTCGACGGGCGCGGCGGTGATGCTGCTCGCCTGCACGCGCGTGGCGGCGGCGCGGTTCATTTCGCTTTCGAGTTGTTTCAGGGTGAATTCGTTGCTGAAGTCGAGGCCGCGCGAGTTCGGGCGGCTCGCGCCGTAGAGGGCGCGCGGCAGCGGCAGCGCGGCGTGCATTTTGCCTTGGGTTTGTGCGGCGGCTGCCAGCGGGCTTTTGACGAGGTCGTCAATGCTGATGTTTTCATCGACGATTTGGTTGACAAAGGAGGAGTTGGCACCGTTTTCCAGCAGGCGGCGCACGAGGTAGGCGAGCAGGGTTTCGTGCGTGCCAACCGGGGCGTAAACGCGCACGCGGCGGCCGAGGTTTTGCGGGCCGACGACCTGGTCGTAGAGGGTTTCGCCCATGCCGTGCAGGCATTGGTGCTCGAAGTCTTTGTCCTTGCCCATTTGGTAGATGGCGCCGAGGGTGTAGGCGTTGTGCGTGGCAAATTGCGGGAAGATGGCGTCTTGCGCGCCGAGCAGTTTGCGCGCGCAGGCGAGGTAGGAGACGTCGGTATGCACTTTGCGCGTGTACACCGGATAGCCGTCCAGACCATCGACTTGCGCCCATTTGATTTCGCTGTCCCAGTAGGCGCCTTTGACGAGGCGAATCATCAGCTTCTGTTTGTTGCGCCGCGCGAGGTCGATGAGGTAATCAATGACAAACGGGCAGCGCTTCTGGTAGGCCTGCACCACGAAGCCGATGCCGTTGTAGCCGGCAAGGTCGGGGTCGGAAACCAGCGCTTCCATCAAATCCAGCGAGAGTTCGAGGCGGTTGGCTTCTTCGGCGTCGATGTTGATGCCGATGTCGTATTTTTTTCCGAGTAAAAAGAGTTCCTTGAGTCGTGGCAGGAGCTCAGTCATGACGCGCTCATGCTGCGCGCGGGCGTAACGCGGGTGAATGGCGGAGAGTTTGACGGAAATGCCGTTGCCCTCGTACACGCCCTGCCCAGCAGCGTCCTTGCCGATGGCGTGGATGGCGTTCACATAATCCTGAAAATAGCGGTCGGCGTCGGCCTGGGTCATCGCCGCTTCGCCGAGCATATCGAAAGAATAGCGGTAGCCCATTTTCTCCCGCGCCTTGCCGTTTTTCAGCGCTTCATCAATCGTCTGCCCGGTAACGAACTGCTTGCCGAGCAGACGCATCGCATAATTCACCCCCTGACGGATCAGCGGCGCGCCACCGCGTCCCAACACGCGGGTGAGCGCCGTGCCGAGTGAGTTTTCATCCGTTTGCGCGGTCAGCTTGCCGGTAATCAGCAGCCCCCAGGCGGCGGCATTGACGAACATCGACGGACTGTGACCGAGGTGGCTTTTCCAGTTGCCACCGGAGAGCTTGTCGGCAATGAGGCGGTCGCGCGTCGCCTTGTCTGGAATACGCAGCAAGGCTTCGGCAAGACACATCAGCGCCACTCCTTCCTCGCTGGAGAGCGCAAACTCGTGCATCAGCGCATCAACACCGCTCGCCTTGCGCCGGTTCTCGCGCACCTGTTTGACCAAACGACGCGCCAGCGCCTCGGCCTCGCGTGCCTCTTCCTCGCTCAACTGCGCACGCGCCAACATATCGGCAACGGCTTCCGCCTCATCGCGGCGGTAGGCATTGGTAATGGCATCGCGCAGCGCGGACTGCGGGCGGGTGAATACGAACATGATGATAACTCCTTATAAAATAGCGGGATGAAAAACGGGGTGGACAAGCCACCCCACTAATTATGCAACTTTTCCATGCTTGTTGGCATGATAATCGCGGTCGGCCTGCTCGAAGCGTTCGACCACCGCAGGCGCGGGCTTCCCGAACAGTGACACCACCACAATCGCCAGCGCACAGGCAATAAAACCGGGGACGATTTCATACATCGTTGTCCAACCGCTTCCACCAGCAGCAATAGCGGGCTTTTTCACACGTTCTGCCCATGCGACCACCGTAATCGCGCCAGCAATCATGCCGACCAACGCACCAGTTGCGGTCATTCGCTTCCAAATGAGCGAGAAAATCACCACCGGGCCAAACGCCGCGCCAAAGCCTGCCCAGGCATAAGAAGTCAGCCCCAGCACCTTGCTTTCGGGGTCAGCGGCAATGACGATGGCAATCACCGCGACCGCAAGAACCATCAAACGGCCCACCCACACGAGTTCCGCCTGCGCCGCATTAGGACGCAAAAAGCCCTTATAAAAATCCTCGGCAATAGCGCTAGAACAAACCAATAATTGGCAAGACAACGTGGACATAACCGCGGCAAGAATCGCAGAAAGAATCACACCGGCAATCCACGGATCAAATAACAAAGTAGCCAGACCAATAAAAATCCGCTCATCTTTGCCACCCAATGCACCAATCTCTTCCGGCTTCGCGCCAAAATAAGCAATGCCAAAATAACCCACGGCAATAGCACCGCCCAGGCACAAAATCATCCAAGTCATGCCAATACGGCGTGCGCTTTTCAAAGACTGTACATTTTCCGCAGCCATAAAACGGGCAAGAATATGCGGCTGGCCAAAATACCCCAAACCCCAAGCAGCAGTCGAAACAATACCGAGGAAAGTCGTACCGGCAAAAAGACCACTATATTCACTATAATCCTTGCCTTTCTCTGTAGCGACCTTGGCAATAGAAACGGCGACATCATCAAAACCACCGACGACAATCAGCACCATAATTGGCGTCAAAATCAGGGCAAAAATCATCAAAGTCGCCTGCACCGTATCCGTCCAGCTCACCGCGAGGAAGCCGCCGATAAAAGTATAAGCAATCGTTGCGCCCGCGCCGAGCCACATCGCCTGCGTATAAGAAAGATTAAAAAGACTTTCAAAAAGACGCGCCCCGGCAACCACACCGGCAGCACAATAAATGGTAAAGAAGAAAAGAATAATGGCGGCGGAAATTACCTTCATTGCGCGCCCTTGCGCACCGAATCGGTGGAAAAAATAATCCGGCAACGTCAGCGCATTATTATTGTATTCCGTATGCACGCGCAGGCGACCTGCCACCAACAGCCAATTCAAATACGCGCCGACCGTCAAACCAATGGCAATCCATGCCTCGCTCATCCCGGCCACAAAAACCGCGCCGGGCAATCCCATCAACAGCCAACCGGACATATCAGAAGCGCCCGCCGACATTGCCGTCACGAATGGCCCCAAACTGCGCCCGCCCAAAATATAATCATCAAAACTGCGCGTCGAAAAATACGCCGCCATGCCAATCAATAACACCACAATCAAATAAATGCCGAAAGTAATGTGCATCGGATTAAAATCGCCCATAAACATACCTCACTGATGTATAAAAAACACGGCAAACGCGGTACGCCTGCCGGAACAGAACACTATGCGCCTTACCAGTTATACAGGAAAATTTAACAGCCCGTCAATCCCTGCCAAAGCAAATTATTTCCCATACATTTTTATAATCTCAAAAAGCTAGGGAAGAATTTAATGATGCCGCGCTGTTGGTAAAAAGGGGCAGACGGGGATTATGGAAAAACATTGCGGCAAGGCGCCGCAGCAGCTATTTGAAATCAAATCGTTGCGTGGGTTTGACAGCCATACATCACGGCTATATAGTGCGGCGCATTCCTGTGAACCGGAGTGATACATGAGTGAAGGAACGGTTTTTATGAACAATCGAACCCAGGCCGTCCGCCTGCCGGCGGACATGCGCTTTGATGAAAATGTCAAAAAAGTCGAAGTGCGCAAACAGGGTAATGAACGCATCATCTCGCCCGCAGGGCAGTCATGGGACAGCTTCTTTGCCAAGCCCAAGGAACAGTGGCTAAGCGAAGATTTCAGCGTTGAACAGGAGCCGCCGCAAGAGCGGGAAGACTGGTAATGCTGACCTATATGCTGGATACCAACACCATCATCTATACGATGAAGAACCGGCCTGCGGGGATGCAGGAGCGCTTCAACCGCCTGGTTTCGCAGCTCTGTATCAGCAGTATTACCGCCGCCGAGCTGTGTTTCGGGGTGGAAAAAAGCGCGTGGCCTGAACGTAACCGCGCGGATCTCGAAGATTTTTTCTCGCGTCTGGAAATCCTGCCCTACGGGCTTAAAGCCGCGTATCACTATGGAAATATCCGCTTTCAGCTGCAAAAGGCAGGAAAAGTTATCGGCGGCAATGACATTCACATCGCCGCACATGCGCGCAGCGAGGGATTGGTGCTGATTAGCAATAATCTTGCGGAGTTTCAGCGGGTTGAAGGATTGCGGCTGGAGAATTGGGTTGTTTGAAATTAGCTGTAGGCAGAAATTCAAACGGTTGTGTGTGCAGAAATATTAAAGGGCGTCCGTTGGACGCCCTTTGGTTTTGCCGTGGCGGGTGCGCGTATGCAACTTGCGGGATGAGGTTTCAATTTTTCACAGTTGCTGCCCCCACACTAACCCTCCCACGGGAGAGGGGACATATCGGCGACTTGCCTCGCTTTGGTCACTACACAGGACGTTAAAAGCATAGTTTTTCACGGATTCTTAGGGGTTTGGGCGCGGGCGTTTCTTGCAATTTGGTTAAGCGTCGGCGCTGATATAGGCGAGGGGGACGTGCTCGGTGAGCCAGACGCCGTTGTCGCTCTGGTAGAACACATGGCCGTCGCGCTGCATTTCGCCAGCTGCGATGCGCAGCACCAGCGGTTTGCCGTGGCGCTGGCCGACTTTCATCGCGGTCTCCACGTCGGACGAGAGGTGGACGTGGTGGCGCGTGCGCTTGTCCAGCCCGCCGCTTTCGCGGATGGCGGCGAAGGTGCTGCGTGCGGTGCCGTGATAAAGCGTCTCCGGCGGCACGCACGGGGTGTAGGCGAGGTCAATCGCGACGGAATGTCCCTGGTTGGCGCGGATTTTCGTGCCGCTCGCATCGTAACTGAAGCGCTGTTTCGGGTTGGTGGCGACGACGTGGTCCAACAGGGCGCGGTCAATGGCAGTGCCGTGCGCGTTTAGTTGTTGCAGGAGGATGGCGACGTCTACCCAGCCCTGCGCATCGAGGGTGATGCCGATGCTTTGTGGTTGGTGGCGCAGGATGAAACTGAGGCGCTTGCTGATGCGGGTGGCGGGATCTGGGGGTTGCTTCATGTTTTTGCGGTGTAAGGATTGATTAGGGGAGGGCATTTTACCGAGTCCAACGCGCGCTGGCTGCGCCGCTGCTGCTTGAACAACCCTTACCGCTATGTTAAAAAGCCGCCTTCGCGCGTGGTTGCGCGGTTTTTTACCGGAGGTTTTATGAAAGCTATGTTGCGCGCCGCGCTGGCGGCGGTTTTGGCGGTAGCGGCGTTTGCCGCGCAGGCGGCGGACAAGGTGAAGGTCGGCTATATCGCCCTGCCTTCGCATGCGCCCAGTTTTATTGCCAAAGAAAAAGGCTATTACGCCGCCGAGGGGCTGGATGCCGAGCTGGTGCCGTTTCAGGCGGCGCAGGCGATGGCGGTTGCCATTGCTTCCGGCGATATTGATTTTGGCGTGACTGCCGTGTCCGGCGGGCTGCTGAATCTGGCGGCGCGCGGCGATACGGTGCGTATTTTTGGCGGTGCGCTGGAGGAAGCCGACGGCGTGCCGGGGCATAAAATCCTCGCCAGCAAGGCGGCGTTTGACGGCGGTTTGCAGTCGCCGATGGAGCTGGACGGCAAGCGCTTTGCCATCACCACCCAAGGCTCTTCGTTTGAATATATGGGCGCGCAGATTGCCGCCAAGGTGGAGGCGAAGGTGAAGACGGTCGCGCTGAACAATATGCCGGCAATCGCCGCGGCGTTGCAGGCGGGCAAGGTGGACGTTGCCGTCGCCCAGCCGGGCATTGCCGCCGATTTGGTCGCCAAGGGGGCGGCGGTCGAGATTGGCAAGGTGGTGGATTTCCTGCCGGGCTATCAGGTGACGGTACTCTTTACCGGCACGAAGCTGGCGCAGGAGAAGCCTGAGCAGATGGCGGCATTCAAGCGCGCGTTTGCCAAGGGCGCGGCGGATTACAACGCGGCGCTGGTGGATAAATCGCTGGATGCGGCGGCAACGGAAGCGGTCATCGCCGCTATTCATAAATATGTGTACGTCGATCGCAGCGCCGAGGAGGCGAGCCGCCTCATCCGCGAGGGCGCGATGCTGATTTCGCCGGAGGCGCGGCTGAACCGCGACGATGTGCGCAAGCAAATCGGCTGGTTCAAGGCGCAGAAGCTGGTGCCGGATACGCTGGACATAAACGCGCTGCTGGCAGACTGATGCGGCTTTTGGTTGAGGGCATTTCCCACCGCTATCACGGGCGGCTGGTGTTGCAGGATGTGTCGTTTGCGATTGAGGCGGGCGAGATTGTCTGCATCATCGGCCCGTCCGGCTGCGGCAAGTCAACGCTGCTGCGGATGATTGGCGGGCTGGAGCGCGCCGAGCAGGGCACGGTGTGGATGGAAGGCGCGCCGCCTGCGGCATCGCTTAACCCGCTGACGTTCGTCTTTCAGGATTTTGCCCTGCTGCCGTGGCGCACGGTGGCGGATAATATCGCGCTGGTGCTGGAGCAGCACCCGCTCTCGGCGGCAGAGCGGCGCGAGCGCATCCATGACGTGCTGGCGCGCACCCAGCTTACCGAATTTGCCCATGCCTGGATTCGCCAGCTTTCCGGCGGGATGAAACAGCGGGTGGCGATTGCCCGCGCGCTCGCGGTCAATCCGGCGGTGATGCTGATGGACGAGCCGCTCTCCGCCCTCGACAGCCAGACCAAGGATTTGCTGCTCGATGATTTCGTGCGGTTGTGGTCGGCGGCGCCGTTTTCCGCGGCGTACGTCACGCACAACCTGCGCGAAGCGGTGCGCCTCGGCCACAAAATCGTGGTGATGTCGCGCCGTCCCGGGCAGGTACGCGAAGTGGTCGCGCTCGATACGCCGCTGGATGCGCGCGATGAACACGCGCCCGAATTGCAGGCGGTAGAGCGGCAACTGTGGCAGTTGATGCGCGACGAAGCGCGCGCGGCAGAACGGGAGCTGGAAGGATGAGCGAGAAACGCATACCCGTGCCGCTGCGGGCGCGCGCATTTGGCGGTGCGGCGCCGCGCTGGATGGGCTGGGCGACCTTCGCCGTGCTGCTTGCCCTGTGGGAAATGGCGGTGCGCGCCGGCTGGATTAGCCGCACCTTTATCGCCTCGCCTGCGGAAATCATCGTGCAATTGCAGAACCTGCTGCTGTCCGGCGAACTGTGGCTGCATCTCGGCGCCAGCCTGCGCCGCCTGCTCATCGGCTGGGGACTGGGCAGTGCGCTCGGTATCATGATCGGCCTGATGATCGGTCTGTCGCGGGTGGCGCGCGGCACGCTGCTGCCGCTGGTATCGGCGCTCTTTCCCGTGCCGAAAATCGCGCTCTTGCCGCTGTTTCTCGTCTGGTTCGGCATTGACGAAGGCTCGAAAGTGGCGACGATTTTGATCGGCACGCTCTTCCCGACGGTGATTGCCACCTACGCGGCGGTCGATAACGTCGATCGCAACCTCATCCGCATGGGACAGTCGTTCGGGCTGCCGCCTGCGGCCATCGTGCGCAAAATCATCCTGCCGGGGGCGATGCCGGGCATCTTCGCCGGCTTCCGCATCTCCATTTCCATCGCCATCACCATGCTGGTGGTGGCGGAAATGATGAACGCCGACCGTGGCGTCGGCGCCTACATCGCGGCCGCCGGACAGCTGTACCAGATGGATCAGCTGCTGGCCGGCGTGACCCTGCTGGCGTTGCTTGGCATCGTGCTGTCGTGGCTGCTCGGCGTCTGCGAACGGCGGGTGCTGCGCTGGCGGGAATAAAGCGATTTCTCTCCCCACAGGGGAAAGTTTTACAGGAGACATATATATGACACGTTACATGCTCTTCCTTCTAACCGCCCTGCTCGCCCCCGCTTGGGCGCAGGACGAACCGCCGGTGGCGCTGCTGCCGGTGCAGGGCGACACGCTGACGCCAGAAAAAGCGCAGGAAAAAGCCAAACAGCCCCCGGATGCGGCGAAAGAAACCCCCGTGGCAGAAGCGCCATCCGCACCGCCCGACGACGACCCTACCATCGAGACCATCAAACTCTCGCCACCGCCCGAAACGCCGCCTGCCGAAGAAAAAGCGGCAGCGGCGAAAAAGCCCGACGACAGTGCGGCGCATAAAGAAAACGCGGCAAGCCCGGAAAAGGCGCCCGACCCGACCGGCGGCGAGGGCGACACCACGCAGCCGTTGCCGCCTACCGGCACCGCGACCACGGCCCCGCCGCCCGCGCCCGATAGCGCCACGCCCAAACCAACCGCCGCCGAAGAAGAAGCCAGCCCGCCGTGGTCAGGCTACGCGCAGGCGCAGTCGATGGCGGAAAACGGCAACCCGCGCGGCGCGCTGAAACAACTGGAAACCCGCCTTTCCACCCGCCCCGACGACAGCCGCGCCGCCTACCTCAAGGGACTGGTGCTGATGCAGCTCGGCCGCAGCGAAGAAGCGGAGCGCTGGTACAAAATGATGCAGGCGAACTTCCCCGACCTGCCGCAGCCGGGCAACGCGCTTGCCGTGATTTACGCCGGACGTGGCGATTTGCCCGCCGCCGAAGCCGCCCTGCGCGCGCTTTTGGAAAAACATCCCGACCACACCTCGGCGCGGGTCAACCTCGCCCGTTTATACGTACAAATGGCGCAGGCGGAGTACGAAAAGGCGCTGAAAGACACCCCTGATAATGCTATGATTGCGCGCAAACTTGAGGCCTTGAAGGCCATGCAGTAACCCCCAAAAAACCGGAAATTTATGAGCAAACAAATCTCGGAAGAACAGGAAAAAGCGCTGAAAGCGGTGCTGGCACAGCTGGACAAACAATTCGGCAAAGGCACGGTGATGCGTCTTGGCGACCAGACCACCGAACACGACATTCAGGCCATCTCTACCGGCTCTTTGGGGCTGGACATCGCGCTCGGCATCGGCGGCCTGCCGCGCGGGCGCATCGTCGAAATCTACGGCCCGGAATCTTCCGGCAAGACGACGCTCACCTTGCACGTCATCGCCGAAGCGCAAAAAGCAGGCGGCACGGCCGCCTTTATTGATGCCGAACACGCCCTCGACCCGATTTACGCGCGCAAACTCGGCGTCAATACCGACGACCTCTACATCACCCAACCCGACACCGGCGAACAGGCGCTGGAAATCGCCGACGCCTTGGTGCGCTCCGGTGCGTTCAGCGTCATCGTCATTGACTCCGTCGCCGCCCTCACGCCCAAAGCGGAAATCGAAGGCGAAATGGGCGACTCGCACGTTGGCCTGCAAGCGCGGCTGATGAGCCAGGCGCTGCGCAAACTCACCGCCAACATCAAGCGCGCCAACACGCTGGTCATCTTCATCAACCAAATCCGCATGAAAATCGGCGTGATGTTCGGCTCGCCGGAAACCACCACCGGCGGTAACGCGCTCAAGTTCTACGCCTCAGTGCGCCTCGACATCCGCCGCATCGGCTCCGTTAAGGAAGGCGATGAAGTACTGGGCAACCAAACCCGCGTCAAAGTGGTGAAAAACAAAGTATCGCCGCCCTTCAAACAGGCAGAATTTGACGTCCTCTACGGTCAGGGCATCTCGCGCATCGGCGAAATCATTGACCTCGGCGTGGCGATTGACGTCATCCAGAAATCCGGCGCTTGGTACAGCTACGGCAGCGACAAAATCGGCCAAGGCAAAGAAAAAGTCCGCGCCTATCTCACCGAAAAACCGGAACTTGCCGCCGAAATCGAAGCCAAAATCCGTGAACACTACATCGGCAACGCCCATGCCGAACTGCCGGTAAGCAAAGATAGCGGTGACGACGCAGAGGCCAGCGAAGCCCCCGTCACGGACGGCAATGAGCTCTTCTGATGACGCCCGGCGTGCGATAGAAGCGCGCTGTCTGGCGGCGCTCGGTCGGCGCGAATACAGCCGCGCCGAGCTTGCCGCCAAACTGGGCGAATTTCCCGCCGAAGACGTCGCCGCCGTTCTCGAAACCCTCGCGGAACGCGGCTGGCAAAGCGACGCCCGCTTTGCCGAAAGCTATCTGCGCGGTCACCGCGGTTACGGCCGCCTGAAAATACGGCACGAACTGGAAGCGCGCGGCATCCGTGGTGAACTTCTGCGCGAGACCCTCGATAGCGCCGACTGGTTCGCCGCCGCCCGTGAGGTTTACCAAAAAAAATACAGCGCTCCGGCGACGACGCCGCAGGAGCGGGCGAAGCGGCAGCGTTTCATGGCGCAGCGCGGCTTCAGTTACGAAGAAATCCAGCAAGCAATGACAGCAACCCAAGATGAAGCATAACCCCCCCCAATCCACCGCCGAAATCCGGCGCGCCTTCCTCGACTACTTCGCCGAACACGGCCACAAAATCGTCCATTCCTCCTCGCTGGTGCCGGGTAACGACCCGACCCTGCTCTTTACCAACGCGGGCATGGTGCAATTCAAGGACATCTTCACCGGCAGCGAATCACGCGACTACAAGCGCGCTACCACTTCGCAGCGCTGCGTGCGCGCCGGCGGCAAGCATAACGACCTGGAAAACGTCGGCTACACCGCGCGCCACCACACCTTCTTTGAAATGCTCGGCAACTTCAGCTTTGGCGACTACTTCAAGGCCGAAGCCATCCCCTTCGCCTGGAACCTGCTGACGCAAGTCTTCGGCCTGCCGCCGGAAAAACTCTGCGTCACCGTTTACCACGAAGACGACGAAGCCTTCGCCATCTGGCGCGACAAAGTCGGCCTGCCGGAGGACAAAATCATCCGCATCGGCGACAAACCGGGCAAAGCCAAGTACGAATCGGACAACTTCTGGGCGATGGGCGACACCGGCCCCTGCGGCCCCTGTTCGGAAATCTTCTACGACCACGGCCCGGACGTCTGGGGCGGTCCGCCCGGCTCGCCGGAAGAAGACGGCGACCGCTTCATCGAAATCTGGAACATCGTCTTCATGCAATTTGAGCGCGACGCCAGCGGCACGATGAAACCGCTGCCGCGTCCGTCCATCGACACCGGCATGGGGCTGGAGCGCATCGCCGCCGTGTTGCAGGGCGTGCATTCCAACTACGAAATCGACATCTTCCGCAACCTGATTGCCGCCGCGGCAGAAGCGACTGGCTGTGATGACCTCGCGCAAACCTCGCTCAAAGTCATCGCCGACCACATCCGCGCCACCGTCTTCCTCATGGTTGATGGCGTCCTGCCAGGCAACGAAGGCCGCGGTTACGTCCTGCGCCGCATCATGCGCCGCGCCATCCGCCACGGCTACAAACTCGGGCAAAATCAGCCGTTCTTCTACAAACTGGTCGCGCCACTCGTCGCCGAGATGGGCGAGGCCTACCCGGAAATCGTCGAAGCCGAAGCGCGCATCACCGATGCGGTTCGCCGCGAAGAAGAGCGCTTCGCGCAGACGCTGGAAGCGGGGCTGGAAGTGCTGGAAAAAGCGCTGGGCGAAATGCGCGGCACAGAAATCCCCGGCGAAACTGTCTTCAAACTGTATGACACCTACGGCTTCCCGGTCGATCTCACCGCCGACATCGCCCGCGAACGCGGCCTGACGCTGGACATGGACGGCTATGACGCAGCAATGGCTGAACAGCGCGAGCGCGCCAAAGCGGCGGGCAAATTCGATGCCGCGCAAAAACTGGACATCAGCGGCAAAACCGCCTTTGACGGCTACGAAAAAGAAAGCGGCAGCGCACAAATCATGCAAATCTTCGCCGACGGCAAAGCGGTCACCAAACTGGATGCCGGCGCGCGGGGCGTGGTCGTTCTTGACCGTACCCCGTTCTATGGCGAATCCGGCGGACAAGTTGGCGACAGCGGCACCCTGCGCACCACCAGCGGCGTTTTCCGCGTCGAAGACACACAAAAACAGGGCGATGCTTTCCTCCACATTGGCCACGTCGAACAGGGCGACATCAGCGTCGGCGAAACCGCACAAGCAGAAATCGACCGCGAACGCCGCGCCGCCATCAAGCGCCACCACTCCGCCACCCACCTGCTGCACAAAGCGCTGCGCAGCACCCTCGGCACGCACGTCCAACAAAAAGGCTCGCTCGTCGATGAGCGCCGCACCCGCTTTGACTTCTCGCACGACAAGGCGCTCAGCGCCGCAGACATCGCGCAAGTAGAAGCAATGATGAACGCGCAAATACTCGGCAATGCGCCGGTCGTCATCGAACAAATGAGCCGCGACGCCGCGCAGAAAAAAGGCGCGATGGCGCTCTTTGGCGAAAAATACGGCGACGTCGTGCGCGTGGTCAGCATGGGCGACGACGGCTTCTCCATCGAACTCTGCGGCGGTACGCACGTCGGCCGCCTCGGCGAAATCGGCCTCGCCAAAGTCGTCTCGCAAGGCGCCGTATCCGCTGGTGTGCGCCGCATCGAAGTCGTCTGCGGCCTTGCCGCGCTGGAACACCTCACGCACAGCGACGCCCTGCTCACTGAAAGCGCGGCGCTGCTGAAAACCGACGGTGAACACCTGCCGGAGCGCATCAGCGCCCTGCAACAACAACTGAAAACGTTGGAAAAAGAAGTACAAACGCTGAAGCGCCAACTCGCCCAAGGCGGCGACGGTGGCGGTGCCGAAATCCAGGTCATCAACGGCTGGAAAACACTGGCGCTGCAACGCGACGGCATTGACAACGCCACCCTGCGCGACACCGCCGACCAACTGCGCGACCGCCTCGGCGCGGACGTCGTCGTCATCGGCAGCGTGGATGACGACACCGCCCGCCTCATCGTCAGCGTCGGCAAAACAGCGAACGGCCTGCATGCGGGCAACATCATCCGCGAACTCGCCGTACACATCGGCGGCAAGGGCGGCGGCCGCCCCGATTTCGCCCAAGCGGGCGGCAAAAACCCCGCAGGCCTTTCCGCCGCGCTTGCCGCGTTGGCGCAAGTCCTGCCCGAAAAAAACTGAGGAGCATTACATGGCATTGATCGTACAAAAATACGGCGGCACCTCGATGGGCTCGGTGGAGCGCATCGAAAACGTCGCCGAAAAATGCATCGCCGCACAAAAAGCGGGGAACGACATCATCGTCACCGTCTCGGCGATGAGCGGCGAAACCAACCGCCTCATCGCACTCGCGCACGACATCCACAAGCGTCCCAGCCCGCGCGAAATGGACGTGCTGATGTCCACCGGCGAACAAGTCAGCATCGCCCTGCTCGCCATCGCCATCGAAAAACGCGGCGTACCGGCGGTGTCTTACACCGGCGGCCAGGTAAAAATCCTCACCGACAGCGCCTTCATGAAAGCGCGCATCAAAGGCATCGACAGCGACAACATCCGCCGCGATCTGGATGCAGGCAAAATCGTCATCGTCGCCGGATTTCAGGGCGTGGACGAACACGGCAACATCACCACCCTCGGCCGTGGCGGCTCCGATACCACCGCCGTCGCCCTTGCCGCCGCCCTGCACGCCGACGAATGCCAGATTTACACCGACGTCGATGGCGTCTATACCACCGACCCGCGTGTCGAACCCAAAGCGCGCAAACTCGACCGCATCACCTTCGAAGAAATGCTGGAAATGGCCAGCCTCGGCTCGAAAGTACTGCAAATCCGCTCGGTCGAATTTGCCGGCAAATACAAAGTCCCGCTTCGCGTCCTCTCTAGCTTCGAGGACGGCGAAGGCACCCTGATCAGTCTCGAAGAGGAGAACCCTGTGGAATCAGCCATCATCACCGGAATCGCATTCAGTCGCGACGAAGCCCAAGTCAACGTCGTGGACGTCCCCGACCAGCCGGGCATCGCCTACCAAATCCTCGCCCCCGTTGGCGCGGCCAATATCAACGTGGACATGATCATCCAGAACATCGGCATTGACGGCAAAAACGACTTCACCTTCACCGTGCCGCGCGGCGACTACGACACAACCGTCGAAATTCTGCGCAAAACCTTCCCGCCGGAAACCGGCGTCGTCATCCACGGCTCAAACATCGCCAAAGTCTCCATCGTCGGCGTCGGCATGCGCTCGCACGCGGCGGTCGCCAGCACCATGTTCCAGGCACTTGCCAAAGAAGGCATCAACATCCACATCATCAGCACCTCGGAAATCAAAATCTCCGTGGGCATAGACGAAAAATACCTCGAACTCGCCGTGCGTGCCCTGCACGAAGCATTCGGGTTGGATAAAGCCTGAAGTGCCAGCAATACCAAAAAGCGGGCAAGTCCCGCTTTTTTCACATCCACATCACAAAAATGATCGGAACCGACATCATCGACAAACGCCGCATTGCCACGCTTTACCAAAAACACGGCCAACGCCTCGCCGAAAAAATTTTGCACCCTGACGAACTGGCACAACTGCCCGCGCAAAAAGATCCGGTGCGCTACCTTGCGCTGCGCTGGGCGGCAAAAGAAGCACTCGGCAAAGCCTTTGGAACAGGATTGCGTGCGCCACTGGTCATGCCCGCCATCTGCCTGAGCAAGAACGCCCTCGGCGCTCCCGCCTTCGCGCCGACCATTGTCGTACAAACGATGCAAACCGCGCGCCACATCGCGCAAATCCATCTGAGCCTGAGCGACGAACACGACTACGCCGTCGCCTTTGTCTGGTGCGAGGCAGCGCGATAGCGCACCAGAAAAATCCCGTATCATCGCAAAAGCAAAAAAGATTTTGACAATATCGCACTGGGGCTGCGCGCGCAGACAGATAGCGAGTTGTAAAATAACAACAAAAAAAACGTTGTTGGTTCTATGCAACAAAATGGTTGCACGGCCACAAAAAAGCCAGTATTATTGACCCCGGATTAGGCGATCCGCGAAATTGAATTTAGCTATTGCTAGGAGACTATCATGAAAAAATCACTGATTGCTTTGGGCGTTCTGGCCGCTGTGGTTGGCGTTGCACAAGCAGAAAACACTACTACCCTTTATGGTTCAATGGCTCACTCCGTTGTTGTTGCCAAAAAATTTAATGGCGACAAGAAAAACAATTGGGATCTGGACCGTAGCGTTGCCCGTTTCGGCATCCGTGGCACTGAAGACCTGAGCAGCGGTCTGCAAGCATTCTACCGCTTTGAATTCAACGCTTATGACAATGGTCTGAGCGGCAAAGAAGGTACCCGTTATGCTTACCTCGGTCTGCGCGGTGACTTCGGTACCCTGACTCTGGGGCGTCAAGACACCCTGTTCAAACAAGCTACCAGCTTCAACGATAACTTCCAAGACGTTTACTTTGGTGAATTCCACCACGGTCCGAACCGTCTGAGCAAAGTTATCAGCTACGTCAGCCCGGATATGTCTGGCTTCAAGCTCGGCGCTTCAATGGTTCTGGATGGCGATAACAGCGTTATCACCACTTCTGACTCCAGAGGCATTGATGCATGGGAAGCCGCTGCATTCTACGATGCCAACGGTATCTTCGCTGGTGGTGCTTACCAATCTCGTGACGCTGGCCGTAAAACCGACAAATACTACGGCGGTTCAGTCGGCTACAAGAACGACACCTTCAAAGTTGGCTTTGGTTACGAAAAACAAGACAAGGCTGACAGCTACTACAACTTGGCTGGTGAATACTACCTCGGTAACAACACCTTCCGCGCTGGCTTTGGTTACGACGACAACAAAGGCAAGAACGACTGGTTCGAATACGCTTTGGGTTACCAATACAACCTGAGCGAACGTACCTACACTTGGGTTGAAGGCGCTTACTACGATCCGCGTGCTAAAGGCGTTGACGAAAACTACAAAGTGGTTGTTGGTGTTCGCCACGACTTCTAATCGGTATTGTCCGCTTAAAAGCGAGCCGCAAGGCTCGCTTTTTTATTTTGGCTATCTCACGCAGAAGAAAAGGGTTTCTGTGGGACGCTATAGTAATACATGCTAAGTTCTGTTCTGTATCAAGGGACTGAGCGAAGACAGTACGCTGTTGTATGGTGAGGCGACGCAACGCCGAACAGGGCTTTACAGCGATTGCTATATGGCATATGGGCGGAGGGCGCTATATAATGCGGCATCTTGAATCAAAAGCGGATATTTGCTGGTTTATGAAAAAAATTCTTTCACTACTTATCGCGACTTTACTGTTACAGGGCTGTGCTCCGCTCTTGTTGGGAGGTGCGGCGACAGCAGGCGTTGGTGTTGCGCACGACCGCCGTTCAACCGGGACGCTGATTGACGACAATACGCTGGAAGTCAAAGTAAAAGGCACCATCGCCAGCAATAAACTGCTCGCCGATAACAGCAACGTCAGCGTGACCGGTTACAACGGCATGGTCTTGCTCACCGGCGAGGCGTTTGACGACAACATCCGCCAGCAAATCACCGCCATGGCGAAATCCGTCCCTGGCGTCAAACGGGTCGAGAACCAGCTGGTTATCGGTCGCCGCAGTACTTTTATGGAGCGCGCTTACGATTCCAAACAGACCGCGAAAGTTAAAACCGCGCTGCTGGATATCAAGCTGCCCGGCTTTGATCCGACGCGGGTGAAAGTTGTCACCGAGCACGGCTACACCTACCTGCTCGGTATCGTCAGCCGCGAAGAAGCGGAAGCGGCCGCCAGTGTTGCCAGCCGCGTGACCGGCGTGAAAGAAGTCGTCACCATGTTCGAGATTTCCAACGACCCTTCGGCGCATAATCTCAGCGGCACGCTCTGACGCCTTGCAACCCTTCTAGGTCGGCCGCCCGCGGTCGGCTTTTTCGTCTTTAACAACAACAGGAAAACATCATGGCATTGGCAATCCCTTACCGTTCCCGCACCTCTACCTCCGGACGGAATATGGCCGGCGCCCGCGCCCTGTGGCGGGCGACCGGCATGAAAGACAGCGACTTCGGCAAACCCATCATTGCCGTGGTCAATAGCTTTACCCAATTCGTCCCCGGTCACGTCCACCTCAAAGACATGGGGCAACTGGTCGCGCGCGAAATCGAAGCAGCGGGCGCGATTGCCAAAGAATTCAACACCATTGCCGTTGATGACGGCATCGCCATGGGGCACGATGGCATGCTCTACTCGCTGCCCAGCCGCGACATCATCGCCGACAGCGTCGAATACATGGTGAACGCCCACTGTGCCGACGCGATGATCTGCATCTCCAACTGCGACAAAATCACGCCGGGAATGCTGATGGCGGCGATGCGCCTCAACATCCCTGCCGTTTTCGTCTCCGGCGGGCCGATGGAAGCGGGCAAAACCGCACTCGCCAAACACAAGCTGGATCTGGTCGATGCCATCGTTTACGCCGTGGACCCCGAAGTGGATGACGCCACCGTTGATGATTACGAAAAAAATGCCTGCCCGACCTGCGGCTCCTGCTCCGGCATGTACACCGCTAACTCGATGAACTGCCTTACCGAAGCGCTTGGCCTGTCGCTGCCCGGCAACGGCACCACCCTCGCCACCCACGCAGACCGCAAACAGCTCTTTTTGAACGGCGCGCGCACCATCGTCGCCATCACCGAACGCTATTACCGCGACGGCGACGCCAGCATCCTGCCGCGCAGCATTGCCAACTGGGATGCCTTCCAGAATGCGATGACCCTCGACATTGCCATGGGCGGCTCCACCAACACCATCCTCCACCTGCTCGCCACCGCGCAAGAAGCGGGCGTGGACTACAGCATGAAAGACATCGACGCCCTCTCGCGCCGCATCCCGCAGCTGTGCAAAGTCGCGCCAAACGCGCCGCAATACCACATCGAAGACGTGCACCGCGCGGGCGGCATCATGAACATCCTCGCCGAGCTGGCGCGCGCGAAACTCATCCGCACCGACATGCCGACCGTGCACAGCCCCAGCCTGCAAACGGCGATTGACCGCTACGACCTGAAAAATGCCCCCGCGCCGGAAATCAGCGAATTTTACAAAGCCGGCCCTGCTGGCCTGCGCAGCCAAACCGCCTTCTCGCAGAACTGCCGCTTTGACAGCGTTGATGATGACCGCGAACACGGCTGCATCCGTGCCATCGAACACGCCTACTCGCAGGAAGGCGGCCTTGCCGTCCTCTACGGCAACATCGCCGAAAATGGCTGCGTCGTCAAAACCGCCGGCGTGGACGAAAGCATCCACCGCTTCACCGGCACCGCCATCGTTTACGAAAGCCAGGACGCCGCCGTCGAAGGCATCCTGAAGCGCAAAGTGAAGGCGGGCGACGTCGTCATCATCCGCTACGAAGGCCCCAGAGGCGGCCCGGGGATGCAAGAAATGCTCTACCCGACCAGCTACCTGAAATCCATGGGGCTGGGCAAAGCCTGCGCGCTGCTCACCGACGGCCGCTTCTCCGGCGGCACCTCCGGCCTCTCCATCGGCCACGCCTCGCCGGAAGCCGCGGCAGGCGGCGCAATCGGCCTGGTGCGCGACGGCGACACCATCCACATCGACATCCCGGCGCGGCGCATCCATCTTGACATCAGCGACGAAGAAATGAGCCGCCGCCGCGCCGAACAGGACGCCAAAGGCTGGAAACCTGCCGTACCGCGCACGCGCAAAGTCTCGGCGGCGCTCAAAGCCTACGCCCTGCTCGCCACCAGCGCCGACCGTGGCGCCGTGCGCGATTTGAGCAAACTGGACTGACGCGCCTCATCGTAACCGGAGCAACCATGATTACCTACATTGACCCCGAAGCGCGCTATAGCGATGCGACCATCCACAACGGCATCATCTACCTCGGTGGACAAGTGCCGGAAGATGCTAGCGCCGATGCGGCCGCCCAAACCCGCAGCGTACTCGCACAAATTGACGCCCTGCTGGCGCGTTGCGGTTCGGACAAAGCGCATATCCTCGAAGCGACTATCTATCTTGCCGACCTCGGCGATTACGATGCGATGAACCGCATTTGGGACGGCTGGACAGCGCCCGGACGCGCGCCCGCCCGCGCCTGCGTTCAAGCGAGATTGGCGCACCCCGGCTGGAAAGTGGAAATCAAGCTGACGGCCGTACAGAAAAGCATAACCTGACGGATGACGAAAAAGCGCCAAGCGGCGCTTTTTCTTTTATGATGCGCGTTGTGTCTTCCCATAAACCCAAAAAATGACGAAAAAAACCGGCCTTTGGCTTGCCCTTGCAGCCATTATTTTCATCGCCCTCCTCGCCGCCTTATTTATGAGCGGCGCCCTGCATGGCACCATCAACTTTATCCTCCACATTGACCGCCATTTAAGCGAACTCAGCGCACAATACGGCGCCTGGATCTATGCCATTCTCTTTGCCATCATCTTTTGCGAAACTGGCCTGGTAATAACGCCATTCCTGCCCGGTGATTCCCTCCTGTTTGCCGCCGGCAGCATTGCCGCGCTGGGCAGCATGAACATTCATGCGATGGCATTGCTGCTCATCATTGCCGCCATTATTGGCGATGCCGTCAATTTTGCCGTGGGCAAATACCTGGGCGAACGCCTTTTTGCCAATCCCGATTCACGCATCTTTCGCCGCAGCCATTTACAGCGAACCGAATCCTTTTATGCCAAACACGGCGGCAAAACCATTATCCTCGCCCGCTTTGTTCCCATTGTGCGTACCTTTGCCCCGTTTGTTGCCGGCATGGGGCATATGCGCTATGGCCGGTTTTTCCGTTTTAACATAATCGGCGGCATTGCCTGGGTCGCCTTGTTTTCCTATGCGGGATTCTGGTTCGGACAGCGACAAATCGTCAAAGAAAACCTGACGCTTATTTTGCTCGCTATCATCATGATTTCCATATTGCCCGCCATCATTGAAATTATCCGGGCGCGTCGCGTATGATGCGCCCCATGACTTGAAGGAGTTTATTATGACAGACGCTAAACAATGGCGCACACTCGATCCCTTTTTCGCGCGCGAACAACAAAAATATGGCGACAATCCCCTGCCCAGCCGCGAATTTATTTTGAATTGGCTGGAAGCGCAGGGCAAATTGCTCACATTCGCACAAATTGCCCGTGCCTTTGACATGGACGCGGCAGAAAGTGAAAAACTGCAAATCCGCCTGAAAGCCATGCTCGGTGCGGGACAACTCATGTGCAACCGTCAAGGAAGATTCGGCGTGGCACGCAAAATGGATTTAATCTCCGGATTCGTCGTGGCGCATCAAGAAGGCTATGGATTTTTCAGCCCGGAAAATGGTGAACCGGACGGATTCATTCCACCCAAATACATGGCAGAACTGATGCACGGCGACAAAATCCTCGCCCGCGTCAAGGATACCGACGAACGCGGCCGCAAGGATTACGCGCCGGTGGAAATCCTGGAGCGCGCACAAAAACGCATCGTGGGCAAACTGGCCGTACAACAGGGCGTATGGTCATTATTGCCGGATAACCGCCGCCTGACCCATCACTTAATCATTCCGGCAGATGCCCTTGGCGGCGGCAAGGCGGGGCAAGTCGTCATTGGCGAAATCACCGCCTACCCTTCGCGTTTTCAGCAGCCGATTGGCAAAGTGGTTGCGGTATTGGGCGAGGCCATGGCGGCAGGAATGGAAGTAGATATCGCCATTGAAAACCACAATATCCCGGCAGTATTTCCCGAAGCCGTGCGCGAACAATGCGAGAAAATTCCCGATGCCCTGCGCGACCAGGATTACGAAGGCCGCCTCGATTTGCGCCATTTGCCCTTTGTGACGATTGACGGCATTAGTGCGCGTGATTTCGATGATGCCGTCTATGCCGAAAAGCGCGGCGAGAATTACCGCCTTTACGTCGCCATTGCCGACGTTGCCCATTATGTGCGCCCGGATAGCCCGCTCGATATTGAAGCCTACAATCGCGGCACATCCGTTTATTTCCCCGACCGCGTCATTCCGATGCTGCCGGAGAAATTATCAAATGGACTTTGCTCGCTCAATCCCAATGTCGATCGCCTGGCGATGGTCTGCGAAATTACCCTGGCACCGGATGGCAGCATCAAACGCAGCGCCTTTCACGATGCCGTCATTCATTCGCACGCCCGCCTCACTTACGAAACCGTCGAGGAAATATTATTCCTCGATAACCAGATGGTGCGCGAATCCTTTGCTGCCTTGCAGCGCCCGCTGGATAATTTGAAAACCGTTTACGGTATTTTGCGCGCGGCGCGTCTGGCACGCAGCGTCATAGATTTCCACGCGAGCGAGCCGGAATTCATTTACGACAGCGAAGGCAAGATAGAAACCATTCAGGCACGCGCGCGCCTCGAATCGCATCGCCTGATTGAAGAATGCATGATTGCCGCCAATATCTGCGCCGCCAAATACATTGGTCGCCACAAATTGCCGGCGCTTTACCGCGTGCATGACCATCCCAGCGCCGAACGTCTCGGCAAATTGATTGATTTTCTCGGCAAGCGCGGCATTAAATGGCAGGGCGCGCTGGATAACGCCACCCCGGCACAATTCTCCGCATTACTCGCGCAATGCGCCGACCGTCCCGATTTCGCGCAAATAGAAATCATGGTATTGCGCAGCATGAGCCAAGCGATTTACATACCGGAGAACCGTGGGCATTTCGGCCTCGCTCTCGAACACTACGCGCATTTCACTTCGCCCATTCGCCGCTATCCCGATTTATTGGTGCATCGCGCCATTCGTCACCAATTGCAGGGCGGCACGCGCGACAATTACCGCTATAGCGCGGAAAGCATGGTAGAAAAAGGCAAACATTGCTCGATGACCGAACGCCGTGCCGACGAAGCAACGCGCGACGCAATGGATTTCCTTAAATGCGAATTTATGAGTCATCGCATTGGCGAAACATTCACCGGGCGCATTGCCAATATCACCAACTTCGGTTTCTTTGTCACGCTGGATGATATCTATATTGATGGCCTGGTACACGTCTCGGCACTCACAAACGACTATTACCACTACAGCGCCGAAACCTTTACCTTAAATGGCGAGCGCAGCGGTACCCGCTTTGCCCTGATGGATGCGGTGGAAATCCAGGTGGCGAAAGTGGATATCGAAGAGCGCAAAATCGATTTTGAATTGCTGGCGCATAAAGGCAAATGGCTGGCAGAAAACGGCAAAGATAAAAAGCCGGCGAAAAAGGCGGCAAAAGCCATTGCGGGCAAAGCCGCGAAAGCCGCCGACAAAAAAACAGTCAAAACAGCAGGAAAAAAATCGGCCGACATACCGCCAACCAAGGCGGAAAAACGGGAACAGTCGGCACAAAAGAAAACAGCAAAAACCGCTGCACCGAAGAAAGCGGCAAAATCCGGCAAACCGAAAGCAACAAAAGCGAAAAAAACGGCAGCAGCCACAACGGCCACAAAATCGCGAAAAACCAAAAAATCATGACACCCGGGAGGGCATGGGTACGGATAATACATTCGCCGGTGCCACTCGCTACAAACCCTCCCCCGCCCTGAAATTCATGCGGCGCGGGAGGGCTTCTTTCTTTCTCATCTGGAGTCCTTATGAAACGTGAAAAAATCAGCGGCGGCATTCACACCGTGCAGCAATTACTGGCAGACGGTCATGTCTTGCGCCTCTATGTCGCCGATAACAAAAAATCGAAAAACCTCACTGCGCTGGTGGGAGAGGCGCAGGCGCGCGGCGTGCCGGTCGAGACAGTCGCGCTGTATGAAATTGAAATGATGCTGCCCGGCGTGCGCCATCAGGGTGTGGCAGCAGTGAGCGAGGCGCGCGGCCAGGCGGCGGACTGGGCGGATGCCATCGCCGGCGTGGAAAAGCCGCTGCTGCTCGTGCTGGACAGCATTCAGGACCCGCACAACCTCGGCGCCTGCCTGCGCAGCGCGGCGGCGGCGGGCGTGCACGCGGTGCTGATTCCCAACAGCCGCGCGGCGGATGTGACGCCAGTGGTGGAAAAGGTCGCCTGTGGTGCGACGGAAATCCTGCCGCTGTTCCGCGTCAGCAACCTGCGGCGCGAGGTGGAGCGGATGCAGCGCCAGGGCATCTGGGTGGTCGGCGGCGCGGGCGGGGCGGCGCAGTCGCTCTATGCGACCGACCTCACCGTGCCGCTTGCCGTCATTGTCGGCAACGAAGGCGAGGGCATCCGCCACGGCCTGCGCGAGCAATGCGATTTTCTCGTGCAGATTCCGATGGCGGAAGGGATGGAGAGTCTGAACGTGTCGGTCGCCTGCGGCGTGATGCTGTTTGAAGCGCGGCGGCAGCGGCTTTTTTCCTGAAAACCGACACCCGTGTTTGTGGCTTTCTGTTAAACTGACGCAACTTTTTCGCAACCTACGGAGTTTTTCATCATGAGCGATTCTTTGAAGGAAGAAGCCCTGCGTTATCACCGCTTTCCGACTGCGGGCAAGGTCTCGGTAACGCCGACCAAGGCGCTGGACAATCAACGTGATTTGTCACTGGCCTATTCTCCGGGGGTTGCGTTTGCCTGTCAGGCGATTGAGGCCGATCCGCTGCAAGCGGACTTTCTCACTTCACGCGCCAATTTGGTGGCGGTGATTTCCAACGGCTCGGCGGTGCTGGGACTCGGTAATATCGGCGCACTCGCCGGCAAGCCCGTCATGGAAGGCAAGGGCGTGCTGTTCAAGAAGTTTGCCGGGATTGATGTGTTTGATATCGAAGTGGATCAGGCCGACCCGGAGAAGTTTATCGAAGCGGTCGCCGCGCTGGAGCCGACGTTTGGCGGTATCAACCTGGAAGACATCAAGGCGCCGGAATGTTTTGAAATTGAAAACCGCCTCAAGGAGCGGATGAACATCCCGGTTTTCCACGACGACCAACACGGCACCGCGATTATTGCCTCGGCGGCGCTCATCAACGCATTGCGCTTGCAGGACAAGGACATCGCCCAGGTGCGCGTGGTCGCCTCTGGCGCGGGCGCGGCGGGTATGGCGTGTCTGGATATGTTTGTGAATCTGGGCGTGAAGAAGGAGCACATCATCGTCTGCGATTCCAAGGGGCCGATTTATGAAGGCCGCCCCGGCAAGCTCGACGGACGCAAGGCGGAGTTTGTCGCCAAGACGGAAGCGCGCAGCCTCGCGGAAGCGCTCTCTGGCGCGGATGTCTTCCTCGGCGTTTCGCAAGCGGGACTGCTCACCGGCGAGATGGTGCAGACGATGGCGGCGAAACCGCTGGTGCTGGCGCTCGCCAACCCGGTGCCGGAAATCATGCCGGAGGAGGTGCATAAGGTACGCGATGACGCGATTGTTGCCACCGGCCGCTCGGATTATCCGAACCAGGTCAATAACGTTCTCTGCTTCCCTTACTTGTTCCGTGGCGCGCTCGATGTGGGCGCGACCACTATCAATGAGGCGATGAAAATGGCGGCGGTGTATGCCATCGCCGATCTTGCCCAGTCGCCTGCCGGCGAGGAAGTCATGGCCGCTTATGGCGGGCAGGCGCTCGTTTACGGCAAGGATTACGTCATCCCCAAACCGTTTGACCCGCGCCTGATTTCCACCATTCCGGTTGCGGTTGCCAAGGCGGCGATGGAAAGCGGCGTCGCCCGCCGTCCGATTGAAAACCTCCGCGAATATCAGGAGAAACTGGCGTTGCTCTTTAACAAGAGCGCTTTTGCGATGAAGCCAATTATTGAGCGCGCCCGTGCCAACCCGCTGCGCGTCGCCTTTGCCGAGGGCGAAGATGTGCGCGTCATCCGCGCTGCCATCGCCTGTATGCAGGAAGGCATCGCCAAGCCGATTCTCATCGGCCGGCGCAAACGTATCGAAGAGCGTCTCGCCGAAAACCATCTGCAACTCGATCTGGATAAAGACGTGCAGCTGATTGAGCCGATGAACAACCCGCATTATGAAGAATGCTGGCGCACCTACCACGAGCTGCGCGCGCGCGAGGGCATTGACCCGGCGGAAGCGCGGGTACAGATGAACACCCGCCCGACGACGCTCGCCGCGATGCTGGTCAAACTCGGCTATGCCGACACCATGCTTTGCGGCGTGATTGGCCGTTACGACCGCCACCTGCGCCGCGTGCGCGGCGTCTTTGGCCTGCATGACGACATGACACAACCGGCCGCGCTCAGCCTGATGCTGACGCCGAAAGGCGCGATTTTCATCACCGACACCCAGGTACATGAAAACCCGAACGCCGACGAGCTGACCGCCATCACCCTGCACGCCGCCAAAGCGGTGGAAATGTTCGGCATCACGCCGAAAGTCGCGTTGCTGTCGGCGTCCAACTTCGGCACCCGCGCCGACCTGCCGAGCGCCAGACACATGCACGCCGCGCTCGCCAAAATCCGCGCGCGTCGCCCCGATCTGGAAATCGAAGGCGAGATGAAGGCGGACTACGCGCTGATTGAGCAGCTGCGCCAGGAAGTCTTCCCCGGCAACCGCCTGCAAGGTATGGCGAATCTGCTCATTATGCCGAACCTGGACGCGGGCAACATCAGCCTCAACCTGCTGAAAGCCGCTACCGACGCCACCATGGTCGGGCCGATGCTGCTCGGTGTGGACGCGCCGGTACACGTGCTGACCAACAACGCCACCACCCGCCGCATCATCAACATGGCGGCGGTCGCCGTCGTTGAAGCACAAATGGCGAAAAACCAGACCCACTAACCCTCAACCCATCACGGACGGAGCGAGATGACGGCACTGAACACCATCCGACTGGCGGACTACCAACCGCCAGCCTTCACGGTCAAACACCACGAAATCAAATTCGAACTGCAAAACCATGGCGAAGTCGTGGTCAGCCATGTGCAGAAAATCGTGCGCAGCCAGCCGAGCCACGACGAAAGCGGCTGGGAACTGCCGCAGGACAAACACGTGGCGCTTCATGCCGAGCATCTCGCCTTTGACCTCATCGAAATCAACGGCAAAGCACTTGACGCAGCGGAGTACGAATACGACGGCGCGCAGTTGCTGTTGAAGAACGTCGCCGACAGCTTCAGCCTGCACACCGTGGTGCGCCTTAAACCGGACGACAACAAAGAACTCTCCGGCCTCTACCGCTCCAACGGCATCTACTGCACCCAATGCGAAGCCGAAGGCTTCCGCCGCATCACGCCGACGCTGGACCGCCCGGACGTGCTTGCCACCTACCGCGTGCGCATCGAAGCCGACCAAAAAACCTGCCCGGTGCTGCTCTCCAACGGCAACCCGGAAGGGCAGGGCGAACTGCCCGGCGGCCGCCACTACGCGCAGTGGTACGACCCGCATCCCAAGCCGAGCTACCTCTTCGCGCTGGTTGCGGGCAACCTGGCGCAAGTCAGCCGCCGCATCACCACGCCCAAAGGCAAAAAAATCAGCCTCAACCTCTACACCGAACCGGCCTTTATCAACCAGACCGCGTTCGCCATGCAATCGCTGATTGACGCCATCCACTGGGACGAAGAACGCTTCGGCCTCTCTTACGACCTCAAACAATTCAACATCGTCGCCATCAGCGACTTCAACATGGGGGCGATGGAAAACAAATCGCTCAACATCTTCAACACCCGCTTCGTGCTGGCCGACACCGACACCGCGACCGACGAAGACTACCACGGCATCCGCGCCGTCATCGGCCACGAATACTTTCACAACTGGACGGGCAACCGCGTCACCTGCCGCGACTGGTTCCAGCTCTCGCTCAAAGAAGGGCTAACCGTCTTCCGCGACCAAGAATTCTCCGCCGACCTGGGCGAACGCTCGCTGGAGCGCATCGGTGACGTTATCCGCCTGCGCGCCATGCAATTCCCGGAAGATGCAGGTCCCATGAGCCACCCGGTGCAGCCGCAAGAATACGCCGCCATCGACAACTTCTACACCGCGACCGTGTACGAAAAAGGCGCGGAAATCATCCGCATGTACCACACCGTACTGGGCGAAGTCGCCTTCCAACAAGGCATGAAACGCTACATCGAGCGCCACGACGGCCAGGCGGTGCGCATTGAAGACTTCGCGCAAGCCATGAGCGACGGCGGCGAATACGACTTCACCGGCCAGTTCTTCCACTGGTACACCACCCGCGGCACGCCGAAAATCACCTTCACCTCCTCCTGGAACCAGCACGAACGCAGCTTCACCGTCGCCGCCATGCAAGACATCGAAGCCGTCACCCCGCCGCGCCCGCTGGTCATCCCCATCCGCCTCGCGCTCATCAACCGCAGCGGCCGCCTCTACCGCTTCGCCGACGGCAACTACGAACAAACCCTGCTCCTCGAAAAAAACAGTGCCACCTGGACCTTCGAGCGGGCAGATGCCGACCTCATCCCGGTCTTGCTGCAAAACTTCTCCGCGCCCGTCTATTACCAGCACCGCTACGACAACGACGAACTCGCCGCCATCGTCTCGCACGCGCCGGATGGCTTCGCCCGCTTCGAAGCCATGCAAATCCTCTACCGCCGCCTCTTCGAACAGGCACTGAAAAAACCGCGCGAACTGCGCGAAAACAGCGCCGCCCTGTACGACATCATGCAGGCGGTGCTGGCGCACGACAAACGCAGCGAAGCCGAAAAAGCACTGCTGCTCGAAATCCCGGCGCTCAACACCCTGCTCAACACCCTGCCCGACCCGGTGAACATGAGCGCCGCCATTGCCGCGCACGACCGCATCGTGCGCATCCTCGCGCTGAAAATGCGGCGCAACTGGATGGACTGGCTCGAAACCGCGCCCGTCGCAGCATCGCCCAAATACAACGTCAAAGACGCGGGCATCCGCAAACTGCGCGGCTTGGCCGAAAAAACCCTGGCGCTCTTTGAAGACGAACCCTTCCGCCAACAACTGCTGGCCGAATACCAAAACGCCGACAACATGACCACGCGCATGAACGCCCTGCTCGCACTCAACTGCCAGCACGACGCGCACCGCGAAACAGCGCTTGCCGACTTCCTGGAGCGCTACCGCGCCCTGCCGCTGGTGGTGGACAAATGGTTTGCGGTGCAGGCCAAAGACGAAAGCGAAGGCGCACTGGCGCGTATCACGGCGCTCGCCGAAGACGCCGAATTTCACCCGGACAACCCCAACCGCTTCCGCGCGCTGGTCAGCACCCTGATGCAACAAAACCCCGCCGTTTTCCACGCCGAAGACGGCAGCGGCTACCGCTTCGCCGCCGGGCAAATCCGCCGCGTCCTCCTCAGCAACCCGCAAATCGCGGCGAGAATGCTGAACGGCTACGCCATCGTCAGCCGCATGGACGACGCGCGCAAAGCCATAGTGCGCGCCGAACTGGAGGCGCTTGCCGCCGTGGAAAACATCAGCGTGGACGTGCGCGAAGTGCTAGAACGCCTGCAACGCGGCCTGCAATAAAAAACAAGGTGCGCCTCGGCGCACCATTTTTTAACGTAGATGCAGGAACATAGCGCCAACCATCATGCTTGCTTCAATCCTCACCCTTTCCGCCTTACTCGCATCATTCTGCATACTCTCCACGCCAGCCCCTGTCGACCTTGCCCTGTTGCAAAACGCCCGCACGCCGGTCAGCGGCGCAAGCGGTTTTGCCACGTTGACGGCGACGCTGGAGGCTACAGCATCATTGCCGTCGGAAATTCCACGCATGGAGCGAGATGAAGCGGAGCCGCTCGCTGTTGCGTGGAAAAACTTGTCATTGTGGCAGACATTACCTGCGGCAGAACGTGCCGCGTTGCAGCCGGATTTGCCGCTGTTGCTGCGCTTTACCCATTTCCGCCGCGCGGCAAGCATTGAAAATTTACCGAAATTTACGCGCCTCTTTGCTCTGCGCGAAATTAATGCCTTCCGCTTTGTCAGCGGCAAACAAGAAGCGGCGCTGCAATCGGCGTGTGATACGGCGGTTATCGGGCGGCGTTTGCTGTTGAGCGACAACCTGCTGCTGGATTCCATGCTGGGCGTGGCGCTGCTTGAGCAGAACGTGCGCCTGCTGGCGGCGATGCGAGCAGAGCTGCCCGCGAATACACCACTACCTCCAGCGTGCGGCGAATTACAGCCGCTGGCAAACACGCAACTGGCGCTAGCGGCGCAGATGTATGGCGAATGGCGCTTTTTCATGTCGGGCGAAATAGAGGTGTATGGCGATTGGATAACAGCAACCTATTCATTTGCAATGCGGCATATACCCCGCTACTTCATTCGCGCCTTTACTCGCTACGCTGCGCCGGAACTGCTGGCAGCGGTCGCGCGCGGCGAGGCCGCTGTGCCATCCCCGCATCCCGTATTTGACTTCTGCTCCCCGCTGAACGGCTTGTGCAGACTCACCTCAATGCGCGATTACCAAGCGCGCCTGCTAAACGCAAACCGCTACCTTGCGGCTTTTGCCGTATTGCGCGACCCGGCGCATTTGCCGGAGGGAATACGCAGCGACGGCGCATTCCTATACATTGACCTGCTGCCAACGCAGCAAGGTGTACAGACACTCACCCTGCCGCTACCAGGAACTCAAGTGCGTTGAACACGTTATAATTTACATACACTAATTGTGCCCCGAATGTAAACAATCTGCCAACCACCAAAACCCATGAACACCACCCACCCCGCCTGGCTCATCAGCGCCCAAGAACACTACACCGACACCGCCGCGCGTGAACTCATCGCCGCCGCCTGGGAATTGGCCGCCCAAACCCCGACCCCGCCGGACGAACGCAGCCAGATGCTCATCAAACTCCTGCTCGACCTGCGCGGCGACGCCAGCCTGCTCGCCGCGGGGCTCCTCGTCGCGCCGTGGCGGAAAAAACACCTCGACGCCGAAGCGCTCGCAGAAACCCCCTGCAAAAACGCGACCCCGCTCCTGCAAGCGCTGGACGACCTCTCCCTCATCGACCACCTGCACGAACAAGAACAAAGCGACCTCGAACGCCTGCGCAAAATGCTCCTGGCGATGGCGAGCGACATGCGCGCCGTCATCTTGAAACTCGCGCTGCAAGTCGTCCTCATGCGCGACCTCAGCCGCTACACCGCCGCCGAACAGCAGCGCCTTGCCCTGCAAACCCGCGACCTGCTGGCACCGCTTGCCAACCGCCTCGGCATCGCCCAACTCAAATGGGAACTCGAAGACCGCGCCCTGCGCGTCCTCGAGCCGGACATCTACCAGGAAATCTCCGGCGAACTCGAAGGCAAGCGCGTTGACCGCGAGCGCTACATCGCGCGCATCATCGACCTCTTGCGCTACAAACTTGCCGACGCCGGTGTCACCGTCAAACGCCTCTACGGCCGCGTCAAACACATCAACAGCATCTACCTGAAAATGAAGCGCAAAGGCCTGCGCTTTGAGCAGTTAAACGACATTCGCGCCGTGCGCGTTGAAGTCGAAAACGAGGCCGACTGCTACCACACCCTGTCAGTCGTGAACGAACTGTGGCAACCCATCGCCGAAGAATTCGACGACTACATCGCCCACCCCAAAGCCAACGGCTACCAATCACTGCACACCTCGCTCATCGGCCCGGAAAACCGCGTCATCGAAGTACAAATCCGCACCAGCAAAATGCACGAACACGCCGAGCTTGGCGTCGCCGCGCACTGGCTCTACAAAGAAAAAGGCGTGCGCCACAGCAAACAATTCGAACAACAAATCGAGTGGCTGCGGCGCATGATCGAAAGCGGCGACCACAACCGCGGCGACGTCGTCTTCGACCAATTCAAAAACGAAGCCTTCCGCGACCGCGTTTACGCCGTCTCGCCGCAGGGGCGCGTGGTTGACCTGCCCGAAGGCGCGACGCCGCTGGACTTTGCCTACCACATCCACACCCAGCTCGGTCACTGCTGCCGCGGCGCCAAAGTGAACGGACAAATCGTGCCGCTCACCACCGCGCTGAAAAACGGCGACAGCGTTGAAATCCTCACCCAAAAAGAAGCCAACCCCAGCCGCGACTGGCTGAACGACCACCTCGGCTACCTGCAAAGCGCGCGCGCCAAAGCCAAAGTCCGCAGCTACTTCAAAAAACTCGAAAAAGAAAAAAGCGTCCAGGCCGGACAAGAAATGCTGGAGCGCGAAAGCCGCCGCCTTGGCGTCCCGCTTGACAACAAACTGCTGAACGAACTCGCCCAACACTACAACACCCACAGCACGACCGACCTCTACGCCGGCATCGGCTTTGGCGACATCAGCGTCCTGAGCGTCATCCACGAACTCACCCTGCGCCAACAAAAAAACGCCGAACAGCCGACGCTGGACGAACGTCTCGCGCGCATCCCGGTCAAGGCACCGCGCAAACAAAGCCGGCAAAACATCGACGTCGCCGGCGTGGACAACCTCTTGGTGAACTTCGCCACCTGCTGCCAGCCGGTGCCGCCGGTTGCCATCACCGGCTTTATCAGCCAGGGGCGGGGAGTAAACATCCACCGCGCCGACTGCCCCAACCTGCAACACCTCGCCAAAGCGCACCCGGAGCGCATCATGGACGTGCACTGGAACCAAAACGCAGGCGGACAATTCGCCGTGGATATCGCCATTGACGCCTTCGACCGCCCGCATCTCCTGCGCGACATCAGCCAAATACTGGCCAACGAAAAAATCCCGATCCTGAACGTCAAAATGCAACAGGACGACCGCAACCGCATCTACGGCAGCTTCGGCCTGGAAATCACCGACATGGAACAACTCTCGCGCGTCATTGACCGCATCGCGCAAGTGAAAGACGTCGCCGGTGTGCGACGGGTGCAGAAATAGGAAGAAGCGGGCGCTGAGCGGTTCGCTACGCGACAAAGCGATGGAGGGAGCGGCAACAAAAAAGCGCCAAAAGGCGCTTTTTTTATAATTTGGAGCGGGTGAAGGGAATCGAACCCTCGTCGTAAGCTTGGGAAGCTTCTGCTCTGCCATTGAGCTACACCCGCAGGGTGGACGCGATTATAGTGGATTTCGCGTGAGTTTTCGGGCAGCCGTTTAGCGGGCGTCGTGGAAGTTACGTTCTTGCCGTTCGGCGATTTCTTTGCAGTCAATGCAGAGTTCTGCGGTAGGGCGCGCTTCCAGGCGGCGGATGCCGATTTCTTCGCCGCATTTTTCGCACCAGCCGAAGTCTTTGCGGGCGATGCGGTCCAGCGCGCTGTCAATTTTGTGCAGCAGTTTGCGTTCGCGGTCGCGGGTGCGCAGTTCCAGCGAGAATTCTTCTTCTTGCGTGGCGCGGTCGTTGAGGTCGGCCGTCGGCGCGCGTTCGTCGCGCAGGTGTTCTTTGGTGCGGTCGCTGTCGGTGAGGATTTCGTTTTTCCAGTCTTCGAGCAGACGGGTGAAGTGCGCGAGTTGCGCCTCGCTCATGTATTCTTCGTCTTTTTTCGGGGTGTACTGGTTTTTCGCCTTGAATTCTTTGGCCATTTTCACGCTCCTGTGTGTTGTTTCGGAAAATTGGCGGCGCATGGTAGCGGAGCGGCTTGTTCTTGTAAATGGTAAATTTTTTCAGCGCTTCTGCTGCGCTTTTGCCGCCTTATTCCAGCCAGAGCGGATCGACGTCCACCGCGACGCGCACGCGAAAGGCCTTGCCCTGTGCCTGTAGCCAGGCGGTCAGTTGCGGCAGTTCTTTTTGCAAGGCGGCGCGGCTGTCGGCTTGCACCAGCAGGTGCGCGCGGTGCTGTCCGTCTTTGCGCGGCATGAGGGCTGGCGCGGGGCCGAGCCATTGCCAGTTTTGGCCGATGCCTGCCTGTTGTGCGCCGTCGCGGGTGAAGGCGAGGGTTTGCAGGGCGCGTTCGGCGTCGGTATGGCGGGCGAGCAGTGCCACCTGTGCGCGGTGCGGCGGCAGTTGCGCCCGCGCGCGCTGTTCGTAGAGGCGGCGGGCGGTGTCTTCGTAGGGGCTGTTCAGGACGGTGAAGACGGGATGCTGCGGCTGGCGCGTTTGTATCCAGATTTGTCCCTGGCTTTCGCGTCCGGCGCGGCCGCCGACTTGCACCAGCAGTTGCGCCAGCCGTTCTTCGCCGCGGTAGTCCAGGCTGTACAGCGCCTGGTCGGCATCGACGACGACGGCAAGGTGCAGGCGCGGGAAGTGGTGCCCTTTGGAGAGCCATTGGGTGCCGAGGATGATGTCCACTTCGCCCGCCTGTACTTGTGCCAGCGCCGCTTCGAATTGGCGGCTGGTGGTGTAGCTGTCGCTGTCGATGCGCAGGAGGCGCGCCTGCGGGAATTGGCGGGCGACGCTTTGTTCGAGGCGCTGCGTGCCGAGGCCGAGCATGTGCAGGCTGTCGCTGTGGCAGGCGGGGCAGCGCGTCGGCAAGGGTTGTTCCCGCCCGCAGTGGTGGCATTGCAGCCGGTGGCTGGCGGTGTGCACGGTGAGCATGGCGTCGCAGGCGTCGCAGGCGGCGTGCCAGTCGCAGGCGTCGCAGCGCAGGAGCGGCGCGTAGCCGCGGCGGTTGAGAAAGAGCAGGGTTTGGCCGCCGTCGGCGAGGGTGCGGCGCATGGCGCGGATGAGTTCGTGGCTCATGCCGCCGCTGGCCGCTGCGCCGTCCATGTTTTCCAGATGGATGGCGGGGGGCGTTGTCGTGGCGGCGCGTGCGGTCAGGCGCAGATGCTGCCAGTGGCCGCGCCACACTTGGTGGTAGCTTTCCAGCGAGGGCGTTGCCGAGCCGAGAAGGATGGGGATGCCTGCCTGTTGCGCGCGTTTTAAGGCGAGGTCGCGCGCGTGGTAGCGGAAGCCGTCTTGTTGTTTGTAGGCGGCGTCGTGTTCTTCGTCGATGATGATGCCGCGCAGGGCAGGGCAGGGCGCGAAGACGGCGGAGCGCGTGCCGACCAGCACTTGCGCGTCGCCAGCGCGTACCGCCAGCCATTGTTCGAGGCGGGCGCCGTCGGCCAGCGCCGAGTGATGCACGGCGATGCGGTCGCCCAGGCGCGCGGCGAGACGGGCGGCGAGGGTGCGGACAAGGCCGATTTCCGGTACGAGCAGCAGTACCTGGCCGCCGTCTGCGGTTAAGCGCTCAATCCAGCGAATGTAGATTTCGGTTTTGCCGGAGCCGGTAACGCCATCGAGCAGGGTGGCGGTGAAGCCGCGGTCGGGCAGGGCGGCGAGGGCGGCGGTCTGTTCGGCGTTCAGCGTCGGCGCGGCGGCGGCGGGGGCGTCAAGTCCGTGCCAATGGGCGCGTGCTTCCAGCCAGCCGCGTTTTTCGAGGTCGCGCAACCAGCCCGCGCCGCAATGGTGCGCGGCGCGCAGCGCGGCTTCGTCGATTTCGTTTTCATGGAGCGCGCTGAGAACGGCCGCCTGTTTGCCGCCGAGGCGTCCGGCAAGCGCTGCGCGTCCGGCGGCGGTGATGCGCCAGTAGCGCGGCAGGTCGCGCGTTGCCGCCCGCCCTTCGCGCAGCAGTTTCGGCAGCGCCGCCTGCACCACTTCGCCCAGCGGGTGCTGGTAGTAGCGCGCGGCAAAGTGCAGCAACTGGAGCAGCGGCGCGTCCAGCAGCGGCGCGTCGTCCAACACGCGGGCGACGGTTTTCAGCGAGCCGTCGTCCAGCGCATCCGGCGCGACGGCGACGACGACGCCAATCACCTGTCCGCGGCCAAACGGCACCCGCACCCGCGCGCCAACCGCGATCGGCTCATGGCACAAATAATCAAAACTGCCCGCAAGCGGACGCGGCACCGCGACGCTAACCCGCATTAGCATTGGTTCGCCCGTCCAAACCCGATAACATATAACTTCATTTTTATCCTGACACACATGAGCGCTCTCATCACCCTCAGCGACATTGCCTTCAGCGCCAACGGGCGCGACATTCTACACGACATCAATTTCAGCATCAGTCGCGACCAAATCCTCACCATCGTCGGCCCGAACGGCGCCGGCAAAAGCACATTGCTCTCGCTCATCCTCGGCCACAACCGCCCCTCGCGCGGCACGATTAGCCGCATCAAGGGGCTGAAAACCAGCTTCGTACCGCAGAAATTCCACCCGCCCGCCGACCTGCCCATCACCGCGCGCCGCTTTGTGCGCGACATCCCGCAGGCGGCAAAAAGCCTGTGGCTGACGCGGCTCAACATCGCCCACCTGCTCGACACGCCGCTGCAAACCCTGTCCGGTGGCGAAACGCAGCGTCTGCTCCTGGCGCGCGCCATGCTGCGCTGCCCCGACCTCATCGTGCTGGACGAACCGGCGGCGGGCATCGATCCGGTGGCGCTCGGCGACTACTACCAGACCATCCGCGACTGGCAGCGCAGCGAACGTGCCGCCGTCCTGATGGTCAGCCACGACCTGCATCTGGTGATGGCCGCAAGCGACCACATTCTCTGCCTGAACCGCCACATCTGTTGCCACGGCAGCCCGGAAGCAGTCGCCAGCAACCCCGCCTTCCGCCACATGCTGGGCGAAGGGCGGCATCTGGACGCCATCGGTATTTACACCCATCATCATGACCACAGTCATCTATAAGAATACGACCTCTCCCCAGCAGCAGGGGAGAGCACCCAACCCGCAACCATAAGCCCATGTTCTTCTACCAATATATCCTCATCCCCTGCCTCTGCGCGCTGACCACCGCCACCGCCGCCGCGCCCATCGGCGCGCTCATCGGCTGGCGCCGCCTCGTCTACTTCGGCGAAGCGCTGTCGCACGCCTCCCTCCTCGGCATCGCCCTCGCGCTCTGGCTCGGCCTGCCGCCCGCCATCGGTATCTGGAGCATCACCCTGCTCCTGGTGTTGCTCCTCTACCTCATTGAGCGCAGCGGGCGGGAAAACCCAAGCAACATCCTCGGCAGCCTGTCGCATATCGCGCTCGCCTTGGGCTACCTCGTTATGTCGCAAATGGAAAACGTGCGCACCGACCTGCTTGCCTACCTCTTTGGCGACATTCTCGCCACCGAAGCGCACGACCTCGTCGCCATTGCCATCGCCGCCGCCGTCTCGCTCCTTGCCCTGCGCGTCCTCTGGCAACCGCTTATCCTCATGACCGTCAGCCCGGCGATTGCCAAAACCGAATACCCGGCGAGCCGCCGCTACGACCTCGTTTTTCTCCTCCTCATCGGCCTCTTTATTGGCACGACCGTGCAGTACTTCGGTCTGCTGCTGGTCATCGCGCTGCTCATCATCCCGGCGAACACCGCCAACCGCCTCGCCAAAACGCCGGAACAAAGCGCCGCCATCGCCGCACTGCTCGCCGCGATGGCAACCATCCTCGGCTTCACCCTCGCCTTTAACGCCAACTTGCCGGTCAGTCCGGCGATTATCGGCGTGGCCGGTGTACTCTATTTTGCGGTGCTGATTCATACCCGCGCGGGGAAGAAGCCGCGAACAGCGGCGGTTAAATGAAAGATGGCTTGCCGCTGCAGCCGCCATAATCGGCGGCGATGACTGGTGCCAGCGCCGCGATAGCGCTATAGTCATGCCCCGCTTTTAACCACCCATAGGAGTTTCCCATGCAAAAAACAACCCTGCTACTACTTGCCTTCGCTGCCGCGCTTACCGCCTGCGACGACAAACCGAAAACGGCGCCTGCGCAGCAATCCTCCGCGCGCGAAGACAATCCGCTGCTCAAATACCAAGACGAAACCGTCAACAAGGCGAAGAAACAAATCGACGCGGGCGTGCAACAAACCCAACAGCAACTGGACGCGGTGGACAAGCAATAATCCAGCTACGGCGACGACTTGCCGGAAAGTAAGGCTTTGTTCAGGCGATTTTCGTGGCCGCTATGCCATACTGCGCCCGCACACAAGTGCTGACTCACAGGAGAAACTCATGAAATCTGTAATTGGCAAAGCCATCCTGCTACTCGCGCTGGGCGCATCGCTCGGCGCATGCAACAGCCTGACCCCGGCGCAACGCAACACCGCTATCGGCGCTGCTGTTGGCGGCGCAGCGGGCAGTATGATTGGCGGCGATACCGGCGCGATTCTCGGCGGTGCCGCCCTCGGCGGTGTCATCGGCAGTCAGGTTCGCTGATTCGCCTCTGTCTCCCGGCTCTCGACCGCCTGCTTTGCAGGCGGTTTTTTTGTGCCTCATATGAAAACGCCGCCAGGGTCATCCTGCGGCGTTTTTTATCGTGGTGCGCTTTATGCCAAATGGTCGCGGGTGGCGGCAAAGCGGATGTCGGGGTGGCGTTCCTGCGTCAGTTGCAGATTGACGCGGCTGGGGGCGACGTACACCAGCTGGCCGTAGTGGTCGTGCGCGAGGTTCGCCTGGTTTTTGTCGGTAAAGGCTTTCAGCGCCTTGTCGTCCGGCGCTTCTACCCAGCGCGCGGTGGCGACGTTCACCCCTTCAAATTGGCAATCGACGTTGTATTCGCTTTTCAACCGCTCTTTGACGACGTCAAATTGCAGCACGCCGACCGCGCCGAGGATGAGGTCGTTGCCAATTAGCGGCTTGAAAAACTGGGTCGCGCCTTCTTCGCAGAGTTGTTCCAGCCCTTTCAAGAGCGCCTTCATTTTCAGCGGGTCTTTCAGGCGGACGCGGCGGAAGAGTTCCGGCGCGAAGTCGGGAATGCCGGTGAATTGCAGTTCTTCGCCTTCGGTGAAGGTGTCGCCGATGCGGATGGTGCCGTGGTTGTGGATGCCGATGATATCGCCAGCGACGGCGGTGTCGATGTGTTCGCGCTCGGCGGCGAGGAAGGTGAGCGCGTCCGGGATTTTCACGTCGCGCGCGAGGCGCACCTGGCGCAGTTTCATGCCCGGGGTGAAGGTGCCGGAGTTGATGCGCATGAAGGCGATGCGGTCGCGGTGTTTCGGGTCCATATTCGCCTGGATTTTGAAGACGAAGCCGCTGAATTTTGTTTCTTCGGGCGCGACGGTACGGGCGGTGGTGGCGCGGGCGCGCGGCGGCGGCGCGTACCGGGCAAAGCCGTTCAGCATTTCGCGCACGCCGAAGTTGCCGATGGCTGAACCGAAGTACACCGGCGTCAGTTCGCCTCTGAGGTAGGCGTCGTGGTCGAAGGGGTTGCCCGCTTCGCGCAACAGCTCGATTTCATCACGGAAGGCGGCGATGCTGTCCGGCAGCAGTTCGTCGAGGCGCGGGTTGTCGAGTCCCTCCACTTCTTCGCCGTTATTGACCAGCGCGCCTTTGCCCGGCTCGTAGAAATAGACTTTGTCTTCAAGGAGATGGTACACGCCGCGCAGGGTGCGCCCCATGCCGATCGGCCAGGTGACGGGGGCGCAGCGGATTTTCAGCACGTCTTCCACTTCGTCGAGCAGGCTCATCGGCTCGCGTCCTTCGCGGTCTAACTTGTTGATAAAGGTGAAGATGGGCGTATCGCGCAGGCGGCAGACTTCCATCAGCTTGATGGTGCGCTCTTCCACGCCCTTGGCGCAGTCAATGACCATCAGCGCGGAGTCCACCGCGGTCAGGGTGCGGTAGGTGTCTTCGGAGAAGTCTTCGTGGCCGGGGGTGTCCAGCAGGTTGATGACGCGCCCCTGGTACGGGAACTGCATCACCGAGCTGGTGACGGAGATGCCGCGCTCCTGCTCCATTTTCATCCAGTCGGAGGTGGCGTGGCGCGCCGCCTTGCGCCCTTTGACCGTGCCAGCGAGCGCGATGGCGCCGCCGAAGAGCAGCAGTTTTTCGGTGAGGGTGGTTTTGCCCGCGTCGGGGTGGGAGATGATGGCGAAGGTGCGGCGGTCGCGGTAGTCGTTGGAAAGGATGTCGCTCATGGGATTTTGGCTATGAAAACAAGGGCGCGGATTGTAGCGCAATCGCCGGGCGGGGCGGCGCTTTTTGCGCTATCCTCACCGCAGTTTTCAACTGGAGAACGCTCATGGAACTTTTTTCGTTACAGGGTCAAACCGCACTCGTCACCGGCGGCGCGAAGGGCATCGGCAAGGGCATCGCCACCGTGCTGCGCCGCGCGGGGGCGGAAGTCATCATCGCCGACATTGACCGCGAACACGGCGAAGCGACCGCCGCCGTACTGGGCGGGCATTACCAGCCGCTGGACGTGCGCGTGCAGGACAGTTGCCGCGCCGCCATCGCCGCTGCCGTCGCCCGCTTTGGCGCGCTGGACATCCTCTGCTCCAACACCGGCATTTTTCCGCAAAAAACACTCGCTGAAATGAACGAAGCCGACTGGGACGAAACGCACGGCATCAACCTCAAAGGCACGTTTTTCATGGTGCAGGCGGCGGCAGAAGCGATGCGCCCGCGCGGTTACGGACGCATCGTCATCACCTCGTCCATCACCGGGCCGGTGACCGGTTTCCCCGGCTGGAGTCATTACGGCGCGAGCAAGGCGGGGCAACTGGGCTTCATGCGCTCGGCGGCGCTGGAATACGCACGCTTTGGCATCACCATCAACGCCGTCATGCCGGGCAACGTCCTGAGCGAAGGCTTGCAGGCGCAAGGCGAAACTTATCTTGCGCAAATGCGCGCCGCCATCCCGACGCACACCCTCGGCACGCCAGCGGACATCGGCTACGCCGCCTGTTTTCTTGCCAGCCGCGAAGCCGCCTACATCACCGGGCAGACGATCATCATTGACGGCGGGCAAATCCTGCCGGAATCGGCGGAGGCGCTGCTGTAAGTGAAGGCAAAAACCCCGCTGCGGCGGGGTTTTTCGCTGTGCGGAGCACTGCCCCACCGTGCTATAATGCCCGTCCCTTCGATCACAGGAAATAACCATGAAAAACACAACCCTTTGCTACCTCGCTGGCGGATTGTCGCTTCTCGGCGGCATCCTCGCGCTTGCCAACCCCTTCGCCGCCAGCCTGACCGCGACCGTACTCGCCGGTTGGAGCTTTATCGCCGTCGGCACGCTGATGCTCATCGCCGCCAACCACCCGCTTGGCTTCCATCTCGCCGTGTTCCTCCTCGGCCTGCTGGCGCTGGCGCTTGGCGTGCATCTTGTCTTTGACCCGCTGCGGGGCGTGGTCTCGCTCACCGCCGCCGTCGGCAGCCTGCTGCTGGTCGCGGGCATCCTCCGCATCAGCGCCGCGCTGCGCCTCTACGGCTATTTTCGCGGCACGCTGCTGGTTTCCGGTTTGCTCTCGTTCGTCCTCGCCGTGCTGATTTTTGCGGATTTCCCGCAATCGGCAAACGTCATCCTTGGCCAGTTCCTCGCCATCGAACTGCTCTCCAACGGCATCTCGCTCATCGCCCTCGGTATGGCGCGCAGTCGCTATTGAGCGCATAACGACGCCCGCAAAAAGCCCGCCAATATGGCGGGCTTTTGTTTGGCTATACCATTCCGCCGTGAACCTTTGCAGGTTGCGTTAAGAGCTGTTTACAATTGAAAAATTCCCCTAGCGCGTGTTTGCTCTCCCCTTCAGGGCAAAGCCCGTAGGGGCGGTTAGGACGAAGTCCGTAACCGCCCGAACGATAGTAATTGGTCATAACACGATGATTTTGCGCGTAGGTTGGGTTAGCGCGCAGCGGAGCTATAGGGAGCTATAGCGATACACGCAAAGTTCCGTACAAGACGCACCGCGGAAGACTGTACGCGGTTGTACAGCGCGGGTTCCTCTAAAATAACGGCTTCGCCATTTTTTAGAGTGCCCGGTCAAGCGGCGCAACACCGTATGAGGTTTTCGGTGGACGGCTATATTTGTCGCCTTTGCCGCATCGCCGCCGCAATCCACCTATACTGCGCGCCGTTTTGTTCCTTTCAACCCGTACTGCCCATGCCCACCGCCCTTCGCCGCTGGCTCGCCGCCGCCGCCATTTACACCGACCGCCGCGCCATCACGCTTTTCCTGCTCGGCATCGCCGCCGGGCTGCCGTTCCTCCTCATCTTTTCCAGCCTTTCCATCTGGCTGAACGAAGCGGGCGTGGCGCGCGATACCGTCACCCGTTTCAGTTGGGCGGCACTCGCTTATTCCTTCAAGTTCGTCTGGTCGCCGCTGGCCGACGCCCTGCCGCTGCCGCTTTTGACACGCACATTGGGGCGGCGCCGCGCCTGGCTGCTGCTCGCGCAATGCGGGGTCATTGCCGCCATTTGCCTGATGGCGCTGATTGACCCGGCGCGGCCAGGGGCTTTGCCGCAGATGGCGCTGGCGGCGGTGTTGCTCGGCTTTTCCTCGGCGACGCAGGACATTGTCATTGACGCCTACCGCATCGAGATTGCCCCCCATGACGCGGCGATGCAGGCGGCGACGGCGGCGAGTTACACCGCGGGCTACCGCTGCGGCATGATTCTCTCCGGCGCGGGGGCGCTGCTGCTCGCCGGATTTTTCGGCTCCACCGCGCTGGTGTATCACTACCCCGCCTGGCGCTCGACCTATCTCATCATGGCGGCGCTAATGGGCATCGGCATCGCCACCACGCTGCTGGTGCGCGAACCGCCCGCCGTTGCCCGTACCGCGCCGCGTCCGCCGGGCGACAACCTGCGGCTGTTGGCACTCTTTGCCGTCACCGTCGCCGCGCTCATCGCCGCTTATCGCGCGCTGGATGCGCTGCCCGCCGCCAATGGCGGGATACTGGCACTGTTACGGGAAACGCTGCGCCTCGCGGGCGGGCTGGCTGCTGCCGTGTTGGCAGGAATGCTGCTGGTGCGTACCGGACTGGTGCGGCGTGAGCTGGCGTGGCAGACGTGGCTTGAGCCGCTCGCCGATTTCTTCCGCCGCTATGGCCGCGCCGCGCTGCTGCTGGATGAGGCGCAAGCGGGCAGCGTCATGCGCTGGCTGGCGGGCAGTCTGAGCAATCTCACCTGGTCGCAACTGCACCAGTTCTGGCCGTGGGTGCTGTTGCCCATCCTGCCGCTGCTCTGGCTGATGCCGAAGCTGAACCTGCTCCGCCTTTCCGACGACGCGGCGCAGTCGCTCGGCCTTTCCGTGCGCCAACTGCGCGGCATGGTGAACGTCATCGTCCTCCTCTGGGTCGGCGCGAGTGTCGCCATCACCGGCCCCATCGCCCTTATCGGCCTGCTGGTGCCGCATCTGGCCAAATTCTGGATTGGCTACGACTTGCGCCTCGCCGTGCCGATGAGCGCGTTGCTCGGCGCGCTGCTCTTGGTCGCCGCCGACGTGCTGGCCATCCACCTCGCCCACCCGGCGCAACTGCCCGCCGGTGCGGTGCTCGCCATCATCGGCGCGCCCTGCTTCGTCCTGCTCGCCAAACGCCGGAGCGACACATGAACCACCCCAAACGCCAACTCCTCATCCTCGGCGCGCTCGTCATCCTCGCCTTCTACGGCGCGCTCGCCTTCGGCACCAAAACCCTGACGCCCGCCGAAATCTGGCACGGCTTCCTCGCGCGCGACTTTGACATCTGGCAATACCGCCTGCCGCGCGCCATCCTCGCCATCTACATCGGCGCGGCGCTCGCCCTCTCCGGCACCATCATCCAGGGCATCATCCACAACCCGCTCGCCTCGCCCGACATCCTCGGCATCAACCACGGCGCGAGCCTCGCCGCCGTCCTCACCCTCACCTTCATCAGTAACCTGCCGCTGTGGGCATTGCCGCTCGCCGCCTGTCTGGGCGCCGCGGCCGCCTTCGCCATCCTGCTGGCGCTCACCCGCAAAAACACCGGGCCGCTGCAAATGGCGCTGATTGGCGTCGCCCTCTCCGCGCTCTACGCCGCCATCGCCGACTACCTGCTGCTCACCTGGCCGCAAAACCTCAACACCGCGATGGTCTGGCTTACCGGCAGCCTCTGGAACCGCTCCTGGGTCTTCGTCCAGATTGCCGTGCCCGTTCTTACCCTGCTGCTGCCGCTCGCATTATTCGCCAGCAAAACCTTCGACCTCCTGACCCTTGGCGACCAAAAAGCGGCGACCCTCGGCGTCAGCGTGCGTGCGCAGCGCAACCTGCTCCTGGCGCTGGCCGTCGTCCTCGCCGCCGTCGCCGTCTCCGTCGCCGGGCCCATCACCTTCCTCGGCCTCGTCGCGCCGCATCTGGCACGCAAACTCGTCGGCGGCCGCCACATCGTCCTCCTGCCCGCCGCACTGCTCACCGGCGCGCTCATCCTGCAAGTGAGCGACATCGCCGTGCGCAGCATCCGCCCGCCGCTCGAACTGCCGGCAGGCATCTTCACCGCCCTCATCGGCGCGCCCTACTTCTTCTACCTCCTCCGACGGAAACTCTAATGGCACTGCACATCCACAACCTGCACAACGGCTACGGCGACGCCAAAATCCTGCGCGGCATCACCGCCACCCTGCCCGCAGGCAAAATCACCGCGCTCATCGGCCCGAACGGCTGCGGCAAATCCACCCTGCTCAAAACCCTCGCCCGCCTGCTGCCACCGCAAAGCGGCGACATCACCCTCGACGGCGAAGCCATCTACCACATGAGCCCGCGCCGCTTCGCGCGCCGCCTCTCGCTCCTGCCGCAGCACCACATGGTGCCGGAAGGTATCAACGTGCGCACCCTCGTCGGCTACGGCAGAAGCCCCTACCTCAACCTCTGGGGCCGCCTCGGCAAAGCCGACCTGGACATCGTCGCGCGCGTCATGGCGGCCACCCACACCGACACGCTCGCCGACAAGCGCGTGGACGAACTCTCCGGCGGCCAACAACAGCGCGCCTTCCTCGCCATGACCTTGGCGCAGGAAACGCCGTACCTGCTTCTGGACGAACCGACCACCTACCTCGACCTCAACCACCAAATCGCGCTGATGGACATGATGCGCGCCCAACAAGAAAAAGGGACGACCGTCATCACCGTCCTGCACGACCTGAACCAGGCGGCGCGCTACTGCGACCACCTCATCGTGCTGAAAGCGGGGCAACTCGTTGCCGAAGGCAGCCCGGCGGAAGTGCTGACCCCGGCGCTGCTCGCCGACGTCTTCGCGGTCAATGCCGCGCCGTACACCTGCCCGGTCAGCGGCAAACCGATGTGCATCGTCAAAGAAAGCGCGCTGGAGGCGCAGGCGGAAGCGGCAGGGAGATGACCTGAACCCGCCTGCGAAACCTCGCCGCGCATCCAACGCGCGCATCACCGATAAAAAAATGCCGACGAATGTCGGCATTTTTTATGGAAAACCCTTTGGAGCAGGGACGGGTTTCTAATCCAAAATCCAAGCAAGAAGCCGCCCATGTCGGGACGGCGAGGTCGTAATCCCTTTGGAGCAGGGACGGTTTTTCAATCGATACCTCAAATCAATGGGCAAGCCCACAGGGGTCGCAATCCCTTTGGAGCAGGGACGGTTTTTCAATATATGCAGATTTATATAACGTTTTTCGCAGTCGTCGTCGCAATCCCTTTGGAGCAGGGACGGTTTTTCAATCAGGTGTACGCATCGCGCAGCGCGAGGAATGCGAGTCGCAATCCCTTTGGAGCAGGGACGGTTTTTCAATTTTTCTTTTTCTAAAACAGGAGAAAACCCATGGGTCGCAATCCCTTTGGAGCAGGGACGGTTTTTTAATTGATGGAACTGATCGAAGAACGCCAACAAATCGTCGCAATCCCTTTGGAGCAGGGACGGTTTTTCAATGATTTTGCCGAGAATACACCCCGCCCGGTGTTTGTCGCAATCCCTTTGGAGCAGGGACGGTTTTTCAATTTATATCGCGGATGCTGATGATGTTCTTGAGAAGTCGCAATCCCTTTGGAGCAGGGACGGTTTTTCAATATCTGCGCGTCTTGCAAAGCGCAGCCGGTTACGTCGCAATCCCTTTGGAGCAGGGACGGTTTTTCAATAATTTTCGCACTGCTATCAATTGCAGCTTTAGCGTCGCAATCCCTTTGGAGCAGGGACGGTTTTTCAATGAATATTGGGCTTACTATAAAGAAGTTCACTGAGTCGCAATCCCTTTGGAGCAGGGACGGTTTTTCAATCCGATGTCCGACGGGACGTGGTCGACCTGCGCAAGTCGCAATCCCTTTGGAGCAGGGACGGTTTTTCAATGTTATGTTGATTTGACCGAAGTGATGTCAGCGGTGTCGCAATCCCTTTGGAGCAGGGACGGTTTTTCAATAGCGAGGTGTGTTTTTCTTTTTTGTTTTTAGGTTATTAGAAGGGGGTTTTCCAACTTTTGTAATCTGCAAAAAGTTGGGCTTTATCATTCGGATTTTGTTGGGGATTGTTATGGGATGTATTTTAGCAGTTTTTTGAGGGGTATTGGTTTTTTGTATGCACCGCTTAAGCGCTGTTTGTCATTTGTTTTGGATGTGGTTGCAACGTTGTTATTTGTGGTATTTCAGGATGCCAAGCTGTAAAACGTGCTGTTTTAGCGCGCACTCCTTTTCTCTCTTGCTGCGCAAGTATGGTTTGCGCAGCAAGAGAGGGGAGAGGGGGCTATCGGCGGTTTTCCCGTTTCTGTTTTCTATGGTTCTTGGGGCGAGTTATTGCGGCGGGAAGCGCAGCTCGCCGCTGTTTTCTGCGGCGGTATAGCGCAGGGCGGCAACCACCCAGTCGCCCGCGCTTTGTACGGCGTCGGCAAGCGCTGCGCCATTGAGCAAGGCGGCGGTGAGCGCGGCATGGAAGGCGTCGCCCGTGCCTTTGACGTCGCTGTCGATGCGCGGATGGCTGCTTTGTGTGACGTGTTCGGCGGTGACGATGAGGTTGGCGATTTCGCCGTCTTTGGCGCCGGGGCTGCTGGTGACGATGACGGTTTTCAGGCGCGCGCCGAGCAGGCTGCGCGCGGCGGCGACGGTCGCGTCATAGTCGTCGGTCGGACGCTGGCTCAGGTAGCCGAGTTCGTAGTGGTTCGGCGTGATGAGGTCGGCGCAGGCGACGAGGCGGTCGCGGTAGCTGGCGGCGAGTTCGGGGCGCACGTAGAGGCCGCTGTCGTGGTCGCCCAGTACCGGGTCGATGCTGATGTGCAGCTGCGGGCGGCGCGCTTTTTCGCCGTCCAGCCAGTCGGCGAGGATGTCTGCCTGTTCGGCGCTGCCGAGGTAGCCGAGGATGATGGCGCGGGTCGATTCAAGTGCGCGGCGGCGTTCGAGGTCTTTGAGGTAGCCGGCAAACCAGTCGGCGGGGATGGCGCCGCCGTGGATGGTGTCGTAGTGCGGGGTGTTGGAGTAGAGCACGGTCGGCACGGCGGTGGCGCGGATGCCGTGGCGGGCGAGGGTTGGCAGCGCGGCGTTGTTGCCGACGGTGCCATAGACGACTTGCGACTGGATGGAGATGACGTCCAGCGGCAGCGGGTTGCGGGCGGCGTAGTCGAGGGTCATGTGGGTTTCCTTTTTTGTTGTTGGGTTATCGGGATGGGCACGGGCAGCACCAGGGCGTGTTGGCAATTGAGACATCCCCCTCCCCTGCAGGGCGAAGCCCGCAGCGGGCGGGTACCCATGCAAAATGCGTCCGCATTTTGCATGGGGCCCGGGGGAGGGTCGGGGCTCCCCTTGAAAAAGGCGTCCGCCTTTTTCAAGGGAACCCGGGGAGGGGGTGAGCAATCATTGATGAACCAAAATTCCTGTTTTTCAATTGATTGCTGCCCTCACCCCAACCCCTCTCTCACTGCGTGAGCTGTTCCAGTCCCAGAGGGACAAGCATTGCTCGCGTAGCGAGAGAGGGGCTTGGCCGTCGAATTATCAACAGCCCCTAGGGTTCAGTCAAAGACGTGCACGAAGGGTTTTTTCGCGTCCCAGCGGTAGATGTTCAGGCGGTATTTGTCGCCCATGGTGTCGCGGTAGCGGGCGAGCGCGTCGGCGAGGTTTTCGGCGACGACGTGCATGTGGTGGCCGCTGGCGTGGATGACGGTGTAGGGGTCGTTCGCCAGCATGACGTGGCCGGGCAGGTAGAGCAGGTCGCTGCGCGCCAGGTCTTCCAGTTTGATGGTTTTGTGGTGCGCGCGCAGGTATTTTTCTTGCAGGTCGCTGTCGCGCGGGATGTTGCATCCGGCGCGGCGGTAGCTCCATTGGGCGAGCGCCGAGCAGTCAAGTCCCGCCATGCCGCGCCCGCCCCAGACGTAGCTGCGCCCGATTTGGCTGCGCGCCGCGCTGACCGGGTCGGTGAGTTCGTGCGGCAGGCTGGTGTGGCGGCGGTGCAGCCAGCCGCCGTCGTGCAGTTGCAGGTAGTCGCCGTCTTCGCCGATGATTTCGAGGCAGGCGTCCGGCGGCAGGGCGGTCAGCCAGGTGCTTTTGAGGTCGGGCGCGGCGGTGACGGGGGCAACGGCGATGGTGGTGTGCGTCCAGTGCGGTTCGCTGTTGTGCGGCTCGGTGGCTGCCGCGTCAATCCAGCCGCTGTAGTGGTCGCGTAGGGATTGGGTGTGCAGCCAGCCGTCGCGCGCGTCCAGAATGCGCAGCGGTTCGCCGTAGGTGTATTGGCTCAGGCGCGCGCTCGTGGCATCCGGTGCGGCGTGCACCCAGGTTTCGGGCTGGCGGATGCGGGCATAGCCTTGGGTTTCTCCCGCCGGGTAGAGGCGGGAGTCGTTTTCGCTTTGGACTTCGATGTCGTACATGGTTTGCTCCTTGTCGCGCGGGGGATGTGCCTCGCGACGGCGCTGTCAGGCAGAGCAACGCACGTCGCGGGGCGCGGCATTGTACTGTTTTGTTGTCGCTGTAGCGGTTCGTCCGGGCTTCGCCTCCTTGCGTTTTATACATACACCGGAGCGCTCAGGGTGTATGTATATGGGCGGATGGCGCTTACTGCGCGGGTTTGCGCTCCGGATCGGGGTTGTCGCGAATCATCTCCATCACTTTGCCGACCATGTTTTTGGAGCCGACGTAAAGCGGCACGCGCTGGTGCAGCGAGGTCGGCTGGATGTCGAGGATGCGGCGGTAGCCGTCGGTAGCGCTGCCCCCCGCCTGTTCGGCAAGAAACGCCATCGGGTTGGCTTCGTAGTTCAGGCGCAGTTTGCCGTTGGGGTAGCTGCTGCCGGAGGGGTACATATAGATGCCGCCTTTGAGCATGTTGCGGTGGAAATCGGCGACGAGCGAGCCGATGTAGCGCGAGGTGTAGGGGCGCTTGGTGTCTTTGTCCGCTTCCTGGCAGTATTTGATGTATTTTTTCACGCCGAGCGGGAATTTGAGGTACTGCCCTTCGTTGATGGAGTACATGGTGCCGTCGTCCGGGATGCGGATGTTTTCGTGCGAGAGGCAGAAGATGCCGAGCGAGGGATCGTAGGTGAAGCCATTGACGCCGTTGCCGGTGGTGTACACCAGCATGGTCGAGGAGCCATAGACGACGTAGCCCGCCGCCACCTGGCGGTTGCCCGGCTGCAAGAAGTCTTCGAGCGTGACCGGCGTGCCGATGGGGGTGACGCGGCGGTAGATGGAAAATATCGTGCCGACGGCGACGTTTACGTCGATATTGGATGAGCCGTCGAGCGGGTCGGTGAGGACGATGTATTTGGCGTTGCGGTTCTTCTCGCTCTGGAAGGCGATGAAATCTTCTTCTTCTTCCGAGGCAAAACCGGCGACGTTATCGCGCGCCAAAAAAGCCGCCTTGATTTTCTCGTGCGCGAAAATGTCCAGCTTCTTCTGCGCCTCGCCCTGCACGTTCTCCGAACCGGCCTCGCCGAGAATGTCGTTCACCAGCCCGGCGCGGTTAATATCGCGGTGCAGCACCTTTGCGGCGAGGCGGATGGCGGCGAGGATGCCGCTCAATTCACCTTTCGCCTGCGGGTATTCGGCCTGACGCATGACGATGAACTCACCCAAACTTTGCATAAAAACTCCCAAATATTCACAAAAATCCACAGCGATATTATAACGCCGTATGCGCGGCGCGTGCCATTGCCTTAAAATGCGCGCCCAAAGAAAAAACCGGAGAACCCCATGAGCGAACTGCATTGCCCCAAATGCGCCTGCGACTACTGCTACAACGACGGCGAGATGAACATCTGCCCCGAATGCGCCTACGAATGGCGCGACGGCGATACGGGCGCGGGCGACGATACCCCGGCGGTACTCGATGCTAACGGCGTGGCGCTTGCTGACGGCGACAGCGTCGTCCTTATCAAGGCGCTCAAGCCGAAAGGCAGCAGCCAAACCATCAAACAGGGCACAAAAGTGAAAAACATCCGCCTCGTGCCGGGCGGCGACCACAACATCGACTGCAAAATCGAAGGCTTCGGCGGTATGATGCTCAAATCCGAATTCGTCAAAAAGGCCTGACCATGACCGCACCGCTTTACCCACAGGCGACCACTGCCGCCGAAATCACCGCCAACCTTGCCACCATTCAGGCGCGCATCAACGCCGCCTGCGCCGCCTGCGGCCGCGAGCCCGATGAAGTGCGCCTCCTGCCCGTCAGCAAAACCGTACCCGCCGAGCGCCTGCATTTCGCCTACGACGCTGGTATCCGCCTGCTCGGCGAAAACAAGGTGCAGGAAGCCTACGACAAATGGCAGGCGCTGGCGGATCTGGATGGCCTTAACTGGGCCGTTATCGGCCACCTGCAAAGCAACAAAGTCAAATACGTCGCCCGTTTTGCCGCCGAATTTCAGGCGCTGGACAGCCTGGATATCGCCGAAAGCCTCGACCGCCGCCTGCAACAGGAGGGGCGCAGTCTGGATGTCTTCGTGCAGGTCAACACCTCGGACGAACCGCAAAAATACGGGATGACGCCGGACGCTGCCGACGCCTTCATCCGCGCCCTGCCGCAGTACAACAGCCTGCGCCTGCGCGGCCTCATGACCCTCGCCCTCTTTAGCGACGACCACGCCGCCGTGCGCCGCTGCTTCGTCCGTCTGCGCGAACTGCGCGACCGCCTGCGTGAGACAAACCCCGCCATCGCCGAACTGTCGATGGGCATGTCGGGCGACTTTGAGCTCGCCATCGCCGAAGGCGCGACCACCGTGCGCGTCGGCCAGGCCATCTTTGGCGCCCGCAAGACCCCGGACAGCGAATACTGGCCGGGACTCGCGCCGGAAAACCGTTAATGCACATCTTCGGCCGCCAAGCGGGATAAAACCTGGGCCCGCCAAGCGGGACAAAACCTGGACCCGCCAAGCGAGATAAAACCTGGGCCCGCCAAGCGGCGTAGCTACTGGCTCCGTCAAGAGAAACATTAAAAAAGCCCCTGCGGGCAGGGGCTTTTTGGACAGGCCGAGGCATAAATTATTGTTTTTTGCCGCCAAAGCCGCCCCATACGGTGCTGCCGTCCTGGTCGATGTGGCTGTAAGAGCCGAAGATTTCTTCAGCCAACGGCCCGGCAAAATTACCGCCAATGACGGTTTTTTTCTCGTCGGCGCCGAAGAAGCCGTTGCCGTTGATGTGGGCTTCGGTGATGCTGCCGCTGTGCGACGGGGTTTTGACGCTAAGGTCGAGGGTACCCTTGGCAAAGTCGGCGCGGGCGCTCATCGTGCCGGTCTCGGTGCGCAGGTACTGTTCGTCTTTGTTGTGGAAGTTCAGGATGCTGTCGCCGCTGTAAGTGGCACTGCCGCCGCCCGGCATTTGTGTGGTTTCGTTGCCGCGCACGAAAACCATGCGTTCATCATTCTGGTCAAAGTTAAAGTTGCCGAACTGGATGTAGCGGTAGCTGTTGTCGCTGACCTGGAAGCTGTTGTAGGACAGGTCTTCTTTGCCGTTGATGTTGTTGAAGATGAGCAGGCCACCTTTGTGCTCGCTGGCGGCGAAGGTCGGCAGTTTGATCTGGCCAACGCTGAGGTTGCTTTGGTCACGGATATTGCGGGAAACCGGAGTGCTCAGAATCCCGGTCGTCAAGGTGTAGGTAAAGCCAGTCAGTTCGCCGCTACGGGGAGTGATGGTCAGCGCGCTGTTGTTGGGCTGGTTGTTTTGGTTGTTATTGCCGGGTTGCTGCGGATTTTGCTGGGTATTGCCTGCCTGCTGCGTATTGCCACCGGGCTGCTGGGGGGCGTTACCCGTCTGCTGCGTAGACGGATTGCTGCTGCGGGCGGTCTGGCTGCCATTTATATCGGCAGGCGGCAGGACGGCGCCATCGCTATTGCCACCATTGCTGCCACCACAAGCGCTGAGCAGGGCGAGGGTAAGTGCGCTGAGGACGAAGTGCTTTTTCATGATTTTCCTACGGTTCTGAAATAAAAGGGCGAGCATTATATAGGGGGAAGAGATGGGCTTTGCTGCTTTTTTAACGGGATACCCATGCAGGCTTGCGATAACAGCCCCGTTACAATAACGTTTCTGTTACTGACACATTCCGTGACACAACAATCTTCTCTGGCAGCAGCCTGCCCCTATCCCAAAGACAAAGGAACCCTATGACCCACACCCTCGACTACGCCGCCCGCAACCCGCTGCCGCTGGATGTCATCAGCATCCAGTCACAAGTCGTCTATGGCACTGTCGGCAACAACGCTGCCCTGCCGACACTCGCCGCGCACGGCCTGCGTGCCGCTGCCGTGCCAACCGTCCTTTTCTCCAACACCCCGCACTACGACACGATCCACGGCGGCGCCATTCCCGCCGACTGGTTTGCGGGTTATCTCGCCGACCTCGACCGCCGCCTGCAACAAGAAGGGCGCAGCCTTGACGTCTTCATCCAAATCAACACCTCGGACGAACCGCAAAAATACGGGATGACGCCGGACGCCGCTGCCCCGTGCCGGAGCGGGGCAAATATCTTGTATGGCAATCCACGCAAACCACATCGGGCTTTGCGTGGATTGCCCTATATTTTCCAGCCTTAACCCGCCCTCCCGCTATGCACACCCGAATCAAAATCTGCGGGCTGACCCGCCCCGACGATGTGAAAGCCGCGATTGACTGCGGCGCCGATGCCCTCGGTTTTGTCTTTTATGAACGCTCGCCGCGCCATGTATCGCTCGCGCAGGCGGAGCGACTGCTCACGCTGCTGCCGCCGCTGGTGAGCGCGGTCGGGCTGTTTGTCGATGCGTCTGCGGAAGCGGTGCGCGCGACGCTTGCCGCCGTGCCGCTTGACCAGTTGCAGTTTCATGGCGCGGAATCCGCTGATTTTTGCCGCCAGTTCGGCCGCCGCTGGTTCAAGGCGGTGCCGATGCGCGATTTGCCCGATGCGGCCAGCGCCGCCGCCTGGCTCGCCGCTTATCCTGACAGCAGCGCCTTTTTGTTTGATGCGTTTGGCCGTGCGCAGATGGGCGGCAGCGGCGAGGTGTTTGACTGGTCGTGCCTGCCGCCGACCGACCGTCCCGTCATCCTCGCCGGCGGTTTGCACGCAGGCAATGTCGGCGATGCCATCCGCCGTTTCCGCCCGTTTGCGGTGGATGTGTCAAGCGGCGTGGAAAGCGCGCCCGGCGTAAAGTCCTCTGCTAAAATGCGCGCTTTCATCACCGCCGTAAGGAATGCTTATGAACCCGACTCTCCCTGACGCGCGCGGCTATTTCGGCCGCTTTGGCGGACAGTTCGTCGCCGAAACTTTGATGCAAGCGGTGCTGCAATTGCAGGACGCCTACCGCACCGCGCAGCACGACCCCGCTTTCTGGGCGCAGTTTCGCGCGGAGCTTGCTGATTATGTCGGCCGCCCGTCGCCGCTGTATTTCGCCAAACGCTTGACGGAAAAAGCAGGCGGCGCGGAGATTTGGCTGAAGCGCGAGGATTTGAACCACACCGGCGCCCACAAGATTAACAACACCATCGGCCAGGCGCTGTTGGCGGAGCGCCTCGGTAAACCGCGGCTGATTGCGGAGACGGGCGCGGGGCAGCACGGCGTGGCGAGCGCGACGGTCGCCGCCCGCCTCGGTCTGGAATGTGTCATTTATATGGGGGCGGATGATGTGCAGCGGCAGGCGCCGAATGTCTATCGCATGAAACTGCTCGGCGCGACCGTCGTTCCGGTCAGCGCGGGCAGCCGCACGCTGAAGGACGCGCTGAACGAGGCGCTGCGCGATTGGGCGGCGAATGTGGACAACACCTTTTATATCATCGGCACCGCCGCCGGCCCGCATCCTTATCCGGAGCTGGTGCGCGATTTCCAGAAGGTCATCGGCGAGGAAGCGAAAGCGCAGGCGCAGGCACATTTCGGCGCGCTGCCGGATGCGGTCGTCGCCTGCGTCGGCGGCGGTTCGAACGCCATCGGCCTCTTTTATCCGTTTTATGACGACCCGGTCGCGCTCTATGGCGTCGAGGCAGGCGGACACGGCGTGGAAACCGGCGCGCACGCGGCGCCGCTTACCGCCAACGCCCCGGTCGGCGTGTTGCACGGCAACCGCACTTACGTGATGAGCAATGACGACGGGCAGATTGCGGAAACCCATTCCGTCTCGGCAGGGCTCGATTACCCCGGCGTCGGCCCGGAACACGCCTGGCTGAAAGAAAGCGGCCGCGCGCAGTACGTTGCCATCAACGACGACGAAGCGCTCGCCGCCTTCCACGACCTCTGCCGTCTCGAAGGCATCATCCCGGCGCTGGAATCGGCGCATGCCGTCGCCTACGGCCTGAAACTGGCGCGCGAACTGGGGCGCGGCAAACGCATCATCGTCAATCTCTCCGGCCGTGGCGACAAAGACATCAACACCATCGCCGCGCGCGACGGCATCACCCTGTGAGGCAAACATGATCCGATTCTTCGAACGACTCTTCGCGCCCAAGGCACAAAGCCACGAAGCGCAGCCCGCCCAAAAGCGCGAACGGCTTGCCGAACGCTTCGCCGCGCTCAAGGCGCAGGGGCGCAAGGCACTCATTCCCTACATCAGCGCGGGCGACCCCGATCCGGCGCAGACCGCCGCCGTGCTGCACGCGCTGGTCGCAGGCGGCGCGGACGCGCTGGAGCTCGGCATCCCCTTCTCCGACCCCGCCGCTGACGGCGAAACCATCCAGCAGGCAAACGAACGCGCGCTGGCGCGTGGCGTAACCTTCGCGCAAACCCTCGCCATCGTGCGCGAATTCCGCGCCACCGACCACGACACGCCACTCATCCTGATGGGTTACCTCAACAGCTTCGAGCGCGCCGGCTTTGCCTGCGCCATGGCTGACATCGCCGCCGCTGGTGGCGATGCCGTCATCCTCGTCGATTGCCCGGTAGAAGCGCTCGCCGACTACGACGCCGACCTGAAAGCGAGCGGCATCACCCCCATCATGCTGGTCGCGCCGACCACCACCGCCGACCGCCGCCAGCACATCCTCGCCCACGCTGGCGGCTTCCTCTACTTCGTCTCGCTGCGCGGCGTTACCGGTACACAAGAAGCGCAGGCCGACGCCATCGCCGCCGACATCCGCACGCTGAAAAACGAGACCGACGTCCCCATCTGCATCGGCTTTGGCATCCGCGACGGCGAAACCGCGCGGCAAATGGCAGAACTCGCCGACGGCGTTGTTATCGGCAGCGCCCTGGTTGCCCGTCTGCACGCCGCCTTTGACGCCAAACAACCGCTAGGCGACACCGCCACCGCCTTCATCCGCGACATCCGCGCCCATCTCGACAAGGAGCCAACATGAGCTGGTTCGACAGCCTGATGCCGTCGCGCATCAAAACCCGCAACAAAAACCCCTCCGTTCCCGACGGCCTCTGGAAAAAATGCGACGGCTGCAACGAAGTCCTCTACGCGCAAGACCTCGCCTTCAACCAGCAAGTCTGCCCCAAATGCGGCCACCACATGCGCATCAGCGCGCGCCAGCGCCTGACCCAACTCTTTGACGAAGGCTGCAAAACCACGGAAATCGGCACCGCCCTGCAACCCGCCGACTTCCTCAAATTCAAAGACAGCAAACGCTACAAAGACCGCATCACCCAGGCGCAGAAAAAAACCGAAGAACACGACGCCATGGTCGCCATGAGCGGCCTGCTCTACGACCGCCCGCTGACCGCCGCCGCCTTTGAATTCGACTTCATGGGGGGCTCGATGGGCTCAGTCGTCGGCGAACGCTTCGTACTGGCCGCCGAATACGCGCTGGCAGAGCGCACCCCCTTCGTCTGCTTCTCCGCCAGCGGCGGCGCGCGCATGCAAGAAGGCCTGACCTCGCTTATGCAAATGGCCAAAACCAGCGCCATCCTCACCCGCCTCGGCGACGCCGGACTGCCCTTCATCTCGGTACTGACCGACCCGACCATGGGCGGCGTCTCCGCCTCGCTCGCCATGCTCGGCGACCTCATCATTGCCGAACCGGGCGCGCTCATCGGCTTCGCAGGCCCGCGCGTCATCGAACAAACCGTGCGCGAAAAACTGCCGGAAGGCTTCCAGCGCAGCGAATTCCTGTTAGAAAAAGGCGCGATTGACATGATAGTTGACCGCCGCCAAATGCGCGAAACCCTCGCCGACCTGCTCGGCATGCTGATGAACGAAGCGCCGCTGCCGAAAACCGGCGACGAAGACACGCTGCCGCCCGTTACAACCGTACCCGCCAGCGCCGAAGCCGCAGTCGCGCCCGAAACCGACGCCAGCGAAGCAGAGCCCGCCGAAAAACCATGAAACGCAGCCTGCACGAATGGCTCGCGTGGCAAGAAACCGCGCACGACAAAGCCTGGGATTTGGGACTGCACCGCATCGGCGCCGTCTGGCAGGCGATGGGCGCGCCACGCCTTGCCCGGCACATCATCACCGTCGCTGGCACCAACGGCAAAGGCTCCTGCGTCTGCTGGACCGAAGGCCTGTGCCAAGCGCATGGCGCAAGCGTCGCCAGCTTCTCCTCACCGCACCTCAGCGACTACCGCGAACGCATCCGCTTTGACGGCGCGTGGGTGGACGAAGCCGAACTGATCGCCGCCTTCGAAGCGGTGGACGCCGCGCGCGGCGACATCTCGCTCAGCTACTTCGAATGGTCGGCACTTGCCGCCTTCCACCTCATCGCCCGCCGCCAGCCGCAAGTCGCCGTACTCGAAGTCGGCCTTGGCGGCAGGCTGGACGCGACCAACCTCATCGACGCCGACGCCGCCATCATCACCCGCATCGGCCTTGACCACCAAGACTGGCTCGGCGACACCATCGACAGCATCGCCCGCGAAAAAGCAGGCATCATCCGCCCCGGCCAGCGCGTTTACCTCGCTGACAATCACCCGCCCGCCATCCTCGGCGAACACGCCGCTGCCCTGGGCGCGACCACCTACCGCTACGGCCACGAACTGCAAGTGACAGAACGCCCCGACGGCATCAGCGTCCGCGTCCCCGGCTTTAGCGCCGACCTGCCGCGCCCACCGCTCATGCCCGGCGCGCACCAATACGGCCACCTCGCCGCCACCCTCGCCGCACTGGCGCCGTGGCTGCAACTCGACGCCGCGCGCGTCACCCAGGCAGTGCTGCACACCCAAAACCCGGCGCGGCTGATGCAAATCCCCGGCAGCCCGCGCTGGCTGTTTGACGTCGCCCACAACGCCGACAGCGCCGAAGTGCTCGCCGCCTGGCTGCACGACATGCCGCGTCACGGGCGCTTCATCGCCTTGTGCGGCATGCTGCGCGACAAAGACCACCACGCCATCTACCGCCACCTCGCCCCGGAAATCGACCAATGGATACTCGCCGGCCTCGGCGGGCCGCGCGGCACCGACGTCCAGACCCTCGCCGCGCACGCGCGCGAGGCGGGCATCGCCACGGAAAAATTGCTATCATGCGATGACATTCCCGCCGCATACCATCATGCCCGCACGCTGGCACGCCCGGAAGACACCGTGGTCGTCTTCGGCTCCTTCGTCACCGTCGCCGCCGTACTGGAGAAACACATATGAACGTTTGGACGAAACGCCTGATAGGCCTGCTCATCTTGCTTGTCATCGGTCTCGTCATCTTTGACAACTGGTTCACGCCCGACGTCCCGCCCGCGCTACAACAAGACATCTCGCTGGAAGTGGACGGCGAAAGCCAAACCATCCCCCCGCCGCCGACACCGCCGACCGCTACGCCGCCGCGCGAAGCCGCGCCGCCATCCCAGCCAGCCTTCACCCTCGAATCCCTGGACGAAGACAACAGCGGCCCGCAACCCGTGCTTAGCAACCCCGGCGCCAACAAAAACAAAACACGCGACACAGCCCCCAGCGCGGGCAAAACCGCCGCCAACGACAGCGCACCGCCCGCCCCGGCAGAAAAACCCAAACCGCGCAAAGGCGGCTCCTGGGTACAGGCCGGCGCCTTCAACAGCAAAGAAAACGCCGACAACCTGATGGCACAACTACAAAAACGCGGCTGGCCGGTCGATACCGAACTGGCGCAAGTCAACGGCAAAAGCGTCCACCGCGTCTTCGTCGGCCCGCTCTCGGCGGCGGACGTTCCCACCTACATCGACATCCTCGGCAAAATGGGCGTGAATGCCCGCCAAGTCACCCGCTAACCCCTAAACCACAACCCTCACGGAGAAGAACCTCACCATGAACCTCGAAACCCTGAACTGGATAGACATCGCCCTCGGCGGCACGCTCATCATCTCGGCGCTCGTCGGCCTGATGCGCGGCTTCCTCAAAGAAATCCTCTCGCTCATCGCCTGGGGCGTCGCGCTCTACGCCGCCTGGATACTCGCCGAGCCCGTCGCCAAAACCTACGTCGTCAAATTCCTGCCGGACAGCTACATCGCCTACGTCGCGGCCTTTGGCGGCATCTTCATCGGCGTGCTGTTCCTCATCGGCATCGTCAACCTCCTCATCTCACAAGTGCTGAAAGCGACCGGCCTCGGCTTCCTCGACCGCCTGCTCGGCCTCATCCTCGGCACCGTGCGCGGCGTGCTCATCGGCGCGCTCGTCGTCTTCGCCCTCAAATTCATGGTCGGCACCCCGGACAAACTCGAAATGTGGAAACAGTCCCAACTCGCGCCGTACTTTGAAAGCATGGCAACCTGGGGCTACCAACAACTGCCCGCCGACGCGCACAAATGGATAGAAAACAACCTCAAAGGCGAAAAAACCCAGACGAACAACGCCGCCGCCAAACCGGACCCACAAAGCACCGGCGTCCTGCACGCCGTCCCGGCACAGCCGACCAGCGGCGTAGAAGAGCCGACCCTGAACGGCCTCGAATCCACCCAATAACCACACACAACGGGAGCGCAAGCTCCCGTTAAAATTTTCGCCCGCTTCCTCCCTGTGGGGGAGGGCTGGGGTGGGGGCAGCATTTGAACTGCTTCCAATCCATTTACATACACCCCTAGTCGCTACGAGGAGGAGATTATGGCTGTAACAAAGCATCCGAAGACGATTGCTTATCTGGGCATGAGTTTAGACGGCTATATTGCCGATACAGCAGAAGGAATGACCTGGCTGGAAGAAGTCAAAGGTCAAGGAGACAATGGCTATGGTGCTTTTTATGACAGTATTTCCAGTGTAGTCATGGGAAGAAGGACTTATGATTGGCTTATCAAGCAGGACTTAGAGACCTTTCCCTATCAGGATAAAGACTGTTATCTCTTGAGCAGTCAGCCTGTTGAGCTGGAAAAGAGTGTCCGCCTTGCCTCGTCTGCTCGCCTGCTACTTGCAAATTTGAAAGAAAATTCCAAGCAAGATATTTGGATTGTTGGCGGAGGTCTGCTCATCTCAAAGCTGATTCAAGAGGGATTATTGGATTGTCTGCAAGTGATGATTGCTCCTTTTCTTCTAGGAGACGGAGTTCCCTTGTTTACAGCGCTTGATTGTCCTTATCGACTGAAATTAACGGACTGTCGCAGACATGGTCAATTTGTTGAATTGTTTTACCAAATAAGGAGCCATTCTATCCGAGAATAGGAAATATAGACTATGTATTATGGAGAGAGTGGAGCGCTACTTTACCTACACTTATGTTTACCCGTATGTAAACACCAACCTGATTGAACATTCCTAAAGGAGACACAACCATGAGCCACAAAAAAACCTTCGCCACCCGCGCCATTCGCGGCAGCCACTACCGCAGCCAGTACCGCGAACACTCGCCGGCGCTGCACCTCACCTCCTCCTTCACCTTTGAAAGCGCCGCCCAAGCCGCCGACATCTTTGCCGAACGCGAACAGGCCTTCCAATACAGCCGCTTTGGCAACCCCACCGTGCAGGCCTTTGAAGACCGCATGGCTGACCTCGAAGGCGGCGCGCGCGGCACCGCGACCTCAACCGGCATGAGCGCCGTCCTGACGCTTGCCCTCGCCACCTTGGAAGCGGGCGACCACGTCGTCTGCGCGCGCAACTGCTTCGGCTCCATCCTGAACCTCTTTAGCAAAACCCTGGCCAAACTCGGCATCGAAACCACGCTGGTCGAACTCACCGACCTTGACGACTGGCGTGCGGCAATGCGTCCGAATACCCGCCTGCTCTTCCTTGAAAGCCCGTCCAACCCGCTGCTTGCCATCGGCGACATCGCCGCCATTGCCGACATCGCCCACGCCGGCGGCGCCAAACTGGCGGTCGATAACTGCTTCGCCACCTCCGTCCTGCAACGCCCGCTTGAACTCGGCGCGGACTACAGCGTGCACTCGGCCACCAAATACCTTGACGGCCAGGGGCGGGCGCTGGGCGGCATCATCATCAGCAAAGCCGAAGAAGACGGCACCGCGCTCTACCAACTGATGCGCGGCATCGGCACCGGCCTCGGCGCCTTTGAAGCCTGGCTCTACCTGAAAAGCCTGGAAACCCTCGCCCTGCGCGTGCGCGCGCACAGCGAAAATGCGCTGCATGTCGCGCGCTGGCTGGAAGCACAACCCGCTGTCGCCCGCGTGTACTACCCCGGCCTCGAAAGCCACCCGCAACACGCGCTTGCCGCGAGACAAATGCACGGCGGCTTCGGCGGCATGGTCAGCTTTGACGTAAAAGGCGGCAAAGACGCGGCCTGGCACCTCATCGACCACTGCGACTGGCTCAGCAACACCGGCAACCTCGGTGACACCCGCACCATCATCACCCATCCGGACAGCACCACGCACAGCCGCGTCGATGCGGCAGAAAAAGCGCGCATCGGCCTCGGCGACGGCGCCATCCGCCTCTCCGTCGGCCTCGAAGACGCGGATGACATCTGCGCCGCCCTCGCCCAAGGCCTGAAAAACTGACAGCAAAAAGGCGGGGTCTCCCGCCTTTTTCCCGTCCTGCTATCGCGTCTGAAAAAACAGCAGCGGGATGCTCACCACCTCACGAAACGCCGCCCCTGTTGGCGGCTTTTTTCTGCGGGCGGTATGCAAAACAAATGGTAAACAGCCTTTATATAGCCATCCCCCGCCCGCTGCGGGCTTCGCCCTGCGGGGGAGGAGGTGGGCGATGTTGTTGATGAATCGAAATTCCGGTTTTTCAATTGATTGCTGCCCTCACCCCAACCCCTATCCCAGAGGGACAAGCATTGCTCGCGTAGCGAGAGAGGGGCTCGTTCGTCGAATTGCCAACAGCCCCTAACTTCACCTACGAGCCATACATTCAGCATTTACACATTCTGCGTAAGGGATACCGCCGCACTTCAGTCCAGCAGCACCACGCTGCCCGCGCCGCCGTCAATGCGCACGCGCTGGCCGTTTTGCAGGCGGTGGCAGGCATCCCGGATGCCCATCACTGCCGGGATGCCCAGCTCGCGCGCGGTAACCGCGCCGTGCGACAGCGGCCCGCCGCTTTCGGTGATGACGCCTTTGGCGTGGTAGAACAGCGGTGTCCACGCCGGGTTGGTGGTGCGGGCGACGAGTATCGCGCCCTGCGGGAAGTCGGCGAACTGCGCCGGGTCGGTGATGATGTACACCGCGCCTTCGACGACGCCGGGGCTGCCGCCGAGGCCTTGCCAGCCGTCGCTTGCGGTCACGGCGGGGGCGTCCGTGCCGTACACCCAGTCCGGGGCGCGCTGTTGCGCCGCCTGGTAGGTGGCTTTTTCGCGTTCGGCGGTCGCGCGGATGGCGCGGTAGTCGTCGTTTGCTATCGCCTGCGCCAGTACGTCTGGCGGCAGGAAGAAGACGTCCATCGGGGTGTCCAGCGCGCCGAGGTTTACCAGCCGCTTGCCGATTTCGCGCGCAGCGCGGCGGAAGGGGATGGTGAGGCGGGTGGTTTGGTAGTGCTCAATGTCGTCAAGCGCGGTGTAGCTGCGCGCAAGGCGGACGAGCTCTTGCAGGAAGAAGCGCCATTCCGCCGGTGCGCGCTGCAGGAGCGCCCGTTCGCTTTCGTACATCGCGCTTTTTTTCTGCCAGTAGTGTTCGTCGCGCGCGACGTCGTCCTGCGTCGCCATCATCTGGATTTGGGTGAAGACGGTCTGCGGCGCTTCCAGCCAGGTCGGGTGGTAGGCGTCGAAATCCACTTCGCGGTGGCCGTGCAGCGCGAGGAATTCGGTAAACGCTGCGGCAAGCGCGGGCGCGCTTTTGAGTGCCTCATCGAGCGCAGCGGCGTCGTGATAGCGTGCGGTGATGAGCGCAGGCCAGGCGCGCAGTTGGCGCGAGAGTTGCCACATCGCCTGGTTGACCGCGCCGGTTTTGGTCTCAACCACGCTGATGAGGCGGTCGAAGGTTTCTTGCGCGCTCGCCGCATCGAGCAGGTTCAGGATGTGGCGCAGCACGCGGTAGAGCAGGGTTTGCGTGAGCGAGATGGCAATGTTGGGCAGGAAGTAGCGCGTGCCGAGGGTGTTGATGTCCTGCAGGATGCGCCAGCAGTCGGCCAGCGTTTTATCGCGGTAGTCGAGCGCGTTGTAGCGGCCGATTTCCAGCAGGTAGTGGTCGAGTTCGTTCAGCCAGCGCGTCGGCAGTTCGCTGATCCAGGTGTAGCGCCACAGGCCGCCCGCTTCGATGAAGGCGGTGAGGCTCGCCGCATCGCGCAAGGGGGCAAACGGCAGGCGGCCGGCGTAGATGTCCACCGCGTTCTGGTTGCCGTAAACGTAGCCGTCTTTCAGCGCGAACCATTTGTCGTGGAAGGGCGGCAATCCCATGAGATTGAAGGAATAGTTCAGCGATTCGTGAAAGCCTGCCTCGCACAGCTGCCAGGTGAGTGGGGTAACGGGGTTGGGGAAGCGCTCCGCCGATTCGTCGCGCGTCCAGCGTGGCGCGAAGCGGGTAATCGGCCGCGATTGCAGCAGGTAGAGCGCGCCGTCGCTGTACGCCCATTCGATGTCCTGCGGGAAGCCGAAATGCGCTTCTGCCTGCCGCGCCAGCGCGGCGATGGCCGCCGCCTGCGTCGAGTCAATGGCGGGCTGGTTTTGCTGCGCCGCACCGATGGCGACGGTACCGGCGCGCACCAGCGCCTGCGGTTTGGTCGCAATCTGCTGCATGGTGAGCGCGCCCGCGCGATCGACGCGGAACTCATCGACCGGCGATTCGCCGGCGACGACCGTCTCACCGAGGCCAAAGGCGGCGTTAATCAGTACGTTACCCAAATCGCCGCGCACCGGATCGACGGAGAAGGCCACGCCTGCCGCCTCATGCGCCTTGACGTCCACCATCTGCTGGATGACCACCGCCATCGCCGCGCTGTTGTGGGCGACGCCGAGGCGCTCGCGGTAGGGCAGTACCTCGGCATTCCACAGGCTGAGCCAGCATTGCTTGACCGCCGCCAGCAAGGCATCCGCGCCATGCACGTTGAGCAGGGTGTCGTGCAGCCCGGCAAAGGCGGCGCCGGGCAGGTCTTCGGCGCTGCCGGAGGAGCGCACCGCGTAGTCGTGCGGCGGCAGGGCGGCAAGCGCGGTGGCAAGGTCGTCAGGTAACGGCTGCTGTTGCAAATATTCCACCACGGCGGCGCTTTTCGCCTGCGGCGTGTCGTGCGCGGCAAGGCGGGCGGCGATTTCGTCGCGGTGCGGCGCCATCCAGGCGCGGTAGGCATCGGTCGGCAGGATGACGCCTTCCGGCACGGGCAGTCCGGCTTGCGTCGCACGGGCAAGGCCAAAGCCTTTGCCGCCAACGCGGGCGACGTCCAGGGTTTCGGGAGCGGTGAAGGAGAGGAGCATGGGTTTCCTTATAAAGTATGAGAGGACGCATCATAACTTACGTAGCGCCTCATCGGACACCGGACACGGCACGATAAATCGAGATGTTGCGCCTATAGCCGGGCTGTATCAACAACACAACAGTACGATGGTGTTCATGACACGGTAAAACCATTTGAAAAACCGACTGAAAAAATACTGCGACCGCCCGCTGTTTCAAAAAAACTACAAAAAACCCAAAAAAAACTTGCAACGCAGGGGGGGTTTGGCTAAGATGCCCCCTAGCCAAGTTGTGGCTATGGAAATTTTCTTTCAACTTAAGTTAAGAAGGTACATTCAATATGAAACTGACTAACCTTTCACTGGCAATCATGGTAGCGGTTGGTGTCGCTGCTTGTGGTGGTAGCGGCGATGACAACAGCAACAAACCTGCTGATCCGCCGAAAAACAACAACCAAGGCCAAACCGACAACAAGCAGCCGACTCCTCCTGCTGCTGATGCGCAAGTCGTTGACCCGACCGGCACTCAAGTAGTAGATGACAAAGACCTGACCAAACAAAATACTGTTGGTACCCTGCAATACGTTCGTCGTGAAGACTCTCAATACGACCGCGTTAACAACCCGACCAAGCCGGCTTCAGCTTCTCCGCTCCTCGGTGTAACCCTGAACGACCAAAACCCGAAACTCACTAACATCGTTTTGGCGCGTCAAGACATTACCCGTACTGATGGTACTGCGGTAAAAGCACAGTTCACTGGTAGCGACAACCCGTTGCCGCTTGCACCGAACGGCGACGTTATCAAAGACTCTGTTAACGGCCAAGACAGCCTGCAAGCTGAAAACTTCAAAAACGTTGACGTTTTGGCAGGTGGTTACGAAGTAGCCACAACCAACACAGACACAAGCCACGTTAATAGCGCTAATAACACCGATGACAAAGGTAAAATTAGCCGTACTGCACAAACTGCTGGTTTCCAATACGCTACGGTAGATACAAACGGTAAGCGTAACGCGGCCGCAGCAATCGCAGCAGTAACAGCCGCAAATAATAACTTGAGTAATTCAGATGCTGCTGAAGTTACGGCTATTATTGATCCTGCAAAATGGAATGATGGCACCAAAAACATCACTGGCAGAGACAAAGATGGTAAAGACCTCTATCTTTACAGAGGAACTACCGCTTCTCCGGGCGGAGCTGTACCGGGTAAAACTACAGTTACTCGTACCTTCTCTGAAAGCAAAAACGAGCGTTATGGTAAAGGCCTCGTTTGGTGGACCACTCAGGAAACTGCTTTCGAAAACCAATTCACCCGTACTGGTGGTGTAGGTGGAGAAGCAGATGCACCCTCGGCTCCGGCTGATATGAAGAACAGCGCAGCTGCAACCAACGGTCTCGTCCGTATCGGTGGTGGCCTCTCTACTTTGGGTCAAGAACTCAATTGGAACAAAGAAGAGAACAAGTGGGAAGATCACCACAATACCTCTACCCGTATCTTCGGTAACTACCACTTGGCTTATGCTGACCTGACTGGTAAAAACCCGGGCGTAAAACCGGTTACCCTGAACAGCTTCAAAGGTGGAAAATCCTTCATCGCTGAATACGAAACTGGTAAAGAAACCAAAGCTACCCAATACAGCTTGGGCGCAGTGCCGCTGACTCTGAACCACGTTCAGTACGGTCGTGTAACCACCAACCTGGATATCGACGAAGGTCTGGCTGGTTACCCGGATGGCTTCATTCGTAGCCCGTACAGAAACAAAAATGATAACGCTGCTGTAGATAACTACTTCTACCGTGGTACCGACGCTACTACCATCGAGCAAATGGCTGCCCTGCCGAGCGACCAAACTGTTACCTATAACGGTCACGCTTTGATGTACGGTATTGACAACAGCTACCACGGTGGCGGCGCGCGTAACCTGCCGAACGCCTTCGCCGGTGCAACCGACGGTCTGGGTCTGGGTAACTTCGTTGAAGCCCAAGCCAACTTCGGTACCAAACGCCTGATCGGTAAAGTCTATAACGAATGGTTGCTTGATGCTTCCAAAGCTACCACCACTCGTGACAACGTTGTACAGTTCCAAGGCGCTATCACCGGTAACACCGTGGTTGGTACCGCTGACCGTACCTACATCGCTGGTGACGACAACGCTACCTTCAAGGCTTCCTTCTTCGGTGAAAAAGCAGAAGAGCTTGGCGGTTCCTTCAACTCAGTCAAAGACGCTGACAAATACGGCGCTGCCTACGGTGCTGATGACTGGGGTGGTGTATTCGGTGCCAGCAAAGGTGCAGCTACCAGCAACACCTTCCAAGGTGACGATGGCGCTAACAACTACGGTTCACTGTAATAGCCACAACACTCCCGACTGCTTCGGCAGAACGGAAAACCTTAAAAACGGTCACGCAAGTGGCCGTTTTTTATTGCTTACACATTTGCAGCACGAATTTTGGCAGTACTAGGGGCTGTTTGCATTTCAGCGGATAAGCTCCTCTCCCACCGGGAGAGGAGCGGACGGCGCTGTCACACATTGATATTCCTGTTGCCAAAATCATTAAATCCCCTTTCCAAAGCCTTTCTCGCGTTCCGCGGGCGCATTGTGTATTTCAAGGGCAAAAGGCTTTATGCTGACAGTATTTTTATAAAGCGTCGCTAGGCATCGCTATCTTTTTATTCTTGGGGGTGTGGCTCATCATCACCCTGCTTTGTATGTTTTTAGGCTGGTTCTTGGGACGGCGCTTGCCGTTTTCCTGGGGCAAATGGTTTGGTCTCTTTCTCGGATTCATGCTGCCCACGGGGTATTACCTCGTATCTTGGACTGCGGAATATTTCATGATGCAAGCGCGGGTAAGCGAATTATGCAAGACGCAGGGCGGTACCAAAAGCTATATCAGCCCGGAAGCCTATCGGCAAATGATTGGTGAATCGGAATGGCAGCATCTTTATGCCATGAACCAATCCATTTATGCGGGGGATAAGGAAAGCCATCTGCAATTTGCAGACAAAGCCTATACGCCCGTCGCGCAAAGAACGCCGCGTATTCGCGCGTTCCAGTTCCGCCAAGAGATAGAGGGCATTCATGAAACGGATATGCTCTATTACGATGACATCAGTCAGCAGGCGCTTTTTCAGACGGTTACTTTTGACACGGTCGTGCCGCCTTTTCTTTATTATGCTGGTGGTTTGAAGTTCTGGCTGAATGATATTAGGGATTGTGCTATTGATACGCTTCCTGAAGATGAAAGGCATTTTGTCGCGCATTATGCAAATTCGGATGCGAAAAAGGAGAATTAGATTTTTCTGGTTATTGATGATTGGGGGCTATTTGCCATTTGGTTTTATAGCGATGCTTATAAGGCCTCATACAAGGCGCGCCGCTAAAAATAACGCCATAGGGTGCGCCTCGGCGCACCGCCGCGAAAACATTGGTTTCGTATCAATGGTGCGTCAAGGCGCACCCTATAATTCCCAGTCACGAAACACCGTCTGAGGCTTTAAGAGGATTGCTATAAGCAAAAAACGCCGCAGATGCGGCGTTTTTCTTTTTTTGCAATGCTCACTCGCTCAAAAGCGACAAGTCGGCGATTTGGTCAAAGCCGCGTTGTAGGGTGGTGAGCAGGGCGAGGCGGTTTTGTTGTAGCGCCGGGTCGTCGCTCATCACCATCACGTCGGTGAAGAAGGCGTCTAAAGGCGCGCCGAGGGTCGCCAGTTGTTCCAGCGCGGCGCGGTAGTCGCCGGCGACGAGGGCTTGTTCGAAGGCAGGCTGTTTGTCCTGCCACGCTTGCCACAGCGCCTGTTCGGCAGGCTCTTGCAGCAGGGCGGTTTGCACTGCGCCGTCGCGTTCGCCGTTCTTTTTCAGGATGTTGCGGATGCGTTTGGCACTCGCCAGCAGGCTGGTGGCGCTTGGGCTGCCAGCGAAAGCGTCCAGCGCGCGGATGCGGCGCTCGATATCAACCAAGTCATCGCTGCCGAGCGCCAGTACCGCCTGGCAGGTTTCGCTGCGGATGCCTTGTTCGCGGTAGTGGCTGTCGAGGCGCTCCAAGATGTATTCGCGCACGGCGGCGACGTGTATTGGCGCGCCCAGCGCGGCGTCGTACTGCGCGGCGCTTTTGTCGAGCCATGCGGCGAGCGGCAGCGCCAATTCGTTCTCCGTTATCAGGCGGATGAGGCTGATGGCCATGCGGCGCAGCGCGTAGGGGTCTTTGCTACCGGTCGGTTTGGCGCCGATGGCGAAGCCGCCGACGAGGGTGTCGAGTTTTTCGGCGATGGCGAGCGCGAGGCCGGTGCGGGTTTGCGGCAGGGCGCCGCCCGCGCCGCGCGGTTGGTATTGTTCGTCGAGTGCGGCGGCGATGTCGGCGGCGTAGCCTTCGGCAGCGGCGTAGTAGCGCCCCATCAGGCCTTGCAGTTCGGGGAATTCCATCACCATTTCGGTGAGGAGATCGCTTTTGCTGATGTGCGCGGCGGTGGCGACGTTGTCCGCGTCCGCGCCGCAGACGGGCGCGAGGGCGCGGCCAAGGGCTTCGAGGCGGCGGGTTTTGGCGGCAACCGAGCCGAGTTTTTCTTGGTAAACGACGTGTTCGAGGCGCGGCAGGTAGTCGGCGAGTTTGTGTTTGAGGTCTTGTTGCCAGAAGAATTCGGCGTCGGCGAAGCGCGGGCGGATGACTTTTTCGTTGCCTTTGCGCACGGCAGCTTCATCGGCGGATTCGAGGTTGGCGACGGCGATGAAGTGCGGGCGGATTTTGCCGTCCGCACCGACGACGGCGAAGGTTTTTTGGTTGTCCTGCATGGTGGTGATGAGGACTTCTTGCGGCACGGCGAGGTAGCGCTCGTCGAAGCTGCCGGCGATGGCAACCGGCCATTCGGTGAGGCTCGCCACTTCCGCGAGCAGCGCGGGCGGGATGACGGCAACGCCACCGAGCGCCGCCGCTTTCGCCTCGACTTGCGCGCGGATGCTTTCCATGCGCGCGGCGTGGCTGGAGATGATGTGTGCGCCGCGCAGGTCGGCTTCGTAGCTGGTGGCGCTGGCGATGGCGACGGCTTGCGGGTGGTGCACGCGGTGGCCGAGGGTTTCGCGTCCGGCCTGGACGCCGAAGTATGCGAGCGGCAGTACGCGGTCATCGGCGAGCGCGACAAGGCTCAACACCGGGCGGACGAAGCTCTGTTCGTGGTCGCCCCAGCGCATCCGCTTGGCAATCGGCAGGTTGTCGCAGACGTGGCGGAACAGTTCGGGCAGGAGTGCTTCCAGCGGTTGGCCGGGCTGTTCGCCGTAATACATCAGCCATTTGCCTTTGGGCGTGTCTTCGACGGCAAGGGCGGCGACGTCCACGCCGCAGGAGGCGGCAAAGCCCAGCGCGGCCTTGCTCCAGTTGCCGTCTTTATCTTTGGCGGCGGCGAGTGCCGGGCCTTTGCGTTCGATTTTTTGGTCGCTCTGGCGGGTGGCGAGGTCGCGGATGCGCCAGGCGAGGCGGCGCGGCGTGGCGAGCGCTTCGATGTCGCCATGCGTGAGGCCAGCGTTTGCGAGCGCCTGCGCCCAGAGGTCGCGTCCGGCGTCGGCAAGGGTGGTAACGGCTTTGGTCGGCAGTTCTTCGACGCCGATTTCAATCAACAGGGTGGTGGTGGCGCTCATGCGGTTTCTCCTTTTTGACAGAGCGGGAAGCCCAGCGCTTCACGGCTTTGGTACCAGGCGACGGCGGCGGCTTTGGAGAGGGCGCGCACGCGCAGGATGTAGCGCTGGCGCTCGGTGACGGAGATGGCGCGGCGGGCGTCTAGCAGGTTGAAGGTGTGCGAGGCTTTCAGCGCCTGTTCGTAGGCGGGCAGCGGCAGCCCGGCTTCTGCCAGTTGCAGCGCCATTTTTTCGGCGGATTCGAACTGGGCAAAGAGGCTGTCCACGTCGGCATGCTCAAAGTTGTAGGCGGACTGCTCGCGCTCGTTTTGCTGGTGCACGTCGCCGTAGCGAACGACGCCCTGCGGCGTGGTCGTCCAGACGAGGTCATAGACGCTATCGACGTCTTGCAGATACATGGCGATGCGCTCCAAGCCGTAGGTGAGCTCGCCCATCACCGGCTTGCATTCCAGCCCGCCTGCCTGCTGGAAGTAGGTGAATTGCGAGATTTCCATGCCGTTCACCCACACTTCCCAGCCCAGCCCCCAGGCGCCGAGGGTCGGCGATTCCCAGTTGTCCTCGACAAAGCGCATGTCGTGTACCGCAGGATCTATGCCGATGGCGCGCATCGATTCCAAGTACAAATCCTGAAAGCGCGGCGGCGAGGGTTTCATAACGACCTGAAACTGGTAGTAACGTTGCAGGCGGTTGGGGTTGTCGCCGTATCTGCCGTCGGTGGGGCGGCGCGACGGCTGCACGTAAGCGGCATTCCACGGCTCCGGGCCGACCGCCTGAAGGAAAGTCGCGGTATGAAACGTCCCCGCGCCCACTTCCATATCATAGGGTTGCAAAACGACACAGCCCTGCTGCGCCCAAAAGCGTTGCAGGGTAAAAATCATGTCCTGGAAATTCAGTGCTTCAGCCATAAGGGTGTCCGGTTTGAGAAAGGGCGGCATTGTAGCGCCGCGCCGGGGCGCGTGCCAGACGGACAAGGCTGATGCGCTTAAGATAGCGGCCTGATTTTTACCAAGGTTCCGCCATGCCACTTCAATTCTTCGGCGCGGGCGGTCGTGAGCAGCAATCGTGAATAAGCACCCTCACCGCGGGGCGGTTTATATAAAGCGCACGCCGGTTTTTGCAATGACCACCGCCTGATGTTGCGGCGGGGGTTGGTCGGCAAGGGCCAGGATGCAGTCGCCCAGGCCGCTGCCGCTGATTTTCACTGCGTGTGCCTGCGGGCGGGCGGCGGCGAGGTGTTCTGCCTGGGTATGGTCGCAGACGCCGAGCGCGGTCATGTGTTCTTGGTACTGGTTGAGTTCGTGGTAGAAATCCGCCCAGTCGCCGCGTTCGGCGGCGGCGATGCTGCGTGCGCTGCTCGCGCCCATGCGGTCGTAGAGGTCGCGGTAGTATTCGGGGTCAACGGTGGCGCTGGCGGCGATGCGCGCCAATACTTCGGCGGTCGGGGTTTTATAGCCAGCGTAGCGCAGGCTGAGGCCGCTCGGCGGTGCGGGGAGCGGGGTGATGACGGTAAAGGGGCGGTTTTGGTAGGCGATGATGCCGCCCGCGAGCGAGGCGGCGAGGTCGGCGCCGCTGCCGCGTTGTTGTACGGTAAGGATGGTGCGGTAGGCAGCGCGGTGCAGGGCGAGCAGGTCGGGATTTTGGCCGCGCAGGCGGTAGAGCAATGCGGTAATGGCAGCGGTGACGGCGGCGGAGGAGCCGAGGCCGAGCGTGGGGTCGATGTCGCTGTCGATGGCGATATCGAGGCCGCTGGCGGGCGGGTTCTGCCGCAGCGCGGCGATGAGAAAGCGCAACTGGGGATGGTCGGCGAGGGTGGCGAGGTCGGTGTGATGCGCGGCCAGCGCGCTTTCGATATGGATTTCGCGGTCGGCGCGGGTGCTGACGCGGATGCGGATACGTTGCTCAATGGCGCAGACGATGGCGGGCGCACCATAGACGACGGCGTGTTCGCCGGTAATCATGATGCTGCCGGGGGCGGAGGCGGTGAGGGTTTTGGTCATGGTTTGCTCCTTGCTGAAGTTGGGCGAATTGTAGCTAATCGGGCGCTAATTTTCCCCGCCTAGAATGCGCCGCACCGGAAGGGTTGGCCGACCGGAACTTTTTATCTGAACGGAGTAAATCATATGAACAAAATCCTGCCTTTCGCCGCCCTCGCCGCTGCTTTCGCCCTCGCTACCGCTCCGGCGCGTGCCGATGATGATCAGTGGTACTACGAGCAACACCGCAATGATTTCATCACTTTCGACAAAGCGGCTGAAGCAGCCAGCCAGGCCGTCGCCGGTACGGTAACCGACGTAGATTTCGAGCACGACTGGAACGGCGATCATTTTGAAGTGGACGTGCGCGGCAAGGACGGTAACAAATATGAAATCGTCATTGACGCGAAAAGCGGCAAAGTGCTGTCCCAGCGTATTGACGACTGATACTGCCGTCATTTTCCTGTTTCGTCTTGTCCTTGTTTTGGAGCGCTTTGGCGCTCCTTTTTTATGCGCCTCCGCCCGGAAGCACGGCGGTTTTTGGCGCTATAATCGGCACTCCTTCATCAAAACGGGAGTCTTAACTATGTTCTGCAAAATAGCCTCTGCTGCCGCGCTGGCGGGTTGCGTTGCGGGTGCCGTTGCCGCGCCGCATACGCCGGTCATCAGCCCGAACTTCGGCATGGCGCAGTACGATGTGGTCAAGCGTGACGGCGCGCTGTCGCTCGATGGCAAGGTCGATGAGGCGGTGTGGGCGGATGTGCCGGCGATTTCCGGCGCGTTTCATTTTCCGTGGATGACGCAGGAAGCGCCGCGCACCGTCTTTAAGGGCTTTAGCGACGGTCAGGATTTTTATTTCTCCTTCGTCGTCCGCGACAAACAGGTGCTGGCGGCGGAGCAATGGCAGGATGAAAGCACGGTTGACGGCGAAGACCGGGTCGAACTTTTCTTCGCGGGCGCGCCGGTGGATCGCCCCGGTGAGGAGGGCATGGAGCGCTATTACGCGATTGAAGTCGATCCGAAAGGGCGGGTGCATGATTATTCCATCGCCTATTACCGCCAGTTTGACGGCGACTGGTCGCTCGCCGGGCTGGAAACGAAAGCGGCGCTAACCGACGACGGCTACAGCGTCGAGGGCAAAATCCCGCTGAAAACGCTGCAAGAACTGCATCTGCTGCGCGACGGCCTGATGCGTACCGGCGTTTTCCGCGCCGAGTTTTCGCCGTCCAGCGGCACCGAACCGCGCATGGAGTGGATTTCCTGGGTCAATCCGAACACGCCGCAGCCGGATTTCCATGTGGACAGCGCCTTTGGCGTCTTCCGCTTCCTGCCGTAAGGCGCAAAGCAGTCAAACCGGGCGCAAAGCCCGGTTTTTTTGTGCGAGCGCCCATTTTTCACACGCAAAACACGTCGCTCTCAACCATTTTTGTCATCTTCCTGCACAAAAAGGTTCATCAAAATCACGCAAAACCACATCTTGCAGAATCAATCCAGCGACAACCATGCGGCTAAACAGACTTTTTCCCTGACAACATTACGATTCTCTTAAAACTCCATGATGGCAAGGCGGTTGCTAAATGAAGCAGCTTCCGGTCGTCCCTTCGCGGCCGCATACAAAAACCGCTACATAAACAAAGAGAAAATGCACAACCCCATCACCCTTATTGTGAAAGACCGCCGTGGCAACACGCTCGATCTTTTCGATCTCATCCCCGCTGCGGCGCCGCGCCATATTGACGCGGTGCCGGGCGCGTACTATCAGTTCTGCGATGATACGACCGGCATTGCGCCGCCGAACCTGCACGCCGCCCGCTACGGTGACGCGCTGCACGTCTCCTTTGGCGGCACGACCGCGCTCGTCATCGAGCAGTATTTCAGCCGTGGACAGGGCGCGCTTATCGGCGTGCAGGAAAACGGCGGCATGCAGCGTTACCCGCTCCATCTCGCGGCGGAAGTTGCGGATGCGCCAGCGCCTGAGCCCGAACCGCCGCCGCAATACAGTACGCACATGAGCGCCGTCGCCCCGCTGCATGAAGATGACACGCTACGCACGCTGGGGCTGTGGTAGCCCAAAAAAATCCCGCCATTGGCGGGATTTTTTTTGCACGCGGGCGTTATTTGGCAATTTCGCCGCGGGTGCCGTGGAGGCTCAGCTCATTATCCCCCTCAATATCCGCCCAGCCGACGATTTCTTCGGCATTCGGCCCGGCAATACCGAGTGTATAACTGCCGGATGCCTTGCTGCCGTCCAGGGTGCGGCGGCCTTCAATGCCGTAGGCGGGCATCGTGCCGAACTCGCTATGGTCTGCGGTGAAATGGGTAATGGGCGCGTCATGCAGTGTCATGCGTCCCAGCCCGCTTGAGGCGCTGATTTCGCCCGAACCGCGGCGTGCGCCAAAATCAATGGTGTAGCGCAGGGTGGCATCGTGCGCCGGATTGGCATCAAAGGCACGGCCACTGTAGGTTGCTTTGCCAGCGCTGGGCAGGTTTTGCGTCGGGTTGAAATAGGGCAAGCCGGATTCAGCGACTTCCAAGCGGCTGAGCACGCCGCCGGACGGGGGGTTAATGGCGAAGATACCGGAATGGAAGCCCTGATAGGAGCGAACGGTGACGTTTTCCGTAGTGCCGCGGCCATTTTTGCTGTTCATCGTCATTTGCGCGGGAAATTCGGCAAATCCGCTCGGCACAGAGGCGGTATTGACGGTCACGCCTTTGCCGAACTGGCTGTTGACGAAGGTGTTGCCGTTACGTGCCAGGGTGTAGCCGCTGAAATCGCTCCATGCGTCGTCGTTATCGGGTTCGGTTGCAGTGTCCGGAATGAAATAAGTTTTGCCAGAGGCGCTACCGCCGGGCACCTGTGGTTTGTCTGTTTGCGGGCTGTTGTCGCCGCCACCGCCGCCGCAGGCAGTAAGAAGTGAAAGCGTGGCGAGTGTCGCCAGAAGTTGCGTTTTCATGTTTACCTCTCGGTTTGGGTTAAAGAAAAGCCGCCCATGGGGCGGCGGGTTTTATGGAGTGATTTCTCCACGGGTACCGTGCATGAGGAGCAAGCCACCTTGGTTTTTTCTGTCCGTATATTCAACGTTGCCGATAATTTCTTCCGCGTTGGGCCCAGCGAGGGCGAAAGTGTATTCACTGTCGCCGCCGGGTAAACGATCGCCTTCAATATGGGCATCGCCATCCAAGGCATATATTGTTAATCCATCACCCGTCTCGCGTTTGATTTCTGCTTCCTTAAGGATGATTTTTTCTACGCCTTGCGAGGCGGCGACTTCGCCGGAACCGCGGCGTGTGCCAAAGTTGATGGTGTATTGGAAGTTCGTGTCGTTAGCAGGATTCTTGTCAAAAGCCCGGCCGGCATAAGTCGCCTTGCCTGCGCTGGGTAATTGCGTCGTCGGGCGGATGAAAATTTGATTGAACTCGTTGTTGTCATCGTTTGGTAGTTGTGTGCGGATTCCTGAGGTGGTGAATACGCCAGCATGGAAGCCGTTATAGGAACGCACCGTAACATTTTCCGCCACTTGCTGGCCGTTGCTGCGGGTAATGGTGAGTTGCGCCGGAAATTCGGAAAATCCTGCCGGAAGTTTCGCAGAGTCTATGGTATGTCCTTTGTTGACTTCAGAAGTGGCAAAGGTTTGTCCGTTACGTTGCCAGCTAAATTCACGGAAGGCTTCATAGCCTTTATCCCAGTCCGTCTCCGGTAAAAAGTATTTCCCCGTCGGCACTTTGCCGTTATCGCTTTGCGGTTTGTCTGCCGGGGCGTTGTCATCGCCGCCACCGCCGCCGCAGGCGGTGAGCAGGGTCAGGGTGGCGATGGTGGTCAGGATGTGGTGCTTCATGCGTGTACCTCTTTCGGTTTATTTAAGCGCTGTCGCCAGGAATGGCGACAGCGGCAGTTTAGGTGATTTTGCTGTGATATTAAACGTTTTGGGTGATTTCTCTCCTGCTAAAGCACGCTTTCTTGAAGGCGCACGGCGCATGGAGCGCGACAAATAGAGGCGGAAGGTTTATTTGCCTTTGACTACACCATCCATCCAGGCGAACAGTTCGTCGAGGTCGTAATCGCCGCTATGCGGTACGCCCCACGGCATCGCCATATCGACGTTTTTGCCGCTGTTTTGCAGTTTGGCGGCGAGGATGGCGGCGATGGCGTGCGAGGTGTCGCGGTCTTTGGTGCCGACGCGGATGCGCCAGTGTTGCGGCACGGTTTTTTCGCTGATGTAGTAGAGCGGGTTCATTGTTTTCACCGCCGCCCTGCCGACGCTGCCCGCGCCTTTGACCGCGCTGTTTGCTGCGCTGTAGGCGGTGAAGTGGCGCGTGTCCTGGTGTTCGTCGCCAAAGAGCTGGTTTTCGCCGCTGGAGAGGTCAAGCGCGTCGAAGGCGGGCGGGGTTTTTTGCCGCCCCATCGCTTTGGCGTAGGCGGCGAAGTCCACGTTTTTGACGCGCTTGCCGTCGATGGTGAGCCACGGGTTTTCGGCTTGCAGCACGGCGGGGTCAGCGCCTTTTTGTAGTTCGGCGTTGGCGGCGGCTGCGACGAATGCGGCGACGTAATCGCGGAAGCTGCCGCTGCCGTCGGCGTTGAGCGCGAGCGGCTCGCCCTGCGCGTTTTTGAGACCGAGGCTGTTCACATACGCGGGGAACTGTGCTTTGAGTTCGTCCGAGACGCGCTGCTCGGCGGCGTCCAGCGTGCCTTTCACCAGTTTGCGCTCTACTTTGTAGTCGAGCATGGTGATGTCCATTTTTTCGTAGTCATTGACGCCGTTGAATTCCCATTCGTAGGCGGCGTCGGCATGCTCCAGAATGCTGATGGGGCAGTAGGCGGAGACGGCGTAGATGTCGTCGCGTGCGTCCGCCGCGCCCATGATTTCAACAAACAGTTTGCGGTCATCGCCGTCGGTAATACTCGCGCCGAGCAGAATGGAAAGTGCGCCGCCAGCGCTGGTGCCGTTGCTGATGATTTTTTCGGCGTCGCCCGGCATGACGGCGTCGTTGTGGCGCAGGTAGCGCACCGCCGCCTTGAGGTCGTAGATGGCAGCGGGCGCTTTGCCGGTCGGGCTGGTGCGGCCGCGCGCGCCGGGCGAGGCGACGATGTAGCCTTTGGCGAGCGCGGTTTGCATCGCATCCGCGCCTGGTTGTCCGCCGTGGCGCCGTTCGCCGGGCACGCCCGGTTTGGCGGGCATGTAGCCGCCGATTTGGTTCGGCAGGAAGATGGGCGCGGTCGCGGCGCTGTAGCCGTTGATGCTGCCGCCGTTGAAGTAGGCTTCCGGGATGTAGATGTTGATTTGCTGGTATTCGGGCTCAACGGGCTTGCTGACGTAGGGGATGCCTTCGTAGGCGCGGTAGGCGATGGTAGCGCCGTTTACTTCGGCGGTTTTCGCCGTGTATTTGTCGGCGGCGAAGTCGAGGCTGTGCGCCTGGGCGAGGTTGGCAAGGCTCATGGCGGCAAGGATGGCGGTTTTTTTCATGGATGGCTCCGGGGTGGGTTTAGGGAGGCACGATAGCAGATAAACGCAAACTCGTTGGCCGCGCCTTGCCGCTCGCGCTGCGGTGGATTTCGCGGAAGCCGAGCGCCTGCCAGAAGGCGGCGAGGTCGTCGCTGTGGCCGTAGCTGACGCCGAGCGGCACGGCGAGGTCGGCGCGGGCGCGGGCAATCAGCGCGGCGGCGATGCCCTGGCGGCGGTGCGCGGGGTGAACGGCGATGCGGCTGATGCGCGCCAGCGGGCGGTTGTACGCCGGGTTTTGCGTGCGGACGAGCAGTTGTTGCAGCAGTAGGCGGCCTTGCGGGCGGCGTTCGCCCCGGATGACGGCGGCTGCCAAGTCAGCGGGTAACGGGTTTTCGTGACGGATGTGCAAAACGCCGGCGACGTCCGCGCCGCTGGCGGCGATGTAGAGGCTTTGTCCGGGCAGGTCAAGCAGGTGTTTGAGGTCGTCCGGGCTGGTGCGGTAGTGCGCCTGGTGCAGCAGGCCGTAGATGGCGCGCAGCAGCGGTTCGTCGTGCGCGCGTTCGTCGCGGCTGACGCGGCGGAGGGTCGCGGGCGCGGGCGGTGTCGTGTCGTCGGGGTGGAGGAGGAAGGCGTTTTCCAGAAGTTGTTCGAGCGGGTCGTGGTGCGCGTGGCGCAGCGCCTGTTGGTGGCGGTAGACGCGGGCGGCGTCGCGGGCGATGAGCGCGGGCAGGACGTGCAGGCTGAAGCTGCGGCCGTGGCCTTCGTAGCCGTCTTCGGTGGCGGCGACGGTGTAGGCGGGATAATGCGCGGTGAGGGCGAGCAGTTGGGCGGGCGGAATGCTGGCGGCTTCGTCGATGACGAGGTGCTCGGCGGGCGGCAGGCGGTTCAGCGCGTCGTCCGGCGGCAGGAATAGGCAGTTGGCGGCATCCGGCAGGAGGGCGCGCAGGCGTTCGAGGTTGCTGCGGTAGGGGGTGACGACGAGGACGCGCGTGCCGCCCAGCCAGCGGATTTTGGCGGCCAGCCGCGTGGTTTTGCCACGGCCGCGACGGCCAAGGATGATTTGCGGCTGGTGGCGGTGTTCGATGCTATCCGGCGGCGGCGCGGTCTGCGGCGCGGCGGTCGCGGCAATGAGGCGGCGCAGGCGGGCGTTGAAGTGGTCGCGACAGGCGGTAACGGCCTCGCCGTAATCCAGCAGGCGCAGATGGTCGGGGTCGCCGTCGGGGTAGTGCGCGGGCAGGTAAAGCGGCAGGTCGTGGCCGTCGCCGAGGGTGGCGGCGAGCGCTGCAAAGGCGTTCGGGTAGAGGCCGCCGCTCGCGTCCCAGGCGAGGGTGCTGCGGGTTTGTCCGAGGTAACGGCGGTAGTCGCGCGGATGCAAATCACGCCCGAAGACGTCGCGCGCGGGCAGGGCGTCGGGCGGCACAAGGAGAAGACGTCGCATGGTAGTATTTTGGCATGAACACCACGACCGAACCCACCCCCGCTCTGGAAATCCCGCTCGAAGGCCGCGCCCTCATCGAAGCCTCCGCCGGTACCGGCAAAACCTGGACGCTCACCGGCATCATCCTGCGCCTGCTCATCGAAGGCGGCTACCCGCCGCGCGAAATCATCGCCACCACCTTCACCCGCAAGGCGGCGGCGGAAATGCAGCAGCGCGTGCACAAGCGCCTGCACGCTCTGCGCGAAAACCTGAAAGCCATCGCCGCGCGCTATCTTGCCGAAGAAACGGTGCTGAATGATGACGACGGCCTCGCGACCCGCCTGGACGACATCATCGGCGGCAGCGGCGGCGACCTCATCAACCGCCACCTCATCCTGAACGCGGTCGCAAAGCATGGGCTGGACGGCCTCATCGCCATTTTCAGCCGCGTCGAAAGCCTGCAAGCGCGGCTGGACGAGCTGTTCATCGGCACCATCGACAGCCTCTGCCAGCGCTGGCTGGCGGAATTTGCGCTGGAAACGGGCAACGACGAACGCCTGCAAATCAACGAAAACAGCCCGGCGCTGGAAGAAACCATCCACGACACCCTGCGCCGCCTCCTGCACGAAAACCACCAGCACGACCCGGAAACCTTCGCGCAAATGCTGGCGGACGGCGCGTATCACGACAGCGACGCCTACCTCGCCGCCGCGCGCGAGGCGACCAGCCACCGCCATGCCGCAATCGACAGCGGCGACGTCTCTGCCGACTACAGCCGCGACCGCCATCAAGCGCTCACGCGGCAGTTGCGCGAACTTGATGCGGCGGTGATTGCCGACTGGCAGGCCATGATTGACGCCCCGGAATTTGCCGCCGCCGTTGCCAAAAACGCCGCCTGGTACAAACAGCGCGATGCGCTGCCGCAACTGCTGCAACAACTGCATCAAGAACTGCCATTTAACGACCGCACCGAAGCCCTCGCCAGCGGCTTTGGTAAACCCCGCATCAGCAGCAAACAAACCGCGCTTACCGCAGCCTTCACCGCCCACCCCTTCACCCTCCTCATCCGCGACCTCCTCGCCGCGCGCGACGCCCGACAAAACCACCTCGACCACCACAAACGCCAAACCATCGCCAGCCTCCTCGAAACCGTGCGCCAAACCTACCCGCAGGCGCTGGAAGCGCGCGGCGAAACCACCTTCAGCGAAAAAACCGCACGCATCAACGAAGCCCTTGCCCACCCGCAACACGGCACCAACCTCGCGCACTACCTCACCCGCCGTTACCCCGTCATGCTCGTGGACGAATCCCAGGATCTGAACGACGAACAGGCCGCCCTGCTCGAGCGCACCTACCTGCGGGAAGACGGCGAGCGCAAACACGGCTTCCTTCTCCTCGTCGGCGACCCGAAACAGGCGATATACGGCTTCCGCGGCGGCGACGTCGCCAACTACAACCGCCTCAAAACCCGCTTCCGACCCGACGAACAACACCGCCTCGACACCAACCGCCGCAGCAGCCCCAACCTCATCGCCGCGCTGAACGAACACTACCTGCAAGACGACAATGCCCGCCTCGGCACGGACATCACCTACCACGAAGCCCAAGCGGCCAACCCCGCACAAACCATCCTCGCCGCCGACGGCAGCCCCATCGCGCGCCCGATGCAATGGACGCACAGCGGCACCAACCAGGACAGCGAAACCGACACCATCGCCGCCCTCGTCGCCCGCCTCACGGATGGCACCGGCATCGCGCCGCGCGACATCCAAATCCTCATGCGCAGCAACAGCAGCCTCGAAACCCTGCAAAACAAACTGCACGCACAACACATCGACAGCGAGCGCAGCCACGACCGCAGCGTCTTCACCGGCGCCGTCGCCCGCACCTTCGCCGACCTCCTCGCCGCCCTCGAACAACCCGAACACCGCGACCGCCAGAACCGCCTGCTAAGCGGCCTCTACTACGGCTACAGCCAACAAGACCTCGACCGTCTCGCCGCCATCGAACAAGGCGAAATCCCCGCGCGCGCGGACGAACTCACCCTGGCCGAACTGCGCGAAGCGCTCACCCAGGCGCACGATGCCTGGCAAAGCTGGGGACTGCTTGCCGCCCTCAACCCGCTACTCACCCACGAAAAACACAACATCTGGCAAACCCTCGCCTCCTGCCCCGCGCCGGACAACCTGCGCCACCTCCTCGACCTGCGCCACATCCAGACCATCCTCGCCGAACACGCGCCCAAACAGCGCCCGGCACAATTTGGCGCCTGGTGGCGCGCCCAGCTCGCCGCCCCGCCGGATGCCGACTGGGCTAAAGCCCCGCCACTGCCGGGACAAAACGCCGTCCACCTGCTCACCATCCACAAAGCCAAAGGCCTCGAAGCGCCCGTCGTCATCCTCGCCACCGGCAGCAACCACAAAGGCGGCGGCGCCAACCCCGTGCCGACCTGGCGTTACCGCGACGGCGACACCATCCGCATCAGCCTCGCCAAACCCGCAAACACCCCCATTGACCAACAAGAAAACGAAGAACAGCGCCGCCTGCTCTACGTCGGCCTCACCCGCGCCAAAAACCTGCTCCTCGTTGCCCACCGCGAATGCAAACCGGACAAAGCCAACCCGACCCCGACCGAAAAACTCTACCTGACCTACGCGCAAAACCCCGGACGTTGCCCGCACGCGGGCGAAACCAGCGCCGAAGCCCTTGCCGCCCTCCCATACCGCGCGCACCCATCCCACGAACCACCCGCCAATCCCCCGCCCCCGCAAAGCGGGGGCGGGGAGGGCGGGAACGGAGGTAGTGCATGCGATTTCACTGCCTATGCGCACGAAAAGCCCCTCTCCCTTTGGGAGAGGGGGTGGGGTGAGGGCGGTGAAAAAGCTGCTTCCGCAGGGCGGATTAGCGCGCAGCGCGTAACCCAACAACCGGATGACCATCAAACCGCCGCTACCGAACCACCCACCAATCCCCCGCCCCAGCAAAGCGGGGGAGGGCAGGGGAGGGGGTGTGAAAACCCGCGCAGCACCGCCCCGGTCTGGCGCACCCGCTTCCAGGGCTGGCAACGCAGCAGCTTCAGCGCCCTCCTGCGCGACGCCATCGAACCCACCTCGCCCGACCTTGCTGACTACGCCGTCGCCACACCCCAAAACGCGCCCGACGCCCCGCCGGATGCCGACATCCGCTACACCTACCCACGCGGCACCGCGCCCGGCAGCGCCCTGCACGCCGTGCTGGAGCGCATCCGCCCGGACAACCGTCGCGACTGGCGCCGCTACCTCGAACACGACAACCGCCAATGGCAACTCGGTCTCGAACCCGCTCAACTGGACGCCTGCGAAAACTGGCTGGAAGCCATCCAGTACTGCGAACTGCCGCAAAGCCGTATCAGCCTCGGCACGAGCAAACAAGGCGCGCACCGCAGCGAATACGGCTTCACCCTCGGCAGCGACGCCCGTGTCGCCCTCGACATCCCCGCCATCAACGCCCACTTTGCCGCGCACGGCCACCCGCTCCACCTCAGCGACAAACACCGCCATATCCGCTACCTCCGTGGCGAAATCGACCACCTCTACCAGCACGACGGCCGCTACTACATCCTCGACTACAAAACTAACCACCTCGGCAACAGCCCCGCCGACTACACGCCGGAAAACATCCGCGCAGCGATGGGCGACCACCACTACTGGCTGCAAGCCGCGCTCTACCAAGTAGCGCTGCACCGCCTGCTGCAAACCCGCCTTGCGGACTACGACCCCGCGCGCCACCTCGGCGGCATCGAATACCTCTACCTGCGCGGTATCGACCCCGCCCATCCGGCAAACGGCAAATACGGCTGGAACTACCCGCCGGAATTCATCGCCGGACTTGACCGCATCCTCGGCCACGAAGCCGCCTGAACCCGAAAAACACCATGCACCACCTCGCCCACTACCTCGCCCGGCAAAGCGGCTGCCCCGAACATGGCTCCATCCTTGCCGACCTCCTGACCGCCCTGCAAAACGCACACGACAACGGCGACACCCTCATCCAGCTTAATGACGCGCAGCGCGCCGCCGCCGACACCCTCGCCGCCACCCCGCTCCTCGCCGACGACGACCGCGCCGCACCGCTCACCCGCCGTGGCGACCGCCTCTGGATCAGCCGTAACTACCAACAAGAAGCGCGTCTTGCCGCGATGCTCCGCGAGCGCCTGCACGCGGCCGACACCCCCGCCGAACCCATCCCCGCAGACGGCCTGCGCGCAGAACAACAAAACGCCATTCGCCTCGCGCGCAGCCGTCGCCTCGCCCTCATCAACGGCGGCCCCGGCACCGGCAAAACCTACACCATCGCCCGCCTCATCCATGCCGAACAACAGGCCGACCCCAAAATCCGCATCGCACTCGCCGCACCCACCGGCAAAGCGGCAAAACGCATGGAAGAAAGCCTCGCCGCAGCGGGCGTCCAAGACCTGCCAGCGCAGACCCTGCACCGCCTGCTCGGCATCGGCACGGACGGCCAGGCGCGCTACCACATGAGCCGCCATCTGCCGCACGACCTCATCATCATCGACGAAGCCTCCATGCTCTCGCTCGAACTGGCGCATGCGCTCATCGCCGCGACCGCCACCGATACCCGCCTCATCCTCCTCGGCGACGCCGACCAACTGGCGGCAGTCGAACCCGGCGCCATCCTGCACGACCTGAGCCACCATCCGGCACTGCAAAACCACCGCATCACCCTGCGCGAAAGCCAGCGCTTTCGCGCCGACAGTGGCATCGGCCAACTCGCCGCCATCCTAAACGGCGATGACGGACAGCACGGCGAACGCCTGCTGGAGGCGCTCGCGCCGTACAAAAAGGAACAGCTCCCGCTATTCTGTAGAGAAAGTGATGGACTTCGCTTACAAACCGCCGGTGCAAAAACAAGCGCCGACTCGCACCCCTTCCCCTGCGTAGCGGGGGAGGGCAGGGGAGGGGGTGTGAAAACATCGCGTAGCGACAACACCGTTACAGCAACATCCTTTGACGCAGGTCAGCCACCCGTGACCGACAAAAACGCCGGACACAAAAACCTGCGCTCCCAAAACTCCGACGAAAAAACCATCCACTGGTACCCCACGCCAGACGCCAACCTCTACCGCGCCCTCATCGCGCCTTACCAGCCCTACCTCGAAAAACTGCAAGACGCAGCTGCCAACCCGCAGGAACTCCTCAACACCTACGACCAATACCGCATCCTCTGTGCCGGGCATCACGGCGCGCTCGGCACCCGCCGCATCAACGCCGCGCTGCGCCAACTGCACCAGCGCGCGCAAGGCGCGGATCCGAGCCTTGCCTACTACCACGGCCTGCCGCTGATGATTCTGGAAAACGACCACCGCCAACAACTCTACAACGGCGACACCGGCATCTGCTTCGAAGACGACAACGGCCTGCAACTGCACCTGCCCGGCCACGAACCCGTGCCGCTCGCCCGTTTGAATCCCGCAACGCTCACCGACGCCTACGCCCTGAGCATCCACAAATCGCAGGGCTCCGAATACCCGCACGTCGCCCTCGCGCTGGACGAACACGCCGAGCGCCTCCTAAGCCGCGAACTGCTCTACACCGGCATCACCCGCAGCAAAGGCCGCCTCGACATCTACGCCAGCGCCGATGCGCTCAAAAATGCCGCCGCCACCCCGACCCGCCGCCACACCGGCCTCGCCTGGCATCTCGACCACCCGCACAAAACGCAAACAAACCATTGACGACAGCTTGATGACAAAACGACAATAGTCGCCGTCCCGTTTCCTGCGAAACCGGAACAAACACCCCGCCCATTCATAAATCAAGGAACGAACGATGAAACAACACCTGACGCTCTCGCTTCTCACCACTGCCTTGCTCACCGCCTGCGGCGGCGTGTACAACGAGCATCCGGCAGTCGATCCGCCCGGCCCCAAGGCGGACAATCCGGCGCCGCCCGCAGAAATCCCGAGCAGCGATTTCCAGATTGAGCGACATATCGCCCTTTATACCGGCATGCACCACCGTCATTATGACGACGGACTACACAAAACGCTGGAAACCGATGCGACGAAAACCTCGGATTACAGCAATACCGCCATTAGTCCGAAAGATAACAAACACCCGAAACTGCGCCTGCCAACTTATTATGCCAACACCAAAGACGGCAATATCCTGATTTATGGCTCGCTGGATGGCAAAGGCAGTATCAACAAGCGGGATAACCTGGCTTACAAATCATTCCAGATGAGCGACAACACCTACCGCTACACGCAATTCGGCATGCTGAATGTAGATAACGGCTATACCCATTTCTGGCGCGGGCAGCAGGTTACGAAAATGCCGCAGCAAGGACTGTTCTATTATCAGGGCGACAGCATTGTCGGCTTCCTGAATGACAAAGGCATCGTTGAACATATCGAGCGCGGGACGGCCAATGCCGCTGTAGATTTTGGCCTCAAACGCCTGAATTTCACTTTGAACAGCCCCGGCTACCAAGGCAAAAGCAGCGGCATCATTTCCTATAACGGGCAGGAAAAAGAAGCGAATTTCTATTCTAGCCGCAATTCACAAGAAGGGATTAAAGGAAAATTCGCTGGTGAGAATGCCGAAGAAATGGTCGGGCGCTATGTCGATAGTGCGAAAAAGATTGATGCAGTATTTGGCGCGAAGCGGCAATAACGTTTCCAGCATCCGGTCTGTCAGCCCCTGCAAAGCGGGGGCTTTTTATTGCCATCTCCGAAAGCCCCATACGGGGTTTCATTGCCAGGGATTATAGAGTGCGCCTTGGCGCACCATTAATTAAGAAACAAATGCTTACTATGGCGTTGTTTTCGGCAGCGCGTCTTGTCTGAAACTTTATGTGGATGGCGATATAAGCGCTGGGCGAGCGCGGATGGGCGCCCGCCACGGGGGGCAGGGACGGGGCGTGAGGCCGCGTTTTTACTGGTTGATAAAAAATTTAGAACAGGCATAATTCTGCGTCGATCATTCAACCCAACGCAACCGGAGGCTTTATGCAACTGCGTTTATCTGTACTGGCCGCAATCTGCGCCGCATCCATCCCCGTCGTGACTTTTGCCGAACCGCCGCCACCCGCCTGGTCTTATACCGGCAAAGACAGCCCGGAACATTGGGGCGATATTAGTCCGGTTTATGCCACTTGCCGCCTCGGCAAGAACCAATCACCGGTGGATTTGTCCACGGTGGAAGCAACTGCCGACAATAGCGCGAAATTCCATTATGAGCCGCTGCTTTATACCGTCGAACATAACGGTCACACAATTCAGGCGACCCCTGCGGAAAGTGTGCAGGCACTGCATTTGGGCGACAAGGTTTTTGCGCTGAAGCAGTTCCATTTTCATACGCCGAGCGAGCATACGTTTTTAAGCAAATATTTTCCGATGGAAGCGCATTTCGTTCACCAATCGGAAGCGGGCGAACTTGCCGTATTAGCGGTGATGTTTGAGGAGGGCAAGGAGAATCCCGCATTGGCACCGCTTTTGGCAAAGAAATTGCAAGCGGGAGAGAAGGAAAAACTGGCAGAAAAGTTGGATGTGATGCCGCTCTTTCCAGAAGGACAGAGCCATTTCCGTTTGAATGGCTCTTTGACGACACCGCCTTGTACGGAAGGCGTGAATTGGGTCGTTTTTAAAACTGCGGTTAATGCAAGCAAGGCGCAGCTGGATGCAATGCGGGATATGATCGGACATGCCAATAACCGTCCGGTGCAACCGCTCAATGCGCGTCTGGTTATTGAAGAATGATTCTTCTCCGGTGAAAAAAAGCTGCACTTTAGGGTGCAGCTTTTTTTGTGCGTAGCGGGATGTTTTATGCGTCGGCAAGCCATGCCATTGCTTCGATTTTGTGGCCGTCCAGATCGCGGACAAAGCAGCCGTAATATTCTTTGCCGTAATGCGGGCGCGGACCGGGCGCGCCGTCGTCTTTGGCACCGGCGGCGAGGGCGGCGGCGTAAAAGGCATCGATTTCGGCGCGGCTTTGCGCGAAGAAGGCGATGTGCGTGCCGTTGGCAGTCTCCGCGCGGCCGTCGTGCGGGGCTTGTATCCAAAATTCAGGATAGGCGCGGCCATAGGCGACGGCTTGATGTTCGCTTAAGTCCAGGACGCGGCCGATGTTGAGCGCTGCCAAGACCTGGTCGTAAAAGGCGACGGCTTGCGCGAACTGGTTGGTGCCGAGCGAGACGTGCGAGAGGATGCTGGGGTTTTCGTTCATGGGTTTCTCCGGTTAGATGAGGGGAAGGTAGATGTTGGTGCGCAGCTCTTGCGGCGGCACTTGCTGCCAGTCGTTCAGGTATTCTTCGAGGCAGGGCGCGTCGGCCAGTTGGTAAGGCGAGTTCAGCAGCCAGTCGCGGTAGAGCCAGTCGTAGGCGCGGTGCAGTTCGGCGTAAGCGCCGCGGTGCTCTAGCACGGCGTAGCGGCCGGCGGCGAGGGTCAGGGTTTGCAGGGGCGGCGTGGCGTCTGCCCCGCCAAGGGCGACGGCAGCGGCGGCGCGCAGTTGTGCGGTCGGGCAACCGGCGGGGTCGTCGTAGTAGATGCCGAAGTATCGCGCCTGCGGCGCGGGCAGGTGGCCGCGCAAGGTCAGCAGGGTTTCGAGCTGGCTGAAGCTTGCGCCGATGCTCATGTAGTCGCCGTGATGCGGCAAGGCGACGACGGGCAGGGCGGCGATGTCGCGGATTTTCACGGGGTAGGTGGCCGTTGTGTGCTCCGGCGGCAGCGCAGGGTAGGGCACGCCGCCGCGGGCGCGGTAGTCCTGCGGGCTCATGCCGTAGGCGTCGCGGAAGATGCGGGCGAAGGATTGGGCATTGCCGCCGTAACCGCAGGCGCGGGCGATGTCCGGCAGCGGTTTGTGGCTATCCAGCAGAAGGCGCGCGGCGTGGTGCAGGCGGATGCGTTTCAGCGTCTCGTAGATGGTTTCGCCCAAAACCGCGCGGTAGAGGCGGTGCCAATGGTAGGGCGAGAGGCAGGCGATGTCGGCAAGACGGGCGAGGTCTATGTCGTGCGGGTAGTGCTGGTGCAGGTGTTGCAGCACTTTGGCAAAGCGGGCTTCGTTGTATTCGAGGTGGCGCATGGGTTCTCCTTTGCGCGCATTATGCGGGCAGCAACCGGACGGATCTTGCGGTTTCGCGCGGGTAATGGAAACGGCGCTTCTTCGCTACGGGTTGCGCTTTAGGGCGTGTTTGCATTTCAACGGCCAAGCCCTCTCTCGCTACGCGAGCTGTTCCAGTCCCTCTGGGACAAGCATTGCTTGCGCAGCAAGAGAGGGGTTGGGGTGAGGGCTGCGAATGTAAAAATGCAGACATCTGTTCATAAATAACCGCTCATCCCCTCCCCCCGGACCCCATGCAAAATGCGGACGCATTTTGCATGGGTACCCGTCCGCTGCGGGCTTCGCCCTGCGGGGGAGGGGGGCTTATCCGCTGAAATGCAAACAGCGCCTGGTGTATAGCGATAACCCTCAGGCAAAGAGGTTTTTGACTTCTTCGAGGTCGAAGGTTTTTTTGTCGCTGTCCACGCTGATGATGCTTTCGGCGATGCGGCGTTTTTTGTCTTGTAGCGCCAGGATTTTTTCTTCGATGCTGTTTTTGCAGATGATGCGATACGCCATGACGTGTTTTTCCTGGCCGATGCGGTGGCTGCGGTCGATTGCCTGGTTTTCTACCGCCGGGTTCCACCACGGGTCGACGATGAAGACGTAGTCAGCTTCGGTCAGGTTCAAGCCGGTGCCGCCCGCTTTGGTGCTGATGAGGAAGACGCGCACGGCGTCGTTGGTCTGGAAGTTTTCGACTTTGGCTTTGCGGTCGCGCGTCTGTCCGTCAAGGTATTCGTAGGGGATGTTTTCGGCGTCAAGGCGCGCTTGGATGAGGCCGAGCATTTTGACGAAGCTGGAGAAGACGAGGATTTTGTGCGCGCCGGTTTTTTCTTTGATGTTTTCCAGCAGTAGGTCGAGTTTGGCGGAGTCGTCGCCGTAGTCTTCGCGGTCGGCAAGGAGCGCCGGGCTGTTGCAGATTTGTCGCAGTTTGAGCAGGCCGTCCAGGATGTGCAGTTGGCTTTTTTCGATGCCGTCGGCGGCGATTTGGTGCAGCAGTTGTTCGCGGTAGCGTTTTTTGGTCGCGTCATAGAGTTTGCGCTGCGCCGTGCCCATGTCGCAGTAGAGGATGCTTTCGGTTTTGGGCGGCAGTTCGGTCGCGACTTGTTCTTTGCTGCGCCGCAGGATGAAGGGGTGGATGAGTTTGGCAAGGAGCGCGGCGCTGGTTTCGTCTTTGTGTTTGTCGATGGCGTCGGCGAAGGTGCTTTTGAAGTGGCTGTTGTTACCGAGCAGTCCTGGGTTCAGGAAGTTCATTTGTGCGTAGAGGTCGAAGGTGTTGTTTTCGATCGGTGTGCCGGTCAGGCAGAGGCGGTTTTCTGCTTTGAGCAGGCGCACGGCTTTGTAGCGCTGTGATTGGGGGTTTTTGATGGCCTGGCTTTCGTCGAGGATGATGTAGTTGAAGGGCTGGTGTTGCAGGGTTTCGATGTCGCGCACCAGGGTGCCGTAGGTGGTGAGGATGATGTCGTGTTGGCCGAGGTGGGCGGCGTCACGGTTGCGCTCGGTGCCGGTCAGCGCGTACACGCCAAGTTCGGGCGTGAATTTTTCGGCTTCCATTTGCCAGTTGTAGATGAGTGAGGTCGGCGCGACGATGAGGCTGGGGCGCGTGGCTTCGCCCTGGTCTTTGAGGTGCTGGAGGAAGGCGAGGGTTTGTAGGGTTTTGCCGAGGCCCATGTCGTCTGCCAGGCAGCCGCCGAGGCGGTTTTCATGGAGGAAGGCGAGCCAGTCGAGGCCGTGTTGTTGGTAGGGGCGCAGGGTGGCGCGCAGGGCGGGCGAGGGGGTAACCGGCGGTTGTTCGTGCAGGTTTTGCAGGCGGTGGTAGCGCGCCTGGAGTTCGAGCAGGTAGGCGGGACGCTCTTCGAGGTTTTGCAGGAGGTCGTCGATGATGCCGAGTTGGTAGGGGCTGAAGCGGATGCGGTCTTTTTTGATTTCACCGGTTTTCAGCCAGGGCGCGATTTTGTCCAGCCATGCTTGCGGCAGGAGGCCGATGCTGCCGTCGCCCAGGGTGATGTAGTTTTGTTTTTTGAGGATGGCTTTTTGTAGGTCTTTGAGGCTGACTTGTTGGTCGCCAAAGTGGATGGCAAGCTCCAGGTCAAACCAGTCGATGCCGCTTTCGCTGCGGGTGCTGAGGGTCGGGCGGTTGAGGTTGTAGGGGTAGTGCTTGAGGTTTTTCAGGCCGAGCAGTTCGATGTCGGCTTTGCGCAGGGTGTCGGCGGCGTCCAATAGCCAGTGGTTTTCGAGGAGTTGGTATGCGGTGAGTTGGTAGGGCGCGCCCGCCGCGAAGTCGGGGTGCAGGCCGCGCAGGGTGTCGAGCAGGCGGGTTTCGAGGGCTTCGTCGCGCGGGTGTTGCAGGTAGTGGCCTTCGGCGGTGGTTTGTAGGCGCGGTTCGCGGCTGGTGGGGTCGATGAGGCGCTCTGGGTATTGCACCGCCGGGCGGAAGGTGATGTTGCCGTTTTGTTCGTCGAGGTAGATTTGGGCGCGCGGCGCGGCGGCGTCGGAGGCGGGCGGCGCGGGGCGGATGAGTCGGTTGTTGGTGAGCTGGTGTCTTTGGCTGAGCGGCGCGAGGGCGTTTTGGTAGAAGTCGGCAGCGTCGTCGGCGGCGATTTTGGTCTGCGGGTGTTTGCGGAACCAGGTGATGTCGTTCGCGGTTTGCGGGTCGGCGATGGGGTAGAGGGTGTTTTGGTGGTAGATGAAGAGCGGGTTGATGCGCAGTTGTTTGTTGGTGAAGGTGTAGTTTTTGTCGCCGAGGCGCAGGCGGGCGTCGATTTGGTAGAGTTTGCCGTCGCGGCTGATGTCGAGGTCGAGGCTGACGCGGTCGCTGGTGTTGAGGGTGATGGGGGTGAGGTGGGCGCGGGTGTAGTTGTCGTCGAGGTTGTGCGCGTAAACGGGGCAGGGGAGGGTGCGGCAGAGGTCGGCAAATTCGCGCACGGCGGCGGTCAGGGCTTCCGGGCGGGCGTGGTTGCGGTAGTTTTGGGCGATGCGGCCGGTGCTGTAGTAGAGGGCCAGCGCTTCGCTGCTGTAGTGGCCTTTGAGGATGCGCTCTTCGAGGTCGTAGGCGTCCAGCGGCTTGATGCGGGTGGTGATTTCGCTGCGGGTTTTGTCGTATTTGCCTTCGATGACGGAGAATCCGGCGAGTTGTCCTGTGCGGAATTCGATGCACAGGGCATAGCCGTAGTCGCTGGCGGCAGGCGGGGTTTCGGGCAGGCGGATGCGGGTAAAGAGGTCGCGCGGGGCGAGTGCCGGATCGCGCGGGGTGATTTTTAGGCCCTGGTCGGTGATGTCGGCGGCAAAGAGGCGCTGCGCCTCGCGGTCGTCGGGGTCAAAGCCGTATTCTTTGATGAGGGGGGCGAGGTGGCGCTGCGGGTAGTCGTCGGCAAAGTAGTCGCGGCCGAAGGCGCTGACGAGGTAGTCCAGCGCCATTTGCATGTGGCGGCAGTAGGTGGTTTTGCGCTTGCAGTTGCAGCGCAGGCTGAGGGTGTTTTTGGCGCGGTCGTAGGTGAGGTGTTGTTCGTAGTGTTCGCCCCAGTCCTGGGTACGCAGGGTGAGGGTTTTGCGTGTGCGTTGTTGGATTGTGACGTTGTTGTCGTGGCGGTAGGCGCCGCTGATGCCGTGGCGTTCGAAGTCTTCGATGATAACGGCGGGGTTGATGGTTTGGTCGGGCGTGAGGGTGTAGGTCAGCGCTTCGCGGACTGGCGGGGGGGGCGCAGCCGGGCGGGAGACTGGTGGTGGATTTTGTGCGCGGATGTGGTCGGCAAGGTCGCGCAGGGCGGCGACGCTGTGTTTGCACAGGCCGCCGTAGTTGTACGGGCAGGTGCAGTGCGCGCTGAGTTTTTTCGCGTAGCGCAGGGTGATGCGGTAATGCGCGCCGCTGGAGCCGAGGCAGGTGTATTCGGCGCTGTCGTCTTCGAGGAAATCTTGTTCAACGCGGCATTCTTTGGCGCGCTGGATGGAGGCGCGGCTGGCGTGTTTTTGGATGTATTTGTCGATGGCGTCTGGTGTGGGGAGCATGCGGTTTGGTATTGGTGCGGTAAAGGGGGTGATTTTAAAGGATTTGCGGCGGTTATGGGGGACGACAGGGCGCGATTTGCTTCGCCTGACGCAATCTATGAGCGTGAATGTATGTAAAAAAGCCCGCCGGAGCGGGCTTTTGCTGCGGGCGTGGTTTAGGCGCCCATCAGTTGTTTCAGGGTAGCGCCGATGTCTGCCGGGGAGCGGACGGTGGCAACGCCTGCCGCCTCCAGCGCGCGGAATTTGTCCGCCGCCGTGCCTTTGCCGCCGGCGATAATCGCGCCGGCATGCCCCATGCGTTTGCCCGGCGGGGCGGTAACGCCCGCGATGTAGGCAACGACGGGTTTGTTCACGTGCGCCTTGATGTATTCGGCCGCTTCTTCTTCGGCGGAGCCGCCGATTTCGCCGACCATGACGATGCCTTTGGTTTGCGGGTCGGCCTGGAAGGCGGCGAGGACGTCCACGAAGCTGGTGCCGTTAATCGGGTCGCCACCAATACCAACGCAGGTGGACTGGCCGAGGCCGATGCCGGTGGTTTGGTGCACGGCTTCGTAGGTCAGCGTGCCGGAGCGGGAGACGATGCCGACCACGCCGGGCTGGTGAATGTGGCCGGGCATGATGCCCATTTTGCATTCGCCGGGGGTGATGACGCCGGGGCAGTTCGGCCCGATGAGGCGGACGTTCGTGCCGCTCAAGGCGGTTTTGACTTTGAGCATGTCCAGCACCGGGATGCCTTCGGTGATGCAGGCGATGACTTCGATGCCGGCATCGACCGCTTCGAGGATGGAGTCGGCGGCAAAGGCGGGCGGCACGAAGATCATCGAGGCGTTGGCGCCGGTCGCGGCGACGGCTTCGTGACAGTTGTTGAAGACCGGGCGGTCAAGGTGGCTTTGTCCGCCTTTGCCGGGGGTAACGCCGCCGACGAGTTGGGTGCCGTAAGCAATCGCCTGTTCGCTGTGGAAGGTGCCTTGTGAGCCGGTGAAGCCCTGGCAGATGACTTTGGTATTTTTGTTGATGTAGATGCTCATGGGGGGGTCCTTGGGTTCTGTTCTTTTTCAGCATGGGGCGGTGTTTCCGGGGATGTCGCCACGCGGCTTTTTACACCCCCTCCCCATCCCTCCCCCGCTATGCAGGGGAGGGGGACGTTATGCGTCTGTATGCTGTGTTGAACGGATGTTATTGGGCGGCGGCAACGGCTTTTTTGGCGGCGTCGGTGAGGTCGTCGGCGGAGGTGATGCCGAGGCCGCTTTCGTCCAGCATTTTGCGGCCGAGTTCGACGTTGGTGCCTTGCAGGCGGGCGATGACCGGCACTTTGAGATCAATTTCTTTGGCAGCGTTGATGATGCCTTCGGCGATGAGGTCGCATCTGACGATGCCGCCAAAGATGTTCACCAGGATGGATTTGACTTCCGGCGAGGTGAGGATGAGCTTGAAGGCTTCTTTGACGCGCTCGGCGGTTGCGCCGCCGCCAACATCAAGGAAGTTCGCCGGTTCGCCGCCGTGCAGTTTGACGATGTCCATCGTGGCCATCGCAAGGCCGGCGCCATTGACCATGCAGCCGATGTTGCCATCAAGCGCGACGTAGTTCAGTTCGAGCTCTTGCGCCTGGTTTTCGCGCGCATCTTCTTGCGTCGGGTCGCGCATTTCGGCGAGGTCTTTGTGGCGGTAGAGGGCGTTGTCATCTACGCCGATTTTGGCATCCAGCGCCAGCAGTTTGCCGTCGCCGGTGACGATGAGCGGGTTGATTTCGACCATCGACAGGTCTTTGTCGGTAAAGAGGTTATAGAGGCCTTGCAGCAGGGTGGCGAGCTGGCCGACCTGTTTTTTGTCCAGCCCCATGGCAAAGCCGAGGCGGCGGCCGACGTAGGGGAAATAGCCCGCAGACGGATCGACGCCGACGCTGTGGATTTTTTCCGGGCTTTTTTCCGCGACTTCTTCGATGTCCATGCCGCCTTCGGCGCTGGCGATGAAGGAAACGCGGCGGCTGGCGCGATCAACCACGGCGGAGACGTAGAGTTCGTCAGCGATATCCAGTCCTTCTTCGATGAGTACCATGTTGATGGGCAGGCCAACTTCGCCCGTTTGCTTGGTTTTCAGGGTGTTGCCAATCATCTGGCTGGCGTGGGCGCGCACTTCGTCCAGGCTTTTCGCGACTTTGACGCCACCTGCCTTGCCGCGGCCACCCGCGTGGACTTGCGCTTTGACGACCCAGACGCTGCCGCCCAGTTCTTGCGCGGCGGCGACGGCTTCGTCGGCGTTTTTCGCCAGGATGCTGCGCGGGGTATCCACACCGTATGCGCGGAAGAGCGCTTTCGCCTGATACTCATGTAGGTTCATAGGGTTGTGTCCTCTTGGATGTTTTGAAGGTTTGCGGCGACAATGGTAGCAAAATTTGCTAAGCAGCGGCTATTATTGCTGGGGTTTTTTGTGGAGGACTTGTGAATGACGCCGTTTTCTCATGTGTTTTCTTGTGCGGTGCGCTGGGGCGATATGGATGCCTACGGGCATGTCAATCACGCGCAGTTTTTGCGCTACCTGGAATCGGCGCGGATTGCGCTGTTTGAGGATTTGTGCGGCGCGATGGTGGCGCTGCCGACGCTGGTGGTGGCCGAGGTGCGCTGCCGTTATCTGGCGGAATTGCGCTACCCGGCGACTGTCACGGTGCATTCGGCGCTGCAAAAGGTGCGCGGCGGCAGCCTGGAAGTGGTCGGCGAGATACGCGAGGGAGAGCGGTTATGCGCGAAAGCGCAGGTGCAGTTGGTCTGTTTTGACCCGGTGCGGCGCAGACCGACGCGCCTGCCGCCGGATTTTCTCGCGGCGATTCAGGATTATGTGGCGGATTGAAGCGGGCGCAGCGCGGCAAGCAAGGTTTGCATGTCTGCCGGTAACGGGCTGGCGAAGGTGATTTCGTCGTCGTCGGCAGGATGGCTCAGGGTGAGCGCGGTCGCGTGTAGCGCCTGCCGCGGGAAAGCGAGCAGCGTCTGCCGCACTTCGGGCGGAAGGCCTTTGCCAGACGGAGTGGCGAGGCCATACAGCGGGTCGCCGACCAGCGGGTAGTGTTGCGCCGCCATATGAACGCGGATTTGGTGTGTGCGACCCGTTTCGAGCGAGACGCGCAGCAGGGTGG
>NZ_LR134365.1:0-150000 GCF_900637305.1 Cardiobacterium hominis | reverse complement strand
CGCGGAAGATTTACCGGGGCTAAACTGTCTACCGAAGCTGCGGATTTGCATGAAGATGCAAGTGGTAGGGGAGCGTTGTGTAAGCCGAAGAAGGTGTGTTGAGAAGCATGCTGGAGGTATCACAAGTGCGAATGCTGACATGAGTAACGATAATGCGGGTGAAAAACCCGCACACCGAAAACCCAAGGTTTCCTGCGCAACGCTAATCGGCGCAGGGTGAGTCGGCCCCTAAGGCGAGGCGGAAACGCGTAGTCGATGGGAAACAGGTTAATATTCCTGTACTGATCATAATTGCGATGGGGGGACGGAGAAAGCTAGGCCAGCACACTGTTGGATGTGTGTTTAAGCGCGTAGGTTGGGGACTTAGGCAAATCCGGGTTCCTAAGACTGAAACGTGATGACGAGTTTCTACGGAAACGAAGTGGTTGATGCTCTGCTTCCAGGAAAAGCCTCTAAGCTTCAGATTATGACAACCGTACCCCAAACCGACACAGGTGGGTAGGAAGAGAATTCCAAGGTGCTTGAGAGAACTCGGGTAAAGGAACTCGGCAAAATGATACCGTAACTTCGGGATAAGGTATGCCTCTGATAGTGAATAGCTGTTGGAGGCCGCAGAGAATAGGCCGCTGCGACTGTTTATCAAAAACACAGCACTCTGCAAACACGCAAGTGGACGTATAGGGTGTGACGCCTGCCCGGTGCCGGAAGGTTAATTGATGGGGTGCAAGCTCTTGATCGAAGCCCCGGTAAACGGCGGCCGTAACTATAACGGTCCTAAGGTAGCGAAATTCCTTGTCGGGTAAGTTCCGACCTGCACGAATGGCGTAACGATGGCGGCGCTGTCTCTACCCGAGACTCAGTGAAGTTGAAATCGCTGTGAAGATGCAGTGTACCCGCGGCAAGACGGAAAGACCCCGTGAACCTTCACTACAGCTTGACACTGAACATTGAAATAAGTTGCATAGGATAGGTGGGAGGCTTTGAAGCAGAGACTCTGGTTTCTGTGGAGCCGACCTTGAAATACCACCCTGCTTATTTTGATGTTCTAACGTAGACCCGTAATCCGGGTTGCAGACAGTGTCTGGTGGGTAGTTTGACTGGGGCGGTCTCCTCCCAAAGAGTAACGGAGGAGTGCGAAGGTGGGCTCGGTGCGGTCGGAAATCGCACCAAGAGTGCAAAGGCAGAAGCCCGCTTAACTGCGAGACAGACAAGTCGAGCAGATACGAAAGTAGGTCTTAGTGATCCGGTGGTTCTGAATGGAAGGGCCATCGCTCAACGGATAAAAGGTACTCCGGGGATAACAGGCTGATTCCTCCCAAGAGTCCATATCGACGGAGGAGTTTGGCACCTCGATGTCGGCTCATCACATCCTGGGGCTGTAGCAGGTCCCAAGGGTATGGCTGTTCGCCATTTAAAGTGGTACGCGAGCTGGGTTCAGAACGTCGTGAGACAGTTCGGTCCCTATCTGCCGTGGGCGTTGGAGATTTGAGGGAAGCTGTTCTTAGTACGAGAGGACCGGAATGGACGAACCTCTGGTGTACCGGTTGTCACGCCAGTGGCACAGCCGGGTAGCTATGTTCGGAAGGGATAACCGCTGAAAGCATCTAAGCGGGAAGCCCCTCCCAAGATAAGATCTCCCTAGACCTTAAAGGTCTCTAAAGATCCGTTGAAGACTACGACGTTGATAGGCTCCATGTGGAAGTGTAGTAATACATGCAGCTAAGGAGTACTAATTGATCGTGAGGCTTGATCATACAACGCTCAAGTTATTTTGAGCTGCTCAGAAGTTGAGGCGAAAAGAATTACGCGAATCTGATGCAAAGCATCAGAGGGAATTGAATGTAACCGGTTTTCCTGACGGCCATAGAGCTGTGGCACCACCTGAACCCATGCCGAACTCAGAAGTGAAACGCAGCATCGCCGATGGTAGTGTGGGGCTTCCCCATGTGAGAGTAGGACACTGTCAGGTTTTAATACAAAGCCTCCGGGAAACCGGAGGCTTTTTCTTTATACCATCTAGAGGTTTTTGTTGATTCGGCGGGGCAGGATATGCCAGAATGGCTTGGCGTCCAGGAAACGGACGCATTTAATCCATTTTTTACATGCGAGGAATGAACCATGCTGAAAACCATCAAAGTCTTGCTGATGAGCGCAATCTTGGGACTGTCCACAGCTGCTTTGGCTGTAGTGGATATCAACGCGGCAAACCAGGAAGAATTACAAACATTGAAAGGTATTGGTGCCAAGAAGGCCGCAGATATCATTGCCTATCGCGAAGCGCACGGTGGTTTTAAAAACGTGGAAGAACTGCTCAATGTCAAGGGAGTAGGTAAGGCAACGTTGGAAAAACTGCGTAGTGAAATCGTAGTTGAAGGTGACAAGGGCGTGGCGGTAGAGCAAGCCAAATCCGCAGGAGTTGAAGATAAAGGCGGAGAAGCAGATAAAGCGGCAGCGACAGAGAAGGCAGGGAAGGGCAAGGCTGTGAAGGCAGTCGAAGACAAGGCCGCGACTGACGCGAAAAATACGGAAGGCAAGGGGAAAGAAAAAGTCTCCAAAGCGAAGAAGGCTACCGAGGCTGCTGACAAGGGTAATTAAGTCTTAGCCGTCTCGCGGAAATTAAAGGCCAACGAGTCGTTGGCCTTTCCTTTGTATAGACATGATATAAGTCCGACGGTCGTAGATATAGCATTTATCTAAAGCGTTGTATGGTGCTGTATGGCTATAACCATCCGACTAAAGCTCATATTAAGGCGCTCCGCTGAAAACTATGCCATAGATACCATTAGCATCGTCAAATCATTTAGCAGTTCCCGCCCTGCATAGCTGGGTTAAACGGCTTGCCAGATGCTAACATCGCCTGAGCAATGGCAATCACTTCCGTCTTGTACAGGCCAATGATGCTTTCCGCCAGTGCGTTATCGTAGGAATCGCCAGTCGTACCTGCTGAGGCTTTCACCCCCGCTTCTCCCACTCTCGCGCTGTAACATAGCGACAGGTACTGACTGCCACGGTCGCTGTGGTGGGTGAGTCCGCCCAGCATCCCGTGCGCGTGTAGCGCCTGCTCCAGCGCGTCAAATACCAGCGTCGTTTCCATGCTGCTCATCACCCGCCAGCCGACGATATAACGGCTGTACACGTCAATAACGAAGGCCGTGTAAACAAAGCCACTACGTGTCGGCACGTAGGTGAAGTCCGCCACCCAAAGCCGATTGGGGCGGCTCGCGCTGAAGTCGCGTTTGACCAGGTCCGGTAGCGCTGGGCATCCCTCGCTGAGCGTGCTGCGCTTGCCCTTGCCGCGCCATACCTTGCAAACAGGCGCGGCACATCAGCCTTTCAACCGTGCCATGCGCCATCTTGATGCCCTCGCGCAGTAGCTGTTGCCACACCTTGCGCGTCTCGGAAAAGCTAACATCATCATGGAAACCACCTATTTTGGCCGCGGTTTCGGCGTGATGGTGCTGATGGATAGCATCAGCCAGCAGGCTCTGTCCGTCGATGAAGTCAAACACGAAACTACGTCCTCTATACTGAGGCTGAAATTAAGGTAGATGAACAGAATGTTCTGCGAAGGATAAAGGCGGAGCGCTATAATGATGCGGTGTTTCGCTGATACTACTGTAACTTATGACGCTTAAATTGCCACTTGTGATTGCTTTTCCTCGTCCTTATTGCCGTTTTTTTGCTTTCGCTGGGCTGTGCCGTATTTTTTGGTTGGCTTTTTGTTCAAACTATGTTGCTAAATGCCAAACCTTTAGAGGGAATAGAAGGCGAATTTATCGAGATACTATTACTTCTGCTGTTGCTTCTACTATTACTGGTCTTGTTTGCATACGCTTGCTATCTAAATTATCGTTATGCCAAATTTATTTTGCAGCGCGAGTTTATACGGTTGGAAGCGAAAGGGTTGACGATTTGGCATCGTGCACTGGGACATCTGGAACCATTGTTCATTCCGTGGTCAGCCATGCTGGATGTTTGGGTAGATGAGGTTTATAAATATAAATACGACTGTTTTTTGGTGTTAGTCTGGCGCGAAGAAGGTGATTTCAGTTATATGGATCGTGCAGCATCTGTGATGCTGTTAATGAATAGTGTCATATTCCATGATGCTGATGGAAATGAAATAGGTGGTAAAGCGCTGGCTTAGTTGTTGTCCTCGCAGATTGTGGCTGAAATAAAACCTGCCCGCCCAATTCTCACTTTGGATGCGGCACAATTACCTGATGATTTTCAGGAGAAATGGTATTTCGGCACGAGTGGCATTGTGATGGATTGTCTGATTTTTTTGATATTTGGGGGTATTTTGGCCGCTATTGTCATCGCCTTGTTTCTCTCTCTGTTTTTGGCGACATTTAATGAACCGGGTGACATGCATGCCGTCATTATCATGATGTTTTTCATGATGCTGTTGTTCGCTATTATGTTGCATGTTTCCATGGATTCTATTAGAAATTGGATTTCGGATATAAAATTGAGAAGTTATATACGCGAAGTTATATACGCTTTGATCAACAAGGATTGCATTATTGGTACTATGGTATGAAGCCGGGGAGCGAAGAAACTATTCTCTGGGAATCTATAAACTATGCAGGAAAGGTATGCAGATCGAATCACCGAGGTGGATATAATTGCTTTCTTTATTTTCTTTGGGTGCCGCGTCCAGATACCAGCTGTTTTCGCAAGACGATATTTAACACCAGTAAACCGCTTTTTGGCTCTGATAGTAGCCGCGAAGTCACAAAAAGGTTGTTGGCGACCATTCGTAAATACAGCCCAAATATGGGCAAATATGATTTTTTGCTGGAATTGTCAATGAATGTATTTGAGCCTAGAGATAGAGATTTTTGTGAATGACTAAAGGCATAATTAAGAAAGTCGTAGTTGTTCCGTTTCATAGGGGCAAGTATTGCCTGCGACGCTTTATGAAGTGCATTTTGGCGTGTTGTACTTTGTTTGGCTATTCAGCGAAATGTAGATGGCTCTCGAGGTAAAAAGCAAAAGCCCGCATCGCGGGCTTTTGCCGTAAAGGCAACGGTTTATTTTGTCTCGACCAGAATGTCTTTTGCAGGAACGTCGTCGCCGAAAACGGGCTTCAGAGTTTTTTCATACGCCGCCTGCATCGCGCCGTTTTGGTTCATCGCGTCGATTTGTTCATCCAGCCAGGCGTGCAGCGCGTCGTCGCCTTTGGCAACCGCCGGCGCGATGAAATCGTCTTCGCCGATGCGGGTGATGCCGACACTGTAGCCGGGATGCTCTTTCGCCCAGGCGAGCAGCAGGGTGTTGTCGTGGGCGAGCGCGTCGCCACGGCCATCAAGCAGGGCGTTGAAGGTTTCGGTGTTTTGGTCGTATTTCAGGCTTTTGATGTCGCGGTGTTCTTTGCTGAAGTAGCGGTCGGCGGTGGTGCCTTTGTTCAAAAGCAGGGTTTTGTCTTTCAGTTCGTCGATGCTTTTGATGGGCGCTTTGTCCGGCGAGACGACGCCGAGCGCGACTTTCATATACGGTTTGGCGTAATCCACTACTTTGGCGCGCTCCGGGGTAACGGTGAAGTTGGCAAGGATGATGTCCACTTTGTTGGAGCGCAGGTATTCGACGCGGTTCGCTGCTTCTACCAGCACGAATTTGGCTTTGGCTTCGTCGCCGAGCAGTTGTTTGGTGAGGTAGCGGCCGATTTCGACGTCAAAGCCCTGCGAGACGCCGTTGGCATCCACATAGCCAAAGGGCGGCTTGTCGCTGAAGACGCCGATGCGCACTTCGCCTTTGGCTTTGAGTTCGTCCGGGGTGGCGGCGAAGGCGGGGATGGCGCTTGCCGCGAGCAGGGCGGCGAGGATGGCGGTTTTTTTCATGTGTACTCCTGGTAGTGCATGAGGTTGAGAAAAGCCTGCGCCCGCGCGCTGGCGGGTGCGGTGAAGAAGGATTCCGGCGCGCTTTCTTCGATGATTTCGCCGTGGTCCATAAAGAGGATGCGGTCAGCGACTTTGCGCGCAAAGCCCATTTCGTGGGTAACGATGAGCATGGTCATGCCGTCGGCGGCGAGCTCCAGCACCACGTCCAGCACTTCGCGCACCATTTCCGGGTCAAGCGCGGCGGTGATTTCGTCAAGCAAGAGCAGGTTCGGGTTAAGGCAAAGGGCGCGGACGATGGCGATGCGCTGCTTTTGCCCGCCGGAGAGTTCGCGCGGCCAGGCGTTTTTGCGCTCGTAGAGGCCGATGCGTTGCAGGAGGCGGTCGGCCTGCGCTTCCACTTCGGCGCGCGCGCGTTTTTGCGCTTTTAACGGGCCGAGGAGGATGTTGTCGATGACGCTCAAATGGTTAAACAGCTCATAGCTTTGGAAAACCATGCCGATGTGCTGCCTTGCTGCGTGCCAGCTGATGTCCTGCCCCAGCACGCCATGACCTTGCAGGGCAATCGTGCCGCCCTGGATGGGTTCCAGACCGTTAATGCAGCGCAGCAGCGTACTTTTGCCGCAGCCGGACGGGCCGAGCAGCACCACCACTTCGCCGCTTTGCACTTCGAGGTTGATGCCGCGCAGGGCGTGCGTTGCGCCGTAGAACTTGTCGATATGGGCGAGGGTCAAAAGCGCGCTCATGGCGTCCGCTCCAGGCGCGCGGCAAGCAGCGACAGCGGGTAACACAGCAAGAAATAAAGCATGAACAAAATCCCGTAAATCCAGTAAGACGCCCAGGGGTGCAGCTCAATCACCTGCTGCGCCACCTTGACCACATCCACCACGCCGATGAGCGCCGCCAGCGCGGTGGTCTTAATCATCCGCGTCAGCAGATTGACCACGCCGGGCAGGACGCGGCGCACACTCTGCGGCAGCAACACATAGCGAAACACCTGCGCCGGGCTAAGGCCGATGGCAAGCGCCGTCTCGCGCTGGTGCGGGTCGATGGAAACCAGCGCGCCGCGCACCAAATCACCCATCTCGGCGATGCCCCACAGGCTGAACACCAAAATGCAGACGCTATACGCCTGCCAATGCCAGCCAAACCAGGCGGCGAGGCCGAAATAAAAAATATAGAGCAGCACCAGCACCGGCATGAAGCGAATGAACTCCAGATACGCACGGCAGAGGAAGCGCAAAAAGCGGTTTGGCAGGGTCATCAGCACGCCGAGCAAGACGCCGCCGGCGAGCGAAACCAGCATCGCGGCCAGCGAAATGGCGAGCGTAACGCCCGCGCCTTGCAACAGCCGCCAGCCGTAGGCGAGCCAGGGAAAATCAGCGCCCATAGGCCGCCCTCCGTACCCGTCGCTCCAGCCACGGCGCGGCGACAATCACCGGCAGTAAAATGCTGGCATAGCCAAGCACCAGCAAAAATAGCGCCTCGTTGGTCTTGTAATCCAGGCCAATCAACTCCTTGCTGACATTGAGCAGCTCCACCACCGCCAGCACGCCAACCACGGACGTTTCCTTGATTAAAAACAGCGTATTGGCGACCAGCGCCGGAATGGAGGCGGCGAGCGACTGCGGAAAAATCACATAAAGAAACGCCTGCGCGGGCGTCAGGCCGACGGCCAGCGCCGCCTCGCCCTGCACCCGGCTTACCGCGGCGATGCCGCCACGGAAGGCTTCTGCCATATACGCCGCGCCGAGAAAAGTGAGACCAATCACGCCGCAGGCAAAGCCGGACAAGCGAATGCCGAACTTCGGCAGGCCGTAATACAAGAAAAACAACTGCACCAGCAACGGTGTATTGCGCGACAACTCAATATAAGCGCGGCAGACAGGCGCAAAAAACGGCAGGCGGTACACCACCGCGATACAAACCAGCAAACCGAAAACGAGCGACAGCGCCACACCCCACAGCGAAAGCTGGAGCGTTTGCCACGTTGCCGCCACGTACTGCGGCAACACCTCGCGAAGATAGGAAAAATCCATGTGCGTCAGCCAGAAAAAAGGAGCGCCATTATCGTGGGCGCTCCCGTGCGGGAAAAATCACTTTTCGCGATGCGCTCATAACCGCGGGTTATGAGGCGGTTTGTCACCGCGATAGCATTTGATTTAGCGCGACGTGGTACGGGTATGGAAAGTCGCCGTACCGCGTGCGTGCGTTTCTTCAATATTCCAAGCCGCGATAAGTCAGGATGAGCGGTGCGTGGTCGGAGAAGTTTTCATCGGTGTAAACGCTGGCGCTTTCCACCTGTCCAGCGAGATTTTGGCTGATGATGTGGTAGTCAATGCGCCAACCGACGTTATTGGCGCGCGCGTTGCCGCGTTGGCTCCACCAGGTGTATTGCTCGGCGTCGGGATGGACGAGGCGGAAGGCGTCGCGGAATTCGCCGGCGAACAAATCGGTCAGCCACGCGCGCTCTTGCGGGAGGAAGCCGCTGTTTTTCAGGTTGCCCTTCCAGTTTTTCAGGTCTTTTTCGGTGTGGGCGATGTTGATGTCGCCGCAGAGGATGAGGCGCTCGCCCGCCGCTGCCCGCGCGTTCAGCCACGGCGCCAGTTTCGCCATAAAGGCTTCTTTTTTGGCTTGACGCTCCTCGCCGCTGGTGCCGCTGTGCATATAAAGGCTGATGAGCGAAAAACCGGGGTAGCGCGCCTCCAGATAGCGGCCTTCGCTGTCGATTTCCGCCCAGCCGATGCCGTGCTGCACCGCCTGCGGCGGGTGTTTCAGGTACAAGGCGACGCCGCTGTAGCCCTTCTTTTCCGCGTCGTGATAGTGGTTGTGGGCAAAGGGAAAATAGGTGGCGTCGCCTTCCAGTTGCGGCAGTTGCGCCTTGGTTTCCTGGATACAGACAGCGTCGGCGTCTTGCGCGTTGAGCCATTGGAAGAAGCCCTTGCGCGCGGCGGCACGGATGCCGTTGGCGTTGAATGTGATGATTTTGAACATGTTTTCTAATCCTGGGATGCGTGGGGCGCGCAGTATATCAAGAGGCGTAATTGCCGATGCCGTGGGCGATAAAGTCCGTTAAAATTGCCCGCGCCCGCAAGGGCGTTTTTTGTTTAATTAAAGGAATGTTTTATGAAGAAATCCATACTGACGGTTTTCGTTTCTGCCGCGGCACTCACCCTTTCTGCATGCGGGGGTGGCGGCGATGACGATACGCAACCGGTGGATCCCAAGGCGACTTCCAGTGTCCCGAACCAGGCAAATTCATCTGGCAATGTGAATCAGCCAAGCCAACCGGCGAATACGGGCAAGCAAACGACCGCTGCTGCGGGCGCCGCTTTTTTCGCTGACCAGAACGATTTGACGACCGCCCGCCCCATCGGCGTCAGCGGCGACCGCGATTCGGTCATTTCCATTAACGGCCACAATATTACCGTTGCCCGTCCGGAGTTTGAGGATCAGAATTTCGGGACAACATCCGATGACGGCAAAACCCGCACGATTACCAACGGCCGCAACATCATGAGCTATGTCCGCTTCGGCTTCCATACGGAATTTGGCGGCGCGGGCAACGGCAAACAGCATTATGTGTTCGCCCTCGGCGACCCGACCCCCACCGACAAGATGCCCACTTCCGGCGATACTTACTACATCGGCCTCAGCACCTTCGCGATGGGCACCAACCCAGAATTCCGCACCGGTCTCTCCTCGTTCCATGTGAATTTCGACGAAAAAACCATTGACGGTGAAGTCTATGGCGACAGCCGCGTCAATCCCATCGGGCTGGGCGGCAAAATCAACGGCAATGCGTTCAGCGGCAGCAAAGACGGCGTGGAAATGCAGGGACATTTCTACGGCCCGCAGGCTGAACAGGTGGGCGGCATCTTCAAAGGCACCGCCACCGATATTCCGGGCATTGATGAACCCACACCGGTGATGGGTTCGTTCGGCGCGCGCAGACTGTAACCCGCCTTTGGCAGCCCGCCCGAAGGTTTACGGGCGGGTTTTTGCATCCGTTGGCTTATAGCAATCCCCCGAAAGCCTCATACGGTGTTGCGTCGCTTCGCCGTACAACCGCGTACTGTCTTCAGCGACGCGCCTTGTCTGAGGCTTTCGGTGTATCGCTATACATGATGATTTTGAAACTGTTTTTTGAGGTGAATGATGCTGGCAGCCTATCAGAAAGATTTTTTGCGCGCGGCGCTTGCGGTTGCGGCGCTGAAGTTTGGTGATTTCACGCTGAAATCAGGGCGGCAAAGCCCGTATTTCTTCAACGCGGGCGCCTTTGCCAGCGGCGAGGCGCTGACGGTGATGGCGCGCGCCTATGCGGCAACCGTCCTGCGTCTGCGCGAAGCAGGCATCCATTTTGACGCGCTCTACGGCCCCGCTTACAAAGGCATCCCGCTGGTAGCGGCGGTGGCAGTCATACTGCACGCCGAACACGGCCTGTCGTTGCCGTGGACGTTCAACCGCAAGGAAGCGAAAGACCACGGCGAGGGCGGCACACTGGTCGGCGCGCCGCTTACGGGCAAGCGCGTGCTGATTTTGGATGACGTGCTGACCGCCGGAACCGCCATCCGCGAATCGCTTGCTGTGCTGCGCGCGGCTGACGCTGCGCCGGTTGCGGTCGTGGTCGCGCTCGACCGCCAGGAAACCGTTGATGGCGGCGACACCGCGCTCGCCCGCTTGGCGCAAACCGAGCAATTAACCACCGCCGCCGTCGTCACCCTCGACGACCTTTTGCAGTTCATCGGCGACGACACGACCCTCGCCGTGCACCTGCCGGCGATGCAGGAATACCGCCGTCGCTACGGCGCGGGCAGATAAAAAAATTTTTTATCGCCGGAATTTAAGCAAGACAGTAGGAAATAAGCGGCGAAGCGGCTATACTGCGCGCCGCTTTCCCGCCGCGCGCTCGCGCGGTTCTTCTATACCCGCCGAACCGAATCCCCTCATCCTTCCAAACTGCCGCGATGCAACATCGCAGCCGATTCGCCGTTCGTGCATATCCAAACTGGAGAAATACATGAGTAAACCCATCGCCGTTGGCGAGGCCAACTTTCACGCCGAAGTTATCGCCTCTGCCGTTCCCGTGCTTGTCGATTTCTGGGCGACCTGGTGCGGTCCGTGCAAGGCCATCGCCCCCGAACTGGAAGCGCTTGCCGCCGAAACCGAAGGCAAGCTGAAAATCGTCAAAGTTGACGTAGATGCCAACAACGACCTTGCCGCCCAATACGGCATCCGCTCCATCCCGACGCTGCTCTTGTTCAAAAACGGCGAACTGGTGGACAACCACATTGGCCTGGCCAGCAAACAGGACTTGCTGAACTTCGTCCAATCACACATCTAAACCCATCTGCCCCCGCATCCCGCGGGGGCTCGCATATCCCGTCTGCATCCAACACGTATGAACCTCAGCGAACTAAAACAAAAAAGCTCCCAGGAAATCCTCGAACTCGCCGAATCCATGGGACTCGACGACATCTCCCGCAAACGCAAACAAGATCTCATCTTCAGCATCCTCAAAGCCCACGCCAAAGGCGGCGAAGAAATCAGCGGCGACGGCACGCTCGAACTCCTCCAGGACGGCTACGGCTTCCTGCGCGCCGAAGTGAACTCCTACCAAGCGAACCCTGACGACATCTACGTCGCCCCCGGCCTCATCCGCCGCTGCAACCTGCGCACCGGCGACACCATCACCGGCAAAATCCGCCCGCCGAAAGAAAACGAACGCTACTTCGCGCTCACCAAAATCGACACCATCAACTACGACGAACGCGGCGCGGCGCGGCACAAAATCCCCTTTGAAAACCTGACCCCGCTGCACGCCGACGAAATGCTCAAACTCGAACTGGGCAACGGCAGCAGCGAAGACATCACCCCGCGCATGATTGACCTCATCGCGCCCATCGGCAAAGGCCAGCGCGGCCTCATCGTCTCGCCGCCAAAAGCGGGCAAAACCGTGATGCTACAAAACATCGCCCAATCCATCAGCCAAAACCACCCCGAGTGCTACCTCATCGTGCTGCTCATTGACGAGCGCCCGGAAGAAGTCACCGAAATGCAAAGAAGCGTCAGAGGCGAAGTCATCTCCTCCACCTTTGACGAACCGGCGCAGCGCCACGTGCAAGTCGCGGAAATGGTCATCGAAAAAGCCAAACGACTGGTCGAGCACAAAAAAGACGTCATCATCCTCTGCGACTCCATCACCCGTCTCGCCCGCGCCTACAACACCATCACCCCCGCCTCCAGCAAAATCCTGAGCGGTGGCGTGGATGCCAGCGCCCTGCAACGCCCCAAACGCTTCTTCGGCGCGGCACGCAACACCGAAGAAGCCGGCTCGCTCACCATAATCGCCACCGCCCTGATTGATACCGGCTCGAAAATGGACGAAGTCATCTACGAAGAATTCAAAGGCACGGGCAACATGGAAGTGCACCTGAACCGCCGCATCGCTGAAAAACGCATCTTCCCGGCAATCGACATCAACCCCTCCGGCACACGCCGCGAAGAACTGATGATTGACCCCGACGTCCTGCAAAAAACCTGGATACTGCGCAAAATCCTGCACCCGATGGACGAACTGCAAGCGAGCGAATTCCTGCTGGAACGCCTGAAAAACACCAAGACCAACGAAGAATTCTTCCAGTCGATGAAGAACGTCAAATAACGCGCGTGAGCATGACTTCCCATGAAGCCCGTCGCCCTAATCGCCTTCCTGCTCGCCACCACAAGCGCCCCCGCCGCCCCTGACCTCATCCTCGCCGAAACTTGGCAGGGACAGGACGTCCGCAGCTGGGCGATGAGCGAAAAACTCGACGGCGTGCGCGCCTACTGGGACGGCCACCAGCTCAACAGCCGCGCCGGTTACCCCTTTCAGCCACCCGCTGGATTCCTGGCCGACTACCCGCCGTGGCCACTGGACGGCGAACTGTACCGCGGCCGCGGCCAATTCGAAAACACCTCCGCCGCCGTGCGCGCCGCTGACGGCGACTGGAGTGGCATCCACCTGCACGTCTTCGACGTGCCGCAAGCCACGGGCGACCTCTACCAGCGTCTCGCCACCCTGGAACATTGGCTGCACGACCACCCGCAGGCGCGCATCCGCGTCATCGCACAAACGCCGGTCAAAAACCGCGAACACATCACCGCCGCACTGCAAACCATCGAACAACAAGGCGGCGAAGGACTGATGCTGCGCGAGCCCAACCAGCCCTACCGCGGCGGCCGCAGCCCGTACCTGCTTAAAGTCAAAAGCGCGCCGGACGCCGAATGCACCGTCATCGCCCACCACCCCGGCAAAGGCAAACACGCCGGACGCTTGGGCGCCATCACCTGCGAAAACGAGCATGGCCGCTTCCGCATCGGCAGCGGCTTTAGCGATGCCGAACGCGAACAGCCGCCCGCCATCGGCAGCACCATCACCTACCGCTACCGTGGCTTTACCCGCAAAGGCACGCCGCGTTTCGCCACCTACCTGCGCCCGCGCGCCGACACCCCGCCAGCACCATGAACACCGCTGCCTGCCGCACCATCTTGCACGCCACCGACTGGCACAGCGAAAACCTGCCGCCCCCGCCCGCGCAACGCGACTGGCTGCTGCACCGCGGCTCGCTTACCGCCAGACTGCGCCAGCATGGCGACATCCGCGTCCATATCGAACATGAAGGCTGGAGCGACGACCAGCCTCCCGTCTGGCAACGCGACGTCTGGCTAGCAGATCGCAATAACCGCTGGATTTACGCCGAAACCCGCATCCCGTCTGCGACCCTCGCCCGCGTCCGCCCGCTGCAAACCCTGGGCGCCGCCCCCATCGGTCCCTGGCTCTACCAACAAAACCCGCAGCGCCTCAGCCTGCATTGGCGCCACGACCCCGCCAGCGGCCTCTACGCCCGCCACAGTACCCTGCTCGTTCACGGCGGACCGCTGCATATCGCCGAACTCTTCCTCGCCGCCTTTCCCTGGCCATAAATAGAGATAGCAATTTATCCTAAACTCCATACTCTACAAAAGTCCGCTCTACTGCCTAGCGGGCGAATTGTCAAACCAAGTGCAACGCCTTTTCAAACGATACTTCATAAGGTGTCCCCCACTGCAAACACTTGCGCAGGCAGTCGTTCAATTTGTGCACGCGTTTCTCAATGTATTCAGTTGCACTTGGGTTGTAGATTCGTGGCAGCGGGAGGATGATTCGAATTGTAAACGCAGCTTGGCGGTTAGAGTTTATTGTTGCTTCCAATGTTCCAGATGTGCTTTTAAATTATGTAAGTCTTTTTCTTCGAATATTTTTATTTTCGCGCCTGTTGCACGATCGATAACAGATTGTGGAAGGCTGCGATAGGATATGAATGCCATTTGCGTGCGTAAGCCGCCCAGTTTTTTCAGGGTTTCTAGTTTGTATAGGGCGTCACGCGCCTTATCACGCTGTTTATTGTAATTAACGGTTTTGCATTCGAGGACGTAAAGAACATTGCGATAGAGTATGGCAACATCGATTTCGTTTTTTTCTTCGGTGTTTTCTTGCATACTATCTATTTTGATGTTCAGGGCGATGTCCTGTATTCCGGGAATTTCTTTGGCAAGTAGGAAGAAATATTCTTCAAACCAGGCGTCTTTTATGTATTGGAGTGAATCATTGTTATTAAAAATAATATTGTTGTTTTGTTCTTTGAGTAGTTGATTCTGGGAAAGGTATTTTAGTAGCTGGTTGAAGTTATAATAATGCCTTTCTTTTTTGAAGTTTGGGCTGTTTTTTTGTTCTGAGCCTTTGCTGATGATGTAGTTAAGGTGAGAAATTGCATCTGCATAAGTTTTTTGTTTTTTTTACCAACTCTTCGCCTATATGTTTCCGTGATGTGGGGATATCTCTTATTATTTTGCTTCCTGAGACAATTTGGTAGCCGTGCAGGTTCAGGTAATCTTCGATTTCCATTTTGGCGGGTTGTAGGGTATAGCGGCCGTTGCTGCCATCGAGGATAAGAATTTCGTTACTGTTGTCTGTAAAATAGAAAGCGGGAAAGCCAGCACTGCGGAATAGTTCAAATGCGGCAATTGCCATGAGTTTTGTTCCTCCGGTAACGTTGAGTGCTACGTCTTTTGTTTGCCCTCCTATTTGTCCAAGGAGTACAAGTATTTTTTTAGTTCTTCCATGTTGTAGGCGTTATCGATATTGATGATTTCTGGCTGTATTTGATAGCGCTTTTCTATAGTCCTTTTTAGTATTTCTGCTTTGGTTTGCATTTTTGGTGTGGTGAGCAGGAATACTTCTTTGGGGCGAAATTGGGTGTCCAATATGGGAACGTAGTTGGGGATGGGTTGGTCGGAGACGATACAAACGTGTGTTTTGAAGGTTTTCATGGAATGTTCCTGTGGATGATTTGGGCAGGTAAATATGGTAACGCTGGTGGGCTATTCGTCGTGTGTATTTTCGCCGCATTTTATAGTTATCCCCCTAAAGATTCATACGGCGTTGTTTCTTTAGGGGGATAGTTATAAATATGCCTCCGGTGCGGGCATGATTATGGCGTTTACCGCGTCATCCATTTTTTCAGCAGTGTCTTGAAGCCTTGCAGGTCTTTTTGTTCGATGATTTCGATGTTGGCGCCTTTGGCACGGTCGCGAGTTTCGCGCGGCAGTTCGCGGTAGGAGATGAAGGCGGTTTGGGTGCGCAGGCCGCCGAGTTTTTTCAGGGTTTCGAGTTTGTAGAGCGCGTTTTGGGTTTTTTCGTCCGCCTTGAGGTTGGCGGTTTTGCATTCGAGTACGAAGAGGACGTTGTGGCTCAGGATGGCGATGTCCAGTTCGTTGGGCTGGTGCGGGTTGCCCGCGTTTTCGATTTGGACGTTCAGCGCGATATCCTGGATGTCCGGCAGGCTGGCGGCGATGTGGTAGGTGTATTCTTCGAGCCAGCCGCCGCTGACGTAGCGCAGACTGTCTTCGTCGGCGAAGGTGATTTTGTCGCCGTCGGTTTTGAGCAGGCCGTGGCTGGCAAACAGGTCGAGGAGTTCGTTAAACGCGCCCCAGTTCTCGCTTTTGGCAAAGGTGAGGGTTTTGCGGTTTTTGCTGCGGCCTTCGCTGATGATGCCGTTCAGGGCGCTAATGGCTTGGGTGAAGTATTGCTGGCGCTGGATGAGTTCTTCGCCGATGGCTTGGCGTTCGCGCGGCACGCTGCGCTGTACTTGGTTGTTGGCGGCGATTTGGTAGCCGTGCAGACGCAGGTAGTCTTCGATTTTGATTTTCGGCGGTTGCAGGGTGAGGCGCTCGTTGTCATCGAGCAGCAGCACTTCGTTGCTGGTCGCGGTGAAGTAGAAGGTGGGGTAGCCCGCGTCGTGGAAGGTGCGGTAGGCGGCTATCGCCATCAGTTTGGTGCCGCCGGTAAGGTTCAGCGCGATGTTTTCTTTGGCTTCATCGAGCGCGATGAGTTCGCCCAGCACTTTGTCTTCCATTTCTTGCATGTCGTATTCGCTGGCGATGGCGATTTGCCGCGTTTTGACGCCGCAGCGAGTTTTCAGGGTTTGTTCGAGGGCTGCGGCTTTTTGTTGCATCTTCCCGGTCACGAGCAGGACGACTTCGCGCGGGCGAAAGGTGTTGTCCAGCACGGGAACGTAGTTGGGGATGGGTTGGTCGGAGACGATGCAGACGTGGATGTTGTATTTGGGCATGGGTTTTTCCTGTCAGGTTTTGTGGATGTGGTAGCGCTGGAGGGTGCAGCCCATCGCGGTCATGTCTGCCGCGCTGTATTCGCTGCCGCGCTGTTCGGCTTCTTGCGGCAGTTGTAGGGCATACCACGCCGCGCCTTTGGCGCAGATGGCGGCGGCGATGTGCGGCGGCAGGGTGCCGATGACAGTGTCGCCGGGGGCGATATCGTCCGGGTCAAGATGGTCGCGGTAGTGGTCGATGTGCCATTGTGCCTGTTCTTTGATCCAGGCGATGGCGCCGGGGTGGCGGCTGATGAACCAGGTGGTCATGGGTGTGTGGTCAGGGTGTAGCGGCCGAGGCCGAAGGTGGTGTTTTTGCCCAGGTGCAGCCATTGACCGATTTGCAGGGCGCGGGCGTGTTCGGGCGCAAGGCCGACGAGTTCCCAGTCGCCGATGACGCCGCCGAGGTGCATGTGTTGTTGTTGGCGGTTGGAGTAGCGCTGCCAGTCGTACCAGCGCAGGTTTTTGTGGCTTTCGACTTGCGCCGCTTGTGTTTTGAGCGCGCTGTAGTCGGCCTCCGGGGTGATGCCGAGGTGGATTTGTGCGGTGAGTGAGAGGCGGCGCTGGAGTTGGGTCAGCAGGGTTTGTGCGTCAAGGCGCTCGACACCCAGGGCGACGCCGTTGTGTTGCAGGCGCAGCGGGGTGCTGATGTGCAGGGTAACGCGGTCGGGGACGCTGTCCGGCAGGGTGATGTGGTTGTCGTGTTCGGCGATGCGTGTGCCGTCATAGATTTCTTCCCAGCGGTCTTTGTGTTCGATGGCGATGGCGGTGAGTTCTGCCTGGCCTCGGGCGATGCCGTCTGCGGTTTTGAAGGCTTGTTGCCAGGCGTAGCTGATGAGCGGCAGGTAGTGGCGGGCGCGGCCGATGAGAACGAGGCTGAAGTGGTATTGGCTGCCGGGCGGGTAGTCGCGGCGGTCGTCCAGGTGGGCGGGCTCGATAATGTAGGGCGGCGGGATGGTCGCCGGGTTGGCGATGCCGATGTCCGGGCGTGGCGCGGGTTCGAAGATGTGGGCGTAGGGGGTGTGTTGCAGCAGTTCGGGGTCGGGGCGGTGGCCGCGGGGGACGCTCGCCCGGCGCAGGGCATGACCAAAGGCGCCGCGCAGCGCCGAGCCGATGTAGGCGGGCGATTGCAGGGTGCGGGTGATGGTGAAGGTGTAGCGGTAGCGGGCGACGGCGAGGGTGGCGGGGAGGTTGAGGAGCATGGGTCTTGGCTGGTGTTTGGCGGGTTGTTCGGTTGTCTGTTCTGCATCGGTGCCGAAATTACCGACGCTACCCCCTCCCCATCCCTCCCCCGCTGCGGGCTTTGCCCTGCGGGGGAGGAGGCGGAACGGCGGGGGCGCGGGCGGCGCCGGGTTTATCCGCCGCGCAGTTTTTGCAGGGCGGCCTTGATGTCTTTTTCTTTTTTGCCGCTGTAGAAGCCTTTGCAGGCGCTGTCCAGTTTTTTGTACGGCAGCAGTTCGGCGAGTTGTTTTTGGCTGGCGCTGTCCAGCTCGCTGTGTGCCTGTTCGAGGGTGGCGAGGATGTCGCGGTGTAGCGCGAGGTTTTTGTCTTGGTTGCGGTCGCTGTAGGTTTTGCTGTGTTCTTCCAGGCGGGCAAGGATGTCGTGCGCGCGGCGTTCGTGCGTGGGCAGGGCGGCGACGCGCGCGGCTTCGGCTTCTTCTTCCGCTTGTTTGGCGGCGGCAGCGGCGGCCTTGGCGGCGGCTTCTGCGGCGTTTTTTGCCGCCTGTTCGGCTTTGGCGTTTTGTGCGGCGTGCAGTTTGTCGCGCAGGACGGCTGCGTCTTTGAGGTGGGCGCTGTTTTTGTCGCACCATTCGCGCAGCGCGGGGTTGTCGTACATGGGGTCGATTTCGATGAGCGCCCAGCCGAAGGGAAGCAGGTCGCGCTTGGTTTTGTCGTTTTCGGCGGCGAGCCAGACGGTTTTGGTGTGTTTTTCGTAGGTGGGTTTGGCGCCCTTGGCGCCCATTATTTTGATTTGGGCGTATTTTTCGAGAGTTTTGGCTTCGGCACCGCCGTTTTTGCCAAGGCGGACGAGGAGGATGTTGCCGGCGTCAAATTGGGGGATGAGTTGGCGCAGCAGTTGTTCGGTGCTGCGCTGCCATTGGGGATGGACGAGGCCGCGTTCGGCAAGCAGCGCGCTTTCTTTGGTGAAGCGGGTCAGGTGGTAGCGGTTGGCGGCGCGGATGAGGCGGGCGAAATCCGGACGGGTTTCGCCGGGCAGTGTTTTTCCCGGGTTTTTGATGTGCGGGCGGTGGTCAAGGAGCAGGTTTTGCAAGGTGAGGCTGCCGCTAAAGGCGCGGTATTGGCCGTGCTGGATGGTTTCGCGGCGGCCGGGGATGCCTTTGCCTTCGACCGGGCGGCCGTCTTTGCCGATAATGCTTTTTTTCTTGTGGTTGGTGGCGTAGCAGATGTGGGTGGCGATGTTGCTGGTGGCGGTAAGGTCGGCGGGTTTGACCAGGCGCAGCAGGTCGGTGGCGAAGTTGCCGAGGTGTTCTTGTTCGAAGCGGTTGGCGGTTTTGCTGGTGGGGTTTTCGCCGTGATGGTTTGCGCTGCGTTCTTCAAGCAGGGCGGTGCGCAGGCAGCCTTTGAGGGCGCTGCCGGGGATGTAGGGCTGGTGGTTGTGCGGGTTGGTTGCGGTGCGTTCGATTTGGAAGCGGTTATGGACGTTTTTGCCTTTGCTCTCGCGCTGGACGATTTCGCCGTAGTTTTTTTGGTATTCGGCGGCGATGCCTTTGCTGACGCTGCTCGCGTGTGTCGCAGCGGCGATGTAGGGTTTGGGGTTGTGGCGGAAGTAGCGCTGGATGTGTTGCAGATCGCCGCTTTGGGCGGCAGCATGCAGTTCCCGCTCTTGCTCGGGGTTGAGGATGGCGCGGGCGGGGTCGAAGGTGTAGAGCACACCGTCTGTGATGAGGTAGTTGGTGGGTTCGTAGTCTTCGCCTGTGCCGAGGTGCAGCGGGGAGAGAGGGGTGAGGTGCAGGGTGTGGCGGGTAAGCGGCTTCATGGGGCTCTCCTTGGCGCGAGGCGGGTGAGGTCGAACTCGATGGCGATGATGGGGGCGTAGCCTTGATGCACGGTGGCGGGCAGGCTGGCCGAGATGCCGCCGATGCCCTGGCCGAGGTAGGGTTGCTCAGGGCGGGTGCTGATGACGGCGGCGGTCTGCGCCATGAGGATGGGGCTTTTGTAGGGGTTGTCAGCGGTCGCCTGGATGTTGCCGTGGCGGCCAAAGCGGGTCACGGTTTGGTAGTAGCTGTGCGCGCTGTCGTAGCCGAGGCCTTGCGGGCAGCAGGGGGCGAGGGTCAGGCAGGCGTTGCCGCTGCGTGCGAACAGGCCGGCAGGTTCGGGTTCCAGGGCGTCTGTTTGGTATTTGCCGAGGCCGATGCTGGCGTCGCGGCCGTAGCCGCTCGCGCCGATGTTGTTGAGCACGGTTTCCAGTTGGGCACGGCTGAGGCGGTTTTCGTCAAGCAGGAGGTAGGCCTGCCAGCGGCTGCCTGTGGCGTACCAGGTTTGTTCGCTGTTGTAGGGGGCAAAGCTGCCGCCTTCGCCGGTGGTGCCGGTTGTGCGGTTGATGCTGTTGTGCGGCTGGCTGTGGGCGCGGAGGAGGTCGGGGGCGATGTCGGCGCTGGTTTTGGCGTGTTGTTGCCATTCGTGCAGCGGGCGGTCAAGGGTGTCTTCTGGCAGCCATTGGCGTTTTTTGAGTTTTTTGCGGTCTTGTTCGTCGCCGGTCTGCCAGTAGCGCGAGGGCAGGGTGGGCAGGGGCAGGTAGCCGACGGGGAAGGCGTCGCTGATGATGAGGAACGGTCTGCCTGCGGTGTAGTCGCACAGGCAGGCGGCGAGGGTGTCGTGCCCGTATTGTTCGGCGATGCCCCAGCAGATGTGGCCGAACCAGGTGTCGCCGACGAGCGGGGTGCCGAAGGCGGTCTGCGGGCGGATGGTGAGGCGGTAGGCTTGCATGTCAGGTACCGAAGGGTTGGATGGCGGCATAGTCGGCGACGGGCTGGCCGTCGATTTGCAGGTTTTCGAAGCGGATTTTGCCGTAGCCGCGCGAGCCTGAGCCGCCGAGGCTGTCCCATTCGAGCAGTTTGAGGCCTTGCAACAGGGTATGGCGCAGGCTGTCGTCGTCGCCATCGTAGGTTTTCAGGCTGAGGCGGAAGGTGAAGCGGGCCCCGGCGGGGACGCGTTCGGTCTGGCGCGGGTGTTCAGCTACGCCGCTGATGCGGTTGATGCAGTTCTCGCTTTTTGCTTCGGTGTAGGGGCGGTCGTTATCACGCTGTACCTGGGCATAGGCGGCGTCAAGCGGGCAGTCCCAGAAGGCGAGGCGGGTGTGGCCGATGGTTTTCTGGAATTCGGGATCGGCGGTGTCGCCGCTGATGCCGAAGAGTTGCAGGATGTGTTTGACGGCTTCTTTTGATGCGCCGCTGGCGTCTTCGTATTCTTTTTTGCCGAGCGGGTTTTCCTGGACGCGGCCACTTTTCCATTCGAGCAGGCTGCGAATTTTGCCTTTGAGGCTGCTGCCGGGGATGTAGGGTTCGCCGCTGACGGGATGTTTGATGACGGCGTTATCGATGCCGCCGATGTGGATTTCGCTGTCACCCGCGCCGATGTGCAGGCCGGTTTCGAGGACGAGGTCGGCGGTGATGTGGTGGATGTGTTTGAGTTGCATGGTGGGGCTCCTTATTTGCTTTCCTGGGCTTTGCGGAAGCCGAGCATGGCTTCGTAGAAGAGTTTGGCGTGATGCAGGGTTTCGGCGCTGTCGATTTGGTTGATGATGTGGTTGAAGATACGTACGAAATATTCGTCAACTAATGGGGTACCGCTGGATTTGCGGTTACTGGCGTAGGCAACTTTTGCCCGCAGCATATGGATGTAGGGTGCGGATTTTTGGTATTCAGCGTTTTTGTCGGCGGCGCAGTGGATTTTGTCGTCCCACATGGCCAGTTCGTCGTAGTACTTGCGCAGTTGGGTGGATTTGTTTTGTTTGTCGCCGTTTTGCGAGATACGTTTTGCTGCGGCTTCGGCGATATCGGAAAAGATTTTGGGGTTGAGCGGTTGTTTGAGGCTGATGTCCTGGGGAATGTTGATGACTTGGGGGGTGTTGAGGTCCATGGGTTATTGCTCCCGTTGTTGGTAAAAATGGTTGTAGAGGGGGATGCGGATGGTGCCGTGCAGTGCCTGGATGTAGCCGGCAAGGTCACCGCTGAGTTGCTGGTAGGCGTTGTCTTTGGCGGTGATGTGTTTTTGCTCGTTAACGTAGCGCCGTGTGCGGTAGTAGAGGCGGCTGCGCCAGATGCTGGCGTGGATGTCGCCCGCCGCTTCGGCGACGGCAAGTTCGGTGTAGTGCAGCAGATCGTAGAGGTAGGCGGTGCTCAAGCGGTATTGCCGCTCTAGTTCGTTGATGCGGGCGGCGGTTTTTTCGAGCTGCGGCCAGTCGCCCCAGGAGACGGTTTCGCCGTAGAGGTTGAGGGCGTTTTTCGCTGTTTTATCCCGCAGTTGGTGCGTCTTGGCTTTTTCCAGCGCTTCTTCGGCGTAGGCGGAGAGTTTCGGCAGCGGCAGGCCGGGTTTGCTGATGGCGATGCCGGCGCTGAAGGTGATGTCGGGGTTTGCCGCGACGTATTCGCGAAAATGGGCGCGCATGTCAGCGGCGAGGTGCTGGATTTGCTGCCACGGGCCGATGAGGAAGAAATCGTCGCCACCGGCGAAGACGGTGTAGCTGTTCGGGTATTTGGCGGCGCAGTAAGCGGGCAGCCACAGGCTGAAGAACTGGTTCATCTGCCGTGAAAGGGCGGCCATTTTGGCGAAGGTCGGCGTGCTCAGACCGCGTTCGAAGATTTTGCCGAGGTTGTCCACGTCGCCTTTGAGGGTGGCGAGGGCGATTTTGCCGCAGTAGTGGCCATTTTCGTCAGGGTGGCGTTCTTCGCAGGCGAGATGGTTGAAGGTTTTGATGTTGTTGTGACCTTCGGCTTCGTGGTCTTCTTTATTGAGGCTGCGGTATTTTTCCTGGTCGTCATCCGCGCTGAAGCGCGGGACGTAGGCGTTGATGGCGCGGCGGGCGTAGCCGTGCCAGATGCTGTCGTCCGTGAGGCGGGGCAGGCTGTAATCCCAGCAGCGCAGAAGCTGGCCGCGTCGGGCGATGTCGCCGAATGCGCCGCTGATGTTTTCGTCAGCAGTGAAGGCGATGTGGTAGCCGAAGATGGGCAGTTCGAGTGTGGTGGTGTTTCCGTCATCGTGTACCGCTGCCGCCGGGGTGAGGATGAGCAGGCGTTCTTTGCCCGCTAGCGCCTCGCCGATGGTGATTTGATCGGCACTCAGCGCGGCGAGTTCGGGGAGTCTTTTGCTTGTACCTGCGGGCAGGTGGCGGTCGTAGCGGCAGGTGCCGGTGGGATAGGCGGCGGGCAGGACGGCTGGCGTGGCGTCCATAAGGCCGAAGCGTTGCAGTTTGGCGCTTTCGAGTTCGGCAAAGGTGTCGTCGATGAGCTGGCGGAAGCGCTCTTTGGCAGTGAAGTCGCGGCAGCTGGCAGTGTGGGTGGCGATGCCGAGGGCGACGCGGCCATAGCAGTGTTCGAGCAGCCACTGGTTAATGTCGGCTTTGACGCGCGCGAGGGCGTCGTGGATGGCCGGGGTGTTCGGGGCGACAATCATGAATTTGCCGGCGGCGTTCAGGATTTGCGCGGTTGGCGGCAGTTCGCAGGCGTCCAGCACGCGCAGCGCCGCCAGTTCGGCAAAGAGCGAGACCTGGAAGGAGCGGCCGCGCAAGAGTTTGGCGGCTTTTTTGTTGGTTTCGCGGCCAGCGGCGAAGATGAAGGACTGGATGCCGAAGAAGTCGCCCTGGATGAGCAGGATTTTTTCTTCGTCCCAGTCGCTTTGGCTGCGCAGGCGGGCGATGGCGGCGTTATCGGTTTGGCCGTTGGCGTCGTGCCACAGCCACAGGGCGGTGGCGAGAGCAGCGGTGCTTTTGCTGTGGTCGTAAAGGGAGACGTCGGCGCTGTGCGCGGCGGGAACGGCGTGGGCGACGCTTTGCCAGAGGGTATCAAAGTGGTCGAGCCACAGCGGCCAGTTGTTGTGATGGGATTTCGGGATGTCGCCGAGGCCGTCAAGGAAGGTTTGCCAGAGGTCGGCGTCGGCGCTGTCGCTGTCAGGGAAAATGCTGAGTGGGTTGAGCGGCGCGCGCGGGTAGTGTGCGCTGGTGTTGCCTGCGGGTCGGTCGTCTTTCAGGCGGATGGCTGCAAAGAGCGGGCGCAGTTTTGTCGCGTTGGCGCTGGTTTTGGCCGTGCCGGCGGCGATTTGGGCGGCGTCTGCGATGAGGTTTTGTAAGGTGTTGTCAGCAACGAGCGGGGTAACGTCGCGCTGGACGGTAGCGGGCAGGTGCGGCGCGAGTGCTTCCCAAAGCGCGTCGTGCGTTTTCCCGGCAAGGGCGGCGATGCCCGGCAGGAAGGCGGTGAAAGCGATGTGACAGGCGTTATCCAGTGGGGTCATGGCGGTTCCTTGTAGCGGTTGGCTTGGGCGGGATTGTTCAGGATTTCTGTTTTTTTGGCAAGGCAGACAATTTTGTGGGCTTTAGGGTTGTCGGGCACGGCGGCGTTTGCGCCAGAGGAGTGGCAGGGCAATGGCGAGGACGATGGCGAACGGGCTGATGATGATGCCGAAGACGACGGCGCCGTTGAGGTCGCTGTCGCTGTTTTTGATGTAGGTGCTGCGCAGCGTGCGCGGTTCGCCGTCGCGCGCGGGGGCGGCGGTGAGCGCGTAGTGCTGTTTCGGCCAGAAGGTGCTGCGCGTTTCCCAGAGGGCGATGGTGAGGTCGCCCTGTTGTAGGGTGTCGCGGTAGTTCCAGTCTTGGCCGAGGGTGCTGGCGACGGCGGTTTTGAGGTCGTCATCGCTCGCCACGCTGCGCCAGGTCTGGCCGCAATGTTTGCGTTTGCTGTCGTTGCCGTGGGCGGTCGCGGCGCTGATGCGGTCTGCGGCGACGTCAAAACGGTGCGCGTCTTCGTCGTCCAGCCGCGTTTTTTCGCTGTGCGGCGGCAGGTAGTTGCAGAGGTTGGTGTTTTCAACGGTCTGCGGCGGTTGGCAGGCGGTGAGGGCGAGGAGTAGCAGGGGGAGGAGGTGTTTGGGGTTCATGTTATGGAAGGGTCGTGGTGGGCGATGCGACATCGGGGCTTGTCTATTGTGCGGGGCCGTCTCTCTGTACAAATGTGTACTGTCTTTGGCGGCGCAGTTGGGCGGTTTTCGGGTATTTCGTTTTTGGCGTCAAAAAAGGGGAAGAAGGGCTCGTCAGTCGAGTTATCAGCAGTTCTAGGGCGTGTTGACAATTGAGACATCCCCCTCCCCCGCAGGGCGAAGTCCGCAGCGGGGGAGGGTCGGGGAGGGGGTGAGCGGTACTGTTTATGAACAGATGTCTGCATTTTCACATTCGCAGCCCTCACCCCAACCCCTCTCTCGCTACGCGAGCAATGCTTGTCCCAGAGGGAGAGGGGCTTAGCCGTCGAATTGTCAACAGCCCCTAGAGGTGATGCCGTCGCCAGGTTTTCGGGTTGTCCGGCGGTTTGTACGCTGCCCAGAAGCCTTTGCGGTAGGCGCGCGCCTGTTTTTCCGCGGCGCGGTAGGCGGGCGGGGTGTCTTTGCCCGCGTAGGCAAAGGCGTAGCCGTCGGCAATCATCGTCAGGTTCACGTCGCGGTTGATGTCGTAGAGGATGCCGAGGCTGCGGTGGTAGTAGTCCTGGCCGAGGTAGTGCATGTCGAAGTGCGCGGGCAGGCGCAGCGCGAGTGCCGCGCGCGATTGTTCGCCGTATGGGGTTTGTCCCATTTCGGGCGCGTCAATGCCGGCGAGGCGGATGTGGATTTTTTGTCGGTCGCAGGTTGCGACCACGGTGTCGCCGTCGCTGATTTTGTGCCGTTCGCAGCGGTAGGTCTGGCCTTTTTCGCCGTGAAATTCGTGCGGCGTTGTTTCACCGCTGGCGGAGAGGGCAAAGAGGGCGAGGCCGCTGGCGAGCCAGATGGTGTATTTGTCGTAGCGCGGGTTGCGGATAGTAAACAGCGCCGTCGGGCGGCGCTGTGGGTATACGGTTCGGGGGGCTTGTTCAGGCATCGGCGTTTTGGTCAACGCGTTCGCGCAGTTCTTTGCCCGCACGGAAGTAGGGGATGGATTTGGACGGGACTTCGACGGAGTCGCCGGTTTTCGGGTTGCGTCCGGTACGCGCTTCGCGGTAGTGCAGCGAGAAGCTGCCGAAGCCGCGGATTTCGACACGGTCGCCTTTTTCCAGGCTTTGGCAGACTTTTTCAATGATGAGTTTGACGGCTTCTTCTACGTCCTGGCTGCGCAGTTGCGGGTAGCGCATGCACAGGCGGTCTATCAGTTCGGATTTGGTCATGTGTGCTCCTTTGCTGTGGACGTGGCCGCCGCATCTTGCGATGCGGCGGCGCAGTTTTTAGTCGTCGGAGTTGCCCAGTTCTTTGAAGATGTCGCCCAGCGAGGTGCCGCCGTGGCTTTCTTTGCGGGTGTAGTCCTGGATGACCGCTTTTTCGTCCGCGACGTCTTTGGCGCGTACGGAGAGGCTGAAGGTTTTGTGTTTGCGATCGACGTTGATGACTTTGGCTTCGACTTCGTCGCCAACGGACAGCAGTTTGGTCAGGTCTTCAACGCGCTCAATCGCCGCTTCGGAGGCTTTGAGGATGCCGTTGATGTCGTCGCTCAGTTTGATGACGGCCTGGCGCTCGTCCACTTCAACCACGTTGCCTTTGACCACGGAGCCGCGGCCATGCGCGGAGGCGAAGGCGGAGAAGGTGTCCTGGCTGAGTTGTTTGACGCCCAGCGAGATGCGCTCGCGTTCGGCGTCAATGGCGAGGATAACGGCTTCCACTTCTTGGCCTTTTTGGTAGTGGCGTACGGCTTCTTCGCCGTTTTCGTCCCAGGAGAGGTCGGAGAGGTGGATGAGGCCGTCGATGCCGCCTTCGAGGCCGATGAAGACGCCGAAGTCGGTGATGGATTTGATTTGGCCTTTGACGCGGTCGCCCTTGTTGAATTTTTTCTCGAATTCTTGCCACGGGTTCGGCTGGCACTGTTTCATGCCGAGCGAGATGCGGCGGCGTTCCGGGTCGATTTCGAGGATCATGACATCGACTTCCTGGCCAACGGCGACGAATTTGCGCGGGTTGACGTTTTTGTTGGTCCAGTCCATTTCGGAGACGTGTACCAAGCCTTCCACACCGTCTTCGATTTCGACGAAGGAGCCGTAGTCGGCGATGTTGGTGACTTTGCCGCGGGTCTGGCTGTTGACCGGGTAACGCTGGGCGATGTCGCCCCACGGGTCGGAGCCGAGTTGTTTCAGGCCGAGGGAGACGCGGGCGCGTTCGCGGTCGAATTTGAGGACTTTGACTTCCACTTCGTCGCCGATGTTGACGACTTCGGAGGGGTATTTGATGCGTTTCCACGCCATGTCGGTGATGTGGAGCAGGCCGTCCACGCCGCCGATGTCGAGGAAGGCGCCGTAGTCGGTGAGGTTCTTGACCACGGCCTTGACGACGTCGCCTTCTTGCAGGTTTTTCAGTACTTCGTCGCGCTCGGCCTTGTATTCGTTTTCGAGTACGGCGCGGCGGGAGATGACGATGTTGTTGCGTTTTTGGTCGAGTTTGATGATTTTGAAGTCGATTTCTTTGCCTTCGCTGAGTGCCGGGTCTTTGACCGGACGCACGTCAACCAGTGAGCCGGGTAGGAATGCCTTGACGCCTTCAACATCCACGGTGAAGCCACCTTTGACACGGCCGGAGATGATGCCGGTGATGGTTTCGCTGTCGTTGAATTTTTGCTCCAGCACTTCCCAGGTGCGGATGCGTTGCGCTTTTTCGTGCGAGATTTTGGTTTCGCCGAAACCGTCTTCAAGGGCTTCGAGGGCAACTTCCACGGTATCGCCGACCGCAACGGTCAGGTTGCCGTTTTCATCGGTGAACTGGGCGGCGGGGACGAAGCCTTCGGATTTCAGGCCAGCGTTCAGTACGACGAAATCTTTATTGATTTGGACGACTTCGGCCTTGATGATGGAGCCGGGTTTCAACTCGGCGGTTTCGATGCTTTTTTCAAAAAGCTCAGCAAATGATTCCATAGATGACTCTGGTTAATAGAAAAGGTTAGGAAAAAGAAAAACGTGCGGCAATTTCGGCGGAAACCCGCTGCTGCACGTCCGAAATCGACAAGTTACCCGTGTCAATGACCACCGCATCCGAAGCTGGTATGAGCGGGGCTACGCTGCGGGAGCGGTCGCGCGCGTCGCGCTCGGCTATCTCGGCGTAGATGGCGCGCAGATTAACAGATTCTCCTTGTGCCAACAACTGTTTATACCGTCGCTCGGCGCGGATTTCCGCCGATGCGGTCAGGAATAACTTGAGCGGTGCGTCGGGGAAAACCACCGTCCCCATGTCGCGTCCGTCGGCAATCAGCGGCGCCTCACCGCCGAATCCGCGCTGGAAATCCAGCAGCGCCGCGCGTACTTCAGGATAGGCGGCGATTTTCGAGGCGGCGTTGCCGCAGCGCTCGGTGCGTAGCTCGCCGCCGACCGGCGCGCCGTTGAGCAGCACCGTGCAACCGCGTTCGCCCAGGCGGAAATCAATCTGCATCGCCCCGACCAGCGCGGCGATTTCTGCCGCGGGCGCGTCCACTTTGTCTGCGGCGAGCGCCTGTAACGCCAGGAGACGGTAAAGCGCGCCGCTGTCCAGATACGCCCAGCCGCGTTCGCGCGCGAGCGTCTGGCAGAGCGTGCCCTTGCCGACGCCGCTCGGCCCATCAACGGTAATCACCTTACGCATCGCCCACCACCATGCCAACACCCTGCGCCAGCGCCTGAAAGGACGGGAACGACGTCGCCACATTGGCGCAATCGCGCACCACAATCGGCGCGGCGGCACGCAAGGCGGCTGTGGCAAAACTCATCGCGATGCGGTGATCGCCGTGGCTTTCCACCGTGCCACCCGTGAACGCCGTGCCAGCCTTGCCGCGAATCGTCATTGAATCCGCACCCGCCACGCAATCCACGCCGAGCGCGCGCAGGCCTGCTTCCATCGTGGCGAGGCGGTCGCTTTCCTTGACGCGCAACTCGTGCAGCGCCGTCGCCCGCGTCTCGCCCTCCGCACAAGCGGCGGCGATGAACAGAATCGGGAACTCGTCAATGGCAATCGGCACCAGCGCCTCGTCAATCGCGATGCCGTGCAACTGCGAGGGGCGCACGCGCAAATCGGCGACCGGTTCGCCGCCCGCTTCGCGTGCGTGCAAAATTTCAATATCGCCGCCCATCGCGCGCAAAATCTCGACCACTGCGGCGCGGGTCGGGTTCATGCCGACGTTCTCCAACAGCAACGCGCCCTCGCGTGCAATCAGCGCGGCGACGATAAAAAAAGCCGCCGAGGACACATCGCCCGGCACCACCACCTCGCAGGCGGAGAGCCGTTGCCCGCCGCGAATGGCGAGCGTCGCGCCGTCCTTCTCAACGCTAACGCCAAAGCCGCGCAACATCCGCTCGCTATGATCGCGGCTGACACCGGTTTCCGTAATCCGCGTCGTCCCCTCGGCAAACAGCCCGGCGAGGAGCAGCGCGGACTTCAACTGTGCGCTCGCCACCGGCAAGGTGTAATCCATACCGTGCAACGGGCGACCATGAATGACGAGCGGCGCCGTGCCCACGTCGCTGGTGACAATCTCCGCCCCCATCAACGCCAGCGGCTCAGTCACGCGGCGCATCGGCCGCTTCATCAAAGAAGCATCGCCGACCAGCACCGCATCAAACGGCTGCCCGGCAAGCACGCCCGCAAGCAGGCGCATACTGGTGCCGCTGTTGCCGACATCGAGCGGCGCGGCGGGCGCGCGCAGCCCGTGCAGACCGGCGCCATGAATCGTTACCCGTCCGGCACCGTGATGGACAATCTCAACGCCCATCGCCTGAAAGGCGCGCATGGTGGCAAGACAATCCTCGCCTTCGAGAAAACCGCTGACCTCGGTCGTCCCCTCCGCCAGCGCGCCAAGCATAATCGCGCGGTGCGAAATAGACTTGTCGCCCGGCACCCGCACCGTTCCGCGCACCGCATCCACCGGCGCGCACTGCCAATCCAGCCGCATAAAACCTCCAGAAAAAGAAAAGCCCGCATCATATAGCGGAACGCCAGACCGCGCTATACTCCCCGCAAACCCTGCCGGAGCATCCGCATGACCACTTCCGTCCCGCTTTATCAGCCGCTTAATACCCCGAAACCCGTCGCCGACGATATCTGGATTGCCGACGGCGACGTTACCTGGATGAACATGGGCATCCTGCGCGCGCCGTTTTCCACGCGCATGACCGTCATCCGTCTGCAAGATGGCGGCCTGTGGTGCCATTCGCCCATCGCGCCGAACGAGGCGCTCTTTGCCGCCATTGACGCGCTCGGTGCGGTGCGCCACCTCGTCTCGCCCAACTACATTCACTACGCGCACATTCCCGCCTGGCAGGCGCGCTATCCGCAGGCGGTCACCTGGGCGAGTCCCGGCGTGCGCGAACGCGCGGCGAAAAACCGCATTGCCGTGCGTTTTGATGCCGATTTGGATGACACCGCGCCGCCAGACTGGGCGGGGCAAATTGCGCAGACGCTATTCCGTGGCAGCCGCATCATGCACGAAATCGACTTTTTCCATCATGCGAGCCGCACCCTGATTCTCACCGATCTCATTGAGAATATTGAGACTGCGAAGATGCGCGGCGGCTTCTGGAAGCTGATGATGAAACTGGCGGGCAACAGCGACCCGGACGGCAAAGCGCCGATAGATATGCGCGCCACTTTTACCGACCGCGATGCCGCGCGCGCCAGCCTGCAACAGCTGCTCGCCTGGCAACCGGCGCGCATCATTCTCGCGCATGGCCGCTGGTATGCGGATAACGCCGAGGCGGAATTGCGCCGCGCTTTTCGCTGGTTGGACAAGGGCGGTTAGGCGTGTTTGGCGTTTGCCGTTATCTGCGCCTATCAGGTGGGGGAGGGCAGGGTTAATCCGCGCCCAGATACTGCGCGCAGCTCCACGCCGATGACCATGCCCATTGCAGGTTGTAGCCGCCGAGCCAGCCGGTAACGTCCAGCGCTTCGCCGATGATGTACAGGCCGGGGCGTTTTTTGACCATGAAGGTTTTGGGGTCAAGCTCGCGCGTGTCTATGCCGCCGCTGCACGCCTCTGCTTTGTGCATGCCTTCGGTGCCGGTCGGGATGATGGCGTGGTGCTGCAGGTCTGCCATGATGCGGGTGAGTGCGGCGTCGCTGTGGTGTTGTAGCGGGTCGGCGGGGTAGGGCAGGGCGAGGTGGTCGGCGACGGCTCTCGGCAGGTGGGCGCGCAGGGTTTGCGCGAGGGTGTGTTGCGGGTGGGCGCGTTTGGCGGTGACGAGCGCGTCGGCAGGCAGGTCGGGCAGGTGGTTGAGGGTGATGGCTGCGCCGCGTTGCCACCAGGTGGAGATTTGCAGCACCGCCGGGCCGCTGATGCCGCGGTGGGTGTAGAGCAGTTGGTCGCGGAAGCCGGGGGCGCCGTCGCAGTGGATGGTGACTTCGTGGCTGATGCCGGCGAGCGCCGCGGGCGGCTCGGCGAGGGTGAGCGGGACGAGCGCCGGGCGGTAGGGGTAGTTGGCGATGTGGTGTTGTTTAGCAATGCGTAGTGCGAGGTCGGTCGCGCCCAGTTTGGGGTAGGACGGCGCACCGCAGGCGATGATGAGGCGCGGGCTGCGGTAGTCGCCGCGGCTGGTGCGCAGGTGGTAGTGGCTGCCGTCGTGCCGGTGTTCGTGCAGGGTGGTGGCGGTGTGCAGGGTCGCGCCGCTGTCTGCGAGGGCGTCGTGCAGGGCGGCGAGGATGCCGCGGCTGCGTTGGTCGGCGAAGATTTGCCCGAGGTGTTTTTCGTGCCAGGTGATGCCGCGCGCGCCGAACCAGTCGAGCACGTCTTGCGGGCGGTGGCGGGCAAGGGCGGCGCGCGGGAAGTGCGGGTTGTGGCTGTAGTAGGTGTCGGCGCGGGCGCCGGTGTTGGTGAAGTTGCAACGGCCGCCGCCGGAAATGCGGATTTTTGCGCCGAGGTCGGGGTTGTGGTCGAGCAGCAGCACGCGCAGGCCGCGGTTGGCGGCGTGGATGGCGCAGTAGGTGCCGGCGGCACCGGCGCCGATGATGATGGCGTCGTAGGTCATGGTGTCGGTTTATAACCGCGGCAGGATGTGGTCGGGGACGATGCCGCTGTCGCCGATGTAGTCGTGGTAGTTGAGGTCGCGGTAGAAGCCGTGCGCTGTGAGCAGGGCGGTGCGCACGCCGAAGGCGTTGCCGCCGAGGATGTCGGTGTGCAGGGTATCGCCGCACATCAGGGTGCGCGCCGGGTCAAAGGAGGCGAGGCGGCCTGCGGCGTGTTCGTAGATGGCAGGGTAGGGTTTGCCGCAGACGTGGACGTGTGCGAAGGCTTCGTCCGGCAGGGTGAGGATGTAGCTGCCGGGTTCGATGGAGGTGTGCTCCGGCATCGGCGCGATGAGGTCGGGGTTGCCGAGGATGACCGGACGCGGGCGGGCGGCGAGCGCATCCAGCAGGCGATGTTGGCGCGCGTCGTCCCAGTTCGCGGTGGCGAGGAAAAGGTAGCCGTCCGGCGCGTCGTGGAAGTGCGGGTCGTCCTGGTGCAGGTAGCGCACGCCGCGCGCGTCCAGGTCTTCCTGGCTGTGGTCGAGACCAATCAGTCCCCAGAGGGTGTCGCGCGGGTAGGCGGCGAGGGCGTCCAGCACGGCGTCGCGGCTGGTGACGATTTCTTCCGCGCTGAAGTCGAATCCCAGCCCGGCGAAGCGCTTGACCATGTTTGGCTTGCTGACGCTGGCGGCGTTTGAGAGGACAAACACCTGCTTGCCGCGCTCGCGCAGGGCGGCGACCGCTTCTACCGCGCCGGGGATGGGTTGCGGCCCGACGTTCAGCACGCCGAAGGCGTCGAACCAATAGACGTCGTAAACGTTGGCGAGGGCGAGGATGTTTTCCGCCAGTTGCGGCGGTCGCGCGTGCGGGCGGTATTGCGGCAGGCGGTCGCGGATGGCTTGCAGTTGGCGGTAGGCGGTGAGGGCGGGCATGGCGTTCTCCGGGGCAGGGAAGGGCGCATTATAGTCACCCCCCTAGGCTGTTTATTATTTGAATCCTTCTTCCCTGCGAAGCGGGGGCGGGCGATTTCCGCTCCTACTCACGGGGTCTAAACGGGTTCGAAAAAGCCGCCCGCAGGCGGCTTTGTGTGTTTATTGTTCGTAGTAGGTGTAGCCGCGCAGGCCCGCTTCAAAGGCGTTTACCAGGTGCTGGCGCTCGCCGGCGCTGATGGTGCCGTTGCGTACTGCGCGTTCGGCGGTCTGGCGGAATTGGGCGAGGAGGTTGTTCGGCTGGTATTCGACGTAGCTCAGGACGTCTGCCACCGAGTCACCTTCGACTTCGCCGACGAAGTCAAAGCTGCCGTCTTCGTTGATGTACACGGAGACGACGTGGGTGTCGCCGAGCAGGTTGTGCAGGTCGCCGAGGGTTTCTTGGTAGGCGCCGACGAGGAATGCGCCGAGGTAGTATTCTTCGCCTTCGCGGATTTCGTGTAGCGGCAGGGCGCGGCTGACTTCGCCGTTTTCCGGGAAGCGGTCGATTTTGCCGTCGCTGTCGCAGGTCATGTCGGCGATGATGCTGTTGCGCGTCGGGCGCTCCAGGTGGCGGTGCAGCGGCACGACGGGGAAGATTTGGTCAATCGCCCAGGCGTCCGGCAGCGATTGGAAGACGCTGAAGTTGCCGTAGTAGATGTCGGCGAGCATGGTTTTGAGTACTTCGGGTTCGGAGAGGGCGTCCGGGTTGCGGTCGGCGATTTTTTGGACTTCCGCCATGATGACCATGAAGATTTGTTCGATTTGCGAGCGGGTGCGCAGGTCAAGCTGGCCGCGCATGAAGCCGTCGCGCGCTTCGTCGCGGTAGTACACGGCGTCGTTGAAGCATTCTTGTACGGTTTTGTCGGAGAGCATGCGGTAGCTTTCCATGAGGTTGTGCACGAGGTCGGAGGCTTTTTCGTCGATGTCGGCAGGCAGCGAGGCGTCGCTGAAGCCGGTGACGTCGAGGATGTTGAACATCAGCACGGTGGAGTAGGCGACGGTGGAGCGCCCGGATTCGGTGACGATGGTCGGGTGTTCGATGCCTTTTTCGTCCAGCACGCTTTGGATGGTTTCGACGACGTCCACGCAGTATTCTTCGAGGGCGTAGTTGCGCGAGTGGATGGCAGATGTCCGGCTGCCGTCGTAGTCCACCGCCAGGCCGCCGCCGAGGTCGAGGAAGCGCATCGGCGCGCCTTCTTCGACGAGTTCGACGTAGTAGCGGCAGGCTTCGCGCACGCCGGTGCGGATGTCGCGGATGTTGGGGATTTGTGAGCCGAGGTGGTAGTGCAGGAATTGGAGGCAGTCAAGCATGCCCGCGGCTTTCAGGCCGTCGATGACGCCGACGAGTTGTGAGGCGTTCAGGCCAAACATGGAGCGGTCGCCGCTGGTGGCATTCCAGCGGCCGGAGACGCGCGAGAAGAGTTTGGCACGCACGCCGATGACCGGGCGCACGCCCATCGCCTGCGAGCTTTCGACGATGATCGGCAGTTCTGCCGGGGTTTCGATGACGAAGATGACCTGGAAGCCGAGTTTGGTCATGCCCAGGCCGAGTTCGACGAATTCGCGGTCTTTGTAGCCGTTGCAGACGATGAGCGGCCCTGGCTCGGAGAGCATGGAGAGGGCGATCATCAGTTCGGCTTTGGAGCCGGCTTCGAGGCCGTGCTGCCAGGGTTTGCCGAAGCGGACGATGTCTTCGATGACTTGCGCCTGCTGGTTGACTTTGATGGGGAAGACGCCGCGGTATTTGCCGCGGTAGTTGCTGTCGGCGATGGCTTTGGAGAAGCTTTCGTTGATGAGTTTTATCTGGTTTTCCAGCAGGTTCTGCACGCGCAGCATGACCGGCATGGATTTGCCGCGCACTTCCATGCCTTCGATGAGGTCGAGCATGGCGATTTCGGCGGTTTTGCCGTTGCGTAGCGGCGCGCTGACGACGAGGTTGCCGTCGGCGTTCAGGCGAAAGTAGCCCGCGCCCCAGCCGCTGATGCGGTAGAGTTCGTCGGCGTCTGCAATGCTCCAGTCAGGTTTGGCGTTCAATGTGGGTTCCTTGGGTTCTGTGGGTTGGATTTATACATACGGGATAGTCGCTACCCTGTATGTAAACGGGGCGGGTCAGAGGAAGCGGCGCGGCTGCCCTTCGATAACGACGTCTTCGCAGTCGCTCATGCCGGCGGTTTGGCAGTCTGCCATCGAGCGCTCGAAACTCAGCGTGCCGTCGGCGAAGAAAAACGTTGCCCTGTCGCCTTTGTAGCCCCGCGTTACGGAGAAAAATTCTTCGTGTGTGCCGAAGACAACGGTGCAAGCCGCACCCGCGCCGTCTTTTTGTTGGCAGGAAGCGAGTACTTCTTTCCTGGCTTCTTCCGGGCTGTTGGCATTGACTGTCCAATGCAGGTTGCTGTTGTTGTCATTGACCGCGATGGCGGCATAGCCGACTTCGTAGTACTGGATTTGTGGCGGCGGCGGTTCTTGGTAGGCGTAGGAGCCGTAGCCCTGTACGGGCGCGTTGTAATACATCATTTGGCCATCCGGCGCGACGATGCGGCAAGTACCCGATACCGGGTCATATTGTCCGCCACAGGCAAGCGCAGCGCCGCTGCTGATGCCGAGGAGTGCGAGGAGTAGTTTTTTCATGTGGTTTCTTTGTGTGCGGGTTTTTGCCGTTTACATACAGGGTAGCGACTAAGGTGTATGTAAACGGGGCAGGTTAGAGGAAACGGCGCGGCTGTCCTTCGATAACGACGTCTTCGCAGTCGCTCATGCCGGCGGCTTGGCAGTCTGCCATCGAGCGCTCGAAACTCAGCGTGCCGTCGGCGAAGAAAAACGTTGCCCTGTCGCCTTTGTAGCCCCGCGTTACGGAGAAAAATTCTTCGTGTGTGCCGAAGACAACGGTGCAAGCCGCACCCGCGCCGTCTTTTTGTTGGCAGGAAGCGAGTACTTCTTTCCTGGCTTCTTCCGGGCTGTTGGCATTGACTGTCCAATGCAGGTTGCTGTTGCTGTCGTTTACCGCGATGGCGGCATAGCCGACTTCGTAGTACTGGATTTGTGGCGGCGGCGGTTCTTGGTAGGCGGAAGAGCCGTAGCCCTGCGGGGGCGCTTCTTGGTATTGCACCAATTCGCCGTTGTTTCCTTGAAAGGTGCAAGTGCCGGATGCCGGGTCAAATTGTCCGGGGCAGGCAATGGCAGTGCCGCTGGCAAGTGCGAGGAAGGTGAGGAATGTTTTTTTCATGGTGTTTTTTTTCGAGTGGCGTTTACATACAGGTTGAGCGCTCAGGTGTATGTAAATGCGGGGCTGGTTGGCGCGTAGCCGCAGAACGGTGTTCGCAGCAAGGCAAGGGTAAACCGCGCCTAGAACCAGATGATTTTCTGCCGGTTGCGCGGGGTGAATTTTCCGCCGACCATCTGGCAGTTGCTTTGCGTCATTTCTTCTTTGTATTCGCGGCCGTCGGCGTGGATGCCGGTGCAGGTGCCTTTGGAGAGGTTGTGTTTGCCGACGGCGGCGGTGGTGTCGCCTCTGGCGCAGGCGGTGAGGGTGAGGGCGGCAGCCAGGCCGAGGATGAGCAGGGTTTTGTTCATGGGGGTCATAGGGTTTGTGTGGGTGGGTTTAGGGTTTGTGGAAGGTTTGGATGGCCGCCCAAAGGATGTCCGGCTGGGCTTTGATGGCTTCGTGGCCGGCGAAGGGGATGTGCAGCAGGTGCGCGGCGGGGTTTTGTTCGCGCAGCGCCGCCCAGTCGGGCAGGTTCAGCAGGAAATCGTCTTCGCCGCGTACTGCCAGGATGGGTTGTTTGATAGCGGCGACGCGTTCGTTGGGGTAGCCCGTCGTGCTGTTGTCCAGCCACAGGCGGCGCAGGTCGGCGGTCAGGGTGGTGAGGTCGGGTTGCGGGTTTTGTTGTTCGTAAGCGGCGACTTGGGCGGGCATATTTTCGCGGAGGAAGTCGGGGGTGAGGCTTTCGTACATGTCGCGCGCGGGTTCAATTTGGCTGCTATGCCAGTTGGCGCCGATGGTCAGCACGCTTTGTGCGCGTTCGTCACTGAGGGCGAGGTGGTAGGCAGCGGTGCCGCCATCGCTGAAGCCGAGGATGTGGTAGGCGTCGAGGCGGAGGGTGTCGATGAGGTGTTTGGCATCGGCGGCGATTTGCGCGTAGGTGAGGGGGGCGCTGCCGCGTGTGGATTGGCCGTGGCCGCGTGTGTCGTTTTCGATGACGCGGTAGTGTGGGTGCAGGTGCGGCAGGAGCGGGGCGAAGTCGTCCGCCGCTGTGCCCAGTCCGCCGTGCAGGAGGAGGAGCGCAGGGGCGTCAGTTTTGCCGTTGTCGCGGTAATGGAGGATGGCGTCGTGGTAGGTGTGGGTGGTCATGGGTTTTTCTTGGGTGGGTTGGGCTTCGCTCAGGCGCGGGGTGAAGGCGGCAAAGGCGGCAGCAGTAAGCAGGGTGCGGCGGCTGGTTTTCATGCGCAGTCAGCGACGCAGCCGCCCCAGCGGGTCGGCGGGGTCGATGCCGTCCATGTATTGCAGGTGGCGTTCTTTGTGGGTGAGCTGATAGACAAGCCCGAGCCAGTTGGCAAAGAGGGCTTTGGCAGTGTCGCGCCAGGTAACGTCCACTTCGTCGGCAAGTTGTGCTTCGGGGAAGTCGCTGATGGGGCGGCCGGATTCGATGTAGTCGCGGATGAGGCGCTGTCCGGCGGGGGTGAAGTAGTGCGTCGGCAGTTTGGGCGGCTGCGGCAGTTTGCCGTCTTGGTAGAGGGCGAGGTCGCGGCGGAATTCTTTGAGCAGGCTGCTGCGGTCGTATTCGGGGTGTCCCTGGAAGTAGATTTGGCGGAAGCCGTCGGGTGAGCTCGCCATCGCCACGCCGCTTTCTTCGCCCGCGACCAGGACCGGCAGGCCGCGCGCTTCGAGTTGTGCGGCGCTGATGCCGTTCCAGCGCGAGTGCGGCATGTCGAAACGGGTGTTGATGTTGGCGAGCATCGGGTGGCTGCGGTCCAGCACGCGGTGGCTGAAGACGCCAAAGAGTTTTTCGTCGCGTCGCTTACGCGCGATGCCGTGGAAGTGTTGTAGCGCAAGGTGCGAGGCGAGGCAGGAGCAGAGGACGGAGGTGACGTTTTTATCCGCCCAGTCGAAGACGCGCTGCACGTGCGGCCAGTAGGCTTCTTGCGCGAGGTCGGCGTGCAGCGGGTTGGTGCCGGTGAAGATGATGGCATCCAGGCCGTCGTGCGCGAGGTCGTCGAAGTTTTCGTAATGGCTGTCGATGTAGGCCTGCATGTCGGCGCTGCGCGGCACGCCGGGGACGGTGAAGATGTGGACGTAGAATTGCGCGATGCGGTTGGAGTTGCCGATGAGGCGCAGGAATTGGCGCTCGGTGGCTTTGAGCGCGCCGTCGGGCATGAGGTTCAACAGGCCGATGTGCAGTTCGCGGATGTCCTGCTGGCTGGCGCGGCGGACGTCAAGGATTTCCTGGCCTTCGGCGCGCAGGCGGTCAAGCGATTCGAGTTCGCGGTGGGCAACGAGCGGCATCAGGCACTCCTTTGCGCGGCGTAAGCGGCAGCGAGCAGTGCGTTGAAGTCGGCGGCGTCGCGTACTTGCCAGACTTCGCGCGCACCAAGGGTCACGCCGTAGCGCGCGGCGAGTTGCAGGTAACGTGCGCGGCGGTGCGCCATCATTTTCGGGGTAACGAAGCGGATGAAGTCGTCGGATTCGAAGCGGTCGGGGGTGAGGCCGCCTTTCAGCAGGCTGTATTCGCCAATCATTTCTTGCAGGAAGCCGGCGTGGTAGCAGATGGGTTTGGGGTAGGCATGGCGCGCGCTTCCAGCTCGGCGTAGAGCGCTTCGTCGGTGTCGATATAGACAAACAGCGTGTGTGCGGCCAGCGTTTGCATCAGGGCGTCGTCGTCGATTTCGCAGATGCTGCCGCCGGCGTCGTTAATAAAGGCCTTGTAGCCATAGAGGCGCTCGGCGCGCTCGATGAAGGCGGGGACGTCGTACATCGCCGCGCGCTCGGCTTCGTTAAACAGCCGCTGCCGTTCGATGAAGGTGCGGGCGTCGTAGCCGTCGCGCCCCAGTTTGCCGACGAAAGCGGAAAGGATATGCAGCCGCTCGATGCTCACCTTGCCCTTGACGCTGACCGCATCATCGCGCAGAAGCGCCGCCAGCGTGGGCTCGCGCCGCGCCAGCACGGTCAGCCAGTCGCTGATGGGCTCGTTCAGATAACGGGTGGCGATGCGGTAATCGCCGGAATAATGAAACCAGCCGGCGCCATGCAGCAGGGTTGCCAGCGTGGTCTTGCCGACGCCGGAGGTACCCATCAAAGTAATGCGGGAAATCGGGGGCATAACATCATCCGTTTGCACAAAAAACGCGCGCTATATTAGCATTGCAGCCCTGCCGCCAATGGAAAAAATATGGACGTCATCCACACCCGAAACTACCCCTCGCCGCTGGGCGAATTGCTGCTTGGCGACTGGCAGGGCGCGCTCGTTCTCTGCGACTGGCGCATCGCCAGCAACGGCTATCACAGCGACAGCCGCGTGCCGCAGTTGCTCAACGCCACGCTGCAAGAACAGGCGACCCCGCTGCTTGCCGAAACCGTCGCGCAACTCAACGCCTACTTCACCGGCCACCGCCGCGACTTCGACCTGCCCGTGCGCCTCGTCGGCACGCCGTTTCAGGAGCAGGTCTGGCAGGCGTTGCGCGCCATCCCCTGCGGAAAGACGTGCAGCTATCAGGACATCGCCGACGCCATCGGCAACCCGAAAGCCACCCGCGCGGTAGCGGGCGCCATCAGCCGCAATCCGGCATCGGTCATCATTCCCTGCCACCGCGTTATCGGCAAAAACGGCGGGCTCACCGGCTACAACGGCGGCACAGACGCGCTCTATATCAAGGAGCGGCTGCTCGCGCTGGAGCAAGGCATGCGCGAATTGGCGTTTTAACCCTGCGCCGCGCGCAACGCTTGCAGCACTTCTTCCGCATGCCCAGCGACTTTCACTTTGCGCCAGGCGCGCACGACTTCGCCCTGCGGGTTGAGGAGAAACGTGCTGCGCTCGATGCCCATATAAGTCTTGCCGTAGTTGTGCTTTTCCTTGATGACATCAAAAGCGCGGCAGAGGATTTCCTCCGGATCGCTGACCAGCTCGAAGGGAAACTGCTGCTTGGTGCGGAATTTTTCATGCGAGGCGATGCTGTCACGCGAAACGCCGATGACTTGCGCCTCCAGCGCGCGGAAATCAGGATGCAGGTCGCGGAAGGCGCAGCCTTCGCTGGTGCAGCCCGGCGTGGCGTCTTTCGGGTAGAAATAAAGCACCGTCCACTGCCCCTGCAAACGGGCGGGGGTGAAGGGGGCGGCGGACGTGCTGGCGAGGGTCAAATCTTGCGGTAAGTTCATGGTATTAGCGCCTGTGGTTACGGGGGGTACGCTTGATTTTAGCACCGCAAAGCGCATAACATTGCGCCCTCTTTATTACCCGGAAACAGTATGTTTAGAGGTTCTATCGTCGCTTTGGTGACACCGATGCACGACGACGGCGCAGTTGACTGGAACGCCCTCGCCGCCCTGATTGAATGGCATTGCACGAGCGGTACCGACGCCATCGTTTCCGTCGGCACCACCGGCGAATCCGCCACCTTAAACCCCGCCGAACACAAGGCCGTCATCCGTTTCACCGTGGAAAAAGTCGCCGGGCGCCTGCCGGTGATTGCCGGTACGGGCGGCAACGCCACCAGCGAGGCGATTGACCTCTCGCTTGCCGCCTACGACGTCGGTTGCGCCGCCACCCTGCAAGTCGTCCCCTATTACAACAAACCGCCGCAACGCGGCCTCTATGCCCACTTCAAGGCCATCGCCGACGCCGTGCCGATGCCGCACCTCTTGTATAACGTCCCCGGCCGCACCTCCTGCGATCTCCTCCCCGAAACCGTGGTCGCGCTCGCCCAACTTCCGAACATCGTCGGCATCAAAGAAGCGAGCAACATGGCGCGCATGGTCGAACTGCGCACCGTCTGCCCGCCGGACTTTGACCTGCTCTGCGGCGAGGACGGCCTCTCCGCCGATGCGCTGTGCAACGGCACCGTTGATGGCGTCGTCTCCGTGACCGCCAACCTCGCGCCGGACGTGATGCACAACATGGTCGCCGCCGGACTTGCAGGCGATGCCAGCCGCTGCCACGCGCTGAACGACCGCCTCGCGCCGCTGCACGAAGCCATGTTCTACGAATGCAACCCGCTGCCGGTCAAATGGGCGCTCTACCGCCTCGGTAAAATCGGCGCCGGTATCCGCCTGCCGCTGATACCACTCGCCGCAGACGTACAACCCCGCGTTGAAGCCGCGCTGCGCCACGCCCAACTCCTCTAAACACACCGCTAAAACCATGAAAAGCAAACTCCTCGCCTTGGGCACCGCCCTGCTCCTCGCCGCCTGTAGCAACAACAGCCTGCGCGACGCCATCCCCGACCGCCGTCCCGACTACCGGCAAAGCAACGTCAGCCGCCAACTGGAAATCCCGCCAGACCTGAGCGGTGGCACACTCGATGACCAGCTCACCGTGCCGGACATGAACCCGGCGAGCGTCGCCACCTACCGCGCCTACAGCCAGGACAACGCCATCCGCGACAAACGCGGCTTCATCGAAGTGCTGCCGCAACTCTACGGCGTGCAAGTCGTCGAACAACCCGGCGCGCTGCCTTACATCCTCGTCGCCGCCGACACCTCGACCACCTGGGCGGCGGTCAAAAAATACTGGGAAAATAACGGCATCCGCCTGCGCACCCAAGAGCCTGCCATTGGCCTGATGGAAACCGACTGGCTGGAAAACCTCTCCGACCTGCCGCGCTCCGGCATCAGCGGCCTACTCGACAGTATCATCAAACTCACCCACGACAGCGGCACCCGCGACCGCTACCGCGTTCGCTTCTCGCACGAAGGCGACAAAACCGGCGTGACCATCGTCTATAGCCAGGCCGAAGAAAAAGCGGTGCGCGACACCAACAGCAAAGACCCGCAAGGCTTCCGCTGGAGCCAGTCCGACAACGACAACCCCGAACTGCAACTGGAAATGACGCGGCGCATCGCGCTCTTCGTCTCTGCCGAACTGCGCCGACAAAACGACCTTAGCCAACAACACGGCAGCGCAAGCAATGCTGCTGCCGCTGGCGTGCGCGCCCAACTGACCACGGCGGGCGGCAAACCGGCACTCTCCATCCAGGGCAACTACGGCCAGGCATGGCGCGTCCTCGGTATCGGCCTCGACAAAGCGAGCTTTGCTCTCGAAAAACAAGACTACAAAAGCGGCACCTACCAAGTGCAATACCAGCCGCAGAGCGCCGAAAAAGCCGAAAAAACCGGCTTCTGGTCGCGCCTCTGGGGCAGCAAAAAACCACAAACGGCGGACAACGCGCCGCGCTACCTCATCCGCCTCTCTGACCAGGGTGACCACAGCCTCGCCGTCGTGCAAACCCCGGACGGCAAGGCGGCAAACGACAAAGAAGCGCGCGCCCTGCTCGAAACCGTACAAAGCGCGCTATAAAATCCAGAAAATGCCCGCCTCGCGCGGGCGTATTACTAAAAACAGGGCCTTAATAAATAGAATTCAAAGCCCTCGCCAACTGCTATGCCACTTTCTTCAAGCCCAGAAGAATTCGTCATCATGAAGCGCCTACAACTATCCGTTATTGACCACCTAGAAACGATTTTGGGTTTCTGAAGAGAATAACCGCAATGTCGCAAAAAAATACCCAAAGGAGATGACGTGAAAAAAATCCTGACCTTTATCATCTTGGGCATCCTTGCTATCGCCACCGCTATTGGCGCCTATCTATACAATCAAAATGAAATCGAAATTCCAGATGAAACCGTCATAACCGCTATCAAGGCCCAATTCCCGCTGGAAGTGAAAGAGTCCGTATTCTCGATCGGAACCATCAAACTCTCTCATCCCAACATTCGTATTGAAAATAACGAAATCATCATCGAAACCGCCTACGAATTTACCAATGCCGAACACACCGAGCACATACAGGCACAAGCGACCTTTAGCAGTGATGTGGATGACCGCAACGGTAAACTGTATCTGCGGCGCTTTGATCTGAAACAACTGCGCAAAGACGGACAGAATATCGAGGCGGACAAATACGCACTGACCATGATTGGCAGCCTGGATTTTGAACTGCGGGAGAAAAAACCGCTGCTGTATTTGGGCCATATCGTAAATCCTCAATCCATATACGACGTTAACATTAAAAACAGCAAAGTCGTCATAGAGAAAAAAAGAATGAAATTGTGGTGAACACGCGGCCATACCAATAACCCGTTTTTATATCACTCCCTCCCATGCCCCGCATCCAACAACTCCCGAACAGCCTCATCAACCAAATCGCCGCGGGCGAAGTCATCGAACGCCCCGCCTCCGTCGTCAAAGAAATTATCGAAAACGCCATTGACGCCGGTGCGACGCAAATCGACATCGACATCGAAGACGGCGGCGGCAAACTCATCCGCGTGCGCGACAACGGCTGCGGCATCCACCCGGACGACCTCGCGCTCGCCTTCGCCACCCACGCCACCAGCAAAATCCGCAACCTCGACGACCTCGAACACATCACCACCCTCGGCTTTCGCGGCGAAGCGCTGCCGAGCATCGCCTCCGTCTCCAAAACCACCCTCACCAGCCGCGCCGAAGGCGAAAGCAGCGCCTGGCGTATCAGCCCGCATCTGGGCGATGCCATCAGCCCCGCCGCACACCCGCCCGGCACCACCATCGAAATCCGCGACCTCTTCTACAACACCCCGGCGCGGAAAAAATTCCTGAAAAGCGAACGCACCGAACGCCAGCACATCCAGCAACTCGTGCAAAACCTGGCCTTAAGCCACGACGGCATCACCATCCGTCTCAACAACCACGGCAAACCGCTCGGCGTTTACGGTGGCGAAGGACTCGCCGCGCGCATCGCCAGCGTCCTCGGCGACGACCTGCTCGAACAAGCGCTGCCGATTGACGCCCGCGCCGCCGACATGCACCTCTACGGCTGGGTGGGACTGCCAACCAGCGCCACCAACCAGCCGGAGCGCCAATACTTCTACATCAACGGCCGCATCATCCGCGACAAAATCATCGCGCATGCCATCCGCCAGGCCTACCAGGACATGCTCTACCACGGCCGCCACCCGGTGTACGTCCTCTACCTCGACATCGCGCCCGAACACATCGACGTCAATGCCCACCCGGCCAAACACGAAGTGCGCTTCCGCGAAAGCCGCCTCACCCACGATTTCCTCTACAGCAGCCTGCACCACGCCCTGCGCGGCAACACCCCCGCCGCCGCACCGCGCCCCGAAAACCCCGCCCCGCCGCCCGAGCGCGAAGTGCCCGCCGTCGCCCGGCAACAACCGCTGCGCTACAGCGGCGACTACCGCCTGGAGCGCCCGACAACCCCGCGCCGTGCGCTGGCCGAAAGCGCCGCCTACTACCAATGGGCGCAAAATATCGCGCCGTCGCCCGTTCATCCCGGCGGTTCAACATCAACAAACCCCATCCCCAGCCCCTCCCCCACAGGGAGAGGGGAGCAAGACTACGCTGCCGCGCCCGTCAATGACGACCAGACAGAACACCCGCTCGGCTACGCCCTCGGCCAAATCCACAACATCTTCATCCTCGCGCAAAACGCGCGCGGCCTCGTCATCGTAGACATGCACGCCGCGCATGAGCGCATCCTCTACGAACGCCTGAAAGCGCAACTGCGCGCGCGGCACCCCGAAGTACAGCGCCTGCTCTTGCCGCAAAGCCTCGCCGCCACCCCGGCGCACCTCGACACCCTCGCCCAACACCGCGACTGGCTGCACCGCCTCGGCTTTGACCTCGAAGCCAGCGCGGACGAAAGCCGCATCCACATCAACGCCGTGCCATCGCTGCTGAAACACGCCGCCGTCGCCGAAATCGTCGGCGACCTCCTGCACGAGCTGGGCGAATATCCGGCGAGCATCGCCATCGAGCGCCTGCAAGACGAAATCCTCTCGCGTCTCTCCTGCCACAAGGCGGTGCGCGCGCACGACAGCCTCACCATCCCCGAAATGAACCACCTGCTGCGCGACATCGAAACCACCCCGGCCAGCGGCCAATGCAACCACGGCCGCCCCACCTGGGTGCAACTCACCACCGACGAGCTCGGCAAATACTTCATGCGTGGGGAATAACCATGAAAACCCTCTACCTTATCCGCCACGCCCAAAGCGAAGCCAACGCCGGCGGCATCAGCAAACCGGAGCGCGACATCTCCCTCTCGCCCCTGGGACGCGAACAGGCGCAAGCGCTGGTCGCCCGACTGCCGCGAAGCGTCCACATTTACACCTCAGAACTGCGCCGCACCCATGAAACCGCTGCGCCCTACTGCCGCACGCACGGCATCACGCCGCAAACCTTGCAGCTGCTGAACGAATTTTCCTGCCTTGCCTTTGACCTGATTCGCGGCATGGACGGCACGGCGCGCCGCCCGCTGGCGGATGCCTACTGGCAACGCGCCGACCCTCTGGAATGCACCGGCGCGGGTGCGGACAGCTTCGCTGCCTTCAACCGGCGCATCAGCGCCTTTCTCGACCACTACCCGCAGCTCGAAGACGGCAGCCTGCTCTTTGGCCACGGCATCTGGATTGGTCTGCTTGCCTGGCGGCTGCTCGGCTTTCGCGCCGAAACCTCCGCCGACATGAGCGCCTTCCGCCGCTTCCAGAGCGGTCTGCCCATGCCCAACACCGCCGTCTGGATACTGCAAGGCGACAGCACCGACACCCTACGCCTGCGCTGCCATCAACCCGCCATGCCATGGGAAAAACAGCCTTGAGCCCCGTCATCTGCCTCATCGGCCCGACCGCTTCCGGCAAAACCGCGCTCGCTTTCGCCCTCGCCGACCGCTACCCCGTGCATCTCATCAGCGTGGACTCCGCGCAGATCTACCGCGGCATGAACATCGGCAGCGCCAAGCCGGATGCCGCCACCCTGGCCCGCTACCCGCACGCGCTGATAGACATCCTTGACCCCGAAGAACCCTACTCCGCCGGGCGCTTTGCCACCGATGCCCGCCGTGAAATCGCCGCCGCGCACGCCCGTGGGCAAATCCCGGTGCTGGTTGGCGGCACCATGCTCTACTACCACACTTTATATACCGGCATTGACGACCTGCCCGCCGCCGATCCGGCGAATCGCGCCCGCATTGAAGCGCGCCTTGCCGCCGAGGGCAGCGCCGCCCTGCACGCCGAACTGGCGCGGCTTGACCCGCAAACGGCGGCGTCCATCAAACCCAACGACCGCCAGCGCCTCGTCCGCGCCCTTGAGCTCATCCTGACTACCGGACAGACGCCCAGCGCGCTCTATGCCGCACAACAAACGCGCCGCCCGCCGTGGCCGACACTCGCCATTGGCCTCAATCCGGCACGCGCCGTGCTACATCAGCGTATCGCCGAGCGCTTTCAAATGATGATTGCGCAAGGCTTTATTGAGGAAGTCGCCGCGCTCAAAGCCCGCCCGCAACTCTCCCTCGCCGCGCCCTCCATGCGCAGCGTCGGTTACCGGCAAATCTGGCAATACCTGGATGGCGCGAGCGACCGCGAAAGCGCCATCGAACAGGCCATCATCGCCAGCCGCCAACTGGCGAAACGGCAAATCACCTGGATGAACAACCGCCTTGGCCGCGACCTCGCCATCAGCCAATATGACCCGCTCGCCAAGCCCACCGCCGCACTCGATGCCATCGAAAAATACCTGCAACAGCCCCCGGCAAAGCCGATATAATTACCATCCGTTAAACAATTAGAGCAAACCATGAAGCAACTCCTCCTCACACTCCTCCTTCTCACGGGCATCGCCAGCGCCGCAGCGGGCGACGGCATCAGCGGCAATTGGCGCTGCCAAACCATCAGCTACCAGCAATACGGCAACAACTACCTGATTTTTATCGACAACACCCACTGGCAGCACAAAGAAGACGGCAGCCTGCACGGCGAAGGCAAACTGGAAGTGCGCATCTACAGCAAAAACAACCCGCAGGCGCGGCTGTACTTCGACTACGCCTCGGATGGCAGCTGGCGTCAGGCGGGCGACAAAATCCTGCTGGAAACCATCAAACCGCGCCTCGTCCTGTCCAACAAAACCGAGGCGCAAGTACGCCCGGCGGCGGAAAACATCGCGCGTGACGTCAATGACAAACCGCAGCAGACCGTCGCCTCGAACATCATCTACCTCGGCGCGCACCAGCTCATTTTGGAAGACCGCGAAAGCCACGACTTCACCCGCTGCCGCCGCTAAACCGCAAAAAACCGCCGCCGACCACGGCGGTTTTTTATCTGCAACGCGAGGCACCTAGATAGATAAAAAAGCCACCGTCGGGTGGCTTTTTTATCTCTGCGCGGATGCTTACTGCGCCGAATAGAGGCCGATGCGGTTGCCTTCGCTGTCTTCAATCACCGCGTCAAAGCCGTAATCGTTGCCGATGGCGGTCTTGCCAATCAGCACCTTGCCGCCATGCTGCGCGGCGCGTGCCGCCTCAATCGCGCAGTCGTCGCAGGCGAAATAGAGCAGGACGGTATTGCCAGGGGTAAAGGGTTGCTGCGGGTCGTGGCAGAGCATGCCGCTGCAGCCGGGCGCGTCGTGGTCGCTGGGGAACTTGCAATAGCGCGCATCAGTGCCTTCAACCGGCAGGTCTTCCAGCGCAATCTGGAAAACGGCTTCGTAGAAGGCTTTGGCACGCGCCAGGTCGCGCACGTAAAGGGTGAACCAGTTGGCGGGGTTTTTCATGTCAGCTCCTGTTGTTGATAAGGCGCGACAGGATAGCGCCGCCCGCGCCGCGCGGCTTGTCATGGATTGCGCTGGCGCAGGAAATCGTAAAGCAGTTTCGGCAGGTTGACGGTTATCGGCGGGTCGCTCGGCGCAAACGGACGCAGGGAGAGCTCGATAGTCGTGGCGGCAGGGAGCGGGAAGGTAACGGGCGCCGGGTGCAGCGCGCGCAGGCAGTGATCGAGGCGGAAATAGCGCAGCGGGTTGCGGCTTTTCGGGATTTCGCAGGCAAGCAGGTAGTAGGTGCCGTCGGGGACGGCATCAATGCGAAATTCGCGGCAATGGAACAGGGCGCGACCCAGTACCGGCACGCCGCGCGGAATGGGCGCGGGAAAGAGTCCGGCGAAGACGACGTGCCGCGCCTCGCCGCCGCGAAGGCGCACGGTAAGCGCCCGTGGCTGCGGGTGTTGTTGCGGCGCATAGCCGTGATAGCTGAAGGTGCGCGGCTGCGGGCAGGCGAGTTCGGCGGAAAGGGTCGCGCTGTAGGCGGCGATTTTGTCGCGGTAACGGGCGGGGGCAATGCCGGTCGCGACGCGGAAGGTGTGGCTGTAGGTCGCGGCGCTTTCGTGTCCGGCATCGAGTTGCGAGTCGATAACCGGCTTTTGTGCGACCAGTGCGGCGATGCCGTGTTCGATTTTCAGCGCTGCGATGTAGTCGCGCAGCGGCAGACCGGTTTCGCGGTGAAAGCGGCGGCTCAAGTGGAAGCGGCTCAAGGCGAAATGCGCGGCGACGCTCGCCGGGGTGCAGTCAGGCAGGGTGGCGCGGATGTGGGCGCAAATGGTGGCGAGGGGGACGGTCATGGTCAGGCAATCCGGCGGGCGGTGAGGATGCCGCGCAGGCTGTTGGCGAGGCAGATGCGCGTGGCGCGGGCGACGTCGCCGCGGCTCAGGCGGCTTTCTGTGATGTGTGTCGTGCCAATCAGCGCCGGTTCGGCGAGGAGGCGGGCGCGGGCGATACCGGGCAGGATGTCGAGCGCGAGCGGTGGGGTGTGCCAGGCGCCGTCGATTTGCAGGAAGACGCTGCTGCGCGCGCCTTCGAGCAGGTAGCCGCTTTCGTTGTAAAGCAACGCGTCGAACGCGCCAGCGGCAACGGCGGCCTGCCAGATGCGGTCGAGATGGGCGCGGTGCGTGCTTTTGTGGCGGCGCAGCGGGTCGCGGTCGGGCAGCGGCGTGCCGTGTTCGCAGACGAGGACGTCGCGGGCGATGGCATCAAGCGGCGCGCGTTCGAGTTGCGGCGTGCCGTCGTGTTGCAGGGTGATTTTCAGGCGCTGGGGTTGTGTGCCAGCCGCACAGCGCGCGATAACTGCCGCCCGAATTGCGGCAACGTCGCAGGGCAGTCCCAAGGCGGCAGCGCTGGCGGCAAGGCGGGCGAGATGCGCGTCAAGCTGTTGCGGTTCGCCATTTTCAACGCGCAGGGTTTCGATGAGGCCGATGTCCGGCGGGTGGCGGAGGAAGGCGGCTTTGAGTTGGCATTCGCGGTATTCGTCGTCAGCGTCGCTGTCGATGGTGATGCCGGAGCCGACGCCGAAGCGGGCGTGGCCGTCGGTGATTTGCAGGGTGCGGATGGCGACGTTCAGCCGCATTTCCTCCGGCTCGATATAGCCGAGCGCGCCGGTGTAGAGGTCGCGCGGGCTGCCCTCCAGCGCGGCGATGTATTGTATGGTGATGCGTTTCGGCGCGCCGGTGATGGAGCCGCAGGGGTAGGCGGCGCGCAGGATGGCGGCGTGCGTGATGCCGGGGCGCAGCCGGGCATTGACGCGGCTGGTCATTTGCAGAACTTCGCCGTGGCGGGCGACGTGGAAGGCGTCGCTGACGCTCACGCCGTGCGGGCGCGCGATTTTGCTCAAGTCATTGCGCAGCAAATCGACAATCATCGTGTTCTCGGCGCGGTTTTTCGGGTCGCGGGCAAGCGCCGCCTTTGCCGCTTCGATGTCGCCCGCGGCGCGCGCCGTGCCTTTCATCGGCAAGGTGTGGAGGTGGTCGCCGTCGCGGGCGAGAAAGAGTTCGGGCGAGAGGCAAAGGGTGTGGCCGTCGGCGGGATGCCAGGCGAGCGCCGCATAAGGTGCGGGTTGCAGCGCGCGCAGGCGCTGGTAGAGGGCGACGGGGTTGCCGTAGCTTGCGGCGGTCGCGCGCAGGGTGTAGTTGATTTGGTAGGTGTTGCCGGCGCGGATGAGTTCGTGGATGGCGGCGATGGTGCGGGCATAAGCGGCGCGGTCGGTGTCAAAGCGCAGGTCAAGCAGGCCGGCGGGTGCGCCGTCGTGCTGGTCGCGCAGCCAGGCGTCGATGGCGTCGCCGTGTAATTGGTCGAGGCGGGCATACCAGTCGAGGACGAGCGGCGGCGCGCTCTCGGCGAGCTCCATCAGGGCAAGGCCGAATTCATAAGGGATGCGCAGCGCGGCGTGCAGGCCTTCCGCCCAACCGCGTGCGAGCAGGGCATCAAGCTGGTCGAGGTCGGCGGCGGCGAGGGTGTCGCGGCGGATGTGGTCGCGGTAAAGGCGGGCGCGCCCGGCGCGGGCGTCGTCAAGGAGGAGGTAGGGAATGGTCATGGCGGGGGCGGAAAAGTTATCAATTATAAGCGCAACGCGGCTGCTAAAATGCGCGCTGTTTTTTCAGGAGTGTTGCGATGGGCAAGCGCAAAAAAATCGACGGCGTACTACTGCTCGACAAACCCGCCGGTATCAGCAGCAACCAGGCGTTGCAGCAGGCGCGCTGGCTGTATCAGGCGGAGAAGGCGGGGCATGGCGGCACGCTTGACCCCTTTGCCACCGGGCTGTTGCCGGTGCTGTTCGGCGAGGCGAGCAAGTTCGGCCGCTATTTTCTGGACGGCGACAAGGCCTATGAGGCGACGCTCGCCTTCGGCACGGAAACGGATACTGGCGACCTCAGCGGCGCGGTTATCCGCGAAGCCGCGCCGCCGCCGCTGGATGCGGTGGACTGGGTAGCGCTGTGCGCAGGTTTCAGCGGCGTGCAGCGGCAGGTGCCGCCGGTCTATTCCGCGCTGAAAGTCGGCGGCGAACGCGCTTATGCGCTGGCGCGGCGCGGCGAATTGCCGCAGCTGGAAGCGCGCGAGGTGGTCATTCACGAATTGCGTTTTCTGGGCATGGACGGCGACGGCGCGCGCTTTTTCGTGCGTTGCAGCAAGGGGACGTACATCCGCAGCCTGCTGCGCGACATGGCGGCAGCACTCGGCAGCGCCGGACATACGCACGCGCTGCGGCGGGTGGCGGTCGCGGGACTGACGGCGATGACGCCGCTCGCCACACTGCGCGCCTGGCAGGAAGCGGGCGACATGACAGCGTTGCAAGCGCTACTGTTGCCGCTCGATTGCTGCGTCGCGCATTTGCCGCGGGTGGTGGTGCCGCCGGAGAAGCTGCGCTTTATCCGCAACGGCAACGACATCGCCTGCGCCGCGCCGCACGGCGAGGTCGCGCTGTACGACGGCGCACGGTTTTTTGGCGTCGGCGAGGCGCGCGACGGGCGGGTGTTTCCGCAGCGGCTGTGCGCGTTGCCGCCAGCATGATTTATAGCTATACACGCAAAGTTCTGTACAAGGCGCGCCGCCGAAGACAGTACGCGGTTGTACGGCGAGGCGGCGCAACACCGTACAGGGCTTTGCGTGGATGGCTATATGCATACAGGGTAGCGCTCGTTGTGTATGTAAATGGGTTTGATGGGAGAAGATTATGTGGCGTTTTTGTCTGTTTTTCTTTTTGTTTTTTGGCGTTGCGACGTTTGCGGCAGAGCGCGATGCGGGTAAGGCTGACGACAAGGCAGCCTGGGCAGCGCTGGCCGATGTGCTGGAAAATCCGGCGCAGCGCAAGGTACTGATTGCGCAACTGCGACAGCTGGACGCCACGGAAAAAGCGGACAAGGCAAAAAGCGAGGCGACAACGGCAGAGGCAGCGCCAGATGCCGCAGCGGCGGGCAATGACGCGCCGCAGGGCGATGTCGCCACGGGTGAGGCGGCGAAAGACGAGGCAGCGGCCGAGGCGGCACCGGCTGAGGAGAAGAAAGACAACAAGCAGGCCGAGGCGGAAGCGCTGAAATCGGTCGCGGAAAACGCGCGCGCGGCGGTCGTCTCTGCGGCGGCGTGGCCGAAGAAAGTTGCCGGAGCGGCGGTGCAAGTGCTGCGCGAGGTGGGGACGCGCATCAGCGACAGTTGGGATGCGCTGGTCGGCGCCTTTTCCGGGCGCGATTTGATGCTGCGCTCGGTGAATTTCGAGATGTTCTGGCAGGCGACGCTCAATCTGGCGCTGATTATCGGCGCTACCTTGCTGTTTTTACGCGGTTTGCAACTGGCAAGCCGCCCGCTCAAGCGGCGCTTGCAGGAGCGGGTCTTGCGCGAAGGACGCTTTACCCCGCTGGTGCGCCGTCTGTTGGGCGTGGTCGGCGTGTCGCTGCTCGACGTTCTGGTGCTCGCGCTTTCACTCCTCTTTTGCAGCTTGATGGCGGTGTTGCTCGTCGGCGAAACGGGGACAATGACGACGCAGGCGGCGTTTTTTATGCGCGCCTTTGTCGCGATTGAATTATTGAAAATCGGTATCCGCACCGTTTTTTACCCACGCTATCCGGGCTTGCGTTTATTGCCGTGTACAGATGCAACGGCAATTTATTGGAACCGCTGGTTTGCCACACTGCTGCATTTGCTCGGCTATGGTTATCTGGTGGCCTTTCCGCTGATTAAAATCAATTTGTCGCCATCGCTCGGCATGGTGTTCTCCGCGCTATTGGCATTAAGCGCCTTTATTTATGGCATGGTGGTTGTTATTCGCCAGCGGAGCGCGGTACGCCTGGCATTGCGCCATTATGCAGAAGAAACCAATAGCGTGATTTTTGCGGGCGCCTTGCGCGTCTTTTCCTCCATTTGGCATTTGCTCGCCATTGCCTATTTCCTGATGCTGCTTGTTTTGAACCTGCTCAGTGGCGAAAAAGAATTGCCGTATGTCTTGCGTGCGACTTCCTATACCATTCTCTGGGTCTGCGGCGGATTATTGCTTTCCGCCTTGATGACACAATACATTCACCGCGAAATCCGCTTCAAACCGGAGACCGCGCGGCGTTTACCCGGATTGGCAAAAAGGCTGAATTTCTATGTGCCATTGGGATTGCGTTTTCTGCGATTCGGCATGATTTGGCTGGTATGCTTCAGCCTGCTGGATGCCTGGAGTGTCATAGACCTGAATGCCTGGGCGGCATCACCGCGTGGCCTGTTGCTGGTCAGCAAATTCTGGAATATCTTTATCATTCTGGCGGTGGCGCTGATTACCTGGCTGATGTCGGTAGTATTCATTGAGCGCTATTTGAGTGCGGAAATTGGCGCGGCACCCAGCGTGCGCACCCAAACCTTATTGTCGCTATTCAGAAGCGCCTGGGCGGTGATTATCTTTGCCAGTACCGCCATTATGATTCTGACAGAAATCGGCATTAACATCGGGCCGCTCATCGCCGGTGCCGGGGTATTCGGTTTGGCCGTCGGTTTCGGGGCGCAGACCCTGGTAAAAGACGTGATTACCGGAATTTTCTTCCAGATTGAAAATGCGATTAACACCGGCGACATTGTGACCGTCGATGGCATTACCGGCCGCGCCGAGCAAGTAGGCATCCGTTCGGTCGGCATTCGCGACAGCTCCGGTACCTATCACTTGATTCCCTTTTCCAACGTCACCCGCGTGTCCAATTACATGCGCGGCCATGCCAACCATATCGCCGAATACGGCATCGCCTATCGCGAAAACATTGACGAAGCGATAGAACAATTACGCGCGGCATTCAATGAATTGGTCAAAGGAGAAATGAAGCGTTATATTCTGGAACCCATCAACATTCAGGGCGTGTCGCAATTGGCCGACAGCGCGGTGATGTTGCGCGTTTCTATCAAAACCACGCCGGGCGATCAATGGGTCGTCGGACGCGCGTACAACCGCTTGGTGAAAATGTATTTTGACGCCGCCGGTATAGAAATGCCGTTCCCGCACATGGAAATCTATTTCGGTCAGGACAAAGACGGCAGCGCGCCGCCGCTGCATGTGCGCTATCGCGCCGAAGGCAAGACGCATCCGGCGCCCGTCGCGGCGGAAAAACCGGCGGAGGCATTCCATGTGGAGAACAAAGACGACATCGCTAACCTGCCAGACAGCGGCGCCAGTTGAGAAAAAGCGCGAAAAGCGCTTGACGACACCGGGGGCGCTCACTAAAATGCGCGCCTCATCCTGTGGCGGAGTATAGCGCAGTCTGGTAGCGCATCTGGTTTGGGACCAGGGGGTCGGGGGTTCAAATCCCTCTACTCCGACCAGCAACCCGAAACGTGCCCGTAGCTCAACCGGATAGAGCAACGGCCTTCTAAGCCGTAGGTTACAGGTTCGAGTCCTGTCGGGTGCGCCAAATAGGATTTTTACAAATGGTGGGTGTAGCTCAGATGGTTAGAGCGCCGGATTGTGATTCCGGAGGTCGTGGGTTCGATTCCCATCATCCACCCCAGTTTTTTAGAAAGCGCCGTAAAGGCGCTTTTTGTTTTTCTGTGTATTCTGCTAGAGAAAAGCCGGAGCAATGCTCCGGCTTTTTGTGCTGGATGGTATTTAATCCGGCAAGGCATTTTTCGGCAAGGCAATCATGAAATTGTCCACTTCACCATTCATGCGGTTCCAACCGGAATTAAAGAGGATTCGGGTGAAATCCTGATTGACGGTTGCGTGCGGCTCCAGCCAGTAATTTGCCGAATCATTCATTCCTTCTGGTAATTGCGGGTAAAAATGTTCGCTATCGGCATTGGCGATGGAATAGATTTTGGGCGTATCTTCCAGGCTGACGGCAAAGATTTTGCGGTGCAGCCATTGGCGGTTTTCCCGGCGCAGATTGAATTGATCGCCTTTCTGCTCGGCATAGGTAGAAATTAAAACCCAGCCCGGTTTGCGGAATGCTTTACCGGAAATGTGAATGGCGGTCGCCGTGCCGTTGAGATAGCTTGGGAATAATACGGTTTGTTTGCCGGTTTTGAGGTTGGTCATAAAGATATCGCCGCCGCTGCTTTGGTAGTCAATGGAGACGTAAACGTCTTGTCCTGCTTTGTTCAGTGCGATATCGGAATGCTCAGATTTTTGGTGCAGTTGGGTGAAGTTTTGGAATTTGCGGTCATAGGCGCGCGTTCCTGTCTGGTCATCGCCGGAGATGACGCAATATTCGCCGCTGGGGCTCATGCTGACGTGGTCAGGCGCGCCGTCAGGGGTATCGAGATGGCCGATGATTTGTTGTTGTTGTATGTCCCAGACAAAGACGCCATGGGTTTTCCAGCTGGTACTGTCGCGCGCGAGCAGACACCAATAGCGGCCATCGCTTGAGGGCGAGCCTTCGGAGCGGGTTGTGGCGATATCGGCTACATTCCAGTATTTGCGGATTTCTGCGCCCATATCGGCGGCAAGTGATACTTGGTTTTTGCCGATATCGACGCTAAAGAGTTTCATGCCGACGCCGTTCTCGTTCATGAAATAAAGGGTATTGGGATCGCTCGCATGCCATTGCGGCTCGGCATTACCGCCAGCTATATGGTGCGGCAATCCTTCTGCGCCCTGAAAGTCTTTGAGTGCGCGGATTTCTTTGCCGGTTTGGGCATCATAGAGATACCAGAATCCTGCCTGATCCATCAGAATCATTTTGCTGTTATCGGCATTGAATGCCTGGCTGCGCGAATAGATATTGCGGCGGAAGTTGAAGTTGTTTTGTTTGAGCGAGCCAGTGTCGGTGATACGCACCAGGCAGGTTTTATAGGTTGGCTCAAGGGTGGCGACGCCTTTTTCCGGCAGGGGGGTATCGGGCAATGGCTGAATGTCCATGCCGGCAATAAGCGGTGTTTGTCGTGCGGTAATGGCTGCGCAGATATCGTTGTCGTTACCGGGTGTGGGCGATGTTTCGTTTTTGGCGGCGATGCGCACCGGCAGTGTGGAAAAGACGCTTATCCGTCCCTGTGCGCTGCGGACTTCTTCGCGGTATGCCAGCAGTTTGCCTGCGTCATTCGGCTGGATTTTGTATTGGCTGCCGCTGGCGACTTTTTGCATTTGGTTGGTGCGCGTGCCGATAAACCAGCCGCCGCCGACGATGGTGCCTTCATATTGTCCGGCGATGCCGCTCACGGTTTCGCCCACGTGCGGGCTTTTCACGCCGGTGGAAAGTGCCGGGTCTTTGTTGGCAAGTGCGGTCGCGCCGTCGCTGATTTCGACGGTATAGCTGAAGACTTTGTATTTTTTCCCGGTTTTCGGGTCGCGGATTTCTTCGGCGTAGGCGATTTTGTGTCCGGCATCGGCAGCGGTGGGGCGGTAAGTCTGGCCGTCGCCGATTTTTTGTCCGTCGCGGTACCAGCCGCGCCCGGTAATTTGATAGTTGCCGTAAACGCCGCTGCCCGCCTGGATGCTGTCGCCGACGTGGTAACGCGCCTGCGTACCGGCCCGCGGGATTTTCTCGATGGGTCCCTGCGCCATGACCATTTGCCCATAGAGGCCGCAGGCGGCTATCGTGGCGTAAAGCGCGTGTTTCCAGTGTTTTTGCATGGTTTTCCCCTTGTTGTCAGAAACTCGGCGCATTATTTATCGGTAATAAAAGGGTTGCAAGTGTTGTTTTTGCCGCGGCGGGCTGTGTTATGCGCGGTATCACGAATTTCATCATGGATGCCAAGCAAAAGCCCCGGTATGTCCGGGGCTTTTTGTGGTTTGTAGATGCGGCGGTGAAGGCGCACCGGCAAATGTTAGCCCTTGATGATTTCTACCCAGTAGTCGTCCGGGTCTTTGATGAAGGCGATGTGGCGCATCGTGCCGTCTTCCGGGCGTTTTTGGTAGGGGACGTTATTTTGGTCAAACCAGCGGATGGCGGCGTCGAAATCCGGCACGCTGATGCAGATGTGGCCGAAGCCGCGCGGTTCGCTGTTGCCGTTGTGATAGTGGAAGGCGGGGTCGGTTTCGCTGCCCCAGTTGTGGGTCAGCTCCAGGATGCCGCTTTGTCGCGCAATCCAGGCGCGGCGCGCTTCTTCGTCTTCCGGGATGTTTTCGTCGCCGCGCAGCATGGCGAGGAAGTAGAGGCTGAATTTGCCGCCTTCGTAGTCGCTTTTGCGCAGGAGCGTCATGCCGAGGATGCGGGTGTAGAAGTCCAGCGATTTGGCCGGGTCTTTGACGCGCAGCATGGTGTGGTTGTAGGTGAAGCCGCGGGTTTCCGGGCGGTGTTCTTGGGTGGCGCCGGGCGCGGTGGGGGCGGTGAAGCTCATTGGTGTCTCCGTTGGTTTATGATGCGCGCCCATTTTACTAGGAGTTTTTATGCCTCGTTGGTTGTTTGCCGTGTTGGTGCTGGCGGTCTTGCAGTTGTTGCTGTGGGTGTTTGCGCGCTCGCTGCGTTTTTTGGCGGGCGAGAAGCGGCGGCGTTGGCTGACGGCGGCGGTGTTTGTCACCGGTAACGGTTTGTCGCTGCTGGCGTTGTCGCGCCTCTTTCCGCCGCTTTTTATCGCGCAGGCGTGGCTGATTGCCCTGCTGTGGCTGTGGTTCATGGCGGCGGTCGTCGGCTTCGTGCTGTATCGCCTCGCCAAGCCTTTCGCGCCGCAGCAGGCGGCGACGGCGTTGCGCGTCTTTTTGCCGACGGCTTTCGGCGCGCTGTTCGCCTGGGGTTTTTTCAATGCGAACAGCACGGTGGTGCGTCATTATGCGGTCGCGCTCGACAAGCCGCTGGCGCAACCGCTACGCATCGGCGTCGCCACCGATTTGCATCTGGACAGCGGTTTTTTCTTTGGCGCGCGCGAGCTGGATCGTCTCGCGGCGATTTTCGCCGCGGAACAGGTGGATATCATCCTCCTGCCCGGCGATATTATTAATGACAAGCCGGAGGCGTTTTATGCGGAGGGGATGGTGCCGCATTTGCAGGCGCTGCACGCGCCGCTTGGCGTGTTCGGCACGCTCGGCAATCATGAGTTTTACGGCGATGCCGACGAGAACGCGCGCGCTTTGCGCGAAGGCGGGGTGCAGGTATTGCGCGATGCGGTGGTGGTGGTGGGTGAGCGCGCCGTGGTGGTCGGCCGCGATGATGATATGAACAGCGCCCGCCCCCCGCTCGCCGCGTTGTTAAGGGATGTACGCCGCGATTTGCCGGTGCTGGTGCTGGACCACCGCCCGACGGAGATTGTCGGGAATGCGCGGACGCCGATGGATATTCAGCTTTCCGGCCATGCGCACAACGGGCAGGTGTTCCCCGCCAATTTCATCGTGCGCGCGCTTTACCGCTTGCACTACGGGCATGAACAGATTGAGGGTAAAGAAATTTTTGTCTCGTCCGGCTATGGTTTCTGGGGCGTGCCGCTGCGGCTGGGGTCGCGCTCGGAGGTGCTGGTGATTGATGTCACGGGGCGGAAAGATTGAGGACGAATTACATCTTGTTATCCCGTTTGTTGTATGTATAATACGCTCATCAGGACGATGAAATGGTACCAGGCTCGCAGGGATGCGAGCCTTTTTTAATGTTCGTACAGGCAGTTCCGTAGCTTTTTTCACCAGCGCCCGCGTTTTCCCGACGCGGGTTTGTTGTATGGACGGGACAAGACAGCGCGGCGAGAACTTCGTAAGATAGCGCTTCCTTCACGCACCGGAGACCCGCATGAAAGCCGTATTTCTTGACCGCAACACTTTTTCGCCGACCATTGACCTGCCTGCGCCTGCGGGCGTGACTGACTGGCAGGTGTACGACGCCACGCCGAACGACACCGCGACCGTCGTCGAACGCCTGCGCGGCGCGCAAATCGCCATCAGCAACAAAGTTTTGCTGACACGCGACGTCATCGCCCAGTCGCCCGATTTGAAGCTGATTCAAGTCGCCGCGACCGGCGTCAATAACGTCGATGCCGACGCCTGCAAAGACCACGGCGTGCAACTCGCCAACGTCGCCGGTTACTCCACCACCTCGGTCGCCGAACACACCTTCGCCGCCATCCTCGCCGCATTGCGCGGCCTCTTGCCCTACCATCAGGCAGTGATAAACGGCGACTGGCAGCGCGACGGCCGCTTCTGCCTGAACGAACTGCCGATTATCGACCTCGCAGGGAAAACGCTCGGCATCGTCGGCACCGGCAACATCGGCAAGCGCGTGACCGAAATCGCGCGCGTCTTCGGCATGAACGTGCTATGGGCAGAGCGCCGGGGTACCGCGCCGCGTTCGCCGCAGTACACACCGTTCGACGACGTCTTCGCCCGCGCCGACATCATCAGCCTGCACTGCCCGCTCAACGACGCCTCGCATCACTTGCTGAACGCCGACACCCTCGCGCTTTGCCAGCGCCAGCCGCTCATCCTCAACATGGCGCGCGGCCCGGTCGCCGACAGCGCCGCCGTCGTCGCCGCGCTGAACGCGGGCAAACTGCTTGGTTACGTCAGCGACGTCTTCCCCGACGAACCACCGCCCGCCGACGAACCGCTGCTCACCCTGCGCGACCACCCGCGCGTCCTCTACACCCCGCACAACGCCTGGGCGAGCATCGGTGCACAACAAGAACTGTGGCGCATCCTCAGCGCGCAAATGAGCGCCTGGATTGCCGCCGCCTAAACCACACCCAGGGCTTTCCATCACAATGAATAAATTATGACAAGATGGAAAGCCTATCTGCTATCATAGCCGCGTTCAGAAAACGAGGAATGAAAACATGCGCCTATGGTTGGCCGCCCTGCTGACACTCATCACGACCATCGCCCACGCCGAAGACTACTACCTCGACGCGCCCGTCGTCACCGCCAAACTCTACAGCCGTGAAGCCGAACTCGTGCGCGAAGCCAAGGTCACCGTCCACAAACAGGGCATGCACCGCATCATCGTCTCGCCGCTCCTGAGCGACAACATCGCCAACGTCTCCCTCAGCATCAACGGCGCGCGCCTGACCGGCCAGGGCATGCGGCCGCTGCCGACACAAGACGCCAGCGAACCGCTGGTCCACCAGGCAGACGAAGCCGAACAGGCACTGACCATCACCCGGCAAAGCATCGAAGACAACCGCGACATGAGCCGCGCCCTCATCCAGCGCCTGCAAGGCCACGGCAGCTCCGTCAGCGAAGTGCAGCGCCAGCTGGACACCCTCGCCCGCCTGCGCGAAGACCTGCTCAAAACCGAGCGCGAACAACAAGACGAACTCAAACAACTACAAGAACAACTCGCCTGGCAGAATAAAGGCCGCGACAGCCGCCAATACGCAGGCGTGTTCGACATCTACAGCGACCGCATCGGCGAAGTCACCCTCACCCTGCGCGAACGCACCGACAAAGCCTACTGGCAGCCCTACAGCGAATTCAGCCTCAACACCGAAACCAACGAGCTCGACATCCGAGCCTACGCCCAAGTCGTCCAACAAAGCGGGCTGGACTGGGACAACGTCGAAGTCAGCCTCTCCTTCGCGCCGCCGGACTACCAGGACACCCCGCAACTACAAAGCACCAGCGTCGCCGTTGCCGACCGCACCGTCGCCACCGTCCTCGGCGAAAACAACGCCCCCTTTGGCATCGGCGCAAGCGGCGGCAAAAACAGCCCGAACCTCATCAGCGCCGAAGACCCGGAAAAAGGCGACAGTGCCAACGACATCGTCGTCTCCGGCGTCGATTTCAACGTCAAAATCCCCGGACGGCACAACCTGGCGAGCTCGCGCGACCGCTACCAGCTCACCTACTGGCAAAACCGCAGCCGCGCCAAACTCTACAGCGCCGCCTACGCCTGGGTGGCAAGCAAAGCACTACTCATCGCCGAATGGCAACAACCGGACGGCTACGCCTACTACCCCGGCCACACCAACTTCTTCCGCGACGGCAACCGCATCGGTCAACTGCGGCTGGACCGCATCATGCGCGAAAGCAGCCGGCAAATCATGAGCTTCGGCGAAGACCCGCACATCGACGTCCAATACACCATCCCGCCAGGCTACAACATCGGCAACGGCCTCATCCTCAAAGACCGCATGGAAAAACGGCAGACCGTCACCCTGCACAACCTCGGCAAAACCGCACGCGACGTGCGCCTCTACGCGCGCCTGCCACTGGCGACCCAAACCGACGTTACCGTCGAGCCCAAATTCAGCCCCAAACCGGATCAAGAAAACGTCGAAAACGTGCGCGGCATCGTCCTCTGGGAAAAAACCCTAAACGCCGGCGACACCCTGCGCATCGAAAACAGCTACGACGTCCGCTACCCCGAAGGCAAGCGGCTAGTGGGCATCGAATAACCGCACCCCTCCCCATAAAAAATCCCGCTGCGGCGGGATTTTTTGCGGGCATTCACAGCGCGCGGAACAGCGCTTCAACGGCGCCATTCGTGCGCAGGAAATAGAGGCGGCGCGGTTTGAGATAGACGCGCTGACCGTGGTGCAGCGGCTGGCGCAGCCAGGTTTGCGCCGGTAGCGGCAGTTGCCAGCGGCTATCCCCGCCCCAGCCCTGGTTTTTCACGGTGAGGCGGTAGTTGGCGCCGAGCAGGGTGCTGTGTTCGATGATGACCGGCAGTTGCACGTGGCCGGGCGGGTGGCCGCTCAGTTCGAGGTCCTGCACGCGCAGGGCGAGTTCGCCGTCGCCGTCTGCTATCGGGTACTCGGCTTTTGCCCAGCCGCGGCCACTGTGCAGGATGTGGTTCTCCACCCGCGCCGGAAAGCGGCGGGTGTCGCTCATGAAGTTGAAGACTTGCGCGTCGGCAGGCGCGGCGTAAAGCTGCTGCGGGTCGGCGTTTTGCGCGATGGCGCCGTGGCGCATGACGACGATGCGGTCGGCCAGCTCCAGCGCTTCTTCGCGGTCGTGGGTGACGAAAACGCCGGTGAAGCGCAGCTCGCGTTGCAGGGTTTTCAGCCAGAGGCGCAGGTCGTGCCGCACTTGCACGTCCAGCGCGCCGAAGGGTTCGTCAAAGAGGATGACTTCCGGCTCGGTGGCCAGCGCGCGGGCGAGAGCGACGCGCTGTTGCTGGCCGCCGGAGAGTTGCGCCGGGTAACGGCTGCCCATATCGGCAAGTTGCACCATGTCGAGCAGTTGCGCGACTTTTTCGCGGATGCGCGCTTTCGCCGGTCGCTCGCGGCGCGGCTGGATGGTGAGACCAAAGGCGATGTTGTCGGCAACGGTGAGGTGCTTGAACAGCGCGTAGTGCTGGAAGACGAAGCCGATATGGCGCTCGCGCACCGGCACGTGGGTAACGTCGCGGCCATTGAGGCGGATTTGCCCGCCGTCGGCGCTTTCCAGCCCGGCGATGAGGCGCAGCAGGGTGGTTTTGCCGCTGCCGGAGGGGCCAAGCAGCGCCGCCATTTCGCCGTTTTCGATGGTGAGGTCGGTCGGGTGCAGCGCGGGGTAGTCGCCGTAGGTTTTGTGCAGCTCTCGGATTTGGATGCTCATGGGGGTTCCTTGCTTACTCCCTCCCCCGCAGGGCGAAGCCCGCAGCGGGGGAGGGGTGGGGTGGGGGTAGTTCTGTGGCGTTATGCGTGTTCCTTCCGCGCCACCCAGGTTTTCAGCGCGAGGGTGGCGAGGGCGATGAGGACGAGCAGCACCGCGCTGGCAAAGGCGGCGGCGGCCTGGTAGTCCTGATACAGCAGTTCGACGTTAAGCGGCAGGGTGTTGGTCTCTCCGCGGATGTTGCCGGAGACGACGGAAACCGCGCCAAATTCGCCCACCGCGCGCGCGTTGGTCAGCGCCACGCCATAAAGCAGCGGCCAGAGGATGGTCGGCAGGGTGATGCGCCGCCACAGTTGCCAGCGGCTGGCGCCGAGGACGACCGCCGCTTCTTCTTCCGCCGCGCCGTGTTGCTGCATGAAGGGGATGAGTTCGCGCGCGACGAACGGGCAAGTCACGAAAACGGTGACGAGGACGATACCCGGCACGGCGAACATCAGTTGCAGGTTGTGCGCGGCGAACCATGCGCCGAGCGGGCTGTTCGCGCCGTAAAGCAAAAGATAGAGCAGACCGGCGATGACTGGCGAGACGGCAAAGGGAATATCGAGCAGGGTAATGAGCAGCGCGCGGCCACGGAAGCGGAAGCGGGTAACGAGCCAGGCGAAGGCGACGCCGAAGATGACGTTCACCGGTACGGTAATGGCGGTAACGAGCAGGGTCAGCCAGAGGGCGTGGCGGGTGTCCACCTCGGCGAGGGCAGCGGCAAAGGTCGCCCAGCCTTTGGCAAACGCGCCGTGGAAGACGACGGCCAGCGGCAGCACGAGAAAGAGCAGCACGAAGGCGAGCGCGAGGGCAATCAAGAGGCGTCTCATGCGTTTCTCCCGAAGCGGCGCAGGAAATGCCCCTGCCAGAGATTGACGAGCAGCAGCAGGAGCAGCGAGGCGGCGAGCATGAGCGAGGCGATGGCAGCGGCGGCGGGCAGGTCAAACTCTTGCAGGCGTTCGAAGATGAGCAGCGACACCACCTTGCTGACGTAGGGCTGGTTGCCGGCGATGAAGATGACCGCGCCGAACTCGCCGAGACTGCGCGCGAACGACAGCACCACGCCGGAGGCGAGCGCAGGCATCAGTTGCGGCAGGATGACGCGGGTAAAAATCTGCGGCGGACGCGCGCCGAGGGTCGCCGCCGCTTCTTCCACCGCAGGCGGCAACGCTTCCAGCACCGGCTGCACCGCGCGCACGACGAAAGGGATGCTGGTAAAAATCATGGCGACGACAATGCCCGCCGGTTTATAGGCGATGGCGATGCCGAGCGCCGCCAGCGGTTGCCCGAGCCAGCCGTCAGCGGCAAAAAGGGTGGCAAGGGCGATGCCCGCGACGGCGGTCGGCAGGGCGAAGGGCAAATCGACCAAGGCGTCAATGAAGATGCGGCCGGGGAAGCGGTAGCGGCTCAGCACCCAGGCGAGGAGCAGACCGAAAAGCGCGTTAAAAAGCGACGCCCACGCCGCCGCCCAAAACGTTACGCGCAAGGCGGCAAGCGTTTGCACGTCGCTGACGATTGCCCGGTAGTCGGCGAAAGAAAGCTCGGCAAGATTGAGGGCAAGGCCGGAGAGCGGCAGCAGGAGGACGATGGCGACAAAGAGCAGGCTCATGCCGAGCGAGAGACCGAATCCGGGCAGGACTTGTAGGCGGCGAGGGTGGGTCATGGGGGGGCTTGTGATGATTTAAGGAAGGTTTATGGGGATGGTATTTGTCGTCGCTGCGCGGATAAATCGCGTAGCGTCCGATTCATTTGGCTTTGAGTTCTTCCAGTTTATGCAGGATGGCGGTCAATACGGCGTCAGTTTGTTGCAGGACTTCGTTGTTCCAGAAGGGGATAACGGTGAATCCCAGGTTTTGCAAGTATCGTGTCCGTGTTTCGTCATAAGCGGTTTGTTCGGCGTGTTGCCCGCCGTCTATTTGCGTCCACGCAGACGAAATCGAGGATGTATTGACCCAGCGGCTGTTGGCGGCGGAAGCGGTAGCCGCCCAATCTTTTGCCGCGCAGGTGTTTCCACAACCTCTGTTCGGCAGGCGTCATGTTTTTGCGCAGGTTTCTGCCGTTGTGCATGAGATGCGGGTCATCATGCGGGAAGCGTTTGTCGTTCATTTTTTGTGGGTATTTGTCGCTGCGCGGATAAATCGCGCAGCGTCTTTTATATATGCGGTAGCGGGATTCGTGTATGTATGGCAATCCACCGAAAGTTTCATACGGTGTTGCGCCGCTTCGCCGTACAAAAGCGTACTGTCTTCAGCGGCGCGCCTTGTCTGAAACTTTCGGTGTATCGCTATAAAGCGCTCACCGCTTCTGCAACTGGTCCAGCAGTGCGCCGTTAGCGAAGTGCGCTTGCATCACCTGCTCCCATGAGCCGCCGATGTCTTCCACCGTTTTCAGCCGCACGTCGGGGAAACGGTCTTTGTATTCGGCCTGCACTTTTTCGTCGCGCACGCGGTAGTGGTTTTCGGCGAGCAGGCGCTGCGCCGGTTCGCTGTAGAGGTATTGCAAATAGTCCTTCGCGGCATCGGTGGTGCCTTTCGCCTCGGTGTTTTTGTCCAGCCACGCCACCGGAAATTCGGAGAGGATGGAGATTTTCGGCACGACGACTTCGTAATCGTCCGCGCCGTATTCCTGGCGGATGCCGTTCACTTCGGATTCAAAGGTAATCAGCACATCGCCAATCTTGCGCTCGACGAAACTGGTGGTCGCCCCCCGCCCGCCGGTATCGAAGACGGCGACGTGCGCGAGGAAGTCTTTGAGGAAAGCGTGCTGTTCGGCTTCGGTTTTGAAGGTGTCCTGCGCGTAGCCGAGTGCGCCAAGGTAGGTGTAGCGCCCGTTGCCGCTGGTTTTCGGGTTGGGGAAGACGATGCTGACGCCTTCTTTAGCCAAATCACCCCAGTTTTCGATGTGCTTCGGGTTGCCCTTGCGCACGAGGAAGGCGGTGGTGGAGTAATACGGTGAGCTGTTATGGGGTAGGCGTTCGCGCCAGTTTTCCGGCAGCAGCTTGCCCTTGCTGGCAAGGATTTCGACGTCGGTAACCTGGTTGAAGGTAACGACGTCCGCCTTCAGCCCCTGCAGGATGGCGGTCGCTTGTTTGGAGGAACCGGCGTGCGATTGCTTAATCTTGGGCGCGTCGGGATGTTCTTTTTCGTAGAGCGCGTTGTAGCGGGCGAACAGCTCGCGCGCGATGTCGTAGGAGGCGTTGAGCAGTTCTTTGTCGGCGGCGACCGCGGGCAGGGCAAGCGCCAGCAGCGCGGTAAGCAGGGCTTTTTTCATGAAAATACTCCGGTGAGAAAATGCGGCATCGTAGGGCATCGCCCCGCCGCTGGCTAAGGACGTGTTTTCATGGGGCTATAACCGTTTTGCATGGGCGCGTTGGTGTATCATTAGCCGCTTTCTTACCACCCTTTCAGGAAACCCCATGCAACCGCAGTATCAACCGCAAACACTCGAAGCCGCCATTCAAAAATCCTGGGAAGAAAACCAGACGTTCCGCGCCGTGACTGACCCCACGCGCGAAAAATTCTACTGCCTGTCGATGTTCCCTTATCCGTCCGGCCGCCTGCACATGGGGCACGTGCGCAACTACACCATCGGCGACGTCATCGCCCGCTACCAACGGATGCGCGGCAAAAACGTGCTGCAACCGATGGGCTGGGACGCCTTCGGCATGCCGGCGGAAAACGCGGCGATGAACCACCAGGTCGCGCCCGCCGCCTGGACCTACAGCAACATCGACTACATGAAAAACCAGCTGAAATCGCTCGGCTTTGCCATCGACTGGTCGCGCGAACTCGCCACCTGCAAGCCCGACTACTACCGCTGGGAGCAGTGGCTGTTTACCCGTCTCTTTGAAAAAGGGCTGATATACCGCAAAAACGGCACGGTGAACTGGGACCCGGTGGACCAGACCGTGCTTGCCAACGAACAAGTCATTGACGGCCGCGGCTGGCGCAGCGGTGCGCTGGTAGAGAAGCGCGAGATTCCGATGTACTACTTCCGCATCACCGACTACGCCGAAGAATTGCTGCGCGATTTGGACACCCTCGACGGCTGGCCGGAGCGCGTCAAAACCATGCAGCGCAACTGGATTGGCAAATCGCGCGGCATGAACGTGCGCTTTGCCCTGCGTGCAGACAGCCGCGCCGGCCTCAGCGCCGACCAGCACAACGTGCAAGTCTTCACCACCCGCCCCGACACCCTGTTTGGCGCGACCTATCTGGCGGTTGCCGCCGAACACCCGCTGGCGACCGCTGCCGCCGCGGATAACCCCGCCCTTGCCGCCTTTATTGCCGAATGCAAGGCGGGCTCGGTCGCCGAGGCGGACGTGGCGACGATGGAGAAAAAAGGCATGCCGACCGGGCGTTACGTCATCAACCCCATCAACGGCGAGGCGCTGGAAGTATGGGTGGCCAACTACGTCCTCTGGGGATACGGCGACGGCGCGGTCATGGCCGTGCCCGCGCACGACGAACGCGATTTCGAGTTCGCGCACAAATACGGGCTGCCCATCCGCCAAGTCGTTGCCCGTGAAGGCGAGCGCTACGACGCGGCCGCTTGGCAAGAATGGTACGGCGCCAAAGAAAACACCCGCCTTATCGCGAGCGGCGCCTTTGACGGCCTCGACTTCGCGCAGGCCTTCGACGCCATCGGCGCGGCGCTCGGCAAAAGCGGCGCCGGCGAAGAAAAAACCCAATACCGCCTGCGCGACTGGGGCATCAGCCGCCAGCGCTACTGGGGCTGCCCGATACCGGTCATCCACGACGCCGACGGCCGCGATCTGCCCGTCGCCGACAGCGACCTGCCCGTCGTCCTGCCGGAAAACATCATCCCGGACGGCAGTGGCTCACCGCTTGCCAAACTGCCCGACTACTATGAGACCACAGACGCCGAAGGCCGCCTCGCCCGCCGCGAAACCGACACCATGGACACCTTCGTCGAATCCAGCTGGTACTTCTTCCGCTACATGTCGCCCGACTACACCGGCGGCATGGTCGCCCCGGAAGACGCCGCCTACTGGCAGGACGTGGACCAATACATCGGCGGCATCGAGCACGCCATCCTCCACCTGCTCTACGCCCGCTTCTTCACCAAACTGATGCGCGACGAAGGCCTCGTCAAAGTCAGCGAACCCTTCAAACGCCTGCTGACCCAAGGCATGGTGCTGGCCGCCACCTGGTACCGCGAAGACGCGAGCGGCAAAAAAACCTGGTACAACCCGGCAGAAGTCGAACCCGCGACCGACGACAAGGGCCGCGTTACCGGCGGCACACTCATTGCCGACGGCCAGCCGGTGCAATACGGCGGCATGGAAAAAATGTCCAAATCGAAAAACAACGGCGTGGACCCCGAAGCGCTGGTCAAAAAATACGGCGCCGACACCGCCCGCCTCTACACTATGTTCACCTCGCCGCCCGAATCCACCCTCGAATGGTCCGAAAGCGGCGTCGAAGGCGCGCACAAATACCTGAAACGCCTCTGGGCCTACGCCCACGACCACCGCGACCAGCTCGACCCCGCCCCGGTCGAACACAGTGCGCTCGACAGCAAACACAAAACCCTGCGCCACGCCATCCACGAACAACTGCGCTCGGCACAATTCGACTACGAGCGCAACCAGTACAACACCGTGGTGTCATCGGCGATGAAAATCTTGAACACCCTCGGCGAAGTCGCGCCGGAAGAAAAACGCCTGCGCAGCGAAGGCCTGCGCATCCTGCTGCTCATCCTCGCGCCCATCACGCCGCACATCGCCGCCGCCCTCTGGGACGAACTCGGCTACGCCGGCAACATCCTCGACACCGCCATCCCCGAGCCTGACTCGCAGGCCTTGACGCGCGACACCATCACCCTGGTCGTGCAAATCAACGGCAAACGCCGCGCGGAAATCGAAATTGCCGCCGGCATGAGCGACGACGACATCATCGCCACCGCCCTTGCCCACCCCGACGTGCAACGCCACAGCGAAGGCAAAACGCCGAAAAAAAGCATCGTCGTCCGCGGCAAGTTGGTGAACTTGGTGGTATAAAAAATAGGCGGTGCGCTGCGGCGCACCGCTTTATTTATGGACGTTTTACCCGTGAAAAAGCGGTTTGAATGGAAAAATCCCGATGCAAATCCTGCTTGAATTCCTGTTCGAAATCTTGGGCCAATTTATTCTGGAACTATTGGTAGAACTGCTTGGCGTGGGAATCACCAAAACCTGCGGTGGCCGTACCTACCACTCCTGGATTGCCATCGTCGCTTATGCGGTAATCGGCGCGTTACTCGGCATCATCAGCCTCTATTATTTCCCGGCGCCATTCCTGCATAGCCCGCTCATGCGGTGGCTCAATCTGCTCTTGACGCCATTAGCGATTGCCGCGGCGATGGAAACCGTTGGCCGCTGGCAATTACGGCGCGGGAAAACCCGCACCCGTCTGGCGATTTTTGGCTATGCCTGGATCTTTGCCTTTGCCCTCGCGGCAGCGCGGATGTTTATGCAAATCTAAGGGCGCACGATGCCGCTACTTTTCAGCCAAAAAATAGAAACGCCGCTCGGTCGGATGTGGATTACCGCCAGCCATCGCGGCGTCTGTCTGGCAGAATTTGCGGGAACGCAGCGAATAGAACGCGAAAGCCGCGATTTAGAGCGACTGTTTCAGGCGCGCACCGAACTGGGCGAGAATGAGCACACACAGCAGGCGGCACGGGAACTCACCGCATATTTCCGGGGCGAGCGGCAAACCTTTAGCGTCGCGCTGGATACCCCGGGCACCGATTTACAGCGACACGTCTGGGCGGCATTACGCGACATTCCCTTCGGCACAACCACCCACTATCAGGCGCTGGCGGCGCGAATAAATAAACCCGCGGCGGTGCGTGCCGTTGCAGCCGCCAACGGCGCTAACCGCGTATCCATCCTGATTCCCTGCCACCGCGTCATCGGCAAGGACGGCGCGCTCACCGGCTACGGCGGCGGCTTACAGCGCAAAGCATGGCTGCTCGCACATGAGCGCGGTGAGCGGCAGGCAGTGTCGGGGTTATTCGCATGAACTTTTTGCTAGTCTTCCTCGGCGGCGGCTTGGGTAGCGTCTGTCGCTATGCGGTGAGCGTTGCCATGGCACGCAGCGGTTCGCCGCTGCCGTGGGCGACGTTGCTGGTGAATGTACTCGGCTGCCTGCTGATTGGCCTATTGGCGCAAACGCTCGCCCGCGATAGCGTCCTGCGCGGGCTGTTCATCGCTGGATTTTGCGGTGGTTTTACCACGTTCTCAACTTTTTCGCTGGAGTGCTTGACGATGTGGCAGGCGCAGCAGTTTGGCTGGTTGGCGCTTTATGTGGTGGCGAGCCTCGCACTGGGTTTGGCAGCGGTCGCAGGCGGTCTCGCGCTTGGTCGCTTGCTCTAAAAGACAGCCGGTTATTCGAGTATATTGGGAAATCTGATAATCACGCACAAAGTAAAAATTTTTTCTGATTGCCAAGGGATTACATTTATAATGACTATTTAGTAAAACTCCATTGGTTTGGCGCACTTCATAAGGCCAAAGATGGATTTACACGTATGTTTTTAAATGGTCAGGAGTATGTATGAAGTTATCCAACTTGTCTTGCGCGGTACTGGTAGCGCTCGGCGTTGCAGCCTGTGGCGGACGCGGCGGCGATGAAACCAGCCCCGGTCTCAATAATCCTTTGCAACCCGCGCCAAATCCGGCACCGACGCCAGATGCGGGAAACCCGTCAAGCCACGATTCCACCTTGGTCGATCCGACGCAAACCCATGTGGTTGATGACAAAGACCTGCTCAAGCAAAGCACGGTAGGCGGCCTGCAATATATCCGCCGCGACAATTCAACCTATGACCGGGTGTATAACCCTGAAAAACTCGCGTCTTCCACGCCGCTTCTGGGTGTGCCGCTGGACGAGCAAAACCCCAAACTGAGCAATATCGTGCTGGCGCGTCAGGATTTGACCCGCGAAGACGGTCAACCGGTGAAAGCTCAATTTGCTGGCGGATTTTCCCCTGAACCGCTGACCAACACAGGCAGACCCCAAGCGCAACCCAGCTTGCAGGCGATGAACTTCGAGAACGTTGACGTGCTTGCGGGCATTTATAAATTGCCGGGCAGTGCGGCGGTGGATGCCGACGGTACGCCAATCATGAGCAATACCCCTGGTGACCGTCAGGATTACGATCGCCATGTCACCGATAACGTGGACAAGGATAAAAACATCACCCGTGACCGGGTGAGCCACGTCTATACCCTGCGCTTTGAGTATTTGCAGCCGTATGTAGATTATCCGCACGCGACGAATCCGAATGATCCTTCCTATTATGGCAATCCGGTAGCGCATAATCATCAGGCGCCGGATGCAGTTCTCGAACCCGCCATGCCGAACACCCCTGCCAACCTGGAAGATTTGCTCAAATCCAACCTTAACTGGGCAACCACGGGCAATAACGACAAAGGATGGCATCGTTACAATACCGGTCTGGGACAAGCCGACGTTGCCCAGGGCGGGACGATGGACAACTACATGTTCCGTTTCATTCAGGGCGGGCGTACACACGTGCCGGTGGATAACAACGAATATGCCCCCGGCCCCAATTGGCAAAGCAATACCCGATGGCGCGCGCATGGCCGGGATGCTGACCGCAGCTGGCTGAACCGTGAAGGCTCATCGGTTTATGCGGGCATTCACTATCCGAATAATCCCTATCCGGGCTGGGATGACGAAAACAACCGCATCAACCGCCAATCCAAACGCACCGGCATCAAGCAGTTCCAGTACAACGGCTGGGTCTATGAAGATGATATGGAAAGCATTGAGCCGCGCCAAAAAGGCGATCCGCGCTATCCCAATGAACCTTATGACATCAAATACAATGCGAAGCTGAGTGGCGTAACCCCGGCATCGGCGGATTACGGGCATGAGCATACGTATCTCGAGGTGGATGAATTTACCGCGATTCGTCGCCAAAAACTGATTCGTCCGCTGGTTAACCCTGATCCGAATACTTGGCAATGGGCGCTGGAGCAGACTTGGGAATATACGCCTTACACGCCCCAATTTGACCCGAACAACAATAATCGTTTTATCGGTATGCAAGCTGGCACTCCGACCCAAGTAACAGGCAAGGATAAAGTCTATCTCCAAGGCACGCCGCCCTTGTGCCAAGCAGGCGGACAAGTCGCCTGTTCCGATAATTGGCGTTTGCTAAGTCACAAATGGGTTGAGCCGAGCAACCTGAAAGACGGTCACCAGGGCGCTTTCCGTGGGCCTGCCTATCAGGGCTGGCTGGAAGACCCGACTGTAATCCGCTTTGCCGACGCGCGCATCCATGAGCCGAAATACGCTAAAAAATACGGCGCGGATTTGGTGTGGTGGAGTACGCAAGACAGCGCCTTTGAAAACCACGCCACGCGTAACGGCTGGGATCCGCGCGCCCGCCGCGTTGATAACAACGTCGATAATAGCGGCCCCATCGCCTCGGACGATCTGGAGCGTAAAGATCCTTGGGATCGCGATATCGAAATCCAGCCGACCGGCGACATTACCAACGGTTTGATTCGTATCGGCAGCTCGATGAAAACGCTCGGCCAGGAAAAACGCTGGAACGCAGACACCCAGCAATGGCAAGACTGGCATAACACCAAAACCCGCATCTTTGGTCGCTATCACCTCGCATGGTCGGATGAAGGCAAAATCAAGCCGGTCACCCTGAACAGCTATTCTGGCGCGCGGTCATTTGTGGCACGCACGGCAGGCACAGTAGCGGGTTCTGCCATTCCGGATAACGAGCAGGAAGGCTGGGTAAACGATGGCGATGCCAAGCAGGCGCGTTATGACACCAAGGCCGACTTGGACAGCGCACCCGTCGAATGGAGCATTGGTGCCAAGCCGATCACACTGACCAAAGTGCAATACGGCCGCGTCACTACCAATCTTGACCTGAGCGCAGGCGAAGGACCTTTTGGTGGCGGCTTCCTCCATGCGCCGTTTGCCCACAAAAATGACAAAGGCAGTGTGGATAATTACTTCTACCGCGGGGTAGAGGCAACGAGCATTGAGCAAATGGCCAGTCTACCGAACGAAGGCAACGTCAAATATGAAGGCCATGCCTTGATGTACGGCATCAATAACGACTTCCTCGGCTTCACCGAATACCGCGATCCGAATAACAAAGTAAACCTCCCCAACGCCTTTGCCCGCGAGCAAATCGGCGGCGGAACAGCGCAAATGGGGCTGGGTAACTTTGTGCAGGCAGACGTCAATTTCGCCAACAAGAAAGTGGAAGGCGATGTTTACAACGCCTGGCTGAAAAACACGCTGGTAAAAGACAACCCGAACGGTGCGATTGTCAAAGACCTGAAAGTCCATTTCAAAGGCGACATCATGGGTAATACCGTCGTTGGTTCGGCAGACCGCGTTTATGCCCCGGGCGATGACAAAGCCGATTTCCGCGCCTCCTTCTTTGGCGACAAGGCGCAGGAAATGGGCGGTGCGTTCAACACCGTCACCCGTGAGGACAAATACGGCTCCGCCTATGAAACGGGCGACTGGGGCGGTGTCTTTGGTGCCGCGCGTAGCAGTGGCAGCGCCAGCAACACCTTCCAGGGTGAAGATGGTGCCAACCACTATGGCAATACCACCGTCACCAACAACTACGAGCGCTAACCTTAAAACATCAGCTCCAAACGGCCTCGCAAGAGGCCGTTTTCTGTTGCGGCAAACCGTGTCCGAACCGCCAAAGGGCAACCGCCTTTTTCGGTATAATCCCCGCCTTTCCACTTATCTAAATCACCACCATGTACGCCACCTTCGAAAAACGCACCAACCCCTTCCCGCCCGACTGGTCGGAAGCGCCACCGCAGACGCTTTTCGCCTTCATCCGCTACTACTGCCGCGGCTTTTACACACCGCTGTGGATCATCATGATTGCCGGCATCGCCGTTGCCGTGCTGGAAGTGCTGCTCTTTGGCTTCATCGGCAACATCGTCGATTGGCTGGCGGCGCGCGCCCCCGACACCCTCCTGCGCGACGAAGGCTGGAAACTCGCCGGCATGGGGCTGGTGGTGCTGGTCCTGCTGCCGCTCTTTGGCTACATCGGCACCGTCGCGCGTAACCAGATGATTATGGGCAACATGCCGATGGCGGCGCGCTGGCGCATGCACAACTACCTCCTTGGGCAGAGCATGAGCTTCTATCAGGACGAATTCTCCGGGCGCGTCTCCGCCAAGGTGATGCAAACGGCGCTGGCGGTGCGGGCGGTGGCGACTACCTGCACCGACGTCATGGTGTACGTCGTCGCCTACTTCTTCTCCATCATCGCGCTGATGGCGAGCCAGCACTGGGCGATGATGCTGTTGATGATTGCCTGGATCGTCATCTACGCGCTGGTACTGCGCCACTACCTGCCGCGCTTGCGCCAAGTGTCGGAAGCGCAGGCGGACGCGCGCTCGACCATGACCGGCCGCGTTACCGACGCCTACACCAACATCGCCACCGTCAAACTGTTCGCGCACACGCGGCGCGAAGCGGACTACGCGCGCGGCGCCATGCATGAATTCCTCGACACCGTTTACCACCAGTTCCGCATGGTGGCGAATCTGGATGTCATCGTGAACCTGCTCAACTACAGCCTGCTCTTCCTCATCGGCGCGGTTGGCATCGGCCTGTGGATGCATGGCCAGCTCGCCGTCGGCGCGATTGCGACCGCTACCGGCCTCGCGCTGCGCATGAACGGCATGTCACACTGGATCATGTGGGAAATCGGCGGCTTATCAGAAAACGTCGGCACCGTCGCCGACGGCATGAACATGCTCGCCCGCCCGGTGAGCGTGCAGGACAAACCCGGCGCGGGCGAACTCGAAGTCAGCCGTGGCGCGATCGAATTCGACAACGTCAGCTTCGGCTACGGCAAAAGCGAAGAAAAACACGTGCTGCACAACCTCACGCTTGCCATCCGCCCCGGCGAAAAAATCGGCCTCGTCGGTCGCTCCGGCGCGGGCAAATCAACGCTGGTCAATGCCCTCTTGCGCTTCTACGACCTGGACTCCGGCGAAATTCGCATCGACGGGCAGAACATCGCCGACGTCACCCAAGACAGCCTGCGCCGCCACATCGCAATGGTGACGCAAGACACCTCGCTCCTGCACCGCTCCGTGCGCGACAACATCCTCTACGGCCGCCCGGACGCGAGCGAAGCCGAACTACAACACGCCATCGCACAAGCCGAGGCAGCCGACTTCATCGCCGAACTCTCCGACCAGCGCGGCAACACCGGACTGGACGCGCAAGTGGGCGAGCGCGGCGTCAAACTCTCCGGCGGCCAACGGCAGCGCATCGCCATCGCCCGCGTCCTGCTCAAAGACGCGCCGATACTCATCCTGGACGAGGCCACCTCGGCGCTGGACAGCGAAGTCGAAGCCGCCATCCAGCAAAGCCTGAACCAGCTGATGCAAGGCAAAACCGTCATCGCCATCGCGCACCGCCTCTCCACCATCGCCGCGATGGATCGCCTCATCATCCTGGACGGCGGCCGCATCGTCGAACAGGGCAGCCACGACGAACTCATCGCCAAAGGCGGCCTCTACGCCCAACTGTGGTCGCGCCAGACCGGCGGCTACCTCGGCGACGAAGCAAGCACGGAAGCGGAATAAACACCGCGATTCCACAAAAGGAGGTGCGCTCCGGCGCACCTTCTTAATGTCGCATGATGGCGTATTGTCGCGCTGCAGCCTTTCCGAAAATACGGAAAGCCATTCACGGACAATAACCGCCCATACAAAAAGCGTACAATGCCCGCCACTAACCCCACAGGAGATACTGATATGACCTTTAACAAACAAGACATTCTTGACGCATTCAAACGCCGTGTCGCCACCCGCTATTACGATGGCAATCGCAAAATTAGCGATGAAGATATGAAATTTATCCTCGAATTGGGGCGACTTTCCCCCAGCTCGATTGGCTCTGAGCCTTGGCGTTTCGTGGTCGTGCAAAACCCGGCGCTACGTGAAGCCATCAAGCCGGTCGGCTGGGGCGTGGCGAACCAGCTCGACGATTGCAGTCATTTAGTCGTTTTTCTCGCCAAAAAGCATGCCCGTTACGATAGCGAATTTCTGCGCGACGTATTAATTCGCCGCGGTTTCGAAGGCGAACAATTACAGGCGGGATTGGCGCGCTATAAACAATTTCAGACGGAAGACATGAAACAGGCGGCCAATGAACAAACCTTGTTTGACTGGGCCTGTAAACAAACCTATATCGCGCTCGCCAATATGATGACAGGGGCGGCAATGATTGGTATCGATTCCTGCCCAATAGAAGGATTCAATTACGAAGCCGTCAATAAAATCCTTGCCGACGCGGGCATTTTTGATTTGGCAGAGTGGGGCGTTTCCGTTATGGCGACATTTGGTTACCGCAGCCGCGAGATTGTCTCTAAAGGCCGCAAGCCGTTTGATGAAGTCGTGCAATGGGTGCGCTAGCGTGTTTGCATTTCAGCGGATAAGCGCCTCTCCCAGTGGGACAAGCATTGCTTGCGCAGCAAGAGAGAGGGGTTAGGGTGAGGGCAGGGATAAACAAACTTCGCATGACAGCATTCTTTTGAGGACTACCTCGTTTTGAATAATAAAGTCTGACGCCCCAACACCGGATTGCTTTGTGCCCTGCCCCACTGCCAAGCGGGATAAAACCTGGCTTCGCGGTGGTTATCCAAGAAGCGGCAACCTAGCCTGCGCTAATCTCTTCCAGCGTCCGTCCTTTGGTTTCCTCGCCGAGGACGACAATCACCACGACCACTGCCGCCAGCACAAGGGCAAACATCACAAAAATCCGCGCGAAGCCCGCGCTGCTGCCGCTCATCCCTGCCACCACCAGCGGCGCGATAATGCCGCCGATGCGGCCAACTGCACCGGCCCACCCCGCACCGAAAGCACGGCAACGCACCGGATAGAGTTCCGGCGTGTAGGTATAGAGCACACCCCAGGCACCGAGGTTAAAGAAGGACATCAGACTGCCCCAAAGCATGATGCCGTTTGTACTCGTGCTGTGCCCGAAGCAGTAGGCGCAGAGCGCGCAGGCGCCGAGAAAACCGGCCAGAGTCGCCTTGCGCCCAATGATTTCCACCAGCACGGCAGCGGCGAAGTAGCCGGGCAGTTGCGCGAGAATCATCACCAGCACATAGCGGAAAGTTTTCACCACGACAAAGCCTTGTTCCGCCAGCAGTTTGGGCAGCCAGGTAAAAATACCGTAGTAAGAAAAAACGATGCCGAACCAGATCAGCCACAGCATCAGCGTGCGTCTGGCAAACGGCGCCTGCCACAGCTCAATAAGGCGGTTACGCGTTCTCGCCGGGGCGGACGGGGCGATAGCAGTCGCGGCAGGCGTCAGCCCCGCCTGGCTTTCGAGGCGGCAGAGCAGGGTGTGCGCTTCATCCAGACGGTTCGCCGCCAGCAAATAAGCCACGGATTCAGGCAGGCGTTTCCACACGGCGAAAGCATAGAACAGCGGCACGGCGCCCGCGAAGAAAGCGCTACGCCAGCCGTAGTGCGGGATGAGGTAGTAGGAAACAAGGGCAGCGGCGAGCCAGCCTAATCCCCAGAAACTTTCCAGCAGGACGATGAAGCGGCCACGCAGGCGGGGCGGTGCATATTCGCTCACCAGCGACACCGCGACCGGCAATTGCCCGCCGAGGCCGAAGCCGACCCAGAAGCGGCAGATAAGCAAAAACGGCAGATTGGGCGCCAGCGCGCAAAGACCAGTAGCAGCGCCATAGAGCACCATGGTGACCGCGAAAACATTGCGGCGGCCAAAGCGGTCAGCCGCCCAGCCACTCAATACCGCACCAAGCGCCATGCCGATGAAGCCGACGCTGACAATCCAGCCGGATTGCTGCGCGTCGAGCTGCCATTCGCCTGCCAGAGTAACAAGGACAAAGGACACCATGCCGGTATCCATCGCATCGAACAGCCAGCCCAGACCAATGAGACCGAGCAGGCGGAAATGGAAGCGGAATAGCGGCAAGGCATGCAATCTGCTGAGAATATCCATGAGAAACTCCTGGGATTTTTGTGGCTTTCAGTGATAAGTTGCACAGATTATAACGCAGGCTGAATATGACCAAGGCGGAATGAGGCTTTGGAGCCGAATGGAATGGTCACGAAACCATTCACCCCATGCCCGCAAGGTTAGCGAATCAGTGGATGGGTAAAGGCTATCTCGCCGTCAAGCGGGATAAACACGGGGCTCGCCGCCAAGCAGGATAAAACCTGGATTCTTCGGCAGCCGCCAAGCGGGATAAACACTGGGCTCTTCAACAGCCGCCAAGTGGGATAAAACCTGGGCCCGCCAAGCGGGATAAATACCGGGTTCTTGGGTGCCCGCCAAGCGGGATAAAACTTGGGTTCGCGAGCGGCCGCCAAGCGGGATAAAACCTGGGTTCGCGAGCGGCCACCAAGCGAGATGAATACTGGGTTCGCGAGCGGCCACCAAGCGGGATGAATACTGGGTTCCGGGACAGCCGCCAAGCGGGATAAACTCTGGGCTCTTCGGCAGCTGCCAAGCGGGGCGTTTGATACGGCTTTCCCGGAAGCCGCGCTTATAGCTAATCAGCTTATTTTTTCATACAACATTTACGCCAATCTTTCCGCATTTGCGCAATATCCAGGGAAGATTTGTATGAAGGATTAAGAGCATTGACTATATTGGTGCCAATAAAAAGCCGCTGCCAGGCAGCGGCTTTTTTTATTCCTGTGAAGGGTAGCAGGAATCAACTTTTCGGCGCGGCTGCTTTGACTTCTGCGCTGGCGCCGTCGGCGAATTGGGCGAAGTTGTCGTTAAACATTTTCGCCAGTTTTTTCGCCTGTGCGTCGTAGGCGGCCTTGTCTGCCCAGGCGTTGCGCGGTTTCAGGATTTCTGACGGCACGTTCGGGCATTCGGTGACGACGTCAAAGCCGAAGACCGGATCGGTTTCGGTCGGCATTTTCGCCAGTTCGCCGCTGTTGATGGCGTCGATGATGGCGCGGCTGTATTTCAGCTTGATGCGTTCGCCGACGCCGTAGGCGCCACCCGCCCAACCGGTGTTGATCAGCCAGACGTTGGTGTTGTGTTTTTTCATTTTTTCGGCGAGCAGCTCGGCGTATTTGGCCGGGTGCCAGACCATGAACGGTGCGCCGAAGCAGGCGGAGAAGGTCGCTTCCGGCTCGGTTACGCCGACTTCGGTACCGGCGACTTTCGCGGTGTAGCCGCTGATGAAGTGGTACATCGCCTGCGCCGGGCTGAGTTTGGAGACCGGCGGCAGGACGCCGAAGGCGTCGCAGGTGAGGAAGACGATGTCGGTCGGCTGGCCGGCCTTGCACGGGATGCGCGCGTTGCTGATGTATTCGATTGGGTAGCTGGCGCGGGTGTTGCTGGTCAGCGGGGTGTAGTCGTACTGCACGTCGTAATGTTCGTCGTAGGCGACGTTTTCCAGCACGGTGCCGAATTTGATGGCGCCGAAGATTTCCGGCTCTTTTTCGGCGGAGAGGTCGATGACTTTGGCGTAGCAGCCACCTTCGATGTTGAAGATGCCGTCTTCAGTCCAGACGTGTTCGTCGTCGCCGATGAGGTTGCGGTTCGGGTCGGCAGAGAGGGTGGTTTTGCCGGTGCCGGAGAGGCCGAACAGTACGGCAGAGCGCTCGCCGCCTTGTTCTGCGGTGGCGGAGCAGTGCATGGAAAGCTCGCCCTGTTTCGGCATGAGGTAGTTCATGATGGTGAACACGCCTTTTTTCATTTCGCCCGCGTATTCGGTGCCGAGGATGACCATGTCTTTGTCTTCAAAGGAGAGCGAGACGGAGGTGGTGCTGGTGACGCCTTCCACGGTGCGGTCGGCGGGTTTGTGGCCGGCGTTGTAGATGATGTAATCCGGCTCGCCGAAGCTCGCCAGCTCGGCGTCGGTCGGGCGGATGAGCATGTTGTGCATGAACAGCGCGTGGTACGGACGGGTGGTGATGACACGCACTTTCAGGCGGTATTTTTCGTCCCAACCGGCGTAGCCGTCCAGCACGTAAACGTTTTCCGCTTCATTGAGGTAGCGCACGGCCAGATCGCGGTTGGCCTTGTGCGAGGCGGCGGCGAACGGGATATTGACTTTGCCCCACCAGATGTCGTTTTCGGAAGCGGGGTTCTTGACGATGCGTTTGTCTTTCGGTGAACGACCGGTTTTTGCGCCGGAGAATGAAATCAGCGCGCCGGTGGATGAAATGGCGGAGTCGTCCTTCGCTTCCAGCGCCAATTTGTACAGCGCAGAGGGGGAAAGGTTGCGGAAGGCACGTTTGTGAATGCCGATAGAAAAAAGATCAATGGTATTAGGGGTTTGTACTGCCATAGATGTTCACCTTGGTTTTGAAGTGTGGAAATTAACCCTGTCCGTGTGGTTTTTCGTGCAGGATTGGCGAAATTATAGACCCAATCCCGGCGTGATAGTAAAAAATTTTCAGTATTTTGCCGCGCGGTGTGAGGGTTTATCATGTCAATCCACACCTTTTTCACATGGGAGGCCATCATGCAAACCTTGAAACCCGCGCTTTACGTCAGCGCGCAAATCCGGCCCGAAGACTTGCCTGCGCTCAAGACGCAGGGCATCGCGCAGATTATCTGCCACCGTCCGGATGGCGAAGACGCCACACAGCCTGCCTTTGCCGATATTACCGCCGCTGCCGACGCGCTCGGCATTCGTACGCTGCATGTGCCGGTCGCTGGCGGGCAGTTCAGTCCGGAAGCGGTCGCGCAAACCCGCGCCGCACTGGCAGACGGCGCGCCGACGCTGATGTTCTGCAAGAGCGGCATGCGCAGCACTACCGCCTGGGCGCTGGGTGAGGCCGCTGCTGGCGGCAACGTGGATGAAATCATCGCCCGTGCTGGCGCTTGCGGTTATGACTTGTCGCCCCTCAGGGCGGCATTGCGGCAGGCGGGCGCGGGCGGTTGATAAAGGAGAATGACGCATGAATCTGGAAGTGCAAGTGGCCGATATTACGACGCTGGCGGTGGACGCGATTGTCAATGCCGCCAACGAATCGCTGCTCGGCGGCAGTGGTGTGGATGGCGCGATTCACCGCGCGGCGGGCAAAGAACTGGTTGCGGAATGCCGCACGCTGGGCGGTTGCAAGGTCGGCGAGGCGAAGCTGACGCGCGGCTACCGCCTGCCCGCGCGTTTCGTCATCCATACCGTCGGCCCGGTGTGGTACGGCGGCGATGATGGCGAAGCGGAGGCGCTCGCCAACGCCTATGCCAATTCGCTGCGGCTGGCGGAAGCGCACGAGCTGACGAGCATCGCTTTTCCGGCGATTAGCACCGGCGTTTTTGGCTATCCGAAGGAAGACGCGGCGCGCATTGCGATTGATACGGTGCGGGCGACGCTCAAGGAATGCCCGCATATGGCACGGGTGATCTTCTGCTGCTTCAGCGAACGGGATGCGGCGCTGTACCGCAGATTGCTATGAGGAATCGGGCAGAAATGCCCGATTTTTTTGTCGCTACGCGACTTTTCACACCCCCTCCCCGGGTTCCCTTGAAAAAGGCGTCCGCATTTTGCATGGGGTCCGGGGGAGGGTCGGGGAGGGGATGAGCGATGTTGTTGATGAATTGAAGTTCCTGTTTTTCAATTGATTGCTGCCCTCACCCCAACCCCTCTCTCACTGCGTGAGCTGTTCCAGTCCCAGAGGGACAAGCATTGCTCGCGTAGCGAGAGAGGGGCTCGTTCGTCGAATTGTCAACAGCCCCTACGGCAAGCGCCGAATTTCGCCGCTGGCGCGGGTAATCTGGATGTGCTCGCCGTCGGTGAGCGCAAGGACAGCATCGCCCGCGCCGCTGTAGTACGGGCGTTGTGCTGCTTGGCAGAGCAGCGCGGCGTGGCTGTGCGGGTCGCCGTCGGCAAGGACAACGGCGAGGCAGTTTGCGGGCAGGGTGGCGGCGCGCAGCGGGTAGAGGTCGCGGGCGACGAGGATGAAGGGCACGTTATCCGGCATGGCGGCTTCGGGCGCGTCCGCCAGCAGCGCCAGCACTTGTTGTGCGAGGTCGTGGATGTCGGCGGCGCGGGCGCGCAGGTAGGGGTCAGGCAAGGCGGCCAGCGCGACGGCGGCTTGCGCGGTTTCTTCTTGCCAGACGGGCGCGTAATTGGCGGCGTCGTGCGCGAGGGTGGCTTCTGTCAGTTCGGCGAGCAGTTGTGCGTGGGCGGCGAAGATGTCGCCTGCTGGTGCGCCGAGGCGGGCGGTGATTTTGTTTTGCAGGGTTTCGAGGCGGGCGGCGACAGCGGTAACGGCCTCGCTGAAGGCGGCGCGGTCGGCGTGCAGGGCGCGGGCGTCGTGCTGCGGCGGGTCGCAGCGCCAGACGGCTGCGCGGATGTGTGCGGCCGTCGCCGGGGTGGCGCAGGCGAGCAGGGGGCCGTCGCCGCTGTCTGGCGGGTCGCCGAAGTTGGCGGCGGCAAGGTCGCGGAAGGTTTGCAGGGCGGCGGCAGCGTCGTCGCCGTCGGCATGCAGGGTAAGGCGGTCGCCGTGGCGCGCTTGTAGCAGGGCGAGCTGGTTCAGGCTTTTGCCGTCCGCCTGTTTGTCGCCGCAGCTGAGGACGAGGCGGGCGCGGTACGGCGTGAGTGCGGCGACGAGGCGCGCGGCGGGGCGGGCGTGCAGACCGTCGCGGTTGGTGAGGGTGATGGTGGCGCTGTCGCCTGATGGCGCGACGACGGGCGTGGCGCTGGCGGGCGCGCTTTCGCCCAACGCCGCTTGTTTGGCGGCGAGTGCCTGCGTGGCTTCGCGGGCGACGGTTTCGAGGTCAGCTCCGCTGCTGGCGGCGACGGCGGCGCTAATCGCCCCTTCTACCAGCGGCGCGGCGCTGATGCGGCAGCGCGCGGCGAGCGCCGGGTCGTCGAGTAAATCGAGGGCGGTTTGCGCGCTCAGGATGGCGCTGCCGAGATCGACAAGGATGAGGATGCCGTCCGGGTTGTCCGCTTCGAGGAGGGTTTGCATGATGCGCACGGCGTCGGTGCCGACGGGGTTGTCCGCGTCGTCAATGCCGGCGGCGGTGTGGATAGTCTCCGGCGCGGCGCTCATTTGTGCGGCCAGGGCGGCGATGCCGCGGGCGATGTCCGGGTGATGCGAGACGAGGATGAGGTGAATCATGGTTTTTCCGGATGGTTAGGTTTACAGCCACTCCAGTCCCGGCAATTCTGCCAGCGCCTGCGGGAAGAGGTAATCGCCTTCAAGCAGCGGCAGGTCAATATGGCGCCAGCGCGCGTGGACGCTGGGGCGCAGTGCGGTCAGCGCGTCGTAAATGATGGTGGTGCAGTAGCGCGGCGACTGGTCGCGCGCCGTGAGGTGGAACGGCTCGCCGAGGTGGCGGGCGACCGCTGCCGCCAGTTGCGCGCGTTCGTCTTCGTTCAGGAAAGCGGGGCGGGCGGCGGCGATTTTTCCGGCAAGACGCGGCGCGGCAAATTCGGCGAGGCTGCTGTTGATGACCTGGTTGGGGTGGGCGGGGTCGTCGTCGGTGGTCGCGTGCGCGATGCGGATTTCCGGGCTGACGGCGATGACGATGCCGATATGCGAGTATTCGCCATCATCGAGATGGCGGATCAGCGCACTTTCCCGCCCGGTGCCGGCACGAAAAACCCAGTCGCCGACGGCAAGGTTTTCCGGGGCAACCGCCGCGCACAATTGCAGCGGCAGGAGGATGAGAAAGAGCAGGAGGCGTTGGGTTTTCATGCGGGAATGGAGATGTAAAGAAAACCGCCGAAGGTTTCGGCTTCGGCGGTTTGATGACGGGTTATGGCAGCACGACTTTCCAGCCGTCTTTGGTTTTGATGAGCGGGATGTCGACGTCTTGCGGTTTGTCGCTGGCTTCGCTTTTGAGCGTGCCTTTAATCGTCGCCTCGGTTTTGTCTTTATTGGTGTAGGTGACTTTGCCGAGGGTCACTTTGGCATCGACCTCTTTCATTTTTGCCTGTTCGAATATGACGACTTCAATAAGCGCTTTTTGGATGTCTTCCGTTTTGAGGCCTTGGGTTTTTTCTTCCGGCACGTAAACGTATTGGGCGGCTTTGGCGGCATCGCCATTGATAAATTCGGCAAAGAAGGCTTTGGCAACGGCTTCCGGGCTTTGTTCGGCGCTCCAGGCAAGGCTGCTGATAGCGGCGAGGGTCGTGAGGAGCAGGGTTTTGAGGTAGGTTTTCATGTTTTATTCCTGGGTTATGGGTAAAGGGAATGGAATACCGCCGGAAGTTTTTTCTCCGGCGGATTGGCGGTTTTACATTTTGATGCGCCAGCCTTTGTCGGTTTTGATGAGTCTGACGTTATTGGTTTCGCTGTGTTCTTTGCCGTTCTTTTTGCCGGTCAGGGTAATTTTGACGGTGGCTTCGGTTTTGTCGGCATTGGTGTAGGTGACTTCGCCGGTGCTGACGTCAATGCTGCCTTCTTTTTTGATTTGTGCCTGCATTTCACTCGCCATCATGGTGATTTTGCCTTTTGCCTTTTCCGCGCCTTTGTCGCCTGCTTCCGGTGGGATGTAGATGAGTTCGACGGCTTTGTTGGCGTCACCGCTAAAGAGTTCTTTGAAGAAGGTCTTGGCGGTTTTGTCCGGGCTATCGCCACCGCAGGCGGCGAGGATGCCGGCAAAGAGGGCGAGGCAGAGGGTTTGCATCAGTTTTTTCATGGGATTCTCCGTTGTGTGTGAATGACCGCCAGGTGGCGGCGCGGGGAAGGAAGCGTTATTTCATTTTACTCATATCGACTTTCCAGCCCTTGTCGGTCTTGATGAGCGAGACGTTATTGCTTTCGCTGTGTGTTTTGCCATCTTTTTTGCCGCTCAGGGTGACTTTGACCGTCGCTTCGGTTTTATCGGCATTGGTGTAGTTTACGTCACTGGTACTGACGTCAATACCGCCCTCTTTTTTTACCTGGGTCTGCATTTCGACTGCCGCGGCGCTGATTTTGCCCTTCATCATTTTTGCGTCCTGTTCGCCAAATTCCGGCGGCAGATAGAGGAGATCAACGGCTTTATTGGTATCACCATTTATCAGTTCTTCAAAGAAGGTTTTGGCGGCTTTGTCCGGGCCGTCGCCACCGTAGGCGGCTAGGATTCCGGCAAAGAAGGCAAGGCAGAGGGTTTGCATCAGTTTTTTCATGGGGTTCTCCGTTTGTGTGTGAATGGTGCGCCAGTTGGCGGCGCGCGAAGTGTAGTACGTTGCCCCGCTTTATGCCAGAAAACGCCCGCATTTTTTGCACGCCCGGCGGCGTTTATAATGCCCGCCCCGCTCACCACCCCCGCACCATCCATGCTTTATGCCCTGCTCGCGCCGCTCGCCGGTGTCTTTTTTACCTTTTGTTTTGCGCCCTGGCCGCTGGGCGCGCTCACCGTCGTGCCGCTCACCGTGCTGTTTGCGCTGTGGCAACACCCGACGCGGCAGCATCCGCTGCGCGATGCCTGGCTCTTTGCGCTCGCGCATCTCGGCAGCGGCCTCTACTGGGTTTATATCAGTCTCTACCACTTCGGCGGCGCGCCGTTGCCGTTTGCCATACTCGCCAATGTGCTGCTCGTCCTTTATCTCGCGCTTTACCCGCTGCTTGCCGCCTGGCTGATGCGCCGCCTGAGCGCGCCCGGCAGTTGGCGGCGCAGCCTGCTCATTCCGCTCCTGTGGACGGGCGGCGAACTCGTCCGCGCCTATCTCTTTACCGGTTTTCCCTGGCTCGCCGCCGGTTACAGCGCGCTGCACACGCCGCTGGACGGCCTCGCGCCTATCGGCGGCGTCTTTCTCGTCAGCTTTGCGCTGACGCTCGTCGCCAGCCTGCTCGCCCGCGCCGTCGTACTGCGGCAGGGCAAACCGCTGGCGATTGCCGTCGCCCTGTATGCTGCCGCCAGCGCCACCAGCCTGATTGCGCACACCACGCCCAGCGGCGCGCCTTTCAGCGTCGCCCTCATTCAGGGCAACATCGAACAAAGCACCAAATTCGATCCGGCGCTGATGGAGCGCCACCTGCAAGACTACATCGCGCTCGCCCTCGCGCGCGAAGAAGCGGTCATCATCCTGCCGGAAACCGCGTTTACCTTCATGGAAGAACAAATGACGCGCGACTTGGCGCAGCTCGACGCCTATTTCAAGGAACGCGGGCAGACGCTGGTTTCCGGCATCCCGGCGGGCGACCTGAAAAAACAGCTTTTTTACAACGCCATCATCACCCTCGGCGACGGCAGCGGCCGCTACTACAAACACCACCTGTTGCCCTTTGGCGAATACGTGCCGCTGCGCAGCTGGCTGAGCATCTTTGAAAAATACGTGGAAATCCCCTACAGCAACTTTGAGCGCGGTGAGGCCAAACAGCCACCGCTCATGACCGGCAAATACCGCGCCGGAGCGTCGATTTGCTACGAAGCGGCGTTCGGCCGCGACATGCGTCAGGCGCTGCCGGAAGCGGACTACCTCATCAACATCAGCAACGACGCCTGGTTCAAGGATTCGATTGCCGCCGACCAGCACCTGCAAATGAACCAGATGCGCAGCCGCGAACTGGGGCGGGAAATGGCGCGCGCCACCAACGACGGCATCACCGTACTGCTGGACGCCCGCGGCCGCATCAAGGCGCGCATCCCGCGTTTTGTCCGCGAGGTACTTGTGGGCGAAATCCAGCCGTATCAGGGCATCACGCCCTATGCGCGGCTGGGTAACGCGCTCATCTTCGCCTTGCTGGCGTTGTACGCGGCGGCGCTGGTGGCAATGCGCAGGCGGCTGGCGTAGGGCGTGTTGACAGTGGAAAGATCCCCCGCCCCTGCAGGGCGAAGCCCGCAGCGGGGGAGGGCCGGGGAGGGGGTGTGAAAACCGCGTAGCGACCGCACTCAAAACAAAATGCAAACAGCCCCTAAAAGAAAAATCCCGCACAAAGCGGGATTTTTCAGGCGCGAAGCGGGCGGATTTTTACAGCTTCTCGCCCTTTTTCACTGCGTCAACCAGGTCGCCGTAACCGGCTTTTTCCATCTCGGCGAGCGGGATGAATTTCAGGCTGGCGCCGTTGATGCAGTAGCGCAGGCCGCCCTTGTCCTTCGGGCCGTCCGGGAAAACGTGGCCGAGGTGGGCGTCCGCGACGCGGCTTCTGATTTCGGTGCGGTGCATGTTGTAGCTGGTGTCGTCGTGTTCGGTGACGACCGCGCGGTTGATCGGCTTGGTGAAGCTCGGCCAGCCGCAGCCGGACTGGAATTTGTCGGCAGAGCTGAAGAGCGGCTCGCCGCTGACCACGTCCACGTACAAACCCGGCGCAAAGAGGTGATCGTATTCGTGGCTGAAGGCGCGTTCGGTCGCGCTGTTTTGCGTGACCTCATAGGCTTGCGCGTCCAGCTTTTGTTTCAGTTCGGCGGCGTCGGGTTTGTGGTATTTCGCCGCGTCAATCACCGGCTCGCCGTTGGCGTCGGTTTGCGCAGGCGCAGGCGCGGTGGCAGCGGGTTTTTCCAGCGGGATGTCGGCTTTGCGGATGTCAATGTGGCAGTAGCCGTTCGGGTTCTTGGCGAGGTAGTCCTGGTGGTATTCCTCGGCTTCGTAGAAGTTGTCCAGCGGCAGGTTTTCCACGACCAGCGGCTTTTGGTGTTTTTTCTGTTCTTCGGCGAAGGCTTTTTCGATGGTGGCGCGCTCTGCCGGGTCGGTGTAATAGACGCCGCTGCGGTATTGCACGCCGCGGTCGTTGCCCTGCTGGTTGAGGCTGGTCGGGTCCACCACGCGGAAGTAGTAGCGCAGGAGGTCATCGAGGCTGATGCGTTCGGGGTCGTAGGTGACTTTCACGGTCTCGGCGTGGCCGGTGCCGCGGTGTGAGACGTCTTCGTAGCTCGGATTTTTCGTTTTGCCGTTGGCGTAGCCGGAGACGGCATCAACGACGCCGGGAATGCGCTCAAAATAGGCTTCCAGCCCCCAGAAGCAGCCGCCCGCGAGGTGGATGGTTTTGGTGTTCATGTTGGTCGCTCCTTTCGGTTTGGGTTTGTAGAATTTTTGCGCCGGTTGGGCGAGTTCGGCCTGTGGGTTGGCGAGCAGGGCGAGCGCTTGCTCGCGGTTGATATGGCCTTTGATGACGCGGGCGACGTTGCCGTTTTTATCAAGCAGCGCCCAGCTCGGATAGACGGCGACGCCGATGTCGCGGGCGATATCGCCGCCATTATTTACCAATACCGGCAGGTTGGGGTAGTCGAGGCCACGGTACCATTCTTTGAAAGTGGCTTCGTCATTTTCGCCGAGGTGATCGGGCGAGGCGATGGTGACGAGATTGACGCCCGCGAAGGCCTTGTCACCGCGCCATGCCTGCGTTTCTTCCAGGGTGGCGAGGCAGAGCGGACACCAGCTTGCCCAGAATTTGATGAGCGTCGGTTTGCTTTGGTCAAGATAGTCGGCGGCGGGCTGGTCGCGCGGGTCTTTCAGGGCAAGCAGGCGTTGTTGCAACTGGTGCGGCAGCGGGGCTTCGGCGCGGCTAGCGTGCGCGTCGGCAAGGACAGGCAACGGCGCGACCGCTCCGGCAAAGAGCACGCAGGCGATGAGGCTGCAAAGGGTTTGGCGAGGGTTTTTCATGTGTGGCTCCGTGTTGTCATGGGAGAGCAGATTATAGGGAATGGCAGTTGCGCGTGCGTCTGGATAAGCGGTGCGGGTGTCTCAGGAAAAGAAAACCCGCCAAACGGCGGGTTTCTTTTAGCGCGGCTCGCTCAAGCAGCGATCTTGCCGCATTGCTCGGCGCATTCCTTGCACGCTTCAAAACAGGCCTTGCACTCGGCGTGGTGCTCGGCGTGTGCCTTGCAGGCATCGGCGCATTGTTTGCAGGCTTCAGCACATTGTTTGGCAACGGCAGCCAGCAGGGATGCGTTTTGTGCAGCCAGGCTGTTGGTCGCATCGCACAGCGCCAGCATTTGATTGACCGCTTTGGCGCAGTCGGCCATGCTCTTGTCGCCTTCTGACAGCAGACGGATGCAGTGCGCGAGGCAGGCGCGGCCAGCACTGAGGCAGGCGGCGGTAGCCTTGATGAGCGCGTCGTTCGGGTTGGCAGCTGCCGCACCGTGCGCGTGATGATGATGCTCTTCGGCGCTGGCGGTCGCGGCGAAAGCGAGGGAAGCGGCAGCAGCGCCGCTGAGGAATGATCTACGATCCATAAATTTTTTCCTGTGTATGTTTAATGATTTAGCCCCAGAAAAGGGGCGCGCAGTATATAGCAGGTCCGCCTGTTTTGTGTCATTTTTTACGACACGCGACGATGCGGAAATTGTGCTAAGGTTCGCCGCCATTACCTCGGAGGTTGTCATGAAAAAATCGTTTGCTATCGCCCTCACGCTGCTGCTCGCCGCCTGTAATCACGAGGAGACTGCCAAGGCGGAAGTGGGCGCGCCCGCGCCGCCGATTGTCGCCATCGGCGTGCATGATGAGGTGGTCAGCCTGCCGGAGCATCCATCGCGGCCGCTGGTTTTGACGTTCTGGTCGGCGACTTGCGGCATGTGCATTCAGGAGTTGCAGGAGATGCAGCGTTTGCAGGCGGCACACCCGCAGGCGGTGGATATTCTGGCGGTGAATATTGACGGCGCGGACAGCCAGACGCTGCGCGCGGTCGCGGCGCGGCGCGAGCTGAAGGTGCCGGTCGCCGCCGACCAGCTGGGGGTAACGGCCGAGCGCTACCGCGTCAGCGGCACGCCGACCAATTTTTTGATTGGCCGCGATGGCAAGATTGTCGCCGCCAGGGAAGGGCTGCTGGAGCGCGCGGAATTGCAGCGCTGGTTTTCCGGGCAGTGAGCGCTGGTTTGGTGTTCGCAGCGGGGGAGGGTTGGGGAGGGTGTGAGCGGTGTTATTTATGAACAGATGTCTGCATTTTTCACTTCCGCAGCCCTCACCCCAACCCCTCTCTCTTGCTGCGCAAGCAATACTTGTCGCTACGCGAGCAATGTTTGTCCCAGAGGGAGAGGGGCTTATCTGCTGAAATGCAAACACGCCCTAACCCTTCCCCACAGGGGGAGGGGATATATCGGTGGTTTGCTTGCTTTGGTCACTATACGGGACGCTAAGAGAGTGGCTTTTCCGCGATTTTGCACAGCCTATGAGAAAGGGAAATGCCGCCGGTGGGCGGCTTTTTTATGGGATGCGGGCGTCGAGGGTGATGCGGCTGTCGGCGCTTTCGGCGCAGAGGTCGCGTAAGGCGGGCAGGGTGGTTTTGAGTTCGGCGGGCAGGGTGTAGGGCGGGTTGATGAGGTACATGCCGCTGCCGTACATGCCGTGTGCGCCGTTTTCTGCGCGCACGTGCAGTTCGGCGCGCAGGTAGTTATCGCCGAAGTGTTGGTTGAGTTGGGCAGGGAAGTGGCGGCTTTCGTCGCGCGGCAGGCAGGGGTACCAGATGAGGTAGGTGCCGCTGGGGAAGCGTTTGTATGCGGCGGCGAGGGTGTCGAGGGTGGTTTGGTAGTCGCTTTTTTGTTCGTAGGGTGGGTCGATGAGGATGACGGCGCGGCGGCTCGCGGGCGGTAGCAGGGCAATCAGCCCGGCAAAGCCGTCCGCGCGGTGGGTGTGCAGGCGGCGGCCAAGGCGGAGCGGGCGCAGGTTTTCTGTGAGCGCCGCGTGGTCTGCGGGGTGCAGTTCGTGCAGGTGGAGTTTGCCGGGGGCGGGCAGGAGGCGGGCGGCAATCCAGGCGGAGCCGGGGTAGGTGTCGGGTGCGGGTTGGTGCGCGTGCATGTGGTCGCGCCATGCGGCGAGCGCGGCGGGCAGGTGGGCGGCGGCGTTCAGGCGGGCGATGCCGCTTTGGTATTCGCGGTTTTTTTGGGCGTAGGCGGCGGTGAGGTCGTAGTAGCCCGCGCCCGCGTGGGTGTCGATGTAGTCGTAGGGTTTGGGTTTTTGGTTGTAGTAGGCGAGGGTGCGCGTGAGGAGGTAGTGTTTGAGCAGGTCGGCATGGTTGCCGGCGTGGTAGGCGTGACGGTAGCTGAGCATGGGGTGTCGGGGGTCAGGGGTGTTCGCGGATGTGTCCTGCTTCGATGTGCAGGCGTTGGTGGTCGGCAAGCGCGGGCGGCAGTTCGAGGTCGCCGTCGATGTGGGTGATGTAGAGTTGGGAGTCGCTGTCGGCGAGGAATTGCAGCAGTTTTTCTTGGCGGGCGCGGTCGAGTTCGGCGGCGATGTCGTCGATGAGGATGATGGGCGCGGTGCCGCTGTCGGCGGTGATGAGCCGGGTTTGTGCGAGGATGAGCGCGCAGATGAGGGTTTTTTGTTGGCCGCGCGAGTAGTGGTGCGCGATGTCGCGTCCGTCTGCGTGGTAGCGCAGGTCGGCGCGGTGGATGCCGTCGCGGGTGTGTTTGAGGAGCGCGTCGCGTTCGTTGTTGGCGTCGAGCAGTGCGGCGAGTGGCTGTCCGGCTGGCCAGCCGCGCTGGTAGTGGATGTGGATGCGCTCATAGCCGCCCAGTTCGGCGTGGTAGGTGTTGAGGGTGTCTTCGAGTTTTTCGAGGTAGGCGCGGCGCAGGGTGTCGATTTGTGTGCCGGTTTCGCCGAGGATGTGGTTCCAGGGCGCGAGGTCGGCGGCGCGCCAGTTTTGGCGCAGCGCGGCGTTGCGGTTTTTCAGCGCGTAGTTGTAGCGCTGCCAGGCGGGGAGGAAGGCGGGGTCGTGGTAGTAGAGGCCGTAGTCGAGGTAGCGGCGGCGGTGTTCGGGGCCTTGGTCGATGTGGGCGAAGTTGTCGCTGTTCAGGATTTGTACCGGGGTGAGCGCGGCGAGGGCGGCGAGGTTTTTCAGGTTTTGGCCGTCCAGTCGCAGGCGGTGTTCGCGCGCGCTTTTTTCGATGCCGAGCAGGTGTTCTTCGCCGTTTTTTTCGATGCGGGCGATGAGGCGCAGGTAGGGCTGGTCGTGGGCGATGAGGTGGCGCGTCTGGTTTTCGCGGAAGGATTTTCCCCGCCCCAACAGGTAGATGGCTTCGAGGAGTGCGGTTTTGCCGCTGCCGTTTTTGCCGCTAATCAGGGTGCAGCGCGGGTGTAGTTCGAGGGTGGTGGTGGCGAGGTTGCGGTGGTTGTCCAGCCGCAGTTGGCGGAGGCGGCTCATGCGCTGTCGCTGCGGTATTGCAGGGCTTCGGCGAGATGCGCGCAGCTGACGGTGCTGCTGTCCGCGAGGTCGGCGATGGTGCGCGCGACTTTGAGGATGCGCTGGTAGCTGCGCATGGAGAGGTGCATGCGTTCGGCGGCGCGGTCAAGTAGTGGCAGGACGTCTGCTTCGGCGTGCAGGTGTTGGTTGAGCGCGCGTCCGCTTAATTCGGCGTTGGCGCCTCCCTGGCGGCGCAGCTGGATGGCGCGCGCCGCTTCGCTTTGTGCGCGCAGGTGGGCGCTGGTTTCGCCGGGGCTGTGCTGCGCGCGCAGTTGTGCGGGTGTCAGGCGGGCGACGGTGAGGTGGATGTCGATGCGGTCGAGCAGCGGTCCGGAGATTTTTTGGCGGTAACGTGCGATTTGGTCGGGGGTGTCGCTGCAGGCGCGTTCGGGGTCGCCGTGGTAGCCGCAGGGGCAGGGGTTCATGGCGGCGATGAGTTGGAAGCGCGCGGGGAAGTCGCTTTTCATCGCGGCGCGGCTGATGGTGATGTGGCCGTTTTCCAGCGGTTCGCGCAGCATTTCGAGGACGCGGCGGTCGAATTCGGGCAGTTCGTCGAGGAAGAGGACGCCGTGGTGGGCAAGGCTGATTTCGCCCGGTTTGGGGATGGAGCCGCCGCCAACCAGCGCGGTGGCGGAGCTGCTGTGGTGTGGCGCGCGGTAGGGGCGCTGCCGCCAGTCGGCGGGGTTGAAGCCGCCTCCGGCAAGCGAGCGGATGGCGGCGCTTTCGATGGCCTCTGCATCGTTCATCGCGGGCAGGATACCGGGGAAGCGCTGCGCCAGCATGGATTTACCGGTGCCGGGCGGGCCGCTCATCAGCACGTGATGGCCACCGGCGGCGGCGACGAGCAGGGCGCGTTTTGCCTGGTGCTGGCCGATGACGTCGGCGTAGTCGGGGTATTGGCGTGGTGGGCGCAGGGCGGCGGCGGGCGGCGCGGGCCAGTCGCGCTGGCCGTGCAGGATGGCGGCGATTTCGGCGAGGCTGCCCGCGCTGTGGGTGTTGTCCGCGGCGACCAGCGCGGCTTCGTGGTGGTTTTCCGGTGCGGTGATGATGTCGCGGCGGGCGTCTGTAGCGGCGAGCGCGCAGGGCAGGATGCCGCTCACCGGGCGCAGTTGGCCGCTCAAGGCGAGTTCGCCGTGGTATTCGTGCGCGGCGGTGGCGTCTGGCGGGATTTGTCCGGAAGCGGCGAGGATGCCGAGCGCGATGGCGAGGTCGTAGCGCGCGCCGTCTTTTGGCAGTTCTGCCGGGGCGAGGTTGATGGTGATGTGTTTTGCCGGAAATTCGAAGCCGCTGTTCAAGATGGCGGCGCGAACGCGGTCTTTGCTTTCTTTGACGGCTTTTTCCGGCAGGCCGACGAGGGTCATCGCCGGCAGGCCGCTGGCAAGGTGGACTTCGACCCGCACCAGCGGCGCGTGCATGCTCAGGGGGGCGCGGGTGTAGGTGGTGGCGAGGTTCATGCGGGGGGTGGTTGGCTTGGGAGGCGTTATTGTACGGGAGTTGCGGGGCTGAAGGCAGGGTTATACAGGCGGCGTTTATGCGTCGTCCTGCACATCCGCCCAGGTGAGGCCGTATTTTTGCAAGTATTTGCGCAGGCGGTCGCTGTCGTTGGGTTTGGCGAGCTGTTCGCGCGAGGCGTTATAGAGCGTGCGCCCCGCGGCGGCGAGGCTTTTGTGCTGACGGCAGATGTTAATCACCGCTTCCAGTTGCAGGCGCTCGAACAGGTCAAGTTCGTCGGCGTTGATGGCGGCGGGCAGGGCGGTCGTGGTGGGGCGCTCGTCCTGCCACAGGTATTGCAGGCGGGCGATTTCGGCGTCCACCAGTTCGCGGGTAATGCGTCCCTGCGGCGCCAACGTGGCAAGGCGCATGATGCTCGCCGCCAAGTCGCGGAAGTTGCCGCGCCAGCTTGCCTGCGGCGAGAGGGCATAAGCGAGGTAGGCGGCTTGCGCTTCTTTGTTGAAGCGGGTGGTGCGGCCAAGTTCCTGCGAGGCGAGGGCAAGTTGGTGGCTGATGTTCGGCTCGATGTCTTCGCGCCGCTCAGCGAGTGCCGGCAGCGGGTAGTTCCAGATGTTGATGCGCGCGTAGAGGTCTTCGCGGAAACGCCCTTCGCGCACGTCCGCGCGCAGGTCGCGGTTGGTACCGGCAATCAGCTGGAAGTGGCTTTCGCTTTCCTGGTCGCTGCCGACGGGGTAGAAGCGTTTTTCTTCCAGCGCTTTCAACAGCATCGCCTGTTCGTCCAGCCCCAGTTCGCCGATTTCGTCAAGGAAAAGCACGCCGCCATCGGCGCTTTTCAGGTAGCCATCGCGCTTTTCCACCGCGCCGGTAAACGCGCCTTTTTTGTGGCCAAAGAGGGCAGACGCCGCACCGTCGCCGCGCAGGGTGGCACAGTTCACATCGACAAAGATGCCGCGCACCTGGTGCCGCGCTTTTTTTAGCTCGTAAATCCGCCGCGCCAACATGGATTTGCCCGCGCCGGTCGGGCCGGTGAGCAGGATAGGGGAGGGCGAGTTGAGCGCGACTTGCTCGATTTCGGCAATCATGCGGTTAAACGCCACGTTGCGCGTGGCGATGCCGCTTTTCAGGTAGCGCACGGCGTCGTCGCGCACCGCAGCGAGGCGGGCGGCGAGTGGGTCGTAGCGGGCAAGGTCAAGGTCGATGACTTCGTAAGTGCCGACGTCGCCGCGCGCCATTTGCCGTTTTTGGTTTTTCGGCGGCGCGGTTTGCAGCAGGACGCCGGGGATTTGCCGCGATTCGACGAGGAGAAAGAGGCAGATTTGCGCGACGTGCGTGCCGGTGGTGATGTGTACCCAGTATTCTTCTTTTTCGGTGTCAAAGGGATAGCTTGCCGCCCAGTCGTGCAGGCGGGTATAGACTTCGCTGAAATCCCAGGGGTTGGCGAGTTCCATCTGCACGAGATTGACGGCGGTATGCGGCGCGCGGTCGCGGATGTCGGTGCGTACTTGGTCGGCGAGCGGCCGGTATTTGTCGGCGTAAAACAGTTCGATGCGGTCGAGGGTGAGGTCGCTGCGCTGGTTCATGGCGACGTTCGGCCGCCATTTGTGCCAGCGGCCTTCACCGTTGCCGGAGTCGAGTTGGGTGCCGAGGAAGCTGATAACGACGCGGGTTTTTTTAGTCATGTGGTGTGGGTGGATATGGATGGATTTTGTTCTTACACTATCGGGACATTTTTAATTCGGAAATCATTGATGAATCGGCCTGCTTTGTGTTCAGTCAATCTACCAAATGAAATTACGATAACGACGATGGAAGCGGCACGGCGTGGTGAGGTGTAGCATTTTGCAATACCGGAGGATTTGCTGAAAGCCCTTGATGCTGAGGATGAAGGTAAATGGTTGGATTAGAGAGAGCCCCAACAATTTTGCGGTTTTTATTGGATTACGATGCAAGCATATAACCGCCCTATTTTTAGAGATATTTACTCGCTTCCCTGATACTCAGCGCTGCCATTTTTTCGCGGCGGCTTTCAATATATTCCCGCACCCATTCGGTATTCGTTTTGCTGTAATCGCGCAATGCCCAGCCGATAGCCTTGTTGATAAAAAATTCGCTTTGCCCGAGGTTGTTATCGAGGATTTGGGCGAGCAGAGTAGTATTGGTTTTTTCTTTGCGCAGTAATTGGTGGTCAATGGCAATGCGGCGCAGCCAGATATTCTCATCTGTACTCCATTGCAGAATGGTTGGGTGAATTTCGGGATGACGCAGGGCAATGTCGCCGACGATGCGGTCGAGAACGTCGATAGTGTCCCACCACGATTTTGTCGTGATGAGGCAGTGCAGGCACGGGAGGTCGTCCGCGGTGAGTTGTTTTTGTGCGGCGCGCAGAAGTTCCAGTGCGGCGTATTGGTATTCGCGCGCATCCGCCTGCCAGCAGGCATCTATCGTTTGCCAATCAATGGGTTCACGCACGGCGGCTTTCAGGTGCGGCTTGAGCGCTGCTTTGAGCTGCGGTTTGGGGATGCCGAGAAACGGAAAGCGGTTTTTCATGTACGCCTGCATTTGCACAGCGCGCACCGGGTCGGCAAGTGGCGTGAGCAGGCGGGTGAGACCAGGGTAGTCGGGTATCGTGTTCATAACTGCGCGGCAACCGCTGTCATTCCTTGCAGGAAGCGGCGGTAGTCTTCTTTGTAGGGTAGTTCCAAATCGGTGATGAGGCGGCGGCGCGTGGTCTGTGTCGCCTCTCCGGTCTGCGGGTTGTGGCCGCTTTGCGCGACGTCGCGCCAGTAAAGGCCGATGCCGCGTTTTTGCCAGGCGGGCAGGTCGTTGTAGTTGATGCCACGCGCGTGCAGCAGGTCGTGTTTTTCTGCGAGTTTGAGACCGCTGATGCGGGCAGCAGCGTCGCGTTCGCTCGCGCCTTCTTGGCGCAGTTTCCAGTAGCAGTGCGCGTTTAAGGCGTTGCGGTGCGCGTCTTCCTGCCGCCAGTGGAAGTAGTCCCACACTTGCGCCGCGCCGGGCAGCACGCAAACGCGGGCATCGAAGGTGGCCATTTGTCCGTGCAGGTGGGTAAAGGAGGCGCTCGCTTCGCCTGCAAGCACCGAGGCGAGTTTGCGCGTTTTGCGGGCGAAGGTGTCATCCGCAGGATGGAAAAGCAGCGAGATTTCATCGCTTTGGGTGAAGCCGTAGAGAATGTTGAAGCCGCATTGCATGAGGTGCGCCACGGTCTGCGTCATCAGGTCGCGAAAGCGCGGGTCAAAGGGCGCGTCAAACTGCCAGATGTCTTTGGTGAGGCGGGTAAAGCCGCGGCCGTCAAGGCGGACGACGATGTGGTTGCCCATGGGCACGCAGAAGTCGTAGGCGGTCTCATAAGGGCGCATCAGGCGGTCGAGGTCGTCAAATTTCATCTATTTTCTCCGTGAGATAGCCGTGCTGCGGGTCGAGGCGGACGCGATAGATGGCGGCAAAGCCCTCGGCGAGTGTCGGCGGTTCGAGTTGTTTGTAGGTGGCGATAATGCCACGTTCGGGGATGCGTGTTTTGCCGCTGCGCGTGGCATTGCGGGCGAGCGCATCGGCGAGCGGCGTCTCGAAATAATAGGCGATGCTCTGGAAATGCGCGGTGCGGGCGGGCTCCAGGTATTTTGCCCGCGCGGCGGCGGTGGGGTTGGTGTTGTCAATCACGCAGGGCTGCTTTGCCTGCAGGCAGGCGTGAAAGAGCAGCGCTTCGCGGTGGCGCGTGCGCAGCATGTCGAGATTGAGGCGGATGTGCGTGTCGGCAAAATGCGCTTTGTAATAGCTGCTTTTGCCGGATGCCTGCACGCCGCAGAAAAGGAGGAGTTGCATGGCGGTATGGTATCGCTTATTTTCCAGTTTGCAAGATGGTTTTCTAGTTTTATCTCTGTTTTGGTGCGGTGAAAATCGGCGTGCCAAATGGCTGGTCAGGTTTTTTTTCTTTTTTTTTATTGTGTTGTGAAATTCTTTTCGTGGCACTCATGCAGTTGGCGCGCTTCGGGCAATAGGGTTAGTGCAAGTTGCTTGCAGCTTGTAGCGGATTTCCGCAATGCACCAAATGCGCAGGGAATTACAGGGTCGCGGGTTCGAGTCCCGCCCTGCCGGTTCTCCGGCAGGTAACTCAGCCAGGTAGAGTATGTGAGCATTTCCTGCACCCTCGTTGGTGTGATGCGCCGCTTGTGGGCAAATGCCGGAGGAACTACAGCCTCTTAAGCTCGTGGTCGCGGGTTCGAGTCCCGCCTCTGCCACTCGACGGCAGGGTAGCTCAGCGGTAGAGCACGAAAACGTTTCTCCAACCCTGGTTGCCTGCACCCCGGCAAATGCGGAAGGAATTACATGGGGGTCGTAAATGCAGGTTCGAATCCTGCTCCTGCCTTGCAGGATAGTCTAACGGGCAAGACGATGACTGTTTATTTCTTCAAACCCTCGTTGTCGGGTTTTTGAATTTCTGGTGCGGTGGTTTTTACCGCCGCGCCGCAACCGTTTTACGAATGAATGCGGGCAGGATTACATCTCAAAGATTGCACCAATCTTGCCTTTACTTGTCATTCGTTTTGGGCGAATGCCGGCAGGATTACAACCACCCACGTTATCTATCTTGTCATTACTGGTCGCCACTTTATTTAAGGAGAAAAATCATGGCTAATTTCAATATCTTTTCATCTGCAAAAAACAAAACCGATACCCGTAACGAAGCCGGTGGCCGCGCTTATGCGCTTTCTCCCGAACAGCAACTGGCGCAACTCGCCGCGACCGGCTGCTTTAATGATACTTTCTATGCGTCTGCCGAAACCCAACTGGAAAAAATATTAAATATCGCGCAAAAAATAGAACCGCTTTTTATCGCAAAAACGGCAATCTACGCCCGCGAACGCGGCTATATGAAAGACATGCCCGCATTATTGCTGGCAATACTTGCCGAACACGATGTTGCCCTATGCGCGCAAATATTTAACCAGGTTATTGATAACGGTAAAATGCTGCGCAATTTCGCGCAAATGGTACGCAGTGGCGTAACCGGACGCAAATCATTCGGCACGCGCCCGAAAAAACTGATGCAACAATGGCTGCTTTCTGCTAATGAAAAACAATTATTGCAAGCGGCAATTGGCAATAAGCCCTCGCTGGCCGATGTGGTGAAAATGGTACATCCGAAACCGCGCGAAGCGTGGCGCGCCGCCTGGTTTGCCTGGTTAATCGGCAAGCCGTATGAATACAGCGCGTTGCCGCCACTGACCCGCGCTTTTGAAGACTACAAAAGCGGGCGCCGTGGCGAACTGCCGGACGTGCCTTTCCAAATGCTGACCGCGCTGGAGCTGGACAGCGCCGCCTGGGCGCAAATCGCGCGCAACGGCTCATGGCAGCAAGTGCGGCAAAGCCTCAACACCTTCGCCCGCCACGGCCTTTTCAACGACGAAGGCATCGTGCGCCACGTCGCCGCCAAACTCGCCGACAAGAACGCCATTGCCAAGGCGCGCGTCATGCCATACCAACTGCTGACCGCCTACCAAGCGACCGGCGACGCCATGCCGCATGCCATCCGCGAAGCGCTGCAAGACGCGATGGAAATCGCGGTGCAGAACGTGCCGCGTCTCGCGGGTCACATCGTCGTCTGCCCGGACGTTTCCGGCTCGATGAACAGCCCGGTATCCGGCTTCCGCCAAGGGGCGACCACGGCGACGCGCTGCGTGGACGTCGCCGCGCTCCTGAGCGCTGCCGTGCTGCGTCACAACCCGCAGGCGCACGTGCTGCCGTTTGAAATGCAGGTTGCCAAAATCCGGCTCAACCCGCGCGACAGCATCATGACCAACGCGCAGAAAATGGCGGAGCTTTGCGGCGGCGGTACCGCGTGCAGCGCGCCGCTGGCATGGCTGAACCGCGAAAAAGCGCCGGTCGATTTGCTGCTGATGATATCTGACAACGAATCGTGGGCGGATGTGGCACGCGGCGACAAAAGCGCGATGCTCGCCGAATGGGACAAAATCAAGCAACGCAATCCGCAGGCAAAACTGGTCTGCCTCGATATCCAGCCTTATGCGACCGTGCAGGCGCGCAATCGCCACGATATCCTGAATATCGGCGGCTTCTCCGACCAGGTATTTCACCTGCTCGGTGCCTTCGCCGCGCAAAATCACAGCGCGGATTTCTGGGTGGACACCATCAACCAAATCCGGATTGCGGAAAAAGCCGCTTAAAAAGCCCGCCGCTTAATAGCGGCGGCACAAATACCAAGGAATAACCATGCAAAAATTTATTCTCCTGCGCGGCCATCAAGGCTCTGGTAAAAGCACCTTCGCGCAAGAAAAAATCAAAGCCTTCCAAGAACAATACCCCGATGCGGAAATCGTCCACATCGAAAATGATTTGTTGATGACCGATGAAAACGGCAATTACCAATTCACCGTCGAAGGCATCGAGCAGGCGCAACGCAAAGGGCAGACGATGATGTTAAACGCCTGCAAGCGGGCAAAACAAAACCCGCAGCAGCCAATGCTCATCATCAATTCCAACACCAACCAAAAAGGCTCCGCCTGCATTCACCTGATGCAACAGGCGCGCAAACACGGCTTGGCAGTGGAAGTCTATCGCCTGCATAACTTCTACCCCAATCACCACGGCGTGAAAGAAGCGGACGTACTCGCCGCCTATATCAAATTGAATAACAACCGCCTGCGCGAAGAAATCCATGTGGAGGCAATACAACCAATGAATACGGAAACCGCAAAACTGATTGAAGAAATGCAGCAATTCAAACAGCACGAACTGGATTACGATGAGGCGCAGCAAACCTGGGTAACGGAAAAATACCTGCGCTTGGGGCGGCGCGATTTCGTGGCAAAAATCAGCAAGCGCTATCCGGAATTATCCGTGCTGAAATACAAGCGCAGTGTTTTCTACGAAAACCGTTTCGATGAGGCACTACGGGAAATGCGCGGGCTAATCATAGATAAGCACAACCGTATTATCGTCCGCCCCTTCAAAAAGCAATTTAATTACTCCGAGCGCATCGCCAAAGACAGCAAATACCCGCTGCATCTCAGCGACGAGCAGCGCGTCGATGCGGTGGTAAAAATTAACGGCTTCCTCGGCTGCTGCACCTACGTTGAATTGCCGCCGCAGCATCCAAGCCATGCGGCAGCGTTTAACCATCAGGTGATTTATTCCACCACCGGCTCAATCGATAGCGATTTCGCCAAAATGGTGGAAAGGCATTGCCGCCCCTATGAAGCGCTTTTCAAGGCATACCCGAACCATACCTTCCTCTTTGAAATTACTGATGCGAGCGACGTGCATATTATCCAGGAGCAATTGGGCGAAACGCTGATTGGTATTATAGAAGTTGCCAGCGGCCGCCAATTCCGCGAAGACGAGGTGGATAAAATCACCGCCGAATATGGCCTGCAGCGTCCGCCGTTGCTGGAAAATATCCGCTTTGGCGAGCTGAAAGCGCTGCTGAAAACGGTCAAACACGAAGGCTTTATGGTCTTTGATGCGGAAACGAAAGAAACGCTGTGCAAAATGAAATCACCGTATTATCTGGTTTCCAAATTCTTTGGCCGCAGCAATGAAAGCAATCTGGGACGCAAGCTGGACAAAAAGCATCTGGATGAAGAATACTATCCGCTGGTGGATTATATCCGCGAGCAGCGTGATACTTTCAGCACGCTCAATGAGCAAGAAAAAATCGCTTTCATCCAGCATTATCTGGAACACATGATGGAGTAAAACATGTGCCAAATTTATTTCACCTCCGACCTGCATTTTTCGCATCACAATATCGCCAAATTCTGCCCGCAATTCCGCCCGCATACGAATGTGGACGAGATGAACGAGGCGCTGATTGCCTACTGGAATGCGACGGTTCAACCGGAAGATATTGTCTATAACCTCGGCGATATTTCCTTTGCGCGCGACGTACCTGCCATTGCCAAGGTGATGCGCCGCTTAAACGGCCAGCATCATTTGATTTTCGGCAATCATGATAATGTCATCATGCGCAACAGCAAATATTTCCTCACTACGAAAAAGGATGATGGCAATCCCATGCTGTCATCCATGCAGCATTATCTGAAACTGCATCTGGAAATGCTCAGCGAGCCGCTCATTCTCTTTCATTACCCGATTCAGGAATGGGACGGCTGCCATAAAGGCTGGTATCATCTTTATGGCCATTTGCATGACCGCATGGCGAAGATTCCGGGGCGATTGCTCAATGTGGGCTATGATTTGCATGGACGCTTTCTCACCCCGCCGGATATTGAGGGATTTTTAGAGCGCTTGCCGAAGGTTGAGTATTTTGGAGAGGCGGCAATTACCGCTAGCGCGGCTACGGCAGAAGCCGCGAAAGAGGAAATTTGGGCGGAATTGTTGCGGCTGAATTATCGCTAGGGGCTGTTTGCATTTCAGCGAATAAGCCCCTCTCTCGCTACGCGAGCAATGCTTGTCCCTTTGGGAGAGGGGGTGGGGTGAGGGCAGCAATCAATTGAAAAACCGGAATTTCGATTCATCAACAATATCGCCCACCCCCTCCCCAGCCCTCCCCCGGGCCCCATGCAAAATGCGGACGCATTTTGCATGGGTACCCGCCCGCTGTGGGCTTCGCCCTGCGGGGGAGGGGGGATGTCTCAATCGTCAACAAGCTCTAAAGAAAGGCAAAAAAACGCCGGGGTTATTCCCGGCGTTTTTGTTGGAAGAAGCGTTGTAATTGTTCGCGGCATGCCTCTTCCAGTACGCCGCCCTTGATTTCGTGGATGTGGTGATTGAGGCGGCGGTGGCGGGCGAGGTCGAAAGCGCTGCCGCAGGCGCCGATGCGGCTGTCGTAAGCGCCGAAAACAAGGCGGTCAATGCGTGCCTGGATGAGCGCGCCGGTACACATGATGCAGGGTTCGAGCGTCACATAGAGGCTCACGCCGCGCATGCGGTGGTTGCCCAGCGCCTGCCCGCCCGCGCGCAGGGCGAGGATTTCGGCGTGTGCGGTCGGGTCGTGGTCGGAGACGGTGCGGTTGTGCGCGCTGGCAATGATTTCGCCGTTTGCCACGAGAATCGCGCCAATCGGCACTTCGCCGAGGGCTTCGGCGAGCGCTGCCTGTTCGAGGGCGAGGCGGAGGTAGTGTTCGTCGCTCATGGCTGTGCGTAGAAGTCGAGCGTGTGCATGGCTTCGTCAAAGCTGCCGCGGGCGAAGAGCAGCTGCCAGCGGTTGCCGCCGTAAGCGCGCCACAGCGCGGCGGCGCGTACGCCGGTGAGGAGCAGGGCGCGGATGCGGTTCACCATGTCCGGCTGGCGCAGCCATTGCGGTGCGCCGCTGATGAGGATGCGGCCGGCGGCTTTGCTCGCGGTTTCCTGGTAGGTGGCGGCGAAGCTGGCGATGAGGTTGTCGTGGTTTACGGGATAGTGTTCGGCCTGGCGTTCGGCGGCGTGCAGGCGTTCTTTGAGGACGGCCATCAGCGCCGCTTTTTTTGCGAGACGCCGTTCGACGTGCAGGATTTGCGCGCTGTAGCGCAGGTTTTGTTCGTCGTTTTTTTGTTGGAAGGTGCGGCGGTAGGCGTCGCGACCCAGGGCAAGCGGCGTGGGGTCGCCGTAGTAGTCGGCGATGTCGGCGGCGTTGGTGGTGAGTAGGCTGGGCAAGAGGGTCAGTTCGGCCTCGCTGCGGATTTCGCCGCGCTCTGCCAGCGCGCGCACGCTGTCTATGGCGAGAAAGAGGGCGGCAAACGCCCAGGCTTGGGATTGGAGGTCGTTGTGGGTCATGGGGCGGTATGGGTTGGGTGTGCGGTGATGGTGCGGGCGGTTTTGTCTTTCATGGCACCGCCCAGAAATACTGCACGCAGTGGAAGAAGACGGGGGCGGCGAAGCAGAGCGAGTCCATGCGGTCGAGCATGCCGCCGTGGCCTTCGATGAGATGTCCCCAGTCCTTGACGCCACGGTCGCGCTTGATGGCCGACATGACGAGGCCGCCGAAAAAGCCCATCACGTTGACGATAAAGGCGATGGCAACCGCTTCTGCCGCGGTGAACGGGGTAATCGCAGAGAGCGCGCCGCCGAGCAGCGCCGCGCTACAGACGCCGCCGACGGTGCCGATGACGGTTTTCGACGGCGACAGCGTCGGCATGATTTTCTTGCGGCCAAAGAGTTTGCCCCAGATGTATTGCAGCACGTCGCCCGCCTGCACCACCGCGACGAGAAAGAGCGGCAGCAGGATGTTGTGCGGGTAGCCGGGGATGTGCAGGTTCAAAAGCGCCGGGATATGCGAGATGCAGTACACCGCAATCATCACCGCCCATTGCGCCGTCGCCGCGCGCGCGAGGAAGTAGCGGCTGTCGCCGGAGAGCGAGGCAGCAATGGGCATGAAGAGGAAGGCATAGACCGGGATGAAGGTGGTGAACAGCACGCTGCTGCCTTGATAAATCAGCCAGTATTGCAGCGGCAGGATGACGTAGTAGCACAGCACCATCACGCGGTAATCGCTGCGGCGGCTGTAAACCAGCGAGAGAAACTCGCGCAGGGCGAAGAAGGACACCAGCCAGAATAGGAAAACCGTGCCGCCGCGACCGACGGCAAAGGCGGCGGCGAGTACCGCCGACATCAGCCACCAAGCATGGACGCGGGCGCGCAGGTTCAGCAGTGTCGGCGTGGTGCCGCGGCGGGCGATGAGCGCATGCGTGATGCCGCTGGCGGCGAGCAAAATCAGCAGGATGCTGGCAAACAGCCAGGCGATGAGGTGTTCGTTCATAAACCGCGCTCCTCTTGCCGCAGCACGGGTTGCTGCGCCAGTAACGTCGCCTGGGCGAAGGCGAGAAAATCTTCTTTTTCCGTGAAATCGCCGCCCCGGAAGGGCTGGCCGAAGCGCACGCTGCACAGCATCGGCACCGGCAGCAGCTTGCCCTTGGGCAGCACGCGCTGGATGTTGTGAATCCACACCGGCAGCAGTTCGCACTCCGGGCGCGCCATCGCCAAGTGATACAGCCCGCTTTTGAATGGTTGCAGCAAGACGTTGTCGTTGGCGTTGCGCGTGCCTTCCGGAAAAATCAGCAAATCCGCGCCGCCGTCGATGGCTTCCGCCATTTGCAGCACCGCCGCCTGCGGCTCGCCGCTTTGCCGCGCGACCAGCACCATGTTGAATACTTTCAGCGCGATAAAGCGGCGCAGCGGCGATTTCAGCCAGTAATCGGCGGCGGCGACCGGGCGCAACTGGCGGCGCAAAACGCGCGGCAGCGACACCCAAATCAGCATGAAATCGCCGTGGCTGTTGTGGTTGGCGTAATAGATGCGACCGGCGGCGGTGCGTTCACGCAGTTGCGGCAGCGGCTGGGCGTGCGCGCCGGTCAGGAGAATCACCAACGCCGAGAGGAGCTTGTCCAGCCAGACGGCGAGGAGCGGGAGGTGGGTAGGGGTGGTCATGGAGGGTCCGGAAATGTTGGGAGGGGGTATTTTATCGTTGTCGCACGGGCATGCCATACCCACGTGCGGCGCGATGATCTATGCGGATGCGTCGCGCGCCGGGTCCAGCGCAGCCATCGCCAGCCGCATCCAGCCCCAGGCGAGGCGGTTGGCATCGCCGAGCGCGTCGAAAATGGCGTCTTCGCTCAACACGCGGTACTCGCCTTCGGTGCGCTCATCGAGCGCGAGACCGCCCGCGACGGCATCATGCAGCGGCAGGTATTCGTGCGCGTAGAAGTCTTCAAGCTGCGCGATAAGCGCCGCCGCGCGTTGCCACTCGGCCTGCGCCGCTTCCAGCTGCGGCAGCAGCGCCAGCCATTCGCGGTATAGCGCCTGCACTTCGTTCAAGCGCGCCTGTGCCTGTTGTCTGTCCATCGTTTAGTCCTCGTAATGGGTGCTGAGTGAGAGGGCGCGCCACGCCTGCGCCTCGTCCGCGACCGCCTGCAATTTGCGGCCGATGGCGGCGAAACTGTCCATGCCGAGGTAAATCCGCCCCGGCGGGTCGGCGCTTTCGGCAAGGCTCATCAGCGCACGCGCCGCTTTGACCGGGTCGCCGCTCTGGTTCTGGTTCAGCTGGCGGTAGCGCTGCTCATGTTCGCGCACGCTGCGGTAGGCGGCGATCGACGCCTGCGGGAAGCGCGCCGAGCCGCCGAGAAAATCGGTGCGCAGGCCGCCGGGGCAGACCGCCGTCGCACGCACGTTGAAATCGCGTCCTTCCGCGTCCACCGCTTCGGTGAGCAGGATGAGTGCTGCCTTGGTCGCGCTGTAAATCGCCTGCCCCGGTGCGGTCGTGCTGCCGGAAATGGAGGCGATGTTGAGGAAATAGCCGCTGTTTTGCGTGCGGAAGACGGGCATCATCGCCGACGAAGCCGCCATCGGCATGATCAACAGCAAAACCACCGCCGTGCGCATCATCCCCGTACCGGGCAAAGGCGTGGGCGAACGCGTCGAATTCGGCGGCCTGCTCGGCTACGCGCCGATCATGCCGGTCAAGACGGGCTCTTGCGCGGACTTCATCGCGCGCGGTGCCGCATCCCCGCATCGGTACAGTCGATGAAAAACTGATGGAAATCATCCTCTTCGTCGGTGAGTAGGCGGATATAGTCGAATAAATAAAAAAAGCAGCACAAGGTGCGTTACTGCAGGCGGTACGGGCAGTACGGCGGGTTCCCATAAAAATAGCGTAGCGATTTTTTTATGGGGCCCGGTCAGGCGGTGCAACGCCTAGATGTTTAACTATAAAGAAACTGCTGCCCGTGCAGCGGTTTCTTTATGTGCCAAGCGTGATAAACACCGGCTTCCCGGGCGCCCGTCAAGCGGAATAAGCACCGGCTTTGCAGCGATTATCAAAAATGATGCAAGCAGCGGCAACCTACCCCGCGCTGATTTCTTCCAGCGTCCGCCCTTTGGTTTCCTCGCCGAGGACGACAATCACCACGACCACCGCCGCCAGCACAAGGGCAAACATCACAAAAATCCGCGCGAAGCCCGCGCTACTGCCGCTCATCCCTGCCACTACCAGCGGCGCGATAATGCCGCCGATGCGGCCAACTGCACCGGCCCACCCCGCGCCGAAGGCACGGCAACGCACCGGATAGAGTTCCGGCGTGTAGGTATAGAGCACACCCCAGGCACCGAGGTTAAAGAAGGACATCAGACTGCCCCAAAGCATGATGTCGTTCGTGCTCGTGCTGTGCCCGAAGCAGTAGGCGCAGAGCGCGCAGGCGCCGAGAAAACCGGCCAGAGTCGCCTTGCGCCCAATGATTTCCACCAGCACGGCAGCGGCGAAGTAGCCGGGCAGTTGCGCAAGAATCATCACCAGCACATAGCGGAAAGTTTTCACCACAACAAAGCCCTGTTCCGCCAGCAGTTTGGGCAGCCAGGTAAAAATACCGTAGTAAGAAAAAACGATGCCGAACCAGATCAGCCACAGCATCAGCGTGCGTCTGGCAAACGGCGCCTGCCACAGCTCAATAAGACGGTTGCGCGTTCTCGCCGGGGCGGACGGGGCTATTGCGGTCGCGGTAGGTGTTAGCCCCGCCTGGCTTTCGAGGCAGCAGAGCAGGGTGTGCGCTTCATCCAGACGGTTCGCCGCCAGCAAATAAGCCACGGATTCAGGCAGGCGTTTCCACACGGCGAAAGCATAGAACAGCGGCACGGCACCAGCGAAGAAAGCGCTACGCCAGCCGTAGTGCGGGATGAGGTAGTAGGAAACAAGGGCAGCGGCGAGCCAGCCCAATCCCCAGAAACTTTCCAGCAGGACGATGAAACGGCCACGCAGGCGGGGCGGCGCATATTCGCTCACCAGCGACACTGCGACCGGCAATTGCCCGCCGAGGCCGAAGCCGACCCAGAAGCGGCAGATAAGCAAAAACGGCAGATTGGGCGCCAGCGCGCAAAGACCGGTAGCGGCGCCATAGAGCACCATGGTGACCGCGAAAACATTGCGGCGGCCGAAGCGGTCGGCTGCCCAACCACTCAATACCGCACCAAGCGCCATGCCGATGAAGCCGACGCTGACAATCCAGCCGGATTGCTGCGCGTCAAGCTGCCATTCACTTGCCAGGGTAACGAGGACAAAAGACACCATGCCGGTATCCATCGCATCGAACAGCCAACCCAGACCGATGAGACCGAGCAGGCGGAAATGGAAGCGGGATAGTGGCAAGGCGTGCAGCCGGCTGAGAATATCCATGAGGAACTCCTTGGGTTTAGTGTGTTTTTACTGATAATATGCATAAATTATAACGCAGGCTGAATAGCGCGCGCCGCCTACCTCAACTTCGCCCTCTCGCCGGAGGCACCGTGGCGCGGCAATTTCCGCGATCTCGCCGCCAGCATTATGCGCCTCGCCACCCTCGCGCCACAGGGACGGATCACCACTGAACTGGTGCAGGCGGAAATCGCCCGCCTGCGCTGGCTGTGGCAAGACACGAGTGCCCCTGCCGCGAGCCTCATCCCCGCCAAAGCAAATCCCGACGGCCTTGACCTTTTCGACCGCCTGCAACTGGAAAACGTCATCGCCGTCTGCCGTCAGCATAAAACCCTCGCTGCTGCTGGCCGCGCCCTCTACCACATCTCGCGCGAGCAGCGTGCCACCGCCAACGATAGCGACCGCCTGCGCAAGTACCTGCACAAATTCGGATTGACGTGGGCGGATATCACGGCACCGTCATGAAAACGCCGCTATTTGCGCCCCCATCGCGCATCGCTGATAATCGCTTGGGGCATCACTGACCGACAGCCCCGCTCATTCCATCACAAAGGAGACCCACATCATGACCGAAACCGTCAAAGCCTACGCCGCCCAATCCGCCACCAGCCCGCTTACCCCCTTCACCTTCGAATACCGCACGCCGCGCGCCGATGATGTCGTCATCGACATCCTCTATACCGGCGTCTGCCACAGCGACCTGCACACCGCCCGCAACGACTGGGGTGGCACGATATACCCCGTAGTGCCGGGACATGAAATCGTTGGCCGCGTGCGCAGCGTCGGCGCGAAGGTCAGCAAGTTCAAGGCTGGCGACCTCGTCGGCGTTGGCTGCCTCGTCGATAGCTGCCGCCACTGCGAACCCTGCAAACACGATCTCGAGCAATACTGCGAAAACGGCTTCGTTGCGACCTACAGCAGCATTGACAAACACGACGGCCAGCCCACCTACGGCGGCTATGCCAAAACCATCACCGTCAGCGACGCCTTCGTGCTGAAAGTACCGGAAAATCTCGATACCAAAGCCGTGCCGCCTATCCTCTGCGCGGGCATCACTACCTGGTCGCCGCTGCGCCACTGGAACATCGGCAAAGGCAGCAAAGTCGCGGTCATCGGCCTCGGCGGCCTCGGCCATATGGCGATTAAACTCGCTCACGCCCTCGGCGCAGAAGTTACCCTCTTCTCGCGCAGCCCCGGCAAAGCGGCGGATGCCAAACGCCTCGGCGCGCACAACGTGGTGATTTCCACCGATGCCGCGCAGATGCAAAGCGTGGCGAACCAGTTTGAACTCATCATCGACACCGTCCCCTATGCGCACGACGTCAACCCCTACATCCCGACGCTGAAACTCGACGGCACACTGGTGTACGTCGGTCTGCTGGGCGAAGTCACCCCGCCGCTGAATACCGTGCCGATGATCCTTGGCCGCCGCACAGTCGCCGGTTCCCTCATCGGCGGCATCAAAGAAACGCAAGAGCTGCTGGATTTCTGCGGTGAGCACAACATCACCGCCGACGTGGAAATGATCAACATGGCCGACATCAACGCCGCCTACGAGCGAATGCTGAAAAGCGACGTCAAATACCGCTTCGTGATCGACATCGCCACGCTGTAAAGCGTTTTACCCCTACGAGAAAAGCCCGCGCAAGCGGGCTTTTTAGCAAGCAGAAAGCTACCAAGCGGGATAAACACTGGCTTCTCGAAGGCTGCCAAGCGGGATAAACACTGGGCTCCCGAAAGGCCGCCAAGCGAGGTAATTAAAGGATTCCTGCGCAGGGTGGTGAATCCAGTATCTATCCCGCTTGGCGATGCTTTATTCCTGCCGTTATCCGCTGATTTCCGCCCACCACAGACGCAGTTTCAGGCCGGTCGCGCTTGTCCAGCCGCTGGTTGAGAGGCGCAGGCGGCCATTTTTGATGATGGCGATGGTCGGCGTGGCGCGGACGTGCAGGGCGGCGCTGATGCGGCCGTCGGCGTCGTTAACCACCGGGAATTGCCAGCCATGTTCGCGCAGGTAGGCGGCGATGTGGGCGTCGTCGCCGGATTTGAGGGCGATGCTGACCACGCGGTAGCCGTCGCGGGCGAGGCGGTCGATGGCGGGCGAGGTGTGGCGGCAATAGATACACCAGTCGCCCCAGATGTAGAGCAGGGTAGGGCGGTTGTCGTCGAGGTGGAAGGTTTTGCCGTCGCTGCTGGTGAGCGCGGGCAGGTTGGCGATGGCGACGCTGTCCGGTGCGCGGTACCAGTCAAGCGCCAGGATGGCAGCGAGGATGATGAGCAGATTCAGCATAATGCTGCGCAGGGTGCGCCACAGGCGGCGCGGGGGGGGGTTCTCGGTCATGGGGTGTTTTCGGGGTGGGCGCGGCGGCCTGCCATACGTTGCAGGATTTTTTCGCCACGATGCTGGTGGATGGCGGTCATCAGGATGTGTCCGGCGATGAGGAGGAGCAGCAGCCAGGCAGCGCGGCTGTGCCAAAGATCGCCGAAATGGGTCGCCGCGTTTTCGGCGCTGCCGTCACGACCAGTGGCAGCGTCGCGGATGAGGGCGATGGTCGGCACGGTGAGCATGAGGAGGTAAAGTGCGAGATGCCCCAGGCGAGCGGCAAGGCTGGTGGCGCGCGGGCGCTGCTCGGCGGCGACTGCCCACAAGATGCGGGCGAAAACAAGCATGAAAAGCAGGGGGCCGAGGGCTTTGTGCACGGGAATGAGGGTTTCTGTGTGGCCGGAGAAGCGCCAGGCAAGTGCGAGGAGGTACATGCAGGCGATGGCAATGGCCATGCTCCAGTGCAGGGCACGGCTGATGGTGCCGTAGTGGCTGGGGGTGTCGGGGGTCATTTGGTTTTTTTGGGTTTGTAGTGGTTCATGATTTCTGTTGCTTGCGCTTCCAGTTCGGGGAAGAGGGTGCGTTTGCTGATGCCGAAGGATTTGAGTTCTTTCATGATGGCGGCTTTGCTTTCCGCTTTAACGAGGATTTTTTGACTGCTCAAGGCAGAGGGCTGCCATTCTGCAGGGATGGCAGCGGCTTCTGTTTTATTGTCTTTGATGCCGAATAGCAGGAAACAGCCTTGTTGGCGGGAAATACGGGCGTTGTTGAGCTTGGCGCGGACGCAAAGGACGCGATTAAAGTCACTAGGGTTGATAACTGGGCGGAAATGTGGCTTATCTGTACGAATAGTGTGAAGCAACGAAATTATTTCTTTTTCTGCATTAAAAATCGATATGAATTCATCTTCATAATGCACCTCCATACCGTTCATGTAGTGACTAAGTAAGGTGCCTACTTCAGGTTTATTTTCTAGTAACGCCTTATGTAAATCTTCTAGATTTAAGAATTCCTTTATAGAGAGAAGAGTCTTTCTATCCACAATGCCTTTTGCATTTTTTTCAGATTTTTCTTGTAGTTGAGAGTAATTGAATAAATAAGATTGAAGAGAAATTGCGGATAAGATAGAAATTGTATCGCTATCCCCATATTTAATCTGTTCATCCGGTATATCCAAAATTATCAGCTCGCCATCTTTATCATAGTGTTGTTTATTCCAGGCAGAAAAATACAAAGCGACCAATGCATTTGTCGTTAAATCTAGCAAGCGAGTGCTGTATCCGTAATGCTGCAATTTCACCAGTTTTTCAAAGAGGGTATCGCTGGGCAAAAAATCATCGGGGCAGTAGGTTAAGGCGTCTTTGATGATTTTATCTTCGTTTTCTATCAGATAGGTCTCCCGATAGATACTGGGCAGCATTTGCCAGCCTTCATCGCCATGACCACGGAAGAAACGGGTATGTCCTTCTTTGGGTTCGCCAAGTGTTTGCAGGATTTGGGACAGATCGCTGACGCTGTTGATTTCATGCGGGATTTCCTTGTTTTCAGATACTTCATTTTGTTTTTTATCCGTCATGGTTTTTCTCCAGTTTTGTTTGCGGTTGCCGCCGCGTCCAGCGCGCGCAGTTGTTCCAGTTTATCAGCGAGTTTGATTTCAAAGCCACGCCGGTTTGGCTGATAGAAGTGGACGCCCGCTGCCGTCATCGCTTCCGGCAGGTAGGTTTGGCCGGCGGCGTAGGCTTGCGGTTCGTCGTGGGCATAGCGGTAGTGCGTGCCGTAGCCTTCGTTTTTATGCACGGCGGTCGGGGCGTTGCGCAGGTGCAGCGGCACGGGGTGGGCGGGGTTCGCGCGGACGTAGGCAAAGGCGGCTTTCATCGCTTTGTAGCTGGCGTTAACATACCCTCAGAGCAGTTTGCCGCCTACTGGGTCGGCAGACTGCGTGTCCCGGAAACGGGCATGTATCAAATAAAAGGCAAACTCAGCTGGGCAAACGTGCGCGTCATGCTGGACCGCCACATCATCCTCGATGCCAAAAACAGCCTAGCCCCCAAAACCTTCCGCCTCAAAAAAGGCGAATACCTGCTGGAAGTCGAATACGAAAACCACTGGCATACCACCAAATTTCACCTCAATATTGTCCCTGTCCCCATCCTTCGGAGCCCCTGATGAAACCCAAAAACACCCCGCGTATCCACGAGTCTGCCAACCATCAAGGCGGGCAGCGCCTGAAAACCCTCCTCCCCTCCCTCGCCTTGCTCCTGGCACTTGCCGCGATTGCTGCCTATCCGCTATTGCACCCCCAAGAACAAGAAATCACCCCGCCATCCCAATCCATAGATGAATCGTCAGTGCCCCCTGCCTCACAGCGAGCCGCAGCCGCAGAACCTCTCACAGCACCCATCCCGCCGTCCGATGATAAAAACGAACCGCGCAACACCCTGGATCAATACCCCAAAGCCGAAAGCACCTGGGGCGACACCCTGAACCCCAGCGGCACCGTCCCCGCACAAGGCTACGCTGCCTACTACATCAACCAGAAAAATCCGAGGCAAACCATCGCGCAAGAAAACGTGACCAGCATCGCCATGAATTACGCCTGGGACGAATTTCACGGCATCCCCTCCGAACAATTTGGCGCCTACTGGGTTGCCCGCCTGCATGTGCCGCAAAAAGCGCAGTACAGCGTTAGCGGCGACCTGAGCTGGGCCAAAATGCGCGTCCTGCTCAACAAACACATCCTCATCGAAGGCGATCGCGGTACCAGTCTCGAACTGGACGCGGGTGACTACCTGCTCGAAGTCGAATACCTCAACAACTGGCACACCGTCGGCTTCCAGTTCGCCATCACCCCTGCCGTCACCGAACTGTACGAAGACGCCCTGCCAGCCATTATCGCCGCGCAGAAACTCCCTGCCGATACCGTTGCTTACGCCGTTGGCGTGTACGAAAGCGCCAGTCGCGACAACCACATCCTGCTGCAAGCGCCAGCGGGCGACACGCCTTACATCCTGCTACTGGGCAGCTACAACGCGATACAATGGGAAATCAGCGGCCGCACGCCGGCACTCGTCATCTACAACGGCGCCTGGCACGGCAGCAGCGTACGCAGCGATGACGGCAACATCCCGCTACTCGCCTGGAAAGGCAACATTGATTACGACCTCGGCGAACAAAAAGCCAGAGGATGCAGCTGCCACGGCGGTAACTTCTACTGCGAAGGCAACCGCAACACCCTGGGGGAATTTGCCGAACGCGTCCGCACGATGACGGGCTTCCCTCTCGCCGGTTTCAGCGGCAAATACAGCACAGACGCACTCAACATACCTGAAATTGTGATCAACGCCGAAAACCTGGCTGCCAGCGCACAAGTGCAAGCCGACATTGACGCACAACGCCGTGCCTGCACGAAAAAAGGCGAGGCCGGCTTCGAAGACATCATGAAAAAGGACTCATAAAAACACTGGCCGTTAAGCGCAGAAACCCGCATTGATCCCGCTTGACCATAAGTCTCGATAACTGTGGAAACCTTCGTACACGACAAAAAAGCCGCCAAGCGGCGTAAACACTGGGCCTGCGCCAGGCGGCATAAAGACTGGATACGTCAAGCTAGGATAGCTTTTGGTCGCGTACAAAGGTGGAAACAAAACGCCCCCTCACCCGCTTGCCGGTGCGAAACCATTCGCGGCGTATAGGACAAAAAAGGAGCTATCTTGGAGGACCTTGTGTCTATAGGACAAAAAAGGAGCTATCCATCGTCAGGCATGGCGAAATAATCCTTTATAAACTTGACTTTATTCTCTCTTTTCATCCCGTGATGACACCCCACTGCGCTTTAAGTCGGCAAAGCGTCCATCCAGCAAATTGGTGGTGTTGCACATGCCCAAAACGGGATACGCTTCAAAGGTAAACAGGTAGTCCAAGTTCCGTTTCAGGCTCAAATACGCGCTTCTCAGCGTCTTGTGCGTGTAGTGCGAACTGCCGGTTTTCTCGTTGACCGTTCGTTCGTTGAGGAAGCCCTCATGCTGCTCAAACCATGCCTGCAGCGCGCCTTGAAACGCTGTCTTGCCGCTGTCCTTCAGGGTGAGCGTCAGTCGCCACAGCGCCTTGCCTGCCGCCGTTTTCGGGTTACGTGTCAGATAACGGCTGACGGTTTTGACCTGGTGAAACTGGCATAGCTGCGCGGGAATCTCGGGAAACATCTGTAGTAATCCCTTTCGCCCGTCTCAGACAATACTTTGTATCTCAACGCCTTTTTCCCGAAGCTCGTTCAGCGCCGCGGCATAGAGTGCGTTGGTTTCGTATTTGACTTCATCGACGGACAGAGCCTGTTGGCTGATGCTGTCCATCAGCACCAGCACGCCAAAATCGTGGCCAAAATAGGTGGTGTCCATAATGATGTTGGCTGTTTCGGGCAGCGGGTAGCGCTCCCTGATTTGCACACTGCGAAGGCGGCGATAGATGGTTTTGCTGCTGCATCCATACTGCTTGGCAAGCTGCGCGGCCGTTTGTTTGCCTGCGCTATAAGCTGTCCAAAGCTCGTCGTTTTGAAGGCGCTTGCCGCCGTCAAAACGTTTGCCGCAAGCCTTGCATTTATATCGTTGCTTGCCATTTTGCCAGCCATCTTTTTTGATCTGCTTTGAGCCGCAGAAAAAGCATTTTTTGTGTTCAAAGCCTTTGACCCCGCTTAAACCCTTGCAGCATAAGGCTTACAGCGATTCTTGGCTCCTTTTTTGTCCTATACGCCGTCCCGGACGTTAACACGCTCATTCGCCCGACAAGCTAACCCGAAGACTCCATGAGATTCGAGAAGGTTTATCGAGCTTTTTTGCCTGTTTGTCGCCACGATCGAATGAATGACTTCAACAGCGTTCCATTTCACACTGAATCGTGCAAATAAATCAAAATGAACAGATAGTAACGATATGGTTTTTTCAGGATTTCTCCGCATCTGATACCGATGCATAACCTATTGCCATACCGTTAAAAAATCTTGCCATCCGTTTTGTTGTAACCCTGCGAGAGTTACACCCACTTTTTGTTCCAAACAGTACAAAACCGTCCAAAAAACTTTACCGTTATCTGAAAGTATTTTTATAATCTAGTCATCTTTTCAAGGCATCCAGCACAAACAACATGAAGGCAACCCTTCAGGGAGGAAACTCGCTCTATGCCGACCCGTCATTCCCTTTGGCTGCTGCTTTTTGCCAGCAGCGCCCTCTTCGCGCAACAATCCGGTTTAGTTGATCCCGGCATCATCTACCAACGCGCCGAACAGCGACAACAACAAATCAACCGCAATGCAGCGCGCCAAGATTTTTCTACGCTTGATTTTTCGGCGCCTGCCTCAGAAGACCAAGTAGCGGCGCCGGGTGATCGTCACGCTTGCACCAGCTACCAACATATTGTTTTGGATGCGCCGTCACCTTCTTTTCTCCATTATCTTGAGCAATCGGTTAGACACACGCCGCTACGCCTTACGGGCAAACAGACCTATCACAAGGCGGGTGAATGCATTCGTGCCGGAGAAGTCATTGATATAGTCAAAGCCACACAAAACCGGTTGATTGAGGATGGTTGGATTACCACACGTGTTGTCCTGCAAACGGAAGGCAGCCACAAAGAGCGATTAAAACTCACCATCCTGCCGGGCAAAATTGCCCAGGTGCGCGAAAACAAAACAAACGTCCAAAGAACACCGGGCGTTTTTAATTACCTGCAAAATAAAACCATCAACCTGCGCGATTTGGAACAGTCGCTGGATAACGTACACCGTCTGGGCAGCCTGGATGCTCAGGTTGACATTGCACCATCCGACCGGGAAGGTTACAGCGACCTGGTCGTTAACTGGCAAAAAACGGGCAGGCCTTACCAATTTAGCTTTCTCGTTGACGACAGCGGCAGTAAATCTTTGGGTAAATACCTCGGCACGGCCAGTATCTATATCGACAACCCGCTGAACTTCAGCGATACCTTCTATGCCAGCTATACGCGGACGCTGCGGCCGGGCACCCGCCTCACCGACCAGCAGGGCAAAAAACACAAGACCCTGACCGACAACTACTACCTCAACTACAGCATTCCCTGGCGCTCCTGGCAGCTGGGGCTCAACGCCAGCCGCTACCATTACGATCAGATTATCCCCGGCTATGCCCGGGTGTATCACTACAAGGGCAATACACAAAAGATAGAGGCGGAACTGTCAAATACCATTTACCGCGACCAGAGCAAAAAAACCACCCTCAGTGCCGGACTGTGGTGGCGCAAGAACCAAAACTTCATTAACCGTGCCGAGCTGGACGTACAAAAAAGACAAACGGCGGGCTGGCGGTTGGGAGTTAAACAAACCGTTCTCTTGCCCAAAGCTGTCTTTAGCGGCGCACTTAACCTGAAGAAGGGCACACGTATGCTGGGTGCGAATCCGGTACCGGAAGAAGGTTTTGACGAAGGCAATGCAAAAAGTGCCATTTGGACGCTGGATGCGGGCTGGAACGTGTTGCTGGACAGCAACCAGCGCTGGAATTGGCAAAACGACCTGCATGCCCAATATGCGCATGAACGCCTGATCTCGCTTGACCTGCTGAGCATCGGCGGACGCAATAGCGTGCGCGGCTTTAGTGAGAACAACAGCATCTCCGGCGATAGCGGCTGGTACTGGCGTAATACCCTCAACTGGTCATACCAGCCCAACCACCAGCTCTATCTTGGCGCGGACATGGGCCAGGTCTGGGGCAAAAACACCGAATACCTGCGCGACAAATTCATTGCCGGTGCGGTTATCGGTAGCAAAGGCAATATGAACTACCACGGCAACTGGCAATACGACGTCTTTGTCGGCACCCCCATCGTCAAATCTGGCGACTGGAAAAAAACCGATCGTTTTGTGATCGGCTTTAGTGCCGGATACACCTGGTAACGTGCCGCCAAAAAAACACAACCGCAAAGTCAAAAACAGAAACAGAATCAAGGAGCCGTTTGTGAACAAAGGAATTTACAAAGTCATCTTCAGCACCACCTTGCAACAAATGATTGCCGTTTGGGAGTACGGGCGAGGCAAAGGGAAAAACAACAACTGTAATAAATCGCGTCCTGCACCCAAACTCCGCCTGTTACCTGTTTGCATTGCGCTTGCCTGTGGACTTGCGCCTGCATCCTTGTGGGCGCAAAGCGTCATTACCGAAGACGACCTGGCTGCCGCGCATGAGCGCCCCACCGTTTTAAAAACTGCCAACGGCCTGCCGCAGATTGACATCCAAACGCCGGATGAGTCTGGTATCTCGATGAACCGCTACAGCCAGTTCGACGTTGATTCGGCGGGCGCCATCATGAATAACGCCCGTAAAGACGCCGCAACCCAGACCGGCGGGGTCGTCAGCGGCAACCCGCACCTGGCCAGGGGCGAAGCAGACCTCATCGTCAACCAGGTACGCAGCCAGAACCCCGCAAACCTACAGGGCATGGTAGAAATCGCCGGTAAAAAAGCCGACGTCATCGTTGCCAACCCGGCGGGCATTATGGTCAACGGTGGCTTCATCAACGCCGGTAAAGTGCATTACACCGCCGGTCAGGTAGAAATCAAGCAAGGCAAACCGGTACAGCACAGCTCAGAAAGTGGCGTGATCAACATCGCGCCGGGTGGATTGAACGCACAAAACCATGACTACACCACCCTGCTTGCGCGACAAATCAAAATCAATGGCGCAATACACGGCGAAGGCAGCCAGATTGACCTCATTACCGGCAACAACACCCTGCATGCCGACGGCACGATAGAAAACAGCAGCAAGCAAGCGGATAAGCCGGTCCGCTTTGCCGTGGACAGTAGCGCCCTGGGCGGCATGTATGCCAACCGCATCCGCCTGATTGGTACAGAAAAAGGCGTTGGTGTTCATCATGCGGGTAAATTACAGACGGACGCACTGGAGCTCTCCCTGCCCGGCACCCTGCACAACCAGGGAGAAATTACTGCCAACCAGCTTGATATCAAAACCACCGGACTCAAAAACGACGGCACCCTGCATCACAGCAGCGACCAAACACTCACCATTCGCAGCAATATCTTTGCCAACCATGATGGTGCACGCCTGCAAGACCGCCAGGCAGAAAAAAATACCGAAAAACCACAACCCGCAGAAAACAAAAACGAAGAGACGCGCAAAGGGGCGGCGGGGCGCATTGAGGTCGCTGAAAAAATTGAGAACCGTGGCAGCATCACCACGGGCGGCAAAATTGACCTTGCCAGCAAAGACTACGAAAACCACGGCAATGTTGCCATCAACCTATTCACCCTGCGCGAGGGCAAGCTGGACAACCGTGATGGCAGCAGCACCTTTGAAAGCGCCGACATCAAGGCCTCACAGCTAGACAATGCGCGCGGAGAACTCTTCCTCTACCGTGCCAAACCCATCCAGGTCAAAGGGGAGGTGAACAACCATGGCGGACAAATCCATGGGGTTGACTCGCTCAGCATCAGCGCCGGAAAAATCAACAATACCGGTGGTGGCAGTATCACGAGCGACAACAGCCTCAGCCTGCAGGCGCGTGGGAGCATTACCAATGCCGGCAGTATTGGCGCCAACAACAGTGTCAGTTTGCAGGCGGGCAAAGACATCGCCAATAGTGGACAAATCCGCTCCGGCAGCGACCTGAACCTCAGCGCGGGCAATGACATCACAAATGGTGGCCAGTTGTTTGCAGGCAATACGCTGAACCTGAGTGCAGGCAACGATATCAACAACAGCGCGACCATCTCCGGCGACCTGCTGAACATCAGTGCCAACCGCTTGAACAACAGCGAAACCGGCAGCATCACCCAGCGCGGGCCATATACCCTGAACATCCACACCGCCGACTACGACACCGCCAATAACCCCTACGGCACCATCCGTACACAAAAACCTGCAAACTCGGCCGCGTCCAATACAACCTCGACGGCGCCCGGTAGCAGCACAGACAATGAGCAACCATCTACCGAAGGCACACTAAAAATCCGTTCACAGTTCAACAACCGTGGCGTTTTTGAAATCAACAATATGCTGTCGGTGACTGCCAGCAACTCCTTCACCAACCATCAGACGGCAGAATTTGCCCGTCTGACCCTGACCAACGGCGCAACCCTGGACAACAGCCATGGCGAACTGCGCAGCCAGGAAATGCGCTTTGACAGCCGTGACATCAACAACAGCCACGGCACCCTCAAAACCAACACCCTGCAACTAAACACCGCAAAACTGGACAACAGCCACGGCCGCATTGACATCGCCAAGCAGGGCAACATCAACGTGACGGGCACGTGGAATAACAAACACGGCACGATTAACAGCAACCACAACCTGACCATCCGCAGCCAGCAAGCCGACAACAGCGGCGGCAGCATCAGCAGTAACCACGACCTTTTCCTCTACAACCCTGGCAACTGGAACAACGGTAGCGGTCAACTGCTTGCCGGACACAACATGACCTTAAACGGTGGCAGCCTCAACAACCAGGGGCGCATCCAGGCGGGAGAGCAGCTCAACTATAACGGCTTTACCCAGCTCAACCAGGGCGGACAACTCTTTGCCGGTAACATCACCCTGAACGGCAAACAACTGAACAACAGCGGCGAAACCGGCAGTGCCGACACCCTGCACATCCAGAGCGAAGAAACCCACAACAGCGGCAAAATCAGCAGCCAAAACACCTTCACCTTCAACAGCGCAAAAACAGAAAACAGCGGCCAGCTTCTGACTAACAGCCTATTCACCCTCAACACAGCCGAGTTCAACAACCGCGGCAAAATCAGCAGCGCGGGCGATGCCAACATAAATGCCGCCAGCGTGGACAACAGCGGTGACATCCATGCCAAAGAAAAACTGTTCCTGCGTGGCAACACCCTGAAAAACCGCGGTACTGCCGCAGCAGGCGAAACGGACGTGGCGGCGGAAAAGCTGGAAAACGGCGGCATCCTCTCCGGCAAAACGCGCGTGACCGTCAGCACCCCGCAAATGAACAACCGTGGCGGCAGCATCGTCAGCGACCAGGACGTCACCATCAACACCCCGGAGCTGGATAACGAACAGGGGCACATTGCCAGCAAAGGCAAACTGACGCTGAATGTCAAAGCAGGCAGCGCCATCAACAACAAGCACGGCGTGCTGGCAAGCGAAGAAGACCTGGAACTGGACACCGCCCGCCTTGACAACGAAGGCGGCAACATCCACAGCGGCAAAACCTTACATATCAACACCCCAGAGCTCAACAACCAGGGCGGCAGCATCGATGCGACAGCGCATCACCTACAAAGCACCGCCATCAATAACGAAAACGGCCACTTGATTGGCCGGGAAAGCCTGACACTCACGAGCGACGGCGAAAAACTGAACAACCGCGGCGGACAAATCATCAGCAAGGGAAAACTCGATATCACCGCGAAAGACACCACCATTGACAGCAGTGGCGGTTACATCGTCGGCAAAAACATCGCAGCCGATGTCGGCAGCGTCAGCGGCGGCAAAATCGAAAGCTGGGAAGAGCTGACACTGCGCGCGAAAAAAGCGGAAAAAATGGAAAGCGTGCGTTCGGGTCGTAATATGAATATTGAGACCCAAGACAAATATTCCATGACCGGCCAATACTATAGCGGCGGAGAGGCCGTCATTCGCGCTACTGGCGGTTTGGAGTTTGCGCCGGAAGGCAAGTTTGCATTTAACGAAAACCTCAAAGTATCCAGTGACGCATATATTATTAATAGAGGTCTACTTTCTAGCTTGGGCAAAATAACCGTTCAGGCACCAGAATATATAGAAAACAGGGATGGCGGAAGAATCTATGGCGCGCATGTTGCCATTAGTACGAAATCCTTCCTTAATACAGGAGAAAACTCTATCGTTAAGGGCGCCAATCGCGTAGAAATCGGCGCAGAAACCATAAAAAATGAGAATGGCGCCAATATCCACAGCCTGGGGACAATTAACATCGGCAACGAGCTTGATGGCAATGGTCTGGCCTTTGGTCAGGCAGCGCATGTAATCAATGGACGTGGCACGATTGATGCTGGCGGTGACGTTAATATCAACAGCAAAAAAGTCGACAACTTCTCTGAAATACGAATTGAGCCTATTTCTGTCTCTGAAACGCCAGTTGAATTTTATTCAAGCCTTCTGCTGCCCACAGAATGGATACCAACAAACAGACGGCGGGAATACAAGTTGCCCCTCGCTAATAATAATAAATATACATATACGCTGGCAGAGATAGAAGAACGTCCAATAGTCAGAAATCCGGGCAAAATCCGGGCAGGCGGAACACTGACCTTTAACAGCGAAGACGTCTATAACGAAGGACAGATTGCCGCTGGACGGATTGGTGGCGCAGGCAAGAATGCCATCAATGGCGGCAATATGGAAGGCAGACGTTATACCGCTGCCATTAACGGAAAAATCGAGAGTATCATCCGACATCACAAAAGTGACGATCCATACACTGAAGTCATAGACTACAACCCGCCACGACTTGATGAAAGAACAGTCCACTTTACCTTTGGCACGATAGAAGATGATGGTCAGATCAGTGGCAACCCAACCCCGGGTAATGGCGGGGGCGGTGGCGTTCCCTTCCCCGGTGGCACGGGTGGCGGCAGCGGAGAAAACGACACCCTCAAAGCCATTGACACCGAGGGCAGAAAAATCCCCTACCGTGTGATGACCCCCAACCTGCCGCAATTGCTAACCCAAACCCAGGGTATCTACCAGCTTAACCTGGCCAACGTTGACCCGGTGCCGGGCATTCCCGGCATGCCGGACGCGGCATCACTGGGACTGGTCACCCACGATCCGGCGTTTCTTCGCATCCTGCAGAACCTGCCGGAGTATCGCGACCGCCTCCCCTATACAGGAACGGCAATCACAGCAAACCCCAACCGCTACGGCGACCTCAGTAACAACGCCGCTTACGGCAGTGGCGCCACTGTCGGCACGCCCTACACTGACTTCAGCCGCAGCATCGGCGACCGCTACTACAACTACCATCTCGTCGCCGACATGGTCGCCCGCAACACCGGTTACCGCTACCTCAAGGGCTATCACGACGATGCCAGCCAGTTTGCCGCACTGACCGCTGCGGGCAACAGCTTCCGCGAGCGCTACCAAATCGCCCCAGGAGTGTCACTCACCGCCGAGCAGGCCAAGCATCTCGACCAAGACATGATCCTGATGGTCGATCGCACCTTCACCCTGCCGGACGGACGCCAAGTCACCCGCCAGGTGCCGCAACTCTACGCCCGCATTCAGCCGGACGAACTGGACACCAGCCGCCCGACCATTGGTGCGAACCGCATAGACCTCAGTGGCAGCGGCACACTCAACAACAACGGCAGCATCGGCGGCCGTGACAGCCTCTCGCTGCAATACCAGAACATCACCAACCGCGGCACGCTGACCAGCGACCATGGCAACGTCCACGCCCGCGACACCTTCGACGGCAAAGGCGGCACCATCAACGCTGGCAAATACTTCAGCGCCACCGCGGGCAAAACCTTCAACTTCCAGCCACAAACCTCGGACATAGACGGCAGCGCCGACCGCGCGGCAAACCGCAGCTACCACAGCGCGCACCAAATCGAAGACAGCGGCCGACTCAAACGCTACGCTACCGGCAGCACCGTCATCCTCGGCGGTGCCAAAGAAACCAACCTCAAGGCGACCCAACTCGACCTGGGTGACAAGAGCAGCCGCACCATCATTAGCGGCGACAAAGTCAACCTCGGTGCCGAATACACCCACGACGTCAAAATGGATGACCAGGGCGGCAGCAACTACCACTACCGCTACCATGGCGAAGACCAAGGAGTAGAGACCACCGGCGATGGCGCGCTCAGTGTCAGCGCAAGCGCAGGCAAACTCACCGTCAACGCGGCCAAACTCAACAGCGGCAAAAACCGGGTACAGCTCTACGGCGCCAAAGGCATAGACGTGACCCATGGCGAAATCATCGACAAAGAAGTCACCTCCAGCAACCACAAAGGCGGTGGACTATTTAGCCGCAGCCACACACGCGACTACGAAAGCTGGGAAGCCCACCAGGTCAAAACCAGCGACATCACCGGCGACAGCGTGGCGCTGGTTGCCGACCGTGGCGACATCAACGCCGTTGGCAGCAACATCGTTGGCGAGCACGGCGCATTACTACAAACCCGCCAGGGCAACATCACCCTTAAGGCGGGAGAAAACACCTACCACAGCGAAGAGCGGCACAGCAAACACAAAGTGGGCCTGATGGGCTCGGGTGGCATAGGCCTGACCCTCGGCAGCCGTAGCCAGAGCAGCGACAACACCCTGGACCTGAAAGGGCACACCCCGACCCTGGTTGGCGCGATAGACGGCAACGTCACTATCGACGCAGGCGGGCATTACAGCGAACAAGGCGCCATCGTCCATGCAGGGCGCGCAGGCGGGCCGCTCACCAAAGAACAATGGCTGGCACTCAGCCCGGACGAACGCGCCCGTGCCGGTAACGTCTACCTCAATGCACAAAGCGCCGACCTTGACGTGATGCGCGGCGAACAAAAACAAGAAATGAACAGCCGCTACAAACAGACGGGCATCACCGTGAACCTGAGCGGCGCCCTGGTCAACGCGGCACAAATGGCGCGGAAAAACCTGCAGCATCTGGGCGAAAGCGACAATGCGCGGGTCAAAGCAATGGCGGCAGCCAATACCGCCTGGAGCAGTTACAAAGCCATCCAGGCGGTGGACGAAGCGCTCAGTAGCGACCCCAAGACCCTGATCAACCTCTCGATCAGCGGCGGCAGCCAACACAGCAGCAGCCACCAAAAAAGCCGGGAAGACACCCTACAAAGCAGCCAGCTGACGGGTGACAGCGGCGTCTACCTCCGCATCCGTGGCAAAGGGGCGGACAGCACCCTCAACGTTACCGGCTCGGATCTGGGTGGTAGCGCCATCACCGTACTGGACGTTGAAGGCAAAAAAACCTTCCAAGCGGCAGAAACCCGGCGTGAGATCCACAGCGAACAGCACAGTGGCGGCGGTGGCGGTGGTATTGCCCTGCAGGGTGGCAGTAACGGCGGCGGTTTCGGCTTTACCGCCAACGCCAACATTGGCAAAGGCGAAACCAACGGCAACAGCACCACCTACCGCCTTAGCCACATTGGCGGCCTCTCCGGCCACACCGACATCGGCGACGGCAAAACCCTCCTCAACGGCGCGCAAATCCTAGGCAAAAGCATCGACGGCAACACGCGCGACCTGGAAATCCACAGCCCGCAAGGGACAATGGACTACCAGAGCAGACAGAACGCGCTTAGCGGCAACGTGCTTTACGGCTACGGCGTGGCGGTGAACCTGGACTACCAGAACACCCGCGTTGATGCGCACGAAAAAACCGTCAACGTCGAGAGCGGACATCGCGATGCCGTGCGGGGCGTACAAGAAAGCGACAACAGCCGCATCCAGGCGCTGACAAGCAGCATCAAACAAAACGACGCGCAGGCGAACAAAGGCCAAGACAAAACCGGTGGGGTGAGCGGCTTCTATGCCGGAGACGACGGCTACCGCATCCACAACACAGGCACGACCGTCTTGGGCGGACTGATCACCAGTACGGCAAAAGCCGAAGCCGAAGGCAAAAATAGCTTCAGCACCGACCGGCTGGTACGGGAAGACATCCACAACTACAGCAACTACAAAGGCAGGAGCATCGCACTGGGGCTGAGCGCCGTTCTCAGCGGCGATACACTCGGGCAAGGCGAAGCACAAAGACGCGAATTTATGAACGTTGGCGATAGCGGCGTAGGCAAAACCTTCGGCATAGGGCACGACCAGCGTTCGCAAGAAGGGGTAACCATAGGGAGCGTCAACACCGCCAACCTCACCATCGGCGATGACGCAGGGCAGCGCCTGCTGACGGGAGAAAGCGCGGCAGAGGCCGCGAAAAATGCCAACCGGGGTATCACATTGGAGCACGTCAAAGAACGCAACGGCACAACAAGCGTGAACTTTGATGCGGACAAAGTGACACGTGACATTACCAGCACGGCGCAAGTGATGCAGGGCTTTGACGGCACGACCCAAGGAATCAAACACGACTTGCGCAAACAGGCGGATGCCTACCGCGCGCGTGGTGACGAAGAAACCGCGGCCAAACTAGACAAACTGGCGATTGGGGCGGACATGCTCAAAGGCGGCCTGACACCGACAGACAGCGCGTTGGGCACAATAGCGAACACGGCGGCGCCGCTGGTGTCCTACCAGATTGGCCAATACGCCAAAGCACACGGCAGCGAAGGCAGTGCGGGACACATCGCCGCGCATGCGGCGCTGGCAGCACTGACCAGCGCAGCCAACGGTGGCAGTGGTACTGACATGGCGACCAGCGCGGGAACGTCGGCGGCGGCAGAAATTGGTGCGCCGCTAGTTGCCAAAGGCTTTTACGGTACCTCGGACAGCCGCAAATTGACGGCGGAACAGAAAGAGACGGTGAGCAACATCCTCGGCCTGGCGGCAGCGGGAACCGGGGCGGCGACTGGTAACAGTACGACCGCTTACGGTGCGAGCCGGGCGGTGGGGAATGCGGTGGAAGACAATGCGTTAGGTCCAGAATCTTTTGCCAGACGCCAGAGAGATCGCCAAATTATTGACGGGAAAATGCTTGGAGATATTCCTCTCAATTCAACGGCAGAACAGTTACTGGCAGATGAGCAGGCAGATCAGCGCAGTGAATATCTGGCGGAAAAGAATCGAAAAGGAACACTCTCAAAAGATGAAACAGCGGAATTTTTAGGGTATCTCGCTCAAATCCACAAAGAATACGAGAACGAATATGGGAAAAATATAGCTGACAGTATAATAAAAGATTTTATTGATCATAAAGATCCATTCCGACCAGATAGTTACCCATATGCTGGAAATCGAACAGAACAACATGAATGGTATGAGCGAAATAAAGACAACCCATATTATTATCCTAAAAATTATCTAGATCGTTTTAACTTAGGTTGGCTAATTAGAGAAAAAACAAAAACAGAGGAAGAGCGGATATTTAATAAAGCAGCTAGAATTAAAGGACAAAACCTAGTATTAGAACGAGATACTAACCAATATGGAGGTAACGCTGTATACGGTTTGGCTGGTGGCACAGGTTCTTTACCAGTAGCAATTAGGGCTGCTACAGTCGCACATGGTACTGCTCAAACCGTAGTAGGAATATCCAATAATGATGGTGAACAGGCTCTTTGGGGAATGTTTGAACTCATGGGAGCTGTTGGTGGCAACGCTGCGGGCTACAAGATTGCAGTCAAAAAAACTGACCCCGGAATCATTCCGCATCAAATCATGGGAAATGAATCAGGGTATATTGCAGGCTCTGCCAAGTATCGGCCAGTACCTAATGAACTTCAAAATAAATTTGCCCCGCCCCAAAACAATCGGTTAAAACATGATAGCAATGGAAATATTGTAGGTAACAAAGGTGGCAAGATAGAGCAAACCAACCTTGTGGACGATGGTTTTAATCCAGTGTACAAAGATTCTGCAGGACACCATTTCAAGATAAATCCAAAAAATGGAAATTATGAATATATCAGCTCCTGGGAGATTTCAGGAAAAATTACTGATATACAATTGAGCCGTCAGATACATGAAGCGGCTGTAAACCGAAGTGCGTCTTTCTTTGAGCAACAAGGTGTAAAGGTTACGACCGGGATTACACTGCGCAATACGCTTACCCAAGAAAAGGCCGTACTGGATCAACTCATCAGCGGTGGTGCACCGGGTGCAAAAATGCCGGTACCACCGGGGTTCAAGGCAATAGACCTGAAAACAGGAAAGGAAGTCACCCATATAAAATTTGACAAAAATGGCAATATTGGCATAGAGAACAAAACTGGCGGTGCAGGATTGGAACGGAATCAGTCCAGCATTTATCAAAATTGCGTGATGGGAACAGGTTGTATTAAGAGCGTAGGCCGTAAAGCACAAGAGGCTGAACTAAGAAAAGGCGTTGTACCAGAAGAGATTTACATTTTACGTTCAGACTGACAGGAGAAAACCCTATGAGTTCAATAACCAAAAAAAGTGTTGCCCCGTTGTGCAAACAAATCGCATCTGAATACGAAGGCTGGCAATATGCTGGCGAACGTTTTAGCAATAAAACTTTGAAGCACAGCATTTTATATATAGATCCGCTCTGGTCTTTTACACTATCAGCCCAACCAGTGGTCATGTTAGTCAACAAGAAGGCAAACAAGCTCAGTTTACAAATTGACGATGAAAAAGAAATGTGGATATCAAAAAAAACCGTTCTTCGTCCTGATGCCACACTAGAAACCCAAGTATATCGTAAATTTGTACATACCATGAGAGAAGCTGAAGTATATATCCGGGATTTCTTTAAACGCGGCCTGAATATCATCCAGCAATATTATCATTGGCAGGATGAGGAGGAGCTGTTAACCAACATGCCAATGAATTTGGAAGGATTCGTTGGTATAGGCTATTGCCTGTCGCGGGTCATATTGCATGATTTTGATTTTGTCCGTCGTTACATCAATGACGAAATTAAAACCATCGCTCCCAAAAGTACAAGTATTCACGAAATCAAGAGAATGCTGCCAGTCTGGGAAAAGAATTATCTCGAAACTGGAAGCGTCTTTGGCAAATAGTGCAGGAAAACAGATAACTGCGTATTTGCAGCAAACTATCTGAATCCCCCCGAATCATTTATGCACGCCACCATAAAAAAACCAGCACCTGCCTCATTCCGCCATTTGGCAGGATTGTTTGCGGTGCTGGTTTTCTTTGCCTTTGTTTTATGCCCACGGTAATAACAAAACCGGCACCTGCCCCATCCCGCCGCCTGACGGGACTGCTCCCGGCGTGCCTTGCGCTTGCCTGTGGCCTTGCGCCTGCATCCTTGTGGGCGCAAAGCGTCATTACCGAAGACGACCTGGCTGCCGCCCACGAGCGCCCCACCGTTTTAAAAACCGCCAACGGTCTGCCACAGATTGACATCCAGACGCCGGATGAGTCTGGTATCTCGATGAACCGCTACAGCCAGTTCGATGTTGATTCGGCGGGCGCCATCATGAATAACGCCCGTAAAGACGCCGCCACCCAGACCGGCGGGGTCGTCAGCGGCAACCCGCACCTGGCCAGGGGCGAAGCTGACCTCATTGTCAACCAGGTACGCAGCCAAACCGCCTCCAACCTACAGGGCACAATCGAAATTGCGGGCAAAAAGGCCGATGTCATCGTGGCCAACCCGGCGGGCATCATGGTCAACGGTGGCTTCATCAACGCCGGTAAAGTGCATTACACCGCCGGTCAGGTAGAAATCAAACAAGGCAAACCGGTACAACACAGCTCAGAAAGTGGCGTGATCAACATCGCGTCGGGTGGATTGAACGCACAAAACCATGACTACACCACCCTGCTTGCGCGGCAAATCAAAATCAATGGCGCAATACACGGCGAAGGCAGCCAGATTGACCTCATCACCGGCAACAACACCCTACATGCCGACGGCACGATAGAAAACAGCAGCAAGCAAGCGGATAAGCCGGTCCGCTTTGCCGTGGACAGTAGCGCCTTGGGCGGCATGTATGCCAACCGCATCCGCCTGATTGGTACAGAAAAAGGCGTTGGTGTCCACCATGCCGGCAAATTGCAGACGGACGCACTGGAGCTCTCCCTGCCCGGCACCCTGCACAACCAGGGAGAAATTACTGCCAACCAGCTTGATATCAAAACCACCGGACTCAAAAACGACGGTACCCTGCATCACAGCAGCGACCAAACACTCACCATTCGCAGCAATATCTTTGCCAACCATGATGGTGCACGCCTGCAAGACCGCCAGGCAGAACAACACACCGAAAAACCACAACCCGCAGAAAACAAAAACGAAGAGACGCGCAAAGGGGCGGCGGGGCGCATTGAGGTCGCTGAAAAAATTGAGAACCGTGGCAGCATCACCACGGGCGGCAAAATTGACCTTGCCAGCAAAGACTACGAAAACCACGGCAATGTTGCCATCAACCTATTCACCCTGCGCGAGGGCAAGCTGGACAACCGTGATGGCAGCAGCACCTTTGAAAGCGCCGACATCAAGGCCTCACAGCTAGACAATGCGCGCGGAGAACTCTTCCTCTACCGTGCCAAACCCATCCAGGTCAAAGGGGAGGTGAACAACCATGGCGGACAAATCCATGGGGTTGACTCGCTCAGCATCAGCGCCGGAAAAATCAACAATACCGGTGGTGGCAGTATCACGAGCGACAACAGCCTCAGCCTGCAGGCGCGTGGGAGCATTACCAATGCCGGCAGTATTGGCGCCAACAACAGTGTCAGTTTGCAGGCGGGCAAAGACATCGCCAATAGTGGACAAATCCGCTCCGGCAGCGACCTGAACCTCAGCGCGGGCAATGACATCACAAATGGTGGCCAGTTGTTTGCAGGCAATACGCTGAACCTGAGTGCAGGCAACGATATCAACAACAGCGCGACCATCTCCGGCGACCTGCTGAACATCAGTGCCAACCGCTTGAACAACAGCGAAACCGGCAGCATCACCCAGCGCGGGCCATATACCCTGAACATCCACACCGCCGACTACGACACCGCCAATAACCCCTACGGCACCATCCGTACACAAAAACCTGCAAACTCGGCCGCGTCCAATACAACCTCGACGGCGCCCGGTAGCAGCACAGACAATGAGCAACCATCTACCGAAGGCACACTAAAAATCCGTTCACAGTTCAACAACCGTGGCGTTTTTGAAATCAACAATATGCTGTCGGTGACTGCCAGCAACTCCTTCACCAACCATCAGACGGCAGAATTTGCCCGTCTGACCCTGACCAACGGCGCAACCCTGGACAACAGCCATGGCGAACTGCGCAGCCAGGAAATGCGCTTTGACAGCCGTGACATCAACAACAGCCACGGCACCCTCAAAACCAACACCCTGCAACTAAACACCGCAAAACTGGACAACAGCCACGGCCGCATTGACATCGCCAAGCAGGGCAACATCAACGTGACGGGCACGTGGAATAACAAACACGGCACGATTAACAGCAACCACAACCTGACCATCCGCAGCCAGCAAGCCGACAACAGCGGCGGCAGCATCAGCAGTAACCACGACCTTTTCCTCTACAACCCTGGCAACTGGAACAACGGTAGCGGTCAACTGCTTGCCGGACACAACATGACCTTAAACGGTGGCAGCCTCAACAACCAGGGGCGCATCCAGGCGGGAGAGCAGCTCAACTATAACGGCTTTACCCAGCTCAACCAGGGCGGACAACTCTTTGCCGGTAACATCACCCTGAACGGCAAACAACTGAACAACAGCGGCGAAACCGGCAGTGCCGACACCCTGCACATCCAGAGCGAAGAAACCCACAACAGCGGCAAAATCAGCAGCCAAAACACCTTCACCTTCAACAGCGCAAAAACAGAAAACAGCGGCCAGCTTCTGACTAACAGCCTATTCACCCTCAACACAGCCGAGTTCAACAACCGCGGCAAAATCAGCAGCGCGGGCGATGCCAACATAAATGCCGCCAGCGTGGACAACAGCGGTGACATCCATGCCAAAGAAAAACTGTTCCTGCGTGGCAACACCCTGAAAAACCGCGGTACTGCCGCAGCAGGCGAAACGGACGTGGCGGCGGAAAAGCTGGAAAACGGCGGCATCCTCTCCGGCAAAACGCGCGTGACCGTCAGCACCCCACAGATGGGCAACCGTGGCGGCAGCATCGTCAGCGACCAGGACGTCACCATCAACACCCCGGAGCTGGATAACGAACAGGGGCACATTGCCAGCAAAGGCAAACTGACGCTGAATGTCAAAGCAGGCAGCGCCATCAACAACAAGCACGGCGTGCTGGCAAGCGAAGAAGACCTGGAACTGGACACCGCCCGCCTTGACAACGAAGGCGGCAACATCCACAGCGGCAAAACCTTACATATCAACACCCCAGAGCTCAACAACCAGGGCGGCAGCATCGATGCGACAGCGCATCACCTACAAAGCACCGCCATCAATAACGAAAACGGCCACTTGATTGGCCGGGAAAGCCTGACACTCACGAGCGACGGCGAAAAACTGAACAACCGCGGCGGACAAATCATCAGCAAGGGAAAACTCGATATCACCGCGAAAGACACCACCATTGACAGCAGTGGCGGTTACATCGTCGGCAAAAACATCGCAGCCGATGTCGGCAGCGTCAGCGGCGGCAAAATCGAAAGCTGGGAAGAGCTGACACTGCGCGCGAAAAAAGCGGAAAAAATGGAAAGCGTGCGTTCGGGTCGTAATATGAATATTGAGACCCAAGACAAATATTCCATGACCGGCCAATACTATAGCGGCGGAGAGGCCGTCATTCGCGCTACTGGCGGTTTGGAGTTTGCGCCGGAAGGCAAGTTTGCATTTAACGAAAACCTCAAAGTATCCAGTGACGCATATATTATTAATAGAGGTCTACTTTCTAGCTTGGGCAAAATAACCGTTCAGGCACCAGAATATATAGAAAACAGGGATGGCGGAAGAATCTATGGCGCGCATGTTGCCATTAGTACGAAATCCTTCCTTAATACAGGAGAAAACTCTATCGTTAAGGGCGCCAATCGCGTAGAAATCGGCGCAGAAACCATAAAGAACGACAGTGGCGCCCATATTGAAAGTCTGGGAACGATTAACATCGGCAGGGAGCTTGATGGCAATGGCGTAGCCTTCGGTCAGGCAAAAGAGTTGGTCAACATGTATGATGCCGTTATTGATGCTGCCGGTGATCTCAATATTGACAGCAAACAGGTTGACAATTTTGCCAACGTTCAATTGGGGACGTTTAGTTCCCCCAAAGAAAACGTCGAATTTTATTCAAGCCAACGAACCACCACGGAATGGGTGCCGGAGAACAGACGGTCGGAACGGGAACTGCCCATGTCCCCCTTTAAATACGTCTACAAGCTGGCCGATATAGAAGAACGCCCGGTCGCTGAAAATCCAAGCGTGATCAAAGCGGGCGGCACACTCACCTTTAACAGCGAAGACATCTATAACGAAGGACACATTGCCGCCGGCCGCATTGGCGGGGTTGGCAAAAATGCTATCAATGGCGGGCACAGGGAGGGCAGGCGTTATACCGCCGCCATAGATGGAAAAGTGCACACCCGTCTGAAGGAATTTATCGGATATGACGCTGGCGAGGACTACACCCCGCCCATACTGGATGAAAGATTTGTTCGCTTTCCCATAGGCTCGATTAATGAAGGCGGCCAGATTAGTGGTAACCCGAATCAGGGCGGTGGCACAGGTGGCGTACCCTTCCCCGGTGGCACGGGTGGCGGCAGCGGTCACGAAAGCAGCATTTTGGATGCCATTGACAAAGAAGGCAGGGCCGTTCCCTACCGTGTGATGACCCCCAACCTGCCGCAATTGCTAACCCAAACCCAGGGTATCTACCAGCTTAACCTGGCCAACGTTGACCCGGTGCCGGGCATTCCCGGCATGCCGGACGCGGCATCACTGGGACTGGTCACCCACGATCCGGCGTTTCTTCGCATCCTGCAGAACCTGCCGGAGTATCGCGACCGCCTCCCCTATACAGGAACGGCAATCACAGCAAACCCCAACCGCTACGGCGACCTCAGTAACAACGCCGCTTACGGCAGTGGCGCCACTGTCGGCACGCCCTACACTGACTTCAGCCGCAGCATCGGCGACCGCTACTACAACTACCATCTCGTCGCCGACATGGTCGCCCGCAACACCGGTTACCGCTACCTCAAGGGCTATCACGACGATGCCAGCCAGTTTGCCGCACTGACCGCTGCGGGCAACAGCTTCCGCGAGCGCTACCAAATCGCCCCAGGAGTGTCACTCACCGCCGAGCAGGCCAAGCATCTCGACCAAGACATGATCCTGATGGTCGATCGCACCTTCACCCTGCCGGACGGACGCCAAGTCACCCGCCAGGTGCCGCAACTCTACGCCCGCATTCAGCCGGACGAACTGGACACCAGCCGCCCGACCATTGGTGCGAACCGCATAGACCTCAGTGGCAGCGGCACACTCAACAACAACGGCAGCATCGGCGGCCGTGACAGCCTCTCGCTGCAATACCAGAACATCACCAACCGCGGCACGCTGACCAGCGACCATGGCAACGTCCACGCCCGCGACACCTTCGACGGCAAAGGCGGCACCATCAACGCTGGCAAATACTTCAGCGCCACCGCGGGCAAAACCTTCAACTTCCAGCCACAAACCTCGGACATAGACGGCAGCGCCGACCGCGCGGCAAACCGCAGCTACCACAGCGCGCACCAAATCGAAGACAGCGGCCGACTCAAACGCTACGCTACCGGCAGCACCGTCATCCTCGGCGGTGCCAAAGAAACCAACCTCAAGGCGACCCAACTCGACCTGGGTGACAAGAGCAGCCGCACCATCATTAGCGGCGACAAAGTCAACCTCGGTGCCGAATACACCCACGACGTCAAAATGGATGACCAGGGCGGCAGCAACTACCACTACCGCTACCATGGCGAAGACCAAGGAGTAGAGACCACCGGCGATGGCGCGCTCAGTGTCAGCGCAAGCGCAGGCAAACTCACCGTCAACGCGGCCAAACTCAACAGCGGCAAAAACCGGGTACAGCTCTACGGCGCCAAAGGCATAGACGTGACCCATGGCGAAATCATCGACAAAGAAGTCACCTCCAGCAACCACAAAGGCGGTGGACTATTTAGCCGCAGCCACACACGCGACTACGAAAGCTGGGAAGCCCACCAGGTCAAAACCAGCGACATCACCGGCGACAGCGTGGCGCTCGTTGCCGACCGTGGCGACATCAACGCCGTTGGCAGCAACATCGTTGGCGAGCACGGCGCATTACTACAAACCCGCCAGGGCGACATCACCCTCAAAGCCGGGGAGAACACCTACCACAGCGAAGAGCGGCACAGCAAACGCAAAGTGGGGCTGATGGGCTCGGGCGGCATCGGCGTCACCCTTGGCAGCCGTAGCCAGAGCAGCGACAACACCCTGGACCTGAAAGGCCACACCGCAACGGTGGTCGGGGCGATAGACGGCAACGTCACTATCGACGCAGGCGGACATTACCGCGAACAAGGGGCCATCGTCCATGCAGGACGCGCAGGCGGGCCGCTCACCAAAGAACAATGGCTGGCACTCAGCCCGGCCGAACGCAACCGCGCCGGTAACGTCTACCTCAATGCACAAAGCGCCGAGCTGGACGTCATGCGTGGCGAACAAAAACAAGAAATGAACAGCCGCTACAAACAGACAGGCATCACCGTGAACCTGAGCGGCGCCCTGGTCAACGCGGCACAAATGGCGCGGAAAAACCTGCAGCACCTGGGCAAAAGCGACAACGCGCGGGTCAAGGCGATGGCGGCGGCCAATGCCGCCTGGAGCGGATACAAAGCCGTCCAGGCGGTAAACGAAGCCGTCCAAAGCGGCTCTGGCGGCACCCTGATCAACCTCTCGATTAGCGGCGGCAGCCAGCACAGCAGCAGCCACCAGCGCAGCCGGGAAGACATCCTGCAAAGCAGCCAGCTGACAGGCGACAGCGGCGTATACCTCAACATCCGCGGTAAAGGTGCGGGCAGCACCCTGAACATTACCGGCTCCGACCTGGGCGGCAGCGCCGTTACCATGCTCAACGTCGAGGGCAAAAAAACCTTCCAAGCGGCAGAAACCCGCCGCGAAATCCACAGCGACCAACACAGCGGCGGCGGTGGCGGTGGTATTGCCCTGCAGGGTGGCAGTAACGGCGGTGGTCTAGGCATAACCGCCAATGCCAACATCGGCAAAGGCGAAACCAACGGCAACAGCACCACCTACCGCCTGAGCCACATCGGCGGCCTCTCCGGCCACACCGACATCGGCGACGGCAAAACCCTCCTCAACGGCGCGCAAATCCTGGGCAAAAGCATAGAGGGCAACACGCGCGACCTAGAAATCCACAGCCCGCAAGGGACAATGGACTACCAGAGCAGACAGAACGCGCTCAGTGGCAACGTCCTCTATGGCTACGGCGTGTCGGTGAACCTGGACTACCAGAACACCCGCGTTGACGCGCACGAAAAAACCGTCAACATCGACAGCGGCCAGCGCGACGCGGTGCGGGGCGTACAAGAAAGCGGCAACAACCGCATCCAGGCGCTGACGGGCAGCATCAAACAAAACGACGCGTTGGCAAACAGCGGCCAGGACAAAACCGGCGGGGTTAGCGGCTTCTATGCCGGAGACGACGGCTACCGCATCCACAACACAGGCACGACCGTCTTGGGCGGACTGATTACCAGCACGGCAAAAGCCGAAGCCGAAGGCAAAAACCACTTCAGCACCGACCGACTGGTGCGGGAAGAAATCCACAACTACAGCAACTACAAAGGCAAAAGCATCGCGCTGGGAGTGAGCACCGTGCTCAGCGGCGATACACTCGAGCAAGGCGAAGCACAAAGACGCGAATTTATGGACGTCGGCAAAAGCGGCGTAGGCAAAACCTTCGGCATAGGACGCGAACAGCGCTCGCAAGAAGGGGTAACCATAGGGAGCGTCAACACCGCCAACCTCACCATCGGCGATGACGCAGGGCAGCGCCTGCTGACGGGAGAAAGCGCGGCAGAGGCGGCGAAAAATGCCAACCGGGGTATCACATTGGAGCACGTCAAAGAACACAACGGCACGACAAGCGTGAGCTTTGATGCGGACAAAGTGACCCGCGACATCACCAGCACGGCGCAAGTGATGCAGGGTTTTGACGGCACGACCCAAGGAATCAAACACGACTTGCGCAAACAGGCGGATGCCTACCGCGAGCGTGGTGACGAAGAAACCGCGGCCAAACTAGACAAACTGACGATTGGGGTGGACATGCTCAAAGGCGGCCTGACCCCGACAGACAGCGCGTTGGGCACAATAGCGAACACGGCGGCGCCGCTGGTGTCCTACCAGATTGGCCAATACGCGAAAGCACACGGTAGCGAAGGCAGTGCGGGACACATCGCCGCGCATGCGGCGCTGGCAGCACTGACCAGCGCAGCCAACGGTGGCAGTGGTACTGACATGGCGACCAGCGCCGCGATAACCGGCGCAGCCGAATACAGCGCGCCGCTAGTTGCCAAAGGTTTTTATGGCACCTCGGACAGCAGCAAGCTGACGGCGGAGCAGAAAGAGACCATAAGCAACATCCTCGGCCTGGCGGCAGCGGGAGCCGGAGCGGCCGTGGGTAACAGCACGACCGCTTACGGGGCAAGTAGGGCGGCGGGGAATGCGGTGGATAACAACTATTACCTGACATATACCGCATTAGAACCCAAACAAAGTATTGCTGATAACAAAAAAACTTACGAAATACTAAAAGACACAGTTAAAGCGCGCTGTACTGAAAGTGCCGCAGAGTGTGAGCAGTATACCCAGTACATCATAGACTTTATCCAAGATGAACGATTCAAAGAAAACTACGCAGCAGAGCAAAAAGAATCCTTGCAATACCTTAAAGATAACCCAAGGATAGTAGAAAATTACGAAACACGCAAAAAGATAAAATTTGAACTTGAAGACAACAGCAAGCTGCATAGATATGTATTGCCGTCTGCAGAAATGGCTGGTGGTTTTGCACAAGCAGCAGCTTCTGCCGTCGCCATGTCGGCGTGCCTGGAATCTGGAGGTGCGACCTGTTATTTAGGCACAGCAGGATTTGTATCTGCTACAGACCATGTTATGACCGGTGCAGACAATTTTGGTGCCCGCAGAAGCCAGCAGCGCCAGACCACAATGGTTAATACCCTAAAAGGATTGGGACTATCCGAAGGGGCAGCAGCCAATTCACAATTAATGTTAGATGTTGGCTCGGGTTTTGCCACAGCAGCAAGAGGTGCTGCAATAGCTCATGCCAGAACATATTCTGTCACTCCCAAATTTCTGCCGGAATATGTTGATGGAGCTCCATCGAGCCCCAATCATATATCTCCTGCAACTCAACTGCCTAAAACAGCTAATGGAACTGCGGATGCAGAATTGCGAACAGTTTCAAAGACTACGGAAGATATGTTTCTTCCTCAAAACGCATTTATTAGCAACTCTCTAACTCCTTTACAGCTAATAAGAAATCAATCCCATAATATCGAGCATACAGCGTCTATCAGAATGGATCATATTCTTGATGGAAATCTAACGATTAGAAACGGGATTAAAAAAGGTTCTGGAGGACACTATATAAGAAGCCATAATATAAAAATAGACGAAATAACAGGCAAAGTAGATGTTAATGGCGTTCAGAAAGGTAGAATTTCTGTACGCGATCCAAGTACTAATACATGGGTAAAAAAGTCAGGTGAAACAACTTTTTATCCTTACTTTTGGAGCCGCCGAAGAGTTCAGCAAGAAATTGAAAGCGCATTTAAGAATTCCAAGCCACACCCAACAAAAAAAGAAGTTTGGGTAGGGAAATCAGATAGCGGTTTAGAAATAGAAGGATACTATAATAAACCTGATGGTACAGGTGCTACAGCGTGGCCTATTTACAAAGGAGATTAAATGTGACAAATAGCAAAATAGAATTTTATTGGTATAAAGACAGAAACATGTATATTCCATTTGCTAATAATAAATTGAGTGTAGGAACTCAAGAGTTATCAGCTTGGATGGATGATGAGATAGGTAACAGCCTATCTAGTGTAGAACTGGTGATTAATGATTTTTTGGTTTTTTCAAAAAAAGGAGCTACTACAGTATATAGTGGTAATGCACATAGCTGTTTTTTGGGAAAAAATGAAATTATTATTAGTTGTGATTATATAGAAGAGTATGTAGTTTTAATGACGTATGAACAGATATTTTATTTATTGGAGCAATATAAGGGATTTATTATGAATAAGAAGAAATATAAGAATAATGAGTGCAAACCTGAATCAATAGATGTGGAATTTATTGCTGAAGGTATAAGCGCTTTTGATGTATTTAATAAAATGCAAAACAATGAAGCAACTAAAGAGGTAACAAATGTACATCCAAAATAAAATTCCTGTTTATATATCAAAAAAACTGGAGCCTATAAATGGCACCCAATTTATGAGTTATTTTTATAATACAAAGGATATATTAAACTCAAATCCTGAGAGCACCATAAAGCGTTGTTTTAATATTCTTTATCATGATGGCCTTTTTTTAAAAGCCGTTTATTCTAACTTGGTGGAATACGATGGCTGTGGAGAGGAGGGGTGTTACTGGTATTATCCAGACATGAATAGTCCTTATCCTGAAGATCGCTTTGATGGTGTTTATTTTGCAGTTGGCTTTAATGATCCTTCCTCTACTGTATATGTATCTGAACAAGTCTGCTTTGAATATGCAAAACATGCATGTGAACGCTTTATGGAAATTCATCCTGAACTAGAATATAGAAAGTTTTTAACTGATATAATCAACAACTGGAAGCCATTAAACGGTTAGCTTTATTGACAGTCGTCAGGATAAAATATTGAACATGGTTTGATGAAGTTCGCCAAATTTGTCAATGTTTCCGAACTACGCCATTAGTAGTGTAGTAAAGCCTGTCCCATCACCTGACAGGACAAGTTTACAGTGCTGGTTTTCTTTACCCTGTGTTCACCATCTCAAGCCGCTGTAGCCATTGACATCACCGGGGCAATAGACGGCAACGTCAATATAGACGCAGGCGGACATTACCGCGAACAAGGGGCCATCGTCCATGCAGGACGCGCAGGCGGGCCGCTCACCAAAGAACAATGGCTGGCACTCAGCCCGGGCGAACGCGCCCGCGCCGGTAACGTCTACCTCAATGCACAAAGCGCCGAGCTGGACGTCATGCGTGGTGAACAAAAACAAGAAATGAACAGCCGCTACAAACAGACAGGCATCACCGTGAACCTGAGCGGCGCCCTGGTCAACGCGGCACAAATGGCGCGGAAAAACCTGCAGCACCTGGGCAAAAGCGACAACGCGCGGGTCAAGGCGATGGCGGCGGCCAATGCCGCCTGGAGCGGATACAAAGCCGTCCAGGCGGTGAACGAAGCCGTCCAAAGCGGCTCTGGCGGCACCCTGATCAACCTCTCGATTAGCGGCGGCAGCCAGCACAGCAGCAGCCACCAGCGCAGCCGGGAAGACATCCTGCAAAGCAGCCAGCTGACAGGCGACAGCGGCGTATACCTCAACATCCGCGGTAAAGGTGCGGGCAGCACCCTGAACATTACCGGCTCCGACCTGGGCGGCAGCGCCGTTACCATGCTCAACGTCGAGGGCAAAAAAACCTTCCAAGCGGCAGAAACCCGCCGCGAAATCCACAGCGACCAACACAGCGGCGGCGGTGGCGGTGGTATTGCCCTGCAGGGTGGCAGTAACGGCGGTGGTCTAGGCATAACCGCCAATGCCAACATCGGCAAAGGCGAAACCAACGGCAACAGCACCACCTACCGCCTGAGCCACATCGGCGGCCTCTCCGGCCACACCGACATCGGCGACGGCAAAACCCTCCTCAACGGCGCGCAAATCCTGGGCAAAAGCATAGAGGGCAACACGCGCGACCTAGAAATCCACAGCCCGCAAGGGACAATGGACTACCAGAGCAGACAGAACGCGCTCAGTGGCAACGTCCTCTATGGCTACGGCGTGTCGGTGAACCTGGACTACCAGAACACCCGCGTTGACGCGCACGAAAAAACCGTCAACATCGACAGCGGCCAGCGCGACGCGGTGCGGGGCGTACAAGAAAGCGGCAACAGCCGTATCCAGGCGCTGACAGGCAGCATCAAACAAAACGACGCGTTGGCGAACAGCGGCCAGGACAAAACCGGCGGGGTTAGCGGCTTCTATGCCGGAGACGACGGCTACCGCATCCACAACACAGGCACGACCGTCTTGGGCGGACTGATTACCAGCACGGCAAAAGCCGAAGCCGAAGGCAAAAACCACTTCAGCACCGACCGACTGGTGCGCGAAGAAATCCACAACTACAGCAACTACAAAGGCAAGAGCATCGCGCTGGGAGTGAGCGCCGTGCTCAGCGGCGATACACTCGAGCAAGGCGAAGCACAAAGACGCGAATTTATGGACGTCGGCAAAAGCGGCGTGGGCAAAACCTTCGGCATAGGACGCGAACAGCGCTCGCAAGAAGGGGTAACCATAGGGAGCGTCAACACGGCCAACCTCACCATCGGCGATGACGCAGGGCAGCGCCTGCTGACAGGTGAAAGCGCGGCAGAGGCGGCGAAAAATGCCAACCGGGGTATCACATTGGAGCACGTCAAAGAACACAACGGCACGACAAGCGTGAGCTTTGATGCGGACAAAGTGACCCGCGACATCACCAGCACGGCGCAAGTGATGCAGGGTTTTGACGGCACGACCCAAGGAATCAAACACGACTTGCGCAAACAGGCGGATGCCTACCGCGAGCGTGGTGACGAAGAAACCGCGGCCAAACTAGACAAACTGGCGATTGGGGCGGACATGCTCAAAGGCGGCCTGACACCGACAGACAGCGCGTTGGGCACAATAGCGAACACGGCGGCGCCGCTGGTGTCCTACCAGATTGGCCAATACGCGAAAGCACACGGTAGCGAAGGCAGTGCGGGACACATCGCCGCGCATGCGGCGCTGGCAGCACTGACCAGCGCAGCCAACGGTGGCAGTAGTACTGATATGGCGACCAGCGCCGCGATAACCGGCGCAGCCGAATACAGCGCGCCGCAGCTGGCCAAACTCCTCTACGGTAAAAACATTGACCAACTGACGGCGGCAGAAAAAAACGCGCTCGGCCAGACCATCGGTGCCCTGGCGACGGGGGCAGGCGCGATGACAGGCGGCAATAGCGCGAGAGCCTACAACGCAGGAAAAAGCGCGCAGAATGCGGTGGAGAATAACTTCCTCAGCGATCTCGCTTGGGGAAGACTTACCGCAAGCGAAGAACATGTAGAAAAAGGAACAGATTCACCATTAGACCGGTCAATCGTCATTGAAGAAAACGAAATAAACCAAAAAAGTGATTATCTTCTCTACAAAGCAAAAAGAGGTGAAAAACTTAGCGAACAGGAATGGCGTTATCTCAATAATGCTGTTAACAAATATCATATTGAAACCGAAAAACAATACGGTAGGGAATATGCTGATAAGGCAGTATATGACCTCTTGTTCAGTAATAAACCTGTAATGCAACAGACAAATTATTCCTATCCGTTTGCCGGCACAGATAAGCATAAAGAAGAATGGAAACAGCTTAATCCTGAACGTATTACACACAAATTCATAATTGGTGATGTTATTGATCAGGGTGGTTTCCAGAAGAACTCCAGAATCTATCATACTGCGCAAGATAAAAATCGATGGGCAGCAGAAGATCAATACTATGCACAAATGGGGCATGGAGCTACATTGGCGATGGGTGGCTCGGGAGTGCTGAGTAACATGGTGCGTACTACTGTTGGCGCCTCCGGAGCAGGGACCACTTACCACGGTATAAATGAAATAAAGCAAGGCAATACAATATCAGGGACATTTTTCTCGGTGCTTGGTATTGCTGATATGTTTAGTGCTGGCGCGAGTCAAGTGATGGCATCTAAAGGGCTAGGCATAAACAAACCTGTGATGACCTCAGAATCCGAGAATTTGGCAGGCTTATATAAGCCTTCTCCTGTTTCTTTAGCAGAAGCAACTCCTATAAAATCTGGTGAACCTAGATTTATTTTAAATAATACAGGGTATGCGTTCGAGCCAAATAATACAAATATACTACGAGGTCCTAATGGGGGATCCATAGCCAGAACAGGTGTAAGATATGGGCCATGGGGAGAAGTGTATTTTGAAAATGGGAGATATTTTGTCCCTGGTAACAATGGAAAAAGAGTTTATATAAAGCCGGATTCTCTAAATCCTTATAAAAGACCAGAAATTCCAGAAATTATTTCGCAAACGAAGCATCTAGGAAAGACTACGCCACCCTCTATTCCTCCTTCAGGAAGTGCAATAGATGCTTCATCATCTCAATTACGGGTCTTTAATGGGAAAGCGCTACATCCTGATTTACCTTCACCCGTTGCAGGTTTAGATTATATCCCCAAACAATTAGATAGTCCTAATGTTAATATTCGTTATTCGCAGGTAAATGGCTATTTGGCAGAAATTGATTTGGCAAATGATCTTGCCGCTTCAGGAAGGCGTGTATTAAAATGGGGCGATAGAATTGGCAAACATGGCAATGATGTCATCACAGTCAATCCAAAAACAGGAACGGTTGAACTTTGGGATAACAAATTCCGTAGTACTCCGGCTGCCGGTGAAATATCACCAACCTTCCGTAATCAAAAAACCTTATCTGCAGCATTGGAAGAGGCAGAAGGTTATATTCAACATTCAAATCTTCCACCTTTGCTTAAAGCGAAAGCTATGAATGAAATAAGAAAAGGAAATGTAACTGTATATACAACAGCAAGCGGTGAGGTTGATTTCTCCACTATGAATAAAGTTATCAATGGTATCCTTCAGGAGTAAAAATGTTTGAATTGCCACTTAGTAAAGATAATGCAGAATGGTATTACCAATACACCATGAATCAAGAGATTGATATGACAAATGATCCCATAGGCAACTTTGCCATGAGCGATCTTAATGCTTATATAAAAGCGGCCTTAGTTGGGCTAGCGCAGGAATATCAACCTTTGCTAGATAGAGTCATAGATTGGCTGCAGTTTGCCATATCTAGAAATGAGGGTATGGGGCCTAATCTAGATGAATACATTAGCTTCAAGCAAAAAAAATTGCATGCAAATCTAGCCTTGGCGTATTGGATAAGAGATAGAGAAAACTGTTTTTCTTTATGGCATAAGGCAATTGAACTCTATCAGATCGATCTCTTAGATAATCCTGATTCCGATACTGATCCTTTGTATGATAATTCTTTATATAATGAAGACATTATATTGTATTGCTTACATGCAAAATCCTATAAAACAGGTATAGAAATTTATGAAAGAGCTTACGGTAAACAAACACCAAACATAAAAAGAACAAAAAATGAGAAGACAATAGAATACGCTTATTGTTTGCATAATGAGCAAGGAGTATATGATAAAGAAGAATTGTTTTTGGCAGCCAAAAAGATGCTGATACATAACATAAATGATGGATGGTTAATGTCAGGAAAATCTTTACATGTATTGTCATGGCTAAAAATATTATATTGGAACGAACGAGAGAATACCGAGCCATTACAAATATGGCTGGATTTTTTTAAAAATAATTTCAATATAGAAGAGCAAGCGTAGAATTAGCCATTTGTGTTATCCACACGGTTTGGATAGCTGGAAAACCCGCCAAGCGGGATAAACACGGGCTTCTTGCCGCTTGCCCAGGCGACGAAACAGGCACAACGCCCAAAACCGAGGCTTTAGCCTTGGCGAAAATAAAAAAATCCGCCGCAAGACAGCAGAATTTTTTTGCGCGAAACCCCGTAACCACACCGTTTGACGTGAAATAACAGGCATAATGCCCGCATTCATTCCTCATCCCATGACCAACAGCGCAGAACCGGCACTGCATCAACACCGCCTATGGGCGATAGCGATGCTGCTGCCGGTTTTGCTTGCCTGCCTTTCCAGTTGCCACAGCACCACCCTCATCCAGGGCAAAAAAACCGACCTGGGTGCAGAATTTGTCTACGAACAAACCCTCGACAAAAAAGACGCGGGCAACTACGACTACCACTACCGGGGCGAACACAAAGGCGTACACACCAGCGGCGACGGCAAACTGACCATCATCGCCACCGATGGCAAACTGACCATGAAAGCCGCCGAACTCAACAGCGGCAAAAGCCAGGTATACCTCTACGGTGCCAAAGGCGTTGACGCCGAGGCGGGGGAAATCGTTGAGCACACCATCAGCGCCTGCGAAAGCAAACAACGCGGCTTCCTCAAACGCAGCCACACACGCGACTACGAAAGCTGGGAAGCCCACCAGGTCAAAACCAGCGACATCACCGGCGACAGCGTGGCGCTCGTTGCCGACCGTGGCGACATCAACGCCGTTGGCAGCAACATCGTTGGCGAGCACGGCGCATTACTACAAACCCGCCAGGGCGACATCACCCTCAAAGCCGGGGAGAACACCTACCACAGCGAAGAGCGGCACAGCAAACGCAAAGTGGGGCTGATGGGCTCGGGCGGCATCGGCGTCACCCTTGGCAGCCGTAGCCAGAGCAGCGACAACACCCTGGACCTGAAAGGCCACACCGCAACGGTGGTCGGGGCGATAGACGGCAACGTCACTATCGACGCAGGCGGACATTACCGCGAACAAGGGGCCATCGTCCATGCAGGACGCGCAGGCGGGCCGCTCACCAAAGAACAATGGCTGGCACTCAGCCCGGCCGAACGCAACCGCGCCGGTAACGTCTACCTCAATGCACAAAGCGCCGAGCTGGACGTCATGCGTGGCGAACAAAAACAAGAAATGAACAGCCGCTACAAACAGACAGGCATCACCGTGAACCTGAGCGGCGCCCTGGTCAACGCGGCACAAATGGCGCGGAAAAACCTGCAGCACCTGGGCAAAAGCGACAACGCGCGGGTCAAGGCGATGGCGGCGGCCAATGCCGCCTGGAGCGGATACAAAGCCGTCCAGGCGGTAAACGAAGCCGTCCAAAGCGGCTCTGGCGGCACCCTGATCAACCTCTCGATTAGCGGCGGCAGCCAGCACAGCAGCAGCCACCAGCGCAGCCGGGAAGACATCCTGCAAAGCAGCCAGCTGACAGGCGACAGCGGCGTATACCTCAACATCCGCGGTAAAGGTGCGGGCAGCACCCTGAACATTACCGGCTCCGACCTGGGCGGCAGCGCCGTTACCATGCTCAACGTCGAGGGCAAAAAAACCTTCCAAGCGGCAGAAACCCGCCGCGAAATCCACAGCGACCAACACAGCGGCGGCGGTGGCGGTGGTATTGCCCTGCAGGGTGGCAGTAACGGCGGTGGTCTAGGCATAACCGCCAATGCCAACATCGGCAAAGGCGAAACCAACGGCAACAGCACCACCTACCGCCTGAGCCACATCGGCGGCCTCTCCGGCCACACCGACATCGGCGACGGCAAAACCCTCCTCAACGGCGCGCAAATCCTGGGCAAAAGCATAGAGGGCAACACGCGCGACCTAGAAATCCACAGCCCGCAAGGGACAATGGACTACCAGAGCAGACAGAACGCGCTCAGTGGCAACGTCCTCTATGGCTACGGCGTGTCGGTGAACCTGGACTACCAGAACACCCGCGTTGACGCGCACGAAAAAACCGTCAACATCGACAGCGGCCAGCGCGACGCGGTGCGGGGCGTACAAGAAAGCGGCAACAACCGCATCCAGGCGCTGACGGGCAGCATCAAACAAAACGACGCGTTGGCAAACAGCGGCCAGGACAAAACCGGCGGGGTTAGCGGCTTCTATGCCGGAGACGACGGCTACCGCATCCACAACACAGGCACGACCGTCTTGGGCGGACTGATTACCAGCACGGCAAAAGCCGAAGCCGAAGGCAAAAACCACTTCAGCACCGACCGACTGGTGCGCGAAGAAATCCACAACTACAGCAACTACAAAGGCAAGAGCATCGCGCTGGGAGTGAGCGCCGTGCTCAGCGGCGATACACTCGAGCAAGGCGAAGCACAAAGACGCGAATTTATGGACGTCGGCAAAAGCGGCGTGGGCAAAACCTTCGGCATAGGACGCGAACAGCGCTCGCAAGAAGGGGTAACCATAGGGAGCGTCAACACCGCCAACCTCACCATCGGCGATGACGCAGGGCAGCGCCTGCTGACGGGAGAAAGCGCGGCAGAGGCGGCGAAAAATGCCAACCGGGGTATCACATTGGAGCACGTCAAAGAACACAACGGCACGACAAGCGTGAGCTTTGATGCGGACAAAGTGACCCGCGACATCACCAGCACGGCGCAAGTGATGCAGGGTTTTGACGGCACGACCCAAGGAATCAAACACGACTTGCGCAAACAGGCGGATGCCTACCGCGAGCGTGGTGACGAAGAAACCGCGGCCAAACTAGACAAACTGACGATTGGGGTGGACATGCTCAAAGGCGGCCTGACCCCGACAGACAGCGCGTTGGGCACAATAGCGAACACGGCGGCGCCGCTGGTGTCCTACCAGATTGGCCAATACGCGAAAGCACACGGTAGCGAAGGCAGTGCGGGACACATCGCCGCGCATGCGGCGCTGGCAGCACTGACCAGCGCAGCCAACGGTGGCAGTGGTACTGACATGGCGACCAGCGCCGCGATAACCGGCGCAGCCGAATACAGCGCGCCGCTAGTTGCCAAAGGTTTTTATGGCACCTCGGACAGCAGCAAGCTGACGGCGGAGCAGAAAGAGACCATAAGCAACATCCTCGGCCTGGCGGCAGCGGGAGCCGGAGCGGCCGTGGGTAACAGCACGACCGCTTACGGGGCAAGTAGGGCGGCGGGGAATGCGGTGGATAACAACTATTACCTGACATATACCGCATTAGAACCCAAACAAAGTATTGCTGATAACAAAAAAACTTACGAAATACTAAAAGACACAGTTAAAGCGCGCTGTACTGAAAGTGCCGCAGAGTGTGAGCAGTATACCCAGTACATCATAGACTTTATCCAAGATGAACGATTCAAAGAAAACTACGCAGCAGAGCAAAAAGAATCCTTGCAATACCTTAAAGATAACCCAAGGATAGTAGAAAATTACGAAACACGCAAAAAGATAAAATTTGAACTTGAAGACAACAGCAAGCTGCATAGATATGTATTGCCGTCTGCAGAAATGGCTGGTGGTTTTGCACAAGCAGCAGCTTCTGCCGTCGCCATGTCGGCGTGCCTGGAATCTGGAGGTGCGACCTGTTATTTAGGCACAGCAGGATTTGTATCTGCTACAGACCATGTTATGACCGGTGCAGACAATTTTGGTGCCCGCAGAAGCCAGCAGCGCCAGACCACAATGGTTAATACCCTAAAAGGATTGGGACTATCCGAAGGGGCAGCAGCCAATTCACAATTAATGTTAGATGTTGGCTCGGGTTTTGCCACAGCAGCAAGAGGTGCTGCAATAGCTCATGCCAGAACATATTCTGTCACTCCCAAATTTCTGCCGGAAAGTGCAACCACAAAAATGCCTTCTGATTTCAAAGCGGGTGCTGGTGGATCCTGGAAAGTAATGGATGAAATATCCAATCCTGAGGTAGTAAAACAAATAAACAATGTCTCGTGTGGCGCTGCTTGCGGCGAAATGTTATTAAAAGATCGAAATATATTTGCAAAACAAACTGCATTGGGTCTAGAAGTAAAAAGTACTAACGACCTTGCTAGAGATTTAAATAAGCTAGGTTCAGGACGCTGGCAAGGAAATTTTGTTTCTGTAGACAGCTTAGAACCCCTAAATAAAACAGGATCTTGGGCGGCCATGATGTGGGAAAAAGGAGAAAAAATTGGACATTGGGTAGTTGTAAAAGGATCTGATAAAAATGGTAAAATGATCATTCATGATCCGTGGCATGGGACTAGTTATAAAATGACTAGAGATGAATTTACAAATTATTGGACTGGCGGAGCTGTTTATGAACAATAAACATCTTTTTTTGAATAAAATTCAGCATAACCATGATAGCCATGAGGCAACCTTGTTCTTTAGATATAAAGGGATTGTAAATAAAATTTCCGTCAATTTAATAGAAACAAAAACATTAGACGGAAGTGTTATTCGAGGAATAAATTCTAATGAATTTGAGAGGTTCATAATGAACTTTATGAATGTGGAAGACAGGACAAAAAAATTAGACAGAATGCATAAAATAATATGGAGTTATGTTGAAGGGGATAAGGCATTAACTTTCCCCGTTAAGATTCTTTGATAGATTGATAGACAAGAGAATGTTAGACGACTTGTTTCCTATATAGTTTGTGATGGCTGAGAAATTGGTCAATCAAGATAAATACTAAGTTTCTATAATTCACCGACGAAAAAACAGGCAACACCGCCTACAAACCCGTCACGGCACACTACCAAAACGACTACGCCGAAACGGTTTATCTCACCCTAACGGCGCCGGGCGGCGAAAGCCAAACCATCGTCTCCAACACCATCCACCCCTTCCTCGCACAGGCGGACACCCCGCTCACCGCCGCGCCGGGACATGACTACCGGGGCGAAATACAAAACGCGCAGTGGGTCGAAGCCGCCAAACTGCGGCAAGGCTACCGCCTGCTGGGAGATGACAAACGCTGGCACACCGTGCGCAGCATCCGCATCGCGGAAGAACCGCTCCAGGCCTACAACCTGACCGTCGCCGACTATCACACCTATTTCATCAAGGGAGAAAAAGGCAGCAGCGGCGTTTGGGTGCATAACGACTGCCTATGGCCACAACTGCCTGCCAATGCGACTGTGAAAAAAATAGATGGACAGGAGGTTTACAGCTTCTTTGATGGCGGCAGGCCGGTAACCGTCGCTAAAAACACTAGCGGCAACGCCTATTACCGCGAGGTCAATATTGTTGGCGGCAAAGTGGTGGTTGTAGATGCAAACAAACCCGATGTCTTCCGCTGGTCTAATGGACTCAGCACAAATCCAACTACAGGCAAATTTGTATCAGATCCAACACGACGATCGTCGCAAACGACAAATAACGATAAGTATAAATGGATGGAGCAATACCAGAACCCTGATGCCAAGCCAGGATTTATTCCCAACAGCACCAAGGAATATTCCAATAACAACTACTTTGTACGGGAACAAAGATGGCAGGCGCCACAAAACGGCACCAAATTGGAATATAGGGTTTATCAACAACAGATTGATCCGAATGCGAAACCACTTATTAAAAATGGTGATATGCGAACCAACTTACAACTAATGCAAGCTGGGAGGGCGCCATATGTACTTAAGAATGGCAAGTACGAGCAATTACAACTTCACCATGCCCAACAAGATGGGCGGGGTGCATTATTTGAATTAAGTGCGCAGACCCATTTGCATCTTACAAATCAAACTGGGCGGAAGGCTGTTCATCCATACTGGCCTGAAGCGCATCCTAAATTTCCTGTACCTGAAGATAGGAGTATATTTGGAAATGACCAAACTGCTTATTGGATAGATCGAGCCAAACAATATCCCGGAGAAAATAATGAACATGAAAGAACAAGTTGCAATGCTTATGAACAATCAGCCTTTTCAGACATTGAAAAGTGAGCAACGAAGAAAAGAAAGTATGTTGATATTAGATGAATTAAATGTTCCTAAAAATTCTGAATTCTACGAATTTTATTCAACTTACTATGGGCAAAATTTGAATTATCGGAGTGGCGCATCTCCCATTGTAGATCCTTCGCCACCACAAAATTATTTATTGCATGCTGCTTTCGTTGGTCACGATGCTTGGGAAGTGCCCGAACAATACATACTTTTTTCCACTGGTGAAGGCGAAGGAGGTTATCTGTATAACAAAGATGATGGCACCGTATGGGATTACTATGTGGGTAAACAAGAATTACTTGGTACGGATGCACAGCCACATTGGAACAGCTTTTACGAATTTATGGTGTGGTATCTAACCGATGATGAATAACAAGCATAGAGTATAGTAATTTATTTTGGAGGATAATAATGAACCTGAAAGAACAAGTTGCAAACCTTATGAGCAAACAGCCTTTTCAGACATTGAAAAGTGAACAACGAAGAAAAGAAAGTATGTTGATATTAGATGAACTAAATATACCCAAAAATTCTGAATTCTATGAATTTTATTCAACTTACTATGGGCCGAAATTTGAACCTATCGGGGTGGCGCTTCTCCCATTGTAGATCCTTCACCACCACAAAAATCATTACTTCGCACAGCCTTCTTCGCCCGCGAAGTCTGGGAAGTGCCCGAACAATACATCCTTTTCTACCGGTGAAGGCGAAGGAGGTTATCTGTATAACAAAGATGACGGCACCGTATGGGATTTTAATTTGGGCGAACAAAAACTGCTTGGTACGGATGCACTGCCACATTGGAACAGCTTTTACGAATTTATGGTGTGGTATCTGACGGGTACTGATGATGAAGAATAAGCGCAGGATGAGGACACTGCCCACGCGGTTTGCAATAGGAAAAAGCCACCAAGCGGGATAAACAAAGGCTTCTTGCCGTTTACCCATGCGGCGAGACAGGCACAATGCTCAAAGCTGACACTTTCGCCTTGGTGAAAACCAAAAATCTGCCGCCCTGCGACGGATTTTTTTGTACGACCCCAGCATTTATCCCACTTGGCCGCGAAGCCAGTATTTATCCCGCTTGGCGCGAAGCCAGTATTTGCCTCGCTTATTGGTGAGCCCAGCATTTATCCCGCTTGGCGGCGGAGCCAGTATTTATCCCGCTTGACGGTGAGCCCAGTAATGACGCCGCTTGGCGACGAAGCCAGCATTTATCCCGCTTGACGACAAGCCCAGCGTTTACCTCGCTTGACGACGCGCCCAGTGTTTTTCTCGCTTGACGACGAGCCCAGTGTTTGCCCCGCTTGGCCCCAAACAAGCATAATGCCCGCATCCCTTACACATCTAGTAACCCCATGACCACCACCGCAAAACCGGCACAGCCTCAACACCGCCTATGGGCGATAGTGATGCTGCTGCCGGTTTTGCTTGCCTGCCTTTCCAGTTGCCACAGCATCACCGCCGAAGGCCAAAAAACCGACCTGGGTGCAGAATTTGTCTACGAACAAACCCTCGACAAAAAGGACGCGGGCAACTAGGACTACCACTACCAGAGCGAACACAAAGGCGTACACACCACCGGCGACGGCAAACTGGCCGTCATCGCTACCGATGGCAAACTGACCATGAAAGCCGCCGAACTCGACAGCGGCAAAAGCCAGGTATACCTCTACGGTGCCAAAGGCGTTGACGCCGAGGCGGGAGAAATCGTTGAGCACATCATCAGTGCCCGCGAAAGCAAACAACGCGGCCTCTTCAAACGCACCCACACGCGCGACTACGTCGAAACCGAAATCCACCAGAACAAAGCTGGCACCATCACCGGCGATACCGTCGTCGTGGCGGCGGGACAAGGCGACATCAACGCCACTGGCATGCACATCGTCAGCGACCACGGCACCGTGCTGCACACCGACAAAG